>CAVXUO010000006.1:0-1155158 GCA_963764915.1 uncultured Solirubrobacterales bacterium | reverse complement strand
CGTAGCCATTACGCGGCGAGCTCCCTGCCCTCACGCAGGGCGGAGTTGATCACGGTGCCGTATACGTCGCGCCACTCGCGCACGCTCTCCTCGCTTACGACGATGACGTCGGCGTACACGCCTCGTTGCAGCGTTCGGTACAACCGGACCGACTCCTTGCCCCAGTCCTCCACCGAAGGCTCGATCACCAGGAAGTCCAGGTCGCTGTGCTCGCCGGCCTCCCCGCGGGCGTGGGAGCCGAACAGGATCACCCGGCTTCCCGGCGGTGCGGCCTCCAACAGCCGCCGACCTGCCTCCTGTATCACGGCATCATCGAACATCCCCTGGATTTTACGGCGCCCCATCTTCGCCGAGCCGTTCCAGGCCCGCGAGGTCCTCGGCGGACGCCACGAGGCCCACACCGTCGAACCGCCGCAGCCGGGCATTTGGACGAACACACGTTCCGTGTATCACAAAGTCCCATAGGCCAAAGCTAGCTTTTGCGCCACCTTTGCAACGTGCTAAGCTCCACATGTAACGATCTCTGGCCAACGGGGTACAAACATATGTTCGTTATCGGCTGATATGGCCGAAGCATAGAACGGATGTGCCCATCGATTCCTCCCCCGAGGGGAACATGACCAACAGGAGACCCCTCCAACATGCCTGATACGACTCCCACCGCATCATCCAACGCTTCAAGCTCAGCCAAAGTCAAAGCAACTCCCGGGCGCGCTGCCGCCGGCGCCTCCAAAGCTCGTGCCACCGCGCCCCGCTCGCGAGGCGCGTCGAAAGCCAAAGCCACCACCGCCCGCACGAGTGCCCGAGGCTCGGCCGGCCGGGGCTCCGCTCGCACCAACTCCACCCGCAGCACTACCGACCTCGTCGGCGACTACGCCGAACGCGCCGTGCTGATCCCAGTCGGCGCCGCCCTGCTCGCCCGTGAGCGGGTCGTCTCGGGCGTGACTGACGTGATCTCCACCTACTCGAGCCCCTCCAAGACCCAGAGCCAGCTGCGCAAATTTGAGCACCGCGGCAGCGCCGCCCGTACGCGTATGGAGCGCGAGGTCCGCAAAACTCGCACCCGCGTCGAGCGTGAACTGCGCGAGCGCCGGCGCGAGCTCGACAAGCGGCGCGTGCGGCTCACCAAAGAGGTGACCTCCAGGGTCGAGCAGACCCAGTCGCAGATCGAGAAGACCCAGGCGCAGATCGAAGACGCGGTGCGTACGCGCCTGGAGGAGGGCGCCGACTTCGCCAGCCGCGTGCAGGAGCGCGTGCTCAACCTCGTCTGAGCAACCGCAAGCTTCCCCCGCCTCAGGTCGAGGAGACCACGGGCGGGAGAGTCTGCCGGCCTCATACCTCGCCGGCAGGAGTAGGACCCTCTCCTCCCTCAGTCGGCGGGGCGACCCACCAGTCGCCCCGCCGACCCTTTTCCCGTTTCCACGGCTGTCGGAAGTACGCGCCGATCTCGCGGGAGGCCTGACGGATGCCGACCGGGCTCTTGACAGGCGTCGGCGACCTTACTTCGGAGGCTTCTGATCCCCCTGCTGGCGCAGGAAGCGCTGGAACTCGCTCGCCAGCCGCTCCCCCGAGGGCAGGTCCTCAGGCGTGAGCGGCCCCCACTCGGCCCCCCAGCGCTCGCTCTCCTCCTCGTCTTGCTCCCCATCGCCTTCGGCATCCTGCTCGAGGCGTTCTACGAACGCCTGCACCTCCGGGTTGCTGGACACCGCCAACCCCACCTGGCGCTCATAGTTGGCGGCGGCGTCCTCCAGCTCGCTCAGGTCGACCGACACGCCCACCAACTCCTCCAGGCGCCGTACCAGCGCCAGCGCCGCCTTCGGGCAGGGCGCCGCGGCGACGTAGTGAGGGACGCTCGCCCACAGGCTCATCGAGGGCAGGCCCGCATCGCCGGCGGCGGTGTGCAGGACGCCCACGATCCCGGTGGGCCCCTCATACCGGCTTGGGGTGGAGTGGCCGGTGGTCCCGAGGCGCTCCATCAACGCCGGATCTGAGGCGAAGCCGGTCATCGTCACCGGCAGCGTGTGGGGCACGTCGGCCAGCAGCGCCCCGACGGTGATCACCATGCCCACACCCAGCGCCTCCGCGAGCTCGACGATCAGCGCGCTGAACGTGCGCCACCGCAACGACGGCTCGGTTCCTCGTACCAGCACCAGATCGCGTGGGGCGCCCGGGACGCTCGCGCCGTAGATCTCCACCGACGGCCACTCGATCTCGCGGCGGGGCTGGGAGTCATCACCGTCCGCCGCCAGGCGGATGCGCGGGCGGTTGGTCTGAAAGTCGTAGAACTCCTCCGTGTCCACGTGCGCGAAGCGCTCTGCCTCCAGCGCCCGGCTGAGATAGGCGACCGCCGAGGAGGCCGCGTCCCCAGCGTCGTTCCAGCCCTCGAACGCGCACACCATCGCCGGAGCCCGCAGGCCCGTCGGGCGGCGATCCCAGATCAGCGGCTGCATCCGCTTCACCGTACATCATGCGGTGATGGTTTCCCCCGAGGAGGAGTCCCCGACGGTCGCCACCCTGCGCGAGGGCCAGGAGGTCGCAGGGGTGTTCGCGTGCTCGCGCAAGGAGCGCCAGCTCTCGCGCGCCGGAACCCCCTACCTCACCGTCGAGTTGCGCGATCGCACCGGCTCGATCCTCGCGCGCGCCTTCCGCGACGCCGATTTGCTCGCCGGGCGTTTCGAGCGCGGCGACCTCGTGCGCGTGCGGGGCAGCGTCGAGCGCTTCCGCGATCAACTGCAGATCGGCCTGCACACGATCGCTCGCGCGGAGGGAGCGGAGTCCGATCCGACCGGCTTCCTGCCCGCCTCTCACCGCGATCTGGATGAGCTGGAGGGCTTCTTCGAGCACCTCGTGCGCGAACTCTACGAACCCGGGCTGCGGACGCTGCTGGAACGAGTGCTCGGCGACGCCGAGCTGCGCCGCGAGCTGCGCCGGGCGCCCTGCTCACTGCCCGCCGCCACCCGCCCCGGCGGCTCCGGCCGGGCCGGGGCAGGCAGCCACCACGCCTACCTTGGCGGCCTGTTGGAGCACACGGTGGCGGTCGCCACGCTGGCGGTGGAGCTGTGCGCGCTGCACCCCCGCCTCGACCGCGACCTGCTGCTGGCGGCGGCGCTGCTGCACGACATCGGCAAGACCCGCGAGTTCACCTACGGCGCGGAGATCGCCCGCAGCGAGGAGGGGCGGCTGCTGGGCCACGTGGAGCTTGGCTTGCGCCTGCTCGCGCCGCACTATCCCTCCTCGCTGCCGGCGCCGAGGCGCCTAGCGCTCGAGCACTGCATCCTCGCCCACCACGGCCCCGAGGCGCTGCCCGGCCAGCGCTTTGCCTCTTTCGAGGCGATCGCCCTCCACCGCTGCAACGCGCTCGACGCCCACCTGAAGGGCGCGTTCGAGCACGGTCCGTAATAAACCGCAGGCTTCGGGCACGGTCAAGCGGGGCCGCGCCGATGCCGATTAGGTAGTGATGAGTTGGTTTCGACGCCGACGCGGGGCGCCGGACGCCGAGGTGCCGAGCCCCACGCCGCAGCCCCCCGTTCCCTCTCCCGCCGCCCTGCCGCCCGTGGCGGCTGAGCTCTCCGTGCTCGAGTCCGCGGTCGCGGCGCCGGCGGCACCATCCGATTCGCCCGTCATGCCGTCTGCCCCCGCGCCCGCCCCGGCCGCGGCGACCGCCGTATTGGAGCGCCCCGCGGCAACGACGCTCCTGGAGCCAGAGCACGGCAATGGGCTCGACGCGCCCGAGGAGCGGCAAGGCAATGAGCTCCCACATGCGCAGCCACCGGGCACCGGGCTCGACCCGTCATCGCGTGAGCAGCCATCCACCAACGGACTTGCCGTGCCGGCGCTGGAGCAGTCGTCCACGAATGCACTTGCGTTGTCTGCGCCCGAGCGGTCATCCACCAACGGGCTCGACCTGCCGGTGCCCGCGCAACCAACCCCGAGTGGGCTGAGCTCCCCCGCGCGCCCGGGCCGCTCGGTCAGGCGCATCGGCGAGGTGGTCGTGGATCTCGGCTTCGCCGATCGCGAGGCCGTCGAGCAGGCCGTCGCGGCGGCTCGCTCGCAGCGCAAGCCCACTGGGCAGGTGCTGGTAGAGCAGGGCGTTCTGCGCCAGGACCAGCTCGCCCGCGTGGTCGCCGAACGCTTCGGCCTCGATTACATCGACCTGTCGGTGTACGAGCCCGACATGGGCGCCGTCAACCTGTTGAGCGGCGAGGCGATCAAGCGCTACCAGGCGGTGCCGGTGCGCTTCATGGAGGACGGCGCGCTGCTGTTGGCGATGGCCGACCCCACCAACATCCTCAGCATCGACGACATCGCGATGATCACCAGCCGCCGCGTCCGCGTGGCGGCGACTTCCGCGGAGGACGTGCGGCTGCTCGCCTCGCGCCTCGGGCGGCTGGAGGGCGCGATCGAGGAGATTGGGGAGGGTACGGCAGAGGGCGAGGAGGGGCACGAAGCGCTCTCCACGACTTTCTCCGAGGAGGCCGACCAGGACGCCCCGGTGATCAAGCTCGTGCACTCGATCATCGCCCAGGCGGTACAGCAGGGTGCCTCCGACATCCACATCAACCCCGAAGAGACGGACACGCGCGTGCTGCTGCGCGTCGATGGGATGCTCTACCCGGCCGCCACCGTGCGCCGCCGGATGGCCACCGGGATGGTGTCCCGCATCAAGATCATGGCTGACCTCGACATCTCCGAGCGGCGCGCCCCGCAGGATGGCCGCCTCGCGCTGAATGTCGAGGGCCGGCGCATAGACATCCGCGTCGTCACCCTCCCGCTGGTCAACGGCGAGGGAGCGGTGATGCGGATCCTCGATAAAGGCGCGGTCGTCAGCGATCTCGAGTCGCTCGGGATGCTGCCCGACGAGCAGGAGCGCTTCGCGCACGCGATTCGCCGGCCGCACGGGGCGGTGCTCGTCACCGGGCCGACCGGATCGGGCAAGTCCACCACGCTATACGCCGCGCTCGGGGCGCTCAACGACGGCGCCCGCTCGATCCTCACGATCGAGGATCCGGTCGAGTCACGGATCGCAGGGATCAAGCAGATGCAGGTCGCCCCCAAGGCGGGCGTCACCTTCGACACGGGACTGCGCTCGATGTTGCGCGCCGACCCCGACGTGATCATGGTCGGCGAGATCCGCGACGGTGAGACCGCCCACATCGCGATCGAGGCGGCGCTCACCGGCCACATGGTGCTCTCTACCCTGCATACCCGCGACGCCCCCTCCGCGCTCGGGCGGCTGATCGACATGGGCATCGAGCCCTTCCTAATCTCCTCCGCTGTGGACTGCGTGGTCGCGCAGCGGCTGGTGCGCAAGCTCTGTCCCCACTGCAAGCGCCTGGCGACGCTGCCCGAGGCGGTGCTCGCGGAGTACGGCCTCGACGAGCAGCCCTACGCCCCGGCCGGGTGCTCGCGCTGCTCGGGCTCGGGCTACCGCGGTCGGGTCGGGATCTACGAGGTGATGACGATCAGCGAAGAGATCCGCAGCCAGGTGCTGCAGCACAGCTCGGTCGATGAGATTGCCGCCACCGCCACCCGCGAGGGGATGCACCGCCTGCGCGACGACGGCATCGCGAAGGTCCGCGAGGGCCTCACCTCGATCGAGGAAGTCGAGCGTATGACCAACAGCCTCGTTTGATCCCACCCGCCCACCCCTGGCCGCCTAGCGGCGGCCGACGAGTGAGGGGGTCAACTTGGTGCCACCCTTGACCGCCTGCCGGCGGCCGACGAGTGAGGCGCTCAGCTTTCGGCGAACAGCAGCGAGATGCGCAGCGGGCCGGAGGGGAAGGCTTTAGCCATGAACGAGTACGCCTGGTAGGGCACGCCGCGATACACGACCCGCCCGCGGTTCGGGATCGTGGCGGGGCCGGGGCTCAGCGAGCCCATCACCTGGCGCGTGCCTTCGCGCATCGCCACCTGCGCGCCTGTGAAGGCGTGCGCGAGGATCTGAAAGCCGAGATCGTCCTGGATCGCCATCAGGAAGTGGGCCGCCACCTGGCCGCGGGCGTTGCGGATCACACCGGGGATCGGCGCCAGCACGTGGGGACCGCCCACGTCCAGCAGCAGCTTGCCCCCGCGGATCACGCGCACGCGCACGATGTGCAGGTGGCTGCGGAAGAAGCCGATGATCGCCGCGCGCGTCGCCGTCGCGTTGCCGGCCAGCACCGCTTCGCGAAACGGTCGCGAGCGCTCGGCGTAGTGCAGCAGCAGTTCCGCTTTGCTGCCTTCGTGCTCGGCGTAGTACACCCGTTCGGCGACCAGCCCGTAGGTGGCGGCCTGCGCCTGCGCCGGGGTGGCGCCGCGCTTGGCGCACACCGCCGCGACGGAGGCGCTGGGCGCCAGCAGGATGATGCTCGCCGGCTGTTCGGGAAATGCGCTTGCGGCGAACGTGTCCACCCGGTAGCTGCCTCCGCGGTAGCTGAGTTCGCGCTCGCCCGGTGTCAGCTTGGGCGCCGGATGCACTGTTGCGATCAGCTGTCGCCTACCGCTGCGCACCATCACTTGCGCGTGCAGCAGGCCACTGACCGTCTGCGCATACCCGTTGGCGCCCTGCACAGACACCGTAACTTCGCCCACCGTCTGACCCAGTGCGTTGACGAGCGGCTCGCTGCGGGGCGCGATCCCTGCCGTCCGTTCGATCTTTGCCAGCGTGCGTCCGTCGCGCGTCACGCGCACGCTGACGATCTGGTTGAGCAGCAGCCCCTTCAGGACGCGGTCCGCCGCCGCGCGATCGTCGCCTGCGACGGCCTGCGCCAGTGCGCTCGAGCTCTTCAGGCGTGCCAGCGCCTCGGCGACGATCCGCCCGTTCGCCGACTCCTGATAGACGCGCTGCGCGACGTCTCCGATCGCTTCCAGGGTGGCCGCGGGGCAGCTTCTGGCGATCGGCGACACCGCCGCGGTGTCGGTGATCGTGGTGGGATCCACCTTCGACTGCGAGGAGACCACCCGACCCGCAGCCCCCGAGCAGCATCGCAAGCGCAAGGGCGCACGTGGCCCCCGCACGCTTCTTTCGCCTCCCCCGACGGCTTGACGCGGTCTGCATGGACCGCGAAGCGTAGTCCCTGGCCGTCGAGCGGCGAGTCAGCTTGAAATGGGAGGTGTGGCGGCGAGGGAACGGTGCCGCCCCGCAACAGCGCTGGGTGCCGTTGCGGGGCGGCGCTCGCTCGCTACTTGGCTGCGCCCTTTTTGCCTTTGCCTTTGGCGGCAGCGGGTTTCGTGCCGGCGCCCTTTCCCTTCTTCTTGCCCTTCCCCTTCTTGTTGTCCTTTTTGTCCTTCTTGCTGCTCTTTTTTCGGTTCCGAGCCCTGGAAGGCCGTCAGCCGCGTCTTGCCCGACCCTTTCGTCGCCGGACAGCCCACCGGGCGCCCGAGGTCGAACGGCCCCGCGATCGCCTGCGTGATGACGCCCTTTTCCAGGTACGCGTAGGTGACCGTCAGCAGCGCGTCCACGCGCGGTTCGGTGCACAGCTTCCAGCCGATTTCAAACTGGCCGGTGATCCGCTCGAACGCTTCTTTGGTGGTGGCGCCGACGCAGTTCAGGGCGTAGCCCGGGAACGCGCCGCTGCACGAGAACGCTTCCGAGAGCGGCAGTTCTTGGTAGTTGGCGACCTGCGGCTGACCTTCGATGCCGGTGATCGGCACCTGCGTCTGCACCTGGTAGCCGGTGATCTGGCCGTTGCATTTGAATTTGTACTGCACCGGCGTGCCTTCGGCGCCTTCGCCTTCGGCTTTGCCCGCCGCGAGCTGCCCGGCACATTCGTAGTCGTTCGGGTTCGACGCCGCCTGTGGCGCTGTGGTCACCGGGGTCGGTTCGGCCGCGGCGCTCAGGGCTGGGACCGCGAGCGACAGCGCGATCGCTCCCATCAGCGCGGTCAGCCACCAGCTGGTGCGGCGGTTGGATTGCAGGGCGCTTCGATAAATCGACTTCAGTGAGTGCATACAGCCTCCTTCATTGGACGATGGATTTGACTTGGGGTGGTGGTGTCGTCGGAGCTGAAACTCAGCTCGAAGCTTTGGCCCGGAACAGCGCTTCCAGGCTTTCGTGGGGGGCGAGCGGGTTGAAGGCGCTCGTGCTCCGCGTGCCCGCGTGGCTGAGGAAGGGTGAGAGCAGCAACGCCCCGTCGGGAGCGCCAGCGGCGGTGAGCGTGCTCGTGATCGAGCCCGTCGGGTAGGTGACTTCTGTGCTCGTCCCCGTGGTTGCGTTCACGGAGGGGCTCGTCGTGGTGCTCGCCGGCGCTCCCTGCTGGCCGGACGGGGGATTTTCGCCGGAGGCGAGTGTCTCCCCGTTTCGGCCGGCCGCCCCAAACGTGATCACGATCAGGCCGTGTTCCTTGTAGGCGGCGCTTTCCTGGATCTTCGGCACCACTTCCTGCAGGAATGCGTTCGCCGCCTGGACGCCGGCCGGTTCTCCCGATGGACAGACGGCTGGCTGGCCGGTGCTCGGCGCGGGCGCGTCCGCCGCCGAGCCAGATGTCGTTCCCGACGTGGCTCCCGCCGCGGCGCTCGTGCCGCACGGGGGCGGGGCGACTGTCGTCACGCTCGCGCCCACCTGGCCGGAGAGCAGTGTCGCGGCGCCGGCGAGCTGTGCGCCGCCAGTGAGGAGTAGCCGCTCAGCACCGTGCCTGCGCCCTTCAGCTGTCCATCCAGATAGGGCGCGGCGGTGCTCTGTTTCAGCGCGTTTTCGAGGCTGGAGCCATAGGGCAGCTCGATCACCCACGCGTCGGCGATCGGGGGGAGCGGCTTGGTTTTGGATTTCTTTTCGCTTTCTTCTTCTCCTCGCCCGCGGCGGGCGTGGTGGAGGAGGTGGGAGACACCTGTGCTCGAAGAGGGTGAGGCCGAGGGGTGGGACGGGCTCGAGGAGGTGCCCGCGGCACCGCCGCTCCCGCGTCGCTACCCGCGGTGGCTTCGCTGCTGCTCGGTGGCGTCGGCTGGGGAGTGCTCGCCGGTGGGTTGGCGGCCCCGGAGGAGAGCGCGAGATCGCCGCCCGAGCTCGTCCCCGAGCCCAGCGCCAGCAGCGCCAGCACGCGGCCTATAGTCGCCGCGCGCGAGCTGCTGGCCAGCGAATCCTCCGGCCCGGGGCCGATCAGCGCCCCCAGCGCGATCCCCACGGCGAGCATCGCCGTTGCGAGGATCGCGCCGATCTTACGGGAGGGCAGCTTGGGGGCCTGGGGGGGTGTTGGGGCGGTCATCGCGGATTCGTGGAGGAGTTGTGGGCGATGCGGAAGGAGGCGAGGGCCGGGGCTCAGGTGGTTGGGGTATGGAGGAGGAAGGTGATGAGGAGAAAGGTGATCGTGAGGGAGGCGGGGGCTGGGAGGAAGAAGTAGGTGGGTGGTTGTCGGGCGGCTGATGGGTGGTTGGCGGAAAGGGCGGTCGTCAGGGCAACTTGGGCGGTCGAAGCGGGTTGTGGCCGGAGACGGCAATCTCAACCTTCTCGATCCTACCGATAAAATAGCTAATGTTGATCTTGTTTGTGGAGAATATGGTAGGCTGATCGCCGCCAAGTTGTCAATAAGGCCCCGTCGGACCATGCTCGACGGCCCCAAAACCCAAATCGGAGGCCCCACCCATGCATCGAATCCGCCGTATCGCCGCCTCGCTCGCGGCTGTGACCCTGATTGGGAGCGCGGTGCCCGCGATCGCCTCGGCTACGAGCGTGATCACGATCAGCGGAGCCACCGCCTCCTTCCCACTCGTCCAGCTGCTGGCGCACAAGTACTCCAAGCTCGAGCACAACAAAGTCTCGTTCAGGATCTCCCAGGGCGGTGCGACAGTCGGCATCAACGACGTCGCCGCCGGTCGCGTCTCGATCGGAGACGTCTCCCGCGACCCGCTGCCGACCGACCCGGCCGGACTCGACTTCTACCCGATCGCCGAATACGGGATCTGCCTTGTCACCAACAAGTCCAACACCCTCGCCTCGCTGAACGAAGCCCAGATCCAGGCGATCTTCGAGGGCAAAGACAAGACGCTGGAGCCAGGTGCCCGGCGCCGCCGCCTCGGGATCGATCGACGTGTACAGCCGCACCTCCACCGCGGGCGTGCTCACCAACTTCAAGACGCTGTTCCTCGCCAACAAGTCGGTCGTATCCACGGCCGCCGAAGAGCCGTCCGAGGGCCAGCTGGAGCAGTCGGTCGCCAACGATCCCCTGGGGATCGGCTTCCTCTCCAACTACCGCGCCGATCAGGGCACGGTCAACCCGGTCGCCTACAACGGCGTGGCCTGCACGCGCGCCAACGTGGCCTCCGGGCAGTACACCCCCACCGCGCGTTTCTACGAGGTGACCAAAGGCCCCGCCACCGGCGCGGCCGCCAGCTTCATCTCGTGGGTCCGCACCAGCAAGGCCGCCCGCAAGATCATCTCGACGCAGTGGGTTCCGATCAAAGTCACGTCCTAGAGAGACGAGGGTGGTGGGCGCCGGGTCCACGACAACCGGCGCCCACCCTTTCAATCAACACATGCTCAGTCGTCTACGCAACCCCTGGCCCGACCACCGCGCCGAGCGCATGCTCGGCGCGGTGGCGGTGTTTGTATGCCTGTGCGTGCTGACGATGATCGTGCTCATCGCTCAGCGCGCCTGGCCGATCTTCGCCCACAACGGCCTCTCCTGGCTGGGTTCCGGCGGCAGCTTGAAGGCGCAGATCGAAACGATGCTGAATGCCCCGGGCAACCCGCCCGCTTCGGTCTACCACTTCCGCGCCTGGCCGATCATCTACGGCACGCTGCTGATCACCGGCCTCGCCGTGCTGGTGGCGCTGCCCCTGGCGGTGCTCTCCTCGATCTTCATCGTCGAGTTGGCGCCTGTTGCGATGCGCCGCACGATGGTGCGGGTGGTGCGCCTGCTGGCGTCGGTTCCCTCGGTCGTGTGGGGCCTGATCGGGATTCTCGTGCTGGTGCCGTTCATCGACAGCCATCTCATCACCACCTCCGAGAAAACGTCGCTGGAGGGCACCGCCCAGCTCACCGGCGCCGGGCTCGCGCCGGCGGTGCTGGTGCTGGCGCTGATGATCACGCCGATCATGGTCGCGCTGATCTGCGACGCGCTCGGCGCCGTGCCCGCCGCCTGGCGCGAGGGCGCCGCGGCACTCGGCGTCAACCGTCTGCGAGCGGTCCGCGCCGTCACGCTGCGGGCGGTGCGCCCGGCGATCGTCGCCGCTGTCGTGCTCGCCACCGCCCGCGCGCTGGGTGAGGCGATCATGATCTCGATGGTGTCCGGCTCGGTCTTCTTCTCGCCGCGGCCGGGCGACGGCCTGGCCTTCTTCTTCGAGCCGCTGCGCACGCTGGCCTCGACGATCGTCGACTATCACGAAGGGGTCAGCGCCCCGGCGCTCAGCGCGGCGCTGTACGCGCTTGCGCTGCTGCTGCTGTTCTCCGCCTTCGCGCTCTCGATCGGCGGCTACCTGATCAAGCTTCCGCTACGCAAGTACCAGGTGCGAGCATGAACCCGCATGGCGGCGCTGGATCGGCGTCCTCCCTCCCTCGTGTGCCAAGCACACTTCGGTCGGTGCGTCCTTGTCCAGCTTGCCCTGCGGGCCCATGCTGGCGTGGTTGCTATTCGGAGGTGTCGGGGTGAGCACGTTTCTCCCCGCTCCGTCTGCCACCGGACCTCGGCGCGGACGCGGCTCCTCGATCCGCACCTGGCGCCTGGGCGACGTCCTCGTGCTCGCGGCCGCCTGGGCCGCTGGCCTCACGCTGTGCCTGGTGGTGGGGGCGGTGGTCATCTACATGGGCGTTCGCGGCATCCAATACCTGAGCCCCGCGCTGATCTTCAGCCACCCCGCCGTCGGTCTCGCCCAGGGCCAGACCGGCGGTTTCCTCGACCCGCTGCTCGGCACGCTGCTGCTGGCTGCGATCGGGATCGCGATCGCCGCGCCGCTGGCGATCTGCTCGGCATTGTGGCTGGTCGAGTATGGGCGGCCGCGCTGGCTGACGCGCGTGGTGGAATCGGTGATCGAGGTCGTCGCCGGCACGCCCGACATCGTGATCGCGTTCGTCGGCCTGGCGCTGTTCCAGCTGCATCTGTTCGCGTGGGTCTCCGAAGTCGGACAAGGGGGTGGCGTCACCGGCAAGTCGTTCCTCGCCGCCGGCTCGATGATCTCGCTGATCGCGCTGCCGCCGATCTTCGTGGCGGTGCGCGACGGCCTTCAGGGGGTGCCGGCGCACGTGCGCGAGGCCGCGTTCGCGCTCGGCAAGACGCGGATCGCCACGATCCGGCGCGTGCTGGTGCCGAGTGTGCGCACCAACATCGCCACCGGCATCACGCTCGGGGTCAGCCGTATCATCGCCGACACCGCGATCGTGGTCGTGCTGCTGGGCGACACGCTGCGGATCGAACCGCAGGCCCACGGCGGCCTGCCGGTGCTTGGCCTGCTCAAAGGCACGGGCTCCTCGCTGACCAGCTACGTCTACGACAACTCGCCCGCCGGCGAAGGGGGCGCGCCGCAGAAGGCGTACGCAGCCGCGTTCGTGCTGCTGCTGTTCGTGTTGCTGCTCAACCTGCTGGTCGAACGGATCGGACGCGCCCAGGCCCGAGCCAGCGGGTTTGTCGCGGCCGTCGAGGGAATTGTCTAAATGCCGCGCAACACCATTTCAGTCTTTATAGTGTGGAAGGTGAGGAACCGATGAATCCCACGATGATCGAGTTCGAGCAGGCGTTTGACCGCCCGGATCAGCAGCAGGTGCCCCCCGTGCGCACGATCGTGCTCGACCGGTCTCCAGAGCCCGTGCGCCCGCCCGAGCAGCGCGAGGCGCTGCGCCCGGCGGCCGATGTCGCCGGCCCCGAGCGGCTGCGGCTGGAGGACGTCAGCGTCTCCTATGGCGGCGCCAGCACCCTGGGCCGGCGTGGCGCCAACGCCGTGCGGTCGGTCTCCCTCTCGATTCACCAGGGCGAGGTGCTGGCGCTGATCGGGCCCTCCGGCTGCGGCAAGACGACCCTGCTGCGCACCCTCAACCGTCTCACCGAGCTGACCCCGGGCGCCCGTCGCGGCGGGCGGATCCTGCTCGACGGCGAGGACATCCACGATCTCGAAGACACCGCCCTGCGCGCCCGCGTGGCGATGGTGTTCCAGCAGCCCAACCCCTTCCCGATGTCGATCTTCGACAACGTCGCCTTCGCGCTGCGCGAGCAGTCCCGCCGCCGCCCCCGCCGCCCCGAGCTCGAGCCGCTGGTGATCGACGCGCTGCGCCGCGCCGGCCTCTACGACGAGGTCGCCGACGATCTGCACCGCCCCGCGCTGCGTCTCTCCGGTGGCCAGCAGCAGCGGCTGTGCATCGCCCGCGCGATCGCGCCGCGACCGGAGGTGCTGCTGATGGACGAGCCCTGCTCCGCGCTCGACCCGATCTCGACCGGCGTGATCGAGGAGCTGATCCACGAGCTGCGCCGCGATCTCGCGGTCGTGATCGTCACCCACAACCTCGCCCAGGCGCGCCGCGTCGGCGACAAGGTCGCCTTCATGTACCTCGGCGATCTCGTCGAGTACGGCACCGCCGATCAGGTCTTCGAGGAACCCCGCGCTCCTCGCACCCGCGACTACGTCCGGGGGGCGTTCGGATGAGGTTCGAGGTCTCACGCGAGCCGACGGTGGCGGTTGCGCTGAGCGAGGAATGCACCAGGTTCTGCTCGATTGATCGCGGGTGATGGAGATCTCATGGACGTGATCCCTCGAGGGAGGGTGGGACCAAATCCCACCGATGGCACCCCCACCGTGCCCGCCGCTGCCTGCGCCGGGTGCGGAGCACCGCTCGCCCCCGACCAGCGCTACTGCTTGGCCTGCGGGCGACCCGCCTCGCCCGTACGACTCGCCTTCCTCGACGTGCTCCAGGCCGAGCCGGGGACGGCCGCGACGACGATCCTCGGCGCGCCCTCAGCCGCCGGCTATCAGCCGCCGGCCGATCCTCCCGGCACGCTTGGCTCGCTGCGTCGCTACACCGGCCTGTTTGGCCTGCTCGGGGTGCTGCTCGCCTCGCTGCTGATTGGGCTGCTCGTCGGGCACTGGCTCACCGGGAGTCCCGGCACCGGTAAGCAGGTCGTCGAAGTGAAGGGCTTGGGTGCTCCCGCTCGCCGCCGCCGGTGTCGCAAACTCCTCCAGTGGTGGGGGTGCGTCCACCGGATCTGGTGCCGGCGCCCCCCTCCTCCAGTCATCATTCCTCCAGCAGCTCCTCGCAATCGCATAACGCCTCCAAAAGCGAAGGCGGTGTTTCGGAAACCAGTGACGAAGAAGCGCAGGCGGCCAAGGAAGTCAAAAGCACCAAGGCGCTGCCCGCGGCCCACAAAACCTCTTCCGCCACCCTGCAGAAACTCGAACAGACAACCGGCAAGCAGCACGCCAAAGAAGTCAAGGCGGCGCTCGGCAACGGGCCGATCGAAACCCACTAGCCTGCATGGCTATCGCCGGCTCCAACGGACAGCCTCATCCCGGCGACGGCGGCCCGCCCCGCGAGGAGCGCGTCGGGCCCGCCACCGCCGCTGGCGTTCCGCCCCCCGCTGGCGTCGCGTCTCCCTTCGCGCCGCCCGTGGAAACGTGGTCCCCGGCGGTCTCGAGCGGCTCGGCCGCTGAGCTGCGCCGCGAGCGCGTGCGGTTGGCTGAGCGCGTTGCCGCGCTCACCTGGGACCTCGGCGGGCTGGCTTACGAGATGGCGATCCGCGACCACTACCGCCTCGACGTGCTCGCCCGCCGCGCCGCTGAGCTCCAGCAGGCCGACGCCCAGCTCGGCGAGGTCGAGCGTCTGCTGTCCGCCGCCGAGGATGGTGTGGGTGGCAACTGTCGCTCCTGCGGAGCCGTGCACAGCCGCGGCGCGGCCTACTGCTGGCGCTGCGGCTCGCCGCTGCTGCTCGAGGGGCGACCCTCGGTGCTGGGCGAGCCGGCGCGCGAGGGCTGACGGCCCTCGGACACCGGGCGCTCAGCGCCGCCGGCTACCGGCCGAAGGTGCTTTCGTCCACCGGCTCCGCCGGGGCGGGAGCCGCGGCGGGCGGTGGGGTCGCGACCGGCTGCGCCACTGGTGGTTGTGGCTGCTGGGCCGGCGGCTGTTGAACGGTTGCGCTCAGAGCCGGTTTGGTCTCGCCGCTGATCGAGTCCTTGAACTCGCGCATACCGCTGCCCAGCGAGCGACCGATTTCCGGGAGCCGCCTGGCGCCAAACACCAGCAGCAGGATCACCACCAGGAACGCGATGTGGATTGGGTTGTCGAGTCCCATGTCAAATCCAGTCTAGACCCCTTTTTGCTCCTCCACGCCCTTGCGTCCCACATTCCGGCGCACGAGCTGCGCCGCGACGAACAGCATGAACAGCGCGAAGCCCACCTGCAGCACCTTTCCCGAGAGCGCGTTTGCCAGTGCCACTCCCCCTGCGGCGCCCGCCACCGAGAGCAGTCCCACCAGTAGCGCGTCGCCGCGTCGCACGTTGCCGTAGCGGTCCTGCATCACCCCACCTACCAGCGCCACCGGGACGATCGCCAGCAGCGAGGTCGCCTCCGCCTGATGCTGGGTGAGACCGACGAAGATCACGAGGCCCGGCACGAACAGCACGCCGCCGCCGACGCCCAGCAGGCCCGCGATCACCCCCGCGGCCAGCCCGATCGCGATCACGCCGATCACCGCGCTTGTTGCCCCACCGCGCTTGCGCTACGCGGCAGCCCAGCCATCGCCGCGCCGATCATTGGATCAGCAGCTCCACGGCGCTCGCGACCAGCACCGCCGCGAACAGCAGCGCGATCGTGCGGCTGCGCAGTCGCTGTTGAAGCCACGCCCCCAGCAGCACTCCAACGACCGCGGGGATGCCCACCAGCAGGCCGTCCACCACGCGCACGTTGCCGTACCCCGCCTGCACCGCCGCCGCGAAGCCCGCGATGAACACGATCGCCGCCAGCGAGGTGCCGGTCGCCTCGCGCTCGCCGTATCCCAGCCACAGCACCAGCAGCGGCACGATCACCGTGCCGCCCCCCACGCCGAAGATCCCGCTGAACAGGCCCGCCGCGGTGCCGATCGCCATCAGCTTGAGGACGTCGCCGGTGGATCTGCGCGCCGCCATGCCGGGCATACTAAGGATGTGTCACCCGTCGCCCCTCGCTTGGTGGAGGCACTGGAGCCGCTGCGCTCCGATCCTTCCAGCTCCGCAGTGCTGCTCGACATCGACGGCACGCTCGCGCCGATCGTGCGCCACGCCGACGACGCCCATGTGCCCGAGGCGACCCGTGCGCTGCTGATCGAGATCGCCAAGCGTTACCGCTTGGTGGGCTGTGTCAGCGGCCGTCGCGCCGCCACCGCCCGCCAGATCGTCGCGATCGGGACGATCGCCTACATCGGCAACCACGGCGGCGAGCTGTTGCGCCCCGGCGCCACCCGCCCCGAGCTCGACCCCGAGCTGGCCGCCTGGAGCGAGCGCGTGCGCGACTTCGCCACCCGTATCCTGACCGCGGAGCACCAGCGTCTGCGCGTACGCGCCGAGGACAAGCAGGCGATCGCCGCCTTCCACTGGCGCGGGGCGCCCGACGAGGTTGCGGCGCAGGCGGCCGTGCAGGAGATCGCCGCGCGCGCCGAGCAGGAGGGCTTTGCCGTGCACTGGGGCCGCAAGGTGCTCGAGGTGCGGCCCCCCGTCGCGTTTGACAAGGGGCTTGGTGTGATGGCGCTGCTCGACGGCCGCAATCCCGATGTCCCGAGCTCGCGGGTCACCGGCGGAGCGCGCGCGGGATCGGCTGGGGAGGAGGGCGAGGCGAGCGGGGTCGCGGGGACGGATGGGGACGTGAGCGCCGCGTTGTACGTCGGCGACGACACGACCGATCTCGACGCCTTCCGCGGGCTGCGCTCGCTCGTGCAGGCCGGGAAGCTCACGCGCGCGGTGTGCGTCGCGGTGCGCTCCGAGGAAGCGCCGCCGGAGCTGGTGGAGGAGGCGGACCTCACGATCGACGGCCCCGAAGGAGTGCGCCGCCTGCTCGAGGCTCTGCTGTAGTGGCGCCTCACGTGCACCCGCTGCGCAATGGGCCACCTGTGACACCGACTCGTTAGCCGTCTCCGTGCGTTTCGCCGATTTCCTCAAGAACACCGTTCTGCTCAGCGCCGGCGTGGCGACCGTGCTTGCGCTGATCACGGTGCTCTCGATCCTCACCACCTCGGGGTCGCTGGCCGCGCTGCTGTCGGTCGCATGGTGGGCGATCGCCGCGCTGATCGGGCTCGCGCTCGGCAGGGGCGCCGACGCCAATCCGCCGATCGCGCGGCTGCTGGCTGGCGCGCGCTCAACCAACATGCTGCCCGAGCACCGCCCCGCGGCGATCCTGCTCAACCGGCTGTGGCCGCTGCTGGCGGTCACCGTGCTCGCCGGTGGTCTCGCCTTCCTCGCCCCTCAGATCCCCGGGATCGGAGCCGGCTTCGCGATCATCTGGGCGCTCGCGTGGCGCCACCAGCACGCCGCGGTCACCGCGATCGAGGAGCGCGACGGGGTGCGCTTCTACGTGCTGCACACCTCCCCGGTGCAGCCGATCGCTCTGCAGCGCACGCCCGGCTTCAAGGCGATGCGGCCCGAGGGCCTCGTTTGAGCGCGGGGTCGGCGGGGGCCGGCGACACGGTCGATGTGCTGGCCGGCGACAGGGTCGATGTGCCGGCGGGCGAGACGGTCGACGTGCTGCTGGTGCAGCTCGGCTCGACCGAGGGGTTGCGCGTGGCCGACGAGGAGCTGGTGGGCTCGCTGCGGCGGGCCGGAGCGCATGTCGTCGTCGCGGCTGCCGCGCGCCCGGAGGAGATCCGCACGCTGGTGCTCACCGACCTGCGCTGGGCGCGCGCCGCCCGGCACGCCGCCGTGGATGCGCTTGCGCGGCTGCGGGGGAGCCCGCCCCGGTCGGTGATCTACTCGACCACGACCGCTGCGCTGCTGTGGCCGCTCCCGGGGGCGATCCGCTTCGACGCCGCCGCCGCGGCCAATCGCCCCGGTCGCCACGGGCTGTGGCAGCGCCCGCTGGAGCGTCGCCGGCTGCGCCAGGCGCCGCTGCTGCTGCCCTCCAGCGCGGGCGCGCTCGCTGAGGCTGGCGCCGCGGTAGGTGGGGTGGGCGAGGCGCTGAGCCCCGAGCGTGCCCTCGTGGTGCCCTCGCCGATCGCGGCCTGCCCGCCGGGGGAGCGTGGGTCTGCGTCGTGCGGTGGCCGCGGGCCGCGGGAAAGCGAGGCGCTCTCGGAGCTGGCACCCGAAACGAGAACCGCCGGCCGAGCGCCCGGCCCCGCGGAGCGCGACATCGCGGCCGTGACCTACGCGGCGAATCCCCGCAAGAAGGGGCTCGACCGCGTGCTGGCGGCCTGGCGGAGCGTGCGCCGGCCCGGCGAGCGGCTGGCGATCGCCGGTATCGATCGTGAAGGGCTGCGTACGAACGGGATCGAGGTGTCCGACGTGGACACCGACGTCGTTGGCACGCTTGCTCAGCCCGACTACCGTGCCCTGTTGCGCCGCGCACGCGTGTTTGCGTGTGCACCCCGCCGCGAGGAGTACGGGCTCGCCCAACTGGAGGCGCTCGCCGAGGGGTGCCGCCTGGTCACCACCCCGGCGCCCGGCGGCTACGTCGCGCTGCCGATCGCCCGCGCGCTCGACCCGCGTCTCGTGGGGGAGGACCTTGGCGCGGCGCTGCGCTGTGCGCTCGATGCGCCGGCCGGCGAGGACTACGCCGCGCGCGCCGCCGAGCTGGTGGAGCCGTTCACCGTCGCCGCGGTCGATCGGATCGTCGCGCGGGAGCTGCTGCCGCGGCTGCTGGGGCAGTAGCGACCCGCGCCCGTTTGCGCAACCCCTGAAGCTCCGACCACGGCCGCGTGTTGACCACGTCCCCCTTCGTGAGCCAGCCGCGCCGCGCGGTGCGGATGCCCCAGCGCATGTTTTGCAACGTCGCCGGGCGGTGGGCGTCGGAGTCGATCACAATCGGCACGCCGGCGCGCACGGCGGCGCGGGCGTGCGTCTCGGAGAGGTCGCGGCGGTCGGGGTTGGCGTTGATCTCGAGCATCGTGCCCGTGCGCGCCGCGGCCTCGAAGATCGCCTCCAGGTCGAGGGCATAGGGTTCGCGGCGCTCGATCAGTCGGCCCGTCGGGTGGCCGATCGCGTCCACCAATGGGTGCTCGATCGCGGCGATCATCCGCTCTGTGAGCGCCTGCTCGCTCATCCCGAAGCCGGTGTGGATGCTCGCGACGACCCAATCGAGCCGCGTCAGCAGCGCGTCCTCGTAGTCGAGCGTGCCATCGGGCAGGATGTTCACCTCGCTACCCGCCAGCAGCGTGAACCCGTCGAGCCCCTGCGCCACCTCTCCGACTCGCTCGATCTGTTCGCGCAGCTGCGCGGGGGAGACGTCGTTGCCGAATCCGTGCGAGGCGGAGTGGTCGGTGATCGCCAGGTACTCGTACCCGAGCGCCTGCGCGGCTTGTGCCATCTCCTCGATCGTCGCCTTGCCGTCGGAGGCCACCGTGTGGCAGTGCAGGTCGCCGCGGATGTCGCCCAGCTCGATCAGATCTGGCAGCTCCCGCGTGGTCGCCTTGCCCGCCTTCGCCACATTGCGCGGCCTATCCGGCTCCCCGGCCCTGCCGGCGCGGGCCCATCCCTCCTCCGCCCCCATCGCCGCCTCCAGCTCGCCGCGGTTCTCGCGCAGCTCCGGCGGGATGAGGGGGAGGCCCAGCAGCTCGTACACCTCGGCCTCGGTCGTACACGTCCGCGTGGCGCCGGTGGCGTCGTCCAGCACGCCGTACTCGGAGACGTGCAGGCCTTTGCGCACCGCCAGCTCGCGCAGCGCGGCGTTGTGCGTGGCCGAGCCGGTGAAGTGCTGCAACAGGTTGCCAAGCTGTGCCGGGGCGGCGATCCGCAGGTCGACGCTCAGGCCGGAGTGCGTGCGCCCGCGGGCACCGGCGGGACCGGTGGAGCCCACGTGCTCGATCTGCTCCAGCGAGGCGAGCGCCGCGGCCAGCCGCTCCGGCTCCGCGGTCACCGCCACGAGGTCGATGTCCTTCACGCTGTCCGCGCCGCGCCGCGCCGAGCCGGCGAGCTGCACGTGCGCGTCGGGCGGCCCGTGCTCGCGCAGCCCCGCGGCGAGCGCCTCCCCCAACTCGATCGCGGCCGGCAGGAGTGCCCGCCGTGGCCGTGGCGGCATGCCGTCGACTGGCAGCCCCTCTGCGGCCAGCTGTTCGAGTGAGGCGAGCACTTTCTCCTCGAACTTCGCCCCCAGCCCTTTGACGCCGCGCAGCCGTTGTGCCTGCGCGGCCTCGCGCAGCGCCTGCGGCGAGTCGATGCCGAGCTGCTCGTGCAACAGCCGCGCGCGCTTGGGGCCGAGGCCGGGGATCCGCGTGATCGCGATCAGCCCCGGGGGAAACTTCGCTCGCAGCCGCTCCATCGCTGGGATCGCGCCGGTTTCGAGCAGCGCCACGATCTTCTCCTGCAGCGTCTCGCCGACGCCGGGCAGCTCCGTCGCGCGGCCCGCTCGCGCGAGTGCCGCCACCGAGGTCGAGGACTCGCGCACCGTCTCGGCCGCGCGACGGTAGGCAAGTACACGGTGAACGATCGCCCCGTCGAGCTCGTACAGGTCGCCCAGTTCCTCGAGGGCGTCGGCGATCGTGGTGTTGGGTAGGTCGGGCATGTGCGTAAGAGTGCCCTACCCGCTCCACGCATGCCGTCGCGGCCCCTCTTCGTGGGTCGCACGCCGCCGCGGCCGGCTAGTGGAGCCGATCTGCGACTCGACGCACTAGGGTACGTGGCCTCAGTGGACGGCACCGCCTGGCTCATACTGCCCACCTACGACGAGGCCGAGAACATCGAGGCGATCGTGACCGCCGCCGGAGAGGCGCTCGCGGGCGCTTCGTGCGCGGAGTACCGGGTGCTGATCGTCGATGACGGCTCGCCCGACGGCACGGGTGAGATAGCCGACCGGCTGGCGGCGGAGCACGCATGGGTGAAGGCGCTGCACCGCACGACCAAGGAAGGGATCGGCCCAGCCTATCTCGCCGGTTTCGCGCACGCGCTGGAGCAGGGGGCGGCGTACGTGATGGAGATGGACAGCGACTTCTCCCACGATCCCGCCGACCTGCGACGCCTGCTGCAGGCGATCGCCGACGGCGCCGACCTCGCGCTCGGCTCGCGCTACGTCCCTGGCGGGGGGGTGCAGGATTGGGGCCTGCTGCGGCGCGTCGTCAGCGAGGGGGGCTCCACCTACGCGCGGCTGGTGCTCGGCCTGAGCGTGCACGACCTGACGGGCGGCTTCAAGTGCTTCCGCCGCGAGGTGCTCGAAGCGATCCACTTCGACAGCGTGCGCTCTCAGGGGTATGCCTTCCAGGTGGAGCTGACCTACCGCGCGGTGCGCGCCGGCTTCCACATCGTGGAGGTGCCGATCGTGTTCCGCGACCGCCAGCGCGGCACGAGCAAGATGTCGTGGCAGATCGCCGCCGAGGCGATGTGGCTGGTGCCGCGGCTGCGCTACGGCCGTCAACCGCCGGCCGGGTACGCCCCCGCCGGCGATCGTGGCGCGCACGCGCTGCGGTAACCAGCCGCCGCCAGACCCCTTACTACACTTTGTATAGTATTAGGAGTACACCGAGCAGCAGAGCAAAGGAGGCCCCCATGGCGGGCGCATTGAGCGAAGTCACCGACAACAACTTCCAGGCCGAGGTCATCGAATCGCAGACCCCCGTGCTGGTCGATTTCTGGGCACCTTGGTGCGGCCCCTGCCGCGTCGTGGGCCCCGTGCTCGAGGAGATCGCCTCCGAGCGCGAGGACCTGCGGATCGTGAAGCTGAATGTCGACGAGAACCAGCAGACGGCGGCGACCTTCCAGGTGTTGTCGATCCCGACGATGATCCTCTTCAAGGCCGGCCAGCCCGTCAAGACGGTCGTGGGCGCCTACCCCAAGAAGAAGATTGAGGCGGAGTTGGAGCCTGCGCTCGCATAGCCCCTTTTGGGTGGATGGGCTCCGCCCCCCGAGGGGGCTCCGCCGGGATGGGTCAACGTGATGCGTTTTCTGGCGGGTGGGCTCAGCCGGGGCTCAGGCCCGGCGCAGCGTGATCTCCAACTCCAGGCCGTCGATCTCGGTCGACTCGGTGTAATCCGTCTCGGCCGGCGGCGGCCCGTCGCCGAGGTGCAGCGCCACCGCGAGCGTCTCGCCCACCAGATAGTCGCGGTGGGCGGCGGCTGCGTCGAGTAGCGCAGCGTCGCCAGATAGCGAAAGCTCGATCCGGTCCTCGACCGCGAGGCCAGCGCTCTTGCGCGCGGACTGCACGGCGTGCACGATCTCCCGCGAGCGGCCCTCGCGGCGCAGCTCGTCGTCGATCGCCAGCTCCAGCGCGACGGCGTGGGCGCCCTCGCGCTCGACCGAGTAGCCCTCGGGGGCCTGCATCGTGAGGATCACGTCCTCGGCGGTGAGCGTGTGCTCGCGACCGCCGACCGAAATGCCGATGCCCGCGTCGCCGTTGGCGCGGCCATCTCTCACCGCCGCCGCCACCTGCGCGGGGTCGAGCGCCGCGATCGCCTCGGCGACCAGCGGCATCTCCCGGCCGAACAGCGGGCCGAGGCGGCGGTAGTTGGCCTTCACCTCGTAGCGGCCGAGCTCCTCGGCCCCGGCGACGAAGCGCACGCGGCGCACGTTGAGCTCCTCACGCACGACGTCTGCGAGGCGCTCGATCGCGGCGCGCTCGCGGCCGGCGGCGACCACCACGGCCTCCGCGAGCGGCTGGCGCACCTTGATCTTCGCCTGTCCGCGGGCGCCCAGGCCGAGGCGCACGGTCTCGCGCGCGATCGCCATCGCCTCCTCCAGATCACGGTCGCGGGCGGGCAGCGCGGCGCCGGTGGGGAAGTCGCACAGGTGCACGCTCGCCAGCGTGCCGTCGAGGTTGTCGTAGATCTCGTCGGCGACGAACGGGCAGAAGGGCGCCAGCAGCTTGGCGATCGTGAGCAGGCAGCCGCGCAGCGTGCGGAACGCCGCCGGGTCGCCGTCCCAGAAGCGCCGGCGCGAGCGGCGCACGTACCAGTTGGAGAGCTCGTCCACCAACTCGGCGATCGCCCGCCCCGCGGCGGTCGCGTCGTAGGCGTCGAGGCGCCCGGCCACGAATTCCGCCGTTCCCGCGGTGCGCGACAGCGCCCAGCGGTCGAGGTCGGCCTCGGCGCCCCCCGTCGGTGTGTCCGACTCCTTGCCTACGTCCGACTCCTCGCCTGTTCGATCCGCCACGCCCGGCTTCCCTGCGGGGTCCTCGGCGGGGAGCGCGCTCAGAGCGTCCGCGTTGGCATGCGCGTACAGCACGTAGAAGAAGTAGGTGCTCCACAGCTGCTTGAGGAACAGGCGCACGCCCTCGCCGATCGCCTCCTCGGAGAAGCGGTAGCCGTCCCACGGCTGCTTGGAGGTGAAGAAGTACCAGCGGAAGGCGTCCGCGCCGTAGGCATCGATCACCTGCCCGGGCTCGACGGTGTTGCCGCGCGACTTCGACATCTTCTGGCCCTCGCCGTCGAGGATCAGCCCGAGGCACACCACATTGCGGTAGGGGGCGGTGTCGAACAGCAGCGTGGAGACCGCCAGCAGCGAGTAGAACCAACCGCGCGTCTGGTCGAGCGCCTCGCAGATGAAGTCCGCGGGGAAGCGCGCGGGGTCGGCGGTGAAGCGCTCGGCTTGCGCCACCAGGCTCTCGAGGCCATCCACGTGTCCATCCTGCTGCTGTTGCTCCTCCTCCTCCTCCTCCTCGCCCGCCCCAGAGAACGGGATGTGGCGCTGGGCGAACGGCATCGCACCGGAGTCGAACCACACGTCGATCACCTCGGGAACGCGTCGCATCGGCTCACCGCACGGCGCGCCTGCGCCGGCCGTGTGCGGGCAGGAGAACTCGACCTCATCAACGTACGGGCGGTGGTGGTCAGAGAGCGCAGTGCCCGAGAGTCTCTCCAGTTCCGCGAACGAGCCGATCACATGGAGGTGCCCCGCGCCGCAGCGCCACACCGGCAGCGGTGTACCCCAATAGCGCTCGCGCGAGAGCGCCCAATCGATGTTGTTGGAGAGCCAGTCGCCGAAGCGACCGTGCTTGATGTGCGGCGGGTGCCAAGCGACGGTCTCGTTGGCCGCGAGCATCCGCTCGCGCACCTTGGAAGTAGCGATGTACCAGGAGGGCTTGGCGTAGTAGATCAGCGGCGTGCCGCAGCGCCAGCAATGGGGGTAGGAGTGCTCGTAAGGCGTCTCTCTGAACAGCAGTCCGTGTTTGTCGAGATCATCGATCAGATCGTCTGTGACATCGGAGTCCTTGACTATCCGCCTGCCGTACTCGCGGCCGTCGTAACTGCGCACGCGCTTGTCGAACGTGCCATTGGGCCATACCGGGTTGAAGAGGCTTTTCGGGTCGTCGATACGAAATAGCCCGTTGGCGGCTGCCACGCGAAAGTCGTCCTCGCCAAACGCGGGCGCAATGTGAACGAGTCCAGTGCCGTCCTCGGTCGTGACGAAGTCTCCCGCGACGATCCGAAAGTCGCTGACTCCCGAAGTCGCACCGCGGGGGCCTTCGGGAAAGATCGGCCCCACGTACTGCTGGCCGACAAGCTTGCTGCCTGGGAACTGGTCAAGGATCTTCACACTCTCCCCGAGTACCCGCTCGACCAGTGGCTTCGCGAGGATCAGCGTTTCGCCATTGTGTTCCGCTCGCACGTACGTCTCCTCGGGCGCGACCGCGATCGCCACGTTGCCAGGCAACGTCCACGGCGTCGTCGTCCAGATCAGCAGCGCGTCGCCTTCCCGCAAAGGGGAATCTGGATCGAGAGCTTCGGAGGGCACCCGAACAGGCCCCTCGGGCTGCTGCACCAGGCCGTCGGATTGCTCTTGCGTGGGGAAGTGCACCGGCAGTCGCACATAGATTGACCGGTCCACCACATCCTGATACCCCAGCGCCACCTCATGTGAAGAGAGCGCCGTGCCGCAGCGGTAGCAATACGGCACCACCTTGTGGCCCTCGTACAGCAGCCCCCGCCGGTGGATCTCCGCCAGCGCCCACCACACCGACTCGATGTAGGGCTCGTCGAGCGTGCGGTAGGCGTGGTCAAGGTCGATCCAGAAGCCGATCCGTTCGGTGAGGCGGTTCCACTCCTCCAGGTACTCGAACACCGACTCGCGGCACTGGCGATTGAACTCCTCGATCCCGATGACGTTCTCGATCTCGTGCTTGCTGTTGATGCCGAGCTTCTGCTCGACCGCGATCTCCACCGGCAGCCCATGGCAGTCCCAGCCGCCCTTGCGCTCCACGCGGTGCCCGCGCATCGTCTTGTAGCGCGGGTAGATGTCCTTGAACACGCGCGAGAGCACGTGGTGGGCCCCCGGGCGACCGTTGGCGGTGGGGGGGCCCTCGTAGAAGACCCACGGCTCCGCGCCCTCGCGCAGCGCCAGCGACTGCGCGAACACCTCGCGCTCGCGCCAGCGCGCCAACACCTCCTCCTCCATCGCCGGCAGCGCCTGGTGGGGGTCCACCCTGCGGGGTGGGACCAGCGGGTGTCGAGGAGCGGTGGTCACCGGCGGCCCATTGTGACTAAAAGAGGAGGGGCCCGGCTCGCCGGCCTGACGGCCGACTGCGCCACCCTCCTGGTGTGCTCCTTCGCGCGCACGCGCCGGGTTGGAGACACTTGCCTGCATGTGGGTTCCCGCCAAACGGCCTGTTTGGCGCTCCCCGCTCTCCGCCGGTCTCCCGCGGATAGACTGCGCGCCGCCTTCCACGCTCGAACTGGATTCGGACTGAGGCCAATCCCCATGCGCGTTCTCGTCAGCGGCCACCACGGTTACATCGGGTCCATCCTGGTCCCGCTCTTCGGCGCGGCCGGACACGAGGTAGTGGGCCTCGACACCTACATGTACGAGGGCTGCGACTTCGGCGAGGAGCTGGCGCCGCTGGTGCCGGCCATCCGCAAGGACGTCCGCGATGCCACGCCCGCCGACCTTGACGGCTTCGACGCGGTGATCCACCTCGCCGCCCTCTCCAACGACCCGGTGGGCGACCTCAACCCCGACTGCACCTTCGCGATCAACCACCGCGCCTCGGTGTCGCTGGCACGGGCCGCCAAGCAGGCGGGGGTCGAACGCTTCCTGTTCGCCTCCTCCTGCAGCCTCTACGGCGCCGCCGGAGCGGATTGGATCGACGAGACCGCTGAGTTCAATCCGGTGACGCCCTATGGCGAGTCGAAGGTGCTCGCCGAGCGCGACATCGGGGCGCTCGCCGATGACTCCTTCAGCCCCACGTTCCTGCGCAACGCGACCGCCCACGGCCTCTCACCGCGCCACCGGGGCGATCTCGTCGTCAACAACCTCGCCGCCTTCGCACTTGCAACCGGCGAGGTGCTGATGCAGAGCGACGGCACGCCATGGCGGCCGCTGGTGCACATCGAGGACATCTCGCGAGCCTTCCTCGGGTTGATGCAGGCGCCGCGCGAGCAGGTGCACAACGAGGCCTTCAACGTGGGCGCCGACGAGGAGAACTACCGGATCAGCGAGGTCGCCCGGATCGTCGAGGAGGCCGTCCCCGGGTCGCGGATCGCCTTCGCCGAGGGGGCGGGACCGGACAAGCGCAGCTACCGCGTCAGCTTCGCCAAGCTGCAGCGGGCCTTTCCCGAGCTGCACCCCAAATGGACGGTGCGCGCGAGCGTCGAGCAGATGCTTGCGGCCTACCGCGACAACGGCCTCGACATCGCCGACTTCAAGGGGTCGCGGTTCATGCGGATCGCGCGCATCAAGGAGTTGATGGCTGAGGGACGCCTGGACGCTGAGCTGCGTTGGCTCTCTCTCACCGTCGATACGTAGCCTCTCGAGGAGCTGATGGCCGAGGGACGCCCGGACGCTGAGCTGCGTTGGCCCCTCTGACCGTCGATACGTGAACCTCCAGGGCTCCGGGGAGACCCATGGGGGCGTCCACCACGCGGGTTCTCATCTGACGGCTGTCAGAAACCGCCCGTCTGACGGCTGTCAGAAACACGATACGGGCGCCTGCCCTCGGCGGACAGGGAGCTTTCCCGGAGGCACTCGACCGCTTGGAAGGGTCTTGTTAGCTTGACTTCCCATGTCGGCAGTCGAGATTCAAGTGGGGCTTGCGCCAGCGCCCGAGGGCGTCCGATGAAGGCGGTGATCCTGGCCGGCGGCCTGGGCTCGCGGCTCAGCGAGGAGACTGCGGTGCGCCCCAAGCCGATGGTGGAGATCGGCGGCAAGCCGATCCTCTGGCACATCATGAAGATCTACGCGGCCCACGGCGTCGATGAGTTCGTGATCTGCCTCGGCTACAAGGGCTACGTCATCAAGGAGTTCTTCGCCAACTATCACCTGCATACGAGCGAGGACCTCTCCTTCGACTTGGGGTGCGGCGAGATCGAGGTGCACCGCTCCAGCACCGAGCCCTGGAAGGTGACGCTCCTGGACACCGGCGAAGGGACGATGACCGGCGGGCGTCTGAAGCGGGCACTCGCGTACGTGGGCGACGAGGACTTCTGCTTCACCTATGGCGACGGCGTGGCCGACATCGACGTCACCGCGTTGATCGCCTATCACCGCGAGCAAGGGGCACTCGCCACGATCACCGCCGTGCAGCCCCCCGGGCGCTTCGGCGCCGTCGAGATCAACGGTACGCACGTGCGCAGCTTCCAGGAGAAGCCGCGTGGGGACGGGGCGTGGCTGAACGGCGGCTTCTTCGTGCTCTCCCCCGAGGTGGGACGCTATCTCGACGGTGACCGCGAGGTGTGGGAGCAGGGACCGCTGCGTCGCCTCACGAGTGAGGGCCAGCTCGCCTCCTTCCGTCACCTGGGGTTCTGGCAGGCGATGGACACGCTGCGCGACCGCCATCAGCTCGAGGTGCTGTGGGACTCCGGCGAGGCCCCTTGGCGGGTGTGGGCATGAGTGGCGCAGCCCCCTGGCCGGTGGGGAAATGAGCGGGACCGCTGCTCTGGACGTCGGGGGAGCCGACGCCTGCGCCGGGGCGATCCCCACGCGGTGCAGGCTGTGCGGCGCCCCGTTGCGGGACGTGTTCGCCGACCTGGGCTCCTCGCCGCTGGCCAACTCCTATCTCTCGCTCGAGCTGCTCGGCACGATGGAGCCCTTCTATCCGCTGCGCGCGCTGGTGTGCTCCAGTTGCTTCCTGGTGCAGCTGGAGGAGTTCCAGACGCCCGCCAAGATCTTCTCCGACTACGCCTACTTCTCTTCGTACTCGACCAGCTGGCTCGAGCACTGCCGCGGCTACAGCGAGCGGATGGTCGAGCTGCTCGACCTGGGCGAGCACAGCCAGGTGGTGGAGATCGCCTCCAACGACGGCTACCTGCTGCAGTACTTCCACGGGCATGGCGTGCCCGTGCTCGGCGTCGAGCCCGCGGCCAACGTGGCGAAGGTGGCGCTCGAGAAGGGCATCCCCACGGTGGTTGAGTTCTTCGGACGCGCCACCGCCCGGTCGCTGGCTGCGCGCTCCCGCGCCGATCTGCTGGTGGGCAACAACGTCCTCGCGCACGTCCCCGACCTGGACGATTTCGTCGGTGGCATGAAGATCCTGCTGGCGCCCAGCGGGACGATCACGATGGAGTTCCCCCACCTGATGCGCCTGATCGAGGACGACCAGTGGGACACGATCTACCACGAGCACTTCTCCTACTTCTCCTTCCTTACCGCCACGCGCGCATTCGCCGCCCACGGACTGCGCCTGTTCGACGTCGAAGAGCTGCCTACGCACGGCGGCTCGCTGCGCGTGTACGGGGCGCACGAGGACGACGCTGCCAAGCCCAACACCCGGCGCGCCACGGAGCTGCGCGAGCGCGAGCGTGAGGCGGGGTATGAGCGCCTGGAGACCTACACCGAGTACGGCGCTCGCGTCGAGGCCGACAAGCGCCGGATCCTCGAGTTCCTGATCGGCCTCAAGGACGAGGGCCGGCGGGTGGTCGGCTACGGCGCGCCGGCGAAGGGCAACACGCTGCTCAACTACTGCGGCGTGGGCCGCGACTTCCTCGACTACACGGTGGACCTCAATCCGCACAAGCAGGGTCGCTTCATGCCCGGCAGCCACATCCCGATTCGCGCTCCGCACGCGATCCGCGAAGACCGCCCCGACGTGGTGGTGATCCTGCCCTGGAACCTCAAGGACGAGATCGCCGAGCAGCTCGACTTCGTCGGTGAGTGGGGAGGGCGCCTGGCGGCGCGCACGCCACAGCTGGCGCTGCTCTGATGGGCGGACCGCCGGCCGAGATGCGCCCCTGGGATTGGAGCCGCACACCGCTGACGCTGCCTGCGACCCCGCGCAGCCGGGATGACGGCCCGCCCTGCGTGATTCACCTCGTGCGCGCCGCCAACGGCATCGACTCGCTGCGCGAGTTCGCCGCGGCGATGCGAGCCCACCCTCCCGGTGTCGAGCACGAGCTGGTGCTGGCGATGAAGGGCTTCGCCTCACGCGCCGAGGCCGCGCCCTACATCGAGGAGACGGCCGACCTCGATCCCACGATCGAGTTCTTCCCCGACGTCGGGCTCGACCTCGGCCTGCTGTTCGGTGCGGTCGCGCGGCTGCGCCGCGGGCGCTACTGCTTCGTCAACTCCCACACCCGCCCGGCGGCCGCGGGGTGGCTGGCGAAGCTGGACGCCGCGCTCGATCTGCCCGACGTCGGTATCGCCGGCGCCACCGGCTGCTGGCTGAGCTCGCACTCGTGGCTGACCTATTCGATGGGCCTGCCGAGCTTCTACCGCGGGGTGCTGCCCCCCGTCAGGCGGACGCGCAGGGTGCTGCTGGAGGTCGACTTCGAACAGCAGCGCATCGAGCGGCGCTCGAAGCTCGATGCCCTCCGCGCGCGCCTCGATCTGCTGTCGCAGTTGCCCGAGGAACTGCTTGCCTTCGCGCCCTTCCCGACGCCGCATCTGCGCAACACGATGCTGATGGTCCGCCACGAGACGCTCAGGTCGTTGCGGCTGTTCGCCGTGCGCACCAAGTTCGACACCTATGTGCTGGAGAGCGGATCGCTGAACATGGTCGCCCAGCTGGCGTGCAGGGGGCTGCGCGCGCTCGTGGTGGACAGCGCCGGCACGACGTATGAGCCCCCCGAGTGGTATCGCAGCGGCACCTACTGGCAGGGCCGTCAGGAGCGGCTGCTGGCGATCGACAACCGCACCCGCTCCTACGAACTGGGCGGCGCCGAGCGCCGGCGGGTGCTCGCGGCCCTGGCGTGGGGTCTGCACGCCGATCCAGGTCGGTGCTCGTGACGGAGGCGGTGCTCACCGAGCCCGACGCGCTCAACGAGCCCGATACGCTCTCCGGGCCCACGGCCGGTTCAGCCGTGGCTCGCGGCACAACGCTTCGGGTCGGCTCCTACATGGGCGGCTCGGTGTTCAGCGTGGTGGCCGCCGCGCTGTTGTTCCGCCACCTTGGCGTCAGCGCCACGGGCCACTACACGACTGCCACGTCGTTGAGCGCATTGGTGTCCGGCCTGACCGATCTCGGCCTCACCGGGATCTGCGTGCGCGAACTGTCGGTGCTGCGCGGCGAGCGGCGCACCAGCTTTGCCCGCAACCTGCTGGGCTTGCGCTTGGTGCTGGCGAGTGCCGGCGTGGTGCTCGTCACAGCGTTTGCGTTCGCGGCCTACGGCCCCCTGCTGGGGATCGGGGTGCTGGTCGCCGGGTGCGGGATGTTTCTCCAGAACACCCAGGTGCTGCTGACCGCGTCGCTGTCGGTGCGCCTGCGTCTCGGCACGCTCTCGGCGCTCGAACTGGCCCGGCAGCTCGTGGCCGCCGCGGTGATCGTGGCGCTCGTGCTCGCCGGCGCGCAACTACTCGCCTTCCTGGCGGTGGCGGCGCTGGTGGCGCTCGTCATGCTGGTGCCCACGATCGCGCTCGTGCGCGGCGACTTTCCCCTGATGCCATCGTTCGACATTGCCCGCTGGCGAACGCTCATCGGGCCGATGCTCACCTATTCGGCGGCCGTGCTCACCGCGACGGTGTACCTGCGGATCGCGATCGTGCTCGTCTCGCTGCTGAGCTCCGCACACCAGCTGGGCTATATGAGCGTGTCCTACCGCGTGGTCGAGAACCTGTTCGTCCTTCCTGGCCTGATGATTGGCTCGGCGTTCCCGATCTTCGCGCACGCGGCGCATGTGGACACCGCCCGCTTCGCGTCCGTCATCTCGCGGATGTTCGACATGTCGCTGATCGTCGGCGTATGGGTCTCGCTCTCGCTCGCCGTGGGCGCGAGCCTGGCGATCGCGGTACTCGGCGGTGGGAGCTTTCGCCCCGCTGTTCCCGTGCTCGCGGTCCAGGGCATCTCCGTGGCGGCCGTGTTCGTCGGCAACGTCTGGATCACGGCGCTGCTGAGCCTCCACCTGCATCGCGTGATCCTGATCCTCAACCTCGCCCTGCTCGCGCTGGTCGCCGCGGCGGTTGCGATTCTCGCCCCGTTGTATGGGGCACAGGGCGCCGCGATCGCAACCGCATCGGTGGAGGTCGGCGCCGCGGTGGCCGGGGGTGTGATCCTCGTGCGCGGGCGTCCCCACTTGAAGCCGAGTCTCCGGCTGCTCCCCAGGGTCGCCGCCGCCGCCCTGGTCGGGGCCCTCCCGATGCTGCTTACGGGCGCGCCGGTGATCGCACGGCTGGCGCTGTCGAGCGCGCTCTACGGGCTCGTGTTGTTGGCGCTGCGGGCGTTCCCCTCCGACCTGCCGGGACTGCTGCTGCCGGCGCACGGGAGGAGCTGAGATGCGCCCGCCGTGGGCTTGGCGGCAGACGCCGCTGTGGCTGCCCCCCACGCCTCCCGGAGTGGGGGGCGGTGATCCTCCCTGCCTGGTGCACCTCGTTCGCGAGCGCAACGGCCTGCGCTGGTTTCGCGCCTTTGCCGAGTCGCTGCGCGCACATCCTCCCGGCATCGAGTGTGAGCTGGTGCTGGCAATGAAGGGGTTCGCCTCGCGCGCCCAGGCGGCGCCGTACCTCGCCGAGGTCGCGGATCTCGCGCCCGAAGTCCTGTTCTTCCCCGATCGCGGGTTTGAATGGGGGGTGTACCTGCCCCTCGTCGCGCGTCTGCGGCGCGATCGTTACTGCTTCGTCAATTCGCACGCTCGTCCGCTGGTCAACGACTGGTTGGCAAAGCTCGACGCCGCACTCGCCCGGCCCGATGTGGGGCAGGTCGGTGCGACGGGCTCGTGGGCGAGTGTGCACTCATGGGTAATGAGCATGGCGGGCCTTCCCAACGCCTACCGGGGGTTGTTCCCCGTACGCCAGGTCGTCCGTGGGCTGACAATGGAGATCCAGCGCGAGGCGGCCTCGCTGCGGATCGGCTCAGACCTGAACCGGAGCCACTCAACGGTCTCCGCCATGCGCATGCGCCTGCGGTCGGTGCCCCGGGTGCCGCGGGAATTTGTTGACTTCGAGCCCTTTCCGGCGCGTCATCTGCGCACCAACGCCTTCATGGTCTCCCATGCCGCTCTACGTGAGCTGTGCCTGCCCGCTGTGCGCAACAAGATGGATACCTACGTGCTGGAGAGCGGCCGCCAGAGCGTTACCGCGCAGCTGGAGCGGATCGGATTGCGCTCGCTGGTGGTCGACTGCGCGGGCGCGGTTCACAGCCCCGAGCAGTGGGATCGCAGCCGCACGCTGTGGCAGGGCGAGCAGGAGCGGCTGCTGGTCGCCGACAACCAGACGCTCTGTTACACGGCGGGCACGTTCGCGCGTCGCAGCCTCCTGTCGAACCTTGCCTGGGGCGTCAGCGCCGATCCGTGCCCCCCGCGTGAAGGTCAACAGGCCGTCTCCGCGTTGCTGACGGGAGTGAAATGAGATTCCTGCAGACGGCGCTGCCGGGAGTGTGGGTGATTGAGCTCGATCCGGTCTGCGACGAGCGCGGTTGGTTTGCCCGCGTGTTCGACGCGGACACGTTCCGGGCGCGGGGGCTCGACCCGTGCGTGGTGCAGTGCAATGTCTCGTTCAACGCCCGGCGCAACACGATCAGGGGAATGCACTATCAGGCTGAGCCGCATGCCGAGCCGAAGCTCGTGCGCTGCGTGAGCGGGGCCAGCTTCGACGTGGCCCTAGATCTGCGCTCCGGCTCTCCCTCCTACTGCCGCTGGCACGGCGTCGAACTGAGCGCCGCCAGCCACCGCGCCCTCTACCTGCCGCAGGGAATTGCGCACGGCTATCAAGCGCTCTGCGACGAGTGCGAGGTCTTCTACCAGATGGGTCATCACCACGTCCCCGAAGCGGCGCGCGGGGTGCGCTGGGATGACCCGGCGTTTGGGATCGAATGGCCCCACCTCGCCGGTGAGCCCATCATCTCAGAGCGCGATCGCTCCTACCCCGACTTCCACCGGGAGGACTGAATGCGCTCCCCCTGGGCTTGGCGACGCATACCGCTGGTGTTGCCCAAGGCGTTGCATTGCGAAGGCTCGGCTGGTCCTCCCTGCGTCGTGCATCTCGTCCGCGAGGCCAATGGCCTGAGCGCCCTGCGCGGGTTTGCCGAGGCGTTGCGCTCACATCCCCCCGGCGTCGAGTACGAGCTGGTGCTTGCGATGAAGGGATTTACCTCATTCTCGGAGGCCCAGCCTTACATCGACGAGGTCGCCGATTTCGCGCCCGAGACACTGTTCTTCGAGGATCGCGGGTTCGACCTGGGAGTGTACTTTGCCGCCGCCGCGCGACTGTGTCGAAATCGCTACTGCTTTGTCAACTCCTTCAGTCGCCCGCTCGCGGATGGCTGGCTGGCGAAGCTCGACGCCGCGCTCGGGCGGCCGGGCGTGGGGCAGGTCGGGGCAACCGGTGCATGGGCCAGCAGCCACTCGTGGTTCACCTATTCGATGGGGCTGCCCAGCGCCTACCGGGGTCTGATGCCTCCCGCGCCGCGGGCCCGCGAGTTGTTCAGGGGGCCCGAGCTGGAGCGCAACGGCAAGCAGCGCCGCTCGGCAAAGGAAACCGTGGGGGCGCGATTGACCACGCTGCGCGATGTGCCCCGCGCGCTCTCCTATTACGAGCCCTTCCCCTCCGCCAAGCTCCGTACAAACACCTTCATGATCGCCCACCAAACGCTCAGGGAGCTGCCGCTGTTCGTGGTGCGTGACAAGCAGGACGCCTACTCGCTGGAGGGCAGCCGCGAATGCCTCACACGGCTGCTGGAGCGCATCGGCCTGGGCTCGTTGGTGGTTGACCGCGCCGGTGCCGTATATGGCCCGGAGCAGTGGGATCGCAGCCACACGCTGTGGCAGGGCGATCAAGAGGGGCTGTTGGTGGCTGACAATCAGACACAGCACTACACGCGCGGCAGCTTCGACCTGCGGCATCTGCTGTCCACGCTCGCCTGGGGCATATGCGCCGATCCGAACCCCCCCGACGACACGCCGACTGAGATCCGCCGGCACCAACCGGCTGAGATCCCCCAGCGCCAAGGGGGATGACCAGTGAGCACGGTGCTGGTCACAGGCGCCAACGGCTTCATCGGCTTGCCGTTGACCATCGCGTTGGCGACTCGCGGCGACGACGTACATGCAATCTCCACGCAAACCGCTCCGCCGCCGTTGTCGAACGTCCGCTGGCATCGGCTCGACCTCACCGCCCCGGGCGGCGAGCTGGAGGCGCTGATGCGCCGGCTGCGCCCATCGCGGTTGGTGCATCTGGCGTGGCACTCCGCGCCCGTTCGGCTGTGGGACGCGCCGGAGAATGTGCTGTGGGTGGAGTCCAGCCTGCGGCTGGCGCGGGCGTTCATCGACGGCGGCGGGCGCCGCATGCTGATCGCCGGCACCTGCGCCGAGTACGACTGGTCGGTGGCCGATCGTCCGCTCGCGGAGGGGGTCTCACCGCTGGTGCCCGCCACGCTTTATGGCGTGGCCAAGGACGCGCTGCGGCGGGTGGTGGCCGCATATGCCGCCCAGGCGGGGGTGGAGCTGGTGTGGGCGCGGCCGTTCTTCCTCTATGGCCCGCGCGAGCCCCAAGGACGCTTGGTGCCCTCGGTGGTTCGCTCGCTGCTGCACGGAGAGCCGGTGGCCACCAGCGGCGGCGAGCAGCTGCGCGATTTCATGCACGTCGAGGACATGGCGGGCGCACTGGTGGCACTGCTCGACAGCGCGGCCGTGGGGAACGTCAACATCGGCTCGGGTGTGGGAGTTGCCGTGGGTGAGATGGTCGATGAGATCGTGCGCCTGATCGGACGTCCCGAGCTGGTTCGTCGCGGGGCGCTGCCGATGCGCCCCGGTGAGCCGCCCCAGCTGGTGGCCGACGTGAGGAGGCTTCACGACGAGGTCGGCTATCGGCCGCGCGTTGCGCTCGCTGACGGTTTGGCGGCGACCGTGGCATGGTGGGAGACGCAGGAGCGGTGAGTCCGTCATGCGTGGTGAAAGCACCGCAATCTTCGTGACACCGTCCCGTCGCCGCGGCGGTGGTGGGTGTGTGAGACCTCAGAAGGCGGCGGGACCTCGTGACCTCAGAAGGCGGCGGGACCTCGTGACCTCAGAAGGCGGCGGGACGTCGATAGATACCGCGCCGCATCGCGAGCGAATCGCGGAAGCTGATTTCTGAGTCGATCGCGTCTGCGGGTGGACGTGGGTGGCGTGGACGGCGTTGGCCAGCACCCCATCCCCGTCTGCGCCCCTGCAGGGCGGCCAGGTCCCGCGAGATGATCAGGTCTCCGAGCACGACCATCGCCTCGGTGGCCAGCGCCCGAGCTGTGGCCGCTCCCCGCGGCAGTCCGTAGCGGCGCAGCACGTAACCACGTCCGAAGCCCCCGTTGCGTCGCTGCCACGCGGAGCGATGCCCGTGGGTGGCGGAGCCCAGGTGCACCCCCACGGCGTCGGGTGCTGCGACCGACTCCCATCCGGCGCTGCGCAGACGCAGCGCCAGATCGAAGTCCTCCATGTAGGTGAAGAGGGTCTCGTCGAGGCCGCCGACCTGCTCCCACGCCTTGCGCCGATAGGCGGCCGCCGTGCCCGCCGGACCGGCCAGCACGGGGCATGGATCGCGTGCGTACCTCGCCGGCAGTCCGTGCAGTCGCGGAAAGCCGGCGAGGGTGACATCGGCCGTCAGGCCCACGCTGTCGATCGTTGCCTCCCGCGGCTGGAGCATGAGCGAGGCGACCGATCCCACGGAATCATCCCGCAGCGGCGCGAGCAGCCGCTCGAGGAAGTCCGCGCGACACCTGACGTCGTTGTTGAGCAGCACCACGACCTCCCCAGACCCTACCGCCACGCCTCGGTTGCAACCTACGGCGAAGCCGTAGTTCCGATCCAGTGGCAGGAGGCGCACGTCGGGCCAATCCGCACGTACGCGCTCCGGGGTGTCGTCGGCCGAGCCGTTGTCCACTACGATCACGCGATGGTTGATCGTCTGCCCAGCCAGGTGGCGCAGGCAGCTTGCGGTGAGCTCGTATCGGTTGTAGGTGACGATCACGACGTCTACCGAGTTGGACACCCAATCACCGTAATCGCGAGATCGCCCGGCGGCAGGGCGCAACCCGTATAACCGCTCCAGCGCTGGGCAAACGAGTGCTGAGTTCAGCACGAGTGTTTCCAGCGCGCACGGCGACGGGTCGTGTCGATGCTCAGCCCGCCGTCGGAGGCGGCTCGTCGAGTCGAGAACGCGCTTCGACGGGCCCGTACTGCCGCGGTGCCCCGCTCAGCTGCCCGACCGCACGAGAGCGCCGATTCTCGGCAACTCCCGCTCGTACCAGTCATATGTGGCTTGGAGACCCCGCTCGAGATCCCACTCCGGCGTCCACCCGAGCTGCTCGGAGATGACACTCGAGTCCAACCACTGGCACGGTATCTCGCCGTGCGGAGTACCCTCCCCGCGCACATCCGGCTCGGCCTCGACGTCGGCGATCTCCATGAGTTGCCGGACGATCTCGAGGACGGCCGTTGGGCGCCCAATGCTCGCGTTCCAGGCGCATCCATGCAGCTCTGGGCGATCGAGCGAGCCGGCGACAGCCAGATAGGCCGAGACCGCATCCTCCGCGTACAGGAAGTCGCGCTCCATCAGCCCGTCCGATCGGATCACCGGCCGCTCGCCCGCCAGCAGCGATCTGATGGTTCCCGGGATCAGGCGGGAGAAGTTGACGTCCCCTCCTCCGAACACGTTTCCGAATCGCGTAACGGCGACCGGCAATCCAAACGTGTGTGCGTACGACTGTGCGATCAGGTCGGCGCACGCCTTCGAGGTGTCGTAGGGATAGCGAGGCCGCAGCGCGCTGTCCTCCCGATAGGGAAGCTCTGGGTGGACGCCGTAGGCCTTGTCGGTGGAGGCCACCACGACTTGTCGGGGTGGTGCAGCGGCGGCGCGGCAGGCCTCCAGCAGGTTCCACGTCCCGCGTACGTTGACCTCGAATGCGCGCAGCGGCGAGGCCGTCGCCGAGCCCACGAGCGCCGTCGCGGCGAGATGGAAGACGGCCTGGACGCCGTGGTCCTCGAGCGCGGCGCGCAGCGAGCCGACGTCCTCCAGGGCGGCCGCGACGGGCGTGCAGCGCTCGTGCAGCCCGCGCAGACGGTAGCGCGAGAGCGCGGGCGCCGGCCGGTCGAGAACAAACACCTCGGCGCCCTCCGCCAGCAGCCGCTCAGCGACCCACGAGCCGATGAAGCCCTGCGCGCCGGTGAACAGCACGCGCGTGCCGGCCCAGCCGCTCACCCCGCCTCATCCCCCGGGGAGAGCACGGAGGAAAGGAGGTGGCGCGCGACCTCCCGGCCGATGCGGCGGCAGGCGCCGGTGACGAGCACCCAACGGTTGCCGAGGTCGGTGTGAGAGGGCATGGCGAGGTAGCGTATCCACGTGAGGCTGCGCCTGTACCACCACCCCGACGGCGCGCGTGTCGCCTACCGCGAGCTCGGCGCCGGTCCCCCGCTGGCGCTGCTGCACTCTGCGCTGCTCTCGCACATGGAGTGGGAGCCGGTGGCGCGGCGGCTGTCCGAGCGCTTCCGCGTCGTGCTCCCCGACCTGCCGCTGCACGGCGACTCCGAGGACCGGCCACGCCACCCCTACACGATCGACTGGTACGCCGAGGTGCTGTGCGGCTTCGCCGCCGACGTTCTTGGCCCACGGCCGCTGATTGCCGGGCACGACATTGGCGCCGAGATCCTGCTGCGCGCGATTGAACGCGGGGGGCTGCACCCCGCGCGCGTCGTGCTGATGCCCAACCGCCTGCACCGCCCCGAAGAGCACGCCCGGCTGCGCGCCGTATGGCGGATCGCCGCGCGCACCGGCTCACTGCCGGGCGCCGACCGCGTGCTCACCCACGCCGCGCCGCTCGTGCTCTCCCCCTCGCTTGGGCCCCGGCTTTCCGCGCGCGGCGAGCCGGCCGCGCGCGACCTCGTGCGCCACGCCTTCGCCGACGTCCCCGGCAACCCGAGTCTCGCGCGCTCGTGGGCCAAGTTCGCGCGCCGCTGGCCGCGTGGGCCTCAGACGCAGCTGCTCGAGCTCTATCCGCACTTGGAGATGCCGGTGCTGCTGCTGTGGGCCGACAGCGACCGCCTGCATCCGCTTGCGGGAGCCGAAGAGACACTGAGGCTGCTGCCCGATGCGCAGCTGCGGGTGCTGTCGGGCACCGGCTTTTTGATGGCTTACGACGACCCGATCGGCTTGGCGCGGGAGCTGGTCGCGTTCTGCGGGTAGGCTGGTGCCAGGTCGAGAGAGCGCGACGGGCGCGGCCGAAATGCCTGCGCGTGGCCCTTCGCTCGATGGCCGCCGCGGCGCTTTGTGACTGTGACTGCTAGCCACGCATGCGCGCGTAGCCTGTGGTTTCGGACTTCCTCGCGTACCCCAGCTGGCTCGTCCAGGCGCCGGCCGTCGGTTCGAGGCCCAGCCCGGTGCCGGCCCCGATCAGCCCCGGGGGGCGAGTTCCCAGCCTCTCCTTCCACCAAACGCTGTCGAAGAAAAGCGACGCCATCTCGTGGTGGCGGGCCTCATGGATGAAGAGCGCTCCCCCATCGGCCATCACAGGCCAGATCGCTTGCACGCATGTCTCGAGCGACGCGCGAAGGTCCACGTCGACGAACGCTGCCACGCATGGCACGCGGAAGCCCGGGAGTGTGTCCTCGAACCAGCCCTGGTGAAAGCGACAGGCGCTGAGATCGCCGCAGCGTCGCACGTTCTCCCGCACCTCTTCCAGCGAGCCGGCGTACATTCCGCGTTCGTAAGTGTTCGTCGCGCGGTCGTGGTGCAGGATGTTCTCGGCTTCACTGGCGGGCGGTGTGGGAAGGCCCTCAAAGGAGTCGAACACGTGGAGCTCCCGCCCGACAAGGGCCGAAACGAGCGAGAGGTTGGCGGTGCTGCCACCCTTGTAGCAGCCGCATTCGACCACGCACCCCTCGGTCTGCTCGGGAACACCAATGATGTGAGCGGCGATCGCCAGATGCTCGGCATAATGCGAAGCTGTTTTGATCCTGTAGCAACTCCATATGAAGCGGGCCAGCAACAGCCAGACCGCGGCTTGTGGCAGCGGGCGCTGATGCCTGCGGTTGCCGCGCACGGCGGACTCCACGAACAGAGGCAGGCTCGAGTAGCGCAGTGCGCGTCGATAAGTCTCGGACAACATCGTGAACGGCAATCCTTCTCCACGTGTTCGGTTGGCGCCGGATCCTATCGGTGGCTTGGTCTCTCTATCGCGCGTTGGCCGCTGATCGCCGCCGCCGTTGGCGTAAGTCCTGGGATGTGTCTCCAACCCTGGCCGTATAACGTCCATGTCCCACAGCGCACCCCGCAGTGGCGGTAGCCCCGAAGAGAGACCCTGAACGGCCGCACGTCCGGCCAAAGGAGAACCCAAATGGCAGACGAACAGTTGTGGGGCGGGGAGACCGCCAAGGCCGTCGAGAACTTCCCGATCTCGGGTGAGACCGTGCCGGTCGCGGTGGTGCACTGGCTGGCCCGCATCAAGGGTGCCGCGGCCGCCGTCAACGGCGAGCTGGGGCTGCTGCCCAAGCGCACGGCGGCGCGGATCGAGAAAGCCGCGGCGGAGATCGCCGCCGGCAAGCACGACGCGCAGTTCCCGATCGATGTCTTTCAGACGGGCTCCGGTACGTCCACGAACATGAACGCCAACGAGGTGATCGCACGCCTCGCGGGCGAGCCCACTCACCCCAACGACCACGTGAACATGGGCCAGTCCTCCAATGACGTGTTCCCCTCGGCGGTGCATCTGGCGGCGCTCGACGTCGCCCAGAACGAGCTGCTCCCGGCACTCAAACAGCTGGAGCGCTCGTTTGCGAAAAAGGCAAAAAGCTTTGAGAACGTCGTCAAGGCCGGCCGTACGCACCTGATGGACGCCGTGCCAGTCACGCTCGGCCAGGAGTTCGCCGGCTACGCCGCGCAGATGCGCCTCGGCCAGGAGCGCGTGCAAGCGGCGCTCGTGCACGTCGGGCAGATCCCGCTCGGCGGCACCGCCACCGGCACCGGCCTGAACACGCACCTGCGCTTCGCCGAGAAGGTGCGCGCGCGCCTGAAGAAGGACTCCGGCCTCAAGCAGATCGCCCCGCCGGCCGACCCGTTCGAGGCGCAGGCCAACCGCGACGCGCTGGTCGAGCTGTCGGGCGCGCTCAAGGTGATCGCGGTGTCCTTGACCAAGATCGCCGGCGACCTTGCGCTGATGGGCTCCGGCCCGCGCGCCGGTATCGGCGAGATCTTCCTGCCGGAGCTGCAGAAGGGCTCATCGATCATGCCCGGCAAGGTCAACCCCGTGCTCCCCGAGGTCGTCCTGCAGGTCTCCGCGCAGGTGATCGGCAACGACACCGCGATCACCATCGGCGGCATGCAGGGCCAGTTCGAGCTCAACGTGCGCATCCCGCTGATCGCGCGCAACCTGCTGCAGTCGCTGCGCCTGCTGTCTTCGGCCTCGCGCGCGTTCGCCGAGAAGTGCATCGACGGCATCCAGGCCAACAAGGCCGGCACCGCCGCCTCGGCGGGCGGGACGCTGGCAGTGGCGACCGCGCTGAACGGTGCGATCGGCTACGACAAGGCGGGAGTGATCGTCAAAAAGGCCACCGCCTCGGGGCGTCCGCTGCGCGAGGTCGCGCTCGAGGAGGGCGTCGACGCCAAGCTCTACGACGCCACGATCGACCTGCGCAAGATCGCGCGGGGCAATCGGTAGGGATCCCCTTATGAAGGTATAACTTGGTTATACTCGCCATCTCATGAAGACAGCGATCTCGCTTCCGGATGAGACCTTCCATCGTGTGGACCAGGCCGCAAAGCGGTTGGGTGTTTCGCGGAGCGAGCTGTTCGTGCGGGCGGCCGAAAGCTGGCTGGACACACTGGGGGACGATGGCACTACGGACGCGATCGACCGTGCGATCGCCGGACTCTCAGCCGACCACGAGTTCACCGATGCTGCCGCCGCGGCGCTGGTAGCCGGCCATCAAAGCTGATGGTGCGGGGGGAGCTCTGGTGGGCCGATCTCGGCCTGCCCAGGGGCTCCGCTCCCGCGTTGCGACGTCCGGTGCTGCTCATCAGCGCCGACCCATACAACCGCTCGAAGTTGCGCACCGTCACGGTGGTCGTGCTGACCGGCAACGCAAAGCTTGCGTCCCTTCCGGGCAACGTCGTAGTGTCGGCGGATGTGGCGGGCCTCGTCGTCGACTCGGTTGTCAACGTCACGCAGATTGCCACCATCGACCGGGTGGCCCTCGAAGAGCGCATAGGAGCCCTACCGGATTGGCTGATGGCCCAGGTCGACACTGGTCTTGGGCGGGCACTCGCACTTGTCCATCTCTGACGCTGCGCACTGCGCGGGCGAGTGGATACGTGTCCGGCCGGCGACGCTTTTGGGGGCCCTGCCGCTGGCGTCGGGCTGGTCTCTGCCGCGTGGAGATAACGTGTACGCCCACCACCCCCTGCCAGAGGAGATCACATGTCCCGCTTCGCCACCGTGAACCTGTTGGATATCGAGAACTCGATCGGCGAGCGGGCGCCGGGGATCGACGGTCGCTTTGCTCGCAAACACTTGGAATCGCGCGATCTCGGGGTCAGCCTCTTCCGCTATGGGGCGGACATGCGCAGCCCGGTGGCTCACAGTCACCGCGAGCAGGAGGAGGCATACATCGTCGTCGCCGGGTCCGGGCGGGTGCTGCTCGACGGCGACACCCAGGAGCTGCGCCAGTGGGACGTCCTGCGCGTGGCGCCCGACGTGGTGCGTGCCTTCGAGGGCGGCCCCGAAGGGTTGGACATCGTTGCTGTCGGCGGCCCCAGGCCCGAGGACGGCGACGGCGTCATGGGCGCCGCGAATTGGCCTGACGCCGAGTAGCGGCAGCTCGCCGCCAGTGAGACGCGGCGGCAGGCACCCTTCGTGGGTGCGCCCGGCAGCCGATCGGCCCTACACCGCCGGCAGTTCTTTGAATAGTTGCGCCACCGCGCGCTCCGCGGGCTTGGGATGGCCGGCGTAGTCGAACAGGCCCTTGCCGAGGATCCCTTCGATCAGCTTGATGTGGGGGTCCTCGGCGAGGACCGAGCCGCCGTAGTAGGTGGGGGTGAGCGCGAAATCGCGCAGCACCCAGACCAGCATCCCGCTGAGCGCGGGGTCGGCCTCGTAGAGACGGATGTGCTGGGTGAGCACGCGCGTCTGGAAGGAGTAGGAGCCGGGACGCCCGGGCCGGTCGAGCGCGTTGCCTTCGGCGCCGAACTCGCTGATGAGCTGGACTTTGCCGGCGAACGTCGCGTTCATCGCGGCGAGGCGGCCGTCGATCAGGTGGCGCAGCTTCGCGGGCTTGTCGTGCAGACCCTCATACCAGCCGGAGTAGTCGGTCTCGGAGACCGCGTCGACGTCGCTGTACAGGTGGCCGGCGCCGTGGCGGGGGGGGTGCTCGCCCCACACGTCCACCGCCACCATTCGCCCGGGGTCGTAGGCGTGCAGCCACGCGGACATCGCTTCGACGTACTGCGCCTGCCCGCCGGGGTGGCCGTTGCCGGCCAGCTCGTTGGTGAGGTTCCAGGCGATGATCGAGGGGTGCAGCGCGTCGGCCTGCACCGTGGTGCGCACGTCTTCGCGCGCCCGTTCGGCCAGCTGCGGCGTGATGCCCGTCCAGTCGCCGGAGGGGTCGACTGGGCCGACGCCCTGCCACACGAGGATCCCGGCGGCGTCGAGGCGTTCGAGCATGGAGGCGGGCAGCGGGTGCTGAGTGCGGGCGGCATTGGCGCCGATCGCCTGCAGCTCCTGGATGAGCGTGTCCTCTTCGGCGGGGCCGGGCGCGTCGCCGTGACCGGGCGCTTCGAACTGGATCGAGGCGCCGTGCAGCTCGAGTGGCTGCCCGTTGAGGTACATCTTGCCGGCGCTCCAGGTGAGCTGGCGCAGGCCGACGGGCGCGGAGTAGCTGCTCTCGCCCGGGATGTCGAGCATCAGTTCGTAGAGGTTGGGGCTGCCCGGCGCCCACAGCGCCGGCGCGGGCACCGTCACGGTGGCGGTCATCGTCACCGCCTGTTCGGCGCCGACGAGCTGTGGAGTGAAGGTCACCGGGATCGTCTGCCCGGGACGGCCGAGCGTGCCTTCGGGCGCGAGCATGCGTGCCGGCCCGTTGTTGTGCACCACCACCCCCAGCTGCACGGTCGCCTGTGTCGCGGTCGGCGCGTCGGGTGTGAGCGTCGTTTGGATCGTGGGGTCGGAGAGTTCGCTGGCGGTGAGCTCGCGCATGTCGACCGTGCCGTCGAGGCCGCCGAAGTTGAACCACGCGCGGTTGAAGCCTTCGTTGGTTTGCAGCAGCGGGTCGTGCCAGTCCACGCGCACCACCAGCGTGTGCGCGCCGGCGGACAGCGCGTCGCGGAATTCGAAGGGCAGGTAGAAGCCCGCGTGGGAGCCGAGCGGGCGGCCGTCGATCCACACTTCGACGAGGTAGTTGGCGGAGGCGAATTCCAGCGCGTAGGTGCCCGCCGCGGGCGCGGTGAGCGTCGTGCGGTACCACGCGACCGAGCCTTCGAAGTCGGGGACAGCCCGCTTGCCTTTGATCGGGGCGGGGTTGACCACGTCGGGAACGCTCACGGACGCGCCGCCGAAGTCGCCGGTGGGCCACCCCCGCAGCTGTCCGACGTCTTCCGGATCGCGGCGCAGCGTCCAATCGGTGAGGGCCACCCGCCCGCCGGGGCCTTCGCCGAGTTCGACCTGGCTGGCGCGACCATTGGGGCCGTTGCCCCGCGCCTGGCTGGCGTGGCCATGTGGGCCGCTCTGGGCCCGGCTGGCGCGGCCATGTGGGCCGTCGAGGCCGGCGCTGCTGGTAGGCGCGGCGATTGCCAGCGCCAGCAGCGCGGCCAAGCCTGCGATTGCTCTCTTGCCGGGGACGCCTTTGGACACGTGCCGTCCATTGTGACGAGCACGGCTGCGCGATTCGCAGGTTCTCGTTCAGGCCGGCCCTGCATTTTGTGAAGTAGTTGGGGGTCATGAGCAGACATCTCCACCCCGCTCGCATCTCCACCACCTCGCTCCCCGTCAGGTTGCAGCCTGCGCCGCCAGCATCCCTTCCAACAGTTGTCGTGCCCCGCCCTTGGCGAGTGGTTCGTTGAGGTTGCCGCACTTGGGCGACTGTATGCACGAGGGGCAACCCGCGCGGCAGGGGCACTCGGAGATCAGGCGATGAGCGTCGCGGCAGAGCTCCTCGAAACGCAGGAAGGCGGCGCGCGTGAGCCCCACTCCGCCGGGGTGGCCGTCGTAGATGAAGATCGTCGGCAGCCCCGTTTGCGGGTGGATGTTGGTGGATAGCCCGCCGATGTCCCAGCGGTCGCACATCGCGATCAGCGGCAGCACCGCGATTTGGGCGTGCTCGGCGGCGTGCAGGGCGCCGAGCACCGTCTCCTGCGCCGCCTCGTCGTCGACGCCGGGGGCCACGCCCGCGGGGGGAGCAGCGTCACGATGCGCCGCCGCCGCCGCCGTCGTCGTCGTCGTCGTCGTCGTCGCTGTTGCCGACCCGGCACGTGCCCCGCGCTCGGGCACGCAGGCGGCGAGCGCGTCGGGGTCGAGCTCGAACCACAGCGCCTGCGTGGAGAAGCTCGTTTCAGGGAGGTCGAGGGGAACGAGGTCGATCTGGGCGTGGTCGAGGAGGCGGCGGCGCTGGTAGGCGAGCACGGTGTCGGTGACCGAGACCTCGCCGAAGGAGAGCGAGACACCGAGCACCTCGCGGCGGTCGAGCACGGCCTCGATCGTCGTGGAGGTGTCGCGCTTGGGTTGCGTGTACCAGCCGCCCTCGAACGGCGCCACCAGCGCGCGGCGGCGCTCCAGGTCGAGCTCCTGCACCTCGTAGGAGCGTCCGAGATGCAGGTAGATCGCGCCCTGGTGCACGGTCGAGAACGCGCGCGCGGCCTCGGTGGTGCCGAGCAGCTCCCCGGAGGAGACGTCGACGATCGCGAAGCTGTCGAGCGAGGCCGAGCGCAGCGAGACCCCCGCGGCGGGGTAGGCGGCCGCGTTGCGGGGGACGTAGGCGGCGGGCGAGTGAGATGCAGGTCTGCGGCGCAGCTGACCGCGGCCGAGCAGGATCTCCGCGTAGGCCTCCCAGCGGGGCCCCAGGATCTCCGCGTCGGCGCCCGAGAGTGGGCCCTCGAAGGCCGCACACAGCAGGTGGGCGAGGTGGATCGAGGGGTTCTCGTGGTCGAGGATCGCGGACTCGACGGGCCGCTCCAGGAACTCGTCGGGGTGGCGGCAGAAGAACTGGTCCAGGGCATCCTCGCCGGCGATGTACATCGCCAGCCCCCGGCCACGGCGACCGGCGCGCCCCCACATCTGGCGCAGCGAAGCGACGGTGCCGGGAAAGGTGACGACCACGGCGGCGTCGAGCTCGCCGATGTCGATCCCCAGCTCCAGCGCATCGGTCGTGATCACCGCGCGCAGCTCGCCGCGCATCAAGCGACCCTCGAGATCGCGCCGCTGTTGGGGGGTGTAGCCGGCGCGGTAGGGGACCACGAGGTCGGCGAGGCTCTCATGCCCGCCGGGGTCCTCGCGCCCGCCCTGTGAGGACCGCCGATCCGAGCGCCTGCTCCCAAGCCCCTCCCCCCGTGCCCTGCACCTGCCTGCGCGTCGCCAGCCTCCCCGCCGCCGAGCTCTTCGCGCACGAGCCGGGAGAGCAGCTCGACGCCCTTGCGCGACTTCATGAAGCAGATCACGCGGGCGCCGTCGCCGACCAGTCGCGCGAGCAACTCGGCGGCCTCGCCGAGCGCCGAACGGCGCGCGCCGAGCGCGGCGTCGGTGAGCGGGGGATTCCAGATCGCGATTTGTCGCCGCGGCGCGGGGGCGCCGTCCTCCTCGATCAACCCGACCCCCTCCAGGCCGGTGAGTCGCTCCGCCAGCTCGAGTGGGTTGGCGATCGTGGCGGACGCGAGCAGGAAGCGGGGGGAGGTGCCGTAGGCGGCGGCGACGCGGCGCAGGCGGCGCAGCACGTTGGCGACGTGGGAGCCGAACACGCCGCGGTAGACGTGCGCCTCGTCGATCACGACGACGGCAAGGTTGGCGAAGAAGTTGCCCCACGATTCGTGGTGGGGGAGGATCCCGAGGTGGAGCATGTCCGGATTGGTGAGCACGATGCCGGCCCGGCGGCGGATCTGGGTGCGGGCCTCGCGGGGCGTGTCACCGTCGTAGATCGCGGGCCGCAGGCGGTCGCCGAGGCCGAAGCGGGCGAGCGCGCGCGCCTGGTCTTGCGCGAGCGCCTTGGTGGGGTAGAGGTAGAGCGCGCGCGCGTGGGCATCGCGGCAGAGGATCTCCAGCGTGGGCAGGTTGAAGCACAGCGACTTGCCGGAGGCGGTGCCCGTGGTGACGATCAACGGCCCCTCCCAGGCGGCTTCGAGCGCCCGCGCCTGGTGGGAGTAGAGCCGCTCGATGCCCGCGCGCGCGAGCGCCGCAAGCACGTCGGGGTGCAGGTCCGCGGGGGGATCCACCAAGGTGGCGGCGGTCGGTCCTTCGGAGGCCCCGCGGACGAGCCGTCCGTCGGCGCGCCCGTCCTCGAGCAGGGCGCTCCAAGGCTCGATCGTGCGCTCTATCGCCACCGGTTGCGATAGTAGATGGCAATGGGAGCTTCGACTGACGAGCGCGGCGCGGACGGGCGCAACCACCGAGGTTTGCCGGCGAGCTCGGAGCGCCCAACGTCCGACGAGGCCTCTTTGCCGGAGACCGCCGCCGGGCGGTGGGCGCGGGAGCGCACCTACCACCACTCGCGCTACTCGGCGCAGCGGATCGCGCGCGAGCGCAGCGAGAGCATCACGGTGTGCGTGCCGGCGAAGGAGTGCGCGGGAACGGTGGGGAGGGTGGTGGAGGAGCTGGTGAAGCTGCGAGCAGCGGGGGCGATCGACGAGGTGATCGTGGTGGACGCGGCCTCGGCGGACGGCACCGCGGCGGTGGCGGAGCAGGCGGGCGCGACCGTGCGCCAGGAGGCGGAGTTGATGTCGCACCTCGGGCCGGTGCGAGGCAAGGGCGATGCGATGTGGAGGGCATTGGGGGTCGCGGAGGGCGAGATCGTGTGCTACCTGGACGCGGACAGTGAGGACTTCTCGGCCCATTTCGCGACCGGACTCCTCGGCCCGCTGGTGTGCGAGCGGGGAGTGGAGTTCGTGAAGGGGTTCTACCGGCGCCCGTTCGAGCATGGCGGAATCGCGTTACCTGAGGGCGGGGGCCGCGTCAACCATCTCACCGCCCGCCCGGCGCTGGCGCTGTTCTACCCGCAACTGGCGGAGGTGCGTCAACCGCTCGCGGGGGAGGTGGCGGCGCGCCGGAGTCTCTTGGAGCGGCTGCCGTTCGCGACCGGATACGGGGTGGAGATCGGGATGTTGATCGACGCGTGGCGGGCGGTCGGGCTGGAGGCGATCGCACAGGTGGATCTGGAGGTGCACCGTAACCGCCACCAGCCACTCCAAGACTTGACGCCGATGGCGACGACGGTGTTGGCGACGATCGCGCGGCGGTTGCAGCGCGAGGGGCGACTGAAGGGCCTTGAGGCCGAGCTGGCCTCCGAACCTGCCGGCTCCGTGGAGTCGGCCGCCGTCCCGCCGGAGCGCCCGCCGCTCGCCGGCGTGAGAGTCGCCTACGAGGTTTCACAGAGTGAATGGCGGGGGCCAAGGTGAACACATACAACACTGCCCTCACCCACCTCGACGGTGGGGGGCGATGAGCGCGCGCTGCCTGTACCTCGACCTCGATGGCACGCTGTTGGGCAAAGGCGCGTCACTGCTGCACGACGGCGAGGGGGCGGTGGCGATCGACGGCGTCAGGGCGGTGCAGGCGTGCTTGCGCGCGGGCGTGGAGGTGGTGTTGATGTCGGGCCGGCGCAAGGCGCAGCTGGCGGAGGATGCGCGGCTGCTGGGAGGGCGCTCCTACATCTATGAGGCGGGGGCGTGCGCGGTGCTCGACGGGGAGGAGCACTGGTTGACCGGCAACATGCTGCCCGGCGAGGAGACGATCGCCCAACAGATCGAGCGCTCGGGGGCGCCGGCGCTGCTGCTGGAGCACTACGGGGAGCGCCTGGAGCACCACGACCCGTGGCACACCGAACGCGAAGTGTCACATCTCTTCCGCGGCTTGGTGGACGCGGAGGAGGCCGACAGGGTGCTGGCGGAGCATGGGTATGAGGGGTTGCGGCTGGTGGACAACGGGGCGGTGAGCACGCGCTCCCCGAGGCAGGCGAGCTTGGCGCAGGTGCGCGGCTACCACCTCGTGCCGGCGGGCGCGTCGAAGGCGGGCGCAGTGGCGTTCCACCAGCGCGCGCGGGGGTATGCATGTGAGGAGACCTTCGCGGTGGGAGACTCGCGCGAGGACATGGCGTGCGCGCGGCACGTGCAGACCTTCTGGCTGGTGGCGAACGCGCATCTGCGCGACCCGACGATCGGGGAGGCGGTAGGGCAGTACACGAACGTGCGCGTGTGCGAGGCGGCGAACGGAGCGGGCGTGTACGAGGCGGTTGTGAGCACGCTGATGGCGGGGTAGGGATCATCCGCGCGGGCGGCCGTCTCAACATGCGCCCGGGCGCGGGGCATCCATGCCCCACGACGGCGGATCGCCCATCCGCCAGCCTTTACGAGTCGATGATCCCCGCGACACCAACCGTAAGGTTGACGTTGCTCGGGACTCGAAGGTTTGCGTTGCTCGGGACTCGACGAGGATGTGCCGAGCTGGGGCCGCTAGGAGTCGATGATCCCCGCGCCGTCAACCCACACGGTTGATGTCCGCTCGGGCCCTGGCGATTTTGAGGACGCGTTGCGGCTGGGCCGCTAGGAGTCGATGATCCCCGCGCGCTTCTCCTCCTCGTAGAGCCGTTCGAGGACGAATGCCTTCAGCAGTGTCTGGTAGCCGGTGTTGTGGAGCGTGGCGAGCGTCTTCAGTCGTCGCAGCGTGAACTGGTCGAAGCGGATCGCGACGGGTATGGTCCGGCCGGGCCGGATGGCGTCCTGCATTTTGATGATCTTTTCGCGGCGAAGCTCCTGCTCGTGGAACTCGTCCGGATCGAATCGCAGGCCAAAGGGTGGCTCTCCCGCACCCTTCTTCTCCGTCGCCTTGGGTTTGTCGATTGGTGGCATAGGCGGTGCGTCTCCTTCGGGAAGTCAGGGGACATGTAGTGATGATGGTATATGCGATGGGGGCTCGGTAGATGTGTTCTCTCTCTAAAGGTGCGCGCCATAGCGCACGCCGTTTAAAGAGAGATACAGCCCCAGCTCCTCCCTGCCCTCGTGTTTGTGTGCCGCACGAGCAGATCGGAGTTGAGAGTCAGGTCCTTGCCATCCGTCTCCACAGCCGCCGCCAAAACCCGGGCTGTGGCCGGCGGCGCCACAGAGCTGGCGGGGGGACGGTGGCGCGCACCAACGCGACCCACTCGTGGAGCGGCAGCTCGCCCGCGATCAGACGGCCGAGGGCGCTTGTGATCGGCGCTCGCCCGCCCCAGGCTCGTCCATCCAAACCCCTCCCGCCCTCTGGCGTCCGCCCATCCTCAGCCTGCCCGCGGCGGGCTCGCTCAGTCTCGGTTTCTCCGCCCGCCCGTTCCAGCGCGCGCGCCAGCAGCGGCACCGACTCGAGCGCCTCCACCGCCTGTCCGATGCGGGCCGGGATCTCCGCGGCCGGCACGCCCGCCGCGAGCAGCTCGCCGGCGCGGCGGTTGCGGCTCTCGGGCGCGAGCGCGGTGGCCACCAGGTCGCCGGTGCCCGCCAGGCCGATCATCGACTCCGGCCGTGCTCCCAGGGTCTCCGCATAGCGCCACACCTCCGCGAAGATGTGTCCCGCCGCGGCCCCGGCGGCGTTGAGCCCCTGCGCTTCGGTGGCTCCCGCGGCGAGCGCCGCGGCGTTCTTGGCGGCCCCCGCGAGCTCGACCCCGAGCGGGTCGTCGGAGCGCTCGCACACCACGCCCGCGCGCGTGAAGACCTGCCCAAGCGCGCGCGTCAGCTCCTCGTCGTGGGAGGCCGCCACCAACCCGGCGCCGGCGTGCACCATCTCTTGTGCGTGCGCCGGGCCCCCCAGGCACGCCACGCGCTCGGCCCCGAACGCCGCCTCGAGCAGGCTGGTCGGCGGCGCGCCGTCCGGCGGGACCAGGCCCTTGGCCACCGACACCACCGCCGTGCGCCGTCCCAGGCCGGCCGCGCGCAGTCCCGCCACGACTGGCCCGAGACCCTGCGAGGGCACCGCCAGAAACACGTAGTCGGCACGCGCCACGCCTGCCGCGGCGGGCTCGATGCGCAGCTGCGCGGGCAGCTCCACACCAGGCAGGTAGACGCGGTTCTCGCGCTGCTCCTCGAGCGCACGCGCCTGCTCGGCGGTGCGGGTCTGCAGCGTCGTGCGCAGCCCGCCGCGCGCCAGCAGCACCGCGAGTGCGGTGCCGAACGAGCCGGCCCCGATCACCGTCGCCCGCTTGGCCCCCGGTGTCGGCAACGAGCGCGCGCGTGGTGAGCGGGTGGCCGCGACCTCCGTCCCTGGCGTGGGCCCCGGCATGGAGGTAGGCTCATTCATCGGTGAGCGAGCCTAGTGCAAGCGCTGGCGATGGGAGTCGAGCATGACGGCGGTGGGGGTGCGCGCCCTGGAGCGGCGCGACCGGGCGAGCGAGTGGAGTCGATCATCCGGCAACGGTCGCCGGCGTCTCCGAGTGGCGTGGCCTGGCGGCGATGGGAGTCGCGCATGACCGCGACGGTTGCCGGCGCGCCTGGGTGGCGCAACTGGGCCGGCGACGAGCGCTGCGCCCCCGCGGCGATCGAGCGGCCCACCTCGATCTTCGAGATTGCCGCCGCGCTGGAGCGGGCTGCCGCGCACGGGCAGCGCGTGCGGGTCGCCGGCGCCGGGCACTCCTTCAGCGACATCGCGCTCACCGATGGGCGCCTGCTGCGGCTCGACCGCATGAACCGCCTGCTGGAGGTCGATCGCTCGAGCGGGCTGGTGCGCGTGCAGGGGGGCATCACGATCTACGCGCTCAACGCGCGTCTCGCCGCCATCGGTCTCGCGCTCGAGAACCTCGGCGACATCGACGTGCAGAGCATCGCCGGCGCGATCTCGACCGCCACACACGGCACCGGCGCGCGCCTGCGCAACATCCCCTCGCAGGTGGCCGCGCTCACGCTGGTGCTCGCCGACGGCTCCACACTGCACTGCTCCGAGCAGGACGATCCCGAGCTGCTGCGCGCCGCGCGCGTGGGGTTGGGCGCGCTCGGCGTGGTCGCGGAGGTGACGCTGCGCTGCGTGCCCGCCTTCCGCCTGCGCGGCCTCGACGCCCCTGCCCCCCTGGAGCAGACGCTCGAGCGCTTTGAGGAGCTGGCGCTCGCCAACGACCACTTCGAGTTCTTCGTCTTCCCCCACGCCCGCGCGGCGCTGACGCGCACCAACAACCGCACCGAGGAGCCGGCCCGCCCACGCGGCCGCGCGAGCGCCTACGCCAATGACGTGCTGCTCACCAACCACGCCTTCGGTCTGTTCTGCCGCCTCGGCCGGCGCCTGCCAGGCCAGATCCCCCGTATCAACCGGCTCGTCACCCGCCTTGCGGGCGCCGGCCGCCGCGTGGACCGCTCCGACCGGATCTTCGCGAGCCCCCGGCTGGTGCGCTTCACCGAGATGGAGTACGCGCTCCCGCGCGAGCACACCGCGGAGGCGGTGCGCCGCGTGCTCGAGCTGGTGGAGGGTGGGCCGCTGGAGGGCGGGTCGGGTGGCCGCGGCTCGCGCGGCGGCGGGCCACCGCCGGCCGGCGGTGGTTGGCGAGGTGGCGCGCGGCCAGCCGGCGGTGGTTGGCGGGGTGGACGACGGGCCCCCTTCGCGGTGCCCTTCCCGATCGAGGTGCGCACCGTCGCCGCCGACGACGCGCTGCTCTCGACCGCCACCGGGCGCGACAGCGGGTTCGTCGCGGTGCACATGTTCGAGGGGATGGCGTGGGAGCCCTACTTCCGTGCCGTCGAGGCGATCATGGACGAGCTCGGGGGCCGGCCCCACTGGGGCAAGCGCCACTTCCAGACCGCCGTCACCCTGCGCGAGCGCTATCCCGGGTGGGAGCGCTTCCAGGAGGTACGCCGGCAGCTCGATCCCGAGGGGCGCTTCGCCAACGCCTACACCGACCGCGTTCTCGGCCCAATCCACCCTGCCAACCTGCCGCCCGCCGGCTCTGACCCAGCGACCACCGCGGCGGCGGGGTAGGAAGCCCCGCCCCCATGCGCTCGGCAGCAGACACACTTGCGCGGATGCGCCCCACATGACCCCGATCCCGGATGTCACTGCGCTCGAACGAAGCCCCGCCTCCATGCGCTCGGCAGCAGACACACTTGCGCGGATGCGCCCCACATGACCCCGATCCCGGATGTCACTGCGCTCGAACGGCTGGAACGGGCCACGGCCGCGCTCGAGCCCCCGTTCGCGGTCGTCGACCTCGACGCCTTCTGGGCCAACGCCGCCGACATGGAACGCCGTGCCGAGCCCAAGCCGATCCGCCTGGCGAGCAAGTCGGTGCGTTGCCGCGCGCTGCAGGAACGCGTGCTCGCGCGTCCCGGCTTTCAGGGGACGCTCGCCTACACCCTGCCTGAGGCGCTGTGGCTTGCCGCGCACGGGTCCGAGGACATCCTCGTCGCCTACCCGACCGCCGACCGCGGCGCGCTGCGTGAACTTGCGCGGCTCGCCGCCGAGCGACCCGAGGCGCGCATCTCGATCATGGTCGACTCGCTCGCGCAGCTCGACCTGCTCGACGCCGCCCTTGCCGCTGTCCCTGCCTCCTCAACATCCTCCGACATCTCCCGCTCCTCCGCCGGCACGCCGCGGCACCCCGTGCGCGTCTGCCTGGAGCTCGACGCGGGGCTGTGGCTGTTGGGTGGGCGCGTGCGCATCGGCGCCAAACGCTCGCCCGTGCACACCCCTGCGCAGGCTGCCGCGCTCGCTCGCGCGCTCGTCGCTCGCGAGGGGGTCGAGCTGGTCGGGATGATGGCCTATGAGGCCCAAATCGCAGGGCTCGGCGACGCGCCTAGCGGCCCGGGCCTCGCGCTGGCGCTCCGGGCCAGCACCGTGCGTCTCCTCCAGGCCCTCTCTGCCCGCGAGCTCGCGGCGCGCCGTGCCGCCGCGGTGGCGGCCGTGCGCGCCGTCGCCCCGCTGGAGCTCGTCAACGGCGGCGGCACCGGCAGCCTCGAAGGCACCGCGCGCGAGGCCGCCGTCACCGAGCTGGCCGCCGGCTCGGGGCTGTACGGGCCGGGGCTGTTCGACGCCTACCGCGCCTTCACGCCCCGTCCCGCCGCACTGTTCGCGCTGCCCGTCGTGCGCCGTCCGGGTCGCGGCGTGGCCACCGCGCTCGGCGGCGGCTACCTCGCCTCCGGCCCGGCCGACCGGGCGCGCCTGCCCCGACCCCACCTGCCCGCCGGTCTGCGCCTCGACCGCCAGGAGGGCGCCGGTGAGGTGCAGACGCCCCTGCTCGGCGCTCCCGCGGACGCGCTCGCGGTTGGGGACCGTGTCTGGATGCGCCACGCCAAGGCCGGCGAGCTGTGCGAGCGCTTCGCGTGCCTGCACCTGATCGAGGGCGATCGCGTCGTCGAGGAGGTCCCCACCTACAGGGGGGAGGGACAGTGCTTTCTGTGAGCTACACCATCCCCGCCAGCTTCTCGCCCGCCCTGCGCAGCGCCCGCGTGTTGCGCGCCTGAAGGACGACCTGCAGGTCCAGAATCCGCGCGTCGAAGAGGCTGAGCGCGTTCTCGGCGGTCACCGCGTAGGCCGGCACTCCCGCCTGACGGGCCCGCGTCGCGATCTCAAACACCGCGCTTCCCACCAGGGTGCGCTCGTCCAGGCGCTTTGCGCCCACCATCACCGCCCGCGCCGCCCGCATCCGCGCGTCGAAGTCCACTGGCACGGTGGATTCGATCGGGCACAGGTCGACCCCCAGCGAGGGGTCTCCCGCCTGTAACCCCCGCCCGATCGCGGCCCCCGCGCGCGCGGCGCTCAGCCCCTCGCCGAAGGGCTCCACGGCGATGAGCACGGTGCGCGGGATCACGGTTCGGCATCCTTACAGGCATGGCGGAGGAGAAGGAGTACGTCACGATCGAGGCGGCCGGCCTGCAGCTGCGGGTCTCGAGCCCCTCCAAGCTCTACTTTCCCGAGCCGGGCTTCACCAAGCTCGACCTGATCGGCTACTACCTCGAGTGCGCCGAGGCCGTGCTCGTGCACCTGCGCGAGCGCCCCACCGTGATGAAGCGCTGGGTCGACGGCGTTGCCGGCAAGCCCTTCTTCCAGAAGCGCGTCCCCGATCATGCCCCCGAGTGGCTGCAGACCACGGTTGTGGAGTTCCCTAGCGGGCGCACCGCCCGCGAGCTCGTCGTCAACGACGCCGCCCACCTCGTGTGGGGCGCCAACCTCGGGGTGATCGACTGGAACCCGTGGCCGGTGCGCCGCGCCGACCCCGACCACCCCGACGAGCTGCGCATCGACCTCGACCCGCAGCCCGACATCCCCTTCGCGCAGGTGCGCGAGGTTGCGCTGGCGGTGCACGAGGTGCTCGAGGAGCACCGGCTGCGCGGCTTCCCCAAGACCTCCGGCTCACGCGGGATACACGTGTTCGTGCGGATCCCGCCCGAGCGCGACTTCCACGAGGTGCGTCGCGCCGCGCTGGCGCTCGCGCGCGAGGTCGAGCGGCGCCTGCCCGGTCGTGCCACCTCCCGCTGGTGGAAGGAGCAGCGCGAGGGCGTCTTCATCGACTACAACCAGAACGCCCGCGACCGCACCGTCGCCTCCGCCTACTCGGTGCGGGCCGTCGCCGACGCGCGTGTCTCCTGTCCGCTGGAGTGGGGCGAGGTCGCCGACGTCGAGCCCGCCGAGCTGCGTCTCGACACCGTGCCCGCCCGTCTGCGCGAGCGGGGCGACCCCGCCGCCGAGATCGACCGCCACCCCGGCTCGCTCGACTCGCTGCTGGAGCTCGCCGCGCGCGACGAACGCGAGGGCCTCGGCGATGCCCCATGGCCGCCGCACTTCCGCAAGCAGCGCGGCGAGCCGCGGCGGGTGCAGCCTTCGCGGGCGCGAGTGGAGGGGGAGGGTGTCGGAAGCCAGGAGAGCGGTGAGACGCCGCGCGCCGGCCGCCCGACCACGGTCCGCCGCGGCCGCCGGCCGCCGTCATCGGAGTCCGGCCCGCCCCCCACAGGCGCTGAGAGGTGAGTGCCGTGGCTCTCCCGCTCACACCCCCGCTGCAGCCGCAGCTTGCGCTCTCCCGCAAGGCGCTTCCCGAGGGCGAGATCTACGTCTATGAGATCAAGCTCGACGGTTTTCGCTGCCTGGCGTTCGTGGACGGGGAGGACGTCTTCCTGCAGTCACGCAACGGCCGCCCGCTCGGGCGCTATTTTCCCGAGCTGCGCTTCCCCGCCGGGCACTACGTGCTCGACGGGGAGATCGTCGTGCGCGGCGCCGACGGGCGCGAGGACTTCGACGCGCTGGGCCAGCGCATCCACCCCGCCGCCTCGCGCATCGAGCTGCTCTCGCGCGAGACCCCCGCGGTGTACGTCGCCTTCGACCTGCTCGCGCGCGATGACGACTCCCTGCTGGAGCAACCCCTCAGCGTGCGCCGCACGACGCTCGAAGCGCTGCTCTTCGAACCTCGGTTCGAAGGCGCGCCGATCGAGCTGATGCCCACCACCGACACCGCCGCCGAGGCCGAGTACTGGCTGCGGGATGCCGAGGGGGCGATCGCCAAGGAGCGCGCCGCCCCCTACCGGCCCGGGGAGCGGCGGGGGATGTTCAAGGTCAAGCGCACCCGCACCGCCGACGCCGTCGTGGCGGGGTGGCGCCCGGGCAAGGAGCCCGACACAGTGGGCGCGCTGATCCTCGCGCTCTACGACGGCGACGCCCTGCGTGTCGTCGGCCACTGCTCCGGCCTCACCGCCGCCGAGAAGCGTCGCCTCGTCGGCTTCCTGGCGCCGTACGAGACGGGCGAGCGCGGCTCCGCCGACCCCTCCCGCTGGAGCGCGGGGCGCAACCTCGAGTGGGTCGCGCTGCGCCCCGAGCTGGTCGTCGAGATCGACTTCGACCACATCTCCGCCGGGCGCATCCGCCACGGAGCCAAGCTGCGACGCTGGCGTGAGGACAAGGACCCGCGCGAGTGCACGTTCGATCAGCTTCAGTAGGCCCTATGTGCACCGAGGCAGGGGCCAGGTGGTGGCCAATCGGAGAGGTGGATCCGCGGCCGGTCCACGAGGGTGGATCTGCGGCTGGTCCACTAGCATCGTGGGATGAGCACCGACAGCGCAACAGTAGGGGAGGAGGAGTACCTGCAGATCCTTTTCTGGCTGCAGGAGGCCGGGCTGCCGATGACCGGCGCCAACGTCGCCCGCGCGATGCAGCTGTCCGCGCCGACGGTCCACGAGATGGTGGGGCGCCTCGAACGCGACGGCTACATCACCCGCGGGCAGAGCCGCACGATCGCCTTCACCGACGACGGCGCCGCCCAGGCCGAGAACATCGTGCGCCGCCACCGCCTGATCGAGCGCTTCCTCACCGACGTCCTCGGGATCCCCTGGGACGAGGTTCACGAGGAGGCTGAGCGCCTCGAGCACGCGATGTCCCCGGTGCTCGAACAGCGGATGCTCGCGGCGATCGGCGACGCCACCACCTGCCCGCACGGCCACCCGATCGTCGCCGGTGTTCGCGAAGCCGGCGTCCCGCTCGCCGATGTCGAGGTCGGCGCCGCGGTGCGCGTGCTGCGCTTCGAGAACGAGGCCGAGGACCTGCTGCGCTACCTCAAGGGCTCGGGCCTGTCGCCGGGCCTGCGGGGCACGCTTGCCGCCCACGACCGCCTCGAGGTCGTCGTGGAGACGGCGGACGGCCGCCGTTGTGCCGTCACCCCGTCGGTGGCCGAGACCGTCTCAGTCGCTGCCGACCCCTCCCCGCCGCCGCGCACCGCGCTGCCCGAGCAGCTGGTGCTCGGTCAGCAGCGTTACGGCCGCTGACGCGCGAAGGCCGGCGCCTGGCTGCGTCCTCGGTCGCTCGCGTGCTGAGCACGCCACGCTCCCTGCGTCCTTGCCATGCTTGGCCCTCGCGCGTCAGCGGAATCGGGTCTACACCACCGCGGGCTGCAGCGAGCGGTAGGCCGCCGCTAGGCGGGCGACGCCCTCCTCGATCTGCTCCGGCGTGACGCCCGAGTAGGCGAGGCGCAGCGTGTTCTCGCCGCCCTCCATGAGGAAGTCGGTGCCCTTCACGAACACCACCCCGAGCTCCCCCGCGGCCTTGTGCAGGGCCGCCACGTCGGTGCCCTCGGGCAGCGTCACCCACATGAAGTAGCCGCCCTCCGGCGGGACGAACTCGGCCTCCGGCAGCTCCTTGTGCAGTGCCACCTCGAGTGTGCGCACGCGCTTGGCCAGCGCCGTCCTGACGGTCTCGATCGAGCGCTCCAACGCGCCCGAGGCGCAGAACTCGTACACGATCGACTGCGCCACCATGTTCGGTGAGATGTACGTGTTGGTCGCCAGCCGCGCGATCGCCGCGATCAGGTCGGTCGGCCCCACCAGGTAGCCGACGCGGATACCGGGACACACGGTCTTGGAAAACGACGAGGCGTACACGACGCGCTCGGGGTCGAGCGAGAGCATCGTCGGCCGCCCCTCGCCGCTGAAGCGCAGATCGACGTAGGGGTCATCCTCGAACACCGTGAACTCGTGCTTCGCCGCCAGCTCCAACAGCGCGTGGCGCTTGTCCACGGCGAGCGTGTAGCCGGCGGGGTTCTGGAAGTTGGGGATGATGTGTGCGAGCTTCGGGCGCACCGCCGGCTCTGAGGATCCGCTGAGCAGCGCGGCGAGCGCGTCGATGTCGATGCCGTCCGGCAGCAGCTCCACCTGGTGCACGCGCGCGCCGCGCTCGCGCAGCGACAGCAGCGTGCGGTCGTAGGTGGGGCGCTCGACCACCACATCGTCGCCCGCCGCGACCAGGTGGTCGAACAGGAACGCGTCCGCCTGCATCGAGCCGTTGGTGACCAACACGCACTCCGGCGCCACCCCGTGGCGCTCGGCGATCCACGTCCGCAGCCGCGGGTAGCCGATCGAGGTCCCGTACGCGGTGCTCCCCGCCGGGTCGTTCGTAAACGCGCGCGTCGCGGCCTCGCGCAGGCCCTCGACGTCAACGATGTCAAGCGAGGGGGCGCCGCGGGCGAAGGAGATCGGGGCGTCGGCCATGACCGGAAGCTTACGCGAACTCGAGCGGGCTCAAGCTTCGTCGAACGTCAGCAGCACGCGACCGTCCGCGACCTCGCGGACGCTGAAGCCGCTCTCAACCGTGCGGCGCAGTTCACGCACGAGCGCCACCGGCGCCGCCAGCCGCACGTCCACCACCGCGTGGCTTGCCTCGAAGCGGCGCACCGAGGACTCGACCACGTACGGGAGACTCGCCAGCCCCCGCTCGAATGCGCTCAGCGAGGCGATGTCGTAGAACGGTCCGACGCCCAACTCGACCCTGCCCTCGAACAACACATCCTCCGGCGAGGTCGTCGTCGCCGGGGCCGGGGCCTCCTCTGCGATTGGCGCGACCGCCGCCGGGGCCGCCGGGAGATCCTCGGCAGTGACAGCTGCCGAGAGATCCTCGACAGGCGCGGAGCTCGCCGCGGTCGGTACCGATGCGAGGTGCCCGGGTGTGGCGGGGGTGGGCGTGACCGTACTCACCGGAGGGGCGGCGGAGGTGAGTCCCGACATCACCCGGCCCAGCAGTGCGTCGTACTCGCTCGCCAAGTCCCGCGCGAAGCGCTCCAGGCGGTCGCGGAAGCGCCGTAGCTCTGCCAGGCTCGCGAGCTGCGCCTCGTTGGGGCGTAGACGCTGCGGCTCGCTCTCCTCACGGGACTCCTCCCGCTCGCCGGGCTCTCGAGCCGTGCGCGCGCGTCCGGGCTCGGGCGGTCGCATGAACTTCATCGGTTGCCCTGTTTCGGCGGGGGGCGGTGAGGGCTCTGGGCTGACTGGCGCGGGGCTAGCCGGTGTCGGGGGGGCGATCGGAGTTGGCGGTGTGGTCGGCGCTGCCGATGGGACCGGGGCTGCCGATGCGACCGGCGTGGGCGGCTCGAGTGCCTCGTCCACAAGTCTTCCACCCGCCGAGGCAGGGGATGCCTCGATCGTGTCCGGGGTGCTCGCGCTGGGAGTCGCGCCGGCGACCTCGCGGCGCCTGCCGATCGAGCTCAGCTCGCTCTCCAGCTCGCGCAGCTTGCGCTCCAGCTCCGCGAGTGTGCCCGTCACGTCACCGGCCTGTGGGGTCGCGTTCGGCGCGGCGTCACCGGGCGTGCTCGGTCCGTTGGAAAAGGTGTCGGTCATCGGTATCGGGGAAGCGGGCTACCGTCCATCCTACTCGGGCGCAGGCGGCGCTTACACGAGCCTTGGGCCGCATGTTGCGGCGAAGGGCTTATGGGATGGGTCTCATGCGACTGTGGTCGAGCTGGCCCGCATGTTGCGGCGAAGGGCCTATGGGATGGGCCTCACGGGACTGTGGTCGAGCTGGCCCGCATGTTGCGGCGAAGGGCCTATGGATCGGCCCTCATGCGACCGCGGTCGATGCGGCCGCGCTGGGCGGATGAAGTCGGCCGTGCGGGATCAGCCGCGCAGGATCTGCACGGCCAGCTCGGCGACCTCGGTAGGGGTGCGTCCCACGCGCACTCCCCGCTCCTCCAGCGCCTGCGCCTTGGCGGCCGCGGTGCCCGAGCTGCCCGACACGATCGCTCCCGCGTGGCCCATCTGCTTGCCTGCCGGCGCCGTGAAGCCGGCGATGTAGGCGAGCACCGGCTTGGTCACGCGCTGGGCGATGTATTCCGCGGCCTCCTCCTCGGCGGAGCCGCCGATCTCGCCGGCCAGCACGATCAGCTCGGTCTGCGCGTCGGCCTCGAACAGCTCGATGATGTCCACGAACGACGACCCTGGCACCGGATCGCCGCCGATCCCCACGATCGAACTGTTGCCGAAGCCGGCCCGCGCGATCTCGTTGCCGATCTGGTAAGTGAGCGTGCCCGAGCGCGACACCACGCCGACGTTGCCCTCCTTGAAGAACGACGCCGGAATGATGCCGACGTTGGCCTTGCCCGGCGAGAGGATGCCGGGACAGTTCGGGCCGATCAGTCGCGTGCCCGGAAAGTCGCGCTTCAGCGTGTTGTACACCCGTAGCTCGTCGTGCGCCGGGATGCCCTCGGTGATCGCGATCACCAGCGCCACACCCGCCGCCGCGGCCTCGAGGATTGCGTCGGCGGCGAACCGCGGCGGCACGAAGATCATCGCCGTGTTGGGTTGCTGCGCCGCCATCGCCTCTGCCCAGCTGTCGAACACAGGGATGCCCTCGACGTCCTGGCCGCCCTTGCCGGGCGTCACCCCGCCGACCACGTTGGTGCCGTAGCGGCGGTTGTTGAGCGTGTGGAAGGAGCCCTCCTTGCCGGTGATCCCGGCGACCGCCAGACGGGTGCTCTCCTCGACGAGGACGGACATCAGACTTGTCCCTCCGTGGGCATCGGTTCTGCCCCACGGCGTGCACCGCGCTCCTGGATGCGCCGGGCATCAAATGGCGCGATCGGGACGGACATCAGCTCTGCCCCTTCGCCAGCGCCACGACCTTCTCGGCGGCCTCGTTCATCGTCGCCGCCGGATGCACGTTGGGCAGCGCCGCCTCGCTCAGCAGCTCGCGCCCCGCCACGTCGTTGGTGCCGTCCAGGCGCACCACGAACGGCACCGAGGGCTTCAGCTCCTCGAACGCGGCGATCAGCCCTTTCGCCACCTCGTCGCAGCGGGTGATCCCGCCGAAGATGTTGAACAGCACTGCCTTCACGCGCTCGTTGGAGAGGATCAGCTCAACCGCCTGCTTGATCTTGGCCGCATCCGAGCCGCCGCCGGCGTCGAGGAAGTTGGCGGGGCTGCCGCCCGCCTGGGCGACCACGTCGAGCGTCGACATCACGAGGCCCGCGCCATTGCCGAGGATGCCGATGTCGCCGTCGAGCGCCACGTACTGCACGCCCTGTTCCTTCGCGCGGCGCTCGATCGGATCTTCGTTCTCGGCGTCTGAGAGGCCCTGGTTGTCGGGGTGGCGGTAGAGCGCGTTGCCGTCGAGCGAGACCTTCGCGTCGAGCGCCTTGACTTGCCGTTCGGGGGTGACGATCAGCGGGTTGATCTCTGCCAGCGTCGCGTCCTCCGCCAGCCACACCTCGTACAGCGCCACCAGCGCGTCGGCGACGCCCGCCACCACGTCGGCGTCGGCCTGCCCGTCGGTGGCGATCTGCATGGCCTCCTCGCGCGAAAGCCCCTGCAGCGCGTCCACGTGGTGGCGCACCAGCTTCTCCGGAGTCTTCTCCGCCACCTCTTCGATGTCCACGCCCCCCTCGGTGCTGAACATCACGAGCGGCTGCTTGGCCTGTCGGTCGAGCAGCACCGAGGCGTAGTACTCGCTGGCGATGTCGCTGGCGTGCTCGATCCACAACTTGCGCACCGTGTGCCCGTGTATGTCCATCCCAAGGATGTTGCCGGCGTGCTCGCGCGCCTCGGCCTCATCGGCCGCCAGCTTCACGCCGCCGGCCTTGCCGCGTCCGCCGATCAGCACCTGAGCCTTGACCACCACCGGATAGCCCACCTCCGCGGCTGCCACAACGGCGTCCTCGACGGTCGTGACGACCTTCCCGGGGGACACAGCCAGTCCGTGGCGGGCGAACAGCTGCTTGCCTTGGTACTCCAGTAGGTCCATCAGTGGCTACCGGCTTGATGGAGGGGGAGAGGATGTCGGGAAGCCCGTCCGCCCAGGGCCTGCCCTCCACCGGCTGGCTGGTGCTGCTTGCCTTGGTACTTGAGCAGGTCCATTGCGGCGCGGGACTCTAACTCAAATCGGCGTGACCGCGCGGCGAACCCCTGGCGCGGCATAATGCCGGCGCGATGCCTCTGCCAAAGAACGTCACTTTTGTCACATTCGATGTATATGGAACGCTGATCGATTGGGAGAGCGGCGTCTACGACGCGTTCGCCAAGGAGGCCGAGCGCGATGGCATCACGCTCGACCGCGCCGAGCTGCTCGCGCTCTTCCACGAGATCTCCCGCGAAATCGAGGCCGGCTCCTACGAGCTCTACGCCGAGGTGCTGCGGCGCACGGCGCTCGAGATTGCCAAACGGCTCGATTGGCCGCTTGAAACCTCGCGCTCGGGCTTCCTGCCTGACTCGGTGCAGCGCTGGATGCCCTTCAAGGAAACCCCGATCCAGCTGCAGAAGCTTGCCAAGAAGTACAAACTCGGATTGCTCTCCAACATCGACGACAAGCTGCTCGGCCAGACCCGGCGCCATATCCCGATCGACTTCGATCTCGTCGTCACGGCCCAGCAGGTGCGCTCCTACAAGCCCGACCTCGCCCACTTCACCGAGTGCGCCCGGCGGATCGGGAGCAAGAAGGGGTGGGTGCACATCGCCTCCAGCCACCACCACGACGTCGAACCCTGCCTCAAGCAGCGCGTCCCGGTGATTTGGGTCAACCGCAACAAAGAGACGCTCGACCCCTCGCAGAAAAAGCCCACCGCAGAGGTCCCCAACCTGCGCGAGGCCGCGAAGCTGCTCGACGTCGCCTGAGCGGCCCGTGCGGGTGCTCGCTCTGCACCCGGACGTGCTGGTGGCGACCAGCGCGATTTGGCAAACCAACTGCGTCGTGGTGCGTGCCACGACGGATACGCATGACGGCGGGCCGCTGGGTGGCACGGTGGACGGGGGTGCTCACGAGACCTTCGTCGTCGATTCGCCGGTCCTCCCCGATGAGCTCGACGCGCTGCCGACGCTGCTCGAGCAGGCACGGTTCGTCGCTCCCAGCGGACTGCTCGCGACTCACGGCGACTGGGACCATCTGCTGGGTCCGCTCGCGTTCCCGGGGGTCGCGCTGGGTTGCGCGCAGAGCACCGCCGAGCGGCTGCGCGCAACGCCGGGAGCCGCACAGCGCGAGCTGCGTGTGTTCGACGAGCAGTACCTGATCGAGCGCCCCCGGCCGCTCGCGCTGGGTGCCGTTCAAGCGCTTCCCGTCCCGGGGCGGTGTGGGCTGGGCGAGCTCGAGCTCGAGCTGCACCCGGCCGAGGGGCACACCGAGGACGGGATGGCGATATGGGTTCCGTGGGCGCGGGTGCTGCTCGCCGGCGACTACCTGTCGAGCGTCGAGATCCCCACCGTGGGTGTGGCCGCGACGGCGCCCCTCCACGCCGGGAGCTCGCTGGAGGCCTATCTTGCGACGCTGGATCGGCTGCGGCCCCTGGTGGAAGGCGCCGAGCACGTGGTGCCGGGCCACGGGCCGGTGCTCGATGCCGCGGGGGCGCTCGCGGTGCTGGAGGAGGATCTCGCCTATCTCCACGCGCTCGTCGCGGGCGGTCCCGCGGCTGCCCTGCCCGCGGGGCGGCGCACCGCCTTCCAGCGAGGCCTGCACCGGCAGAACGTCACCCGTAGTAGCGCGAGATCACCAGCAGCTGACTGAAGATGTCGTGCGCCAGCACCACGCTGACGATCGCCACGCCGACGATCGGACCCCAGCGCCGCCCCGCGCCGCGTGCCGCCAACGCCAGCAGGGCGCCCCACAGGGCCAGCATCGGCAGTAGGTAGCGGGGCTCGGCGTACTCCCCGGGGATCTGGTGAGCGTAGTCGTCGGCGCCGATCAGGACTAGCAGCCCCAGCCCCATCGCCGCGTAGACCGCCAGCTCGAGCACGCGGCTTGCCAGTGCGCCGCGGTACACCACGAGCGCCCGCGCCAGCACCAGCGCCAACAGGCCCGCGGGGATCAGCGCGACTGTGTAAACCCACCCCGGGAAGGTTGCGTCCAGCCAGCCGTACAACCCCACCAACCCGTTGAACCAGAACAGCCGAGTGGTGAGGATGCCGTGGAAGTCGGGACTCATGCCGGGCAACCGCGGCAGGTAGAACTGCCAGATGTAGGCGATCTCTCCGGGGAGCGATCCGCCTTTGCGGGCAAACGAGATGACAGTCGAGAACGCGCCGCCCGCCGGCTGGCCGGAGAACAGGTTGACGATGCCGTACAGCAGGATCGGGCTTGCGCCGATGCCGAGCACGAGCGCGAGGCAGCGGTAGGCCCTCTGCCGCGAGGAGCGCCACTCGATCGCACACAGCGCGAGCACTCCCAGGATCGCCCCGGGCACGAGGCCGAAGAAGTTGAGCTTGGTGCACACCCCCACGGCGAGCACCGCGCCGGTGGCGGCGGCCAACCGCGGCGTGATCCCACGCCGGAACCCCCGTGCCAGGCAGTAGAAGAGGGCTGCCGATACCGCGAACAGCATCGCGTCGGGATTGACCGCGCCCGACATCATGCCGAGCAGGGGCGTGAGCGCGACGCCGAGACCGCCGACCGTCCACGCCCAGCGCGCTCCCGGGAGCACCTCGCGCACGAACAGGAAGACGAACAGCGCCGTCACGCCGCCCATCAGCGCGGAGAGCAGCCGCATCAGCGCAACCTGGTCGAGCATGTTGCCGACCGACCCGAGGGCGTACGGGATCGTCTCGATCGCGTAATACAGCGGCGGCTGGGATGCGGAGACGCCGGTCGCTCCTTCGCTTCGGGTGGGGAACGACTTGGCGAGATCGCCTTCCAGCTTGTGCTGCGCGGCCGGTGAGGAGATCGTGCCCTGTTCGGAGTGGTAGCGCACCTGCGAGTAGTGCAGGTCGTTCAGGATCGTGTACTCGCCCAGCGGGAAGGTTTCGGCGCTGGAGGTGGGCAGTTTCCCGGTTTCCGCCAGGCGCTGTACGTAGGCGAAGTGGGAGGGTTCGTCGGGGATCTCGAACGGGGGGGAGATCACCGACCAGCAGACTGCGTTCAGGAACGCCACCAGCGCACACACCCACGCCGCGCGTGGCACCCGGCGCAGCTGACTGCGCAGTATCTCCCCGAGCTGCCGCTGCTCGCCGGAGCCCCGTTTGCGCGCCGCGCGGCGGCGGGCATCCCGGGCGCCGCGCGTGAACGACCTCGCCCCGACGGCCGGCGCGGCGGGCGTATCGCCGTGGCGCGGCCTCCTCTTCACGGGTGCGGATGCCAGCGTGGGGGTGGACTTCTTGGCTGGTGCGGGGGTCTTTCCAGGGGTCGACGTCTTCATGGACGCGGACGTCTTCGCGGGGGTGGACGGCTTCACGGGCGCGGGCGTCCGCGAAGCGGAGCGCCTGCTCATTGCAGCTCCTTCACGACCAGCCACGAGGAGAGCGTGATGAACGACGCCGCCAGCACCATCACGAGCACGGCGTTCCACGTGCCGCTCGCCGTGCGGCCGAGACCGAGGCGCCGCGCGACCGCGGTGGCCTGCGACCACCACGTGTCGGCACCCGGCCGCAGGTATTCGATGTTCATCCGACCCGGCAGGCGTTCGCCGCCCGAGGTCGCCGCCTGCGCACGGCTTGTGTGCGATCCCCGCATCGCGACCTTCCCATTCATCTGCGCCAGCGCGAGGCACACCGTCACGGGTCCCACCGTGTGCGACAGCGGCTGCACGGGCACCGTCACCGAGGCGTCAGACCAGCCGGGTGGGGTCGTGCCGTGTGTGACCGCGCGCGGGCCTGACAGCACTTTCACCGTCACCCGCGAACCGAGTGCCGAGGTCAGGCTCAGGCGCAGCGCCGTGGTGGCGCGTGGCAATGTTTCGCCTGCCTGGCATGCCGACGCCGGCTTGCCGGCGCTCACCAGCGTCTGTTCGGGGGCCACTCCCCGGCGCGCGACGGAGAGTGGTGCGTGCGCGAGCGTCAGCGCGAAGGCGAGCGCGATCAATGCCAACCCGATCGCGAGTGCCACCCTGATCCGCGTCATCAGCGGCGCCGCAGCCCGATGATGCTGAGCAGGAACGAAGCGAAGATCACCTGGATGCCGAGCACCATCAGCGTCGCCGCGAGGATCGCGAGGCGCTCCTCGGAGAGGCTGCCGAAGCCGAGCCTCACCCACTCGAGCACGATGCCGACGAGGATCACGAGGCCGGCGGTGGCGATCGCGCTGCCGAGCAGCAGGCCGTGCTCGAGCCGGTAGCGGGCCCACATGCGCTCAAACCATGGGTCACGCTCACCCATGAAGCAGATTCCGTAAGTGCGGGCGCACAGCCCGAGCGTGACGACCTGCGTGCCGACGATCAACAGCAGCGAGCCGCCGATCAACGTGTGCACTTCCCAGCGGCGGCCGAGCACGTCGATGTGAGCCAGCACCATCGCGCAGATCGCGCCCCCGAGCGCCGCCATCGCCGTGCCGGGAAAGATGAAGAGGTGCCTGGGCGAGTGCATCATCAGATAGCGCAGGTGCCGCCAGCCATCGCGGAAGCTCGACAGCTTCGACTCCCCGCCACGGGGGCGGTATTCGATCGGCAGCTGATCGATCTCCAGGCCCGCCTTCGCCGCGCGTACGACCATCTCGGAGGCGAACTCCATGCCGCTGGTGCGCAGATCAAGGCGTTCGAGGTGCTCGCGGCGAAACGCGCGCATCCCGCAGTGGGCGTCGTTGACGCCGGTGTGGAACAGCAAGTTCAGCAAGCGCGAGAGCAGTGGGTTGCCGATGTAGCGGTGATGCCAGGGCATCGCGCCCGGCTGGATGTTCTGCATCCGGTCGCCGATCACCATGTCCGCCCCCGCTTCCAGCGCGGCGAGGAAGCGCGGTATCTCGTTGAAGTCGTAGGTGAGGTCGGCGTCCGCCATCAGGATGTACGTCCCCCGGGCGGCTCCGAACCCAGCCAGGTAGGCGCTGCCGTAGCCGCGCACCGGCTGGTGGATCACCCTCGCGCCCGCCAGCTCCGCCAGGGCGGCGCTGCCGTCCACCGACCCGTTGTCGGCGACGACCACCTCGCCGGCGATCCCCGCCGCCGCCATCGCGCTTTGCGCGGTGGCCACGCACTGTTCGATGTTCTCCGCCTCGTTCAAGCAGGGAATCACCACCGACACCAGGTATGTCGGCTCGCCTTGGCTCTCGGTGAGAAGCGCGTCTGTAGTGCTGGTACTCATCTCGGCGACCGACCGACACGGTGGTCGATCGCCGAAAGTGCGTCAAACGCCGTTTGCGATGCTTCGTATCCGCACGGTCCGGTCCGCCTGTGGTGTCTCCGATCGGCGCCCGATCGGAGACCCTACGTCGTTACTCGGGGCTCTTGATCGTGGCGATCGGGGCGCCCGCGGCGATCGGGGCGCCCTCGGCGATCGGCAGCTCGGCGATCACGCCGCTCTTGTGGGCGGTGATCTCGTTCTCCATCTTCATCGCCTCGATGATGCACAGCAGTTGCCCCTCCTGCACGGTGTCGCCCTGTTTGACGAGCACCTTCCACATGTTGCCCTGCAGGGGGGAGGGCAGGATGTCAGGGCCTCCCGCCGCCGCCGACTTCCGTGCCCCGCGACGCGGGGCCCGGCGTCCGCCGGCCGCGCCCGATCCATTCAGCGCTCCGTCTCCGGCGAGGCCATGGCCCGCGCCGGAGGGGGGGCCGACCACCTTCACGTCGAAGCGCCTGCCCGACACCTCCACCGTGTAGGACTGCTCGACCTTCTCCGGCTCTTGCTCTCCGGCGTCGGCGGTCGGGTCCTTCCGCTCGAACGCCAGCGTCTTCAACCAGGCGCGATCCTCCAGCAGGTCCCGGCAGGTCTCACCGCGCGCCCACTGCTCGGTCGCCAGCAGCGCCTGGTGGAACGGGATCAGCGTGCGCAGGCCCTCGATCTCGTATTCGCCGAGCGCCCGCAGCATCCGCTGGGTGGCCTGCTCGCGGTCGGCATCCCACACGATCAGCTTCGCCACCATCGGGTCGTACATCGGCGACACCTCGCCGCCCTCGCCGACGCCCGAGTCCACCCGCACGCCCGGGCCCGTGGGCTCTTTGTAGCGCCCGATCTTGCCCGGCGCCGGGGCGAAGTTCTTGGAGGCGTCCTCGGCGTTGATGCGGCACTCGATCGCGTGGCCGCGTAGCACCACGTCCTCCTGCGCGTAGGCGAGCGGCTCCCCGGCGGCGGCGCGGATGCCCTCCTTGACGATGTCGATGCCGGTGGTCAGCTCGGTCACGCAGTGCTCCACCTGCACGCGCGTGTTCATCTCCAGGAAGAAGTACTCCGGCTCGGAGCCGTCGGGGCGCGGGGAGAGCAGTCCCTCGATCGTGCCAGCGCCGACGTAGTCGACGGCGCGCGCCGCCTCCACTCCGATCTTGCCGATCCGCTCGCGCATCTCGGCGTCCACCACCCACTCCGGTGCCGGGGACTCCTCGATCACCTTCTGGTGGCGCCGCTGGATCGAGCAGTCGCGCTCGCCAAGATGGATCACGTTGCCGTGCCGGTCGGCCAGCACCTGCACCTCCACGTGGCGCGGGTCGGGCAGGTAGCGCTCCAGGTAGACGGTGGGGTCGGAGAAGAACTTCTCGCCCTCGCGGCTGGCGCCCTCGAAGGCGCCCTCGAGCTCCTCCTCGGCGAGCGCCACACGGAAGCCCTTGCCGCCGCCGCCGCCCGCCGCCTTCACCGCCACCGGGAAGCCGATCTCGCGCTTGGCGATCTCGAGCGCCTCGGCGACCGTGGCGACCGGCTTGGTGGTGCCGGGCACGATCGGCACGCCCGCGGCCTGCATCAGCTCGCGCGCGCGCGTCTTGGAGCCCATCGCCTCGATCGCGCTCGGCGGCGGGCCGATGAACACCACCCCCGCGTCGGCGCACGCCTGTGCGAACGGGGCGTTCTCCGCGAGGAAGCCGTACCCGGGGTGGATCGCCTCCGCGCCCGAGCGCGCCGCCGCGTCGAGGATCTTCTCGATGCTCAGGTAGTTCTCCGCCGCCGGGCCCCCGCCGAGGTTGTAGGCCTCCCCGGCGCGCGCCACGTGCAGGGCGTCGCGGTCGTGCTCGGAGTACACCGCCACCGAGGCGACGTCGAGCTCCTCCAAAGCTCGCACGATGCGTACGGCGATCTCGCCCCGGTTGGCTACAAGCACCTTCGTAAACATCGAGGGCCGGCAGATTACCACCCGCTTGGGGTCTCATCCCGGTGGCGGCGTGCGGCCCGTCGGGGCGGACCCTCAGGCAGGCGCCCGCGCCCGGGGTAAGCGCTCCACAGACCCCGGACGCGGGCTGCGGCACCGCCCTGGTGCGCTTTCGCGCTCGGTGCCCTTGTCGGCGGGCAGCCGGGTGGGCCGCCTCGCCAGTGCATCTATCGGCGACTCGCCCGTATGAGTTCTATTTGTCGGGCCAAAATCGAATGCCTGTCGAAAAAAGGGAGGCAGCGCGTATGCCCGAACTACGTAGCTCGAGATCGACCCTGGCCGGATGTCCGAAGCGACTGGGGTCTGGCTGATGGCAGGGCGCCGGGGGTCGGCGAGGCGCCCGTTTTCTCAGCCGGCCCCGACCATCCCCGCGCCGACCGTCTCGTTGGTGGTCTCGTCGATCAGGATGAAGCTGCCCGTACGCCGGTTGGAAAGGTAGGAGTCGAACGCCAGTGGGGTGCTTGTGCGCAGGCGCACCCTGCCGATGTCGTTGAGCGCCAGCTGCTCGGGAGCGTTGGCGCGCTCCAGCGTGTGCACGTCCAGCACGTCCTGCAGCTCGTCCACGATCGCCGTCGCGCCGCGTGTGGTGTGCTTGATCACATACCGTCCCCCCGCGCGTAGCGGGCGCTCGTTCAGCCAGCACACGTCCGCCTGCAGCTCCCTACTTACCGTGGGCGCCTCCTCCGCGCGGCAGATCAGCTCGCCGCGCGAGACGTCCAGCTCGTCCTCCAGGCGCAGCGTCACCGACATCGGCGCCTGCGCCTCCTCGAGCTCGCCCTCGAACGTGTCGATCGCGGCGATCCGCGTGCGCAGCCCGCTCGGCAACGCCACCACCTCCTCGCCGACGCGCAGCGCTCCGCTCGCCAGCTGTCCGGCGTAGCCGCGGTAGTCGCCGCTCTCGCCCGGACGGGTGGCGCCATTCGCCGGCCGGATCACCCACTGCACCGGGAAGCGCGCCTGCTTGTCGTAGGGGTGGTCGTAGGCCACCTCCACTTCCTCCAGGAACTCCAGCAGCGGCTGGTCCTCATACCACTCCATCCGCGGCGAGCGCTCCACCACGTTGTCGCCCTCCAGCGCGGAGATCGGGATGTACGAAGTCTGCGTGTGCCGCGGGTTCCTGCCGCCGCGCAGCTTACGCGCGAACGCCTCGAACTCCTCCACCAGCTCCTCGTAACGCTCGCGCGAGTAGTCAACCAGGTCCATCTTGTTGATCGCCACCACCATCTGCGGGATGCCCAGCAGTGCGCTGATGAATGCGTGGCGCTTGGACTGCTCCAGCACACCCCTGCGCGCGTCGATCAGCACCACCGCCACGTCCGCCGTCGAGGCGCCGGTCACCATGTTGCGCGTGTACTGCTGGTGGCCGGGGCAGTCGGCGATGATGAACCGCCGCCGCGCCGTGGCGAAGTAGCGGTAGGCCACGTCGATCGTGATTCCCTGCTCGCGCTCCGCGCGCAACCCGTCGGTGAGTAGCGCCAGGTCGAGCACGCCCGACCCGCCGCGCCGCGCGCTCGCCTGCGCGACGTGCTCCAGCTGGTCCTCGAACACCTGCTTGGAGTCGTACAGCAGGCGCCCGATCAGCGTGCTCTTGCCGTCGTCCACCGAGCCGGCGGTGGTGAAGCGCAGTAGGTCCAGTGTCATGTCAGTGTCGTGGTGATGGTTTCGCGTGGGTAAGAGGGCCGAAGGCCCCGGTCATAGGCGCCTGGATGGCGCCCTTCCAATCAAAAGGGCCGGCTGGATGCCGGGCCCAGCTAGAAATATCCCGCCTTCTTGCGGTCCTCCATCGCGGCCTCCGACACGCGGTCATCCGCGCGCGTCTCGCCTCGCTCGGTGATCCGCGTGGCGGCGATCTCCACCACCACTTCCTCGAGCGTGGCCGCCTGCGAGCGCACGCCGCCGGTGCAGCTCATATCGCCCACCGTGCGGTAGCGCACCATCTCCGAGCTCACCTGCTCGCCGTCGATCAGCTCCACGCCCTCCCGCCACGCGTACAGCATCCCGTCGCGGCTGAACACCTCGCGCTCGTGCGAGAAGTAGATCGAGGGCACCTCCAGCTGCTCCTGGGAGATGTACTCCCACACGTCCAACTCGGTCCAGTTGGAGAGTGGGAAGACGCGCACGTTCTCGCCTTTGCGGATGCGCCCGTTGTAGAGGTTCCACAGCTCCGGGCGCTGGTTCTTGGGGTCCCACTGACCGAAGTCGTCGCGGAAGGACATGATGCGCTCCTTGGCGCGTGCCCGCTCCTCATCGCGGCGCGCGCCGCCGAAGGCCGCGTCGAAGCCATGCTGGGCGATCGCGTCCAGCAGCGTCACCGTCTGCAGGCGATTGCGCGAGGCCCTCGGCCCCGTCTCCTCCACCGCCCGGCCGCTGTCGATCGACTCCTGCACGCTCGCCACGATCAGCTGCTCCCCCAGTTCCGCCACGCGGCGGTCACGGAACTCGATCACCTCGGGGAAGTTGTGGCCGGTGTCCACGTGCATCAGCGGGAATGGGAAGGGGGCGGGCCTGAACGCCTTCTCCGCGAGGCGCAGCAGCACGATCGAGTCCTTGCCGCCGCTGAACAGCAGCACCGGTTTCTCCAGTTCGGCGGCGACCTCGCGCATCACGTGGATCGCCTCGCTCTCGAGCGCGCGCAGATGACTGAGCTGGGGACGCTCCGCGACGCTCACGGTCACTGCGCTCGATCCGCCGTACATGCTTCCTCGTCTTTCATCGCACTGCCTCGACTACATGCAACCCGCACTCCGTCTTCTCGGTGCCTGCCCAACGGCCCTCACGGCCGCTGCCCGGCAGGGTGCACGGCTCGCAGCCGATCGAGGCGTACCCATGATCGTGCAGTGGGTTGTACGGGAGGTTACGCTCGTGTATTCGTCGCCACAGGTCCTTCTCGGCCCAGTGCGCCAGCGGGTTGTACTTCCACAGGGCGCGCTGCTCGTCGCGTTCGAGGAGCTCCGTCTGCGCGCGCGTGGGTCCCTGCTCGCGGCGGATGCCGGTGATCCAGCCGTCGGCGCCGTCGAGCGCGCGCTCCAGGGCTACCACCTTCGCCTGCGAGCAGCAGTGCTCGGGCCCGGTCCAGCGGTCGCCTTCCGGAGCGCTGGCGTCGAACACCTCGACGGCGATTCCGAAGCGCTCCTCGAACGCTCGCCAGGTTTTCAGCGTCTCCTCGAACAGCACCCCCGTGTCGATCGTCACGATCCTCACCTGGTCGCCGCCGTCGATCCGCAGCAGCTCGTCGATCAGCACCGACTCCTCCTTCTGGAAGGAGCACAGCAGGACCGCACGGCCGCCGTGGCGCTCGACGGCCTCGCACAGCGTGGCGCTCAGGCTCTCCTGCTGGTTTGGCGCAGGCACCGAGGAAGCCGAGGGGGACAAGGCAGAGGGCGCCGGGGCCGAGGCCTGGTGGGCCGGGGCCGCGGAGACCGGCGTGGTGGTGTCGCTCAGACCGCGCACTCGCCCTCTCCTCGGATCACTTCGAAGGGGACGTTGCGGTTCCAGTCGATGAACTGGCCCATCGTCTCCAGGCCGAACTCCACCGGCAGGGAGAGGTCCTTGACGAGCCCTTCCAGCTCCGGCGTGCCCACGCGCTGTACGAAGGCGCTCCACTGCTCGCCGTCCTCGCGCGTGGACTCGTAGTGGCGCAACCACCGCTCCACCGCATCCGGCACCCGCTTGGAGGGCAGGCGCGCCTTCAGACGCAGGCCGAACGCGATCTCCTTGCCTTCGAAGGCCCCGCCGACGTGCGGGATGTATGCGGGGATCGTGTGCTCGCCGACTTTGATCGATGCGCCCGTGAAGCCGATCGAGCCCACGTGGTGCTGGCCGCAGCCGTTGGGGCAGCCGCTGATCTTGACGTGGATCGCACGCGTCAACGGGTCGGAGATGTCCATCGCTTCGATCCGCTCCTGCACCGCCTGGTTGAGTCCCATCGAGGAGGTGATTCCGAGCTTGCAGGAGTCGGTGCCGGGGCATGACACGACGTCGTCGATTTCCCGCGAGCCCGCGTCGCCGAGGCCGAGCTCGCTCAGCGCACGCCACACGTCGTAGGTGCTCTCGTGGCGCACCCACCGCAACACGAGGTTCTGCTGCACCGTGGTGCGGGCGTATCCGCCGGAGTGCTCGCGCACGATCGCCGCCAGCCCGCGGAACTGCTCGGGGGTGAGGTCGCCGCGGGTGATCTTCGCCTCGACCGTGACGAAGCCCTCCTGCTTTTGCTCGCGCACGTTGGCCGCCCGCCAGCGCTCGAACTCCGAGAGGTCACCGTTGGGGCTGCCGTAGGTGGCCGGCGGCGCCGGGGCGCTCTCGCGCTCGTCGTCGAGGAACAGCCGGTGCTCGACCGAGAAGTCCCGTTCGGCCACCCATTCGCCCTCGAGCTCCTCCTCCACCTGGCGACGCAGCTCGTCGATCCCGTACTTGTCCACGAACACCTTGATCCGCGCCCGCGCGCGGTTGGCGCGCAGCCACTCCTGGCGGTCGAAGATGCGGAAGACGGCCTCGGCGATCTTCAGGTACTCGCCGTCGTCGAGCCCCACCCACTCGTACAGCACCGGCGCTTTGCGCGGCATGATCGAGGTGCCGCCGCCGACCAGCATCTGCGCCCCGCGCACCTCGCCGGGGTGGGCGGGATCGTCAGACTCACGCACGCGTGCCCGGTAGGCGATGTCGTGGATTTCGCTGATCGCCCGGCCCGGCTCGCTCGCGTCGAACGCCGTCTTGATCTTGCGCGGCATCGCCTGCGTCGCCGGGTGGCGCACGAAGTAGCGCACGTACGCCCCCGCGTAGGGAGTCATGTCGAACAGCTCGTCGCTCGCCACTCCTGCCCATGGGTCGCCGGTGACGTTGCGCACCGTGTTGCCGCACCCCTCGCGGCTGGAGAGCCCCGCCTCGCCCAGCTCGCGGATCGCCTGCTCGGCTTCGGGTAGCGGGATGTGGTGCATCTGGATGTTCTGGCGCGTCGTCACGTGCCCCTTGTTGAGCGGCACATACTTCTCGATCACGTCGGCGAACTTCTCCAGCTGCTCCGGGGTGATCCCGCCGAACGGCAGCTTCACGCGGATCATCTGCACGTCGGCTTGACGCTGGCCGTACACCCCCTGCTTGAGGCGGAACTTGATGAACTCGTCCTCCGGCGTCTGTCCCTCGAGGAATTTGGTGGCCTCGGTCTTGAAGTCGTCGAACTCCCGCTGCAGGATCGGAATCACGTGGCCAGGCACGTTCTGCAGGATCTCGGGATCCTCCAGCGTGCCGCGGGGGGCGGTGGGTACGGCGGTTGGCTCCATCTACGGGACCTCCTGAGGGCTTTCTCGGGGGTGCTCGGGGCTGGTGGGGGTCGGATGCTGCTGAGCTCTTGCTGGCTGCTGTGAGGCTGCTGGGTTGCTGGCTGCGGGCTCGTGCGGGCGGTTGGGTGGTGCGAAGCTATCGGCTGGCAAAGATTAGCCCTAAAGGCTAGCGACTTTTGGGTATTTATCCAGAGCGAAGTCAGCAACTGTGAAAAGAACTGCGCACGGGCCCGCCGCGGCGAGCGCGAGCATGCTCATTCCCAGGGGTGCGGGTCTCCCCAGTCGGATGGCCACTCGTCCTCGCGCCCGACGCGTTCGAGCATCGCCATGCGCGTCCACAGGTCGCGGCGCTCGGCCACCGGCGCCAGCTGCGGCGCGGTGTCTCTCATGAAGCGTTCCAGGGCCGCCACCACCGCGGCGGCCTCCTGCGGCGAGGCCGCGGGCGCGATCAACTCCAACTGGGGGCGACGGTTGACCATTGCCGATCTACAGTGTAGGCACCCGGGACTGCAGTGGATCCTCCCAGCCGCCGGTGGCGGTCGCCGCACGGGATCGTGCCCGGACTTGGATGCTGGCTGGATGGCCAGGGCACTGGTACGCTCGCTAGCGTGTCTCAGGTGCTCGACGGCTTCCTTGCCGCGGCCCCGTTGCCGCAGCGCACGGGACTGCGTGTGCTGGTCGCGCTCGGCAGGCGTCCCCGCGGGGTCTCGCTGCTCAGGCGTCTCTCCCCCGCCGACCAGCTTGCCCAGTCGCTCCTTGGGATGGAGCGCTACGAAGATCCAGCCCTTGCCCGCACGCTTGGCTGGGACGCCGCGGCCGTCGTCGCGCGCGGGCGCGCCCTGCGTCGTGCCGAGGGACGGCCGTGAGGCTCCAGTTGCGGCGCCGTGCCGAGGGACGGCCGTGGCCCCAGTTGCGTAGAGGGCCGATGCCTCCTCGGCGTCCAATGGTGGGCCTCGTAGATCCTCTTATCGTGGAAGCCCGCTCATGAGCCCCACCCGCACGCTCGACGCCGACGTCTGCGTGATCGGCGCCGGGGCCGGCGGGGCCGTGGCGGCCGCCGAGCTCGCCGAGGGTGGTGCTCGGGTGGTGGTGCTCGAGCAGGGCTCGCGCCACGATCCCGACGACTTCACCGCGCAGCCGATGGAGATGATGGCCCGCCTATACCGCGATGGGGGCCAGACGGTGACGCTCGGCACACCCCCGATCCCGCTGCTGCTCGGCCGCGGTCTCGGGGGCACCACGCTCGTGAACTCCGGCACCTGTTTTCGCACTCCCGCCCACGTGCTCGAGCGCTGGCGGCGCGAGTGCGGGCTGGAGCTCGACGGCGGGGGGCTCACTCCCTACTTTGAGCGGGTCGAGCGCGCTCTCTCGGTCGCTGAGGTCACCCCTGAGCTGGCGGGCGCCAACGCCGCCGTCGCCCGCCGCGGGGCCGAGCGGCTGGGGTGGTCGCACGGCTACCTGCGCCGTAACGCCCGCGGCTGCGTCGGCTCCGGGGTGTGCGCCTTCGGCTGCCCCACCTCCGCCAAGCAGCACACCGGCATCACCTACCTGCCCAGAGCCGAGATGGCCGGGGCCACCATTCTCACGGGGGCCGACGTGCAGAGGATCGTCGTGGAGGGCGGCCGCGCCCGGGGGGTGCAGGCGCGGCTGAGGGCTCCCGACGGGGCGTGGTCTGGGGACGGAGGCGGCGCGTTCGGAGGCGGTGCGCTCGGCGAGCGGGAAGGCCGATCGGGACACTCGCGCGTGAGGGGAGAGCGGTCGTGGGAGGCGTTGGAGGTGCGTGCCCCCCGCGTGGTTCTGGCCGCCGGCACGATCCACACCCCGCCGCTGCTCGCCCGCAATGGGCTCGGGGCGGCTTCGGGTCAGCTCGGGCGCAATCTCGTGCTGCACCCCGCCACCGCCGCCTTTGCGCTGATGGACGAGGTGGTTGACATGGCGCGCGGGGTGCCCCAGAGCTTTTACGTGGACGAGTTCGCTGCGGACGGGATCATGTTCGAGGGGATCGCCGGCCCGCCGGCGTATGCCGCGCTCTCGCTGCCGTTGACCGGCGCCCGGCACGCCACGGCGATGGTCAACTACAGGCACCTTGCGCAGTTCGGGCTGATGGTCAGCGACCGCTCGCGTGGAAGTGTGCGCTTGCCGCGTCGCGGTCCTCCGTTGATTCGCTACGACATAGTCGAGGAGGATGTCGCGAAGTTCCGGGTCGGCCTCGCCCGCCTCGATGAGCTTTTCCATGCCGCCGGCGCGCGCGAGGTCTACCTGCCGCTGCCCACGGGCGTGTCCCCCGAGCGGGCCCGTGCCCGCGATCTGAAACTGCTCGCCTTCCATCCTCTGGGAACGGCTCGCGCCGATGCGGACCCCGCGCGTGGAGTGCTCGACCCCAACCTGCGCGTGCACGGCATCGAAGGGCTGTACGTCGCCGACGGGAGCGTGATGCCGAGCTCCCTCGGGGTCAACCCGCAGATCACGATCATGGCGCTTGCGACTCGCCTGGCCTGCCATCTGTTGGGTCAGGCAGTACCCCACATCGCAGGCGATGCACCCCACGCCGCCGGCGATGCACCCCACGCCGCACACGAGACACCCCATACCGCAACCGACGAGGAGGCTCAATGTCATTCCTGATCGATCCACCCTGGCTGTATGCGACCGGCCGCGCCTATGGGCGGCTGATGCCCGAGCGCACCCCGGCCGCGCGAGCCATCGGCAAGGCGACCGCCGGGGCCTTCCTGGCGACCAGCATCTCGCTCTACTTCGATCGCCCCTGGACGAGGCGACTGTGGGAGGTGTGCCGCGCGCAGAGCGGGCGCGATTGGATGCTCAACTCCGGCGTCTTGCGTATCGACTTCCGCCGCGCGGGGCGGCGCACGCACATTGTCTCCGCGCTGCTGTTCGCGACCTACCCGCTGTGGCTGGCGCTGGGAGAACGCCGGGGACGGCGAAGCGGCTGACCGCCCCATCTTTGTGCGAAGCGGCTGACCGGCCCCATCTTTGTGCGAGGCGGCTGGGTCGTTGCGCGCGAGGCGGCTTCGTGGATGCCCTACAGCGGGATGTTGCCGTGCTTGCGCTTGGGCCCCGGTTCGCGCTTGGTCTCCAGGGTCCGCAGCGCGGTGATCAGCCGCGGGCGGGTCTCGTGGGGGACGATCACGTCATCGATGTAGCCGCGCTCGGCGGCGGTGTAGGGGTTGGCGAAGCGCGCCTTGTAGTCGTCCATCAGCGTCTTGCGTCGCTCCTCTGGCGTGGGGGAGCCGGCGATGTCGCGGCGGTAGATGATGTTGACGGCGCCCTCCGGCCCCATCACCGCCACCTCGGCGGTGGGCCAGGCGAAGTTGAAGTCGGCCCCGAGGTGCTTCGAGGACATCACGTCGTAGGCGCCGCCGTAGGCCTTGCGCGTGATGATCGTGAGCTTCGGCACCGTGGCCTCGGCGAACGCGTACAGCAGCTTGGCGCCGTGGCGGATGATCCCGCCCCACTCCTGCGCGGTGCCCGGCAAAAAACCGGGGACGTCGCAGAAGGTCAGCAGCGGGACGTTGAAGGCGTCGCAGGTGCGCACGAAGCGGGCGGCCTTGGCGGAGGCGTCGATGTCGAGCACCCCCGCCAACTGGCTCGGCTGGTTGCCGACGATCCCCACCGTGAAGCCATCCATCCGCGCGAAGCCGCAGATGATGTTCTTGGCGTGGTGTTCGTGCACCTCCAGGAACTCGCCGTCGTCGACGATCAGCCGCACCACGTCGCGCATGTCGTAGGGCTTGTTGGGGTGCTCGGGGACGACGCGGTCGAGCTCCTCGTCCATCCGCAGCGGGTCGTCGGTCGGCAGCACGCGCGGGGGGGTCCCCAGGTTGTTGGAGGGCAGGAAGCTCAGCAGGTAGCGGCAGTCCTCCAGGCAGGCGTCCTCGTCCACGGCGGCGAAGTGGGCGACCCCGGACTTGGTGTTGTGCGACATCGCGCCGCCCAGCTCCTCGAAGCCGACCTCCTCGCCGGTGACGGTCTTGATCACGTCGGGGCCGGTGATGAACATGTGCGAGGTCTCGGCGACCATGAAGATGAAGTCGGTGATCGCCGGCGAGTACACCGCGCCGCCGGCGCACGGGCCCATCACGAGGCTGATCTGGGGAATCACCCCGGAAGAGCGGACGTTGCGCAGAAACACGTCGCCGTAGGAGCCCAGCGAGACGACGCCCTCCTGGATGCGCGCGCCGCCGGAGTCGTTGATGCCGATGATCGGGCAGCCGATCTTGGCGGCGAGGTCCATGATCTTGCACATCTTCTCGCCCATCACCTCGCCCAGCGAGCCGCCGAACACGGTGAAGTCCTGGCTGAACACGCACACGGTGCGGCCGTCGATCGTGCCGTGGCCGGTGACGACGGCGTCGCCCCAGGGGCGGTTCTTCTGCATGTCGAACTCGTAGGTGCGGTGGCGCACGAACGTGTCGAGCTCCTGGAAGGAGCCGGGATCGAGCAGCTTTTCGACGCGCTCACGGGCGGTGTACTTGCCGCGGGCGTGCTGCTTCTTCTCGGCCTCCGGCGCCGAGTGCACGGCGGCCGCCCGCAGCTCCTGCAACTGGGCGAGCTTCTCCTCGTAGGTTTCCGGTGCCTTCGCGCGCATCATCGGCCGACGGATGTTATCTGGGCCGCCGCCGATCCGGACGCTTTGCGACGCACCAGAGTGGTGTGGCGCGGCGGCTCAGCCGCGCCAGGATGGCCATCGCTTGTGTGACTCGGCCGTGCCCGAATGGCTGTCACGTCGGTGCGGTTCAACCGCAAGGACCACCGTCGCCGGCGACTCAGCCGCGCGAGAACGGCCGGTGGTGGGCGGCGCCGAGGCGATCCAGGACCGCGCTCAGCAGCTCCGCGTCCTGCTCGGCCATCGTTGCTTCCACCCGCTCCAGCTCCGCCGCGAGTTCGGCGGCGAGGTCGGGCGGCGGCTCCTGAATCTCGACCTGGGGCATGGGTGCAGGCTCTGTTGTGGCCTCGGGCGTAGGTGTCGGCGCAGGCACGTAGGTGGTATCAGCCTGCGTGGGCTCGACCTCGACGGCGCGTGGCTGCTCGAGCTCGCCTGCGGGTGCACTGTGGCGGCGAAAGAGGCGGGCGAAGAGCAGGCGTATGCGTTTAGCCAGCCGTGGCTGGGAGCTCTCCTCTGCGGTGGGCTTGGTGTCGTCTGCGGGGGCCTCAGCCTCAGCCTCAGCGGCTGGCTGGGTCTTCTCCTGGGCTTCGGAGGCGGCTTCGGGCTCTGGTGGTGGCTCCGGCTCCGTAGCGCTAGCGATCGGCTCCGTCTCCGTGACCAACGGTGCGGGAGTCTCGCGGATGACCGTGAGCGTGACCTTGGTACCCCAGCCGGAAGGCTTCAGCTCCACTCTCCCGCTGGCGGACTCGGCCTCCCACTCGACGCTGGTCTCGGCCTCGACGCGAGCGATGCGGATCTCGCCGAGCTCGCCGAGATGCCGTGCCAGGGATGTGGGATCGCTCAGCTCGGCCCACAGCTCGGGCGGAGACTTGACGAGGGTGCGTTGAGCTTCGACAGAGGGCATGGGCCCGTGTTTCGAGAGCGGGCGCAGGACTCCTTCAGGGCGCAGCGCTTCGCTCAGGTTGTACGCGCTGGCCGGAAGCTCAGAGAGTGCGGGCTAGGCTGCTGCGCGCTGGCGTGAGGGCCGAATCAGCCCCCGAGCATGCAGCAGCTCCGCGAGCTGCACCGCGTTGGTCGCTGCCCCCTTGCGCAGGTTGTCGGCGACGATCCACAGGTCGAGCGCGCGCTCGTGGCCGGGGTCGCGGCGGATGCGCCCCACGAATACGTCGTCGCTGCCGGTGGCGTCGATCGCCAGCGGGTAAAGCGCGGCGCCCGGGTCGTCGAGCACGGTGACGCCGGGCGCCGCGGCGAGCAGCTCGCGGGCGCGCTCGGGTGAGAGCTCGCCACGGGTCTGCACGTTGACGGCCTCGGAGTGGCCGTTGACGACCGGCACACGCACGCAGGTGGCGCTGACGCGAATCGCGGGGTCGCCGAGGATCTTGCGCGTCTCGTTGATCAGCTTGCGCTCCTCGTCGGTGTGGTCCTCGCCGGGCGCGAACGAGCCGGCGTGGGGGAGTGCGTTGAAGGCAATCTGGTGGGCGTAGGCCCCGGGGGGCTCGATCGCGCGTTCGTGCAGGAGGGCGTGGGACTGGTTGAGCAACTCATCCACGGCGGACTTGCCGGTGCCGGAGACCGCCTGGTAGGTGGAGATCACGAGCCGCTCGATCCCGGCGGCGTCGTGCAGGGGCCCCAGCGCGACGACCATCTGCATCGTCGAGCAGTTGGGGTTGGCGACGATGCCGCGATGCCCGACGAGCGCGTCGGGATTGACCTCCGCAACGACCAGCGGCACGTCGTCGTGCATGCGCCAGCGCGAGGAGTTGTCCACCACCACGGCGCCGGCGTCGGCGAAGCGCGGCGCCCACTCACCCGAGGTGGAGCCCCCGGCGGAGAACAGCGCGAGGTCGAAGCCTTGGACAGTCTCCTCGGAGAGACCCTGCACGGTGAGATCCTCGCCGGCTGGGCCGGCGCCCTCCAGCACCCGTCCGGCCGAGCGTGAGGAGGCGAAGGGAACGACCTCACGCGCGGGGAACCCCCGCTCGCGCAGCAACTGGAGCATCAGCGAGCCCACCTGGCCGGTGGCGCCGACGACCGCTACTCGGTGTCCCTGGCTCATCAAGCCCAGGGTACAGTGCTCCACGAGTGCGGTCTCGCGGTGCGGTCCTGTATTGGGTCCCAGTGGGTTGCACAGTGTGGTCCGGCAGGGGTCCTGCACGTGGGTTGTGCAGTGGGGTCTGGCGGTCGGGCGCAGTGGTTGCGCGTTTGGAGCGCGATACCGTCCACCGCCGATGCCCGCCGAGAGCCTCGCCCCTTCTATCGAGACCGCCCACAAGCCCGGGCCGGACGGGAGCGCCACCGCGAGAACCGCGATGGCGGCACTCACGCTGGGTGCGCTGGGAGTGGTGTTCGGCGACATCGGGACCAGTCCGCTGTACGCGCTGCAGGCGGTTTTCACTGCCGATGATCACGCAGTGCACGCCACGCAGGGGGACGTCTACGGCGTGATCTCGCTCGTGTTCTGGGCGATCACGCTCGTCGTGTCGATCAAGTACCTCACGTTCATCATGCGCGCCGACGACCGCGGCCAGGGCGGCATCATGGCGCTGACGTCGCTGCTGCAAGCCGCGCGGCGCAGCCGCCGCGCGGTCGTGCCGGCGGCGCTGATCACGCTTGGGATCGCCGGCGCCGCGCTGTTCTACGGCGATGGCGTGATCACCCCGGCGATCTCGGTGCTCTCCGCGGTGGAAGGGTTGAAGGTCGCGGTGCCGAGCCTGCATGCGCTCGTGCTGCCGATCGCGGTCGCGATCCTCTGCGTGCTGTTCGCGATCCAGCGCTTTGGCACGGGCGTCGTCGGCAACCTCTTCGGGCCGGTGATGGTCATCTGGTTCTGCGTGCTCGGCGTGGTGGGCGCCGTGGAGGTGGCGCACCACCCCGGCATCCTGCGCGCGCTGTCGCCGAGCTACGGGGTGCAGTTCTTCGCCGAGCACGGTGGCGTGGCGTTCATCGCGCTCGCGTCGGTCGTGCTGGCGGTGACGGGCGCCGAGGCGCTGTACGCGGACATGGGCCATTTCGGGCGCCCGCCGATCCGCCGCGCATGGTTTTTGATCGTGTTCCCGGCGCTCACCCTCAACTACCTCGCCCAGGGAGCGCTGATATTGCGCTCCCCGCAGGCGATCTCCGACCCCTTCTACCTGTTGTTCCCGAGCTGGGCGCAGATCCCGATGGTGGTGCTGGCGACCGTCGCGACGATCATCGCCTCGCAGGCGGTGATCTCGGGCGCCTTCAGCGTGACCCAGCAGGCCGTGCAGCTCGATTTCCTACCCCGGCTTACGATCCGCCACACCTCCGAGCGGCAAATCTGGCAGATCTATGTGCCGGCGATCAACGGCGCGATGTTCGTGACCGTGCTCGCGATCGCCATCGGATTCGGTTCGTCCACTGCGCTTGCGTCGGCCTACGGCGTCGCGGTCACCGGCACGTTCATCCTCAACACGATCCTGTTCCTCGCGGTGGCGCGGCTGCTGTGGCGCAGGCCGCGAGCACAGATCGCGCTCGGCGCCGCGGTGTTCCTCACGGTCGAGGTCGCGTTCTTCGCGGCGAACCTCACGAAGATCGTGCACGGCGGATGGCTGCCGCTCGCGATCGCGCTCGTCGTCTTCACGCTCGTCATCACCTGGTATCACGGACGCGAGATCGTGAACGCCAACCGCGAGCGCGCGGAAGGGCTGCTCGCGGACTTCATCGAGCAGCTCGGCGGGCAGCACCTCCCGGTTCGCCGAGTCCCGGGCGTCGCGATCTTCCTCAGCCCCAACCTGCGCGGCGCGCCGCTGGCGTTGCAGGCCGACTTCGAACGCAACCAGACCCTGCACGACCACGTGATGATCGTCGCCGTCGAGACGCAGCGCATCCCTCGCGTAGCGGACTCGGAGAGGGTGGTGGCGGAGGCGCAGATGCTGTTCAGCGCCGCGACCGGAGATCCGCTTGACCCGCTCGTAGAGAGCATCACGTCGCTGACGGTGCGCTTCGGCTTCCTCGAGGAGCAGGATGTCCCGGCCGCGCTGCACATGGCGGTGGAGCAGGGCTTGATCGAATGCGGGCCCGACCTCGCCAACGCCACTTACTTCGTCTCGAAGGTCGCGATCGAGCCCACCCGCGAGCTCGGCATGGCGATGTGGCGCAAGCGGCTGTACGTCGCGATGGCGCGGTACGCCGCCGACCCGGCCGACTACTTCAGGCTGCCGGACAGCCAGACCGTCACAACCAGCGGGCGAATCCCGCTATGACCCGCCGTTTTAGGCCCCGGTGTGGGCGACCATGAAGTAGATGGTGAGGATCACCAGCAGGTCCATCAGCGCCCCGACCGCGCCGATACGGCGGACGAGCGAATCGTGCTCGGCGCTGAACGTCACTGCGCCGTCACCGCCTCCGGCCGCGACGTCCCGGTCGGCGACCTCGATCAGGCGCCGCTCTTGCCGGCCCAGGTAGGTGCCCTCGACGGCGCCGATCACGATCGCCACGCCGAGGCCCCACTGCACGAAGAACGAGCTCCACAGTTCGAGGTGGGAGGCGAGGTAGATGCCGAACACGATGACGGCCGCGAGTCCCGGCATGATCACCCGCTGGCTGATCGCGTGCAGTGCGCGGTAGACGGCGGGCAGCGCGCGCGGGTCGGCCTTGGCGACGGCACCGAGCAGCACGGGGTAGGCGAAGGTCGCGCCGAAGGCGAACACGACGGCGATGATGTGCAGCGCGAGGACGACTTCCCAGAGCGCGACGGCGAGGAGCACGGGAGGATCCTATTGTTCGGGTCGGCGCATGCGCCGACCCGAAGCCGGGTGACACGCGCCTTCGGCGCTGGTCGATTCGGGGATGCGAGCGGAGCGAGTGTCGCCCTAATCGGTCCCCGTTTCGGCCAGCCGGACCGTACATGTACGGTCCGGGCAGGGCCACATGTGGCCCTGCCGACAGGTCCGCATGCGGACCTGTCCCAAAGAACCCAGAACGTGGGCGCTCAGCGGCGGCGCTCGCGCTGGGCGCGGGCGAGCGCATACGCGGCGTAGCCGTCGTGCTCGGCGCCGCGAAATCGCACGCGCTCAGCCAGGCCGTGAGGCGGCGCGCCGACCGTGACGATCTTCGCCGGAATGGCCGACGCGAGTGAAACCTCATCCTGCCAATCGACCGCTCGGCGGCCGCCGAACAACGTCAGGGTGGTGTCTCCCGGCAACGCCGCGGATGGCGTGAGGACGCCGCGAAAGCCCAGCGCCTGGAGGCGTGTGGCCTCCGCCTGGCAGCGCTCCCAATCCTCGTCGACCAGCGCGTCCGGAGGGAAGCCCGCGTCCTGTGCCTGCTCGAAGGTGCGGTAGTCGGCGATCCGCTCTTCGTCGATCTTGAGCACCCACAACGGCATTCGGATCAGGGCGACTTCCGCTTCCGTGCGCAGGCTCTCCCGGCGGATCAGGTCGGCCCAGCACCCGTCGGGGGACAGTCCGAGGTATTGAGTGGGCTGGCCGCGCGCGGTGTTCCAGCGTCCGTCCTCGGTGTTGGCCCGTACCCACAGCGGGGTGTCGTAGTCGGAATAGCGGAACGCCACGTCGGCGAACCGCACCGCCTCGGGCCTACGCGCCATGCTGAGCTCGGCCCTGCCGCACGGCTCGGAAGAGGCTCTGCTCGTAGGCCGGGTCGTCGAGCACGTCGAGCGGCGGGCGGCCGTCGAGCTCGGGGCGCGGCCGGTGGAACCACGCCACCACGCCGGCGTCCGTCCAGGAGCGTCTGAGGATCGCGATCAGCCGCGCCACCACCTGCGCCCGACGTGTTGGCTGCGAATGCGTTTGCGCCCACCGCTGGTACTGGCGGGTCGAGATGCCCATCAGTCCGGCCAGCTCGGCCTGGCTGGCGCGCGGGAGCCACTGCTGCAGTTGCCCCACCACGGCCGCGATGTCCTCCTCGCTTCCTCCGACGTGTCCGTCGAGCGCGTCGCGCAGGAGATGGCGCATCGCCTCGACGTCGAGCAGCAGCTTGTCGAATGCGTCCAGCGGTTGCGCCTGCTGCATCGCCCGCAGGCTGTCGAGCAGCAGGCCGCGGAACTCGGCCACCCACTCAGGGTCGAAGTCGGCCTTGTGCAGCTCCCCGTCGATCTGCACGAGCCGCGTGATCGTGTCCTGCGCGCGCTGGCGCGACGCCTCGTCGGTAAGCCCCCGGGACACATCTCCGAACGCCTCCATCAGCGCCTCGTGCCATTCCTGCAGCTCGTTGGTCAGATCGTCGATCGCCGCCAACCGATCGTGTTCCGGGAACGTGGCAGTGGGCAAGGTCACCTCCGAGTCGTGGGATAGCGACATTGTAGCGACACCGTCCGTCCCTCCCTCTCCCCCTTCCCCTCGCACCTTCGACGCCCTCGTGGATGGCCTCTCGGGCAAACGGCCTCTCCGCGTGGGAACGACCTTGCACCGGCGCCGGCGCCCTGAGAACGACCGGCGCCCTGAGAACGACCGGCGCCCTCAGAACGTCGGCGCGTAGCGCCCGAACACGTCCTGCATCGCCCCGCACACCTCGCCCAGCGAGCAGCGGTCCTTGAGCGCGGCGCGGATCGCGGGCAGCAGGTTGCCCTCGCCGCGGGCGAGGACGCGCAGCTCCTCGAGGCGGCGCTCGACGAGCGCGTGGTCGCGGTTGTCCTTGAAGGCCGTGAGTCGCTGCACCTGCAGGCGCTCGGACTCGGGGTCGACGCGCAGCAGGTCGGGGACCTCGACGTCGTCCTCCTCGTACTTGTTGACCCCGACGACGATGTCCTGGCCGATGCGGTAGCGCTCCTGGTAGCCCCACGCGGACTCGTCGATCTCGCCGGTGATGAAGTCCAGCGCGTTGACCGACCCGCCGAGCGCGTCGACCTTGTCGATCAGCTCCTGCGCTCGCGTTTCGAGCTCGTCGGTGAGCGCCTCCACGAAGTAGGAGCCGGCGAACGGGTCGACGGTGTCGGCGGCGCCCGACTCGTGGGCGAGGATCTGCTGGGTGCGCAGCGCGATTTTGGCGGCGCGCTCGGTCGGCAGCGCCAGCGCCTCGTCGAAGCCGTTGGTGTGCAGCGACTGGGTGCCGCCGCACACCGCGGCAAAGCCCTGCAGCGCCACGCGCACGATGTTGTTCTCCGGCTGCTGCGCGGTCAGCGTGACGCCCCCCGTCTGCGTGTGGAAGCGCAGCATCATCGCGCGGGGGTCGGTGGCGCCGAAGCGCTCGCGCATGATCGCCGCCCACATGCGCCGCGCGGCGCGGAACTTGGCGACCTCTTGGAAGACGTTGTTGTGGCCGTTGAAGAAGAACGCCAGTCGCGGCGCGAAGTCGTCCACCGAGAGGCCCTTGTCGATCGCGGCCTGCACGTAGGCGATCCCGGAGCACAGCGTGAACGCGACCTCCTGCACCGCCGAGCAGCCCTTCTCGCGGAAGTGGTAGCCGGAGATCGAGATCGTGTTCCAGCGTGGCACCCGTTCGTGGCAGTACTGGAAGAGGTCGGTCGTCAGCCGCATCGTGGGGACGGGCGGGTAGATGTAGTTGCCGCGCGCGATGTACTCCTTGAGCACGTCGTTCTGGGTGGTGCCGCGCAGCTGCTCGCTCGGCACGCCCTGCTCCTCGCCGACCAGCTCGTACAGCAGCAGCAAACAGGCGGCGGGGGCGTTGATCGTCATCGAGGTCGACACCTGATCGAGCGGGATGCCCTCGAACGCGGTGCGCATGTCGTCGATCGTGTCGATCGCCACACCGGTGCGCCCCACCTCGCCCAGGCAGCGGGAGTTGTCGGAGTCCAACCCCAGCTGGGTGGGTAGGTCGAAGGCCATCGAAAGCCCGGTGGAGCCCTTGGAAAGCAGGTAGCGGTAGCGAACGTTTGACTCCTTCGCGGAGGCGTACCCGGCGTACTGGCGCATCGTCCACAACTGCTTGCGGTACATGTCGCGGTGGGGCCCGCGGGTGTACGGGAACTCGCCCGGCTCGCCGAGGTCCAGCTCGGCGGGGAGGTCCTCCTCGGTGTACAGCGGCGCGACCTCGATCCCGGAGTCGGTGAAGCGGCGGGGATCGTCGGGCCCGACGATCGGGGCTACCGTCAAACGCTCACGATCCTCGTCGCCGGCGCCGCCGCGGGGGGGTCGCTCGATTGTGGCCATGTCATGGATGATAAGGAGCCCGTGTGGGCGAGGGCTCGATCCCTTGGCTCCGGGTTGGCGACGAGGGCGGGCGAGCACGTGGCGTGGCGCCCATAGGTATGCTGCGCGACTATGGCTACCTGCCTTGTCACCGGCGGCGCGGGCTTCCTCGGGTCACATCTGTGCGATGAGTTGCTGGGGCGCGGCCACAAGGTGATCTGTGCGGACAACTTCGAGACGGGGTCGCTGGCGAACATCGAGCACATCCGCGATCCCGAGCGCTTCGTGTACCTGAACGTGGACATCATCGACCCGTACTTCATCGATGAGCCGATCGACTTCGTCTACCACCTCGCCTCGCCGGCCTCGCCGATCGACTACCTACGCCTGCCGTTGCACACGCTGAAGGTCGGCTCCTACGGCACCCACCACACGCTCGGCCTGGCGAAGGCCAAGCGCGCACGTTTCTTGATCGCCTCCACCAGCGAGGTGTACGGCGATCCGCTCGAACACCCGCAGTCGGAGTCCTACTGGGGACACGTCAACCCGATCGGCCCGCGCGGCGTCTACGACGAGGCCAAGCGCTACGCCGAGGCGTTGACGATGGCCTACCACCGCCAGCAGGGGGTGGATACGGCGATCGTGCGGATCTTCAACACCTACGGTGCGCGCATGCGCCCGCACGACGGCCGCGCGATCCCCACATTCCTGCGCCAGGCGCTCGCCAACCGCCCGCTCACGGTGTTCGGGGACGGCAGCCAAACGCGGTCCTTCTGCTACGTCAGCGATCTGATCCGTGGCATCATCGCGCTCGCCGAGTCCGGCCATCACGATCCGGTGAACATCGGCAACCCCGACGAGTTCACGCTGCTGGAGCTGGCGGAGACGGTCAAGCAGGTGACCGGTTCGAGTTCGGAGATCGTGTTCGAGGCACTGCCGGTGGACGACCCCAAGCAGCGCCGACCCAACATCGCGCTCGCCCAAGAGCTGTTGGGATGGTCGCCGGAGGTGGCGCTGAAAGAGGGGCTGGAGCGCACGATCAACGAGTCGGGCGTCGAGGTGCTTGTCGGCTGAGCTTGCCCAGCCGATCCGCTCGGCTGTGATTCCAAGCCGGTCTGATTTCCCGCCGCCCGCCAGTCTGATCCCCCGCCGGTCCTGGGTTCGATCGGCCTCTGGCGGGTAATGGCAGGGCGTCAGGCGGCTGGCGACCCACCCGATCGTTGCCGCCACCTCAATGCATGGCCCCACCCAAAGAGCATCCCGACCGCTACATCTGCGAGTCTGAAGCGTTGTGAAAGGCGAGATGGCCCCCGCCACGCGGATGTCTGCTGCCCCGCTCGAGACTCCACCCCCCAAGATGCATCCACTGGAATCGAGCGTCCTGACGGCTCCCCCGCCGCCACAGGAGCCCATGGAGATTCCGGTGCTTTCGGAGGCGACGGTGCGCAGAGAGCCCTCCGCGCGCGACATGCGCCGCAAGCGCTGGCCGGTGCTGTCGTTCCTGCTGCGAGCGGATACGGCACGGCGCGCCGTGCGCGTGCTGACGCTGCTGGCGCTCGACTTCGCGGGGTTGGCGGCGGCGATCTTCACGGCGCTGGTGCTGAAGGCGGCGGTGCTGAGCGAAGTGAGCGCGCACGGCGCCTACGAGGAGACGCGCAGCATCCTCGCGTTCGCCTACCTGCTGACGGCGCTGCTGTTTGCGCGCTCGGGCCTGTACGCGGTGCGGGCGCAGCGGCCGGGGATGGCGCGGATCGTGGGGTGCCTCTTCCAGGTCACGTTCGTGGCGCTGCTGTTCGCGCTGGTGAGCGGCGAGCACTTCTCCAGCTACTACATCTTCTGGGGCTCGCTGGCGTTTGCGCTGCTGTACATACCGCTGCTGCGACTGCTCTACGAGCGCTCCACCGGCGCGATCCTGCGCGCCGCCGGCTATGAGCGCCGCGCGGTGCTGGTCGGTACGGGGGAGCACATCCGTGAGGTGGCGCACGCGCTGCGGGACGCGCCCCATTCGCGCATCGAGGTGGTCGGGTTCGTCTCGCCAAACGCGCTGCCCGCCAACGGTCTGCGCTCCCTGGGCGCGCCGCGCGACCTCGAGCACGTGCTGAGCGGCGAGCGCATCGACGAGGTGATCATCGCCGACCCCGACTTCCCTCAGGCGGATGCGGTGGAGCTGGTGGACCGCTGCCACCAGCGGGGGGTGCGGGTGCGGATCGCGCCCTCGACGATGGAGATCCTGATCCACCGCGCGGAGTTCGTGCCGGGCGAGTCGGTGCCGCTGTTCGAGCTGAAGCCGCCGGTCTTCGAAGGGATCGACTTCGCGCTGAAGCGTGCCTTCGACGTCGTCGGCGCGACGCTGCTGTTGATCGTGCTCAGCCCGCTGCTGGCGGCGATCTGGGTGGCGGTGCGGGCGACTTCGAAGGGCCCGGCGCTGTTCCGCTCGATCCGCCCGGGGATCGGCGAGCGGCCGTTTGCATGCCTGAAGTTCCGCACGATGTACGAGGACTCCGAGCACCGCCAGGCCGACCTGGAACCGCTCAACGAGGCCTCGGGCGCCCTCTTCAAGATCCGCGACGACCCCCGCACGACGCCGGTGGGGCGCCTGCTGCGGCACTTCTCGCTGGACGAGTTGCCGCAGCTCGTGAACGTGCTGCGCGGCGAGATGTCGCTGGTCGGCCCGCGGCCGCTGCCCGAGCGGGATTTCGAACGGCTGGAGGATTGGCACCGCAAGCGCTACCTGGTGCTACCCGGGATCACCGGCCTGTGGCAGGTGTCGGGCCGGGCGGAGCTCGACTTCAACGACCTCGTGCACCTCGACTTCCTCTACCTCGAGCGCTGGTCGCTGGCGGTGGATCTGACAATCCTGTTGAAGACCATTCCGGCGGTGTTGACGCGCCGCGGGGCCTACTGAATCCTTCTGGTTCCCACCGGGGGAGGTCGGGAGGGGGGCCTGCCCCTTCCCGCTGAGGATGGAGGGGGGCTTGCCCCCTTCCCGCTCATGCATTCCGGCGGTGCTGACGCGCCGCGGGACCTACTGAGTCAGGTCGGCCTGCGCTTGGGCGGCGCGTAGGGTGAGACTCCGGGGTCGGCGCCAGGCGGTGACGCACGGCCGGTGGGGGTGGGCGAGCGCCCGCCGGTAGACACGCCAGGTCTCCCGCGCGGCGTCCTCCCACGTCCACGTGGCGGTCGCAGCTGGCTCGGTCGGCGGCCCGCCCGCCAAGGCCACGGGGTCCGGCGCCTCCGGAATCACCGCCAGACGCTCGTGCTCGAGCCCGAACTCGGCGACGGCTTCGCGGGCGACGAGCTCGCTGGGAACGATCACGTGTGAAGCGCGCTGCAGCGCGAGGTGGCGCAGGTGCAGGTGCATGCCGCCGCCGCGCAGCCGTTCGCTGGGACGCTTGAGCGCGGCGATGTCGTAGATGGTGACGACCATCGGACAGGGGCTGTGCAGCATCGCGCCCTGCACCGACGGCGTGTGGAAGAGGTCGGCCCCACGCGGGCGGTGGGATGCAAGGATCTCATCGTGCTCGCCGGCAGTGTCGCGCAGCGCCTGCAGCAGGCCGCGCGAGTAGCGCCCCAGCCCTTGCGGGTCGGCGGTCGGCCGGCTGTCGAACGCCAGCCTCACCGGCGCTCCAGGTACTTCACGTCTCGACGGGAGGGCGGGACCTCATCCTGCACAGCGAGGACCTTAGTCGGTTTGGTGTGGGAGTGGGAGCGATGACAGCGGAGTTGCCGCTCTGTGCGGATTCTCCATCTCCGATCGCTCCGGTTTGGGTTGATTGCTTCCCGCGCGGTCGATCTTGCGACCGCCTACCTCCATACGCTTTCGCCGCTCGGGCCCTAGCCTCCACCGAATGCCCACGCGCGACTATCACGAGAGCCTGTGGCAGGAGGTCCCCGAGGGCATGCGCCCACCGTACATGCGGGCACGGTTGGACTTCCTGCTCGCCCACGTCCCTCCCGGCGCACGCGTGCTGGACGTGGGTTGCGGCGAAGGCTGGTTCACGGCGGCGCTCGGGGAGGCGAGCAGGGAGGCGGTGGGGATCGATGTCGCCGAGGAGCCGCTGCGTCGCGCCCGCGCACGCCAGCCGGGGCTGGATCTGCGACACGTCTCCGCGGAGGGGGGGTGGCCCACGCTGCAAGACGTGAGCTTCGACGCGGTTTGGGCCGGTGAGGTGATCGAGCACGTCGCGGACACCGCCGGGTGGCTGTCGGAGGTGCGCCGCGTGCTTCGCTCGGGCGGCGCGCTGGTGCTGAGCACGCCTGCGCACGAGTTGCTCACCCGGCTGGCGTTCGGGCTCTCGGGTCGTGCCTTCGCGGCCCATTTCGACCCGCGCTCCGACCACCTGCGCTTCTACACGCGCCGCACGCTGATGGCGTTGCTGGAGGATTTTGGCTTCGAGCCGATCGCCACCCGTTCTGTGGGCGGCTCAATCGGACCCCTGCCACCGCGGCAGGTGCTGCTGGCGGCGGCGCGGCGTCGGCGCTTCTAAGTCAGCCCGGTATCGGTGGGATCCAGGCTAACGCGCGGCCGGTGTGGTCGATCCCGCCGTGCCGCTTAGCGCCGCGGTTCCACCGCCGCCGGCGGTGTCGCGCAGCGCCTGCAGATACGCGTTTTGGATCGTGAGCAGTTCGGCGTTCGTGGTGATGTCCGCACGCGGTGCCACGGCCTCGGGGTTGAGGTAGACGGCGGCGCGCAGCGCCTGCAGCGCCGCCTGCGGCTGGCCGACGCGCAGGTCGTATTCGCCGAGCGCCTGCCAGGTGTGGAAGTTGGAGGGTTGCAGGTGCACCGCATGCTCGTAGGTGGCGGCGGCCGCGGTCGATTGGCCTGCGCCTTCCTGGACGGCGGCGAGCGTGAGCAGCGCTTCCGCGGAGAGCGGGTCGCGGCTGACCGCGGTGTGTGCGGCGGCGAGCGCGGCGGCTGGGTCACGCCCGACCAGCGCAAGCGCTTCGTTTGAGGCGTCGACCGAGCGCTGCGGCTGCCACTGTGCCCAGGCGGCGAGCAGGGTGCAGATGACGACGGCCGCGGCGATCCCGGCGCGGAGCCCTCCGACCTCCCGCAGTGTGAGCGAGCGCCACCGCGGTGCGCCCGAGACCGGGTCGCCGTCGCTCGGATCGAGGCCCGCCGGGGCGCCGGCAACCACGAGCGCGCTGCGCAACGGCCCACGGCCGGCGACCCAGCCGGCGCACAGCAAGGCGGCACAGGCGACGCCGGGTACGTACCAGGTCCAATCCACGAACGAGTGGATGCCGAACGTCGCCACGATGCACACCAGCGTGAGTAGCCCGACGCGCTCGGCGGAGTAGAGGCGCCCCTCGCCCGCGAGCGCCGTCCAACGCCAGCGGCGCCAGCGCCGATTGAAGGGATGCGTGGCGCGCCCCGCAGCGCACATCCAGGCGCCGAGCAGCGCGAGCACCAACAGCAGCCCGAGCAGGCCGAGGTCGGCGAGCGTCTGCACGACGAAGCCGTGCGCCTGGCCGACGTTGAGGATCGCTGTGCGGTAGCGCAGGCGCGCCGTTTCGTAGCCTTCGGCGCCCACTCCGAGCAGGGGGTGGTCGGTGAAGATCTCGAGCGCTTCGTTCCAGTAACGCGCACGCACGCTGCCGATCGCGGTGAGCCGCCCGGGGCCGTTGGCGGGCGGCGGGGCGTTGGGGTTGGTGAGCGTGCTGACGGTGTGCGAGATGCTGCCGAAGAGGCCGCGGTGGCTGACGGTGAGCAGTCCGGCGAGGGCGATCACGGCGATCACGGGGAGCGCGAGCAGTGCCGTGCCGGCACGTCTGCGCGTCTGCGGCGTGAGCGCGCGGCGGCCGAAGACGAAGCCGACCGCCAGGCCCACGAGCGTGAGCGCGAGCAGCGTCGCGGCGAGCAGCACCCCGAGTTGGTGTCCGGCGGTGACTCGTTCGGCGAGCGGGATGTCGTCGGTGGTGAGCGCGCGTTGGGAGAAGTCCCAGGCGACGACCACGAGCGCTCCGAGCGCGCCGGCGCAGAGCACGGCCGCTCCGCGCAGGCGCAGCGGGACGAGGCACAGCCACAGCGCCAGCCCGAGCACCAGCGCCGCGAGCGCGCCGCGCGAGTAGGCGAGCATGAGCGTCACCAGCATCAGTCCCATCGCGGGGTAGGCGAGCGCGCTCAGCAGCGCGTGCCCCGCGCGGCGGGCGCCTAGCCACATACAGCCGATCGCGCCGATCGCGGCGGCGAGGCCGATCGCGTTCCAGTAGCCGTAGGGCGCCTGCAGCCGGGCGTAGACGTGCCCGTTGTTCTGTGCGACGCCGACTGTGTTGGGGAAGATCTTGGTGAGCAGTGCATAGCCGCAAACGATCACCGCGGCGAGCAGCACCCCCCCGAGCACCGCCGACCAGTGCGCGGGGGCAGCGTGCGCCAGCAGCACGGCGAGCGCGAACACAGCGCTGTAGGCGAACAGGCGCCCGGCGTCCTGCCAGCTGGCATCGGGCTGCACCGACCAGATCACCGACAACGCCGAGAGCGCGGCGAACGCGAGCAGCAGGCCCGCCGCCCACGCTCCATAGACGCGCTGGCCGAAACGGGGATGCTGGCCGAACGGGGGATGCTCGCCGGAGGCGAGTGTCTCCCCGCTTCGGTCGAAGGCGAGTGTCTCCCGGCTTCGGCCGGGCGGCGCGAGCAGGATCGCCGCGGCGATCCCGACGCCGCAGGCCAGCGTCAGCGCGATCTCGACGGGGGTGCGAGTGCTGAGGTTGAGGCCGCCGCCGGCGAGAAAGGTGATCAGGCAGAGGACGCCGGCGACCAGCAGCGTGGGAAGGGCCGATTCGAGGATGCGAACGAACGGCGGCAGCACCGTGTCGCGCTCCCGTCGCGCAGCCCCGCGGCTGGGAGGCGGCGGCTCGGGCCGATCCCGATCCCCTACCCCGGGCGCTAGGGCCGGTGCCTCGACGGTCGCACCGTCCGCGGGTGCGACTCCCTGTCCCGGAGCCTCTGCGGTCTCGGTGGACATCACTCCTCGACGGTCGCGTCACCGCCCGCCTGTGCGCCCGCCCGGCCGATGCGCCGGCGCACGGCCCATGCGACCATCAGCAGGGCGCAGGCGAGCAGGAAGGCGAGCAGCGCGAGCAGCGGCGTGGGCAGGGTGTTGAACGCCGAGGCGAGGTCTACGTGGACGACGCCGGGGTGGATCACCTCGCCACCGACCCGCACGGGTGGGGCGCTCGCGTGGGGGATGCTTTCGAGCGCGTGTTGTTCGGTTGGGGTGGGTGGTGCCACTGCCGTGGTCCCCGCCTCGCTTGGGCTGGACGCGCCGGCGCTGCGGGGGCCGGCGGCGCCGGCGAGCTGGGCTTTGTGAATGAGGTCGGGGCAGGCGGTGTACTCGGCGAGGAAGGGTTCCATTTCCTTGATCGCCTGGCTGTAGGCCTGCTGGCTGTAGCCGGTGGGCACCGTGCCGTTGCCGCAGGCTTCGTAGATTTTCGTGACTTCGCTTGCGTTTGCCGAAGCGGCGACCGAAAACGCGAGCACCAGCGCCGCTATGGCCACGGATGCGGCCCTCGAGGCCCACCACCTCGTGGGCAGCCTGATACCGGTTGCCGGGGTCGATGCGGCGCGAGCACGCCAGGCCGTGGCGGCCCTGGAGGGAACGGTGAACAAGCGACGCACGCTACCAGCGCTCCCCGCGGGAAAGACCGAGGCTGTCCAGTGCACGCACGAACCCCCGCGCCCAGGCGTCGTGCGTGTAGGCCTGCACGTCGCGCTCTCCGGCGCCGCCGAGACGGACGCGCAGCTGCGCGTCGCCGGCCAGCCGTCGCATGGCGCCCGCGAGCGCGCGCGCGTCGCCGGCCGGCACGACCAGGCCGTTGTGCCCGTCGCGCACCAGTCCACCGGCGACGGCGCCCACGGCGTCGCTCGCGATCACGGGAAGCTTGCGGTTCATCGCCTCGTTCACCACCAACCCCCACGGCTCGCGGAAGGTGCGGGTGCGGATCGAGGGCACCACCAGGACGTCGGCGGCGGCGTAGATGTCGCGCAGACGCGGGGGGGGTACGGGATCCAGGCAGACAATGTCGCGGCGTGCCGTTTTGGGCGCGCGGTGTGCCGTTCCGGGCGCATTCTCCTGGTTCGCGCCGTGGACAGTTCCCGTCCCCGCCGCGCCGCCGGCGGGGACCCAAGGGGGAAAGGATCCCACGCCGACGAGGACGAGCGCGGCGGAGGGCGCCTGGAGACCGGAATCGGACCAAGCCTCGATAAGCACCCCGAGTCCCTTTTCCCGCACCGGGCGCCCCGCAAACAAAAACTTCACGGCCGTCTCCGATGGCCACTCCGAGGTCGCCGAGGTCGCCGGCCGGCTCGGGGCCATCGGCGCCGACGCTTCCCCCGGAGGGTTGGGCGACGCCCCCCCCGGAAGGTTGGGTGGGCGCGCATCGTCCGGTGGGTTGAAGGGGCGCGCATCCCCCGGAGGGCTGGGGGAGCGCGCATCGGGTGTTGCAAGCGGGTGGGACCAAAACTCGTTGTCGACCGATTGCGGCGCGATGTGCACGTTGCGTGCGCCCCGCGCCCGTACGTACGCCTCGACGTGCGGCCCGTAGACGACGAGCGCCTCCGCAGAGCGGTACAGGCGCCGCAGCGCGAGGTAGCTGAGCGCGTGCGCGGCGGTGCGGGGGTGAGCCCACAGGGCGCTCCAGAGGATCACGGGCACCCCGGCGCGGCGGGCTCCCGCCCAAGCGGCCGGCAGGGCGACGCGGCCCCCTGTGGAGAGAACCACCGCGCGGTAGCGTGCGGAGGCGGCGAGCGCGGCGAGCTCGTGCTGGCGCACGTGCCGGTGGGGAAAGGGGAGTGTCCCCTCGCCGCTGGGCGATCCGCCGAAGGGTGCTGGTGGGTCTGTGCCGGCCGGTCCCCCGCCGCCAACCGGTCGGTCCTCGCATGCCGATTCGCCCCCGCCAGTCAACCGGTGCTCGCCGACGATTCCACCGTGCTGCGAGCGGCCTCCGAAGAGCGCGAACTCGACGCCCTCGAGCTCGTGCAGCCGGGCGAAGGCGCCCACCCGGTCGAAGGGGGCGTGCCCGGTGACGAACAGCACGGGCTTCATCGAGTCTTGCAAGGGTGGGGCGGGTTATTGAACAAAAAATTCAAAGCCGTGCGCGATAGCTATCGGGTTCTAAATTTCTTATGACAACCCCCGGCACCCCACCGTCTCACCACCATCACACCAGACCAAGGACGTGCTCGTACGCCGCGACCGTCTGCTCGCCGCAGCGCTCCCACGTGAAGTGGGCGGCGACGGTGGCCCGCGCGCGGCGGCCGGCCTCGCGCAGCCGCGCGGGATCGGAAAGCAGCTCGTCGATGCGCTGCGTGAGGCGCTCGATGTCCCCAGGGGGGACCAGCATGAAGCCGTCGCCGGCGGCGGCGATCTCCTCCGGGCCGGGCTCGCCGCGGCAGCCGATCGCGGGCAGGCCGCCGGCCATCGCCTCGATGTAGGCCACGCCGAAGGCCTCCTCCGTGGAGGGCATCACGAACAGCGTGCAGCGCCGCGCGCGCTCGATCGCCTGGGCGGGTGGCAGTTGTCCGCAGAACTGCACCCGCTCGCGGACCCCAAGGCGCGCGGCGAGCCCTTCGAGTGCCACCCGCTCGGGGCCGTCACCGACGATCACGTAGCGCAGGACGGGGTGGCGGTCACGCAGCACGGCGAGTGCGCGCAGCACGTCGGCGTGGCGCTTGCGGGCCACAAGATGCCCGACGGTGACGAGCGCGGGCTCGGCATCCCGTGCGAGCCCGGCGCTCGGCGGGTCGGCGCCGAGGTGTACAACCCGCACCTCAGGGGCGCCGTATGTCCGTGCGAGCCCGGCGATGCCGCGGCTGTTGGCGAGCACGAGGCGGGCCGCGCCGAGTCCGCGCGTCACCGCCTCGCGGCCGGCGACGGAGCGGGGCGCGGTGTAGAGCACGTCGCCTCCGTGCACGGATACCACGAGCGGCACGTCGAGCCCCACTCGGCGCACGGCATCCCCGGCGGGGACGGCGTTGTGGGCGTGGATCAGCTCGAAGCCGCCGCGGCGGCGCAGGCGGCGCAGCGCGACCCCCAGCGCGGGCGCCGCCCACGCGCTCCACGACGGGTAGGAGCGCCACCGCGGGGGAGAAACGTAGGGGATGTAGGTGACGGGCAGGCCGTCGCGGATCTGGTTTCGATTCCCACCCACCCAATCGCGCAGCAGGCTGCCGAGTGCGCTCGTAGCACCACTCGGTCCGACGTGCAGCGAGGCGCGCGGCGGCACCAGGCGATGCAGCACCAGCACATGCACCTCTGCGCCCGCCGCCTGTGCGGCGAGTGCCTGACGGTGCGCCCACACCCCCAGCACGGGATCGCTTTGGCGGGGGTAGAACTCCGCTACGACGGCGACCTTCACCAGCTTCGGTGGGTGAGCAGTGTGGTTTGGGCTTCGGCGGCCGTCAGGTGGGACCGCTCGGCGAGCAGCGCGCGCGCCTCGGCGACGGCGGCGGTGCGCGAATAGGCCTCGCCGGCGGGCGCGACGGAGTGGCGGATGGCGACGGCGTCGAGCACGCCGCAGCGCCAGCCGTGCCCGCGCGCGAGCGCCGCCCAGTGCATGTCGAGACCCCAGCCCATACGGACATCCGGGAACGGCAGCAGCACCGGAAACGTGGCGCGGGCGAAGGCGGTGACGGGGCCAATCTCGACGAACGGCGTCTGGCGGGCCACGACCCCCGCGCGGCGGCGGGTGACGCGCCAGGCGGCATGCGAGCGCGCGCGGTGCGCGGGTTGGGCTAGCTGGAAGTCGAAGCGCTCGGCGAGGAACAGCAGGCGATCGAGGAAGTGGGCGGGCAGCACGACGTCGTCGTCGACCACCAGCAGCCAGTCGTGCCCCTCGATGGGATGGGCGGCGAGCAGGTGGTTGAGGTTCTGAAACTTCCCCAGCTCGCCCGGGGGAGAGAGGTGCACTTCGACATCGTGGCGCGAGCGCGCCAGCTCCGCGCGGATCGCGCCGGCCAGCGCACGCCGCTGCGGGCGCTCGACGCCGAGCACCAACACACGTCGGCGCGGGGGTGAGTGGCGCGCGGAGCGGTCGAGGCGCAGGCGTCGACCGCCGAGCAGCTCGCGGGCATCCACCATGCGGTCGAAGAGCTCCCGCCGCGCCGCGTCGAGGCCGCCGACAGTGCCGCTTTCCCCCGAGAGGAAGTCCTCGGTTGCGGGACGTTTTGGTGGATGGCGCCGTCCGCGTAGGCCCTCCTCGAAGCGCCCGAGGCTGTGAGCGACCATCGTCAGGCCGGAGGGGCAGCGCCGGCGAACGACGTGGCCGAGGCAGCCGGCGAGCGTGCGCAGCTCGCAGCGCAACGCCGGCGCCTCTCCGCGCCAGGCGTCGTAGCGGCGGCTGGCGCGTCCACGAGCGCGGGCGGCGCGGGCGAGCGAGCGCAGGCGCGCGTCAGCCGGGGAGCGACGGTGCTCGAGCGCGGCCGCGGCGACATACAGGATCGGTGAGTCGCGGTTGCGGGATGAGACCGAATCCGGGAGACACTCGCCTTCGACCGAAGCCGGGGGACACTCGCCTTCGACCGAAGCAGGGAGACACGCGCTTTCGGCGCTGGCCGATTCGGGGATACGAGTGGAGCGAGTGTCTCCCTGATCGGTCCCCGTTTCGACCGAAGCCGGGGGACACTTGCCTTCGGCTCGAATCCCCGTTTCGGCCAGCAGCCGTTCCTGCCACTCCTGCTCGTCGCCGTACAGCCCCAGCGTCGCGTCGAAGGGCCCGACTCGCTCCAGCGCCGCACGGCGCACGGTCATGTTGGCCCCCCACGCGAAACGCACATCGTCGGTGTCGCGCGGCCCGAGGTCAAGCGAGGTGATCGGCGGTCCCTCACGTCCGCATGAGTGCCGGCTCCACCCGCCGCGGCCCTCCAGGCGCGGGCGGATTGGGCCGGTGAAGACCTGCACGTCGGGGTGCTCGCGGGCGGCGGCCAGCAGTGCCTGCAGCCATCCGGGGCCAACCTCGACGTCGTCGTCGACGAACACCAGCAACTCACCGTGGGAGTGGGCGACGCCGGTGTTGCGGGCGGCGTTCAGCCCAAGCGGGCGCGTGTGAGAGAGGTGCGCGGCGCCGAAGCGCGCGGCGAGCGCCCCGACTTCGGGCGTGGGTCGGCCATCCTCGACCACCAGCAGCTCGGCCCCGGCGGCGGCGGCCTGAGGGGCGATCGAGGCGAGCGCGACCCTCAGGTAGTCAGGTCGCGCGCGGGTGGGGATGACGATCGAGGCAGTGGGGTCGGTGGGGTTCAAGATGCGATTGTTGTGGATGCGAATAGTCGCAGTGAGAGTATTCGCATCGCGAACATGATCCTCTTCCTGCACAACCGCTACCGCGCGCCTGGAGGCGAGGAGCGCGTGGTGGACGACCTGGTGTGGTTGGTGCGCGAGCGGATGGGCGAGCCCGCGGAGCTGCTGGCGCGGGGGCCGGCGGCGGAGGACCCCACCTTGGCCGTGGCGCACGGCGTCGGGGCGGCGGGCCGTGGGCAGGCCGTCGCGGGGCTGCTGCGCGGCGGCCTGCACCCGCGCGAGGTGGGGGATGCGGTGAGCCGCACCGGGGCGCGGGTGGTGCACGCGCACAACCTCAACCCGACCTTCGGCTGGCGCGCACTGGCGGCGGCGCGCGACGCGGGAGCGCGGGTCGTGTTGCATCTGCACCAGTACCGCTTGGTGTGCGCCGTCGGGGTGTGCTTCACCGACGGGCGCGAGTGCACACGCTGCCACGGGCGCAACACGCTGCCTGGGGTGCTGCGCAACTGCCGCGGCAGCCGCGCCGAGGCGCTCGTGTACGGGGCCGGCCTGACGTTGTGGCAGCGTCGCGTGGTGGAGCAGGCGGATGCGGTGATCGTCCCGAGCGTGTTCGCGCGGGAGCGGTTGCGCGAGCTCGGGGCGCCGCTGCCGTGGGAGCGGGTGCATGTGCTGGCGCCGCCGGTGCGAGCGCTGGAGCAGGGCGTGCCCACTGCGAGAGGTTTACCGGCGGGGCACGTCGGCCACTGCGCCGCGGAGCCTTCGCCCGGGGGGCACGTGGGCCACTCTGCCGCGGAGCCTTCGCCGGGGGGGTACGTAGGTCACTGCGCCGCGGAGCCTTCGCCGGGGGGGTACGCGCTGGTGGTGGCGCGAATGTCCCCCGAGAAGGGCATCGACGTGGCGATCGAGGCATGCCGCCGCGTGGGCATCCCGCTGGTCGTCGCGGGGGCGGGTCTGGATGGCGGCGCCGATGTGCGCGAGACGGATGGGGTGCGCTTCGTGGGCCGTGTCGACGATGCTCGCCTGGCCGAGCTGCGCGCGGGGGCGGCACTGGCGGTGGTGCCCTCGCGCTCCGCGGAGACGTTCGGCCTGGCCGCGGCCGAGGCGATGGCGGCCGGCCTGCCGGTGGCCGGGAGTCGTGTTGGCGCCCTGCCGGAGTTGCTGGAGCAGGAGGGCATGGCCCCCCCGGGCGACGCGCGCGCGTTGGCGGGCGCGATCGAACGCGTGCGCGGGGACCCCGGGGCGGGGGAGCGCGCGCGGGAGCGGATTCGCGCTCTGTGTGCCCCTGAGGTCATCGCCGGGCGGTTGGCGGAGATTTACGGGGGTGCGTCGCCTCTACACTACGCCCGACCATGACGACCGTCGGCATCGTCGGGCTGGGCTACGTGGGTCTACCCCTGGCGGTGGCGTTCGCGCACGCGGGGTGCGACGTGGTCGCGGTCGACGTGGACCCGCGCAAGGTGGCGGCGATCGAGGCGGGCGAGTCATACATCGAGGACGTGCCCTCCGCGCAGCTGCGGGCGGTGGCGGAGCGGATCCACGCGACCACGCGCTACGCCCGCCTGGAGCGGGCGGACGCGGTGCTGGTGTGCGTGCCCACGCCGCTGACGCGCAACCGCGAGCCGGACCTCGGCCCGCTGCTGGATGCCACGCGCGCCCTGGCGGACGTGTTGCAGGCCGGTCAGCTGGTGGTGCTGGAGTCCACCACCTACCCGGGCACCACGCGCGAGCGGATGCTGCCGATCCTCGAGGAGTCGGGACTGGCGGCGGGGCGGGACTTCCACCTCGCGTTCTCCCCCGAGCGCGTGGACCCCGGTCGTACGGACTTCACGCTGCGCAACACCCCGAAGGTGGTCGGTGGCCTGACGGAGGCGTGCGCGGAGCGTGCGGAGAGCCTGTACGGGCTGGTGTGCGAGGAGATCGTGCCGGTGTCGAGCCCCGAGGCGGCGGAGCTGACGAAGCTGTTGGAGAACATCTTCCGCTCGGTGAACATCGCGCTGGTCAACGAACTGGCGATGCTCACCGACCGCATGGGGATCGACATCTGGGAGGTGGTGGACGCGGCTGCCACCAAGCCCTACGGCTTCATGCGCTTCGAGCCGGGCCCGGGGATGGGCGGGCACTGCCTGCCGGTGGACCCCTTCTACCTGAGCTGGCGCGCACGGGAGTTCGACATGGCCACGGAGTTCATCGAGCTGGCGGGCAAGGTCAACCAGCAGATGCCCTACCACTGCGTGATGAAGGTGGAGCGCGCCCTCAACGACGCGGGCTTGCCGGTCAAGGGCACGCGGATCGCCGTGCTCGGCGTCAGCTACAAGCCGGGCGTGGGCGACGTGCGGGAGTCGCCGGCGCTGAAGATCATCACGCTGTTGAGGGCACTGGGGGCGGAGCTCGTCTACCACGACCCCCACGTTCCCGAGCTGCCGGAGTTCGACCTGCGCAACCTTCCCCTGGAGGAGGCGTTGCGCGACGCCGACCTCGCGTTGATCGTGACCGCCCACCCCACCGTCGAGCACGCGCTCGCCGCCGAGTTGGCACGCGTGGTGGTCGACCTGCGCGGAGTCACACGCAGCGCCACGGCGGCCAACGCGGTGCGGCTGTGATGCGCGGCGAGGCTGTGATGCGCGGCGAGGCTGTGATGCGCGGCGAGCACGCGCGCCCGGCGGCGGGTACGATGCCCGCCTCGATGAGCCTGGCTCGTAAGCTTGCCGCGCGGATGATCCCCGATGAACCCTCCTGATGAGCTCAACTGAGGAGTTGCACCGACTCGCCCCCGACCCGCGCGCGCCGGGGCTGCTGCTGGGCGAAGGCGTGGAGATCGGCGCCGACGTGTCGTTTGGCGCCTACGTCGTGGTGCACGCCGCCACCGTGGTCGGTCCCGGCTGCGTGATCGAGGACCACGCGGTGCTCGGCAAGCGCCCGCGGCTGGCGCGCAGCTCCTCCGCGAAAGGGGAGGTGGGCCGCCTGGAGCTGGGCGAGCGGGTGACCGTGTGCGCCGGCGCCGTGGTGTTCGCCGGGGCCACCATCGGCGCGGAGGCGATCATCGGCGACCAGGCGTACGTGCGCGAGCGCGCCCGCGTCGGCGAGGGCTCGGTGATCGGCCGGGGCAGCGTGGTCGACAACGACGTGCGTGTGGGCGCGCGCGTGAAAGTGCAGACGAGCGTGTACCTCACCGCGTTCACGGTGATCGAGGACGACGTGTTCGTCGGCCCGGGCGCGACGACGACCAACGACGACACGATGGCCCGCCACGACGACTCCACCCCCCTGCGCGGCGCCACGCTGCGCCGCGCCTGCCGCGTGGGCGGCGGCACGGTGCTGACCCCGGGCGTGGAGATCGGCGAAGAGGCGTTCATCGCGGCCGGCGCGGTCGTCACCCGCGACATCCCCGCCGGCGCCGTCGCGATGGGCGTTCCCGCCCGCATCGTGCGTGAGGTCCCCGCCGATGACCTGCTGGAGCGCTGGCGCGGCTGAGCCCGCGCGGCCCGCCCCGCGGCCGGTGGGTCGCGCGGTGGGATGTGGTGTCGTGACGCATCCACGCTCCGTGGTGCCGCGCGACGGGCGTGGGCGCGCAGTGGCAGCCTCCCGGACCCCAGTTGCGACGGCTCATTTGACGACCAGGATCTGCGGATGGGTGGCGAGCAGCGTCTGCGTGAAGACGTAGTCGAACATGCCGAAGGCGAGGAACGAGGCGACGACGGCCTGGTTGACGGCGCGACCAACCCCCTCGGCGCCGCCGGAGGCGGTGAGGCCCTTGTAGCAGCAGATGATCGAGATCATTGCCCCGTACAGCGTGGCCTTCAGCGCGGAACCCCACATGTCGGTGGTGTCGGCGTTGGCGAACAGCGTGTTCCAGAACGGACCCAGTGGGTAGCTGTTCACGAGCTCGGCGACGATCCCGCCGAAGATGCCGAACAGGATCGCGTAGACGTTGAACAGGCCGGTGGCGAGCATCAACGCGAGAAAGCGGGGGACGACAAGGTTCTTGACGGGATCGACGCCCAGCACCTGCAGCGCGTCGAGCTCCTCACGGATCTTGCGCGCGCCGAGGTCGGCGGTGATCGCGGTGCCGGCGACCCCGGATATCACGATCGCGGTCACGTCGGGGCCGAGCTCACGGACTGCAGCGAGCACGAAGAACCCGCCGAGCCGGTCGAGGGCGCCGAACAACGTCAGGATGTTTGCGCCCTGCAAGCCGGGCGCGGCGTAGTCGATGCAGATGGTGGACACCATCAATGGGAACCAGCAGAGGCGCAGCACGAACAGGAACTGGGAGACGAACTCGCCGCCGTAGGGGTAGGGAGGTCGCAGCGCGGAGGTGACCGTCCTGCCGGTGAGCAGCAGCATCTCGCCGATTTCCTCCAGCAGCTTCCCGGGGGGTGCGAGCGCTCGCCCAGCCAGCCTCAACCCGGGCGGACTCTGCGGGCCACGACGGTCGGCGTCACTATCCCTCCCGGCCGGGGTCGGTGGGGCTCCGGGGGCGGTGGATCTGAGCTCAGGGGGCATCTCTGGCTGCGCGTCTCTGCGTAGGTGTCATTGACACAGTGTACTAGTTCACTAGCAGACTGGCAACAAGGGGGCCGAGCCCGCTACCGTAGGGGGGTGGCTCGCGACGAACCTGACACCGGGGGTGGGGGTTTGGATCTCACGATCGACCGCCGTGCGGAGGTGCCGATCGGCGTGCAGCTGGCGTGGGCGCTGCGCGCCCGCATCGATGACGGGCGCCTCGCGACCGGGCAGCGCCTGCCGGGTCTGCGGGATTTGGCGCAGGCGCTGAAGATCAACGCCAACACGGTGCGCGCCGTGTACCAGCGCCTGGAGCACGAGGGCATGATCGAAAGCCAGCAGGGCAGCGGCACCTACGTGACCGCCACCGCGCGCGAGCGCTCGCCCGCCGGCGCGATTGCCGCGAGCGCCGCACAGGAGGCCCGCCGGACGGGAATCGATCCCCGCGAGGTCGCGGCGGCGCTGTACGTCGAGCCCGAGCACCAGCCGGCGCCTCCCGAGCGCGCGGCGGAGCACCGGCGGCTGTTGCGCATCCAGATCGCAACCCTGGAGCAGTTGCTCGTGAAGATCGAAACCGAGCACCCTGAGCTCGTCGCGGTATCGCGCGCGGCGGCGCCACCGCTCTGGGCACCGCCCGACAGTGGCCCGAGGCTGCTGGACCTGGACGAGCTGGAGCAGATCCAAACGCAGCTGATCCGCCGGCTGGCAGCGCTTCAGGCCGCGCTGGACGGCCAGGCGCAGCCACAGCAGGGCGCAAGCGACACGCAGGCCGCCGAGCCGGCCCCCGAAGCCGTACCCGCGTCCGAAGTCGAAACCGCAACGGCTACGACGCCGAAGCTTGGCGCACGGCGGCGGCGACCTCCTCGACCTGCGCCTGCGTGAGCACCGCGCTCATCGGGATCGCCAGGTGGGTGGCGGCGGCGTGTTCGGTGGCGGGCAGCTCGGCGCCGGCGCCCCACTGGAGCATCGCGGGCTGGCGGTGGATGGGGGTGCGGTAGTAGGGCTTGTGGCCGATGGAGGCGGCGGCGAGGGCGGCTTCCAACGGCTCGGGGTGGGGGTGCGCGATCACGTAGAGGTGCCATGCCGGTTCGCAGCCCGCCACCGCCACCGGCAGCGTCACCAGCTCGCCGATGCCCGACTGCTCGTAGTGGGAGCCGGCGGCGCGGCGACCCGCGGCCCACGTGTCGAGCAGGGGCAGCTGCACGCGCAGGATCGCGGCCTGCAGCTCATCCAGGCGCGAGTTGTAGCCGACGTGGTCGTAGGTGACCTTGTCGAAGGAGCCGTGGAAGCGCAACATGCGCGCCCGCTCGGCGATGTCGGGGTCCGACGTGGTGATCGCCCCGCCGTCGCCGAACCCCCCCAGGTTCTTGGAGGGGAAGAAGGAGAACGTGGCGGCGGTGCCGAGCGAGCCGGGGCGGGTGGCGGCCGAGGCGCGCTCGCCCGCGATCGCGTCACCGCCCACGCGCACGCGTGAGCCGGCGGACTGGGCGGCGTCCTCCAGCACGGGCACGCCGAGCGCCTCGATGGCGGCCACGGGGGCAAGGTTGCCGAACAGGTGCACCGCGATCACCGCCTTCGTGCGCGGGGTGAGCACGGCGCGCACCGTGTCGGCGGTGACGCAGTAGGTGGAGGGGTCGATGTCGCAGAACACCGGCGTGGCGCCCGTCGGCGGGATCGCCTCGGCCGAGGCGTAGAAGGTGAAGGAGGGCACCACGACCTCGTCGCCCGGGCCGACGCCCATCGCGCGCAGGGCGATCGTGAGGGCCTCGGTGCCGTTGGCCACGCCGACGGCATGCGCGGCGCCGCAGTAGGCGGCGAACTCCTGCTCGAAGGCGGCGACCTCGGGGCCGAGGATGTAGACGCCGGAGTCGAGCACGCGCGCGGCGGCCGCGTGCAGTTGCTCGTGCAGCGGCGCCAGCGGGGAGGAGGTGTCGAACAGGGCAACGGCCATCGCGCGGACCCTATCGGCGCGCGAGGTCAGCAGGATTAGCGCGGCGAGATCTCATGCCCGTCCCATCTGCACGGGCTCGCCGGCGTATGCCTCGCGCTCGCGCAGCCAGCGCACGGTGGCGGCGATCCCCTCCTCGACGCCGATCCGCGCCTCCCACCCGAGCAGCGTCCGCGCCTTCTCGACCGAGGGCCAGCGCCGGGGCACGTCCACCGTGAACGAGGGGAGGTGCTCCAACTCGAACGCCTCGGGCTCCTCGCCGCACGCGGCCCACACGATCCGCGCGATCTCCGCCACCGACAGCTCGCGCGCGGCGGAGATGTTGAAGTCCTCGTTCAAACCCGCGGGGGAGCCCATCGCGACGACGACGCCGTCGGCGATGTCGTCGACGTGCGTGAGCGTGCGCGTTTGCTCGCCGGAGCCGAAGATCTGCAGGGGCCGCTGCCCGGAGAGTACCTTGCGGATCAGGTCGGGCACGGCGTGCGCGATGCCGGGCTCGGCGTCGGGCACCTCGCCGGGGCCGTAGGCGTTGAAGGGGCGGCAGATCGTGTACGGCAAGCCATGCTCGGCGTGGGCGGCGCGGCAGTAGACCTCGCCGGTGAGCTTGGAGAAGCCGTAGGCGGATAGCGGCACGGGGCAGTCGGGCAGGTGGGTCTCGGTGGTCGGGTACTCCGTGGCGCGCTCGAACACCATCGAGGAGGACACGTAGGTGAAGCGCTCGACTTCCGCGTCCAGCGCCGCGCGAACGACCGCGTTGTAGAGCGCGGCGTTGACCTCTGTGAGCGTGTGCGGGAGCCGGTGGAAGTTGGCGATCCCGCCGACGATCGCGGCGAGGTGGATCACGTGCGAGCAGCCCTCCATCGCCTGCCGCGCCTGCGCGAGCTCGCGCAGGTCGCCGGTGTGGACCTCACACCCCTCGCGCATCCACTGCGGCGCGGGCCGCTGGTCGGAGACCCGCACCTCGTACGCGGGGTCGGCGAGCAGCCGGCGCACGACCGCCGAGCCGATCGTGCCGGCGCCTCCTGTGACCAATACCCGGCTCATGTGTCGAGGGGGGTATTGCCTGGAGATCGTCCGCGCGGGTGAGTGGCGTCCCGGGCGCGTGGGGGCGGGACCTCCTGTCCCGCCACAGGGGCAGGTGTAGACGCCGCACGGCCGGGCCCGTCAAGGCCTCTCGCCTGCGCGCGGCGAGCCGCGGACGCGGGTTCGACTCCCGCCGTCTCCATCATGCGACTCATGTGGTGGGTGCCCCCAGCGCGGCAAGCTCGGAGGAGTACGCAAACACTTGCCCTGCGCCCCAGCAGTTCCACGGGTCCACCACCAGGCATTGCTCGGCGGCAAGCGCAGCGATCGCGGCGAGCGTGCGGGGGTCGCGGAACTCGGAGTGGTTGGCGGCCACGACCACCGCATCGGCGCCCGCGAGAACCTCATCGAGCGGCGCCGTGGGGGTGGCGACGTGGGGGTCGTGCACGGCGACGTCGGCGAGCTCGCGCTCGAGCAGCCGGATCAGCTTGTGCGCGAGCGAGTCGCGCTCGTCGTCGGTGTCGGCCTTGAAGGCGAGGCCGAGCACCGCGACCTTGCGGTTGGCGAGCGAGCCGAGGCGCCGGCGCATCCCTTCGACCAGGAACAGCGGCACCGACTCGTTGACGCGCGAGACCGCGAGCAGCATCCCGGGCGCGGGGGAGCGCTCCTCGGAGAAGGTGAAGTCCTTGCGCAGGCACGTGCCGGCGGTGAACCCCGGCTGGGCGAGGCCGCCGCGGGGGTAGTCGCGGTTGACGAGGTCGATCACCTCGAACACGTTGGCGCCGTGGCGCTCGCAGTCCATCATCAGGAGGTTGGGCAACGCGAACAGCGTGTAGCGCAGGATGTTGGCCCAGATCTTCGCCAGCTCGGCCTGTACGGGGGTGGTGAACACGATCGGCGCGTCGAACACGCCGAACAGCTCCGCGACGACCTCACCCGAGCGCGCGCCGACGCCGCCGACGATGCAGGGCAGCGTGTCGATCTCCTCCAGGAAGCGCCCGGCGGCGATCCGCTCGGGGGCGTGGGCGACGAACACCTCCTCGCCGACGCGAAAGCCGCGGTGCTTTTCCAGGTACCCCGCCACGAACTCCGTGGTGCCGGGTGCGACGGTGGAGCGCAGCACCAGCGAGTGCCCCGGCGCGAGCACCCCGAGGAGGTCGTCGAGCGCGGAGCGGATGTCGCGCATGTCGATCTCGATGTGCGAGAAGGAGGGGGTGCCGAGTGTGATCACGATGTGTCGTGCGCACGCGGCGTCGGCGACGCGCTCGGAGAGCTCGAGGCGCCCGCCGCCTTGCCCCCCGCGGTCGCCGGCTCCCGCCTCTCTCGTCTCGCCCTTCTTCCCTCTCTCCTCGCTCTTCTTCGCTCTCCCCTCGTCCGCGTCCCATCTCTCCTCGTCCTCCCCCCGTCGACCGCGCACGCGCTCCAGCAACTCCTGTGCGCCGGTCTCTTGGAAGGGCATCACGCCCGCGCGCAAGGCGCCCAGGCGGGCGGCGTCGTTGTCGATCCCGATCACGCGCAGACCGCGGTCGGCGAACGAGAGCGCGAGCGGCAGTCCGACGCGGCCGAGGCCGATCACGGAGACGTCGGCGGTGTGCTCCGGTGGGTGCTCCTGTGGGGTCACGGCGCCCAGGTTAGCGGCGTTCGCGCAGGTACTGACGCGTAAAGCCCACCACGAAGCGGGGGTTGTAACGGGCATAGCGCCGCCACAACCGGCGGGGCTCGCGCGCCAGGCGATAGGCCCACTCCAGGCCGCGCCGCTGCATCCACGCCGGCGCCTGCGGGATGAGGCCCGCGTGGAAGTCGAAGGCGGCGCCGACGCCGACCAGCAGCGGCGCGCGCAGACGGGGGCGCATCCGCTGCATCCACTGCTCCTGCTTGGGCTGTCCGATTCCGACCCACACCACCCGCGCACCGCTGCCGTCGATCTCCGCGCTCACACGCTGCTCCTCCTCGGCGGTGAGCTCACGGAAGGGGGGCGACCATCCGCCGGCGATCACCAGTCCCGGGAAGCGCTCGCGCAGGCGGCGCTCGAGCAACTCCAGGGCCTCGGGCGTGCGGCCCCCGTACAGGTAGATCGGGGTCCCGTCGCCCGCCGCGCGCGCGCAAAAGGCCGCCATCAGGTCGGGCCCGTAGATGCGGGTGGCACCGTGGTGGCCGAGCAGGCGCAGCGCCCATACCAGCGGCATCCCGTCGGGCACGGCGAGCGTGGCCTCCAGCGTGGCGGCGAGCGTGGCGGGCTGCTCGCGTGCGCTCATCACAAGGTTGACGGCGGCGGCCGTCACATACCCACGCTCGTCGGCGGCAACCATCGCCTGCATCCAGTCGAGCACCTGCTCGTAGGCAGAGACCGCCAGCGGAATTCCGAGGATCTCCGCGCGAGGTGGGGGCGCCGGGACGGTTGAAGAAAGGGTCGGGGGGGCGATGGGCTGAAGATAGCCGCCCACAAGCGCAAGAGGCCTACGAAGGCGCCTAACGAAGACGGGTCGGATGCTACGCAGACGGGTCGGATGCGGACGTACTGGAGCCGGCGGAGTGCGGCCTGACGCGGATTCGTCTGTCGATGGCGGCGTCGGCGCGCCGCGGCCCTACCCCCGCCGCGCGATCCACCTGTGCTGATTTCGCCAAGCCACCGGCCTCGACGAGGCCCCAAAAGGCCCCCATTTGCACGGAGTTTGAGCTCTCCAATTCGATTGGATCGCAGGATTCCCACAGGACGTAACCTCTCTAGACCGTGAGCCCCTCCACGCTGCGCCGCTACCGAGCCGAGCGCCTGCTGCGCCAGGAGTTCGGGGGGCTGCGTGAAGAGGTGCTGGGCAATGTCCGTGGACGCTTGCGCGCCCGAGGGGTGCACCTCGATGGCGGTGACCTGGAAGCGTGCTACGCCCAGGCGTGGCAGGGGCTCTACGCCGCGATCGCAGCGGGTGAGGAGATTGCCAACCCCGGGGGCTGGCTGGCGGTGGTGACGTTCCGGCGCGCGATCGACGAGCATCGCGGCGCCCGCGCGCGCGGGTTTGGCGGTCTCGCGCAGGTCGAGCTCGCCGGCTCCGAGCGTGCGGTGGCGGGCGCGGCGGGGGCGCACATCGCGCACACGGCCCGCACCGAGCCGGACCTCGCGGCGGAGCTCGACGACCGCGCGCGGCTGCGCCAACTGTTCGAGGCGCTGCGCGGTCGCCTGAACGCGCGCGAGTGCGAAGCGGCGGCGCTGTGCTACCTGCAGGGCTTCACGCGCGCGCAGGCGGCGCGGCGGATGGGGATCAGCGAGGCGCGGATGACGAAGCTGATGGAGGGCCGTGGTGCAGGCAGCCCCGGCGTGGCGGGCAAGGTGGGGGAGCTGCTGGAGGCGATCCGCGGCGGGCGGTGGTGCGAGCAGCAGGGCTCGCTGATGCGTGGCTTCGCGTTTGGCATTCTCGACCCCCGCGGCGAGCGTTACCGCCTCGCGCGCCTGCACCAGCGCGAGTGCCCGGCCTGCCGCGCCTACGTCCTCTCCCTGCGCGGCCTCGCGGCGGTGCTGCCGCCGCTGCCGCTGCCGTGGGGGCTGGGATTTGGAGGCGTCCACCACGCGGCCCCCGCCCACCACACGGTCCCCGGCCACCACACGGCCTCCGCCCATACATCCTCTACCCGTGCGCCCTCCGCGCGAGTTCTCTCAACCCGCGCATCCTCCCCTCGAACCCGCTCTGTCCGAACCTCATCCGCCCACGGGGCGGGCGCAAAAGCTGGAGCGGGGACCGGTGCCGGCGGGATCGCAGCCTCGGGCGCTGCCGGCGCCTCCGCCGGCGGTGCCGCCGGCGGAGGCTGGCTGTTGGGCGGCTCGGTCGGCGCCAAGCTGGCGGTGGGGTGTGTGCTGGCGCTGAGCGTCGGGTGTGTTGCCCTCACGGTGGCGCCCCACCACGCGGGAGCACCCCATCGAAGCCATGCGCGCCGACTGACGAGCACCTCCCTGGCGGACGCCTCGGGCACCGCGACGGGGTCCCCGGCGCTCGCCGGATCGACCACTCTTGGTGGCTCCACCGCGGGGCGCTCGCCCGCGGAGGCTGTCCAGCAGGTTCCGCGCATCTCACTGGCCGCGCGCGCGGCGGCGGTCAGGCGCGCCGCGGCCAGGCACGCTCAACGGGAGTTCGGCCTCGAACGACCCGCTGCGACGACGGCCACCGCGAGCTCGTGGCCGCCGCCCGCGTCGGCCACGGCACGCGCGGCTTCGGTGCAGCGGGCGGGCGCGACGAGCGCCGCGGAGTCCACCTCGAAATCGGCCGCTGCGCCGACATCTACGCCGAGCGGCCCTCCGAGCCGCGCGGAACGGGAGTTCGGGCCTGAATAGGCCAGTGTGTGCTGTTCCCGCCAGTGTGTGCTGTTCCCCTTGGGCTTACACCCAGCGAGAATAAGACTCAGTCTTATTCTCGACGGGTCTCAAAGATCGATGCTTTGCACCTCGTGCCCCGGGGCCTGCCCAATGTTCAGCCCTGTGGAAAGACTTTCGTGAGCAGCCTCAATCCGAGCGGGTTGCCGCGGGGGCGCATGCGGCCGGTGGCCAGCGCGCGCCGCGGGGTGAGGCGTGCGCCGATGATGTCGACGAAGTCCTGCCACGCGACCCGCAGGCGCACGTCGGGGCCCGGCGCCGCACCCTCGGCGACGGCCGAGGAGCCGTTTTCGACGGTGAGATGCCAGGTGGGGATGTCGGGGTCGGTGAACTCCCATTGGATGACCGTGGGGCGTCGCAGCCCGTGGTTGGGATTCACCTGACGGCGCACCGTGTCGAACAGCAACGCCACCGTTTCGGGGTCGCGCATCGAGGGGCCTTCGCGCACGCCGAGCACCCCAGCCTGGGCGAGGCGCCGGCCACGCTGGGAGAGCTCCAGCGGCGTGAGACCGTTGGGGAACAGCGACGGGCCGGGCAGCGTCTCGGCGGGCATCCCGGCGGAGCGCAGCTTGGTCGTCAGCGAGTTGACGCCTTCGGGGCCGATGCGGTCGAAGGTGTAGCCGAACACGGTCAGGTAGCTCTCGTCCCAGCCTGGGGGCATCAGCACCTGGGCGGTGTAGCGGGTGACGTCGTGCAGGATGCCCGACACCGCCTTGGGGACCCTGACGGGGTCTTCACGGCGCAGGTCGGCCAGCAGCTTGACCCCGAAGCCGATGTGGCGTTGCTCGTCGGCCTGGATGTTCTCCATCCCCGCGCGGAAGGCCGGCAGTTTGTCGCGTTCCTCGAGGTAGCTGCAGATCAGGTGCTGCCCGGGCTGGGCGAGCGTGCCCTCGATCACGACGTGGTAAAGCGTGACCGCCGCGGCGAGTTTGGCGGGGGAGTGGTCGGCGCGCAGTTCGTCCGCCATCCGGTCGAGGCGGTCGAAGATCTTGCGAAAGCCGGGGCTGAGCTGGGGCTTGATCGCGTTCAGCCCGCTCGCCATCGAGCCGTCGCCGATGCCGGCGACCTCGTGCATGAAGCGCTTGAAGAACACCGCGTGGCGCGCCTCGTCGACCTGCTGGGTGGCGAGGAAGTACTTCTGCTCCTCGCGCGGCGCGGCGTCGATGTAGGGGGACAAATTGTCGGCCACGGCGTCCTCGCCCCAGAAGAACAGCGCGTAGTTCCAGATCGCCGCTGTGCGTTCGAACTCGGAGAACTCCTCCCGCCACTGCCGTGCGTCCTCGGTGAAGTCGAGCTCGGTTGCCTTCCAGTGGCCGCGCTCCCAGCGGGCGTAGAGGTCTTCGTAGGAGATCGCGTCGGCGGGGAGGTTGCCAAGCTGTTCGCCGGAGATTGCCTGCTCGGTTGTTGCCATCGGGGTCTGCTCCTCGGTTCGAGCCCTGGTGAGCTCGGTTTGGTGGGCGGCTCGTGGTCCCCCGGGGCTGCCGGGGCCTGGTCATCTTGCAGGCGCCGGCGGCAACTCACGTAGAGCTGGCGGCCGGCCAAACGAATAGCGAACGTTATCGCAATAGCAATCGCTCCGTCAAGTACGATTTGCGTCATGACCACGGCGCGCCTGACACGTGAGCAGAGCAAGGCACTCACCCGCGAACGGCTGCTGCTGGCGGCGCGCACGGTGTTCGCGCGTCGCGGCTTCCACGGTGCTTCGGTCGAGGAGATCGCCGCCGAGGGCGGCTACTCGACGGGTGCGTTGTACTCCAACTTCAGCGGCAAGGAAGACCTCTTCCTGGCGATGATGGATCGCGAGATCGACGCTCACGCGCGCGAGATCGAGGAGGCGGTGCGCGAGCGCAAGTCGGTGGACGAGCGCGCGCGAGGCGGCGCCGAGTGGTGGATGGCGATGATCGACCGCGAGCCCGAGCTGTTGTTGCTGTTTGTCGAGTTCTGGGCCTACGCCGCCCGTGACGAGGGCGTACGCCGCCACGTGGCCGCCAGTTTCGCCCGCGCCCGTGCGACGCTGACGCGCCTGATCGCCGACGGCGCGCGCGACTTCGAACTGGAGTTGACGCTCCCGGCGGAGCAGCTGGCGATTGCGGTCGACGCGCTCGCCGACGGGATCGCGCGCCAACGGATGGCCGACCCCGATGCCGTCCCGGACGAGCTGATGGGCCGGGTGCTCTCGCTGCTGCTGGCGGGCGCCACGCGCCCGGCGTCTGGCGTAAGCGCGTAGCCCCGAGTCGGGACACTAGGCTCTCAACCTGGATGATGTCGAGCCTGATTGCGCCCCTGCGCGCGGCCCCTGCCACGGTGCCCGCCCTCGGCGCGCTCGCGCTGATGGTGGTGTGGGCCTCCGACCAGGCCGGCTACCCGCTCACCCACTGGGCGCCGGGTGGGTTGATCGTGCTAGCGCTGCTGGCCGTCGCGCTGCTGGCGGTCGTGCCAAGGTGGGTCGAGATCCCGCTGGCGGTGCGGATCGCGGTGGGTGCTCTGGCCGCCTACACCGCGCTCAGCTTCCTCTCGATCCTATGGGCCGGCGTGCCCGGCGACGCCTGGGAAGGGGCCAACCGCACGCTGCTCTACCTGCTGGTGTTCGCGCTGTTTGCCTGCTGGGCGCAGACCGGCGTCACGGCGGCGCTGCTGGTGTGCGGGTGGGTGCTTGCGATGGCCGGCGTGGGGCTGTTCGTGCTGGTGCACCTCGACGCGGCTGCCGGCGCGGCCCGTCTGATCGCGCTGCTCCCGGGGGGCCGGCTGGTTTACCCGGCCGGCTACGTCAACGCCAACGCGGCGCAGTGGCTGATGGCCGCCTGGCCGGCGCTGTTGCTGGCGCGCGAGCGGCGGCTGCCATGGTGGCTGCGGGGGGCGTTGGCGGGCGGCGCGGTGCTGCTCGCCGAGGTTGCGCTGCTTGGCCAGAGCCGCGGCTCGGTGTATGCCGAGCCGGTGATGCTGGTGCTGGTGTTCGCGCTGCTCCCCGGTCGCGTGCGCACGTTCGCGCTGTTGGCGCCGGTCGCGGCCGGGATCGGCGTCGCCGCGCCCGCGGTGCTGCGCGTGGGCGAACGGGTCGGCGCGCTGGAAAGCGCATCGAACGGCGGGGTCGCGTCGCACAACTCGGCCGCCCTGCACGGTGCGACGGCCGCGGTCCACACCGCTGTGGTGGCGACGCTGCTCAGCGCGCTCGTGGTCGGCGCCGTGGTGGCGGCGGGGGCGGCGCTCGAGCGCCGGCGCACGCTCTCCCCCGCGGTGGCCGCACGGGTGCATCGGGGTTTGGCCGCGGTCGCCGTGGCCCTGCTGGTGGCGCTGCTGGCGGGCGGTTGGGCGGCGGCGGGCAACCCAGTGGCTCGCGCGCGCCACGCGTGGGACACGTTCAAAAGCCCCAAGGGATATGCCGCCAACAGCACCACGGGTAGCCGCCTCACCAGCGGGCTGGGCTCCAGCCGCTACGACTTCTACCGCGTGGCGCTCGACGAATTCGCCGCCCACCCCCTGCTGGGGATCGGCGCCGACAACTTCGCCGAGCCCTACCTTGCGCACGGGCGCTCCACCGAGACCCCGCGCTACCCGCACAGCGTGGAGCTGCGCACGCTCGTGCAAACCGGGCTGGTAGGGGCGCTGCTCGCCGTGGTCGGCTTGGGTGCGGCGCTGCTGGCGGCCTGGCGGGCGCTTGCGCCGCGCCACCCCGACCCCGCTCTCGCGCGCGCGGTCGCCGCGGCCGCCGCCGCGGGATTCGCCTACTGGGCCGTGCACGGCTCGTTCGACTGGTTCTGGGAGTTCGCCGGACTGGGGGCGCCCGCCTTCGCGCTGCTCGGCCTCGCGTGTGCGCTCGCGCCGCGGTCGGCCGTCGCGGAGGATCCTCCAATCGCCGGAGACCCCGGGGCTATGCTCGCGGCTGGGGACCCCGGGCCTATGCCCTCGGCTGGGGACTCCGGGGCTATGCCTTCGTCCGGGGCTATGCCTTCGTTTTCGGATCCACATCAATCGGTGCCGTCCGAGGCACGGTCGCCCGCGCGCCGCCCCTCGCGCGCCCCCACTCGCGGTCGCCCGCGGCGCTGGCCGATCGCCCTGGGCGTTGCCGCGCTTGCGGCGATCGTCTCGCTCGCCGCCCCTTGGCTGAGCGGCCTCGAGGTGGAGAGTGCCGCGCGCGTGTGGGTGCGCTCGCCCGCGCAGGCATACACACGCCTCGACCACGCCGCGCGGCTGAACCCGCTGAGCGACGAACCGTACGTGGTGGCCGGCAGCATCGCACTCCGCTTGGGCGAATACGCGCGCGCCGATCACGAGTTCGCGCTGGCGCTCGGGCGCACCACGGGCGAAGCGTACGCGACGCTCGAGCGGGGGGCGATCGCCTCCGCAAGTGGCGATCGCCGCGAAGCGCTCGCGCTGCTCGAACGCGCGGTGCGCCTCACGCCGCGCGATCCGCTCGCGCGCGCGGCGCTCGCGACAGTGCGCGGCGGCCGCCGGGTGGACATCGGGGAGCTTACCCTCTCAATCCTCCGCACCGCTCAGCAATTCTCTTCATAAGAATGAATGTTGAGTGAAACTACCGACCGCAACAACGTTTTTCGCTCGACATCTACCGTAAATTCGCTAGTTTGTGTAATGAGCCGACCGACTCACCGGCTGCGGCGCCGTAGCGGCGATGACCCCGAGCACGGTGTCTGATAAAGGGTGGCAAGGCGAAGCGGTAGGCGAGAGAGAGGCAAGGAGAGCGACCTGAGGTTGCTCGACGCCGAAAGGACCCCCCCAAGGTTGGGAAACATGAGACGCAATCGCATAATCCTCGGAGCGCTGGCATCGCTGGCGCTATCTGCCATACCGGCCCCCGCCGCGCTCGCCGGCGGGCCGCTGTTGAGCGGCTACGGCGGCCCCGGAGCAGGCGCTCAGGCGATCCTCGGCGGGACGCTGCTGAACGGGCCCAAGGGAGGCCCCGGCGGCGGCTCGGGCGGTAGTCCGGGCGGGCCGTCCGCGCCGAGCTCCTCCATTTCCTCTGCTTCTCCTTCTTCCTCCTCCTCGGCCACGAGTGCAAGCCATCGTGCAACCGGTGGCGGGGCCGTACCCGGGAGCATCGGCGGCCGGGGCTCGAGCGGAGCCCTCCGACACGGTGGCGGGGGAGCAGCGGCGAGCCGCGGCACATCCGCGGGGAGCGCCGGTGCGTACTCGAGTCAGACGCACCCGGAAGCTTCGATCGCTGCGTCGGTGAGCGCGGGGGGATCGTCGTGGTTCACCGGCGGCGATCTGCTGGCGCTGGTGCTGGTCGCCGGGGTGCTGGCGCTCGTTGCGGTGGCCACCGTGCGTTTGTCGGGTATGGATGCTCGTCATGAGTAGACCGCGGGGACGCCAACGCAAATCACTACGGACAAGGATGCCCTTCCTCACATGAACGGACCTCGTCTCACCCAGCAAACGACCGCACCGAGCCTGCCGCTCACCAGGCACCCGGCCGCGCGGCCGGCTCCGGGGCCACGCGCTGCGCACAGCGGGATCTTCCGCGGGCCGCTGCAGCTGCTGCTGGAGGAGCCCGGCTGGAACGTGCTCGTTCCGGCAATCGACACCACGATGCTGTGCCTCGCGGTGGTGCTCGCGCTCGGTGGCGTCCACGCCACCCTATATCCCTCGACCACGGCCGTGCCGCTGCTGGCACTGCCGCTGCTGACGCTGCTGACGCTCTACCTGCGCGGGCTCTACCGCACCCGGCTGCGTGCGCTGGTGCTCGACGGGCTGGCCCCCGCGGTGAGCGCGGTGTCGGTCGCGGCGATGGCGGTCGCGGCGATCGGGTTGCTCGCCAACGGGCGAATCCCCGACCAGTCGGAGTGGGTGGCGGCGTGGCTGCTCTCGCTGACGACGCTCGCGGCGGGCCGCGCGGCGCTCGCGCTGGCGCAGCGGTCGGCGCGCAGCCGTCGCCTGGTGGGCAGGCCGGTGCTGATCGTCGGCGCCGGTCTGGTGGGCGCGCAGGTGGCGCGCCGCCTGGAAGACCACCCCGAGTACGGCCTCTACCCGGCGGGCTTCCTCGACAACGACCCCCGTTCGCTGGCCGAAGTCGGCGGCCGCGACATGCCGGTGCTGGGCAGCACCGAGGATCTCGACGAGGTCGTGCGACAGACGCACACGCGCAACCTGATCGTCGCCTTCTCCTCGGTCGCCGACGCGCACGTCAGCCGCCTGATCCAGCGCTGCCAGGAGCTCGGCGTCGAGGTGTCGGTGGTCCCGCGCATGTTCGACACGATCAACAACCGCGTCGGCTACGACACCGTCGGCGGCCTGCCGCTGCTCTCCTTCACGACGGTCAACCCGAAGGGCGTGCAGTTCGCGCTCAAGCACGCCTTCGACCGCGTGTTCGCGGCGGCGTTGCTGCTGCTGCTCTCTCCGGTGCTGGCGCTCACGGCGCTGGCGGTGCGCCTCACCTCGCCCGGCCCGATCCTCTTCCGTCAGCGCCGCGTCGGGCGCGATGGCACGCTGTTCGACCTCTACAAGCTTCGCTCGATGCGTGTGGGGCACGAGGAGCTCGAGCCGAGCGAGGCCGATGAGGCCGCATTCGACTTCACGCTCAACGGGGACATCGCCCCCGGCGGGGTGGAGGGGCAGGACCGCCGCACTCCGATCGGCCGCTTCCTGCGACGCACCTCGCTGGACGAGCTGCCCCAGCTCTTCAACGTGCTGCGCGGCGAGATGAGCGTGATCGGCCCCCGCCCCGAGCGCCCCGAGTTCGTGGAGGTGTTCCGCCAGGACGTGACCCGCTACGGCGACCGTCACCGCGTGAAGTCGGGGATCACCGGCTGGGCCCAGGTGCACGGCCTGCGCGGCCAAACCTCGCTCGCCGAACGCGTGGAGTGGGACAACTACTACATCGCCCACTGGTCGCTGGCGCTCGACCTGAAGATCCTCGCGCTCACGTTCGGGGCGCTGTTGCACAACACCGAGTAGGAACGCCTTCCAAAGTAGGGGGCGCGTCCAGGGCGGACCGGGGCGTGCCGGTTCTACTTGAAGGCCGTTCTGGTCGGGCCGAAAGCCGTTCTAGCCGGGCCTCAGGCTCAGATGACTAGCCGGCCTCGTGCTCAGATGCTGCGGTGCGCGTCTTGGCCGCTGCCCTGCCAGTACTGGTAGACGCGCACCGTTAGCCCGTTGGTGCCGAGCACCCGCGGCAGGGGAATCGCGTAGCGGTTGAAGCGGTTGAGCGTGAACAGCGCCCGGTAGCGCAGCACTTTGCCCTGGAACGCTTCGAGCTGCATGTAGTCCCCGACCGGGCCCTCGCCCTGGGCGAGAACGCCGCCGTGGCGGCGGTTGAGGCTCAGCGTCACGCGGGTCGGGCTGGCGAAGGGGTTGGCGAGGACGCGGGCGAACGCGGCGAAGGCGGGCTTGCGCGCGCCCTTGGTGCTCAGCACACCGAAGTTTTCGCCCGCGGAGTCCTGCAGCTTGTAGAGCATCGCCGCCGCGACGTAGGGTGCGCGCCCCAGCGAGCGGTAGAGGTTGGTGATGTTGGCGGCCTGCACCTTCGGGCTGACGCACCCCTGTTCCTGCTGGATCTTCTGCTTCGGCCAACAGCTGCTCCAACCGAACTCGTCCAGCCACAGCGGGGTGTTGTCGCCGTTGGCGAGCTGCGTTTCGTGGATCGCCCGCAGCGAGCCGAGCGTGAGGTTGTAGAAGTGCACCGCCAGACCGTCGTAGTAGCCCTTGATGCCCGCGGCGTACAGCGCGCGCAGGAAAACGCCGTTGGAGCCCACGAGGGAGCCGGCGAGCACCGTGACTTTCGGGTTGGCCTGCTTGATCGCGGGGTAGGCGGCGCGCAGCACGGCGGCGTAGCGCTGGGGTTTTTCCGGCCCCGCGAAGTAATCTTCGTTGGCCTGGTCGGGCTCGTTCCAGACCTCGATCGCCGCCAGGCGCGTGCCATAGCGCGCGGCCAGGTAGGCGACGAAGGTGGCGTACGCGGAGGGTTCGCGCGGGGGCCAGGCGTTGGCCCTGCCCCAATGTCCCGGCGTGCACTTGCGCAGCAGTGAGGCCGGTGCTGAAGAGGCCCAGCACGGTGCGCTGTCCGCGGTGGCGAGGACCCGGATGCCGTCCGCCGCCGCGTCGCTCACCAGTCGGTCGAGATAGGCGAGCGCGCCCGGGTCGATCTGGTTTGGGTCGTTGGGCTCGAGTGCCGACCACTGCACCTCGACTCGCACGAGCTTGGCGTGCAGTGCCCGCGCGCGCGTGATTTCCCGGTCGGCCAACGCCAGCGGCAGGCCGCCACTGACCCCTGTGATGTTCACGCCGCCCAAGGGGGCGGCGAAGGAGGCTCGCGCGTGGGCCGGCGGGCCAGCCTCGCCCGCCGACGCGAACGATCCTGCGGCGCACAGCGCCACCGATCCTGCGGCGCACAGCCCCACAAGTGCGGGGGCGAGGAGTTTGCGGAGGCGTCCAGCCATGTTACCTTGGCATCCTGCCATCCGTACACGATAGCTGCGTGCACCCGGGCGACCGCGGAGTGGCCGCTCCTGGATGGCTCGACCTCGAGCGGCGACGAGCCGCAGTGGATGACGGCTGAGCCGCAGTGGGTGATGGCTGGGCCGCGATGCCGGCTGCGCCAAGAGATAGGCTGTCAGGAGTCATGTCACCGACGTGGATCTGGATGCAGGTCGCGATTGTCGTATTCGTGGTTATCGGCATGATCATCGCCGTCACGAAGCTTGCGTGAGCCGCTTCAAGCCCGCCTCCACCACGGCCGCGAGGCGGGCTCGAGGGCTGGGAGGGTTGCCTGCGGGCGTGCCGGGATCTCTTCGCCCGCGAGGATTGCGCCGGGGACCGATCGCGTCAGCCAGTCCGCCAGGGGGCCGAGCTCGGCCTGCTCCAGCTCTGCCACGATCGACGGCGGACGGCGAACGTCGTCGTGGGCGTCGGAGGCGACGTTGTGAGCCAGGCCGTCGCGTAGGAGTCTCAGCCCGAGGCGGCGCGCCTCGCTTCCGAAGCGCCCCACCAGGGCACTGGCTGTGATCGAGGTGAGCGCCCCCGCGCGTACGAGCGATTCCAGCGGGCCCGGATCGCGTTGAAAGGCGGGGCATCGCTCTGGATGGGCCAGTACGACACGATGTCCGCGGCGCTGCAGGTCCAGCACCAGGATGTCAAGTCCCGTGGATGTCGGGGCGAGGGGGCACTCCACCAACAGCCACTCCCCTCCGCCGAGGGCGTAGCGCGAAATCTGCGCGGCCTGCATTTCGATGAGCTGCTGCATCGCCAGCTCCGCGCCGGGAAGGACCTCGAGTGAAACTCCCTCTGCGGTCAAGCGTCTATTCAGCTCATCCACTCCACGCGCGATCGTCTGCGGGTCGTTCGGGTATCGCGAGCTCACGTGCGGTGTGGCAATCAGTGTGCGCGTCCCGGCCTTCGCGGCGGCGCGCGCAAGGGCCAGCGAGCCTTCGATCGTGGCGGGGCCGTCGTCGATGCCGGGCAGCACGTGACAATGCAGGTCGATCACTGGTTGGCCTGAACGTTAAGGCAGGCCCGGATATGATCGAGCCGGTTGGCAACGCCCTTCAGCTCTATCACCACAGGCGAGGAGTCACAGTCATGTTCAAATCGATCGTGGTCGGCACCGATGGCTCCGAGACCGCTGGTGAGGCCGTACGCCAGGCCGGCGACTTGGCCCGCACCCTTGGCGCGACGCTCGAGATCGTGAGCGCCTACGAGCCGGTGCCGGCTGGGCGCCTGCGCTCGGAACGGCGCGACGCCCCGGAGGATCTGCAGTGGGCGATCAACCCGCGCGAGGACGTCGACGCCGCACTGGAGACAGCCGCCGCGCCGTCCCGCGAGGCGGGCGTGGAGGTCAACGTTTACGCTCGCCAAGGCGACCCCGCCGATGCGATCCTCGATGTCGCCGAGGAGCGCGGCGCAGATCTGATCGTGGTCGGCAACAAGGGCATGAGCGGCGCCAAGCGCTTCCTGCTGGGCTCGGTGCCCAACCGGGTCTCCCACCATGCGCCCTGTTCGGTGCTGATCATTCGGACAACGTGATTTGGTGGCTCAGATTACGAACCCTTCGCCCTCGCCGATCTGACCCGCCATCTGCGCCTTCATCGCCTCGGTGATACCGCCTCCTACGGTCCACCTTGGGGAGAAGTGTGAGGCCTGCGCAAAGCGCTCGCGTGCGCGCGCGCGATAATCCTCGATCGAGCCCAGCGCACGTGCCGGATTGCCGGCGGCGACGGTGCCGGGAGGGATGTCTCGGCTCACGACGCTGGCGGCTCCGATGAGGACATCGTCACCGATCGTCACGCCGGGCAGAATCGTCGTTCGAGCCCCGATGAAGACGCGGCTGCCGATCCGCACCGGAGCGATGCGGGTATGTCCAACGCAACCCTTGGTGCTGGCGTCGTGGACGATCACGTGCACATCCGGGGCGAACGTGACGTCGTCGCCGATCTCGATCAGCCAGCAGTGCGAGGGGTCGAGCTCGAAGGGTTGCTGCAACTCACAGCGCTCGCCAATCCGCAGGCCCCGCCTGACGTACCACGCGATGGAGCGCTGACCTCGCAGATACATGATTCCCAGCTTGGCTTGCGCAAGCAGCTTGTCGGTGACCATGCCCGGCAATCTACTTCAGAGCCTGTCGCGGGCTTGCGAGGGGCTTGCGAGCTTCCCATCCGCGACGCGGAGCATAGGATAGATGCCGACCCGGGCTCGGGAAAGAGTTGTCGCTTAGCTTGATCTTGACGTCCCCGAGCCGACATATGCCGGAGATGAGCGACAGCACGACCGACGTGGGCGCGATCGATTCGCCTGCCGCGGCCAACACAACCGGGGCGTCGGTGATCTCGGGCGGCCTGTGGAACTCGCTCAACCAGACCCTGCCCCAGGGCTTTGCGCTTGTCATCTCGGTCGCGGCCGCTCGCTTTCTCGGCCCCGATGGGATGGGGCGTCAGAGCTTCATTGCGTTCACCATGATCTCGATCACGCAACTCACCAGCGAAGGTCTCAAGGAGAGCCTGATGCGTTCGGTGGGGGAGGCGCTCGGAGCCGATCGTCCCGGCGAGGTGCGCGGGCTTGTGCGCTGGGCGTTGCCGATCCTCTTGCTCGGCGGCTTGGCGGGCGGCGCGGTACTGATTCTCGCGGGGCAGTTGGGGGCCAGTCCCGCGGCGGCTTGGGTGCTGGCCGGGGTGGAGTGCGTGCTGGTCACCGCCCAGGGTGCGCCGTGGGCGGCGCTCGTGGGCGCCCAGAAATGGCGTCAGGCCTCGACCGTGGGCCTGCTGACCACGATGATCGGCGTACCGGTGACGGTGCTCGTGCTGGCGTTGGGGGGGGGAATCACCGGCATGTTCGCCGTCGAGGCGGCCGGTGCCGCGGTGGCGTTGGTCGCGATCGCGGTGCTTGCGCGAAGGGCGTTGCGCGCGCTTCCGGCCCGCGTCGAGCCAACCCCCGATCTGCGCCGGCGCACGAGCCGCTATGCGGTGCTCGCGACGCTGATGACGCTGGCCACGTTCGTCGTATGGCAACGCTCGGAGTTCTTCTTCCTGCGCGCCTACTCAACCGACCGGCAGATCGCCTTCTACTCGATCGCATTTGCCGCCGCCAACGGCTTGTCGCTGCTTCCAGGCGCGCTCGCCGGCACGCTCTCACCCGCGTTTGCGACCCTATACGGCGCTCGCCATCATGGGCGCATACGCTCCGGGTACTGGCGAGCACAGCGTTTTCTGCTGACTCTGAGCTTGCCGCTGCTGGCCTGCTTCCTCGCCCTGGGTCCGGCGCTGATCCGTCTCGCATATGGGAGCTCCTACAGCCCATCGGGTCCGCTGCTGCTGATTCTGCTCTCGCTGTTCCCCTTGATTCCGCTGCTTGGCGTCGCCAGCTCATTGCTGGTTGGGCTGGGGGCATTGCGGGTCGCGCTCATCTGGGAGGTGTTGGGCGGCGCCGCGACGATCGGTTTGAACTTTCTGCTCGTGCCCTCCCACGCCGCGGTGGGGGCGGCGATCGCCGACGTCGGCGGTCAGCTGATCGTGGTGATTCCTCTGCTGATCTATGCCGGCACGCTTGTCAGGCCCGCCGCGATCGACGGCTTCGCGATCGTGCGCACCGTGATCGCCTCGGCTCCGGCCGGAGCCGCCGCCTGGGCGGTGGATATGTGGCTGGGGGGAGTCGCCGGCCTGCTGGTCGGATCGCTCGTCGCCGTGCTGGTGCTCCTGCCGCTCGTGGTGGCCTTGCGGGTGATCCCGGCGCGCGATCGTGAGTGGCTGCGAGATGTAATCTCCTCGCGGTTTGGCGGGGACGCCGGGCGTCTGGCCGAGGCGCTTATGTCGGGCGCCGTCCCGCGTCGACGGCTCGGCGCGCCGGTCGATGACGGGAGCCCGCCAAGCGAGCGCTCGGAGCTGCTCGATCGTCCGGCGTGCCGGCGCCTGGCGGTCTACAGCGATGCGCGGCAGCGGGGTGGAGCGGAGCGTGTGCTCGGTTACCTGATCGGGGAGCTCGACGAGCGCATCGATGTGACAGTCGTCGGCGTCGAGCCCGGCATCGTCTCCTGGATCGCCGCTCAGCGGCCGGGCGCGGCCGAGGTGGTCGTTCCGGCCGTGAGCCATAAGTGGCAGCTGCGACCGATCATCGCGCAGGTGCGTGCCATCCGCAGGCTGCGACCGGAAGTGCTGCACGCGAGTCTCAGCACTCCGTGGTCATGTCAGTATGGGATCCTCGCCGGGCTCCTCTGTCCCGGAACGGGTGTCATGGCTGTGGAGAATGCGCCGGTGTCATCGAGCCAGCCGCTGCAGCGCATCATCAAGCGCGTGATCTCGCGGAAGCTGGCGGCACATGTCGCGGTCGGCGAGTGCTCGGCGCGCCAGACCGAGCGATTGATCGGCTTGGCCGAGGGATCGCTCGTGACGATTCGCAACGGCGTGCCGGATTGGCCGCCAGGAGTTCGGCGCCAGAGTCACTCCGCCCCGGTGATCGGCACGGTCGCTCGGATCAGCGAGGAGAAGGGCATCGACATGCTGGTGCGCGCACTGCCGGCGCTCCCCGGCGTGACGGCGGCGATCGTGGGCGAGGGTCCGGCTCTCGCGGGAATCCACGACCTCGCACAGCGCCTCGGGGTGGCCGATCGGCTGCAGACCCCGGGCTTTGATCTCAATCCTCGATGGCGGCTCGGGACCTTCGACATCTTCGTGCTGCCGACTCATACGGAGGCGGCGTTGCCGTTGGCGATCGTCGAGGCGATGCTCGCCGAACTGCCAATAGTCACAACCAGCATCGAATGTATCACCGAGACATTTCCGGATGGTGAGATCGGGCTGCTCGCGCCGCCCCACGACCTCGACGCGCTCGTCGGCGCGCTGCGGAGGCTGGTGGACGACGTCGCGTTACGCGAGCGGATGGGAGCCCGTGCGCGCAAGTTCGCACTCGATCGCTTTGGCATGGCGACCATGGCGAGCGCATATGAAGAACTCTATCGAGAGATCGCCAATTTCCATTTAGCGAGCGCCGGCCGCATGCGCTGGTAGGCCGTGTCGTGCCGGTTCATCGCCCAGGTCGAAGGATTGGCGGCATGCAACCTGAGCTCGCCCCTGGGATTTCACCTAATAGGTCGCGAGCCAATCGCGCAGATTGATGTCACTGGCAAGCAGTGTGGCGCCCTCGCGTGCGCCTTCGCGTCGCGTGTGCCAATGGGTCACCGCCGCGCGCAACACCTCGACCCTCTGTCCACCCGAACGCAAACAGTCGGCCGCCGCCCAAAATCCCGCGGCGCTGCGGCGATGGGCGGCGTCGATCGCGATCTCGCACAGCTGCACACCGCGACGGCGCGGGATGCAGCGGGTCAGGCGCACATCCTCCAAGGCTACGTTGGTGATCAACGGATCGTAGGTGACGGCGGTTGCAGCCGACATGCTGTTACCCGAATGGCGACGGTGAATGTAGACGACATCGGGGATGTGCGCCGGCTCGGCTTGGCGCGCCAGCCGAAGCCAGAACGCGTGGTCCTCGGCGAGCCGCAGACGCTCGTCGAAGCCACCCAGCTCGAGCGCGGGGCGGCGGCGCACGAGTGTCCCCCCGGAGGGGATGCTGTTGCGGGCGTAGAGGCTGCACAGGAAGTCATCGAGCTCCCAGGGACGTGGGCCGAGCAGACCCTCGGATTGCCAGCCGGCGGACGTGCGGCGCGCGGCGAGCGCGCAGCCAAAGGAGAAGAGCGCTTGGGGCTGTCCGTCAAGCGTTTCGCGCAGCCTCTTCAGGGCCTGCGGGTGCAGCAGGTCGTCGGAGTCGATGAATGAAACATATTCGGTCGCGGCGGCCCGCATGCCGGCATTGCGGGCCCCCGCGGGACCCCAATCCCCATTGTCGTTGCGAATGTAACGTGCCCCGGCGGCGAGCGCGACTTGCTCGGTGGCGTCGGTCGAGCCGTCGTCGGCCACGATGACCTCTGCAGCCCGCAGCGATTGCTCGTCCACGCTACGCAATGTTTGCACCAGCAGCTGCGCGCGGTTTTGGGTGGGTATTACGATGGTGACCCCATCGGTGGTACCGGGCGTGGCCGTTGGCACGAGCAAAGACTATAGGGTGAGGTCATGTTGCCTGCCGAGCGGCGTGTGATCGTCGTGTCCGCCGTGTTGCCATATCCACCTCTCAGCGGTGGACACAAGCGGACGCTGCGACTGATCGAAGCGATCGCGCGCTCCGGTGGTGCGCCGCATCTGCTCACCACCGACGGCGGTGAGCCCGGCGCCGCGGAGGAGTTGCGCACTCGTGGCTGGGTTGTGGAGCTGTTGCCCGAAGCCTCCCAATCGTCGAGTGCTCGCTTGCGCCAGCACCTCGAGCGTCGACCCAGTCCGTACTTGCGAGCGGTGGCCGCGCGGTTGCGTGAGCTTGCCTCGCAGTCGGCGTTTGTGCAATTCGAGCACGCACAGAGTGCCTATTACTGGGACGCGATCGGGCAAGCCCGTTCAATTTTGAGCCTCCATAACGTGGACTCGCAGATGCTTGCGACAGTGGCACGCGATGTGCGTGGGATGGCCAAGGTACGAGCCGTCAACCGCGCGCTTGCCACGCGCTCCGTCGAGCATCGCGCGGTCCCGCGGGCCGCTGCCGTACTGGCGGTTTCCGAGCGCGACTGCCGCCACTTCGCCCGCAGGGCACAGCGCGTGGTGAAAGTGCCAAACGGGATCGATGACGCCTTCTTCGATATACCCACGACGTTGCCCAATACCGAGGATGTGCTCTTCTTTGGTCATTTTGACTACCGGCCAAACGAGCTTGGGGTGGCGCGGTTCCTGCGTGAGGGCTGGCCGCGGCTGGCGGCGCTGCGCCCACGCGCCCGGCTGTTGCTGGCCGGCAAGTGCATGTCGGAGGCGCTCGCCCGCGCGGTTGAGCGCGAGGAGCGTGTGCTGTCACTTGGCTTCGTGCCAGACCTCACCGCACTGTTTGAGCGCAGTCGCCTGGTGCTGGTGCCGATCTGGCTGGGTGGTGGCACGAGGTTCAAGGTGCTCGAGTCACTTGCGGCTGCGCGTCCGATCGTTGGGACTTCAGCGGGCGTCGAGGAGATCGGCTTCATCGATGGCCGCCACGGGCTGCTGGCGGACGATCCCGCGCGCCTCGCCGACCTGGCGGCGGAGCTGCTCGCCGAGCCGGGGCGCTCGGAGCAGCTTGCCCGAGCGGGACGTGAACTGGCTGAGCGCTACCGCTGGCCGCGTGTGCTGCAGCCGGTCGAACAGCTTTACGGTGACTGGCTCGGCGGCTGAGCAGCTTCACGGCAGCCGGCTCGGTGCGCCTGCGCAAGCGTGACGCTGAACTCGGTCTGAACAACTTCACGGTAGCCGGCTCGACGCCCCGGCGCAAGCGTAGCGCCGCAAATGGACATATGACTTAGTACGTCTGTCCACGGGTGTCGGTGGTGGATCGTACTTACGTCCGAAGGTCCTCGCTCGCGCTGCGCTGGGCGTCGCGGCCGTGCGATGGTGTAGTGACAGGGGATCCATGAGGCGCTGAGCCGGCGTCTGACAACGACAAGGGCAAACCCGTCGTAAGGCGGTGACGCAAAGCCACGGGGCCTTCCTCTCCACCGGGAGGAGGTCAGCCGGGCCACCGAAAGGCAGACAGCCGTGCGACGTCGCAAGCTATCAACCTCCATAGGCGCACTGGTTGTGGCGCTGCTGCTTCCAGGTCTCGCATCCGCTGACGTCGCCGGTCAGTTTCGAGTTGCGATCGGCAGCGAAGCGTCGTTTCCCAACCCGACGCTGACGGCCCAACATAACTCTTATATCGTGCTTCAGGCGTGGGAATCCAGCCGGGCGGCCGAACTGAAGGCGGCGAATCCCAATCTGCAGGTGCTGGTCTACCAGAACCTGTCATCGATGGCACAGGGAACCAGCGCCAGCGGCCTCAGCGCGAGCGGAGTCAACTATGCCGAAGCGAATCCGGCGCACCCCGAATGGTTTCTCCTGAACACGAGCGGTGATCGTATCGCGGAGAGCGGATATTCGTGGCTGTGGATGGCTGACATCGGTAACGCCGGCTACCAGCAGCAGTGGACTGACAACGTGCTCAAACTGCTCGCCGACGGACCGTGGGACGGCGTCATGATGGATGACACCAACACAACCGCCAAGTACGATACGAATCCGGCGGAAATCGCGAAGTACCCAACCGATGCCGCCTACCAGGCCGCGGTGCGCTCGATGCTCGCCTATGCCGGTCCGCGAATCCAGGCAGCCGGCAAGCTGGCGATTCCGAACATCGGCTCGTGGAGTGAAAACCCCGAAGTCGCCAAGGAATGGCTGCAGTTCGTCAGCGGCGGCGTCGACGAGATGTTCGCCAAGTGGTCGAGCACACCTGGGCAGGGTTACCGCGACGTCGCCGGGTGGCGGACGCAGATCGAAGAGATTCAGAGCACTGAGCGGATGGGCAAGCGCTTCCTGGCGATTACACAGGCTGGGGCGAGCGATACGCAGGCGATTCGCTATGGGTGGGCCTCGGTGCTGTTGGCGGCCGACGGTCACACGGCGTACAGCGCGGCGGCCAACTACACGGGAGAAACGTGGGCGAGCGAATATGAAGCCCAGATCGGTGAACCGACATCCGAGGCCACCCAGATCGCGGGTGGCGCATGGGAGCGAACTTTCACCGGTGGATTGGTGGTTGTGAACCCAACCAGCAGCACGGTCGAGGTGAGACTTGATGGGACCTACACCGGCTCTGGACTCGCCAATGCCACCTCGGCGGTGATGGCGCCGAACACTGGGCTCGTTCTTCAAGGTTCCAGTGGGAGCGGCGAAAAAAAAATCGGCGGCGAAACCGGGTCCGGATCGAGCGGCGAAAACGGGGGCGCGGGCTCGCACGGCGCGGGCTCGGCGGGCGGCGAATCGGCGGGCGGCGAATCGGCGAGCGGCGAATCGGCGGGTGGCGGCTCGACCGGCTCGGGGTCAGGGTGGACGACGGGGTCGGGCGCAGCCGGGTCGGGCTCGGGGTGGGGCTCGACGGGCAGCGGGTCGGAAGGGTCGGGCTCGGCGAGCTCAGGGCCGACGAGCGGGGGCTCGGCGGACGCGGTGGGGGCAGACGGTGGCTCGCCACGCGGCGGCGCTGACACTCACCACCCAATAGACAGGGCCCATCGTGATCGCGCCCCGGCGAGGATCGCCATCAGGCGTCGCGCACGAGCCGCTCATACAGCGCAACGTAGGCGTCGATCATCTCGTCAAGCGAGAAATCGCGGGCGATGAGCTCGCGGCCGATCCGGCCCATCGCTTGACGTTCGGGCTCATTGTCGAGCAGCTCGAGCAGGCGCTCGCCAAGCGCGGCGCCGCCATCCAGCGGCACAACCGCGCCCGCGCCGCCGTTGAGGAGCTCGCGCATGCCCTCCACGTCGGTTGACACGACCGGCGTGCCGGCGGCGAGCGCCTCGAGCGCGGCAATCGACAGCCCCTCCCACTCGGAGGAGAAGACAAGCACCTGCGCGCGGGCGATGATCTCGCGCGCATCGGAGCGCCGGCCCATGAACAGAATCCGATCGGACAGGCCGGCGTACGCGACCTGGCGTTCGATCGCCGACCGGCGGGGACCGTCGCCGACGACGAGGAATCTGGTGGCAGGGCGTGCGGCGGCGACTAGGCGGGCCGCCACGACGAAGCGCTCGTGCGCCTTCTGGGATACGAGCCGTCCGACGATTGCCACGACCTGCGCGCCGGTGAGGCCCAGTTCGTGGTCGAGCTTTGCGAGCTGTGCGGCATCCGGCTGCGGCGGTGTCTCGACCGCGTTGCGGACCAGGCTGACCTGCGAGCACGGCAGACCTGCCGCCACGATGCGCTCGAGCACCGCGCTCGAGACACAGGCGACGTGATCCGCCAGGCGCAGCAGCAGCGCCGCGCGCCGGTACTCGGCGGGGAGCACGCCATGGAAGGTCGCGAGCACCGGTATGCGTGAGCGGGGTCGATCAGCATGGGCCGTGGGTGAATGGGACTGTGGTCGGTGAGCGCTGGGCCCCTGTGAGCCTGGCTCCTGTGAGCCTGGCCGGTGTGAGGGGGGCCGGAGCGTCGTTGCGAGGCGTCCGATTGCGGTGTACTTGACGTTCTGCGCGTGCAATACATCGGGTTTGAGTCGACTGAGAGCCCTGGCCATCTGCCCGGTGGAGCGGATCGCGCCGGTCGCTGTCCGGCCGTGGTCGTCCAGCCGCAGGCGGACATGAGGCACCTCCTGCAGATCCGCGTCGCGTTCGCCCGGCGGCGCCACGAGGATCACGTCGTGCCCGCGATCCACCAGCCCGGCCGCGAGCATCGTCACGACTCGCTCCGCGCCGCCGATCCTCATGCTTGGGCTGGCAAGGAGAACCTTCATCGCGTCCGGATGGGTCGTGGGAGCCTGGGATAGACAGCCGGCGCGGGGGCGTTCGCGGGAATGGCAGCCCCCATGACCGCGCTGGAGATCGCCGGCTTCATCGCACGCGACTCGCCAGCAGGCGCTCGTAGAGCTCCGCGGTCGCCTGCGCGTTGCCTGCGGCGGTGAAGCGCTGCTCCACACGCTCACGAGCCGCGCGCACACGCGCCTGCGTCTCGGCGGGGTCGGCGCAGACCCGCTCGATGGCGTCCGCGAGCGCCCCATGATTGCCCGCCGGAATCATCCGCGCCACGCTCTCGTCGGCGATCTCCGGGACGCCCCCGACGGCGCTCGCCACGACCGGGACGCCGCTTGCCATCGCTTCCAGAAGTGCAAGGGGGGCATTCTCCGAATATGAGCACAGTACATACACCCGCAGCTTGCGCAGCGCGTCCGGGGCGGGAACGAAGCCCGGCTGCCACATCCGCTCGGCAAGCCCGAGCTCGCGCACGAGGGCGCCCAGCCGCTGTGCGTCGGTTCCCGAGCCGATGACCGCGAAACGCCAGCTCGGATGACGCACGGTCAGCTGGGCGGCAGCGCGAAGGAAGACGTCGATGCCCTTGACGGGCTCGAGCAGCGAGAGCGTGCCGATCAGCTCGCCGCCGCCGGGAGCGAACGGTGGCGGCTCGATGCCGTTGGGGATCACGTGGAGCTTGTCGGCTGGGTAGCTCAGCCGGGCCACCAGTTCCTCGGCCACCCCGCGCGAGGGAACGATCACCGCGTCCGCCCGTGCGGAGAGGCGCGCGTCGAGGCCGCGATAGAGCAGCCGCGCTCGCCATCCCGGACGCTCCTGCCCGACGGGTGGTGGGTGATAGGGCTCGGGGAGCCCGTGCACCGTGTAGACGCGGACGCCCCCACGCCTTGGGCGCGGCCCGATTCGCGTCCACAGGCCGGCGCGACGATCTTGCGCGTGCACCACGTCGGCGCCGCGCGCGAGCTTGTAGATCCGAACGGCCCCCACCGCGTCGGCCTGATGATGCAGCGGCGCCACCTCCGCCCGCACTCCCTCGCTCGCGAACCGCTCCGCCAGCTGAGCGTTGGCGCAGGTCACGAGCACCGATGCTCCTTTGCGTGCAAGGCCCCTCGACAGCAGCAGCGTCTGCTCGATCGGTCCCCCGCGAGCGATCGAGGTCGCCAGCAGGACTCTCATGCCGCCGAAGCAAGGGTCGTCAGGGGGACCTCGATGCTCATTGCCACCGAAGCGGGGTCGTCAGGAGGACCTCGATGCTCATTGCCACCGAAGCAAGGGTCGTCAGGAGGACCTCGATGCTCATTGCCACCGAAGCGGGGGTCGCCGGCCGGACGCTCATGCCGCCGAAGCGGGGATTGCGCCCGCGCGGCCTGGCGCCGGCGGGCGGTCCGACGCCGGCGGCGCCGGCGCGCCGGCGCCGGACGGAAGCTCGGACTTGCCGGTGGCGCTGCGTGCCAGCACCACCGCAAGTCCACCCAGCAGCCAGAAGGGGGCGGCCAGCTCCTCGCTCAGGAAGGTCCCCGAGACGATCGCCACGATCAACGCGGCCTGCAGGGCGGTCGCTAGGCGCTGCGCGTCGCGATCGTGATCGCGCGCCGCACGCCCCTGTACGCCACGCAGCAGCAGCCACACGCCGGCGAGGTAGGCCGCGAACAGCAACAGCGCGGGAACCCCATCCTCGGAGAGGATCTCCAGGTAGGTGTTGTGGGTGATCGGTTCCTTGAGCGCGATTGGGTCGTTGCGCAGCAGTGGAGGAGCTTCCTTGGGGTAGCGTCCGGGTCCCACCCCGGTCAGTGGGCGCCGCTCGGTGAGCTGCAACGCGGCGATCCAGAACGCCTCGCGCGATTCGGTGTTGATCTGCGCGATGTGAGTCTTCTGGTGGAACGCGATGTCGATCAACGGTCGCCAGACGGTCAGCGCGAACGCCACCACCACCAGTGCGCTGACCAATCCCGAGGCGAGAACCCACAGCGGGATGCGACGCGTTGCCGCGCCCCACAGCAGCACCGCGCCGAGACCGACGAGCGCGCCGCGCGAGAAGGTGGCGAGCATCGCGGCCGCAATCACCACGAACGCGGCGCCCCACAGCAGCCGCCGCCGACGGTCGGCGCTCATCAGGTAGACGGCGATCGGCAGCGTGCAGGCGAGCAGGTAGGCGAAGTCGTTGGGGTCTTCGAGGGGGCCGTCGACACGGTAGGAGCTGTGCATCACGACGAACTGCCACAGCCCGTATAGGGCGGCGGCGCTGACTGAGGCCGTGAACCACCGCAGGGCGCGGCGGATCTCTGTGCGCCCGTCGATCAACTGGATGATGAGGAAGAAGAACGCGAAGAACAGAACCCAGCGAACCATCTCCTGAACGCTTTGGACCGGTTCCGGAGCCACCACCATCGACAAGCTGACCCACAGGCCAAACAGCGCGACGATCCCCAGCAGCGGTGGAAGTTGGATGCGGGTGCGGCGATCGCCGATCAGGCGCAGCAGGTAGGCGAACAGCACGAGCGCCCCGATGCCCTTGACGACCGATAGCGTGGCGCTCGGATAGTGGAGCTTGTTCTCCCAGGGCAGCGCGGCGATCATCACCAGCAGCACCAGCTCCGCGCGGGTGACGACGATCGCGATCGCGACGATCGCGACGATCAGGGCGACCACCGCCAGGGGCTTCCACGCGACGAGCAGCCCGATCGCCAGGCCGGCCGACGCGGCGGCGCTCATCACCAGCGGTTCCCGCCGTAGGACGGCTGTGCCCATGGTTCAGGCCGTCGTAACCGGCCTCGACTGATGCTCCGGTAGATAGGCGCCGTAGCTGTAGCCGCCGTCGCTCTCGCGATCGCGCTCGGCGAAGTTGAGCACCAGCCCGATCAGGTTGGCGTGGGCGAAGCGCAGCTTCTCGACCGCCGAGGAAACGGCCGCGGTATGCGTGCTGTTGGCCGCGACCACGAGCAGCACCGCGTCGGCGTTGTGCGCAATCAGGCGAGCATCGCTGACGGGCAGCACCGGGGGGGAGTCGATCAGCACGAGGCCACCCTGCTCGCGCAGGGAGCGCAGAACGGTGCGAAAGCGCACGTGCAGCATCTCCGGGGCGTTGGGGGGGATCGGGCCGCTCGTCAGCACCGAGACGTTCTCATAGGGCGTCGCCTGGGAGGCGATCTCGCTGTCGGGCAGCAACAGTGCGGTGGAGAGCCCGATGTCGTTGCCCAGCCCGAAGATCTCGTGCTGGCGGGGGTGGCGCAGGTCTGCGTCGACGATCGTGGTCGGGATGCCGATCTGCCCGAGCGCGATCCCCAGGTTGGCCGTCACCGTCGACTTCCCGTTCCCGGCGCCGGCGCTTGTGACCTGGATTGCGCTCGGTCGCTCCTCGACCAGCAGCTCGACGTTGGCGCGCAGCGCGCGGAACGCCTCCTGCGCGAGGTGCAGCTGGCTGGAGCCCCACACAAGCTGCGAGCCCCCGCGTGTCAGCGTTCGCTCCCGGGGGAAGCGGCCGATCACGGGCAGGCCCGTCAACTCGGTCAGCTCCGCGGCGTCCTCGGCGGTGTGCCGGAGATTGTCGAGCGCGAGCGCGAACAGCACGCCCGCGATCAGCCCCAGCACGGCGGCCAAGGAGATGATCAGCGGCGGGCGTGGCTGCAGCGGGGTGAATGAGGCGACCGGGGGGTTGACGATCGTAGGTACGAGCAGCCCGTTGTTTTCGATCGAGTGGACGAACGCGCGTGAGATCGCGTTGGCGCCTTCCGCGGCGCTCTGTGGGCTGGTGTCGGTGTCGCTGATCTCGAGGATCCCGCTGCCCGCCCCGGTCGAGGTGCTGATGCTGCCGTGCACCGGATGGCCGAGGAGTGCCTTGGCGGCTTCACGGTTTTGGTTGGACTTCGCCACTTCCGCATAGGTCGAGAGCAGCGCCGACAGATTTTCCGAGGGCAGGAAGGTCTGGCCCTTGCTGGGGTTGGGGGTGAAGGCGATCGTCGCGGTCGATTCGTAGCGCTTGGGCTTGGAGTACGCGTACGCGGCCGCGGCCACCACGCAGCAGGCGAAGACCAGCCCTACGACCACGCGTCGCCGCCAGAGGATGCTTAGGAAGTCGCGGAATTGCATATGGCTTCAGTCAGAGCGCCTGTCGAGCATGCTCTGCGGGTATCGGTCAATCAGAGATCTCACTGTAGAGCGCTGCGACATGAGCGATCATCCCCGCCCGGCTGAAGCGTTGCTCCACCCGTCGCCGCGCCGCGGCTCCGATGCGAGCGCTGCGCTCGGGGTCGTCGAGCAGGTCGCTCACGGCTCGCGCGAGCTCGGGCGCGTTGCCGGGAGCAACCAGCACGCCACCCTCGTCGTTTCCGAGCGCCTCGCCGATGCCGCCGACGTCGCTTGCCGCGATCGCTCGTCCGACCGACATCGCCTCGAGGATCGCGTACGGGAACGCCTCGGCCAGCGACGGGTGCACGAACACATCCGCGCCGCGCATCACCCCGACGGGGTCGGTGCTGGCGCCGGGAAAATGCACGATCCCGCCCACGCCCGCGGCCGCCGCCCTCCCGCGCAGAGACTGGAGCTCGGGCCCGTCGCCCCAGATTGCCAGCTGCAGATGTGGGTGACGCTCGCGGATGTGGGGCGTGGCGTCGATCAGCGTCTCGATCCCCTTTCCCGCGCGCAGCTGGGTCAACGCGCATACGACCGGGCCCCGCCGGCCGAGCTCGGCCATCCATGGGTCGATCGGCCCGGGGCCGGCGGGATCGATCCCGTTGTAGAGGACCCGCACCCGGCGCTCGGATCCCACCGAGGCTGCCAGCCTGGCCTCGGCGGCGCACACGCATACCACGCGAGTCGCCAGCGGCGCCAGCACCCGCTCGATCTCGCGGTATCCGCGACGCTCCAGATCGCTCGTGAAGAACCCGGCGAACGCATAGCCATGGGGGCTGTAGAGGACCGGAAGGCGTGGCTGCAGGATGCGCCCCAGGCGTGCCACCGCGCCGGCCTTGGAGCTGTGAGCGTGAATCAAATCGGGTTTGGTGCGCCGCACGAGCGCGATGAGCGATCTGAGCGCCGCGAGATCGGCACGGGGCTCGATCGCGCGTCCAAGGTCGAGCTTTACATGGATCGCGCCATCGGGCGGCTCGGAAAGGCCGCCGGGCAGAGATGGTCCGCAGAGCACGACCTCGTACCCTCGTTCGCTGAGGCCGTTGGCAAGGTCCTTGACATGTCTGCCGACCCCTCCGTCGACCGGTTGGTGGACGAGCATCACGCGATTCATGATCTCTGTAGCACCCGTTTGCCCAGGAACAGGCCGCGCGCGAGGAGCGGGAGGGGGTCGGATCGCTCGAAGTGCGCGTGCGCAACGTGGCGGCGGGGACGCAGAGGCGCGATCGACGCGCGGAGATGGCGGTGGCGCATCTGCCATGCGCAGTAGCGGAGCTCGGCGTCCTCCCACCGGTAGCGAATGCCCGGTCGTGCGCGCAGTGGCACAGAGGAGGATGAAGGGGCGCCGCGCCCCAGCAGCCAGTCGCACCAGATCGCCGCGAGCGGCACGCCGGCGGCCGCCGCAAGCGCGATCGAGCCGTAGGGACGGGGATTGAGGTCGATCGGCACGAACCGTTCCGACCCGGGCGGGCCGGAGCGGATCAGCTCGAGCTCGAAGATGCCTTCCCATCCGAGGATCGCGAGCAGGCGCTCGACTCCCTCCTCCAGCTCGCGCGGGGAGGCGATCGTCTGCGCAAACGCGACGCTGCCGCCGGGGGGCGGCCACATCCGCAGGTAGCGAGACACCGCGACTCCCAACAGCTGCCCTCCTGCCCGGACGCCTCCGAAGGAGATCGGCTCACCCCGCACGAGTGGTTGGACAAGCAGTTCTCCGCGGAAGTCGGACGCCTGCCGCAGTAGCTCCGCCTCGGTGCGCACGATCCGACCCTTGGGGGCGCTTGACACGGCGCAATCGTCGGCGACGACGGCGTCGGTTGACTTGAGCGCCACGGGAAATCCAAGCTCGCGCGCGGCGTGCTGCGCGGCTTGGAGGCCGGCGCAGCGGACTGACGGGACGACGGGCAACCCGGCCTCCTCAGCGGCCTGCGCCAGAGACTCGCGGCTGAGCGCGCGCTCGAGGGTCGAGTGGGTGGGCAGGCCGATCGCGGTGAGCCCCCGCAGGCGCTCGCGCCGGCGGGAGATGGCCAGCAGAGCGGCGTCGCTGCCGGGAATCAGCGCAGCATAAGGATGGCGCAGGAGCTCGGCGCGCAGCTGCTCGACGAAGCCGGCGGCGTCTCGTCTCGCGTCGATGACTCGTGGTCGCCGCCGGCAGGCGCGCGACCACTGGGCGGGGGCAAGTGCGGTGAACGAAGCGGCCCCCACCTCGTAGCCGTGGCGCCGCAGGCTGCGGCAGACAGCCAGCATCGAGCGCTCCTCGGCGTTGGTGAGGAGCACTCGGGGCGTATCGTCGCTGCGGCGTGCCGGCATGCGCCGTGGGACGCTACCCTCGCTGGCGGTCGCGCACCCAGGCGCGGACCTGCTTGCTGGCTCGCCGCAGCTGGGCGATCGACGCAAGCTGCATCAGTGGCTCGTAGCGATCGGCGAGCTTGAGCACGACGACCGGCATCGGATCGGCGGCCCCGATCATCGCGCGTCGCAGCTCGTATGCGCTCCAGCTCCCTCGCCCTGTGCCGACCGCCGCGATCAGCCCGCTGTCGCGGGCCGCGGCGAGCGCGGATGGGCCGTGGTGCCCAAAGGGATAGGCGAAGGTCTCGACCGAGACCCCGCCGATCCGTTCCAGCGCGGTGCGGCTGTCCTCGATCTCGCGGCGGCAGGTCTCGTAGTCGAGCTTCGAGAGGTCCGGATGGGTCATCGTGTGCGCGCCCAGCTCCCAACCCTCCGCGGCAAGCTCGCGGATCTCGCCCTCGCTCAGCATTTGGTTGTCGCTCCGTGCGCCCACCCAGGGGCTGGTTGCGCCGATGAACCCGATCGTCACGTAGACGGTGGCAGGGATGCCGTAGCGCTTCAGGATCGGAAGCGCGATCGCGTGGTTGTTGCGCATCCCGTCGTCAAAGGAGATCGCGGCATATCCGGGAGGCGGCTCTCCCCCGGCCGCGAGCCGTGCCATTTGGGCGACGGTCACGAAGGTGAAGCCCGCCTCCAGGAGCAGCTCGATCTGGGCACGGAAGCGGGCGGGGCTGACGAGCAGCATGCTCAGATCGTGCCGGCGCGAAGAGCGGGTGATGCCGTGATAGCCGAGGATCACCGAGCGGCTGCGACAGATCGCTCGCACCTGCCTGCCCCACAGGCGGTTCGAGAGGCTCGAAGAGACACCGCTCACGATCGCCGACCCGCGCACTCAGTGACGAGCGATTGCCCGGGGCGGCGCGGCGCTCGCCGGTGCGACTGTGGGTGCGCCTCTCCGTGCGGCGGAGAGAGGGCCGATGTGCTTGGCGATCGTACGCCCGGTGAACGCCGTGCCGGCCACGAAGCGCATGATCGGCCCGAAGCTCCACGCCGAGTACGCTCCGACGAAGTGCAGGCCCGGCACAGAGGATTCGAAGCCTGCGCCCAGCACGGGATTCCCGTCGTGCAAGCGCAGCCCCGGGCGCAGCGAGTCTCCGATCACGGGTTCCTTGGATACGTCGATCCGGTAGCCGGTCGCGAGGATCACGTGGTCGACCTGGCGATGTGAGCCGTCGTCGAGTGTGAGCACGACGCCACTGCCATCGGGGCGCGCCTGCGCGACCTGGCGTCCGAAGGTCGTGGTGACCCCGGTGATGCGATCGGCCAGCCAGCTGGTTGCGGCGGGGCGGATCGAGCGGTAGGCGAGCCGGTCCTGCAGTTCGCGTGGCAGGCGCCGGAACAAGTGGGGCATCGCCACCAGTCTGCTCACCCCGGCGGGGCCCACATCGGTTGGCGCGTAGAGGATACGCTGCAGGATCGGATCGACCCGGCGCAGGCGCTCGCCGCGGATCAACCAGCGGATCCCGGGGTCTCTGGCGATCAGCTCCACTCGCGCGCCCGCCTCGCTGAGCAGCGCGGCCGTCTCGACGGCGCTTTGGCCGCAGCCGATCACCGCGAGCGACCGTCCGGCGAAGCGCGCGGGTTCGGCGACGTCCATCGAGTGCGTCGACAGATCCTCCCCGAGGCCCGCCAACTGCGGGGGGCGCTGGGGGAAGCTGGCGAGACCGGTCGCGATCACGACACGGTGCGCGGTGCGCCGCTCGCCGTCCTGCAGCGTCAGCGCGAAGCCGCCTCGATCCCGCTCCACCGTTGCGAGGAGGCGTTCGTCGACGTCGGGGACGGCGCGCTCTTGAAACCAGTGGCCGTAGCGTGGCAGCTCATCGCCTGGCAGAGGTCTTGCGAATAGCCGGGGAAGGGCGGCCTCGTAGGCATCGAGAGTCAGTTCCTTGCGAGGGTCGGAGAGGCTGGAGGCGCTCCATGCCGAGCGCACCAGCATGCCCCTCGGCATATGCCGCTCCCAGAAGCCCATCACCTGGCCGAAGACGCGCACCGGCTGGCCGCACGCGCGCAGGTGGGCGGCGACCGACAGCCCGTACGGACCGGCACCGATGACTGCAATGTCTCGCTCGAGGTTTCCCATGCACGCATCCTATTCGGCGGGTCAGCCGAGCCGGAGTAGTGAGATCGCCCCGTTATCGGCGGTAAGGCATTGCACTCAAACGAAGCGGCGGAAGTTGCGTTCCCGCCAAACCCCACCGCAATCGCCGCGGGCTGGTGGTCGAGCCGTAGGGCCGCGGGCGGGTGTCGAGCCGCAGGCAAAGTGGTACGCCGCTCACACTCAGTGCGTAACCGCGCCCGGCCCACCGGGCGCGGTGGCGGTGGCGGCGTCGAGCAGGCCGGCCCCGTAGAGGCGGCTGTCGGAGGGCCCGCCGAGCGGCCGCGCGGTGGCGATCAGGCGGTCGGCGACCTGCGCGGGCGTGGGGTGGCGGCCGAGCACGCCCGAGGCGATGATCATCGCCGCCGTGGCGGCCACGTGGGGGGTGGCCATCGAGGTGCCTTCGTACCCGCCGGGGATCCCGAACTGGCGGGGGGAGACGCCGAGGAAGGTGACCTGGAAGACGTCGCGCCCGGAGGCGAGGTCGGGGTTGCAGTTGGGATCGCCGGGGAGGTTGGCGTCGGGCCCGCCACCGGGTGCCACCAGGGTGACGCCGGTGCCGAAGTTGGAGTAGGAGGCAAGGCACCCGTGTTCGGTGGAGGCGCCCACCGCGATCACGTTGGGCGCCCGGGCCGGGAAGGCGGCGGCGGAGTGCGCCTCGTTGCCGGCGGCGGCGACGACCACGACCCGGTGGCGGTGCGCGTAGCGCAGCGCGGAGATCAGCTCGGGAATGTCAGAGGCGGTGATCCCGCCGGGGAATTCGAGCGATAGGTTTATTACGCGCGCGCCGTGGCGGACCGCGAAGCGCACGCCCTTGGCGATCGTGGCGGCGTCGCCGTTGCCTTCGGAGTCGAGCACGCGCACGGGCATGATCCGCACCCCGTAGGCCAGCCCCGTCAGGCCCTTGCCGTTGTTGGTCGCCTCCGCGATCGTGCCGGCGACGTCGGTGCCGTGGCCGTTGCGGTCGTTGGGGTAGCGGTTGTGAGCGACGAAGTCCCAGCCCGCCACGAACTGGTAGCGGAAGAAGTCGGGGGAGATCCGAAACCGACCGCGGTCGGCGTAGGCGACGCCGGTGTCGAGTACCGCCACGACCACCCCCCGCCCGCCGGGGGCGTGATCGGCGATCAGGTTCTGCCACGCGCCGGGCGCTTCGACGCCGAACGAGCCGACGAAGTTCCACTGCAGCTTGCTCCACCCCCCAGCGACTTTCGCCAGGCCGGGGTCGTTGGGGAAGGGCTCGCCGGGCGTTTCGTCGGGGGCGGCGGGGGTCGCGGCCACGGGACTCGCCAGTTCGGCGGCGGAGGCGGCGAGGTGCGAGCGCGGCATCACCGCGGCGTGGGCGATGTAGTCGGGCACCGCCCACGCCACCCCGCGCGTATGGCGCAGGCGGGCGAGCGCGCCGTGAACAGAGCCGTGCGCGCCTAGCGTGAGCACGCGCGTGTGCGGTTCCAGTTCGACCGGATCCACAGCGCCGGCGGCGTGCGCGATCGCGGCGCCCGTGGCGGGCGTGTCGGACGGTGCGTAGCCGACCACCACCTTGCCGGGCGCATACGGAGCTTCCGCGGCGGTGGGCGTGGAGGTGGGGGATGAGGTTGGGATGGCGGGCCCGCCCGGGGGGCGGCCCGGGGTGGCGGCCGAGGTCGAGTGGGGCACGAGCGCCAGTGGCGCCGCCGCGGCGAGCGCGAGGGCCGCGCAGCCAAGCCAGCGCGCAAGTCGGGTGCAGGGGAGGCGGGGGGACATCGGATTGGTAATGATGATGGCGCGTGCCGCCACAAGAGCCCACCCTCAGCTGGAGCGCCTCACGGAGGCGAAGGTGAGCGACCACTTCTTTCCGCGCGACGAGTACTTCATGCGCCTCGCCCTGCGCGAGGCCGAACACGCATTGGAACACGATGACGTGCCGATCGGCGCGGTCGCGGTGCGCGCCGGCGAGGTGGTGGGGACGGGCCACAACGAGCGTGAACTGCGCCAAGACCCCACCGCCCACGCGGAGCTGCTGGCGTTGCGCGAGGCCGCCCGCGCGGTGGGAAGCTGGCGAGTGTTGGACACGGTGTTGTACGTCACGCTCGAGCCATGCGCGATGTGCGCGGGAGCGATCGTGCTGGCGCGGGTGCCGCGCGTGGTGTACGGCGCGGCCGACCCGAAGGCGGGCGCGGCGGGCAGCGTGCTCGACGTGCTCGGCGAGCGGCGCCTCAACCACCGCCCCGAGGTCGCGGGCGGCCTGCTGGCGGGCGAGTGCGGGGCCCTGCTCAGCGAGTTCTTCGCCTCGCGGCGGTAGTGATCCTTTCGCCTCCTGCCACTTCACAAATGCAGCTGACGCGATGATCCAGCCGTTCTTGCCCGACTCGTAGATATCGTCGGATCGAGCTGCTCAGACATCGGCCATAGGGTGCCGAGCGGTCGGAGCCGCACGGACCCCCGCAGGCTTGGAGGGCACTGGCCGTGGGATCATCTCGCCATGCGGGATCTAAGGAGAGTGATCCATAGTGGCTGGTAGGCGCTCGGCTGAGGACGAGCAAGCTTGGCAGCGTGTTCGCCGCATCGTTCTGAAGCGTGATGGGTGGACTTGCCGAGAGTGTGGCGAGAAGGCGCCCCGGGGCGAGCTCGATGTCCATCATCTGATCCCGCGGTCTGCCGGCGGGAAGGATGTGGCGAGCAATTGCGTGACGTTGTGCGATGGTTGCCACGCTGGACGACATCTGAATCAACAGGTCTCGCTTGCGCGACGCACGATCGAACGGTGGGCCATCTTCCTGGCTCGCTTCATCGATCATGGCCGTGAGTTGCCGGAGGAGACCCGCACGCTCGACGCTGGCCTTCGCCTGTTTGGAGTAAGCCGCTTCCGCGAGAAACAGCTGGATGCCGTGCTCGGCGCATTGCGCGGTGAGTCGCAGCTCGTGATCGCGCCCACCGGTGGAGGCAAGAGCCTGTGCTTTCAGCTAGCCGCGATCCTCAAGGGTCAGCCCACCACCTTTGTGCTTTCACCGCTCAAGACGCTGATGGTCGACCAGACCAGCAGCCTTCACGAACGCAAGCTGCCGGCGACATTCATCAACTCCGACATCAGTGGCGAGGAGAAGCGTCAGCGTTACGAACTACTCGAGCAGGATGCGCTGGCGCTGATCTACATGGCACCCGAGCGCTTCGGGGATCGCGTCAAGCCACAGGAGGTCGAGTGGCTGCTCCAGCGGCGGCCGTCGTTTCTCGTGGTGGACGAGGCCCACCTCATCGATCGGTGGGGAGAGGACTTCCGGACCGACTACAGCCGTATCGCCGATCTTCGGCGTAGGCTCGGCAGTCCGCCCGTCATCGCCTGCACCGCCACCGCCGGCGTCGAGACACAGCAGCGGATCCTTCGCTCACTCGATATGCCCGACGCGCGCGTGCTCGTGTCGGGTGTCGATCGTCCAAACATCGCACTGGTGCGTCTCGAGGAGTGGAGTGATCAACGCCGTGCACAGATCGTCGCAGCGCTGTTGGCAAAGGTCTCGGGTCACGCGATGATCTTCATACCGACCAAGAAGGTCGGCAAAGAAGCGCAGGCGGCAATGGCATCTGTCGGCTGGCATCTGCCGCTGTTTCACAGCGATCTGGACAAGCTGGAGCGGGACCATCTACAGAGTCGCTTCAGCGGTCGCATCGATCCACCGCTGAACGCGCTGATCACGACAAGCGCATTCTCAATGGGTGTGGACATCGCCGATGTACGCCTCGTCGTTCACTGGCAACACCCCGCCTCCGCCGAGGATTATCTGCAGGAGTTCGGCCGCGCAGGGCGCGACGGCAAGCCGGCGCTGGCGCTGGTCTTTACGCGCGGTGGCAAGGATGTTGGCCTGCTGAAGTGGATGGCTAAGAGGAGCGCCGAGGAGGTCCTCGACAGGGGCCGACGCTCCGAGGAGGAGGCGAGGCAGACCCTCGATGGACGCATGCATCGCATCGATGCTATGAACACCCTCGTCAAGCGGACCGACCGTTGCTTTCGCGCTGAGCTCCTTGAAGTCCTACAAGGCCCCAGGCGACGACGACGACGTAGCTTGGCCCGCTGGTTGCTCGACATCGTCTTCTCCAGCCGTCCCCATGTAGAGCACGCGGGAGCCTGCTGCGACCGATGCCAGCCCGAGCTCGTCAAGCGCATTCGAGTGGGCGCTTACACTCCCGGCGAGAGGCTCACCCGCAGGCTCTCGCTCGACTGGCGCGCGTTTTGGCGACGGCGCTTCGGCTGAGTCAATTGCCCAGAGGCCGAAGGTCCTCGACCTGACAAGGCCGATCCGAGAGTTCGATGATCTCGGGGTCGCCGGTGAGCAGCACGAGATCATGCGCGGCAGCAGTGACTAGTGCGAAGCAGTCCCCAAGCGCAATCGGGGCACGCGCCTTGAGTCGAGCGGCCTCAATCATCCGGGCAGTCCCGGGTAGATCTAGCGACAGCACGGCTCGCAGGTCTGCAAGCGTCTCGTCGGCAGCATCCCGTCCCTGATCGCGCTCGACGCGGTAGCAGACCTCGACGAGGTTGACCCAGCTTGCCAGGGGCCGGTTTGTGATCAACCTATCGATGCGCGAGAGCGCAGGCTCTTCTCCGTCCAGCCAGGCCAGTATCGCCCAGGAGTCCAGACAGGCGCTCACCGAGGCTCGACCATTCGATCCTCGAGCAGGCGCGCCGCCATACCGGTCTTTGAGAACCTGCCACCCAAACGCGCAGGAGAGCGCCGCGCAACCAGCACTATCTCCTCGTCCCGCAGCGTGAAGTCGACCACATCACCCGGCTGCAGACGGGCTCGGTCTCGTAGTGCCTTCGGGATTACAACTTGCCCCTTTGCTCCAATCCGCCCTGTCATACCGGACAAGTATAACTTATGTGGTAAGGCCTGTTGCTCGCATATTGCCCCACGCTCGGTAGCGAGCACCTCAACCGCGGGTTCGAACATCAATCAACAACGGGGAGGGCGGGGAAAGTTCTCGAAATCTACGTGGCCCCTGATTCGAAAGCTCCACGAGGAGCGATTTGGCGCGGGATGATCAGTCCAACCGCACACCACCGCCGATCTGCGCGATGTGCAGCGTCTCGCCCTCAGTGAGTCGAGAGGCTGCGCCCTTGCCAATACCAAGAACACCCGACCGCTCACGATCGGGCCCGAGACGCGGGTCCCATCGCACCTCGTGTAGGGATACGCCGCGCAGCACGACGGCGAGTAGCGTTCGCTCGGCGGGGAACAGCGGCTTGCTGCGCGATGGAACGCGCACGATCCCCGACTCGCGGTCACCCGACCGCACCGGCTGCGTTCGAGCCGGAGCCTCGATTTGATCCCGCGCCCACACGATGATCTCCTCCGCCAGCGCCAAAGCCTGCTCGCGCTCCAGTAGATCCTCGATCGTCTCTCCATATCGGAACTCGACAGCCCACGGGATCAGCACACGGACCTCGCGCAACGACGCTGGCAATGGCGTTCCCGCTGCCTGGAGCCGGTCCATGAGATGCCGCAGGTCGTGTGTCCATGGGAAGTCATCGCCATAGGCTGCAAGTACAGCCTTCAGCGCCTTCTCCGCAGCCTGCTGTGCGTGGAAGCCCACGACCGAGTCCGCGATATCGGTGTCCGGCACGAGCTTCTTGACGGCGTCGGCGTCCTCCTGAGCCTTGCGCAGCAGGAGCAGCGCCTCTTCCAGCTCAGGCTGGGACAAGGATGCGGCCTTCGCGGAGCGCGCGATGCACGAGCGTGCTCGGAACGGGAGACCGCCGTGCGACCTCCTCCTCAGAGACCACAACGACGTCAACGGGGACCGCCAGCGGCGGAAGCGCATCGCGCAGACGCACCATCTCGCTCAGCTTGCTGTCGAGATGCTCCTCGATCACGAGGAAATCCAAGTCGCTGTCCTCACGCGCATCCCCACGCGCCCGCGAGCCAAAGAGTACGACTCGTGCAGGGGAACGCGCGGCTGCCGCCAACCGCTGTCCTGCATCCACGATCATCGCGTCGCTGACCACATGCCCCACGGTACCGAATGATGTCCCCGTACCGGCCTCACGAGAAGCGGCTCCACGTCGATGAGCTGGGTTCGAACACGGTCTCCCGCCTGGCCAAACGGGATCGAGGGACGAAGTTCGAACTCTGGTCCGGCGTGGCGGCGTATCCGTGAGCTGCCCGCCGAGCGCTTCGGCACTTAGGATGGCCCGATGAGTAGCTCGTTCGAGGGGGTAGATCTTGAGGGCGTCAAGACCGAGCTACAGCAGTTCGTGACGCAGACGAAGCCAGTCAACCAATCATCTGGCAACTTCATAACGGCGACATCGGGGGCTGCCTGCGGCCGTTCGCGCGCTCTAGAGCTGAGCGAGCGTGTGCTGCCTATCCTGTCCGCCCTCTATCCAAGCTGGAAGGACGAGAACGAGGAGCATGGGAACTTCGAGTTCGGGGCTATCCGCGATGCCGCCCAGCGTCTTATCGCCCGTATCGACTCTCACGGGGAAGTCAACGCCCTGATCGCTGGTCATGACGCCTCGCCAAGGCTTTCCGGCAGCCAGTTGCACGAGTTGGTCTGGCGTGCCGCCTCGGCACAATGGGCGACGGGCCACCGGCAAGAGGCGGTGCTCGCGGCATCTAAGGCCGTCAACTCGATGCTTCAGGACCGCCTCGATCGCCGCGACGTATCCGGAGGTCAAGTTGGTCCGCGAGGCATTCTCGGGAGTCGCCAGCGGCTGCTGGCAGGCCCCGGCTGCGCTTCTCAAGAATCGAGGACGATCAGACTCGGGAGTCGATGCGTCAAGGTGTCATGAGCTTTGGTGTCGGCTGCTTCCAGGCGATACGCAATCCCGTCGGGCACCTTCCCAACGAGCAGCACGAGCTAGGCGAGCAGGATGCACTAGAGAGGCTTGCCGCCCTCTCGTTGTTGGCTCGTTGGATTACCGAAGCGGACATAGAGGCCGCTGCGTAGCGGGACGCCGGAGTTCGAACAACTGCCACAACCCAGCGAAAACGGAGGGGGAGGGATTCGAACCCTCGTCGGAGGAATCTCCCCCGAAATGGTTTTCGAGACCACCGCATTCAACCGCTCTGCCACCCCTCCGGGCAACGGCTCCTCAAGGCTAGTCGATCATGCGCGGATGCGGCCGGCTACCCGTGATGCTCGATGGGCTTGTCGTTCGGGAGGCGATCATCGGGAGCTATGTCGAGGGAACCACAGATATTGCGTCATTTCGTGTGAGCGATAGCTGGTAGCGTCGGAGCTCGAGGCCAAGCAGGGGATGGTCCCTGGATTCGCTTGTCGTGCGCCATCCGTTGCGCTCGTAGAGTTTGATTGCGCGAGCGTTGGCTACAGGCACCCAGAGCTCAGCTTGGGAGAACGATGCTTTGAGCATTGATTGCTCCGCTTTCAACAGCAGCTGTCGCCCCAGGCCGATGCCCCATGACGACGGGTCCACGAATAGGAGCGAGAGATCTGCCACGCCCGGCGTTCTGCGCGATGGCGCCCACATCGCGAACGCGATGAGCTGGTCTCCTTGCATGGCCACGAGGGCGCGGACCAAAGGGTCGGCCAGGCGTTTCGTGAGATGCATCTCTTCGCGCTCAGCGAGACTTCCTGGTGCATTCCATCCAGCAGGCGCCCAGGTCTTGTAGCTTTCGTTGCATCGCGCGATCAGCTCGGCCATTCGTGGCGCGTCCCGCGTCCGCGCCACGCGATACTCGACAGCGATCGTCATGAGCACAGTCTTGCTGACTGCGGCGGACGTATGTGGGACCGTATTCCCCCCGCACACGCGGCCGCGTAGCGGGTGGCCCGACTGGGCCTGCTCGCAGCGCCAACGTGTCGCCAAGTGAGGATTACTAGTCGAACAGCGTGTTCAGTCGCTGGAAGTCAGCCGCTCCGTGGAGCCCGTGAAAGCGCCCATCGCGCGCGATCGTTCCTGCGGCGTCGAGGCCAACGCCCCCACCGCTCACGCCGCGCGCCCGCGCGTGGGGGTGCCGGCATGCGCCAGCCGGCGGGGGGCGTATTCCGGCATCCGTATGCGTTCCACCGCTTGGCGGGCCTTCTGGCTGAATGCCAGCCGCATGTTGACCTCCGTCTGGCGGCGGTGCGCGTCGGGGAGCGACTCGAGCGCCAGCAGTCGCTTGCAGGCTCGGATGGAGGCGTCGAGCTCGCCGCACCAGTAGGCGGCGACGGAGTGCTGGAACAGCAGCCCCCACCGGTAAACCCACGGCTCGACGAACAGGACGTCCTCCGGTACCGCCAGGCCGCCGCCGGCAGCGAGCGCGGTGAAGCGGTGGGCGGTGTGATGCTGGCGGCGGTCGAGCAGTCCCGCCACCAAATCGTGCACGGCCTCCAGCCGCGACGGGCGTGCCTCCCAAGCTGCCAGGAACGCGGCGCTGGCGCGCGGCCACTCGCCCAGCTCGGCGCTGAGGCGCCCAGCTTGGCGCCAGGCGCAGCACACCTCCTCCTCCCAGCCCCCGATCCCCGCCCGTCGCTCGTACAGGTCGCGCGCGGCGGTGAGCGCCCCGACCTCGCCGGTTTGCGTACCGAGATCGCGTTGGGTTTGAGCGAGATAGAACATGGCACGCACGTTATCGGGGTGTTCTCGCAGCTCCGCCTTCAGCAGCGCGCGATCGCGCTCGAACTTGTCGGCCTTGCTGCCGCCGTCACCGTGGTCGTCAATCATCAGCGCGTCGAGGCGCTCGACCGTGCGCTCCACGTCCAGGCAGCGGAGGTACTCGTGGGTGGCGCCCACGTAGCGCCAGCGCAAGTCGCCGCGTACGAGGCGCTTGTTGCGATAGTCGAAGCGCTCGTCACCCTGGCGCAGCATGTACGCGTCGGCTGTCAGCTTGCCCAGCGGTGCGCTCTGTACGACGGTCATGTCGGCGTCGATCAACAGCAGATAGTCGGCTCTGCCGGCCGCTAGCTCCATCAGCGCGCTGCGGTTGTGTCCGAAGTCAACCCACTGATGCTGGTGAAGCTGCCCGGGTACGCCCGCCAGCTCGCGGGCGACCAGTTCCTGCGTGCCGTCGCTGGAGCCGGTGTCGCAGATCACCCAGCGGTCGACCAAGTCCCTGCACGAGCGCAGGCAGCGCGCCAGCACGTCGGCCTCGTTCTTGACGATCATGCACAGGCAGATCGTGGGGCGTGGACCATGCATCGCGCTCACCGCCCCGCGTAGCGCACGTGGCCGTCGCGGTCACTCTCGGTGACGGCAAACGGATAGCGCCTGTTGCCCACCATTGCCGTGCAGGTGAACGCGAGTCCTCGCTGCTGCAACACCTCGGACGGGCACGCCACGCGTGCGCGCAACCCTCGCTGGGTGTGGATCGAGGCGGCGATCGACTGCTCCACCCGCCGCGTGTCGAGCGTCGACAGCGGGGCGTCGTCGCCATAGCTGACGTGCCCGTCTGCATTCACCTCGGTGACGTACACCGGGTAGGAGCCGACGCTCAGATTGGCGGTGCACGCAAACCGGTGACCCTGCCGCTGGGGAACGTGTGCGGGGCAACTGACGAGTGTGTACACGTGGTGTCCGGTGAGGATCGACCCCGCGATCGCGCGCTCCAGTTTGACGGTGTCGAGCGTGGCCGTGCTGGCGCTCGAGCCGCAGCCGGCGAGCGCCGCGAGCGCGAGCAGCGCGACGGTGATCGTTACCGCTGCCGCGCCAGAGCGGCGGCTGGTTGGTGTGTGCATCGGACCTCCTGGCATGTGCATCGGACCTCCATATCCGCAGTTGTGGGTGACCTTGTACCTCGATAGAGGAATCCATAAACACGAAAAGCTTCATTTGGTCATTACGTCCACTCGGGCTCATTTTCAGTGAGAAAGCGCGCGCCGCTGTGTCCCACCGAGTGCGTATCCGTATACGCAAAGTCAAGCCCTCAATAACTCAAAGCCCCTCAAAGGAGTGCGTGAACAGATGAGCTCGAGCAACGTGCGTGAGCGTGTGGCCAGGGTGGGAGTCCGTGTGCTGGGCGGCGGCGTGGTAGGTGCGCTGGCGCTCGGCGGCGGTCCCGCTGAGGCGGCAAAAACACGGTCGCACGGCAACCACGATGCACATGGCCGTACTGCGAAGGCGAAGCCAAGGGGGAAGTCGGACACGGCTACCGGTCCGGCCGGGCCGCGCGGCGCAACCGGCCCGCAAGGTCACTCCGGCCCCGCCGGCCCGCAGGGCGTCGTCGGTCCCGCGGGTCCGCAGGGGGCGACCGGTGCGAACGGTGCGACCGGCTCCCAGGGTACGACAGGTGCTACCGGGCCCCAAGGTACGACCGGCCTCCAAGGTACGACGGGCCTCCAAGGTGCGACCGGCCCCCAGGGTGTCACCGGTGCCATTGGTGCCACCGGGCCCGTCGGCGCCACCGGTCTGCAAGGCGCGACGGGTGCCACGGGTGCCACGGGTGCGACTGGCGCCACGGGCCCGCAAGGGCCGCAGGGCGCGACCGGACCCGCGGGCGCCACGGGTTCCCAGGGCGTGGCCGGCGCTACGGGCGCGCAGGGTGCGACCGGCGCCACCGGCGCGCAAGGGCCGCAGGGTGCGACCGGCGCCATGGGCCCTCAGGGCGATACCGGCGCGCAAGGCGCGACAGGCGCCACCGGCCTCCAGGGTGCGACAGGCGCTACCGGCGCGCAGGGTGCGACCGGCGCGACCGGCTCGCAGGGCGTGGCCGGAGCCACGGGTGCCCAGGGTGTGACCGGTGCCACGGGAGCGACCGGGCCACAGGGTCCGCCCGTCGACTTCAGGGGTGCCTGGGAAAACGGGCACATCTACGCGGTGGGCGACGCGGTCTCCTTCGATGGCTCCTCGTACGTGTCGCTCGAACCGAGCAACCAGGGCAACGACCCGGCGACGAACCCGTCGTCGTGGGCGCTGCTGGCCGAACGTGGCGCGACGGGCTCGCAAGGGGCAGTCGGTCCCGCCGGCCTCACTGGCTCCGCCGGGGCCAGCGGTGCAACCGGTGCCGACGGCTCCGTCGGCCCGGCGGGTGCGACAGGCGCCACCGGCCCGGCGGGTGCGACAGGCGCCACCGGTGCGGCCGGGGCCACCGGCGCGACCGGCCCGCAGGGGCCGCCGGTGACGTTCAAAGGTGCGTGGAGCCCCACGGAAACGTACGAACTGGGCGAAGCGGTGTCGTTTGGAGGCTCGTCGTACGTTTCGCTGACGGCGGGCAATTTGGGCAACGACCCGGCAATCGATCCGGCCGCATGGGGGCTGCTCGCCGCCAAGGGCGTCACGGGCGCCACCGGTGCGACGGGCGCCACCGGCCCGGCCGGCGACACCGGTCCCGCGGGTCCGACGGGAGCGGCGGGTGCGACGGGCACCGCCGGTCCGGTGGGTGCCACCGGTGCCACCGGCCTGGCAGGACCGACGGGTGCCACCGGTGCGGCAGGCCCCGACGGAGCGGGTCTGGACGTGGTCGACAAGGTCTCGGCCGGCGGCATCCCCACGAACGTGGTCGGCGAAGCCCCGAGCGAAGTGACGCACACATCGGAAGGCAAGTACACAGTGACGTTTGCGAGCGGTGAAAACCTCAACGCCTGCGCGGTGGTGGTCTCCTCCAACGAAACGACCACCCCGCACTTCGTGGAGGCCGCGGCGACCGGTGAACACCAGATCACGGTGCGCACCTACGAAGGCGCCACGCTGAAGGACACCGCCTTCGCATTGATGGTCAGCTGCCCGTAGCGGCGGCACCGTCCTGGCGGCGGGCCCGAGCGCCCGCCGCCACGGACGCAAGCAGCTACCGTCGCGCAACGTGAATCTCCGCAGCGTGGCAGCGGGTAACTACGGCTAACGGCGTTGCGCCCGAGATGTATATCTACGCGATGATGCAAGAACAGAAGAGGCAGGAGCTCGACGCGAAGACGCAGGCGCTCGACGCGAGCACGCAGGCGCTCGACGCGAGCGGGAATGACGGTGCGACAAGCACGGAGCGGACGATCCGGATCGTGCTCGCCGACGATCACGCGGTGGTGCGCAGCGGCCTGCGCATGTTGTTGGACAGCGAGGCCGACTTCGAAGTCGTGGCGGAGGCGGGCGAGGTGGAGAGCGCGCGGCGCTACGTGTGCGGCCATCGCCCCGCGGTGTTGGTGCTGGACCTCAACATGCCGGGCGGATCGAGCCTCGAGGCGATCCCCACGCTGCGAGCCGAATCGCCGAGCACCCAGATCGTGGTGCTGACGATGCAGGAGGAGCCGGCCTTCGCCCGCCACGCACTGGAGGCGGGCGCGCTCGGCTATGTGCTCAAGGAGTCCGCCGACGACGAGCTTGTGCAAGCGGTGCGCGCCGCGGCCGGCGGCGAGACGTATCTAACCCCGCGGTTGGGGGCGCGACTGGCCTCCGCGCCCGCGCCCGGGCACCTGGGCGACCTGTCCGAGCGCGAGGTGGGCGTGCTGCGCCTGATCGCGCTGGGCCACACCAACATGGAGATCGCCGAGCAGCTGTTTTTGTCGGTGCGTACGGTGGAGACCCACCGTGCCCACATCCAGCAGAAGCTGAACCTCACCTCCCGCGCGGAGCTGGTGCGCTACGCGATGGATCACGGGCTGATGAGCGTCTGAGGGCCCACCACGTTCTTTGGGGAGTCCGCCACGCTGGGGAGTCCGCCACGCCTGGGTAGGTGGATCGATCATCGTTTCATCCGCACCGGCCCCGCGGGACGTCCGGCCGAGGCACCCTCATCTACCTCGGCTCCCGCGGCATGTCCAGCCGAGACACCCTCGTCTGCCCCCGGCTCCCGCGGCATGTCCAGCCGAGACACCCTTGTCCTGCCCCCGGCTCCCACGGCGCGTCCAGCCGAGACACCCTCATCTGCCCCCAGCTCCCGCGGCGCGTCCAGCCGAGACCCTCACTCCCCGCGAATCTCGCGCGCGGCGCCCGGCGCGCGGAGCGCTCGCCGCTGGACCGGAAAGCTGGCGTACACGGTGGCGCCGGTGCCGGGGGAGGAGTGGATTCGCAGCGTGCCGTCGAGCAGCTCGGCTCGCTCGCGCATCCCGAGCAGGCCGAAGCCCGCGGTGTCGGCGGTGGGGTCGAAGCCGGAGCCGTCGTCGCGCACCTCGACGCGCACCGTGTCTTCGTCCTCGTTGATCTCCACGACCGCGCGCGTCGCGCCGCCGTGCTTGGTGGCGTTGGTGAGCGACTCCTGCACGATCCGGTAGAGCGCGGTCTCGAGCTCCGGGGTGTGGCGGGCAAGCGCCCGATCGCCCTCCCACGCTCCGCCAACGCGCTCGTACGCGAGGTCGATGCTGACGTCGACCTCGATGCCGTGGCGGGCGGCCCGTTCGGCGAGCGCTTCAACCGCTGCCTGGGTGCCGAGCTCGTCGAGCGCCGCGGGGCGCAGGTCGGTGATCAGCGCGCGCAGGTTGGTGATCGACTCCTCGAGCTGCTCGATCCCCTGGCGAAAGGCGTCTCGCAGCGCCTCGGGGCGCTCGGAGCGCGCCGCGGTGGAGAGCCCGATCCGCAGCGCGGAGAGGCTCTGGAGCGTGTCGTCGTGCAGCTCGCGCGCCCACCGCCGGCGCTCACCCTCGGCCGCCGCGAGGCGCTGGCGGTGGCGCTCGGTGGCGACCGACTGGGCGGTCGCCACGGCGGGGGCGGCGGTCGCCGCGAAGGCCACCAGCAGCCGCTCGTCCTCGGCGCTGAAGCTCGGTCCGTCTTCGAGCCGGTCGAGTGCCAGCAGCGCGCCATAGCCGTGACCGCGGAACATCAGCGGAACCACCAGCCCCCCCTGCGCGTGGACGCCGAGACGGCCGGTGCCGTGCTCTTCGAAGCGGGCGCGGTTGACTTCGTCGTCGAGGCGCAGCGTGCGACGCGCGCGCAGTGCCTGTCCGGCGAGCGAGTCGCGCAGTGGGATGGTTTGGCCGATCACGCCCGCGGGCAGCTCCCCCGCGCCGGCGGCGACGACCAGCTCCTGGCGGCGGCGCAGCTCGATCAGCAGCACGCGCGCGCCGACCAGCGCGCGGCCTCGCTTGGCGACCAACTCGAGGATCACGTCGAGATCGGTCTCGCCGCCGACGGCGAGCGCTATCTGGGTGGTGGCGTCGAGCGTGGCGACCGTGCGCTCGAGCTCGTCGCGGCGCTCGCTGGCGCCGGTGTAGCGGCGCGCGTGGTCGATCGCCACGCCGGCGAGCTCGGCGAGCACCGTGAGCGCCTCCTCGTCCTCGGCGGAGAACCGCGCGCCGCCGGCCTTCTCGGTGAGGTAGAGGTTGCCGCAGGGCAGCCCGCGCACGACGATCGGCGCGCCGAGGAAGGTGCGCATCGGCGGGTGCCCGCGGGGGAACCCGTAGGAGCGGGGGTGGTGGCCGACATCCTCGAGGCGCAGCGGTACGGGATCCTCGATCAGCGCGCCCAGCACACCGTGTCCGCGGGGCAACGCTCCGATCGCCGCGTGGGCGGCGGGGTCGATCCCGCGCGTGATGAATTGGGAGAGCTCGCTACGGGACTCGTCCAGTACCCCGATCGCGGCGTAGCGGGCGCCGGTGAGTTCCCGCGCGGAGTCCAGCACCCGCTCGAGCACCACGTCGAGGTCGAGCTCGGCGAGCACGTCGCGGGCTAGATCCAGCACTCCACGTACGGCACGGTCCATCGCTGTTTTTCCACGGAGAAGGGGTGTCGCGCTCGCCCCGGAACGCTCGCCGACGGTACTGGTCTCGCAGGCGGTGCTGGTGCAGCCACGTTTTGGCGAGTGGGCCAGTTCCGCGTCCCAGTCTGCGCTCTATTTTGAGCTCTCTACAATGGACGATACACGAAAAAGCTCGAACTCTTCCCGACTATGATCAGATGCTCGAATTTCTCGGTAGTTCTCAGGTAGGTGCCCGGCGAGTGGGGCAAGGTACGGGCCATGTGTCTTCGGGGTGGAGGCGGGCCCGTAAGCGGGCCGGTGGCGGCGGCCGAGGGAAAGGCCGCCGGAGAGGCCGAGAGCGGTGCCGGCAGGCGCGGCCCCAAAAAGGGTGGGGAGAGGGGTCGCATGTGGTGCCGGCAAGTGCTGCCGGGGCCCTCGATGCGGTGTCCGGTACGGCACGTTCCCCGACGCTCAAAGTCTGCGGGGATACGCGGATGGACGACTTTTGGAGAAATAGAGACATCCCTTGACAAAATCACTGCGTGTCGCCTATATTCCACATGCCGGGGCAGGTCGGGAGGAGAGGTGAGAGGATCGCAACTCATGGCAAAGTGGTGAGCAGGAGCGGCACTGAGGACGGCAGTGGGCAGCGTCGTGTGACGCGCCCGAGCGACTCGACACCCCGTGGGCGTGTCGAGCTCGACCTCGAGCGCGAGCGCGTGGCGGAGATCCAGCGCGCGCGGATGCTGGGCGCGATGGTGGACCTGACCCGCGAGCGGGGTGCCGAGCGGGTGACGGTGGCGCACGTCGTCGGGCGGGCGGGCGTGTCGCGCCGCACTTTCTACGAGCTGTTCGAGGATCGCGAAGCGTGCCTGTTGGAAGCGCTGGACGACGCGCGGCGGCGGATCGAGGAGGCGGTGCTGCCGGCGTACCGGCGCGAGCGAGGGTGGAGCGCGCGGATCGGCGCCGCGCTGACCGCGATGCTCGAAAGCTTCGACGCCGACCCCGCCACGGCGGCGCTGTGCGTGGTGGATTCGCTCGCCGCCGGGCCCGAGGCGCTGGAGCGACGCGCGCGCGTGGTGGACGCGCTGGTGAGCGCAGTGGACCGGGGCCGCCGCGAGCCGGACGCACCGACCGGCCTCAACCGCGTCGTCGCGGAGGGTGTGGTGGGCGCGGTGTTGGGCGTGTTGTACACCCGTCTGCGCGAGCCGACTCCCAAGCCGTTGCTGCCGCTGCGGGGGCAGTTGATGAGCATGATCGTGCTGCCCTACCTCGGCCCCGAGGCGGCGGGCGCCGAGTTGGCTCGCCGCTCGCCCCGCCCGCGCCGTCAGGTGCGCAACCAGGAGGACCCGCTGAAGCGGCTGGACATGCGTCTCACCTATCGCACGATGCGAGTGCTGAGCGCGGTGGCGTCGCAGCCGGGACTCAACAACCGCCAGATCGCGCGCGACGCAGGTGTCGCCGACCAGGGCCAGATGTCGAAGCTGTTGGCGCGCCTGGAGGGTCTCGGGCTGATCGCGAACGGGGGCGAGAGCTTGGTCAGAGGCGAGCCGAACATGTGGCGGCTGACCCAACGCGGCGAGGAGCTCGAGCAGGCGATCCGCACCCGCGACGAGCGTTGAAGCCAACGACTTGCCCCGCGACGAGCGCTGAGCCAACGATCCGCACCCGCGACGAGCGTTGAAGCCAACGACTTGCCCGCGACGAGCGCTGAGCCAACGATCCGCACCTGCGACGAGCGTTGAAGCCAGCGACCTGCACCTGCGACGAGCGTTGAAGCCAGCGACCTGCACCCGCGACGAGCGTTGAAGCCAAACTTCAGGGGCGCCGTCATGTGGGGCAGGGGATCATCCGCGTGGGCGGGTGACGAACCAGGCGCTCGGGGGCTGGGCCTCCCTGCCCAGCCTCGACGCCCGACTTCGCGCCCACGTCGCACCTTGCCACCGCGCGACATGCGGAACATCGTCTTACACGTGAAAGCGGTACGCTGGACAGCGAGTACCATCAGCGTCTATAATCCGGGGGCGCCCGGGTCGGCGCAGTTGGAGAGCTAGGGTCTGGGAAGAGCTAGGGTCTGGGGAGGTACCGATGAGTTCTACAGCTGGCGGTCGGGTTGCATTGGCGGGCTCCTTCGCAGGAGGAGCCCGGCGCTACTGGCTGGGCGTGTTCCCCGGCGTATGCGCGGAGCGTCGCCGTCGCGAAGCGCGCGCGCAGGAAATTCCCGATCAGCTGCTGCGCCAAGTCGTGGTGGACGCCCTACGCAAGTGGGGCAACATCGAGGGCGCGAGCGCATTCGCAGCGTTCGTCCCCCGTCGTCGCCGCGCCGCGGCGGCACGCGCGATGGTGTGCTTCCAGGCGGCGTACAACTACCTTGACATGCTGACCGAGCTGCCGAATACCGATCCGGTGGCCAACGGCAGGCTCCTGCACAGCGCGCTGCTGGTGGCGCTGGACCCCGAGGCGGAGCACCTCGATTACTACGCCCACCACCATCTGCACGAGGACGGCGGCTACCTCGCCGAGACGGTGGATGGCTGCCGCGCGGCACTCGCCCAGCTGCCCTCGTATGCGGCGATCGCGCCCGCGGCATTGCGCGCGGCGGAGCGGATCGTGGCCTTCCAGAGCTGCAACACCGGCGAGGTGCAGGGCGACTACCTGGCGCTCGAACGGTGGGCGCGGGCACACACGCCGAAGGAAACCGGCTTGCGCTGGTGGGAGACGGCGGCCGCCGCGGGCAGCTCGCTGGGCATCTACGCGCTGATCGCCGCGGCGGCCGAGCCGCGCGTGGACCCGCAGGAGATCGCGGCGATGGAGGCGGCCTACTTCCCTTGGATCGGGTCGCTGCACTCGCTGCTGGACAATCTGGTCGACACCGCCGAGGATTACGCGACGGGTCAGCGCAGCCTCGTCGGCTGCTACGCCTCGCCGTGCGACGCGGCTACGCGCATGAGCATGCTGGCTGAGCACTCGAGCCAGGCGGCGCGGGCGCTGCCGGGTCCTCGCCACACGCTGGTGCTGGCGGCGATGGCAAGCTTCTACCTGAGCACACCCGAAGCCCGCACTCCCGAGGCGGCGCCGGTCGCCGACGCCGTATTGGAGGCACTCGGGGAGCCGGCGCGGATGGCGATGACGGTGTTCCGCTCGCGCCTTGCGTTGCGGCGTCTGGCGCCGAGCGCACCCGGGGCGCCGGCGCGGCGTGGCGGCGGTGCGGAGGTAGTGATGCCCTCGACGGCGGAGGCGCTGCCCGCCGCCTCGGTGATTGCCCCCACGCCCACCCCCCTCGGGCGCGACACGCGTGGCATAAAGTGAGTGGCGTATATCGGGTACACCGAAGGGCTGGAGGCCCCAAGTGCTAGAGCTGCGTGATCTCGTAAAGCACTACCCCCAGGTCGGTGGCGAGCCGGTGCGGGCCGTCGACGGCGTCTCGCTGGAAGTTCAGCCCGGCGAGATGGTGGCGCTGTACGGGCCGAGCGGGTCGGGCAAGACGACGCTGCTGCTGATGGTCGCGACGCTGCTGGCGCCAACCAGCGGCGCGGTGCTGATCGGCGGCCGCGACGTATCCTCGTTGAGCGAGAAGGAGGCCTCGCACTTCCGGCTCTCCGAACTGGGCTTCATCCGCCAGAACTTCGACCTGCTGCCTGGTGTGACGGCGATCGACAACGCCGTGTTGAAGCTCTTGAAGAGCATGCGCTGGCGCGAGGCCCACCGCCAGATCGCGCCGCTGCTGGAGCGCCTCGGTCTCGGTCAGCGCCTCGATCACAGTGCGGAGACGCTTTCGATGGGGGAGCGCCAACGGGTGATGATCGCGCGTGCGCTCTCCACCAAACCGCGCCTCTTGCTGGCCGACGAGCCGACCGGCAGCCTCGACACGCAGCGTGGACGCGAAGTGTTGGAACTGTTGACCGAACTGTGCCGCGAACACGAGGTGGCGATCGTGCTGGTCAGCCACGACCCGCAGGCGGCGGCATACGCCGACCGCGTGTACGCGCTGCGGGACGGCAAGCTGGGCGAGTACGAGCCCGAGCAATGGGCCGCGCGCGTGACCGCGCAGTAAGCAGGCACCGACTGTGAAGCTCGTCAACGTTCTGCACCTCTACCGCGTGCGCCTGCGCGCACGTGCACTGCAGGAGATGTTCGCAATCGTCGGGATCGCGGCCGGCGTGGCGCTGCTGTTCGCCTCGCAGGTGGCTAGCTCGAGCTTGTCGAGCTCGGTGGCGCAGCTCTCCAAAGGGATCGTCGGAAACGCTTCGCTGCAGTTGGTGTCGCGCGATGCACAGGGCTTCGAAGCCGGGATGGTCGCGCAGGTGCGTCATCTCCCGGGGGTGCGCGTGGCGGCGCCGCTGCTCGAAGCCAACGCCGAGATCTCCGGCCCGAAGGGCAGCGAATCGGTCGAGCTGGTGGGCGCCGACGGGAGCCTCGCAAAACTAGGTGGGGCGCTCGTGCGCAAGACCAAGGTGGAAGGGTTCGGCGGCTTCGGGGCGCTCGTGCTGCCGGCGCCGCTGGGTCGCAAGATCGGGATCGTCAAGTTCGGCTCCGAAGCGACCGTCAAGGTCGACGGGCACGTCGAACAGGCGCCGCTGTACACGTTGTTGCGCTCCAGCCAGATCGGGGCGCTGACCTCCAGCCCGATCGCGGTGACGACGCTCGAATTCGCCCAGGAAATGACAGGGTTGCAGGGCCACGTCAGCCGCGTGCTGGTCGAGCCCGTGCCAGGCGAGGAAGCGAGCGTGCGCGCGGGCCTACAACGGTTGGCGGCAGGACGGCTGAACGTCGAGCCGGCCAGCTTCGACGAAGCGCTGTTCAACAAAGCGGCGGCTGCCACCAACCAGTCCACGGCGCTGTTCGCGGTGATCAGCGCGCTCGTGGGCTTCCTGTTCGCGTTCAACGCGATGCTCCTGACGGTGCCCCAGCGGCGGCGGCTGATCGCCGACCTGCGCCGCGACGGGTACCCCCCGCGGACGGTGATCGCGGTGATGATGTTCGACGCGTTGGTGCTCGGTGTGCTCGCCTGCATCCTTGGGTTGGCGCTCGGCGAGGAGCTCTCGATCCACCTCTTCCACAGCAACCCCGGCTACCTTTCCTCCGCGTTTGCGGTGGGCTCGCAGCGCGTGGTGAGCGCGCAGAGCGTCGCGATCGCGGTCGCGGGGGGGATGTTGGCCGCTTCGGTGGCGGTGCTCAGCCCACTCAAAGACATCGTCTCGCGCCAACCGCTGGCGGCGATCACCGACAAGGATGGCTCGGGCACGCTCAGTGGCACACGGTGGCTGGCGCTGGGCGGGGTGGCGTGCCTGATTGCGGCCACGGTGATCCTGCTGGCGGCGCCGAAATCGGCGGTGCTGGGCATGGTGTTCCTGGTGGGGGCGCTGTTGCTGTTGTTGCCGCTCCCGTTGAACGCCACGCTCGCGCTGGTGCGGCGGATCGCGCCCGGGATCACGAGCGCGGTGCCGCACGTGGCGGTGATGGAGCTGCGCGCCGGGCGCGCACGCGCGGTGGCGATCGCCGCGACCGGCGCCGTGGCGGTGTTCGGCAGCGTCGCGATCGAGGCCGCGCACGGCGATCTGCTGCACGGCCTGGAAAACGCGGCGCACGACATGAACGCCTTCACCGACGTGTGGGTCTCTCCGGCGGGCACGTACAACCTCCTGCGCACCACCCCGTTCGCCCCGACCGACCAGGCTAAGCTCGCGAGCCTGCCGGGCGTCAGCACCGTGCGTCTGTACCGCGGGGGGCTACTGGACATCGGCGAACGGCGCGTGTGGGTGATCGCACCGCCGCGCGAAGACACGCCGCTGCTGCCGGCCAGCCAGATCGTCGAAGGGAACGTGAAGCAGGCCGAAGCAGAGGTGCGCAGCGGCGACTGGATGGTCGTGTCGCAGGCGATCGCGAGCGAACACCACCTGCACGTGGGCGACTCCTTCGCGCTGCCCACTCCCGTGCCGAGCAGCTTCAAAGTGGCGGCGATCGGCACCAACATCGGCTGGGCGCCGGGTGCGATCATCATGAACGCCGATGACTACGCGCGCTCGTGGGGCTCGGCCGATGCGAGCGCTTACAACGTGCTGCTCTCGCCGGGCGTCTCCCAAGCCCAGGGCAAGCGCGAGATCGAACACGCGCTCGGCAGCGGCTCGGGCTACGCGGTGCAGACCGCCGAAGAACATGCCGCCCAGCAGCGCGCGCTCAGCCGTCAGGGCCTCGAACGCCTCACCCAGATCGCGACGCTGATCCTGATCGCGGCGGTGTTGGCGATGGCGGCCGCGATGGGCAACATGGTGTGGCAGCGCCGCCCGCGTTTGGCGAAGCTGAAGCTGGAGGGCTTCCCGCGCGGAGAACTGTGGCGCACGATCCTGCTGGAGAGCCTGCTGCTGCTCGGTGTGGGCTGCGTCAGCGGCGCGGTGTTCGGCCTCTACGGCCAGCAGCTGCTCGATCGGGCGCTGGCCAACGTGGTCAACTTCCCGGTCGTCTACTCCTTCGGCATCGTCGTGGCGCTCGCCAGCCTCGCCCTCGTCACCGCGGCGGCCGTGGCGATCGTCGCGATCCCGGGTTACCTCGCCGCCGGCGTGCCGCCGGCTGTGGCGCTGCAGGACTGACGGGTCCGAGGTCCGCATCGGCATCCCGCGACGCCGCGGGAGGGTAGACCATCGCGGTGCCGCCGGCTGTGGCGCTGCAGGACTACGCCCGGGGTCCGCGTCAGCCCCCCGCGACGCCTGGGGGGATCACTCCATCGCCGCCGGCAGGCCGCCCGACATGCCAGTCCTACGAAGGCTCCGGCCCGCGAACCTGAAGTCCCGCTCGAATATCGACCGGTGGTGATCTGCCGGGTGGGGTGACGCGTAGGAACCTTGCCACCCGTGCCACGCCGGCTCAGGACCGCGTGAAGCGGTGCCGGCTTAGGACCACGCGAGCGGATCTACTACACATACTGAGGTGAACGATGGGACTTGACAATCCACTGCACATAGCCTTCCTGCTGGTGCTCATGCTGCTGGTGTTCGGCGCCAAGCGCCTGCCCGAGATGGGCCGCTCGTTGGGCGAGGGGCTGCGAGGTTTCAAGAGCGCGGTGAGCGGCGAGCCGGTTGCTCCCGCGATCGCCGCCCCGGTGGCGGGGCCTGCCGTCGCCCACGACCCGGACCCGACCGCAGAGGGGCAGCACCCGCGATGAGAGGTAGATCGGCGGCGAGCGGCTCCACCGGCTTGGACAAGCTCGCCGACGAGGAGCTGATGGCGCTCGTGCAGGGGGGCGACGCCGACGCGTTCGAGGTCGTGTACGACCGTCACTGCGACGTCGCCTTCTCGCTCGCCTACCGGATGTGCGGCAGGCGAGCGACCGCCGAGGACGTGCTCCAGGAGGCGTTCCTCGCGCTGTGGCGCACGGGCGCGCGGTATGACTGCACGCGTGGGAGCGTACGCAACTGGATCCTGCGGATCGTTCACAACCGCGCGGTCGACGCGCTGCGCCGCGGTGGGGTGCGCGATCGCCACGCCTTCCACGAAGAGGGAGCCGTCGAGCGGGTCGCGGGCGCGCAGGACACCGAGGAGCAGATCCTCGACCGAGAGCGCTCGCAGGAGGTGATGGGTGCCCTCGGGGTCCTGCCCAAGGAGCAGAGCCGGGTGCTGGAACTCGCGTACTTCGGCGGCTTCACGCACACTGAGATCGCTGCGATGTTGCGGATGCCCGTCGGCACGGTGAAGGGCCGGATGCGCCTGGGACTTGCCAAGCTGCGTCTGACGATGATGGCGGAGGATGGGATGTCCAGATGAGCGAAGCGCACGACCCCGACCCGTACGACTCCGACCGGCATGGCGCGGGGCGCGACCCCGAGCGGCGCGACCTCGAGCGCCACGACTCCGACCGGCATGGCGCGGGGCGCGACCCCGAACGCCACGACCCCGAGCGGTACGATCCTGACCGTCACCCACGTGACCTGCCGAGTCCCGCCGAGGGCGGCTGTGGCGATGCCGCGCTTTACCTGTTGGGCCTGCTCGACGAGCGCCACAGCCGGATGTTCGCCGAACATGCCCGCTCGTGCGCGTTGTGCAGCGACGATCTTGCCGCGCTGGCGCCGGCGGTCGAGCACCTCCCCACCGCGGTCCGGCAGGTGCCCGCTCCGGCTCACGCCAAGCGGCGGGTGATGGCGGTCGTGCGCAGCGAGGCCGCCCAGCAGGCGTCGGGCTCCTCCACGAGCGCCACCCGGCAGACGTCGCGCGCCTCCGCGGGTGCCACCCGGCAAGCGTCGCGCTTCTCGTGGCGCGCTCGCGGCGCGACCCGCGGACGCTTTGCCCTGCGACCCGCACTGGCGCTGGCAGGTACGGCGATGCTGGCGGCGGGTGTTGCGATCGGTGCGCTGTCCACGCCCTTCGGTGGGGGCGCCCCGGCGGGGGGCTCCGCGGCGCGGGTGGTGAACGCCGACGTCACGCTCGCGGGCGCCCGTGCGGCGTTGCACCAGAGCGGCGGGCGCACCTGGCTCACCGTGGCGGACATGCCCGAGCCCCCTTCGGGGCACGTGTACGAGGTGTGGCTGCAACGTCCTGGGCACGCGGAGCCGCAGCCGACCGACAGCCTCTTCGCCCCAACCTCCTCCGGCACCGCGACGGCCGCCGTGCCCGACAGCGGCGGCGCGAGCGAGGTGCTGGTGACGCAGGAGCCCGCCGGCGGCACTCAGGTGCCGACCACTTCCCCCGTCATTGTCGCGCACCTGAGCTGACCACCTACGCCCCCCGCACCTGAGCTGACACCTACGCACATGGCTATCGCGATCGGCAAAATCGGACACGAGGAGCAGCTCGGCGTCGTCGAGCACCTCGACGAGCTGCGCACGCGCCTGATCGTCTCGCTGGCCGTGCTCGCGGTGGCGTTTGGCTTCTGCCTGTGGCAGAACCACTCGCTGCTGCACATCGTCAACCGGCCGCTCGAACATCAGACGCAGAAACAGGTGCGGGCGGGGAGCGGCCCGCTCGGCGCAACCTACACGGTGCAGCAGGGTGCCCGCGCGATCGGGGTGCAGCTGGAACGCGTGGTGAGGGCGCTGCAGCGGCCCGGAAGTGGCGCGAGCGCGGCGACGCGCAGAACGCTGCAGAGCGTGAGGCCGCGGCTGGGCGGGGCGATCTCGCGACTGTCGGCCGCGCCCCAGGGCAACAAGCCGGTGACCCTCGGGGTCGGTGAGCCGTTCACTGCGACGCTCGGCATCGCGCTGCTGTTCGCGCTGATCCTCGCGCTCCCGATCATCCTCTATGAGCTCTACAGCTTCATGCTCCCGGCGCTCACGCCGGAGCACCAGCGTGTGGTCTCGCCGCTGATCCTGGCGGTACCCGTGCTGTTCGTGGTCGGCGTTCTGTTCGGCTATTTCGTGGTGCTGCCCGCCGCCCTGCGCTTCTTCGAGAACTTCAACAGTGACCAATTCAACGTGCTCGTGCAGGCCAGCCAGTACTACCGCTTCGCGGCGACCGTCCTACTCGCGATGGGGTTGGTGTTTCAGGTGCCCGTCGCAATCCTGGCGGCCACCCGCGCCGGGGTCGTCACCCCGCGCCAGCTGCGCGCGAACCGCCGTTACGCGATCCTGGCGTGCGGGGCGGTGGCAGCCCTGCTGCCCGGTGACGCGATCACCCTGCTGCTGGAGACGGTGCCGCTGTACCTGCTGTTCGAGGCAGGCGTGCTGCTCGCCTCGCTTTTCGAGCGGCGCGCCACACGGCGGCGGGCCGCGACAGATGCGTGAGGTGCCCCGGCCGCCTCGCGCCGGTTTAGCCTGGATCCACCGATAACGGGTTGAGCATCCGGTGCCGGTGACCGAGCCAGGGGCAATTGACCGAGTATCCGTAGGGTGACCCCTCGGAGTGAGGGCAATTGGTCCTGGCGATGCGTCATCCGGTGCCGGTGCGACCCCGGATCGGCGGGTCCAGGCTTAGGTAAGGCGTGCCCGGCCGCACTGCGCGCTCGATCGCGGGGCGCACCGCCTCTGGAACCGGCCCGTGAACGCAAACGGCGCCCCCCGGTGAAGAACTCCGTGGGGCGCCGTGCCGACTCAGGGATGTGGCGCTGCTATTTCTTGTGCGCGCTGCGCGCTGGACACGGTACCGTCGCGGTGGCGCTCGTAGCGGAGCCGTCTTCGAAGGTGAATGACGCCGAGAACGGGAAGCCGCCGCGGGGGCAGTGTTCGGGCACGCCGATACCGGTCGGACGGAAGTGCACGAGCCGGCCGTGGACGTGCTTGGTGTAGGTCAGGCCCTGGGGTCCGATCGTGGCTTTGACGCTGACGATTGAGACATTGGGGCCGTCGGTGACGCTGGGGATCGCCGGCACCACGGTCGCCAGTTGCGAGCCGAAGATTCCCGAGGCCGGCTGGATTTCGCCCCTGAACACCAGCTGCGCGGAGATGGGCGTCTTGCCGTTGGCGTAGAACAGCACCACCAGGTTGCCGTTCTTGGAGGGTCCCATCAGGGCCTGGACTTCGGGCAGCTCCTGGCCCGCGCCGTCCCCGAACGGCACTTCCACGTAGGCGCTGCCCGACCCCAGGCGCGAGTTGCCGGGGCAGCCCGCGAGGCCTTCCAGTTCCAGTTTTTGGGGACTGCACACCGCCAGGCCGAGGTTGGTGTCGGTGTAGTTCAGGCCGGCGGGCATGTGCAGGTCGATGCCGGTCAGCGGCGGTGGAGCCAGCCCGTCGGTGGTGGCGACCGTGAAGGAGAAGCCGACCGTGGTGGTCGCCCCCAACCGATCGGGGCTGAACGATGCCTTGAGCGTCGCCTGCTCACTGGCCATTGCACCAGCGGCGGCTGGCAGGCATCCGCATGCCAGCAGCGCCGCCCCCGCCACGAGCGTCTTGATGTTGCGCATTTGGGCTCCCCCTCGCCCGCGCGTCAGGAGGAGAACTTGCCGTTGACGTGTACGGTCATCGCGTCGTTGGAGCGCTGGATCGTACCGCTGAAAGCAATACCGGAGCCGTGGGCGCCGGAGTAGCTGCCGCTGCCGTGGGTGATCGAGAGCGTGCCCGAGAAGCTCGCGGTGCCGCCGTTGGTGCGGTAGGCGCCGGAGGCCTTGCCGGTGATCGAGCCGCCCTTGGGATAGACGGTCAGTTCGGCGGTGACGTGATTCGTGGAGACGACATCCAGGTGCACGGTGATCGAACCCGAGAGCGACCCGCTGGCGCTGCCGGACTCGTACAGGTTGAACCCGTGTTTGGAGGTCTTGTGCAGGTTGCCTGTGTCGTTCAGCGAGACCGTGCGCGCTGCGTGCGCGGTCGATCCCGAGGCGCCGGCGACGCCGACTGCAAGGGCAAGTGCCCCGGCGGCGGTCGCGAGGACACCTCCGGTGGCAAGGCTACGGCGTGCAAAGCTTCTCATGACCACGATCCTCTCCTCCACTGCTTTTCGGTGTAGACCCCAGACTAGAACCTAGCACCCTACCGGCCTACTGGGCTTTTCGTCAAGACGCTGTCTATTACGGCCCGTCCTAACGTCAAACCCACAAAGGGCGGGCGAGTTGCGGACAAGCCGCCTGGATGAAAAACTACCGCTTACAGCCGCTCGTGTCGATAGGGAGGTGCGACGGGGGCGGAGGGGGGCGAGCGGAGGCGAACAGCTCGAGGAATTCGGAGGCGAACAGCTCGAGGAATTGGCAGTGGTGAACGGGGCGAACGGCTCAAGGAATGGGCGGTGGCGTCGATAGTTGGAGGTATGCCCGACCCTGCCGAGGACCTGCGCCGCCTCGGCGAAGCCCTGAAACGGGAGACCGACGAGGTCGTCGCGAGGCTGCAGCGCCGAACGGCTGAGTCGGGGCAGACGCTCGACACGCTCGTCGAAGACAGCTTCGCGCGGGTCGGCTCGGTGTCGACGATCGCCGTGGCGCGCTGGATGGCGGGCGACGGCGAGGAGGTGGCGCGCGAGGTCGGCCGCGAGTCGTGGCGCATCTTCGGCCAGTTGGCCGCGCAGCGGGCGGCGCCGCTGAACGAGGTCACCAAGCGCTGCCTGCGCTGGCGCGACGCCGCCGAGGAGGTGGTGTTGGAGCAGGCGCGGGCGCTGGGGTTCCCCGAGGAGGTGCGCGCGAAGGCGCTGGAGATGCTGCAGCGCAGCCTCGACGTGACGCTGGTGCGGATGTGCGAGTCCTTCGAGCAGGAGCGCCGCCGCGCCCACGAGGAGCTCTCCCGCCGCCAGGACGAGCTGGTGTTCCTCGCCACCCACGACCCGCTGACGGGCCTGCCCAATCGCACCCTGATCCTCGACCGCGTGGAGCAGATGCTGGTGCGCTCGCGCCGCAGCCAAACGCCCGTGGCGGCGCTGTTCATAGATCTCGACAACTTCAAGAGCATCAACGACACGCTCGGCCACGGCGCCGGCGACCGGCTGCTGATGGCAGTGGCCACGCGCCTGCGGCACACGATCCGCGAGACCGACGCGCTTGGGCGCCTCGGCGGCGACGAGTTCGTCGTGATCGCCGAAGGAATGTCGCTGGCCGCCGGCCCCGAGCTGATCGCCGAGCGCCTGTTGGAGGCGCTGGCGCCGCCGTTTCGCCTCGATGACGAAGCCCAGACCGCGCGCCTCAGCGTGACCGCGAGCGTGGGGATCGCGATGGGTCCGCGCGACTCCGGCGAGGAGCTGCTGCGCGACGCCGACGTGGCGATGTACCGCGCCAAGTGGGATGGCAAGAACCGCTATGTGGTGTTCGAGTCGACGATGCACGAGGCCGTGCAGAGCCGCCTGGAGCTGGAGATGGATCTGCGCGAAGCGCTCCAGCACGAACAGTTCTTCCTCGTCTACCAACCCACGTTCGACCTCCAGGACATGCACCCCACGGGCGTGGAGGCGTTGCTGCGCTGGAACAGCCCGCGGCGGGGGGTGGTGCAGCCCGACGACTTCGTGCCACTGCTGGAGGAGACCGGCATGATCGGCGAGATCGGGGCGTGGGTGCTGCGCGAGGCCTGCCGCCAGGGTGCCGCTTGGCGCGCGGCGGGGCACGCGATCGGGATGTCGGTGAACGTCTCCGCGCGCCAACTCGACACGGATGAGTTCGTGGACCACGTCCGCGAGGCGCTCCAGGCGAGCGGCCTCCAGGCGGGCGCGCTGACGCTGGAGATCACCGAGACGACGATCATGCGCGACGCCGAGCTGACGGTCCGCCGGCTGAAGCGGGTGAAGGAGCTCGGGGTGCGCATCGCGATCGACGACTTCGGCACCGGCTACTCCTCGCTCTCCCACCTCCAACAGTTCCCGGTGGACGCGCTGAAGATCGACCGCTCGTTCATCGCCCGCCTCACCCAGAGCCCCGAAGGCGAGACGCTGATCCGCACGCTCGTGCAGCTCGGCAAGGCGATGTCGATCGAGACGCTCGCCGAGGGCATCGAGCGCCAGCACGAGCTCACCCTGCTCAAGGACGAGCGCTGCGACTCGGGCCAGGGCTTCCTCTTCGCCCGCCCCCTGGACGCCGCCACGGCGGAGGCCTTCTTCCGCACCTGGCACGGCGACCTCGCGGAGACGTTCGCCCAGGAGGCGCTGTAGGTAGGCCCGCGGGCACGGGGCCTGCACTCACTCGCGCGGACGATCTCCAGGCGACATTCAAGGATCGACTGCGCCCGCGGCTCAGGCCACCGCGGCCTTGGCATTGTGGTTGAACGAGCCCACCTCGCGCTCTGAGAGCGAGCTGCTTGGTGGGTGCTCGTCGAGCGTGGCGAGGCTGCGGCGGATGTCGGCCAGCAGCAGGTCACCCATGTCGCGGCTGAAGCCGTGGCGCACGAGGATCCGCTGGATCGCGAGGCCCTCGAGGTGGGGCGGCAGCGTGTAGGCGGGCACCAGCCAGCCGTGGGCGCGTAGGCGGTCGGCCACGTCGAACAGGTTGAAGGAGTGCTCCACGCCATCGGTGAGCTTCCACGAGACCGCGGCGATGCCCTTGTCGGGGTCGCCGGCGTGGACCAGCTCGAACGGGCCGAGCTTGGCGATCTCGTGCGCCAGGTAGGCGCAGGTCTCGTACGTGGCGCCGTGCACGCGGGCGTACCCTTCGCGCCCCAGGCGGATGAAGTCGTAGTACTGGGTCACGACCTGGCCGCCGGGGCGGGAGAAGTTGAGGTTGAACGTCGGCATCTCCCCGCCGAGGTAGTTGACGTTGAAGATCATCCGCTCCGGCATGTCCTGCTTTTCGCGCCACACCGCCCAGCCGCAGCCCAGCGGCGCGAGGCCGGTCTTGTGGCCGGAGGCGTTGATCGACTTCACGCGCTCGATGCGGAAGTCCCACTCCAGATCGGGGGCGGTGAACGGGGCCAGCATTGCGCCGCTGGCGCCGTCCACGTGCAGTGGGATGTCAAGACCCTGCTCTCGCTGCAGCCCGTCGAGCGCCGCGGCGATCCCGGCGACGTCCTCGAACAGGCCGGTGAACGTCTGCCCGAGCGTGGCGACCACCATGATCGTGTTCTCGTCGCACCGTTCCAGGCACTGCTCCTTTTCCATCAGGTACCGCCCCGGGTCCATCGGCACCTCGCGGATCTCCACGTCGAAGTAGCGCGCGAACTTCTCCCAGCACACCTGTACCGGGCCGCACACGAAGTTCGGCCGCTCCGCGGGCTTGCCTTCGGCCGCGCGGCGCTCGCGCCAGCGGAACTTCGCGGCCAGGCCCGCCAACATCGCGGCCTCGCTGGAGCCGGTCGTCGAGGTGCCGAGCGTGGTGCCCGGGTGCGGGGAGCGCCACAGGTCGGCGAGCATCCGCACGCAGCGGGTCTCGAGCTCCGCGGTCTGGGGGTACTCGTCCTTGTCGACGATGTTCTTGTCAAAGCTCTCCGCCAGCAATGCCAGCACCTCGGGCTCGGCCCACGTGGTGCAGAACGTGGCGAGGTTCATGCGCGCCACGCCGTCCAACAGCAGCTCGTCGTGCACCAGCGCGTAAGCCAATCGGGGGTCGGACTCGCGCGCGGGGAAGCGGTGCTTGGGCGCTCCGTGGCGGGCCATCAGCGACTCGTAGGGATCCTCCTCGTCGGCCTGCGTGCGGGTGTGCGGGTGCTCGCTCATGTGGGGACTCCTCGCGCTTGTTTTTTGACTCCGGGGAAAGCGACGTTCCTGGAAGGATGGCGGACCCGGCGTTCATGGTTGTGAACGCTCGCCTCCCGAAGGATGACTGATCCGGCCGTTCACGGTGTGAACAAAAGTCGCGACCGATGGGCGATTGTGAGTGCTCACCGCACTCCCCATTATCGCTTGCACGACATAGAGAGACACCGGGCCCCGGGGGCAGCGTCGACGGGTTCCGGACGGAGGGTTGCGAGTCGTCGGGCCCCTCTTGCAGCCAAGAGGGTGGCGCAGTTGGCCAAAGCCGGCAAGCCGTGCTCTCTGCACAAGCAACGGAATCGTCAAGCCAAGGATGGAGGAACCTCCGTGCACATCAAGGACATGCACGCTCGCGAGAGCGCTCACATTGGCCTGCGCGCCAAAACCACCCTCGACGAGTCACCCGAGGCGATGCGCCAGGTGCGCCTCGCGATCGCGAGGGCGAAGGAGGGCGACCGCGATGCGCTGCGGCTGCTGTACGTGCGCTACTGCGACAACGTGTACGGCTACGTGCGCTCGATCGTGCGCGACGAGAAGGAGGCCGAAGACCTCACCCAGCACGTCTTCTTGAAGCTGATCACCGTGATCTGCAAGTACGACGACCGTGGCATTCCCTTCTCCGGCTGGCTGCTGCGGTTGGCGCGCAACGTCGCACTCGACCATTTACGCCGCCGCCGCGCGATCCCCGCGGAAGAGGTGTACGGCGCGGACACCCACATGGACGAGGTTGCCCAAGACCGCGCGCGCAACCTGCGCACGGCGCTTGACTCGCTCCCCGAGGAACAGCGCAACGTCGTGGTTATGCGTCACGTGATCGGGCTCACCCCGCCGGAGATCGCCGAGCGGATGGGGCGCTCGGAGAGCTCGATCCACGGCCTGCACCACCGCGGCCGCCGGGCGCTTCAACAGGAGCTGATCCGTTTGGAGTCGGCGCCGGCGACCGCCGCCATGGCGGCGTGAGCGGGGGAGCGATGTCCACCTCACTGGCTGCTCCCTCGGCCGCTCCCCTGCCGGCGGCTCCCGCGCCGGTGCCGGGAGGCGCTGCCCTCGACTCCACCGGGAAGTCCGGCACCGCCGCCCTCGACTCCATTGCGAGGTCTGGCACCGTCGCCCTCGAGTCCACCGCGAAGGCCGGTACCGCCGTCCTCGACTCCCCCGCGAAGTCCGCCGCCGCTCCCCTGACGCCGCAGGTGCCGTTCACGCGCATGGACCACGCCGACCCCGCGCTGCTGGAGGAGCTGCTCGGGGCGGTGCGCGAAGTGGCCGAGCGCGGCGCCTTCACGCTCGGCCACCACGTGGAGTCCTTCGAGCGCGAGTTCGCCGACTACTGCGAGGCGGACTTCGCCGTCGGCGTCTCCTCCGGCACCGAGGCGCTCGCGCTGGCGCTGCGCGCTTTGGAGATCGGCCCCGGCGATGAGGTGGTGGTCCCGACCAACTCCTTCATCGCCACCGCCGAGGCGGTCTCCGCGGTGGGCGCCACGCCGGTGCCAGTCGACGTCGATCCCGACTCGCACCTGCTCACCGCCGAGCTCGTCGCCGGCGCGCTCACGCCGCGCGTGCGCTGCGTGATCCCGGTGCACCTGTACGGCGCCACGGTCGACCTCGACCCGATCCTGGCACTGGCGAGCGAAGCGGGCATCGAGGTGCTCGAGGACGCCTGCCAAGCGCACGGCGCGCGTTACCACGGTCGGCGCGTGGGCACGGCGGGCGCGCTCGGCTGCTTCAGCTTCTACCCCGCCAAGAACCTCGGCGCGTGGGGCGACGGTGGCGCGGTTGTGACCTCGCGCCCGGAGCTCGCCGACCGCGTGCGGCTGCTGCGCGCCCACGGCGAGCGCCCGCGCTACCACCACAGTGTGATCGGCTCGACCGCGCGGCTGGACGCGCTGCAGGCCGCGGTGCTGCGCCGCAAGCTCACACGCCTCGACGGCTGGAACGACGAGCGCCGGCGCCTGGGGGTGGCGCTGCGCGAACGACTCTCCAGCTCGTCTCGGGGGGAGGGAAGCGGGACGGCGGACGGGGCCGGGGCTGCCGCGGTGGGCGCTCGCGCCCGCGCGGTCGATCCCGTCCGCCTGCCCTTCCCGGAGGCCGACCACGTCTTTCACCTGTTCGTGGTGCGCTGTGCCCAGCGCGATCTGCTGCGCGAGCATCTCGCCGCGCGCGGCGTCGCGAGCGCCGTGCACTATCCCGTACCGATTCACCGTACCCTCGCCTACGCCGACCTTGGCCTGGCGGCGGGCAGCCTGCCCGTGAGCGAGGCGGCGGCGCAGCGGATCTGCTCGCTGCCGATCTTCCCGGGGATGAGCGCGGCCGAGCTCGATCAGGTGGTTGCGGCCGTCGCGTCGTTCACAGGCGGCGAGGCCGGTGTCTTCGACGGAGTGGGCGGATCCGACGATGCGGGCTCCTTCGCGCATTGCACAAAAGACGCCACTGTGCCACCACGTTCATCACATATATGAGCGTCGCTCCCACACACTCCGCGCAACGGCTGTCCGTCGTCGCGCCCGAGGAGGCCCAGTCACCTCGCTCCGAGGCCGGTGCCCGATCGCGGTCGGAAGCCACGTTCCGCGCCGAGGCCGCCACCGGCTCGCGGCCGGTGCGCAGGTCGATCACCGACGGCCTGCGGCGCACACTCGACCTCGTCGTCGCGAGCGCGCTGCTGCTCGTACTGACGCCGCTGATGACGTTGATCGCGCTGGCGATCCGGATCGACTCGCGCGGACCGGCGCTCTTTCGCCAGCGCCGCGTGGGGCGCAATCAGCAGGAGTTCACGATCTTCAAGTTCCGCACGATGCGCTCCGGCGCCGACACCGCTCCGCATCGTCGCTACGTGCAGAACCTGATCGGCGGGCGCGCCAGCTCCGAACGCGGCCGGCTGTACAAGCTCTCGGTCGACTCCCGCGTCACCCGCGTGGGGCGCCTGCTGCGCTCCTGGAGCCTCGACGAGCTGCCGCAGCTGATCAACGTGTTGCGCGGCGAGATGGCGCTCGTCGGGCCCCGCCCAGTGATCCCCTACGAGGTCGAGATGTACCCCGATGTCTACCTGCGGCGCTTCGCCGTGAAGCCCGGCCTCACCGGCCTGTGGCAGGTGAGCGGGCGCAACGAGCGCACCTACGACGAGATGGTGCGCTTCGACATCGAGTACGCCGATGACGCCTCGCTGCTGCTGGATTTGCGAATTCTGTTCAAGACAGTGCCGGTCGTGCTCGGCCGGCAGGGGGTGGCGTAGATGTTGGATCCACGTAATCCGGACGATCGCGGCTCCCACGATGGGGCGCGGGCGACCGGTCACTCGAATGGCCACGGTGGCGCTCAGCGCAACGGCTCACACGACACGCAACTGCGCCCCACCGCGCAGATCGTGCCGCGGGAGAAGCCGATCGGCACCGCGGTGGTCGGCTACGGCTACTGGGGTCCCAACCTCGCTCGCAACGTGGCCGAATGCTCGCAGCTGCGCCTCGACGCGCTGTGCGACTCCGACCCTGCCCAACTGCACCTCTTCCGCCACCGCCACCCCGGCGCCCGCGCGGTGCGCGACCTCGACGCGCTGCTGGTCGACCCCGAGATCGAGGCGATCGTGATCGCCACGCCGCCGCAGACGCACGCGGCGCTCGCCTCGCGTGCGCTGCGGGCCGGCAAGCACGTGCTGGTCGAGAAGCCGCTCGCCACCCGCCTGCGCGACGCGCTCGACCTCGCCGATCTCGCGGCCGCGGCTGACCGCGTGCTGATGCCGGGCCACACCTTCATCTACAGCCCCGCCGTCAACGCGGTGCGCGACCTGATCCGCGGCGGCGTCGTCGGTGACGTGCACTTCGTCACCTCCTCGCGGATGAACCTCGGCAAGTACAACGGCGACGGCGTGGTGTGCGACCTCGCGCCGCACGACCTCTCGATCCTCCTGTACTGGCTGGAGCAGCCGGTCGTGGAAGTCGCCGCCTCCGGCTCGAGCGTGCTGCGCCAAGGGGTCTCGGAGACGGCGTTCATGACGCTCACCTTCGCGCAGGGGCAAACCGCCAACGTGCAGATCTCGTGGCTGGCGCCGCGCAAGGTGCGCCAGATGATCGTCGTCGGCAGCCAGCGGATGGTGCAGTACGACGACACCGCCTCCGATGAACCGGTGCGGATCTACGACCGCGGCATGGACATGCTGCCGCCGACGCCCGCCAACTTCGGGGAGCACCAGCTGATCTACCGCACCGGCGATGTCGTGATCCCACGGATCGAGCCGCGCGAGCCGCTGCGCCTGGAGCTCGAAGACTTCGCCCACGCGATTCGCACGGGCGAGGAGCCGCGCTCCAGCCTCGCGCTCGGGATCGAGATCGTCGCCACCGTGGAGCTGGCCGAGGCGTCGATGCGCGCCGGCGCCAAGCCGCTGGCGCTCGTCCAGCCCACCGACCGGGTGGCCGCCTGAGGATCCTCATGCCCGAGCTTGCCCCCACTCCCACGAATCCGCGCTGGACGCATGTCCCCGAGGAGCCGGCGCTGCGCGGCGCCGGCAGCGGTCTCGCGGTCTCGCCCTCCAGCCTGATCGGCGGCGCCGGCCTCGCGGCGTCTCCCGCCGGCGCGATCGATGGTGCCGGCGGCCTTGCCACGCAGCCGTCCGGATTGCCGAACGGCGCCCTGCGCGAGCGCATCACCGGGCCATCCGCGCGCCCGCGCGTGCTGTCGGTGATCGGGGCCCGTCCGGAGATCATCCAGGCCGCCCCCGTCTGCGAGGCGCTCGCGCCGCTCGCCGAGGAGATTCTCGTGCACACCGGCCAGCACTACGACGAGGCGATGTCCGAGAGCCAAATCCTCGCCACGCGCCTGCCGCGCCCCCGGCACAACCTCGGGGTCGGCTCGCGGGCGCGTGAAGCGCAGCTGGACCTCGCGCGCGAGCGCCTGGAAGAGCTGATCCGCGCCGAACGCCCCGCCGCCGTGATCGTGCGCGGGGACACCAACGCGACGCTCTCCGGCGCCCTGGCCGCGGCCACGTGCGGCGTGCCACTCGTGCATGTCGAGGCCGGTCTGCGCTCCTATCGCGCGGAGATGCCCGAGGAGCACAACCGCATCGAAACCGACCGCCTCTCGCAGGTCCTCTGCGCACCCACGGAGGGCGCGCGGCGCAACCTCGAAGCGGAGGGCGTCACGGGCGAGATCCACGTCACCGGCGACCCGCTGTGCGACACGCTCGAAAGCTGGCGCGCACGCGTGCGCCCGGCCGGCGCCGGCGACTACCTGCTGGCCACGGTGCACCGCAACTACAACACCGACCACCCCGAGCGGCTCGCCGCGGTGCTGGCCTGTCTCGGGCGCGCGCCCCTGCCGGTACTGCTGCCACTGCATCCGCGTACCCGCGCCGCGATCGACGGCTGGGGCCTCGAGGCGCCCGCCAACGTGAAGCTGATCGAGCCCGTCACCTACACGCGGATGCTCGAGCTCGAGCGCGGCGCGCGCGCGATCGCCACCGACTCCGGCGGCGTGCAGCGCGAGGCCTACCTGTGGGGCGTGCGCTGCATCACCCTGCGCGAGGAGACCGAGTGGGTGGACACCGTCGAGACCGGCTGGAACACGCTCGTAGGGTGCGACCCCGACGCGTTCGCCGCCGCGCTGCGCACCCCGCTGCCCTTGGAGCGCCCCCCGATCTTCGGTGACGGCCATGCCGCGCGGCGGATCGCGCAGGTAGTCGTCGACTACCTGGGACGCTCACACCAAACCCTGGGGGAAGGGACGTCGCCCGGCGGCGGGGCCGCATCGCTCGCCGCCGGGATCGGCGTGGGGGCGGGGACATGACGGGCCTCCGTCTCCACCGCAAGGCCACCGACCTGCCGGTCGGAGTCTGCCGGCGTCGCCGCGGGGCAGGATGCCCCGCGTCCACGACCGTCGGCCCCGGCATCCGCCGCGCGGACGATCCCCAAATAGGGGCACCCGACCAAATCGAACTCATGGATGAGACCAAAGGAGCACGACATGGATGAGCTGGGCATCGGTTTGATCGGCGTGGGGCGGATGGGCGCCTACCACGTCGAGACCTGGGAGCGGATCGCCGCGGGACGGCTCGTGGCCGTCGCCGACCCCGACGAGTCCACTGCTCGCGCGCGGATCGGCCGGCGCCCGATCGAGTGGGTCGGCGACCACCGCTGGCTGCTCGAGCGCGCCGACATCGACGCGGTCTGCATCTGCGCCCCCTCCGAGCATCACTCCCGGCTCGCGCTGGAGGCGATCGCCGCCGGCAAGCACGTGTTCGTCGAGAAGCCGATCGCCACCGCCCTGGAGGATGGGCTGCGGATGGCCGCCGCCGCGCGCCTGGCGCGCGTGAAGCTGATGGTCGGCCACGTCGAGCGTTTCAACCCGGCCGTCGGCAAGCTCGCCGAGCTGGTCCGCGAGGGGCGCATCGGACGCGTCTTCCGGGCTCACGCCACGCGCGTCGGGCCGCTGCCCGTGCGCATCCAGGACACCGGCGTGGCGATCGACCTCGCCACCCACGACCTCGACCTGATGCAGTTCGTGCTCGACCGCGACATCACCTCGATCTACGCCGACGGCTCCCGCTGCGTGCACCCCTCCCAGGAGGACCTGATCACGTGCCTGCTGCGCTTCGGCGAGGACGGGCCGCTCGGCCTGCTCGACGTCAACTGGCTGACGCCGGAGAAGCGCCGCGAGATGACGGTGATCGGGGAGGGCGGGATGCTGAGCGCCTCCTATCTCACCCAGGACGTGTGGTTCACCGAATCCACCGGCGCGCCCACGGGCTGGAGCGAGCTCGCGCGGATCCGGGGCGACGCCGAGGGCGCCGCCGTGCGCTTCGCGCTGCCGCGCGTCGAGCCGTTGCAGGCCGAGCTCACGGCGTTCGCGCGCTGCGTGCTCGACGACACCCCCGAGCCCGTCGGCGCGCAGGACGGTTGCCGGGCGCTCGCCGCTGCGCTCGCCGTCCGCGACTCCGCCGCCAACAACCGTCCCGTCACCCTGCTCGACATGCCGACTCCCCGGCATGTTCGCGTCGCCGCCTGAGTCCACCGCACACGCCACCAGGAGACCGCCATGATCCGCTTCGTCATCCCCGCCTACAACGAGCGCGAGAACATCCCGCGCTTGCTCGCCGACCTCGCGCCGGTCGCCCGTGAACTGGGCGCCCGCGTGATCTTCGTCGACGACGGCTCCACCGACGGCACGGCCGAGGCGATCGCCGAGCACAGTGACGCGCTGCATCTCGCCGTGGTCACCCACTCCGTCAACCGCGGCCTCGGCACCGCGATCAACTCCGGCCTGCGCGCCGCGCTGGGGGAGTCCCAGGACGGCGACGCGATCGTCACGCTGGAGGCCGACAACACCTCTGACCTCACCGACCTGCCGCGGATGCTGGAGCGCTTCCACGAGGGTGCCGACGTCGTGCTCGCCTCGGTGTATGCGCCCGGGGGCCGGATCCTCGGCGTCGCCCCCTGGCGCCTGGCGGCATCCAAAGCGGTCTCGGGCGCCTTCCGCTACGCCGGCGGCCTGCACGAGATCCACACGCTCTCCTCGCTCTACCGCGTCTACCGCGCCGGCACCTTGCGCCGTGCCGCGGAAACCTACGGCTACCTGCTGGTGCGCGAGCCCGGCTTCGCCGCGAACGTGGAGCTGTTGCTGAAGCTCTACAACGCCGGCGCCCGCGTCGAGGAGGTGCCCACGGTCAACGACTGGTCGCGGCGCATGGGTGTGTCGAAGATGAGCCTCTCGCCCACCGTCCTCGCCTACGGCCGGCTGATGGCCGCCCACCTGGTGGGTCGGATCCAGCCGCCGCCGATTTCACCGCTCGGCAGTGAGGAGCTCGCGGCCCGGGCCGAAGCACGGCCGACCGCGCAGTTGCGCGCGATCCCCGGTGGGCGATGAGCCCCCAGCAGCCCCATATCGGGGTGGTCGGCGCCGGCATCCTCGGTACCGTGCTCGCGCTGCGCCTCGCCGAAGGTGGCGCGCGCGTCACGCTGCTCGAGCGCGCCCCCACCCCCGGCGGCCTTGCCGGGGCGTTTGACTTCGGGGGCCATCGCATCGATCGCTTCTACCACGTGATCGTGCCCTCCGACGAGCGCATGATCGCGCTCGCCGGCCAGCTCGGGCTCTCCGATCGGCTGAGCTTCACGCCGGTCGGCGTCGGCTTCTTCGTCGACGGCACCATGCACCCCTTCAACGGCATCGGCGACTTCCTGCGCTTCCCACCGCTCTCGCCGCTGGGACGCGCGCGCCTCGCGTGGTTCGTGCTGCACTGCCAGCTGCGCCGCGACTACGACGCGCTCGAGCGTCTGCCGCTCGAACGGTGGCTGACGCGCCATTGCGGCCGGCGCGTGGTGCAGCGCATCTGGCGCCCGCTGCTGGACTCGCGCTTCAACTCCCACCACGAGGAGCTGCCCGCCACCTACCTGTGGGCGCGCACCAACCGCATGCGCTCCGCCCGCGACAGCCGCTCCGCCGGTGAGACGATGGGCTGCCTGCGTGGCGGTCACGAACAGCTCGTGCTCGCCGCCGCCGAGCGCGCCCGCGAGCTCGGCGTCGACGTCCGCCTCGGGGCCGGCGTGGAAGGGCTGGTGCGCGACGACAGCGGAGCGGTCACCGGAGTGCGCGTCGATGGCGAGGACGAGCACTTCGACCTGACGATTCCCACACTGCAGCCGCCCGCGCTGCGCCGGCTGCTGCCCGAGGAGTTGCAGCCACTGCTCGCCGCCTACCCCGAGCGCTACCTCGGCGTCGTCTGCCTGATCCTCAAGCTGCGTCGCTCGCTGACGCCCTACTACTCGATCAACATCTGCGACCCCACGCCGATCACCACCGTGGTCGAGACCTCGCATGTGGTCGGCACCGAGCACACCGACGGGCTGCGCCTCGCCTACCTGCCTAAGTACTGCGACCCCGACAGCCCCGAGTTCGCCGAGGACGACGAGACCGTCTACCGCCGCTACACCGAGATGCTCGCCAAGCTGGTGCCCGATTTCTCTCACGAGGACGTGGTCGACTGGACCGTCCAGCGCGCCCCGTTGGTCGAGCCGGTTCACGCGCTTGCCCACGAGCCACGCACCGCGCCGATCTGGCCCGGGGTCGAGGGTTTGGCGCTCGCCTCCGCCAGCCAGATCTACCCGCGTTTGTTGAACGGCGAGTCGGTCGTCGGCCTCGCCGAGCGCGTCGCCGTTGAGGCGTTGGAGCACACTCGTGACCGCGTGCATACGGCATCTGCTCGCGAGCTCGTCGCGCACGCCGCCGCGGCCTGAGTCGTTGGGTCGCCGCCGTTCGCGTAGATCCGACTCCTGTTTCTCTCCACTGCGCCTGATTTTCGGCTATTTTTGGCTTAGTTGAGCCATAAATGGTTGAGCGATCGGACACAGATCGGTGGGTGTGGCGCCCGGCTGTGGACGTGGTCCGAGGTAGCCGCGATACTGCTCTTCATGGAACTTCGAGGTGCCTACACCGCCGAGCGCGCCGCTGCGCTGTCCGGCGTCCCGAAGTCAACCGTCCACTATTGGTCCAGGCAAGGCATCCTCATCCCGAGCGTGTCGCCCGAGCGCGTGAAGCTGTGGTCCTACGGCGACCTGATGGCGTTGCGCACTATCTACTGGCTACGGCAGACCAAGAAGGATCCCACCGGACGCGAGGTGCCCAGGACTGCGATGCAGGCCGTCCGGCGTGCGTTGAGCGAGATCGCGGCGTTGGAGCTCGACTGGGGTGAGGACGGGGTTCCCCTGGTTGCGGTTGACCGCTCGGGAGGTATCGTGATCGAGCACGACGGGAGGGCGCAACGTCCGGAAGGCCAAAGCATCCTCGACGCCGACATGCTTGACCTGCTAGCGCCATTCCCCTCACGTGAGGGACTGCGCGGCCCCGACCTGAACGTTCCCCGCCCGCGATTGCGGATCGTGCCGGGCAAGCTCGGTGGTTCACCCCACGTCGCCCATACCCGGCTGGAGTCACAGGCGCTCGGTGCGCTCGCCGAGAGTGGGCTTGCGCAGGAGAAGATCTACCGGCTGTACCCGGACATCGAGCGAGCGGCGATCGAGGATGCCCTTGACCTCGAGCGGCAGCTCGCAGAGAACCTGCAACCCGCGCTCGCAGCATGAGGGGGCCGGTACATGCCGCGCCTCTTCGCTCTCGATAGAAACTTCCCCCAGCCGATTGTTGGCGTCCTATCCGACTTCCAGGCCGATGCAACGCTTATTCCACTCGACCGGATCGACCCCCGCCTTTCGACGCTCGACGACTGGGAATTGCTTCTTGCTCTGCATCACCACGCCGGTCCCTGGGATGGCCTCATCACAACGGACAGCAGCATGCTCGCGCAAGGACCCGAGCTTGCGGCGCTCATCCAGACGAAGCTCACCCTGGTCGTGGCTGTGGCCTCCGGGCACAACCCGGTCAAGGCGTCCGGGCTCCTGTTCGCTTACCTCGCTGGCATCTGCCAGCGGACCACGCCCAACCGAGCGCAGGTCTGGCGACTCAACGCCGCAAACCGCCCTCCCGAGGAGCCCTGGGACCTCATCAAGCGCTTCGCCGAGCACAATGACCGCTCGGCCGACGAGGTATGGGCAGAGTGCAAGCTGTCGTCCGCCAACTTGGCGCGCGATCCGCTGAGCTGAGTATTAGGCTTGCAGGCGAAAGTTGGGCCGATATTGCCGACAATACACGAGCACTCTCTATTATACCCCATACTCTTATAGATAATGCGGTCAAGTATGCTCCCAAAGGTACTCCTATTAGCGTACATCTCGTGGAGTCTGAGGCTACCGTCAGTCTGACGGTGGAAAGCTATGGGCCTAGAATCGATGCCGATGAGACCGTGAAGATTTTCGACCCATTTTACCGTGCGCCAGCGGCACGAGCTATCAGCAGCGAGGGTGTAGGTTTTGGTCTTGCGTCTGCTCAGAATATTGCGCGGGTGCATGATACCGAGATTCGAGTTCGTCAGGGGCATGATCCGCGTAGTGACGGAACTTATCTAACTGCGTTTGCGGTTAGTTTTGCTATCGCAAGTTAACGGGTATCGAGATGGGTCCGCTCTCAATCTGCCCAGGGTGGGGAGTCTTCCATGGCGTCTGGGTCGGAGGGCTGATTAGCCATTGGGCGAATGTGTCGGCAGACCAGCCTCGCTCGCGGCGCCGGCCATACGCGTGTCGTACGTGTACATGCAGGTAAGGCGCTCGCCGAGGTCCAGCGCGGTGGCGATGTGGATCGCGTCGAGTGAGCGCAGTGTGTCGGGCTCCAGTTCGCACGCGCGCTTGCGGATTTGGGTGGTCAGCGGCAACAGGCGTACCCCGGCGAGCTGGGTGCGTGCCGCGATGGCGCCGTTGTCTCCCGTCGCCCTGCGTACTGCGCGCAGCGCCTCGACCTCGATGATCTCCGAGGCGACGAGCCGGACTTTGCCGGTGAGCGCTGCGACGAGCGCGTCCGTCTCGGGCTCGGGGATCACCAGCTTCACGAACGCCGAGGTGTCCAGGTAGACGAGTTGCTCGTCCGCCACGTTGTTCAGAGCCGCTCGCCGCGCTGGCTCTCCAGCGCTTGCGAGGTCGCATACGGTCTTGCGGGGTCGGGCGCACCGAGCTTGGCGGCGGAGGCGAGCACCTGCTCTGTTGAGCACCCGGCCGGAGTGGCATCTCGCTGGTCTAGCCAGCGGTCGAGCTCTGTGCCCTGGTTGGAGAGCAGCTCGCGCGCTCCGCGCAGGATCAGCTCACGCGCGAGCGTGGCCGTGGGCTTGCGCTCGCCGAGCAACGGGCGCGCGCGCTTCAGCGCCTCGTCGAGCTCGGGGTCACGCGTGAGCGCTATACGTGGATGGATGGTCGACACAATGCAAGTGTAACACCGCAGTTGCACCAAGATGAGTACGCCCCAAGATGGGGTATGCCCAGATGGGGTGCGGTTAGGAGACGGCGAGCGCGGGTGCGTCAAAGACCGCGGGGCTCGCGCAATGTGCGGCCCCTGTGAGCTCGTCCACCAGCGCGAGATACCGCGCGCGCTGCTGCTCCCAGGCGATCCCCGCGAGCTTCTGTGTCGCCCGCGCGGCACGCTCCCGTGCCGCATACGGGTCGGCGCAGACCGACTCGATCGCCCGCGCCAGATCGCCGGGATCCCCCGGGGTGAACTCGCGCAGCTCGCGCTCGGAGAAGTAGCCGGAGATGCCGGGCAGCCGCGAGGAGATGACCGGCAGGCCCATGTGCACGTACTCCAGCAACTTGACCGGGAGCAGCAACTCGGTGAAGCGGTCGTGCAGCGTCGGGACCACGCCGATGTGCGCGGCCTGCAGCTCGGCCGGGATGCGCTCGAACGGCACCGGCCGCGGCGCCACGTCGATCCGCTCGGAGTCGATCTCCGCGGCCAGCGCGGCCAGGCGGTCGCGGTCTTCGCCGGACCCGCACACGCGCAGGTGCAGGCGCGTTGCGCACCCGCCCGGTCGCCCGCTCGAGGCGCTCTCGCCCAGATGCCGCCATGCTTCGATCAGGGTCTGGACCCCGAAGCGGGGGGCCAAGCCGCCGTGGTACAGGACTCGCAACGGGCCCTCCGCAGGCAGTTGCACGGGGGCGCGCGCGGGGCCGAACACGCGCTCGTCGGGCGAGTTCATCACGACCGTCGTGCGGCCCACGCCGACGCCGCGGCCTTCCACGCGCAGGCGGGCCTGGTCGGTGACCGTCACCACGCGGCTCGCGAGCATGGCGCTCAGGCGCTCCTCGACTTCGAGCAGCGCTTCCAGGCGATCGCCCTCGGGGCGGCCGTACTTGGTGGCGAACAACTCCGGGAAGGTGTCGTGCATGTTGAGGATCACCGGCGCCCCGCGCAGGCGCGGCACGAGCGCCGCGGCGGTGAGCAGGTCGGGCATGTTGTGAACCTCCACGAGGTCGAAGCGCCGGCGCATATCAAGCGCCGTGAGGCGCCACAGCGCCCGCGCCAGGAAGCGGCCGTAGTCGCGCAGGTACGCGCTCGCGCCGCCGGCCGCCTTCTCGGTGGCAACCGGATGCACACGGATCACCCCGTCGCCGACGCGCAGCTGTTCGCGCTCGCCGACGCACACCAGGTCGACTTCATCGCCCCGTTCCGCCAGCGCGCGCGCCTGGCGCTGGATACGCGAGTCGAGGCGGAAATCGGAGATGTGCACCATCGCCACGCGCAGTCGGCGCCGCGGGAGCTCCCGCGGATGCGATCCGTTTCGCTGTCCTGTGGTCGACTTGCCGGCATTCTCCGTCGGGCGCCTTGCGCTTTCCAGGCCCACGGCATTCACCGCGGTGGGCTCCACCGGGCTCAACACAGCGCCACCTCCCCCCCGTCGCCGACGTTCAGGCGCAGCGCACGGGGCAGCGAGAAGTCGCGGAAGACACGCGCGTCGCAGCCGACCACGCTGCCCACGAGGCGCCCGCCGATGTGCGTGATGCTGGCGCGGGGCATGATGATCGAGCGCTCGATCTCGGCGCCTTCGATGTGGACGCCCGCTCCGATCGAGGTGTAGGGCCCGATGTAGGAGTCCTGCACTAAGGCGCCCGGACCGATGATTGCGGGGCCGACGATCACGCTCGACTGCACGTACGCGCTCGGGTGGAGCTCGACGCAGCCCTCGATCCGGCTATCCGCATCGCTCGCCGTGTGGCCGCGTGCGCTGTTACCGCCGAGCCCGCCCGGTCGGGTGGCGTCGTCGCTCGCGAGCGCTTCGAGCACCAGCCGGTTGAGCTCCAGCAGATCGGCGGCCGTGCCGGTGTGGCGACGCCAGCCGCGCACGTGCTCGACCCGCAACTGCCCGCCCGCGGCTGCCAGCTCCTCCGCCGCCGCCGTCAGATCGAGCTCGTCACGCTGCCACCAGCGCGCTCCGGCGGTGCGGCGCAGCGCGCCGGGCCCAAATAGGCAGGCGCCCGCGAGCTCGAGCTCGCACTCCTTGGTGGAAGCGCCGACGAGACGCAGCAGCCGCCGTGTGGAAAGGCCGACCGATCGCCCCGCGGTTGCCTGCCGGTGGACGAGCATCACCAGGTCGGGGCCGCTCGTGCCCACGGGGCCGCCCGTGCCCAACAATCCCACGAGCGGCTCCAGCGGCTGGGCGAGCAGCCCGTCGGCGGCGTGCACCACGCAGGGCGACTCACCGACCAGTTCCACCGCCGCCCTGAGCGCCCGCGTCAGCTCGCCCGGCCGGTGAGCGTGGGGGATGAAGTTGATGTCAAGCCCCAGGAGGTCATCTGCCGCAACGGATGCCTGCATTGCAGATAGCTCACGCGCGGAGACGATCAGCGCCGCCTCGCTGCCCCCCGCCCGACGGATTGCCTCCAGGGCATGGCAAACGATCGGCCGGTTGCCGACTTCCTGGAGCGCTGCGTTCGCCGCGCCGCCGGCCGACCTTGCCTCGGTCGCCGGAATGACAATGCCCTTCAAGGTCATCTCTGTAATGAACGGCTCGGAGCGACCCGCGCTCGCACAGCGTAGAGCCGAGGTTAAGGGCCTATCCCGGTAGGGACGCACACTGGATGCGGCCGATGGCCTTCGCGAGGCTTTGTCCTCGGGCTCGACGTGGCCCACCACGCCTTCGCCCTTGCGTCCGCGCCTCGCTCGACCCTCGACCGCCCCAGAAGTACGTCCTACCGGGGATAGGCCCTACGGTCCGTCGAGTCGTGGCGTGCCGCCCAGCATTCGGGTGCGCAACTCCCGCCGCGTGAAGCGCCGATAATCCGGATCGGGCACCCGCTCCACGCGCCGCGTCGCCGCCCGCGCGTAGCCGTAGAGAAACGCCGCCCCCGAGAGGACCGGCGGACGGCGGCGGGCGACCTTGAACGAGCGCAGCATCACCCACAGGGGGCCGTAGTGCGCGATGTATGCGCACGCGCCGTGCCTTGCGTGTCCGCGCAGCGCACCGTCGGCGCTCGCGAGCGGCCGGTGGTGGATGGATACCAGGTCGGGGAAGCTCTGCGTTCGAAAGCCCCGCATACGTGCATAGGTCTCGTCGATGGTGTCCCATCCCAGGCGCTCCTGCACGCCTCCGATCGCGGTGAAGCAGTCGCGCGAGTAACACTTCAGCGCTCCGTGTATGTGGTTGGCGGGGATCTTGATTTTGCGCATTCCCCCGTCGGCTGTCGGCTCGACCAGCACCCCGCCCGCCAGCCCCAGTGACGGATCCTGCGCGAAACGCTCCATCAGCACGCGCAGGTAGTGCGGTGGGAGCTCGATGTCACCGTCCAGCTTCATTACGTGCGTGAAGCTCTCCTCGGCTGCCCGCTCCTCGTTTTCCCACTCCGCGGGTGTCTGTCCCGCGGATGTCTGCCCCGTGGCGGACGCCCGTGCCAGCGCAAGGTTGAAGTTGCGTACCTCGATCGCGTGCGCAAGGCGGTCGCGCGGGCTCTCTCCGGCATCCTCGGGCGCATATCGCGGCGCCTGCAGAACCGTGAGGAATTCGATCTCACGCTCGAGCTCGCGCAGCAGCTCGAGGGTGCCGTCGGTCGAGCCGTCGTCGATCACGATCCAGCGCGCCGGCGCCAGCTCCTGGGCGGCGACCGCGCGCGCGACCGCGGTGATGTGAGCGGCCTCGTTGCGCACGGGGGACACCACGAGGATGCGCGGCTCTTGCACTTGCTGCATGGCCCCCACAGAACGTGGTGGGGCAGGCGTTCCTCGCACGTCGAGCGTGTGCTGGTGGGTGCGCACGCCCACCAGCGTGTGTTGGTGAGGCGCGCGCGCCCAGCGAATGCAAACACGCGCCGCGCGTGTGCAAGATCGCGCGCTGAACGGGGCAAGCTCGCCTCGCAATCGCCCCGAAAGCATGAGCAAAATCACGCGCCGAACGCGCGCAAAAGAAGCCGTCGGGGCACTGCGTTGCATGGTGTAGCGGCAATCGAACAGGCAACACACTCCGAAGACGAGACGAGGTAGCGAGCATGCGGACACTGGTGACTGGAGGCGCGGGATTCGTCGGTGGGCACCTCGTGCGCGAGCTGGTGGCGCGCGGCGACGAGGTCGTCGTGCTCGACAGTCTCGAGCCGCAGGTCCACGGCGAGCAGACTCCCGAGCTGCCGAGCTCGGTCGAGCTGATCGTCGGTGACGTCGGCGACGTCGCCTGCGCCGATCGTGCGCTGCGCGGGGTCGATCGCGTGGTGCACCTCGCCGCGGCGGTGGGCGTGGGCCAGTCGATGTACGAGATCGCCCGCTACACCGAGCGCAACACGATGCAGACCGCGCTCTTCCTCGAGCGGCTGGTCGCCCAGCGACCGCTGCCCACGCGCCTGGTGGTCGCCTCCTCGATGTCGATCTACGGCGAGGGCGAGTACGAATGCCCCGAGCATGGGCGCACCGCGCCGCCGCCGCGCCCGGAGGAGCAGCTGCTGGCGCGCCAGTGGGAGCTGTGCTGCCCGACCTGCGGTGGGGTGCTGGCGCCGGTCGGCACGCGCGAGAGCAAGGCGCTGATTCCCACCTCGATCTACGCGATCACCAAGCGCGACCACGAGGAGCTGTGCCTGGTCGCGGGTGCCGCCTACGGGATCCCGTCGGTGGCGCTGCGCTTCTTCAACGTGTACGGCCCTGAGCAGGCGCTCTCCAACCCCTACACCGGGGTCGCCGCGATCTTCGCCTCGCGCCTGCTCAACGGCCACCCGCCGGTGATCTTCGAGGATGGCGAGCAGTCGCGCGACTTCACCCATGTCAGCGACATCGTGCGCGGGATCATGTGCGCGCTGGAGTCCGAGCGCGCCACCGGGCACGCGATCAACCTCGGCACCGGGCGTCCCAGCACGGTGCTGCAGATCGCGCAGGCGCTCGCCGCGGGACTCGAGCTCGAGCTGGAGCCGATTCGCAATGGCCAGTATCGCGCCGGCGACATCCGTCACTGTGTGGCCGACCCGACCCGCGCCCGCGAGCTGCTTGGCTTCGAGGCCACCGTGACGCTCGAGGATGGGATGCGCGGGCTGCTGGAGTGGCTGGCCGACCAGGAGGCCGTCGACCGCGTGGAGGACGCCACCCGCGAGCTGGCCACACGGGGATTGGCGCGCTGAGATGGAAATCGCCGAGATCCTCCGTGTGTTGCGCAGCCGCTGGCCGGTGACGCTGGCGGTCGTAGTCCTGGCGATCGTCGCCGCGATCGCCGTCAGGTTGAGCGTCGCCTCCGTTCCGACAGGGGCTGCCACTGTGCAGATCCTGGTCGACTCGCCGGACTCGGCGCTCGCCAACCTCTCCCAGGAAACCGGCCCGTTGACCACGCGCGCGTCGGTGTTCGCGCAGGTGATGACGAGCGCGGCGGTGCTCGAAGACATCGCCACCAAGGCCGGCGTGCCGGTCTCGCAGATCACCGCGCAGGGTCCCTACAGCGGCACGGGCGAGCCGCTCGACGTGGTCACCCCCTCGGAGGCGCGCGCCAACCAGCTGCTCGCCCAGACCGTCAAGTACAGGCTCACGTTCCTCGCGCAGACCGACGAGCCGGTGGTGACCGCCTCCGTGCAGGGCCCCAACGCCGCCGCCGCCGCGCGCGTGGCGGCGAGCATCCTGCCGGGCGTCCAGAACTACGTCGCCACGCTCCAGCAGCAGTCCGCCACGCCCGCCCAGCACCGCGTGACGATCCGCGAGCTCGGCCCGCCGCAGGCCGGCGCCGTGAACTCGAGCGCCCGCTCGACGCTCACCGTCGCGGCTTTCCTGGGCGTGCTGATCATCGGCCTGCTGGCGCTGCTCGGCGTCGAGAGCGCGCGTCGCCGCACGCGTGAGCGCGTCGCGCTCGAGTCCGAGCACACTGGCGAATTCGGCGGGCTGCATCTGTTCGCGTCGGACTCCGCCGCGTCTGCGTCAGCCGCGCGCAACTCCCCCCACCCGCCGTCGGCCGTGCTGTCGGCCGGCTCTGCGCCGGCCGAGCGCCGCCGCTGAGCGCGGAGCGCGAAATGGGCGCGTTCGCGCACCGCGCACGCCGCCGTCCTTCGCCGGTGTCGAGCGGTTCCTTCTGGGTGCCGGGTCGTCCGCGGCGGGCGGAGGGCAAAAGTCCGTCGCAGGCGCTGGGCAGTCAGTCGCGAGCGGTGGGCGGTCCCTCGCAGGCGCTGCGCCCGCTGGTCGCGATCGTGCTGGCCGCGCTGCTCGCGGCGCTGCTGGTCGGCTATCGCCCGTCGCTGGCGCCGCCCGGGCTGCACTCCCGCAACGTCGCGCTGGGGGCCGCGCAGGCGGAGGTGCTGGTGGACACCAAGGCCTCGCAGCTGGCCACGGCAACGCCTGCCAACCCCAACGCCGGCAAGCTCGTCGCGGAACAGGCGGTGAGCTACGCCCTATATCTGCAGAGCGATCACGCCACCGCCGCGCTCGGCGAAGCGCTCGGCCTACACGGCCTCAGCGTGTCCGCCTCAGGTCCGTTCACGCTGCTGCTGGGCCGCGAAAACCTCGGGCCGAAGCTGCCGACGCCGCCCAACCCGATCCTCGTCGACAACGCCTACCGATTGCTGCTCGACGTCGACGGCGAACGCCCGATGCTGAGCATCTACGCGCAGGCGCCTTCGGTGCGCGGCGCGGTGGCGCTGGTGGACGCCGCTCGTGCGCTGCTGCTGCGCCACGTGCGCGCCGAACAATCGGGCGGGCCGGTCGGCCCGGAAACGGTGGTGGCGCGCCCGCTCGGGCCGACCACCGGCGGGCTGGTGGGCGGCGGCGCCCGCTGGCAGATGATGGCGTTCGTGTTCGCGCTCGTGCTGCTGGTCGGCCTCAGCTTCCTCTACGCCCGCCGCCATCGGCGCCGGCTCGCGCTCCGCACCGCTGAGGAGCTCGCGGCGCTCGACCGGCTCGACGAGCCGCGCCCGCACGCCGACGACTGGCCGCACACCACGCGCGTGCTGCCGTGGGCGCTGGCCGGCTTCATGGTGATGCTGTTCCTGGTCCCCTTCGACGCGATCCAGCTGCCGGTGAGCCTGCCGCTCAGCAGCACGCTCGACCGACCGCTGCTGATCGCGCTCGTGCTGTTGTGGCTGCTGAGCCTGGGGATCGTCAGCGGCGCGGCCCGCCCGCGCGTGAAGCTCACGCGTGTGCACTTCGCGGCGCTCGCCTTTCTCGGGGTGTGCTGTGTCGGGTTTGCGCTGAACGGCCACGCGCTGGCGAGCATGGACGAGGTGTCGCTGGTCGTCAAGAAGCTTGCGCTGCTGGTGTCCTACATCCTCTTCTTCTTCGTCGTCGCCTCGGTGATCCGCCCGCGCGAGGTTCCGCGCTACGTCGCCCTGATGGTGGTGCTCGGGGTGATCGTGGCGGTCGCCACGGCGATCGAGTACCGGATGCACTACAACGTGTTCTACTCGCTGTGGGGGAAAGTCTTCACGGTGACGGTGCCCCCCGAACTGGACATGCCCGACTCGATCGGGCGGCTGACCGTGTACGGTCCCACCAGTCAGCCACTGGAGCTGGCGGCGCTGCTGGCGATGGTGCTGCCGTTCGCGATCATGGGCTCGGTCGACGCGCGCACCCATCGGCGGCGGGTGCTGTACACGATTGCGATCGGGCTGCTGCTGGCGGGCGGCGTCGCGACTTCGCGCAAGACCAGCATCGTCGCGCCGGTCGGAGCGATCGCGCTGTTGTGCGCCTACCGTCCGCGCACTGTGGGGCGCCCGCTGCTCGGCCTCGCGCTGGTGTTGGGCGTGCTCGTGCACATCACCTCACCGGGTGCGCTCGGGTCGGTGATCACGCAACTGGAGCCTGGTCACGTCAACAACGTGCTGAGCACGACCGACCGCACCGCGCGCTATGACGCCGTGCGCCCCGACCTGCTCACCTACCCGCTGCTGGGACGTGGCTATGAAAGCTATGACCCGCACAAGTACCGGATCCTCGACAACGAGTACCTCGGCCTGCTGATCACGACCGGGCTGTTCGGACTGCTCGCCTACCTCGGCATCCTCGGCGCGATGATGAGCGCCGCGCACCGCACGATCCGTGGCCCCGACCCACGGCGCGCCTCGCTGGCGCTGGCGGCGTTTGCCTCGGTCGGCGTGATCGTGCTGGCCAGCGGCCTGTTCGACGTCCTCTCCTTCCCGCACGTCCCCTACCTGTTGTTCTTCATCGGCGCGATGATCGTCGCGTTGCGCGAGCCCTCGCCCGCGACCGAGCCGGTACGCGCGCCCGCCCGCCGGCCACGCCCGCTGCCGCTCCCCGCCGCGCCGGGTGCCGACCCGCGCGGGCCGCTGGAGCCGGCGCCCGCGCATCGTCCCGAGCGCGAACTGGTGCCGGTTTAGCGCCGAGCGCCAAAAAAAGATCCCCCAACCCCAAAAAAGATCCCCCAACCCCGACGCGTTTTCTCAACATATGCATACACACGACACCTTTCCACCGCGTAGCACCACCTCGCGGGCTCGCGCCCGCGCCGGCCTGCCTGTCCTGCTGATCGCCTTCGTGCTGCTGATCCTCGGCGGCGCGCCCGCGGGCGCTTCCGCGGCGGTGTCGTGCCCCAACGCCAACCCGATCGTCAACGAGAACAACTGCATGGGCGAAGGCACCACCGAAAACCAGGTGGCGATGGAAAACTACAGCGAAGACCTCGGCGGCTTCACGCCCCAATCGAGCTATGGGCTCGGCGAAAACGTCCCGCTGAAGATCGGCACCGACCTGCCGTCGTTCCCCGCCACGGACGTCAACATCAGCATCTACCGGATCGGCTACTACGGCGGCGACGGCGCGCGCCTGATCCCTGGCGCGGGCGCCACCAACGTCCCGGTCAACAACTCCTTCCAGTGCAACCCCCAGAACACCACGACCGGGGAACTGAGCTGCTCCAACTGGAGCGTCAGCTACACGATCCCCGGCAACAAGCTGCCGATCTCGGGCATCTACGAGGCGGTGTTCACGGACGTCGGCGGTGGCGGCATCTCCAACTACGTGGTGTTCCCCGTGCGCAACGAAAGCAACCACGCCGCGATCGAGTACGTGCTGCCCTCGGCCGACTATGAGGCGTACAACACGTGGGGCTGCAAGTCGCTCTACTACGACGCCTGCGGTGGCGCCGACACGATTGCGGGCGACCCGCGCGCCGTGGCGGTGTCCTTCGACCGCCCGGAGACGGAAGGCGACGAGCAGTACAACCACTTCTTCGGCCCCGACTTCCTCACCGTGTACTGGTTGGAGCAGCAGGGCTACGAAGTCAGCTACACCTCGGACGTCAACCTCGACACCAACCCGGGCGAACTGCTCAACCACAAGGTCGACCTCGTGTCCGGGCACAGCGAGTACTGGTCCTACAACGAGTTCCACAACTTCAAGGCCGCGCGGGAAGCGGGCGTGAGCATCGTCTCGCTCAGCGCCAACACCGCGTACTGGCAGACGCGCTACGAAAACAACCACCGCACGCTCGTCTGCTACAAGACGATCCAGGGCTCCAGCGACGGCGACGCCGCCGCCACCCCCAACGACCCGGCGTCGATCGGCCCGGGCGGCGAACCGCGGCCGCAGTACGCGACCACCACCCGCCGCGACCCGGGCGCGCCGGCCGGCGATCCCAACGCGCCTCCGGGCGGGCGGATCGGGGTCGACGAACCGGAGAACTCGCTGTTCGGCGTGTTGTACGTCGGCGACAACGACGAGGAACGCTTCAAACTGACGATCCCGACGGGCAACACCAACGGCGAATTCAGCTCGAGCCCGGCGTACCGCAACACGGGGATCTCGACCAAATCATCCACCGTCCTACCCGAAGGGATCGTCGGCTGGGAGTGGGACCAGGTACCCTCGCCCGCGCAGTCGAGCTACTACGCGGTGGAGCCGGCCGGCGTGAAGCGGCTGACGCTGACCAACGTCGCCAACGCCGAAGATTCGTGGCTGCAGGACGCCGGGCGCGCCCGCGCGACGACGCCGCCGGCAGGGGAGTCGAGCAGCGTGAGCGCGGCCGAGTACCGCGCGCCGAGTGGCGCGCTGGTGTTCGCCTCGGGCACGATGGAGTGGGCGTACGGCTTGGGCGTCGAACCGGTGATCGACCAGCTGACCTACAACGTGCTCTCGGAAATGGAAGTCCAGCCGGGCACCCCCGCCGAAGACATCAAAGTCGACGCGGGCGGTCCGCCGAAACTGCCGCGGCCGTCGTTCACGGCCACGCCGAGCACGGTGTACATCAACCAGAACGTGAGCTTCAACGCCTCGGCCTCGACCGATCCTTACGCGAAAATCACCGATTACAAGTGGGACGTCAACAACAGCGAAACGTTCTCGATCGACACCGGCTCCTCGCCGACGCTGAGCTACGCCTTCACGCAGCCCGGCACCTATGAAGTGATCCTGAAGGTGACCGACGCCAACGGCCAGACGGAAACGACCGAGCGTACGGTCAACGTCGACAACACCGCCACCGCCAAGCTCAGCGCGAGCATGAACCCGGTCGGCGCCGGGCAGCTCGACACGCTCAGCGCCGCCGGCTCGAGCTCGGCGGAAGGGGGCACGATCACAGACTACAAATGGGACCTCAACGGCAGCGGCAAATACGAAACCGACACCGGCACCACGCCGACGATCACGAAGACCTTCGCCACCCCCGGCAGCACGACCGTGGGCGTGCAGGTGACCGACAGCAAAGGCGCGACCGCGACCGCGACGCTGCCGGTGACCGTGCTCAGCGAAGGCGTGAGCAGCTACAACAACGCCGTCGAAGCCGTGCCCAGCCTGTTGCACTACTACCGCTTCAACGAACCCTCCGGCGCGACGATCTTCGACACCAAGGGCTCGAGCAACGGCACGGTCTTCGAAGCGACGCACGGCGTACCCGGCGCGGTCAACGGCGCCGCCGAAACCGCCACCGAATTCGCCGGCGACGGCGATCCGATCGAGGGTGAGACCGGGGCGTACGGCGAAATCCCGCTGGAACTCGCGGGTCAGAGCGCGATCACCGTGGAGTTCTGGTTGAAGTGGAACGCCTACGGCAACAACGACTCCCTGGCGATGGAGTTCACCCCCAACTACAACGAACACCTCGGCGGTTTCATCGTCGACCCCGACGCGGGCGAGTACGGCGGCACCTTCGGCGTCGGCATCGGCGCGGGCAGCGCGCGCAACACCGTCTTCTTCGCGCGCCCCACCGCCGGCGTGTGGCACCACTACGCCTTCGTGCTCAACCCCAAAGCGCCCGCCGCCACCGAGGTCATCCCCTACGTCGACGGGGTGCCGGTGAGCTACCAGAAGGAGAGCAGTGGCGAAGGCGCCGGCGCGTTCGCCAACTCCACGCTGTATCTCTTCTCGCGCGGGGGCAACTCGCTGTTCGGCAGCGGCGCGATCAACGACATGGCGATCTACGGCGGTGAACTGGGCGCGTCCACGATCCAGCAGCAGTTCGACTCCAACGGGCCCGAGCCGCGCCCGGTGGCCTCCCTCACGGCGACCCCCAACCCGGCGCGGGCCGGGCAGAGCGTGACGCTGGGCGCCTCCGGCTCGCACTACGCGGACGGCACGATCGTCAAGTACGAATGGGAACTGAACGGCAGCGGCAAATACGAAACCAACACCGGCTCCAACCCCACGACCACCACCACGTTCGCCAACCCCGGCACGTACACGGTGGGTCTGCGAGTCACCGACAGCGACGGCGCCACCGGCACCACCACCAAGCAGATCTCGGTCGGCAACTTCCCGCCGGTCGCCAACGTGACGGTATCCCCCACGCCGGCGCTGGTCGGCCAGGCGGTGACGCTCGACGCGAGCGGCTCGACCGATCAGGGCACGATCACCGACTACAAGTGGGACCTGGACAACAGCGGCAACTTCGCCACCGACACTCACACCACGCCGAAAGTGACCACCAGCTTCCAGACCGCCGGCATGCACACCGTCGGGGTGAAGCTGACCGATAGCGAAGGGCTCACCACGACCACGACGGTGACGGTGAAGGTGCTCGAACAGGGCGCCAGCAGCTACGAGAGCGCCGTGCTGGGCACCCCCGGGCTGATCGACTACTACAAGCTCGGCGAACCGGCGGGGCCGACGATCTTCGACAGCAAGGGCTCGAGCAACGGGACGATCAGCGGTGGCACCTTCGGGCTGCCGGGCGCGGTCGCCGAAGATCCGACCACCGCGATCGGCTTCAACGGCTCCAGCGACTACGGCAAGATCCCGCTGAACCTCTCGGGCACGGGCAAGCTGACGATCGAATTCTGGCTGAAATGGAACCAGTACGCCAACAACGACGCGCTGGCGATGGAGTTCACCCCGAACTTCAACGAAAACGCTGGCGGCTTCCTGGTCGACCCCAACGCCGGCCAGTACGGCGGCACCTTCGGCATCGGCATCGGCAGCGACTCGGCCCGCAACAGCATCTTCTTCGCGCGTCCCAGCGCGGGGGCGTGGCACCACTACGCGATCGTGATCAACACGGGCGCGGCGACCGGCGAAGAGATCACCCCCTACGTCGACGGTGTGCCGGTCAGCTACCAGCAGGAAAGCGCCGCCGGCGGCCAGGGCACGTTCGCCAACTCCACGCTGTACTTGATGTCACGTGACGGCAGCGCGCTGTTCGGGGCGGGCGAGCTCGACCAGCTGGCGATCTACAACCAGCCGCTGAGCGCGGGCACGATCTTCCAGCACTACAACTCCCACGGCAGCGCCGAACCGCCGAGCGCCTCCTTCACGATCTCCAAGAACCCTGTGCGCGCGGGAGAAAGCGTGACGCTCAACGCCTCCGGCTCGAGCGACTCCGACGGGCAGATCGTGGAATACCAGTGGGATCTGAACGGCAGCGGCACCTACGAAACGCACACGGGCTCAAACCCTGTGCTGAGCACCAGCATCCCGACCGAAGGCACGGACAACATCGGGCTGCGCGTGGTGGACAACCACAACGCGAGCGCCACCACCAGCCACACGCTGACGGTGGGCAACTTCCCGCCGAACGTGAAAGTGACCGCCACCCCCAATCCCGCGGTCGCGGGGGAGACGGTGACGCTCAACGCCGGTGGCTCGACCGACCAGGGCACGATCACCGACTACAAGTGGGATCTGAACGGCAGCGGCGAATACGCCACCGACACCGGCGCGACGCCGACCGCGAGCACGAGCTTCACGACGCCCGGCACGCACACGATCGGCGTGGAAGCGACCGACGACCACGGCCTCAGCGCGCGCACCACGATCACCGTGACGGTGCTGGAACAGGCCGCCACGAGCTACTCCGAAGCGGTGCAGAGCACGCCCGGGCTGCTCGACTACTACAAGCTCGACGAACCGGCGGGGCCGACGATCCTCGACGGCACGGGCCTCTCGGCCGGCACGATCAGCGGCGGCACCTTCGGCTTGCCGGGCGCGATCGAAAACGGCACCGCGGTCGGTTTCAACGGCACCAGCGACTCCGGCGCGATCCCGCTCAACCTGTCGGGCACCAGCCAGGTGACCGTGGAGTTCTGGTTGAAGTGGAACCAGTACGCCAACAACGACGCGCTGGCGATGGAGCTCACCCCGAACTTCAACGAAAACGCCGGCGGCTTCATCGTCGACCCCAACTCCGGCGAGTACGGCGGCACCTTCGGTGTGGGGATCGGCACGAGTGCCAACCGCAACAGCGTCTTCTTCCAGCGCCCCAGCGCGGGTGTGTGGCATCACTACGTGTTCGTGCTCAACTCGGGCGCGGCGGGCAACGAAGAGATCACCCCCTACGTGGATGGGCAGCCCGTGAGCTACCAGCAGGAGAGCAGCGCCACCGGCCAGGGGGCGTTCGCCAACTCGACGCTGTACCTGATGTCCCGCGACGGCAACTCGCTGTTCGGGGGTGGCGCGCTGGACGAACTGGCGATCTACGACCAGCCGCTGAGCCCGACGACGGTGTTCGCGCACGATCACGCGAGCAACGTCGACCTGACGCTGACGCCCTCGTTCACGATCAACCCCAAGCCGGCGGTGACGGGGCAGAACGTGACCTTCAGCGCCTCCGGCTCGAGCGACTCGCAGGCAACCATCACCGACTACAAGTGGGACCTCGACGGCAGCGGCAAATACGCCACCGACAGCGGGTCGAGCCCGACGCTCGTGCACGCCTTCACCACGCCGGGCACGTACACGATCGGGCTGCAGACGATCGACAGCGCGGGCGTGAGCGCACGCACCACACAGACGCTGACGGTTACCGAAGCGCCGCCGTCCACGCCGGTGCTGACGCTGTCCGGCGCAAGCGGCAGCACGTACATCGCGGGCGCCACCGTCTACACGGATCCGCAGGCCGGCAACGAAGGCGCCTTCATCGTGGAAGCCAGCACCAGCGATCCGCTGTCGGGGATCAGGGAAGTGAGCTTCCCGGCGCTGAGCGGCTTCGCCAGCGGCGGTGGCGCGCTGAGCAGCGCCCCCTACAAGACCACCTACAAATGGGCGGGCGCGGGCGCGACCGCGGCGGGCGAACAGCCGGTCACCGCCACCAACAACGCGGGCGTGAGCGCGAGCGCCGCCTTCGACGTGGTGCCCGACGTCAGCGCGCCGACGGGCGGGGCGCTGAACCTCAACGGCATTGCAGCCAGCGCCGAAGGCTCCGCCAGCAACAGCATCACCGGCAGCTACCCGATCGCGATCCGCACCGACTACAGCGAGCCGCGGACGGCCGGCCAGTCGGGTTTGCGCGCGAGCACGCTGACGCTCGAAACGGCGACCCTCGCGGGCGGCTCGTGCGGCACCTACGGCGCCCCCACCACGATCGCCGGCAGCCCCGCGCAGAGCGAGCCCAACGGCTGCTACCGCTACACGCTCACGGGCGTGGACAACGTGGGCAACCGCGCGAGCATCTCGACGACCGTGAAGGTCGACACGACGATCCCGCCGACGCCGTCGCTGAGCTTCAGCAACCTCACCAACGCCTACTACAAGGCATCCAATGACGCGCTCTACTTCAGGCCGGCCGCCGGGGGGACCTACACGGTGACCGCCAGCTCCAGCGACACGGTCAGCGGCCTGCGTGGCTACACCTTCAGCTCGCTCGCCGCCAACGGCTTCGGCGAAGCCCAGACGGGCGGGCAGATGGTGTACACCTTCGGCGCCACCGCGACGCAGCCGTCGGCGAGCCCGACGGTGTTCGTCGCCACCAACGCCGGCGCGAGCTCCTCGAGCGCGACCTACGCGCTGCTCCCCGACACCGCCGGACCGACCGGGGGCGCGTTGAGCGTGAACAACGTGGTGGCCACCGGACCGGGCTCGACCAGCTACAGCACCTCAGGCAGCTTCGCGATCGGCACGCGCACCGAATACAACGCCGACGGCGGCTCGGGCCTGGTCTCCTCGGTGCTGACGCGCGCGACGGGCACGCTGGCGAACGGCGTGTGCAGCAACTACGGGACGCCCGTGACGATCGCCGGCAACCCGACCCAGAGTGGGCTGGCGGCGGGCTGCTACCTGTACAAGCTGACCGGCACCGACCGCGTCGGCAACACCTCGACGCTGTCGAGCACCGTCGAGGTCGACAAAACCGCGCCGAGCGCCACCGTCAGCGCGCCGACGTACGCCAACGGACCGGTGGCGGTGACCTTCTCGGCGAGCGACGCGGGCTCGGGTGTGAACAGCGCCTCGGGCCAGCTCAAGCGCGCGACCGCGACCTACACGACCTCCACCAACACCTGCAGCACGTTCGCGTCGTTCACCAACGTCGGCTCGCTGGGGCTGAGCTCGCCGTTCACCGACAGCACCGTCTCCAGCGGCCACTGCTACGAGTACGAGTACGCGGTGTCCGACAAGGCCGGCAACGCGACCACCTCGACGCCCACGACGGTGAAGGTGAACACGACCAAACCCAGCCTCACCGCGATCGCCGACACCACCCCCGGCACCACCGCCGGCAAACCGCAGGTAGGCGACGCGATCACGCTTACTTTCAGCGACACGATCGAAGCGGCGAGTGTGCCGAGCAGTGTGACGCTCACCTACACGCGCGGGGCCACGGGCTCCACCACGATCGCGGTGTCGGGCCTCGGCTCGGGCAGCTGGAGCAGCGGCGATTCGGGCACTTCGCGCTACAGCAACATCGGCGGTACCTCGGCGGTCGTGACCGCGAGCACCGCGGTGAGCGGCACCACCGTGAAGTTGACCGTCACCGCGATCAAAGACACGAGCAACAACCTCACCGCCGGCGGCCCCGGCGCCGTGAGCGGCACGCTGAGCTCGTCGCTCAAGGACGTGTTCGGCAACACCGCGAGCACGAGCTCGTTCACGACCTCGAGCATCCGGCTGTTCTGAGCGGCGCCCGTGCGCACTTCGCCTGTAACGGGCGCGCGGCGGCGGGCGGATGGTGTTGAGGTGGGATCGTCCGCGCGGGTGAGGAGTGACCGCGGTGCTGGGCACGGGGCCTCCCTGCCCCGTGACCGCGCGAATCCGCCTTCCGGTGAGCGCGCCGCCGGAGGATTTGCCTCGACCGACGGCGCTCGCGAGAAACGCTCGCGCCGACGCGTTTTTCAAGCATGAGCAGTCAAACTCTGAGTCTCGGCGGGGAAGCCTCGCGCCTGGCGGCGCCCGCCCGGACGGACCCCTCCGACCAAACGGACCCCGCGGCCACCACGGGCAAAGCCCGAGCTGGCATGGCGATGTCGCTTGCGACGTTCGCGATGGCAGCCGCCTCGGGAATCCAGGCGGTGCTCTACCTGGGCCGCTTTGGCACCAACGCGCGCACTGACGGCTTCTTCGTCGCCTTCGCGCTGTACTCGACCTTCGGAGTGTTCAGCCAGAGCTTGCGACTCACCTCGGTACCGCTGCTGGTCGAACCGGGGGCACGCCTGAGCGTGCGTCGCTTCGCGATCGTGCTGGGCTGTGTGGCGCTGCCGGTGCTGGCGCTGACGTCTCCTCTCGCCGGACCGCTCTCACATCTGATCGCTCCGGGGCTGAAGGCCTCCGGCCGCAGCGTCACAGCCGCGGCGTTGCCGGTGCTGGGCTGTGCGATGGTTTTGCAGCTGTGGGCTTCCGGGGGAGCGACAGTGCTCGCGATCCGCGCTCGCTTCACCACGATCGCCGGGGCATACATGTCCGGGGCGCTCGCCGGGCTGGTCGCGTTCCTTGCACTGATGGACCGTACGGGGGTACAGACGCTTGGCTGGTCGATGCTCACGATGTCCGTCATCACGTGCACCTGGATGCTGGTGGGACTGCGCCGCAGCGGTGGTTTGGGCCGGCGCGAAGTCGTGCAGACACGCCCTGCGTCGAATGAGGACTCATCTGCGGACTCGACTGGTGCGGTGGGGGGCGCGGCGGGTGGTACGAGCTCGCCCGCGGGCGCGGCTCCTGCGGCGGGTCGCGTGGCGGGGATCGTCCGCGATTGCGGGGTGGTGCTCGGTCGCACCGTCATCTACCTGGCGTTCAACGGACTGTTCGTGATCACCCTCGCCTTTGCCAGCCACTCGGCGGCCGGTGGCACCACCGTGCTCTCCTACGCCTACCTTTTCGCGAGCTATCTCGTAGCGGGCACCGGCATGGCGCTCGGCATGTCGAGCATCCCCGACATGACCCGCGAGGCGCGGGCGCAGCGGGTGGCGGTAGTGGCCGCGACCGTCCCGCGCGGGTTCCGCTACGCGATCCTGATCGTCGCGCCCGCGATGGCGGGGCTGATAGCCGCCGGAGCGCCGCTGATCCACGCCGTGCTGCCCGATAGCCTGTCGATCGCGCAGGTGCACACCCTGCGCGTGTTCACCGCGCTACTGGTGCCGTGGACGCTCGCCGCGCTGCTGGTGATCTTCCTGCTACCGGTGCTGCTCGCCCTCGGCCGGGCGCGGCTGCTGGGAGCGCTCGCCTTGCCGCTGGTCGTGGTGCACCTCGTCGCGACGGCGATCGGCAACGCGCTGTTCGGCGTGGATGGTGCGGTAGGCGCCTTCTGGGTCGCACCTGCTTGCCTGGCGGCGGTATTGCTCGTGGCCGGAGTCGGCCGGGCCTACGCCGCGAGCCTCGCCCGCGAGCTGGCCGGCGACGCGGTGCGCTTCCTTGCGCTCGCGGCGTTCGCCTTCGGCGCCGGGTGGACCCTTGGCGAGATGATCGGCGTGAGCCTGTTCGCCCAGGCGGCGGTGGCCGGTGCGGTCGGCTGTGCGCTGTATGTGGTGGGTCTGCGCGTGGTTGCCCACCGGCAGCTGCAGGTCCTGCTGGGAGTGCTCGTCCCCCGTCCCGCGCCGGCGTGAGCGCGACCCTGATCCCACCGCGTACGGCGCCGCCGCGCGCGTACGATGCACCCCCGTCGGCGCCGGCAGTGCCCGAGCGAGCGGGCAGCCCGCGCGATCGCACCGTGATCGCCGCGCTCGCGCTGTGCTTCGCGGTGCTCACGGCGCTGACGTGGCGCAAGTGGGGGGTGCCCGAGATCGACGCCGGCGCCGAGCTGACCACCGCCGATCTGATCAAGCACGGCGCGGTGGCCTACCGCGACGTGCGCTACTACTACGGGCCGCTCGGACTGTACTCGCTGGCGCTCAGCTTCAAGGTGTTCGGCACCAGCTTCACGACGGCGTTCGCGTTCGGGCTCGTGCAGACCGCGGCGATCCTCGCGGCCTTCTACGCGCTCGCGCGTCACTGGCTGGTACCGCTGACGGCCGGCCTGGCGAGCGCGGTGCTGCTGGCGATCGGCTTCTCGGGGACGGCCTTCAACTTCGTGCTGCCGCACACCAACTCGGCCACCTTCGGGCTGCTGTTCCTGTTGTTGACGCTGCTCGCGCTGACCCGCGAGCGGCCGCTGGCGGCGGGGATCGGGGTCGGCATGGTTGCGCTCACGCGGCCGGAATTCCTCGCGGTGGCGGTCGGCGCCGCGGCCGCCTACGCGATCGCGACGTGGCGCGTTTCGGGCCGCGCGCCGGCGTGGCGGGCGGCATGGCGGATGGCGCTGCCGGCGCTCGCGATCCCGGTGGTGGTGTACGCGTGGTTTGCCGAGCAGGCCGGCTTCTCGCGCCTCTTCACCGAAAACCTGTGGCCGGTGAAGTTCCTGCACGCGGGCGTCAACACCGAGCAGAACTGGATGCCGCTGAGCCCTGGGAGCATCGTCGGGCTGGCGGCTCGCGCCGCGATCTACACCGGCCTGCTGGCGGCGCTCGTCGCGAGCGTCAACGGCTGGCGCAGCCGCCGCCGGCTCGCCGCGGCACGTGCGGGCGAGCACGGGGGAGGTGCAGCGGGCAACGGGTCGGCTGTCCCCGTGTCAGGCAATGGGTCGACCATCTCCACGTCAGGCAACGGATCAACCGCCCCCGCGGACGTCCGCGCAGGAGCATGGCGAGCGCTGTGGCCGTTGGCCGCTGCGGCGCTCGCGATCGTGCTGCTCGATGGGCTGCTGCGCGCGAGCGGCGTGCTTGCCGGCCAGCGTGCGGCGATCGAGCTGGAGATGCGCCATCTCGTGCTCGGCATGAGTTGGCTGCCCGCGCTCGGCATCGCGGTGGCGGTGCTCGCGGCGGTGCGGCTGGTGCGTGGGCAGAGCTCGCCGCTGGGGCGCTCGTGGCCGGCCGACCTGGCGCTGACGGTGGCCGCGCTCGGGCTGGGCCTGCGCGCCTACAACGCCTTCACCGCCGAGGGCTCCTACGCGCCCTACTTTGCCGCCCCGCTGGTGTTGCTGCTCGGCATCCTGCACGAACGCGTGGCGACGCGCTGGCCGCAGGCGCGTGTGGCCTCGCTCGGCGCGCTCGGCCTCGTGGCGGCGGGTCTCGCCGCGTACGCGCTGGGCGGGTTGTACGTGCACGAGAACACGACCGTCCACACCCCGCGCGGCAGCTTCGTGACGAGCGCCGCCGCCGCAGGAGCGCTGCAGGCCGCGGTGCGCGAGATCGACGCGCAGAGCGCTCCGAGTCAGCCGATCCTCGCGGCGCCGACCGACGGCGGGCTGTACTTCATGGCCGCCCGGCGCCCCGCGCTGTACGAGCTGACGCTGCTGCCCGGCCTGCTGGCAAGCCCCGCCGAAGAACGCGCGGCGGTGGCGCGCGTGCGCCGCGAGCACATGGCGGTGGCGGCGATCGGCGCGCGCGACCTCTCGATCTGGGGGACGCCGACGTTCGGCGTGAACTACGACCCGCTGCTCGGCGCCTACCTGCGCGGCGCGGCGGTGAGCCGCACGACGGTGGGCACGCTCGCCGACCCCGTGGGCGGCACCAACCCCTCGCGCGGCTTCACGATCGTGCGCCTGCGGTGATCGCGTGCGCGGGCAGGAGCTGATCCTCACCTTCCACGGGCTGGAAGGCAACGGAGCGGGCCCTCCGCCCGGCGCGAGCGAGGCCGAGCGCAAGGTGTGGGTGCCACGAGAGTGGCTGGAGGCGATCCTCGACGCGCTGCCGCGCGCGGGAGTGAGGGTGGCATTCGACGATGGCAACGCCTCCGATGCCGAGCAGGCGCTGGCGCCGCTCGCGAAACGGGGCGCGAGCGCGCGCTTCTTCGTGCTGGCGGGCAAGATCGGCGCGCCCGGGCATCTCACCGCGACGCAGATCGCGACGCTGCACGAGGCGGGCATGACGATCGGCAGCCATGGCCTGCACCACCGCGACTGGCGCGCGCTGCCCGACGAGCAGCTGCACGAGGAGTTGGTGGGCTCGCGCCGGGCGCTCGAGGAGCTGATCGGAGCACCGGTGCAGGAGGCGGCGTGCCCGTTCGGCTCCTACGACCGCCGCGTGCTGCGCGCGCTGCGGGCGGCGGGCTACCGCCGCGTGTACAGCAGCGACGGCGGCTGCGCCGCCACGCGCGCGTGGCTGGCGCCGCGCAGCACCGTCCACCGCGAGCGCCCGCTGGAGCAGTGGGTTGCGCTCGCGGCCGCCGGCGCGCGGGAACGGCCGAGCCCCACACGGCTCGGCAAGCGGCTCGTCAAGCGGCTGCGGTAGGGGAGCGGGCGATGAGCGCACAGGCACTTACCAGTACGGCGAATCCCCTCGCACAGGCACCCACCAGTACGGCGAATCCCCTGCCCGAGTCGCTGGGGGGTGCACCTCCACCGGCGTGCGCTCCGGACGGCCCTGCCGGTGCCCGACACGGATTCGCGCGCGCCCCCAGCGGCGGGAGCGCTTCGTGCCGGCCCCTGCGCGTGCCCACCGCCTCGGTGCTGGTCGGCTTCGCGGATGCGCTCGCCGCACCCGAGGCCGTGGCGAGCCTGCGGGGGGCGGGGCACCGCGTGGCGGCCTTCGCGCGCCGCGGGCGCCCGGTGGCGCTGCGCCGGCTGCGGGAGGTGGAGATCGTGGAGGTGACCGCCCCCGAGGATGACCTCGCCGCGTGTGTGGGTGAGGTGGCGGCGGTGGCGGCGACGCACGAGCTGACGATGCCGCTCGACGACCCCGCGGTGCTGGTGGTCGACCGGGCACTGGCGGACGACGCGCCGGTCGCGGGGCCGCGCGGAGTGCAGGCGCAACTGGCGCTCGACAAGCGCGCACAGCTGCGTGCCGCGGGAGCGGCGGGTTTCGCGGTGCCGCCGTGGGTGGAGCTGACAGCGGACTATGCCGGGGTCGCCGCGGTCGACGGCCACAGGCCCGCCCCCGCACCTCCCTCCAGCGCGGGTGAATTGCACTCGCTGGAGCTGCCGAGCGACTGGGAGTTCCCGGCGGCGCTCAAGCCGGCGCTGGCGGCGGAGGAGCACGACGGTCGCCTGCGGCGCCTGGCCCCCCGCCCGGTGGCCACCGAGGCCGAGGCGCGGGCGCTGCTGCGCACTTGGGGCGCGGGGACGCCGGCACTCGTGCAGCGCTGGGTCGCGGGCACCGGTGCGGGCATCTTCGGCATCGCCGACGACGAAGGTGTGCACCACCTCAGCGCGCACCGGCGGGTGCGGATGATGAACCCGGCGGGCTCGGGCTCGAGCGCGTGCGCCTCGGCGCCGGTCCCCGCGGAGCTGGTGGGCCCCGTGCAACAGCTGCTGGGCGAGACGGGCTGGCGCGGGATGTTCATGGTGGAGCTGCTGCGCGCGGAGGACCAGTGGTGGTTCATGGAGCTCAACGGCCGCCCCTGGGGCAGCCTCGCGCTGGCGCGACGGGTGGGCTACGAGTACCCGGCGTGGGCGGCCGCGCGCACGCTCGACCACACCGCCCCGCTGCCGCCCGGACCCCCGTTCGAACAGCTGCTGTGCCGCCATCTGGGGCGCGAGTTGATGCACATGCTGTTCGTGTTGCGCGGCCCGGGTGCACCGGTCGGGGAGTGGCCGGGCCGGCGCGCGACCCTGCGCGCGATGCTGGCGAGCGGTACCCCCACCGCTTGGTACAACCTCGAGCGGGGCACGCGCACGTTGTTCCTCGAGGACACCTGGCGGACCGTGGCGGCTCAGACGTGGGGGAGGCGGAGCGCGTGAGCTCGCGCACGGTCAGGGCGGCGTTCCACGTGCACTCGGAGTGGTCCTACGACGCGCGCCTGGCGCTCGAGGAGATCGCGGCGCTGTTCCGCAAGGAGCGCTGCGACGCGGTGTTCATGTGCGAGCACGACCGCGGCTTCGACGCCGCGCGCCTGCAGGAGTACGTCGCGGCGTGCGCCGCCGCGAGCGTCGCCGGACCGTTGCTCGTGCCGGGGATCGAGTACGCCGACCCGCACGATCGTGTGCACGTGCCGGTGTGGGGCGCGGTGCCGTTCCTCGGCGAGAGCACCCCCACCACGGAGCTGCTGCGCGCGGTGGCCGCGCACGACGGCGCCGCGGTGCTCGCGCATCCGGTGCGCCGCGACGCCTGGCGGGCGTTCGAGCGCGAGTGGTTGGAGCTCAGCGCCGGCATCGAGATCTGGACACGCAAGTGGGATGGGTGGGCGCCCAACCCGCGCGCCTGCCGCCTGGCGCAGGAGCACGGGCTGGTGGGGATGGCCGCGCTCGACCTGCACAGGCCCGGCCAGATGTTCCCGCTGACGATGGAGCTGCAGATCGACGCGCCGGGCGACGAGGACCCGCTGAGCGTCGAGGCGTGCGTAGCGGCGCTGCGCGAGGGTCGCTGCCAGGCACTGATCGGGGGGCGGCCGGTAGCGCCGTTGACCCACGGCGGCCTTGGCGCGGCGGCGCGCAATGTGGAGCGCGTCAGGCGACCGGTGTGGCGCCAGGGACGGCGCGTGCGCGAGCGGCTGCACGAAAGCGGGCGCGGCGCCGATTCGTTGCGTGGGTGACGTGTCCGAGATGCCGACATCAAGCCTCAATGGGGGATCCACGAACGGCGTGGCAATGGCGTATGCAGATCCTCCCCGACCGGCAAGCCGGCAAATCGTGGCGGACCTCGCGATCGTGGTGGTGTCCACCAGCGAGGCGCACTGGCTGACGCCGTGCCTCTCGACGATCTTCGCCCACGCGGGCGGCGCCGCGCTCGACGTGGTCGTCGTCGACAACGAATCCAGCGACGGCACCCGCGAGCTGGTCGAGTCGAACTTTCCCGCGGCGCGCGTGGTCGCCTCCCCCAACAAGGGCTTCGGGCACGGCAACAACCGCGGCATCGAGACCACGAGCGCGCGCTACGTGCTGCTCCTCAACCCGGACACCGAAATCCTCGCCGGGACCTTCGGGGAGCTTGTGAGGATGCTCGACGAGCGCCCCGAGGTGGGGCTCGCGGGTGCGCGCCAGTTGACTCCCGACGGCGAGCTGTTTCCCACGATCAGGCGCTTCCCCAGCGCCGCCCGGGCGCTCGGCGAGGCGCTGGCTTCCGAGCGCTGGCCGGTGAGCCCCGCGTGGGCGGGAGAGCGCGTGCTCGACATGGATGTGTACGAGCGCGAATACGACTGCGACTGGACCTCGGGCTCGTTCATGCTGGCGCGCCGCGAGGCGCTGCTGAGCGCGGGTTGCCTCGACGAGCGCTTCTTCATCTACGCGGAGGAGCCCGACCTGTGCCTGCGGATCAAGCGCGCGGGCTGGGCGGTGCGTCACCTGCCCGACATGACGATCGTCCACCACGCCTGCAAGGGCGGCGTGCGCCCGCGGATGATCGCCCAGGACGCCTTCGCCCGCCGCCAGTACGCGCACAAGCACTTCGCCCGCGCCCACCGCGCACTGTACCTTGGCGCGATCGGCGCCCGTCACGCGATCCGCGCCGCGGTCGCGTCGGTGAAGGGGGATGAGGCCGCGATCAACCGCGAGGCCGCGCGCCGCGCGATCGCCACGCTCGCCGGCCGCGCCGATCCTCCCTTCGGCGCCCCGCCGCCGACCGCGTTGCCGCCGTTGGCGCGGCGCACACGCTGACGGGCGATCCCTTCTGGCACCAGAGGTGTCTCAGGTCAGTGCAGCGGTATTTGAGTTGGAGGAGCCAGCCGAAGTCAATGCGAACCGCTGCGCGCGGCTCCCTGGCGGGCGGATGTCGCTTACTGAAGCGGGTGAAGCTCAGGCTGGAGGTGGTGAAGCAACTATGAGCGGCGAGGTGTCGGGGTAGAGCTTTGCGATGAGATCGCGCAGGGTCTCGAAGTCGTGGCGGTTCTCAGTGGCGATCTGGCGGCCGTGGGTCCAGGCGCAGGCTGCGATCTGAATATCGAGCACCCATCCGGCACGTTGCTCGGGCTTGACACCCTTGCGACGGGCGCCGGTAGGTGGTGTCGGCTGCATGGCTCGAAGTCGCCCAGCAACGATGGCCGCGGGACGGTCGAGCACGAGGATCTCCACCAGATCGCTCGCGATGAGCCTGACGAACCAGGTCAACGCCAACGCGATCCTCGGCTTGGCGGCTGACCTTGCTTGGAGGCCGCGGACGACCTCCATTATGGTGGGCGCCGTGACGGCGACCGGCACGTCTCTGCGTGCCTGATCCAACAGATGTCGCTCCAGCGGCCCGCCCGGATAGATCCGGGATACGAGCGTCGTGTCCCAAGCAGGCGTCAAGGAGCGCGCCGGCCTGCGAGCATCGCTTCATGAAGCTCGTCTGCCGACGGGAATGCGAGCGCATCGCTCAAGCCGGCGCGATCGACCGCGGCACGGCGCTCAGCTGCCAGTGCGGCGCTCCGCTCATGGCGCGCGCGGGAAGCGGCGCCCTCCTCCGCTAGGCGCACGATCGCGTCATTGGCCGTAGTGCCCAACTCTTGCGCCAGGCGATCCGCTGCGTCGAGCACCGAGTGAGGCACGGTGAGAGTGGTTCTGTGCCCTGTTCGCCGGGGCGCCCTTCTGCGAGGTTCCATAGCAGCGCATCATAGCGCATCAAGTGATTGCGGGCAACCGAAGTCAACGCGAACCGGTTTGCGCGATTGTCTGAGCCTCGATGGTGTCTCGCTGAGCTACCCGTGAGGTCCTTCCGAGCTACCCCGCGACGGCCTTCGCGGCATCGATCGGAGCCGCGGGGCCGTGGTCAGGCGGCTCGGCCGCGACCACCGACCGCCCGCGGCGCAATCGCCGCCCCAGCGGCCCCAACACCTGCACGACGAGCAGACGTGCGTCTCCCCACGCGGCGGGGAAGGCGAGGCGCAGCACGAGCGTGTAGGCGGTCAGCCCGGCGCCGGCGACGAGCGCGATCAGGAGCACGCGCGGGAGCGCGCCTTCGAGCAGGCGCATCGCCGGCACGGCAACTGCCGCGAGCGCGAGGCAGCTGACGATCGCGGGCCCGAGCTCGGGGACGAGTCGGCGGATCGAGAGCCCCACGTAGGGGCCGAGCATGAAGCGGTAGGCGCCGAGCAGGATCACGAAGTAGGCGGCGACGACCGCGCCGGCGACCACCATCAGGCCGTGACGGGAGGCGAGCAGCACAGCGCCTCCGTAGAGCGCGAGGCGAGCGACGTTGAACAGCAGCAGCGGCCGCGGCTTGCCGATCGCCAGCATCACCTGGGAGTAGCCGGTGAGCACGGCCGCGAGCATCCCGGCCAGCGCCAGCACCTGTGTGGGCTCGATCGAGGGCTTCCAGGCGGCCCCGAACAGGAACGGCACGAGCACCGGAGCGAGCACTATCAGCAGGGCCAGCAGCGGGAAGATGATCGCGGCGTGCACCCGTGCGGCACGCTCGTGCACGGCCCGCAACGTCTCACGGTCGGTGGTGCGCGAGTAGACGGGGTAGGCGACCTGCACCATCACCCCGCTGAGCTTGTCCTGGTAGACCACGCCGAGGTTGAACGCGCGGTAGTAGATGCCCACGGTTGCCGCCGACAGGCGGGCGGCGAGGATCGCGTAGTCGACGTTGCGGAACAGCACCTCCACGAGGCCCGCGAGTGCGGCGGGCAGCCCAAAGCCGGCGACTTGCCGCTGCGCGCGGGGCGACCAGCGTGGCAGTGGGGCGGGCGCGCGGATCAGCAGCAGCAGGGAGCTGACGCTCATCTGCACGAGCGCGCCGATCACGATCGCTTTCGCCCCGAGCCCGGTCGCCGCGAGCGCGACGGCGGCAACGAGGCCGCTCACCACGCTGATCGTGTCGATCAAGCTGGTGCTGCGGAAGTCGAGCGCCCGCCACAGCGTGGCGCGCGAGACGCCACCGAGCGCCGCGATCAACAGGATCGGGGAGATCAGCTCGATCAGCGACGCGGTCTCGGAGCCAAACAGCGGCCTCCACAACGGCGCGGCGAGCAGGTAGACACCTGCGCTGAGCACGGCGCCGCCGACGATGCACATGAACATCGAGGCCTGGCGGTCGTGCTCATCGATCGTCTCGCGCTGCACGAGCGCCGAGGCGAACCCCTCGAAGGTGAGGATGCCCGCGAGCGGCAGGAAGATCAGCGCGACCGCGGCGTGCCCGAAGGCCGCCGGAGCGACCAGCCGAGCGAGCACCACGGCGGCAGCGAGCGCCAGCGTTTCGCCCACCATGCGCGTTACCGCCAGCCAGCGCAGGCCGCGGATCGTGGTCTCTTTGAGGGTCTCCTCCGCGGGCATTGGCGTTCTTGGAGAATCAACGCCCGGCACGCCGCGGGGCTTGCAGGTTCGCGATCCGCTCCGGGTCTTGCGGGTTCGCGATCTACACAGTGGACTTGCAGGTTCGCTCTTTGCTAAAAGGGCGAAACTTGGTTGTGCGCAAACCATGCGCTGATGGTCGCGCCAGTGGTTGGAATCGTCTGACGCAGGTCGATATCAGCCGTGGCATTCGACTGCCACGTCGAGCGCCACGCACACCTCTCGCATGCGGTCGTCGCTGAGCCGTCCCACGCGCTCCACTAGGACAGCAACAGACACGCTCTCGACAGAGTCGAGGTTGATCGAGGATCGACGGGGGACTGGATCGTCGTTGGGCTCCAGGACGACCTCGCTGGCCAAGCCGCGGATGGTGGTCGTGCATGGTGCGACAAGTGCGCGTCGCAATCGCGGGATGGCCGCATCACGGGAGAGCACAACGACAGGCCGCCGTCCGATCTCCGGCAACTCACACCACCACACCTCTCCCCTTGCGGGCAGAGGGCCACCGCTCACGATGCCGCGGCCGCCTCTCGGAACGACGCCAGATCGCCCCACTCGTCGGCCTCCTCGAGAGGGTGCTCGTCGTAGGCCGCGTATGCGGCATCGATCTCGGCAGCACGATGGCGATCCAACAGTGCTGCGAGCGCCTGGTCGAGGACCGCGGCATCTGTCAACGGTGCGAGTGCCTGACGGGCGCTTTCCAAGAGCTGCTCGTCGACGGTCGTGCTTACCCTCGTCCTTGTCATGCCAACATGATGCCACATCTATGCCATGATCGCCGACGACATGGACACAGCTGCAGATCAGTGCGGAAGGCGGGGACGCTTCCTTCGGCGACAACCGCGGGGCTGGCTAAGCGGTCGGGGGAGCTCAGCTCTCGGTGTTCGGGCTCGTAGCGAGCGGATCGGGGTCCTCGACGCCGTAGCGTTGCAGTACCCGCCGTACATGGTCGGGAATCGGGGTCTTCTCGCCAAGACGGTCGGCGCGCACGAAGATATGTACGATGCGGCCCTCCGCGAGCGTATTCCCATCCTGCGCAATCCCGATCGCGGACACCATCGATGTGTTGCCGAGGTGCTCGATCTCGAGCGTGATCTCAAGTTCGTCGTCGAAGTGCGCCGGTGCATGGAAGCGTGCCCCGGCCTCGGCGACCACCAGGTCGAGGCCACCGTCCGTGAGCGTTGCATAGGAGCCAAGAGCCTCCCGCCAAAGCTCGCTCAAGGCGACATCGAAGTAGACGAAATAGTTGGCGTTGAAGACGTGGCCCTGGACATCGCACTCGTTGTAACGAACGCGCAGGTGGTGCACGAAAGCGGGCATCGCTAGGCCGCGGTCTCTCGGCAGAAGGACGCAACCGCAGCGGAGGGGTCGAGGAAGGTCGGTCTACCGCTAGGCGGGACCTGACGGCTGGTGCTGCTGCTAACCATGTCTCGCGCTGCCATCAGGATCACCTCGCTTGGTCGGACTTCGCCGCCGCCGCCGTTACCGCCACCTTACCATACTACTCCTTCTACTGGTAAGATACCGAATCGTGTCAAGGACGCCTGAGACGATTCATCTATGGGGAGGGACGCTCTGCCTGGACTACGCCAACAGCGTCGATTGGTCGCCGGAGGATGAGCACGTCGATCCCGAGCAAACCGATGTGTTGCGTACGAAGGACACGCTGGGCCGCTGGGGCCGGCTCCGCGGCCTGCTACGCGACGACGCGGAGCCGGCGAGCGCGGATGAGCTGCGCCGCGCTCGCGTGCTCCGGGACGCTGTTTACCGCCTTTTCTCCTCGATCAGTCGAGACGAGGAGCCCGCCAAGAAGGACTTGGACGTGCTGATGAACAGCTACGCCCAGGCCGTCAGAGACGCCTATCTACTGCCCGGCGAGAACTTCTACAAGCTCGACTGGTTGGCACGTGATTCACGAAGAATCCGCTACGCCGTCGCCACGGACGCGATCGCGCTGCTCGCAGATCCCGGCCGCCTAACACGCGTCCGCCGTTGCCCCGGGCGCGGCTGCGGATGGCTGTTCCTCAATACCAGCGGACATCGGCGCTGGTGTTCGATGTCCACCTGCGGCAGCCGCGACAAGATGCGACGGTTGCACCAACGCCGTGCCAACCGAGTCGAGGATTAACGTCGCGATCCATAGTTGATCCACAACAGTGGCGCGCAAACTATGCGTTGCCGACGGTGCCAGTCGTTGGGGACCAGCTAAGACGGTCGTTGGGACGACGACAAAGGCCCCAAACCGTACGGTTGCGTACGCTTCCGTACGGGTCTGCTAGGATGTGGCCATGACGACGGTCAAGGCAGACGAAGTACGTATACCTCGCCGAGCTCGCGAGGCGGTGGCGCACCACGAGGAGGTGGTCGTCCTCAATCGGGAGCGTCCAGCGTTCGTGATCGTCCATCCTGACGATCACCGGCGCACCGTGTCGGCGCACCGGGGGCGACGGTTGGGCGATGCGCTTGCTCTGCTCGCAAACGCTGCACCGCCCGACCCGGGGTTCGCCGAGGACATGGAAGCCGTGCTCGACTCGGTAGGCGCAGTGCCATCCGATCCGTGGGCACAGTCCTAGACACCACGGTCTTCGTCGAGTTCGAGCGGGCCACACGCACGCTGCCCGCCGAGCACGCGATGCGGACCGTCGGGGACCGCCTGGAGGATCGCCTTGGCGCGGATGACGGGGTCGCGATCGCGACCATCACGGCCTCGGAACTGCTACACGGAGTTCACAGAGCTACCGAGGAGCATCGTGCCCGACGCGAGGCGTTCGTTGCGGCGGTGTTGGATGCATTCCCAGTACTCCCCTTTGACCTGCTGGTCGCACGGGTCCACGCACGACTCTGGGCGGGCCTCGTCTCATCTGGTGCCGATGTCGGAGCGCACGACCGCATCGTCGCCGCCACCGCGATGTCGGTGGGGTGGCGGGTCGGGACTGCCAACATGCGCCACTTTGGCCGCATCCCCGGTCTCGACGCCAGACAGATATCGCTGACCTGATCGAACCCGAGCCAAGACGGTTTGCTCATCGGTTCAGTGGCTTGTCGTGTGCACCCGCCCGGGGGCTTGCCGATGCGCGCCTCGCTCCAGGTTTGTGTGTTGCACCCCGCTTGCGGCTACAAGTTCGCCGCGATCGGTGGCGTTTTTTAGCGGGATGTACCGCGAATCGAGCACCGCGCTGGCGATCAGGACCGAGTTGGAGGGGCCCGAGCCCCTGAGGGCGCCCGTGACGGGGGAGGTGGTGTTTGCCTTCTCCTATCTGAGTTGGGGCGCCGCGGCGCGGCGGGGCTGGTTTGGCACCGAGGACCGGCTGGCGCGCGGGCTGGTCACACACGAGCAGGTGCAGCGTGTGTTGATCTGCGATCGCGCGCGCAGCCTGCCGCTGAAGCTGCTGCGCGACCGCCTCGCCCCCGACGCGGCGCCGTTCCCGGCGGACGAGCGCAGGCAGTTGCTCGCGCCGGTGCGGCTGCGCCGTCGCGATCCGGCGGCGCTGAATAGTGTCAGGCGTACCTTTGCCTCCTATGGCCGCGAGATGGAGCGCGGGGCGCGGAGGATGGGGCTGGAGGATCCGGTGGTGATCACGACCCACCCGCTGGTGGCCGGCTTCGCCGAGCTCTCATGGGCGCGCGCGGTGACCTACTACGCACTGGACGAGTGGACCGCGCACCCCGCGTACAGCCGCTGGTGGGCGGCATATCGAGCGAGCTACAGGTGCATCCGTGAGCGCGGTCACCGCGTGGCGGCGGTGAGCGACGCCTTGTTGCGAAGCCTGATGCCCACGGGGGCGAGTTGCGTCGTGCCCAACGGCCTCGAGCCCTCGGAGTGGCTGGACCAGCCGATCGCCCTGCGGCCGTCTGCCGATCGCCGTGGCCCGCTGCTCGTCTACGCGGGCAGTCTCGACGCCCGCCTGGACGTGGAGTGGCTGCGCGAGACCGCCAGGGCGATGCCGCAGGCGACGCTGGCGCTGGTGGGTCCGCTGGTGGATGCGGCCCACCTGCAGCCGCTGCGAGGCGAGCCCAACGTGACGATCCGCGCGCCGCTGGTGCGCGCGGAGCTCGCGGCGCTGATCCGTAGCGCCGACGTGGGTTTGATCCCCCACCGGCGCTCATCGCTGACCGACGCGATGAGCCCGCTGAAGCTCTACGAGTACCTCGCGGGCGGTCTGCCGGTGGCGGCCACCGACCTCGAGCCGATGCGCGGCATCGACGATCGTGTGGTGCTGGTCGGCGAGGGCGGCGATTTTCCCGCCGCGGTGCGCGCCGCGCACGCGCTGGGTCGGGCGCGGGAGAGCGAGCGGTGTGCGTTCGTGCGCGCCAACTCATGGCGCAGCCGCCACGACGCGCTGCTCGAGCTGGCGCTTGGCTGAAGGGGCTCCACCGACCCCGGGTCGGGGGAGCGCCGCGAGACCAGACGACGCGTCGTCAGGCCAACCCCCTTTGCCCCCCAACCGTCTTCTCCCCGAATTTGCCCCCCAACCGTCTTCTCCCCGAGGGTCAGGACCTTGCCGGCAGGCTCGGGGTTCGGCTATTCCCCCACCGCGATCTTCTGGGCGAGGGAGGTGAGCGATTGCGCCGCATCGCCGACCTGCACGGCGATCTTGCGCTTGTCGGCCTGTGTCAGTGCGCCGTAGAGGGCGAAGCCTAGAGGCGTATTGCGGCGGTAGGCGTCCAGCTCTTGCTGAACGGTCGCGAACTGACCGGCGATCGAGGTGGCGAGCGCGGAGCTGCCGTCGCGTTCCAGCACGGGACGCATGTATTCGAAGGCCTTGCGCGCTCCCAGCAGGTTGGCCTGGAAGTCGGAGAGGTCGGTGTGCGAGTAGCGGTCCTCTTCGCCGGTGATCTTGACGTTGACGATCTCGTTGAGCAGCGCCACCGACCCGTTTACCAACTGGTCGGGAGCGAGTGGGAGGGAGGGCACCTGCTGATTGAGGGTTTGCACGTCACCCAGCAGCTTGTTGGCCAGTGGCGTCGCGCCGCGGAGGGTGTGCTTGGCCCACATCAACTGCTCGATGTGATGGAAGCCGAACCACTTCGCGACGTCGCCGTTGACAAACGGCGAGTCGATCCGGGCGTCGATCGCGGTGTCGAGACCGGGGAAGCTCTCGGCGACCGGCTCGATCGCCTCATAGTGCGAGCGCACGGGCCCGAACAGCAGCTTTGCCTCGGCCATGTTGCCCTGCTCGATCGCCGCCACGAACTGGCGTGTGCCTTCGAGCAGCGCGGCGGTTTGCCCCTCGACGTAGGTGCGGTACTGGAGCACCGCCGTCTTCAACAGCGCCTCCGAGGGGCTCTTCACCGGATGGGGCTTGCCGGTGACCGTCAGTTCGCCCTGGGTCACGTCACCGTCGGGGCACACGAGCTTGTACTTGCCGGGCTCCAGATCGAGCGAGAACGAGCCCGAGAGCCCGGGCAGGAGGTTCTCCCGCTCGCCGAGGATGATGCCGCTCTCGCTGTGCAGCTCCAGCTCGGTCACCCGTGTGGTGCCCCCGTTGGTGACCGAGAAGGTCACCGGACCGGCGCGCACCGACGCCTGCCCGGGGGAGCAGCCCTGGTCGGTGAGCGTGAACTTCAGCAGCGCCGCGCCGGCTTCGGCGCCGTCGCTGCCGCACGCCGCGAGGCAGAGCGCGGAGAGCAGCGCCAGCAGAAGCGTCGCGATGCCGTTCCTCGCGCGTCGGCGATGCCGGTCTGGACGTGCGTATATACGCGGCGAAGTGGTGGGAGTGGGGCGCAAAGTGGGCAACTTCCGAGTCGTTAGATGTACAGGGCGTTATCGGAAGCCCCCTCACTAATGTTAGTGTTAGGCAACCCTAAGTCGAACGTGGGAAGGTGTAGCACGCATCTGCATGCGGATGTCGCCACACCTCGGGTCAACTCCTGGCGGAGTGCTGCCGGGGGCTCCAGGGGTTTGAGCGCCGCCCGGCACTCCAGGCGTTTGCTCTGCGTGTGCGCCCTCGTGCTGTTGGCGACTCTGCCTGGGCCCGCCGCTGCGGCGGGCGCCGGCGTCAGCACGAGCGACGCTCAGGGACTGCATATGCTGCTCGCACTGCTGCCGGTCCGCTACGCCAGCGCCCAGCCCACGCACGAAACCCAGTCGGCCACCGTCGTCCGCATGCTCGCACGGGCAGCGCAGCGGCGGGTGGGGGAATTGCGATCCACGCTTGCGGCCCGCGATCCCGCCGGCACCGCACGAGCGCTTCGCACCCTCATCGGCCTGGAAGCGCTGCTGGAGCCCACCACACAGCGATTCCAGCCGTGGCCGCTCACGCTCGAAGTGAATGCGCTCAGCGCACAAGCGCAGCGGCAGCTTGCCGCGATCCTGCCGGCGCCGGGACGGACCGAGCGCTCCTACGCGGGCATCGACGCGGCGCTGGAACAGGCGCAAGCTGCCGCGCGCGCAGGAGACCGGGGAACGGCGAGCTTCGATCTGCTGAGTGCGTACGTCATCTATGCCAGCGGACCCGGTCAGCGGCTGCTGATCCAGGATCCCCAGCTCGACGGGGAGATCACGCGTGAGCTGCTGCTCGGCGGCGGGGGCGCCGCCGGCGGGAGCGGCTCGGGCGGGAGCGGCTCGGGCGGGGGAGGCTCGGGCGGGGACGGCTCGGCGCTGGTGGAACTGGTCGCACGGGGCGCCGGACCCGCCGCCGTGGCGCGCGCCGCCGGCGAGGTGAGTACCGACCTGAGCCTCTCCGCCCAGACACTCGGCGAAGTGCACGTCAGTCGCACCACGATCGTGATCGACGGCGCGATCATCGTGTTCCGCGAGGGGCTCGAGGCGGTGCTGATCCTCGCCGCGCTCACCGCCTCGTTCGTGGGGGCGAAGCGTCACCTGCGCCGGCCGGTGTTGATCGGCGCCGTGGCCGGCCTGGGCGCCACCGCGCTCACATGGGTGGTGGCTCAGATGATGCTGCACATGCTCGGCGAAGGGGGACTGGAGTTGCAGGCGGTCACGGGCCTGATCGCGATCGCGGTGCTGCTGCTGGTGACCAACTGGTTCTTCCACCGCGTCTACTGGAGCCAGTGGATCGCGCGCTTCAACCGCCGACGCAAAGCGATCGAACGGTGGGATCGGCTCGGTTTCGTCTCCGGCCAGGTGTTCGGTCTCGCGCTGCTCGGCCTCTCCAGCGTCTACCGCGAGGGCCTGGAGACGGTGCTCTTCCTGCAGGCGCTGCAAACCAGCGCGGGCACCGAAGCCACGCTGCTCGGGGCGGGCATCGGCTTGGGCGGAACGCTGATCGTGGGCATCCTCACTCTCAAGCTGCAGCGCAAGCTGCCGTTCAAGCGCATGCTGATGCTCACCGGCGTCATGATCGCGCTTGTGCTGGCGGTGATGGTGGGCACCACTGTGCACAACCTGCAGGGCATCGGCTGGGTGCCGATCACGCCCACCAGCTTCACTGTGCCGATCGCGTGGAGCACGTGGCTGGGTGTGTACCCGACGTGGGAGGGCATCGCCGCCCAGCTCGCCTCGCCGGCGTTTGTGCTCGGCTCCTACTTCGTGGCCCGCGAGATCCAGGTCGGGCGCCCCCAGCGCCGGGCGCGGGCGGCGCAGGGAGGGCGGGCGATCCCGGCGTCGCGGGCACTGCCCGAGACGCGTGCGGCTCAGGCGGTTGCTCCGCCACGGCTCTCTGCCGAGGTCTAAAACCCCATTGTTGGCATTGATATAGCTGACTTACCCGGCTAGCGGCCCCCGGGCTTGCTGCTCTGGGATGCCCGATCGACGTGCGCTTGGGCGGCTCGGCGCAGTTCGGCGGCGACAGAGCGGGATTCGCTGGCCGCGATCTCTCGGAGGCGATCGGCGCTCATCGAGATGGCGGAATCAATGGAAGGGCTTCACGAATGACGTAAGTCCCGTGCGGGCCGCGCTCGAGGAGGCTCCAGAAGTTCTCGATGCCGTTGGTGGACCTGCCCATCGACGTAGTGCCCCGGTGAGATCGCTGCACCAAGCCCTCCCCGTTGTGGACAGTTCAGCCTGTGGAACCTACGATCCACCAGCGGCCGGCTTCCTCTTCGAAGACGAGGCTGGTCCGTAGCAAGGCACGGCCGGAAGCATCCACCGAGACCGGCTGGAGCCACGTCGGGTTGCCATCCAGCGGCCAATGCAGGTTGCCTTTACCCGTGGTGGCGATGTGTGTGATGTGAACGCCCCCAGCCGCCATCTCATTCGCCAGGGCCCGGACGCTTAGGCCGCCGCGTAGATCAGGGGCGATCAAAGTCGCCAGGCTCAGCAGCTTGTTGGCGGACATGTCCAGGACCACGGAGGAACTGATTGCTTTGGCCGCAGCCACATTGGCGCCTGCGGTAGCTAGCTCCGTCTCGATCTTGGGATGGGCGCTACGGATTCTGATGCGGGCGTAATGGGTCGCGGGCGAGATTACGCCCCGCAGGCGAAGGGACACCTTGCCCCCTGCGGATGTAGCGCCCCGTGCGAGGACTGTGACGTTTAGCGTGACGGTGTGACCCCGCAGGAGATGGACGGGCAACACACCGAAATACGCCGTGCCGTTCTTCAGTAGCAGGGTGAGCCGACCGCGCAGCGGTCCGCTCGTGTAGAGCGCGAGTTGCGCGCGGTCCGCACGGTCGTAGAACTCGATCGGTGCGCCGGCACCTGTCGCGGTTTGCTCGCTCTCTTGGGCCGCTGCGATGCTGGCGCATGTCGCACAGAGATCGGGTCGGGCCGCCCACTTCTCAACTTCTGTGGAGTCTCCGCGTAGCAGGGAGGCAGACTCCGATTTCGCGGCCGCAAGCGGGTTACCGCACGCGTTGGAGGGGTCCTCAAACACGCGGGTTACCTCGGCCACCACCGACACAGCGGCCGTGCCGAGCGAGGAGTCACAGGGATTCACCATTAGGTGCCCGATGTTGTGGCCGAAGTTGAAATGGCTGTAGGGGTTGTTCAGCACAGCTCCGGCTGCCTGCGCCACCCACAGCGCCCTGGATGCAGAGCCGCCGAGGTAAGCCACTCCCTGCGCCGATACTTCGGACCTCTGTTTCATCACATACTGATGCTGGTCCGGCGCGGCACCGAAGGGCAAGAACTCTGAGCCGCCGTCGGGGGGTAGTGTCTTGTAGCTCTCACTTCCAAGCTCCATGAGGCCGTCTCCTGGGATTGCCTTGGGGCCGATCGTGAGCAGCCCGCCCCACAGCACGAACTTGACGTGGTAGATAACTTCGAGATCTGTCGAGTAGGTGAAGTAGTGAAGGTGTGGCGGCGCCGGCGCGTGCGGGCCGGAAATCGCCCGGTTCCACGCCGACCCGGCAGCGAGGTCCTCAATCCCGGCGCGCTTGACCTCCAGGCAACCGATAAGCCCGGGGGTTGCGCCATGACAGCTCGCCTCCGCCGCCCCGGAGGCGAGCGCTGCCAGAGTCCTCAGTGCGTCCCCGTCAACGCCATCCAGCAACGTGCCCTCCGCGGCGCCGGCGAGCCACGAGCCGTCCACTGCGCCCTGCAGAAAGTCCACGGTGGTCACTCCTTCGAGGGCCTGATCGTGGGGTTGCAGACTCCGCGCGGGCGCTTGCCAGGCGCAACCAGCCGCGGGTTATGGCACCTCCCATCGAGTTGCCGATCACCGCAATCGGCAGTGCGTGCCCGTACGTCGCCTTGTCCCAACTCACAAGCGATGAGAGACAGTCGTCGAGCTTGGCCGCATCGTAGACCAAGGCGGCATCCCCATCGTTCGGTTCGGAGGACGAACTGCCTCCCGTGTTCTGAGTCACGGGCAGGGGCCCGTTCCATCCTTGCGCTGAGGTCTCTTGGCCACGAGTCACCGTGAACGGCGTGACCGGGCCGCTCGCACGGCTCGAGTTCGAAAAACACTGGGCCGGACTCAGTTGCGACGGCGAATGATCGCCGAACGCTAGATCATGGTCATAGCAAAAGCTGTAGACCGACATCCCGGCGTCCCGAAGACTGCCATACAGTTCCGAATAGTCTTCCCCGTGGTTTCCGACATCGGCGCAGTTGGCTCGAATTCCATGCACAAATACAACCTGCTGGATCGGCTGATCTGCGATAGGTAAGGACCCACTCCCACCTCCCTCGCCCGAGCTCGAGCCGCCGCCTGTGGGGCTGATGTCGGTGTTGTACAACTGGACATCTTGGATCTTGCTCTGATAGAACCCCGCGAGCCCGCCATAAAATTGTTCTCCCGCGCCGATGCGCAACGGGGTGGCGCTTACACACAGTGACGGCACGGTCGCGTCCTCCGTCAACTCGGTGGAAACAGGTGAGCCGTTTACGAGAATTTGAAGCGTCTGGGTGGAGGGTTCAAATGTCGCGGCGACGTGGGTCCATGTGTCTAGTGTCAGCACGGGCGACGTCGTTTCGATCGTGCGGGCGTCGCCACGCAAGGAGTCGCATCCAGACCCGACCACCTCCCACTGAAGCGTCCCGCCGGCCTGCACACTCAGGCTAAACGTCGTCGAGGTATCGTGGGTGTCGTACTGCGAAAAGATCTCTTCGCCGGGCGAGATACGTTCCGGGTATATGTCGGCCGCTACGCTAATCGGCCCGGTAACGGTTTGCCTCACGGCCGCTGGAATTTCGACGTAGCTCGTTCCTCCGTCTAGCTCGAATGCTTGCTGGCCGCCGTCGCCCGGCGCGTACGCGCCACTAAGAAGGGCGCCGTTATTGGCACCAACACTATCGTTGGCGTTGCCGTTACCCTGCCATTCCCCCACAAGGCCACTTGGCGAGCCACCTGGACATCCAGACACCTGAACCCCGGGCATCAGTTCGACGTCGTCCCAATAGAAGTGGCTTTCGGATGAAGGCTCTGAGCCGTCGCCGATGAGAATAGTCGACGGGCTCCCACCGGGAACGGGCTGGCCTGCCGAGGAGATGCCCTGGCAGGAACCGTCGACATCCAGTTCGCTCGTTAGTGTGGCGGAGTTAACCACGAGCTGGATGTGATGCCACGCGTTGTATGTCAGTGCCGGCGCCGGACGGCCGTTTTGCTGCCAAGCCGAGAATTCGGTCGCCGTGGGCGTAATGTTGATCCCGCTCCCGCCAGTGGTCCGGCCCGCGGAACCGCGATCCCAACCAAACTCGAGATTGAAATACTGTTCGCCGGCGACCGGATATACCCACCCGGAAAAGGTGTAAGTCGAGTTCGGATCGAACGATTGGATATCCTGGACAAACAGCGCCGATCCGACGCCCGCCGGATTGACGATCTCGCCGCTAGCACTGCCACCATGAATCGGGCCCGGCGCATGCACCTCAGAAGGCAGCGGAATCAGGTGGCGAAAACTATACGCGATCCAGTTCCCGAAGTTGGGACTGATGGTTCCTTCATATTGCGTGCCGGCGAGTGGAGACTCGAATCCCGGATTGCCCACGAGATTGGTGCTGGCACGCACGACGGTTGCGAGTACAAGACCGAGCACCACTACCACCGCGGCGATCAGGAGCACCCGACTGAGTCTGACCACGTTGCGACGGCGACATGCATGTTCCATAGCGAGACTCCTCACGACCCCGTGATACTACGCAGGCGCGGGACGGTAGCAGAGCAGCCACGTCAGGTGCGACCGTCGATGCGCCCGCTCGCGGGTCTGTTCCGGACGTTGCCAACTGGCGGCTGGGCGAGTGCCGCGCGTCATACCGCCGACCCTGACGGTGAGCTCACGCACTAGGTCTCGAATCGGGGGATGCCTTCAAGCACCGATGTGGCTGCCGTTAGGTCGAGCTCGAAGGTCGAGGTGGCGACGTGGTCGACGCGTCTAATGTCCCGGATCCACTTCGTCGGCCGCGTCTGCCCAAGCCGGTTGAAAAGATTGTGAATAGGGGTCACGTGCGACGCCACGACCCCGCCTGCCGTCACGCCGACGCCGATTGCGAGGCCAACTGGTCCGGTGAGTGCTGCGACCGTTGTTCCGATAGCGGCGGCGGCGAAACTCAGATCGAGCCCGGCCTGGACACGCTTGTCGTGTCCAAAGGCCTGTGCGAGCACCTCTGAATACTCACGCGCAGCCTCCTTCATCTGCTTCTCGTTGACATCGCCACCGGCGTTGTACGTGTCCAGCTTCCCCAGAAACTCGCGCTTGGCCTTGTTGGCGACGCTCGCGGTGTTTACCGATTGAACGAGCCGATCCCACTGACGGTCGATGCCCTTACGGGCAACCCTGATGTCAGGCGCGAACAGCGACACCGGCTCCCTGACCTCAACGGCCTGGTCATCTACCCTGCTATCGAGATCGCTCAGCAGTTGTGGCAGCCGGGTCTGCACGCTCATCGGATTGTTCTTGTCCGCGAGTACGCATCCCCATGTGTACTGATACACCTCGTTGGCAGCCGCCATCAGCTGCTGGTGCACACGGGACGCCAATTTCTCGTCTCTGAGGAGCGTCTCTGCGGTTTCCTCCCATGCTGTCCGCGAACCGATACGATCGCCGAGTTCCGCCCGAAAGAGCTTGAGCGCCTCTAGGTCCACTACGTCTTGGTCCGCGAGGCGATCAAGGCTTTCCGACCCGAGCTTGCGGTACACCGCATCAGTGCGGTGCGCGGGCCATGGCCTGAACCACTCAAAGAAGCCTGAGTTGAGATTCGCCGACCATCGCGCCAGCGCCGGCTGGTACTCACCGACATATCCCGGATCCGCGACAAGCGCTTCTGCCGACGCGATACCCTGGCCAGCCATTACGTGAGCGAGCTGCTCGACGGCTCCGTCGTTCCGTGAAAGAACCTTTACAAAGCCGGCCTCAACCAAGGCGCAGAACGGGCTCGATCCCGGTTCGATGATCGCGTCCCGCAAAGCCGGATTGTTGAGTAGATAGCCGTCGTTGACGACCAGCGGATCTCCAGCGATCACGGCAAGGGTCAAGTGATCGTTGAGCTCGGGAACCGTCGTGATCGGACGACCGTCCTGCTGCCGGACGGCGAAGTCGTCAAGTAGCCCGCAGTAAGCTCGACGAACGTTCACGGCACAACGCTAGCACTGCATAGTGCGCGCCGACCGCGGGCGTTCGATAGTCTTCGGAAAGGAAGGATTGAACCGCCCCGACTTCTTTGGAGAGTTCAGCTTGGCCAGGAACCAGCCCGGCGGCGACGGTCCCATGCAAACGCCTCAGACAGGCCCCCACGACCGCGCGCCACACCTTTACGCAACAGCCACCCAGGGAAGCAGCGGTCGGGTGTCGCCCGATACGAGGCCGACCTCCGCGAGGGCCGGTTGCGGTGCGGTATGATTGCGTGTAGCGATGCCATTTTATAACTCAATGTTTGCTCACTTGGATGTTACTGAATTACTTGACTGATTTGTCTACACACGGCATCAGGTTGTAAATCAGAACATTAGAGAAAGGAAAATTTGGTGAGTATCGACATTGATCAATCAGATACAGTGTTAGTCGTTCTCGACGCAGACGGCAGGATCGCGTCTGATCACAAGATCGACCGCGAGGCACTAGAAGCGAGCGAGAAGGTGCCAGGCAGCCACGTAGGGCAGGTCACTCGCAAATGGCTGGAGGCGCACAGGAGCAATCAACGCGCGTAGCGCGAGCGAAGCCTCGATCTAGGCCAGATCGGGGCTTCTTTTTAGCCGTAGGTAAGGGCAGGTACGAATCCGGCGTGCAGCGCCCGCGTGCTTCGACGGTTGGGGGGACGCCAGGTGTATCCATAAGTGTACACCTTTGCTATGATGGCTCGCATGAGTCCACGGGTCGATGAGGTGCTCCCGACGCGGGAGGCGCGAGCGAAGCTGCCGTCGCTGCTGGCGGGCTTCCGTGCTCGTGGCGCGGAGGCGGATCCGGTGGTGATCGGCGCGCACCGACGCCCGGAGGCTGTCGTCCTCTCTTACGAGCGCTATCTGGCGATGCTGAGCGGCCGCGAGCGGGTCAAGGCCATCCTTGCCGACCGCCGCACCGCGGGGGGCGGCATCAGCGAGGAGGACGCGATGCGGGTGGCGGTCGAAGAGCAGCACGCCTCCCGTCGCTGAGTGCTACGCATCGTCGTGGATTGCAACGTCTTCGTCTCGGCGCTGCACTCGCCGAACGGCTCGCCTGCGCAGGTTCTCGACCGATGGGCCGACGGGGGTGGCTGGGCAGGCTGGTCGGGCCTGACCCCAGCCGCCACGTGTCTCCGGGAAGAACTGTCCCTGGAGATAGTTGGGTCGGGCCTCGATTCGATCGGGTTGGCGACCTGCCGGGAGCATTTGTGCATGACTTGGTGGCGGTTGGGGAACCTCACGGCAGAGTAGGTGCATAGTGCAATAATCGTATTGTGCATCGGATGCGTGCGACCGGGGAGATCGTTGAGCGGCCTGAGGGTCGCGACGATCTTGTCGATGCGGTGCTGGGCGCCAGTCGTGCGCTGGTGGCGGTCGCTGCGCGTTCGCTGGCGGACTTGGCGGAGGATGTGACGCTGGCGCAGTACCGCGCGCTTGTGGAACTGGCGGCCCGCGGTCCGCAGCGTCCAGCTGATTTGGCGAGCGGCCTGGGGGTGGATCGTTCGACGGCTACGCGGATGTGCGACCGTCTCGTGCGCAAGGGGCTCGTGCAGCGGCGGAGGATCAGCGCGGATCGCCGGGGGGTGCGCATCTCGCTGACTCCTGTGGGGCGTGCCTTGGTTGAGGAGGTGACCCGTCGTCGCCGTGTCGAGATCGCGCAGATCCTGCGGCGGATGCCGCTCGCAGACCGGGGCTCGGCGCTGAGGGCGTTGCGGGTCTTCGCTGATGCGGCCGGCGAGGTGCCGGAGCAGGACTGGTCGCTGGGCTGGGGCCAGTGATGGGAGGGCGCGCGGTATCGACGTGGCTCGGCGGCTCGCGGCTGGGGTTGGTCGTGATGGCGCTGCTGGTCGGTGGGGGCGCGGGCTTGGGCGCGGTCGTCTTTCGAGAGCTGGTCTATGCGGTCACGTGGATCGTGACCGGGCACGTGCAGTTTGGGCAGCAGGGCCGCGTGGCGAGCTTGCACCTGGCGTGGCTGGGTATCGGGTTCTTCCTCGTGATCCCGGTGCTGGGCGGCCTGCTGTATGGGCCGCTGATCCAGCGCTTTGCTCGCGAGGCGCGTGGTCATGGGGTTCCGGAGGTGATGCTCGCGGTGTCCGAGAACGGTGGGCGGATTCGCTCGCAGGTGACGGTCGTCAAGGCGCTCGCGTCGGCGATCTGCATCGGCACGGGCGGGTCGGTGGGCCGCGAGGGGCCGATCGTCCAGATCGGCTCGGCCTGGGCGTCGACGGTCGGCCAGCGGGTGCGTATGTCCGAGCGCAGCCTGCGCATCATCGTCGCGTGTGGTGCCGCCGGCGGGATCGCGGCCACGTTCAACGCGCCGCTCACGGGCCTGTTCTTCGGGTTTGAGATCGTGCTGCGCGAATTCTCGCTGGACGCGTTGTTCGCCACGGCCCTTTCGGCGGTCACCGCTGATCTGATCAGCCGTGCGTTCTTCGGCTCCGGGCCGTTCTTCGCCAGTTTCCCGCACAATCTGCTCGCGCCGCCGGACGCCACGTACCTGCTGATCGCCGTTCTCGGGCTCGCCGCCGGCCTGCTCGGCGTGGGCTTCAAGACCTTCCTGTATGGGTTGGAGGACTATCTCGATCGCGTGTGGAAGGGTCGCCCGGAGTGGGCGCGCCCCGCGGTGGGCGGTATCGCGCTCGGCGTGTTGCTGCTCGCGCTGCCGCAGATGTACGGGGTCGGCTACCCGGTGATGGACAACATCGTCGCTGGCCACGAAGCGCTCTGGCTGATCGTGATCTTGATGGTCGGCAAGGTGGCCGCCTCGAGTCTCACCCTCTCGATCGGCGGCTCCGGTGGCGTGTTCGCGCCGTCGCTGTTCACCGGTGCAGCGGGCGGCATGGCCTTCGGCGTTATTGCCCGGGACATCTTCGGAGCCGACATCGGCCCGGCGGCGATGTACGCGGTGATCGCGATGGGAGGCGTCTTCGCAGGCGCCACCCAGGCGCCGCTGACGGCGATCGCGAGTGTCCTCGAGATGACCGGCAACTTCACTCTGACGCTCCCGGTGATGCTGGCCTGCGGGATCGCCTCGGCGACCAGCAAGCAGCTCACCTACGGCTCCATCTACACCACCAAGCTGCTACGCCGCGGCATCGACATCGAGCAGCCGAGAGCCACCAGTGCGCTCGCGACACTCACTGTCGCTGAGGTGATGCAGCCGGCCGCAGATGACGATGGGCCGACTCGCTTGCCCGCGCAGGCGGCGCTCGAGGCAGAGCCAGCCGCGGTCTCGCGCGAGCTGTGGGCCAGGCTCGCCGGTCCCGTGAATGACGTACGCGACCCGCAGGTACTCTTCGGCGACGAGAACCTGGGGCAGGCGTTGCGCCAGCTCGTGCTCTACGGCCGCGACGGGCTACCCGTCCTCTCCCACGACGAGCACACCCTGCAGGGGTGGGTCACGCGCGAAGATGTCATGCACGCGCTGGTAGAGCGCGCTCACGCATCGGCACGCGAAATCGAGCGAGGCGCCGAAGCCGCCCAGTTCGCCGCCAAAGAACCACACAAGCAAGTCCACGTCCCCAGCACACCCCTGGATGGCTACGAGATCCTCGAGATCACGATCAGCCCGCACACACCGGCCTGCGGTCGCCGCCTGGACGAGGTCCGCTGGCCGGCAGGCTGCAGCGTACTCGCCGCCAGCGAAGGACACAAACTCATCGCGCCCCGCGCAGATACCGAGCTACACCCCGGCGAGCGGATCGTACTGCTCGCCCCCACCTCAATCTCTCCGGAGGATACGCAACAGGGAACCCTAGTGTCACAGCCCTGAGCCCGCGCCATCCGGACACACTCCTCTGCGCGGACTCCAGATCCCGCGGCGCCACCCGACCGGCACAGCTCGATCACACGACGACGAAACACCCCGGCATCGCCCGTCAGGCTGGTGTGCACCGAATGGTGTGATCGGTCACCGACGCGAAGGTATGCAGTGCGTGCGAGAGGCTCAATAGATTCCTTGTACTCTGGCCTAGAGCTTCGACAAAATGGACTGAACGGGGTTTTGCCTGAGTGATCAACGTCGTGACACGAGTAATCTCCGCTGCCCCAAGACCGGAGCGCCGTAGAGCGGCTACTACGTCTGCTGGGAGTCCTTTCCTCGCAACGCTACCCTGCATGCGGCGAAATTGCGCCGTGGTGATGGAAGGATTGTGTACGCCAGCGGCACTGAGCGCTTGACGCAGGAGCTTGACATCGAGCGGGTCACGTGCGAGATACCGGCGCGCCTCTTTGGCGTCTTCGCTAGCCGCTTGAGCCTGGCGCCGCATCCACGTGCATTCTCCCTGGACGGCAGCACCCTCGAGCCGTTCAACGCTGAGCGTCAATGCCCTCATATATCTCTCATCGGCCTCTGTATCAGATATTAGCCTGCTCCAGGCTCGCAACCTGCGCTGGGTGACACCGCCGTGGACCGCCACTCCTCCAAGTGCGGTGTGCGTTGTACTTGCGATCTGTGTGAAGTCGCTACGTGGAGGATCGGCCGCGAGGTCTCCAAGCGCCGTCTCAGCGCCAAACTCGGCGGCATCGAACTGGTCGGGTATCAGCAGCTCAAACGCTAGCTCCGGCTCGGCCGTCGCAAGCACAAGCTTGAACATCAACATCCCCGTGTCCGCTTGATCCACGACGTTCTTTGACACCTCCGCGTCAAGCTTTGCTGTGCTCAGTGCCCGCTTCACGTCGGGGGGGACTACGATCGGATGCACCGACGTATGGCTCACGGGCAGCGTCGTCTGGCCTGTGGGTAGCAGCGTCGGTGAACCAGACGTCGTGGGTGTGATCGGCGCTGGTGTGGATGCACCAGGAGTTCCCGTCGTGATGCGCACAAGCGCACACTCGTCGTTTGTCCAAATGGCGCCGTCGGGTCCGACCGTGATGTCAGCCGCTCCCGGGTTGTACACGCAGCTCGCCAAATTCTCCAAATTTTCGGGGAGATAATAGTACGTAACCGCTCCGTCGGGAGTAAGGCGTGCTACGTCGTCGGACTGTGTGACGCCATCGTAGAAAGCTCGAAACCACAACGCCCCGTCAGGCCCTGCGGTGATAACGCTTGGGTGCACCCCTTCAGGCAACGTGAAATGCGTCATGGCTCCGTCTGGAGCGATCTCTCCTACGCCACCGCGCGGAAGGCTAGCCGGCGACGTTGTGAGTGTCGTAAACCAGATATTTCCGTTTGGCCCAGGCGTTAGGTCTTCGATGCTTGTGTTTTCTTCCACGGGGTAGTACGAAAATACCCCTGCCGTCGTCATGTGGCCAATTACATACTTCCCGTCTGGCCACGCTGTCGCCGCGATAAACCACAGGGCAGAATCGCTGCCCAACACGATCCTCCCTACGAACTCCATCTGATACTCAAATTGTGGTGAAGGGCAAAAGCTAGTTACTGCACCGGTGGGGCTTATGCTGCCGATTCCGAGTTCTGTATCGAACCACATAGCGCCTTCTGGGCCCGCAGTCATACTGGCTATGTCGGAGCCAGTCTCGAATTCGCATTCAATGTAAGCGGTCTTCAAAATTTGATATCCGGATGCAGCCGAGGTGACGTGTACGAGAGGGCTGTCATCGGTGTTGCAAATGGTTGGTCCGAACTCAGTAGTCTCTCGTTCTTCTCCCCAACAGGCCCAGACCCCGCCACCTGGAGTCGCGGCCAGCGGATATGGCGTCAGCGTTCCATCGGGAGATGCTGGCCCGCTACTGTCCGCAAGCGCGACTGTCACCCCGCCGGTAGTGGACATGCTCTCCAGGCCGGCTGCGTCACCGAACCACAGGCCGTCGGCAGAACTCACGAGATGTAGCGTGCGACTACCGTCCGGAATTGGAAAGACTTGGATGTCTGCTCTGGCGCCAGTGGGGAGCAAGAGGATCATGGCAAGGGCACCGACGGTGGCCGCTGCCACGACACGACCGCATTCTCTATCTCGTGACTGAGACATCGCCATGGCCGCGGTGCAACGGACGTGCTCGGTGCCTCTTGCACCAACTCTCGCAGGATGCTCAGTAGGTATTGCGCGCTCGGGGTGTGACGCCTTTTGCGGGAGGGCTGAACGCAGGTCGAGGTGGAGTCCCATGATCGCCAGGTAGGCTGAAGACGTTTGAGTGGGATTCCGTGTGCGTTTGCTGGGTATCCAGGTATGGATCAGGCGCACCAGTCGCCTGGACTTGCCGAGTCCAGCAGATAGCGGTCACACCACCCGCCAAGATCGCATGTCGGGGTCGTGTGTGCATTGCACCGTATCAGACGAGACGCTGCTCTCGTTGTGTGGTCCGAGGCGACTTGATCTGCTGGTGACACACGGGATCTCGCTCACGCCGTAAGCGCGAGCCAGCGCTGCCGCTCGAACTCGCTCGCGTTCGCCAACCGCGCCAACACATAGGCGGCATGGCAGATGCTCGCGGCTCCGATCTGAGTAAACGGCATCGGGTCTAACCCATGCGAGCGCGGTCGCGCGCCTCGCTGGCGAGACGGCGCAGCAGCGCTCGCGGCCGGGCGCGCCGCGACACGCGATCGCCGTGCAGGACGGCGGCAGGCACGGGGGACGGGGCGCCGCCCGCCCGGGCGATCGCCGCGAGCGAGCACCAGCGCACCGCTCCGAGCGCGTCGATCGTCGCGGTGGCCTGCGCGAGCACGTCGAGACCATCCGCGAGCAGGTCGTGGTGGCCGTAGAGGATCAGCGGTTGGCCGAGGAAGGCACGCAACACGAGGTCCTCGCGGGGGGCGTCGAAGCCGGTGCGCAGCAGCAGCGGCAGACCGCCCGCCACGAGCTCCCGACCGCCCCATCCGGCCAGCGCTCCTCGCTCCGGCGGGCCGGCGCCCAGCGCGGCGGCGGGCAGAGGCGAGCGCGGGGCGATCCAGGGGTAGGGCCGCGACACGCACACCGCCGCAAAGCCGCCGGCGCGCAGCCCGCGGGCGGCGGACTCGCTGAGCTGCTCGTGCGGGGGCACCATCACCCGCTCGACGGGCACCCCGGTGCGTCGCTGAAACGCGCCGGCGCGCGCAAGCGCCTGCCGCGCAAGCGCGAGCCCCTGCGCGTCCGAGTCAATCCTGCCCAGCTCCGGTCCGAGGTGGTTGTTGCCGTGGATGCAGAGGGAGAGCTGCCCGGCGTGCTCCCTGAAGAGTCGCACCACCCCCCGGTGGGCAAACCAGCCGTCGAGCGGGGTCGTCGCAATCACCATGTGGTAGCCGTGCTCGCGCGCGTGCAGAGCGAGCTGCTTGTAGCGCAGGTGCCCGTAGGTGGGCCAGTGGAGGTTGGGATCGTCCAGTACGAACGCCGCATGTGGCGGCGCCATCCACGATGGCTGCGCAGCGCTCAGGCTCTGCAGGAAGCGGACGAGCGCCAGCAGCGCCAGGCAGCGACCCGGGGCGAGGCGCTCGCGCAGCGACTCGCCCTCCGCCAGCTCCGCGGGCGCGGCGGCGAGCAGCTCGTGGGCGTGGTTGGCGCCTTCCGCCACCCACGCGGGCGCGCCGCCGATGCTCGCGAGCGTGAGCTGCCCGGGTGCCAGCGCCTGCGCCGGCAGTGGGCCGCAGCGGCGATCGGTGAGGCGCGCGCCCCGCAGCGGCGGCGCGAGCGCCGGGTGCGCGGCGAGGGTGACCTCGGCGTGCATGTCTCCACTGGGCCGCCTCTCGCTCAGCGTATTGCCCGACACATCGCTCAGCGCACTCCCCGACGCATCATTCAGCTTCCCACCCAGGGCATCGCCCAGCTCCTCACCCACGGCGTGCAGGCAGGGCAGGCCGGCGGGCACGTCAGGGGGCGCGTCGGGGCTGATCGCCAGGAGGCCGTCGAGCTCCGCCCAGCGATCGCGACCCTCGAAGCTGACCGGGTAGGCCGCTTCGAGCGCCGCGAGCAGCCGCCCCCGCGCGCTGCGCTCGCCCGCCGGGAAGATGCCGATGCGGGCTCGCCGTGTGTCCGTCAGCGGCGCCGGGGGCGCCGACGCTAGCTCGGTCGCAGCGCCCATATCGTGCCGTTGCCGGGGACCGGCTGGTGTTCGCAGAGCACCTCAAAGCCCGCATCCCGCAGCGCGGCGCGGGCGGCGTCGCGCGGGTCGGGGTGCGGACAGCGCTGCTCGTGCCACTCCATCACCAACGCCCGAGCGCTCAGCGACGCCAGTCGGGGGTCGGCGAGGATCTCCCACTCGCTGCCCTCGATGTCCATCTTGACCAGGTCGGCCGACTGCGCCAGGCGAAACACGTCCACGCAGGGCACCTGGATCGTTGCCTCGCCGGAGTCGGTGTCCGCGACGTGCGATTCGGCGAATTGCCCAGCCACGAAGCGAACGGCGCCGTCGTGGTCGGCCGCGCAGGCCGCGAGCACGTCGATCTCGGCGACGCCGGTGGCGGTCTGGCGCAGCAGCGTCAGGTTCTCCGGGTCGGGCTCGACCGCCGTGACCTCGGCGCCCGGCCAACGCTCCCGGCAGGAGGCGGCAAACAGCCCGACGTTGGCGCCGAGGTCGACGATCCGCGGGGGCCGCCCGAGTGCTGCGACCAGCTCGAGCACAGCGGGCGGCGGGTCGTACTCGCCGGCGATGAAGATCTCCGAGAAGATGCCCACGTCGCGGGTGCCGTGGCGGATGAAGTAGGGCACCGCGCCGCGCCGCGTGTGGTAGGCCCCGACGATCGCCCGTCCGCGGTTCTCACGCCACTTGAAGCGCCATAGCTCGCGCACTGCTCGCCGCCACGTGCCGTACTGGCGAACGAAGCGCAGGCGGCGCGCGGCGGGTGCCTCGTGTGGCGCCTGGCTGTGACGCTCGCTCAGCGTGGTGGGCAGCGTGGATGGCATCGCCGGCATACCCACCAAACGATTCGGGGTGCCCGCTGCTCGCGCGCGGATTCAGGCGTCAACGCTCGCGCATGTGTCTCTGCACCCCGGCCAATCGGGGATGTGGTGGTGCTCCCGCCGGGTCGCGCTCAATCAGGGGACGTGGGGTCCCGCCGGATCCGGCCGGATCCGCGCCTCAATCCGGCGGGCCGTAGTGCTGGCCCGCCGGGCTCCAATCGACCCCGATGCCGCGCGGGTTGCGCGCGAGGCGATAGTCGTTGCGGGCCGGGTCGACGAAGCGTAGACGTGCGGCGACGCGATCGGTGGGGCTCGCGCGGAACGACCACGGCGCCTGACCGAAGAGGTTGTCGCGCTCGGCGATCGCGTAGGGAGTGCCGATGGGCGACTCCACCACGAGATTGGAGAACAGGTTGTGGTCGATCCTCGCGGTGGGCGCGAACGAGGCGTGGTCGGCGGCCAGCGCGAGGCCCTTGCCGTCCCAGATCGTGTTGTGCTGGATCGTGAGGTCTCTGACGTTCCAGATCTGGGCGAAGTTGGCGTATGTCCCGACCTGGTCGCGGAGGAAGAGGTTCTCGGTGAGGGAGACGTTGGTCGCGTCGCCGTCCTTGACGAAGAAGCCCTGGCAGTCGTTGTCGTGCTCGTAGTTGTGGGTGAAGGTGAGGTTGGTGCCGCCGTACACCGACTGCAGGCAGTCGGTGTGGTTGCCGGTCTCGACGATGTGTTCGAGCTCGTTGCCCGAGATCGTGACGTTGCGCCAGTTGTCGAGGTGGATCGCGTCTTCGCTGTGGCCGACGCCGATGTTGTGGATGCGGTTGCCGGAGATCGTGACGTTGGTAATCGGAGCCTGCGGTTCGCAGCCGGGCCACACGGGCGCGTCGGGGGCGGTGCAGTCGGAGGTGTCGAACACGATGCCCTCGCCGCCATTGTGCGCGTTGGAGATGTCGTTGTGGTCGAGCGTCACGAACGAGCTACCGGCGGCGAGGGCGATTTCGCCGTCCACCCAGAGGTCACGTACGACGATGTGGCTGCCCGCGATCGCGATCGAGTCGGTGCTCACGTGTGCTCCCGGCGCCGCCTGCAGCGTCACGTCCGTGCTGGCATCGGCTGTGAGCGAGAGCTTGCCGGGGTAGCTGCCGGCGGTGAGGCACACCACGCCACCGGCTGGGGCGCGCGCCACCGCTTCCGCGGCCGCGCCAAGACTCGCAACGCGGATGCCACACGGTCCCGTGGCGGCGGTTGCCGGGCCGAACGACGGAGTGGGCGAGGAACTGCTGCCGAGCAGTGCGGCGAGGAGCGCAGCCACTCCGGTGAGCAGCGCGGCGGCTGTCAAAAGGACGCGAGTGGGCTTCGTCTTCGTGCGGCCCAGCCGCCCGCGAAGCGCCGGGCGTGCGCGCAGGCGTGCGATCGCGAGATCTCCACGCGGGCTGCCGCGCTGCTCTGCTTGGCGCATGCCCAAACTAACGGGTGCACTGCTATCCAGCTCGCACGGAGTGGCTCGGCCGCTCCGTGCCGGGCGGGGACGCCGTGGATCGAGATGGTCTGCGACCAGGGTCGACAGGCCGCGTAGTGTCAGGGTGGCACGAACGACCAACATCTCGCCCGCCCTTCCTAGACTTGCGTCGATAGTGCCCCGGCTAACTCATCGCCTTTCAATTACAGGCTTGCCCCGTGCGGTTGTGGTCGCGCCACGATGACCGATCGCCCGAATCCGACGCGGATCTACCACATCACTCACGTCGATAACCTGGCCTCGATACTCAAAGATGACGGACTCCTGTCGGACGCAGAGATGCTCGCGCGCGGCGGGCCCCAGGTCGCCGTCGGCATGGGCGAGATCAAGACGAACCGTATGCGGCTTCCCGTGAAGTGTCACGGGAGCGACACCGTTGGCGAATACGTCCCGTTCTACTTCTGTCCACGCTCGATCATGCTCTACCTGCTCTATATGGCCAACCATCCTGGGCTGACATACCGCGGTGGACAGGGTCCGATTGTCCACCTCGAGCTCGACCTCGAGAGAACGGCGGCGTGGGCGACGGACTGCGGCAACCGGTGGGCATTCAGCCTGGCTAACGCAGGCGCCGCATACGCGCCTTTCAGGGGCAACCTTGACCAGCTCGGAGAGGTTGCTTGGTCGGCGGTCGCCGCGACAGACTTCCGTGATCCCAAGGTCAAGGAGGGCAAGCAGGCCGAGTTCCTGGTCCAGCGATTCGTGCCGTGGGGCCTGGTCGAACATATCGGCGTCAGTTCTGCGCGAGTCCAACGCCAGGCCCTCGCTGCTCTCGCGAGCGTGGCACACCAGCCCCCGGTTGACGTCCTGCCACATTGGTACTTTTAGACCGATCATGATCGAGTACACGCAGGGCGACATTCTCCAGGCCGATGCCGAGGCCCTGGTCAACACGGTCAACTGCGTTGGCGTCATGGGCCGTGGCATCGCGCTCCACTTCAAGCATGCCTACCCCGCCAATTTCAAGGCCTACGCTGCTGCCTGCAAGCGAGGTGACGTCCAGCCTGGCCGGATGTTCGTATACGACACCGAGCAGATGGTGCCACGCTGGATCATCAACTTCCCGACGAAGCGACACTGGCGCGGGAAGAGTCGCATCGAGGATATAGAGGCTGGGATGGATGCGCTGGTCAACGAGATACGAGCCCGCGGCATCAGTTCCGTCGCGATCCCGCCACTCGGCAGCGGCCTTGGCGGTCTGGCGTGGCGCGATGTGCGACCGGTCGTTGAGAGCGCGTTGGCCGATATTCCCGATGTTCGAGCGATTGTGTACGAGCCGGGCGGAGGCCCCCAAGAGGCTGTAGTGACCCCCAGGCCGAAGATGACCGCTGGTCGAGCCGCCTTGGTTGGACTCATCAGGCGCTACCTCGCAGGGATGATGGACACATCGATCAGCCTGCTCGAGGTCCACAAGCTTATGTACTTCCTACAGGTTGCTGGCGAGCCGCTGAAACTCCGATACGTAAAGGCACCCTATGGTCCCTATGCCGAGAATCTCCGGCACGTGCTCCAAGCCGTCAATGGACACCTGGTTGCGGGCTATACGCCCGGTGGAGATGCGCCGACCGAGAAGGTAACGCTACTGCCCGGCGCTGTCGAGGAGGCAGATTCGTTCCTGGCCGAACACCCGGAGACGAGCAAGCGGTTCGATCGCGTTGGGGAACTGGTCGGGGGCTTCGAGACTCCGTTCGGACTGGAGCTGCTTGCAACCACACACTGGGTTGCGGACAAGGAGAACGCGCGCACGGATCAAGCGATCGCAGATGCGTTCTACGCGTGGAATCCGAGGAAGGCGCAATTCACTCCTGAACAGATCGCAATCGCTGCCAGACGGCTCCGCACGGGTCGATGGCTACCCGACGAGTCTCCATCCAGGTAGTCGATCACCCATCCCAGCGGGGATACTCGATCGATGGCTCGAACCTCCGGCTGGGGTGGAGCGGACTCCTTAGGGGACCCTGGCCCCGCTCCCACGGATCTAAGACCCCGGCTCAGCTCGCGGGCCCGTACTGCACTTCGGCGGGGTTCCAGTCGATGCCGATCCCGTTGGGGTTGCTGGCGAGCTGGTAGTCGTCGGTGGCGGTGTCGACGAACTGGGGGTTTGAGTTGGTGGTGTCGGAGGAGCTGGGGGTGAACGACCAGGGCGCTTCGTCGAAGATGTTGTAGTCCTCCGTCAGCGCGTATGCCTTGCCGATCGGTTTGTTGATCGTGAGCGCGGTGATCAGGTTGTGGTCGATGGTGGCGGACGGCGACACCGAGGCATCTTCGGTGACGAGCGCGAGGCCCTTGCCGTCCCAGATCGTGTTGTTCTCGACGGTCAGGTCTTCGATGTTCCAGGCCTGCGCGTAGTTGGCAAATCTTTCTCCCGCTTCGTCCGGTTCGTCGTCACGCAGGAACAGGTTGTCGGTGATCGATACGTCGGAGGCGTCGCCGTCCTTGACGAAGAAGCCCTGGCAGTCATTGTCGTGCTCGTAGTTGTGGGTGAAGGTGAGGTCGGTGCCGCCGTACACGGACTGCAGGCAGTCGGTGTGGTTTTTGGACTCGATCACGTGTTCGAACTCGTTGCCGGTGACGACGACGTTGCGCCAGTAGTCGAGGTGGATCGCGTCTTCGCTCTGCTTCTGCCCGATGTCGTGGAAGTGGTTGCCGGAGATCGTCACGTTGGAGATCTGCGCGTGCGGTTCGCAGCCTTCCCAGGTGGGTGCGTTGGGAGCGGTGCAGTTGGAGGTGTCGAACACGACGCCCTCGCCACCGCTTTCGTTGGCGTTGCTGATGTCGTCGTGGTCCACCGTGATGAACGAGCTGCCTTCTTCAAGTGCGACTTCGCCATCGATCCACAGGCCGCGCACGACCAGATGACTGCCGCTGATGCGCACGGTGCGAGTCGTCACGTGCGCGCTCGGCGCGGCCTGCAGTGTCACGTCGCTGGCCGGCGAGGCGTTCAGGGTCAGGCTGCCGTATTCGCCCGAGTTGAGACAGATCACGCTGCCCGCCGCCGCGCCCGATACCGCGGAGGACACGTTCGCGCCCAGGCTGAGGGTCTGTGTGCACGTCGGGTAGGGGCTCCCACTCGTGGCGGCGAGGACCGTCGCGGTCGGCGCCGAGGTCGCGGGCGTGGAGCCGCCTTGGTTGACCGCGGTCACGACGACCCGCAGGGTGTGTCCGACGTCGCTGCCGCCCAGTTTGTGTGTCGTGCCCGTCGCGCCGGAGATGGCGGTGCAGCTTTCGCCTTTGGCGTTGCAGTCCTGCCACTGGTATTTGTAGCTGGTGGGGCTGTTTTCCCATGTGCCGTTGGTGGTGGTCAGCGTGTCGCCTTCGACGGTGGCGCCCGTGATCGCAGGGAGCGTCTTGTTCACCGGCGCGGGCGGCGGCGGAGGCTGTTCCTGTTTGGGTTTTTCGATTTTCGCGGTCGCTGCCGAGGTCGCGGAGGTGGAGCCGCCTTCGTTGGTGGCGGTCACGATCATGCGTAGGGTGTGCCCGACGTCGCTGCTGGTGAGCTTGTGGGTTTTGGCGGTGGCGCCGGAGATGGCGGTGCAGCTTTCGCCTTTGGTGTTGCAGTCCTGCCACTGGTATTTGTAGCTGGTGGGAGCGTTTTCCCATGCGCCGGTGGACGTGGTGAGCGTGTCGCCTTCGATCGTCGTGCCGGTGATCGCCGGAAGCGCCTTGTTCGCGGGCGCCGGTGGCGGCGGAGGCGATTCTTCTTTCGGTTCTTCTTTTTCTTTTTCTTTCTTGGGTTCGATCGTGGCGGTCACCGCCGAGGTCGCGGAGGTGGAGCCGCCTTCGTTGGTGGCGGTGACGATCATGCGTAGGGTGTGCCCGACGTCGCTGCTGGTGAGCTTGTGGGTTTTGGCGGTGGCGCCGGAGATGGCGGTGCAGCTTTCGCCTTTGGTGTTGCAGTCCTGCCACTGGTATTTGTAGCTGGTGGGAGCGTTTTCCCATGCGCCGGTGGACGTGGTGAGCGTGTCGCCTTCGATCGTCGTGCCGGTGATCGCCGGAAGCGCCTTGTTCGCGGGCGCCGGTGGCGGCGGAGGCGATTCTTCTTTCGGTTCTTCTTTTTCTTTTTCTTTCTTGGGTTCGATCGTGGCGGTCACCGCCGAGGTCGCGGAGGTGGAGCCGCCTTCGTTGGTGGCGGTGACGATCATGCGTAGGGTGTGCCCGACGTCGCTGCTGGTGAGCTTGTGGGTTTTGGCGGTGGCGCCGGAGATGGCGGTGCAGCTTTCGCCTTTGGTGTTGCAGTCCTGCCACTGGTATTTGTAGCTGGTGGGAGCGTTTTCCCATGCGCCGGTGGACGTGGTGAGCGTGTCGCCTTCGATCGTCGTGCCGGTGATCGCCGGAAGCGCCTTGTTCGCGGGCGCCGATGGCGGCAGTTCTTCCTGCTTTTCTTCTTCCTTCGTTTCTTCTTTTTCTTCGGGGGTGCGTTCTTTGGCTGGAGTTTTTTCAGACGGGAGGTTGGCAGTGACCGGCGCGACAGGTCCCAGTGGGGCGCTCAGCACGAAGGTCGGGATCGGGGGGGCGGTGCTCGGGACGCCGCCTCCCCGTACGGAGGCGGCGGTGGCGTAGGCCGAGATCGGGCAGTGCGTGTGGCGGTGGAAGCGCCCGGCGCTCCAGGCGAGGGGCAGCGAACGGAGGTTGGCGCGGATACTGGCGTCGCTGGGGCAACGCCCGCGCCGGCTGGCGCGGTAGCGCAGCGTGCCGCCCTCGCCGAGGATCGTGAGCCAGTAGCGATGGCCTGCGACCAGTGGGCTGAGCGTGAGCGTAACGCTGTTCCACGCGCCCCTGCGCGGCGCGGCGAGCGATCCGGTGCCGAGCAGCGTGCCCGGGCCGCGGTCAGAGTTGGTGTAGAGGCCGATGAGCACAGTGGTGGCGGTGCTCTGCGCGTCGATGTACAGCTGCAGGGTGGCGATCTGGCCGCTGGCGTGCGCGCGCAGCCCAAACGCCTCGGAACGGCCCGGGATCAGCGCGTCGCGCTGGGACTCGATCGTCGCGTTGCCCAGCAGCACCTTGGCTGGCCGAGCCGAGTGGGCGTGGCGTGCCGGCGCGGCGTCGCCGAGCGCGGCCTCCGCAAGGACGAGCGTTCCCGCGATGAGGGCGAGCGCTACGGCCACCACCAGGCGGGCCAAGTGCGGATTGGATTGCCCGGATGCGCCTCTCGGCAGGGCTGTATGGCTGCGGATTCTCGGCATCGAAGTCTCCCCATGTCGTCTTCTTTGTCCAGCGAGTCCGACGGCAGCCTTGCCTGGCGGTAGGATACATAACTCGGCGGAGGGAAGAGTCATGAGCTGTCATTGGCTCTCATCGAGGGCCTGTGGCGCCGACGAGATTGCCGGATCGCGGGTTGGCGCCGAGGGGACTGCAGGAAGTGCGCGCCGCCGGAGGCGCATCGGCCTTTCGGCTGGTGTTGGCTGGGCGAGCCTGGTCTAGGGGTGCCGCTTGCGTGCTGGCACCCCGTAGGGAATGTGGGGGATCCTTGGTTGGCTTGGCGAGACTTCTACGGGGGTGCCGTCTTGATGCTGGCACCCCCGTAGGGAATGTGGGGACCTTTAGTTGGTGGGTCCGTATTGGGTTTCGGCGGGGTTCCAGTCGATGCCGATGTTGTTGGGGTTGTTCTTGAGTTGGTAGTTGTCTTCGGAGGTGGCTCCGCCGCCGCATTTGGGGGTGCACATGAAGGTGGGGCTGGTTTCGGTTTTGGTGTGTGTGCCGGTTGTGAAGGTCCAGGGTGCTTCGCGGAAGATGTCGTAGTCCTCCGTGTAGGTGTAGCTGTAGGCGCTTGCGGTTTTGATGTTCAGGGTGTCCATCACGTTGCGGTCGATTGTGGCGGTGGGGTTGCTGGCGGTGCCTTCGCTTTGCACGATGCTGCCGTCGGTTCCCCAGTAGGTGTTTTTTTCGATCAGCAGGTTGTGGATGTTCTCGTCGATCCAGATGCCGGTGACTTGGCCGTTGGTTGGTGTGTTGCGTAGGCTGAGGTTGTCCTTGATGGTTACGTTGGAGATGTCGCCGTCCTTGAGGAATGGGAGGCCTTGGGCGCCGACGTTGTCGTGGGAGTAGTTCTTTTCGATTGTTAGGCCTTCTGTGGCGACGTCGCCTTGGTAGGACTGGAGTGTGTCGGTGTGGCAGGTCGAGCTTGGGCACTCCTTGATGTCGTAGATGTCGTTACCGGTGACGGTGAGGTGGTTCCAGCCGTCGAAGCGCAGGGCGTCGCCCTCGCCGGTGGCGCTGGTGTTGTGGATGCGGTTGTAGGCGATCGTGATGTAGCTCGATGGTGTCGAGGTGGCGCTCATCACGCTGATGCCGTACCCGTTGGTCGGTCCGACGTCGTTGTGTTCGATCACGTCGTGGCTGAACCCGGGGTAGGGTCCGCCGGAGCCGACGTTGATCGTGCCTTCGCTGTGCAGCTGGCTGACGGTGATGTTGGAGGCGGCGATGTTGACGCCGGCGACGACCACGTGCGCCCCGGGTGCGGCGGTCAGTGTGGCGTTGCTGGAGGGGCTGGTCGTGATGCTGATGGCTCCGTAGGTGCCCGCGGCCAGGCAGACCACAGCGCCCGGCTTCAGATCGCCGTTCACCTGAGAGACACTCGAGATCGTACTCGTACAACCTTTACTAGGCGGCGGCGGCGGCGGCGGCGGCGGTGGTGGTGGCGGCGGTGGTGGCGCTGAGGCGGTTTTGAGCACGACGTTGTGCTCGACCGTGGCTGTTTGGCCGTCTGCGTCGGTGACCACCAGGCGTACATACTTGGTGTCGGCTTCTTGGAAGGTGAAGTGCAGGATTTGTCCGCTTCCGAGCGGCCACAGTGGCTTGGGGGGCCGTGTGGGGGAACCGTCGTCGGACCATTCGTAGGTGCACGGACCGTCGGGGCATTTGGAACTCGAGGCGTCGAACGTAACTGGTTGTCCGATCACCGGCGCAGCTGGGGTGTAGGTGAAACTCGCCGTGGGCGGCGGAGCTGCGCTCGCGCTTGCGAGGGTTGTGCCACTGCCGGTTGAGACGGCAAGCAGCACACTTGCTACAAACACGCTTGCTACAAACAGCACAAAGTATCGAGCCGCCGGCTTGCGGCGGCTGTCCCCTGCCATGGACATGCCTCTCCTCTCGTTGTGCCCCGGCTGGGTTTACATAACCGGGGCGCGGAAGGATACATAATCCCGCGGGGATGTGCGAGGGAACCGCAATCCCCGGCCGGCAGAGGCTTGACGAGATTGGTCTACGGGGGTGCCGCTTGCGTGCCGGCACCCCGTAGGGAATGTGGGGGATCCTTGGTTGGCTTGGCGAGACTTCTACGGGGGTGCCGTCTTGATGCTGGCACCCCCGTAGGGAATGTGGGGACCTTTAGTTGGTGGGTCCGTATTGGGTTTCGGCGGGGTTCCAGTCGATGCCGATGTTGTTGGGGTTGTTCTTGAGTTGGTAGTTGTCTTCGGAGGTGGCTCCGCCGCCGCATTTGGGGGTGCACATGAAGGTGGGGCTGGTTTCGGTTTTGGTGTGTGTGCCGGTTGTGAAGGTCCAGGGTGCTTCGCGGAAGATGTCGTAGTCCTCCGTGTAGGTGTAGCTGTAGGCGCTTGCGGTTTTGATGTTCAGGGTGTCCATCACGTTGCGGTCGATTGTGGCGGTGGGGTTGCTGGCGGTGCCTTCGCTTTGCACGATGCTGCCGTCGGTTCCCCAGTAGGTGTTTTTTTCGATCAGCAGGTTGTGGATGTTCTCGTCGATCCAGATGCCGGTGACTTGGCCGTTGGTTGGTGTGTTGCGTAGGCTGAGGTTGTCCTTGATGGTTACGTTGGAGATGTCGCCGTCCTTGAGGAATGGGAGGCCTTGGGCGCCGACGTTGTCGTGGGAGTAGTTCTTTTCGATTGTTAGGCCTTCTGTGGCGACGTCGCCTTGGTAGGACTGGAGTGTGTCGGTGTGGCAGGTCGAGCTTGGGCACTCCTTGATGTCGTAGATGTCGTTACCGGTGACGGTGAGGTGGTTCCAGCCGTCGAAGCGCAGGGCGTCGCCCTCGCCGGTGGCGCTGGTGTTGTGGATGCGGTTGTAGGCGATCGTGATGTAGCTCGATGGTGTCGAGGTGGCGCTCATCACGCTGATGCCGTACCCGTTGGTCGGTCCGACGTCGTTGTGTTCGATCACGTCGTGGCTGAACCCGGGGTAGGGTCCGCCGGAGCCGACGTTGATCGTGCCTTCGCTGTGCAGCTGGCTGACGGTGATGTTGGAGGCGGCGATGTTGACGCCGGCGACGACCACGTGCGCCCCGGGTGCGGCGGTCAGTGTGGCGTTGCTGGAGGGGCTGGTCGTGATGCTGATGGCTCCGTAGGTGCCCGCGGCCAGGCAGACCACAGCGCCCGGCTTCAGATCGCCGTTCACCTGAGAGACACTCGAGATCGTACTCGTACAACCTTCTTCGCTCGGCGGCGGGGGCGGCGGCGGCGGAGGCGGCGGAGGCGCTGAGGCGGCGATCAGGGCGGTGGCGGCCGAGGTAGCCGGCGTCGAGCCGCCTTCGTTGGTCGCGGTGACGATCACCCGCAGCGTGTCACCGACGTTGCCGGCGCTCAGCGTGTAGCTGGTGGCGGTGGCGCCGCCGATGTTGGAGCAGCTTTCACCGGAGGCGTTGCAGTCCTGCCACTGGTAGGCGTAGCCGGTGGGGCTGCCGGTCCAGGTGCCGGCGCTGGCGGACAGCGTTTGGCCTTCGGTCGTGGTGCCGCTGATCGCGGGCAGCACGGTATTGGCGGGCGCGGCCGGCGGAGGCGGAGGCGGCGGCGGAGGCGGCGGCGGAGGAGGTGGCGGCGGCGAAGCTTCGACTTCGGTGACCACCACGTTGTGCTCGACCGTCGCGGTCTGCCCGGCAGCATCGGTGACGACCAGGCGCACGTACTTCGTGCCCACTTCGGAGAACGTGAATGACAGGCTCGACCCGCTGCCCAGCGGCCACAGTGGCGTGGGGGGCCGTGCGGGGGAGCCGTCGTCGGACCATTCGTAGGTGCATGGACCGTCGGAGCATTCGGAGCCTGAGGCGTCGAACATGACGGGTTCTCCATCGTACGGTGACGTCGGCGCGTAGGTGAAGCTCGCGGTGGGCGCCGTCGGTGGTGGTGGTGGTGGTGGCGGCGGCGGCGGGGGCGGGTCGACGACGACAAGGGCGGTGGCGGCCGAGGTGGCGGTGGCCGAGCCACCTCCGTTGGTCGCGGTAACGAGGACGCGCAGCGTGTGGCCGACGTCGCTCGCGCTCAGCGCATAGCCGGTGGCGGTGGCGCCGCTCACCTGCGCGCACGCTTCGCCGGAGGTGTTGCACCGCTCCCAGCGGTAGGTGTAGGTGGGGTCGCCGGTCCATATGCCGGGAGTGGCGGTGAGCGTGCGGCCTTCTTCGGCTGTCCCGCCGATGGTGGGGAGCACGCCGTCGATCGGTGCCGCCGGCGGCGGAGGAGGCGGTGGTTCGGGTGCGGGCAGGATTTCCACCGGTGCCGGAGGTTCGGCGAGCAGGCCGGCGTTGCCGGTGATGTAGCCGGAGACGGGGCAGTCGCGATAGCTCGTGCCGGCGCGCCAGGCGGAGGGCAGCGCGCCAAGCCGCGCCTGGCGGCTGGACTGGCTGATGCACGGTCCATGCGCGCGGTCGCGGTAGCGCAGCGTCCCCCCGGTGCCGAGTACGGCGAGCCAGTAGGTCGAGCCGGCGCTCAGCTGGGCGGAGGAGGAGATCGCCGCGGTGCTCCACGCGCTGGTAGCAAGGATGGGGGTCGATCCCGAGGCGAGCAGTGCACCGGGTTGGCCGCCGGCGCTGCTGTACAGGCCCACGATCAGCGTCGTGGCGGTGTTGCCGGCGCCGATGTAGATGTGGGCGGCTGCCGTGGTGCCGGAGGCGAGCGCCTGGAAGGAGAACGCTTCGGCCCGTCCCCCGCTCAGTTCATCCCGCTGGGACTCGATCGCCTGGTCGCCGAGCAGCGTCGGGGCCGCGGCGCTTCCGGCCGTGGCCGTCGAGTTGACGGTGGCTGCCCCGGAGACGGCAGCCTGCCGGCCGGCGCCCCGTGCGCGGTGGGAGTGCCTGGTCGCATGGCGATGGGCCGAGTGGGCTGCACGCTTTCTCTCACCGCGCAAGCGCGGTGCGGCGAGCGCCGAGGATGAGGCGAAGGCAAGGAGCAGGGCGATCGCTGTGAGCAGACGGCGATACGGCAGCGGCTTGAGCATGAACCCTCCTGGCGGGCCGTGGGTTGTCCGGCGAGGCTCGGCGGGTTGTAGGCGAATCCACCACTCGTTTGTGGGTGCTCTGGACGCTTGACCCACCAATTTCCCTTTAATCAGTAGATTGGGATTACGTCGGTGTCCGCTGAGGGACGACGTCTCTGTCGGGCCGCTGGGACGACGGCCTGGGTTGGCGCCGGCCACTGTGGGACGCCGTCCGCGGCCTTGCCGGCGACTGGACGACGACTTCTCTCACAATTTTCACTCTTTTAGTGAGAATTCCCCGCTTGCAAGCTTTCGTTCGCCCGTGGTGGCGCGTTGTCAAATAAATGTCGATGTGGTAGGGTGCCCGCTCAAGCGGCCCGCAAATTGCGGAAAGAGCCAAGCGGAGCGGGCTGGACGGCTAGGAGAAGAGGTAGCGGCTGCATTAGCGCACGGATGCGTGGGGAGTTTGGCTGTCTTTTAGCTCACAAGCCATGATTGGGCTCGGTGACGGCGGCGGTTCGCGACTCGGAGAGCCGCTGGAGCCAATGGGTTGCGAAGCATTCGGCAATCGTCACAGACGTGAGACGCGGATTTTGTACAGCTTCTTAACGTCGCTTTGGTCAAGGATGAGTACCTTCACCGGACATACACGGCAGAACTAGATTTCCGGCCCGTCGGATTCGGCGCCGGGAGAGATGTGGGGCAGGATTTGAGCGACACAGCGGCAGTGGCAACGGCAAGGATCGACGAGCACATGGCGGCCGAGTCGCCGCTGCACGGCGCCGGAGCGGAGTGGTCGACGGGTGGCGGGCTGATACGCAGCGAGGAGCGCAACTCGCCGCTGGTGTCGCAGGCGATCGCGCGAGCGCAGGCCGGCGATCGCGACGCGCTGGGGTTCCTGTACGCGCGCTATTCCGAGAACATCTACGGCTACGTGCGCAGTATCGTGCGCAGCCATCACGAGGCCGAGGACATCACCCAACACGTCTTCGCCAAGCTGATGCGGGTGATCGGCAAATACGAGGAGCGCGAAGTCCCCTTCCTGGCGTGGGCGCTGCGGGTGGCGCGCAACGTCACGATGGACCACATCCGCTCCGAGCGGCTGGTGCCGGTCGAGGAGATCCACGCAACCGGCCGCGAGCAGTCCGACCCGGCGACCGGCGGCGCGATCGACGAGTTGCGCGAGGCGCTCGACACGCTGCCCTGCGCCCAGCGCGAGGTGCTGATCTTACGCCACGTGGCTGGGCTGTCGCCGCTGGAGATCGCGAAGCTGACAGGCAAGAGCGAGGGGTCGATCCACGGCCTGCACCACCGCGGGCGCCGCACGCTCGCCGCCGAGCTCGCCAACCGCGGCATGGCGCCGACGACGATGGCCGGCGCTCGCGCGCGGGGCTAGAGCGCTACGAGCCAGCCGAGTCGGCCCGAAGCCCCCGCGACTCGCCGGCGTCGGCGGTCGAGCTGGGGCCGCGAATGTGCCGTGGACGTGCGGCCAGGATCTGCCCGTGGGCTCAGCGGTCCAGCAGCTCGCCGAGCGGGTGCGGCTGGCCGGGCTGGGGCGCCGGCGGCGGCCGGCGGGAGATGCGCCCGCTGTCGCCGTCGGCGAGGTAGTAGAGCACCGCGAAGTGGGCGAGTTCCTCGACCGAGAGCCCGAGCCGTGCGGCTTCCTGCTCGAGCGCCTCGTGCGTGAAGGCATCGAGCTGGAGCTTCAGCTCGTGTGCGGCGCGCGAATCCAGCTCACTGGAACCGTCGGAGCTGAGCTCAGCGCACAAGGGGATCACCGTCGAGGTCGGTTCGCACTGCACTCTCCTCCAACGTCAGGCGGCGCCCAGACTTCCCGCACACAAGCTCCCATGAGGTACCGAAAAAGGCTGGTTCTCCTCGGCGGGGCGCGTGGCAAGGGTCGCTCGTGCCCAGTCGCGGAATCGAGCATGAAGCGGGTTGTCTACGCGCAGGATCGAGATCAGCTTTTCCGTTTGGCGGGTGGTCGTCCGCGCCGGGGTCGCTGTGCGGCGTCGAATGGGTGGATCCGCTCGATGAAGGTCGCGAACTGGGGGACTGTGAAGTCGAGCTCGGTGTCGACTCGGCTGTAAATGAGCCCCTTCTTGAGCAGGCCGTCGCGGCGGACGGACGCGGTTTTGACGGTGAGTCCCATGCGCGCGGCGATGTCTGAGGAGCTGTGGCTGCCGGGTCCGAGGTCAGCCATGGCGGCCATGTAGATGCGCTCGGCTTCGGTGGCGGTGTCGTAGCGGTCTCTGAAGAATCGCCGGTCGAGTTCGTCGGTCACCAGCTCGTGCGCGGTGAGGGCGTCTTGCATGCCGATGGGGCTGCTCTGCGCCTCGTTCCATACGGCCTCTCCCCACTGCTGCAGGAAGTATGGGTAGCCCTCCGACTGCTCCAGGATGTAGCGAAGCGCGTCGGGCGCATATGAGACGTTCTCGCGGGATGCGGGAACGGTGAGCGCCTTTGCCGCCTGCGGCGGCGAGAGGCTGTCGATCGTGCGGAACGTGAACAGGCGCTCGGCGTAGAGCTTGTCCTCCTTGAGCATCAGCGGCAGCTGAGGAAGACCGGCGCCGGCGATCAGCACTGGCAATACCTCCTGGCTGATCTGGTGCATCGCCTTGGACAGCAGGCCCAGATCGGCTCGGCTGAGGAACTGCATCTCGTCGAGCAGCAGCAGCACGCCTTCGCCGTGCTCGCTCGCGGCCCTGCCAACCTCGCCGATCAGCTCGACGATGTCCACCTCCGGGTCGCCGGAATCGGCGATGCCTTTGACCGCGTCGAAGTCGATGTTGAAGCGCCAGTGACCGTCCTCGCCGAGCGTCAACGTGAACGCCTTCAGCACACCGAAGGCGCGCCGCATCGCCTCCCCGGCGCTCCAGCGCTTGTCGAGGTCGCGCAGCGCGCGGTGGCAGAGCTTGGCGGCGATGCGTGGCAGCTGCTCGCCCGCGTCGCACTCGACCACGCCGGAGGTGATCCAGCCCTGCTCGCGCGCGATGTAATTGAACTCGCGCAACAGGACGGTCTTCCCGGCGCCCCTGACCCCGTCGAGAATCATGCTGCGCGCGTGGATCCCTTTTCCCAGCCGGCCGAGAGCGACCGTGAAGGTGTCCAGTTCATCCTCACGGCCGGCCAGCACTGGGGGCCGCGAGCCGGCAGCGGGTATGTAGGGGTTGGTTTCGGGGTTCATACGGGGACGGTCTCAACGCTTCTAAAAGGATCTCAAGCAAATTTTAGACCACACGTTGGACCCCGCGCGAAGCCTCTCCCACCCATTTATCTAAAATTCTTTTGAGAACTCCTTAGACGTCTCTGCCCTTCGATCGATTGAGCGGAGGACCATAGGCCGCGCTTGGGACGAAACACTCGATCGCGGGCTCGACCACTTGGCCATGGGCGAAGCCTGCGCAGCGTTTCGCCGCCGGTACGCATGAGCAAATCCACGTGGCGCCGACGGTTCTCGTGACAGCGCGGCCCAGGATGGGATAATGGAAACCGATGGCGATGCCAACGCCCCGCACAGCAACGCTTCGCTCAGCGGCTATCGCGGCAGGGCTGCTGCTGTGCTGCGCGCAGAGCGCTGCCGCGCATCCCGTCGCGCCGCTGCCCCGCTCGGATTACGCCGTCCGCTCGGTGTGTGGCGCACCCGCTCGCGGGCACGCCGGGTGCCTGGCGGTGCAGCTCGTGCCGCGGACGGCCGAAGCTCGCGCCCGCCGCCACCCGCTCGGGATGACTCGCGCCGCCCCGTTGACCGCGCCCTCGCCGAACGCGGGCGCCTTTGGCCTGAGGCCACAGGATCTGCACGCCGCCTATGCGCTGCCGACCGGCGCGCCCGGCACACAGACGGTCGCGCTGGTCGACGCCTACAACGATCCCACCGCGGAAGCGGACTTGAAGGCGTACGACGAAGAATTTGCTCTGCCCGAATGCACGGCCGCCGATGGTTGCTTCCGGCAGGTCAACCAGAGCGGCGAAGCCGGGGGCCTGCCGTTCCCGAAGACGACCAAAGAACTGGAAACGGCGCGCAAAGGCTCGCGGGCAAAACGCGAAGAGGCCGCGGAAGCGACCGGGTGGGCGCTCGAGATCTCGCTCGACATCGAGGTCGCGCACGCCACGTGCCAGAGCTGCGACATCGTGCTCGTGGAGGCCAACGGGCCGAGCTATGAAGACCTCGAAACGGCCGAGCGGAGCGCGGCCAACCTCGGCGCCGGGGAGATCTCGAACTCGTGGGGGGGCTCCGAGGAAGGCGAGACCCCCGAACTGGAGAGCGCCGGCCCGTTCGACCATCCCGGCATCGTGATCGCGGCGGCCGCCGGCGACGACGGCTATCTGAACTGGGATGCGGAAAGCGGCGCGGAAAGGGGCGATGTCGGCTTCCCCGCCTCCTCTCCCCACGTGGTCGCGGTGGGCGGCACCCGCCTGAGCCTTGGCGCGAGCAGCGCGTGGGCGGGCGAGACGGTGTGGAACGGCGATGGCGCCACCGGCGGCGGCTGCAGCGTGGTGTTCACCGCGCAGCCCTGGCAGCAGTCCGTCTCGGACTGGTCGGGGGTCGGCTGCGGCGCCAAACGTGCCGTCGCTGACGTCGCCGCCGACGCTGATCCCTACACCGGGGTAGCCGTCCACGACACCAGCCCCGAATGCGAATACCGCTACAACGAAGCGGGCGTCAAACACGTCGCCTACTGGTGCACGATCGGCGGCACCAGCCTCGCCACGCCGCTGATCGCCTCGGTATTCGCGCTCGCCGGGGGAGCCAACGGCGTGGAATACCCCGCCAAGACGCTCTACGAAAACGCGCTGAAGTCCCCGGGGTCGCTGCACGACGTCACCGCCGGCTCCAGCGGAGAATGCGCGGAACCCTTCCTGGAAGATGGCCTATCGGCCTGCACGCCCGCCGAAGAGGCCGCGAGCTGCGCCGCCAAGGGGATCTGCCTGGCGGGGACGGGTTACGACGGTCCCAGCGGCGTCGGCACGCCCGATGGGGTCAACGCGTTCAAGCCGCCACCGAATCTGCCGGCGGCCGTGACCTCGGTGAGTCCGGCGTCGGGGACGGTGAGCGGGGGGACTCCGATCACGATCAAGGGCACCGGTTTCGTGCCTGGTGCGACTGTGGAGATCGGACAGGGCAATGGTGCCGGGCCGACGGCGATTCCTGCGTCCAAAGTGGTTGTGGTGTCGTCGACTGAAATCACCGCCGTCACCGGCGGCGCCGCGAAATCAGGTCTCTGGAACCTGTTCGTCATCGATTCGGGGGGAACCAGCCTCTCCAACCCCGGTGACGACTTCACCTATTTCGCCTATCCCACGGTCTTCTCGGTGAGCCCGGCGTCGGGGGCGGTGAGCGGGGGGACCCCGATCAAGATCACCGGCACGGGTTTCGTGACCGGCGCGACTGTGGAGATCGGACAGGGCAATGGTGCCGGGCCGACGGCGATTCCTGCGTCCAAAGTGGTTGTGGTGTCGTCGACTGAAATCACCGCTGTCACCGGCGGCCCCGCGAAACCAGGTGCCTGGAACCTATTCGTCGTCGACTCGGGGGGAACCAGCCTTTCCAACCCCGGTGACGACTTCACCTATTAGTGAGACCGCGATGGGGCTCTCGTCACAGGGGACTCGCCTCTAGCGATCGGCCTCACAAAGAGATATCATCGGCCATACCGTGGAATCTCTAAGGAGCCTTGCTGCGGCGCTCGCCATACCCGAGCGCACACTCCGTCGAGCCGCCGCCGACGGTCTCCTGCATGGAGAGCGCCCGAGTCCACGCCGCTTCCGCATATCGGCGCGGGAGGAGCTCTATCTACGCGACCATTGGGGGCTGCTCCAGAGCCTGCGCGCTGCACTGCGCACAGAGCCCAATGTGAGGCTCGCGGTCCTCTTCGGCTCGACTGCGACTGGCACTGAGCACGCGAGTTCTGATGTCGATGTGTTGGTGGACCTCGACGATCCGGCGGTCGGCCGGCTGGCTGATATTGCCGGGCGCCTCACAAGCCGAGTCGGCCGCGAGGTGCAGCTGGTCCGTCTATCCGACGCCCAGCGCACGCCGGTATTGATGCTCGCCATTCTGCGCGATGGACAGGTGCTCATCGACCGAGACGAACGCTGGGCGCTCGAACGCGCGCAGCGGTCGAAGTGGCAGCGCCGCGCCCGCGCGGCGGAGCGGCCGCTGGAGGATGCGCTCGAGGATCTCGGCGCAGACGGGCGAGTGTCTGCGTGACTCAACGCCCGGCGTGACCTAGGAGGCACTCCGGCGCAATCGCGTCGTCTCCGGCGAGCTCACCACCCGCCTGCAGCGGCTACGCGAACTGCGACGGCTGCTGGTGCACGAATACGCCACCGCCACAGCCGAGCAGATTCACGAGTCACCCCGAATCGTCGTCGTCGACTTCCCAACCTTCTACAGCGCCTACGGTGAGTGGATCAAGCGAGGCTTCGCGCAGGAGGACCGGAGTCGTCCGGGCAGTAGGCCGACCCCGAGCGGCTAGCCGCGTAAACGTCCATTCTGCCACGCGCATTTGGCCAATTGCCGGCGCGGGGGACGGTCGCCAACCCCGCGGAACGGCGATCGGCGGCGGTGATCTCTCATTGACCTCGGCGAGGCATGGTTGCGCGCAAGCCGCGATATCTGTATGATTCCGGCTATCGAGCCGACAGTACTATGGTCGCGGGCTCCCGCCGTGGCGACCCACAAGCCGAGGTGAGGATATGAGCGAAGTAACAAGTGTCAATGGCAAAATCGGGGCAGTGGTGTTGAAAGCGGCGGATGTCGAAGCGGTCGCGACCTCGGAGGTCGGCCAGCCGAGTGGCGTGGCATCGCTCAACGGCAGCGGAGAGCTTCCCGAAGCGCAGCTGCCGAGTTCGGTGGTAAACGGCAGTCACAATATCAACGAACCTGAATCCAATCTCGCGCTGGGCTCAACGCTCCCGGCGCTGACGACGGGTAAATACAATACGGCCCTGGGCGTAGGTGCGCTGGCCGCGATTACGACCGGGCTGCGGAACACGGCCCTCGGCCATCAGGCGTTGGGCGATAACACCGAAGGTGCGGGGAATACGGCCGTCGGCAACGGCGCTCTTCGCGAAAATACGACGGGAGAAAGCAATGTTGCTATTGGGGGTAATGCCCTGTTCTCCAACACAACGGGCCTTAGAAGTATTGCGATAGGTAACAATGCCCTGGAAAAAAGCAAACATGGACAGGAGAATATTGCAATTGGGCTAAATGCAATGCAGAATACTACGGCGGGTGAAGGTGGGGAAATCAACGGTGAAGGTAACATTGCCCTTGGAGTGAACGCCCTAAACGGAAATACCATTGGGGAAAATAACATTGCAATAGGCGAACGTTCCATGCAGTTTGGAAAAGAAACAAAACAAAACGTGGCCGTGGGACCGTTCGCGCTAAATGAAGTAGAAGGCAAAGGACTAGAAGGCCAGGGATCAGGTAACACCGCAGTTGGTATGAACACCATGAGGCATACGAAACTGGGCTCCCAAAATACTGCCGTCGGCTCGGGGGCAATGGAAACCAACACCGAAGGTATCCATAACGTCGCCGTTGGGGCGTCGGCCCTTGCAGCCTCGACAACCGGCGAAAAAAACGTCGCCGTGGGGTGGGGGGCCGGGACGCTTATTACCACGGCGAAACATTGCGTAGCAGTTGGAAATGAAGCGCTAGCCAAAAACCTGACAGGTAATCAGAACGTGGCTATCGGGGACGGGGCCGGGAAGAGCGCCACGGGGCAATCTAACGTATACATAGGCACAAATGCGGGGGCAAATGCAACCGGGGAAAGTGAATTGTACATAGCTAACAACGAAACAACCCCCTGGATACGGGGCGGCGAATCCGGCAAAAAAATCGGGTTCATGGGCGCCGCCCCCGTCGGGCCTCCCGTACTAGTCGCCGCGACAGTCACCGCCAAAGAAATCGCCGAAGCCCTCATAAAACTAGGATTGGCGCAAGCATGAACGCAAAACTAAGACTCGTCAAGGTGGCCGTACAACCGTTCTTTATCCTCGACGATGGGGAGGCAATCACCGAGATTGAGCACCCCGCCATCGTCATTCCAGCCAACGAGTGGCCTACGTACTCCTCGGAGCGCTTTCCGGCTGAGATTGAGGCGTGGCAGGCGCGGCTCGACGCGGAGACGCAGGAGCAAGCTGCACCTCCCAACCGGGGTGCCCGTAGGGTCAAACGCCCGAAGTCATAGCACTGCCGCTATGCGTGAAACTCGGCAGAAGTGGGTAGCTGTCGACGAGCTGCGTGTAGTGAGTCAGCCAGGCGAGCCGCGTTGCCAACCGTTGCGTTTCGAGGTCCGCGCCACATCCACAAGCGCATGCGCGGGCCGTCACGGCTGGTGGTCCCACCCGGAAAGCCAAGGAGACGGGCTGGGTCAGGTCACCAGTCGTTGCTCATATGAGAGGCTCAACCCCACAGAACTGCGATCGGGGCGGCGATGATCTTCTCGCTGAGTGGATAGATGTGGGGCCCGGTGTGCAGGACTACGCCGGCGAGGAAACGCTCGCCGAGCTGGTCGGCCAACCACGCGAGGTGCCTGGCGTCCCTCCCGCTTGGGGCGGAGGTGGCCTTGACCTCGATACCCACTACTCGTCGTCCCGCGAGCTCGGCCACCAGATCGATCTCGTGGCGACCCTCCTCGGTGCGCAGGTGAAAGAGGCGTGGCCGCGAGTGGGCGATGGCGAGCTCGGGGCGCAGCTGGGCGGCCACGAACGTGTCGAGCACACGCCTCAGCATGTTGCCGTCCGCGAGCACACTCTGCTCGTCGAGTCCCAGCGTGGTGCTCACCAGCGCGGCGTCGATCAGGTAGCGCTTGGGCCGGCGCACCGTCCGCTTGAGCCGGTTCGAGGACCACGCCGGTAGGCGCTCTGTGATCAGAAGTGCCGCCAGTAGATCCTCGTAGGCGCCAGCCGTGGCCTTGCTCACCTGTGCCGCCTCATAGATGGTTTTCTGGTCGGCCACGCCAGCGGAGTTGAATGCGTACGCTTCCAGGAAGCGCCGCAGCCGCTGTGTGTCGCGACGTCTGGTCGGGCTTTCCTCCAGCTGCGCGACGTCATGCGTGAGCAGATCCTCGATATAGCTCTCCAGCCACGCCCTTCTTGCTCCGCCGGTGAGGTGCAGGGCGGCATCTGGGAAGCCGCTGCGCAGCGCGAGCTCGACGTAGCCGCGCAGGTCGGGGCATTCAGCAGGAATGCTCAGCTCCTCGCCGGCAGCGATCCTGTCGAAGAACGGCCGGGACGGCCTGCCGAGCTGCTCACCCACCGTCATTGGGTACATGGCCACGTGCACGAGCCGGCCGGTGGCCGGCCAGACCTCGTGCTGGAGCTCTGCGCGTACCGAGCCGGTGACGAAGAAGCGATTGGCGTGGGGGGCTGCTTCGACCGCACGCCTGACGGCACCGAGCACGTCCGGAACGCGCTGCCACTCGTCGAGCAGTACGGGCTCCGCAAGACCCCGGAGCGCGGCATCGGGGTCGGCCTCAAACGCCGCCGCCCGTAGCGGCTGGTCGAGTCTGACCACCGTTCTTGCGCGCCGTGTCAGCGTTGTCGTCTTGCCAGCCGTGCGCGGTCCAACCACAAGCACCGCGGGCAACTGCTCGAGCAGTTCGTCCAGCAGCGGATCGATGAGGCGCAAGCGGTAGGGGGCTGTCTCCATTTCAACCCTCTGACGCATAGAATCTTAGCCCTCCCACGCAGCGAATTATAGCCCTTTTACGCGCCTGAACTTACCCGCGCCATGAAGAAGGCAGCCATTTGGGGTCGCATCCGCGCGGCGCGACGCGGAATCGAGCGCCCTGGGCGGAGCATCCGTGCTCCGCACGAGAGCCGCTTGCGATCGGGAGCCGTCCAAAACGTGTCGAGGTCCCCGGCCGACATGAGTCCAGCCCGGGGACCTCAGCCTCGAAGCTCCGGGTGATCGTCCGATGAAGCCCCAGCATGACGTCCGCAAGAAGACTTGCAGCCGCCGTGGCGACGCAGATCCTCGCGCGCCAGTTGCCCGCCGGCTTTGCCGGCCCCCCCAGCCCGCGGCCCGAGCGGCCTGTCTTGGCGCTGGGTGCCCACCGCCTGCCGGCCGTTCGGCTCTGCCTGCTGTTCCTCGCCGCAGTGCTTTCGAGTGCGATCGTGCTTGCGCTCGCCGCGAGCGTTGACCCGTCGGGGGCTGCCGCCGCTTCGCGGCCCACCACCGGTTTGTCCGTACCAGTCCTTCAGTCGGTCTCCAAGCCGAAGGGGAGCCGCCGGAAGTCCCCATCCGCGCGGCGGCGCGAGTGCGCTGCCGCGGCGCGCACGGAGAAAGCCCGCAAGGCTTGCGCAGTCGTGAAGGCGAAGGCGAAGGCAAAGAAGCCGACCGTATCCGCGGAGCCGGTCGAGCCGTCTCTGTCGCCGGCCTTGACACCCCCTAGCGTCCAGGAACCGGTTCAGGAACGGGTCAACGGAGAAGCCCCGCCCGCAGAGGCCCCAGAACCTACCGCCCCAGAAGGCAGTGGCTCCGCTCCAAAGTCGCCGGGGGGTTCCGGTCCGGCTTGTCTCCGGTTGAAACGCCTTCGGATGAAACGCCTCCAGTTGAACTCCCGCCGGTTGAAACGCCGCCAGTCGAAACTCCGCCAGTCGAAACTCCGCCGGTTGAAAGCTCCGGTTGGGTCTCCCGTCGAAATGTTTCCCGATGAAAACCCTCTGGCTGGGTCCCCTGTCGAAGCTCCTCTCGTTGAAACGTCTTCGGTTGGCAAATCGCCAACTACGACGACGCTTGCCTCCTCCACGAACCCCTCGACAGTTGGGCAGTCTGTGACTTTTACGGCGACGGTGAGTTCTACGGCGGCGATGGGGACTGTTGACTTCAAGCAGTCTGGGGTGACGATCGCTGGGTGTTCTACGCAGCCCGTGAGCGCTGGCAGTGCGCAGTGCACTGTGGCTAGCTCTTCTTCGGGTTGGCGGTTGATGACGGCCGTTTACTCGGGCGATAGTAATTACGCTCCTTCGACATCTTCTCCCGGCGTGGGCCAGACGGTCAACAGAAAAACTACGACGATGACGTTGGCGTCTTCGTTGAATCCTTCGACGGTTGGCGAAGCGGTGACTTACACGGCTACACTCAATACCGGCGCGGCGACAGGTACGGTTGAATTCAGGCAAGCGGGGGCGGCGATCGCCGGTTGTGCTGCGCAGCCCATCAGCGTCGGCAGAGCGCGGTGCACTGTGGCTAGCTCTTCGTCGGGCTGGTTGTTGATGACGGCCGTTTACTCGGGCGATAGTAGTTACGTGACCTCGACATCTTCTCCTGGTTTGGGCCAGACGGTCAACAAGAAAGTTACGACGATGACATTGGCGTCTTCGTTGAATCCTTCGACGGTTGGCGAAGCGGTGACTTATACGGCTACGCTCAATACCAGCGCGGCGACAGGTGCGGTTGAATTCAAGCAAGGGGGAGTGACGATCGCTGGGTGTTCCGTGCAGCCCGTGAGCGCTGGCAGTGCGCAGTGCACTGTGGCTAGCTCTTCTTCGGGTTGGCGGTTGGTAACGGCCGTTTACTCGGGCGATAGTAATTACGCTACTTCGACATCTTCTCCCGGCGTGGGCCAGACGGTCAACAAGAAAGTTACGACGATGACATTGGCGTCTTCGTTGAATCCTTCGACGGTTGGCGAAGCGGTGACTTATACGGCTACACTCAATACCGGCGCGGCGACAGGTACGGTTGAATTCAGGGAAGTGGGGGTGGCGATCGCCGGTTGTGCTGCGCAGCCCATCAGCGTCGGCAGGGCGCGGTGCACTGTGACTAATCCTCCTCCAGGCTGGCGGTTGATGACAGCCGTTTACTCGGGCGATAGCAGTTACGTTACCTCGACATCTTCTCCTGGTTTGGGCCAGACGGTCAACAAGAAAACCACTGCGCTGACGTTGTCGTCTTCGTTGAGCCCTTCGACGGTTGGCGAAGCGGTGACCTACACAGCTACGCTCAATACCACAGTAGGGACGGGAACAGTTGAATTCAAACAGGCTGGAGTGACGATCGCGGGCTGTGTCGCGCAGATTGTAAGCTCCGGCACGGCGACGTGCACCGCGGCCGGTCTTACCGCTGGAAGTCACTGGATCACAGCGGTTTACTCCGGTGATGGAAATTATGCTGCCTCTACGTCTCCTGGTTTGACTCAGGCAGTCAACAAGAAAACCATTACGACATCGGTATCGTCTTCGTTGGATCCTTCGACGGTTGGGCAGTCTGTGACTTATACGGCGACCGTGAGTTCCGTCGCTGCGACTGGAACAATTGAGTTTCAAGAAGAAGGTACCCCAATCACCGGATGCACAGCCGAGACCGTCAGCTCTGGCGCAGCTCAATGCACCGTCACGGACTACCGGAACTGGTCCTCGTATGCGGTCACCGCCGTTTACAGCGGGGACAGCAGCTATCTGGCATCGGTCTCGCCGGTATTTACACAGACGGTTGAACCACCAGCTGAGGGTGTGGCGCCGTTTCGTTTCTTCTCACCGACGAGCTTCTGGAACGAGGAACTGCCTGCAAATGCAGCGCTGGATCCGAGTTCGGCTGGGCCCCGGGCGTGTTGAATGAAGGGATTGCTGGCGAACGACAGGTTGGGAATGGGCCTGGTATCAACACGACTGTCTTTAGTGTGCCGGTGTATACGGTGTCGGCGGATCAGCCGGTGGTGACGGTCACGCTCGCCAATGCGTCGGTAGAAAGTTGGGCCGGTGGGGTGCACCTGCGTTGCAGTCGGCGTGGGGTGCGGTGCCGTTGCCGGCGGATGCCCAGCCTGCGGCTGGGACCGACAAACATCTCGTGGTGTGGCAGCCGAGCACGGATCGGCTGTGGGAGTTTTTGCAGATGGAACATGGAGAAGATGGTTGGCACGCTTTTTGGGGTGGGGCGATCCAGAACGTGTCAACCGATTCGGGCGGCTATGGTCCCGAAGCCTGGCCTGGTGCGAAGCCCAGGTGGGGGGCCAGTGCGTCGTCGCTGTCGATCGCCGGGGGGCTGATTACGATGGAAGACCTCGAAAAGGGTCAGATCAACCATGCGCTGGCAATGGCGATTCCCGACCCTCGTGCCGGGGTTTATGCCTCGCCTGCCCAGCGGACCGATGGTAGGTCCACCAGCCCGCTGTCTCTGCCCGAGGGCGCACATTTGCGGCTTGATCCCAACCTGAACCTCGCCTCGCTGCATCTTTCACGAGTGACGTTGATGATTGCCGAAGCAGCCCAGCGTTATGGGATCGTTGTCAGGGATACAGCAGCGCACGTGACGCTCTATGCACAGGACCCCACGCCGATCGGTACGAACCCGTACCTGGGTCCGCACGGCTATTTCGAAGGAAAGTCCCCTCAGCAGCTCCTCGAATCCTTCCCCTGGAGCCACCTACAACTACTCAAAATGGGAACTGCACAGCACCTCATGAATACACGCGTGCGATCCGCCGCGCTGTGAAGTCCGCGCCGTACACGAATCGCATGACCGGCCCAAAGCTGCCCGCTGCCGCGTAGCCCACGAAGTGTAGGCCGGGCGTGTTGCTCTGGAACGAGCGGTCCAGCACGGGAGCCCCCGCGGCCGTGGCGATGCGACCGCGCAAAGCGGGATCGAGGAAAGAAAGCCTGTTCAGATCCACGCGGTAGCCGGTGCCCGCGATCACCCGGGAGACCACGAGCTCCGATTCCCCCGGGGGCCCTGGAGCTGTAGGCACACTTCCTCGCCCTCCATCCGGGCGGCGTTGACCGTGCGCCCCAGTAAGGCCTCCACGTTGCCTTCAAAGCGTGGCCGCAGCCACCAGGCTCCGGCGGGGCCGAGAACCGTGTAGGCGACGCGCAGCCGGTGGCTGGCGGGCGCCGCGTGCACCATGAGCGGGTGGCTGGCGTAGACACGCATGCGCAGGCCGTCGCCGAGGCCCGATTTGGGATAGCGGAGGCGCGCCCACCGCGACCGGGGGCCAAGCACCGGATCCCCATTCCAGGCGAGCTCCGAGGTGCGGGCGATCACCACCACGTCGACTCCCTGCTCTTGAAGCAGCACTGCGGTGTCGAGTGCCGATTGACCGGCGCCTATTACGGCGACCCGGCGTCCCCGCCACAGCGCAGGATCGCGCTGGTCGTAACTGTGGATCACCGCTTCGGCGGCCATGCCCTGCAGGGTGGGTGCAAGGTATGCGTACCCCTGCACGCCATTCGCCACGATCACGCGGCGCGCCCGCAGCGCCTCGCCCGTGCTCAGGGCAAGCTCGAACCCCCCCGGCGCGGAGCGCACGCACTCGACCGTTTGGCGTCGCAGCCCAGGGACGTAGCGTTCCTGAAAGAAGCGCCCGTAGCGTTCGAACGTATCGAGACGCACAGGAACTCCCACGTCGCCGTACTCGAGCGCGTGCTGGGCGCAGAATCGCTCGAGCGTGCACTCCCCGCCGGGATCGGAGAGGTTGGAGGCGAAGCCCTCGGACTTCAGACACATCCCCACCGGCATGTGGCTGCTCCAGGTGTCCATCGGCTCCCCGAAAACCTCGTGGCGGATTCCGCGCCCGCTCAGATGCGAGGAGATCGATAGCCCGGAAGGTCCCGCGCCGATCACGACCGCGTCGGTATCGAGTCCTGCGCGCCCTTCGCGCGCGCTACCCACGCGTCGCACTGCACGCTTGCGCACGCGTTGCGTGGCCTCGGCTGTTGCTTGGAGCGCCGGACGGGGGTCGCGTGGGTCCAGGTAGTCGTAGCTCATCGGGCGCAGGAAGTCTGCGAGGAAAACGCCCATTGCCCGACCCCGCGGAGGAGCGTCGGGCGGGTCCTGATGAGCTCAGCACGTTCTTCAGCCACGACAGGTCCCCCCCCAGCCACCGCATGCGCACGCCGCTACGGTAGCCCGTCTGCTCCTCCAGGGGCTCACCGCTGGCCCAGTCGTAGAGGAGACGGGGAAACGGCACCCCCGCCCGGACCCCGACCTCGACCGACGCGGAGAGGCGGGGGTTGATCTCCATCAGCGCCGCGCGCCCCGCTGCGTCGCGACGGTACTCGACCTCCGAACAGCCCTCCAGACCAAGCTCCATCACGAGCCGTTCGGCGTCCCGCGCGATGTCCGGCGGCAGCGGGATGCTTTCGCGCCGGACCCACGAGCCGCCGGCGTCCGCACGGCTCGGGTGGTGCGTTGGGCGAAGCGCGCCCACACGCGGCCTTGGGCGTAGATGAGGCTGACCGCTTCGCGATCTCCGGGAAGCCACTCTTGGACGACTGCCTGGAGGCGCTCCCCGAGCATCGAGTCGATCGCGGCGAGCGCCTCGGTCCGGGTGGTGGCGAGTACCGAGATCAGCCGCTCTCCGGGCCCGTCTTGCTCCTGGACCCAGGAGCGAGCCGGCTTCACGACCGCCGGCAGCCCCACCTCCTCGAGTGCCCCCTCCGCCTCGCCGGCCTCAGTGATCAGAACGCCGCGCGGAACGCGCATACCGAGGGCGCTCGCGGCCGCGAGCGTACGGGCCTTGTCCACGGCGATCGCCAACGCCTGCTCGGACGCGAGCGCCAGCCCGACGGACCGCTCGATGTCCGCGCGTCTGGCGCCGCAGCGCCTCGATCGAGCCGTCGTGGGATGGAATTAGCACCCGCGGCCGGTGCCTGGCGCACGCTTCCAAGAGCGCCCCTATGAACGCGTCCAGATCCTGCGCGAAGTCGGGGAGCACCGCGCTGACCGTGCACCAGCGCGATGCGAAGGCCGGTGCGTCCGGCTGGCACTCCATCGCGCCGACGCCCAGGCCCGCCTTGCCCAACTCGCGCAGCGCCACCAACGCCTGTCGCTGGGCGGCGTCGATGATCAGCGCGTGGACCTCCCCCTGTTTGAGTTCTCGGTCGACGCATCCAGCAAGTCTATTTTCCGATCTCCGGGAGGGCTAGCGCGATCGACGCCGCAGACGCACGCCCGATCACGTCATCATCTGGCCGCGTGAGCGACCTGCATTCCCATATGCCGTGCGCCCGAGCCGTCGTCTCCGACGCCCCATTCGAGGAGCGCGGGCGAGTCTCTCGCTCACGGACGGCGCTTCGACCGTACTAGCAAAGCTACCGCTGCAGGCCGCGTTGAAGCTTTTCGGCTCTTGGCCGGGCGTGCTCGTGCTCAACTATCACCGTATCGGGAACAGCGAGGGGCAGCCGTGGGACCACGCATTGTGGAGTGTGAGCGCCGAGGATCTCGACGATCAGCTCGAGACGCTGGCACGCTGCACCGAGGTAATCGATCCCTGCGAGGTAACCGCTGCGATGAGCGCGGGACGAGGGCGACGCGTGTTGGTCACCTTCGACGACGGCTATCGAGACAACTACGAGCTCGCCTTCCCCCTGTTGCGCAAGCACGGCCTGCCCGCCGTCTTCTTCCTGACGACGGGCTTCCTCGACCGCTCGCTCATGTCATGGTGGGATGAGATCGCCTGGATGGTTCGTCGTTCCGGCAGCGATGCGCGACATGTGGCAGCGATGCCCGGCGCGAGCCTCCTGCCCGCCAGCGTCTCGTTTGCCACCTCCAATCACGATGCTACGATCATCAAGCTCATCGCGAGTTACATGGCGCTGCCCGATGGCACCGGCCAGCGCTTCCTGCACGAGCTCGCCGGGGCGAGCGGCAGCGGGCGCTGCGGCGCGAGCGACGTCGAGGGTTTATGGGATGACGTGGAAGATGGTGCGCGAGATGCAGGCCGCCGGAATGTCGATCGGCGGTCATACGGTGACCCATCCCGTGCTCGCACGGCTGTCGGTCGAGCGCCAGCGACAGGAGATCACGGCCTGCGCCCGCCGGCTGGAGGAAGAGGTTGGGGTCGCGATGCGTTGGTTTGCCTATCCGTTCGGCGCTCGCGACACGTTCACACCCCTCACCCAGGAGACCCTCCGCGATTGCGGCGTCGAGCTCGCCTTCAGCTTCTACGGCGGCTTCGCACGCCCGTCGCGCTGGGATCCCCTCGACGTGCCGCGGGTCATGGTCGGCCGAGGGCTCAGGCGCGGGCCGCTCGTAACCGCGCTCGCCTGGCCGCGGGTCTTTGCCCGGTGATATAGGTCCTTCGATGCTCCCACGCGTATCGCACAAACGCCTCGAGGAACGCGAGAAGCAGGCCCGAGGGATTCGTTGCCGACGAGCCTCTGTAGGTTGTCTTAGGATGTGCTCTACCGCGATACGCTACCGCCCCGTAAGTGTCGGCTTCTCGCTCCCAACTGGCGGTTCTTGTCGGGCTGTGCTTTGTACGCGGCCGACTGATGGGCTGCGGCGCCGCTCTGCAGCGACAGCCACTTACGGTCCACGACAAGGCTGAGGCGTTCATGAGTGGCGTCGCGGCGTCTACCGGCAAGCTGCCGTTTCGTTTCTTCTCGCCTACCAGCTTCTGGAATAGACAGGTTCCGGCTCGTGCGAGGCTCGATCGTCACTCGGCTGGGGTGGTGGGTGCGTTGAATGAAGGGATTGCTGGCGAACGACAGGCTGGGAAGGGGCCGGGCACTCACACGACTGTCTTTAGTGTGCCGGTGTATACGGTGTCGGCGGATCAGCCGGTGGTGACGGTCACGCTCGCCAATGCGTCGGTAGAAAGTTGGTGGGGTGCACCTGCGTTGCAGTCGGCGTGGGGTGCGGTGCCGTTGCCGGCGGATGCCCAGCCTGCGGCTGGGACCGACAAACATCTCGTGGTGTGGCAACCGAGCACGGATCGGCTGTGGGAGTTTTTGCAGATGGAACATGGAGAAGATGGTTGGCACGCTTTTTGGGGTGGGGCGATCCAGAACGTGTCAACCGATTCGGGCGGCTATGGTCCCGAAGCCTGGCCTGGTGCGAAGCCCAGGTGGGGGGCCAGTGCGTCGTCGCTGTCGATCGCCGGGGGGCTGATTACGATGGAAGACCTCGAAAAGGGTCAGATCAACCATGCGCTGGCAATGGCGATTCCCGACCCTCGTGCCGGGGGTTTATGCCTCGCCTGCCCAGCGGACCGATGGTAGGTCCACCAGCCCGCTGTCTCTGCCCGAGGGCGCACATTTGCGGCTTGATCCCAACCTGAACCTCGCCTCGCTGCATCTTTCACGAGTGACGTTGATGATTGCCGAAGCAGCCCAGCGTTATGGGATCGTTGTCAGGGATACAGCAGCGCACGTGACGCTCTATGCACAGGACCCCACGCCGATCGGTACGAACCCGTACCTGCTGGGTCCGCACGGCTATTTCGAAGGAAAGTCCCCTCAGCAGCTCCTCGAAATCCTTCCCCTGGAGCCACCTACAACTACTCAAAATGACCTTGTACCGCAATGGGTCCTCCAGGGGGCGAAGAGGATCACGGCGTTGAACTCGAATGACTGACCCCAAAGCGGAACGGCAGTTGATCCTGATCAGCGCCGGCACCGCCTCCCGTCGGCTGTCCATGCGCGAGCGCGCCGACACGCTGATAGCGCAGGTGGACTGGTCACGGCTCGCCGAGACGCTGCGCTTGCGGAGGCTGCTGCCCACTTTGGGGCCCCGCATACTGGAGTTTGGGGGGGCGCAGGCGAGTGACGATTTTGCAGCGGCGGTGGAGCAGGCGATAACGGCAGGGCACCGGCATGGAGCTTTCCTGCAGCTCGTCTCCCAACGAGTGATGGCTGCGCTTGCCGATGCGGGGGTTCGCTCTGCTGCATTGAAGGGCCCGCTGCTCGGCGAGGCGCTCTATGGGGATCCCGGCCGGCGTCTCTCCAGCGATATCGATCTTCTCGTCTCCGCGGAGCAGTTGCACACGGCAGTGGAGGTGGTGCGGCGACTTGGCTACGCAGCCCCCAGCGACCTTGTGGAACGCTCCGGGCTGCCTCAGCTGCACTTTCGGCTTGTGCACGCGCAGCGGAAGCTGCCGCCTGTGGAGCTCCACTGGAGGGTTCATTGGTATGAGCGAGCCTTTGCGCGTGAGCGGCTGCTGCCACCTGCGGTGGATTTCCCGGGCGATTGGCGTCCCGCTCCCGCGGATGAGCTTGCCGCGCTCCTGCTCTTCTATGCCCGCGATGGCTTTATCGATCTGCGTCTGGCAACCGACTTGAGCGCCTGGTGGGATGTCTTTGGCGCCGAGTTGCAGCCCGGTGCGCTTGATGAGCTGATCAGGGCTCATCCCGCGCTCGCACGCGGGATACTGGCGGCGATCAAGGTCGCGGAGAAAGTGGTTGGCCTGCCGGCTGCGCAAGTGATCGAAGAGATGCCCAAGCTGGATGTTCGCTGTCACACGGCTGTACGATTGGCGAACCCCAACCCACGTTCCAGCCAGTCCCAGCTCTATGCGGACGTGGGATTGATAGACGGACTGCTGACGCCTCCCGGCGGGTTCGGCGTGTTCGTGCGGCGCCAGGTCCTGTTGCCACGTGAGGTCTTGGATCAGCAAGCGCGGGACGGAGTGAAACGGCGGGCAAGCTCCCCCCTTGGTTGCTGTGCGGGTACGTTGGCCCGGTATGGTCTGACCATGGCTCGCCTTGTGCGGGCTCAGGAAAAACTGCCCTGAGTCTCATGCACATCGCACCGGTGGCCAGTGCCCGGCTCCAACGATTCTCGCAGTGCGAGGTGCTCATGCCCAGACTGCCCGGAATGAGTCAGGGTGTTCGCAGTCCGTTCAGATGGTCGGCCAAGCGCAGTGCCAGGACGATGATCATGAAGGTGGAGTTCGCCTGTCCGGAGGTGACGAAGGTCGAACTGCTCGCAATGAAGAGGTCGTCGAACCCGTGTACCGCCAGATCGCGGTCGACGACTCCATCCTGTGGAAGGCTTGACATGCGGGTTGTGCCCGCCTGGTGATAACCGCCGAAAAACTGCTCACGAATCGCCGCCTCGCTGTTTTCGTAGAGATACTCGAGGTGGCCGAGTTCATGCTCGCGTAGATAGGCGTCGAGGCAGCGATGGGCGCGGATTACGCCCGCGACGTCTTCATCTCCAAACAAAAGGTGTGTCTGCAGGCGTGGCATGCGAAGGGCGTCGCGCTCGGATGTGGGTTCAACACGACTCTCGCGGTGCGGCAGGTGCTCACCGTGATAGAGCAGGGGGTAGGTGTTGGCTGCGCTCGGCACGAAGAATCCCGGGACCTTGCGCCCGCGCTTGAGGAAGCGCCGATAGCCGAACTCGAGGGCAAAACGAGTAGCCGAGGGAAGGTTGCGCATGACATTCCAGAGATGCCGGCCCTTGGATACAGGCTGTGCTGTCTTGATATGCGCTTGGCGGATCCCCTCGGCGACGAAGAACCGGCCAAGTGGCGATATGAGCATCAGGTAGACAAACGATAGGACGCCGTTCCCGTGCTCAGGGTCGCCGACATCAGGGTTGACCAGCCACATAGCGATGTTCGGCAACCGTTCGCTGGCCTGGCAGTCCGCCGAGAAGGTCACTCGCCGGCGGACGTACACGTCCTGAGGGTCGCGCTCGTAGCCGTAGATCGTCTCTGCGGGCGGTGTGGTGAAGCGAACGCGGGCGATGCGGCTCTCGACATGGGCCATGTACCAGCGCCCCAGGTGTCCAGAATGGTTGCCGAGCCCACCCGGATGGCTGCGATCGGAGGCGAAGAGCAGCCGCGTTACCTCAAGCCCGCCACATGCAAGAACGTAGCGTGAGGCCGAGATCTTCACCGAGCGGCCGTCAAGGCTCTGCGCACGGAGATGCTCTACGCGCGGCTGCGTGAGATCGCACACGACCTCGGTGCAGGTCAGATTCGTGACGAGCGTCAATCCCTGCGTGTTCTCCAGGGCGGAGCGATACTCACGGCCGAAATTGGTCGGCAGCGACCAGCGCTCCAGCGAGGAGGCTCGCACGCGCCCGTCGGGAAACCCGGGGACGAGCGAGCGCTGTTCGAGGCCCGGCACGTCGTTGGCATCGAAGACGGCTTCGCCGCAGACGCACCAGTCGCAGGCACGCTGAAAGTAGGATTGAAGCTCCTCGTAGGAGACCGGCCAGGTCGATTCGCCCACGATCGCCCGGGGCTCGAAGTCGATCGGATCGAACGGTACGCAGCGTCCACCCCAGAGATTGGAGGCGCCGCCGATCTGACGGCTGGAGGCAAGCGACATCGAGACGTGCGCAGGATCTTTCCCCACGAGCTCACCCAGCTGCTGGGTCTCGGGTTGGCGAGAGTCGCCTCCGCTGTCGATCAACAGCACACGGCGCCCCGCCCTGGCCAGTTCCAGCGCCACGACGATGCCCGCCGGTCCGGCGCCGACCACGGCCACATCACCCTCTAGATGCGAGTCCGGTGGGAGTTCTGCTGAATCGATGAGCATCGTCTGACCTACGATCAGCTTGCCGATATGAGCTCGTCGCTCACGCGACGTCTGAACGCGGCGAGCACTGGATCGTCCTGGTGGTGTGGATCGGACGCGATTGCGTCGAGTCCGTGCAGGCGCTCGGGTCGCGTGGTGCTGAACAGCACCACGCCTCGGGGGTTGGCGTCCAGCGCGTCGCGCAGCAGCAGGGAGGCGAGGACTTGCGAGGATGAGCAGTCCACGCCCAGCTCATCGGACCACCGCGAGCGGTGCTCGGGGGAGCCCCGTAGATATCTGGAGATCCGATCGAGAGCTTCGCCCAGGACACCGAAGGTGACGAGCGGCTCCAGGTCCTCAGGGAATGGTTGGGTCTGGGAGAGGATGTCGTCGCGCACCTGCAGAACCGCCGTCGTGGGTAGCGACCGCTTGATCTGAATGCAGGGATGCCGCTCGCCGGCTATGCCCCATGCGCGCAGATGGCCGGCCTGTCGCGCCTCTTCCAGGAAGGCGCAGATACCCGGTAGATCGACATGATCGGTGGGCGCGGGGTCGTGCACGAGCAGCACGTCGACATGGTCGGTCTGCAGTTCGCGCAAGCTCGTATGCAGACTCGCACGTGCCGTGGCGGCATCGTAGTGGCGGGGCGGGTGGAAGGTGTCTGAACGCCTCTTCACATAACCCCGCAGCGCTGGATAGCGTGCGAGCAACCAGCGGGCAGGGCCCTGCAGGCGTGCGATTTGCCCTGGCGCCGATGCCGGCTCGATCCCGAACTTCGTGGCGATCACCATCCTGTCGCGGCGCCCTCGTGCGAAGCGTCCCAATTCTCCCTCGGCAGCCCCCAATCCATACATGCGAGCCACGTCGAAGTGCGTGATGCCCTGATCGAAGGCCTCGATGAGCAGGCTCTGGCGCTTGCGCGCCGAGGGCTCGCGCATCAGACCCGCACAGCCGAAGCCGATCCGCGTGCTCGTGACGCCCGGGGCCAGCGCGATGCTCTCCATGCCAGCAGAAGTCTACCCGGGACTGTTGCGATCGCGCCAGGCCCGGAGCAGGAAGACAGGGTTGCCAACGATGTAGCGGCGCCACAGGCGCCGCGGCTCTTGGAGCAGCCGGAAGCACCACTCGATGCCGAGGACGTTCATCCAGCGAGGCGCGCGCACCACCTTCCCGGCGCTGAAATCTAGGAAGGCGCCGACGCCGACGCCGATGAGCGCCCCGGTTGCCTTGAGGTTGTGATCGATCCACGTCTCTTGTCGCGGACTGCCAAAGGCGACCACCAGCATCTCGGTACCGGCATCCTTAACGCGCCGAGCCAGCAGATCGTCGCGCTCGCCGGTGAAGCCATGGCAGGTGCCCACGATCCGCAGGTGCTCGATACGCTCCCTGAGATGGTCGGCGGCCGTCTCGGCGACGCCCGGCTCGCCGCCGAGCAGGAACACACCCCACCCCCTGGCTGCCGAGAGTTTGAGTAATTGAACTGTGAAGTCGCTGCCGTTGAGATTCTCGGGGAAGCGTTCCCCACGCATCCTGGCCGCCAGGCTCACCCCGAGGCCATCGTTCATTACGAGCGCACTGCGGTTGAGGGCTCCGCGCAGATCCTGATCGTGTACCGCTAGGTTGAGGGTGTGGGCGTTTACGTATGCAAGCATCTGACACGAGCCATCGGCCGCCAAGCGGTCAACCGCTCGAAGAGCCTGATCCCCCCTCAGCTTGCAAACGCTCACTCCAAGGATGGGCACGGCTGGTATAGTGCGAGCGTCCTTGTTCGGGGCCAGAGTCAACGCTAATATCTTATCTTCTCGCTGGTGAGTGATGGAGGACGACGAGCAGTGAAGCGGACAGGGACGATGAAGGTCATCCACATCGGTCCTCACCCATTGACTGTGGGCGGAACTCAATCGGTCATTCGGACAATCTTCGACTTCCACATCGGCGCTGACGAGATCTCCGTCAAACCAACGTGGAACGAGTCGCGACTGCTGGCGAACTCCCAACTGGTTCGCCGTGCAGCCGGATCGATACTACGCGCCGATCCAGACACGATCGTCCACGTCCACCTGTCGAGCGGGGGGGCGTATCTTCGTGACGGTCCACTTGTCGCGCTTGCGAGAGCACGGCGGCTGCGGGTGGTCATATCGCTCCATGGCTCTGATTTCCCGGAGTTCTCCAACGCGCATCCGATGCTTGTGGGTGCGATCCTCTCGAGAGCGCATGGGATCCTGTATCTGGCCGACGAGACCAAGCGTGCCATACATAGACTGGGCGTCGGCGGGCGTGTCAGGAAGTTGGCTAATCCGGTGACCATCGACGAAGATTCTCCCCCTGTGCATACCACCGAGCCAGTCGCGCTTTTCGCAGGAAGGATCAGTAGGCTCAAGGGCGTCGATGTACTCGCCGATGCGTGGCAGATGCTGCTGAACAGAGGCATAGAGGGTCGATGCAGGCTGGTGGGGCCGAGAGATGATTACGATCCGCCTGATCTCGACAGGCTGTCGGTAGAGGAGCCCGTGGATCCGCGTGCAATCAAATCCTTGATCCGCTCCTCCAGAATGGTGGTGCTTCCGTCGAGGTCGGAGGGAATGCCGATGATCTTGACGGAGGCACTCGCCGCTGGGCGGCCATTCGTAGCAACTCCGGTCGGGGGAACGGGCGAGCTGGCTCCGTGTCGTGAGATGCTCGTGTCGGTCGGCGATGCTAGTGCGCTTGCCGGAGCGATGGAGCGCTTCTTGACCGATCCAGACGCCGCGCAACGTGTCGGCACTCGCTGCCAGCAGTTCTGCAGAGAGACAAGAGGCCCTGAGGTCATCGATGCCGAGTTGAGGGAGTTCTACCGGACGCTGTGATTCACGTCGGCAAGGTTTAGGCTAGTCTCCCGGACTTTGCACGACAAGGACAGCAGATCTTCGTCTTCAGCCCGGCACGGGAGCTACCGCTCGGGCTTTGCCTTTGGTGTCTCGAGCTTCCTGGCCGTGGGGCTTGTCGGCGTTGTAACGACGATCCTCACGTCTCGGATCTATGGCGTGAAGATCATCGGGGAATTTGCGCTTGTCTCGGCCCCGATCTTTGTGCTGTGGCTCATCTCGACCGCCAAAGAGCAGGCCGCTCTTATCAGGGAGATTACGGGGCTCACTCCACGTCATCCGCGCGTGACTCAGTTGTTCTCTGCTGTCTTTACTTTTTCGTCAGGTTTGACCTTGGTGATGTCTGCACTGAGCATGCTCGTATTGTGGTTTGTCTTTCGCGGTCCGCTCCACCAGCCCGACCTTGTCGCCCCTGCATTTGTCAATATAGCCGGGTATGCCATTGTCACCAATACCGGCTGGAATTTTGATTCGATCTTCTCCGCTTTTGTTGCGGGACGCCAGCTCTTCCTGGTACGTATGCACGAAGCTCTTAGCACAATGGTGATCGCGACGGCCGTTGGTCTTGCGTGGCATTCGGTATGGGGCCTTGTCGTCGCGACGATTGGCGGATCGTTGACCTCGCTGCTGCATCGGGTCATCCTCGTGCGATCTTTTGTGCGATTCCGTCTGAGCAGAACAGAATACAGTGTCGGCCTGCACGCGTTGCCGGCGTTGCTCCGCTTTGGCATCAGGGTCACACCGGGAGGGATAGCTCAAGGGTTGAGCCAGCAAGCAGGAATATGGATGCTTGCAGCTATCGGCAATCCACTGGCGACTGTTGGTGCTTATGGCCGAGCGCAATCTGTTCCGGAACGTCTGCAGCAGGTTAACTCACGCATCGTGGAGGTTCTCTATCCGACCCTCGTTGGACGTCGAACCAAGGGAGATGGAGAGGGCTTCGATCGGGCGCTGATCGACTCGATCCGCTACGCCCTGTTGGGCACCCTACTGATCGCCGCAATCGTCGGTGGTTCGGCCCACTCGATTCTACAAGTGTTCGGACCAGGCTTTGATCAGGCGGCCGCAGCGTTGGCCATCCTGATGGTCTGTCCCGCACTGGCCTCGATCGCGGGCAATCAGACCCAAGCGTTCCTCGCCGTCGGTCGCCCTGGGCTGACCAGCATCATCGCGGTGATGCGCCTCGTGCTTACACTCGCCTTGACCGTAGTGCTTACCCCCATGATCGGTATCGCCGGCCCGGCTCTCGCAATTCTCGCGGGCTTTCTCCTACAGGTGTCTTGGGGTGTGGCGGCGCTACTTCCCTTCCTATCTCAACCGCTGCGTATCACTTGGCCGTTACGAGAGCGCCTTGCTCTCTTAGTGGCTTATGCTTGTGGGTTCGGTGCGGCACTCGCTGTTGAGCAGGCGGTTCCCTCCGTCGGCGGACTGCTGCTGAGTCTACCCGCAGGCGTGATCTCTTACGCGGCGGCCTTTCTGGCGTGTGGAGGCGCCAACAACAGGGACCACCAACGGCTCACCGAGGTCATCGCAGGAGCCCGATCCTGGCGTGAGCGTCGCGCGGTGCGCTCCACGCCCGACATCGTAGAGAGGTAGGGTACGGTGGGCGAACCGATCCACCCAAGATGCCCTGGCACCACTCGACCATGACCATTGTTGATCACCCAGCACACACCGAGCGACCTCATGGGATTGTCGCGATATGCACCAAGGACCGCCCGGGCGAGATTGAGATGGCCTGCAGCGCGGTCCATACTACCTCGCCATACACCCCAATCCTGGTGATCGATGCCAGCACAACAGACGCTACTCGTCATCTATGTGAGAATTTGGTCCGCAAATATGAGCCGTCTTTATGCCTGATCTACAGGCGTGCGCGTCAGTCGGGACTTGCGCGACAGCGCAATGAGGCAATCGGCATATGTCGCGAGCTTGGTGTAGAGGTCATACATTTCATTGATGATGACACCGAGGTGTCGGCCGGTTATTTTGATGCCATCGAACATAGATTTCGCCAAGATCCGACAGTAATGGGCTTGGGGGGGATCGTAGTCAATCAGAGACAAGCGAACTACGTAAAGGCTAAGAGCGTGTTTCTCCTGTGGAGTCGTCGACAAGGCGTCGTACTGAGATCTGGGCGAAACGTGATGGGTCAATATCCTGGCACTCGAGCCAACGACCACGTGGACTGGCTCAGTGGCTGCAGTATGAGCTATCGGCTCGCGGCTTTTGAGGAGACCATGTTCGATGGTCGTCTCGACGGTTATTCTCTCGGCGAGGATTACGACTTTAGTTTTAGGCTCAGCCGCACGCATAGGCTCGCTGTAGAGCCTGCAGCGACATGCGTTCATCGTATGACGCCGGTGATGCGGGGGTCGGCTCGCGTGCATGCGTGCCAACGCACGGAAGCAACACATCGCTGGGTCGGTGAGCATGGGGAGTTGGGCATGTCGCGAGCGGCGTTTTGGTGGTCTGTGTTTGGCGACTTTCTGCTTCGATTGGGCCATGGGATGTTTCGTCGTGACGCCAAGTCGGTGCAGGAAGCGCTCGGCGTGGTCGAAGGGGTGGTGGCGATCGCATCCAGTCGACGCCGTCGCAACCCGCCTGCTATATCTTCGCGCACATGAATAGCTCAGGAAGCATCAAACCATCAGTGCTCTTTATTGGCGGGCACCCCCGTAGCGGGACCACCTTGATGTCACGTCTGCTTGGCGAGCAGCCGTCTGTGGTGTCGGTTGGTGAGCTGACCTTTATTGGGGATCGTGGTTTTCATGACAATCAACTCTGTAGTTGTGGAAAGCCATTCCGCGAGTGTGAGTTCTGGACGGAGGTGGTTGCGCAAGTGGCGGGATCCTCTCCGGCTGAGTGGTTTGCGCGGCTCGTTCGTCTTAAGCAAGGCATTGCCCGGATCAGATACGTACCTGCGCTGACATTTAGTGGAGATGGTCGGGCGAGCGTTTCTGTACCAGCTCACAGTGACGAATATATCGACATGCTGGGTGAGATATTTACCGCAATCACGACGGTAGCCGGCGTGGACATCATTGTCGACTCTTCAAAGTACCCGCCCTATGGTTTCTTTCTCAACAAGTGTAAGGGATTTGACCTTTATCCCACACACGTCGTCAGAGACTGCCGAGCGGTCGCATTCTCACAGCAGCGTGCCAGGGTAAGGCCTGAGATTTACTGGACAACGGAGCTCATGCCGCAATTTTCTCCCGCAAGGACGGCGTACGACTGGATGCTACTCAACTCGCTTATGCATCTGTTGGGTAAGACGGCGGGACGTTATCGTCGGATCAGATATGAGGATATCGCACAGGGTTCAGAAGATGCGGCACAACGGATCTTGGCCTGGGTAAAAGCAGATTCTCATATAGCGCCCACCAGTTCGGCGCCACGTAGCAATATCAGGAGTGGACACGAACTGTCGGGCAATCCGATGCGATTCCAGCGTGAGGTAAAGATTGCTCCGGATGTTGAGTGGCTTAGTGGCATGGCGGCGTACGATAAGGCCGTGGCGACGGTCATCGGCGCGCCGCTGCTGGTTAGATATGGCTATAAACTGACTTCGACTCCGAAATCGAGATAGGCGCACCTGGGTATCGTTGGGTCAAGTGTTCCCGTGGGACCAGTTGGTCTCACCCGGCTCTCACGAGCGATGTCCGTTGCACTGCGCTGCTGGGCGAGCTGAGAACCGCCACCACGATCAGTGCAGCGGCGTACGCGGTCGTGGTATACAGGAAGGTGTTGTCTGCAACGGCATCGAATAGACATCCCACCACGATGGCGATGCCCAGCATCCCCGCATTGAGGATGCCAGGAGTCCTACGCAGTCGGGTGAGTCGATGGATAAGTATTATCACAGCCCAAAGCAGAATCGCCAGGCCAACCATACCGGTCTCTACCAGGTATCGCAGATATTCGTTGTGGGGCGCATGCCCGACGGTCGTTATGACTTCGTTACCTTCGGCGCTGGTTGTAGTGCCTAGGCCTTTCCCAAAGAAGGGATTTTCTTTCCACTCGGTGATGAGTGTCCCCCACTTGTAGAATCTCCATCCGAGCGAGGTACTTGCTTGGATGTGTGCCGAAGTAGAACTAGTGTTGGTTGAGGTCTCTTGGGCGATGCGTTCCGCGCCCAGCGGCGTCACCATAAACGCGATGACGAGAAGTCCGATCATCGCACAGGTGCCAAGCTTAATGCGGGAAGAGCCGGGTCGGAGTAGGCCAAACGCCATGAGCATCACGAGGAGGCTGGCCAAGCCATCGAGGCTAAACGTCGCGGCAGCTGCAGCGGCATAGATCCCGGTGAAGAGCGCGTCAGAACGGTGTCGGCCAGCGTCCAAGTAGCGCCAAAGCGAAGCAACAGTCGCTATGGCAAAGAACATAACTGCGCCGTCTGGATGATTAAATGTGCCATTGGCACGGATCTGGCCTGCTATGTCGAGGCCCGTGTGTGTCCCGAATTGGTAGAGCGCCAGTAGAGCGGAAGCAATTCCCGCTAGTTGAACCAGACGCGTAGCCACCGAGACGTTTATGACCCCACGCGAGTTGTATACGATCACCGCGAGCGCAACGATCGATCCCTCGCGCACTGTCTGCCGGATGGTCTCAGTGGATGCACCGTCGAAAACGACAGCTATGGCTGTCCACAGGCATAGCCAGAGCGCGGCGATAGTCGCTGGCCATAGGCCCTGACGGCGCTGAAGGATGAAGCCGACAGCTACTAGGATGAGCAAGAGGCCGATCCCACCCGATAGGCCGACAGATCCGGAGCCGGCGCCCTGCGTTGAGACGGCGGCGTCGGTGAGCACGCGAACGGTTAAAGTCACGCCGATAAATGGAACCAGGGGTATGTCGATCGCGACTGCCACGATGAGCACACAGACCAGGGGGGCGGCCCACAAGGTGGAGTGGGTAATCGCTATCCCTTGGGCTACGAGTACGCAGATCAGGCATCCGAGCCATAGTGCGACGCGAGAGTCAAACCGGCGCGCCGAGAGCGTTCCCGGCTGCGATGACCACCCGCTCATCGCAACACTCCATTCAGGCTGAGCACTTTGCTCTCAAGTTCGCCAGACCATAGAATCGGGGGCGAAATGCATCTGAGACCCCTTCCGGCATCATCCATGTCGATGGCACCGCCGAGCGACAGATAGCATTGGGTAGTATACACGAGGTCGGATAGCTAACGAGTGCGCGGCCCCAGAGCTTGCAGGCGCGAGGACGCGCAGCGATGTGAGAGGATACACGCACGTGGAGCAAGGTTCCGAAGCACTCAATCTTGAGCAGGCTCTGGGTGTCCTCCGTCGTCGTGTGCCGCTGATTGTGCTCTGTGTCGTGGTCGTGGCCGGCGCCGCATACGGGTACTCGAAGCATCAGGCCAAGAAGTACACAGCGATCGCTTCGCTCGCCTTTAGCAACAACCAGCTCAGCCAACAGGTCGCTGGACTTCCGGCCACGAGCGGCGACGAGGCGGCGCAGCAGGCAAGTAACCTCGAACTCGTCAGGCTCGGCAACATGGCGGCGAAGACCGCGAGCTTGTTGGGTCACGGTCTAACCGACGAAAAGGTTAGCGGGAGCTTGAGCGTAAGCGGGCAGGGAGAATCGAGCATCGTTGGGGTCTCGGCTACCTCGACATCTCCAGTGCTTGCCGCCGAGATCGCAAACACCTACACTCGCCAGTTCGTCAAAGAGCAGCAGCGTGCCAACCGCCGGTACTTCAAGTCTGCCTTGGCGCTCGTGAACAAGCAGCTTGCGGGACTCTCTCAGGCGCAGAGGCTTGGTCAGGATGGGCTGGAGCTCCAAGATCGCGCGCAGACGCTGAGTCTCCTCTCGGAACTGAACTACGGCAACGTCCAGGTCGCTCAGGAAGCACAGGTGCCCACTAGCCCCACCTCGCCAAAGACGTCGAGCGATACACGTCCTCGGAGCCCTGCTGGGCCTGCTCATAGGCCTCGGTCTCGCCTTCTTGCTGGAGCGCCTTGATCGTCGGATCAGGGGCCCGGAGGATCTGGAGGCGATCTATCGCCTGCCGGTGCTCGGCGACGTGCCGGAGAGTCCGGCGCTTGCAGGTGCCGGGCGGCGCGGCAAGGGAAAGGGTGCGGTCTTACCTCCCGCCGAGGCTGAGGCATTCAATCTGATTCGCGCCCATTTGCGCTTCTTCAACGTCGGTCGCGAGCTGCGCACGATCGTCGTGGCCTCGGCCGCTCCGGGTGACGGCAAGACCACGATTGCTCGCCATCTGGCTGAGGCGGCTGCCAGATTGGGCTCGCGGGTGCTGCTCTTGGAGGTCGATCTGCGCCATCCGACGCTCGCCCAGCAGCTCGACATCCGGTCCGGTCCGGGACTTGCCGATGTGTTGATCGACTCCGTTTCAATGGAAGGCGCGACTCAGTCGGTCGTCTTGGAGGCACCGCCCGGAGAGGGGATCACGGGACGGACCCTGGACGTGCTGGCCGCCGGCGCCGTGCTGCCTCCCAACTCGGGCGAGTTGCTCGAGAGTCGTGCGATGGATGCCGTGCTCGAACAGGCGAGGTCCGCATACGACCTCGTCGTGGTCGACACGCCACCGCTCATCGTCGTGTCGGACGCGTTCCCGATGCTTACCAAGGTCGACGGCGTCGTTATTGTGGGCAGGATCGGGCATAGTCGCCGCGACGTCGCGGAACGACTCCACCAGGTTCTCGCCGGCAGCGGTGCGCCGCTGCTGGGAGTCATTGCCAATGGCGCGAAGTCTGGCGGCCTCTACGCCTACGCTGATGTCAGCGGCAAGTCGTCCCCTGTCGTCGCCCCGTCCAACGGCGCCGGCCCGTCCGAGCGCATCCCCACTGCCAGAGCGTAAGTCTCGCCAGCGAGCAGGATCGACCGATCTACTCGTCGACTGGCGAGGTCGCGCGCTGCCAACGACTGCCTGGGCGGCCAGCTTATGGGTTCGTCACGAGCTTCTTACGCTCACGCCGCGCGCCGCTCGAGTGCCGTGGCCAGCTGCTCGAGGTCGATCGCCGCCTGACGCGCTTCCCGAGATGCTTCATACAACGCCTCGCTGGCGCGGTGGTCGTCGAACTGCGAGCCGGCGGCTTCGCCGAAGACGCGTCTGGCGGTGCTGAGGCGTGCGGAGATGCCTGCCCACGTGTGTTGATGGGCTTTGGCGAGGCCGGCTCTCGGTGGATCGATTTCTCCGCCGTCGGCGATTCGCATTCCGTCGTCGATCGGGATGTGGTCGTCGGCGAGCGCCCGGCTTGCCTTTGCCTCTTTGGGCTCAAACTTGGGCACCCTCGACGCCTCCGACTGCGCCGCGAGCGCGCGCAGCGCGGAGCGCATCGTGGTGGCGTCGCTCAAATCGGCAGCTGCTGCCGATTTGGCGATCTCCATGTAGTTGCGGGCCGTGCGCTCGCTCGCCTCGAAGTGCTCCTCCACCCAGGCCAGCCAGTTGCCATGCCCCACGCGTTTCTTCATCTCCAGGAGCAGCTCGCCGCAGCGGATCGCGTGCTTGATCGTGTTGCGCTTGTACGTTTCGACGTGGCCGTGCTCCGTATTGATCGCGCGGGCCAGATCGTCGTTGGTGATGGCACCGTCAGTCACAGGGCCTCCAGAGTCGTCGGAACTCTCGAACTGTTCGACGTCGATCTCGCCCACGCACACGGGACCTGCTATTGCCACCGTAGTCAAACCTCCGCAACTTGACCGATTTGAGCTGAGCGCCGATCGGTTCGCTCTACCCCGCATAACGGTGGATGAGGTCTCGCACTTCCACGATCGGTGAGGACGTCGGCGAGACGGCTGCCGCCACTGGAGCCAGTGGATGGAGCAGGGATTGGGCGCGACGTGAGGAGCAGTCGTGCGATCTACAGCGGCTCGGCAATTTCGGGCGGCGAGGAGAGCGGCGAAGTCTAGGCACATCTAGCGACTTTGACTAGACCAGGGAGGTTGTCCCGTAGCTCGTAGAACTTTGAAGGTGGCGGTCCTCCCGCCTCGTCCGGTCCCCTTGTGACCCGTGGCGAGTGCGAATCAGTCCACCGAGACAGGAGGAACCGCCATGAAGACCGTAGCTGCAGGCGCAGCGACGGAGCGAGGAGCGGAGGACGTTGCCGCTGCGGGTGCAGGCCGCGCTCGGCGAGCTCGTGCTCGCCGCGAAGGACGGGCTGCTCGCGTTGAGCGTCGGTGTCGGGCTGGGCGTGCTGGCCGAGCTGATGGAGATCGAGGTGACGAGATCGTCGGCCCGAAGGCACGCCACGATCCCCGGACCGGGTCGCGGTCCGTCACGGCCATGAGGCCGGCGCGGTCACGTTCGGCGGCCGTCGGGTCGCGGTCTAGCGCCCCCGGGCCGCCGCGCCGATGGCGAGCAGCGAGATGCCGCTGGCGACGTACGCGCATTTCGCTGACCGTGACCCGCTGACGCGGCTGGTCCTCGAGCAGATGCTCGCCGGGCGCCAGTACGCGCCGGTCGGTGCGCACGCGCGAGCCGGTCGGCGAGGCAGTCACCGCGAGGAGCGCTCGACCTCGAAGTCCGCGATCTCCCGCGAGTTCGTCGCCCGTACCACGAGCATCTGCAGGAGTTGATGGCCGCGCCAGCTAGCCGACGTGCGCCTGGCGGTGCTGATGCTCGACGGGATCGACCTGAAAGGACGCACCCGACGTCGTGGCGCTCGGGAGTCACCACGGACGGCGTGAAGATCCCGCTCGGGCTCTGGGAAGGCAGCACCGAGAACGCGACCGTCGCGACCGCGCCCCTGCTCGCCGACCTGGTCGACCGGGGCCTTGATGTCCAGCAGGGCGTGCTAGTCGTCCTGGATGGCGGGAAAGGCGCTGCGGAAGGCCGTCAGGGACGTCCTCGGCGCGGTGCCGGTCCATCGCTGCGTGCGGCATAAGGAACGCAACGTGCTGGACCATCTCCCCGAACGCGACCGCCCGCGGTCAAGCGCGGCTGCGCCCGCGTGGGCCAGCGAGGCCCACACGCTCGCGATCGAGGCCTCCAGACCGCTCGCCGGCGAGCTCGAGCGCTCCCACCCCGGCGCGGCCGCGTCGCTGCGGCGAGGGCCTGGAGGAGACCCTGACCGTCACCCGCCTCGGGGTCAGCGGCGAGCTGAAGAGGACCCTCGAGCTCGACCAACCCGTCGAGTCGATGATCGAGAGCGTCCGCCGCACCTCACGCAACGTCAAGCACTGGCAGTCCGGGGACATGGCGCTGCGCTGGACCGCGGCCGGGATGCTCGAAGCCGAGCCCCAGTTCCGCCGCATCGTCGGCCACGCCGACCTCGCCAAGCTCGCCCTCGCCGTCGAACGCGACCTCGCCCCACCAGCCGCACAGACCAAGTCACCTCACGACCGAGGAGGCCCCCCGCTACCCTTGTCGCCCTGTACCGTCACACCACCCGGACCGCCGCCACCAAGCTTTTCCACGGCTAACGGGACATCCTCAGACCAGGCCAGACTTTCCTAGAGAGGATCGGTAATGAGGCGAGGCGGCGGCTTCTACACAGCCCTTACATGCGTTCATCCGCCCCCCTACCCGATCGCCTCACGCGAGTGAGGCTGTGGGCCCGTGGCTGGACCGCCCTTCGCCCAATGCGCCCCCCGTGACGCATCATGCGCCATTTTCGGCGCATGATGTTTGTGCGCGCGTCGCTGTGACACCGGCGAGAACCTGTGACATCCTCGTCTCAGTCGTATGGCCCGACGCCCGCGATATACCGGCGCAGCAGCGGATTGGTGATGTGCCACTCGCCGCGGCCGCGGCTTTCGATGATCCCCGCGTCGCGGAGCTCCTCGAGCGCCCGCCGTACCGCCCCGCGGGGGAGCCCGGTGTAGACGGGCTGGCCGCGAGCCACCCGCTCGGCGACCACCAGCCCGAGCCGGTGCGAGCGCCGGATGCGCTCCATGGATCTGCTCGTGCGCCGGCGCGGTCGGCCGCCATCGCGGCCAGCAGCCCCTGTTCGACGACGTCGACAGGTCGATGGCGCGGATGTCGAGCTCGACCGACGTCAGATGGCTCTTCTGGGCGATCAGCATCGTGCGCGTGGATGGCGCTCACCGTACTCGATGATCCGCTCGAGCGCCGGGGCCGATCGTCAAGTCGTCGGCCTCGAACCGCTCGCCCAGCCCGGCGCGTCCACGCTCGGCGTCGATCGGTCGCAGGTCGTGGAATCCGCCGAACTGGTGCAGCGCGCGATGCGGGGGCGGGAACAGGTCGCGCATCAGGTGCTCGAGGCTCCCCGCGAACAGATAGCTGACGCCGTCGGTGCGCTGGAAGATCGCGCGCATCCGCTTGGTCAGCCGGTCGGCATCGCCGTACGGCCTGTGCGCGCCGCGCGACCTCCTGAAACTCGTCGAAGAACACCACCACCTGCTTCGCCTCGTCCTCGGCGATCCGGCCCGGCAGCCCGAGCGCGTAGTCGAGATAGCGCTCGGGGTCGCGGCGGCCAGGCCCGGGGCTGAAGGCGATCTCGAGCTCCTCGCCGAGCTGCGCCTTGGACTTCACCACCGCCGAGGTCTGCAGCGCATCGGCGACCACCCGCCCCGCCCGCCGCGTCTGGTGGATCACCCGCCGCAGCGCCGAGCGGTTGGCGATGGTCGCCGCGACGAGCGCCTCGGCGAACTCGGCCGCGCCGGCGATCCGGAACAGGTCGACGCCGACCTCGTAGTAGCCCCGCTTGACAGCTGCGCCAGCGCCGCGTCACAAACGCTCGTCTTGCCGGTTCGCCGCGGACCGGCGACGAACAGGTTTGATCCCGCCGCCAGCGCGGTGGCGATCTCGCGCACGTCGGTGGCGCGCCCGATCATCTGGCTCGCCGGGAGCGGCTGGTCGGTGGGAAACAGGTCGGCGCTGCGCTGTCGCGCCATCTGTCCATTGTATGCGCCGGATTCGGCGCATCATGCGCCAAATCTGGCGTATTTTCGCTTTTTTCTTGGTTGCGAGCGACTCTCGCCAGAGGCGCCTATTCGTCTGCTCACGCACCGCGCGTCAAGCAGGCCGAAAATTCTTCCGATAGGAGGTCCATTCTGGGGGTAGAAAGTGTTGTAACGCACATGAACTCCCAGTGCACATAGATCGATGACGCTCTTTCTAATCCTGCTGGCGCTCGTGTGGCTGGCTGTGACGTTGTGGTCATCGCCGCCTGCCGGATGGCCGCCCGCGGCGACAGCGACCTCGGCGAGAGGCTCAGAGCCCCCGCCGGCCGAGCACGTGGGGGACGGTGCGCAGCATGATCTTGATGTCGCCCCACAGCGACCAGTTGGCGACGTACAGGTAGTCGATCGCCCCCATCTCGCTGAGCGGACGCGCGCCGGGCCGAGGATCTGCCAGGGACCGGTCATCCCCGGCATCAGCTCCAGCCGCCGGCGGTACCAGCCCTCCACGTGGCGGTCCTCGTCGATCACCAGCGGCGCGGGCCCGACGAGGCTCATCTCGCCCCGGATGATGTTGAGCAGCTCGGCAGCTCGTCCAGGGCGCTGTTGCGCAGCAGCTTGCCCACGCGCGTCACGCGGGGTCGTCGGCGATCTTGAAGAGTCCCTCCTGCGCTTCGTTGCGGTCGCGCAGCGAATCCTTCAGCGCCTCGGCGTTGGGGACCATCGTCCGGAACTTCAAGAGGTCGAAGTGCTTCCCGTGGCGCCCGACCCGCGCTGGCGGAAGAACACCGGGCCGCGGCGTCGAGCTTGATCGCAACCGCGATCACGACGAACAGCGGCGCCACCGCCAGCAGCCCCAGCGAGGCGCCGAGCAGGTCGAAGGCGCGCTTGACGACCGCCGAGGAGCGCGTCAGCTCGAAGCGTCTGACTCCCATCAGCGTCACGCCGTGGAGATCGTCGAACTCGACCGAGGAGCCCACCACCTCCAGCAGGCGCGGCAGCACGCTGACCCGCACTCCCACCGCCTTCAGCGTGCGCACCAGATCGAGCATCTCGCCACCGTCGGCGCTGCTCGGCGCGACGATCGCGCGGTGCACGTTGAGCGTGCGCGCCAGATCGCGGATCTCCGAGAGCCGCTGCACCGAGAAGGTGTTCGCCGACCACGTCCCCACGTGGTCGAGGTCGAGGTGCCCGACCAGCTCGGCCTTGACGCCGCCGTGCCCGGCGAGCTTCGAACTGATCGTCCGCGCCGACGCCTGGTCGCCGATGAACAGGCACCGTTCGGCTGGCAACGCCCGCAAGGCGAGGGTGCGGGCGCGTCGAGCGCGCCACCACCAGCAGCAGGATCAGCACCAGCCACAGCAGTAGCGCCTCGCGGCGGCTGAGCAGGTCGCCGTTGATGACGAAGCCCCCGGCCAGCCAGGCCACAAGGGCGCCGAGTGTCGCCACCTGGAAGAGCTTCGGCGCCTCGTCGAGCGTGGTCTTGTGCAGCAGCACGTCGTCGCGGTCGTACAGGCCGAGGACCTTGGCGCCCAGCAGCAGCGTCAACAGCCCGCATACGCTCACCCATGTGAGCTGCAGAGCCCTCACGGAGATCGCCGCCAGCACCACGAAGGCGCCGACGATCGCCACCACGTCGGCCGCCAGCAGCGCGCGGCGGAACAGCGATTCGCGCGAGAGTTCTCGAGCAAGCCCGCTCTCGACGGGCCGCGCGTCGCGGGCGCCGGTGATGCGTCTGCGCTGCGATCGAGCGCGGTGAAGCCAGCGGATCCGGAGGCGCCTGCGCGCTCGGTTTGCCTCTGGAAATGTCATCTCTGCCTCGCTGCCGACGCCCCCGCTCATCGTCGCCTCCCTGGCGCTGTTGTTCTCCTGCTAGCCGGTCTCTGCCTCAGGGTTGTCCTCCCAGGGCGAGGATTCCATGCCGAATCCGCGCTCGAGTCAAGGATCAGGTTGACTGCCTCGTTGCGCAAGCGCACTCCAGCTTCCCGAATGCCGAGGAGAGGTGACTCTTGACGGTGTCTCCGCGAGGAACAGGCGCTCGGCAATCTGGCTGTTCATGTAGCCCATCACCACCAGCCCCAAGATCTGCTTCTCCGCGCGGAGAGCGCGGGCGGCGCGATCTGGCGCCACTGCTGCCTGGGCACGCAGATCTGACCCACGCGCCGGCGTGCAGGCAGGGGCCGAGCGTGCCCGCCATCTCCTGCTCGAGCACCACCCCGGCGGCGCCGGCCGCCAGGACCGCGCGCACCTCCCAGCGCTGGATCTCCGGACAGATCAGCACCACCAGGGCATGCTCCAGGCCGCGCTGCACCTGCTCCACTTGCCGTCCGCGTTGGCGCTCGCGTCATCGACCCACACCGCGACCAGTCTGCTGTCGTACTCGTCGTCGTGCTCGATCAGATCCTCCACCTCCTGGAAGGCGATGAGCTCCCATCCCTGCTCCTCCAGCACCGCGCCGATGCGCTCGCGCGGCCCCTCCTCGGCGATCAGCGCGACCGCGGCACCGGCGTCCAGTGGATGGCTGTCGGTCGCTGGCGCTCCGATCGATTCTCTGGAGACGCGGGACCCGGGCATGGCAGAGTAACGGTGCGAATGACGCAGGACTTACGGCGCTCGGATGGCTGGCCTCAGGGCCAGGCCGGCCGTCCCTCAACAGGGTCCAACCGGCCCGACTCAGAGCTCAACGAGCCCGTCTCAGAGCTCAACGAGCCCGACCGCCAGAGCTCAACGAGCCCGTCTCAGAGCTCGACCAACCGGCCGAGCGCCGGATCGCCGGGTGAGAGCACGGCGTGGCCGTTGCACTCGACCCACGCGTGGGCGCGGAAGTCCGGTGCGGGCTGTGCGCCAATCTCCAGCTTCGAGGGGATGCCCGCCGCGCCAGCAGCCGCGTGAGGACGAGCGAGCGCGCCAGGCAGCGGGTGTCGCCCGGGATCAGCTTCAGGGTGCGCACCACAATCCCACCAAGGCTGCGGGCCTCCGTCAGCGTGGCCACCGTCTGTGGGGCAGGGGGCGGGGACTCCGAGCGCAGCGCGGCGACGACCGCATCGATTGGGGCGCGCCGCTTCGCTCGACGTGCTTGCACGTAGGCGGCGATCATCTTCCGTACGAGACGGGCGCGCTGCAGCGGGCTCCGCGGGGGCTTGCGATGGGCCGCCGGTCTCTGCGCCGCGCGCGTGGACGTAGGGATGAGGCTCGGCGTGAGGGCTCATCATCGAGGTCCGCGGCGCGCGGACATCGGGCGACCTCTCGGTGGGCTTGGCGTCGGACATCGTGCTGGAGGGCGTTATCTCCCATCAACTCTGGCGCCGCGAGGATTCTTCCAGACCCGCCGGGGGGGTGGCGACGCACATTACCCCGGCCTGCCACCATGCTCGCCAATGGCGCGCAACGCCTGTGCTTGCGCGCTCATCTCTAGTGCAGGGGAGGTGGCTGGATGAAGTCCTTTACGGCCCTTTGGAGGGCGGTAGTGGCGGTCGGTGTGGCCGCTGGTTGCTTGCTTGTGGGCGCCGGTGGCGCGGAGGCCGCCGGTGGCGTGAGCCTCTGTATCCCGGAAGCCGAAAATGCCGCGACGGTGACGCCCACTAAAGGAGCGTGCCCCGCGAAATACAAGCTGACCGAACTCGGCGCGGAAGGCAAAGAAGGCAAGGAAGGGACGTTCGCCGGCCTCACCACGGCCGAGAAGGAAACGCTGCTGGCAGTGCTGCCGTATGTCAAGTACGTCAAGGAAGGGATCGGCAAAAAGCCGACGATCCAGTTCTCCGGCGCCAACGTTCAGGTCGTCTCGGGCGCCGCCAAAGAGAGCGAAATCAACGGGCTCGGCAACCTCGTCGTCGGCAGGGACGAAGAACCGGGCACCCAGACCGGCTCCGGCAACCTCGTGGTGGGAACGTTCAAGCAGTCGTTCGACAGCTACGGCGGGTTTGTCGCGGGTGTGCGTAACACGGTGAGCGGCGCCGATGCGTCGGTGGGCGGCGGCGAATACGACACCGCCAGCGGGCCGAGTTCGTCGGTGAGTGGCGGCTATGGCAACACGGCCAGCAACAAGCAGGCCGTCGTGAGCGGTGGCCAGCTCAACAAAGCCACGGGCCTCGCGGGCACGGTGAGCGGCGGCCTCTACAACAATGCCTCCGGCACGACCAGCTGGGTGAGCGGTGGCGCCGAAAACATCGCGAGCAATGACTTCGCCACGGTGAGCGGCGGCTTCCTCAACACGGCCAGTGGCTTTGGGGCCTCGGTGAGCGGCGGCGAGACGAACACCGCGCACGGCGAACTCTCCTCGGTGAGCGGCGGCGAGAAAAACGCCGCGACCGGGAAGTATTCGTCGATCCTCGGTGGCAAAGAACTGACGCTCGCCACCGAATTCGGCCAGGACTACTGACGGAGAGCGATGCAAACAGCACTATATGCCGGTCTCCACCAGGGAGACCGGCATATAGCCACTTGGCCTTCCAATCCGCTGGTTACGGAGTGGAGAAGGTCAGATCTTCTTTGGGCGTGTTCACAGGAAAGGCGGCATCCGTCAATGCGCCGTTCGACTGGCCCGCCGTGAGTGTTGCGAGATCCCCATGATCCTCGATCCGGGGGGCCTCGTACTCCTTGGTGTCCTTCTCCATGGTTTCCTTTCGTAGGGAGGACGGTGCTGAAGGAAAGGATATGGACGCCGGCGCGGTCCACAAGACTAGAAAAAGTACCGGTACGAAAAAAGTGCCGGTCGCGTTTGGTTCGCCAGCCGCCCCGGTCACCCCGGGCGCGGAAGCGATCGCTCACCCGGATGGACAGCACGAGGTGGCCTACGCCGCGCGATACGCGGCCCGGTCGAGCAGCTCGCGCGGGTACTCCGGCTGGGTGAGCGCCCGCAGCCACACATCCGCCAAGCCGGCCTGCCACAATCGCCGCGCGGCTCGGTGCTACGCGGCGCGGAGGCCTCCCGCAGCAGCGCATCCAGCGGCTCGCGCCGCACGAACGCCCGCACCGGCGCGTCGGCGCGGGCGGGACCCTCCGCGAGCAGAGCCCCATCGGTGGCCAGCCCGGCGGGCAGCAGGTCGGTGAAGAGCTTTCTCGTCCCGGCCCCGATCCCGCTCGGGAATCTCGACCGAGCAACCCATCGCGCAGCAGCGCACGGTCGCGGGCGGGGTCGAACTGCAGCTCGGGCGGGTCGGCGAGCGCCGTTTGCAGTAGCTGGAGGTCGAACAGGAAGGGGTGGCGGCGATCGATCCGCTCGTCGGTCGACTCGCGGCGCAGCTGGGCCGAGATACCGAGCGTCTCGCCCCGTTCTGTCAGCGCGCCCGCCAGCGCCCGCCACCAGAGCGGGCCGTCGAGCCGTGCGAGCCCCCCCTCTTCCTCCTCCCCTTCGAGCGACGCGAGCGCCGCGGCGTCGGTGGGGCTGAGCAGCGAGCCCGGCGCGCCCCCCGCCGCGCGCGCCCGCCGGCGCCGGCGTTTGAGGGCGGTGGGCACCAGCGGGCTGACGCCGTATTTGCGGATCGCCCGCAGGCGCAGGCGCACGTTGGCGTCGGCCCCGACTTCGGGGATCCGCCTGGTGAGCCTCCAGGCGGCCAGCAGCCTCCCGCGGCGCAGCCGGTCGGCGAACAGCTGGGGCGCCCAGCCGAACAGCTCGTCGCCGCCCTCGCCGTCGAGCATCACGTCCACGCCGAGCGCGCGGGCGCTGGCCATCAACGGCCGCCACACGAACATGTTGGGTGTGACCGGCGGCAGGCTCCAGCGCGCGATGTGATCCAGCGCCGGAGCGAGGATCGAGGCGCGATCGTCGAAGGAGATCAGCTCCACCGAGAGGCCGGTGTGGCGCGCGGTCACCTCGATCAGGTCCCGCTCGTCGGTCGCGGGATGGTCGGGAAAGATGGCGGCGAGCGCCACTGCCTCGCCCGTCGAGGCCCCCCTCGCGAATCGCCTCGGCGCTCGCGGACCATTGCGCCGACCTGCCGGGCGTACCCCGCGCGGCCAGCCCCGCCGCCACACAGGCCGAGTCGAGGCCGCCGCTGGAGTCGTACCGCGGGCCGCCGCGCGCCCTCGGCGGCGCGCGCCACCGCCGCGAACGACGCCTCGCGCAGCCGCTCGGCGATCGCCTTGTGCGACCCGCTGGCGAGGCCTTCGTAGCGGGGCTGCCAGTAGGGCTCGATCGCGACCGCCCCCGCGGAGAGCTCGACGCGGTGCGCGGGCGGGATGCGCCGGATGCCCTCGAACAGGGTGCGCCCCGGGGGCGTGCTGCCGCGCTCGATCCACCGCGCCAGCGCGAGCCGGTCGGGCGCTGGGGTTCTGGGCAATAGGTCCACCAGCGCGCGCTCGTGTTCGGCAAACAGCGCGCCGCCGCCCACGCGGACGTGCACTAGCGGGCGTCCGCCGAGGTGGTCGCGGACGATCGTCGCGGTGATGTTCTCGCGGTCGAAAGCGACCACCACGAACGTCCCGCGCAGGAGCTGGCAGGCGTCGGGGCCCACGCGCGCGTAGGCGTGTGCCACGAGCGCCGCCTGGGGCTGGTCGGGCGGCAGCCCGAAGCGAGCGCACAGCTTCCCCGCGTTGGTGAGGCGTCCCGAGATCCAGCACCGCCAGCGCCCATCGCTCGCGCTCGCCGCGGAGGCGCCCGCTCGGGTCGCGCTCGCCAGGGTTCCGCCTGCCGCGGCGGTGCCCTCCGCGTCGATCACCGCCAGCGGCCCGGCCAGCTCGATCCTCTCGCCCCCACGCGAGGCGGCGGGTGCCATCAGCTCCACCGCGCGCTCGCCCCACCCCACCGCGAACACCGCTCAGCGCTCCGGCAGCTGCTCGCACACGGCGCCGGCAAGCCGCGTGGCGTCGACCCCGGGCTGGACGCGCAGCCGGTGGATGCGCTCGGTGGCCGCCAGCGCGACGGCCAGGTCGAGGTGGCGCAGCAGGCGCTCGGGCGTGCGCACGGACAGGTTGAAGGTGCTCGCGAGCAGCGCAAAGGGTCCACGGCCTCGATGCGTTCGAGGGGCGGCCGGGGTGGAGCGCTCCAACAGGAACAGCCCCCCGAACGGGCCGGGGAGGCGCTTGCTCGGGCAGATACGGCGCTTTGCGGGAACGTGGGGGTGCGCCGAGCGCCGCGCGCTCCCGCCGAGAGGCGCTTATGCTCCGCGGGGCGCAGATGCAGCAGCGCCGCGCCCGGATGGGCGAGGAGCGCTCCGTCGTGGAACTCAAGGGCCACGGGTCGTCGCTGAACAGCTCGGCCCCGTGGGAAAGCAGGGCGGCCGCCAGCGAGGACTTGCCGGCGCCCGGCGGGCCTGCGAACAGCACCGCCTCGCAGTCGACCACCACCCGGACGCGTGCAGCACCTCCAGCCTCGCAGGGTCGCGGCCAGCGGCAGCGCCTGGGCGGCGAGCAGCGTCGTCCACTCCGGGCTTCCTGGCTTGGGGTCGCACAGCAGCTCGCTGCCGTCCGGCGACAACAGGATACGTCCGAGCCCTGGCGCCCGCATCAGATATCCCGCCGGGCGAGCAAGTCGACGGTGAGCAGCGCCGGCTCCCGTCGCGCAGCTCGCGCATCACTTCGGCGGGGACCCGCGGGGCGCCAGCGCCGCTAGCTCCCGCGGGTCGAGCCGCACCTGCGTCGGGGGGGGGAGGGGGTAGTAGGAGGGGGGCCCAGCGCCGCGCCGACCCCGGGATCGCGATGCCGGGGTCGATCTCCAGCCGCAGACCGAACGCGGCGCGCGCGACGCCCGCTCGGCGACCGTGGCCGCTGCCTCAAGCGGGGTCGGCATCCACGACTCGATCAATTCGCGCTCGAGCAGTCCCGGGTAAGGGTGAGCAGATCGCTCTGGATCCGCTCCGGCTCGAGGCCGTACTCGCGCCAGCACTGGCACCGCGGCGCCGACCGTGGGTGCGGCCTCGAGCGCCTCGAGCATCCTGCCCGCCGTTGGGTTCAAGCCGTGGTACCTGCCGGTCCTGAGGTTGAGCACGACCGTCTCGGAGACAAAGCTGCGATGGACGACGTGCTGGGGCAGGCGCGCGCGCGCTGAGCAGCTGCTGGGAGAGAAAGGTCATGGTGGTGTATGGTCCTTGTTGGGTAATTCTCAATACTCGGCGATGGTTCCGGTACGCTGACCGTAGCGAATCGCCGCGCGCAGAAGCACGAAGCCGGCGGGGAGCAGGATGACGGAGAAGCCCACGAGCTTGAGCAGCTCAACCCCGCGGGATGGACCATCGGCGTGTCGACCAGCAGATGCCGCAGCAGATCGGTGGCGGGAGTGAACGGCTGGACTTCGGCCTCAGCGGATCCACCCGGGCAGTACCGAGACCGGGAAGTACAGGCCGCCGACGATTGCGATGCCGGCGACGATGAACTGCGTGGCGCTGGAGGCCTGCTTGAACGCCATGACAAGCGCTACCGAGGAAGAAAGCGAACGGCATGAACGCGAGCTGCCGAGCAGCGCCACGGGGATCGCGAGGAACGCCGTGCGGCCAGCGGCAGGCCGAAGATGAGGCGGCCAGCGCCAGCATGACGATGCCGCTGAACACAGCGTTGATCAGTGGGAACAGCATCGTGCCGATGATGCCGTTGATCGGCCCGTGGGCGCTTACGAGGAAGCGCTCGATCGTGCCCGAGACGAGTTCCTGGCGCACGGTCACAGGCATCACGCCCATCGAGATCGTGAGGATCTGGACGATCACCAGGCCGATGATCACGAACCCGAAGTATCCCCCCGGAGAGTGGATGCTCTTGGCGGTAAGCAGGTGGCTGATGTAGTAGAAGAGCGTGATCGAGAACAGCGGACCGAGGAACTGCGAGACGAGCTGCGTGCGATAGCTGACGAAAAGGATCGCGTCGCGGCGGATGATCCCCCACATCGCGTCCAGCCACAGTCTCATTGGCACCGCTCCAGATGGCCGTCCTCAACGTGTAGCTGGCGTCGCAGGCGATCACGCGATCCTCGCCCCGCGGCGAGCACCACAGCACGGTTGCCCCACGCTGGCCGCCTTTTCGATCTGCCCGTTGAGCAAACGGTAGCCGTCGTCGTCGAGTGAGTTGCGGGGCTCATCCAGCAGCACCACGCGGGGCTCGTGCAGGAACGCCATCGCCAGCCGGATGCGCTGACGCTGCCCCATCGACATGCGGTCCACGCGGCGCACGGCGAACTCCTCGAGTGCAAACCGCTGCAGGCTGTGTGTTACTCGCTCGGCGCGTTGCTCGCGCGGCACATACGCCAGTCGGGCCCAGTAGTCGAGCTGCTGGGCGACCCGCATGCGCGCCTGCAGGCCGCGATCGCCAGCGGAGAGGAAGCCGATCTGGCGACGATAGCGACCGCCCTTGATTGCGGCGTAATCCCGCCGATGCGCACGCTGCCCCGCTGCGGGATCAGGATGCCGGCGGCCAGACGCAGCAAGGTCGTCTTGCCGACGCCGTTACGACCGCCGATCCACGTGACCTCACCTCCGCGCAGGCTCAGGCTGACGTCGTCCAGCACGGGCGGCTTGGGCCCCTTCCAGCGGTGGTGGAGGCCTTCGAGCTCGAGGATCAGCTCGCCCGGGACGTGGGGTCCTCCTGGGGGCGGATAGGCGCTGACGGAGGAGGAGCTCATGGCTGGCGTTGCGATGTGCGGGTGGCGCGCGGGTAAAATGACCCTACAGATCGGCTGAACCTGCCGACAGACGTGCGCTCAACAACAATCGCTGTCTCGCGGATGCGCTGAGTTTCACAGATCAGCACGCGAGCAGCGGGTCCGCGAGACATGGGGGGCGTGCCTCGGCTCGGCCCTGAGCTGCCATAGGGCGACCTCGCGGCGATTGCGCTGGCCAAGTCAAAGCGTGTGCGCTCACGGTCGGGCGTGCGCGGGAAGCGCATCAGTGCCGAGCAGTGGGGCCAGCGGGTCTCGATCCGCGTCAGGCCTGCGTGGCCGGAGGCCCAGGCCGCGATCCAGCACGATCAGCGCCTCTCAGTGGCAGTGGCTCCGACTGAACAGGGAATGCGACCCACTGCTCCTCTCCGACCGCGCAGATCGCCGCGCGGCCTCGCCAGCCGCGCGACTCGTCCGCGGGAACGGTCATCAGCGGCGGCGCCGGATGGGCGAGTGGGGGCCCCGCGCCCCGGGGCTCGAGCACGAGCACGTCGTCTGCCATCAGTGCCGAGCCGCGACCGAGAAGCTCACTCAGCAGCGTGCTCTTGCCACCGCCTGTCGCCGCAGTGATCGCGACCACACCGTCGGGCGTGGCCACGGCGCCCGCGTGGAGAGCCTCATAGCCCCGTAGCAGCGCGACGGTGAAGAGCACCGAGTCGAGCACCACTCGCCACCACGCTCGATCTGCCGGGTCCGCGGGCGCGCAGCGCAGCACGCTCGCGTCGGCGTAGAGGTGATGGATCGCGCGCGTCCTCGCGAAGGCTGCCCACCGGTCGGGGGGCGCCCCGTGCACGAAGCGGTGGTCTCCCGCGACGCCACACTCGACGATGAACGGGGCACCGTCGATCGTGCCTGCCAGCCGATCGTGTCAAGCCCGGACCAGTGCTCGGCGATCTCCGCCGCCGAGGCCGTTCGCAGGCGCAGGATCGGCTCGGCCGGCGGTGCTGCCACCCATGCGCCGGGGGGCGGCATGCCGGCGAGCAGGCCGAGGCCGAAGGCGCGCAGGCCGACGCGCCTCGGCGCGGTACCCGCTTGAGAGCTCCCGTTCTCGGTCACCCGCGTCACGCTCCCGGTGGTCACCCGAGTCATCGCGTATCCGGTGCGGTCGGGGCGTGGGGACCGACGGTTGACCTGCCGATCCCGCGCTTGGTCGGCTGCATGGAAGGACTGTAACCCCCGGCCCGTTGGTGCACTATGTTCTCGTCCATACGCCTTCACTCAACCATCCGCCGGTCGCTCAAGCTGTCCCCCGCCGTGCTCCTCGCCGCCCTGGTTTGCGGTGCGAGCGCCACCGCCGCGGAATCCAACACGATCGAAGGGGTGTGGTCGTTCAAAGGCGGTTCCATCGCGATCTCGCCGCTGCCCGACGGCAGTTTCCAAGGCGTCGTGGACACTGAAACGACGTTCGCCGAATGCCCCCACCCGGCCGGCCAGGTGGCGTGGACCGGCATGAAGCAGCAGCCCGACGGCTCCTTCTGGGGGTACGACGCGTGGTTTGTCCGCGAAGGCACCGACGGCGAATGCAAGCAGGACCCGCATCTCGGGCCGACCGCCTGGCGGGTGGTCAGCGAGCCGAATGGCGCCCACTATCTGAAGGTCTGCTTCAGTCACCCGGAAACCTCCCAGCCGAAGATTGCCCTCGACGGCACGGCGAGCGAAGTCACCTTCGGCTGCGTGGAATCAGCTCTGATCTCACCTCTGCCCACCGTTTCCGGATCGGGCTCCGGCAGCGGCTCCTCGGGCGGGATCAGCTACTCCAACACGGTCACGCTGCCGCCGGTTGAACAGTGCACGCGCAGAAATCGCTCACGATCAAGCTGCACGATCCCAAGTACGACCCCCTTGTCGAGGTGCTCGTCAAGCTCAACGGCAAGAAGGTCGTGGACGTCAAGGGCGTCAAGCGCATCAAAAAGGGCGTGAAGCTGACGAACCTTCCGACCAGCGGAACCTACAAGGTCAGCGTGGTGGCGACCACGCTTCTCAAGCAGCGCCTCTCCGGGAGCAGCACCTACAAGAGTTGCACCAAAGGCTCGGGGAAGATCAAGCTCCACCGCCAGGGCAAGAAGCACCACGGCTGACGCCAAGCAGGTTCGATGCGCTTCTCGATGTTGTCGTCTGGTGTCTGCCTATGGCGTCGGCCTCTTTTCACGCGTAGCAGCAGTCCTATGCCTTGATGCGTTTGGTACGTCGCGCTGCGCGATTCGGCGCAGCATCCGGAGCGGTACTACCCGCGATACCTGCCTCGATGGCTGTTTGTAGGTCGAACTCGGCCCAGTCCCGTGCGGTCATCTCGACGGGACCGAATGTGCCTGGCGTCATGTACTCCCCATCGGATAGAACAAACTCGGCGGCAATCTGCACCTTGACTAGCTGAGGTTTGCTCATGCGACTGCCAGACCGAGGTTTACAAGCGCTTCCACGACTTCTTTCGTAGTCGCCGTCGCGGCCACAAGCGTCGGGGGAGTGATTGGCGCGTTGCCGCAGAACCCGATCTTTTTGCCCGATTCCGCCCCGCGTATCCACGCGGTTGTTTCGTTGTTGGCGATCCAGAGCGTGTTGCTGATTGCGCCTTCCGCCTTGCCCGCCTGGTAGCCGAGAAATACGTTCCCGCTGCCAGTGCATTTTTGCCCAGCGGAGCGACCTACGGCGGTGTTTGTGTTGCCTTCCGTGTTGGTGTTGAGTGCTCCTGTACCGATGGCCGTATTGGACGCCCCTTTGGTGTTCGACAGGAGCGCTTCAGTCCCCACGGCCGCGTTGCCTTCACCTTCCGTGTTGGCAATCAGCGCGCTCTTTCCCATGGCAACGTTGCTTTTGCCTGTGGTGTTTTTTTCCAGCGCCGCTACACCTACCGCCGTGTTGTTTTCGCCCGTGTTCGCGTGTAGTGCGGCGAATCCGACCGCCGTGTTGTTTTTGCCCGTGGCATTGGCGGACAGCGTCGAGGTTCCTACGGCCGTATTGGCGGACCCTTCCGTGTTTTTAGCGAGCGCAGAAGCGCCTACGGCGACGCAGGTCGAGCCCGTGGTGTTGGCCTGCATAGCTTCGACGCCGATAGCTGTATTACTTTCGCCCGAGGTCGTGGAGTAGAGTGCTTCCTTGCCCACGGCCGTGTTTTTTTCGCTCGCCGTGGATTTGTTCAGCGCGTTTAGCCCGACCGCCGTATTGTTTTTGCCCGTGGTGTTGTGAAAGAGGGCAACCCACCGATCGCCGTGTTGCCTGAGCCGATTGTGTTTTCGAAGGCCGCCGAATTGCCGATTGCAACGTTATTTTCACCTTCGGTGTTAGAGGTTAGCGCACAATACCCAACCGCCACATGACCGCTACCCGTCGTGTTGTAATAGAGGGCTTCATTACCGACTGCCGTGTTGGAAGTACCCGTGGTGTTGGCATGTAGAGCCGAGTTACCGACCGCGACAAGGAAGTTCCCCGTTTCGTTGGCCCTCAATGAGTAGGTTCCGAGAGCAACGTTACATTCACCTGTGGTGTTGTCGGCCAACGCCCAAATACCCATCGCGATGTTGTTTATGCCTGTGAGATTGGCTTTCATGGCCTGCCATCCCACAGCCGTGTTTTTGGCACCCCCGGTGTTGGCCGCTAGCGCTTCCATCCCTAGAGCAACATTATTCGCCCCCGTCGTGGCTGCGGCGAGAACGCCGTACCCGAGTCCGACATTACCGCTTCCGGTGGTGAGGGCCGGGAGTGTCGAGCCGAGAGCGATCGTGTTCGTCGCACTCCAGTTGTGACTTCCGCTTACCACCGAATTCGGCAGCTGTGCTTCGGGAAGCTTGCCGCTGCCGTTGAGTGATGCTACGCCGCTCGGCTGGCCGACCTCCGACGTGGCAACCGCTTCGACGTCGGCTGCTTTCAGCACCACCGCACCAGTTTTGGTGTTCACGCTGGTGACTTCGCTCATGTCCCCTCCTCATTTTCGTGCCGGCATCCATCTGGAGCTGGACCCAGACATCTGGCCTCCGTGGCGACGCTTCAGGGTGTGGATCCTTGGCGTGGCTGGCTGGCAAGGTTTTGATAAACGCAATCCATATAATGGATGAACGTCTGTTGTCTAGGTGGGGTGGACGAAGTTCGTAGCGCTCCTGGCGTCCAACCAGGTGATGCTGCCGGTCTCAGCAGCCGGCTGGCCCTCGCCGCTCCGCTCGGCGCCACGCGCGATCCAGGGCCTAACGAAAGGCTTTCGTGGCAGAATGTCGATCTCGATCCCGTCCGCGGCGCTGAGGCCAACAAGCGCCAGCTGGCGGTGCTCGTGGGCAGTGTGCCCTTGGCTGTTCGCGACCGGCGGGTCGCAGCCTGACCGAGCCGACGGCCGCGCGCGTCCAGCGCTGCTCCGGCCCCAGGCTATTTGTGAGCACTTTGTGATCCTCCTAGCGGAGCTGCAAGTCTCGCCCCCAAGCTACCGTTGATCGCGCATGCCGCGCACGATCGAGCCAGAGCTGACCCCGGCCTCAGCCGGCGCCCCGCCGCGCCCCGAGCGCCCGGACTCCGACCCCGCCACCACCTACCGCCTCTCGCACCTGCGCACGCTGGAGGCCGAGGCCGTGCACGTGATGCGCGAGGTCGCCGCCGAGTTCGAGCGCCCGGTGCTGCTGTTCAGCGGCGGCAAGGACTCGATCGTGCTGCTGCGCCTGGCAGAGAAGGCCTTCCGCCCGGGGCCGTTCCCGTTCCCGCTGATGCACGTCGACACCGGCCACAACTTCCCCGAGGCGCTCGCCTACCGCGACCGCCGCGCGGCCGAGCTCGGCGAGCGGCTGATCGTCGCCTCGGTCGAGGAGTCGATCCGCCGCGGGCGCGTCGAGGACACGACCGGGCCGTACGCCTCGCGCAACGCGCTGCAGACGGTGACGCTGCTCGACGCGATCGCCGAGCACGGCTTCGACGCGGCCTTCGGCGGGGCGCGGCGCGACGAGGAGCGCGCGCGGGCGAAGGAGCGGATCCTCTCCTTCCGTGACCCCCACGGCCAGTGGGAGCCCCAACGCCAGCGCCCGGAGGTGTGGAGCCTCTTCAACGCGCGCATCGCCCACGGCGAGCACGTGCGCGTGTTCCCGATCTCCAACTGGACCGAGCTCGACGTGTGGCAGTACATCGCCGAGGAGCGCCTGGAGGTGCCCTCGATCTACTTCGCCCACGAGCGCGAGGTGTTCGAGCGCGACGGGATGCTCTACGCTCTCAGTCCGTTCGTGCAGCTGCTGGACGGCGAGCGGCCGTTCACCGCCCGCGTGCGCTACCGCACCGTCGGCGACATGAGCTGCACCGGCGCCGTGCGCTCCGACGCGGCGACGCTCGCCGCGGTGGTCGCCGAGATCGCCGCCACCGACCTCACCGAGCGCGGCCAGACGCGCGGGGACGATCGCGCCTCCGAGGCGGCGATGGAGGACCGCAAGCGGCGAGGGTACTTCTGATTCACGGTCCCAAGAGGGCGGCCGGCACGACGGCGATCCCATCCGACCGGCGATAGGCGTGTGTGCGGCCCTGTGGTGATCACGGCCGCGTCGAGCGGGTCCGCGGGCAACGAACACTCCCGTTTGCCGGACTACTACGCTCCCGTTTGCCAGGTGTGACACCGGCCGGCCCGCCCGTGTGCGGTCATAGTTACCTTTACCTATCGGACCTGTACCTGCCATGACTAGCTGGTCATATTTGCTATGACCTAGTGCTATGCTTTCGTGATGGTCGGTGATCTCAATCCGTTCGTGTACGACGATCCGCTGCCCCCCGGCCAGCTGGTTGATCGCGAGCCCGAGACCGAGCAACTGCTCGCACTGGCGGAGGGCGGGCACAACACGCGGCTGCAGGCCCCGCGGCGCTACGGCAAGACGACCGTCCTTGGCAAGGTGCGCCTCGAGGCCGAGAAGCTCGGGATGAACACTGTGTATGTCGACTTCTACCGTGCGATCACGCTGGCGGAGGTCTCGCGCCGCATCGAAGAGGCCTACCTCGGGGGCCTGGCCGGCGCCGCGCGTCGCACGGTCGCCTCCGTCGCCCGCAGGTGGCAGGGGAAGATCGTCGTCACGCCCGGGGGTGTGGGCGCCGAGGTCGAGCCCGTGAAGCGCCAGGAGCAGCAGCGACTCTCCGACATGCTGGATTTGCCAAAGAAGGTGTTCCAGCGCAGCGGCGCGCGTACGCTCGTCGTCTTCGACGAGTTCCAAGACCTGCTACGGATCGACTCCGATGTCGACGGCCTGCTACGGTCGAAGATCCAGTTCCATCGCGAGGAGGCCAGCTACATCTTCGCCGGATCGCAGCCCGGGATGCTGAATGCGCTGTTCGGGGATCGCGCACGACCGCTGTTCGGGCAGGCGCGCTTGGTGCCGCTCGACCGGTTGCGGGACGAGGACCTGATTGAGTTCATCGGCGAGCGCTTCGAGCGCGCACAGCGCGATCCGCACGAGGCGCTCGATGCGTTGCTCGACCTGGTGCGCGGCCACCCCCAGCGAGCGATGCTGTGCGCACATCACCTCTTCGAGCAGACCCCGCGTGGCGCCACAGCGGACCTCGAAACATTCGATCGCGCTCTCGCCGCCGTCGACCGCGAGACGAAGGAAGCGTTTGAGAAGCTGTGGGACGATCTGGCCGGCAAGCCAAACCAGCGTAAGGTACTGCTCGCGCTTGCCAACAGCGCGGAGACGCTCTACAACCGCCGGACACTCGACGCCTATGGGCTTCAGAAAGGATCGGCCGATGTGGCGGTGCGCACTCTGATCGACCAAGGCGAAGTTCAGCGCGCTCAGACCGGTTTCTTGATCGTCGACCCGTTGTTGGAGCGCTGGCTGCGGCGGACAGTGGCATGAGTAGTCCGCTGCTTGGCTTTTGGTGGGCGCTCCACCGCGTCCAAGATTCCTGCTTCCGCCATAAGTCCTGCCCGTCCGCAACCGTTGCTGCGGCATGACGACGACCGGCACGGCGACGCAGGCCCAGGGCGGCGTATACACCACGCGGGACACCGAGGAGATCTTCCGCCGCCTCTCCGAGCGCCCGGCGGAGCTGCTTCGCTTCGCCACCGCCGGCTCGGTCGACGACGGCAAGAGCACACTGATCGGGCGGCTGTTGTACGACTCCAAGCAGGTGCTGGCCGACCAGCTCGAGCACGTCGAGCAGACCAGCAAGCGGATGGGGCATGACTTCCTCGATCTCTCGCTGCTGACCGACGGGCTGCGCGCCGAGCGCGAGCAGGGGATCACGATCGACGTCGCCTACCGCTACTTCGCCACCGCGCAGCGGCGCTTCATCATCGCCGACACCCCCGGGCACGAGCAGTACACGCGCAACATGGTCACCGGTGCCTCCACCGCCGACCTGGTGATCGTGCTGATCGACGCGCGCAAAGGCGTTGTCGCACAGTCCCGCAGGCACGCCTTCATCGCCTCGCTGTTGCAGATCCCCCACCTGATCGTGTGCGTCAACAAGATGGACGCGCTCGGCTACGACGAGGAGGTGTTCGACTCGATCGTCGCCGAGTTCGAGCGCTTCGCCGCGCGCCTGGACATCCAGGACGTGACGTTCATCCCGATCTCGGCGCTGAAGGGCGACAACGTCGTGGAGCGCTCCGAGGCGATGCCCTGGTATCAAGGTCCGCCGCTGCTCTACCACCTCGAGCACGTCCACATCGCCTCCGATCGCAACCTGATCGACGTTCGCTTCCCGGTGCAGTGGGTGATCCGCCCGCGCTCCTCCGACGGCTCCGACTACCGCGCCTACGCCGGCCAGGTCGCCGGTGGGATCCTGCGCGAGGGCGACGAGGTGGTCGTGCTGCCGGGCGGCCAGCACACCACGATCGCGGGTATCGACACCTTCGACGGGCCGGTGCGCGAGGCCTTCCCGCCGATGTCGGTGGCGCTACGCCTCGCCGACGAGGTCGACGCCGGTCGCGGCAGCACGATCGCGCGCCCCCACAACCAGCCGACCGTCGCCAGCAGCTTCGAGAGCCTGCTGTGCTGGATGTCCGAGCGCCCGCTGGACCCCGCGCGGCGCTACCTCGTCAAGCACACCACCCGCACCGCGGCGGTGGGGGCGCTCGAGGTGCGCTACCGGATCGAGGTGGACACGATGCACCGCGACGAGCTCGCCGCGACGCTCGAGCTCAACGACCTCGGACGCGTGCGCGTGGAGCTGGCGGCGCCGCTGGTGTTCGACTCCTACCGGCGCAACCGCGCCACCGGTAGCCTGATCGTGATCGACGAGGCCACCAACGAAACGGTGGCGGCGGGGGTGATCCTCGACACCGAGGCGGAGCCCCTGGAGCGCGCCGGGGCCGGCGACGACGACGGGGCGGCGACGGACGGCGAGACGTCCGCCAAGACCGAGCGCAGCCCCAACGTGCGGTGGGAGCGCGAGACGATCACCCGCGACGAGCGCTGGGCGGCGCTCGGGCTCACCGGCGCGACGGTCTGGCTGACGGGGCTGCCGGCCGCCGGCAAGTCGACGATCGGCCGCGCGATCGAGGAGCGCCTCGTGCGCGCGGGGCGCCCCGCGTACCTGCTCGACGGCGACAACCTCCGCCACGGCCTCAACGGCGACCTCGGCTTCGACGAGTGCGCCCGCACGGAGAACGTGCGCCGCACCGCGCACGTGGCGCGCCTGCTGGCCGAGTGCGGAGCCGTGGCGCTCGTGAGTCTCGTCAGCCCCTACGCCGCCGACCGCGAACTCGCGGCGACGCTGCACGAGAAGGAAGAGCTGCCGTTCCTCGAAGTCTTCGTCGGCACCCCGCTGGCGCAGTGTGAGCAGCGCGACCCCAAGGGCCTCTACGCCCGCGCCCGCTCGGGCGAGCTGGACGGGCTGACGGGTGTTGGCGCCCCCTACGAGGCCCCCACCTCCCCGGATGTCGTGGTGGGCGCCCCCGGCGAAGCGATCGAGGCGGCCGTCGACCGCGTGTTGGAGGCGCTCGTCGCTCGCGGAGTGCTGCGCTCCGAGCAGTGACCGTCCTGCCGCTGGCGAGGTGAGGCCCATCTGCGCGTGAGGGCCGCGACGTGCTGATCGCCCGGCCTACCGCGTGAACGGCCGCGAGGTCCCGATCACGCGGCCGCCGGCGTCGAGCGCCTGCACCTCGTAACTCGCGTAGCTCTGCGGCAGCGGAATCGCCGTCTCGAACCCGGACTTGGCGGCGCTCGCGACGACGCTCAGGTGAGTGGTGCCGGACCCGGCCAGAACCCGCCAGGAGGCAAGCCGGGTGGCGCCGTTCCAGCTGGCGTACACCGTGGCTCGCGCGCCCTGCCGGCGGGCGGCGCCCACGGGCGAGGTGAGCGGCAGGCCGACCCACGGGTCGAGCGTCTCGCGGTAGCTCAGGTCCGAGCCGGGGAAGTTGCCCTCCAGCAGTCGCTGCCCGGAGCGGGTGAACTCCGAGAAGTAGGGCTCCGAGCCCCAGCCGACGAACACGTTGTCGTTGGCCAGCGGCTGCGTGTCGCCCATGTATTCGGTTTCGAATTCGCCGCCGGACGGGTACTGGGCGGCGAGCGTGGCGGTGCGCGTTTGCTGGTCGAGATCGAGCACGAGGCCGCGAGACGGCCCCGTCGCCGGCACCGATGTACCGCCGCCGGTGAGCTGGCAGCAGTGGTCGTCGAACATCGTGATCGTTGAGCGGGGCCCCGCCGCGCTCGAGCCGGGGGCGAACGCCACGTCGTGCTGCCACTGGAAGGCGGCTCCCGGGCCGAACTTGAAGCCCGAGCGCTTGCCGCCGAGGGTCCACTCGATCCTGCCGGTGGCGATGTTGACGAGGTAGGCCGCCCACGTGTTGCGCATCGATACGAGGAACGTCTTGCCGTTGCCGGCGAGTTCGAGCGCGTTGACGTGGTAGGTGTCCCACGGGAACCCGTTGGTGGGCACGGTGGCGTAGGAGTCCTCCGGCGGGATGTGTTCGAGCGCGTCCCAGGTGCGCAGCAGCTTGCCGGTCTTGAGGTTGTACTCCTGCACCGCGGAGTCGATCAGCGCCCCGTTGTAGGCGCCGCCGTAGGCGGAGAGGTTGCGCGCGACGTTCTTGTTGGCGGTCACCCACGCGTCGTTGCCGCTGATCGTGAGCGCGTGCAGGGTGAGCACCCAGCCGTCAGCGCCTTTCAGCCGCGCCACGGTCTGGTAGTGGCGGTTGACGACCACGTCTTCGCCGCTCTCGGTCGAGCCGGTGTTGGTGACGACGCCCTGCCACCACGCGAGCGCCGGCTGGCCTTCGTAGGTCTGCAGGCTGAGGTTGGCGGCGACGACCTTTTCCGGCACCGGCCGGAACCACACGGGCTGCAGGTTGCGGTCGAGGATCAGCGGCCCGCTCTGGCCGACCAGCGGGGGGTAGTTGAGGTTGTAGAAGTTGGTGGTGAGGATGTACCCGGGCGCGAGGCGGCCGGCGAGCGTAGGCCCGTCCTTGTGGATCACCGGGGGATGAAGCGTCGGCTCGGTGACGAAGCTGGAGGCGCCGTCGGTCGTGTAGGCGCCCACGGGCGCGCCGTGCGAGCCCGCGAACGCCTGGTCGATCGCGATGAAGCCGATGACGACGACGCCGATCGCCACCGTCAGGCGGCGCGCCGCTCCGCGCAGCGCGCCGGCGGGGGCGGGCACCGCCAGGAACGTGACGAGCGCCGCCGCCGCGGCCAGTCCGCCGCCGATCAGGTAGGCGAGGCGGAAGCCGTCGGTGAGCGCCTGCGGCACCTGCACCCCCGTGCCGATCAGGTGGCTGGAGCGCTGCGTGGCGAGCGTCACCAGGATCGCCAGCCCCAGGCCGCCCCCGATCTGGCGCGAGGTGTTGACGAGGCCGGATGCCAGCCCCGCCTGCCCCTCCTTGGCCCCTTGGGTGGCGGCGATCGTCGAGGGGACGATCGACATCGCGATCCCCGCCGCCGTGAGCAGCCCGGGCAGCATGATGTACACGATCGCGCTGCCGCTGGAGCCGATTTTGGCCATCAGCAGCATCCCCGCCGCCAGCATGATCAAGCCGCCGCCGAGCACCGGGCGCACGCCGAAGCGGCTGACGAGTTTGCCGGCGCGCGAGGCGACCGCCATGATCATCAACGTCATCGGCAGGAACACCAGGCCGGTGTGCAGGGGGGAGAGCCCCAGCACCTGCTGCAGGTAGAGCGAGCTCACGAACCACATCGGGAACAGCGAGGCGCTGAACAGCAGCACGATGTTGTTGGCGATCCGCAGCGGCTTGCTCAGCTCCTTGAAGGGGATCAGCGGTTCCGAGGCAAAGCGTGTCTCGATCACGCCAAACACCGCGAGGATCAGCACGCCACCGATGATCGGGCCCAGCGCGGCGAACGTGTCCCAGCCCTTGAGGCCGGCTTCCACGACCCCGAACACCAGCACCATCTGCCCGATCGTCAGCGTCAGTGCACCGGCGAGGTCGAAACTGCGGCCAGGCGCGCGGCGGCGCTCGCTCACGACCGCGTACGCGACCACGGCGGCTGCCACCCCGATCGGAGGGTTGATCAAAAGCACCCAGCGCCAGGAGAGCTCCTGCGTGATGATCCCCCCGAACAGCATCCCCGCGGCGCCGCCGAGCCCGTTCATCGCCGCCCACGCGCCGATCGCGCGATTGAGCTGGGGACCGGGGGCGAACGAGGAGGTGATGATCGCCAGCGAGCAGGCAGCCATCAGCGCGCCGCCGACGCCCTGCGCGGCGCGCGCGAGCACGAGCGTCTCGCGGTCGGCGGCGACGCCGCCGGCGAGCGAGGCGAGCCCGAACACGAGCAGCGCCATCACGAACATCCGGCGCTGCCCGAAGTGGTCCGCGGCACGGCCGCCGAGCATCAAAAAGCCCGCGAACGTGATCGCGTAGGCGTCGACGATCCACTGCAGTTCGGGCGAGGTGAAGCCGAGGCTCGACTGGATCGAGGGCAGCGCGACGTTGACGATGGAGAGGTCGAGGATCACCATGAACTGCGCCACGCAGCACACGGCCAGCAGCAGCCCCATGCCCCCGCCCGGCGTGCGGGTCTCGGCCGGGGGTGGCGGCGGCGCGACCGGGCTGGCGGTCGTCTCGACGCTCATGACGGCCGAGAGAGCGGCCGTAAGTCGGCGAGTCGAGCGCCCTTTGCGCGAATCAGGGCCGGCGTAGCCGACCGTAGGGGCTCTCCCTTGCGCTCGGGCTGCCGTAGACGCCTGGTAGGGTGAGCGCCCCAGCCAGCAAGCGACGAGAGGAGCCCGGCCGATGAGAAGAACGTCACTGACCGCCATGCTAACGCTCGCGGCCACCCTGGCCGCCACCGTCGCGATGGCGGGGTGCGGGGGCAAAAGCGGGAGCTCCTCCTCCACGCAGTCGACGACGAGCAGCCCGGCGACGACGACCACGAGCACCGTCCACAAGCACGCCACCAAACCGGGGTACTGAGCCTCATCCCGCCCCGCTCGGCAGTGAGGCGGCGTAGCTGATCACCGCCACCGTGCGGGAGGTGCCGAGCACGTGCCCGGCCGCGTCGAGCGCCTGCACCGCCACGTGGGCGTACTTCAGCGGCAGCGTGGTCGAGCTTTCAAAGCCGCTCGCGGGGATCGTCGTCTGCGCCGCCAGCGACCCGGGTCGTTTGCTGGCGAGCACGCGCCACGCGGCCACTTCGGTGGCGCCGTTCCAGCTGGCGTGCACAACGGTCTCTTCGCTCGTGTCGTTGAGGCTGGCGAGCACCGCCGGCGGGCTTGCCGGGCGCCCGCTCCAGGGGAAGCGGAAGGCCCGGTAGAAGGCCATTTCGTAGGGCAGGTGGGCGTCGAGAAGCAGGGCGCCGCCACGCGCGTACTCGCTGATCGCGGGCACCCCGCCGTAGCCGACGACGGTGTTGCCGCTGGCGAGCGTCTGCATGTTGCCCTGGCTGGCGGCCAGCAGCGGTGGATCGTGATGGGTGAAGGAGGATGTGAGGCGGGCCTCGTGGGTGGCGAAGTTCAGCGCGATCCGCACCGCGCGTGACTGGTGGTGGATCGGTGGGTTGGAGCCGTCGTCGAAGAAGGTGACTTCGCCGTCGGGCAGGATGCGCCCGTCGTGCTGCCACGCCGTTTCGGTGCCCGGTCCCATCTTGAACGAGCTCTTCAGGCCGCCCAGGCGCCACAGGATCCGGCCGCTGCCGCCTTCGATCTCATAGCCGGCCCACGTGTTGCGTGCCGAGATGAAGAGGTTGTCGGAGGAATCGGTGCCCGCCCGCCCCACGCCCGCTTCCCCCAGCCCCGCGCCCTCCACGTCGATCGAGTTGATGTGGAACCAGTCCCACGGCCGCGTGTTGGTCGCCGTCGGGGTCTCGGACTCCGCGGCGGCGACGTGATCGAGGCTGTGCCATTCCCAGCGCACCAGCCCGGTCGACATGTCGATCTCCTGGATCGCCGTGTCGATGATCGCCCCGTCACGCGCGCCGCCCAGCGGCGAGAGGTTGCAGCGGATCGGGTTGTAGGCGGTGATGTAGGCGACGCCGTGGGGGACGATCTGGAAGTCGTGCAGGTCGGCGTGCAGGCCGTTGCCACCGGGCACCCGCGCGAGGACCCGGTAGCTGGAGCTCATCACGAGGTCTTCGCCCTGGCCGAAGCCCAGTTCGAGCACGCGCCCTCGCCACCACGTCAGGTCGCGCCGGCCCGCGTAGGTCTGCTCGTTGAGATCCTCCGCCGTTTCGCCCGCGGGCAACCGGTCGAACCACACGAGCTGGCCCTGCGGCGTGTAGATCAGTGGCCCGTACTGCCCGGGGCCGGGGCCGTTGGTCGTAAGGATGTCGCCCGCGGCGGGATCGCGATCGGGCACGGTGACGCTCAGGATCGGCACCTGCGCGCCCGGCAGCGTGGCGAAGCTCTGGTAGTCGGCGGGCGCCGCGCGCGGGTTGCCGAACTCCGCGACGGCGCCCGTCGGGTAGGGGGTGTCGACGCTGAAGCCGAAGGCAACCTGCTTGGCGGCGGCGCCGGCGCCGAGCGTGGCGTGCACGGTCACGTGCTCACCGGCGTCGAACGGCGTGTCGGGCGCAAAGCTGGCGCCGTCGCCCTGGGAGTAGCCGCGCAGGCTGCCCGAGTGAGGGCCGCTGCGCTGGCCGGTGACGGAGACCGCGTGAATCTCCGCGGCGGGCGCGCCGAGGAAGCTGATCTGGGTGTGGGGGTTGGCCATGCCGCTGCCCGGCTCGGGCGAGACGTCCACGGTGGTGCCGGGCAACGTGGCCGTATGCTGGAGCGTGGCAGGCAGACACGCGGGCGAGACGCCGCTCGCCACCTTGGCGCTAGAGCCCGACAGCAGCGTCAGGCTGGGGGAGTCGAGTGCGATCGCCGACACGCCCCACGCGAGCACGGCGATCCCCAGGATGATGAGTCCGTAGCGGCGCATGTGTGCAGATACAGAACAACCCATGCGCGCGCTGGTCGCGCCCGCGAGCGTCGAGCCGGGAAGAATGTCATATCGAGTGCGGGCGTGGCGCGGGTGGACGAGTGCGGCGTGGTGTGGGCGAGTGCGCCTAGCGAGGGTGGGGAGTAGGGCGTGGTGTGGGTGGGCGAGTGCGGCTTAGCGCGGGTGGACGGCGCAATTGCTCTATTTTCCCCGTGTGGATGCTTCCGCCGATGCGCTGCGCGTGGTGATCGCCGACGACCATCAGTTCTTTCGCGAGGGTTTGAAAGGGATGCTGGAGGACGCCGGCATGGAGGTTGTCGGCGAAGCGGCCGACGGCGCCGACGCCGCGACGCTGGTGCAGCGGCTGCAGCCGGAAGTGGTGGTGCTCGACCTGAACATGCCCGGCACCTCGGGTCTGCAGGCGCTGCGGCGGATCGCGCGCAGCAACCCGGACATCCAGACGGTGGTGCTGACGGTTTCCACCGATGACGGCGACGTGCTCGAGGCGTTGGCGGCGGGAGCGTGCGGCTACCTGCTGAAGGACACCAACGTGGAGCGCCTGGCGGACGGCATCAGACAGGCGGCGGCGGGACACATGGTGCTCTCGGGCGACGTGGCAAAAGCGCTGATCGCGCGCGTGCGCGCCGAGGCGCAGGCCGACGCGCAGGCGTCCGCGGCCGAGGCGAGCGTAGGGTACGACGGCACGGGCGCCGCCGGTGTCGTGGCCGCGGCCGTGGTGGCGCTCGACGAGCGCCCGGCGCTGACCCCGCGCGAGGAGGAGGTGCTGCGGCTGATCGTCGCGGGGGCCGACAACGTGGCGATCGGCCGGGAGCTGTCGATCAGCCCGCACACGGTGAAGCAGTACGTGACCAACATCTTCGAAAAGCTCGGTGTACACAGCCGCGTGCAGGCGGCCGTGTACGCGGTCCGCGCGGGGTTCCTCTAACGGCAGCCGGTCACGCGGCGAGGCCGATTGCCCGCAGGGCGTCGTCGCGGCCCTCTGCGCCCAGCTTGGTGACGCAGGCGGAGATGTGACGGCGCACGGTGATCGGTGAGAGCGAAAGGCGCTCGCCGATTTCCATCGTGGAGAGTCCGGCGCGCAGCATCCGCAGGATCTCCGACTCGCGCGGGGTGAGCTCGACGTCGCCCACGCGCAGTGGGGCGAGCTCGCGGGCGGGAAGCGTGCGCAGCTCTTGCAGCATCCGCCCGACGAATGTGCGCGGCAGCGCGGCCTCGCCGCGCAGCACTCCGCGCAGCGCGGCGGGGAGCCGTTCGGGGGACATGTCCTTGGGCAGATAGCCCCGCGCGCCGGCGCGCAGGGAAGCGAGCAGATCGTCGGCGCTGACGGAGACCGTGAGCATCACCACGGCCGTGTCCGGCGCGAGCTCGGCCAGGCGCACGGCAGCCTCGATGCCGCCGCCGGGCATGCGCACGTCGAGCAGGCAGGCGTCGGGGCGCTTATGCAGCACGGCCTCGACCGCGCCGGCGGCATCGGCGGCTTCGGCAAGCACGCGGAAGCCGCCCTGCATCATCGCCATCCGCACGCCCATGCGGATCGGCGGGTGGTCGTCGGCGATCACGACGGTGGGCGCGCTACTCATGGGAGCACCGCCTCTACCGTCGTGCCGGCGCCGGTGGCGCTACCCACGTTCACCGCGCCGCCGAGCGCGTGGGCGGACTCGCGCATGCTCACCAACCCAAAGCCGCCGGGCGCCGAGCTCGCGGCCGGAGCTTCCTCGAAGCCGCCGCCGTCGTCGCGGACGGTCAGCCGCCACTGGCCGGCGTGCTCGAGCACCACCTCGATCGCGCTGGGACGGGCGTGCTTGACGGCGTTGGTCACCGCCTCGCGAGCGATGTGCACGAGCGCCGTGCGTGTGTGCCGGTCGGGTTGCGCCGAGGAGGGCACTCGCGCGGCGTCGAACCGCAGCGGCGTGCGCCGTGCGGCGGCGCGTACGCTGGTCTCGATCGTCAGCGCGATCGGGCGCGTGTCGGGTTCGGAGAGCCCCTCCAGCACATCGCGCGCGCCCGCGAGCGCACGCTCCAGAGCGCCGACGACGATGACCGCACGCGAGGTGGGCGCGGAATCGTCGCTGAGTGCGCGCGCGTTGGCGAGCGCGAGCGAGAGGTCCTGCATGATCAGGTCGTGGATGTCGGCGGCCATCTGCCAGCGCTCGTGGGCGAGGAGCTGTGTGGCTGCATGCAGAGCGGCGGCGTTGGAAGCCCCCGCGACGTGCCCGTTACCGGCGTTGGCAGTCTCCGCGACGCTCTCGTGCCCCGCGACGTGCTCGTTTTGAGGCGCGCTCGATTCGATCGCGGCCGTAGCGGCGTCGAGATCCTGTTCACTGCTGGCGATGATCATCCCTGTTCCTCGCTGTCCCAACCGCCCCAACTGCCCCCGGGGCTTTGTCGACGTTCAGAATGGTTCGGTCATCTTGACGCACCATTCCGGCATACACCGGTGCACACGGCTTCCCACCGTGACCTGAACTTGAAGCTATCCATGCCTATCGCTACCAATCCATTGTTGCTGCGCAACGAGTGTAGACGATTCTCGTGCAATTTGCGGCCGTTTTTAACGAGACAAGTTCAACTTTGCGGAGGATTACGGACCAACGGAGGTCCTGATTCCACGCAAAACACCTTGGAACACAAGTGTACCCGGGCTTCGCGGAAGGCTGAAAATGTTTCCCACAAAGGCTGTCAACCCTCGAGAGCCCATGCTCCACACAACGATCGGCTGGGCGGACTTAATGCGCGAGCGGTCAACCGTCGTCGAATGCGAGCGGTCAACCGTCGTCGAATGCGAGCGGTCAACCGTCGTCGAATGCGAGCGGTCAACCGTCGTCGAATGCGAGCGGTCAACCGTCGTCGAATGCGAGCGGTCAACCGTCGTCGAATGCGAGCGGCCAACCGTCGTCGAAATGCGAGCAGCTAACCGTCGGCGAACGGGGCGATCGGGACGCCGTGATCGCGCTCGCGCATGCCCAGCTCGTAGGCGGCGCCATGTGCGGTCCGCAACGTTTGCGCGGGGCACCCGGGCCGGCGCACGGTTAGCGTGAGCGCGGCGATCGAGCAGTTGCTCACGTCGTGCTGGTGAGCAGCATCGGGCTGTGGTGGGGGACTCGCGTGACGGCTGCCCTCACGACCGTCGCCACGGTGGCCCCCGTCCGGATCGGCGTAACGCCAGCCGGCGCGCGCCGCGGAGGGCGCACTCACGTGTGCTTCGACGATCAGCCCGCCGGCCCCCGGGAGCGAGAGCACGCAGCGCTCGGGGCGCTCGGCGACGAGCAGCCCCCGCGCGCCCATGCCGCCCAGCCGGTGCTCGGCGCCGTCGATGTGCAGTGCCCCGGTGGCGACCCACGGCGTGGTGCGCCCCGCCACGCGCACCCGCCCGATCGCCACATCGATCCATGCCTCAGGGTCCTCTGCAAAGCCGACACCGTGCAGCCAGATCCAGCGCTCGGCGTGCTGGGCGCCCCAGTTGTGGCCGACCATCCCGCGCCAGCCATCGAGCTCGATCGTGTCCCCCGCCAGTTCCAGCACGCCCTCGAAGCGTGCCGCGGGCGCGGGGCTCGTCAGCTTCGTGCGCGGCAGTGGCGCACGGTAGAGCAGCGCGGGCTGGAGGTGGCGCAGTTCGGGCGCGGTGGATGCGAAGCGCAGCGACCAGCGGGCCTCGCCGCAGGCGCCCTCGGCGCGCCCGGGCGCCAGCTGCGCGTCGCCCACCGCGATCCACGCCTCCTCGGGGGCGCCGAGCGCGTCGGTCGTGAGCTTGTGCATGTAAGGCGGGGTGTCGGGGCCGTCGAAGATGGTGCACCACAGCGATCCGCGCGCCGGTTGCGCGGGCGGCTTGTGGGCGGTGTAGCGGATCCACACCCCGAGCGGGCGGTCGGGGCTCACCGCGCGCAGGTAGAAGGACTCGTACATCCCAGCCCGCTGCGGCGTGCGGGGAAACATCGCGTGGACGCCGGTGGGCGGGCTCACGCGGATGCACCTCGCGGGTTGCGGCGGGCAGCTGGGCGGGCAGTGTGGATGCCGGTGGGCGCGCTCGCGCGGACGCACCACGCGGGGTTGCGGCTGGCAGCTGGGCGGGCAGCGTGGAAGCAGGTCGGGGGCATCGGCTGCAAGTATCCCGGTATGGAGCGCGACTCGCTCGTCAAGCTGCCTGCCGCGCTCGCCCGTTTCGACGCCGAGCCCGCCACCCACGGCGCGCGCTTCCTGTTGGGGATCGACGGTGGCGCGACGAAGACGCTGGCCGCAGTGCTCGATCTCGAGCACGGGCGGCTGCACCTCGGGTACGGCGGGCCGAGCAACCAGGACGCGGTCGGCGTGCAGGCCGCCGGGGAGGCGCTGTTCGGGGCGGCCGACGAGGCGCTCGCGGACGCGGGGATCGGCGAGGAGCAGCTGGATGCGGCGGTGGCGGCGGTGGCCGGCACCGACACCGACGCGGTCGTCGCGCACGTGCGCGCGAAGCGCTCGTCGGAGTGGGTCGTTGTCGGCGACGTGGTGGGTGCATGGGCGGCCGCGACCGGCGACCGTCCCGGCGTGGGCGCGATCGCGGGCACCGGCAGCAACGTGTTCGGCGTGGGCGCGAGCGGCCACGGGTGGCGCGCCGGGGGGTGGGGCCACCAACTGGGCGACGAGGGCTCGGGCTACTGGATGGGGCTGCACTCGATCAAGGCGGCGCTGCGCGACCGCGAGCGCTCGGGCCCGGAGACGGCCCTGAGCGATGCCGTGGTGGAGCACTTCGGTGTCGCGAGTGTGGAGGCGCTGGCGGCGCTCGTGTACAGCAAGCCGCTGACAAAGGGCGAGATCGCGGCGGTGGCGATCGAGACGGGGCGGTGTGCCGAGCGCGGCGATGGCGTCGCGCTCGAGCTGTACGAGCGCGGCGCGCGAGAACTGGCCGGGCAGATCGCCGCGGTGATCCACCAGGCCGGCCTGGAGGGCGAGTTCCCGGTCGGATTGATCGGCAGCGCCTTCAAGGCCGGTGCGGTGTTCGTCGAACCGCTCACGCGGGAGATCCACGCGGTGGCGCCCGAAGCGCGGGTGACGGTCGTCGAGATGGCGCCGGTGAGCGGCGCGCTGCTGCTGGCGGCGCGCGCCTGCGGGGCGGCGGCGGCGCTCGAGCAGCTCGACCTCGGGGGGCTGATCGAGGAGGCGCAGGCGGTGCGGTCCGGGTAGCAGCCTGGGCTGAGTTGGCCAGGATGCGCTCTGATGCCGTGGAGGCGCGCTAGGCGGCGGCGGTCTCTGCCGCCCGGCCGATTCCCGAGGCGGCTCTCAGTATGCGCCGTCCAGCCGCGCCGCGATCGCGGGACGGTGGCCGATCGCGCCAGGGCCTTCCCCGGCCACGCGCACCGCGGCGGCGGCGCCCGCGAAGGCCGCGGCCCGTGCGGGCGGTTGGCCCTCGTGCAGCGCGAGGAACAGGGCGGCGGCGAACACGTCGCCGGCGCCGAGGTCGTCGATGACCGCCGCGATCGGCGGCGCCGGGACGCGCAGCAGCTCGCCGCGGGGCAGCTGCAGCTCGGTCGGGTGGGCGCCGGCCGTGATCGCCACCACCGCGCCGGCCGCGGCGGCGTGGGCGGCCGGCACGGCGCAGCACTCGCGCTCGCGCTCGCTCAGTGCCCACGCGTCGCAGTGCTCGGGCAGCTGCTCCGAGCGCGGCGGGACCAACGCGATCTCCCCTGCCGCATCCCACTCGCGCACCAGCCCCTGTGGCGTGAGCCCCACGAACTCGGCGCGAGATGGGTGCGCATCGAAGCGTCCACCCGGCGTCTCGCGCGCGACGGGGGCGAGGTGCAGGATCGCCGTGTCCACCTCGACGGGCCCGATCGGCCCGGCCCACGCCAGCAGCCGCTGGTGGCGCTGCAGACCCTTACCGACGGTCTGCAGCGTGGTGGTGTGCTCGGCTGGTAGCACCCGCAGGTCGAGCTCTTCGCGGTAGGGCCCCAGCAGCGCCTCGATCTCCGTGGGCACGCCGCGCGTGAGGATCAGCGTGCGCAGGCCGAGGCGGGCGGCCTGCAGCGCGCTGTAGAAGGCCGTGCCGCCCGGGCGGCGGGAGCCATCGGCGAACACGTCGATGGTGACGTGCCCCACGGTCGTGTAGTCGAACGCGTACGAACGATCGGGCGGGTCGCCCTTCCGCATGGTTTTGCCGTTGGGTTGGCGCATCGGGCAACCGTACGCGGAGGTGCTCATCCGGGCGGCGCTCCGGCCTGGCGCTCCTATCGCGCGGGGACTGCCACGCGCGGCGGAATCCGCTGCGGCAGCTCCGTGCCCGCGATCGCCGCGGCGGCGAGGCGGCCGGTGAAGACGCAGCCGCCGAGGAAGGTGCCCTCCAGGGAGCGCTTGCCGTGCATCCCGCCGCCCCCGAAGCCGGCGGCCTCGCCGACGGCGTACAGGCCTGGGATCGGTCCGCCGTCCTCGGTCCGCAGCACGCGGCAGGCGAGGTCGGTTTGGATCCCGCCGAGGCTCTTGCGTGCCATCACCTGCAGGCGGATCGCGATCAGCGGCCCCGCCTTGGGATCGAGGATCGGCTGGAAGGCGCAGGTGCGCAGGCGGTCCCCGCGCCAGTTGCGCAGCTGCGCGATGCGTCGCAGCTGGTCGTCGTTGAAGAGGCCCTTGCCGCGCGCGATCGACTCGTCGTAGCGACCGATCTCGGCGGCCAGCACGTCGGGGTCGATCGGGCCGCCGCCCGCGCCCGGCCCCGCGGCGGCCTCGCTGTTCGCGCCGCCCTCGTCTTCCGCGGCGCCCTCGCTGTCCGCGGGGCCCTCCCCGTGCTCGGCGGCCAGCCGAGCTGTCACCTCGTTCATCTTGCGCGCCAGCTCCGCAAGCGAGTCGGCGCTCACGAAGTCGGGCGAGCGCAGCAGCTGGGCGAGTTGGCGTGGTTTGCCGAGCAGCACGCCGAGCACGAACTGCAGCAGGTGGCGCTCGCGCAGCGCGGGATTGTGCTGGGAGCCCGACACGTCGAGTTCGCGCAGCGCGATCTTGCGGTTGCAGATCAGCCACGAGTACTTGCGCTCGTCCTCGCACATCCGCTCCAGCGCCGCGTATGCGTCGTAGGTGGGCATCACCGGCACCGGGCCGTAGCGCCGACCGTCGGGGTCGAACATCAAGCCCGAGCGCGGCGGGATCAGCTTCAGTCCGTGGTCGGGGCGCTGCGGGACGGGGTGGCGCACGGCATCGGCGTAGTTCCACATCCGCTGCAGGTGCGTCACCGCGCCGCCGATGCGCTGCACCTCCTCGTGCAGCGCGCCGTCGGCGTAAGCGTGCGAGCCCATCAGCATCCGCCGCGGCGGGCTGCCCAGCTCCGCGGTCGGCCACACGCGCCGCACTAACTCGTGGTTGCCGCCGATCCCGCCCGCGGCGATCACCACGGCCTTGGTGGCCCTCACCTCACCCTCATTCTCGAGCTGGCAGCCGACCACGCGTCCCTCCTCGATCAGCAGGCCGCCGACGCGAGTGCCGAAGCGAACCTCCAGGGCCGCGCGCCGCGGGTGGCGCTCGATCGCGCCCCACACCGCTTCGACCAGCGCCTTGCCGGTGCCCCACGTGAGGTGGAAGCGGGGGACGGAGTTGCCGTCGCCGAAGTTGCCGCGCTCGGCCCAGTTGACCACCGGGAAGAAGCGCACGCCGATCTCCCGCAGCCACCCGCCGACATCGTCGCGCGCGCGAGTGACGTACTGCTCGGCCCACCGGCGCGGCCACTGCTCCTCGGCGCCGAGCTCGGCGATCCGCAGCCAGTCTTCGAGCGCGAGGCGCTCGTTGTCGCGGATCCGCGAGCGGCGCTGCTCGGGTGAGTCGACCATGAACATCCCCCCGAACGCCTCGCGCGCCAGGCCACCCAGCTCGCGCGGCTCACAGCGGTCGAGCAGCAGCACTGTGTGGCCGCCGCGCAGCAGCTCCAGCGTGCTCACCAGCCCCGCGAGGCCGGCGCCGACGACGATTACGTCGGGTGCGGGCGGCGGGTGGTGGGTGCCGTTGCCGTTGGAGGTGGTCATCGCGCGAAAGGGTATGGGACGGCGCGCTTGGTTGGGCCGCTCCGTTGAAGTGGAGGCGGATTGGGAGGGGTGTGGGTGTATACGCCGGAGTGCGTGGGTACGACGTGCCTACTCGTTGTCAGACAAGAGCACCTGGAACGGAATGTCGCCTGCGACGGCGCCATCGATCGTGATGCTGATGCTGTGCAACCCAACCGACTCGACCGCCAACGTGACGGCACCCGTAACGGTGTAGGCGCCAAGCCCGCCCTCCACGTGAAATGCTCCGAGATGCGGCGTGATCTCGAAATTGGTCGGCTTCCCGACGACCTGGAGCTGGGGATCGAGAGTCGCCAAGGTGACTTGAAAGGTTTGTCCAGACTCGACCTCGCGATACAGAAACCGAAGCGCACAAGCCATGGTGAGCTCAGTCGGAACACGCTTGATCCCGAACACGTCGACGCCGCCGCCGGTCAGATTGAGCAAGCCGCTGTCGGGATCCACCTCCGCATAGCGGGCCAATAGGGCGAGCGTTAGCTTCACAAGGCGCTACTGCTGAGCATACGCAAGCCGCTATCTCTGTTGGCTTGCCTGCGAGTCGCGTCGGCGGCGGCTCGCGTTGCCTCGGCATCACTGAGGATGCGGCTCTGGCCTGTAGCTAGGTTGAGCAGCACGGTCAGGAAGTTTCCGCGTGTGGTCGAAAGCTCTTGTGGTTGGGCCTGGTCTTTGTTCATGGACGATCCCTCCTCTCAGTCTAGGCCGTTTGTGACGGCTCATGAGCTTGACCTGACAACCGGACGGAGGAATGTGGGTGCGTCAATCGCCTCAGAAAAATCGTCCCCTCGGCCATACGCCTCCATGTGGGCGGAGCCTGCCCTCTTCTTCAGGCCAGCGCCATGCCGGCGCGACGCGCACTGCGACTTCGATCAGCTCGGGCTCCGGGGAGGCCACCGGCTCACGCCAGCGCCATGCCCGGCGCGACGCGCACTTCGATCAGCTCGGGCTCCGGTGAGGCCAGCGCGCGGCGCAGCTCCACGCCCAACTCCTCCGGGTCGGCGGCGCGTCGCGCGTTGATGCCGTAGCCGGCTGCCACCGCCGCCGTCTCGAGCGCCGGCAGGTCGAGGCCGGGCGCGCCCGGGATCTCCTCCAAAAGCGTGAAGAACTTGAGGATCGCGTACTCCTCGTTGCGCAGCACCAAGAACGTGACGGGCACTTTGTAGGCCGCCGCCGTCCAGAAGCTCTGCACCGCGTACTGCGCCGAGCCCTCGCCGATCACACACACCACGGGGCGCTCCGGGCGTGCCAGCTGCACGCCGATCGCCGCCGGCATCGCGAAGCCGAGGCCGCCGCCGGCGGAGAAGTAGTAACTCCCCGGCCGCCCGAGTCGCAGCTGGTTGCGCAGCGCGGGCGTCGCCGAGGGGGACTCCAGCACCACCACCCCGTTCTCGGGGAACACCTCCGCCAGCGCGCGCACCGCCGTCGAGGGGCTCATCGGGTCGGTAAGCGGCACCGCCTCGGGGGCGGGGCGCGCCGGTGGGGCCTCGCGGTCAAAGTCCCCGGGCCCGACGTTGCCTGCCGGCGACCCTGGCGGGGCCAGCTCTCCCGGCGCCCCCGGCCGGCTCGACCCCCCCTCCCCAATTCCTTCCCCTTTCCCTCCCCCGAGCATCGCCCCCACCGCGTCCGCCAGCGCCGCCAGCGTCAGCGCCACGTCGGCGACGATCGCGTCGCCCATCGGCGCCCGCGCGGCCTCGTCGGGATCTGAGGTGATCGCCATCAGGCTGGTGCCCTCCGCCAGCAGCGGGCCGGGGATGTTGGGGTAGTAGGGGAAGATCGAGGTGCCCACCGCCAGCACGAAGTCGTGCGGGGCGAGCGCTTCGCCCAGCGGCTGCACCGCCGGCGGCAGGATCGACTGGAAGAGCGGGTGGTTCTCGGGGAAGCCCAGCCGCCCGCCGCCCGTCGCCGGCGTCGCGTACACCGGCAGGCGCGCGCGCTCGGCCAGCGCCACCGCCGCCTCCCACCCGCCGGTCGCGTCGATGTCGGGGCCCGCCACCAGCGCCGGGTTGGACGCCTCCACCAGGCGCCGTGCGATGCTCCCCACGCTCGCCCCGTCGGGAAGGCCCGCTCCGCCGCTCACGGCGCGTGAGGTCTGGTGTCGCACTTCATCCTCCGAGCGCACCTCCGCATACCAGTCGTCCATCGGGATCGACACGAACACGGGGCCGCGCGGGGGCAGTCCCGCGGTGTGCACGGCGCGCGCCAGCGCGTGCGGCACGTCCTGCGCGCAGGGCGGCTCCCAGCTCCACTTCACCAGCGGATGCGGCATCCGCGTGGCGTCGCGGTTGGTGAGGTTGGCCTGCAGCGTCATCAGCGAGCGGTACTGTTGCCCCGCGGTGACGACCAGCGGCGACTTGTTGGCCTGCGCGTTGAAGATCGCCCCCATCCCATTGCCGAGGCCCGGCGCCGTGTGGAGGTTGACGAGCGCGGGATGGCCGCTCGCCTGGGCATACCCGTCGGCCATCCCCACCGCCACCGCCTCCTGCAGGCCGAGGATGTAGCGGAAGTCGGCGGGGAACTCGCCCAGCATCGGCAGCTCCGTGGAGCCGGGGTTGCCGAACAGCGTGGTCATCCCGCGCGCGCGCAGCAGCTCGAACGTCGCCTCCCTCACGGTGCTCACGTCGGGAACCGTACCCGAGCGGGCCCCCGGCGGTCGGTAAGCGGTCCTCCAACCTCGCGGGTTGGGGTGGGATGCCGGCTGGCGCCGGGTTGGCGTCGAGCGCAGCGTGGGCAAGTCACGCGTGGCGCCCCTGTGCTCAGTTGGCGGCCCGGGTGCCCCACTGAGGAGTCTCGGTTCAGTTGAAGCTGGGGTCGCGCGGGAGGCCGGGGCTGACGTCCGCGCCGGCGGTGCTGTACAGCAGCAGCATCTCCGCCTCTTCGCAGGAGCCCACCACCAGCAGTCGCTGGTCGACGCCGGTGATCTCCAGCAGATGCCGCACCTCCCGCGTGGGGCTGGCAATCGCCATCCCGCCGCGCTGGCAGGCGGTCTCGCGCTGCAGGTTGAGCAGCGCCGCCAGCCCGCTGGAGCTCATGAACTCGGAGCCCGAGAGATCGACGATCAGCCCCCGCGCTCGGCGACGCCGGCAGGCCGCGGCGATTCGCACCTGCATCGAGAAGGCGCCGGCGTAGTCGATCTCGCCGTACACCGCCGCGCGCAGCGGCATCCCGTTGCCGCCTGTGAGTTCCAGGCGCAGCGACCCGGGGATCGGCGGACGGCGCACGCTCGCCGGGATCGCCGGACGGCAGGTGCTCGCGGGGATCACCCGCCCGCGCATCCCGGTCAGGATCGTGGGATGGTTGACACCGAGGGACTGCAAGTTCTTGTTCACCGCTTCCATACACCCTCCTTTGTCTATTTGACTGTTGCGAACATGTGCAGAAATGAAGACCTCACCCTGCATGACCCAGCCCTCCGAGGACGCTCACGGCGGCTCGACAAAGGATCGATCGCACCGCGGGAATCGTGGGCGGGGCGCACTTGGCGACCTGCGTCATCGCGTCAGCACCCCGGTCCTACCATGTCCCTCTGACCCCACGTTCTCACGGCCCCAACCACATCGAATCGAATGCCCGCCTGTTCTCGATCAGTGACGGCCCGATGACCCTGCCCCGAAGTGCTCACCGACCCGTGCTCGCCGCATGCCTCGCGACCGTGCTCGCGCTGGCGGGGCTGTGCGCCCCTGCGCTCGCCGCCCGCTCGCACCACGCTCCCGGGCTGGCGGTCCGCTCGCACGCTCGTGCCCCAGCGCTTGCCGTCCGCTCGCACCACGCCGGCGCGCCCGTGCTCGCCGCCCGTTCGCGTCGCGCCCATACGCCGGTCAAGCGCAAGGCGCCCGTGCTCGGCCTCTACGCCAAACGTGCGCTGACGGCCTACGCAGCGATGCAGCAGAACTTCTACGTCGCCTCAGCCGGTCTGTACAAGGGCGAACCGGAGTACTCGTTCCTGTGGCCTTTCTCGCAGGCGCTGGCGGCGAGCGTCAGCGTCGCTCACATCGCCGGCGAGCAGCTCGAGCTCGAACCCAGCCTGCACGCCCTCGGCACCAGCCTGCAGGTATACGCCAGCTCCACGGTGGCCCCGGGGGAAACGACCGCCAGCGGCGCCTCCACGGCCACCACGCTGCACTCCTACGACGACGTCACCGCCCCCCCGATCGGACCGGGCGGCGCCAGCTACTACGACGACAACGAGTGGGTGGGGATCGAGCTGGCGCGCATGTACGAGCTCGACCACTACGCCACCGCGCTGACGGGCGCCGAGCAGATCATGCAGTTCGTGATGGCCGGCTGGCAGACCACCGGCACCGAAGGTCAGACGCTGCCGTGCCCCGGGGGGGTGCCGTTCTCAAACGCCAAGAACAACACCCAGCGCAACACGATCACCGACGGCCCCGCCGCGGAGCTGGGGGTGCAGCTGTACCGCATCACCCACGAAGCTCGCTACCTGCAGTTCGCCGAGATGGCGTACGGGTGGGTGCGCGAATGCCTGCTGGAACCGAGTGGCCTGTACGCCGACCACATCGAACGCGACGGCGAAATCAACCATTCGATATGGAGCTACACCCAGGGGGTGATGATCGGCGCCGGCACCCTGCTCTACCAGGTGACCCACGAAAGCGCCTACCTCACCGAGGCGCGTGCCACCGCCAAGGCCACGCTCGCCTACTTCACCTACAGCAAGTTCTCCTCGGAAAACCCGTTCTTCGCGGCCGTTTACTTCCGCAACCAAATCTACTTCGACTCCGTCACCCACGAAGCGCCCGGCACCCTCCCGGCGCGCGAATACGCCTACTGGGCCTGGCTGCGCCACCGCCTCTCCGACAACCTCTTCGCCTACGGCTCCCCGCCCACCGCCGAACTGCTCGACCAAGCCGCCCTGACGCAGATCTACGCGCTGCTGTCGACCCCGGCGCGGACGTATTTCTGACCCCGGCGAGTTGGTGATGTAGTCGAGCCGGCAGCCTCGCCTGCCGGCTCTGTGATGATTGCGCCGATGGCGAGCCCCACCGAGTCGCAGACCAAGCCGGCCGCTTCGCCCACGGCGGGCTCCCCGCCGGCGCCCGACGGCGACCACGTGCCCGTCGTATTGAGTCCCGCGACCGGCTACCCGGCGCTGGCGGATTCCGACCTCGAGGTGCTGCGCGGGATCGGGCGGCGCTGGGGGGCAGCGCTGGGCGACCGCGCGGAGTGGATCAAAGCGCTGCCATGCGACCCCAACCTCGGCCAGGGGGCCGGCGCCCCGGCCGCACCCGGCGAGTCGGCCAACGCGGAGGCCTCGACAGACACGGCGCCCGCAAGCGGCTCCGCCAAGGCCCGCCTGCGGGGCACCAGGATCGGCCACCCGGGCACGGTGCGCCTGGAAGGCAGGCGCACGCGCTTCGTGCCCGTTGAGGCTGACGGCCAGCCCGGGGAGGAGCTCGAAGCCACACGCGAGGCCGGGCACGCCCCGACCCGCGGCGGCTGGACCGCGTCGCGGGCGCGCCGCGCGCTGCTGGGCCCCGCGCTGCACAGCGCCGCCGTGGTCGAGGAGCGGATGCGCAAGCTGGTGGCCCTGCCGGTGCTCTCCTCCGACGCGCTCTCCTCGGTCGCGTACGGCCCCGAAGCGATGCTCGTTGTGCTCGCGCTGGGAGGCGCGAGCGCGTTCGGCTTCTCGGTGCCGATCTCGATCGCCGTGGTCGTGCTGATGGTCGTCGTCGGGCTCTCCTACCGGCAGACGATCCGCGCCTACCCGCGCGGCGGCGGCTCGTACATCGTCGCCTCCGACAACCTCGGCCTGCTCCCGGGGCTGATCGCCGCCGCCGGGCTGATGCTCGACTACATCCTCACCGTCGCGGTGTCGGTCGCCTCGGGGATCGCCGCGATCACCTCGGCGGTCCCCTCGCTGGCGCCCGACACGGTGCCGTTGGGGCTGGCGGTGATCGCGATCCTCGTCGCCGGCAACCTGCGCGGCGTGCGCCAGGCGGGGCTGTTGTTTGCCGCGCCCACCTACATGTTCATCTTCGGGATCCTGTTGATGGTCGTGGTCGGCCTCGTCGACGCCGGCGGGCACGGCTTCCACGCCACGCCGCGACCGCCGGTGCACGCCGCGGAGGGGGTGGGGCTGCTGCTGATCCTGCGCGCGTTCGGGTCGGGCGCCACGGCGATGACCGGGATCGAGGCGATCTCCGACGGGATTCCCGCGTTCAAGCCGGTGGAGTGGCGCAACGCGCGCACCACGCTCACCTGGATGGTGAGCCTGCTGGTGGTGATGTTCATCGGCACGATCGCGCTGATCGAGCTGGATGGGATCGTGCCGCAGTCCTCACAGACCGTGCTCTCCCAGCTCGCCCACCGCAACCTCGGCAGCGGTGCGCTCTACGGGTACGTGCAGGCCGCCACCGCGCTGGTGCTGCTGCTGGCGGCCAACACCGCTTTCAGCGACTTCCCTCGGCTGCTGTTCTTCCTCGCGCGCGACTACTCCGCGCCGCGCATCTTCCTGCGCATGGGCGACCGCCTCGCGTTCTCCAACGGGATCGTCGTCCTGGGCGCGGCGGCGGCGGCGATCCTCGCCGCGTTCGACGGCTCGGTCACCAGCCTGATCCCACTGTTTGCGGTGGGGGTGTTCCTCGCCTTCACGCTCTCGCAGAGCGGCATGGTGAAACGCTGGCTGCGCACGCGCGAGCCAGGCTGGAAGGGGAGCATCTGCTTCAACGCGCTCGGCGCCTTCCTGTCGGCGATCGTGCTGTTGATCACCGCCTTCACGAAGTTCCTCGAGGGCGCGTGGCTGGTGGTGATCCTGATCCCGCTGCTCGTCACCCTGTTCTTGCGGATCCGCAAGCACTACCTCGCCGTCGGGCGCGCGGTGGCGCTGCAGCCGCTCGCCGCGAAGGCCCGCGCGCGGAGCATCACGCCGCCGCCCAGCGGCTTCGCCGAACTGGAGCGCGGGGCGAGCATCGTGATGAGCGGTCAGGGTGAGCACGAGGAGGCGCCCGATCAGGTGCTCAACCTGACCGTGGTGCCGATCATCGCGATGGACCTCGCCTCGCTGCGCGCGCTCGCCTACGCCGCCTCGCTTGGCCAGCCGGTGCTCGCGCTGCACATCTCCGCCGACGAAGAGGAGGCAAAGCGCTTTCGCTCCTACTGGCAGGAGTGGGGCGACCACGTGCCGCTGGAGATCGTGCTCTCCCCCTACCGCGCTTTGGTCGCTCCGCTGGGGCGCTACCTGCGCCTGCTGCACGACCAGGCGCCCCACTTCACGATCACCGTGGTGCTGCCCGAACTGGTGCCCCGCCGCTACTGGCACCGCGCCCTGCACAATGGCATCGCTCCCCGCCTGCGGCGCGCGTTGCGCCAGCTGCCGGGGATCGTGATCACCACGGTTCCCTTCCACCTGCCGAGCTGACTCCAACAAACGTCGAGCCGCGCCGCGGATTGAGCGTAAGCGCTTCGGCGTGCTGTACAAGCAGCGGATGGGTGGGACCAGCCAGGGTGCCTCACGCGGTGCCGCGGTGCATCGCGGCACTCCCATCCGCGGGCATGGGCATCCGCAGGAGGTCCACGAGCATCGCAAGACGGAGGGCCGAGATCCCAGATCCGAGCGCCGACACCCCAGGCGCGCCCGCAAGCACAAGCACCACCACCGCCACAAGGTCAAGCATCCGCACACCCTTGCCGCCCGGGCGGTGGCGCTGCCGACGGCTCCCGTCACGCCGCCGGCGCCCTCCAGTGCGCCCGTGGCTGCGTTCAGCGCGCCGCTGAGCACCGCGGGCGCCCAGCGGCTGTTGTGGCGCGCGGGCTTTGGGCCGCGGCCCGGCGAAGCGCAGGCGCTGGCGGGGCAGCCGCTGCAGCAGGTGGTGTACGGCCTCACGCGGCCGTCGGGAGAAGCCGTGCTCAGCGGCCCGGCGCCGAGGAACGAAGAAGGCAACCCGCTCGATCCGGCTCACACCTGGGGCGATGACCACTGCTGGTGGCTGGATCGCATGGTCCGCTCCAACCAGCCGCTCCTCGAGCGGATGACCTTCATATGGCACGACTGGTTTGCCAACTCCAACGACCAGGTGGACAGCCAGCAGCTGATGCTCGACCAGAATCAGATGTTCCGCGAACAGGCGCTCGGCAGCTTCTACGACCTGTTCGCGGCGGTCACCTCCAATCCCGCGATGCTGGTGTTCCTCGACGGCATCGACAACGAAAAGGGAGACTCCAACGAGAACTACGCGCGCGAGATGATGGAGCTGTTCTCGCTCGGCGCCGACCGCGGCGCGTACACCGAGGACGACGTGCGCGAAATGGGGCGCGCGCTGACCGGGTGGCAGGCGGAATGGTCCTCGGAAGGCGGGATGCACAACTTTCACTACGACCCCGCCAAGCACGACGAAGGCCAGAAGACCGTGTTCGGGCAGACGGGCAACTGGGATTGGGAAGACGCGGTGCGAATGTGCGTCTCGCATCCGCTGCACGCCTCGTTCTTCGTCACCAAGCTGTGGGGCTACTTCATTCCCACGCAGCCCGACGAAGCGACGACGGCCTCGCTGCAGGGCGTCTACACGAGCTCGGGTTTCAGCATCAGGGCCGTGGTCGAGGCGATTCTCCAGCACCCCGACTTCTACGAAGGCCCGGAGTTGGTGACGCCCCCGGTGGTGTACAACGCCGGGCTGCTGCGCGCGATCGGGCGCTACATCGACACGACCGCGTGGGCGTGGCTGTCATCCGGCGCGGGACAGCAGCTGTTCCACCCGCCCAACGTCTCCGGCTGGGAATTCGGCCGCTGGCTTGATACCTCCACCGTCAGGGCGCGCTGGGAACTGGCCAACTACGTGGTCGCCAACACCTACCCCAACCCGTGGCCGGCCGAAGGGGAACCGCAATACGACCCGACCGAGACCGCCGCCCAGGCGCTCCAGAGCGCGCTCGCGTACTGGGGCGAGCCGCCACTGTCCAGCGAATCGCAGCAGTGCATCGCGCAGTTCGCGCAGTCGTGCATGCCTGCCGAAATGGCCGAATGGGAGCAGAGCCCCTACCGGGCGATCCGCCAGAACGCGCTGCGCATGCTGATCGCCACCTCCCCCGACATGCAGGTGAGCTGAAACCACGGGACCCGGTGGTACATATAAAAAATTTCAAAGCCGTGCGCGATAGCACACACCTTTTAAAAAGAGCAATACAACCCACGAGCCCGTGCGCAATGGCGCACAACCTTCTGAAAAGAGCAATGTCACCAACACCACCACTCCCACAGGCGACCTCCGATGGCAAGTAATTGTTCCTGCAACGACTTCAACCGCGCGCAACTGTTGCGCCGCGGCCTTGCGGCCGCCGGCAATGGGGTTGCAGTGCCCGGCCGCGGCCTGCCGAAGATCGAGCCGGGGATGCCGCTGCCGGCCGGCACGGGGCTGGACAGGCGCAGCTTCCTGCTGCGCACCGCCGGCGCGGTGGTGTCGGTGTACGGCGCCTCGATGATGGGGGCGCGCCACTTCGAAGAGGGCATCGCCCAGGCCGCCGCCACCTCCCCCAACCAGCCGGTGCTGGTGTCGATCTTCATGGAAGGCGGCTGGGACGCGCTGTCGGTGCTGGCGCCGGTGGGGGAAGCGCGCTACCGCGCACTGCGCCCCGCGCTCGCCCTCGCGGAAGGCTCAGGCGAACCGTTCAGCGAGGATCCGACCCTGATGTGGCACCCCCAGGCCCAGGGCCTCGCGACGCTGCACGGCGAGGGCAAGGTGAGCGTGTTCCCGGCCGTCGGATACGACCCGCCCGACGAGAGCCACTTCACCAGCCGCCACTACTGGGAGGTGGGCCAGCTCGATACCAACGCGCGCAGCGGCTGGATCGGGCGCTTCCTCGACGCGACCGGCGAACCGGACAACCCGCTGCAGGGCCTCTCGCTCGACTACAGCCTCGCGCCCGCGCTCGCCACGGAAAAGATGCCGGTGGCGGCCGTCAGCTCGCCCACGGATTACAACATGTGGGCGTACGGCTTCGACGAACCGATCGCGGGGCCGGCGATGGAAGCCTTCGGCCAGCTCGGCGCCCTCGCGGCCCCCTCGCCCGCGTTGGCGCAGGCCCGCGGCGCCGCGTGGGACACGAGCATCGTGCTCAACGAGATGGCCCCGTTCGTCGGCCCGGAAGGCAAGCCGACGTACACCGCGCCCGTCACCTACCCAAAGGACGGCGGCGAATTCGCCGGGCGCCTGGAAGCGCTCGCGGCGATGCTGGCGGCGGGGCTGCCGATCAAGTGCGCGTCGCTGACCGGGATCGGCACCTACGACACCCACTCCGACGAGCCCACCACGCTGAGCACCAACCTCGGCCAGACCGTCGAATCGGTGGTGGCGTTCCAGCGCGACCTGGAAGCACGCAAGCTCGACGACCGCGTGATCGTCCAGCTGTGGTCGGAGTTCGGCCGCCACCCGGAGGAAAACGGCTCGGGCACCGACCACGGCGCGGCCGGCGTGGCGTTCCTGATCGGCACGCGGGTGGCGGGCACGATGATCGGCGAGTTCCCCGGCCTCACGAAACTCGACGAAAACGAAAACCTCGTCAACACCTCCGACTTCCGCGCGATGTACTGCGCGCTGCTGGAGCAGTGGTTCCAAACCGAAGCGGGCCTCGTGATCCCCGAAGCGGCGGCCTTCGAACGGCCCACGTTGCTGAAGGCGTGAGCGCAGACCCGCGCCAGCCGGGTGACTCGGGCGGGTAGTGCGTGATCGTCCGCGCGGGCGATTTGCATGCCAGACGCCCGGGGGCGGAGCATCCTGCCCCGCCGCCGTGCGTGTCTCGGCGGACGCACGCAATCTATACGCCGGCCAGCGCTGGAGCGACTGCGTCGGAGCCAACCCGGACGATTTCAGGGACGGTGATCTTGATCTCCCCCGTTCCATCTAGGAGCGACTTGGCTCCCACGATCGTCACCCCGACCAAGCTTCCCGCGGCATCGAAGCGCAAAGCGTGGCCCTCCGGCGACTCGTCAAAGGCCACCGCCGAAGATGGGTCCCCCTTATGCAGATAGAGCACGTCAACCTCGGCGTCATAGAAGACGTTGTCGAATGTGAATGAGCCGATCGTGATGGTCATGGTGCCGATCCGGTGGCGTAGGCCGTGACGACGTGCCCACGTTCCTCACTGTAGGCCACGACGACCTTCAGCCAGTCGCTAGGTTCGTCTGTCTTCAAGTAGTACCACTCCTCGTTGTCGAGCCTGCCGGGCGCGTGGCGATCGGGTGCCTGCACAGCCCGTAGCACCGCATCGCCAAACGGCTCGATCTCAGGGTGTCGCTCAATGATGTGGCCCCACCGCTCCTCGGTCAGCTCGACCGTCGTTCCCCTGGGGTCACCGATCGCCGCACGAATTGTCATCTACGCGAGGGTACGTGCCCCTTGGGACGGTTCAGTCGCCGGCCACGCTGCCCATCAGGCAAGATCGACGCTAGCGTTCGTTGCATGAGCAACGGCCCTCGCGCATGAGCGCGCTCGAAGTGATCTGGCACGGTCTGCGCGACTCGCTGCTGATGGCGTGGGAGGTGTGGTGGGCGCTGGTACTGGGCTTTGCGATCAGCGCGATCGTGCAGGCGTGGGCGCCGCGCGAGCGCGTACAGGCGGCTCTGGCGGGCTCGGGGCCGAGGCCCGTCGCGCTCGCCACCGGCCTCGGGGCGGCCTCCTCCTCATGCTCCTACGCGGCGATCGCGATCGCGCGCTCGCTGTTCGCCAAGGGCGCATCCTCGGCGACCTCGCTGGCGTTCCAGTTCGCCTCGACCAACCTCGTGTGGGAGCTCGGCCTCGTGCTGTGGGTGCTGATCGGCTGGCAGTTCACGCTCGCGGAGTACCTCGGTGGGATCGTGATGATCGCGCTGATGACGCTGGCGCTGCGTGCCTTCGTGCCGGCGGACCTGGAGGCTCACGCGCGCGAGCATGCGCAGAACGTGACCGAGGACGGCCACCATCACCACCACGATCACCATGACCATGACCACGCAGCCGGCGAGGGCGAGCGTGGCTGGCGCGAGCGCCTGACCTCGCGCGCAGCCTGGGCCGAGGTGGCGGGCAACTTCCGCATGGATTGGGCGATGCTCTACAAGGAGATCGCGCTCGGCTTCCTGCTGGCGGGCTTCATCGCGCAGCTCGGCGACAACTTCTTCGAGAGCCTCTTCATCGTCAACGCCCCCGCGCCGTGGCCGGCGATCGAGAGCGCGCTCGTGGGCCCGCTGATCGCGGTGGCATCGTTCGTCTGCTCAATCGGCAACGTGCCGCTCGCGGCCGTGCTGTGGTCGGGCGGCATCGGCTTCGCCGGAGTGCTGGCGTTCCTGTTCGCCGACCTGATCGTGCTGCCGATCATCTTGATCTACCGCAAGTACTACGGCCGCGAGTACGCGCTGCGAACCGTCGCGCTGATGTACTGCACGATGGTGCTCGCCGCACTGCTCATCGCCGCCCTCTTCAGCGTTCTCGGCCTGATCCCCGCCGGCCCGCGCCCCAGTACCGCCGACGTCTTCGGCAAGGTCGCGCTCGACTACAAGCTCGTGCTGAACGTGCTCGCGGCGCTCGTGTTCATCGCCCTCCTGCGGCTCCGCCCGGGGCGCGCCGAGCACGGTGGGCGAGCCGTCGCCGACGCTGCCTGAGGCTCAGCTGTGTCGCGTAGGTGGCCTCGGCACGGACGCAAGGGCTGCCGTGCGCTACATCCGGGCGCAATGTTGCGCCAGGATCTAGCGCAAGTTCGCGCTAGAGCTGAGCGCAATTTTGCGTAGAGTCGCGCGCATCTAGATGAGATCGTCCGTGGGCCTGTAGGCTCTGCGGTCCAATGAGACCCCACGCCCCGCGTACGCGATGAGGACGGGACGCCCCGCCACCATCCCCCTGGAGGGCCGGCGCGTGCTGATCACCGGCGCGGCGCGCGGGATCGGGGCCGGGACGGCGAAGCGGCTCTACGCGCGCGGCGCGCGGGTGGCGCTGACGGGGTTGGAGCCCGAGCTGCTGGCGCAGGTGGCCGCGGAGTGCGGCGACGCGCCGTGGTTCGAGTGCGACGTCACCGACCGCGCGCAGGTCGAGGGGGCGGTCGAGGGGGCGGTCGAGCGGCTGGGGGGCCTGGACGTGGCGGTCGCCAACGCCGGCGTCGCCGCGCAGCTGCCGCTCATCGGGGGCGATCCGGCGATCTTCGAGCGCACGATCGCGGTCAACCTGCTCGGCGTCTACTACACGCTGCGCGCGGCCGGGCCGCACATCTCCCACCCGCGCGGCTACGCGCTGCCGATCGCCTCGCTCGCCGCGGCGATGCACGCGCCGATGATGGGCGCCTACAACGCCTCGAAGGCGGCCGTGGAGGCGCTCGGCAACACGCTGCGCATCGAGCTGCAGCACACGGGCGCACGCGTGGGCGTGGCGTACTTCGGCTTCATCGACACCGACATGGTCAGCCGCGGCACGCAGACGCGCGCGCTCGAACAGGCCCCCCGCTCGCGCCGCACCGCCGTCAAACCGGTGCCGCTGGCGCGCGCCCTCGATGCGATCGAGCATGGGATCGAGCGCCGCGCCCGCCGCGTGACCGCCCCCGGCTGGGTAGCCCCGGCGCTGCCGCTGCGGATGCTGCTGCAGCCGCTCGTGGACCGCTCCGGCGCCGGACTCGAGCAGTCGCTCGCGATCGCCCGCGAGGAGAGCGCGCCGCTGACGACCGCTCAGCCCGGCTCGTCGTAGGTCCTCAGCCTCGATCTGGCTCGTCATAGGTCCAAGTGGGACCCCCTGACCGATCCCGTTGGGCGAAAAGTTGCTTAAGGTCTGCGCAACCTGGGTATAGACTGTGTGTTCCTAGGGGCAACATGGATGCCCTGGGCTACGAGGGAGGATGACATGAGGTTCCCCACTGACACGACGGTACGGTCTGTCCGCGTCTGGTTTGCTGCGCTGTGTTCCTGCGCGGGTTTTGCTTTCGCTGTCGTCGCGGCGCCCGCGGCGCAGGCGACGGAAGCGCTTGGCGTCGAAAGTGTCTTCGCGGGGAACTGCAACACAGCGTCCAAAGGAGAATGCAACAAAGCCCCGCCGCCGTCGACGCCTGCGGAAGAACTAGCGAAAGCAGAAAAAGAAGGCTATACGCAGGCCGCTGGCCATCCGCCGTACGGGGTGAGTGAATTCAAGGTCGCCACCGTCCCGGGCACAAAATTCCCCGAAGAGCCGCCGCTGGCCATAGTCACGCACGTGCGTACGGACGTAGGTACGGGCGTGAGTGCCAATCCCGAGGCTGTGGAAAAGTGCTCATTCGCGGACTTCGGTGAAACGGAAGCAATACCGGGCACCGGCTTCTATGCGAAATCGGAATGTAGAGAAGACAAAGAAGGCAAAGTGGAGTCCGAAATCGGGGTCAACAAAGTCGTCGTCTACCTTGGTCCGGCAGGCGGAGATCTGCCGCTCGAAGGCAAGGTATACAACCTCGTTCAGCCGTATGGCCTCGCCTCGGACTTCGGAGTGGCGCTCAAGCTTCCGATTCCGCTCACAGGAGCCGAGCTTAAAAAAGCGTTCGAAAAAGAAGCGCACCCGCCTGGAGAACCGACGGAAAAAATCCTTGAGGAAAAACAGTACTACTCCCACACCCTGATCGAAGGCCACGTCGAATGGGCCGGCAACTACCACGACTACTACGAAATCAACGTCTCCCCCGCATTGCCGTTGATCTCCTCGCGCCTGGTCCTCTTCGGCAACATCGGCACCACCGGACAGGGTGGGTTCATCACGAACTCGAGCCTTTGTGAAGGCCCCGGAGAAAACACGACTACCACGGTGAAACTCAAATCCCTCGAAGGCCAGGAAGCTGCGAAGTCATACGTCACGCCGGTCGCCGCCGAAGGCTGCAACGGCGCCGCGCCCTTCTCGCCCGTGCCGTTCGTACCGGCGATCTCAATGACGCCTGAAACGACCAAGTCCGATCAGCCCGACGGTGTCACGACCGAACTGACCGTTCCGCACGATCCCAGCCCCGAAGGCATCGACTCTTCGCAGGTGGAGGACGCGACCGTCACGCTGCCGGAAGGGATGACGCTCAATCCCGCCGCCGCCCATGGCCTCGAAGCTTGTACCCCGGCGCAGGCCAGGATCCACAGCCTCACACCGGGAGTCGCGTGTCCCGCCGGTTCGAAGATCGGCACGGTCACGCTGAACGTCCCCGACCTTCCGCCGAACTCGCTGCAGGGGAACATGTATCTCGGTGGGCCCGAATCTGGACCGATCACGAAACAGCCCTACACCATGTACCTCGACGCCGAGTCGGCGCGCTACGGCGTCTCGGTACGCCTGGAAGGCTCGATCACGCTCAACGAAACGACCGGACGGGTGACCGCGAGCTTCGTCAAGAACCCGCAGCAGCCCTTCAGCGACGTGATCCTGCACTTCAACGGTGGCCCGCTCGCCCCGATCGCCAACCCGCTGGCCTGTGGGACGGCGACGACCGAAACGAAGCTCGTGCCGTACATCGGCGCATTCGCGACGCAGATGCCCACAAGCGCGTTCACGGTCGACAGCAACGGCTCCGGCGGAGCCTGCGCCTCGCCGCTGCCGTTCGCGCCCACGCAGACATCCGAAAGCCAGCCCGCCACAGGTGGGGCATCGACCAGCTTCTCGTTCACCGTCACGCGGCCCTCGGGCCAGCAGTACCTGTCGCAGATCAAGACCGTCTTGCCGGCCGGCCTCGTCGGGCGGATTCCCGCGGTCTCGCTTTGCACCGAAACGCAGGTCGCCGAAGCGAGCGCCGGCACCGGCGGCTGCCCGGCCTCCAGCCGACTCGGCTCGGTCACGGTGCTTGCCGGAGCGGGCTCCGCGCCCTACCAGTTCACCGGCTCGGCCTACCTCACGGGCCCCTACAGCGGAGCTCCGTATGGCCTCGCGGTCGTGGTGCCCGCCGTCGCCGGCCCGTTCCACCTCGGCAACGTCGTGACACACATGACGATCAACGTCGAACCGTACACCGCACGCGTGGTCGTGGCTGGCAGCGTGCCCACGATCTACAAGGGCATCCCGCTGCGCATGCAGAGCCTGAACGTGGAAGTCAACCGCCAGGGCTTCATGCTCAACCCGACCAGCTGCAGACCGCTCCTGACCGAATCGACGCTCACCGGCACGACGCTGCTCGGCTCCAGCACGTTCACGACGGCCGAAGCCAAGAGCCCGCTGGTCACCGAAGAATGCAACAAGCTCGCGTTCAAGCCCACGTTTGCCGCGATCGCAGGTGCGAAAACCTCGCTCCCCAACGGCGCCAACATCGAAGTCAACATCGGTCTGCCGACCGGCCAGGCGAACATCGTGCAGGTGACCACCACGCTGCCCAAGCAGCTCCCGGTGCGCCTCTCGACGCTCGCCAAAGCCTGCCCGGTGGCGACCTTCGAAGCCGGTCCCGCGCCCGGTGGCTGCTCCAAGGAAGCGAACGTCGGCACCGTGAAAGCGACCACGCCGGTGCTGCCGGGGACGCTCACCGGCACCGCTTGGCTGGTGTCGCACGGCAACGAAGCCTACCCCAACCTCGATCTGATCCTGAACGGGGACGGTGTCACGGTGATCCTCGTGGGGCGCACCAAAGTGGCCAACTCGCAGATCACCACTTCGTTCAACACGCTGCCCGACGTGCCGGTCTCGAACATCTCGCTCTACCTGCCGTCCGGCCCCAACTCGGTGCTGGGCGCCAACGGCAAGCTGTGCCGCTCGAAGCTGTCGATGCCCACCACGCTGATCGGCCAGAACCTGGCGACGATCCTCTCCGCGCCCGTCATCTCGGTGCGTAACTGCCCGGTGGAAGTCGTCAAACACAGCACCCGGGGCGCCACCGCGACGCTCAACGTGCAGCTGCCGACGTCCGGCAGCGTCAGCGGCGGCGGCACCGACCTCAAATTCACCAAGCGCAACGTCGGCGCGGGCGGGCGCACCAACGTCAAGGTGTCGCTCACCTCGGCCGGCAAAGAAGTGCTGCGTAAATTCCGCCAGCTGCGGATCAAGGTGCGCGTCGGGTTCGTGCCGAAGAGCAAAAAAGGCAACATCACCTCCAAGGCATTTGCCACGGTGACGTTCAGGGCCTGAGGGGGTCGTGGGCGGGGGCGGGTCTCGACCTCGCCTCCGCCGGACAGGAGCAAAAGAGAAGGTGGCAGAGCGCCGTCGCGGCTTGTCCGGGGCGGCGTTTTCTGTGCGTGGTCTCTTTTGCGTAGAAACCACCTGCCGGGGGTATAGAAACTGTGAGCCCGGATCGGTATGGCGTTCCGGCGAGCGTGAGGCAGGGGTGACTCCCGCACAACCCCTCACTGGAGAGGTACAGCGACAGGAGGTCCATCGTGACGGTACGAGCAGCTTGGGTCCTGTTCGCCGCGCTGCTCTGCTGCGCGGCCGGCGGGGTGGCGGCACCCGCGGCACCCGCGGCGTTTGGGGTGAACAAGTGGGAAGCGGGGACGTGCAAGGAAGAAGCCTGTAACGCCGAAGGCAAAGATCCCGCCGCGGAATTCTACACGCAGGCCGCCGGGCACCCCGACTTTGGGATCACCGACTTCGCCTTCAACTACACCCGGGAAACCAACATCCTGGCCGAAGAAGTGAAGGTCCCCGAAGGGCACGTTCACGACGCGCGCGTGGACTTGCCGCCCGGTCTCGCCGTCGATCCCGAAGCCGTCGCGGAATGCCCGGAAGCGCAGATCGCTGCGCTCGAATGCCCCGAATCGACGCAGGTCGGCGAAGACGAAGCGTTGGGCACGGCGGAACTGGCGCTGGGCATCAAGAAGACCGTGACGGAAAGCTTCCCCGTCTACAACCTCGCCCGCCGGCCGGGCGAGCCGGCGCGGTTCGGCGTCGAGGTGAAGAGCGCCACGCTCGCGCTCGCCGAATCGATCAGCGGCACGAAGCTGCAGAGCGCGATCTACCTCGAAGGGGGGCTCAGCTGGCACCACGAAGCCGAAACCGCCGAAAACAGCGGCGTGCCGAGCGGTGACTACCACGAGTTCTTCGCGATTCACAACATTCCCACGCAGCCCGAACTGATCGAGTCGCGGCTGATCTTCTGGGGCGTGCCGCAGGAACACTCTCACACCGGGGAAGCGCCTCGCGCCTTCATCACGATGCCCAGCTCGCAGAGCGTTTGCACCAGCCCCTCGACCACCTACCTGCACGTCGACTCCTATGAAGCCGAAGGGGCATTCCTCAAAGATGCCGACGAAACACGGCTGCACAATGGAACGGCGATCCTCGCCACCGGCTGCAACGCGCTCGCGTTCAATCCATCGCTCTCGCTTGCCCCCGAAACCAGCCGCTCCGACCAGCCCGACGGCGCGACGGTCGACCTCCACATTCCCCAGCTCCTGGCCGAACCGGGTAAGCCCGACTCACCCGACCTGCAGACCGCCGAAGTCTCTCTGCCGGAAGGGATGACGCTCAACCCCGCCGCCGCACACGGCCTGGAAGGTTGCACCAATGCGCAGATCAAGTTGGGCACCGCCGAAATCATCGAATGCCCCGCCGGCTCGGAAATCGGGACGGTGACGGTCAACGCCCCCGGGATTCCGGACGGGTCGCTGGCGGGCAAGGTCTACCTCGGTGCACCCGAGCCGGGGGGCGCGGAATCGGGCGAGGAGTTCCGCATCTTCCTCGCCGCCGAAGCGCCGCAGTACGGAGTGGGGCTGCGCCTGGAAGGCCACGTGAAGGCCAACCTGCAGACCGGGCGGCTGACGGCGATCTTCGCCGAAGATCCCCAGGTGCCCTTCGAAGACTTCATCCTTGCCTTCCGCGGTGGCCCACGGGCGCCGCTCGCCAACCCGCTGCGCTGCGGCCTCGCCGAACCGGCGGCCACGCTCACCTCCTACACGGGCCAGCCGGCACAGGCGGCCCAGACGCATGGCTTCACCGTCGACGCCAACGGCAAAGGGGGCTCCTGCTCCGCGCCGCTGCCGTTCGCGCCGACGCAAACCACTCCCCCGCAGAGCCCGGCGCGCGCCGGCGCCCACAGCCCCTTCACGCTCCAGCTCGCGCGGGGGGAAGGGCAGCAGTACCTGTCGAAGGTGCAAACCACGCTGCCGCCCGGCCTGCTCGGCGCGATCCCCTCGGTGACGCTCTGCGGGGAAGCTCCAGCCAACGCCGGCACCTGCCCGAGCACCAGCGAAGTCGGCACGGTCGCGGTGAGCGCGGGCGCCGGCTCCGAACCCTTCACGTTCACGGGCCACGCCTTCATCACCGGTCCCTATGGCGGCGCCCCATATGGGCTCTCGATCGTCGTGCCCGCCGCCGCCGGCCCGTACGACTTCGGCGAGGTGATCACGCGCGCGAGCATCGGCGTCGGCCTCTACAACGGTCGCCTGGTCGTCTCCAGCACGCTGCCGACGATCGTCGAAGGCGTGCCGCTGCGGCTGCGGGGCCTGAGCGTCTCGGTCAACCGCCCCAACTTCCTGTTCAACCCGACCGACTGCGCCCCGCTCGCGACCGAATCGCAGCTCGGCGGCTTCGTCCCCGGCTCCTCCGCTCTCACCGAGCTGGGCGTTTCGAGTCCCTTCCAGGTGGGTGAATGCAACAAGCTTGCGTTCACCCCGAAGTTCACCGCCGCCACCGGCGCGCGCGTCTCACGGGTGAACGGGGCCGGCCTCGAAGTCAAGGTCACGCAGGCCCCCGGCCAGGCCGACATCCGCCAGGTGCTCACCGCGCTGCCGAAGCAGCTGGCGGCGCGCATCACCACGCTGCACAAAGCCTGCCCGGCGGCGACCTTCGAAGCTGGTCCACCCCCCGGTGCCTGCTCCAAAGAAGCGCGCGTCGGCTCGGCCGCCGTCACCACACCGGTGCTGCCCGGGGCGCTCACGGGGTCCGCCTACTTCGTCTCCCACGGCAGCGAAGCGTACCCCGACCTCGACATCGTCCTGGCCGGCGATGGGGTCGAGGTCGTGCTCGTCGGCCACACCCACATCGCCGCCACGGGGATTCTTTCCTCCTCGTTCGAATCGCTGCCCGACGTGCCGATCTCGAGCTTTGCGCTGAGCCTCCCCAAAGCCGTCAACTCGGTGCTGACCGACAACCGCAACGGCACCCTCTGTGGCTCGCGCCTGACGATGCCCACGACGATCGTGGCGCAGAGCGGGGCGCGGATCACACAGAACACCAGGATCGCTGTCCGCAACTGCCCGCGCAAGAAGCCCAAGCACAAGCACCGCCGGCGTCGCCGCCGCCGGGGTCGCCACCACCATCGTCGTGGGGCACGGAGGCCCCACGCCCGGGGCCGTCGGTGAGACACCTCCCCGCGCGGACGATCACAAGTCAACAACTCTCGCCAATCCTCCGCGCCCGTGATGGCGACGTTGGCGGGGAGATCACAGAAACGACACGGCGTCGCCTGCGTTGCATCTAGAGTCACCCCATGGCCACCGCAAGCCCCGATAGTCCGCTTCGTGCTGTTGTCGCCGAGCCCCACGGCGACCCGCTGCTCGGTGCGCTGCGCCGCCTGATGCGGCTCGCCGACGAGGGCGGCGACTCCGAGGCGGTTCTGCGCGCGCTCGCGCATGAGTTGTGCATGGTCATGGGGCCCCACCCCCCCGATGAGATGCAGGTGCACCACCTCGCCCCCGAGGGGAGCGGATCTGAGGGCGAGCCGGTCGTCGCCTACCTGTTCGGCGGCGAGGGCCGTCTCAGCTACGTCGTCCCCCGCGCCGAGCGTCCGCCGGGGGTTGCCTGGGTCGCGAGCACCGGTCAGAGCGTGCTCGCCGTCGGCGCCCGCGAGCTGGCCGCCTCGCTGCCGCGCGTCGCCTCCGCCGGCTTCGGCTGCGCGCTGCTGGCGGCGCTGACCGTGCGCGGCGAGGTCGAGGCGGTGGTCATCGCCGCGCGCCGGCGCGCCGAGCGGTGGACCGAGTCCGAGATTGCCCGCGCCGGGGCACTCGTCGATCAGGCGGCGCACACCCGGGCGCTGCTGCGCGCGCGTGCGGAGGCCGGCACCGACGCCGTCACCGGCGCCATGAACCACCGCGCGATGCGCCGCCGCCTGCGCGAAGAGATCGACCGCGCCACCCGCACCGGCGGGCGCCTCGCCTGCCTGCTGCTCGATCTCGACGACTTCAAGCTGGTCAACGACCGCCACGGGCACCCCGCCGGGGACGCCGTGCTGCGCGGCGTCACGCGCGCGCTGCAGGGCGAGTTCCGTGCCTTCGACCGCGTCGCGCGCTACGGCGGCGACGAGTTCGTCGTGATCCTCCCGGCCGCCGACCTGCACAGCGCCGCGCTCGCCGGCGAGCGCGCCCTGGCGCGGCTCGCGGAGGTCTCCTCCTTCGACCTCGTCGCGGGCGTCCGCGCCTCGATCGGCGTCGGCCAGTGGCACCCCCCGATGAGCGCCGAGCAGCTGCTGGAGGCGTGCGACGCGGCGCTGCTGCGTTCCAAGCGCGCGGGCAAGGGCCGCGTCGAGCTGGCGGCCGAAGGCGATCCTGCCACCGCTCGGCCGCCGCTCGGGCTGGCGGCCGAGGGCGATTCCGCCGGCGTCCGGCCGCCGGTTGAGCTGGCGGCGGAGGGCGATTCCGCCAATGTCCGGCTGCGGTCGAGCGGCGCGCCGGCGTTCTTTGATTGACTGGAGGCATGGCCGCCAACAGCTTTGACGCGCGGGGCACGCTCTCGGTGGGGGGGCGCGAGTACGAGATCTTCCGCCTCGCCGCGCTCGCCGAGCGCTTCGACGTCGCGCACCTGCCGTTCTCGCTGAAGGTGCTGCTGGAGAACCTGCTGCGCACCGAGGGCTCGGGGGCGGTGCGCGCGGGCGACATCGAGGCGCTGGCCGGCTGGGACCCGGCGGCGCAGCCATCGATCGAGATCGCGTTCACCCCCGCGCGCGTGCTGATGCAGGACCTGACGGGCGTGCCCGCCGTGGTGGACCTCGCCGCGATGCGCGACGCGATGGCGCAGATGGGCGGCGACCCGGCTCGCATCAACCCGCTGGCGCCGGCCGAGCTCGTGATCGACCACTCCGTGCAGGTCGACGCCTTCGGCACGCGCGACGCCTTCGCGATCAACGCGGCGCGCGAGTTCGAGCGCAACCAGGAGCGCTACCTGTTCCTGCGCTGGGGCCAACAGGCGTTCGACAACTTCAAGGTCGTCCCGCCCGACACGGGGATCGTGCACCAGGTCAACCTCGAGTACCTCTCGCGCGTGGTGTTCGTCGCCGACGCGCGCGACGGCGACGGCCCGCCCGCCCCGGCGGGGCACGGGCGCGCGGGCGACGGCGCGCGGGCCGGTTCGCCCGGGGCCTACGAGGCCCTGCCCACCGCCTACCCCGACACGCTGGTGGGCACCGACTCGCACACGACGATGGTCAACGGGCTCGGCGTGCTCGGCTGGGGCGTCGGCGGGATCGAGGCCGAGGCGGCGATGCTCGGCCAGCCGCTGTCGATGCTGATCCCCCAGGTCGTCGGCTTCCGCCTGCACGGCGCGCTGCGCGAGGGGGCGACGGCCACCGACCTCGTACTGACCGTCACCGAGCTGCTGCGCGCCCACGGCGTGGTGGGCAAGTTCGTCGAGTTCCACGGCGCCGGCCTCGCCGGCCTGCCGCTCGCCGACCGCGCGACGATCGGCAACATGTCGCCCGAGTTCGGCTCCACCTGCGCGATCTTCCCGATCGATGCGGAGACGTTGCGCTACCTGCGTTTCTCCGGGCGGCCCGCCGAGCAGGTGGAGCTGGTCGAGGCGTACGCGCGCGAGCAGGGGATGTGGCACGACGCGGACTCCCCCGAGCCCCGCTTCTCCGAGCAGGTCGAGCTCGACCTCGGCGAGGTGGTGCCGAGCCTCGCCGGCCCCAAGCGCCCGCAGGATCGTGTTTCGCTGACCGACGCCCGACCGGCCTTCCGCCGCGCGCTCGCGGGCTACGTGCCGACGTCGAACGGTGACGATGACGCGGTGGCGGCCACGTTCCCCGCCAGCGATCCCACGGCCTCGCAGGAGCCCGCCAACGGCGACGGCGCGCGCGTGGCACACGCCCAGGCGTCGGCGGCGAGCGGCGCGGAGGGGAGCGGGGCCGAGGGGTCGGGGTCGGGGGGCACTGGGTCGGGAGGCGCTGAGGGGTTGGGGTCCGCTGGGACGGAGGGACCGGGGTCCGGCGAGGCGAAGTCAGGAGCGGGGGAGGGCAACGGCGGGGTGCCGGTCACGCTCTCCGATGGCACCTCGACCACCCTGCGCCACGGCCACGTGGTGATCGCCGCGATCACCAGCTGCACGAATACCTCCAACCCCTCCGTGATGATCGGGGCGGGGATCCTCGCGCGCAACGCGCTCGCTCGCGGGTTGCAGAGCAAGCCGTGGGTGAAGACTTCGCTCGCGCCCGGGTCGAAGGTCGTCACCGAATACCTCGACCGGGCCGGCCTCACCGAGTCCCTGGAGCGCCTCGGCTTCAACCTCGTCGGCTACGGCTGCACCACCTGCATCGGCAACTCCGGGCCGCTGCCGGAGGAGATCTCGAAGGTCGTCGGCGAGGAGGACCTCGCGGTCGTCTCGGTGCTCTCCGGCAACCGCAACTTCGAGGGGCGCATCAACCCCGACGTGAAGATGAACTACCTCGCCTCGCCCCCGCTGTGCGTCGCCTACGCGCTGGCGGGCACGATGGACATCGACATCGTCGCCGACCCGCTCGGCCGCGACGCCGAGGGGCAGGATGTCTACCTGCGCGACATCTGGCCTTCCGAGGCGGAGATCGCGCAGACGATCGAGTCCGCGGTGCAGTCGGACATGTTCCGCAAGAGCTACGCCGAGGTGTTCGCCGGCGACGAGCACTGGAGCGGCCTGGACGTCCCCACCGGCGATCGCTTCGCCTGGGACGAGCGCTCAACCTACGCGCGCCTGCCGCCCTACTTCGAGGGAATGCCGCCCGCGCCGACGCCGGTCGAGGATCTGCGGGGCGCGCGCGTGCTGGCGGTGTGGGGGGACTCCGTCACCACCGACCACATCTCCCCCGCGGGCGCGATCAAGCGCGACGGCCCCGCCGGGCTCTACCTGCAGGAACAGGGGGTGGCCCCGCGCGACTTCAACTCCTTCGGCGCCCGCCGCGGCAACCACGAGGTGATGATGCGCGGCACCTTCGCCAACATCCGCATCCGCAACCTGCTGCGGGCGCCCGACGGGGCGGCGCTCCCCGAAGGCGGCTTCACCTACCACCTGCCGGGGGGTGCGGCGAACGGCGGGTCGCCGGCCGCGACGGCGGGCGATGCCACCGGTGAGGGGGCTGAGCAGCTCTCAATCTACGAGGCCGCGATGCACTACATACAGGAAGGCGTGCCGCTGGTCGTGCTCGCCGGCAAGGAGTACGGCACCGGCTCCTCGCGCGACTGGGCGGCGAAGGGCACCAAGCTGCTCGGGGTGCGCGCCGTGATCGCGCAGAGCTTTGAGCGCATCCATCGCTCCAACCTCGTGGGGATGGGCGTGCTGCCGCTGCAGTTCCCCGAGGGCGAGAGCGTGCAGTCGCTGGGCCTCACCGGCGAGGAGCGCTTCTCGATCGACGGCTTCGCCGCGGCGATGAACCGCGGTGGGGAGGCCCCGCGCGAGGTGACGGTGCGCGCCGAGCGCGCGGAGGGCCGAGGGGCCGAGGGGGGCGGGCAGGATGGGGGGCGTGGGCCGGTCGAGTTCCAGGCGCGCGTGCGGATCGACACCCCCCGCGAGGCCGACTACTACCGTCATGGCGGCATCCTCCAGTACGTCCTGCGAGGATTGCTCGCCTCATGATGGGCACGCTCCCGCCCGCGCGGTGCGCGGGAAACAGATGAGCGACGCCGCCGGCGACTTCCCGCAAGTCCTGCGCGAGCTGCTCGCGGCGCGCGGGCCCTCGGGCTATGAGACCGCGCCCGCGGCGGTGTGGCGTGCGGCGGCGGAGGCGTTCGGCGCCGAGGTGGCCATCGACGTGGTCGGCACCCCTTCGGCACGGGTGCCTTCGCGCGGCGAAGGCGGCTCCGTGCCCGCGGCCCAACCGGCCGGGGACGCCGCGCCTGCCGCTGCACGGGATCCCCGGCGCCTGGTGGTGATGGGCCACATCGACGAGATCGGGCTGATCGTCACCCACATCGACGACGAGGGCTACCTGTGGTTCCGCGAGGTGGGCGGCTGGGACGCGCAGATCCTCGTCGGCCAGCGCGTGGTGATCGGCACGCGCGAGGGCGAGCTCGCCGGGGTGATCGGCAAGAAGCCGATCCACCTGCTGCGCGACGAGGAGCGCAAGAAGGTCGCCGAGGTGCGCGACCTGCACATCGACGTGGGCGCGCGCGACGGCGAGCAGGCGCGCGCGCTGGTGCGGGTGGGCGACGTCGCGGTGATCGCCGGCGAGCCGGTGGAGCTGCCCAATGGGCGCATCGCCTCGCGCGCCTTGGACAACCGCCTCGGCTCGTTCGTCGCGCTCGAGGCCGCGCGCCTGGTGGCGCAGGCGGGCGGCGCCGAGTGGGAGCTCCTCGCGGTCGCCGCGGCCCAGGAGGAGACCACGTTCGGCGGCTCGCGCACCTCGGCCTTCTCGCTGCAGCCCGACGCGGCGATCGTGGTGGACGTGACCCACGCCACCGACGCCCCTGGGATCGAGGTGAAGGAGTCGGGCAAGCACCCGCTCGGCTCGGGGCCGGTGCTCAGCCGCGGCTCGACGCTGCACCCCCGCCTGTTCGAGCTGCTGCACGACACGGCCGAGCGCGAGGACATCCCCTTCACCGTCGAGGCGATCGGCCGCAACACCGGCACCGACGCCGACGCCGTGCACCTCTCGCGCGGCGGGGTGCCCACCGCGCTGGTGTCGATCCCGCTGCGCTACATGCACTCTCCGGTCGAGCTGGTGCAGCTCACCGACGTGCACGCCGCCGCACGGCTGATCGCCGCCGCGGCGCGCACGCTCGGCGCGGACGTCTCGTTCGCGCGCTGAGCGCCGGTCTGGTGCTCCGGGGCCGGAGCGGAGGGCGCGGCCGCGGGGCACGGAGGCCCCGCGTCAACCGCCCTGGCTGCTGCGCTGACCCGCGCGGACGATCCCAAATACGGCCTTGTATACCTGCGCTAAGCGCCCGCGCTGCTCAATTCGGTGAACTCGGCGATCGCGTACGGCTCTCCGGGCTTGCCGCCCAGCGCGAGCACTCGCATCCCCTCGGGGCCGGCGAACAGCTTGCGTTTGATGCCGGGGCCGACGCGGATCATCACGTCGGGCGTGAGGTCCAAGCGCTCGCCTTCCACCTCGATTGCGCCCGACCCGCGCATCACCGAGTAGACCTCCTCCTGGCCGTCCTCCGCGTGGTCGTGCTCAGGGTAGTCGTTGTAGTTGGGGGGCAGGTCCACGACCTGCATGCCGAAGGAGGAGACGCCCAGTTCGGCACGGGCCTTCTTCAGGCCGCCGCCAAACGCGCCCTCCATTTCGTCGATCTGCTTTGCGGTGTATCCAGGCATGACAACAACTCCCTATCCGTAGTTTTGTGTAGTCGCCGAGGTCGACGACCGCCGAAAGTCGAGCAGGATCTTAGCGACTGCTAACTAAGAAAGTCGTCCGATCCATGCGAGCCCGCATGAGCCGTCCCGATCCCACCAGGTCTCGTGGCAGATCTCCGCTGGCTGTCTCGATCTCGTCAGGTCCTCCGCTGGCCGTCCCGATCTCGATCAGGTCCTGTGGCAGATCCTCCGGTGGCGTCGCCGAAAATAAGCGCACAGCTGCCCACCGCGCTGCAGGATCGCCGGCGAGACTGCTTCGGTGGGCTTGTTTTCCCTTCCCTTGTCCTCCGCACACGCCACCGTGGGCACTCGCAACGTTCCGGGGTGCAGCGGCTGCCATGCGATCGGCCAGTTTGGGCCTTCGTCCTGGTACAGGGGTCGCCCATGAACGAAGAAGCTCACGTCCTCGTTGGCGCCGCCCTTGATGAAGGGGGGGCATGAGGAGTCGGGTTTCCCCCGCAGCGCCCCGGTGCCGGCTTCGAGTGGGGTCCCGCCCGCCGGCGCCCACACGTCCGGGGCGCAGCTTGCGTGGAACACGATCGACGGGACGGTCTCCACGGGGGGTATTTCACTGCCGGGTTCGCAGAGCGCCACCGAGATGCTCCTGCCGTTGGGCGACCATTCGGGCCACATGACGATCGGGTCTTCGTTGCCCACGCCGCGGTGGTAGGTGAAGAGCCGGCGTATGTGTGAGCTTGGCGGAGTGACGATGTCGAGCTCGCTGCCCGCTCCGTCGGCGCGCTGAAACACGATCGATCCCTTCGAGCTCCAGCGCGGCGTGCGATCGCCGGGATCATCGGTGAGGCGTCGCACGGGCGAGCCCGGCGTCACGTCCGTCAGAAAGAGGCCGGACGATCCGACGAACACGATCTGGCGCCCATGGGGGGAGAAGGCTGGTTCGCTGCCCGCGACGAGCGGCGTGGGATCCGAGCCATCGGCTTTCGCGATGTACACGGTGACGGTGCTCGTCTGGCGATGGAACGGGGGGGCGATGCTTGCCGTGGGATGGAATCCGATGACAGTGATCGTCGTGCGACGCTGGAATGCCAGCAGGTCGCCCGACGGCGAGAAGCTCGGAGCGGAGTCTTCGGGGCCGGAGGTCAGCCGCAGCTGGTCGCCGGTGGCGGGGTCCACCGCCCAGATGCTGTGTTCGGCCGAGTACGCGATCACGCCGTTCGCGCCGGGAAAGGAACCCTCCGCGGCGGTGGGTGCGAGCATTGCCGCAATCGCGCCGACCACGGCGATCGCACCAAGCCCGGTCGAGCTTCGTCGTAGGGAAGCCATGGTGGCTGCGAGAATACAGAACTCTCCGACACGCCGCAAGGTTGGGATCTGGATATGATTTGGATTCCTGCCTGAGACCGAGACATCATCGAAGGACAGCGCCAAAGGGCTCGGTGCCGGGGTGATCAAGGCGGGCCAGATCGCGGGAGCGCTGACCGCGGTGATCACCGCCGGGGTGCTGATCTGGAACCTCGTTCTGAAGCCCGCGCCTGCGCCGGCCGAGTTGGTGGCTCACGTAATGGATGTCCACGCGCACCCCGGTATCACCGAGTACACCTATCTCCAGAGCCATCCCGGGCAGCTCAAACGCGAAGAAGCAGAACTGCGGAGGGCTGCCATCCACGACGGGGAACCGCCCTTGACCCAGCGGGAAATCGATCAGGCGCTGCGCCAGCCGGGAGCTGAAGTGCAGTGGAAGATCTTCCTGGAAGGGCCGGTTGGGCGTCGATTCGAGTTGACTCACACGCTCTTTCGTGAAAAGGCAGGCGAAAAGACGGTGATCGCCGATGAACTGGGCAGCATCTGGCCGCCGGAACGCATCGTCTCGCAAGCAGCCAAATACGAAAACAGCGAAGGCGCCTGGATCCAGACGCCGCCAGGCGGCGGGACCTACGTGATCGAAATCTATCTGGCCTCCGCCGATGGAAGCCAAAACGCCGAAGGCTCCGCGAGCTTCCACGTGGCACGCTGACGGCGCGGGCGATCGTGGTGGCACCGTCCCTCCGGACCGACCGCCCGTTGTCCCTGTGACCTTACGCCGGGGCCCCTCATCCCCGCACGAGCCGCTTGTAAGAGATCCGATGCGGGCGGTCGGCGGCGGCGCCCAACAGCTCGTGGCGGCGCTCCTCGTAGGCGTCGAAGTTGCCCTCGAACCACGTCACCTGGGAGTCGCCCTCGAAGGCGAGCACGTGCGTGGCCACGCGGTTGAGGAACCAGCGGTCGTGGGAGATCACCACCGCGCAGCCGGGAAATTCGAGCAGCGCGTTCTCGAGCGCGCGCAGCGTATCCACGTCGAGATCGTTGGTGGGCTCGTCCAGCAGCAGCAGGTTGCCGCCGCTGCGCAGCAGCTTGGCCAGGTGCACGCGGTTGCGCTCGCCGCCGGAGAGCTTGCCGATGCGCGCCTGCTGGGCGGAGCCCTTGAAGTTGAAGCCCGCCGTGTACTGGCGCGAGTTGACCTCGCGGTCGCCCACCTGGATGTGCTCGTAGCCTTCGGAGATCTCCTCCCACACGGTCTTCTCCGGGTTGAGCGAGTCGCGCGACTGGTCGACGTAGGCGAGCTTCACGGTGTCGCCCAGCTCGATCGTGCCGCTGTCGGGTTGCTCTTGGCTGGTGATCATCCGAAACAGCGTGGTCTTGCCGGCGCCGTTGGCGCCGATCACGCCGACGATGCCGGCGCGCGGCAGGTCGAAGGAGAGCTCCTCGATCAGCAGGCGCTCGCCGTAGCCCTTGGACAGGTTGGCCGCGCTCAGCACCTTCTCTCCCAGGCGCGGCCCGGGCGGGATGTGGATCTGGACCTCGTCGAGTTTGACGTTGCGCTCTTCGGCGATCAGCTCCTCGTAACGGGCGAGGCGGGCCTTGGACTTCGTACGTTTGCCCTTGGGGTTCATGCGCACCCATTCGAGCTCTGCGGCGATCGTGCGCTCACGGCCCTTCTCCGTGCGCTCTTCCTGGGCGAGCCGGGCCTGCTTCTGCTCGAGCCAGCTGGAGTAGTTGCCTTCGTAGGGGATGCCCTTGCCGCGGTCGAGCTCGAGGATCCAGCCGGCGACGTTGTCGAGGAAGTAGCGGTCGTGGGTGACCGCCACGATCGCGCCCTTGTACTCGGACAGGTGCTGCTCCAGCCACGCCACCGACTCGGCGTCGAGGTGGTTGGTGGGCTCGTCCAGCAGCAGCAGATCCGGCGCGCGCAACAGCAGCCGACACAGCGCCACGCGCCGGCGCTCGCCGCCGGAGAGCTTGCTCACGTCCGCGTCCGGTGGCGGCAGGCGCAGGGCGTCCATCGCGTATTCGAGTTGCGTGTCGAGGTTCCAGGCGTCGGCCGCTTCGATCTTGGCCTGGAGCTTGCCGAACTCATCCGCGGTCTCATCGGAGTAGTTGGCGGCCAGCTCGTTGAAGCGGTCGAGCAGCGCCTTGGTCTCGGCGACGCCGTCCTCGACGTTGCCCTTGACGTCCTTGCTCTCGTCGAGGTGCGGCTCCTGCTCGAGCATGCCCACGGTCGCCCCTGGCGCGAGCGCGGCTTCGCCGCGGTACTCCTGGTCGACCCCCGCCATGATCCGCAGCAGCGTCGACTTGCCGGCGCCGTTGTAGCCGAGCACGCCGATCTTCGCCCCGGGATAGAACGCCAGGGTGATGTTGTCGAGCACCGTCTTGTCGGGCGGGTGCAGCTTCGACAGCCGGTGCATCGTGAAGATGTATTGGGCGGACATTCCGGGCAGCTTAGAAGGATTGGATGGGACGGCCCTCCCGGCCGTGAGGCGTGCGTGCGTGTGCGGCGCCGCCGCGCGCGACCGGGCACGGCGCTTGCGGTCAGGGCTGGGGGCAGGCCTACCCCGAGCTTCGCTCGTTTGAGTGACCAACTCTGCTGTCAGGACTGGAGTGGGGCGCCGCGATGCCCTACCGTTTGTACCTCATGCCCACGGTGCTGGATATCGAGCAGCAGATGATGCTGCTGGAGCTGGAGCCCCCGTTCGACAAGCGCGCGGTGCAGCTGGCGCGCCGCAAGATGGCCAAGCGCTGGCACCCCGACCTCGCGCCCCCCGGACGCCAGGTCGAGCACGAGCGCCACCTGAAGGCGATCAACGAGGCGGCCGACCAGCTGGAGCGGATGGCCGAGAGCCTGCGCGGCGGACGGGTCTCGCGCAACGCCGTGCGGGTGAGCGCCGCGGCGGCGCGCCAGGCGCGCGAGGAGGCGGGGCGCCGCGCCTACGAAGCCGAGCAGCGCGCGCGGGCGAGCGCGGTGGAGAACGCCAAGCACGATCCCTTCGGCAGCAGGGTGCCCGACCACTCGGTGGTGCACCGCTACGCGCGCTGCATGTCCTACCCCGAGTGGGGGGTGGGGACCGTGGCGGGCATCTACTTCACGGGCGACAGTGCCGCCGGCGAGGGGGCGGGCGATGAAGTCCAGCAGTGGGCGCGGGTGAAGTTCAGCCACGGCATCCGCACGGTGCCGGCGGGCAGCATGCGCTTCGTGGACTTCTCCAAGCCCGACCCCGCGGGTGAGCGGATGGAGCGCTTCATGGTCGCCGCGCAGCGGGCGATGGCCGAAGGCGACTACGCGCTGGCGGCCAAGCGGCTGGTGTACGCGCGCGAAGCGCAGCCGGGCGATGTCGGGGTGCTGCGGCTGATGACGCTGGCCTTCTGGCAGGCCGGCGAGCTCGAGGCGGCGGCGCGCGCGGTGCGCGACTGGGCGCGCGTGGACGGCGAGCGCCCCGCGCCGCATCGCTTCGCGGCGCGCATCTACGAAGACGTCGGCGCGGTCGACCTCGCCGCGGAAGCGGCGCAACGCGCCGCCGAACGGGGCCCCTCTGACGCCGGCGCGTGGGAGCGCCTCGGCCGCCTGCGCCTGCGCATGATGGACCGCGAGGGTGCCCTGGAAGCGCTGGAGCGCGCGCTCAGCCTTGGGGCCAACGGCGAGGTCAAGGACCTCGTCGTGCAGGCGCTGGCGATCGAACCTCGGGCGCCCGCGCCGGCCGTGGCGTAGCGGGTTGAGTCTCGACCCTCCGTGCCTGCCGCGGCGTGGGGTCGGCACCCACGGGACAACATTGACTTTTCGGGACCCAACAGCTTCATTTTGTGAAGTGTCTGGGGTGAAAGGAACGACATCTCTCTCTCTCTCCCCCGCGGTTCAGCCCAGGATGTTCACCGCGCGCGAGACGATCAGGCCGATCGTGACCAGCGAGACGAGCGCCTGCACGCCCATGATGCTCTTGGCGGTGGAGGTGAGCGGCATCGTGTCGGTGGGGGAGAACGCGGTGGCGTTGGTGAGCGAGACGTACAGGTAGTCGATGAACTTCGGCCGCCAGGACAGCGGCTCGATGCGGTCGTCGCTCATCTGCGGGAAGAGGAAGTCGGGCGCCCGATCGTTCCCGGCGGCGCGGCGTCCGGGGCCCCCGCGGTCGGTCTCCCAGTACCACAGCGCGAAGATCAGGAAGTTGGTCATCCAGATCAGCACCCCGGCGGTGATCAGCTGGGGTCCGCTCTGCACGTTGCGATGCAGCAGCAGATGGCTGAGCGCGGCCAGCGAGTAGATGTTGGCGGCGCTCACGAACGCGGTCAGGCTGAGCGCTACGCGGCGCCGGCGCGGGTGCTCGTGCTCGAGCTGGCGCGGGGTGGCCATGAACATCCCGAGCAGCAGCGCGGCCTCCAGCGAGGGCACCAGCCACGGTGGCCCCGCGGTCAGCCGCTTGGGGAGCGCCACCTGCAGGACGATCGCCGCGAGGATCGTCGCCTGCGCCGGCCAGAAGGGCTCGGATGCCGGGGGCGGCGGGTAGGGGCGGCCGGGAGAGACCGAGGAGGGGGAGGCGGAAGGGGAAGAGGAAGAGGAAGGGGAAGAGGAATGAGGCGGGGAGGGCTGGTCCACGGGTGCAGGGTACGGCGCGGATCGGCCGCTATCACAACACCAGCGCGCGGCGCGTTCGCATGCGCCACATCCATGTGAGTGAGCATTGCGCAACGCGCCCGAGCACGGTGTGTTTGCACGGTTGCCAGGAGTACGGGCGCAGGGTCGAGGGCGCGCTAGCCTGAGTGGTGTGGGCATCGAGAACCCCGTTCATCTCATGTTCCTCGCGGCGGTCGCGCTGGTCGTGCTCGGTCCCAAGCGCCTCCCCGAACTGACGCGCGCGGCAGGCAAGAGCATCCGCGAGTTCCGCGAGGCGCTGAACGGGGGAGTGGTGGACGAGCCGCCGTCGCCGCCGGTGGGGCAGTTCGCCGAACCGCCGCAAGGTGGGCAGACTCCCGAGCGGGAGCCTGAGTAGCGGCAAGGGATCGATGATAGATAGATAGATACTTTCTATCATCATGATAAAATCTTTCCATCATGCCCCCGGTGTTCGTTCCGCCGAGTCTAGATCCGCTGGACCGGGAGGTCCTGCGACTCATCGATGGACTGCGCAACGATCTGCGCCACCGTGTAGCCGACCCTCGACGCTGGGGTGGGAGCCTGCGCAGGGCTGCGCTTGCACGTGCGGTTCAGGCGTCGAACAGCATTGAGGGCTACAACGCCAGCCTTGATGACGTTGTAGCCGCGATGGACGGCGAGCCGACGTTGCAGGCAGACGAGGAGACTCGTCTTGCGCTTGGGGGATACCGCGACGCGATGACCTACGTGCTTCAGGTAGCGCAGGATCGCGACGCCGAGGTTGACGAGGGCTTGATCAAGGCGCTCCACTTCATGATGCTCAAATACGACCTCTCAAAGAGCCCGGGGCGCTGGCGGCCCGGCTACATCGGCGTCCGCAGCGAGGAGACGGGCGAGGTCGTGTATGAGGGCCCTGACGCCACGGAGATCCCGGGCCTGATCGAGGCGATGGTCTCACAGCTGAGGGATGACCGGCCACCAGCGTTGATCAGGGCGGCGATAGCCCATCTCAACCTGGTGATGATCCACCCCTTTCGCGATGGCAACGGTCGCATGGGGCGCTGCCTGCAGACACTGGTGCTGGCGCGCGAGCAGATCGTCGCGCCGGTCTTCTCCAGTATCGAGGAGTACCTCGGTCACAACACCCGTGCCTACTACGACGTGCTGGCGGAGGTCGGGCAAGGCTCTTGGAACCCTCATAACAGCGCTGCGCCGTGGATGCGCTTCTGCCTCATCGCCCACCACCGGCAGGCCAAGACGCATCTGCGGCGTATCGAGGAGACCGAGCGCCTATGGCGCGAGTGCGCCTCGATCGCGCGCAGCGAGAGACTGCCCGAGCGCTCCATTGGCGGCCTGGTAGAGGCGGCGCTTGGCTTCAGGCTGCGCAACTCGACCTACCGCTCGATCCTCGAGGCGACGGCCGGCGAGGAGATATCCGAACTGAAAGCAAGCCGCGAGCTGAAGGCGATGGTGAACGTCGGCCTGCTGCAGCCGGTCGGCGAGCGACGGGGCCGCCACTACGTGGCCGAGTCTTCGTTGCTGGAGGTGCAGCAGCAGATCCGCCGCGAACGCCCGCCGAAGGACGAGTACGACCCCTATACAAGGGCGGCCGAGGGGCTGCAGTTGACGCTGTCGGGCTAGGCTGACCGACGCGCGGGATAGGTTTCCGAGGTGCGCCTGATCGTGGCCCGCTGCGAGGTCTCATACATCGGCCGTTTGACGACGGTGCTCCCCGAGGCCGTGCGCCTGCTGATGCACAAGGCCGACGGCACCTTCATGGTGTGGGCCGACGGCGGCGGGCCGAACGTGAAGCCGCTGAACTGGATGACCCCGCCGACGGTGCTCGAAGCGCAGGCCGACCCGCAGGGCACGCTGACGCATCTGACCGTGCGCAAGCAGCGCCAGGAGGACCGTCTGGAGATCGCCGTCATCGAGGTGCTGTCGGACATCGAGCACGAGCTGGACACGCTGGTGTCGCTGGAGAAGGAGGGGTTGGAGCGCGAGCTGCAGGAGCTGCTCGCCGACGCCCCGGAGTGGTGCGGCGAGGGCTTTCGGCTCGTACGCCGCGAGTGGCCCACGGACATCGGACCGGTCGATCTGATGTGCCGCGACGCCGAGGACGAGTGGGTGGCGGTGGAGATCAAGCGGATCGCCACGATCGACGCGGTCGAGCAGCTGACGCGCTACCTGGAGCGCATCCGCCATGACCCCGCGCTCGGCGCCTGCCGTGGTGTGCTGGCGGCGCAGCGGATCAAGCCGCAGGCACGGGTGCTCGCCGAGGCGCGCGGGATCGATTGCGTCGAGGTCGATCTCGAGGTGCTGCGCGGCGAGCGCGAGCCCGAGCTGAAGCTGTTCGCGGCGTAGGGCGGAGGCTTGTGGCCTCTCAGGGCTGCTCGTCGAGCGATTCCAGCAGCTCGACGTCAGCGAGATCTTGTGGACGGCCGGCGGCGCGCTTCATCTGTCAGGTAATCCACCTCGTGGTGTGCAAGCGCCTTGAAGAGCTCACGGGCATCGAACCGGCCGTGCGGGTCAGCCTCTCTGATCACTGGCTGGTCTCTGGCCGCCCAGTGACGGCGGCGAGCCCGGCGCGAAGCTCTGCCGCGACCGCGTTCCAGCTCAACGCCAGCTCCAAGCGCTCAGACATCGGGCGTTGGCGGGCGGCAAGCACCGTCTCGGGAACGGCAAGTGGATGGCGGACGCCATCTACTCTCGGTGGATCGGTGCTAGGAGGAGAGCTTTCGAGGGGTCTCACCGGATCAGCGTATCGAGCATCCCGCACGACCGCCCCAACCCAGCCGATTTGACTCGTCGCCCACCGCTTGCGGCGACCGTGCGTCGATAGGTACCCTCCGGCAATGACAAACGACGCCGCCGCTACCACTGACGTGACAACCGACACCACCACCGACGCGACCGCGGGCTCCACGACCGACACTCCCGCCACCGACCCACCCGCGGTCCTGACCGAGCGCCGCGGAAGCGTGCTGCTGATCACGCTCAACCGCCCGCAGGTGCGCAATGCCGTCAACCCGGCCGTCGCCGAGGGCGTGGCCCACGCGCTGGAGGAGCTCGACGGCGATGAGCGGCTGGCGGTGGGGATCCTCACCGGGGCGGGGGGCTTCTTCTGCGCCGGGATGGACCTCGGCGCGTTCGTGCGCGGTGAATCCCCCTGGTTTGGGGACCGCGGCTTCGCGGGCATCGCCCAGCGCTCCGCGCGCAAGCCGCTGATCGCGGCGATCGAGGGCTTCGCCGTGGCGGGCGGCATGGAGGTGGCGCTTGCCTGCGATCTGATCGTCGCCGCGAAAGGCGCCAAGCTCGGCATCCCCGAGGCCAAGCGCTCGCTGGTGGCAGCTGGCGGCGCGCTGCTGCGCCTGCCGCGGCGGATGCCCTACCACGTGGTGATGGAGCTGGCGCTGACCGGCGACACGATGCCGGCCGAGCGCTTCCACGAGCTCGGCGTGGTCAACCGCCTGGCCGAGCCGGGGGGCGCCGTCGAGGCCGCACTGGAGCTGGCGGCCACGCTCGCCAAGAACGGTCCGCTCGCGCTGATCGCCTCCAAGCAGATCCTGCAGGAGCAGTTCGACTGGTCCACGGCCGAGATGTGGGAGCGCCAGGCGGCGATCTCGGGCCCGGTGTTCGCTTCTGAGGACGCCAAAGAGGGTGCCTCGGCGTTCAAGGAGAAGCGCGAGCCGGTGTGGCGGGGGCGGTAGTGGGGCTTCGTCTGCCCAGGACGGCCGGCGCCAATAGGTTGGTGGTGCGGCGGAGGCGGTAGCAGGGCCGCGCCCGCTCCGAGCGATGGCCGTAGCCTGTAGGTTGGAACTGTCCATGCGTATCGGCATCGTGTATCGTTCCGCGCCGCGCAGTCTCAAGCCTTGCCATCTATGGACCCCGGAGGGAGCACGATGAGCCTCAGTCACCGCCCGACGCATCTCAGCGGATCCTCCGGGCGATGTGGTGGCATGCTGGTCGCGGCCATGCTCGCTGTGCTCGCGCTCGCGTGCGGCTTTGCGGCGAGCGCCTGGGCGGCCGGGGGCGGGCAGATCGAAGGTACCGTGACGAGCGCCCCCGGGGCCACCCCCCTAGAAGGAATCGAAGTCTGCGCCTACACCGAAACTGCGGTCGAAGGCGGTTCGTTGGAAGGGGGTGCATTCGCTGAATGTACGACCACCGGCGTAAACGGCCAATACAGGATCCCAGGGCTGCCGGCCGGCCAGTACGAAATTGAATTCTCGGTTCCCGAAAAAAGCGCGCTCAACTTCGCCACTCAGTACTACGAAGGCGCGGCGTTGCCCTCGGAGGCGAAACTGGTGACGATCAAGGAAAGCGAAACGATCCCGGAAATCAACGCGGAACTCGAAGAAGGCGGCTGGATCACGGGGAGCGTCACGAATGCCTCGACCGCCGAGCCCATCGAAGGCATCGAAGTCTGCGCGTTCTCCAAGCACAGCCTCAGAGGGCGCTGTGCGTTGACGAGCTCCACGGGCGAATACAAGATCGCGACCCTGGCGAGCGATGAATATGCGGTCATCTTCACTGGTGGCTCGCTCAACTACGTCGCTCAGTATTACGACGACAAGACCTCGTTTTCCGAAGCCGACGCGGTACCGGTGAAAGCGAAAGAAGGCACCCCCGCTATCAACGCTCAGCTCGCCGAAGGGGGAGAGATCACGGGGAGGGTGACGAGTGTCGCGACGAACGGGGCGATCGAAGGCATCTTCGTGTGCGCTTTCGCGGCAGCCGGCGAACGGGAAATCGCAGGTTGCGTGACGACCGGCGCAAACGGCGAATACACGATTCCGGGCCTGCCGGGTGGGCAGTACAAGATCGAGTTCAACGATGGTGGCGCCAACTACATAACCCAGTATTACAACAACACGTATGCGTTCTCCGAAGCGCAGGCGATCGCGGTCGCTGTGAAAAACGTGGTGTCTGGGATCGACGCGGCGATGGAACGCGGCCCCAAGAAGGCCCCGGCCAACACCACGCTGCCGGTGGTGTCCGGGACCCCGGCCGTGGGGCAGACGCTGTCGTGCTCGACCGGCTCCTGGAGTGGGACTCCGGCGCCGACCTTCGCCTATCAGTGGCTGATCGGCGGCACGCCGATCCCCGGCGCGACGGCTGGCACCTATCAGGTGCAGAGCGCCGACGAAGGGCACAGCCTGGCGTGCGAGGTCACGGCGAAGAACGTTGTGAAGAGCGTGAGCGCGCTGAGCGTGGCGGTGGCGGTTGCGGTCACGCCGCCCCAGTCTCTGCCTCCCCCGCCGCGGCTGCAGCCCGTCATCACGATCGTCTCCTCGAGCGTCGTCCTGTCGGGGCGCTCGAAGTCGCTCCGGGTCAAGCTGCGGTGCGGCGTTGCGACCTGCAAAGGGTCGGTCGAGCTGACGGCGAAGGTGTTGACCAAGCGACGCAAAGGCAAGAAAACGATCACGCACAAGGGAACGGTGGTGCTTGCCACGGGATCCTTCTCGCTGGCCGCGGGCAAGAGTGAAACGATCGCCCTGCGCCTGACAGGGACCGGCAGGAAGCTCCTGGCTCACGCTAAGCGCCACCCGCTCCCGGCGAAGCTCGTGGTCTCCCTGGCGGGCGGGAAGACCACGGCTGAGTCGGTGCGGGCGAGCTGAGTCGGCGACCCTCGGCACCCGCGGAGACGGCCCATGGGTGCGGATATGATGGGGTGATCCCTGGTTCTTGCCCTCAGCGGAGCGCCACTCGCGGCCGGACAGAGTTTGCGCGCGGCCGGACAGAGCTTGCGTTGGTATGCGTCGCCGCCGCTGCATTCGCCCTCGCCTGCGCGCTTGTGCTCGGCGCGTATCTTGCCCCGCGCGCGCAGGCGGCCGAAGGCAGCGGGAAGATCACCGGCATAGTGACCAGCGCGGCGAGCGAAGCGCCGATCGCCGGGATCGAAGTGTGTGCGTTTCCGAAGACGAGCGAAGAAGCGACCGGGGGCGAAACGGGGGAAGAAGAAACCGAAGAAGAACTCGCCAAGTGCCCCACCACCGCGGCCAACGGCGAATACACGATCTCCGGGTTGGCGGGCGGGGAATACATCGTCGGGTTCGGGTCGCCGTACATGGGCGAACTCAACTACGTCACCCAGTTCTACAACGGCAAGTCCACATATGCCGAAGCGCAGCCGGTGACGGTCACCGCCGGTGGCACCGTCTCGGGGATCGACGCGAAGCTCGCCGAAGGCGGCCGGATCGCCGGCAGGGTGACGGATGCCACGACGGGCGCCGCGATCGAGCGGGCGATCGTGTGTGCGTTTGGCTCCAACCCCGAAAGCGGTGGGTGTGCGTTGACCAACGCCAACGGCGAATACACGATCACGGGGTTGGTGAGCGGGGAATACAAGGTGGGCTTCGCCGACCCACCGCAGTATGCGGTGCAGTATTACAACGGCAAGGCGATGCTCTCCGAAGCGGACGCGGTGTCGGTGCTCGTCGGGAGCACCGTCTCGGGGATCGACGGCGCGCTTGCGCCGAAACCTCCCACACCGCCCCTGACCACGGGAGCTCCCACCGGGCCTGGAACCCCAACGGGACCCGCCCAGTCGACGGGGCCGCAACCGCGGGTCAAAGTCACCTCAACGGGGGTGGTCAAGCCAGGACGTTCGGGGCTGGTGCACGTCAAGCTGGAGTGCGGCGGCGCCCCCTGCCACGGGTTGGTGGAGTTGACTGCGCAGGTCCTCGGCAGGCACCGCGAGGGCGCGAGGGTGGTGTTTGGCCCGGAGACCCTGATCCTTGCCAAGGGCTCGTTCTCGCTGGCGGTGGGCAAGAGCGCGAGCATCGCGCTGCATCTGACGCCGGCGGGCAGGAAGCGATTGGCTCACGCAGAGCGCCATCCGCTCGCGGCGGAGTACCTGCTTTCGTTGGCGGGTGGCGAGACCAGCGCCAAGCCTGTCAGGGTCAGCTGAGTTTCTCCAGCGATTCCATCAGCTCCACGTCGTGGTTCGCAAGCGCTCTGGAGAGCTCGCGTGCATCGAACCGACCCGGCTGGCCTGACTGTCTGATCACCGTTGGTGTCTGGTTGCACCGTGACCGCGTAGCCGCACCGCTCAGAGATCGGGCAGGTAATCGATCTCGGGGGAGCGCAGGGCGATGCCGAGGCCGCGCAGCGAGACGCGCCCGGACTCGGGGTAGAAGCACATGTCGCTCGGCTCGCGGGTACCGTAGGCCAGGTATGTGAGCCCCTGCTCGCCGGGACGGAGCGCGTGTGCGACGCCGCTCCCGGCGAGGCGCGAGATGGTGTCGCCGGGGCGCAGCGGATGCTCCTCGGGGCGCTCGGCGCCACGTCCCCACAACTCCATGACGCCGCCGCCGTCGAGCACGACGAAGAGCTCCTCCTCCGCGGAGTGGCAGTGCGCCGGGGCGCCCTGTCCCCCCGAGGGCAGAACCACGTGGTTCAAGCCGGTCGCGACGGCTCCCGCCGCCTTGCCGCAGCGCCGGGCTCGCCCGTCGAAGACCGCGGGTACGTCGGCGAGGGCGACCACGTTGCGCGGACGCTGCGCCTCTGGAGGCGGGCACTCGGGAGCACCGGCCGCGGCCTCGCGGGCGAACGGTGGATCGCCGTCGCCGAGCTCCACCCAGCGCGGGAACGACCACGCCACGCCCGCGCGGGGCAGCGCGGTCAGCGCCGCGTCGAGTCGCTGGCCGAAGACGAGCACGTCGAGCCCCCCGGTGGCGCCGCGCAGCGTGTGCGGGCCGCGCTTTGGCCTGTGCACGATGCAATCCCCGGGCCCGACCTCGCAGGTCTTGCCGTCCTGCCACAGCAGCCCCTCCCCGCCGAGCACGAAGAAGATCTCCTCGTCGGCGCCGTGGTCGTGGGCGGGGGTGGAGAAGTGCCCCTCGGCGATCTCGATGCGGCGCAGGCCCACCTTGCGCGTGCCGACCTCACGTCCGAGATCGCGCCACATGCCCTTGATGTGGCCGATCGCGAACTCGCGTGCGGGGCTCTCATGCAGGTTGGCGATCTTCATCCGCGCCGACGCTATCAGTTGGGGAGGTCTCAGAACTCGAGCACGCGCGCCACGCGCAGGTCAACGCGGGCGCCGCGGAACGGCACGCCCTCAGCCCCGCCGCGCGCGGCGCTTGCGGCGCCACTGGGCAAAAACGTTCTTGAAGCGTCGCCACAGCATCGACGGAGCCTAGCGCTCGCCCGGCGTTTTGGGGGCGGAGAGCCGTTTGGCCATGGCTATCGCTTCCCCGGGAAGGCGCTGCGGGCGCATCCGACGATCGCTTCCCCGGGGAGGCGCTGCCGGCGCATCCGACTACCGCTCCCCCGGCGTCTTGCGGGGGTACTGAGAGGTGTCGAGGCTGAGGTCCAGCGCGGTACGCACGATGCGCGACTGTTCGGCGGCGTGCGCGGCCGGGTAGCCCTCGCCCGGCGAGGCGCGCTCGGGGCGCCCGATGTAGCCGAAGTGGACGTCCCGGGAGAGGATCTGCATGAGGCGCGGGAACATGTGCGCGCGGGCGCCCATGTTGCGGGGCTCTTCCTGCGTCCACACGACCTCGCGCAGGTTGGGGTAGCGGGCGATCAGCGCGAGGATCTGACCTTCGGGGAAGGGGTAGAGCAGCTCCACACGACCCACCGCCACGGCCTCGTTGTGCTGGCGGTCGGGGTGGCCGACGAGGTCGTAGTAGATCTTGCCGGTGCACAACACCAGGCGCGTGACCTTCTCGTCCTGCACGCCGGGCTCGGGGAGCACCGGCTGGAAGCGGGAGTCCTCGGCGAGGTCGGCGATGTCGCTGGCGGCCTGCGGCAGGCGCAGCAGCGACTTCGGGGTCATGATCACGAGCGGCCGCTGCTTGGCGATGCGCGCTTGGCGGCGCAGCAGGTGGAAGTACTGGGCGGGCGTCGTCAGGTTGGCGACGCGGATGTTGCCCTCCGCGGCCAGCGCGAGGAAGCGCTCCAGGCGTGCGGAGGAGTGCTCGGGGCCGGAGCCCTCGTAGCCGTGGGGCAGTAGCAGCGTCAGGCGCGAGGTCTGCCCCCACTTGGCCAGGCCGGAGGCGATGAACTGGTCGACGATCACCTGCGCGGAGTTGACGAAGTCGCCGAACTGCGCCTCCCACAGCACGAGCGTCTCGGGGGCCTCCTGCGAGTAGCCGTACTCGAAGCCCATGCACGCCAGCTCCGAGAGCGGGCTGTTGTGCAGCTCGAACGGGGCGAGCGCCTCGGGGAGGCTCTGGATCGGGCAGAAGGTCTGGCCGGTCTTGGCGTCGTGCAGCACCATGTGGCGCTGGCTGAAGGTGCCCCGCTCGGTGTCCTGGCCGGTGAGCCGCACGGGGGTGCCGTCGGTCAGCAGCGAGGCGAACGCGAGCGCCTCCGCGTGCGCCCAGTCGAGGCCGGGGTGGTCATCCCCGCCGCCTGCCTCCTGCAACGCCGCGCGGCGGCGCTCGAGCTGTTTGACGAGCTTGGGGTGCACGGTGAAGCCCTCGGGGGTGCGCAGCAGCTGGTTGCCGAGCTCGCGCAGCCGCTCGGCGGGCACCGCGGTCTCCACGGTGGGGGAGGGGGAGCGGTCGAGCTGGTATTCGCCGGTGCCGTTGCCCCCGCCGTTCTCGGCGGCGGCGGCGATCTTCGCCTTCAGCCGCTGGTGCAGCGTGGTGAGGTTGTCCCACACCCCCTGCGCCAGCTGGTCGATCTGCTCCTTGGTGACGACCCCTTCGGCGGTCAGGCGCTCGCCCCACAGTTCCGCCACGCGCTTGTGCCCCTTGATCTTCGCGTACATCTCCGGCTGCGTGTAGGCGGGCTCGTCGGACTCGTTGTGGCCGAAGCGGCGGTACCCGATCAGGTCGATCAGCACGTCGTGGCCGAATTCCTTGCGGAAGGCGAAGGCGAGGCGCACGGCGCTCATGCAGGCGGGGACGTCGTCGGCGTTGACGTGGATGATCGGCACGTCGAAGCCCTTCGCCAGATCGGAGGCCCACCGCGTGGAGCGCGCGTCGTCGGGGTCGGTGGTGAAGCCGATCTGGTTGTTGGTGATGATGTGCACGGTGCCGCCGACCTTGTAGCCGTCGAGCGCCTGCAGGTTGAGCGTCTCGGCGACGACGCCCTGCGCGGGGAAGGAGGCGTCGCCGTGGATCGCGATCGGCACGGCGGCGTCGGTGTCCTGGTGGGCGTGGGGCCCCTTGCGCGTCGTTTGGGCGGCGCGGGTGGCGCCCTCGACGACCGCGGAGACGTACTCCAGGTGGGAGGGGTTGGACTCGAGGTTGACGCGGATCGTCTCGCCGTCGGGCAGCAGGTAGGAGCCGTGGGTGCCGTGGTGGTACTTGACGTCGCCGGTGCCGCCCTGGGGGATCGTGGTGACGGCCTCGAGCGTGGAGGCTCCCTCGAACTCGGCGAAGATCGTGTCGTAGGGGCGCCCAAGGTTGTGCGCGAGCACGTTCAGGCGCCCGCGGTGGGCCATCCCGACGACGACCTCCTTGCCGCCGTGGGCGGCGGCGAGCTGGATCAGCTCGTCGAGCATCGGCACCGTGATGTCGAGGCCCTCGATCGAGAACTGGTGCTGGCCGAGGTAGGCCTTGTGCATGAAGCGCTCGAGCGCGTCCACCTCGATCAGGCGCTTGAGCAGCGTCTGCTGCTCGTCGTTGGTCAGCGGCTGCCTGAAGGTGCCCGACTCGATCTTCTCGCGCAGCCACACCCGCTGGCGGTGGGAGGCGATGTGCTCGATCTCGTAGGCGATCGTGCCGCAGTAGGTCTCGCGCAGATGGGGCAGCGCGTCGGCGAGCGTCGCCCCGGGCACCCACATGCGCAGGATCTTGGCGGGGATCTGCGCCATCAATTCGGGTGTGAGGCCGAGCGGCTCGGGGTCCAGGGCGGGGTCGCCCTCGGGCTCGGTGCCCAGCGGGTCCAGGCGCGCGGCGAGGTGGCCGTGGGTGCGGAACGCCTTCAGCAGCGCCGTGGCCGACTGCACCGCCTGCAGCAGCTCTTCGTCGGGCTCCGCGCGCGGCGTGCCGGCGCGGCGCGCCTGCTCGACCGTGCTCGCGGCCGCCGCGGCAGCGGCCGCCGGCGCGGGCACGGCCGGCGTGGGGCCGAGCTCGACGCCGAGCGAGGCGAACACGCCGTCGTAGAAGCCGAGCTCCCCCTGCAGGTACTCCTCGATCCGCGCGAGGAAGCGTCCGGACTCGGCGCCCTGGATCACGCGGTGGTCGTAGGTGGAGGTCATCGTCATGACCTTCTCCGCGCCGATCATCGCGCCGATCGCACCGAGCCCCACGGGGTAGCCGATCGAGCCGGTGGCGACGATCGTGCCCTGGCCGTTCATCAACCGCGGCACCGAGGCGACGGTGCCGAGGCCGCCGGGGTTGGTGAGCGTGATGTTGGCGCCCTTCAGGTCGTCGGCCGTGAGCGTGTTGGTGCGCGCCTTCTCCACGAGCGCGTCGTAAGCGGCGAGGAAGCGCTCGAACGGCAGGCGGGCGGCGTCGGCGATCACCGGCACCATCAGCGTGCGGGTGCCGTCCTTCTTCTCGACGTCCACGGCGAGGCCGAGGTTGACCTGCCCGTCGAGGACGCGGTGGGGGCGGCCGTCGAGCTCGGCGAAGTGGTCGGCCATCACCGGCATGTCCTGCGCCGCGCGCGCGATCGCGTAGGCGATCAGATGGGTGAACGACACCTTGCGCCCCGCCGCCTTCAGCTCGCGCCGGCGGGCGTCGAGCGCGGTGACGGTGAGCGTGCGGAAGCTGGTGGCGGTGGGGATCGAGCGCGACTGCTCCATGTAGCGGGCCAGCGCGGCCGCGCCGCCCTTCATCAGCTGGGCGCCCGCCGGTGCGGCCCCCGCGCTGTCTGTCCCCCCGCGCCCATCGGTCGCGCCGCCGGTCCCCGCGCCGCCGGTCCCCGCGTGCCCGTCGGTCGCCACGCCGGCGGTCCCGCTCGCCACCGCCGCCCCACCCGTGGCCGCGCCGTTGCCGGCGGCGGCGTCGAGCACGTCGGCCTTGACGATGCGGCCGGCCGGCCCGCTGCCGGAGACGGTCGTGAGATCCACGCCCTCGACGGCGGCGGCACGTGCCGCCACGGGAGTGGCGGGAACGTTTGAAGATGGGGCGCCGTTGGCGGCGCTCGGTGGGTGGCCATTGCCGGCGGAGCCGCCGTCATCGGATGTCGCGGGGGGCGCGCCCGCGCCACCGCCGACGGCGATCCGCGCGATCACCTGACCGACGGTGACGGTGTCGCCCTCCTGCACGAGGATCTCACTGACCGTTCCGCTCGCCGGCGAGGGCAGCTCGACGTCGACCTTGTCAGTCGAGATCTCGACGATCGTGTCGTCGAGCTTGATCGCATCGCCCACCTCGACGCGCCATTCGAGGATCGTGCCCTCGGTGACCGACTCGCCCGCGGCAGGGGTCACGACGTCGATCGTCTGGCCAGTCGTCGCGGATGCCGCCATACCTGGACTCACTCTAGCGCGGCGGGTGGGCGGAGTGGAGCGCCGAGGAGCGGCTTCACCTGACCTTCACAGGGCCGGGCGTCGGTGGAGTACGCCAACCTACTCCCCCCATCCCCCTTCCCCAACTCCCCCTACCCCGCTCCCGTCGGGACGATTCGGGTGATCCGCGGCGCGCGCCTCACGCCGGCGCGTCTCGCGCATGAACTCGAAGCTGCCGAAGAAGGGCCCGATGCCGCCGAGCACGGCGACCGCGGTGGCCAGCCGCAGCGGGACGATCCGCAGGCGCACGCACACGATGCAGGCGAGCGACATCCCGATCCACAACAGCCCGTGGGTGAGTCCCAGGATGAACGTCTCCGGCTGCGGCTTGCCGGCGGCGAAGGCGCAGATCAACAGCGCGGCGTAGATGCAGGAGTGTGTGAACGAGGTCCACTTCAGGCGGGTGAACACCTGGGGGTGGCCCACCGGCGGCGAGCGCCTCCTCCTCGCGGGAGCCCCGACGCGTGGGTCACCGACCTGCGCCTCGCGCGTCACGCCGTCAGCCAGCGCGCCACCAACGGCAGGGCCTCGCCGGCCTCGGCGGGCCACTCGTCGATCTCCGCCGGCCACCAGTCGAAGGCGTCGTGCTCGTGATCGGGCGTCACCTCGGCGCCCTCGGGCAGCCACGCCTGTCCCACGAACATCACCATCCGGTGGGGCAGCGCGATCAGCGCCTCGGCTTGCACGCGCGCGGGCGCGACCGACCACTCCTCGTCGAGCTCGCGTACGAGCGTGTGCGCGGGGCTCTCCCCGAGGTCCACGGCGCCGCCGGCGCCCAGCGCCCAGCGCCCGGCCCACGAGGCGACCCACGGCGCGCGCCGCCCCGCCAGCCAGCGCCCCTCGGCGTCGCGGGTGACGCACAACGCGGCCATGCTGCAGGAGGCGTCGCCGCCGACGAGGCGCAGCGCCCAACGTACCGGCTGCAGCTCGATCTCGATGCCTCCCTCGGACTCCTTGTAGCCGACCAGCCGCCCCGCCATCCCGTCGTGGCTGGGGGAGCCCCGCTCCTGCAGCGCGGTGATCGCGGCGTCGGCCTCCGCGGCGTGCGCGGGGGAGGGCTCGTAACACTGCTCGCTCCAGCTCGCGCTCACCTGCTCCAGTGGCCACGGCCCGCGTGCGAGCACGGTCGGGCTCGGAGGGGCGGGCTCGGCGGGGCGCGGCGGTGTGGGCTCAGGCTGAGCGGACATGTAGAGGGAAGGCTAGTGACCCGGCGCGGCGAGGGCGTAACAGAGGTGTAGCGGTCCTGCGAGCAGTTAGAGAAGTTGGCGAAGCTGGTCCGCGTCGAGCCGGCGCCCTTCTTCGCGCAGACCCTCGACGTAGAGCTCCAGGGCCTCTTCTGCGTTGACGGTTGCTTCGCCGAGCGTGTCGCCTTGCGTGTGAAGTCCTGGGAGGTCGGGCGCGTAGACGTGGTAGCCGCCCTCCTCTTGTGGGGCGAAGACGAGCTCGATCTCGCGTGGTTGATCCATGGTCTCAGGATAGGCAAGAGCCTGCATCGAAGCAACCCCAGCCGGCTCATGCGCCGGCGGCCCCGGCGCCAGACTTCGATGCCCCCAGCCGAGGCTCTGCCGCGGGGCGATCCCAGCCGTGCTCGCGTATCCCTCCCCCCATCGGCCACCTGGTCCGTTCCGGCGTGCCATCGGCTAACGTCCGGCGGAATGCTGCTGGATGAGCGCGAGCGCCAGGCCCCCGATTTCGACGCGGATGCCGCCGCCGGTGCTCGCACTGGCCCGAGGAGAAAACGCCGCTCGCACCTGCTGCTGAACATCGTGACCGTGGCCGTCACGGTCGTGTTCTCCTACATCGCGCTCAGCGACATCGATTTCCACGAGGTGTGGCGGGCGCTGCGCAGCTGCGACTGGTGGTGGCTGGTGCCCGCGCTGATCGCATTCGGCCTGGGGGACGTGGCGCGGGCGCTGCGTTGGCGCTCGCTGTTTGCTCCCGGCCGGCGCCCCCCTGCGGGGACGACGTTGAACGCGACGATGATCGGTTACTTCTACAACAACATCATGCCCGCGCGCGCGGGTGAAGTGGCGCGTGTGGTGGTGCTCACGCGGCGCAGCTCCGCGCCGCCGGTGGAGACGGTCGGGACGATCGTGGTGGAGCGCCTGTACGACCTGATCGCGATCCTCGCGATCTTCTTCGTGGTGCAGCCGTGGCTGCCGCACGTCGGCTGGTTCGGGGCGGCCGCGGTCGTGGCGCTGGTGCTCGCGGTGGCGGTCGCGAGCGTCGTCGTGGTGCTGGTCGTCTACGGCGAGCGTCCGCTGCGCTGGCTGTTGCGTCCGCTGGGCCGGCTGTCGCTGTTCTCAGGCGATCGTCTGGAGCGGACGCTGAACGAGCTCGTCCACGGTCTCAGCGGCCTGCGCAACCGGCGGGTCGCGGTCGAGGCCTTCCTGTGGACGATCCTCGCGTGGATGCTCACGGCGCTGTGCGCCTACTTCGTCTCGGTGGCCTTCCACCTGCAGCTCCCGTTCGCGTGCGGGGTGCTCGTCGCCGTGGCCGTCGGCCTGAGCATGATCCTGCCCTCGCCGCCCGCGGCGCTCGGCGTGTTCGAGGGGGCGGCGATCCTCGCGCTGAAAGCGTATGGCTTGCCGAAGTCCACGATCCTGCCCTTCGCCCTGGTGCTGCACGCGGTCAACTTCGTGCCGTTCATCCTCGTCGGGGCATATCTGTTGCACTACAACGCGCGCCACCCGCCGCGTATGAAGTCGGGTGACCCGGGGGTTGGGGGCGAACGACAGCCTGTTGGTGCTTGCTAGGCCGTGGCATGAGTTTCGGTGATCGTCCGCGCGGGGTGTTTCACTGCTGAGCGCCCGGGCGTGGGACCTCCATGCCCCACGACGACGCGTCCGTCAGCCGAGCCTGGCGACGAGGAGCTTGCCACCATGGACTGACGCATTTGCCAACGGCCCGTTGGCCAAATCGCGCTGGCCGCCTGCTCGCCCGCGACAGGCCCCATGGACGAACGGACCCCCATGCTCACTAGGGAGAGGCTAACAAGCGACAGCGTCAGCCATCTACTTGGCTGAACCCTCGCCTCCGCGGCAGCGAGGGGCCGGCGGCCGGTGCTCAGTCGCCGATCGCCGCGATCACGTCGCCAGCCAGCACGGCCGCCGATGCACCTGTGATGACCGGGTCGCCGACGAGTTGCTCAGCCCGGCCGGCCATCGTCGGCCCCAGGGCGGTCGGGTTGGCGAACAACTCCCGCAGATAGTCGAGCGCTGTGCGGGTGGCGGCGCCGCAGAGCTCGTCGGAGGCGAGTTCGCCCAGGCGTGTGGCCACCGTGACCGCATCGGTTGCGACTAGCAGGCGGTAGATGTCGTGGGCGTCCTTGTCGATCAGGCGGCCAGGCTGGTCCTTGCGCTCTCCGATCTTGTGCAGCTTGGCGACGAGCAGCGCCGCCGGGCCGGCGACGGCGACCGTCGCATCGCGATCGTCGGCGGGATCGAGTGCCCTGATCGTCATCGGGGTGTTGTCGAGGATCGCCGCCTCCAGGCCGGGGGTGCGGCGGGTGGCGTAGGTGCTGTGGGGCGGAATGCGGGCGCCGCGGCTGCCGCCCTCCCCGGCCAGCGCCTCGGGGACCATCAGATCGACGGGAATGCCGTCGCAGGACAGCCAGCTACCAGGCTGCGGGTGCACGAGGTCGCGATGGAACTTGGCGGCGATCATCGCCTCCTCGATGCGAGGATCGTCGAGGAGCTCGCGGGGGTCGATGGCTAGGTCGCTGTCCTTGGTCGCCTCCGCGAGCGCTACATCGGCTTCACCGGTGTGTAGATAAATCGCCTGGGCGCCGATCACCACCAGCGCGTCGCGATGGGCGGCGAGCGCCTCGAGCGCATCGAGCAGCACCCGGCGGGCGGCGACGAGCAGGTTAGCGTCGCCAGGCGGGCTCATTGGCCTCCATCCAGTCAAGCAGCGCGGTCGCCTCGCTGGGGTTGCGTCCCGGCCCTGAGAGCAAGTCGACAGCGACCTGCGAGGCCGCGGCGACCCGAAGATCGTCGGCGGTCTCGCTGCGATCGAAGACGAAGCTGTCCTTGGCGGCGGCAAGAACGACGTTCGCGCCGCTCGTGGTCTCGCGCAGCCCGAGCGTCTCGCGCGCGCGGTCGGGATCGTCGACGTAGAGCATCGCGAGCCGCGCCGGCGCGTAGGCGACCAGGCGCTCTGCGGCCAGCGAACCGGTCAGCGCGTACGCCAGGTCGCCAACCGCGCGCAGCCGCTTCGTGAGTGCCTGAAGCCCCCGTGGCTCCAGGTAGGTGCTCACCGGGTTTGACTGCGCCAGGCCGTAGTCCTCGCTCCAACGCATCAACACCGCCCGCCAGCGCACGTCGCTGATCGGGCCGTAGGCTTGGCGGGTCAGAAGGTCCTCGTTTTCGAGCAGCTCGACTACGCGGTAGGCGGTGCCGGTCGAGGCGCCGGAGCGCTCGACGAGTTCGGGCACTGAGTAGGGGGGCGCGAAGTCGATCAGCGCTCGCACCACCCGCGCGGCGGGTCCGCCGGCCAGGCTGTCGCGGGGCCGGCCGCGGCCGCGCCACGGGTCGCGGTCTGCGCCGCGGTCGGCTACGAACAGGGCCGGCCGGTCACCGCGGACCTGCATGTTCCCGGTCGCGTCGATGTAGCCCGCGCCCGCGGCGGCGATCCGCGCTCGGGTTGCTGGTGCGAGGTAGCGGGCCACGATCAGCGCAATCGCTAGCTCGCCGCGCCCGGCCGAAGCGAGCGCGGGCTGCAGGCGCTCGAGGACGATCGGCACCTCGCGGGTGCTGAGCAGGCGCTTGGCCTCAATAACCAAGGCGATCTGCTGACCGTCGGGCGAGGCCACTCGCACGATCGCGTCGAGCCCGCGATCGGGGGCTGCCGGCTGCTCCTCGACCTGCATCTCCCATGATCCGGGCAGGCGCTCGCGCAACAGCGTGACGGCGCGGCGCACAAGATCGGACTCTCGCTCAGGAGCGGGGATTCCACGAAAATCATGTTCTCTGTTGGCAACGGAGACCGGCACTTACGAGAAAACAATAGCATGATCTTCTACGAAATCACCACTTTCCGTTGGCATCGGAATATATGGGTTACGTCGAAGAAGCCGCGTCGCTCGTTGAGGTCGCCGGGCTACATCGCCGGGCCTTGCCCAAAGTCCGTGATGCGTAATACGCTCGATATGTGGCCAAGACGCCCGCGCGCCAGACGGACATGCTGCCGGCCGACTATCCGGAGTTTCTGGCTGAGGTCAAGGCTCGGGTGCTGGCCGCTCGCACGCGAGCGGTGCTCGCGGCCAACCAGTCACTGATCGAGCTGTACTGGAGGATTGGTGAGGACATCCTCAGGCGAGAGCGCCGCGAGGGCTGGGGAAGCAGGGTGATTGACCGCCTCGCCGGCGACTTGCGGCGTGAGTTCCCCGACATGACGGGGTTCTCGCGGTCAAACCTCAAGTACATGCGGGCTTTTGCGGAGGCTTGGCCGCAGGAGGATGGCGGCGCAACGATTGGCCAACAGCCTGTTGGCCAATTGCCGTGGGGGCAGAACATCGCGTTGTTGACGAAGCTCGACGAGCGCGACGCGCGGCTGTGGTATGCGCGCGCGGCGCTCGAGCATGGCTGGTCGCGGAAGGTGCTCGAGGCTCAGATCGCCAGCGGCCTGCGCGGCAGGCAGGGCAGCGCGCTGAGCAGTTTCGAGCGAGCGCTGCCGGCGCCGGACCCCGAGTTGGTGCGCGACGCGATCAAGGACCCTTACAACTTTGAGTTCCTCAATCTCTCCGCCGAGGCCAAGGAGCGTGACTTGGAGCTTGCGTTGCTCAACGACGTGCAGTCATTCCTGATGGAGATGGGCCACGGGTTCGCCTTGGTCGGCAGGCAGTTCCCGCTGAGGGTGTCCGATGAGGAGACCGGCGAGGAGCAGGAGTTCTTCGTGGATCTGTTGTTTTACAACTACGTATTGCGTCGTTTCGTGGTGATCGATCTCAAGATCGAGGATTTCAAGCCGGAGTTCGCGGGCAAGATGAACTTCTATCTCAACGTGGTGGACGAGTTGCAGCGCCAGCCGGCGGATGAGCCTTCGATCGGTCTCATCTTGTGTCCCGGCCGCAACAAGACCGTGACCGAATGGGCATTGCGCGGTGTTGACACGCCGGTCGCGGGTCGCGCGCTATATCACCGGCGAGATCGCGTTGACCCAGAGCGCGCCCGCGGAGCTCAGGCCCGCGCTCCCCGATCTTCCCGGTCTGGCACACGAGTTGACGGGCATCGTCGAGGCCGCGGTGATCCTCTACGACGAGGAGCTTGACGAGGAGCCTGCCGCCACGGACTGAGGCATTTGGCCAACGGCCCGTTGGCCAAATGAGCCGGCATGTCAGGCGATCGATTCGCCTGACCGGGCGAGCGCTCGGCGTCAAGCCGCTCGTGAGCTCTCGAACCGAAGATCGCGACGGCCGGCGCCGCCACGCTCGTGCTGTGGGCTAAGAACACATTGTCATGTAGGCAGCAGGTTGTCGCGGCCGTGCGCCCCGCAGAAAGCGCCTTCTCCCGGGCGGTCCTGTCTAGAGACAGCTGCTCCGAGAGCGCGGTTGGCGTGTTGGGTGCAGAAATGCCATCAGATGGAAGGGGGATGGATATGGGAGGGTGCTGCTGTGTTGGGTCGAGCCGTAACGCGATTGAAAGGCGCAGTGGCCCTTGCCCTGCTGCTTGGGTGCTTTGGCGGCGCCGCGCCTGCCGGCGCGACGTCGCTTGAATGGTCTCCGCCAAGCCCCGTGGATCACGTCGCCCCGTTTGGGCACGTGACGAGCTTGTCCGACGTGTCGTGCCCATCGGCGGCGCTGTGCGTCGGGGTGGCCTCCGAAGAGGTCGTGACATCGACGGACCCGGCCGGGGGGGATTCCGTTTGGACCGCGACCGGGGTCGGCGACTTCGAACTGAGGTCCATTTCGGGGGAGCGGCTGCCTGGTCGGCTCCCGCGAACGTCGATCCGGCCGGGGGGAACAGCCTCCCGGCCGGCGGGCCGCTTGTCGCCCCCGGCATCGACATAGTCGCGGTCGTAGTGCCGAGTTGTCGAGCACAGCGAGTTGTACATTGACCCCATGAGCAGGCTGGCGCAGGCATCGTTGAGCCCGGGTGAGCGGGCGCTGCTGGAACGCTTTGCCGATGAGCTTCAAGCGCGCCTTGGCGATGATCTGCATGCCGTGTGGCTGTTCGGCTCCCGCGCCCGCGGCGAGCCTCCGATGGAGTACTCCGACGTGGATGTGCTGGTGTTGGTGGAGGATGCCTCGTGGGAGGGCAAGACGCGCGTGCACGAGACGCTCGCTGGGGCGGCGAGCGCACTTGGGGCGGCGGATCTGACGTGGTCGTTCTCGATCCACATCAACACGCCCGCGTGGCTGGCGCAGCGTCGTGAGATCGAGTCGTTCTTCATCGCGGAGGTCGACCGCGACAAGATCGCCGTCGGTGGATCGGAGTGAGCCCTCGTTCGAGTGAGTTCCTACTGGCTGCGCGGCGGCGCCTGGCGGGCGCTGAAGCGGTCGTGGGCGAGGATCCTTCGACTGCTCTGAGCGCTGCGTACTACGCAATGCTCTATTGCGCTAGGGCCGCGCTCAGCGAGCGTGGGATCCAGGCCAAGACCCATCGCGGGACGTGGCATGAGTTTCGAGGCGCCTTCGTGCAGAGTGGCGAAGTGGACGCCGACCTTGCCACCTCCGTGCAGAAGCTCCAGACGGAGCGCGAGCAGGCGGACTACGACGCATGGTCGGCGCCGGCCGAAGACGCGCACAAGGCGATCGAGCTTGCGCGCAGCTTTCTTGGCGCGATTGACGAGCTGTTGTCGTAGCGACGCTGGGAGCGGACCCCGGGTGCACGCTGTGGGATGGTCCCGCACGGGAGCATACGGGGCGGTGCCTCTGGCGCCGCGCCCAGCCGATTAGACTAAATCGTCCGATGTCGACTCGTGCTTACACCGTCGAGCTGAATCCTGGCCCTCGTGGGGCGTCACCAAAATGCTTCATGCATGTTCCAAAGAGCGGTGGGTCAAGCATTCATGCTGCGCTCGAGGCGGCGCTTGCGCCGGGGTCGCTGGCGCCCCAGCGGTTTGACACTTCGCCGTTCTGCAATTTTGATGATTTCCACCTCATGCGTCCGGAGACCCGTTCGCGGATAGTGACGAGCCCCGAGGAGGTCCGGTCTCTTGGGCTGTACCAGGCGGTCAGTGGCCACTTCTCGCTGCCGACGCTGCTGCAGATCGCGGATGCGTCGTCGATAGCCACTGTGTTGCGCGACCCGCGGGCACGCTTGCTGTCGCTCTATATGTTCTGGCGCACCCCGGCGGTGGGCGAGCTGATGGCGCCATACGACGCTGATGCGCATGCGCAGCGACCGCTGTGGGAATTTCTCTCCGAGCCGTTGCTGGCTCCCTCAATCGACAACCAGGTCTGCCGGCTGCTCCTGCACGGCGATCCTCGTCTGCCGGCGTCCAACTTCGCGGCTCCAGCGGACATCGAATCGATCGCCGCCGACGCTGTCGAGCAGCTGGACACCCTTGGCTTCGTCGGTATCCTGGATTCTGGCCGGGACCTCTGGCAGGGGCTGACACGTCTGTTTGGAGTGGAGCTCACCCCGGTCAAGCTGAATCTCACCGGGGAACATAGAGATCCGACGGCTGCGAGCGCCGGAGAGAAGCTGCTTGCGCACGACGCCCTCGACCTGATCGAGCAGCGCAACGCGGCCGACCTGCTGGTCTATGACCACGCGCTGGCTCGTGCCCAACTGGACGTCAGTGCACGGCGGCGCTACCGAGACACCGCGTTCGCGCAACAGTTGGTGAAGCTAGGCGACCTCGTCGGCGGTTCGGCGGCTAGAGCATCCGAGCAGGCCGACCTCGTCACGGCGCTGCGCGGCGAGCTGGAGGAGCGGGAGCGGTCGCATACGCAGCTGGCCGAGCTTCGCGACCGTGCGGCGATCCAGGAACAGGCCATCCACGATCTGAATGGGACGATCGGCAACCGCAACAGTGAGCTGGAGCAACTGCACCACTGGCACAATGCCATCCAAGCATCCGCGAGCTGGAGGCTGACCGCCCCGCTACGTGCGGTCAAGCATGGGATGCAGCGGCGGTCGAGTGCGCCGGAGCGTTGATCGCACCGCGCGACCGTTCGTTGCTGCCGAGGTGGTCGGTGGATCAGGTGTGGGCCGTGGCATTCATCCTCACTCTGACGATCGCGGTCACCGACGCGATCCTCACCAACCGCATCATCCTCATCGCTCTGCTCGTGGTGGGGCCACTCTGCGGACTGCTCGCCGGGCGATGGGTCAGGACAGCAGCCGCCGGAGTGTGGCCGGTGGCCCTTGCGGTGGTACTGGGGGTTCCAGACGAAATCTGGGGGACACGCACACAACTGGTCGATGTCGGCGCCGTCGTGGTCGTGTCGGTGTTGAGTGCGTACGCTGCCACCGTCGTCGAGAAGCGCCGGGCCTCTGGTGGTCCAGTCAACCAGGCATGAGGTCTCGAACGAAGTAAATTTGCTCGAGGCGAGTCGTAACAGCAAGTCGTATTGACGGCCACAACGTGTTGGGGAACCCTGCCTCCCGTTTGCTAGGACTGAGAACGCCAGCTCGGTGGCAAGTTGATCGCAATCTCAATCGGCTCCTTGAATTGGACAGGCGGACGTGGCCCCTTTTCACGAGCCCATTTTGCCATCTCGGCGATACCATCCTCAAGCGGGACAGGCGTCATATTGCCGAATACGTCTCGTACTTTAGCGTGGCTAGAGAAAGCATGTATCACCTCGTTGCGGGGAGGTAGGTGCTCAATGTTCACCGGAACTTCAAAAGCAGTAGCGATAGTCTCAGCAAGCTCAAGAATGCTATAAGCACGGTCGGCCCCAACATTAAACACCTCGTTACATGCTGCCTCAACAAGAGGAGAGCGGGCGATTACGGGCGCCACATCGGCAATATGCGAAAAAGCTCGGGTCTGGCGTCCGTCGCCAAAGACCGGCATAGCTTTATTTTGCATAACACGATTCATAAAAATCCCGATGACATTCCTGTACGGATCACTAATATTTTGTCGCTCCCCGTACACATTGTGAGGCCGAAAGATCGTGTAATTGAGGCCAAACATGTGCTGGGCTGCTGCTAAATCAAGCTCTACGGCATACTTCGACACACCGTAAGGGTCCTCAGGCCTTGGGGTCATCTCCTCGTCCATTGGCACTTGGCCCGAGCCGTATACCGCGATAGACGATGTAAAAATAAAGCGCTTGACTTGGCCAAGAATCGCCTGATTGATAATGTGTACGCTGGCTTCAAGGTTCGTGCGATAGTTGTAGGCACGAATAAAATGAGAGAGCCCCTCAGCAGCATACGCCGCAAGATGGTATACATAATCATATGGACCAAGGTCAAAAAGTGACCTCACAAAATCTGCACTTCGCAGATCTCCCTCTCTCCATACGGCTTCGCTCGGAACATTGTCGCGAAAGCCACCCGATAGATCATCCGTCGCCACGACATCCATCTCAAGCTTCAGACACGCGTCGGCGACGTGCGAGCCAATAAACCCAGCGGCGCCTGTGACGAGTACTTTACACTTACCCATAACACATATCCACAGAGTTAAGACATAAAAACATTACTCCCCCAAATCATAACTAGTTTCATATCTCGTACCCAATGATATCACATCTGGCACGAGCAAGTAAATGTGTGATGCTCCAGCCAAGCTATCGGCAATCCGTTGCAGACAGCGAATCACGAAGCGCAAGTAACTCTGCATGTTCATCCAGCGTGGACCCGCGCGGGCGACGTCCGTGGACATCTTTGAGTATCGCCTCCAAGCTGAGGGCTCGTTCGCCAGCCAAAAACCAATCTGTAGAACGGATGCCATCGCGAAGTCTCCAAAGCTCGCTGGGATCTGCAGCTAGACGCTGTAGAATATATGCAAGTTCGTTAGCGTTCTGAGGCTCGAAAAGCAGTCCGTTTTCTCCGTCGCGGACGGCCTCTGCAAGTGCGCCAACGCGTGATGCGACTACCGGGACACCGCAGGCCATTGCCTCACGGGCCACAATCGAGTACGTCTCCCATACTGTCGATGGAATAACTACCACGTCAACGTCGCTGAGAAGGAATGGAAGGTCGCTTGGCTCAAAGTGGCCATAAGCCTTGAACTCCAACCCGGGGACGTTCGCCGCCAGTGCTCGCAATTCCTGGATGTAGGGCTCCGTTACCACGCCAAAAACTGTGTAAATCACTCTAGGTAGACGTGCCTTACGTAAAGCATTGATTGCGATATGTATTCCCTTGTGGGGAACTACAACACCCAGTGAAGCTAGGTGCAGCGCTTTAGAAGGCTCCCTGGGTCGATCACGATAGCTAGGAGGCTTAAGCTCGCCAATGTTGATGCCATTGCCGATCACCTTGGGTGGTTGTCGCAGGCAAAATTTCTCACTGAAGTACTGCGCTACGAATGCGGATGGGCAAACTACTGCCTCTGCTTCCTGAAGGGCATGTCGAAACATACTTGACCTCAATGCCCATCTGGCCATGGAACGACTCGAACTGCCGAAGCAATATTGAGAACATGCCTTGCCCCCCGCGGGGCCGTCACAGAGGTCGCCATTGACCCGTTCTAGATGCGCGCGCTCACAAGCAAAATAAAAGTCGTGAAGTTCTACAACGACCGGCAGAGACCACTTATGCGCTATGAATACGTAGCTCGGAGAGTGATGCATCAAATGCGCAATCAACACGACGTCAGGCGATACTTCCAATAAACAGGTTTCGAAAAGTCGATCGAGCGTCTCGTGGAAAAGCGGGAACTGCCCATGAGTAAAACCCCCGCCAGACACCAAGATGACCTCTTGTTGGTTATGGGTAACCCTTTGGGTACGTGGTTGGGAGGGTGCTGAAGACGGTCGGCGAGTAAATATAATAACTTCGTGACCTAGTGCGGCTAGTGTGTGGGCGCTTTGCTCAGACAGGCGCTCATCGAGCTACACCAAACGGCGGATAGCTATGGGTGACGAGTAGTATCCGCATTTCCACTAGTATCAGTGTTGAGAGGACCGTCGCTGGCGATCAATACGAGAGAAAGCGGTGGCCATTCCTGGGGGAACTTCTGTATAATTGACCCCCACCCATTGTCCAGTGATTTGTGCAATGCGCCTTAGCATCGACTCCTTTTGCCATCGAGTTAAAGTTGTCCCCCGTAAGCTTGGCAGTGTCATGTAGAAAGTGCCAATCACGATCGACAAGGGTGTTGATGAGCGGAAGCAATTCCTTTTCGTTAATGAGCCGTCCGTTTATGTCTCGGTTTGCCACGCCATCGTCAACATTCCGACAGAAGATGTCGTAGACGGTGTATGGATGTGAATGATATACGCGCGATGCCGACTCGTGAATCAGTGTCCAGCCAGCCTCAAGCGCCTCGCGGGCCCAAAGTAGATCCTCGCCGATCGTGCGGACCGGTCGAACGGGATTTGTGCAAACAGGTCAGCGCGCAAGATGGCGCTTACAGTATGAAAATTTAAAAAAGCTCTACGCTCTTCGTGCGACATCCCCCGGTAGACATCCCAATCGTTGATGCTTTTCCGCTGTCGGGCCTTATCACCGCTTAGTTCCAGTAGCCCCTCGGCACGAACTAGTAGGTCGGCATCAGGGTGGGCTACTACACGACTGCACGTCCCCGCAACGGTGGGGTCTTCATCGATGTCAGCAAGCAATGGCCCCAGCCAATTCGGTCCTATCGGCCTTGTGCGACCGTTCAGAAAGAGCAGTAGGTCCCCCTTTGCCCGTTCTGCCGCTAGGTTACGCGTCAGACCGTGGTTGAAGTCGGCTGGATCAATAGAGATAATGGTGGCATTGAACTGACGTAGGACTTCGACAGTATCATCATCCGACCCAGAGTCGACCGCAATGATCTCCAGCATTGCAGGAGCAGTCTGATTGAGAACTAATGGAATCAACTCGGCTAGAGAAGTAGCCTCGTTCTTGACTGGCATGAGTACCGACACCAGATGACGGGCAGGCCCTTCGCCAATAAGATGAGAACCTCCGGCGAACAGGGTGGTGGACTTGGGTGACGTCGTATGGTGGGCGACCGGGGGAGTTGGCATAGCTACGCTACGCTCGCGCAATACTGCTCGTGTTTGAGCAAAGAGTAAGTCCATTACCTGCCTAGATCGAGCAGTAAGTAACTCCTCCACACCAGAAAGGGTAGTATCGTCGTAACGAGCCGCAGCCAGTAGTGGCGATATAGTCAACGTTACCGGATAAGACTGACCATATTCAATTGCTAGCAACCCATCGTCCATGAAGTGCTGGATGTCGTCGGCTGTGACTCGACCACGCCACCGCTGGTCGTAAAGAGTATCGTTGTGCTCGGTGCTCTCGGGCCGATCATACCAGCGCGTCACAGACTCCAGATGGTAGACCACGCTTGTGGGACAGTATCGAATTCTCTGCCCGCAGTCGCCTAGGCGTAAGCAGAGATCGATGTCCTCGAACCCATTGTGAAATGTATCATCAAAGCCCCCTATCTGATCAAAATCGGATTTCTTGACAAGAAGGCACGCGGCGGTCGCAGCCACGACCCACTTGGGCCGAGTTACTGCGGGATGTTCGCCAGGAAAGCCGGTGTATAGATGTCTTGGCCAACCATCTCTTCCGATACATATGCCTGCGTGTTGGATCGTTCCGTTAGGAAAGAGTAGCTTGGCGCCGACGGCGACAGCCTCGGGGTTGGTACTAGCCTCGCGGATAAGTGAATCAAGCCACCCGGGAGTTACGATGGTATCGTTATTGAGAAAGACAAGAAAGTCGCACCCCTCCGCTTCGCGAGCCCCAGCGTTGCAGGCACGTGCGAACCCTTGGTTCTTGGTGAGGGCTACAAGGTGGACTGAAGAGGCGTAATCTGCGAGAATACCTATTGTATCCTCAGTTGAGCCATCGTCGACAACAATGATGTCCCATGTACACTCGGTTGGTGGACTTGTAAGAAGGGACTCAAGGCAGGCACGAGTCAGAATTGCTCCGTTGTACGTTGGGATTATTACCGCACATCGAGGCAGCTGCATTCCCATCATTTGTGCTCGACGTTATCTGTCTGGTTGAGGGCCGCCTCGTAGTCCGCGGTCCTTTTAGCTACGATTCTTCGAGCAAACGGCAGCCGACGTAGCGAGTACCAAGTCCGGATCGGCGGGCTGTCGAGGAGTCGGTCTAGGCGAACGCGCAGTCGACGAATCTCGTCATTCCTGACTTGAATAATCAGTCGTGCCTCATTCTGAGCCTTCCAAAGCTCTTGGTTCTCTCCTTCTACATGCTCACGCTGGTCGTCTCGCTCAGTTTGAAGTTGCGCGAACTCATCGTTGAGGCGCTGAATGTGTTCGTCGCGTCGGAGCACTTGGTCATGTGCGTCTATAAGACTAGTCCGAATTTGACCCTCGCGTGCTGTAATCGCGGCTAAGGCGACCTCAAGATCGTGGGCGTGAGCGACCTGAAGATCGTGGGCGTGAGATGCCTCGTCCCCAGCTCGGGAAACTTCATTTTCTAGTCGAGCGAGAGACAGTCTGGCAGTGTCCAACGCGAGAGCCTGGTCGCGAAGACGACGCTGGACCTCCCGCATGCCAGGCCAATCTAGCGGGATGGCCTTGAAGACGAACTGGTATGTGTGGGCGTCGGGATCGTCCTCAATCGCTCGGATGATGTCATCGGAGATCCCACCGGAATCGTATACCACCTCTGATGCGTCAATGTTGAGGTTCCTGCGGCTTGCCTCTACGATTGCGAGGTCGGCTTCGTCGAATAGCTCTTCCATACTTGCTTTGGTGAAGAAGCGTAGGTGGGTGCGGTCGAGCAAACCGGCATCTGTATATGAAAAATGACCCTCCAGCAATGCGAGGCGAACGCTTCCGTGCGCGATGTTCGGTAGCGAAATCACAAAGAAAGCTTTGTCGTCAGCGAGAAATCGTCGCAGGCGGCGTAGCACGTCTAGGGGATTCTTCAGGTGCTCCAACACGTCAGCTGCAACGATCACGTCAAAGCGTTCGGACTCGAGCTCGCGGTCGAGATCAATAGAATCGAGGTCACCAACGATCATACGCTCGCAATACTTTGAGGCTAGCTGGGCCATGCCTGGATCTATCTCGATACCGACAATCGAGCAACCTTGCTCGTGAAACGCTTTTGACATGTAGCCAGTAGCGGGACCGAGCTCTAGTACTCGTCGATTGGATCCCACAAGCCTAACGACGGTGGTATGTGTACTATCAACCTTCAGGTCAATGTCGAAATCGTAATGATGGGCCACCTTGTCGCTGGACGAGGGCTGGGGAAGGTCGTCCGGTGGCAGGTCGGTCGGTTGGCTATCTTTGGTGTTCATCGCGTTCGGTCGTACAGATCCTTGGTGAGGACGGAGATTCCTTCTTCGTTCGGGTGTGCACGGCGCCTTAGCCACATCGAAGCCGGGCTGACGCCGGTTTCAAAGGAGGGTATCGCGCCACGTAGGCGGTCCGGATATTCTCGTGCAATCACCTGAGCCGGTAGAAGGACTTGGAAGTCGGTATTAAAGGCGAGAAACGCTTGTAGCAGATACTGCTCATTCCAAAAGTAACCCATCTTCTCGAACCATATCCGCGGATACTCCCAAGGTAGGAAAATATCGTGGAAATGAATCACAACCCCTGGACGTATACGCGGCAACACGTCGAGTATGATGAAATTCACGTCGCTTGCTACCTTTACCGTGTGTGTAGTGTCGACAAAAAGAATGTCACCTTCGTCTAGGTCCGTAAAGACGGTCATTGGCACATCGGTAGCGGAAACTTTCTCTAGCCGGGTAGGCTCTGGTACTGACGCTCCCAGCACATGCTCGCGTGGGTATGGGTCATAAGCGATGTGCTGCGTTGGCGTACCATCTTGAGAATTGCTCTTAGCGGCCATACCGATCAGTAGTGTGCTGTATCCCGACCCAAGCTCGACGACCCGGGTTGGGCGCAGAGCTCTAACCATGCTGTACAGCAACTCGGCATCGACGGACTCGAAATTTTGGTTACGCAGGAAAAACCTCCCCGGCTCGGTAGGATCGTCCCGAGGAACCTCCATTTCGGCGATGAAGGGCCTGAGCTGATTTTCCACAAAGTCGATGCCGGCAGCAGAATCAAAGGTAACACCAGAAAGATCGCTACGTCGCCCCCACGCATGGTCCGATAGCAGGGCAAGGTTTGGGATTGGGCTGTAGTAGTCGCGCCGTACTACATCGAATCTGTCTCGTGGCAATACGTCGTAGTCTGAGGTTGAGAACGGCTCCTGGCGAGCTCGTGGGATCCGTTCAAAGTCCGCGGACTCGTCGTCCGATAATGGCGTCTTCTCGGTTGGATTGCTACGCACAAGTTCGTAGCCATAGTGCTTAATGCCACGAGCGATCAGGCTACGTGCGGCATGTTGGCATCTGCTCGTTAGTCGATTGGATTTGGTCATCTGGCGGGTTCGAGTGTAGAAAGCAAGTTGGCGTGGTCTGGCGACATCGGCGAAGGCGTGCCCGTCCTGGGGGTGGCGAACAACGACATCTCCGCTTATCGAACAACGATACCGGTCGGCGAGGCTCATACGAGTCCGGAGGGCTGCGTTGGTCGGACGGTCGCATGTGCTTAAGCAGCTCTATCTCTATCTCGCGCGCGTGGTATGCGAGTGCGGCGGGGTCCACCGCGAGCGCCTCCACCAGGCACACGCGCGCTAGGCATTGGTCGGCGTCGAGTGCGCTCAGCAGTATCGCCAGTCCTGCTACGGCCTGCTTCTGCCAGGTGGTGTTCTGTGCGAACGCCTGCGCGATCCGTGCGCTCGTGCGGCGCATCGCCGCGTCCAGCACCGCGAGGAAGCACTGCTCGAAGCTCTCGAACAGGTCGTAGAACGTCGCCCGCGATACGCCCGCCGCCTTGGCCACCTGTGTGATCGTCGCGCCGCTGAAGCCGTGCTCGGCGACGACCTGGGCGACGGCCCGCGGGCTGCACCCCCTGCTCGCGCGTGAGACGTCCTCGCTCGCCCGGCGTCCAGAAGCTGGACGTTACGTTTGGGTCTGCTGCGAGTTCACTGGCAGCCACCGCGGCGGGGGCGAACAGCGCTGGGCAGCCGGAGGGCGGAATGTCGATCGGACTGGCCCGAGACCGGCGAGGAGAACAACGAGCGCCAAATCGATAACGACTCAGATCGGCCCGAGGGACGGCTCAGCGCACGCACCAGCACATATGAGACGAGCGGCGAACATCACCCTCGCCGGTATCTGGGCTTGGTGGCATCGCCCGGCACGCCTGTCGATCACCGCGGCCGAGGCGTCAGCCAAGTCTCCTACAGATTTGCCAGCGCGCGAAGATGAATGCCACTACACGGGCCACCAATATGATACCCCTAGGGGTACAGGTCGCTTGGTCGCGGGTAGCTCACTGCGCCGGGTTGGAGCGACGAAGTGGCGTTGGAGCTCGTGGCGTAGGGCGGGGAGCGCGACCAGCGTGCGTGACACCGCTGACATGGCGGCAAATGCACGGTCGGCGAGCGCGCGCCAACGGCGCGGCGTACTGTCCGGATAAGTTCCTCGAAGGTCATCGTCTCCGGTCCTGCGGCATCCAGGATGGCGTCGTTATCCTGGATGGCTGATTGCTCGCAGATTGCTCGCCGGTCATCGACATTCGCAGCAAGAGGCTGACCGACTCTGCGACCGCGCGGCAGCCGCCCACGCATTGGTCTGATCGCCAACCTTTTCGGCTAATTGGTCCCCAGCAAAACGCCGTCGCCCCAGGTCGGACTGAAAGTCTCCCATGCTTTACCGCCTGGAGCGACAGTCTCGTAGAGGTTGCCATCCGATCCACGCCAGTCATCTACCAACCCATTAGCCGGTTCGTAGATGATCGCGGGATCGCCCTGTGCGGTGACGCCAGCGGGGATCTCCCCACCATCGCGTTCCCATGTAGGACTGAAGGTCTCCCATTTACCTTTCACGGCGACTGTCTCGTAGAGGTTGCCATCCGACCCTCGCCAGTCATCTACCAACCCATTAGCCGGTTCGTAGATGATCGCGGGATCGCCCTGTGCGGTGACGCCAGCGGGGATCTCCCCACCATCGCGTTCCCATGTAGGACTGAAGGTCTCCCATTTACCTTTCACGGCGACTGTCTCGTAGAGGTTGCCATCCGACCCTCGCCAGACATCTACCAACCCATTGCTTGGTTCATCAGCGATCGCGGGATCGCCCTGTGCGGTGACGCCAGCGGGGATCTCCCCACCATCGCGTTCCCATGTAGGACTGAAGGTCTCCCATTTACCTTTCACGGCGACTGTCTCGTAGAGGTTGCCATCCGACCCTCGCCAGACAGCCACTAACCCATTGCTTGGTTCATAAACAATCGCGGGATCGCTCGCGACGGTGACACCAGCCGGGATCTCCCCACCATCGCGTTCCCACGTGGGACTGAACGTCTCCCATTTACCGCTCACAGCGACTGTCTCGTAGAGGTTGCCATCCGACCCACGCCAAACAGCCACCAAGCCATTATTTGGTTCGTCAATGAGCGCGGGATCGCTTGCGACGGTGACACCAGCCGGGATCTCCCCACCATCGCGTTCCCACGTGGGACTAAACGTCTCCCATTTACCTTTCACGGCTAGCGTCTCGTAAAGATTCCCATCCGACCCACGCCAATCCGCTATCAACCCATTCGCGGGTTCGTATACGGTCGCAGGATCGCCCACCATCGTGACGCCGGCGGGGATCTCGCCCCCGTCCCGTTCCCAGGTTGGACTGAACGTCGTCCATGCCCCGTCGACAGCGGCGGTCTCGTAGAGATTACCGTCTGAACCGCGCCAGTCAGCCACCAACCCGTTGTACGGTTCGTAAACGATTGCTGGCCGAGACGCTTGCGGTGTAGTAAACGTTTGATCGTTGCCATAGACCGTTCCACCCGCGTTGGACGCGACCAGTCGGTAATGATAAGTTGTACTCGACTGTATACCCGTCACGGTAGTGCTCTCTTTTAGTGCGCTTTGCCCGGAGCCAGCATCAGTTGACCCCGTTGAAGAGCCGTATTCTGTGGTCTTGCCGTACTGAAAGTAGTAGTGAGTATCCGTCCCTTTGGGGTCAACGGTCCCGTTCAATGTCGCCTGCATCTGGTGCACTTCAGATGCAGCGCTTGTAGACGCTTCGGGCGGAAGCGGCGTATATTCAGTCCGAACCTGAAGATTGCGCCCCGCGCTTCCTATGCCGCTGAGCTTATGTTCACCCTCGACGCCCTGCTCCACTCCGACGAGTGCATACTTTTCGGGCTTTGTCGAGAAACTGGTCCCGCAGCCGCTTTCTGTTGGCGATTTTTTGGCGAGACCGATCGCCGTCAGTAGATTTGCCTTTGTGATCTCTGCGGCAAAGGACGTCCATCCGCTGGGCGTCCCGGAGAATTCAAAGGTATTGGCCGACCCCCCTTGCTCCGTAGCAAGTTTGGTTCCCGGCCAAAAGTAGGTAACGACCGTGTCGTATCCGTTTGGACCACATGTACCTATCCGCTCTTCTTTCCATTGCGGTGGGTTGTATACCGATCGCCACTCCTCAAAACAGTACTCGAGTATATGACCGGTTTCGGTATCCTCGAGCAGGGGGCAGACATAGCCCCAAGCCATGTTGTAGGCGCTTTCGCCGCTGAATGTAACGGTATGAACAAGGGCTTCGGCCGACACCGCGAGCGATGGTTCACCAAACCAGCCGGCCCATGGGTAATCGCTGAGTTCGTGAAGCGACACGATATGGTGCATTCCGCACGTGTTGTAGCAATTGTTGCTGGGGTCCCCGGTACCAACCTCTTGTCCCCATGTCGCGCCGTCCGCCTGGCATACGTTGCCATATGGGTCGCTCTCCTGGTAGCTTTTATACGGCGTGGGCGGTGTGTAGCCGGTCACCCCTCCCTGGTTGTTGGGTTCTTCGCGGGAGATGTCGTCACCGATCTTGTAGTAGTTACAATAGTTTCCATCGGGTAGCTGAATACCTTCGGCACTTCCGCCCGCGCTCACTTCATCCATATGGGCTAAGCCGCCTTTGAGTGAGCCGCTTTTTGAGAGAAACCCGGCACCGACCGCTTCGCCGCATGCGGTTGACGGGGATCCCAGCTGCCCTGTCTGCCAGCAGGTCGAGTCGTTTTCGCCATACCAGTAGAAACCGTTCGTTGCGTGCGCGAGAGTGGGCCCGGCACATAGCAGGGCTGCTGTCATGAGCAGCCACAACGAGACTCCTGCCACCAGCCTGTCGGGCCGGACGGCACGCGCGGTCGTTGTGCGTATGGGGGTCGCCGACGCTACACGAGTCGACCAATTCCCACCCCGTTCGGCATCGTCTCCGCCGTCCATCCCGCGCGCGTTTCGCATACCGCTCCCTCGCTTGCTTTTGACTTGGCATGCAGCGCCCCCGCTGGCTTTGTGTCTAGGTCAGAGCTGTTGGCAGCTCCCGGTGTCGAGCCTACGCGTATCTTGATGTCACTGTCAACCCAGCACGCCGATGGACCAAGCTGACTTTGATACGGGGGTATCGGTGAGGGACGTTGCGATACTCAGTGGGGAAGTTCGGAGAAGACGCCTCTGCCTACCAGACCGCTCCCCCGCAATTCCCTGCCCAGAGCGCTGTTTTTGGCTCCTCCTCGCCACCTACCCGGTCGCGCGCCCTACACCCTGGTCTCCGCAAACACCCGCGTGGACGATCTCCAATCCTTAATTTCTACTCCAGACCACCAGGGCGGCTCACACGTAGTGCGTTGGCCACGAATCAGAAGACCGACCGGCCGCCTCCGGGGCAATAGTTTGTCCAAGTAGTTGTCTGACCCCACAAGCAGATCTCGTTGTTGCTACCAACATAGTAGATCCACTGGGTGCTGCCTCCTCGGATAGCCGATAGGCCGGTTCCTCCTGCCGGAGCTTGGCCACCTCCTGGGCAGTAGTTGGTCCAGGTAGAATTTGCTTGACCCCACAGGCAAACGTCGTTATTGCTGCCCGCATAGTAAACCCATTGGGTAGCACCTGATTCTTCGCCTACAACGGATATGCCTGTTCCTTGTGCAGGAGCTTGGCCGCCTCCGGGACAGTAGTTTGTCCACGCGGAGTTTGCCAGGCCCCACAAGCAGATCTCGTTGTTGCTACCAACATAGTAAATCCACTGGATACCGTTCGTGGCACGGAATACCGCGGGACTGGTCCCCGGCGCCGCAGGCTGGCCGCCTCCGGGACAGTAGTTTGTCCATGTGCCGTTCACTTGGCCCCACAGACAGATCTCGCTGTTGCTACCAACATAATAGATCCACTGGGTATTGCCTGATTCTTCGCCTACAACCGATATGCTGGTCCCCGGCGCAGGCGCCTGGCCACCTCCGGGGCAATAGTTTGTCCAGGTAGTTGTCTGACCCCACAAGCAGATCTCGTTGTTGCTACCAACATAGTAAATCCACTGGATACCGTTTGTGGCGCGAAATGCAGCGGGACTTGTCCCCGGCGCAGCGGGCTGGCCACCCCCGGGGCAGTAATTTTCGTAGGTCCAATGAGGGGCGCCGTTGCCCCAAAGGCAGATCTCGTTATTACTGCCTACGTAATAGATCCACTGAGTGCCTCCCCCAGGTTCACGAATTGCCGATGGACTTGTTCCTCGGGCCGGCGCCTGGCCACCCCCGGGGCAGTAATTTTCGTAGGCCCAATGGGGCGCGGCATCGCCCCACAGGCAGACCTCGCTGTTGCTACCAACATAGTAAATCCACTGCGTGCCTCCACCGGGTTCACGGATGGCCGACGGACCGCCTGCATCGATCGTCGTAAACGTTTGGTCGTTGCCGTAGCTTGTGCCAGCTGCGCTGGATGCCGCGATCCTATAGTGGTATAGCGTGTCGGGTGAAAGCCCGACAAGGTTAGCGTTTACCGCTTGGTTACTTGCGCCTGAGCCGATATCAACTTCACCTGTAGATGAGCCATATGAAGTGGTCGTCCCATACTGGAAATCATAGTGTGTATCAAGGCCGTTTGAGTTCACCGTCCCGTTTACTACGGCCTGCATCTGCCCAACTTCGGTCGCCGCGTTTGTTGCAATCGATGGCGGAGGCTGCGTTGTAAACGCTTGTGCGCTACCTTGGCTAGTGCCGATGGCACCGGTTGCAACGATACGGTAATAGTAGGTCGTGCCCGCCTGCAAACCACTAATCGGGACGCTCTCATGCAACGTAGATGTTCCGGAGCCAGCTTCAACCGACGAGGTCGAGGATTCATTCCAACTGGTCGTTGTCCCGTATTGGAAGTAGTACGTCGTGGCAATGCCCTCTGGATTAACGGTTCCATTCAGGGTTGCGTCAGGGGTTTGTACCCCCGACGCAGCTTCGGTTGTCACCGCTGGCTCAGGAGGTATCCGTTCATTTTCGTTTTCAGGGAGCGTCGATGGCAAGCACGACCGGGGAACAAACACCCAGTTGGCTTCCCCAGCCCCGGTGATGCGGTCGTCACGTACCATGACATATTGCCCGGTGTTGTCGGTGCTGTCATACTTGGTCGTATAACGCCACTTCAATGCGGGAAAGTTTGATCCAGGTTCGCTCGCAGCATATGCTGGGGCTGTCCGGACCAGTTCTTGCTCGACGTTGCTCGTGCTCCAAGGCCTGTAGTTGGCATACTCGGGGCAGGATTTTTTATTTACGACGGCATAGCCATCGCCAGTCGAGCCACCATTGTGTTTTTCCATAAACTTGGATTCGGCGATTTTAAAGTTATTACCAGGTTCTTCCCCGCAGGCGCTGTTTTGATTGCTATTCACTTTTTCAAGAGGATATCGAGTATCGATCCAGCCGCAGCCGCTGAAGGCTCCAGTGACAAATCCGCCGTAAGAGTGTTCGTGTGTCTGTGTGTTTTCCGATGCGTACGAAACTACATCGATTTCCCACCCTTTCCTGCAGTTGCCGATTGCAAAGTAGTAGTACCAGTTGCCCACGACAGAGTATTTATCGAGGCATTCGTAATCTCCGGTCGCCGAAGTCGTTAGCGGTTGTACTCCTTCGAGTGATGGTTTGCTCAAGGAGGGAACCTTGGCCAAGCGGCCTGTCATATCGACGTCCGCGCGAGCGTTGGATGCAGAACAGACGAGGCAGACAAGCATGGCGAGGCTAACACACAAGGACAGAAGGGCACTCTGCGGGTGGTCGGTGAACCGAGGCCGCAAAACCAGCTGACGTACGTGTTGCGGGTCAGCTGTCCCATTCGTATCCATCCCACGCGCGTTTCGCATACCGCTCCCTCGCTTGCTTTTTGACTTGGCATGCCAGCGCCTCGCTGGCTTTGTGTCTAGGTCAGAGCTGTTGGCAGCTCCCGGTGGGTCCCACACCGCAGGTGAGCCTACGCGTATCTTGATATCACTGTCAACCTGGCACACTGATAGACCAGGCTGACTTTGACATGGAGCTGCGATTGGGGGACGTTGCGATACTCAGTGGGGAAGTTCGTAGAAGACGCCGCTGCCTACGAGACCGCTCCCCCGCGATTCCCTGTCCAGAGTGCTGTTTCTGGCTGCTCCTCGCCACCTACCCCGGTCGCGCGGCGTGGAGGCCGCGCGACCTACACCCTGGTCTCCGCAAACACCCGCGTGGACGATCTCTAATCCTGAACTCCTACTTCCGCATCCGCCCGGGAGCCTCATGCGACGTGGGCAGCGAAGGCGACCCGGCTGGTTCGTTCACGGTGCCGGTGATGGTCCCCGATGGCTCGGACGGCTACGTGCGACCCGCTTCTCGTGTCGTTTCTGTGCGGGGAGGTGGGGCTCGGGCGTCTGATACCGAGCATGGCAATTTGCCCGAAGTTAAGGCCTGTCCGCCGGAGGTCCAATCAGTGAGAGCCATCCTATTGAAAAGGAATGTGCGCCGGATGATGGGCGTCTCGCGCTGCGGAGAACGTGAGCCAGGCAAGTCAGATGGGATCGACGCGAGAGCAATCGCTAGGGCCGTGCTGCGAGAGGGCCGAACGCTTCCCGAGCGCGTTCCTCGCATGAGGGCGGTCGCGGCGCGAGGTCCGCGTTGATTGCCGCCCACGACGGGTGGGCGGCAATCAAGCTTTGGTGTCAGGCGGCGGTCACTACGGGGCGGCGGTGTCTGAGGTTGATCTGCCAGTTCGCGAGTGGGAGCAATGCAAGGGCCGCTCCGAGGAGGATCAGGATGAATCCGGCGAGGGTGGCGATACCGCCGATGACCGACCAGCCCCAGGCGTTGAGGAGTAGGCCGTTCAGCGTCTCTCCCATGAACAGGGTGGTGCGCTCATCCGCGAGTGTCGTGTTCTTCATGCCGCCGGCGATCCACTCGGCGCTGACCTGGGAGTAGGTCTTGCCGCCCGCAACCTTGGTCAGGTCTACACCGATCTGCTTCTGGGCGTAGAGCTTTGCCTGCTTGCCGGTGAGCACCTGCTGGCCGGCGTAGGCCGCGAGGGCCGGGTTTGTCGCGGGCTTCGGGAAGAAGATCTTCTGCGGGGCGAGCTGGTCGTGAACGACCTGCTTGTCGTAGTGGCCGCCGACGAGCGCGAGTGCGCCGACGACGATCATGCCTGCCGCGGCGACGGTGGCGATCGAGGTCAGACTGGTCAGTTTCGCGAGCAGCGGGCTGCGCGGCGGGTGATTGGGCTGGGGGTTCTGGTGGCGTCCGTTGGGGATGGGGTCGGCGACAGCGGTGGGCGCCACGCCGTTGGGAGTGGCCTCGGCAGGCGGGGGTGGCATGACTGAGCTGGGCATGGTGTTCCTCGTTTCGTTGGATGTGCGCATGAGCGCCAGCGACCAGAGGAGCACCGCGGACCTGAACAACATAGCATGAAATCTATATCCATGAATTAGATATCCTGATATGGTAGTCTTGATACGTGACCGAGACCACAACGCACCGCTGGAAGTTCCTGACGAACCACGCCCAGGTCCTGGCCTGCATCGCCCACGACCCGGGCGTGCTCCTGCGAGAGGTCAGCGAGCGAGTCGGGATCACCGAACGGGCCGCGCACCGGATCGTCACGGAGCTCGCGGACGGCGGCTACATCACACGCGAGCGCAACGGACGCCGCAACCAGTACACGATCCAATCCGGTCTTCCGCTTCCCGACCGCCTCGGACGCGTGCAACGGATCAGCGACCTGCTCACCATCCTCATCGGCACCACCGACGAGCCTCCAGACACGCCAGACCTCACAACGGCCCCCCGCACGTAGCTCTCCACTTGACCATTTCGCGGATCTCCTGAACAAATACGCAGCCATCTACGGAACAGATCCGCTGCTCTTGTGATTACGGACTCCCAGAGGCAGCGCCGCCCACGGGGTGAACCACCCGGTAGGCGCCTCGATTGATGTCGGCGACGAGCTCGCCCCACACTTCGGCTCCGGCGAGCTTGACGAGCCAATAGTCGACCTCGACGAGTACCGGACCTGGGATCAGCAGGTCCTGCGCTCCTGCGAGTAGGGCTGCGCAGCGTTGGTGGTCGGGATCCTGTTCGTTGAGGGCCGCGACGATTGGCCCCGTGTCGAGGATGAGCGTCACGCAGAGCGGAAGTCGCGTGCCGCTGGCTGCTCTTGCTCGGCGACGACAGCGATGCTCGCGTCGGCGCGGAAGGTCGCCAAGCGTGGACGCCGGTTCTGCCTGAGCTCATCCGCCCGCTCGGCCACGATCGCTCCGAGCATCCCGCCGAGGGAGAGCCCTTGGCTTCTAGCCTCGTGAGCGAGCAGCGCCAAGTCCTCGTCGCGAGCCACCACAGTCGTTCTACGTTCCTTCATGATGCAGATTCTGCATCAGATGCAGTCAGAATCAAGGGAGGCGCCGTTGAGCGCTCCCAGGAGTGGTCTTGAGGCCAAGGTGCGCTTCGCCGCGTCACGCCCAGCCTACGCCCGGGCTCGATGTGCAGTCCTCGAGCGCTTGTGCGACCTGTTCGCCGTGGGGTGTGAGTGACCACGCGTTGGGGTGTCCCGGTCGTCCGGCCTGCTTGTGCAGCAGCCCTTGGTTTGCCAGGCGTGCGAGTAGGCTCGCTGCCTGCTCCAGGCGGGCGAGTCCGATTCCCTCTCCGACCGCGCGGTTGCTCGCTCCCGGGTGGGTGGCCAGGTAGCGCAGGCATTCTCGGCTGCGGTGGGCTCTGGGGTTGGTTAACACTTTTGGGATCACCGTGTGGGTGGCTGGGCGTGGGCTCCGCGCGGCGTGTTCTTTGGAGAGCTCTTGCGCGAGTCGCCTCGCCCGTTCGTGTGCTTGGGTCACGGTCTGTTCGTCGAAGTAGGGCTCGAGCACCAGGCTGGCGAGCGGTGCCAGCAGGTCTATGAACGGGGGCACCTCGCCGGTGATGAGGCGCCGGTGGAGGATCCCCGCGATCGCCACCACCGTTGCCTCCGCGCTCAGCGCCGAGCTGTGTCTGTCCGTGCGTGACGGTCCCGCGGCGCTGTCGACCATGTGCTTGAGCAGCTCTATCTCGCGCACGTGATATTCGAGTGCGGCGGGGCCCGCCGCGAGTGCCTCCACGAGGCACACGCGCGCCAGGCATGGGTCGGCGTCGAGTGCGCTGAGCAGCACCGCCAGTCCTGCCACGGCCTGCTTCTGCCAGGTGGTGTTCTGTGCGAACGCCTGCGCGATCCGTGCGCTCGTGCGGCGCATCGCCGCGTCCAGCACCGCGAGGAAGCACTGCTCGAAGCTCTCGAACAGGTCGTAGAACGTCGCGCGCGAGACGCCCGCCGCCTTGGCTACCTGTGTGATCGATGCGCCGCTGAAGCCGTGTTCGGCGACGACCTGGGCTGCCGCCCGCATGATACGCGCGCGTTGCACCTCTGCCACCTGCTCGCGCGAGAGACGTCCTCGCTCGCCCGGTGTCCAGAGGCTCGCCCTGCCGTTTGGGTCTGCTGCAAGTTCGCCGGTGGCCATTTCTCGTCTTCTGCTTGTCTCGTCCTGGGACTGGTCTCGGTCCTGCTGTCTGCGCCGCCGCTGCGCGTGGCCGCGCTCAACCGGGAGCGCGCTCATGTCAGTGCCGCGCTCGGCGGCGAAGACCCTACTTGATCAGATCTTTGAAGCACCGCCCGCCCCGTCCCGATCATCGCGAGAATTGCGACAGTACGAAGGCATGGTTTCGGTAGCAGGATCACACCGCGCGACGCAGCGCCTCGGCGAGTAGACGGCTGCCGAGCCCCTGGCCCTGGTGGTCCCGGCGACTACGGCATGATCTTCATCCCCGGCGGCTCCCCGCGGAGGAGAGCGGACACCGGCCGCATCGTCGCGGCGCTCGAGCGCAAGCTCACGGCTCACCCCGGAGAGCGCGATCTCGCCGACGGCGAGGATTGGTTGTAGCTCGGGTAACGACGATCGCGCCCGAGCCGCCAGCCCCAGCGGGCGTGGCTGATACGTTCCGTGGCATGCGAGACACGGCGAGCACGCGATGGCTGCGGCGGATGGCGGCGCAGGGCGGTGAATTCGTCGCCGCGCGCGCCGGCGCCCTCGCCGAGCACCCCGACGGTCCCGGCGGGAACGGCAGCGCCAACGGGCAGGCCGGCTCGCCGCCGCCCCCGCCGATCGCTCCCGAGCCCGGGTCGCCGGCACGCTTCGCCCGCGAGCTTTTGCCGGTGCAGGCCACCGAGGAGGATCAGATCGTCAGCCGCCGGCTCTATGAGCGGCTCTCCGATGAGGATGTGCGCGAGATCGAGGCCGCGATCGCGGGCGACGATCACCTACAGGCCTACTACTCCGGCGCCCCCGATGACCGCCACCGCACGTTCCTGCTGCTCAGCTTCGGGGTGTGGCTGAGCATCCCCGCGGTGCTGGAGAAGGTGGCGCTCGGCGCCGAGCAACCTCCCGAGGAGGTGCACGCGATGGCGCGCGGACCGCTCGCCGCCGCGGGCGGGCTGTACGAGGCCGACATGGTCGCCGCCGCCTTGGCGAGCGTCGGGGTGGGCATCGAGTCGGCTACGGCGGGCCTTGACTTCGGCTGCTCCTCCGGGCGCCTGGTGCGGGTGCTCTGCGCCGCCTACCCCGAGGTCGCCTGGCACGGTTGCGACCCCAACGGGCCGGCGATCGAGTGGGCCCAGCGAGCCTACCCGCGCGTCAACCTCTTCCTCAGCCCCAACGCGCCGCCGCTGCAGCTGCCCGACGGCTCGCTCGACCTCGTCTGTGCGATCTCGATCTGGTCGCACTTCGCGCCCGCGCTCGGCTTGCGCTGGTTCGATGAGATGCACCGCGTGATCCGCCCCGGGGGCCATCTCGTCTGCACCACGCACGGCTTCACCGCGGTGGACTTCTACGTCAAGAACACGCTGCGCACCCCCGCGCAGTCGGATCAGATCGTCGGCGGGCTCTACCAGCGCGGCTGGTGGTACGCGCAGGAGTTCGGCGCCGACGGCGACTGGGGCGTGATCAACCCCGATTGGGGCACCGCCTTCCTCTCGCCCGAGTGGCTGCTGACGCAGCTCTGCCCGCGCTGGCGCGTTCTGGAGTTCGCCCCCGGGCGCAACCAGGACAACCAGGACGTGTACGTGCTGCAGCGCGTGTGAGGCGAGTGTGAGGCAGCGCCTGTCAGGCGGCCAGTTCGCCGAGCATGACCGCGCGCGATCCCACCACATCGACGATCCCATCGAGGACCTCCGCATCCCGGCCGGCATCCGCAAGCGCGGCGCGTGCCTCGGCCGCCGCCGCGGGGGCGCGCTGCGCCAGCGCGCGCAGCCTGCGACGGGAGGGCGCCGCGCCGAGCCCAGCCTCGGCGAGCAGCCGCTGCAGGTGGCGGGGGCGGACGTACTGCGGGCGGTACTCCCCGCCGATGCTCATCGCTAGCTTGCGCGACATCGGCCGCACCTTCCCGTAGACGACGGTGGACACGATGTCGTACGCCGGAGCCAACGTGGCCCGGTCGCTGTCGGGGAGGTACAGCAGCGAGTAGTTCTTGCCGTGCGCGTCGTGGTTGCCCACGAGGAAGCTGAGTGCGAGGTAGTCCAGCAGGTGCGGTGCCTCGCGCGCGGGAACCGCGACGGCGCGGCGCAACAGTGCGAAGCAGTCGGCCGTCCCGGGGCCGCCCTCCGCCTGGTACTTACGGTCGCTGCGAACGCCGAGCGCCTGGCAGAAGTCCTCCTGGTGCAGCCGCCGGGTGCGCCCCTCGCCCGCCGCGCGGTCGTAGCGGGCGACCAGCAGGCATTCGCGATCGCCGGCCCGTCGCGGTTGCGCTCGCACGGTCGGCACGCCGAGCCGCCGTCCGATCTCCAGGCACAGCACCTCGTTGGCAACCGTGTCCCGCAGGCCTCGGATCGGGGTCTTGAGGATGTGGGTGGAGGGTGTGCGCCCTTCGGTGAGGCCCACCCGGCCGTCCTCGCCCACGACCACCGGCAGCTTGTCCTGCACTCCGGCGAGCGACAGCCGGTACTCGCCCTCGGCATCGATGTGCATTGGGCGCGAGGGAAGCTCCGTAATCAGCTCCGCCAGCTCGTCCTCGCTCAGCCACTGCACGCGGGGTGTGGCCGGTTGGCCGGGGATCGGCGCTCCCGGCGCCACCAGGCTCACGGCCCCCGCCGTGTCGCCGCCGAGTCGCTCGAGCAGGCCGTAGTCATTGCCGGCGCTCACTCCCAGCTGGCGCGCCAGCAGCTCGCGGGGCGGGCCCTCCGGCAGCAGCCCGCCGAAGAACGCCTCCACCTGTGTGGGGCCGAAGTCGCCGCTCAGGGGCAGCGACTGCGACAGCGGATGCCCGCCGTCGGCGGCCCAGGCCGGGTCATAGCTGAAGCTGAGACTGCCCGGTGAATCGCTCAGCGTCCCGGCCCGCCGATCGAAGCACACGACCTCAAGGGCTCGACTGCTCAAGCGGATCCTCCAAGATGAGGCTAACCCCGAGCGCCTCCGCCACGCGCAGCGTCTCGGCCAGGCGGGCCGTTGCCTTCCCGCGCTCCAGCTCGCTTACGAACCGGATTCCCACCCCGGCCGTCAACGCGACGTCCTCGAGGCGTAGTGCCCTCGACTTGCGTGCGCGATGCAGGGCGCAGCCAAAGTCGGTGGAGTTGCGGATCGAGCTAAGCATATTTACCGATCGGGACAATTATAGCGAAAATGAGGAGCTAAAGGCAAGAAATTACCGATCGGGACATTATCTCCCGAGATGACCCCCAAACTGCCCGATTGTCCCGACCGGGATAAGGAGTGTCGCCCCCGGGCGCAACCAGGACAACCAGGACGTGTACGTGCTGCAGCGCGTGTGAGGCTCCCTGCGTTGTCGTTGCCCGATCCAGGTATCTTCGCGACGCCAAACCGTACGTTACAGCAGATTGCAAAAGTGGTGTAACATTGCCAGCATGAAGCGTCTGCAGATCATGATCGAAGAGGATGTCGATCGGGCACTCGACATCCAGGCCGCCCAGGATCATGTTTCGAAGGCGTCACTGGTCCGCCGCTACGTGCGACTCGGGCTGCAGCCGATCCCCCCACTGGCAGACGACCCACTCGCCTCGCTCGTGGGTAGCGCCGATTTCGAGCCGACCGACATCGATGACACCGTCTACGGCAGTTGATGTTGATCTTCGTCGACACGTCCTTCTGGGTAGCACTCACCAACCGACGGGATGACCGTCACGACGAAGCAAACGCACTCCTTACTGCCCACGAGAGCGACCGACTGATCACAACCAATGACGTGCGGGGCGAGACTTGGACATTCCTGCGGCGGCGAGCCGGCCACCGGGCAGCCGTCGGCTTCCTCGACGTTCTGCACACCTCGCTGCGCCTGGAGCTCGTCCGGGTCTCGGACTCTGCCGAAGCCGATGCAGGCGCTTGGCTGCGTCAGCGAGACGACCGGAAGTTCTCCTGGATCGATGCCACGAGCTTCGCCACTATGCGAGAGCTGAAGATCGTGGAGGCCCTAGCCTTCGATGGCGACTTCTCCGCAGCCGGTTTCACGGAGCTACGCGCATAACCGATCCCCGGCTGGGGGCTGCCAGCGGAGCGGCGGTAGGCCGAGACTCCCGTTGCTAGCGTTCGTGCCCTTGTCTACCGTCGCAACCACCCCCACACCCTCTCCCTCGACGCCCGTGCCCCCCGCGCGCGGCGGCCCCGCGGCCGTCTCGATCGAGGGCGTCAGCAAGACCTTCCGCCTGCCCCACCAGCAGTACTCGACGCTCAAGGAGCGCGCGCTGCACCCGTTTCGCAGCACCGACTACGACGAGCTGCACGCCGTCAAGGGCGTCTCGGTGGAGATCGCGACCGGAGAGTTCTTCGGGATCGTCGGGCGCAACGGCAGCGGCAAGAGCACGCTGCTGAAGTGCATCGCCGGCATCTACGGCGTCGATGCGGGCCGCATCTCGATCGCCGGCCGGCTCTCGCCGTTCATCGAGCTGGGGGTCGGCTTCAACATGGACCTCACCGCGCGCGACAACGTGATCATCAACGCGATCATGCTCGGGCTCTCCCGCCGCCAGGCCAGAGCGCGCTTCGACGAGGTGATCGCGTTCGCCGAGCTCGAGGAGTTCATCGATCTGAAGCTCAAGAACTACTCCTCCGGGATGCTCGTGCGGCTGGCGTTCGCCACCTCGATCGAGGTCGACGCCGAGATCCTGCTGATCGACGAGGTGCTCGCCGTCGGCGACGCCGCCTTCCAGCAGAAGTGCTTCGAGCAGTTCTACCGGCTCAAGCGCGAAGGGCGCACGATCGTGTTCGTCTCCCATGACATGTACTCGGTGGAGCGCTTCTGCAACCGCGCGATGCTGATGGAGCGAGGCACGATGGTGCAGATCGGCGAACCGCGCGCGATCGGGCGCGCCTACCACAAGCTCAACTTCGGCCAGCTGCCCCACGAAGCGCCGGCCGAGGACCGCTCGGCGTCGGGCACCACGATCGCCGACGCCTGGTTTGAGAGCGCCGGCGGCGAGCGCATCACCAGCGCCAGCCAGGAGGACACCCTGAACATGTGCCTCGAGGTCCGCTTCGGTGAGGACCTCGAGGACCCGGTGTTTGCCGCCACGCTGCGCACCGAGCTCGGGCACACGATCGTCGTCGCGCGCTCCGACCAACACGGCGCCTCCAGCGGCACCTTCCGCGCGGGCGACACGGCGATCGCACGCTTCTCGATCCCTCCGTGGCTGACCCCCTCCCGCTACACGCTCACCCCCTCGCTCGCCCGCGAGGGCACCGGCGCGGACGCGCTGGCGCTGGTCGAGGACATGACCTCGGTGGTCATCCATGGCACGACCAGCGGCGGGATCCTGGAGCTCCCGATCGAGGCGAGGATCGAACGCGCATGAGCGCGATGCCGGATGTCGGGCTGCCCGCTCCCCTGCGAGCGCCTGGCAGCCACCGCGTACACGGCCCCTCAGCGCTCGGCAGCGACCTGCATCGCTTCTGGTCGCTGACGTTCACGCTCGCGCGCACCGAATTCAAGTTGCGCTTCTACGGCTCGGTGCTCGGCTATGTGTGGACGCTGATGCGCCCGCTGCTGTTGTTCAGCGTGCTGTGGGTGTTCTTCACCAAGGTCGGCCACGTCAACGACGGCACGAAGCCGGGCGAAAAATATTACGGCGCGCAGCTGCTCGGGTCGATCGTGCTGTTCACGTTCTTCATCGAAGGGACGACCAACGCGGTGCGCAGCGTGGTCGATCGCGAGAACCTCGTGCGCAAGATCCACTTCCCGCGCCTGGTGATCCCGCTCTCGGTCGTGCTGTTGGCGATGTTCAACCTGGCGCTCAACCTGATCGTGGTGGCGATCTTCGCCGTCAGCGCCGGTGTGCGCCCGATGCTCAGCTGGCTGGAGCTGCCGCTGATCGTGGGCGCGCTGATCGTGTTCGCGGCCGGTATGGCGATGCTGCTCTCGGCGCTGTTCGTGCACTTTCGCGACATCCAGCCGATCTGGGAAGTGTTTGCGCAGATTCTCTTCTACGCCTCGCCGGTGATCATCTCGATTCAGACCGTGATCGCCAAAGTGAGTCCCTCGCTGCTGCACATCTACATGCTCAACCCGTTGGCGGTGATCTTCCAGCAGTTCCGCCACGCGATGATCACGAATGCAACCCCCGCCGCCGGCCAGGTGCTCGGCAGTTGGAGCGCGCTGTTCGGGGCGCTCGCGATCGTGGTGGCGATCTTCGTCGTCGGCTTCCTGGTCTTCAACCGCGCCGCGGCGCGAATCGCGGAGAATCTTTGACATGAACCCCACAGGCCCCACCGAGGAGATCGAGAACGGACAGCTGACGGCGGAGGCCGAGAACGAGCGCCTGCGCGCCCGCGTGGCCGCGCTGGAGGCCGAGCTCGTGGAGGTGCAGGCGCGCACCAACACCGCGATCGCCAAATGGCAGGAGCAGGCCTACTGGCTGGACCGCTGGCACCTCGACCTCAACGCGGTGATGCGCCGGCCCGGAGCGACCGAGCTGCTCGGTGCGATGCGCACGGCGCGCGGGGTGTGGTGGCGCGTGAAGCTCCTGAAGCGGCGTTTGCTCGGACCCTCGTGAGCCGCTGCCCCCACGTCAACACCCGCGATTCCCGACGGGAATCGACGGCCGCGAGCCGGGTCTGCGGCGCGAGGCCCGTCAGAGACGGTGCGCCGTGAGCCGCGTTTCGGTCGTCATCCCCGTCAAGGACGGCGAGCGCTACCTGGAGGAGCTGTTGGCGGCGCTCGCGCGCGAGGCTGTCGAGGAGGTGCTCGTGATCGACTCGGGCTCGCGCGACCGCTCGCTCGAGATCGCCCGCGCGGCCGGCGTGGAGCTGCTGCGGATCGAGCCGGCCGAGTTCGGCCACGGGCGCACCCGCAACCTTGGCGCCGAGCGCACCACGGGGGAGCTGATCTGCTTTCTCACCCAGGACGCCACGCCCGTGGCGGGCTGGCTCGGTGCCTACCGCGAGGCGTTCGCGCTCGAGGAGCGCGTGGGCGCCGCCTACGGGCCGCACTTGCCGCGCGAGGACACCAGCCCGATGATCGCCCGCGAGCTGAGCGAGTTCTTCGCGGGCTTTGCCGCCGCGGGGGCTGAGGCGAATGGGGCGGGCGGCACTGGCGTGGGCGGCAAGGCGGGGGCGAACGGCGCGGGCGGCGTGGGGGTGGGCGAGGCCGGGACGCATGTAGCCGGCGGCGCCGGAGCCGGGGGGCGGCCGGTGCTCCAGCGTGGCGGCGACCCGACGTTCCTCTCCAACGTCAACGCCTGCTACGCGCGCGCCTGCTGGGAGGAGATCCGCTTCCGCGAGGTCCCCTACTCCGAGGACCAGGCGTTCGGCCGCGACCTGCTGGCGGCCGGCTGGGCGAAGGTCTACCAGCCCGGCGCGGCGGTGCTGCACGCCCACGACTACGGCGCGGTCGAGTTCATGCGCCGCTACTTCGACGAGTACCGCGGCCTGCGCGAGAGCACCGGCCACGTCGAGCCGTTCGCGCCGCTGCCCGCCGCGCGCTACGTCGCCGGCGCGGTGGCCGCCGATCGCCGCTGGATGGCGCAGCGGGAGATGAGCGCCGCCGAACAGGCGCGCTGGACGGCGCGCTCGGTCACCCACCACGGCGGGCGACGCATCTTCTCCGCGCTGGGCTCGCGCGCCGAGCGGGTGCCCGCACCGCTGCGCCGGCGGTTGTCGCTGGAGGGGCGCGACGACGAGGGGAGCGGGCGTGCGGAGACCGGTACCGCAGGCGCCGGCGCTGGGCAGCGTGGGGATCGGTTGGCGGCGGGAACGGTAGAGCACAGCGCCAACGGGAGCGCCCCGGGTGAGACGGGCTCGCAGGCGGCGGGGCTGCCCGAGCTGCCCCCCACCGAGCACGTCGGTCAGCTGCTGCCCCACGACGACTACGACCTCGTCACACGCGTGTGGGAGCAGGGCCCTGCGCCGCTGCTGGAGGCCGTGCCCGGGATGGCCGAGCGCGAGCGGCTTCGCCTGGCGCTCGTGATCCCCCCCTACAGCCGCGGCAGCGGGGGGCACAACACGCTGTTTCAGATCTTCACCCGCCTGGAGCAGCGCGGACACGCCTGCAGCGTGTGGCTGGCCGACTACCACAACCACATGCGCGACGTGCGCGCCGCGCGGATACGCAGCGAGATCAGGGAATACTTCGCGCCCTTCGAGGGGCCGGTGTACAAGGGCTTCGAGCAGTGGCAGGGCGCCGACGTGGCGATCGCCACCGGCTGGCAGACGGTGCACGCGACGCTGGCGCTGGACGGCACCCGCGCGCGGGCGTACCTGGTCAACGACCACGAGCCCGAGTTCTACGCGGCCTCCACCGAGCAGGTGCTCGCGCAGGACACCTACCGCCACGGCCTGCACTGCATCGCCGCGAGCCCGTGGCTGCGCGACCTCCTGATCGAGCGCTACGGCGCGAGCGCCGACGCGTTCCAGCTGGGCGTCGACGGCGACACCTACCACCCGCTCCCGGTGCAGCGGCGCACCGACACGGTGATCTACTACGCGCGCCACGCCACCCCGCGCCGTGCGGTGCCGATCGGGCTGATGGCGCTCGCCGAGCTGCACCGGCGCCGGCCGGACGTGCGGATCGTGCTGTTCGGCACCGACAAGCCGCTGCACGCGGCCTTCCCCTACGAGCACATGGGCGTGCTCTCGCCCGTGCAGCTGGCGCGGCTGTACTCGGAGGCGACGGTGGGGCTGTGCCTGTCGCTCACCAACTTCTCGCTGATGCCCAAAGAGATGCTCGCCTGCGGCCTACCCTGCGTGGAGCTCGCGGGGGTCAGCGCCGAGTCGATCTTCGGCGCGGACGGCGCCCTCGACCTCGCCCCGCTGCAGCCGCCGCGGATCGCCGACGCGCTGGAGCGGCTGCTGGCCGACCCCGCGCTGCGCGAGCGCCGCTCGCGCGAAGGCCGCGAGTTCGTCGCCTCCCACACCTGGGACCACGCCACCGACGAGGTCGAAGCGGGGCTGCGTCACGCGCTGCGCGAGCGCGAAGCCACCTTGGTCGGCTGACCGACCACAGTGCCCGTCAGGCGCACGACGGCCCGGACACTGTTGCCCTCTACCAAGCAGCCAATGATCTGCGCGCGCTTCCCGGTGCCCAAACGGTTCTTTCGGCGTGCTCTCCGGCTTCGGGCAAAAAAAGACCCGACCCACGAGGGGCCGCCGGCTTAGGGCAAAAAAAGACCCGACCCACGAGGGGCCGGGTGGTATAGCCATCAGTATATCGGAACTGATGGCTGAAAGGTCAAGGGTTACGGCTAAATTTTTCCTAATGCCTCCTACCAACCCGCCGGCTTTGCGTAGACGCCCACCGGGTCCGGTAACTGGTGTGCCCGATAGTCGGCGGCGCGTAGTTTGACCCACCAGTGACCGCCGACGCCATCTGTTGGGGTGCCCCTGAGATCGCCCGCAAGAAATGAGCTGGACGGGTTCACGGTGCCCACCGGAACGCGTTTCCTAGCCTCGATCACAGGCAGTCGAAGGTCGCTGTCGTTGGAAATGACGATAGCCGCGTCAAGCCACCTATGTAAACCCCTACCCTCATCGCGAGCAGTCTATTCGACTGGGCAGACTCTTACCGAGATCAGCGCGTATGGGAGCGCCACGCTCAGCCTTGCGGCGTGGCGTCCGGCATGCGTCAGGTAAAGAAGCTGCCCAGCGTCAACCACTGCGAGGCGTAGCTGAGGCCGATCATCGCGATCACCAGCGTGGTCGCCAGCGGCACGTGCCAGCGGCGCCCGGCGCCGAAGGTTCCGGCGATGGCGATCGCGGCGAGCGCGGCGATCGCGGGGAAGATGTAGCGGCCCTGTTCGGCGACCACGGTGCGCCCGCCGGTGGGCGCGAAGTAGGCGGCCTCGACGGCGACCAGCACGCAGATCGGGAACAGCGCGATCACGGCCACCTCGAAGAAGCGCGCGGTCACGGCCACCCGCTCGCGGACCGCCGCGGAGAGTGCCAGCAGCGCGACGAGCCCCATCGCGAGGATGATCGCGGTGTACACCCAGCTGGGGAACAGCCACGTGTACCAGCCGAACGCGCCCCAGCCGCGTTCGACGTAGACCTGCTTGAACGGCCAGCCGGGCGGGAACAGGTCGCCCATGAACGACAGCCGCGGCAGGAACAGCTCCCACAGGTACACCGCAAAGCGGCCCGGCATCTGCTCGGCGGTGGTGAGCGCACTTGCGGCCGCGATCCCACCGCCGGGGGCGTGGCCGGCGACGGGCGGGTAGAAGACGGGCTGCAGCAGCGACCACCCCTCGCGCACCACCAGGAAGGCCGCCGCGAGCGCCGCCCACGCGCGCGTGTCGCGCAGGCGGTGCCGGCGCCAGGCCATCCCCACCAACCCGACCGCTACCGCCGGGTAGATCTCATAGCCGGTCTCCTTCAACAGGGGCGCGAACGCGAGCGTCGCCCCGAGCGCCAGCGCGATTCGCCACGTCAGCCCGCGCCGCAGCGCGCGGATCGTCAGGTAGAGCGCGAGCGCGGCGGCGGCGTTGATGCCGTTGTCGTTGTTGACCGCGCCCGCCATGAAGCCGAACATCGGCTGGAAGGCGACGAGCAGCCCGGCGGCGAGCGCGGCCGTCGGCTGGCGGGGCAGCACCTCGCGGATCACTCCGAACGCGCACAGGGCGACCAGCGCCCCCAGCAGCGCGGAGATGAGCCGCATCGCCGTCAGCTGCGAGTAGATCGACTGCGAGCTCACAGCCAGGTAGGCGGGCGCGAGCAGCGCGTAGTAGGCCGGCTGGTGGGGCGCGGCCGCCGTGGTGTAGCCGCCGCCGTTGTCCGCCGGGTGCGGGGTCGTGGCGACTTCGTGTTCCCACGCGCTCTGCTCGGCGGCCAGCCACGGCGGGCGTCCGTCGGGCAGCGCGACCTGCGAGAAGACGTTCACGGCGTTGAGCGCCATCGTCTGGTCGCTCGAGTAGGCCGGGCGCGGGCCGGGCGCGCGTTCCGGAGCGCGGCCGGTTTCGGCGAAGTACTGGGCGTAGGCGAAGTGGTCGGGCTCGTCGGGGGCGTTGAAGGCCGGCGTGATCAGCGCCCACGAGGCGGCGTTGGCGAACGCGATCAGCGCGATCGCCACGGCGGGCCGCAGCGTGCGCCCGCGCAGGCGCAGCGGACGGCCCGCGGCGGCGCGCGCCAGCGCCAGCAGCGCCAGCGCCCAGCTGAGCGGCAGCAGCCCGAACAGCAGGAAGGGATAGGTCCACGCCCCCACGATCCCCGGGCGGAACAGCGCCGCGCGCGAGAAGATCGCGCCTGCCGATTCCAGCAGCGAGCGCTGCGTGCCCGCCGGCGGCATGAACCACACGCCGACCCTGTTGGCCACCGGTGCGCCGTCGAGCCGGGCGGGCAGCTGATCGGCCTGCAGGCCGATCATGCCCCCGAGCGCGATCGGCCCGCTGCGGGGAGCGATGCACACCGTCGCGGGCACCGCCGCCGGCGCGGCGGGCCGCACGGGGATCGGCGCGTTGGCGTACACCAGCGAGGTGGGCCCGGGGACGCCGGTCATCGTCGAGGAGACGGCGCGACCGCCGGCGATGACCCGCAGCGAGGCGGTGAAGGTGGGGCTGTGAGCGAACACCGCGAGCTGCACGCGACCGGTGTCGGCGGGCAGCCGCAGGCCCGGCACGCACAGCCGCTGGCCGACTTCGAGGTTGGCGACCACGCTGCGCACGCCGACGCTGTCGGTGCCGGTGTAGAAGTCGCGGGGGATCGCCAGCTGCCACAGGATCAGCCCGGCCATCACGGCGCCGACGATCGCCGCCGGCCACCACACGGCGCGCGCCCCGCGGAGTCCTACCCGCCCCGGCGCGGGGGGAGTGTGCGCCACGCTGCGCCCATCCGCGGCGCCGACGTCGGCGCCGCGGTCAGTTGTGGCGCCGACTTCCGTGGCCGGGGTGGGGGCGACCTCGGTCGGCGTGGAGCCCGCCTCTGGGGGGGTGGCGCTCACCGGCGGCGCACGCGCACGGCCTCAGCCGCGGCGCAGACCGAGAATCGACAGCAAGAACGAGGAGAAGAAGATCTGGATGCCGACGATCAAGAGCGTCGCGGCGACGACCGCCATGTGTTCGTCCGCCAGCGAGCCGAACCCGTGGGAGATCCAGGTGGCGACGATCACCGCGCCGAGCGCGAAGCCGACCAGCACGAACGCGCCGCCGAGCAGCAGGCCGTGCTCGAGGCGGAAGCGGGCGCGCATGCGGTCGAACCAGGGGTCGCGCTCGCCCATGAAGTAGGTGCCGTAGGCGTGGGCGCAGAGACCGAGCGCCAGCACCTGCGTGCCGACGACCATCAGCAGCGAGCCGGCGATCAGCGCGTGGATGCCCCACGAGCGCCCGAAGAAGTCGAGGCCGCCGCCGACCAGCGCGACGATCAGCGTGCCGATGCCGGCGAGCAGCGCGCCGGGCAGGATGAACAGGTGGGTGGGGGAGTGCACCAGCAGGAAGCGCAGGTGGCGCCAGCCGTCGCGGAAGCTCGAGAGCTTCGACTCCCCGCCGCGGGGGTGGTATTCGATCGGGAACTCCGCGATCCGCAGGTCGGCCTTGGCGGCGCGGATCACCATCTCCGAGGCGAACTCCATCCCGGTGGTGCGCAGGTCCAGGCGCCCCAGCACGTCACGGCGCAGCGCGCGCATCCCGCAGTGCGCATCCTTGACGCCGGTGTCGAAGAACAGGTTGAGCAGGCCGGTGAGGATCGGGTTGCCGACGTAGCGGTGCAGCCACGTCATCGCGCCCGGCTGGATGTTGTCCATGCGATCGCCCATCACGAGCTCCGCGCCCTGGTCGAGCTCGGCGACGAAGCGGGGGATCTCGTTGAAGTCGTAGGTCAAATCCGCGTCGGCCATCACGATGTAGCGCCCCCGCGCGGCGGCGAAGCCGGCGAGGTAGGCCGAGCCGTAGCCGCGGCGGGGCTCGTGCACCACGCGCGCGCCGGCCGCGGCGGCGAGCGCGGCGGAGCCGTCTTCGGAGGCGTTGTCCACCACCAGCACCTCGCCCTCGAGGGCGTTGCGGGACAGCACCTCCAGCGCCGCGTGCACGCAACGCTCGATGTTCTCGGCCTCGTTGAGGCAGGGGATCACGACCGACACCAGCGTGAGATCGGGGTCCGCCCCCCCATCGCCCACCCACCCGTCGGGTGCGCGGCTCGTGAGGTCCGCGGGGACGATGGGCCTTGTCTGTTCGACTGTGCTCATGGTTGTGGACCCGCCCTATGCCGCGCCGGTCGTGCGTGGCGGCGGGAGCCGGGTCATGCGGTTATAACGCGCGAGGGGGCGGAAAGGCGCGCGGCACCGACAGGAGGATGCTACCGCAGGCGGAGGCGCTGCTCTGCAAGCCGGGTGCCGCTCGAGGCTCCCTCACTTATACAGATCGCCAGGCCCCACCAGCTTGTAGCGCTCCGGGTCTGCGGCGCCGAGGCGCCGCAGAGGCTCGTCGAAGCCTGAGCGGGAGTAGAAGTAATGACGGCGGACGGAGTCGGCGCCCGGGACATGGGCCGACAGGCGCGTGAGCAGGGACTCCTCCTCCAAGCCGATCGGGGCGTTCGTCCACTTGCAGCTGCCGACGGCGAGGACCGTGGCGTTGTGGTCGACCGCCACCGCGTCGAGCTCACGCTGCTCGGCGCGCTGGCCCTGGCCGTTTGGCACCGGCCCCCACCAGGCTCCCACCACGCGAGCCTGCTCGGCCCGTTGCATATGTGTGCGGCATATGTCCTTGAAGGTTGGCTTGGAGACGAAGTGGTCGAGTTGGGGAAGCACCGTGTCGCGTAGGTGCTGCTCTGCGCCGGTGCGAGTGCGCAGCAGCGAGCGGTAGGGGTCCACGAAGCGGAAGTAGAAGCCCAGGAAGCCGTCGACGATCGTGTAGGTCGTCTTCTTGGATCGTGCCCCGGCGGTGACGGGTCGGCGCTGCTCGACGAGCTTCAGCCGCTCCAGCACGGTTGTGATCTGGCTGACCTGGGCGGAGCTGAGCTTGGTCCAGCCCATGATCTCGCTGTTGCGCGTGCGTCCGGCGGCGATTGCGCGCAGGGTCGAGAAGTAGTTGTGGGGGTCGTTCAGCTCCTGGCGCAGAAGCAACTCCGCCTCCTCGTGCAGAAAGCCGTCGCGGTAGAGGATGTGGCGCAGGATATTCTCGGCGAGCGGGACATTGTCCTCGAAGCGCTCCAGGTAGTAGGGCATCCCCCCGCACACCGCGTAGGTGCGGACCCTATCGCTGGGCGAGTATCCAGGGGCGAACAGAGCCGCCGAGCGGAAGTCGAACGGGGTCAGCTGCCATTGGCCCGTGCGCCGTCCGTACATCGGGCCAGCGAGCACCTGCCGCTCGAAGAAGGACACCTCGCTGCCGGCGATCACGAGCACGAGCGGGAGAGTGCGCCCGACGGTGCGCCACCAGCGATTGAGCAGCGTGCCGAGCGCGCGATCCTGCATCGCCAGGTATTGGAACTCATCGAGCACGACGATCGTGCGCTTCGAGGCGGCGTACTGCGCGATCGCGGCCAGCGCCGCCTCCCAGCTGTCGAGTGGCTGATGGGCGAGTAGCTCGCTGCCCGAGACGCGCGCGAGCTCGCGCGAGATGTCGCGCAGCTGATCCCCCCGTGTCGCTTCGGTCGCCTCGAAGTAGAGGGCGCGCCGACCTGCGACGAAGTGGGTGAGCAGCTCTGTCTTACCGACACGGCGTCGTCCCCAGAGTACGTAGAAGCGAGCCTCGGTGGCGCGCCAGTTGTCCTCCAGCGCGGCCAGCTCGTCGATGCGATCGTAGAACTTCACGAGCAAATCTTAGCGCTAAATATCATTCTTTATATAAACTTATAGCCATGTATGTTATTTTGGCTTAAGATCTTTTCTCCTGGTAGGGCATGGACCAAGCTCGCGAAGCGTGCTGGATCGGCCGGACACCGCAAGCGCCGGGTACGCCCTGCCTGTGGCACTCTCCACGCGATGCGCATCTGCCTCGTATACGACTGCCTCTTCCCCTGCACCGTGGGGGGCGCCGAGCGCTGGTATCGAAATCTCGCCGAGCGCCTCGCTCAGGAGGGCCATGAGGTCACGTACCTGACGCTGCGCCAGTGGGAGCCCGGCCAGGAGCCGCGGATCGACGGGGTGCGCGTGGTGGCAGTCGGGCCGAAACTGGCGCTGTACACCGCCGATGGTCGGCGCAAGATCGCGCCGCCGCTGGTGTTTGGGCTGGGGGTGGGGTGGCACCTGCTGCGCAACGGCCGCCGCTACCAGGTCGTGCACACCTGCTCGTTCCCCTACTTCTCGCTGCTGGCCGCGGCGGCGGTACGGCCCGTGGGCCGCTACGGGCTGGTGGTCGACTGGCACGAGGTGTGGAGCCGCGCGTACTGGCGCGAATACCTCGGTCGCCTCGGCGGCGCGGTGGGCTACGCGGTGCAGCTGCTGTGCGCGCGGATACCGCAGCGAGCGTTCTGCTTCTCGAAGCTGCACGCCCGGCGCCTGCGCGCGGAGGGGTTGCGCGGCGAGCCGACCGTGCTGGAGGGCGAGTACGCGGGCACGCTCGAGACCCCCACGGCACGCCCCGCGGAGCCCGTGGTCGTGTTCGCGGGCAGATTGATCCCCGAGAAGCAGGCGCCGCTGGCGGTGGCGGCGTTCGCGCTCGCGGCCCGGCGCATCGCCACGCCGGGCTCGCCGGGCGAGGTCGAGTCGACGCCGGGAGCCGCGCCAGGGGCGACACCGGGAGACGTGCCGGGAGCCGCGCCGGGGGCGACACCGGGAGACGTGCCCGGGTCCACGCTGCGGGGCGAGTTCTACGGTGACGGCCCCGAGCGCGAGGCGCTGGAGCGGGCGATCGCCGAGCACGGCGTGGGCGAGATCGCGAGCGCCCCGGGCTTCGTCGAGGCGGCGCGGATCGACGCGGCGCTGGGGAAGGCGATGTGCATGCTCTCGACCTCGCGCCGCGAGGGCTACGGCATGGTCGTGATCGAGGCCGCCGCGCGCGCGACCCCCAGCGTGGTCGTCGCCGGCGAGGACAACGCCGCGGTGGAGCTGGTGCAGGAGGGGGTCAATGGCGTCGTCGCTCCCGCCGCCACCCCCGAGGCGGTGGCAGCGGCGATCGTGAAGGTGCACGAGGCGGGGATGGCGATGCGCGAGAGCACCGCCGAGTGGTTCGGGCGCAATGCGCAGCGCCTGTCGCTGGAGTCGTCGCTGCGCACGGTGTTGGCGAGCTACGGCGGTTACACGGATGGCGAGGAGTAGGCCCTCAACGTGACCCGGGCGCGCCCGACAGCGCCCGCGCGTGGGAGTCGAGCGTCAGCCGCGCGGCGCGTGCCCAGGTGACAGCGCCCGCGCGTAGGAGTCGAGCGTCAGCCGCGCGGTGCGCGCCCAGGTGAACTCGCGCACGCGGGCGAGGCCCTTCGCGCGCAGCGAGCGCGCGAGCGCGGGGTCCCCGAGCAGGCGCTCGATCGAGGCGGCGATCGCGGCCACGTCACGAGGGTCGAACAGCAGCGCCGCGTCGCCGGCGACCTCGGGCAGTGAGGAGGCGTCGGCGCAGGCGACCGGGACGCCGCGGTGCATCGCCTCCAGCACCGGCAGCCCGAACCCCTCGTAGAGCGAGGGAAACACGAACGCGTCGGCGAGCGCCCACAGGCCCTCGAGCTCCTCCCCCGTGACCCAGTTCTCGAAGCGGACGTCATCCAACACCCCGAGCGCGGCGGCGCGCTCGCGCAGCTCGGCCTCGTGCCAGGTGGGGTAGCCGGGCAGCACCAGCAGCGGCCGGCGCTCCGCGGGGATGCGCGCCAGGGCGTCGATCAACGCGAGCAGGTTCTTGTGCGGGCGCTTGGCGGAGAGGCTCAGCAGCACCCGCCGCTCGCCGAGGCGAAAGCGCGCGCGCGTCGCGCCGGCCTCGAGCGGCTGGGCGCGGGGAGGAACGCCGAAGCCCAGCGGCGCGACGTCGATCCGCTCCGGCGGGGTGCCGAGCAGCTCGATCAGGTCGGCGCGCGTGCTCAGCGAGTCGGCGATCACGCGCGCGGAGCGGCGCACGCCGAGCGGCACCAACACCCGCATGCCGCGGTCGCGCAGGCCGGAGTGGGCGTCGGGAAAGCGCGCGTAGATCAGATCGTGGACGGTCACGACGCGCCGGAAGGGCCCCCACGCGGGCGCGGTGGAGGCCAGCGAGTGCACGAGGTCGACGCGCGCGCGTGCCGCCAGCACCGGCAACAGGGCCTGCTCGCCGAGCACCCACTGCTCGCGCCGGCGGGCGTTGACCGGCACCGTCACGGCCGGCAGCAGCTCACCCCAGGGACCGTCGCCGGCGGCGGCCGCCTCGCGGTTGATGAAGGCCGTGAAGCGCAACTCGCGCCCCGCCCCGCCGATTCGGGAGCCACTCGCCTCGCTCCCATCCCCGAGTCGGCCGGCGGCGGCGAGCAGCTCGGGAATCAGCTCGCGCGCGACGACCTCCATCCCGCCGGTCTCGCCGGGCACGAGGTAGATGAGGTTGAGACCGACGTGCATAGCCGAGTGAGGCTAGCGTTCCGCGCGTGCGCGCCGCACACGGCAACTAGACTCGCCGCCATGCGCGAGCGCCGACGAAGCCATTGGGGGTGGGGGTATGAAGACCAGCGTTTCTCGCCCGAGCAGGTGCGTGCGGCGGCGAGCGGGCTGGCGACGCACCTCGGGCTGGGAGAGCAAGTGGAGGTGGAGGACCCGGTGGCGCTCGCGGACGCGCGGCTCCCACCGCCCCGGATCGCGCCGCCGGCCGCCCTCGTGGAGCTGTGCGCGAACGATGCCCACGCGCGCGCCTCGCACGCGTGGGGCAGCTCCTACGCCGACGTGGTGCGGGGCTTTCGCGGCAACTTCGAGCACCCGCCCGACTTCGTCGCGTACCCGCGCGAGGAGCACGAGCTCGAGCAGCTGCTGGAGTGGTGCGTGGCGGCGTGCGTGGCGGCGATCCCCTACGGCGGCGGCACGAGCGTGGTGGGCGGCGTGCGGCCCGAGGTGGACCCCTCCTACAACGGCGCGGTGAGCATCGACCTCGGCTCGCTGGACCGCGTGCTGGAGGTGGACCCGATCTCCCGCGCGGCGCGCATCCAGGCCGGCGCGAGCGGACCGGAGCTCGAGCGCCAGCTCGCCGAGCATGGCCTGACGCTGCGCCACTTCCCGCAGTCCTTCGAGCTCTCGACGTTGGGCGGCTGGATCGCCACCCGCGCGGCGGGGCACTTCGCGACCGTGTGGACGCACATCGAGGACTTCGTGGAGTCGGTGCGCGCGCTGACGCCGACGGGCGCGTGGGAGTCGCGCCGGCTGCCGGGCTCGGGCGCGGGAGTCAGCCCCGACCGGATGCTGGCGGGCTCGGAGGGAGTCCTCGGGGTCATCACCGAGGCGTGGGTGCGCGTGCAGCCGCGCCCCACCCACCGCCGCTCGGCGGGCGTCGGCTTCGCGGACTTCGCCGCGGGCGCGGAGTGCGTGCGGGAGCTCAGCCAGTCGGGGCTGAACCCGGCCAACTGCCGGCTGATCGACGGGCGCGAGGCCAGGATCACGATGGTAGGCGACGGTGGAAGCGCGCTGCTCGTGATCGGCTTCGAGTCCACCGACCACCCCGTCGACGCGCCGATGGAGCGGGCGCTCGCGATCTGCGGCGAGCATGGGGGCGAGGTCGGCAAGCGCGGCGGCGATGGGCGCGACACGGTGAGCACCTGGCGGCAGACGTTCCTAGCCGCTCCCTACCTGCGCGACGTGTTCGTGGCGATGGGCGCCGTCAGCGAAACCTTCGAGACGGCGATCACCTGGGAGCGCTTCCCCGCCCTCCGCGAGCAGGTGATGGCGGCGGCCGAGCGGGCGATGCGCGAGGTGGGGGCGCAGCCGGGCGGCGTGTCGTGCCGCTTCACCCACGTCTACCCCGACGGCCCGGCCCCCTACTTCACCGTGCTCGCCCGCGGGCGGCGCGGAGAGGAGCTCGAGCAATGGGGGACGATCAAGCGCGCGGTGTCGGACGCGATCGCCGGCGCGGGCGGCACGATCACCCACCACCACGCGGTGGGCCGCGACCACCGCCCCTGGTATGACCGCCAGCGCCCGGAGCCGTTCGCCGCGGCGCTGCGCGGGGCGAAGGCCGCGGTCGATCCGCGGGGCATCATGAACCCGGGCGTGCTGGTGGACCCGCTGCGATGAGATCTGGGACCATGGCAACACCCTCCACGGGATTCGCGGCAACGCACGCCTGGGGGGATGATCTATGACGATCGCGGTGCTGGGCCCCGGCGGCGTGGGGGGCTTGGTCGCGGGCGCGCTCGATCACGCCGGCACCCCCGTCACCCTGGTCGCGCGCGAGTCGACCGCGGAGCTGATCGTTGCACGGGGCCTGCGGGTGAGCTCGGTGCGGCTGGGCGACTTCGTCGCTCACCCGCGCGCGGTGGCGCGCCTGGAGGAGCCGGTGGATGCGCTGGTGGTCGCAACCAAGGCGACCGGCCTGCACGAGGCGCTGGAGCGCATCGCCGAGCGCTCCTCGATCGCCCCGCCGGCGCTGGTGCTGCCGCTGCTCAACGGCCTCGACCACCTGGCGGTGCTGCGCGCGCGCTTCGGCGAGCCGGCGGTGGTGGCGGGCACGATCCGCGTCGAGGCCGACCGCCCCGAGCCGGGTGTGGTGGTGCACTCGAGCCCCTTCCTGCGCATCGACATGGCCTCCGCGCACGCCGCGGCCCGCCCGCGGATGGAAGCGCTCGCGGCGAAGCTCCTGCAGGCGGGCATCCCCGTGCGCGTGGAGGAGTCCGAGGCGCAGGTGCTATGGGGCAAGCTGGTGCGCCTCAACGCGCTGGCGTGCACCACCAGCGCGTTCGACCGGCTGCTCGGCGAAATCCTCGCCACGCCCGAGCTGCGCGCCGAGCTGATCGGGGCGATCGAGGAGGGCTGCGCCGTGGCTGGCGCCGAGGGCGCGAGCATCGACGCGGCCGAACCGCTGGGCGAACTGCGCGCCGCGCACTCCACGCTGGGCAGCTCGATGCAGCGCGACATCGCCGCCGGCCGCCCCCCCGAGCTGGACGCGATCCCCGGAGCGGTGCTGCGCGCGGCCGCCCGCCACGGCGTGGAGTGCCCGACGATCGAACGGCTGGTGGCGGCGATCGCCAAGCGCGTGGGCGTGCCCGCGCCGATCCCCGTGCGCTGAGCGATTACTCCCCGAACGGGCGGAACCGCGGCACGCCGGTTTCGCCGGGCGCGGCGGCGGGGACGGCGTGGGTGGCTACAGCCTCGACCACCTCCGCCTCGGACTCCTCGCGCTCCTCGTCGTGCTGCCCGTCGCACAGCACGCGGAAGTTGCCGGTGACACCGCTGTCGGCGTGGATCGTGATCCCGGGCAGGATCTCCTCGCCCTCCTCGAAGCCCAGCCGCTCCATGTCGAAGTGGGTGAGGCCGATGCCGTGCGCGGTGTGGGTGGGGTTCTCGCGGTCGTGCGCCGCCACCGCCTGGGCGAAGCGCTCGAGGTTCTTGGCGATCTTGCTGGTGTCCGCCATCGCTCGCCCGAAGCGTAGCGCGCCCGGCGCCGGGCCTCTCAGGCGGGGTCGGCGTCCTCGGTCGTCGCTCCACCGGCCGTGGGTCTGCTGCTCGTGGGCCCGCCGCCCGTTGGGGCGCCACTCACGGGTCCGCCACTCACGGGTCCGCCACCGACGGGCCGGCCACTCACGGTGCCCGGCCCGTCGCGAGGGCTCTCGGCGGCGGGACCGCCCGCGAGTGTTGCCCTCACCACCGGCGCGACCTCGCTGCCGAACAGCTCGATCGCATGCATCGCCCGCGCGTGGGGCAACGCCCCGATGCTGACCTGCGCGAGGAAGCGGTCGTGGCTGAACAGCTCGTGCTCGGCGAGGATCTTCTCCACCACCTGCTGCGGGCTTCCGACCAACAGATGCCCCTCCGGCCCGCACGCCGCGTCGAACTGCGCGCGGGACATCGGCGGCCAGCCCCGCTCGCGCCCGATGCGGTTCATCACCTGCGAGTACGCGGGGAAGTACTCGTCCGCCGCTCGCTGCGAGGATGAGGCCAGGTAGGTGTGCGAGTTGATCCCGACGGCGGGGCCGGCGGGTCCGGTGGGAGCGCCGCCCTGGGCGACGGCCTGGCGGTAGAGGTCGACCAGCGGCGCAAACCGCGTCGGCGGCCCCCCGATGATCGCGATCATCAACGGCAGCCCCAGCACACCCGCGCGTGCCACCGAGGCGGGCGTCCCACCGACGGCGATCCACACCGGCAGCGGGTCCTGCAGCGGGCGGGGGTACACCCCCATGTCGTGTAGCGCGGCCCGGTGGCGCCCCGACCAGGTGACGCGCTCGGAGGAGCGCAGCGCCAACAGCAGCTCGAGCTTCTCCGCAAACAGCTCGTCGTAGTCCTCGAGGTCGAAGCCGTACAGCGGAAACGACTCCGTGAACGACCCCCTGCCGGCCATGATCTCCGCGCGTCCCCCGGAGATCAGGTCGAGCGTGGCGAAGTCCTGGAAAACCCGCACCGGATCGGCCGAGCTGAGCACCGTGACGGCGCTGCTCAGGCGGATCTTCCGCGTACGCGCCGCCGCGGCCGCCAGCGCGATCGGCGGCGCGGACACCGCGTAGTCGGGCCGATGGTGCTCGCCTACGCCGAACACTTCGAGCCCGAGCTGGTCGGCGAGCTCGATCTCCTCGAGCAGCTCGTTCAGCCGTCGCGCCGCGTGGGGCGCGTCGGCTCCGAGCGGGAGGTCGGCGAAGGTGGCGAGTCCCAGTTCCACTTACGCGAGGCTATCGCCACGGAAGGTCTTGCCGCCCGCCGAGTACCGTCCCAAGCAAGGCCTACGGTCCAGGCATGGACGAGCGCAAGCTCCTGATTCGACTCGCCCGCGGCGAGCTGGCGAACGTGGCGTTTGGCGACGTGGGTCGCCTGTTGGAGAGCCTCGGCTTTGAGCTGCGTCGCGTGAGCGGCAGTCATCACGTGTTCGCACATCCCGACATCGCGGAGCTGCTCAACCTCCAGTCGGTTCGTGGACCGGCAAAGCCGTATCAACTCCGGCAGCTGATGCGGCTGGTGGAGCGTTACGATCTAAGGCTGAGGAACTGAGCCATGAGCGACTACCACATCAACGTCTTCTACAGCGACGAGGATGCAGCCTACGTCGCTGATGTCCCCGACCTGGATGCGTGCTCCGCCCTGGGCGCGAGCCCCGAGGAGGCTCTGGCGGAGGTCGAGCGCGCTAAGGAGGCATGGCTCTCTGCGGCGCGCGAGGCCGGCAAGCCGATCCCCGAACCGCGCTACCGACCCGCGATCTACGCGCGTTAGCTGCTCTCGCACGCCGGTACCAGCGGTGGCGACGGAGCTACTGTGCGAAGTACAAGAATCTGGCTGTACTACTGGGCATTCAGCCCATCTCCAAGATCTCGATTCTGTAGCCATCGGGGTCGCGCACGAAGCACAGCCGCGAGCCGCCCTCGCGGACGCTGTACGGCGGCTTCTCGGGCTCGATGCCCTGCTCGGTCAGCCGCGCGAGCGTCGCGTCGAGGTCGGCGGCGGTGATCGCGATGTGGCCGTAGCCGGTGCCGATCTCGTAGGAGTCCACGCCGAAGTTGCAGGTCAGCTCCAGCCGCGGCATGTCGCCGTCTCCGGGCTGGTTCATGAAGACGTTGACGGCCTCGTCTTTGATCGGGATGCGCCCGACCTCCTTGAAGCCGAGTGCCTCGTAGAAGGCGATCGAGCGGTCGATGTCGGTGATGCGGTAGCAGGTGTGGATGAGGGGCATGGGGGCAAGTGTACGGGGGGGCGACTGCAGTGGCGGCGATCGCAGCCGGCCGATTGGCTCACGGGTCTCCTCGCCCACGCCCGTCCGGGTCGTGGTCGGAGGCTTCGCCGCCTCGCGTGCCTCGCGGGCCGCTTCGTGCAAGGATGGCGCGATGATTTTAGGACGGAGGCGGCGTGATAGTTGAGCGTGCAACGCATCCGCAGTTCCTGTCGAACACGTATCTGGTCTGCGACGGGGCCGGTGGGGCCGCGTTCTTCGTCGATGCGGGCGGACCGGTGGGGCCGCTGATCGAGGCGGCCGAGCGCCTGGGGGTGACGCCCACCCACGTGCTGCTCACCCACCACCACTTCGACCACGTCAGCGAGGTCGGGGCGCTGCGCGAGCGCTGGCCGAAGCTCGAGGTCGTGATCCATCCGGTCGAACGGGAGCTGCTGGCCGAGGATCTGGCGACCGGCACGATCGAGCCGGGTCAGGCGCTGCACTTCGGGACGCTCGAGGTGCGGCCGCTGCTGACGCCCGGGCACACGGCGGGGATGCTGTCGTTCGCCGTGTGCGTGCCCGACGGGCAAACGCGTCCCTCCTCGACCACCGCGCCCGGGGGGTTCACCGGTCGGGAAGGGGCGGTGTTCACCGGCGACACGCTCTTCCGCGGCTCGGTCGGCGGGGTGCGGGCCCCCGGCCACACCACGTTCACCGACCTGCGGGACTCGATCATGGGCACGCTGATGGAGCTGCCGGCCGAGACGGTCATCCAGCCCGGCCACGCCGACCCCACCTCGGTGGCCGAGGAGTGGGAGCACAACCCGTTCATCCGCGTGTGGCGCGGCCTCGACGGCGAGGGCTCCGAGCGCTGCACGGCCTACGGCGAGCCCGCGACGCTGGTGCTGTTGTGCGGCGACTACGACGGCGGCCACAAGGCGTGGGTGCGCTGGCCGGACGGCTCGGACGACATCGTCCCCGGCTCGCAGGTCGAGCGCCTGGGGTGACCGCTGGGCTGCTGGCCGATCTCCGATCGGTAGCTGCGTCCTCGATCGCTCGTGTACCGAAGCCGGGAGACACTCGCTCCGCTCGCATCCCTGTTTCGGCCAGCACACTTCGCTCACTGCGTCCTTGTTCTGCTTGCCCATCGGTCACCCCAGGAGGCGTGTGGATAGGTCGCGCCCCTTAACATGGGTGGTGTGGCGCGCGAGAAGAACGTCCCGACGTCGAGAGTGCGCCGCACGGCGACGGTGGGGAAACTGGCGGCCGCGGAGACCGTGAAGCAACTCGGCACGCGCGCCGCCAACGTGGCGCGCGGCGAGGAGGCGGGGCAGGAGGCGCTGGCACGCCGTCAGCTGGAGACGGCCAAGCAGATCGTCGCGGTGCTCGGCACGATGAAGGGCGCCGCGATGAAGCTCGGGCAGATGTTGTCCTTCCTGGACGTCGGTCTCGTGCCGGAGGAGTTCCGCGAGGAGTTCCAGCGCGAGCTCGGCAAGCTGCGCGACGCGGCCCCCACCGTCTCCTTCAAGCAGATGCGCAAGGTGATCGAAGGGGACCTCGAAGAGCGGATCTCCACGGTGTTCGTGGATTTCGAGGAGGAGCCGATCGCGGCGGCCTCGATCGGGCAGGTCTACCGCGCGCGGCTGCGCACCGACGGCCGTGAGGTGGCGGTGAAGGTTCAGTACCCGGGCGTGGCCGCCGCGGTGCGGGCGGACATGCAGAGCATCGACATGGTGATGCGCCTGTTCAAGCGGATGACTCCCCAGCTCGACGTGCGCGGGATCGCGTCGGAGATCAGGGAGCGGGTCGCGGAGGAGCTCGACTACGAGCTCGAGGCCTCCAACCAGCGCTCGCTGGCGCGGATCTTCGACGGGCATCCCTTCATCGCGATCCCCGAGGTGGTCACCGAGCTCTCGCGCGAGCGGGTGTTGGTCACCGAGTTCGTGCGGGGGGTCGGCTTCGAGGAGCTCAAGGGCTACCCACAGGCCGAGCGCGACCGCATCGGCGAGATCGTGTTCCGTTTCTTCCTGGGCTGCCTCTACCGCCACCGCCAGTTCTCCGGGGACCCGCACCCCGGCAACTTCATGCTGCTGGAGGATGGGCGTGTGGCGTTTATGGACTTCGGCCTCTACAAGCGCCTGGACCCCGGCCCGGTCGAGATCGAGATAGCGGTGCAGCGTGCGGTGATCGCGCACGACGCGCCGGGGCTGCACGAGCTGATGGCGGGGGCCGGCTTCCTGCCGGATCCGCAACGGGTCGATCCGCAGGAGCTGCTGTTGTTCCTCGAGGACACGATCGGCTGGTACACCACCGACGAAGTGATGGCGCTGACGCCGGAGCTCGCCACCGAAGTGATGATCCAAAGCTCCGATCCCCGTTCCACCCACTTCCGCCACATGCGCCACCAGGACATGCCCGCCGAGCATCTCTTCGGCCGGCGCATGGAGATGATGACGCTGGCGGTGCTCGCCCAGCTGCGAGCCTCCGCCAACTGGTACCTGGTCGCGCGCGAGTGGGCCTACGGCGACCCGCCCGTCACCGAGCTCGGACGCGAAGAGGCCGAGTTCTACGCGCGCGGCGGGGTCGGCGCCCCGAGCTAAAGCACCTGGATCTGCACGAGGCTGGTGGTCCCCGGCCGCCCGCTCGGCAGGCCCGCGGTGATCCCCACGCGCTGGCCCTGCTTGCACCAGCCGAGCTCCACGACGCGCTTGGCGGAGTCGGCGATCAGCTCCTCGGTCGTCTCGTGGCGGCGGATCGACGCGGCCTGCACGCCCCACATCAGCCCGCAGCGGCGTACCGTCTCGCGGCCGGGGGACAGCGCGTAGATCGGCACCTTCGGGCGGTGCGCCGACACCAGCCGGGCGGAGCGACCGGAGAGCGTCGGCACCACGAGCGCGTCGAGGCTCAGCTCGCGCGCCGCGATGCACAGGCTGTGCGCCACCGTGTACGCGGGGTCGGCCTCGGTGCGGCGCACGCGCGAGGCGTTCCACTCCTCGTAGGGCGCGATCGCCTCGGCCTGTTCGGCCACCGAGGCCATCATCGCGATCGCCTCCACCGGGTACGCGCCGACCGCAGTCTCCTGGGAGAGCATCACCGCGTCGGTGCCGTCGAGGATCGCGTTCGCCACGTCGGCGACCTCCGCGCGCGTCGGGCGCGAGGAGGCGACCATCGAGTCGAGCATCTGCGTGGCGGTGATCGACGGCCGCGCCAGCCACCCCGCGAGGCGCAGCAGCTCCTTCTGCACGATCGGCACCCGCTCGATCGGCAGCTCGATGCCGAGGTCCCCGCGCGCCACCATCACGCAGTCGGCCGCCCTGAGGATCTCCTCGGCGCGTTCGACCGCCTGCGGCTTCTCCATCTTGGCGATCAGCGGCAGCCGCGTGTGTTCGCGCACCTGTTCGATGTCCTCGGGACGGCGTACGAACGACAGCGCCACCATGTCCACCCCGATCGACTCCCCGTGGCGCAACAGCTCGAGGTCCTCCGCGGGCACCGCCGGCAGCATGTCCACCGGGCCGGGGATGTTGAGGCCCTGGCGGGAGGCCACCGCGCCGCCGACCTGGACTTCGGCCTCCACCTCGCGCGCGCCGGGGCGCGTCTGGAGTACCCGCAGCCGCACCGACCCGTCCGCCAGGTAGATCACGTCCCCCTGCGTCAGCGCCTCGGCGAGCCCCGGCCAGGAGATGGTCATGTGCTCGGCATCCCCCCCTCATCGTCCGCGCCGCCGTCTCCCGCGCCGCAGGTGAAGGTGACGACATCGCCCGGCTTCAGCTCCACCACGTCCTCGCGCAGCGGGCCGATGCGCAGCTTCGGGCCGGGCAGGTCCTGCAGGATCGCCACCGGCCGCCCCGCCCTGCCGGCCGCGTCGCGCACGCGCTGCACGGTCTCGGCGTGCTCCTCCAGCGTCCCGTGCGAGTAGTTCAGCCGCGCCACGTCCATCCCGGCGTTGACCATCCTCAGCAGGGTGTCGGGCTCGCGCGAGGCGGGGCCGATCGTGGCGACGATCTTCGTGCGGCGCATGTCCGCACGCACGGTAGCGGCCGCGAGTGCGCTTACGGTGCTTGCACGTCGGGAAAGTTCTCCGCGCAGTGCTCGCGCAGCGCCTCGCGCACCCACGCGCGCTCCGCGGGGCTCGCCACCCGGAAGCGTTCCAGCAACTCGCGCTGGCGCTCGATCGGCGCGCCCGCGATCTCCCAGCGCACCGCGAGGCGCTCGAACAGCAGCTCCACCGCCCGGTGCCAGGCGTCCTCGCGCGTGCTCGCCGCCCGCGTGTCTTCGCCCGCCACGGTCTCGGCGTACTTCAGCCGCGTGGCCGGCGTCATCGCGCCGCGCAGCGTCAGCACGTTGCCTTCCGCGTCGGTGTAGTCGCTGGTCGGAGCTTTCAGCCGCTCCTGCTGCTTGGGCTTGCGTCTGGCCACTTCAGATGGTGTTGGCCGCCCGTTCCAGCTGCCCGCGCACGTCGCCCGTTGCCGGCTTGGCGTGGCCGGGCCAAGCCGCGGCGGGCTCCAGGGTGGCCAGCTTGCGGATGCTGGCGCGGGCCTGCTCGGTGTCGTAGCAGTAGACGGGGTCGGGCACCCTGGGCTCGCGGTCGCGTCCCCACAAGTCCACGGTGTAGAAGGTGTCGCTCACCAGCGCCAGGCGGTCGGATTCGCGCCACAGCCCGATCAGGCCGGGGGCGTGGCCAGGGAAATCGATCACCTTGAAGCCCGCCACCTCGTCGCCCTCCTCGACGGTCCCCGCGATCTTCACCGGGCCGCCGTCCCACGCGAAACGGTGCACCGCGCGGTGGATCTGGCGTTGGGGGGTCGGCATGCCGACCAGGCCCTCCGGCCAGTAGCGAAAGCCGCCGCTGCCTTCGGCGTCCTGCACCTCGGCGGGGTGGCAGTACACCGGCGCCCCCAGTGCGGGCGCGGTGCCGCGGTGGTCGGTGTGGCCGTGGCCGAGCACCACGCGGCGGATGCCCCCGAGCTTGGCGCCGGCGGCGGCGACCGCGCGCACCATCGTACGCGCGCCCGCGTCGTACATCGTGACGCCGCCCTCATCCTCGATCAGGTACACGTTGCAGCGGCCCGGCAGGCCCCCCTGCACCACCCACACGCCCTCGGCCACCAGCTTGGGCTCGGCGAGCATCCGTCCGGTCACCCGCGTTTTGGCGTTGAACGCGCTCATCATCCGCTGCTCCGCGGTGGAGCCCTGCGGCGGCAGCATCCCGATCTGGCGCGGTACCGCCATCGAGTCGGGGAAGGCGTCGTTGCGCTGCACCAGCCCGTCGCGCACCGTCAGCAGGTCGACGCCTTCGAGCGTCAGCGGGTGGCCGGTCGGAGCCAGCCCGTTGAACTTGCCCGGGCCCACGAACGTGCCGGTCAGCCGCCACTGCAACGCGCAGCGTTCGCCTTCGGCGGTGGTGTTCACGATCTCGAAGCGCACGTCGGGCATCGCCTCCAGCAGGTCGCCGATGAACGCCCGCACCCCCTCGGGCGCCGCGGCGTCGATCTGCCCGCGCACGTGCTCGCGTCCGCCCACCGCCCACAGCGCCACGGCGCCGTCGAGGTCGTGAGCGTTGATCGCCTCGAAGTAGCGGCGCGCCACCGTCTCCGCTTCGCTCGTCCCATTGCGTTCCCCCGCGATGCGCTCCCTGGGCGTGGCGGTGGGGGGATGGATGTTGGCGGCGGCCTCCTGCACCCTGGTCGCGGCCTGCTCTGCGGTCTCCTCGGCCATGCTCTGCTCCTTATGGCGAATGCTCCCCGGCGATCCGACGGAAAGCTCAGTCTAGGCAGTTTCAATCAGGGATGGCGACTGGCTCTTCGAGGTCCAGGGAGGCCGCTGAGAGAGGTCGGAGTGAGCCGATCAATAGGCTCCGTCGAAGTGGCCGAGACGAGCGATCGCACACCGACCGATCACCGGGCCGCCAGCCGGCGCGAGCTGGGCCGCGGCGAACGGATCCTCCCGGGGGTGTTCCGCCTGCGCCTGCCGCTGCCGTGGCCGGGCGTCCCGCACGGCAACGCGTGGGCCGTCGCCGCGGGCGACGGGGTGGTGCTGTTCGACACGGGGATGCACGAGGAGGGGTCGTTCGCCCACCTCGAAGGGGCGCTTGCGATGTGCGGGCTGCGCGTGGAGGACATCCGCCTGGTTGTGTGCACGCACGCCCACTCCGACCACTACGGACAGGCCGCCACGATCGTCGAGCGCACCGGCTGCGAGCTGTGGATGCACCCCAACTACCTGCACATGCTGCAGTGGGCGCGTGACACCGACGCGGCGATCGCGCGTCGCCTGGAAGTGGCGCGCCAGAGCGGGGTGCCCGAGGAGCCGTTGCGCCGCTATGCGGCCGAGCGGGGCGAGCACGACTCGGGGATCGCCGCGGTGATCGAGCCCCACCGCGCGCTGCTGCCGGGCGTCACGATCGCCACCGACCTCGGTTCCTGGACGGTGCACGAGACGCCCGGCCACGCCCCCTCGCACGTGTGTCTGTTCCAGCCCGAGCGGCGTCTGCTGATCTCCGGCGACCACCTGCTGGGGCGGATCTCGCTGTTCTTCGACTACGGCTACTCGCCCGACCCGGTGGGCGAATTCTCAAGCTCCCTGGACGTCGTGCAGCGGCTCGGCGCGCGCCTCTGCCTGCCGGGTCACGGGCGCACGTTCGCGGACGTCCACACGCACATCGAAGGCAACCGCGAGCTCGTGCGCGCGCGCACCGAGCGGGTGCTCGAGGTGATCTCCGAGCGCCCGCGCACCGCCTTCGAAGTCGTGCCGGAGGTGCTCTACGAGGTGCCGTTCTCCCCGAACACGGCGCCGTGGCTGCTGACCGAGACGCTTGCCTTCCTCACCCACCTCGAGGTCACGGGGCGTGCGCGGCGGATCGAGGGCGAGCCGGAGCAGTGGGCGGCTGGGCCGGCCGAGGAGCAGTGAGCGGCTGGGTCGGCCGAGGAGCAGTGAGCGCGGCGCGTCGCCGGCAGTGCCTCGCCGGGTCGTAGTGGCGTGCGATGGCAAACTGAGCGGCGATGCGCATCGACAAGCTGCTTGAAGACGACGGCCCCGTCTTCTCCTTCGAGTTCTTCCCCCCCAAAACCGAGCAGGGGGAGCGCAACCTGTATGCGGCGCTCGGGGAGCTGAAGACGCTCGACCCCGCGTTCGTGTCGGTCACCTACGGCGCGGGCGGCTCCACGCGGGAGAAGACGATCGAGATCGTGAAGCACATCAGGGAGGAGTACGGGCTGGAGGCGATGGCGCACTTCACGTGCGTGGGCGCGACCGTGCCGGAGCTGCAGGCGACGCTCGCGGAGATGCGGGAGGCGGGCATCGACAACGTGCTCGCGCTGCGCGGCGATCCACCCGCGGGTGAGGAGACGTGGACGAAGACGGAGGGGGGTCTCGAGTACTCGCGGGAGCTCGTCGAGCTGATCGCCGGCGGCTATCCGTTCGCGATCGGCGCCGCCTGCTTCCCCGAGACCCACATCCACGCGGTGAGCCCTGAGGCCGACCTCGAACACCTCGGCGAGAAGGTGCGCGCGGGCGTGGACTTCCTGATCACGCAGCTGTTCTTCGACAACGCCGTGTACTTCGACTTCCTCGCGCGCGCACGTGCGGCCGGGATCGAGGTGCCGATCATCCCGGGCATCATGCCGATCACGCGCGTCGGCCAGGTCGAGCGGATGGCCGGCATGTGCGGCTCCTCGATCCCCGACGGCCTGCGTCGTGAGCTGCACGCACGCGGGGAAGACCCCGAGGCGGTGCTCGACTTCGGCGTCGCCTACGCCACGCTGCAGTGCGCCGAGCTGCTCGCCGGCGGCGCGCCCGGGATCCACTTCTACACGCTCAACCGCTCCCCCGCCACGCGCGCGATCCTCAGCGCCCTGAAGCTGGCGCGGCCGTGGGCAGGGGTCGCTAATCCCGGGTCGTCGGGTTGTCAGCTCGCAAGCTAGCGGGCCGCTAGCCAGGCTCGATCTCGAGCCCCTCCGCCACGCGCGGGGCGCCGTCGGCGGCCTCGTAGCGGACGTCCACGGAGTCGTTCTGGCGGTAGGTGCCCACGCCCCAGGCGCCCAGCAGCCAGCGCCAGCCACTGATGTGGTCCTTGCGCAGCTCCTGCTCGAACACCAGCGCGCCGTCGCGCACGATGTAGTCCGTACCCAGCTCCTGGCGCACGCCGTTGAGGTACACCTCGTACGGCGGGCGCACCTCGCCGGGGAGCTTCACGATCGAGCGGGTCATGGCCTCGGGAGTATGCCGACCCGCGGCGTACCCTTGGGCGGCCGCGTGCGCGCCGCCGCCGGACAGGATGTCCGACGCTCACGCGCTGGGAGCGTAGACCGCCCGCGCGGATGATCTCCGATGAACACTGACATCCCCTACACGATCCGCCGCTCCACCCGCGCGCGCCGGGTGCGCGTCAACGTGCACGCCCACACCGGCGTCGAGGTGGTGCTGCCGGTGCGGGCCTCCGAGCGCGCCGCCGCCGCCGCCGTGCAGGAGCTGCGCCCGTGGATCGAGCGGCGGCTGCACGAGGCCCACGCGACGCTCACGCGGATCGCCGAGCGCGGCGCCACGGTGCCCTACCTGGGCGAGTCGCTGGCGCTGGTTGCGCAGCCGGGGCGCACGCGGGTGCACCGCCGCGGCGAGGCTCTGCTGGTGCCCGCGGGCGATCCGCGGCCGGCGCTCGAGCGCTTCTACCGCCGTGCCGCGCGCGTGGAGGTCGGCGCGCGGCTCGACCGCGCCACCGCGCTGGCGAGCACCCCCTACAGCGGCCTCTCGATCCGCGCGCAGCGCTCGCGCTGGGCCTCGTGCTCGGCGAAGGGGGGGATGAGCTTCAACTGGCGCCTGTTGCTGGCGCCCGAGAGCGTGCTCGACTATGTCGTGTGGCACGAGGTCTGCCACCTCGAGGTCCTCGACCACTCGCCTCGCTTCTGGGCGCTCGTCGAGCGCCGCTGGCCGCGCTGGCGCGAGGACCGCGATTGGCTGCGCCGGTATGGGGCGACGCTGGTGCTGTAGGCCCTCGCGCGTCGCTCTCACTTTGGCCTGTGGGGCACCGGGCGGACTGGGAGCGAGGCACGTGTGTCGCCGGCAGGGCTCGCAAGCTGGCGCTCCAGGGCAGTGAATGCCTCGATGATCTCGGGCGCCTCGTAGGCTCGATTACGCCTGGTGATGGTGATCGGCCGCAGGATGCCGGCCTCGACCAGTCGCCCAATTGCAGTGTGGGTTGGCTTGAAGGTGCGGTCGATCAGGGCTTCCGCGCTGTGCACCGTGAGGATCGGCGCTCCGAGCAGGTTATGCAGCAGCACGTCGGTCGCCGAGTTTGCGCGGATCGCGCCCAGTCGCTTGCGCCACTCGGCCTCCAACTGCTCGGCACGAGCTTGAAACGCGGCGGCGTCCGACGCGCAGCGCGTGCAGGCGCCGGAAAAGCGGGCGACCCATGTGTTCATTCCTTGGACTGCCTTACGCGATGTCGGCGAGCCGATGTAGCGATACTGGGTGAGTCCGTCGATATAGGTGCGAGCCTGGGTGGCAAGCACGAGCGAGACGGGAGCGAGAACGCGGGGCGCCAGTCCCCGGCGGCGCAGGACGAGATGGATGAGGGCGCGTCCAGCCCTGCCGTTTCCATCCACGAACGGATGGATGGTCTCGAACTGTGCGTGCGCGATGGCGGCCTGGGCGACTGCGGGAAGCCCATCGGTGTTGCAGAAGACGCACAGGTCGTCGAGGAGCCTCGAGACGTGCTCGGGTGGCGGGGGAACGTACGCGGCCGAGCAGGGGTTGTAGTCGCTGCCGCCGATCCAGTTTTGGGTCTCGCGTACCCGCCCCGCATAGGCATAGAGATGTGTTCCTCTCAGCAGGCGGCGGTGGATCTCGAGCAGCAAATCCACCGTGATCTCCCTGCCCGTCCGGGCACGCTCGACACCGTAAACCATGGCGTCGATGTTGTCTAGTACCTCCGTCGCGGTGATGTCGGAGGGCGACTGATGCAGCGAACGCTCGGCCTCGGCTCGCAGCAGGCGTCGAGCCCCGACCTCGAGGCCCTCGATGCGAGACGACGCCACCGCCTCCGCGCGAAGAAGGATGCGGGCAAGCGCCTCCGTATCCACGAGTGCCGTCGCTTCGGCGTTCATCCTGGATATCGCAGCTTCCGCGTCGGCGATATCCGCCGCGACGTCCCCTTCGAAAACGAATTGCCTACCGATCAGGGGGTCGGGCACATAGGCTTCGTAATCGCATGAGCGTGTGTCTTTGCGTGGCAGTCCATAGCCGCCGATATCGCTATGCCAACGGCGCTTTACAAGCCTCGACATGGACTCACCTTGAATTGGAGGTTATCAAACAACCTCCAATCACGAGCCCTAGCTTTGGAAGGTTGTCGAACGATCCTTACAAAGGTCTGCGAGCTCTGAAAGGAACAGGAACGAGCGGCAGGTGCTGAAATCCGCTCAGCCGCGCTCAGAGACCGGCACGTAGTCTCTGTCGCGCTCGCCGGTGTAGATCTGGCGGGGGCGGGCGATCTTCTGCTCGGGGTCGCCGACCATCTCCTTCCACTGCGCGATCCACCCGGCGGTGCGCCCGATCGCGAACATCACCGGGAACATCGCCACCGGCAGGCCGAGCGCCTCGTAGATCAGGCCGGAGTAGAAGTCCACGTTGGGATACAGCTTGCGCGAGGTGAAGTACTCGTCGTCCAGGGCGCGCTTCTCGAGCTCGGTGGCGACGTGCAGCAGCGGGCTCTTGCCGCGCACCTCGAACACGTCGTCGAGGTGTTTGCGGATGATTCGCGCGCGGGGGTCGTAGTTCTTGTAGACGCGGTGGCCGAAGCCCATCAGCCGCTCGTTGCCGGCCTTCACGCCCTCGAGGAAGTCGGGGATGTGTTCGACCGTGCCGATTCGCTCGAGCATCCGCAGCGCCTGCTCGTTGGCGCCGCCATGCAGCGGCCCGTACAGCGCGGCCACGCCAGCGGCGACGGCCGAGTAGGGGTCGACCTGGGTGGATCCCACGGAGCGCACGGCGCTGGTGGAGGCGTTCTGTTCGTGGTCGGCGTGCAGGATGAACAGCACGTCCAGCGCCCGTTCCAGGCGGGGATCGGGCTCGTACTTGAGCTCGGTCATTTTGTACATCATCCCGAGGAAGTTGCCCGCGTAGTTGAGGTCGTTGTCGGGGTACACGTAGGGCTGGCCCATGTTGTGGCGGAACGCGAACGCGGCCAGCGTCGGCATCTTCGCCAGCAGCCGGATGATCTGCATCGCTCTGACGCGCTCCTCGTGGATCTTGTTGGCGTCCGGGTAGAACGTCGACAGCGCGCCGACGGAGGCCACGAGCATGCCCATCGGGTTGGCGTCGTAGCGGAAGCCCTGCATGAAGTCCTTGACGTTCTCGTGCACGAACGTGTGGATCGTGATCTCGTCCACCCACCCCGTCAGCTCCGTCTGCGTCGGGAGCTTGCCGTTGATCAGCAGGTACGCGACCTCCAGGTAGCTGGAGTGCTCGCACAGCTGCTCGATCGGGATGCCGCGGTGCTGCAGGATGCCGGCGTCGCCGTCGATGTAGGTGATCGAGCTGCGGCACGAGGCCGTGTTCATGTACGCGGGGTCGTACGCCATCAGCCCGAAGTCGTGCTCGTCGGTCTTGATCTGGCGGAGGTCGATCGCGCGGATGGTGCCGTCGGCGATCGGCAGCTCGTAGGTGTGCCCGGTGCGGTTGTCGGTGACGGTCAGTGTGTCGGCGGCCGCCGCGCCGTTGTGGGCCGGTGTCTGCGCGCTTGTCTCGGTGCTCATCGTTCCTCCTGTGGGCCGCTCTTGCTCCCACCGTAGCGACTCTCGGTGGCCTCGACCTGCCCCTGGTAGTGGCTGCCGAGATCCTTGTGCCCGTACGGTCGCAGCGCGGGTGCATCGAGCGTCATGAACGACAACTGCGCGATCGGCAGGCCGGGGTAGAGCTTGATCGGCACGCGCGTGAGGTTGTTGAGCTCGAGCGTCAGCGTGCCCTTCCAGCCCGGGTCGCAGAAGCCGGCGGTGGCGTGCACGATCAGGCCGAGTCGGCCCAGCGAGCTGTTGTGGGTCGGGATGTAGGACCGAGTGATTAGGTAGAGACCACGGCTCGAGCCCACCTCGATGCACCGAACCGGCACGCTTGGTGTGGTTCGGATGTCGACGATCGCTCGGCCGAAGTTGAAACGCTGCGTGAGGCGCTGGCGGGCCAGCTTGCGCGGCAGGCGGAAGACTATCCGATGCGGGGTAAACGTGACCTCGTGTCGCAAGCCGCAGTCCTTGCCGTAGAGCTTCGCCGGCTTCGTTGCTACGCGCGGGCGATATCCGAGACTTGCGATCAGCTCATGGTATTGCTCGGCCAAAGGGCGGCTGATCGTCGTCACGTCGCAGCGGCCGAGCTCATCCACGTAGCCGTCGGTGTCCATGATGCCCTCCAACAGGGCGTGTCGCTGTACGACGCTGGCCCGAAGGTAGCTGTCGGGTATGTGCTTGTTACCGAGAAGTCCAAGATTGCGCAGCCGGCTGGACAGCGAATCGTTGCGTGTGTACTGGCCGGTACTCGGGTCCCTGGTCTGCCCCGTTCCGCCAACCCGGTAGCTCAGTGGGCTGGAGGCTGGCCTCACGGCATAGCCAGCGAGCTCCAGCTCGTGCAGGATCGGCCGATCAACGGAGGTGATCTCAGCCTTTGTGCTCGTGCCGTCGCCAAGCCAGGCTCCGAGCACATACGGATCGACTGGAAGATCCAGCCCCATGTACTCGATTGGCTCGGTCTGGTCGATGCGGCAGCGGTACCCGTTACCGCGACGCAGGTGGCCCTCCATATCACGTGTCCTGAGCAGGCGCACGGTGCCGTGGCGGCGGTCGTCGTTACTCCAGACCTCCCATAGATGATCGACGTCGGCGATGACTGTGGTGCCGTCCGAGAACACGATCTCACGACACTCGCGACCAGTCATGACATCGGTCAGTCCGACGACCGGCACCGGCTTCCCGTCCGGCCCGAATACGCAATCTCCAACTTCGATCGTACCCATCGTCTTCCAGCCGGCGGGCGTTGGGATCGGCGTGTCGAGTGCCAGGGCCTTGCCCTCGATCCGGGCGACGATATCGTCGGGCAGCTCTACGTGCTCCAGCGTCCTGCCGAGGCAAAACTCGCCCGGGTGGATTACGAAAGGCTCACCTTCCGGGGGGCTGACCTGCTCGGTGAGCCCGCGCGGAGGATCGCGCAGATCGATCGCGGTGATCTTGTGGTTGTGGAAGACCCGGAAGGAGCTTCCCAGGCGTAGATCTACGCTGGCCGGCTGTACCAGCCCCTGCTCCCAGGGGTCGATCTTGATGCGCCCCTCGGCCACAAGGCGCAGAATCGTGCCGTCAGAGAGTACGGAGGCGGGGTCGGTGGCAGTAGAGGCGAAACCGTGGGCTTGGTCGGATGAGGGCACGGCCGAATTTTCGCATGTGCACCGGTTGCGATGATGTGCCCCAGCCGGTTCAACAGTGCCAGTGCCACGAGCAGAGCGGCCAGAGCTTAAACGAGCGGAGGGCTGGTGCTACGAGAGCGGCCCGGGGATGCGGCGCTCAGACCCGGACTGTGGATTCAGTGGTGGCTGAGGCGGGCGCGCGTGGCGACGGTGCGCACCCGCGGTGGCGCGGGCGTGGAGGCGCCACGATGGGGCCCGCGGCGTGGGTTACGTGGCAGCCGCGGGCGCGGGTGGCGGGGATGACTCGGGTGATGCGGGCGGGGGACGGGCCCAATGCCGCCGTCCTCGTCGGATGCCACTTCCGGCCCCTGGCGGACCGCCCAGCGCACGATCAGGAAGAGCCCGACGATCGGGATCTTCAGGATGAACATCAGCCAGATGAACGTCCACGCATCCACGCCACCTCCGATCGTACTACCGATCGTGGCCTGTGAGCGACTATCGGGGGATCAATCCCCGAGCGGGACCGGGGCGGCCGAGAACTGCGTGAACTCGCGCAGCTGTCGCACGCGCGCGACGATCTCCGCCCCCGCGAGCCTCTCGATCCGGTGGGTGCCGAACTCTTCGACGTTGAACGAGGCCAGTGCGGTGCCGTGCGCCATCGCCTGGCGCAGCAGCTCGTCGGTGATCTCCGCGTCGGCGTGGGCCGCGATGTAGCCGACGAAGCCGCCCGCGAACGTGTCGCCGGCGCCGGTCGGGTCGACCACTGACTCCAGCGGGAAGGCCGGCAGCGAGAAGAAGCCTCCGGGAGTGACGAGCGCGGCGCCGTACTCGCCCTGCTTGGCGACGATCACGCGGGGGCCGCCCTCCCAGGCGAGGATCTCCCGGGCAGCCGCGTACAGGCTCGCTTTGCCGGTGAGCTGGCGCAGCTCGGAGTCGTTGAGGATCAGGCAGTCGCACTCCGCGATCACCTTCATCAGCGACTCGCGCGCCGCTTCGATCCAGAGGTTCATCGAGTCGAGCGCCACGAACCGCGCGTGAGGCATCTGCGCGCGCACCTCGCGCTGCAGGTCGGGCTGGATGTTGGCGAGGAACAGCACGTCGCTGGAGCGCGAGCTCTCCGAGAGCTTCGGCTGGAAGCCCTCGAACACGCCCAGCTGCGTGTCGAGCGTCTCGCGCGAGTTGAGGTCCCAGCCGTACTTGCCGCGCCAGAAGAAGGTCTTGCCCCCGGGGATGCGCTCGACGTCGGAGATGTCCACGCCGCGGTTGCGCAGCACGTCGAGCTCGGTCTCGCCGAAGTCGTCCCCCACGGGCCCGACGACGCGGACCTCCTGGAAGAACGACGCGGCCAGCGCGAAGTGCACGGCGGCGCCGCCGAGCATCCGCTGGCGCTCGCCGAAGGGCGTCGAGACGCTGTCGTAGGCGATCGATCCGACGACTGTTATGGGCATGCCCGCACCCTACACCGGCGGGATGCGGACAGTTCGCCTGGTTGCGCGTTGCGCCTGCCCGGCGCGCGCCTGGTTGCACGCGGCTACCGTCCGGCACACCTGGTGCACGCGGCCACCGTCCGGCACGGGCCTGCTTGCACACTGCCACCGCCCCGGCGCGCCGTCCGGCAGGGCCGGGGGAGCTGTGGTGAGGCACGTGGGTCACATGTAGGGGTACGTGGGCTCACATGTAGGCTTGACATCTGCGCCGCGAAGCGTTACGGTCTGTTTACAAGCCGGTGTCCCCCGTGTTGGGGTCCGGGTGTACATAGGGTCTGGTTGGGGTCATCTCGTTTTGTGGTTGACGTCAAGCGCTCACAGTTTGCAGTTGTGGGAGAGGGTCCGGATCAGGGCGATGAGGGAGTTGTTCAAGCGTGGTTTCTAGAGGGAGATTCATGATGGGGATGTGCGCGTCGGCACGTGGGGCTGATGCTAGATGCGCCAGCTTGGCGCTGTCGCATCTCTCTCTCACTCACTCACTCACTCTCTCTCTCTCTCTTCGTCTAGCGGTCTAACCGCCAAGACTCCTTGTCGGGCGCGAACGCGCCGCTTTTGCTTTGTCCCCGCGGGGGTTGGGCTTCGGTCGGCTCTGAGCGGGGCAGTGGCTTCACCCGCGCGCGTGGGAGGTGGTCGCTGATGGCGCCGGCGCGTGGCGGTGTGAAAACGGCGCCGCGTCTGCGGGTGGGCGAGCGTACGCTGCCGGTCGAGCGGCGCATGCGGCGCGGGTCGGAGCGGCTGGCGGCGCCGCAGGGCACGCCGCGGGTGAAGGTGGAGGAGATTCAGCGTTCGCGGTTGTTGAGCGCGGCTGCCGCGGTGATCGACGAGCTTGGGTATGAACAGGCTTCGGTGCAGCGGATCGCCGCGCGGGGGCGGGTGTCGCGGCGGACGTTCTATGAGCTGTTCGGTAACCGCGAGGAGTGCCTGGTCGCGCTGCTGGACGAGGTCGCCGGGCGGGTTGAGCGGGAGCTCGTGGCGGCGGGCTTAGAGGGTCTTGCGTGGCGTGAGCGGGTGCGTGGGGGGCTGTGGACGATCCTCTCGTTCCTGGACGCCGAGCCGGCGCTGGCGCGAATCTGTGTGGTGCAGGCGCTGCACGGCGGGCCGCGGGCGCTCGAGCGCCGCGAGCAACTCATGGCGCGTTTGGCCGCTGTGCTCGACGAGGGACGCCGGGAGGGCCCGCGCGTAGACGAGTGCACGTTGGTGACGGCGGAAGGTCTGGTGGGTGGGGCGTTCGGCGTTGTGTACGCGCGGCTGCGAAGCGGTAGCGATCGGCCGTTGACGGGGCTTTTGGATGAGTTGATGGGAATGATCGCGCTGCAGTATTTGGGGGCGAGGGCGGCGCGTCGGGAACAGCGGCGTCCCGCGCCCGCACCGCGTCCGGCGCCGCGGGGCGTGCGGGCTGCCGCGCGAATGGAGAAGGACCCGCTGGATGAGGTCGACATGCGTCTCACCTATCGCACCGCGCGGGTGCTGGCGTGCATCGCTGAGCTGGGTGGGCGGGGATCCGGTCCCAGCAACCGGGCGGTCGCGGAAAGCGCGGGGGTCACCGACCTGGGGCAGATCTCAAAGCTGCTGCGGCGCCTCGAGCGCCTCGGGCTCGCGATCAACACCGGCGGGGGTCACCAGAGCGGCGAGCCCAACGCGTGGAAGCTGACACCGCTGGGCGGGCAGGTCGCCCAGCGCCTCAGGGTGCTCACGCTCGAGCGGACGGAGGTTGCGTGATGCCACGGGCGTGCTCCTCCCACTCCTCGAGCCCATGGAGGCTCCCCGCGCACGCGGCGTACCGAGCCTCCCGCCGCAAAGATTTCACAACATCAACCAAGGAGAAAAAGGTGAAACGAGCAGAGCAGTTCGCGAAGACCGCTGTCACACCGAAGACCGGTCGCTTCACGACGCTCCGTGCTCTTCTCCTCGTCCAAGGGAGTGGTGCGTCCGCGCCCAGTCTGGTTGCTGTGCCTCTTCTCGCCCTCTGTGTTTTGCTGGCGCTCTGCCTGAACACGCTTGCCGCCCCCGCGTCCGCTTCGGAAGGATGCGAAAACGAAGCGCGCCGCGTGGAACAGAACTCGACGTTTCTGCCGGACTGTCGCGCTTATGAGCTCGTCAGCCTCCCGGACATGCCTCCTCCCGGCTATCAGCGCTACTCCGAAGGAGTGGCGCCTATTAGCCCGACCAGTTTCGCAGAGCCAAATGAGCTGCACGCCGTAGAGTCCACTCTGTCCGCGGCCGTGGGCGGCGATGCCGTCCTCTACCAGGGCTCCGAAGCGAACTCTCAGGGGGCCGGCGAACGAAACAATCTCTCGCGCCGCGGGCCCAACGGTTGGACGGGCGAAAACATCGAACCTCCTCAGGCGCGGCGCGGCTTTCTCTGCGGCGTCACCGGCTACGTCGGCTTCTCGGAAAATTTCGAAGAAGTCGCCTGGATCGACGGACGGACCGAATCCGAAAACGGCGAACCCGACAGCATCGAAGACTGCGGTCATGACGAACCGCCGCTCGCGCCCGGCGAGCCCAAAGAATCCGGCAACCTCTTCCTGCGCAACACCGCCACCGGCTCATACCAACTCGTCAATGTGACGCCGGCCGGAATCGAATCCTACCAACCGCAGTTCGACGCCATCACCGCTGACGGCAGCCACGTGGTCTTCAACTCCCGCGCGCACCTGACCTCTGATGCGCCGCCTGTCCCGGGACTTGCCCCGGGAGATCTGGGATGCGGCCCAAACCCGCACGTCGACTCGAACGAATTCGGCGACGTGTATGTCTGGAGTGCGGGCACGGTTCATCTGCTCACTGTGCTGCCAGACGGAACAGCGCTGCGCGGAACTCTCGCCGGCGTGCACGCAACTGATTGCGGCATCATCCCAGTCCAAAGCGCCGAGGTGACGCATGCGATCTCCAAAGACGGCGAACGCATCCTCTTCTACGCTGGGGGCGGATTCGAAAACCACGGCGAATCCGGTGAATACAATCCACGACCCGATGCTCCCTACATCGACGGCGGCCTCTATCTGCGCGAGCACCCCGGCGCCGAACAGAGCGCTCTCAATGGCTCCGGCGACTGCACCGAACCGCAAAAGGCCTGCACGATCCAGGTCGATCTGCCGGAGACGGGCGCATCGGGGTCGCCCGGCGATGGCCAGTTCCAGTGGGCCAACACCGAAACCACCGAGATCTTCTTCACCGACACCGATAAACTCACCCCAGACTCGACCGCCGCACCCGAAAAGCCCGACCTCTATGAATACGACCTGGAAAAGCCGGAAGGCGAACGCCTCTCAGACCTAACCGCCAGCGCCTCCGAACCGGCCGACATGCTCGGCGTCAGTGGCGCCTCCGAAGATGGCTCCTACCTCTACTTCGCCGCCCAGGGCGACCTCACAGGCGCACAGCAGAACTCGCACGGCGACACCGCGCTGGCTCCCGCGCAGGGCAGCGGCACGCTGAGCGGCGCCGCCAAGCTCGTCGGAGACACTACCGAAGGCTCGAACCAGGTGACGGAAGTCAGCCTCACGAGCGGTGCATTTCACGTCGGTCAGGAAATAGTCGGAACCACGAACGACATCGAGGCGGGGACGACGATCTCCGCCTGCACTCCGAACTGCGCGGAACCGACCGGTCTGACTCTTTCCAAGAACACTCACAGAACCGAAAGTGTGGAACTTACCGGCGTCGGTTCCACGCAGATCACCGGCGTGAGTGCCAGCTCGGGAAGCTTTCACCCCGGCATGGCCGTCAGCGGCGCCGGGATCCTGCCTGGTACGTGGATCACACAAGTCGACGCCGGCACTCTCACGCTCTCTCGCGGGGTGACCGCGGATGACACGCAGACGCTCTCGGCCACCGCCGGCAACCTCTACCTGCGCCATGACGGCGCCACAACGTTCATCGCGGCTCTTCCAAGCGAAGTAGATCGCTGCAACTGGACCGCGTACTGTCTCACCGCCCGCGTCTCGCCGAACGGCGCCTACCTGGCCTTCGATTCGTTCGCTGCTCTCACCGGCTATGACAACACACCGACTCGACCAACCGCCTGCGAGCAGCTGACGTTGGCTGACGACGCGCCTTGCCCGGAGACTTTCCGCTACGCCGCGGCCGGCGGCGCCCACGGTGAGCTCACCTGCGCCTCCTGCAACCCGAGTGGCGCCCGTCCCGCATCTGAATCCGCCTGGTCGATCATTCCGAAGGCCAGCATCGAGTTCGGAACATCGGCAATCTTGCAGCTGAGCAACAACGTCACCAACTCGGGAGAGGTGTTCTTTGAAACGATGGAGACGCTGCTGCCCACCGATAAAAACGAAACGTGGGACGTCTACGAATACGGCGGTGGGGAGGGAGCAAGCGCTCAGCTGCACATGATCTCGAGCGGGCAGGGCGATCAGCCGTCCTTCTTCATGAACGCGACGCCCGACGGCTCGAACGTGTTCTTCGTTACCGGCCAACCGTTGCTGCGCGCCGACACCCGCACCAACTACGACATTTACGATGCACGAGTCGACGGCGGCTTCCGCTCCCAGTCAGAAGCGGTTCAGCCGCCACTGTGTCAATCCGAGGAAGGATGCCTTCCACCGCTGAGCGAACCGCCTGCGGAACTGCCCGCGGCGTCCGGATCGCTCTCCGGCTCGGGCAACCTCGCCGGGACGCCGCCACCGCCACCGGCCAAAGTGACGGTCACGAAGCCTACGCGCAAACAGTTGCTGGAACGGGACTTGAGGGCGTGCGTAAAGAAAGTTCTGGACGTTCCGCCGCAGCCGCAGTAAAATAGGGCTTACCCAGGCGGTTTTGAGGCGTCGCGTCCAACTCGTTTGGGCGATTTGGGAACACATAGGGAACACGGGGGAACACGATGCCGTCCCCGCCCCCCGTGGAGACGAGGCATCGGACCCGGCGAGACGAGACGACGAGAGGCCCCGGATGAGCACCAAGGAGACGATACGCCCAACCGGCCACCTGCAGGTGAAGGGCGCCCGCGGGAGCCGCGCCTTCTATGCCCTGATCCGCGACGGCGGGGGCCGCCACCAGCGCAAGCTGGGCCCTGCCTGGGTGAAGGACTCGGGCAGGCGCACGCCGCGCGGCGCCGTGAAGTGGGTGACGCGCGATGGCCCCAAGCCGGATGGCTACCTGACCCCGGCCGACGCCGAAGACATGCTGCGCACGCTGCTGGCGGAGGCTCCGAGGCGCCGCGTGGAGCGCCCGAAGCCAGCGCGTGCGACGACGCTGCGCGAAGCATGCGAGCACTGGCTGCGCTGGGTGGAGTCCGACCGCGAGGCGAAGCACTCGACGGTCGGCGACTACCGCAACATGTGCGACCGCATCTGCCGCGACCTCGGCGAGCAGACACCGGTGGCCTCGCTGACCGCGAAGGCGCTGCAGGAGTGGGTGGACGCCCTGCCGGCGGAACGGCGGCTCTCGCCGAAAGAAGCCAAGCGCCGGCGCGCGGCGGGAGCGGAGATCAAGCGGATGCCGGACGGCACGCACGTGCAGCTGACTCCCGCGAGCGCGCGCACGAAGCGCAAGTACGTGATCGCGCTCAACGGCATCATGAAGCGCGCGCTGAAGCTGGGCGCGGTGGCGGCCAACCCTGTCGAGCTGATCGATCGCCCCGGCCGCGTGCGGACGCGCAAAACGCTGGCGACGTCACAGTTTCTGCGGCCAGCCGAGGTGCACGCCCTGGTCGAGTCGGCCGCGGGGGTGAAGCAACAGGACGCGGCGATCTTCATGGTGTCGGCGTTCTGCGGCCTACGCCTGGGCGAGCTGCTGGATCTGCGCTGGCGGGCGGTCAACTTCGAGGGCAGCTCGTTGCACGTGGAGTCGAATTACGTGCGCAACGTGGAGGGAACCCCGAAGTCAGGCGCGGGACGCGTGGTGCCGATGGCCCCGGAGGTGGCGAGAACGCTGACCGAGCACGCGAAGGCCGTCCCAGCGAAGTCCGAGTTCGGTCTCGTGTTCGCCGGCGAGCAGGGTCCGCATGTGGATGCGAACGACTTGCGCAAGCGTTACTACAAGGCGCTGGAGCTGGCGGGCCTCAGACGCATCCGCATTCACGACCTGCGCCACACCTTCGGCACGGTGTGCGCCGCAAAGGGCATCCCGCTGACGACGATCAAGGAGTGGATGGGCCACGCCCACCTCGCCACGACCGAGATCTACACGGCCTTCTACCCGCAGGACGCCGACGCGGCGAGGATCTCGGAGGCGTTTGCCGCGTAGCCAAGCGCGCCACCGCGACGGGATCGACTGGGAGGCTGCGCAGCTCAGTGCAGCAGCGACAGGGAGCGCACAAGGTCTCGGTATGCGATCGGGATCGGGCGCTGAACGAGATTAGATCCCAGCGCGCCGCTCCCGCAACACCTGCTCGAGGTCACGGCGGATGAACTTCACATGTCGTCCGACTCGTACGTGCGGCAGCTCCCCGCGCCGGGCGTAGTCGTAGACCGATGACCGCGGTATCCCGAGCAGGACCGCGGTCTGCTCGGCGTCGAGCAGCGGCTCGCGCAGAATCTCGGCGTTGGGCTCGGGCATTAGCATGCCAAAATAACACAATAAGCTATAAATAGCCAAACAAGCGGACCGGGCAGCTGACTGAGGGGTCGCTGGCGCTCGCCACGCGCTTGAGCGGCTACCGCGTGCGCTCCACGCTGAGCCTGTACGGCGACTACCCATGGCTGTTCTTGATCCTGGCCTTCGTGGGTGGTGGCGCCGTGGGATCTGGCCAAGCTGGTGGTGACGGGCATCGGCCCGCTCGGCGGTGCCCGTCATGTTGGTTTCCTGGAGGGGGAGTCGCTCGACCTGCTCGATCTGCTGCTCATCAGCCCGTTGATCTCGGCGATGCACGTACACGCCGTGGTCGCGATCGGTGATGCGCAACGCCCGCGATTGGGCGCTGTGGCATCCAAAGGCTTGTGGGTGCTACCCGTCGTCGGGGTGGCCGCGCTCGTCGCTGGCATCGGCGTGGAGATCGGTCTCTTCGCCCTTGTGATCCCAGGCATCGTGCTCTGGATTCGCCCGTCCGTGGTCCCGCAGGCGGCGGCCATCGAGCGCGACGAGGTACGAGAGGCGCTGGGAAGCAGCTGGCGATTGACGCGCGATCGCGGATCGCACATCTTCGCCTGCTCATCGCCTTCGGGGTACTGGGTGTGGGAGTGGCAGTCGGTGCGCGTGCGCTCGATCTTGGGGCCAGCACGAGCGCTGGCGCCGTAGCGCTCGGAATCGCGGTGAACACGATCATTTCATCGTTCACCGCGCTGGCGACCGCGCTCCTCTACTTCGACCTGCTTGCCCGCGAGGAGCAAACACGGGCTGTTCACGCGGTCGGGTGTAAGGAATGATTGGCGCCGTCGCGGGAGCAACCGCTTCTGAAGGCGGAGCGGAAGCGAACCAGTGGCTCGATCCCCTTGCTCCTCGTCGTCCCGTGCAGGAGCGCGGGCGGTGTCCCGGTGACGCGCTCGCATCCACGCGAAAGCGTCGCTCTGGAAGCTGGCTGCTCGGACGTCTATCGCCGCATAGATCGTGCTCGCGGTTGTTTATCTCATCGTGCTGGGGCTCGCATACCTCTCGATGCACCGAGGCGCATGCACTTTTGGGTAATGAACTGCCGCTCATGGAGATGGCTAGGCGCTGACACGCTGCCAGTTATGGTTGGCCGTGCACGCTCGCCGCGCGAATGGCAGCGTGGACCTTCGCCGGGTACTCGTTGTCGCCGATCTTGCAGACGGTGCGGCCGTCTGACCCGCTGACCGCGTACTTCTGGCGGGGGCCTCTGCTGACCTTGATCCACTCGCCGCTCCTGGGATCGTCGTCGAGCACTCGCTGATACTCGGCTCCGCTCAGGCAGGCAATTCCGTCGACCCCACAAACGAGGGTGACGAACGTGTCCGCGAACTCGTCGCGTAGCTGTCTGATCTCGTCCTGATACTCGACCTTGAAGCCGAACGTCCACGGGCTGAGGCGGCTGGTGGAGTACTTCACGTACAACGCGACGCGGTCGTTCACCGTGTAGACCGAACGGTAGTCCTCGTGCGAGCGGGTCCCGATCGTCACGGAGTATGCGGCTCGAACTAGTCGCGCGAGTGCGACTCCGTGGTACTGCTCAACTTGTCGGATCACTTCCCGCTCTTGAGGTTCTTCAGGAAGCGGATGCTGCCGGCCTCCGGCGTGTACTTGTAGAACACCCGAGCTTTGCCCGCTTCGTTGCGAAACACCTTGATGTGGTGGATCGCGTTCGGGAACCGCTCCTTCTCCAGCGCGTTCGTCGCGATGAAGCCTTTGCGCCGGCGGATCTCTCTGCGCACTTGCTCGTCGCCGTACTCGGCGCCAATCGGCGTCGTCCGATGGATCGCGATCGAGGACGGTCCGAAGTTGAACTGGCCGATGAAGGCGAGCACGTGCGATGGCAGGGCGTCCTCGCCCACGAGCTCGACCAACTCCGCGAGGCGCTGGATGGGGTCTCCGTCGGCCTCGGTGATTGCCTCGATTAAGGCGTCGTATTCAAACATTTCCCAGCTCATCTCGCCGCTGTCCAGCGCGACGGCGGCCTTGTCGATGCTGGCCCCCGCGACGGCGGCAATCCGCCGATCCTCGAGCCATATCGGCCCGCCCTTGTCTGCCCGGATAAAGCTCAACGCCAGCTGGTGGAAGACGAAGCACTTCTGCCAGTCGAAGTACAGGTGCTCCGGGATGTGAAGTTCGAAGTACTTGAGATAGCCGCCACGTGTGCCGAACATCCGCGCGCGCTGAATATAGGTGTCCTGTTGGATCTTGTGCTTCACATCCCGGGTGAAGAACATCGACAGTAGGTTGTCGAACGTCACGCCTCGCGAGACGATGTTCCCGCCGATCGCGACTGTGAACAACGCCGCCGGCGAGGTCGCGCGCCGGTATTGAGCCGCGTTCGCGGGGCGATCGCTGTTCATCACGACCACGTCTGACTGGTTGATGTGGTCGACGATGTACTGGGTTATCTCCTTCTCGCCGCCCGGGAAACGGCTCTGTGCGAACGCATGGATCGCCTCGAGATGCTTGGCGTATCTCGCGTGGTCGCGATCCTTGAGGATGCCGAGCAGATTGACGATCTGCTTGTAGTCCTTGGTGTGGTCGACCTTCTTCCCGCTCGTGTGGACGAGCATGCAGTAGTTCTCGGCCCGCTCGTTGACCTGGGTGTTCAGATGGGCGACATTGATCAGGAAGTGAAACAGCGCCGCTCTAAGGTACTTCGGGGCGTCCCCTTGGTCGGGCAGCAACTCAAGCTGGAACGGTAGCTCGAACCCCTCGGCGGTTGTAGGAAAGAAGGTCTCCTGGCCCGTGTAGCGCGGGTGGGCCGGGAAGTCGATCCAGTGCTCGTTCTCGTTATCGAAGGTGTTGTTGAGGTCGAGTCGAGCCGGGGTAGCGGTGACGCCGATGTAGGTGCCGTCCCCGCCAAGGAGCTTGCCAACGAGTTCGTTGATCCGGGTCTTCTCTTTCTGGTTGATCTTCGAGTTTGGCGTCGCGTAGTCCGCCTCGTCGTCGATCACCGTCCGCGCGGTGGTGCGGCCGAGCTTCTCGATCAGCTTTTGCAGGTCCGCAGCGTTCTTCTTGCAGAAGATGACCCAGGTGCCGCTCTTGAGGTTGATGCTGGGGTCAAGCAGCTCGCTGAACTTCTTCGGCGCCGGATCCAGGCCCGAGCGGAGAAATCGCTCGAGGTTCTGCTCCAGGAGCTGAACGGAGTCGTTCATCAAGACGATGATGATCCTCGAGCCCTCGTCGAGCAACCGTGCGGTGAGTGCGATCATCATCTCGGTCTTGCCGCTCTGCGGCTCGCCGTAGATCACGAACGACCGTGCATCCTGGGTCGCGATGTTCTCCGTCGCGGCGTTGACGGCGCTCTCGATGCTCTCGGTGGACAGCCCTTCCGACTGGAGGTGTGTGATGCGCCGCTCGTACCGCGCCGCTTCGGAGGGTCGAAAGTCGTTGACGTCAAAGCTACTCATGTGTGATCTCTGTCTCGTCTCGAGCGCGATCCGACCGCATTATGACATTGCGAGTGTCTACGGTAGGCACAGCCAGCGACGCTGAGGTTGGACACAGACCATAACTTGGCGCCGGCGTGGCGTTGATCTGGGCCGTCCTCGGTGCGCCCACCAGCCATCTTGCGATGCCCTCGATCGATAGAGCGTTTCACGTCCGACGCGCCCTAAGCTGGCCGAAATCTCAAGACAACCTCGGTTCGCATCCGCTGTCGGAGCAGATGCCCGGAAGCCCGGCCTGGCGGTGGCAGGTAGCGTTTCGATGGAGGGAGTGGTCGCTCCCGCCTACTGGTCTGGCGCAGGCCAGCCTCGCGAGCGCACGCGACAATTGCCTTGTCGTTCGCGAGGAAAACGCCCCTTATCGAGGAGTTCCCGACAACTAGTGTGGCGACCCCGTCGCGGCGCAACACACGGGCCGCCTCGTCGATTACCGCGGACATGTCCAGCACATATCTCAGAATCATACGGACCTGTCGATCGGGGAGAGACTCTAGAGCGCCCATCTGCGCTGCGAGTCGCTCGGCGAAGCTGCGATCCGCTCCCCGGTCGAGTCCTCGCTCTGTGCCAATGCTAGTCCCACGGATCTCACGCAACTCATCAAGCGCGAAACCGAGCCAGACGAGCGTCATGCGGTGACCACGTAGGTAGTCGATTGCATTGAGGTACGGCGGAGATGTAATGATGGCGTCCACGCTGTCGTCATCAAGCGGAAGAGCTCTCGCATCGCCGAGGCTGATGTCGACGCCTCCTGGCGGCGGGGTGCGCTCCAGGCGCGTTGCGAGTTGCTCGACGGACCGAAGAAAGCCGGCGCCAACGTCGTAGTCGGAGACCTCGGCGACCCTGTGGGGTCGACTGTGCGACACGTCGCGGGCAAGTGACGCTCCCCGATCCTTCGTAACGATAATTCTGCTGAGCGCAAGCCTAAGCGCTTCACCTACAGGACCCCGCTTCCTCCTAAGGACCGTCGCTAGGCGCTCTAGGTCGCGCCTCTGCCGCGGCGCGAACCAATAAGTCATAAAATCTGCGGTCTCATCACCGTCAACGCCGTCGGTCACGCCGTCCGGCTGCACGGTGACGGCTGCCGCGAGCACCTCTGCGCCACTGCGCCTAAGTGCCGCCACGTCTAGGGGCGTTGTCCACACACGAGCCATCAACACGGCAAGCGGGTCGACATCGAAGCCGACCCCTCGGTGTCCGTGATCGGCAGCGCAACGAAGCGTTGTCCCGGACCCGACCATTGGGTCAAGCACCAGACTCAAAGGAGGGAGCTGGCGTGCACTTCGCAGGGCGACCTCGGGCGCCATTCGTGCTGGAAAGGGGTGAACCGACGATGCTGCAGGCGCCATGGTCATCTCGTGCGTCTCACGCTGGCCCAGGCGGAGCTTCGGCGGGCTCCTCGATGTTCGTCTTGTATGCGTCCGGTACTGCTTGAAGCTGCTCCCTAATGGCCTCGCGCAGCTTGCTTGCTGGCACCCCGAAATAGGCGTTCTCTCCAGCAAGGCGTACGAGCTGCGGCAGCAACACCTCCAGCCCCCGAAGTACGGCGTGCACCTCCCGTTGGCTCGGGAATTTTGCGTCGCCGAGCAGCGCGCGAGCCTCGCGAGCAAGGACCGATGTCGTGACGGCATCTGGTCCGGCATATCCGACCTTGTCGATCGCGGCGAGCAGAACGTCGTACCGAAGCACGCGGCGGCCTTCGGCCTCCTTGACCAAGTTATCTACCCACTGCGCGACTGCATCAGGCGAGTGCCGAGAGAAAAGAGTTTGATATCGCGACAGGTCTACTGGCCCATGGGTGGCTATCACCAAAAGGAGTCGTGCCAGGTCACGCGCGCGCATAGGAGTGACCTTCTGTTCCTCGCACTCCTTCTCAAGTCCGCCAGACTCGTAGTCGGGAGCCACGACGAGCGTGAAATCCGCTTGCTCGTCTTTTCGGTGCCGCACGAGGCCCGCAACTCCAACGTTGCCCGTCTTGACCTTGGCTTTGCTGCTCGACTTGGCGTCGTAGGTAAAGCTAAAGCTCGCAGCAAGATCGGCGTCCCCGTCGGTAGGCTTAACGGGCGCGGTTGCCACCCCCTCCGTCTTGCCGGGCTGTCCGAGACGTCTAACAGCGAAACCCAGATACTCGAGCGCGTCGCCTACCGCGCGCTCCAAGCCTTTGTCGAACCGGGTCGCGTCCACGAGCATGCGCCCGAGCTGGACGCCCGAGCGCCGCTGGCGCTGCGCAATCAGCCTGAGGCTTTGCTCGCGGTAGTCGGCGACTTGCTCCAAAATATCGGCGTCGATACCGAGGCTCGTCATGTATGCCTGGGTGAGGAGGTCGACTAGGGCGGCGTCTCTCAGGAGTAGCTGCTGCTCATGGGTCTCGCCGTGCTCCTGGGCAAACGGGTGTTGGCGGTTGACGATTACCCGGTGCGTCGAAAGCTCGTATTTAACGAGTGGAGCCTCGGCTGCCAGATCCTCAAGGACGACGTCGGAGATAAAGTCGGCGACACTCTCATCGTCGGCTGCTTCGATGCGCTCCAGCTCGGCGTCCGCGTCGACGTCGCTTCCATCAATGAATAGTGCGAGGTCGCCGCCGGACTTGATCCCGTCCTTGATTGTGTTGCGCAACGGCTCAAGCGGGACGCTACCCCAGCTGTCGGTGAGCACTTGTCCGACGTTCGGCCAGTTGGCACGCTGATTGGCGTCATATGCATTGCGGGCTTTGTTGAAGACCGCTAGCAGGAAGGCGCGGAAGACGGCAAGCGCCTCGGTGTCGAGCAGGCCCTCGCGATTGACGGCGAGATCGGCATCGAGGCCGTCGGCCCTTACAGTGGCACGGAACTTTGCCCAGGCCGAATGGTTGAGATTCTCTAGGCCGAAGTATGGATCCTCGGCGTTGACGACTCTCCCTAGAACATTGACGAAGAACCCATTTGACGAGCCGACCGCCTCGCTCTTGCCCCCCGAGATGCGATCCGTGTAGAGGCGCACTGTGCCGGTAACGTTGCCGGGTAGCCCGTCGATTGTCAGACCAGTCCCGCTCTCAGCTTTGGTCACTGCAAAATGCCGCTCGTCGCCATTGTCATCGATCAACATGACGCTCGCGATGCCGAGGTTTTTGTCGAGAACCCACTGCTGATCGATGTCGGCGTCCACTTTGATCGAATGGAGCGCGTCGCCGTTAAATACGATGCCGAGCGACGCTCCAAGTGGAAGCGCGTAACGGAGCATGCGCTTGATGTGGCCGGCTTGCATCTCCCGGCCCTTCTCCTTAAGAGACGTGAGAATCGCGAGTGTCCACGTACCCGAGCCGCCGTCCGATGCGGGCTCTGGTCCTTGGAACTCTTTCTCATAGTGGGGATCTGCGGGCGCAGCGGGAACGCCGTTCTCGACGAGCTCCGCAATCTCGGCGCCGCCCGGAAACGCCGCCAAAAGCCCCGCTAGCTGTGTCTTATCTAGTGCCCGCACCACAAGAGGCAGCGGGTCGATATGCAAACGCTCGCCCTTCTGCGCATCGATGCGACGGTAGTCCATCGTGACAGCACGAACGACACCATCTGCGGCCTTGCAGACATACGTCAAGCCGTCAGCGAGTATGTATGTGGCAAGCTTCCCGATCCCAAACTTTCCGATCTGCGGACGGTTGCTCTGAGCAGCGGCTCGCTTCTGGGACGTCGCGACCGCCCATAGAGCCTCTAGGCCGGCCTCGTCCATCGAGACACCATTATCTAGTACCCATACGGCGGCGTCTTTAGCCGAGAGATCGGTCGACATTCCGATGTGGACGCTCGAGGCGCCGGCATCCCAGCTGTTTGATACAAGCTCCTCAAAGGTCTTGTTCGCCGACGAGTAGAGGTGTTCGCTGAACAGCTCCAGAAACTGCGGACCGATGGACACAGTGATCTCCCCGATGGACTCGCCCATCGTCTCGATCGCCAAAGGCGCAACAGAATCGTGCTCCGAGCTTTGGTCTGCGGCCGTAGCGGTCCGTCCGCCATGCTCTGGGCTCACGCCCGTCCCGAGTCGGGACGAAGGAATAGTCTCTTGCGAGTCGGACACGCGTGCCATCGTAGCCGCCGCCATGGCGGTGCTTTTCCCTTGGGCCAACGTACGGTGGCGTACGACCCCTGGCCACGGATAGCCGCTACAGCCCCGAAGTCGTGCTCCCATGTCTCGATGAAGCGCTCGCATAGCTCGACAAAGCGAGCGCCGCACCGCAAAGCCCTCCGCGTGCCCCCTCCGGACGACATCCGACAGCAGCGAACGGCGATCGGCACATGCCCGTTGACGCTGCGAGAAGCGGAGAAGTGCTTCGCGGTCCATCCATCGACTCGTCCTTGCAGTCATGTGCCAACTGCTGATCGTGGCCCCGTAGTCGTGGTGCGCGCCGCGCTGGGGGCGACCGCGAAGGGGGGCGGTGCCAGCAGTTTGCGGCGATCTCAACCCGACGGCGCGAGGAGGGTGGCGAGCGCGGTGGGGGTGCGGGCGAGCGCGTCGGCTCCTGCGGTGAGCAGCTCTTCTTCTGAGCCGATGCCCCAGAGAACGCCGATGGCGCGGATGTGGTGCGCGTGGGCGGCTGCGATGTCGTGCTTGCGATCGCCGACCATGACCGGCCGCGCGTTGGGCGGGAGTGCCTGCATCGCGTGTGCGACGGTGATGGCCTTGTGCTCGTTCTCGCTGTCAAGCTTGGGGCCGATCACCGCGGCGAAGCATCCGCGCAGGTGTAGAGCGTCGAGCAGAGGCTCGGCCAGCGCACGCGGCTTGGAGGTGGCGATGGCCAGGCAGGTGCTCCGCGAGCTTGTCGAGGAGCTCGCGGATGCCGGGGAATACGGTCGTCTCGCTGGCGGCCAGCTCGCGGTAGCGCGCGCGATAGGAGTCGACGCATGGCTGAACGAGTGACTCCTCGCCGACCAGCTCGCGAAACGTGCGGTGAAGGGGAGGGCCAAGGTACTGGTGTAGCTCATGCTCCGGCCGCGCGGCCAGCCCGTTTGACGTGAGCGCGTGGTTGACGGCGTGCGCGAATGGCACGCGTGAGTCGACGAGCACGTCGTCGAGGTCGAACAGCACAGCGTCGTGGTCGGTCATCCCGGCAGATCATGACCGTCCGCTGGCGGGATGCGCACCCGGCCTCGCGGGGACGGCGAGCATCGATTGGATCATCTCTCTACGAGTATTTGGGATCGTCCGCGCGCCGCAGTGCCGGAACAGCCGCCCGGGCGCGTGCCCTCCATGGCCCGCGACCAGCCGAAGCGTGCTTCCCAGCGAACTACAGGAGTTAGGGTCGATCGTCCGCCGCTCCCCAGCCAGGCTGGCGCCTGGCTGGGGGCCCCGAGCGCGGCGGATCGCAGTCCCCCGGCCCCCGCTGCGTGTAGCGTGTCACACCCTGTCAACCCACGAGGGGTGTGACAGGGTGTGCAGGGGTGCCGGGCCGGGGGCCGGCCGACTGCTCGATCGACGGATTGGGTGGCGGGGTGGAGCACCCCGCCGACGGTCCCACGTCGGGCTCGCAGAATCACGCACCGACGACAATTGTCCGACCGGTCCGGGTGGCAAACTGAACGGATGCCCCTTGACTCCGCCACCCCGCTCGCCGCGGCTGGCCCGCTCGCGGGCGGGATCTGCGTGCTCGGCCTGGTGGCTGTGGCGGGGTGGGTCGCGTGGCGCTTCGGGCCGACCCTGGCGCGCGTCACGGGCTGGTGCTTGTGGTGGGTGGCGTGGGCGTGCGGCAGCCAGGGCGGCTACGGGTACTGCGTCGCATTCGTCGTGCTCGGCGCGGTCGCGTGGGGAGGGGGCACGCTCTGGTATGCCGGGCGCCGTGGCCGCTGGCCGTCGGCGCTCTCGGCGCGACTGTTCACCCGTCTGCTCGGCAGCCGCAGCCCGCTCACGCAGCTCGAGATCCCCGCCGTTGTGATCCTCCCGCGCCGGCGCCGCTGACGCGAGCCCTACCTGAGCGCTCGACCCGCGCGCTCTGCCATACAACGCGCGCCACCAGCCTCACAGCGCTCAACCCTCGCTTCGCTCGGCTCTCGCCCGCGCCTCCCACCGCGCAGTCACCGGCGCCGCGGCAGCCTCTCCAGTCGCGCTCTCGACACCGCCGCAAGGTCACCCCGCCGCTCTGCGTCGCTGCGCTCCGCCTCACGGCACACAGTTGCACCAAGGTGGGCATATTTTGCTATTTTGGCAGTGTGCTTTCGATCGGGAAGATCGCGTTGGGTCAGCACCGCTACTACGAGCAGCAGGTCGCGCAGGGTCAGGATGACTACTACACCGGCCGCGGTGAGGCGCCAGGCGAATGGGTCGGCGCGGGCGCGCAGGCGCTAGGCCTCACTGGCCGAGTGGGCACCGGGCAGTTCGGCGCGCTGATCGCCGGCCACGACCCTCGGGACCCGGCGGCACGGTTGCGCTCGGGCGCGCATGACCCGAAGGTCGCGGCGTACGACCTCACGTTCTCCGCCCCGAAGACGCTCAGCATCCTGTTCGCCGTCACACCCGACCCTGTTTCGGGTGAGCTCGTGGGCTGCCACGAAGAGGCGGTCAGGGCGGCACTCGGGTACCTGGAGGACACGGCGGTGGCGGTTCGCCGCGGGCATGCCGGCGAGCACGTCCAGCGCGGGGAGGGCCTGATCGCCGCGGCCTACCGGCACCGGATGAGCCGCGCGCTCGACCCGCAGCTACACACGCACGTCGTCGCGGCGAACCTCGCACGCGGCCCCGATGGCCGGTTCACGGCGCTGCATGGCGCGGAGCTCTACCGGGCGGCGAAGACAGCGGGGTACCTCTACCAGGCGCATCTGCGAGCACTCGTCACGGAGCGTCTCGGCCTGGAGTGGGGAGAGGTCCGCAACGGTGCGGCAGAGCTCGCGGACATCGAGCGCCCGATCGTGGAGCACTTCTCCCAGCGCCGTCACGAGATGTGCCGCGAGGCGGAGCGGGGCGGGATCGGCCTGGGATCCAAGAGCGCGGCGGAGCACGCGGCGCTCGCCACGAGGGAGCGCAAGCAGTACGGGCTGCAGACGCATACATGGCGGGAGGAGGTCAGGACCCGTGCCGCTGAGCAGGGCCTCGACGCAGCCCGAATCGTGGACATGCTGCGCATAGGCCGGGAGCGGCTGGCGGGCTGCCTCGTCGATCGTGGCGGTGTAGAAGAGGGCACTCTCGGCGTCCGGTTGACGGGTGCGGGGGGTTTGACCGAACGCAGCAACACCTTCGACGAGCGCGCGGTGCTGCAGGAGTTCGCCGCCGCCGCGGGCGTGGGCGCGCTGGTCACGGAGGTGCGCGGCCAGGCGGCGCGGTTCGCGGAGCGCCCGGATGTGATCCAGACCCGTCGGGGGGAAATGACGACCGCAGAGCTCGTGGCAGTCGAGCGGCGGCTGATCGCGGCTGCGGTCGGCCGCGCCGGCGAAGGAGCGGGCATCGTCGACCCGTCGCTGGCCGAGCGTGCGATCGGAGCGGCCGACCGTCCACTCACCGCCGAGCAGGCGGCCGCGGTAGGAGCCGTGACTGGCTCGGGGCACGGGGTGAGCGTGATCCATGCGCTCGCGGGAACGGGCAAGACATACACCGCCGGGGTGCTGCGCCAGGTGTACGAGAGCGCCGGGTACACCGTGCTCGGCGTCGCGCCGACCGGCCGCGCGGCACGTGAGCTCGCCGAGGAGGCAGGTATCCCTACCCGGACACTCGACCGGCTCCTGCTCGACCTCGAGCAGCTCGGTGACGAGCTGCCCAAGGGGAGCGTCTTGGTGCTCGACGAGGCAGGGATGGCCGCGACGCGTCCAAGCGCACGACTACTACAGGCGGCCCGGCGTGCGAGCGTGAAGATCGTTGCGATCGGCGACCCTGGACAGCTTGTCTCCGTGCGGGCAGGCGGATGGCTCGGAGCAGTCGCCCGGACGCTCGGCGTGCAGCAGCTGACGGAGGTGATGCGCCAGCGCGACCCCGCGGAGCGCAGGGCGCTCGGTGCGCTTCACGACGGGCACCCCCAGCGCTACCTCGACTGGGCCGAGCGCAACACGCGGATCGAGACGTTCAACGACCCTATCGGCGCGCGCGAGCAGGCCCTCGCCGAGTGGGCGCACGAGGCCGCCGCGGCGGGACTGGCGCAGACGGTGATGATCGCCAGGGACAACGAGACACGCGACCGTCTGAACCACGGTGCGCGCGAACTACGCCGCACTGACGGCGCGCTCGGGCAGGAGCACTCCTACGGCCCGGTCGAGGTCGCGGTCGGGGACCGCGTGATCTGCCGCCGCAACGACGGGCAGCTCGACGTGGACAACGGAATGAGGGGCACCGTGCGCCACCTCCACCCCGACAAGGTCGTGATCGACACCGACGGCGGGCTAGTACGAGAGCTGCCCGCCGCCTATGTCGCCGAGCACGTGGAGCACGCCTACTCACTGACCGGCCACGGGATGCAGGGCGGCACGATCGAGGGCGCGATCGTCGTCGCCTCTCCCCGGGATCTCACCGCCGGCTGGTCATACACCGCGCTCTCCCGCGCAAGAGAAACCACACGATTGCTCGTCTACGACGACGACCTCGAGCGGGAGCGCAGCGAGTTCGCGCCCAAAGACCAAACCCCGACAGCGACCCGACACGAACTGCTCGACCGGGTTGCGCGGCGGATGCAGGAGCGCGACGACGAAGACCTCGCGATCGAGCAGCTCCCCGGTGCAGGCCGCACGGATGACCCCGACCTCGCGAGCGCCCGTGCACACGCTACGGAGCCACCACAGGAGCATGCCGTCGCTCGCGCCGAACCGACGCCGCCGGCGAAAGCGACCTTGACGCGACTGCGGGAACTACGCGAGCGCGTCGACCAACTGCATGGGCAGCTCGATGCGCTGCCAACACGCGAGCTGCGGCGCATCGAGGACCTCGACGCGCGGGCCCTGATCCTCACCACCCAGCACGAGCAACTCACCCAACGGCTCGCCGGCCTGCCCGAGCCACGCCGGCGCCTCGGCCGTGAGCGGGACTCCCACACGATCGAACGCGCCAACCTCACCACTGCCCTGCAAGCCAACGAGCGGGAGCTCGACACGGTCCTCGCACAGCGCGCCAGCCTGGAGCGCGAGCTCTGCGACCCCACCGAGGCCCGCGCCGAACGCAAAGGCCTCCAGTACGCGATCACCCGGGCCACCCGCGAACACACCGCGCTACGCAACGACCTCGCGGATCGCGAACTGCAAACACCCGCCCCGTGGGTGAAGACCGCCTTCGGCGAGCGACCTGGCAGGCCGGCGCAGCGCGAGGCGTGGGAGAACGGTGTGCGTCACGCAGCGCGCTACCGCGTGGAGTACGACATCACCGATCCGGCCGACGCACTTGGACCCCGGCCCGAGCACGGCACCCAGCAGCGCGACTGGGAGCGCGCCCGCGAAGCGATCAACCGCGCCGAGCGACGCCTCGGGCGTGGCGCCGGGGCCGAGTGCGGCTGGATCGACCTCGGGATCGGGATGTAGCGGAGTTCGAGTGCCTTTGCAGACAAGCTCGTAACGTCCATTGGTTGTAAAAATTTTGGGGTCGCTAACTTGACATCAGCGCGACTATTCATATAAGATGACAATAGGACGCGGACTCTGTGGGGACCATATTCTCGAAGTCTTTCGCCTGGGAGGGCAAATGACCTGGATGGAGGCCGCATTACGGCGGGCGCTGGTGTGCCTGGGGTGTTGTCTGGTTGGCTTAGCCTTGATCCACCGTTGTGGTCGGTGGGTCTGTCCGGTGGCGGTATTGAAATGACCTCCTGAGCAGGCAGAAAGCTGTCGATTCCGGCGACGGCGGGCCTGCACCAGGAGGTCACCTGCATGGTGCATGATCTGTCGGACCGATCCGTTGTCGTTTTCGATGATGAGCGGGCGGTCGCTAACGCTGGTGTGATGCTGCCTGCGCTGCTGGCGGGGCGCCTCGGTATCGAGCAACTCGTCGATGACGCGGTCGATCTCGGTGATCGCGCGGGCGCGGCGAATCCCGGGCGCAAGGTGATGAGCCTGGTCTCGGCGATGGCGCTCGGGGCGGACTGCATCGAGGACTGCGACGTGCTGCGCTCGGGACAGACCGGCGCGGTGCTCAGCCATGTGGTCGCGGCGCCGTCGACGTTGGGGACGTTCTTGCGCGCGTTCACGTTCGGGCATGTCCGCCAGCTTGACCGCGTGCTTGACCAGAGCATCGCTCGCGCGTGGGCTGCGGGCGCCGGGCCCGGTGACGGTCGCCTGGTCATCGACGCCGACAGCTTCGTCGGCGAGGTGCATGGCTATGCCAAGCAGGGCGTCGGCTTTGGGTATACGCACAAGCGCGGCTATCACCCAATTCTCGCCACGCGCGCGGACACCGGCGAGGTGCTGCACATCCGCCTGCGTCACGGCTCAGCGAACACCTCGCGCGGGATGCTGCGCTTCTGCGAGGAGGTGATTGCACGCGTCAACAGGGCCGGCGCCACGGGCGAGAAGCTGCTCAGGGCCGACTCGGGATTCTGGAACAAGAAGACCTTCGCGCGACTGGACACGGCGGGCTGGAAGTTCTCGATCGGCGTGCGCATGCAGCCCCACGTCCGCGTCGCAGTCGAGGCGATCAACGAGGACGCGTGGGTCACCTTGGAGGACTACCCCGAAACGTCGATCGCGCAGATCGCCGAGACAACACTCGGGGATTGGCGACTGGTCGTGCGCCGCGTTCGCCGGCTCTCCCAGCAGGGCGAGCTGCTCCCAGTGTGGGATCACTACCCCTTCGCGACCAACCGCACGGATACGCTCACCGTGGTCGAGGTCGAGCACCGCCAGCACGCTGTCGTCGAGCTCGCGATCCGCGATCTCAAAGACCAAGCCATGGCGCACTTCCCCTCCGGCAAGTTCAACGCCAACGCCGCGTGGACCGTGATCGCCGCACTGGCACACAACCTGCTGCGCTGGACACAGGCAATCGGCCTGCCCAACGCGACCACCAGAACAGCACGCACACTACGCCGCCGACTGCTCGCGCTGCCCGGTCGACTCGTACGCTCCGCGCGGCGCACAACACTACGAATGCCCGCCCGCTGGCCCTGGGCCGACGACTTCCTCGCCGCGCTCACGCGACTACGCGCGCTCCCGCCACCCAACTGACCCGGCCCGCTCCGCGACGACAACCGACGCCACACCACCGGCCTCCGCCTGCCCGCAACCACGCCGGGACACAAGCCCAAGGACCACTCCGACACCTCAGCACCAACCGACGAACAGCTCCGCAACCCCGCCGACAACAAAAGCCTCTCCAACAAACTCAACGGCCGCCCCCGCCAGCACCTCCAGGATCAGACCGGTGGATCAAGGCTTAGCCGTCTCTCCCGCGCTGGCGGCAGGTGAAGGAGCTACTTCTGAAGTTGGACCTAGTGGCGAACGGACTGGCTCCTCGCTGTCGTCGTTAGAAAGCGCGCTGGTCAGCGAAGCAGAACATCTTCAAAGCCAGGAAGAAGCGAAGGGAAGCAGTCCAGCCCCCGAAGTGCCGGCTTTCGAGATTCAGCCGCCCTCTGGGGCCTCGTCGGTGGAAGGCTCGCCTTCCACCGAAGGGTCCGGCGTCTCTCTACTCGAAGATCGGCTTCTCCCGGGGCTGCCGATTATGGACGCCGAACAGGTCGAAGCCGAACGTCAGGCCAAGCTGGCGTCGCCCGAAGCTGTTGCGGCACGCGAGGAGTCGGAGCTGAAATACTCAGGCTTGAGCGCTGGCGAGGCCGCGAAGGCGCTACGGGAAACCTTCCCAAAGGCGATCGAAGAACCTGCGGGGGGTCCGCCTCAGCTGCCAGCAGGGGCAAGTATTACTCGTTTCCCGGCCGTCAATATCGCCCAAGTGGATGGGCTTGCAGGCAAACACAGCGTGATTGAATCGACAGCCCCTATGGCCGTCCAGACCATGCACGGATTGACCCCGATCGACCTGAGCTTGACTGAAGAAGGCGACGCCTTCATCCCAAAGACGCCGCTTGTCGACGTACAGATCCCTAAGCAACTGGGGCGGGGCGTATCGCTTGCCAATACTGGCGTCTCTGTGATCCCGGTAGATGAAGGAGGCGCTCCGCTTGGCGGCTCCCAGGGCTCCATCAATGGGGTCACTGTGATGTATGCAAATACGCAGACCGACACCGACACACTTGTGAAGCCCACCACGAGTGGTTTTGAGATGGATACAGTCTTGCGCTCAATCAATAGTCCAGCGCAGCTAGACTACAAGGTTAACTTACCTATTGGCGCAACATTGATGCAAGGAAACGACGCAAGCGAAGTAGAAGTGGTCGAGGACGGGACGACCGTGGCATCGCTATCGGTGCCGATGGCACAAGATGCCGAAGGTACGACGGTGCCTTTATCGCTTGAACTCACGTCGGGAGCAGTGATCAAGGTCGCGTTATCCCCATTTTCTGAAGGCCGTTTTCGTCTACCCATTGTAGTGGACCCTGTTGTCAGAGACCGAGTCTTTGCTCCTAGCGAAAGCTACCCAACTGAGTGGCATTTTGATACCGCATGGCCCGCAACGTTCTATGGTAGCCACTGGACGGGACTCGGGGAATGGCAAGATACGCTAAGCACTAAACATGGCGAAGGGGAATCTGGAGGATTGTACTATCTTACAAAGAACGCCTCGCAGATCCTAAGAGTACACACAGAAAAAGACGCTTGGAGCGATGGCGGTTGGGGCTTTGCGCATTTTCTTTTACTCGAAACCCCTCACGGGCTAGAGGACTACGATGAACTTCCCGAAAACACCAATGAACGTGAAAACAGTGGAGAAGCGTGCGCACCGGAATTATCCTGCGAAGGAACAAAAACTGGTGGTGCGCTTGCAGAAAACAGCAATACGGCCGGGTTTGTACAAACAACCACATCCAAAAGAGAAGGAAGTTGCTGTGTCAGCGACGGTATATGGAACGCGTATGTAGAAGTCTCGCAGGAAAAAGGTCCCGAAGTAGAATTTAATAAAACAAGTCCTACAATCTATAATTCACAGACTAAAGAATATGTGCCCAATGTTCTTTACGGTGCTGGCAGTTGGCTGGGCCCTCATTCGGGCGCCTTCGAAGTTCGTGCTAAAGATCCTGGAGTTGGCTTGAGCTTATATCGAGCAGTAACTGCTAGTTGGGGTGACTATAAAGATTACGATGGTTCTGGTGAAGACTATTGCCTGGGCATTCAATGCCCTGAATACAACGATCAAGGCTACACATATAAAACAGGTATGTCAGACGGGGAAGAGAGCTGGGAAGCCTTTGTCGAAGACGGCATAGGTTTAAGCGCTCATATTTATCCACAGGAGATCAAAGTCGATGCCACGAAGCCGTATGGGATCAAAATTATTGGGCTTCAAAATGGTAATGAACTTCCAATGGGGGAAGACCATCTGGAAGTAGAAGCTACGGATGGAGAAGGCTCAATTAAGAGTTCTGGGGTCAAATCAATCAAGGTGAGCGTTGACGGGCACGAAGTGAGCGGATCGGCCGCGTCGTGTCCAGAAGGTCCCTGCACTGCCAGCACCAAAATCACTCTACTGTCGCGCGATTTCACGCCCGGAACACACTCGATGATCGTGACGGCTACCGACAACGCCGATAATGTCGCCCAAGAAGAATTCACATTCCGGGTTCACGGCGCGAGCCCTGTGTCTATCGGCCCAGGTACTGTAGACCCGAGCGACGGACAGTTTGCTCTGAGTTCCGCCGATGTCTCGCTCGACGGTTTGAGCGGTGTGTCTCGCAGCTACGAGTCGCGCAGTCCAACCGCGGGGGCGAACGGACCACTGGGACCGGAGTGGACCATCAACCTCGGCGGCGGAGAGGGCCTCACTGCGCGGCCGAATGGGAACATGATCCTGAACGCTGGTGGGTCAAGCACCACATTTACTCGCACGGCAAAAGGCGAATTCGAATCTCCCAGCAACAGCAGTAGTCTAAAGCTCGAAGCTAAAGGGACTAGTGAATTTGTGTTGTCAGACTCCGCTACCGGTACCAAAACCAAGTTTGAACAGCCCAAAGAAACTTTGAGCGTCACGCCAACATTTGTTGATCAGTTTGGCGCGCAAGCGGGACAGTTGAAGCACCCAATCAGTGACGCAATTGATGCCGAAGGTAATATGTGGACGGTTAGCAACGAAAGTGACCTGATCGAGAAGTTCTCGCCCACCGGTACGCTGTTGGCGACCTACGGGTCGGAGGGTACCGGTGCGGGCCAGTACACCGGCCCGTGGGGGATTGCGATCGACCCGCGTAACGGCAACGTATACGTCAGCGATCAGGGCAACAGCCGGGTGGAGGAGTTCTCGTCAAGTGGAACGTTTATCAAGACGTTCGGCTGGGAAGTGAACAACAAAGGCAAAGATGAATTCGAAATCTGCACAAAAGAATGCAAAGCCGGGATCGCCGGCTCAGGGAACGGGCAGTTCTCGACGACTGCCGGGATAGCCGTAGATTCGAGCGGCAACGTGTGGGTCGCGGACTTTGGCAACAATCGGATCGAGGAGTTCAACGAAAAAGGAGAATATCTTAGAAAGTTTGGCTCAAAAGGAACAGGTAACGAACAATTCGAAGGGCCAACCGATATCGCGCTCTCGGGCGGGAATCTTTACATCACCGACTACCGCAACGACCGGGTGCAGGAGTTCTCGACATTAGGGACTCACCTTGGTAAATTTGGGGAAGCCGGGAGTGAAAACGGCAAGTTCTCATCCCCGTACGGAATTGCAGCCGACCCTAATACGGGCAATCTTTATGTGGTGGACTCCGGCAACCACCGAGTCCAAGAGTTCAGCGCCGCCGGGACCTTTATAACGAAGTTCGGGTCCTCTGGGACAGGGCCGGGCCAATTCACATCGCCACAGGGCATCGCTGTCAGTGGCTCGGGGCGTATCTATGTCGTGGACAACGGCGCCGACCTTATCGACGAATGGGCACGGCCGGTCTGGTTGCCGGCTGAATCCGGTGGCCCGCTGGCCGCCACAGCGACCACCTACACATACACTACGGTCGAAGAGGAAGAAAAAGCAGTTGTCGAGCCCAAGGAAGCGCTCGCGCCAACACCCGCAGGCGTCTCATCATGTACACCGCTGGTGGCCGGTTGCCGGGCGCTCACCTTCGAATATGCCAAAGAAACTACCGCTAAAGGAGAAAACCCAAACGAATGGGGAAACTACAAGGGGCATCTTGAAAAGGTCTGGTTCCATGGGTATAGCACCACGTTGAAAGAAATCACCAAAATTGAAGTCGCGCGATATGAATACGACGGCAAAGGCCGTCTGCGAGTCGAGTGGGATCCCCGTCTGGAACACCCGCTCAAGACCACCTACGGATATGACGCTGAAGGGCATGTCACCTCACTGACGCCGCCAGGACAGCAGCCGTGGACATTTGTCTACGGCACGATCGCCGGAGACTCCAACACCGGACGCATGCTGAAGGTCACACGAGCCCACCCGAAAGCGAGCTGGTCAGAAGAAAAAGTCAAAGAAAAGCTGGAAGAACAAGCACTGCTCCCGAAAAACAAAGAAGGAGAAGCACCTTCTATCAGCGGCACACCCGCCGTCGGCGTAAGGCTCGCCGCATCGAACGGCGAATGGAGCGATAGCCCGGTGGTGTACGGCTATCAATGGGAGGACTGCACCTCTTCAGGTGGAGAATGCACACCAATTCTCGGGGCGACAAACCAGAACTACACGCCTGTGTCCACAGACGTGGGGCACAAGCTGGTCGTCAATGTTACGGCGGTCAACGGCGGCGGCGCGGTAGCGGTGTCCAGCGCGGCGAGCGCAGCGGTCGTCAGCAAACCCGGCATGTTCGAGCAGTCAGTCGACAGCGGATATAGCCTAAACGCCGTATCCTGTATTCCCAGCACGACCGATTGCGTGCTCAGCGACAGCGCTGGCAAGGCGCTCTACGCAACAAACGTGAGTTCCAGCTCAGAAGCGACATGGAAAACATGGAGTGGGCCAAGCGGGGAGAGTCCCAGCCAGGCCGTGGACTGCCCGACGACCTCACTATGTCTGCTGGCAGACGGCAAAGAAACAGCTGGCGGTAAACTGTACTACGCCACGTCGCTTGGCGGGGCGTTCAGCGAAGCGTACAGCCCCACGTACGGCGTCGACGCGATCTCGTGTGTATCATCGTCGTTCTGCGTGAGCGGACAAGATAACTTTGGTTACTTCCACTACTCCACGAGCCCGGCATCAACCTCGTGGACTCTGGAGGACCAGGGCGAAACCAGCATGAAAGGCGTCTTCTGTCTGTCTTCGTCCTTCTGCGCCATTGCCGACAGCGATGGACGCGTGCACGTGGCGACCAGCACGAGCCAGGTCGAGTCCTCGTCATGGACGGAAACCGACGTCGACGGTTCAAGTGCCATCCATAGCATTGCCTGTACATCTACTACGTCGTGCGTGGCCGTCGATGGGGCCGGGAACGCACTCAAGCTGGCGATTGAAAGCAGTGGGGCCGCTACCGCATCCAAACACAACATCGATGGCACGACCAGCCTGACGGCGGTGACCTGTAGTGGCAGTTCAACCTGCGTCGCCGTGGACAACGCCGGCAACGTATTCGTATCGAAAAATAGCGGTGAATCTTGGGCCAAAGAATACGCACTTGGAGATAAACTGACTAGCGTATCTTGCGCTTCGTCCTCGCTCTGCGCAACGGTTGACACTACAGGCAACGTTACCGCCTTCAACCCAGCTGGCGGTACAGGCGTCGAAGGTGAATCTCATGGCCCTCAGCCTGGAACCACTATCGAGTATGATGTTCCGTCGTCAGGTAGCGGCGCACCCTACTCCTTGAGTAAAGAAGAAGTCGAAAAATGGGCACAGAAGGACGATCCGGTTGAAGGAGCCGCGATCTTTCCACCGGATGAAGCGCAGACGTGGCCCGCAAGTAGTTACAAACGCGCCGTGCTCCATTATTGGGATGCACGCGGCCGAACCGTAAACACCGTCATACCTACCGGCGGGGTCTCTACAAGTGAATACGATGAAGCCAACGAGACGATCCGTACTCTCAGTGCTGACAACCGCGCCGCGTCGCTCAAAGAAGGCTGTAAATCGGTCCTCAAAAAAGAATGCCTAGCCGCCGAAGTATCAGAAAAACTCGACACCAAAACCGTATACAACCCAGAAGAAGCCGGTATACAAAAAGAAACCAACATAGTTAAGGTCATTGGCCCCGAACACAAGATAAAACTATCTACAGGCGAAGAATTTGAGGCGCGCTCGATAACCCATGATTACTACAATGAAGGCGCTAAAGAAGCCGAAGAAAAAAACAAAGAAACGTACGACCAGCTGACCAAGACCACCAGCGGCGCATTGCTTTCAACCGGCGAAGAAAAGGATACGCGCACGACGGTCATGTCCTACTCCGGCCAAAAAGAACTCGGCTGGAAGCTCCGCAAGCCAACTTCGGTGACGGATGAACCAGGAGGACTGAACCTCACTACAACCACAGTTTATCAAGAAGAAACGGGCAACGTGATCGAAACGCGTTCGGCTAAGGGCTCGGTCAGCGGCTCACCCGCTCCGCCGACGTACGACCTCCAGTTCGGCGAAAAAGGCTCGGGTAATGGCCAGTTCAGCGATATCGCCGACATCGCCTTCAACGCCAATGGAGATGAGTGGGTAGTCGATAACGGCAACGATCGCGTCGAGGAGTTCTCGCCGGAAGGCGCTTATCTCGCGGGGTTTGGGTCCAAAGGCACCGGCAACGGCCAGTTCACCGAACCCTACGGCATCGCGATCAACCCGGGCACCGGGAACATCTACGTGGGCGATGACGGCAACTATCGCATCCAAGAGTTCTCGGCTGAAGGCAAATTTGTCAGGGCGTTCGGCTCCAAAGGCACTGGAAATGGCCAGTTCGAGGGACTGCTCGGCATCGCTCTCGACAGTGCCGGCGACGTGTGGGCAGTCGACGAAGCCGACAATCGGGTGGAGGAGCTTTCGCCGGAAGGAACATTCATAAAAGCCTTCGGCACCAAAGGCTCTGGCAAGGGACAGTTTAAGAGCCCGAACGATATCGCATACTCCGCCGGGCATCTGTATGTGAGCGATTTCGAAAACTATCGCATTGAGGAGTTCTCGACTGCTGGCACCTACATCGCTGAATTTGGCTCCAAGGGATCCGGCAACGGGCAGTTCGAAGGGGTCTACGGGATCGCTGCCGACCCTGTCTCCGGCAACCTTTACGTCAGCGACGGCTTCGATCACAGGGTGGAGGAGTTCTCGCCGACGGGTACGTTCATCACCAAGTTCGGCACAGAAGGAAAAGGAGCGGGCCAATTGGAGAGCCCAATAGGGATTGCTGTCAATGGTGCCGGAAGCATATACGTGGGCGACTTTGGCGACGAACGGATCGAGGAGTGGGAGCTGGTCCCGTCGTTTCCGGCATACACGTCGCAGCTCGGGAGCAAAGGCAAAGAAAACGGGCAGATGACCGAACCTCGTGCGGTGGCGCAGGCGAAAAACGGGAACGTGCTTGTGCTCGATTCGGCGAATGGCCGTGTCGAGGAATTTACGCCCGCGGGCAAATACGAAACGAAGTTTGGCTCGTATGGCACAGGTACAGACCAGCTGTTGTGGTCGTACGCTATGGCCCTTGACTCAAAAGGCAATATCTGGATCGCTGACACAGGTAACAATAGGGTTGACGAGTTCAACGAAAAACACGAATTCGTGCAGGCGTTTGGGTGGGGTGTAAACAAAGGCGAAGCGAAGCTCGAAGTGTGCACTACATCGTGTAAAGCAGGGACGGCGGGCGAAGGCACCGGTCAGCTGCACGAACCAAAGGGTATCGCGGTCACCGCAAGTGGTAACGTGTATGTGACTGACAGCGCCAACAACCGGATGGAGGAGTTTTATGAAAAAGGGGAATTCATAGCAGCGTTCGGCTTCAAGGTAAACGAAAGCGGTAAAGAAGAATTCGAAATCTGCACGAATAAATGCAAAGCTGGTACGGCTGGCGTTGGCAACGGGCAGTTCGATTCTCCCCGAAGCGTGGCAATTGCTCCAAACGGCGACATCTGGGTAGCTGACTCGGGCAGCAGCCAGGTTGAGGAGTTTAGTGAAAAAAACGAATACCTTTCCAAATTTGGCGAAAAAGGAAGTGGTCGCGGACAGCTCAAAGAACCCAAAGGAGTGGCGGTCGATCCCGCGGGCAATGTATGGGTATCCGACGGCGTCAACGATAACGTGCAGGAGTTCACATCGGCGGGCAAGCTCCTGACAGTCTTTGGAGACAAGGGTACCGGCAACGGACAGTTCGAAGAACCGTGGGGCATCGCGTTTGCAGCAAATGGAACAACATACATCGCCGATGTTAAAAACAACCGTATGCAGAAGTGGACATCAGCGCCACGCCCAGGCAGCGAAGGCGCTCACGACACAAAGACCATCTACTATACGGCAAAAGAAGAAGCGGAAGTCTCCACCTGTCGCAATCACCCTGAATGGGCTGGCCTGATATGCCAGACGGAACCGGACGCACAACCCGGGATCAGCGCCTCACCCGGACTCCCGATTACCACCATTACATCCTACAATATGTGGGAGGACGCAGAAAAAATAAGCGAAGTATTTACGCGGCGCAACGCAGAAGGCAAAGAAGAAAAAGTCACTCGCACTAAGACACAGACTTATGACGCTGCCGGTCGCGCACTGACTAGCCAAGAGACCTCGTCACCCGCGCACGATACAGCCTTGCCTACGGTGACTAACGAATACAACACCGAAACTGGCGCGCTAGAAAAACAATGCGCGAACGAAGGCAAACCCTGCACCGAAGGCAAACCCAAGACGATCACGAGCAAGGATAACACTCTTGGTCAACTGGTGGAATACACGGACGCAGAAGGTAACATCACGAGATACACCTACGAAGAAGGCCGTGACGGCCGGCTTAACGAAGTCAGCGAAGGCAAGGGCGAAGAAGCCAAAAGCAGCCAGACCTATACGTACAACACCACGACTGGTTTCGTGGAAAAGCTAGTCGACATCGCTACGGGTATGGGCGCTACCGAAGGTACCTTCGCGGCAAGCTACGATGTCGAAGGCAAGATGGTAAGTGAGATCTACCCCAACGGTATGTGCGCCAACACCATCTACGACTCCGTCGGTGAGGCAACAGGCCTCGAATATATCAAGACGCGCAACTGCTCCGAAAAAGAAGCCCCTGTGTGGTTCAGCGACAGCATTAGCCCTTCAATCCATGGCGAAACATTGCAGCAGACGAGCACCCTTGCTAAAGAGAAATACACTTACGACAACGCTGGGCGCCTCGTCGAAGTCCAAGAAACACTAGCCGGTAAAGGCTGTGCGAGTGGACTATATGCCTATGACGAAGAATCTAACCGCACGAGCTTGACCACGCGCGAATCGGCTACCGAAACATGCGCCACCGAAGGCGGCGTCGTTCAAAACCATTTTTACGACAGCGCCAACCACCTGATTGACGGTGGCGCGGAATATGAAACGTTCGGCAACATGACTAAGCTTCCGGCTATCGACGCGGGCGAACACGAAATTGTGAGCACGTACTATGTCGACAACCAGGTGGCCACTCAGACACAGAATGAACAGTTGAACGCGTACACATACGATCCGGCCGGACGCGTAATGAATACGGTTTCGGAAAACGAAAAAACTAAAACAAAATCTACTTTGGTCAATCATTACGCTGGCGCCAGCGGGACATTGTCATGGACGTGTCAAGAAGAAGGCAAAGCGGAATGCACTGAAGAAAAAGGGAAATGGGCGCGCAATATTCCTGGTATTGAAGGTGGGCTTGCTGCTATTCAAGAAGAGGGTAAATCGCCGATCTTGCAGCTACACGACCTACAGGGTAATATTATTGCTACAGCAGAAGACAACGAATCCGCTACGAAATTAATCTCCGCGTATAACAGCACTGCGTTCGGCGTACCGCAAGCAGGCACAGCACCGCCTAAGTACGCGTGGCTGGGAGCTGAGGGCGTATCGAGCGAACCCCTGCAGGCGGCAGGCACTACCACAGAGGGAGGCGATGCGTATGTCCCTGAGATCGGCAGGCCGCTACAGGCAGAACCTATCGCAACCCCAGGTGAGTTCCCAAATGGCACCGGCGGAGTAGGTAGGGTCGAAGCACCATGGGTGGGAGCATCTGCAGGGCAGCTAAAAGAAATCGCCGCTAGGGAAGGCGCCGTCCGTGAAGAAACAAAGAAACGAGAAGCCGAAGAACGGGCGAAACTGACAGAACGACCCTCTAGCGAAACACAAGTGGATGGGCCAGGGGAAGGAAACTGCGAAGCTAATTGCTGGATCAACGAAGAAGAATACTACTATGAACAGGCGCAAACGTTGGCGGAGGCGTCTGAACAAGACCAAGAGAACGAAAACGCGACCAGTGCGTCGTTTAAACTTCGCCTCTCTGAGGGTTGTCTCGACGTTGGATTCTGGACCTACTGCTCTGGCCAATACCACGGCAAGTGGTACTACAACAAAGTTGCAAGTAATTCGCCATACAATCCAAACGGGGTGCCGACCGGAATCCGTGTAGCAGGGGCCGTGACGGGTGCGGTAGTATTCGTAGCGGGTGGTGGGGCGATGGCCGGCTGTCTCCTCGCTGCCGGTACGACGCCGGAGGACGGCCAGATCGAGCTCGTGCCCCTAGAGCTGCACTGTATCGGGACTGGCGCTGGCGCTATGCTAGCTGGCGGAGTCGTGTTCCTCGATTCATTGGGTTTGTGAGAAAGATAGCTCACATAGGATACGGGGGCGGCAGCCGCCAGTGGTTGTCGGTCAGCATATGACGGGATGGGTTGTACTCGGAGCCGGCCTGCTGACGCTATTCCAAGTATGGTGGTATGAGCCGCGTGGTATGGCGCGCACGCGGGCGCGCGTCTCACGGCGTGGTGACCCGCGCAGGTTCGATGCGTTTCTCGGATCGCACTGGTACCAACTAAGCCGGTGGGCAAGGGTAGGTGCCGGAGTAGTTGCGGTCGTCCTCGGTGTGTTGCTCATGGGCGGTATTTGGTGACAATGGGCTGAGTCCCCGAGTGCTTTCCTTCTCTGGATAACACAGCACAGTTTAGGCGCGCTCTACCGCGACTGCTTCGTCTCGCTAGAGACTGGAGCCGACTCGCGCTGGATCCTTCGCGCTCGCAGGAGAGGCATCACAATACCGTTTAGCACAACACAGGCGACAAGAATCGCAATTCCTAGGACGGCGTGGCTAGTCACGAATGCCCACACGATGGCTGCTGCCACCACAGTCCCTACGAGAAAAATGGTCCATATGTGGCGGCGTGCTTCCGGTCGCAGTACACGCCACCGCGCCACGGATGTCTGTAGCACATTGGATTTGACGAGAGCCCAGCAGATGCCCACTGCGGGGACCATTAGCAGGGCGACTAGGACCCATTCGAATACAGCCATGCTGCTAGGGTACAACCTCGCTGTCGAGGTTCCAGCGTTGGGACTGGTGCTGGCGTAGCCCTGATCATCGGTGGTGTCGTGTGACGTGCTTTTGGAGACGGGGCGGCAAAGGCGTTTGGCGGGTCGTGTTACAGTCCCGCCGGGTGACGGGCTACGTAGCTGGTGCCGTCACCGAGGTTGGCGAGCGGTTCCGCCCGCCAGCGCGGTCCCGTTCCGGCGGGGACGGGCGGCCCGCCGTAGTCGGCAGTGTCGAGTGCGATGCCGGCGATGACGATCCAGGCATGGGTGCTGTTGGCGTAGATGGTGATCCAGCGCCCGCCCCCGGGTTGCCCATAGCTCTCGAGTTCGGTTGAGTCAAGGGCGGTGGATCCGAGCAGCCCGGCGGCGTAGAGGACGAGTGAGGTGGCGCCGGAGCAGTCGTAGGCGGGCCAGGGCTGCGTGAGGGTGCCGTAGTGCTGGTCGGGTTCGGGGTAGGGGAGGTTGTGGATGAGGTTGCCGGCGGCGATCGCGCGCTTGACCTGCGGTGGCGCTTCGCGGGGTGCGGTGGCTGATCCATCGGCTTCGACGTGCGCTGTCTGCGCGGCCGTTAGTCCGAGATGGCCGTCGGAGAGGCTGCCGGAGCAGCCCCCTCCGAGGCTTTCGCCACCGCCGGGCGTGGGTGCCACTCCGTCGAGGAGGTTGCCGGGGCCTGGTGCTGCGGCGGGTGCGACGGTGACTGTGCGAGTACCCCAGGCGTCCTGGCTTGCGCGCCCAAGCCAGTCATAGATGTCGATGTGCCGTCCGGTGATCGCGCTGCCGGTGTCCCCGGCGTAGAACGCGCTGCTGCTCCCGAATGGGTTGGGCGTGATGTGAACGTAGCTGCCGAGTGGGATCAGCCGGGGGTCGACGGCGATCTCGTAGGCGGGTGGTCCCGCGGTGAGGTCCAGGCCGGTGGTGGTGATGCCGTCGCCTTGGATGCCGCCCCAGGGTGGCCCGTAGGCGGTGGCGACCCAAGAGCCGCCGGTGGCTGGCGCGGCGGTGGCGGGCTGGCACGCCTGGCTTTGTTGAGCGGCGTCGAGCATGAGCGCAAGGGCCCCGAGCGCGGGTAGCGAGAGGGCGGCGGCACCGGTGAGCGCAAGCAGGCGCTTCATGGGTTGGCGGCATTCCGCGATCCGGTCGTCCAAAACATGATTTGCATTTTATATCGTATTGTGCAATCTTGGTATGCGCGAAATGGATTCACGAACAACCGGCTTGGAGGTGATCTTGTGATGGGCGCTTTGCTTGCGGCGGGTAAGCAGGCCGCGAAAACAGCGACGGGTTTCGCGTTCTCGGTGACGCCGGAACCTGGGAAGGCGCCGGGTGCGGCGGGTATTCAGAGCGCGATCAACGTGATCGCGGTGTACGCCCTGCTGGCGTGCATGGCGGGGTTTTTGTTGGGCGGCGCGACGTGGGCGATCGGCGCGCGGATCGGTAACGAGCACACCGCTACCGGCGGCAAGATCGGGATGGCGATTGCGGTCGGCGTGGCGTTCCTGGTGGGCGCCGCGGCGGCCATCCTGCAGTTCGCCTACGGACTCGGCTGATGCGCACGCGAGAGGTATCCCGAGGCTCGCTGCTGGCCGGTGCACTCGCGCTGTGCGCGCTGCTGGTCGCGCTGCTCGCGGCCGGCGTGTTCAACCACGGCGCCAACAGCGGCGCCGATGTGGCGGTGCAGCTGGTGCACGGTGTCCCGGTCGGTGTGGAGAACACGCCGGCCGGTGCGCTGGCGGCGAGCGATAACTATGTGGCGCTCGCGGCGCAGTCGATCGAGCAGAACCCGGCGGTGTTCGCGGCGCTGGTTGCGCAGGCGTATCTCCCCGCGGCGCGTGAGCGGGCGCTCGCGCAGGCCCGCGCGCTGCAGGCCGCTGACACTCAGAACGTCGGTAACTACGCCGAAGGCGGCCGTGGTTTGGCGGTCGTGGCGGCGCGGCGCCTTGACAGCTTCTCCCCGACGACGGCGATGGTCACGAGCTGGCTGGGCGGGTTCGTGTGGGGCCCGGGCCTGGCGCCGCGCCAGACGTGGGATCTAGTCGACACGAAGCTTGACTGGCAGGGCGGCCGTTGGCTGGTCGCGGGCTCGCAAGTGCAGGCGACGCCGGCCCCGGTCCCCTCGATCGTGTACGTGCAAGGAAGCAACAACACCCGTGCGGCGTTCGCGCGACTGGCGGGGATGAGCGCGCCGGTGTACGGGACGGCGGGGTGAACGGTGCGAGCCAGACGTCAAATCACGATCGCGACGTTCGCCCTCGCGCTCGCCTTCTTGTTGCTCATGGGTGCCGCGCGGGCACAGGCCGCGCCAGCGGCAGCGGGCCGGCAGGCCGGGCGTCCGGCGCAGGCCGCCAAGCACATGAGCGAACACCAGCCGGGCGGGTGCGAACTGGGTGGCCCGGTGATCGGCGGTGTGATCAACAAGGTCACGAATGGGGTGTGCGGCGCGGCGGAAGTCGCGGTCGGTGTGGCGGGCGGGCTGGCGGGTGAAGCCGCGGGTGCCGCCGGCAGCGAATTGCTGAACACGCTCGCGCGGTGGGTGATCGGCGCCGCGACGCAGATCACGACGTTCGTCGCCGCGGCGATGCGCGAAACGACCACACCGCAGCTGCAGGCGGCGTGGTACGAGGCGCAGTTTGCCCCGATGGCCGACCTCGGCGCGGCCCTCGGCCTGCTGGTCGCATTGGTCGCGCTTGGGTCGGCGGCGGTGAGGCGCAGCCCTCAGGCGCTCGCGGGTGTGCTCGCGGGGATCGCCCGTGCCGGCGTCGGCACCGGGGTGGTGCTCGCATTGACGACGGTCGGGCTCGGTGTAAGCGACCAGGTCTCAAGCGCGGTTCTGGCGGGCTCCCCACACGCGTTCTGGCAGACGGTGACGCACGCGTGGGGCGCGAGCGGGTTCGGGGGGTTTGAGTCCTCGGCGCTGGCGATGCTGATCGCGCTGATTGAGCTGTTCGCGGCGGTGTTTGTGTGGCTCGAGCTGATCGTGCGCGGCGCGGCGATCTATGTGGCGGTCATGTTCTTCCCGGTCGTGCTCGCCGGGTCGATCTGGCCGGCGCTCAGCTCGTGGACTGGTCGGCTGGGCCGGCTGCTGCTGCTGTTCGTCGTGCTGAAGCCGGTCGCGCTGATCGTGCTCTCGCTCGCCGGGAACGCCGCGGCGGCCGGCCTGTCGTTCGGTGTTGGGATCCCCGCCTCGGTCGGGACGATCCTCGCAGCGACGGTGATCTTCGCGCTCGCCGCGTTCGCGCCATGGGCATTGATGTATCTCCTCGCTGCGGATGCCGAGAGCGCATACGCGGCTGCCGGTCTGCGCAGCGCCGCGGGCACGGCGGTGAGCGACAGGCACGGTCACTCGGTGCGCAACGCCGGAGGCGTGCGCGACCTCGCCGAAGGCGAGGACAGCACCCCCAGCGGTGATGGCGGGGCCGGGGGTGCCCCCGACTTCGGTGGTGGTGGCGCGCCCGGCGGAGGCCTCTCCCCGAACGGCGGCCCCCCTGGCGGTGGTGGAGCGGGCGGCGATAACCCGGGCTCGACCGGTGGTGACGGGCTGGACGGCACGCTGCCGGTCGGTGGCGAGAACATCGGTGGGGGCAGCGTCGGTGCGGCCGCCGGGCTCACCGCGCAAGACACCCCCTCAGCGCAGCCAGACAGCGAGGAGCACGCCGCCTCCGATACCCCCGACGCGGATCGCGGCGGTGCCGGCGCGCCGCCGGCCGGCAATTCGCCCGCTTTCACGAGTGGATCCCCGCCGGCGGACCGGCCGCCAGCGGGGTCACAAGTTGCCGGTGGTGATCCGTCGGGCGCTTCCTCCCCAGCGCCCGGCGGCGCCATCGGCGTCCCGGCAGAGCAGCCGAGGCCACCGGCGAGCCCCCCGCCGCCGGCCGCCGATGCGCCTGCCGGACAGGGAACGGCGCCCGCCGCGGCTGCCCCACCGCGGCGGAGCGCCGTCCCCAACACGCCCACCCTCGCCGCCGCCACCGGGCGGGCGATACGCCAAAGCGCGCAGGAAGAGGGGGAGGAAGGGGGAGAGGTAGGTGGATGAGCGGACCTACCGGTTCGCTCCGCACCCAACGGGCGGGTTTCTGCTCGGGTTGCGCATCCCGCAGCTGCTCGGGCTGATCCTGACGGGTGCGCTGGCGCTCGGTGCGCTGCACCTCGGCGGCCTGGGCGGCTTCGCGCTCGCCCTCGGGCTGCTCGGGCTCGCCGCCGGCCTGCTGCTGACCCCGATCCGCGGCCACACGATCGAGCAGTGGGCGCCCGTGAGCGCCCGGTTCCTGCTGGCTCGCCGCACGGGCCGAGCGCGCTTTGAAGCCCAGCGCGCGCAGCTCGGGCACGTCGTGGCACTCCCGGCCGGTGGTCTTCAACCGGAGCGCCCAGCCGAGCCCGGCTCGCTCCCCGGCGAGCTGGCCGACATCGAGTTTTTGGAGGCTGGCCTGGTGCGCTATGAGAACGCGCGGTTCGGCGCGGTCGCCGATCGCCGCGCACGGACGTTCACCGCGGCGTTGCGTGTCCGTGGCCGCGCGTTCGCGCTGCTCGGTCCGCGCGAGCGCGAGCAGCGCCTGCACGACTACGGCGCGGTGCTCGCCGCGCTCGCGCGGGATGACTCCCCCGTGCGGCGCGTGGCGTGGGTGGAGCGCACGCTCCCAGGTGACGGGGACGCGCTCGCGGACTATCTGATGGACGCCAAGCGCCCCGATGCGACGCTGGAGGAGCCGCCGGAGGAGCTGGTGAGCTACCTGAAGTTGATCGGGCGCGCCGGCGATGTCGCCGAGGCGCACGAGCTGCTGTTCGCGATCCAGGTGGACGCCGGCCGCCCGGCGGCGCGCCGCGCGATCACGCGGATGGGTGGCGGCGATCCCGGTGCGCTCGCGGTGCTGGCGGGAGAGGTAGGGCAGCTGATCGAGCTGCTGGACCGCGCTGGGGTCACCGTCACCGGTGTTCTCACCCGCCGCGGCCTGGCGGGTGCGATCCGCGACGCGTATGACCCGTGGGGTCGCCGCGGGCGTGCCCGCCAGCTCGATCGCAGCCTGCAGGCCGATGGTGCGATTGCGCCGCACACCGCCGGCCCCTTCGCCCGCGATGAGCACTGGTCGCACATTGCCGCCGATGGGGCGCTGCACTGCACGCTGTGGGCGGCAGAGTGGCCACGGATCGATGTACGTGCCTTGTTTTTGCAGCCGTTGTTGATGGCGAGCGGCGCGACGCGGACGGTCGCGATGTGCATGGAGCTGGTCGGCCCGAGCCGGGCGATCCGCCAGGCCGAGCGCGCCGCGACCGAGACCGCGACCGAGCAGCACCTGCGCGCGCGTGTGGGGCAGCGCACCAGCCAGCGCCAGTCACAGCGCGACCGTGCCAGCCACCAGCGCGAGCGTGAGCTCGCCGAAGGACACGCCGCCGTGCGCTACGCCGCCTACGTCACCGTCAGCGTGCCCGCGGACGCCCCGGACGCGCTCGCTGACCTGGAGAGCGACGTGTCGCGAGTGGAGCTTGAGGCCAAGCGCGCACCGCTGCGCCTGGAGCGGATGTGGGGCCAGCAAGCCGAGGCATTCACCTGCGGGCTACCGCTCTGCCGAGGCCTGCGATGAGCCTCCAGCACCGTCGAGAGCAGCGCGAGCGCCGACGCGACAGCCGCGCCGCCCAGCAGGAGCAGCACGCCCGGCGCGCCTCCCTGCGGCATACCCTCTCCCAGCGCCCGACGGGGAAGCTGGGGCGCCTGGCGCGTCCCGGCGAGCACACCGGGCACCAGGTTTCCACCGCACACTTCCAGGCCGCCTACCCCGCCGTCGCGGAGGCCGGGTTGGGCGCTCGCGGCGTGTATATCGGCAGCGACCTGCACGGCGGCTCGTTCGTGTACGACCCGTGGCTGCTGTACGGGGCTGGGGTGTTGTCGATCGCGAACACGATCGTGCTCGGCAAGCCCGACTTCGGCAAGAGCGCGCTGACCAAGAGCTGGCTGTACCGCTCCCGCGTGTTCGGCCGCCGCTGCGAGATCATCGACCCCAAGGGCGAGTACCAGCCACTCGTCCACGCGCTCGGCGGCGTTACCCTGCGACTCGAGCCCGGCGGGCAGGCGCGGCTGAACCCCCTCACCCGCCTCGGCACCCCGCAGATGCGCGAGGGTCTGCTGCACGCCGTCGCGCGCGCGATGCTCGCCCGCCCCCTCACTCAGGCCGAGGCCGTCGGTCTGATCGAGGCGCTCACCGCCGCCGACGAGCACCACACCACCGAGGTATGCATCGGCGAGGTCGTAGGCGAGCTGCGCGACCCCGCCCCCCGCGTACAACAAGCCCTCGACCTCACCCACACGGCCGCCCGCGAAGCGCTCCGCGAGGTCGCTCTCGCGCTGATGCGCCTCTGCCACGGCCCCCTACGCGGCATGTTCGACGCTCCCACCAGCACCGGCGAGGAGGTATGGGAGACCCCCGTCATCTGCCTCGACATCTCCGGCGCACAGGCCGCCAGCAGCGCCTCCGACCTCGCGCTCGCACTCACGATGGTCTGCGCGACAGCGTTCCTGGACGCCCGCCGCATCCAGCGCGCCCTGCAAGCCGAACACGCCGGGCGGCAGCCCGCGAAGACGATCCGAGTCAACGACGAGGCATGGCGCGCGCTCCCGATCGCGGGGCTCGGCGACTACTACCAAGCCGCGTTCAAGCTCGCCCGCGCGACCGGCGTACAGCACTGGATGGTGCTCCACCGCCTCTCAGACCTCGACGCCGCCGGCGACGAGGGCACCCGCCAACAAGCCCTCGCCAAGGGCCTGCTCGCCGAGACCGGCACCGTGATCGTCTATCGCCAGCACCCCGAGGAGATCGCCCGCGCCACCCAAGCCCTCGGCCTCACCAGCACCGAGGCCGGGCGCATCGCGCACTACCCCCAAGGCGTCGCGCTGTGGCGCGTCGGCAACCGCTCCTACGAGGTCCGCCACATTCGCTCCCAGCGCGAGCGCCAACTGACCGCGACCGACGCCGCGATGGCGGAGCGCGAACCCCGCGCCAGCACACGGGAGGCCGGCGACACATTGGGAGCGCCCGGGTGAGCCCGACTCATCCGATCACGCTCGTGCAGGGCGCCCCGCCGGCTCGCCAGATGCTCACCACGTCGCACCCCGGTCACCGCGCCCCCAAAGCGCTCCCGCAGTTGCTCGGCGGCCCGCCTCCGCGCGTGATTGAGCTGCTCGCCGTGATCGCATTGCTCTCCGGGGCGACCATGCTCCTCGTGTGGAGGACTCGCCGTCGCGGGCACCCCCGCGCCGCGACGTTCGCCACCCGCGCTGAGCTCGCGCAGCTGCACGTCACCCAGCCAACCCCCGGTCGGGTGACGCTCGGTGTGCACCACGGCCGGCTGCTTGCCGCGCAGCCCCGAGCGTCGGTGCTCGTCGTCGGCCCCTCCCAAGCCGGCAAGACGACTGGCTTGGTAGTACCCGCGCTACTGGAGTGGCAGGGCCCCGTCCTCGCGACGTCGATCAAGAGCGACGTAGTGCACGACACGCACGCCGCGCGCACCCCGCGCGGGGAGGTCCGGGTGTTCGACCCCACCGGCTCGAGCGGCCTCCCGCAGGCCCCGTGGTCGCCGATAACGGCCGCCACCACGTGGGAGGGCGCACGTCGTACCGCCGCCAGGCTGCTCGGTGTCGGCGAGCACGGCCACAGCAGCTCCGCCGACGAGGCGTTCTGGCGTCCCGCTGGCGCCCGGTTCCTCGCCCCGCTGCTACTGGCCGCCGCGCACGGCGAGCTGACGATGCGCGAGGTGCTCGCATGGGTAGCGAACACCGACGAAGACGACCCAACCGCGCTACTGCAGGACAGCCCGACCCCCGGCGCCGAGCCGGCGCTTGAGGCGCTGCGCTCGGTGTGGGACGCCGACCCGCGCTTTCGCTCCAGTTTGCTGCAGACCGTTGCGACCACCCTGGACGCCTGGCAGGAGCCCCAGGTCGCCGCCGCCACGATCGGCGACACCCAGATCACCCCCAGCTGGCTGCTCGACAGCCACAACACGCTCTACCTGATCTCCCCCGCCCACGACCAGCGCCGCCTGCGCGGCCTCTTCTCGGCCCTCATCGCCGATGTGATCGCCGGCGCGTTCGAGCGCTCCACCCAAACCGGCAAGCCGATCGACCCCCCGTTGCTGCTCGCACTCGACGAGGCCGCGAACGTCGCCCCGTTGCCGAACCTCGACGAGATCGCCTCCACCGGCCCCGGGCAGGGCGTGCAACTCCTGACGGTGCTGCAGAACATCAGCCAGGCCCAGGATCGCTGGGGTAAAGACCGCGCCGAGACGATCATCGCCAACCACCGCGCGCGGATCTTCACCAGCGGCATCGGCGACCGCGCGACCCTCGAGCACCTCACCCACACCCTCGGCGAGGAGGAGATCAAGCGCACCGCCACCCACCGCCGCGGCCTGCTGCAACCCGGCTCACACACCCACTCCACCGACTTCCGCGCACTCGCGCCACCCAGCCGTGTCCGCCAGCAACAAGCCGACACCGCGCTGCTCGCCTACGGCCGCCTACCCCCCGCATGGATCCACCTCCGCCCCTGGTTCAAGGACCCCGAGCTCCGCGCCACGGCCGCCGGCAACCCAACCCCAACGCCACCCCGCAGGCGCACCCCGCGCCCGCTGCGCGCCGCGCACACCCACCTCACCCGACTGCTCCCCAAGCCCCGCCGGCGCCGCCACCAACCCGCCGCCGCGCCGGGCACCAAACCACCAACACCACCACAAGGAGAAGCGACATGAACAGCGTCAACATCACCGGCCGTCTCACCGCCGACCCGACCCTTCGCTCGCTGCAGAACGGCACCGCCGCGTGCAAGATCCGCCTCGCCGTCCGCGGCCTCGCACGCGGCGAAACGGAGGTCGGCTACATCGACGTGACCTCCTACGGCCCCGCCGGCGAGGCCGCCGCGAACGTCCTCGAAAAAGGCTGGCTGGTAGCAGTCACCGGCCGCCTGCAGTACCACGACTGGGAGACCCAGGAGGGCGCCAAACGCCGCGACTGGGAAATCATCGGCCAGATCCAATTCCTCGCCGCGCCCCGCGAGAACAACACCAACGTCACCGCGCTCCCTACCACCGCGGCCGCAGCGAGCACCCCGGCCGACCCCGCGCAACCCGAGGCCGCAGCCGCCTGACTCCGCCCCCGCGGGAGGGGTGCCCGACTCACCCTCCCCGGCCGCGCGCCCCTCCCGCTCGCCTCTGAAAAGACCAAACGAACCCGGCCCTACACACCATGAGCACCAACCCCGCCACTCCTCTCGGCACCGCCGAGCTCTACCTCCAAACCCTCACCGCGTACGCGCCCCCCCACACCCTCCTCGACGTGCGCTACCGCACCCAAGACCACGGATTCGCCCAATTCTTCCTCGCCATCCCCGACCCCCGCGCTGCACTTGCCATCACCCTGATCGGCAGTCGCACCGACATATACGTCGGCTGCGCGCCACGCACTCGCCGCCGCGGCCGCCGCCAAGACATCGCTCCAACCCCACTCCTCTGGGCCGACTGCGACACCCCCGAAGCGGCCACCGCACTCGCTGCCTTCCAACCACCTCCGAGCATGATCGTCGCGTCCGGTAGCGCCAACGGAGAACACCGCAACGCCCACGCCTACTGGCAGCTCACCCGCGCCCTCACACCCGACCAGCTCGAGCAAGCCAACGGCCGCCTCGCCGCCGCCCTCAGCGCCGACCCCAAGTGCGCCGACCCTGCCCGCATCCTCCGCGTCCCCGGCACCCTCAACTTCAAGCACAACCCACCCCACCCCGTACAGCTCACCACCTACAACCCCATCCGCTACCGCCCACTCGAAATCCTCACCGCCCTACCACCACTACCCATCCCACGACCCAAACCCAACCAGCCACCCACCACCGACTACGCCACCACGCACGACCCACTCCTCATGATCGCGCCCACCAGCTACGTGCCCGCTCTCACCGGCCGCACCCCCGGCCGCGACGGCAAGATCCACTGCCCCTTCCACCCAGACAAAACCCCAAGCCTCCACATCTATCCAACCCCCCTACAAGGCTGGACCTGCTACGGCTGCACCACCCCCACCGGCACCCCCCTCGGCGGCGACATATACACCCTCGCCGCCCTCATCTGGCACACCACCACCAGCGGCCAAGACTTCCACACCCTCCGCCACTGGCTCGACGCGCTATTCGGCGTCCAACGCGACTGACACCCGAACAACGAGTTCCTCCTACCTCGGGAGCGCGATCAACGACGACGACCTGCGTCGCTCATGGACTCGTCGGCCAGTGCTTCCCCTGCGGTCAACCACAACGGGCGAATCGTGCTTACGTCGCTCGCCGCTTCGACGATCCTGCAGCTCTCGACGATCGCAAATCAGTCGGTAATCTGTAACGCTTCTTCGGCCGATCGTTACATACAAGCCGCGCCAGTTTTGAATCGCTTGGTCGAGTGCGTAAGGTAGCCAGCGATAAAAAGCCACGACGGCCGCAACAAAGATGATGGCCCCGACCGGAACCCGAGTCCAAGGGACCCATGACAACAGAAGCTTGAGCAATTCCACCACATATACATATCGGCAATTTCACTCGTATTTCAGCAAAGGCAGGGCAAATGTCCCAATCTGGACCAATTCAGCCCTGTTGTGCGAGATCCTTGTCGGCTCAATGGGACTACACCATGTCGTCCGAGGGGGGCAGTCGGTGGAAAAATTGCGTGCCGGCTTCAAGCAATAGGCACAGGGTATGGAGCCTTGGAGGGGGGCAGTGCTGTGCAACTGCTCGACTCAGCGTTCGAAGCCGAACTCGCTGCCGGCTTCTTTGACTTCGGCGCCTTCCCTGCTTGGCTTGCGACGCGCTGGTGGCGGCTGCACCGAGGCGACCGGGGTATACGTCGCACTTGGCGACGTTGGTGCCTCAGTTGTGCTCCGTTCTTCGGTGACGGTCGTGACGCCCGGCGGCGAAGAGGAGACTGCCGACGAGCCCGAGCCTTCGCTACTGACCACGGCTGTGCCGGCGCTGTCGCCAGTCGACACACGCGTCGACTGGGCCGCCTTGGAAGCGCGGATCGAGCTGGCAGGCCGATGCTGCGCCCCAGCGCCCTGATGGCGATGAGCGCCGGCGGTCGTTGCAGGGCGCCGCACCGTCGTCGCGTGCGCCTTCGAGTCCTTGACATGGGAGCCGCCGATAACACTCGCGTGCAGGGCCGAGCCCTGCTGGGGGGAGCCTCCACGCTCGAAGACGCTGAGCGCGAGCACGAGCGCGGCGAGAGCGATCGCGCCCGTCGTCGTCGTGGCGATTGCCTCTGCAGGGAGCCCACGCCAACGCAGGACATGAGCACCCGGCACACGCCGCAGGCGCCGCTGTGCCGCGGTCGGCCGGCGTGGCAGCTCAACGGTGGGCGGATCCCAAATCGAGCGCTCCAGCGCCACCGTCGACCCGTCCTGCGGACCGATCTTCTCGGAGTCCCATGGCTCGGCTTCGGCGCCCAGCGGCTGGAGCGTGCTGCAGCCAGGGTCGTGGGCAATGTCCCCGCGGCGGCGCAGCGGGATGACCTTGGCGAGCAGCTCTTCATCGCTTCCGTTGCCGTCGCGTGGAGGCATCATGCTCCCTGTGTGCATGCTAGCCATCGTCTCCTTACTATACGCTTTGCAAAGAGCGATACGTTGTGCAACCTTGGCAAATGTCCGATAACCAGATCCTGAACGTGGGGCGCGCCGCCGAAGCACTGGCGGTGAGCACCCAGACGATCCGCAACTGGATCGACAGCGGTCTGCTCCCGGCGACGAAAATCGGCCGCAACTGGCGCATCCGCCGCGAGGACATTGATGCGCTGCTGGCACGTACCGCTGCCAACAGCGCCACGTTGGCGACCCGCCGCGACGTGTGGTCGCCAGAGACGATGGGACTCCCGCACCGTCGCCGCAGCGACGGAGAGCCGTCGATCTGGGATGCTCCTGGCACCCCGACGCTGCTGCGCAAGCGCACATAGCAGCATCAGAACAAGGTAGGACGAAACCGGCCTGAGGTCAACCGCGGACGCCCAGGCGCGCTACCGCTCCCCTGCCGCGCTGCTCAGGCTGAGCGACGCGCGCGCCCGCGCCTCCGCTGGCTACTGCCCACGTCTTCCTGCTCCACCGCCTCGGCGAGCTCACCCGCGACCGACGCAAGCTCTTCGTAGGCATCCCCGACGGCGAGGATGTCACGGCCGGCGACAACGCTGTTGAGGCGCTCGACCGCCTCATCAAAACGCCGCCACGACCGCTTGGGGCCACGTCGGCCGGTGCCCGGCTGCAGCTCGTACGGCGGCCGCGCCTCGGCCGCGCGGTGCGGCGGCCATTCAAATCCGGCGGCATCCGCGTCGCGGCAAACCCGAGCCTGCTCTCCTGCTGCGGTGGCGAGCCCAGCCAGTCGCGCGGCGAACCCCTGGTCGGGCGGCGCCATGCGATGCGCCTCGAGCGCGCGCCCCCAGCCGTCGTTGGCCCCGCGGAACTCCGCGAGCACCTCCTGCTCATCCATGTTGCCAGTTGTCTTCATTGACTCATCGTAGCGCCCGCCACGGAAGGATTGCACGCGCGGCCTCCGCGAGTGGCGCGCCGACACCTCGGCCGCGGTGCGCCGACGGCTTCAACCCCGCCTAACAGGCACCACAACGTCGGAGGCAAACTTGTCATGCCAGCACTGCTTCTCTCGGTCCCAGAGCATCCAGAAGAAGCCAAGGCCGAATACGATCCACGACAGGTAGCCGCCGATCCAGCGGATGAAGGCGCGGCCGTAACCGATCGTGCCGGAGCCGTCAACGCTGACTACTCGGATCCCCATCGCGCTCATGCCCGGCGTTTGGCCGCGAGTTCCCACGAACAGCGTGAAGTATGCGCCGGCTGCCAACAGCGAGAAGCCCTCGCCTGCACCTTTGAGGGCCACCCGCAAGACAACGCTGACGACGCCGAGGATCACCCCATCAAGGAGCAGTCCGCCGAAGCGCGTCCAAAACCCGGCCTTCGGGCCGGATGGGTCGCCGTAGTCTGCCGACGCTCGTTCGGCCGCCGGCACCGGCGACATTCCGACCTGTGGGTCGATCGACATTCTTCTGCCTCCCCGGTCGGGTCCGCGGTAGTCCCGCAGACATGAATCAGCGCGGTCACCCTACCTCAGTCCCCCGACATGTCATGACTCCGCTGCTCGGTGGGTGCGCCAGTGGGAGTTTGCTCCTATCTGCGCCGAAGCGGCAATGTGTCATGGCGCATTCGTGGGCATCTGGGGAACACAGTTTGGGAACACGGAGCCAAAAAAGAGGACTTCAGATCAAAACCAAACCCTTCAAAACCCTGTATTTGAGCCAGATAGTGCGCTATGCGCCGTGCGGGACTCGAACCCGCCCCACCGGAAAGACCGACATAGCGCAAGGAAGCGACACGGCTGTGAACGCAAAGCGCGCGAACAGTACGGCGCCAAGACGAAGGGCGCTGGCCATAAGCACCACGGCAACAAGGGGAAAGCCAAATGATCGCCCGCTACGGCAAGACCCAGACGGACCGCTTCACGATGCGCAAGCAGACCAGCAGGATGACTGCCAGTCGAATCCGTCCCGCACTCGTTGCGCTGGCCTGCGCCCTCTGCGCCTGCCTGGCGACAGTCGCCGTGCCAGCCGCCGCGACGGTCATCCACAACAAGGAAGGCAGCTTCAACGGCTCCGAACGCCCCACGCTTGGAGCGTTCTCCTACTTTCTTCCATCCGTTGCCGTCGAAGAGTCCACTGGCGATGTCTGGGTCACTGAATCCAAGATCTTCGGCTTTTATGGCAATGCCTTCGCGGTCGATAAGTTCAACGCCAAAGGCGAATACGCGGGTGTGCAGCTCACCGGCGCAGGCACGCCGCAGAACGAATTCTCCTTCGGCGCCGGCTTCGCGGCGGCGATCGCGGTCGACAACACCGCTTCAGGACCCCGCAGGGGCGATCTGTATGTCTCTGACACGGGCAATGGCGTCGTCGACCGCTTCAGCGACTCGGGTACGTTCGAATGTCAAATCACCGGCAGGGCGCCGAGCACGGCGGAAGAGATCGCACACGAGTGCAACGGCGCCGCCGGCAGCCTCACACCGGACGGTTCGATCGAACCGGCAGGCCTTGCCGTCGATTCGGTCGGCGACCTCTACGTCGCCGACCACGCCCACACGGCGATCGACGTCTTTAGCCCCTCCGGCGAATACAAGCGACAGATCAAGGATTTCCATCTCGGCTCGCTAGGCACGATCGCGCTCGACTCCGCCGGCAATCTCTACGTGACCAATTTCAACGAAACTATCGTCGAGTTCGATTCAAGCGGCAACTTCGCGAAGATCGTAAACGAAGGAGATGAGCCAGTAGGCGTCGCCGTCGACCCGCGCAGCGATAACCTCTACGTTGGCATCGACAGAGAGCCCCACGGGTCAGCAGAAAACGAAGAGGCGAGCGCCGAGGCGATCGCCGAGTACAACCCGTCCGGCGCGTTGCTCGATATCTTTGGTTCGAGGCTGTTCACTTACCAGTCAGAGAGTTTTTCCGGTCTTGGGGTCGGCCCCACCGGCGAGGTGTATGCGGCCGAATTCTTCAACCTCCACGGCGCCAACGTCCAGATCTACAGCGCCGACATCATCGTTCCGACCGTAACCACGGAGGTCGCGACGGCTGTCGAAGAAAACACCGCGACCCTGCAGGGACACGTCGACCCCGACGCCGTCCACGGCGGAGGCGAAGTGACAAGCTGCCAGTTCGAATATGGCCCGACCGACGCGTATGGACTGACCGCGCCCTGCACGCCAGGTCCGAGCTACTCGAGCCCGACCGACGTCAGCGCGGCGATCGCAGGCTTGAAGCCTGCGAGTACTTACCATTTCCGCATCGAGGCCGCCAACAGCAACGGCATCCCGAGCTACGGCGAAGACGAGACCTTGACAACGCACGGGCCGCCCACTGTGGATTACGAGACCGTGGAAACGCTCACCAGCTCTGCCAAATTCAAGGCGAAGGTCGATCCCTGGGGCTCCGATACCAGCTGTCAGCTGCAGTACGTCACCGACGCGAGCTTCCAGGAATCCGCATGGACGCACGCAACGACCGTGCCGTGCTCGCCGCAGGACCTCGGCTCGGGGTTTGGCGACGTCACGTTCAAGTTCACGGTGACCGGTTTGGCGCGCGAAACGACCTATCACTACCGGTTCCTGGCGAGTAACCATGTAGGTTCCTCCAGCGGCGCGGATCAGACCTTCGAGACCTTTGCGATCACGAAGTTCACCGTTGAAAGTTTCAAGAGCGGGCACGTGAATCCGAGTGCCAACGGCAGCGGCTGGGAGCCTGGCGAACTCGACTCGCAGGCCGGAGCCCATCCGTATGAAGTGGCGTCGACGATCGAATTCAGCCCGACGACGGTTCTGTCTTCGTACTACAACAGCAACACCCAGAAATCTGAAGAAACAGAATTCTTCAACAACACCGCGCCCAACGTCAAGGACGTCAATGAGCCCCTCCCACCTGGCCTGATCGGCAATCCAAGTGTAACGCCGAAGTGCAACCGCTACCTTGTTGCTGCCGAAGAATGTCCTCCCGACACGCAAATCGGCGTGGTTGAAGTCTGGTTCGACCACGCGGACTTCCGCGCACCGGCCGTAGGTAGTGAAGAAGAAAACCGAAATCGGGAAACCCCGACGGAGGAATCGCTCTACAACCTCGAACCGGCGGGCAACTATCCGGCCGAATTCGGCTCCTTCGTCGAGGGTAACACGGGTATCTGGATTGACTTCCATCTCCGAACCGGCAGCGACTACGGCGTCACGGGCGGCTCGCTCAACGTCAGCTCGCTCGGCGGCCCGTTCTGGAAGGTGCGCGTCCGCACATGGGGCGTGCCGGCAAGTGCCGCTCACAACAGCGAGCGCCGCTGCCGTCCGGGCGAAACCAGCTGCCCGAGTGATCTGCCCCTGAGGCCGCTGCTCAGAAACCCGACGTCGTGCGTCGGTCCCGAAACGTTCACGGCGACAGCCGACACGTGGGGCGAACAGGGCCAATACGTCTCCAAGAGCACGGAAATGCCCGGCTTCACCGGTTGCGGCAAGACGCAGTTTGGGCCGGGCTTGGAAGCAGCACCGACGAGCAGCGTCGCCGACTCGCCCACGGGTTTGCACCTCGACGTCCACATGCCACAGCCGGAAGGCTGCAAGGAAGAAGCGGGGACGACCGAATGCGAACTGGCCGAAGCCGATCTGAAGGACGCCCAGGTCACGCTGCCCGCGGGCTTGGCCGTCGACCCCTCTTCGGCCGACGGGCTTCAGGCCTGCAGCGAATCGCAGATCGGCTATCTGCCGCAGCAGAGCGCGGAAGCGGGCAGGCCGCAGTTCACGCCCGCTCCGGCGGAATGTCCCGAAGCGTCCAAGATCGGCACCGTCGAAGTCGACACTCCGCTTCTCGGTCACCCGCTCACGGGAGGGGCGTATGTGGCGCAGCAGGGCGCGAACCCATTCAAATCGCTGCTGGCGCTCTACATCGCGATCTACGATCCGCAAACGGGCGTGGTCGTCAAGCTGCCGGGCAAGATTGCCGCAGACCCGGTGACCGGCCAGCTCACGACCACCTTCGACGAAGATCCGCAGCTGCCGTTCGGGGACTTCAAGGTCGACCTGTTTCCTGGAGGGCGCGCCGCATTGACGACGCCCTTGACATGCGGATCATATGCGGCCAGCGGCGATTTGACGCCGTGGAGCGCACCGGAAGGCGAGAATGCGACGCCTTTGAGTCCGCCGTTCACCATCTCCGGGGCGCCGGGTGGTGCGGCGTGTGCCTCAAGTGAAGCGCAGGCGCCCAACGCCCCTGTCTTTGAAGCGGGCACGGCGAGTCCGGTCGCTGGCAGCTACTCCCCGTTTGTGCTGCACTTGAAGCGCGAAGACGCCTCACAACACTTCGGCGACCTGAATGTGACGTTGCCGCCGGGGTTGATCGGGAAGATCGCGGGGATCGAACAGTGCCCGCAGGCAGCGATTGAAGCGGCTCAGGCCCGCAGCCATGAAGGCGAAGGCGCATCGGAGGTTGCGCATCCGTCGTGCCCGGCGGGGTCTGAAGTCGGGGTCGTGCATGTCGGGACCGGTTCTGGCGCTCCCTATTATGTGGCTGGCCACGCGTATTTCGCGGGTCCGTATAAGGGCGCTCCGTTTAGTTTGGTGATCGTGACGCCGGCTGTCGCGGGCCCGTTCGATCTGGGGAGCGTCGTGGTGCGGGCGGCCTTGTATATCGACCCGCATACGGCGCAGGTGACGGTGAAGAGCGATTCGTTCCCGACGATCCTCGATGGGATCCCGCTGGATATTCGCAGCGTGAACGTCGATATGAACCGCAAGGAATTCACGTTGAACCCGACGAGCTGCAATGTGATGAGCGTAACGGGACAGGAGTCCAGTACGGCTGGACAGACTGCTGCCTTGTCTGATCGCTTCCAGGCGGGTGGGTGTACCAATCTTCCGTTCCAACCGTCGTTCGCGGCCTCAACGCAGGGCGCGACGAGCAAAGCTGACGGAGCGAGCCTGACCGTGAAGGTCGTTCAGCCGCCGGGCCAGGCGAACATCGCCAAAGTTGATCTGCAGCTGCCCAAGCTGCTCCCGTCGCGGCTGTCGACGCTGCAGAAAGCGTGTACTGCCGCGCAGTTCGAAGCCAACCCTGCTGGCTGCCCGGAAGCGTCGTTCATCGGGACCGCGACCGCGCACACCCCGATCCTGGCGAGTCCGTTGACGGGGCCGGCGATCCTCGTCTCGCGCGGCAACGCGGGATGGCCGGACGTGGAGTTCGTGCTGCAGGGCGAAAACGGCGTGGAGATTGTCCTCGACGGTGCCACCCAGATCAAGAACGAAATCACCTACTCCAAATTCGAAACCGTCCCTGACGCGCCGATCAGCAGCTTCGAAACGACGCTGCCCGAGGGTCCGCACTCGGTGCTGGGCACCGACCAGACCGAGCGGGCCACCAGCAGCCTCTGCGGTCAGAAGCTGGAAATGCCGACCACGATCACAGGCCAGAACGGCGTGGTCGTCAACCAGGTCACGAAGATCGCGCTCACCGGCTGCTCGACCGTCAAGACGAAGCCCGTGACCCGCGCGCGGAAGCTCAAGGTGGCGCTGAAGCTGTGCCGGTCGAAGTTCAAGGGTCGCGGGCGTCGCGGCAGGCGGGTCGCCTGCGAAAAGGCGGCCCAAAGACAGTTTGGGTCTCACCCGAAGACCAAGCGCGCGAAGAAAAAGAAGTAGGAAGACATGTTCGGATCTCGGTGCTGGAGGCTGGGTTGGTCGGCGCGCATGGCGTCGCTGCTCGCGCTACTCGCGGCGGCGGCGCTGGCGCCGGCGTCCTCTGCGTCGGCGGCGGCCGGCGCGTGGTGGCATCTCGACGTGGGGGCGCGGCCGTCGGTGGGAGCGGCGGGCTCGGATGGGGAGATCGTGCTGAGCGCGGAGAACGTGGGGGACGCGGTGGCGGGCGGGCCGATCACCCTCGCCGATGCGCTCCCGTCCGGCTTGCATGCGACAGGCATTTCAGGCAGTGAACCAAGGTATGGCGGGAGGCTTGGGGAAACCGTTGCGCTCTCGTGCTCGCTTGAACACCTGAGCTGCGAAGCGACGGGGCGGATCGCGCCCTACGACACGATCGAAGTGCGGATCGAGGTGGAAGCGTCGCCGGGCGCGGAGAGCGGGGAAGCCGACACGCTGAGCGTCTCCGGCGGCGGTGCGCCGAGCGCGCAGATCACTCGTCCGGTCCCCATCGGGGACACCGATGCGTTTGGGGCGGAAGGGTATGAGCTGAAGGCCGAAGCCGAAGGCGGCGGCTCTGTGACGCAGGCGGGCGCGCACCCCTTCCAGGTCACCGGGTCGATCATGCTCAACCAGGCCGCTGACGGAGCGCCGCTCACGAGCCAGCCGAATGCAGGCCCGGCCGCCCCGGCGCGCGACGTGGCGGTGCGTCTGCCGCCGGGCCTGATCGCGAACCCGAGTGCTGTATCGCGCTGCCTTTCCTGGCAGTTTGCGGAAGGCGTTGGCGGTGGCGAACAGGATAGGTGTCCGTACCAGAGCGCGGTGGGAGTCGCGTCGGTCACGTTCGATCAGCCGGGTGGTCCGGGAACTCGGACGATGGCGACACCGATCTTCAATATTGAACCGGAAGCCGGCGAACCGGCACGCTTCGGCTTCTTCGTGCCGATCGAGGGCGTACCGGTGAACCTGACCACGAGCGTGCGTTCCGCGGAAGATTGGGGCGTGGACATCTCCTCCGCTGAAATCCCCGAGGACGCGGGCATCTCGAGCGTGCGGGTGACGTTCTGGGGTGTCGCGGGCTCGGCCACCCACGACGACGCACGTGGCTGGGGTTGCCTGGGGGAAACCCGTGGGCGCTTTGACATCTACGAAGCGTGCACGCATTTCGAAGAGCAGGAACCGCCGGCTTTCGTGACGCTGCCGACCTCCTGCACCTCTTCGCTTTCTTCGAGTCTTGAAGTGGACTCCTGGGAAGCGCCGGGCGCGTATGTGAGCGTCCCCGCGAGCGAACCGTTGCAGGCGCTTTCGGGCTGTGCCGATGTGCCGTTCTCGCCGACGATCTCGACGACGACGAGCACCGCCTCGGCCTCCTCGCCTTCGGGCTTCTCCTTCGATCTGAGCTTCTCCAGGGAAGGACTCACGAGCGGCACCGGTATCGCGCAGTCGAACCTCGAGGATACGGTTGTGAGCCTACCCGAAGGACTTACGATCGACCCGTCCGCCGGCGTCGGGTTGGGGGCGTGCACCGAAGCTCAGTACGCGGAAGAGACGCTCAACTCCGCGTCTGGCGCGGGGTGCCCGGAAGATGCCAAGCTCGGGACGGTGGAAGTCGAAACGCCGCTGCTGTTCACGACGGTGTATGGGACTTTGTATCTCGCGCAACCGTACGAGAACCCGTTCAAATCGTTGATCGCGGTGTACGTGGTTGCGAGGAGCCGCGCCGAACGCGGGATCATCGTCAAGCTCGACGGTCGCGTCAGCGCTGATCCTGCCACCGGGCGGCTGACCGTCACCTTCGAAGGCGATCCGCCGCTGCAGTTCGAGCGCTTCAACTTCCACTTCCGCGAAGGGGCGCAGGCGCCGCTGATCACGCCGGCGACGTGCGGGTCCTATACGACTACCGCGCAGCTGACGCCGTACTCGGCGCCGGAAAGCGCTCTGACCGACACCGCCTCCTTCCCGGTCACATCCGGATCGGAAGGCTCCGCCTGCCCGCAGGGCGTGCCTCCGTTCGCTCCGAGCATCAAGGCGAGCACGCTCGACCCGCAGGCGGGGGTGTTCAGCCCGTTCTCGATCGAACTGGCGCGCACGGACGCGATGAGCGAGATCTCGACGTTCTCCGCGAGCCTGCCGGAAGGCTTCACGGCGGATTTGTCGGGAGTGCCGTTCTGCCCGGAAGCGGACATCGAACTGGCGCGGCACAAGACGGGCGTGCAGGAGGAAGCCGACCCCTCGTGCCCGTCCGCCAGTCTGATTGGGCATACGCTGGTGGGCACCGGTGTCGGCGCGGTGCTCGACTATGTGCCGGGACGGGTGTACATGTCCGGTCCCTTTCATGGCGACCCGTTGTCGGTCGTGTCGATCACCTCGGCGGTGGTCGGCCCGTTCGACCTCGGCACGATCGTGATCCGCTTCGCGCTGCACATCGACCCCTACACCGCCAGGGTCTCGATCGACCCGACCGGCTCGGAACCGATCCCCACGATCATCGACGGGATCGTCACGCACGTGCGCAGCGTCCGCGTCAGCATCGATCGTCCCGACTTCACGCTCAACCCCACCGCCTGCCAGCCCGCACCGACCGCGAGCACCCTCATCAGCCCCGAGGGTCAGACGGCGACCGTCACCACGCCGTTCGCGCCCAACGACTGCGACGAACTGAAGTTCAAACCCAAGTTCGCGGCCTCCGCCGGCGGGCGCACCAGTCGCATCGACGGAGCCGGCCTGTCGGTGAAGCTCACCAACCCGATCAAGCTCGGCGCCGAGGCCAACATCAAGACCGTCCGCGTCGAACTCCCCGAGCAGCTCCCCTCACGCCTGCCGACCTTGCAGAAAGCGTGCGCCGAAGCGCAGTTCAACGCCAACCCTGCCGGTTGCCCACCGGCGTCGATGATCGGGCACGCCACCGCGATCACACCGATCATCCCCGAACCCCTCACGGGCCCCGCGATCTTCGTCAGCCACGGCGGCGCCGGCTGGCCCAGCCTCGTGCTCGTACTCCAGGGCTACGGCGTCACGATCAACCTCGTCGGCACCACCCACATCAGCCCCCAAGGGGTCACCAGCACCACCTTCCAGGCCGTTCCCGACGAGCCGGTCAGCAGCTTCCAGATGACGCTACCCAAAGGCCCCTACTCCGCGCTCACCGCCCTCGGGAACCTCTGCCATCTCACCACGACCGTGACCGTCAAACGGCGCCTCGCCGTCAAGCGCCACGGGCGCACCCGCCGCGTCACACGGACCCGGCCCGCGAAGCTCATCATGCCGACCACCTTCACCGCCCAGAACGGCGCCGTCGTACGGCAGAACACGAAGATCTCGGTCACCGACTGCGAAACCGCCGTTCGCCACGAGCGCAAAAGCAAACACACCAAAACAAAGGGTGTCCGCCCATCTGTGTAGGCGGTGTTCGACGAGGTCGACCGCTGCCTCATGCTTGGCTTGGGGGTCTGTGTGGTGGAGCTTTGCTGTAGGGGTATTGACAACCGTGCGGGGGTGGTGTACGGTCTCCTTTGTCATGGTCATCCCCTTGGGGGTGGCTGGCGAACATAGGATCCGGGTTGGGTCACCGCGTTCCGTGGTTGACTTCAAGCGCTAGCAGGGTGCCGGTAGGGCAGAGGGATCGGATCGCAACGGATGAGGGAGTTGGGTTTAGCGTGGTTTCGAGTGGGAGATACGTAGTGGGGATGTGCGCGTCCCGTCTGAGGGCTGATGCTAGATGCGCCAGCTTGGCGCTGTCGCATCTCTCTCTCTCTCTCTCTCTCTTGTCCTAGTCCGCTAGGGGCTGGGGCCCCTCATCTTCGGGTCCTGACGGGCCTTGCGGCGTCCCCCGCGTGGGGTGGGCACAGCCTGGGCACCGGGGGGCTGTCGTGAGCCCTGCGCGTGGCAGCGCTGTGGTGGCGGGGACGCCAAGGCGGACGAGGCGCTCCAGCGCGCCTCGTCCGCCTGAGTTGGCCCGGATGTCTGAGTCGGAGTTGGCGCGTGCGCGTTTGAGCGATGTGGCGTTGCCGCGCACGCGGGTGGGTGAGATTCAGCGCTCGCGGCTGCTGGCGGGCGCGGTTGCCACGATCGATGAGTTGGGTTATCCGCGGGCGACGGTGGGGCGGATCACCGCGCGTGCGCGGCTCTCGCGGCGGACCTTCTATCAGATGTTCGCCAACCGCGATGAGTGTTTCGCGGCGGTGCTGGAGGAGCTGGTCGCCACGGTCGCCGGGGAGCTTGCCGCGGCGGGCATGGAGGGGTTGGCGTGGCGCGAGCGGGTCCGCGCGGGCTTGTGGAGGATTCTTGTGTTATTCGATAGTGAGCCGGTGTTGGCGCGGGTGTGTGTGGTGCAGGCCCTGCGCGCGGGTCCGCTGGTGCTGGAGTGCCGCGAGGCGGTGCTCGCTCAGCTCGCGGCGGTGGTCGACGAGGGCCGCCTTGAAGGTGGCCGTGGTGACGGTTTGACCCCGGTGACCTCGGAGGGCCTGGTGGGGGCGGCGTTTGCGATCGTCTACTCGCGGTTGTCGCGGCGGGATGGTGAGTCGCTGACCGGTCTGCTTGGTGAGTTGATGGCGATAATCGTGCTGCCGTATCTCGGCCCCGCCGTGGCACGGCGCGAACGGACGCGTCCCGCGCCCGTCGTGTCCCCGATCACACCGAGGACGCGCGCTACTGCGCCGCGGAGCGCCCGTGACCCGCTCGCCGATGTGAACCTGCGCCTGACTCACCGGACCGCCAGGGTGCTGGAAGGCATCGCGGAGCTGAGTGGGCGTGGTTCTGATCCCAGCAACCGTGAGGTCGCCACGTTCGCAGGTGTTACCGACCCGGGGCAGATATCGAAGCTTCTGCGTCGGCTGGAACGCCTCGGGCTGCTCCTCAACGCCGGGGCGGGGCACGCCAAGGGCGAGCCGAACGCGTGGGCGCTCACCGACAAAGGTCGGCGGGTCACACACAGCATCCGGATGCATGCCCGCGATCAGCGTGAGGCAGCGTGATGCCACAAGTGCGCTCATTTACGTCGGAAGTGTCGGCACTTGCAGCCCCTACGCGCCGACGGGGCCTGGCCGGTGAACAAGACTCAACAACGCAAACCAAGGAGACAAGGTGAAACCAACAGAGCAGTTCGCGAACGCCGCCGTAATGCCGAAGACCGGGCGCTTCGCGACGCTCCGTGGCCTCCCCCGAGCCCAAGGGAGTTGTGCGCTTGCATGCAGTCTGATTGCTGCGCCTCTCCTCTCCCTCTGTGTTTTGCTGGCGCTGTGTGTCGGTGTTGCCCAAGCCGAACCTCCCAAGCTCATCTCCTTTGGATCGCTCAGCGCGCACGGGATGGCGGCTGGCGTCGCTGTAGAAGACTCTGGAGACCTGTTCGTGTCGGGTCTCATAGGGGAAGGGTTTGGCCCCGCGACGGTGGTCAAGCTCGATCCTTCGGGCACGTTGCTCTCACCGCCGTCCCCGTTTGGGTCTGCGCACTACTCGGGTGTTGCGGTGAACCCGACGAACGGCGACGTAGACGTGCTCGGTGAAGAAGGAGGCTACTTATCACCAGCCACGCCCGCGATGATTTTCGTCTACGATCCTGACACGGGCGCGTTGCTGTCGTCGTTTGAAGTGCTGGCGTCACGCAATGGCTTTGGAATTTTCACAGATGTACAGATTGCGGCCGACTCGGCTGGCAACGTGTACGTGCCGGTGGTGCCGGATAACGAGGTGCTGGAGTACAGCCCGAGCGGCACGCTGTTGAAGACGTTTACGGGCTCCGGTGTCGGCGCGCTCAAGGAACCGACCGGAGTCGCGATCGACTCCTCCGGCAACCTCTGGGTGGCCGACGCTGGCAACAACAGGATCGTGGAGCTCGATTCCAGCGGTGCGCCTGTGGAAGTGAACGGCAAGCCCGTGGAAATCGAGAGCGAAGGCGTGGCGTCCGTGGCACTCGACGGGCATGGGGACGTGTTCGCGCTCGTCGAAAACAGCGCGGACCCGTGCGGCGAACTTGAAGTGCGCTCCTGCCTCCATCTCGTCGAGTACAGCTCGGAAGGCAGGCAGCTCGCCGATGTGGGAGCTGGCCATTTCGGGGCGTATCAAGCCGAAGGGACGGATCGCTTCTACAGCATGGTCACGGTTAATCAAGCGAGCGGGCGCGTATACGTGACTGACGGCCTCAAAGATAACGTCTGGGTGTTCGGGCCTCCCGTCCCGCCTGTGGTCGGCAGGGAGCTCACCGCCGAAGTCGGCGTCTCCGAAGCGAAGCTCGGCGCGCTCGTCAACTCCGGTGGCATCCTGACCACCTTCCGCTTCGAATACGGCCCCACCAGCGCCTACGGCAGCTCGGCGCCGTTCCCGGAAGGAACCGTCGGTGAAGGAGTGGAATCGCACGCAGTATGGGCGTCCGCGAGCGGCCTCGCGCCCGGGAGGACCTACCACTACCGTGTCGTGGCGAGCAACGAACTGGGAACGATCTACGGTCCCGACCAGACCTTCACGACGCTGACCGCCGAACAGGCGACGTGCCCGAACGAACAGCTGCGCAGCGGCTTCTCCTCGCGGTTGTCCGACTGCCGCGCCTACGAGCTCGTGACGCCGCCGGTAAAGAACGGGAGCCAGTTCGACGCTAAGTCGATAAACGCATATTCGAGCACGGCCGCCACGGATGGCGAAGCGCTCACGCTCACCATCCAGGAACCGCGGCCGGGCGCGCCCACCGCAGGCGAACACTACGTGGCGACGCGTGGCGCAAGCGGCTGGATCGCGGAAGACATCATGCCGCTCGAATCCTATGACGGCACGACCTGCCCCAGCTATCAAAGCGTGTACGCCTACTCGGCTCAGCTCACCAAGGACGTGATGGAGGCTGGTGGAGGAACAAGCGCTTCCGCGTCCAACAACATTCACGAAGACCCGGAATCGTGTAACCCCGAAGGCCGTCAGGTCGTGAGCGGCGAACCTGTAGGCTACGAAAACCTGCTGGTGCGCGACAACACGACCGGCACTTACCAGCTGCTCAACCTCCCGCCGCCGGGCGTGACGCCGGCCGACGCGCACTTCCAGGCCGCCTCCACCGACCTCAGCCACGTGATCTTCACGGAGACCTCGCCTCTCGCCGAAGGCGCGCGGTACGGCGTCGAAAACCTGTACGAATGGGGCGAAGGCGCGCTGCGGCTGGTGAGCGTGCTGCCGGACGGCACGGCGGTTCCCGGATCGCTTGCGGCAGAAGCGGGTACGCCCGAACACGAAGGTGTGCTCTCAAGCGACGGCTCGCACGTCCTCTTCACCTACGGCGGCGCCCTCTATGACCGCATCGACGGGCAGCGCACCGTCCAGGTCGACGAACAACAGGGTGGGTCAGGCCCCAGCGGTGGCGGTTCCCTGCAGGCTGCCACCGCCGACGGGTCGAAGGTCTTCTTCTCGACGAAAGCAAGCTCACGGCCGACTCGACCGCGGCCGCAGACGAACCTGACCTGTACGAGTGCGCGCTGTCCGAAGGCGCGAGCAGATGTGAATTGGCCGACCTCACGGTCGCTGCGGCGGGCGAGCACGCCGACGTGCTCCGCGTCACGCGGCTCGGCGCCCATGACAGCTCCTATGTCTACTTCGTCGCCGAGAGCGTGCTGGCGTCCAACAGGAGGGAATTCACGAACAGCGAAGGCAAGACCGTCGTCGAAGGCGCGGAAGCCGGGAAGGAAAACCTGTATCTGTGGGACGGCGAAAAGACGACGTTCATCGCCACCGGCGTCTCCGGCGTCCTCGACCAAGAGCGGCGCGGCGACGAGCAGACCTCGCCCGACGGCAGGTGGCTCGCGTTCGAATCGGAAAAGAGCCTGACCGGCTATGACAACGTCGAGCCGAACAACGAATCCGCGAGGGAGCTCTTCCTGTACAGCGCCTCCACAGGGCAGGTCGTCTGCGCCTCGTGTAACCCCACGGGGGAACCTCCGGTCGCAGGAGGCGGTGTGGTGCCGCGCTTGGAAGCTTACTCCGAGCACGAAGGGTTCTTCGGTATCTCCAACAGCCAGCACCTGCTCACGGATGCTGGCCAGATGTTCTTCGAAACGAGCGAAGCGCTCGTGCCCGCCGATACGAATGGCCTGCTCGATGTCTACGAGTACGAGGGCGGCGGCGTGTACCTGATCTCGAGTGGCACGAGCTCCTTCGAATCGAATCTGGAGGGCGCGAGCGAAAGCGGCGATGACGTGTTCTTCAGGTCGACCCAGCAGCTCGTGCCGCAGGACAACCAGGAAGGAGAGTTCGTCATCTACGACGCGCGCGTCGACGGAGGCTTCGACGAACCGTCCTCCCCGCCGCCGTGCACGACCGCTGACGCCTGTCGCACGCCGGTCTCTCCGCAGCCCTCGGTCTACGGGGCGCCGGCCAGCCAGACGTTTTCCGGCGCTGGCAACCTCGCACCGCCTCCGCTGACGGTCGTCAAGAAGGTTACAAAGAAGACCGTGAAGTGCAAAGGTGACGGGTCCCGGAGGGGTGAGAAGAAAGGCAAGTGTGTGAAAAAGCGGGCAAAGAGAGTCAAGAAGTCCGCCCATGCCAACAGGAGGGGTAAGTGATGACGCGCTCCAGGAGAATCCCAACAGCAGTCTCACTCGCGGTCGCGGTGATCGTGGCGCTGGGAGCGGGCGCGTCCCCGGCGCTCGCCGCCGGCGAAACACACCCCTTCCTGCGTGAATTCGGCCGCGGCGCGACAGAAGCCTTCTCGAACCCGAACGGGATCGCGATCGATGAATCTACTGGCGATGTGTACGTTGCTGACATCGGCACGGACTCCGTCTACAAGTTCAACGCCAAGGGCGAACCGGAAGAATTAGCGGCGTTGCATTCGCACGAGCTCACCGGCACCACGCCTGCCGAATCGTTCTCGTTTCCTTCGCTGTACGGCAGCCCCGCGGCACTCGCGGTCGATAACTCGAGTAGCCCGTCGGACCCTTCCGCCGGTGACCTGTACGTGATGGATGGCGGCCACGGCGTGATCGACAAGTTCGGCCCCGAAGGGAGATACTTGAGCCAGATCGGCGGCTTCCCGCCATCCACCGGCTCCGCCAAAGGTGAACTGCTGGGGCTGGGTGTCGACGGGAGCGGTATCGTGCACGTCGACCTGAGCACAGGAACCTCCAGCACACTGCTGATCGACGAATTCGACGACGCGGCCGTGAATCATCTCATCGCTCGCCAGGAATGGCATTCTGGCCAGCAAGTGGAAACGGGTATCCCCGGCAAAGACCAGGCTCACGGCTTCGCCGTCTCCGCCACGGGCGATGACTATCCGATCTACGAACCGTCGTGCTCGTGTACGGTCAAGTTCGGGCAGAAGCTCTCCCCGCTCGGCCGCGTGGACAGCGGCGAAGCGGGGGACGTCGCGGTGGCCGTCGATCCCTCGACCGGCCGGCTATATGCAGACGATCAGTCCTCAGTGGCCGAATGGGACACGGGCGCGATGAACCGCAATAGCCTGTCAAGCAACAACTACTCCGCTGGCACGCTCGTTGCGCGCTTCGGCTCGCCACAGCTCTCGAGCTTCTCGGGCGAGGGCGGGATCGCCGTGGACGGCGCGAGTGGCCAGATCTACGTCTCAAACCCGGCCGACGGTAAGGTCTATGTCTTCGGCAGCGACGCCCCGGCCGTGACAGTCGGCGAACCGACGGACGTGACCAGGGAAGCCGCGAGACTGAGCGGCACGATCGATCCGCGCGGCGTCACCGTCAGCTCGTGCGAGTTCGAATACGGCCTCACCGACGAATACGGCAACGGCCCCTACAACCACAGCGTGCCCTGCAAGCAGACGCCGGACGAGATCGGAGCGGGAAGCGATCCTATTGCAGTCTCCGCGCAGCTCGAAGGCCTCGCGCCCGGCGAACTCTACCACTTCCGCCTCGTCGCGACCAACGCCAATGGCACGGGAGAGGGCAGCGGTATCCTCGCGACGCAGGGTGTTGGCTTCGGCATCAAGAGCTTTGAAGTCAACTTCCTAAACGAAAACGGCACACCCGATACGCAGGCGGGCTCGCACCCCTACCAGTTTGTCAACGTCTTCACGCTGAACTCGCACTTCAAGCGCATGGAATCGAACGCCGACTCGCCGTACCTGCGCGTGCCTGACGGTATCTTGCGGGATCTCACGGTCGATCTGCCCCCCGGCTTCGTCGGCGACCCCAATGCGACCAAGAAGTGCACCGGAGAAGAGCTTCGTGACGAAAAGGAAGAACATAGTATGGTAAAAAACTGCTCATCAGGATCGCGGGTGGGCGAACTGTACCTGAGATGGGGAGTGGAGTCGGCTCGTGTATCGTCATTCAGTGAACCCGTCTACAACTTTGTGCCCCCACGCGGCGTGGCTCTGCAGCTCGGCAGCAATTTCTATGTGCCCCTGCTGTATATCAACAACGGGCTGCTCGCCGGCGGAGACTACCCCGTCCAGGCGACGGTGACGCCCCCGGCGACGGTCCCCGTCATCAACAGCAGGCTGGTGATCTCCGGCGTCGTGGGTGAAGGAGTCAACCGCAAGCCGTTCCTGACGATGCCGACGGGCTGCCACGGCCCCCTGCGCTCAACGATGGCGGTCGATTCGTGGGAAGAACCGGGCAAGTGGGTGAAAGTGAGCATGGTCGCGCACAACGCCGCGGGCACGCCGGTCTCGCTGACTGGCTGCCCGAAGCTCAAGTTCCTGCCGGAAATCAGCGTCGCGCCGGACAGCAGCGACGCCAGCACGTCCTCGGGTTTGACGGTGAACGTCCACGTCCCACAGACCGCCGCGCTGAACCCCGAAGGCCTGGCGGAGTCATCGCTCAGGGACACGACCGTGACGCTCCCCGAAGGCGTTGCGATCAACCCGTCGGGTGGCGATGGCCTTGAAGCGTGCTCATCTGACGCCGGCGCGTTGCCCGAAGGCGCGCTTGGCAGTCCGGGCGATCAGATCGGCTACAAGGGCCAGGAAGAATTGAACGCCGAATACGAACCGGGTGTGAAGTGGAACACCTTTACGCCGGAACTGGACAGTCCGCTGGAGCCGAGCGCGAATTTCTGCCCGAACGGCTCGAAGATCGGGACGGTGAAAATCAAAACGCCGCTGCTCGAACACGAACTGGAAGGTGCCGTGTATCTGGCGGCGCAGGACAACAACCCGTTCGGGAGTCTCGTCGCGATGTACATAATCGCGGAAGACCCCTATTCGGGTAGCTTGATCAAGCTCGCGGGAGAAGTGTCACTGAATCCGCAGACGGGGCAGATCGTCACGACGTTCAAGAACACGCCCGACCTGCCGTTTGAAAACCTTGAACTGCACTTCTTCGGCGGGGAACGCGCGCCGCTTTCGACGCCGTCGCATTGCGGGACGTACACGACGACCGCGGTGTTCACGCCGTGGGACGGCAACGGCCCGGTGACCTCGGAATCCTCATTCAAGATCGGACACGGTCCGGGTGGCGGACCGTGTCCCGGTGCGAGCCTGCCGTTCAACCCGACTGTCAACGCAGGTGCGACAAACATCCAGGCGGGAGCGTTCTCGCCGTTGACGGTGACGGTGAACCGCAAAGACGGCGAACAGAACCTGAAGTCCCTTGAAGCGAAACTACCGCCGGGCCTGTCGGGTGTGCTCACGGGTGTCGAACTGTGCCCCGAACCGCAGGCCAACGAAGGATTGTGCGGGGAAAACAGCAAGGTCGGCGAAGCGACGATCAGCGTCGGTATCGGCAACCAGCCGTTCACGGTCACCGGCGGGAGGTTCTATCTCACGGGACCCTACAACGGCCACGGCAGCTGCACCGTCGGCGAAGCTGGTTGCGCGCCGTTCGGTCTGACGTTCGAGGTGCCCGCCAAGGCCGGCCCGTTCGACCTCGCGAACACCAAGAACAACCATCCTCCGTGCGACTGCGTGCTCGTCAGGGGCAAGATCGAACTGGACCCGCAGACCGCGGCGATCACGATCACCTCCAACCCACCCGGCACGCCGGACTCGATCCCGACGAGCATCGAAGGGATCCCCCTGGAAATCCAGCACGTCAACGCGACCACCACACGCGGGAACTTCCAATTCAACCCAACCAACTGCTCAAAAATGTCCCTCACCGGCACGGTGCAGTTGAACGAAGGCGGCACGAGCACGATCTCAACGCCGTTTCAGGTCACCAACTGCGCCGCGTTGAAGTTCGAACCCAAATTCACGGTCTCGACCTCCGCCAAAACCAGCCGCACCGGCGGCGCGAACCTGACCGCGAAGCTGGCCTACCCGAACGTGCCGCAAGGCACCGACGCCGACATCGCGAAGGTCAAAGTCGAACTCCCCAAGCAGCTCCCCAGTCGTTTGACGACGCTACAGAAGGCATGCACCGCCGGACAGTTCGAAGCGAACCCGGCTGCCTGCCCCACGGCGTCGAAGATTGGGTACGCGACGGTGCATACTCCGTTGATCCCAGTCCCGCTGCAGGGCCCCGCGATCTTCGTCAGCCACGGCGGCGAAGCGTTCCCCTCGCTCACGCTCGTGCTGCAGGGGTATGGGATCACGATCGATCTCGTCGGTACCACCGACATCAAGAACGGGGTGACCTCGACGACGTTCAAGACGGTCCCTGACCAGCCGTTCTCGAGCTTCGAACTGACGCTCCCCGAGGGCCCCTACTCCGCGCTCACAGCCCCCGGGAACCTCTGCACCGCCAAGAACCTCACGATGCCCACCGAATTCCTCGCCCAAAACGGCGCCGAACTCAAACAAAGCACCAAGATCGCGGTCACCGGTTGCCCGAAGGCGAAGAAGACAACCCACAAGAAGAAGCACAAGACCAAGAGCAAGCGCAAACACAGGAAGCGCAAGAAGTGAGCGCCGTCGCGGCTCAGTCGAAGATGTCCGCGGCGGTGAGCGCCAATATGTCCTTCGCCACGCCGGTCAGGCGCTCGCGTGCGCACACGAGGCCATCCTTGAAGGTGACGCGCGCAGCAGCCTGTCCTCGCCGATGACCTCCACGGCGATGGGTGCAACCATCAGCCGAGTTCAGCTGTGCTTCTCGACGAGCTCGAGGTGCTCAACCGGAACCGTGACCAAGTCAAGGGTCTCGCCGCTGTCGCCCACGATCTCAACCATCTTGTGGTCTCCGTAGTCGCTGACGACAGTGCCCTCGGTCCCCGCGGGCCACGTGCCGGTCCCGTCGTCCTTCTCGATCTCTGCGGTGAAGGCGACGACGTCGATTTCTCCGATTGCCTGCTTGACGGTTGTCATGGTCCCCCAGTCTAGGGCCTTGGGATGGCTGTTACAAATCGTGGTGGGGCGCCCGGGTGGTCGAATGTCCAGACTGTCCGGACATTGGTGACGCGGTGGGCCTTTGCGCCGATGCCGGCAATCTGCATGTCGATGACGTAGTTGGTGCCGTAGGGCGGGTTGTCTCGGATGTCGCTGACGGGCGTGTCGAGGAGGCGGGTGAGGATCTGCGCTTCGAGGTAGTCGATTGCATCGATCGTGATCCCGAGGATCTGCTCAAAGCCCAGGGCCTTGGGTCCGCCGTACTTGTGGGCAGGGTCCAACGAGTAAGTCTCGAGCTTGCGGCGCACGCCAAACGCCTTCGCTCCGCGCGGGAGCGGCTCGCCGACGGCGGGCGGCGGGTGTGTGTCGAGGTCCTCGCTCATCGCTGTGGGCCGATCGAGTTCACGAGACCTACCGTATGCCGCGCTTGGGACGGTTCTCTCGATCGCGCCTACGCTGCGCCCTCTCGGTGCGTCGCGACACACAACAACCGAGGGCCCTTGTTGTCCGTCGACTCCATTGGCGGCGCACCCCCCAACTGGCGTCGAGCTGATCGACATGGGAACCCGTCCCACGCCTGGACGAGGCGCAGTCGCTGGGCGGCTCTTTGCTTGGCTTGGGGGCTGTGTGGTGGAGCTTCGCTGTGGGGGTATTGACAACCGTGCGGGGGTGGTGTACGGTCTCCTTTGTCATGGTCATCCCCTTTGGGGTGGCTGGCGAACATAGGATCCGGTTGGGTCACCGCGTCGTGTGGTTGACTTCAAGCGCTTAGCAGGGTGCAGGTGGGTGTAGAGGGACCGGGTCGCAACGGATGAGGGAGTTGGGTTTAGCGTGGTTTCGAGTGGGAGATACGTAGCGGGGATGTGCGCGTCCCGTCTGAGGGCTGATGCTAGATGCGCCAGCTTGGCGCTGTCGCATCTCTCTCTCTCTCTCTCTCTCTTGTCCTGAGCCGCTAGGGGCTGGGGCTCCTCATCTTCGGGTCCTGAGGGGCCTCGCGGCGTCCCCCGGGTGGGGTGGGCACAGCTTGTGCTCCGGGGGGCTGTCGTGAGTGCCGCGCTTGATCGCGGTGCTCGTGGTGGCCGCGTGGCGGGGGCGTCGAGGCGTGCCGGGCGCGCTCGGGCGGCCGGAACGGCCGGGGTGAGTGAGTCGGCGTTGGCGCGTGCGCGGTTGAGTGATGTGGCGTTGCCGCGTACGCGGGTGGGTGAGATTCAGCGCTCGCGGCTGCTGGCCGGTGCGGTCGGCACGATCGATGAGTTGGGTTATCCCCGGGCGACGGTGGGGCGGATCACCGGGCGTGCGCGGCTGTCGCGGCGGACCTTCTACCAGATGTTCGCAAACCGCGATGAGTGTTTCGCGGCGGCGTTGGAGGAGGTGGCTGCCACGGTTGCCGGGGAGCTGTCGGCGGCGGGCCTCGAGGGGTTGGCGTGGCGTGAGCGGGTCCGTATGGGTGTGTGGGCGATCTTGGCGTTCTTCGATCGTGAGCCGGTGTTGGCGCGGGTGTGTGTGGTGCAGGCTCTGCGTGCGGGTCCACTGGTGCTGGAGCGCCGGGAGGAGATCCTTGCGCGGCTGGCAGCGGTGGTCGACGAGGGTCGTGAGGAAAGGGCGCGTAGCGACGGCTTGACCCCGTTGACCGCGGAGGGCGTGGTGGGCGCCGCGTTCGCGATCGTCTACTCCCGGCTCTCGCGACGGGATGGTGACCCACTGACGGGCCTGTTGGGTGAGCTGATGGCGATGATCGTGCTGCCGTATCTCGGTCCCGCGGTGGCCAGGCGCGAACGGTCGCGGCCGGCGCCCGCCGCGCCTGTGGTGGCAGCGAGCGCGCCCACCCCAGCGTCACGGAGCGAGCATGACCCACTGGCTGATGTGAACCTGCGCCTGACTCACCGAACCGCGAGAGTGCTGGAGGGAATCGCGGAGTTGAGCGGGCGCGGCGCCGACCCCAGCAACCGCCAGGTCGCGACGTTCGCCGGTGTCAGCGACCCGGGGCAGATCTCCAAGCTCCTGCGTCGCCTGGAGCGCCTCGGGCTGCTCCTCAATACCGGGGCGGGGCATGCCAAGGGCGAGCCGAACGCGTGGGCGCTCACCCCCATGGGCCAGCAGATCACCCAGAGCATCCGGTTGCACAGCGCCTCCCACGAGCGGCGGGCTGCGTGATGGCACAGGTGCGCTCATCGATCTCGTCGAGGGCATGGGTGCTCCCCGCGCACGCGGCACACGGAGCCTCCCGCCGCAACGACTTCACAACACCAACCAAGGAGAACAAGGTGAAATCCACTGAGCACACCGCGAAAGCCTCCGTCACGCCGAAGATCGGGCGCTTCGCGACGCTTCGTGGCCTCCTCCAAGCCCAAGGGAGTGGTGCGTCCGCGCGCGGTCTGGTTGTCGCGCCGCTCGTCGTGCTCTGTGTTCTGCTTGCGCTCTGTGTCGGTGTCGCCCAAGCCGAACCTCCCGCGCTCATTCCCTACGGAGTGCTCCCCACACACCAGGAATTGGTGAATGGCCTCGCGGTGGAAGGCTCCGCAGACCTGTTCTTGACGAGCATCTTCAAAGGGGAGTTTGAAGACTCGACGGTGGTCAAGCTCGATCCTGCGGGCAACTTGCTTTCGCCGCCGTCGCCGTTTGGGTCCGAGCACTACTCGGGTGTCGCGGTGAACCCCGTGAACGGCGACGTGTACGCGCTCGGTGAAGAAGGGGGAGGCTTCTCCACATCGAGCACGCCGGCGACGATCTTCGTCTACGACCCCAACACGGGCGCGCCGGTGTCGTCGTTTGAAGTGACGGCGTCACGCAATCTCTTCGGCTTCTTCGCGGACGTAGAGATCGCGGCTGACTCGGCCGGCAACGTGTACGTGCCGGTCGTGTCCGAAAACAAGGTGCTCGAGTACAGCCCGAGCGGCACGCTGCTGAAGACCTTCACGAGTTCCGGCGCCGGCGCGCTCGACGAACCGACCGGAGTCGCGATCGACTCCTCCGGCGACCTCTGGGTGGCCGACTCCAGCAACGGCGGCAGGATCGTCGAGTTCGCTCCCAGCGGCGCGCCGGTGGAAGTGAACGGCAAGCCCGTTGAAATCGAGAGCACAGGCGTTTGGTCGGTGGCACTCGACCGGCAGGGGCACGTGTTCGCGCTCGTCGACAACAGCGCGGACTCGTGTGGGGAAAAGTCCTCGCCCTGCCTGCATCTCGTCGAGTACAGCGCGGAAGGCAGGCAGCTCGCCGACGTCGGGGCCGGCAACTTCGGTGGCGGCGAAGTGGAACGGTACTACAGCGGTCTCGCGGTGAATCAGGCGAACGGCCGCGTGTACGTGGTTGCTGGACAGCAGGAAACCATCTGGGTGTTCGGGCCCCCCACCGCGCCCATATTCAAGAAGGAGTTCACCGCCGAAGTCGACGCCTCCGAAGCGAAGCTCGGGGCGCTGGTTGACCCCGGCGGCATCGCCGCGAGCTATCGCTTCGAATATGGCCCCACTAGCGCCTACGGCAGCTCGACGCCCTTCCCGGAAGGCAGCGTCGGCGAAGGACTCGAAGCGCGCGCGGTGTGGGCGGCCGCGAGCGATCTCGCGCCCGGGAGCACCTACCACTACCGTCTGGTGGCGAGCAACGAACTGGGCACGGTCTACGGCCCCGACGAGACCTTCACCACGCTGACCGCCGAACAGGCGGCGTGCCCCAACGAACAGCGGCGCGGCGGCTTCGCTGCGCGGTTGCCCGACTGCCGCGCCTACGAGCTCGTGACGCCGCCGGTCGAGAGCTCCTCGCAGTTCGACGCCAAAGGGGATTTGGCGTTCGCGAGCACGGTCGCCGCGGATGGCGAAGCGATCTCGCTCGTCACCACGGAGCCGCGGCCGGGCGCGCCTACCTCCGGCGCCCAATACGTGGCGACGCGTGGCGCGGGCGGCTGGACCCCCGAAGGCATTCAGCCGATCGAAGCCTACGATGGGGCGGGCTGCCCGGGATACCAAAAGGCCTACGCCTACTCGGATCAGCTCACCAAGGACGTTATTAACACCGGCGGAGGGTCAAGCGCCACCGTGTCCGGAAACGTCCGCGAAGACCCGGAATCGTGCAACCCCCCGGGCCAGCAGGTCGTGAGCGGCGAACCGGTGGGCCGTGAAAACCTGCTGGTGCGCGACAACGCGACGGGCGCCTACCAGCTTGTGAACGTCACGCCGCCGGGGGTGACGCCCGACGACGCGCACTACCAGGCGGCCTCCGCGGACCTCAGCCACGTGATCTTCACCGAGAACGCGCCCCTCGCCGAAGGCGCGCGCTACGGCGTCGAAAACCTCTACGAATGGGACGAAGGCAGGGTGCGGCTGGTGAGCTTCCTGTCGAACGGCACGGCGGTCGCCGGGTCGCTCGCGGCAAAACCGGGTACGCCCGAACACGAAGGTGTGGTCTCGAGCGACGGCTCGCACATCCTCTTCACCTACGGCGGCTCCCTGTATGACCGCATCGACGGGCAACACACCGTCCAGGTCGACGAATCGCAGGGCGGGTCGGGCTCCAGCGGTGGCGGCTCCTTGCAGGCCGCCACCGCCGACGGCCAGGAGGTCTTCTTCCTCGACGAAAACAAGCTCACCCCCGACTCGACGGCGGCTGCGGGAGAACCCGACCTGTACGAGTGCACGCTGCCCGAAGGCGCAAGCAAATGCGAATTGAGCGACCTCACGGTCGCCGGGGCGGGTGAACACGCCGACGTGCTGCGCATCACGCCGCTCGGCGGCCATGACAGCTCCTACGTCTACTTCGTCGCCAAGGGTGTGCTTGCGTCCAACACGCGTGAATTCACAAACGAAGAAGGCAACACCGTCGTCGAAGGCGCGCAAGCCGGGAAGGAAAACGTGTATTTGTGGAACGGCGAAAAGACGACCTTCATTGCCGTCGGTATCTCCGATATTGGGTTCGGCTACTCCCAGACCTCACCCGACGGCAAATGGCTCGCGTTCAACTCGGATAAGAGCCCCACCGGCTACGAAAACGGTTTCGCCACGGAGCTGTTCCTGTACAGCGCGGCCACGGGACAGCTCGCCTGCGCCTCGTGCAACCCAACGGGCGAACCCCCGGTCAATGGCGGCATTTTGTCGACCGGAGGCGGCATCGGGCAATACCGGAACGGTTCCGAAGAAGGCGACGGGGTCTTCCGGCCGCGGCAGCTGGTCACGGACGCCGGCCAGGTGTTCTTCGAAACGGCGGAAGCGCTTGTGCCCGCCGATACGAACGGCGCGCTCGACGTCTACGAGTACGAGGGCAGCCACGCGTACCTGATCTCGAGCGGCACGAGCCCCGTCGAATCGAACCTGGAGGGCGCGAGCGAAAGCGGCGATGACTTGTTCTTCCGCTCCGACCAGGCGCTGGTGCCGCAGAACAACCAGGAAGGACAGATCGTCATCTACGACGCGCGGGTTGGGGGTGGCTTCGCCGAATTGTCCTCTCCGCCGGCATGTACGACCGCCGACGCCTGCCGCGCGGCGGTCCCGCTGCAGCCCTCGGTTTACGGGGCGCCGGCGAGCCAGACCTTCGAAGGCGCCGGCAACCTCGCCCCGCCGCCCGCCGAAGCGACCGTCACGACCAAGAAGAAGACGACGAAGTGCCGCAAGGGCTTCGTGAAGAAGAAGGGCAGGTGCGTAAAGGCCGCGACACGGGCGAAGCGGGCGAGGAAGACCACGAAGCGGGCCGGGAAGACCAACCACAAGACGGGGAGACGCTGAACATGGGGATCACACGTAAGCTCTGCCTCGCTGCCGCGACGCTCATCCTGACAGCGCTCTGCGGCTCCACACCCGCCTTCGCCGCGGGCGAAGCGCATCCGCTCACGACGAGCTTCGAACGCTCCAGCGGTGTGCCGTTCTCGAACCCCAACGGGATCGCGGTCGACGAAGCGACCGGCGACGTGTACGTCGCCGACCTCGGCACCGATACGGTGTACAAGTTCGACGCGAGTGGCAGCCCGCTGGACTTCGCCGCGCTCGGCTCAAATACGCTGAGCGGGGCCGCCACGCCGGCCGGGTCGTTCTCGTTTCCCTCGGTGTACGGCAATCCGGCGGCGATCGCGGTCGATAATGCCTGTGTGCAGCACGCCCCGGCGCTCACCGGCAAGTCATGTGAAGAATTTGACCCGTCGGCTGGGGACTTGTACGTGATGGATGCCGGCCACGGCGTGATCGATAAGTTCAGCTCCGAAGGCAGCTACCTGAGCCAGATCACCGGCTTCCCGCCTTCCACCGGCTCGGCCGAAAACGAACTGGAGGGGCTGGGCATCGACGCGAGCGGCGCCGTGCACCTCGGCTTCAGAAATGCAAACCCATTGATCGAGGAGTTCGACACCGAGGTCGCGAACCGTCTAACGGCCCGCATGGAGTGGGAGACGTGGAACGCGGGTCCCGGCGAGGGCTTCGCCCAAACACCCTTCGCCCACGGTTTCGCCGTCTCCGCTACGGGCGATGACTACATGGTCTACGAACCCGAACCGTCGTGCTCGTGCACGATCAAGCTGGGGCAGCGGGTCTCCGCGCTCGGCCGTGTGGACAGCGGCGAAGCGGGCGATGTGGCGGTGGCCGTCGACCCCGCGACCGGCGAGCTCTACGCCGACGATCAATCTTCCGTGGCCGCGTGGGACACGGGCGCGATGAACCGCAACAGCGACGAGAACGAGGCCACGGGAGAAGAACGCCAAGCCGCCGGCACGCTCGTCGCGCGCTTCGGCTCGCTGGAGCTCTCGCCCTCCCTGGCCCGTCAGGGCGGGATCGCCGTGAACGGCGCGAGCGGCCAGATCTACGTCTCAAACCCTGCCGACGGCAAGGTCTACGTGTTCGGCAGCGACGCCCCGGCCGTGACGGCCGCCGAACCGACGGGCGTCACCATGCAAGACGCGACCCTGAACGGCGCGGTCGATCCGCGCAGTGTCGTCGTCAGCTCGTGCGAATTCCAATGGGGCCACACCGAAGAATACGGCAACGGCCCCTACAACCACAGCTTGCCCTGCGCGCAGACGCCGGGCGAGATCGGCGCGGGAAGCGGCGCGGTGGCGGTCTCCGCGCGGCTGGAAGGCCTCGAAGCCGGCCAGCTCTACCACTTCCGCCTCGTCGCGACCAACGCGGACGGCGCGGGCGAGGGCAGCGGTCTGCTCGCGACGCACGGCCTCGGCTTCGGCATCAAAACCTTTGGTGTCAGCTTCCTGAACGAAAACGGCACGCCCGACACGCAGGCGGGTTCGCACCCGTTCCAGTTCGTCAACACGTTCGAAATGAACTCGCACTTCGAGCAAATGGAATCAAATGCCGACTCGCCGTACGTGCCCTACCCCGACGGCGTCCTGCGGGACGTCACGATCGATCTGCCGCCCGGCTTCGTCGGCGACCCCAACGCGACCCCCAAGAAGTGCACCGGACAGGAACTGCGGCCGTGGCCGGGCGACTGCCCGATCACATCGGCGGTGGGCGAACTGAAACTTGGCTGGGGAGGAGCAACGCCTCGCGCGGGGAGCTTCTCCAACTCCCTCTGGAACATGGTGCCGCCAAACGGCACGGCCTTGCAGCTCGGCACCAATTTCTTCCTCCCACTGCTGTTCATCAACAACGGGGTGCATGCCGGCGGGGACTACCCCGTGCAGGCGACGGTGACGGAGGCACCGGGGGAGGCCCCCGTGATCAGGAGCAAGGTGACGCTCAACGGTGTGTTCACCCCCTGCGTGAAAGTGGAAAAGGGAACCGGCAAGTACAACGACTTCCAATGCAAAGAAAAAGCCACCACGCGCGGGGGCGCCGAATTCGAAAAGGAAACGTCGGCCAGCAAACCCTTCCTGACGCTTCCGACCGGCTGCCACGGCCCGCTGCACTCGACGATGGCGGCGGATTCGTGGGAAACCCCGGGCCAGTGGGTGAAAGCTAGCTCGGTCACGCAGAACGTCGCCGGTACGCCCGTGTCGCTGACGGGCTGCTCGAAGCTCAAGTTCCCGCCGGAAATCGACGTCGCGGCGGACACCAGCAATGCCAGCACATCCTCGGGGCTGACGGTCGACGTGCATCTCCCGCAGGGCGCCGCGTTCAACCCCAACGGCCTGGCGGAGTCCTCGCTCAGGGATACGACCGTCACGCTCCCCGAAGGGGTCGCGATCAACCCGGCGGGCGGGGATGGCCTGGAAGCGTGCTCGTCGGACCCCGGCGCGTTGCCGGCGGGCGCGCTCGGCAGCCCGGGCGATCAGATCGGCTACACGGGCCAGGAAGAACTGAACGCCGAAGACGAACCGGGGGTGAAGTGGGACACGTATACCCCGGAAATGCCGAGCGTGCTTCAGCCGGGCGTGAACTTCTGCCCGAACGGCTCGAAGATCGGGACCGTAAAGATCAAGACGCCGCTCCTGGACCACGAACTCGAAGGCGCCGTGTATCTGGCAGCACAGGACTCAAATCCGTTCGCGAGCCTGGTGGCGATGTATCTCGTCGCGGAAGACCCCTATTCGGGGAGCGTGATCAAGCTCGCGGGCGAAGTGTCGATCAACCCGGGCACGGGGCAGATCGTCACGACGTTCAAGAACACGCCCGACGTGCCGTTTGAAAACCTCGAACTGCACTTCTTCGGCGGGGAACGCGCACCGCTAGCGACCCCGTCGCATTGTGGGACGTACACGACGAAGGCCGTGTTCACGCCGTGGGACGGGAACGGTCCCGTGATTTCGGAATCGTCGTTCAACATCGAACACGGTCCGCACGGAAGCCCGTGCCCGGGTGCGACCCTGCCGTTCAACCCCACTGTCAACGCGGGCGCGACGAATATCCAGGCTGGTGCGTTCTCGCCGCTGACAGTGACGGTGAACCGCAAAGACGGCGAACAGAACCTGAAGTCGCTCGAAGGGAAACTACCACCGGGCCTATCCGGTGTGCTGTCGGGTGTCGAACTGTGCCCCGAACCGCAGGCCAACGAAGGGTTGTGCGGGGAAAACAGCAAGGTCGGCGAAGCGACGATCGGTGTTGGTGTCGGCAATGACCCGTTCACGGTCACCGGCGGGAAGTTCTATCTCACCGGCCCCTACAACGGCCACGGCAGCTGCACCGTCGGCGAAACAGGGTGCGCGCCGTTCGGCTTGACGTTCGAGGTGCCCGCGAAGGCCGGCCCGTTCGATCTCGCGAACACGACGAACAACCACCCGCCATGCGACTGCGTAGTCGTACGCGGCAAGATCGAATTGAACCCGCAGACCGCGGCGATCACGATCACCTCCAACCCACCCGGGTCCCCGGACTCGATCCCGACGAGCATCGAAGGGATCCCCCTGGAAATCCAGCACGTCAACGCCACCACCACACGCGGGAACTTCCAGTTCAACCCAACCAACTGCTCGAAGATGTCCCTGACGGGCACGGTGCAGCTGAACGAAGGCGGCTCGAGCACGATCTCGACGCCGTTCCAGGTCACCAACTGCGCCGCGCTGAAGTTCGAACCCAAATTCACGGTCTCGACATCCGCCAAAACAAGCCGCACGGGCGGCGCGAGCCTGACCGCGAAGCTGGCCTACCCGAACGTGCCCCAAGGCACCGACGCGGACATCGCGAAGGTCAAAGTCGAACTCCCCAAGCAACTCCCCTCCCGTTTGACGACCCTCCAGAAGGCATGCACCGCCGCACAGTTCGAAGCCAACCCGGCCGCGTGCCCCACGGCGTCGAAGATCGGGTACGCGGTCGTGCACACCCCGTTGATCCCAGTCCCGCTGCAGGGCCCCGCGATCTTCGTCTCCCACGGCGGCGAAGCATTCCCGTCGCTGACGCTGGTGCTGCAGGGGTACGGGATCACGATCGATCTGGTTGGTACGACCGACATCAAGAATGGGGTGACCTCGACGACGTTCAAGACGGTCCCTGACCAGCCGTTCTCGAGCTTCGAACTGACGCTCCCCGAGGGCCCCTACTCCGCGCTCACAGCCCCTGGGAACCTCTGCACCGCGAAGAACCTCATGATGCCCACCGAATTCATCGCGCAGAACGGCGCCGAGCTCGAGCAGGCGACCAAGATCGCCGTCACCGGCTGCCCCAAGCACAAGAAGGCCACGCACAAGAAGAAGAAGCGCAAGACCAAGCATAGGAAACGCAAGAAGTGAGCACCGTCGCGGCTCAGTCGAAGATGTCCGCGGCGGTGAGCACCAAGGTGTCCTTCGCTATGCCGGTCAGGCGCTCACGCGCGCACACCGCGTAGCACGGGGTGGGGGGCGACTATGCCGGTATACGAGTCTGTTGCGAGGCGCGTTCGTACAGCGTCTCGGGCGCCATGTCGTAGCCATTGGGCCAGACGACGGTGCGTATCTCTGGGTCGATGCGGGCTTGGGCGAAGAAGGCGGGATCGGCGAGTGGCTCGGAGACGCCGCGCCAGTGCCGGCCGGTGAAGTCGACGTCGCCGACGAGGCCATCCTCAAAGGTCAGGCGCAGCCGGTGCTCGCCGATGACTTCGACCGCGATGACGTCAACGAGCTTGTCCATGGTACGCCATTCTACTAGCGAAGCGGAGGAATCGGCTGCAGGGGCTGTTCATTGATGGCGCGCTCCCAATTGGCGTCGAGCTCGTCGGCATGGAGCTCGACCCACGCTTGGACGAGGCGCAGTTGGCGCTTCGGGAGCTGGCCGGCGACGATCTCGCCCGCCATGTCGAGCGAGGCCTTGTACCCGGCGTAGCGGGCATGGAAGTGCGGACGGGAGTGATGGGGCTCGTCCCAGAACATCACGATCGTTATTCCGTAGAAGCAGCTGAGCGTGGGCATCACGGCGCACCCTACTCATATGGACGGACCATCTGACGGCGTATGCCCAGCCTCGACGCTGGGCGGCTCTGTGCTTGGTTTGGTGGAGCTGGGGTGTAGGGGTATTGACAACCCTGCGGGGGTGGTGTACGGTCTCCTTTGTCATGGTCATCCCCTTGGGGGTGGCTGGCGAACATAGGGTCCGGTTGGGTCACCGCGTCGTGTGGTTGACTTCAAGCGCTTAGCAGGGTGCAGGTGGGTGTAGAGGGACCGGGTCGCAACGGATGAGGGAGTTGGGTTCAGCGTGGTTTCGAGTGGGAGATACGTAGTGGGGATGTGCGCGTCGCGTCAGCGGAGTGATGCTAGATGCGCCAGCTTGGCGCTGTCGCATCTCTCTCTCTCTCTCTCTCTTGTCCTAGCCAACCAAGGGCCGGGGCTTCTCATCTTCAGGCCGTAACCGGCCTCGCAGCGTCCCCCGCGCGGGGTGGGCATAGCCTGGGCTCCGGGGGGCTGTCGTGAGCCCCGGGCGTGGCGGCGATGCGCGGTCCGGTGGTGTGGTGGCTGGGGCGCCGAGGCCGGCCGGGCGCGTTCGTGCGGCCCGGGCGTCTGAGTCGGCATTGGCGAGTGCGCGTTTGAGCGATGTGGCGTTGCCGCGTACGCGAGTGGGTGAGATTCAGCGTTCGCGGCTGCTGGCGGGTGCGGTTGCCACGATCGATGAGCTGGGTTATCCGCGGGCGACGGTGGGACGGATCACTGCGCGTGCGCGGCTGTCGCGGCGAACTTTCTACCAGATGTTCGCCAACCGCGACGAGTGTTTCGCGGCGGTGCTGGAGGAGTTGGCCGCGACGGTCGCGGGGGAGCTTGCGGCGGCGGGCCTCGAGGGGTTGCCGTGGGTTGAGCGGGTTCGTAGGGGCGTGTGGGCGATCCTTGCGTTCTTGGATCGCGAGCCGGTGTTGGCGCGGGTGTGTGTGGTGCAGGCGCTGCGCGCGGGCCCGCCGGTGCTCAGTCGCCGCGAGGCGGTTCTCGCACAGCTTGCGGCGCGTGTCGATGACGGTCGTATCGAAGGCGCCCGTGGCGAGAGCTGCACCCCGTTGACCGCGGAGGGCCTGGTCGGCGCGGCGTTCGCGATTCTGCACTCGCGGCTGTCGCGGCGGGACGGTGAGCCGCTGACGGGTCTGCTGGGTGAATTGATGGCGATGATCGTGCTGCCCTACCTTGGTCCCGCGGCGGCACGGCGCGAACGGACTCGCCCCGCGCCCGCCCCACCGGTGCCTCCAAGGACGCGTGCTGCTGCCCCCCGGGGCGCTCGTGATCCCCTCGCGGATGTGAACCTGCGCCTGACTCACAGGACAGCCAGGGCGTTGGAGGGCATCGCCGAGCTGGGCGGACGTGGCTCGGATCCCAGCAACCGCGAGGTCGCGACGTTCGCGGGTATCACTGACCCGGGGCAGATCTCGAAGCTCCTGCGCCGCCTGGAGCGTCTTGGCCTGCTCCGCAACACCAGGGCGGGACATGCCAAGGGCGAGCCCAACGCGTGGGTGCTGACTCCCAAGGGCCAGCGGATCACCCAGAGCATCCGGGTGCACAGCGCCCCCCACGAATGGCGGGCCGCGTGATGCCACGGGCGCGCTCATTGACGTCGGAGGTGTCTGCTCTTTCCGCCCCTACGCGCCGACGGGACATGGCGGCACTTACCGCCCCTACGCGCCGACGGGACCTGGCCGGTGAACAACGACTCAAAAACGCAAACCAAGGAGAAAAGGTGAAATCCACAGAGCACACAGCGAAGCCCGCCGTCACGCCAAAGATCGGGCGCTTCGCGACGCTCCGTGGCCTCCTCCAAGCCCAAGGGGGTGGTGCGTTCGCGCGCGGTCTGGTTGCCGCGCCGCTCGCCGCCCTCTGTGTTTTGCTCGCGCTCTGTGCCGGCGCCGCCCAGGCCGAACCTCCCAAGCTCATCTCCTACGGATCGTTCAGCGCGCAGGAGGGGCAGGCGGTTGGCGTCGCTGTGGAAGGCTCAGGAGACCTGTTCGTGTCAGGTATCTTGGGGGAAGGGTTTGTCCCCTCGCCGGTGGTCAAGCTCGATCCTTCAGGCAAGTTGCTCTCGCCGCCGTCGCCGTTTGGGTCTGCGCACTACTCGGGTGTTGCGGTGAACCCGACGAACGGCGACGTGTACGTGCTCGGTGAAGAAGGAGGCTACAACACGCCGGCCACGCCCGCGATGATCTTCGTCTACGCCCCCAGCACGGGCGCGTTGCTGTCGTCCTTTGAAGTGCCGGCGTCACGCAATTTCTTCGGCATATTCACAGACGTACAGATTGCCACCGACTCGGCCGGCAACGTGTACGTGCCGGATACGCAGGAAAACGAGGTGCTCGAGTACAGCCCGACCGGCACGTTGTTGCAGACCTTCTCGGGCTCCGGCGCCGGTGCGCTCGAGGAACCGACTGGAGTCACGGTCGACTCCTCCGGCAACGTCTGGGTGGCCGACTCCGGCAAGAACAGGCTCGTGGAGCTCGATTCCGGCGGTGCGCCTGTGGAGGTGAACGGTAAGCCCGTGGAAATCGAAAGCGAAGGGGTGTGGTCCGTGGCACTCGACGGGCATGGAGACGTGTTTGCGCTCGTCGTCAACGGCGCGGACTCGTGCGGCGAACTGCTCACGCCCTGCCTTCATCTCGTCGAGTACAGCTCAGAGGGCAGGCAGCTCGCCGATGTCGGCGCCGGCCATTTCGGCGCGACTGAAACCGAAGGGCACACGTCGCGCTTCTTCAGCACGGTCGCGGTGAATGAAGCGAACGGGCGCGTATACGTGACAGATGGCTACAAAGACAAGATCTGGGTGTTCGGGCCCCCCACCGCGCCCGTCGTCGGCAGGGAGCTCACTGCCGAAGTCGGCACCTCCGAAGCGAAGCTCGGAGCGCTCGTCGACCCCGGCGGCATCCAGACGACCTACCGCTTCGAATACGGCCCCACCAGCGCCTACGGCAGCTCGACGCCCTTCCCGGCAGGAAGCGTCGGCGAAGGACTGGAAGCGCACGCGGTGTGGGCGTCCGCGAGCGGCCTCGCGGCGGGCGCGACATATCACTATCGCGTGGTCGCGAGCAACGAACTGGGAACGACCTACGGCCCCGACCAAACCTTCACGATGCTGACCGCTGAGGAGGCGGCGTGCCCCAACGAACAGGTGCGCGGCGGCTTCGCCGCGAGGCTTCCCGACTGCCGCGCCTACGAGCTCGTGACGCCGCCGGTCGCGAGCTCGGCCCAGCTCGACGCCGCGCCAGACATTGCGTACTCGACCACGGTCGCCGCGGATGGCGAAGCGGTCACGCTCCGCGCCCGGGAACCGCGGCCGGGCGCGCCCAGCGCCGGCGAAAAATACGTGGCGAGGCGTGGCGCGGGCGGTTGGCTCTCGGAAGACATCATGCCGCTCGAATCCTATGACGGGGTGAGCTGCATGGAATACCAACCCGTGTACGCGTACTCGGAACAGCTCACCAAGACCGTGATGCTGGCTGGTGGAGGGTCAAGCGCTTCCCCTTTCGGAACAGAACGCGAAGACCCGGAATCGTGCAACCCCGAAGGGCATCAGATCGCTAGCGGCGAACCGGTGGGCTACGAAAACCTGCTGGTGCGAGACAACGCGACTGGCACTTACCAACTTGTCGACGTCACGCCGCCGGGCGTGACGCCGGCCGACGCGCACTTCCAGGCTACCTCCGCCGACCTTGGCCACGTGATCTTCACGGAGACCTCGCCGCTGGCCGAAGGCGCGCGGTACGGTGTGGAAAACCTGTACGAATGGGACGAAGGGGCGGTGCGGCTGGTGAGCGTGCTGTCTGACGGCACGGCGGTCCCCGGGTCGCTCGCGGCAAAAGCACCTACGCCCGAACACGAAGGTGTGGTTTCCAGCGACGGCTCGCACGTCCTTTTCACCTACGGCGGCTCACTCTACGACCGCATCGACGGGCAGCGCACCGTCCAGATCGATGAAACACAGGGTGGGCCAGGTCCCAGCGGCGGCGGCTCCTTCCGGGCCGCCGCCGCCGACGGGTCGGAGGTCTTCTTCCTCGACGAAAGCAAGCTCACGGCCGACTCGAGCGCGACGACGGGCGAACCCGACCTGTACGAGTGCGCGCTGCCGGAAGGCGCGAGCAAATGCGAATTGATCGACCTCACGGTCGCCGCGGCGGGCGAGCACGCCGACGTGCAGCGCGTCACGCCGCTCGGTGGCCACGACAGCTCCTACGTCTACTTCGTCGCCGAGGGCGTGCTCGCGTCCAACACGCGTGAATTCACGAACGGCGAAGGCAATACCGTCATCGAAGGCGCGCAAGCCGGGAAGGAAAACCTGTATCTGTGGAACGGCGAAAAGACGACGTTCGTCGCCTCCGGCCCCGTCTACCATGCGCAGTTCGGCCTCGAACAGACCTCGCCCGATGGCAAATGGCTCGCGTTCGAATCAGAAAAGAGCCTGACCGGCTATGACAACGTCAAGCCGAACGGCGAACTCGCCAGTGAGCTCTTCCTGTACAGCGCTGGATCGGGTTCCCACCCACCCACGCTCGTCTGCGCTTCGTGCAACCCCACCGGTGAATCTGCGGTTGAAGGAGGCGGTGTGTTGCTGTTCCCGGGGGACTCCGAAGAAGGCGCCGGAGTCTTCCGGACGCGGCATGTGCTGACGGACGCCGGCCAAGTGTTCTTCGAAACGACCGAAGGGCTCGTGCCCTCCGATACGAACGGCGAGCTCGACGTCTACGAGTACGAGGGCGGCCACGTGTCCCTGATCTCGAGCGGCACGAGCTCCTTCGAATCGAACCTGGAGGGCGCGAGCGAAAGCGGCGATGACGTGTTCTTCAGATCCGACCAGGCGCTCGTGCCACAGGACACCCAGGAAGGACAGATCGTCATCTACGACGCGCGCGTCGGGGGCGGTTTCGCCGAACCGCTCTCCCCGCTGCCGTGCACGACCACCGACGCCTGTCGCACGGCGATCGCGGCACAGCCCTCGGTTTACGGGGCGCCGGCGAGCCAGACTTTCGAAGGCGTCGGCAACCTCGCCCCGCCGCTCGCCGAAGCGACCGTCACGACCAAGAAGAAGACGGCGCAGTGCCGCAAGGGTTTTGTGAAGAAGAAGGGCAGGTGTGTGAAGGCCGGGGCACGAGCGAAGCGGGCCAGGAAGACCGCGAAGCGGGCTGGGAAGATCAACCACAAGACGGGGAGACGCTGAACATGGGGATCACACGTAAGCTCTGCGTCGCTGTCGCGGCGCTCGTCCTGACAGCGCTCTGCGGCTCAACGCCCGCCTTCGCGGCGGGTGAATCACATCCGCTCACGGGCAGCTTCGAACGCTCCAGCGGCGTGCCGTTCTCCAACCCCAACGGGATCGCAGTCGACGAAGCGACCGGGGACGTGTACGTGGCCGACATCGGCACGGACACGGTGTACAAGTCCGACGCTGGTGGCGGCCCGCTCGACTTCGTCGCGCTGGGCTCGAATGCGCTGAGCGGCGCTGCCACGCCGGCCGGGTCGTTCTCGTTCCCCTTGGTGTATGGCAGCCCGGCGGCGATCGCGGTCGACAACGCTTGCGTGCAGCACACCCCGGCGCTGACCGGCAAGGCCTGTGAAGAATTCGACCCGTCGGCCGGCGATTTGTATGTGATGGATGCCGGCCACGGCGTGATCGACAAGTTCAGCCCCGAAGGCGGCTACCTGAGCCAGATCGCCGGCTTTCCGCCATCCACCGGCTCCACCAACGGTGAACTGCTGGGGCTGGGCGTCGACGGGAGCGGCACCGTGCGCGTCGACCTGCGCGTATATGCCAGTGAAGCGCTGGTCGACGAATTCGACGACGCGGCCATGAATCACCTCATCGCTCGCCAGAAGTGGCAAAACTCGTTTGCTGCGGGTAGTGGGATAGGCCTCCCCAGTGAAGGCCCGGCCGACGGTTTCGCCGTCTCCGCCACGGGCGACGACTATCCGATCTACGAACCGTCGTGCTCGTGCGCGGTCAAGTTCGGGCAGAAATTCTCTGCGCTCGGCCGCGTGGACGACGGCGAAGCGGGCGACGTCGCCGTGGCCGTCGACCCCGTGACCGGCCACCTCTACGCTGACGATCAGTCCTCCGTGGCCGAGTGGGACACGGGCGCGATGAACCGCAACAGCGCGGAAAGCAACAACCAGTCCGCCGGCACGCTCGTCGCACGCTTCGGCTCGCTGCAGTTGTCGCCCTCCATGGGCCAGCAGGGCGGGATTGCCGTGGACGGCGCGAGCGGCGCGATCTACGTCTCAAACCCAGCCGACGGCAGGGTCTATGTGTTCGGCAGCGACGCCCCGGCCGTGACAGCCGGCGAACCGACGGATGTGACCAAGGAAGCCGCGAGCGTGAGCGGCACGGTCGATCCGCGCGGCGTCGCCGTCAGCTCGTGTGAGTTCGAATACGGCGTCACCGACGAATTCGGCAACGGCCCCTACAATCACAGCTTGCCATGTGCGCAGACACCACCCGAGATCGGAGCGGGAAGTGGTCCGGTGGCGGTCTCCGCGCGGCTGGAAGGCCTCGAACCCGGCGAGCTCTACCACCTCCGCCTCGTGGTGAGCAACGCCGATGGCGCGGGGGAGGGCAGCGGTCTGCTCGCGACGCAGGGCATCGGCTTCGGCATCAAGAACTTTGAAATCGGGTTCGAAAACGAAGATGGCACGCCCGACACGCAGGCGGGCTCCCACCCGTACCAGTTCGTCGATTTCTTCGAACTGAACTCACACTTCAAGCGCGTCGAATCGAACGCCGACTCACCGTACCTGCGCGTGCCCGACGGCACCTTGCGGGATGTCACGGTCGATCTGCCCCCCGGCCTGGTCGGCGACCCCAACGCGCCCCCCAAGAAATGCACCGGACAGGAACTGCGTACGTATAACCCAAATGGAGAAGGACTGTGTTCACCCGAATCGATGGTGGGCAATCTGTACTTGAACTGGTCAGTGGCACAGCCTCGTCTGGCTCGCTACTACAACCCGGTCTTTGCGATGGTGCCCCCACGCGGTGTGGCTTTGCAGCTCGGCACCAATTTCTTCTTGCCGCTGTTGTATATCAACAACGGGGTGGTGGCCGGCGGAGACTACCCCGTGCAGGCGACGGTGACGGGTGCGCCGGCGCAGGCCCCCGTCATCAAAAGCAGGCTGGTCGTCTCCGGCGTTCTCAGCCCCTGTGTGCGGGTGGCGCCGGGAAGCGGTCAGTACGACAACCGGTACTGCTCAACGACCGGTGGCAATAGAGGCGAAGACAACTATCAAAGGGAGCCGGCGAGCGACGGCAAGGCCTTCCTGACGCTTCCGACGGGCTGCCATGGCCCGCTGCGCGCGACGATGGCGGCCGACTCGTGGGCGGAACCGGGCCGGTGGGCGAAGGCGAGCACGGTCTCGCGCAACTCCGCGGGTACGCCGGTGTCGCTGACGGGCTGCTCGAAGCTCAAGTTCCCGCCGGAAATCGGCGTCGAGCCGGACAGCAGCGCCGCGAGCACGTCCTCGGGATTGACGGTCGACGTGCATCTCCCACAGAGTGCCGCGTTCAACCCCACCGGCCTGGCGGAGTCCTCGCTCAGGGACACGACCGTGACGCTGCCCGAAGGGGTCGCGATCAACCCGGCGGGTGGCGATGGCCTTGAAGCGTGCTCGTCTGACACGGGCGCGTTGCCGGCGGGCGCGCTCGGGAGCCCCGGCGATCAGATCGGGTATAAGGGTCAGGAAGAATTAAACGCCGAATACGAACCGGGCGTTAAGTGGAGCACCTTCACGCCGGAACTGGCGAGCCCGCTTCAACCGGGTGTGAACTTCTGCCCAAACGGTGCGAAGATCGGGACCGTGAAGATCAAGACGCCGCTTTTGGAACACGATGTGGAAGGAGCGGTGTACTTGGCGGCCCAAGAAGCCAACCCATTTGGGAGTCTCCTCGCAATGTACATAGTCGCAGAAGACCCCTATTCGGGGAGCTTGATCAAGCTCGCCGGCGAAGTGTCGATCAACCCGGATACGGGGCAGATCGTCGCGACGTTCAAGAACACGCCCGACGTGCCGTTCGAAAACCTCGAACTGCACTTCTTCGGCGGCGAACGCGCACCGCTCTCGACGCCGTCGCGTTGCGGGACGTACACGACGACGGCCGTGTTCACGCCGTGGGACGGCAACGGTCCGGTGACTGCGGAATCCTCGTTCAACATCGAACACGGTCCGCACGGGGGCCCATGTCCCGGCGCGACCCTGCCGTTCAACCCAACGGTGAACGCTGGTGCGACGAACATCCAGGCCGGGGCGTTCTCGCCGTTGACGGTGACGGTGAACCGCAAAGACGGCGAACAGAACCTGAAGTCCCTGGAAGCGAAACTGCCGCCTGGCCTGTCGGGTGTGCTGAGCGGTGTCGAACTGTGCCCCGAACCGCAGGCCAACGAAGGGCTGTGCGGGGAAAACAGCAAGGTCGGCGAAGCGACGATCGGTGTCGGTATCGGGAACGACCCGTTCACGGTCACCGGCGGGAAGTTCTATCTCACCGGACCCTACAACGGCCACGGCGGTTGCATGGTCGGTGAAGCGGGGTGCGCGCCGTTTGGTCTGACGTTCGAGGTGCCCGCGAAGGCCGGCCCGTTCGACCTCGCGAACACCAAGAACAACCACCCGGCGTGCGACTGCGTGGTGGTGCGCGGCAAGATCGAACTGGACCCGATCACTTCGGCGATCACGATCACCTCCAACCCACCCGGGTCCCCGGACTCGATCCCGACGAGCATCGAAGGGATCCCCCTGGAAATCCAGCACGTCAACGCCACCACCACCCGCGGGAACTTCCAATTCAACCCAACCGACTGCTCGAAAATGGCGCTCACCGGGACGGTGCAGTTGAACGAAGGCGGCTCGAGCGCGATCTCAACGCCGTTTCAGGTCACCAACTGCGCCGCGTTGAAGTTCGAACCGAAGTTCACGGTCTCGACGTCCGCTAAAACGAGCCGCACGGACGGGGCGAGCCTGAGCGCGAAGCTGGCCTACCCGAACGTGCCCCAGGGCACCGATGCGGACATCGCGAAGGTCAAAGTCGAACTCCCCAAGCAACTCCCCTCCCGCTTGACGACGCTGCAGAAGGCATGCACCGCCGCGCAGTTCGAATCAAACCCGGCGGCTTGTCCCACGGCGTCGAAGATCGGCTACGCGACCGTGCACACCCCGCTGATCCCAGTCCCGCTGCAGGGCCCCGCGATCTTCGTCTCCCACGGCGGCGAAGCGTTCCCCTCGCTGACGCTGGTGCTGCAGGGGTATGGGATCACGATCGATCTGGTTGGTACGACCGACATCAAGAATGGGGTGACCTCGACGACGTTCAAGACGGTCCCTGACCAGCCGTTCTCGAGCTTCGAACTGACGCTCCCCGAGGGCCCCTACTCTGCGCTCACAGCCCCTGGGAACCTCTGCACCGCGAAGAACCTCATGATGCCCACCGAATTCATCGCGCAGAACGGCGCCGAGCTCAAGCAGAGCACCAAGATCGCGGTCACCGGCTGCCCGAAGCACAAGAAGGCCACCCACAAGAAGAAGAAGCACAAGGCCAAGGCCAAGCACAAGCACAAGCGCAAGACCAAGCGGTGAGACGAGCCCGATAGGCGACAAAGCAGGGGAGGTGGCGCATGGCGCCGCACCAGCTGCTGTCGGGCAGAGCCCCTGAGGGCCGTGTGGAGCGACGGACGATCACCCCCTGTCCGCTGTTCCGCGGGTGTTTGGGGGGTCTGTGTGGTGGGGTCGTGGTGTAGGGGTATTGACAACCGTGCGGGGGTGGTGTACGGTCTCCTTTGTCATGGTCATCCCCTTGGGGGTGGCTGGCGAACATAGGATCTGGTTGGGTCACCGCGTTCTGTGGTTGACTTCAAGCGCTTAGCAGGGTGCAGGTTGGTGTAGGGGGACCGGGTCGCAACGGATGAGGGAGTTGGGTTCAGCGTGGTTTCGAGTGGGAGATACGTAGTGGGGATGTGCGCCTCCGGTTTGGGGGCTGATGCTAGATGCGCCAGCTTGGCGCTGTCGCATCTCTCTCTCTCTCTCTCTCTCTTGTCCTAGCCGGCTAGGGGCTGGGGCTCCTCATCTTCGGGTCCTGACGGGCCTCGCGGTGTCCCCCTCGTGGGGTGGGCATAGCTCGTGCTTTGGGGGGCTGTCGTGAGCCCGGCGCTTGGCAGCGGCGTGCGTGGTGGTGGCGTGGCCGGGGCGTCGAGGAGGGCCGGGCATGCTCGCGTGGCTCGGGCGCCTGAGTCGGCGTTGGCGCGTGCGCGGTTGAGTGATGTGGCGTTGCCGCGTACGCGGGTGGGTGAGATTCAGCGTTCGCGGCTGCTGGCCGGTGCGGTCGCCACGATCGATGAGCTGGGTTATCCGCGGGCGACGGTGGGGCGGATCACGGGGCGTGCGCGGTTGTCGCGGCGGACTTTCTACCAGATGTTCGCGAACCGCGATGAGTGTTTCGCGGCGGTGTTGGAGGAACTGGTCGCGACGCTCGCGGGGGAGCTTTCTGCGGCGGGCATTGGGGGGTTGGCGTGGCGTGAGCGGCTCCGTATGGGTGTGTGGACGATTCTTGCGTTCTTCGATCGTGAGCCGGTGTTGGCTCGGGTGTGTGTGGTGCAGGCTCTGCGTGCGGGGCCGCTGGTGCTGGAGCGCCGTGAGGCGGTGCTCGCGCGGCTGGCGGCGGTGGTCGACGCGGGTCGCACCGAAGGCGCTCGTGGCGATGGTTTGACCCCGGTGACCGCGGAGGGCGTGGTGGGTGCGGGGTTCGCGATCCTGTGCTCGCGGTTATCGCGGCGGGATGGTGCGCCGTTGACGGGCCTGTTGGGGGAGTTGATGGCGATGATCGTGTTGCCGTACCTCGGTCCCGCGGTGGCCAGGCGTGAACGGTCCCGTCCCGTGCCCGCCACGCCCGTGGTGGCATCGAGCACGCATGCTGCGGGGCCGTCGAGCGAGCGCGACCCGTTGGCTGATGTGAACCTGCGTCTGACTCATCGGACCGCCAGGGTGCTGGAAGGTGTCGCGGAGCTGAGCGGGCGCGGGTCGGACCCGAGCAACCGTGAGGTCGCGACGTTCGCCGGTGTCAGCGATCCGGGGCAGATATCGAAGCTGCTGCGTCGTCTGGAGCGCCTCGGGCTGCTCGCCAACACGGGCGCGGGGCACGCCAAGGGTGAGCCGAACGCGTGGGCGCTGACCCCGAAGGGCGAGCAGGTCACGCAAAGCATCCGGATGCACGCCCACGAGCAGAGTGATGCCGCGTGATGCCCCAGGCGCGCTCATTTACGTCGGGGGTGTCGGCACTTGCCGCCCCTACGCGCCGACGGGACCCGAGCGGTGAAGAACGACTCGACAACGCACAAACCAAGGGAGACAAGGTGAAACCAACAGAGCAGTTCGCGAAGGCCGCCGTTATGCCGAAGACCGGGCGGTTCGCGACGCTCCCTGACCTCCTCCACGTTCAAGGGAGTAGTGCGCCCGGTGGGCCTCAGCGCAGTCTGATCGCCACTGCCCTGATAACTCTCTGCGCGCTGCTCGCACTCTCTGTCGGTGTCGCCCAAGCCGAACCTCCCAAGCTCGTCTCCTACGGCTCGTTCAGCGCGCAGCAGCCGTCCGCGGCTGGCCTCGCCGTCGGAGGCTCTGGAGACCTGTTCGTGGCGGGTCTCTTCCCGCCGCAAGGGATAAGCGCCGCCCCCTCGACGGTAGTCAAGCTCGATCCTTCGGGCAACTTGCTCTCGCCGCCGTCGCCGTTTGGGTCTGCCCACTACTCGGGCGTTGCGGTGAACCCCACGAACGGCGACGTGTACGTGCTCGGCGAAGAAGGCATAGCCACGCCCGCGACGATCTTCGTCTACGACCCCGACACGGGCGCGCCAGTGTCGTCGTTTGAAGTGGCGGCGCCACGCAATTTCTTCGGCGTCCTCTCAGATGTACAGATAGCCGCCGACTCGGCCGGCAACGTTTACGTGCCGAATCCCGCGGCAAACGAGGTGCTCGAGTACAGCCCGAGCGGCACGCTGCTGAAAACCTTCTCGGGCTCCGGCGCCGGCGCGCTCGAGGAACCGACCGGAGTCGCGGTCGACTCCTCCGGCCACCTCTGGGTGGCCGACTCTGGCAACGACAGGATCGTGGAGTTCGATTCCAGCGGTGTGCCTGTGGAAGTGAACGGCAAGCCCGTGGAAATCGAGAGCGAAGGCGTGTGGTCCGTGGCACTCGACGGACATGGTGACGTGCTGGCGGTCGTCGACAACAGCGCGGACCCGTGCGGCAAAAACAAGCCGCCCTGCCTCCATCTCGTCGAGTACAGCTCGGAAGGCAGGCAGCTCGCCGATGTGGGGGCCGGCAATTTCGGCACAGAAGATGGTGGCGAAGAGGAGCGCTTCACCAGCGGTGTCGCGGTGGATCAAGCGAGCGGGCGTGTATATGTGATCGCCTCAGGCACCGTCTGGGTGTTCGGGCCTCCCATCGCGCCTGTGGTCCACAGGGAGCTCGCCGCCGAAGTCACCACCTCCGAAGCGAAGCTCGGCGCGCTCGTCAACCCCGGCGGCACCCAGACGAGCTACCGCTTCGAATACGGCCCTACCAGCGCCTACGGCAGCTCGACGCCCTCCCCGGAAGGAAGCGTCGGTGAAGGACTGGAATCGCATGCGGTGTGGGCGGCTGCTAGCGGCCTTGCGGCGGGCACGACCTATCACTACCGCGTGGTCGCGACCAACGAACTGGAAACGGCCTACGGCCCCGACCAAACCTTCACCACGCTGACCGCCGAACAGGCGGCATGCCCCAACGCACAGATGCGCGGCGGCTTCGCCGAGAGGTTGCCCGACTGCCGCGCCTACGAGCTCGTGACGCCGCCGGTCACGAGCGCATCCCAGTTCGACGGTGTGCTGAGCATGGCGTTCGCGAGCAAGGCCGCCGCGGATGGCCAAGCGCTCTCCCTCACCCTCCGGGAACCGCGTCCGGGCGCACCCACCGCCGGCGAAGCATACGTGGCGAAGCGTGGCGCAGGCGGTTGGATCGCGGAAGACATCATGCCGCTCGAATCCTATGACGGGGTGGGCTGCGCGGGATACCAATTCGTGTACGCCTACTCGGAACAGGTCACCAAGGACTTGATCCAAGGTGGCGGAGGGTCGCGCGCTTCCGCGTCCAACAACAACAAAGAAGACCCGGAATCGTGCAACCCCGAAGGCAGTCAGGTCGTGAGCGGCGAACCGGTGGGCTATGAAAACCTGCTGGTGCGCGATAACGCGACCGGCGCCTACCAGCTTGTCAACGTCCCGCCGCCGGGCGTGACGCCGGCCGACGCGCACTTCCAGGCCGCCTCCGCGGATCTCAGCCACGTGATCTTCACGGAGACCTCGCCGCTGGCCGAGGGCGCGCGGTACGGCGTCGAAAACCTGTATGAATGGGACGAAGGCGCGCTGCGGCTGGTGAGCGTGCTGCCGGATGGCACGGCGGTCCCCGGATCGTTTGCGGTAAAAGCAGGTGAACGCGAACACGAAGGTGTGGTCTCAAGCGATGGCTCGCATGTGCTCTTCACCTACGGTGGCGCCCTGTATGACCGCATTGACGGGCAGCGCACTGTCCAGGTCGACGAACAGCAGGGTGGGTCGGGTCCTAGCGGCGGCGGCTCCTTCAAGGCCGTCACCTCCGACGGTTCGAAGGTCTTCTTCCTCGACGAAAGCAAGCTCACCCCGGACTCGTCCGCGGCCGCGGGCGAACCCGACCTGTACGAGTGCGCGCTGTCTGAAGGCGCGAGCAAATGCGAATTGACCGACCTCACGGTCGCTGCGGCCGGTGAACACGCAGACGTGCTCAGTGTCACGCCGCTCGGTGGCCATGACAGCTCCTACGTCTACTTCGTCGCCAAGGGCGTGCTGGCGTCCAACACGAGGGAATTCACGAACAACGAAGGCAAAGCCGTCGTCGAAGGCGCGCAAGCCGGGAAGCAGAACCTGTATTTGTGGAACGGCAGCAAGACGACGTTCATCGCCACCGGCGTCGAATACAGCCGCTTCGGCATCGAACAGACCTCGCCCGACGGCAAGTGGCTCGCGTTCGAATCGAAAAATAGCCTGACCGGCTATGACGACGCCGCTCTGATAAGCGAATCAGCCGAGCTCTTCCTGTACAGCGCTGCCACAGGGCAGCTGGCCTGCGCCTCGTGCAACCCCACGGGCGAACCTGCGATAGCAGGAGGCGGTGTGGCGCGGCGTGGAGAAGCCTATGGGGAAGGCTATGGCCTCTTCCCGAACCGGCACGTGCTCACGGACGCCGGCCAGGTGTTCTTCGAAACGACGGAAGCGCTCGTGCCCTCCGATACGAACAGCGTCGGCGGCTGTCCGACGGGGTACGGTGTCAGGGCCTCCTGTATGGATGTCTACGAGTACGAGGACGGCGGTGCGCACTTGATCTCGAGCGGCACGAGCTCCTCCGAATCGGCCCTGGAGGACGTCAGCGAAAGCGGCGATGACGTGTTCTTCAGGTCGGACCAGGCGCTCGTGCCGCAGGACAACGAGGAAGGAGAGCTCGTCACCTACGATGCGCGCGTCGACGGAGGCTTCGCCGAACCGCCCTCCCCGCCGCCGTGCACGACCGCCGACGCCTGCCGCACGCCGGTCGCGCCACAGCCCTCGGTCTACGGGGCGCCGGCGAGCCAGACATTCTCCGGCCTCGGGAACCTCGCGCCGCCCGCAGCCAAGCCGAAGGCCACGCCCAAGGCGAAGCCCGCGAAGTGCAAAGGTGACGGGCCCCAGAAGGGTGAGAAGAAAGGCAAGTGTGTGAAAAAGACGGCGAAGAAGGCCAAGAAGTCCGTCCACGCCAACAAGAGGGGTAAGTGATGACGCGCTCCAGGAGAATCCCAACAGCACTCTCGCTCGCGGTCGCCGTGATCGTGGCGCTGGGAGCGGGCGCGTCCCCGGCGCTCGCCGGCGAAGCGTACCCATACCTGAATATCAGCTTCGGCCACAATGCGACAGAAGCGTTCTCCAACCCCAACGGGATCGCGATCGACGAATCGACTGGTGACGTCTACGTCGCCGACATCGGCACGGACTCTGTCTACAAGTTCAACGCCAACGGCACACCTGTCAACTTCGCTTCGCTAAGCAGCAACGAACTGACCGGGATCGCCACGCCAGCTCACGCGTTCTCCTTTCCGAACTTGTACGGCAGCCCCGCGGCGATCGCGGTCGATAACGCGTGTGTGCAGCACACCCCGGCGCTCACCGGCAAGGCCTGTGAAGAATTCGACCCCTCGGCCGGCGACCTGTATGTGATGGATGCGGGCCACGGCGTGATCGACAAGTTCAGCCCCGAAGGCCGGTACCTGAGCCAGATGGGTGGGCTCGGAGGCGAACTGCTGGGACTGGGCGTCGACGCAAGCGGCATCGTGCACGTCGACGTAGCGGGCGGCCATGTGCTGGTGATCGACGAATTCGACGACGCGGCCGTGAATCACCTCGTCGCCAGCCAGGAGCTGGAAAACGAGAACCAGGTTGCTGGCGATTGGGGCATACCCAGCGAACCCAAGGCCCACGGCTTCGCCGTCTCCGCCACGGGCGATGACTACCCGATGTACGAACCGTCGTGCTCGTGTACGGCCAAGGTCGGGCAGAAGCTCTCCCCGCTCGGTAGCGTGGACGGCCGCGAAGCGGGCGACGTCGCGGTGGCCGTCGACCCCGCGACCGGCCACCTTTACGCAGACGATCAGTCCTCCGTGGCCGAGTGGGACACGGGCGCGATGAACCGCAACAGCCCTGAAGTCAAAAGCGCCGGCACGCTCGTCGCGCGCTTCGGCTCGCCCGAACTTTCAGGGACTTCGGGCCAGGGCGGGATCGCCGTCGACGGCGCGAGCGGGGACGTGTACGTCTCAAACCCGGCAAACGGCAAGGTCTACGTCTTCGCCAGCGACGCCCCGGCCGTGACAGCCGGCGAACCGACGGACGTGACCACGCAGGACGCGAACCTGAGCGGCACGGTCGATCCGCGCGGCGCCGCCGTCAGCGAATGCGAGTTCGAGTACGGCGTCACCAACGAATACGGCGACGGCCCCTACAACCACAGCGTGCCCTGCAAGCAGACGCCGGCCGAGATCGGAGCGGGAAGTAGCCCGGTGGCAGTCTCCGCGCAGCTCGAAGGTCTCGAACCCGGCGAACTCTACCATTTCCGCCTGATCGCGACCAACGCCGATGGTGTGGGTGAGACCAGCGGTATGCTCCCGACGCAGGGCGTCGGCTTCGGCATCAAGACATATGAAATCAGCTTCCTAAACGAAAACGGCACGCCCGACACGCAGGCGGGCTCGCACCCGTACAAGTTCGTCGACCTCTTCACGCTGAACTCGCACTTCAAGCCCTTCGAATCGAACGCTGATTCACCGTACCTGCGCGAGCCCAACGGCGTCTTGCGGAATGTCAAGATCGATCTGCCTCCCGGCTTCGTCGGCGACCCCAATGCGCCCTACCAGAAGTGCACCGGACAGCTGCTTGAGCTTGATTTTGCGACTAATGACTGCCCAGCCGAATCGATCGTGGGCAAGCTGCACCTGGACTGGTCACAAAACGCGCAGCGTCAAGATTCTCTCGAAAACCACCTCTTCGCCATGGCACCCGTGCGCGGCGTGGCTTTGCAGCTCGGCACCAATTTCTTCCTACCCTTGCTGTACATCAACAATGGCGTTCTCGCGGGCGGCAATTACCCCGTGCAGGTGACGGTGACCGAAGCGCCGACGTCGGCGCCCGTCATCAGTAGCAAGGCGGAACTCTCCGGTGTTCTTTTCTCCTGCGCGGAAGGGCCGCCGGAAAGCGGTAAGTACGAACGCGGGTGCACAGAAGGAGCCTCCGGCGGAAAAGGCAACTTCGAAAGGGGATCGGGCCCCGGCACAGCCTTCCTGACGATGCCGACCGGCTGCCACGGCCCCCTGCGCTCGACGATCGAAGCCGACTCGTGGGAAGAATCGGGCAACTGGGTGAAGAAGAGCACGGTCACGCACAACGTCGCAGGCACGCCCGTCGCGCTGACGGGCTGCGCGAAGCTCGAGTTCCCGGCGGAAATCAGCGTCGCGCCGGACAACAGCAACGCCAGCACGTCCTCGGGGCTGGCGGTGAACATCCACGTCCCACAGACCGCCGCGTTGAACCCCAAAGGCCTGGCGGAGTCGGCGCTGCGTGACACGACCGTAACGCTCCCTGAAGGGGTCGCGATCAACCCTTCGGGCGGCGACGGCCTTGAAGCGTGCACGTCCAACGCCGGCGCGTTGCCGGAAGGCGCGCTCGGGAGCCCCGGCGATCAGATCGGCTACAAGGGCCAGGAAGAACTGAACAAAGAATATGAACCGGGCCTGAGCTGGAACACCTTCACGCCGGAAGTCGCGAGCCCGCTTGCGCCGGGGACTACCTTCTGTCCAAACGGTTCGAAGGTCGGCACTGTGAAGATCAAGACGCCGCTGCTGGAACACGAACTGGAAGGCGCGGTGTATCTGGCGACGCAGGACTCAAACCCGTTCGAGAGCCTGATAGCGATGTATATCGTCGCGGAAGATCCCTATTCGGGGAGCTTGTTCAAGCTCGCGGGTGAAGTGTCGCTGAACCCGCAGACGGGACAGATCGTCTCGACGTTCAAGAACACCCCCGACGTGCCGTTTGAAAACCTCGAACTGCATTTCTTCGGCGGCGAACGCGCACCGCTAGCGACCCCGTCGCATTGTGGGACCTACATTACGACCGCGGTCTTCACGCCATGGGACGGGAACGGCCCCGTGACCGCGGAATCGTCGTTCAACATCGAACACGGACCGGGCGGCGGCCCGTGCCCGGGCGCGACTCTGCCGTTTGCCCCGACCGTGAACGCGGGCGCGACCAACATCCAGGCGGGGGCGTTCTCGCCGTTGACGGTGACGGTGAACCGCAAAGACGGCGAACAGAACCTGAAGTCGATCGAAGGGAAACTGCCGCCGGGCCTGTCCGGTGTGCTGTCGGGTGTCGAACTGTGCCCCGAACCGCAAGCCAATGAAGGGCTGTGCGGGGAAGCCAGCCAGGTCGGCGAAGCGACGATCGGTGTCGGTGTCGGCAATGACCCGTTCACGGTCACTGGCGGGAAGTTCTATCTCACCGGCCCCTATAACGGCCACGGTAGTTGCACGGTCGGGGAAGCAGGTTGTGCGCCGTTCGGGCTGACGTTCGAGGTGCCAGCGAAGGCCGGCCCGTTCGATCTCGCGAACACGAAGAACAACCATCCGGCGTGCGACTGCGTGCTCGTCAGGGGCAAGATCGAATTGGACCCGCAGACCGCGGCGATCACGATCACCTCCAACCCGCCCGGCTCCCCAGATTCGATCCCGACGAGTATCGAAGGGATCCCGCTGGAAATCCAGCACGTCAACGCCACGACCACCCGCGGGAACTTCCAGTTCAACCCAACCAACTGCTCGAAGATGGCGCTGACGGGCACGGTGCAGTTGAACGAAGGCGGCTCGAGCACGATCTCGACGCCGTTTCAGGTCACCAACTGCGCCGCGCTGAAGTTCGAACCCAAATTCACGGTCTCGACCTCCGCTAAAACGAGCCGGACCGGCGGGGCGAGCCTGACCGCGAAGCTGGCCTACCCGAATGTGCCCCAAGGCACCGACGCGGACATCGCGAAGGTCAAAGTCGAACTCCCCAAGCAACTCCCCAGCCGCCTGACTACCCTGCAGAAGGCGTGCACCGCCGGACAGTTCGAAGCGAACCCGGCGGCTTGCCCCACGGCGTCGAAGATCGGGTACGCCACGGTGCACACCCCACTGATCCCAGTCCCGCTGCAAGGCCCCGCGATCTTCGTCAGCCACGGCGGCGAAGCATTCCCCTCGCTGACGCTGGTGCTGCAGGGGTATGGCATCACGATCGACCTGGTCGGTACGACCGACATCAAGAATGGGGTGACCTCGACGACGTTCAAGACGGTCCCCGACCAGCCGTTCTCGAGCTTCGAACTGACGCTCCCCGAGGGCCCCTACTCCGCGCTCACAGCCCCCGGGAACCTCTGCACCGCCAAGAACCTCACGATGCCAACCGAATTCCTCGCGCAGAACGGCGCCGAGCTCAAGCAGACCACCAAGATCGCGGTCACCGGCTGCCCGAAGGCGAAGAAGACCACCCACAAGAAGAAGAAGCACAAGACCAAGGCCAAGCACAAACACAGGAAGCGCAAGAAGTGAGCGTCGTCGCGGCTCAGTCGAAGATGTCCGCGGCGGTGAGCGCCAATATGTCCTTCGCGACGCCGGTCAGGCGCAACTCGATCAGTCGCTCCAGCGTCCGCGCCGGCTCCGCGGTTACATCCGATGTCAGTTAGACAGGGATGTCGCGCCCATGGTGTCGGTTGCCGGGCGGCTCTGGGCGTGGTTTGGGGTCTGTGTGGTGGAGCTTGCCTGTAGGGGTATTGACAACCGTAGAAGGGTGGTGTACGGTCTCCCTTGTCATGGTCATCCCCCTCGGGGGTGGCTGGCGAACATAGGATCCGGTTGGGTCACCGCGTTCTGTGGTTGACTTCAAGCGCTAGCAGGTGCGCAGGCTGGGAGAGGGATCGGATCGCAACGGATGAGGGAGTTGGGTTTAGCGTGGTTTCGAGTGGGAGATACGTAGTGGGGATGTGCGCGTCCCGTCTGAGGGCTGATGCTAGATGCGCCAGCTTGGCGCTGTCGCATCTCTCTCTCTCTCTCTCTCTCTTGTCCTAGCCGGCTAGAGGCTGGGGCTCCTCATCTTCGGGTCCTAAGGGGCCTCGCAGCGTCCCCCGTACGGGGTGGGCACAGCTTGTGCTTTGGGGGGTTCTCGTGAGCCCGGCGCTTGGGAGCGGCGCGCGTGGTGGCCGTGTGGTGGGGGCGTCGAGGGGGGCCGGGCGCGCTCGGGTGGCTGGTGCGGCTGGGGTGGGTGAGTCGTCGGCGTTGGCGCGTGCGCGTTTGCGCGATGTGACGTCGCCGCGTTCGCGGATTGGTGAGATTCAGCGTTCGCGGTTGTTGGCGGGTGCGGTAGCCGCGATCGATGAGTTGGGTTATCCGCGGGCAACGGTGGGGCGGATGACGGCCCGTGGGCGGTTGTCGCGGCGGACTTTCTACCAGACGTTCGCTAATTGCGATGAGTGTTTCGCGGCGGTTCTGGAGGAGCTGGTCGTGACGGTCGCGGGGGAGCTTGCGGCGGCGGGCCTGGAGGGGTTGGCGTGGCGTGAGCGGGTCCGCATGGGTGTGTGGACGATCCTTGCGTTCTTTGATCGTGAGCCGGTGTTGGCGCGGGTGTGTGTGGTGCAGGCGCTGCGTGCGGGTCCGCTGGTGCTGGAGCGCCGCGAGGCGGTCCTCGCGCGGCTGGCGGCGGTGGTTGATGAGGGTCGTAGCGGGGGTGCGCGTGGTGATGGTTTGACTCCGGTGACCGCGGAGGGCGTGGTCGGCGCGGCGTTCGCGATCGTCTATTCGCGGCTCTCGCGTGGGGATGGTGAGCCGCTGACTGGTCTGTTGGGGGAGTTGATGGCGATGATCGTGCTGCCGTACCTCGGCCCCGCCGTGGCGCGCCGCGAACGAGCTCGCCCGGCGCCCACCGCGCCCGTCGTGACACCGAGCACACGCGCCGCTGCCCCGCGGAGCGCCAGTGACCCGCTCGCGGATGTGAACCTGCGTTTGACCCATCGGACGGCCAGGGTGCTGGAGGGTATCGCCGAGCTGAGCGGGCGCGGCTCTGATCCCAGCAACCGCGAGGTCGCGACGTTCGCTGGTGTCAGCGACCCGGGGCAGATTTCGAAGCTTCTGCGCCGTCTGGAGCGCCTCGGGCTGCTCCGCAACACAGGGGCGGGGCACGCCAAGGGCGAGCCGAACGCATGGGCGTTGACCCCGAAGGGCGAGCAGATCACCCAGAGCATCCGGGTGCACAGCGCCCCACACCAACGGCGGGCTGCGTGATGCCACGGGCGCGCTCTCGATCTCAGCGAGGCACGGGGCGTTCCCCGCACGCGGGGAGCGGACGGGGCCTGCCTCGCCGCAACGACTTCACAACACCAACCAAGGAGAACAAGGTGAAACCCACAGAGCACACCGCGAAGGCCGCCGTAACGCCGAAGACCGGTCTCTTCGCGACGCCCCGTGCTCTTCTCCACGCCCAAGGGAGTGGTGCGTCTCTACGCAGTCTGATCGCCACCCCCCTGATAGCTCTCTGCGCGCTGCTCGCGCTCTCTGCCGGCGTCGCCCAAGCCGAAGCGCCCAAGCTCATCCTCTACGGCAGGTTCGGGGCCGAAGGTCCAGGCGTCGCGGTCGACCAGGCCAGCGGCGATGTCTTCACGGCCTCCTTTTTCGAATTGAACGAAAAAGACGAAGCGACGAGTTTTACCGGGCATATCCGAAAGTTCGAAGCATCCGGCAGGGAACTGCCATCGTCGTACGCCGACGGGTTCCACTCTGGTGCGGCCATCGACCCCACCAACGGCGACCTGTACGTGCTCGCCGAAGAAGGCCTTTCCACGCCTGCGAAGATCTACATCTACGACTCCAGCACGGGCGCGCCGGTGGGAACTCCGTTTGAAGTGCCGGCGGCACACAACCTCTTCGGCCTGGTCACAGTCGTGCAGATTGCGGTCGACGCGGCCGGCAACGTGTACGTGCCGGATCCCCCGGCAAAAGAGGTGCTCGAGTACAGCCCGAGCGGCACGCTGCTGGATACCTTCACGGGCTCCGGCGCGGGCGCGTTCAAGGAACCGACCGCGGTCGTGGTCGACTCCTCCGGCAACCTCTGGGTGGCCGACTCAGGCAACAACAGGATCGTGGAGCTCGATTCCAGCGGTGCGCCTGTGGAAGTGAACGGCAAGCTCGTTGAAATCGAAAGCGAAGGCGTGTCGTCCGTGGCGCTCGACGGACATGGGGACGTGTTCGCGGTCGTCTACAACAGCGCGGACTCGTGCGGCATAATCGGCTCGGCCTGTCTGCATCTCGTCGAGTACAGCTCGGAAGGCAGGCAGCTCGCTGACGTGGGCGCCGGTAGTTTCGGCACGCCTGAAGGCGGGGACGGGGATGCCTTCTACAGCATGGTTGCGGTGGACGAAGCGAGCGGACGTGTATATGTGACTGACGCCACCAAACACACTGCCTGGATCTTCGGGCCTCCGATCGCCCCCGTGGTCCACAAGGAGTTCACCGCCGAAATCACCACCTCAGAAGCGAAGCTCGGCGCCCTCGTCAACCCCGGCGGCATCCAGACGGGCTACCGCCTCGAATACGGCCCCACCAGCGCCTACGGCAATTCAACGCCCTTCCCGGAAGGAAGCGTCGGTGAAGGCCTGGAATCGCACGCGGTGTGGGCGTCCGCAAGCGGTCTCGCGCCGGGGACCACCTATCACTACCGTGTCGTGGCGAGCAACGAAGTGGGAACGGCCTACGGCCCCGACCAGACCTTCACCACGCTGAGCGCCGAACAGGCGGCGTGTCCCAACGAACAGATGCGCGGCGGCTTCGCCGAGAGGTTGCCCGACTGCCGCGCCTACGAGCTGGTGACGCCGCCGGTCACGAGCTCGTCCCAGTTCGATGCTGTGCTGGGTATGGCGTACGCGAGCAAGGCCGCCGCGGATGGCGAAGCGCTCACGCTCACCATCCGGGAACCGCGGCCGGGCGCGCCCACCGCCGGCGAACACTACGTGGCGACGCGAGGCGCGGGCGGCTGGGTCGCGGAAGACATCATGCCGCTCGAATCCTATGACGGGGTGGGCTGCGCGGGATATCAATTCGTATACGCCTATTCCGAACAGGTCACCAAGGACGTGATACAAGGTGGCGGTGGGTCACGCGCTTCCGCGTCCAACAACTCCAGGGAAGACCCGGAATCGTGCAACCCCGAAGGCAGTCAGGTCGTGAGCGGCGAACCGGTGGGCTACGAAAATCTGTTGGTGCGCGACAACGCGACCGGCGCCTACCAGCTTGTCAACGTCCCGCCGCCGGGCGTGACGCCGGCCGATGCGCACTTCCAAGCCGCCTCCGCCGATCTCAGCCATGTGATCTTCACGGAGACTTCGCCCTTGGCCGAAGGCGGGCGGTATGGCGTCGAAAACCTGTATGAATGGGACGAAGGCGCGGTGCGGCTGGTGAGCGTGCTGCCGGACGGTACGGCGGTCCCCGGATCGTTTGCGGCAAAAGCGGGTGTATCCGAACACGAAAGTGTGGTCTCGAGCGACGGCTCGCATGTTCTCTTCACCTACGGTGGCGCCCTTTACGACCGCATCGAGGGGCAGCGCACCGTCCAGGTCGACGAAAAGCAGGGTGGTTCCGGCCCCAACGGGGGCGGCTCCTTCAAGGCCGCCACGGCCGACGGTTCAAAGGTGTTCTTCCTCGACGAAAGCAAGCTCACGGCCGACTCGACCGCGGAAGTGAGCGAACCGGACCTGTATGAGTGCGCGCTGCCCGAAGGCGCGAGCAAATGCGAATTGAGCGACCTCACGGTCGCCGCGGCCGGTGAACACGCCGACGTGCTGCGCGTCACGCCGCTCGGCGGCCATGACAGTTCCTACGTCTATTTCGTCGCCAAGGGCGTGCTGGCGTCCAACACGAGGGAATTCACCAACAGCGAAGGCCAGGCCGTGGTCGAAGGCGCGCAAGCCGGGAAGCAGAACCTGTATCTGTGGAACGGCAGCAAGACGACGTTCATCGCCGCCGGCGCCGAATACAGCCCGTTTGGCATCGAACAGAGCTCGCCCGACGGCAGGTGGCTCGCGTTCGAATCGAAGGAGAGCCTGACCGGTTATGACGCCGGTCGTGCCATCAACGAATCTGCCCCGGAGCTCTTCCTGTACAACGCCGCCACAGGGCAGCTCGCCTGTGCCTCGTGCAACCCCACGGGCGAACCTCCGGTTGCAGGCGGTGTGGCGGAACGCGGAGAAGCTTATGGAGAAGGCTACGGACTCTTCCCGAATCGGCACGTGCTCACGGACGCCGGCCAGGTGTTCTTCGAAACGGGGGAAGCGCTCGTGCCCTCCGATACGAACGGCGAGCGCGATGTCTACGAGTACGAGGGCGGCGGCGCGCGTCTGATCTCGAGCGGCACGAGTTCCTTCGAATCGGCCCTGGAGGATGTGAGCGAAAGCGGCGATGACGTGTTCTTCAGGTCGAACCAGGCGCTTGTGCCGCAGGACAACCAGGAAGGACAGCTTGTCACCTACGATGCGCGCGTCGCGGGTGGCTTCGTCGAACCGTCCTCCCCGTTGCCGTGCACGACCGCCGATGCCTGCCGTGCGGCGGCCACACCGCAACCCTCGGTCTATGGGGAACCGGCGAGCCAGACATTCTCCGGCGTGGGGAACCTCACGCCGCCGGAAGCGCCCAAAGCCAAGCCGAAGGCGAAGCCCAAGGCAAAGCCTGTGAAGTGCAAAGGTAACGGGTCCCGGGGGAGTGAGAAGAAAGGGAAGTGTGTGAAAAAGCCGGCGAAGAAGGCCAAGAAGTCCGTCCACGCCAACAGGAGGGGTAAGTGATGAGGCGCTCCATGAGAATCCCAACAGCACTCTCGCTCGCGGTCGCTGTGATCGTGGCGTTGGGAGCGGGCGCGTCCCCGGCGCTTGCCGAAACCCATCCCCTCCTGTTCAGCTTCGGCTCGTTCACCAACCCAAACGGGATCGCGATCGACGAATCGACCGGCGACGTCTACGTCGCCGACATCGCCACCGACACGGTGTACAAGTTCGACGCGAATGGCAACCCGGTGGACTTCGCCGCGCTCGGCTCGAACGCGCTGACGGGCGCCGCCACAGAAGCCAAATCGTTCTCGTTCCCCTCGGTGTACGGGAGCCCTGCGGCGCTCGCGGTCGATAACGCCTGCGTACAGCACACCCCGGCGCTCACCGGCAAGGCCTGTGAAGAATTCGACCCCTCGGCCGGCGACCTGTACGTGATGGATGGGGGCCACGGCGTGATCGACAAGTTCAGCCCCGAAGGCAGGTATCTGAGCCAGATGGGCAACTTCGGAGGCGAACCGCTCGGCCTGGGCGCCGACAGAAGCGGCACGGTGCACGTCGACGTGGCATCCGGCCATCTGCTGCAGATCGACGAATTCGACGACGCGGCCGTGAATCGTCGCATCGCCAGCCAGGCGCTGGAATCGGAGTTTTGGGTTATCAACTCCCCTGGTATTCCAGGCGAACCCAAGGCCCATGGCTTCGCCGTCTCCGCCACGGGCGACAACTACCCGATGTACCAACCGTCGTGCTCGTGCACGGTCAAGTTCGGGCAGAAGCTCTCCCCGCTCGGCCGCGTGGACAGCGGCGAAGCGGGCGATGTCGCGGTGGCCGTTGACCCCGCGACCGGCCACCTCTACGCCGACGATCAGTCCTCCGTGGCCGAATGGGACACGGACGCGATGAACCGCAACAGCGAAGAACATCTCAACGACAATTCCGCCGGCACGCTCGTCACGCGCTTCGGCTCGCTCGAACTTTCGGGGACTTCGGGCCAGGGCGGGATCGCCGTCGACGGCGCGACCGGGGACGTGTACGTCTCCAACCCCGCAAACGGCAAGGTCTACGTGTTCGGCAGCGACGCCCCGGCCGTGACAGTCAGCGAATCGACGGATGTGACCATGCAAGACGCGACCGTGAGCGGCGCCATCGATCCGCGCGGCGTCGCGGTCAGCGAATGCAAGTTCGAGTACGGCGTCACCAACGAAATCGGCAACGGCCACTACAGCCACAGCGTGCCCTGCAAGCAGACACCGGCCGAGATCGGAGCGGGAAGCGGTCCCGTGGCGGTCTCCGCGCAGCTCGAAGGCCTCGAAGCGGGCGAACTCTACCATTTCCGCCTCGTCGTGAGCAACGCCGATGGCGCGGGCCAGGACAGCGGTCTGCTCGCGACGCAGGGCGTCGGCTTCGGCATCAAGAGCTATGAAATCAGCTTCCTAAACGAAGACGGTACGCCCGACACGCAGGCGGGCTCGCACCCGTACCATTTCGTCGACTTCTTCACGCTGAACTCGCACTTCGCGCGCGAGGAATCGAACGCTGACTCACCGTACATTCGCCTGCCCAACGGCGTCTTGCGGAATGTCAAGATCGACCTGCCCCCCGGCTTCGTCGGCAATCCCAATGCGCCCGCTCAGAAGTGCACCGGACAGGAATTGCGTGAAGAATGCTCAACCGCAGCGCACGTGGGCCAACTGGACCTGAAATGGTCAGAAAACGCGGATCGTCAACCGAAACTCCAAAGTCCCCTCTACGCCATGTCACCCGTGCGCGGCGTGGCTTTGCAGCTCGGCACCAATTTCCTCTTGCCCCTGCTGTATATCAGCAATGGCGTTGTCGCGGGCGGCAATTACCCAGTGCAGGTGTCGGTGACGGAAGCGCCGACGACGGCGCCCGTCATCAGCAGCAAGGCGGTGCTCACCGGTGTTCTCGAGCCCTGCATACAAGTGGCGAACTCAACCGGTAAGTACGAAAACGGGTGCACGGAACGAACCGGCCTCGGCGTGGGAGGCACCTACGAAAGGGGGACGGGCCCCGGCACGGCCTTCCTGACGATGCCGACCGGCTGCCACGGGCCACTGAGCTCGACGATCGAAGCCGAGTCGTGGGAAGAACCGGGCAAGTGGGCGAAGAAGAGCACGGTCACGCGCAACGCCGCGGGCTCGCCCGTGTCGCTGACGGGCTGCTCGAAGCTGAAGTTCCCGGCTGAAATCAGTGTCGCGCCGGACAGCAGCAACGCGAGTACGTCCTCGGGGCTGGCGGTGAACGTCCACGTCCCACAGAACGCCGTGCTGAACCCCACTGGCCTGGCGGAGTCGGCGCTGCGTGACACCACGGTGGCGCTGCCCGAAGGGGTCGCGATCAACCCGGCGGGTGGCGACGGCCTCGAAGCGTGCACGTCCAACGCCGGCGCGTTGCCGGAAGGCGCGCTGGGGAGCCCCGGTGATCAGATCGGCTACAGGGGCCAGGAAGAACTGAATGCCGAATACGAACCGGATGTGAGCTGGAGCACCTTCACGCCAAGCATGGCGAGTCCGCTTGCGCCGGGTACCAACTTCTGCCCGAACGGGTCGAAGATCGGCACGGTGAAGATTAAGACGCCGCTGCTGGAACACGAACTGGAAGGCTCGGTGTATTTGGCGACGCAGGACTCAAATCCGTTCGCGAGCCTGATAGCGATGTATATCGTCGGGGAAGACCCCTATTCGGGGAGCTTGTTCAAGCTCGCGGGCGAAGTGTCGCTGAACCCGGATACGGGGCAGATCGTCACGACGTTCAAGAACACCCCGGACGTGCCGTTTGAAAATCTCGAACTGCACTTCTTCGGCGGCGAACGCGCACCGCTGTCCACACCGACGCGGTGCGGGACCTACACCACGACCGCGGTCTTCACGCCGTGGGACGGCAACGGCCCCGTGACCGCGGAATCCTCGTTCAACATCGAACACGGTCCCCACGGCGGTCCGTGCCCGGGCGCGACCCTGCCGTTCAATCCGACTGTGAACGCGGGTGCGACGAACATCCAGGCGGGTGCGTTCTCGCCGCTGACGGTCACGGTGAACCGCAAAGATGGGGAACAGAACCTGAAGTCCCTCGAAGGGAAACTGCCGCCGGGCCTGTCCGGTGTGCTGTCGGGTGTCGAACTGTGCCCTGAACCGCAAGCCAACGAAGGGTTGTGCGGGGAAGCCAGCAAGGTCGGCGAAGCCACGATCGGTGTCGGTATCGGCAACGACCCGTTCACGGTCACCGGCGGACGGTTCTATCTCACCGGCCCCTACAACGGCCACGGCAGCTGCACCGTCGGCGAAGCGGGTTGCGCGCCGTTCGGGCTGACGTTCGAGGTGCCCGCCAAGGCCGGCCCGTTCGACCTCGCGAACACGACGAACAACCATCCCCCATGCGACTGCGTGGTCGTAAGGGGCAAGATCGAATTGAACCCGCAGACCGCGGCGATCACGATCACCTCCAACCCACCCGGATCCCCCGATTCGATCCCGACGAGCATCGAAGGGATCCCCCTGGAAATCCAGCACGTCAACGCCACCACCACACGCGGGAACTTCCAATTCAACCCAACCAACTGCGCAAAAATGTCCCTCACCGGCACGGTCCAGTTGAACGAAGGCGGATCGAGCACGATCTCAACGCCGTTCCAGGTCACGAACTGCGCTGCGCTGAAGTTCGAACCCAAATTCAGCGTGTCGACGTCCGCTAAGACAAGCCGGACGCAGGGGGCGAGCTTGACCGCGAAGCTGGCCTACCCAAGCGTGCCGCAAGGCACCGACGCGGACATCGCGAAGGTCAAAGTCGAACTCCCCAAGCAACTCCCCAGCCGCCTGACCACCCTGCAGAAGGCATGCACCGCCGGACAGTTCGAATCGAACCCGGCTGCTTGCCCCACGGCGTCGAAGATCGGCTACGCGGTCGTGCACACCCCGTTGATCCCAGTCCCGCTGCAGGGCCCCGCGATCTTCGTCAGCCACGGCGGCGAAGCGTTCCCCTCGCTCACGCTCGTGCTGCAGGGGTATGGAATCACGATCGACCTGGTCGGTACGACCGACATCAAGAACGGGGTGACCTCGACGACGTTCAAGACGGTCCCCGACCAGCCGTTCTCGAGCTTCGAACTGACGCTCCCCGAGGGCCCCTACTCCGCACTCACAGCCCCCGGGAACCTCTGCACCGCGAAGAACCTCACGATGCCCACCGAATTCCTCGCCCAAAACGGCGCCGAGCTCAAGCAGAGCACGAAGATCGCGGTCACCGGCTGCCCGAAGGTGAAGAAGACCACTCACAAGAAGAAGAAGCACAAGCACAAGGCCAAGCGCATGCGCAAGAGGGGCGGGACGTGACTATGCCGGTATACGAGCCTGCTGCGAGGCCCGTTCGTATAGCGTCTCGGGTGCCATGTCGGGCCATCCGACGGCGCATGCCCAGCCTCGACGCTGGGCGGCTCTGTACTTGGTTTGGTGGAGCTTCGTTGTAGGGGTATTGACAACCGTAGAAGGGTGGTGTACGGTCTCCCTTGTCATGGTCATCCCCACAGGGGTGGCTGGCGAACATAGGATCCGGTTGGGTCACCGCGTCGTGTGGTTGACTTCAAGCGCTAGCAGGGTGCGCAGGTTGGGTAGAGGGATCGGATCGCAACGGATGAGGGAGTTGGGTTGAACGTGGTTTCGAGTGGGAGATACGTAGTGGGGATGTGCGCGTCCCGTCAGTTGAGTGATGCTAGATGCGCCAGCTTGGCGCTGTCGCATCTCTCTCTCTCTCTCTCTCTCTTGTCCTAGCCGGCTAGGGGCTGGGGCTCCTCATCTTCGGGCCGTAACGGGCCTCCCGTCGTCCCCCTGGTGGGGAGGGCACAGCTCGTGCTTGGGGGGGCTGTCGTGAGCGGCGCGCGTGGCGGCGGTGCGCATGACGCCGGTGTGCCCCGTGCGTCGAGGCACACCGGGCGCGCTCGGGCGGCTGGGACGGCCGGGCTGGGTGAGTCGGCGTTGGCGCGTGCTCGTTTGCGCGATGGGGCCTCGCCGCGTTCGCGGATTGGTGAGATCCAGCGTTCGCGGCTGCTGGCGGGTGCGGTCACCACGATCGATGAGCTTGGTTATCCGCGGGCGACGGTCGGACGGATCATCGCGTGTGCGCGGGTGTCGCGGCGGACCTTCTATGAGACGTTCGCCAATTGCGATGAGTGTTTCGCGGCGATTCTGGAGGAGCTGGTCGCCGCGGTCGGCGGGGAGCTTGAGGCGGCGGGACTGGAGGGGTTGTCGTGGCGTGAGCGGGTCCGCATGGGTGTGTGGACGATTCTGGCGTTCTTCGATCGTGAGCCGGCGTTGGCGCGGGTGTGTGTGGTGCAGGCGCTGCGGGCGGGCCCGCTGGTACTCGGGCGCCGCGAGGCGGTGCTCGCACAGCTCGCCGGGGTGGTCGATGACGGCCGTGGCGAAGGCGCGCGTGCCGAGGGTTTGACCTCGGTGACCGCGGAGGGCGTGGTCGGCGCGGCGTTCGCGATCGTCTACGCCCGGCTGTCGCGGGGGGAGAGTGAGCCGCTGACCGGCCTATTGGGGGAGTTGATGGCGATGATCGTGCTGCCGTATCTCGGCCCCGCGGCGGCACGGCGCGAACGGACCCGTCCCGCGCCCGCCGCTCCTGCGGCGGTGTCGGTGTCGCGTGCTGCTGTTCCGCGGAGCGTGCGCGACCCGTTGGCTGACGTGAACCTGCGTCTGACTCACCGGACCGCGAGGGTGCTGGAGGGCATCGCGGAGTTGGGTGGGCGTGGCGCGGATCCCAGCAACCGTGAGGTCGCGAGCTTCGCCGGTGTCAGCGACCCGGGGCAGATCTCGAAGCTCCTACGCCGTCTGGAGCGCCTCGGGCTGCTCCTCAACACTGGGGCGGGGCATGCCAAGGGCGAGCCGAATGCGTGGGCGCTCACCGACAAGGGGCAGCGGCTCACCCACAGCATCCGGATGCACGCACCCCAGCAGCGCGAGGCCGCGTGATGCCACGGGCGCGCTCACTGACGTCGAGGGTGTCGGCACTTGCCGCCCCTAGCGCCGACGGGGCCTGGCCGGTGGACAACCACTCAACAACACCAACCAAGGAGACAAGGTGAAACCAACAGAGCAGTTCGCGAAGGCCGCCGTCACGCCGAAGATCGGGCGCTTCGCGACGCTCCGTGGCTCGCTCCACGCCCAAGGGAGTGGTGCGCTTGCGCACAGGCTGGTTGCTGCGCCGCTCCTCGCACTCTGTGTTTTGCTGGCGCTGTGTGTCGGTGCTGCCCAGGCCGAACCTCCCAAGCTCGTCTCCTACGGCTCGTTCAACGCTCACGAGGCGTTCGCGGTTGGCGTCGCAGTGGGAGGCTCTGGAGACCTGTTCGTGTCGAGTCTCTTCCCGCCGGAAGGGGTAAGTGCTGCGCCTTCGACGGTGGTCAAGCTCGATCCTTCAGGCAACTTGCTCTCCCCACCGTCGCCGTTTGGCTCTGCGCACTACTCGGGTGTCGCGGTGAACCCGACGAACGGCGACGTGTACGCGCTCGGAGAAGAAGGCATCTTCACACCCGCGATGATCTTCGTCTACGACCCGGACACGGGCGCGCCCGTGTCGTCGTTTGAAGTGCCGGCGTCACGCAATCGCTTCGGCGTCCTCTCAGATGTACAGATTGCCGCCGACTCGGCCGGCAACGTGTACGTGCCGTACTACCCGGAAAACGAGGTGCTCGAGTACAGCCCGAGCGGCACGTTGCTGAAGACCTTCACGGGCTCCGGCGCCGGCGCGCTCAAGGAACCGACCGCGGTCGCGGTCGACTCCTCCGGCAACCTCTGGGTGGCCGACTCCGGCAACAACAGGATCGTGGAGCTCGATTCCGGCGGTGCGCCTGTGGAAGTGAACGGCAGGCCCGTTGAAATCAAAAGCGAAGGCGTGTGGTCCGTGGCACTCGACGGACATAGGGACGTGTTCGCGGTCGTCGAAAACAGCGCGGACCCGTGCGGCGAAATCGGCTCGACCTGCGTCCATCTCGTCGAGTACAGCGCGGAAGGCAGGCAGCTCGCCGATGTGGGCGCCGGCCATTTCGGCGAGCCTGAAAGCAGCTCGGAGCGCTTCTACAGCATGGTCGCGGTGAATGAAGCGAGCGGGCGTGTATACGTGACCGACGGTCACAAAGACATCGTCTGGGTGTTCGGGCCCCCCGTCGCGCCTGTGGTCGACAGGGAGCTCACGGCCGAAGTCGGCGCCTCCGAAGCAAAGCTCGGCGCGCTCGTCAACCCCGGCGGCATCGCCACGAGCTATCGCTTCGAATACGGCACGACGACCTCATACGGAAACACGACGCCCTTCCCGGAAGGAACCGTCGGCGAAGGCATCGCGGCGCGCGCCGTCTGGGCGTCCGCGAGCGGCCTCGCGCCCGGGGCCACCTACCACTACCGTGTCGTGGCGAGCAACGAACTGGGGACGATCCATGGCCCCGACCAAACCTTCACCACGCTGGGCGTCGAACAGACGGCGTGTCCCAACGAACAGCTGCGCGGCGGCTTCGCCGCAAGGCTGCCCGACTGCCGCGCCTACGAGCTCGTGACACCGCCGGTCAAGAGCTCCTCCCAGTTCGATGCTCGGGCAGATACGGCGTACTCGAGCACGGCCGCCGCAGATGGCGAAGCGCTCACGCTCTACACCCAGGAACCGCAGCCGGGCGCGCCGACCGCCGGCGAAGAATACGTGGCGAGGCGTGGCGCGGGCGGCTGGAGCGCGGAAGACATCATGCCGCTCGAATCCTATGACGGGGTGGGCTGTCTGGAATACCAGCCTGTGTACGCCTACTCGGGGCAGGTCACCAAGGAGGTGATGCGAGCTGGCGGAGGGTCACGAGCTACCGCGTCCGAAAACGAACACGAAGACCCGGAATCGTGCAATCCCGAAGGCCGTCAGGTGGTGAGCGGCGAACCGGCGGGTTACGAAAACCTGCTGGTACGCGACAACACGACCGGCACCTACCAACTCGTCAACGTCACGCCGCCGGGCGTGACGCCGGCCGATGCGCACTTCCAGGCCGCCTCTGCCGATCTCAGTCACGTGATCTTCACGGAGACCTCACCGCTGGCCGAAGGCGCGCGGTACGGCGTGGAAAATCTGTACGAATGGGACGAAGGCGCGCTGCGGCTGGTGAGCGTGCTGCCGGACGGCACGGTGGTCCCCGGATCGCCTGCGGCAAAGGCGGATAGGCCAGAACACGCAGGTGTGGTCTCCGGTGACGGCTCGCACGTGCTCTTCACCTACGGTGGCGCTCTCTACGACCGCATCGACGGGCAGCGCACCATCCAGGTCGACGAAAAGCAGGGTGGGGCGGGCCTCAGCGGAGGCGGCTCCTTCAAGGCCGCCACCTCCGACGGCTCGAAGGTTTTCTTCCTCGATGAAAGCAGGCTCACCTCCGACTCGACCGCGGTGGCGGGCGAGCCCGACCTCTATGAGTGCGTGCTGCCTGAAGACGCGAGCAAGTGCGAATTGAGCGACCTCACGGTCGCTGTGGCGGGCGAACACGCCGATGTGCTGCGTGTCACGCCACTTGGCGCGCATGACAGCTCCTACATCTACTTCGTCGCCGAAGGCGTGCTGGCGTCCAACACGCGGGGATTCACGAACGGCGAAGGCAAGACCGTCGTCGAAGGCGCGCAAGCCGGGAAGCAGAACCTGTATCTGTGGAACGGCGAAAAGACGACGTTCATCGCCACCGGCGTTCTCGACAACGGGCGGTTCGGCGACTCGCAGACCTCGCCCGACGGCGCGTGGCTTTCGTTTGAATCCATCGAAAGTCTGACCGGCTATGACAACGTCGGGCCGAACAACCAATTGGCCACGGAGCTCTTCCTGTACAGCGCCGCCACAGGGCAGTTCGTCTGCGCCTCGTGCAACCCCACGGGCGAACCTCCGGTCACAGGAGGTGGTGTAGTGCCGCTCCTGGGGGGCGGCAGAGAAGCCTTCGGAGCCTTCCGGAGTCGGCACTTGCTCACGGATGCCGGCCAGGTGTTCTTCGAAACGAAGGACGCGCTCGTGCCCTCCGATACGAACGGCCAGCTCGACGTCTACGAGTACGAGGGTGGCCACCTGTACCCGATCTCGAGCGGCACAAGCTCCTTCGAATCGAATCTGGAGGACGTGAGCGAAAGCGGCGATGACGTGTTCTTCAGGTCGAATCAGCAGCTCGTGCCGCAGGACAACCAGGAAGGACAGATCGTCATCTACGACGCGCGCGTCAATGGAGGCTTCGCCGAACCGTCCTCCCCGCCGCCGTGCACGACCGCCGACGCGTGCCGCACGCCGGTCTCGCCACAGCCCTCGATCTACGGGGAACCGTCGAGCCAGACTTTCTCCGGTGCGGGCAACCTCGCGCCGCCCGAAGCCAAGCCGAAGGCGAAGCCCAAGGCAAAGCCCGTGAAGTGCAAGAAGGGCCTTGTCAAGAAGAAAGGCAAGTGTGTGAAAAAGATGGCAAAGAAGGCCAAGAAGTCCGCCCGCGCCCACAGGAGGGGTAAGTGATGACGCGCTCCAGGAGAATCCCAGCAGCAGCACTCTCGCTCGCGGTCACTGTGGTCGTGGCGCTGGGAGCGGGCGCGTCCCCGGCGCTCGCCGCCGGCGAAGCGCACCCGCTCCTGCGTGAATTCGCCCGCAGCGCGACGGAAGCCTTCTCGAACCCGAACGGGATCGCGATCGACGAAGCGACTGGTGATGTCTACGTCGCCGATGTCGGTACGGACTCCGTCTACAAGTTCAACGCCAACGGCGAACCCAAAGAATTCGCGTCGCTGCACTCGCCCGCGCTCACCGGCGCCGCCACGCCGGCCGGGTCGTTCTCGTTCCCCTTGCTGTACGGCAGTCCCGCGGCGATCGCGGTCGATGACGCTTGCGTACAGCACAACCCGGCGCTCACCGGCAAGGCCTGCGAAGAATTCGACCCCTCGGCCGGCGATCTGTACATAATGGACGGGGGGCACGGCGTGATCGACAAGTTCGGCCCCGAAGGCAGGTACCTGAGCCAGATCGGCGGCTTCCCTTCATCCACCGGCTCCGCCGTAGGCGAACTGCTGGGGCTGGGCGTCGACGGGAGCGCCACCGTGCACGTCGACCTGAGCACACCAACCAACGGCCACCAGCTGATCGACGAATTCGACGGCGCGACCGTCAATCATCTCATCGCTCGCCAGCAGTGGGAAGTGCAGGACTTGGCCCCCAACACTTGGGGCATCCCCGGCGGAGGGGAACACCAGGTCCACGGCTTCGCCGTCTCCGCCAAAGGCGACGACTACCAGATCTACGAACCGTCGTGCTCGTGTACGGTCAAGTTCGGGCAGAAGCTGTCTCCGCTCGGCAGCGTGGACAGCGGCGAAGCGGGCGACGTCGCGGTGGCCGTCGATTCCACGACCGGCCACCTCTACGCAGACGATCAGTCCTCCGTGTCCGAGTGGGACACGGGCGCGATGAACCGCAACAGCGTTGAAGGACATCGCGGCGTTGGCACGCTCGTCGCGCACTTCGGCTCGCTGCAGCTCTCGGGCTCCTCCGGTCAGGGTGGGATCGCTGTCAACGGTGTCACGGGGGAGATCTACGTCGCCAACCCGGCCGACGGCATGGTCTACGTCTTCGGCAGCGACGCCCCGGCTGTGACAGCAAGCGAACCGACGGACGTGACCATGCAAGACGCGAGCCTGAGCGGCACGGTCGATCCGCGCGGCGCCGCCGTCGGCGAATGTAAATTCGAATACGGCCTCACCGACGAATACGGCAACGGCCCCTACGACCACAGCGTGCCCTGCCAGCAGACACCGACCGAGATCGGAGCGGGAAGCAGCCCGGTGGCGGTCTCCGCGCAGCTCGAAGGCCTCCAGGCCGGCGAACTCTATCACTTCCGCCTGATCGCGACCAACGCCAGCGGCGCGGGGGATGCCAGCGGTCTGCTCGCGGCGGAGGGCGTCGGCTTCGGCATCAAGAGCTTTGAAGTCAACTTCCTGAACGAAGACGGCACACCCGACACGCAGGCGGGCTCGCACCCGTACCAGTTCATCAACAACTTCACGATGAACTCGCGCTTCAAGCGCTCAGAATCGAACGCTGACTCACCGTACATTCGCGTGCCCGACGGCGCCTTGCGGGGTGTCACAATCGATCTGCCCCCCGGCTTCGTCGGCGACCCCAATGCGCCATCCCAGAAATGCTCCGGACAGCAGCTGCGTAGCTATAGCTGCTCACCCGAATCGCGCGTGGGTCATCTGTACCTGCGCTGGTCGGAAAACCAGGTTCGTCAACCGTCCCTTTCGAACTCCGTCTACGCCATGGTGCCCCCACACGGTGTGGCTTTGCAGCTCGGCACCAATTTCTTCTTGCCCCTGCTGTATATCAACAACGGGGTGGCCGCCGGCGGAGACTACCCCGTGCAGGCGACGGTAACGGAAGCGCCGACGCAGGCGCCCGTCATCAAGAGCAGCGTGGTGATCTCCGGCGTCGTGGGTGAAGGGGCCAACCGCAAGCCGTTCCTGACGCTGCCGACCGGCTGCCACGGCCCCCTGCGCTCGACGATGGCGGTCGACTCGTGGGAAGAGCCGGGCCAGTGGGTGAAGACGAGCACGGTCACGCACAACGCCGCAGGCACGCCCGTGTCGCTGACAGGTTGCTCGAAGCTGAAGTTCCCGCCGACGATCACGGCCTCTCCCGATACGACGGACGCGAGCACCTCCTCCGGCTTGACGGTCGGCGTGCACGTTCCGCAGACGGCGGCGTTCAATCCCGACGGCCTGGCAGAGTCTTCGTTGCGTGACACGACGGTGACCTTGCCCGAAGGCGTGGCGATCAACCCGGCGGGTGCCGATGGGTTGGAAGCGTGCTCGGAGGGTTTGGCGGGCTTTGAAGGTTTCACGGAATTCAACTCGGAATTCGAACCGGGGGACAAGACAGCCACGTTCTCGCCGACCTCGCTGGAACAGCTGCAACCGGGTGCGAGCTTCTGTCCTGACGGGTCGAAGATCGGTACGGTGAAGATCAAGACGCCGCTGCTCGAACACGAACTGGAAGGCGCCGTGTATCTGGCGGCGCAGAGCGCCAACCCATTCGGGAGCCTTGTGGCGATGTACCTGATGGTGGAAGACCCCGTCTCGGGTAGCACCATCAAGCTCACGGGCGAAGTGAAATTGAGCGCTACGGGGCAGATCGTCACGACGTTCGAGAACACACCGGATCTGCCCTTCGAAGAACTCCAGCTGCATTTCTTTGGCGGCGAACGCGCGCCGCTCACGACACCGTCGCGTTGCGGGTCGTATACGACGCAGGCGGTGTTCACGCCGTGGGATGGGAATGGTCCCGTCGCCGCCGAATCGTCGTTCGCGATCGATCACGGCCCGAATGGCTCTGCGTGTCCGGGCGCGAACCTGCCGTTCAACCCGTCCTTGACGGCCGGTACGACGAGCATCCAGGCGGGCGGGTTCAGCCCGTTCACGATGACCATGTCGCGCGAAGATGGCCAGCAGAACCTGCAGGCGGTCAGCCTGAAGATGCCCCCTGGCCTCTCCGGCCTGCTGTCCGGTGTGAAGCTGTGCGGCGAAGCGCAGGCCGATGCGGGGACGTGCGGCCCCGAAAGCGAGATCGGGGAAACGATCGTGTCGGTCGGTGTCGGCAACGACCCGTACAGCGTCAAGGGCGGCAAGGTCTACATCACCGGCCCCTATAAGGGCGCCCCGTTCGGCCTGTCGATCGTCAACCCAGCGGTCGCGGGCCCGTACAACCTCGGGCAGGTGATCGTCAGGGCGAAGATCGAAGTCAACCCGACCACGGCGGCGTTGACGATCACGAGCGACAACGAAGGCCCGTACAAGATCCCGACAATCATCGACGGGATCCCTTTGCAGATCAAGCACGTGAATGTCACGATCAACAGGCCCAACTTCACGTTCAACCCGACCAACTGCGAAAAGCAGTCGATCACCGGGAGTCTGGACAGCACCGAAGGTGGGGTGAGCGCGGTGTCGCTGCCGTTCCAGGCGACCAACTGCGCGTCGCTTGGGTTCGCGCCGAAATTCTCGGCGTCGACGTCGGGGAAGGCGAGCCGGGTGGACGGCACCAGCCTGAACGTGAAGCTGACCTACCCGAACGCGCCGTTTGGGTCCCAGGCGAACATCAAACAGGTCAAAGTCGAACTCCCGCGGCTGCTGCCTTCGCGGCTGCCGACGCTGCAGAAAGCGTGCACGGCCGCGCAGTTCGACAGCAACCCTGCCGGGTGCCCTGCGGCGTCGGTGGTCGGCCACGGCAAGGCGATCACGCCGCTGGTCCCGGTGCCGCTGGAAGGCCCGGCGTACTTCGTCTCAAACGGCGGCGAAGCGTTCCCGAACCTGATCGTGGTGCTCCAGGGCTACGGCGTGCAGATCGACTTGGTCGGCGACACGTTCATCAGCAAAGCCGGGGTCACCAGCAGCACGTTCAAGACGGTGCCCGACGCGCCGGTCGGCAGCTTCGAACTGAACCTCCCGGCTGGTCCCTATTCGGCGCTGACGACCGCCGGGAACCTCTGCACGGCTAAGAGCCTGACGATGCCGACGGAATTCGTGGCGCAGAACGGAGCACAGATGCAACGAACCACGAAGATCGCCGTCACCGGTTGTCCCAAGCACAAGAAGGCCACCCACAAGAAGAAGGCCAAGCACAAGCGGACCAAGCACAAGGGCAAGGCGAAGATCAAGCACAAGCGGGCCTCTGGGCGCCACCTGCCGTAGGCGAGGTCCGCCGGGCTGGCTGCCGGTGGGTCGGCCGCTGCCTGGTGCGTGGCTTGGGGGCTGTGTGGTGGAGCTTCGCCGTAGGGGTATTGACAACCGTAGAGGGGTGGTGTACGGTTGGCTCTGTCATGGTCATCCCTGTGGGGTGGCTGGCTAACATAGGATCCGGTTGGGTCACCGCGTCGTGTGGTTGACTTCAAGCGCTTAGCAGGGTGTTGGTTGGTGTAGAGGGACCGGGTCGCAACGGATGAGGGAGTTGGGTTTAGCGTGGTTTCGAGTGGGAGATACGTAGTGGGGATGTGCGCCTCCGGTTTGGGGGCTGATGCTAGATGCGCCAGCTTGGCGCTGTCGCATCTCTCTCTCTCTCTCTCTCTCTTGTCCTAGCCGGCTAGGGGCTGGGGCTCCTCATCTTCGGGTCCTAACGGGCCTCGCGGCGTCCCCCGTATGGGGTGGGCGCAGGCTGTGTTTGGGGGGGTTGTCGTGAGCCCCGCGCGTTCTGGTGGTGTGGTGGCGGGTGCGCCACGGCGGCCCGGGCGCGCTCGTACGGCTCGGGCGTCTGAGTCGGCGTTGGCGCGTGCGCGTTTGAGCGATGTGTCGTTGCCGCGTACGCGTGTGGGTGAGATCCAGCGTTCGCGGTTGTTGGCGGGTGCGGTCGCCACGATCGATGAGCTGGGTTATCCGCGGGCGACGATCGGGCGGATCACGGCGTGTGCGCGGTTGTCGCGGCGGACGTTCTATCAGATGTTCGCGAACCGGGATGAGTGTTTCGCGGCGGTGTTGGAGGAGTTGGTTGCCACGGTCGCGGGGGAGCTTTCGGCGGCGGGCATCGAGGGGTTGCCGTGGCGTGAGCGGGTCCGTGCGGGTGTGTGGGGAATTCTTGTGTTCTTCGATCGTGAGCCGGCGCTGGCGCGGGTGTGTGTGGTGCAGGCGCTGCGCGCGGGTCCGCAGGTCCTGCGGCGTCGGGAGGAGATCCTTGCGGGGCTGGCGGTGGTGGTCGATGAGGGTCGTACCGAAGGTGCGCGTGGCGACGGTTTGACCCCGGTGACCGCGGAGGGCGTAGTCGGCGCTGTGTTTGCGATCGTCTATTCGCGGCTCTCGCGGCGGGATGGTGAGCCGTTGACGGGTCTGTTGGGGGAGTTGATGGCGATGATCGTGCTGCCGTATCGCGGTCCTGCGGTGGCCAGGCGTGAACGTTCGCGGCCGGCGCCCGTCCCGCCCGTGGTGGTAGTGGGCATGCCCACCCCGGTGTCGCGGAGCGCGCGTGACCCGCTGGCTGATGTGAACCTGCGCCTGACTCACCGGACGGCCAGGGTGCTGGAGGGCATCGCGGAGCTGGGTGGGCGCGGCTCGGATCCCAGTAACCGCGAGGTCGCGAACTTTGCCGGTGTCAGCGACCCGGGGCAGATCTCCAAGCTACTGCGCCGTCTGGAGCGTCTTGGGCTGCTCCTCAACGCCGGGGCGGGGCATGCCAAGGGTGAGCCGAACGCGTGGGCGCTGACCCCCAAGGGCCAGCGGATCACTCAGAGCATCCGGGTGCATAGCGCCTCCCACGAACGGCGGGCCGCGTGATGCCACGGGCGCGCTCACCCATCTCGTCGAGCACGTGGGTGCTCCCCGCGCGCATGTGGCGCGGACGGAGCGCGCCTCGCCGCAGCGACTTCACAACACCAACCAAGGAGAACAAGGTGAGATCCACTGAGCACACCGCGAAGGCCGCCGTCACGCCGAAGATCGGGCGCTTCGCGACGCTCCGTGACCTGCACCAAGCTCGAGGGAGTGGTGCGTCCGCGCGCGGTCTGGTTGCTGCGCCGCTCGCCACGCTCTGTGTTCTGCTGGCGCTCTGTGTGGGCATCGCCCAGGCCGAACCTCCCGCGCTGATCCCCTACGGAGTGCTTCCCACGCACCAGGAATTGGTGAATGGCCTCGCTGTGGAAGGCTCCGGAGACCTGTTCTTGACGAGTATCTTCAAAGGGGAGTTTGAAGAATCGACGGTGGTCAAGCTCGATCCTTCGGGCAACTTGCTCTCGCCGCCGTCGCCGTTTGGCTTGGCGCACTACTCGGGCGTCGCGGTGAACCCGGTGAGCGGCGACGTGTATGCGCTCGGCGAAGAAGGAGGCTTGTTCAAGCCGGTCACACCGGCGACGATCTTCGTCTATAATCCTGACACGGGCGCGCAGTTGTCGTCGTTTGAAGTGACGGCGTCACGCAATCTCTTCGGCGTCTTCGCGGACGTCCAGATCGCGGCCGACTCGGCCGGCAACGTGTACGTGCCGGTCGTGTCCGAAAACGAGGTGCTCGAGTACAGCCCGAACGGCACGCCGCTGAAAACCTTCAAGGGCTCCGGCGCCGGCGCGCTCGACGAACCGACCGGCGTCGCGATCGACTCCTCCGGCAACCTCTGGGTGGCCAACTCCGGCAGCGGCAGGATCGTCGAGTTCGATCCCAGCGGCGCGCCCGTGGAAGTGAACGGCAAGCCCGTCGAAATCGAAAGCAAAGGCGTGTGGTCCGTGGCACTTGACCGGCAGGGGCACGTGTTCGCGCTCGTCGCTAACAGCGCGGACTCGTGCGGCGAAGAGGCTGCTCCCTGCCTGCATCTCGTCGAGTATGGCTCGGAAGGCAGGCAGCTCGCCGATGTGGGGGCCGGCAATTTCGCTGGTAGCGAAGTAGAACGCTATTACACCGGTCTCGCGGTGAATGAGGCTAACGGGCGCGTGTACGTGGTCGCCGGGCAGCAGGAAACCGTCTGGGTGTTCGGGCCCCCCACCGCCCCTGTGTTCGAGAAAGAGTTCACCGCCGAAGTCGACGCGTCCGAAGCGAAGCTCGGGGCGCTGGTCGACCCCGGCGGCATCGCCGCGAGCTACCGCTTCGAATACGGCCCTACCAGCGCCTACGGCAGCTCGACGCCCGTTCCGGAAGGAAGCGTCGGCGAAGGGCTGGAAGCGCGTGCGGTGTGGGCGGCCGCGAGCAATCTCGCGCCCGGGAGCACCTACCACTACCGAGTGGTGGCGAGCAACGAACTGGGGACGGTCTATGGCCCCGACCAGACCTTCACCACGCTGACCGCCGAGCAGGCGGCGTGTCCCAACGAACAGCGGCGCGGCGGCTTCGCCGCGCGGTTGCCCGACTGTCGCGCCTACGAGCTCGTGACACCGCCGGTCGAGAGCTCCTCCCAATTCGACGCTGCCCTACGCTATGCGTACTCGAGCACGGTCGCCGCGGACGGCGAAGCGCTTTCGCTAGACACCACGGAGCCGCGGCCGGGCGCGCCCACCTCTGGCGAGCAATACGTGGCGACGCGTGGCGCGAGTGGCTGGATCCCGGAAGACATCATGCCGCTCGAACCCTACGACGGGGCGGGCTGCCCGGAATACCAACAGACCTACGCCTACTCGGAACGGCTCACCAGGGACGTGATGCTGGTTGGCGGATCATCAAGCGCCTCGTCCCGGTACCTCGCAGAAAACGCGGAATCGTGCAACCCCGACGGCCGTCAGGTCGTGAGCGGCGAACCGGTGGGCTATGAAAACCTGCTGGTGCGCGAGAACGCGACCGGCGCTTACCAGCTTGTAAACGTCACGCCGCCGGGCGTGACGCCGGCCAACGCGATCTTCCAGGCCGCCTCCGCCGATCTCAGCCACGTGATCTTCACGGAGATCGCGCCCTTGGCCGAAGGCGCGCGGTACGGCGTTGAAAACCTGTACGAATGGGACGAAGGCGCGGTGCGGCTGGTGAGCGTGCTGCCGGACGGCACGGCGGTCCCCGGATCGCCCGCGGCAAAAGCGGGTACGCCCGAACACGAAGGTATGGTCTCGAGCGACGGCTCGCACGTTCTCTTCAACAGCGGCGGCGCCCTGTATGACCGCATCGGCGGGCAGCGCACCGTCCAGGTCGACGAAGACCAGGGTGGGTCGGGCGCCAGCGGCGGCGGCTCCTTGCAGGCTGCTACCTCCGACGGCTCGAGGGTCTTCTTCCTCGACGAAAGCAAGCTCACGGCGGACTCGACCGCGATCGCGGGCGAACCGGACCTGTACGAGTGCGTGCTGCTGGAAGGCGCGAATAAATGCGAATTGAGCGACCTCACGGTCGCCGCGAGGGGCGAACACGCCGACGTGCTGCGCGTCACGCCGCTCGGCGCCCATGACGGGTCCTACGTCTACTTCGTCGCAAAGGGCGTGCTGGCGTCCAACACGAGGGAATTCACGAACAGCGAAGGCAAGACCGTCGTCGAAGGCGCGCAAGCCGGGAAGGAAAACCTGTATCTGTGGAACGGCGAAAAGACGACCTTCATCTCCACCGGCATCTCCGACGGCGGGCAGTTCGGCGACTCCCAGGCCTCGCCCAATGGCAAGTGGCTGGCGTTTGACTCGCGGCAGAGCCTTACCGGCTATGACAACGTCGAGCCGAGCGGTGAATACGTCGGCGAGCTTTTCCTGTACAGCGTCGCCACAGGGCAGCTCGCCTGCGCCTCGTGCAACCCCACGGGCGAACCTCCGGTTCAGGGAGGTGGCATTGCGGGCGTAGGAGGCGGCGTCGGGTACGGAGGTGGCATCGGGCAGGACCCGGGCGGTACCGACGAAATCTTTGGAGTCTTCCGGAGGACGCCAAACCTGCTCACGGACGCCGGCCAGCTGTTCTTCGAAACGACGGACGCGCTCGTGCCCGCCGATACGAACGGCGAGCTAGACGTCTACGAGTACGAGGGTGGCCACGCGTACCTGATCTCGAGCGGCACGAGCTCCTTCGAATCGAGCCTGGTGGGCGCGAGCGAAAGCGGGGATGACGTGTTCCTCAGGTCCGACCAGGCGCTCGTGCCGCAGAACAACCAGGAAGGGCAGATCGTCATCTACGACGCGCGCGTTGGGGGCGGCTTTGCCGAACTGTCCTCCCCGCCGGCGTGCACGACCGCTGACGCCTGCCGCACGGCGGTCTCGCAACAGCCCTCCGTCTATGGGGCGCCGGCGAGCCAGACCTTCGAAGGCGCCGGCAACCTCGCCCCACCACCCGCCGAAGCGGCGGTCACGACCACGAAGAAGGCGGCGAAGTGCCGCAAGGGCACCGAGAAGAAAAAGGGCAGGTGTGTGAAGGCCGGGGCGCGGGCGAAGCGGGCCAGGAAGTCCAACCACAAGACGGGGAGACGCTGAACATGGGGATCACACGTAAGCTCTGCGTCGCTGCCGCGACGCTCATCCTGACAGCGCTCTGCGGCTCCACCCCCGCCTTCGCCGCGGGCGAACCACATCCGCTCACGGGCAGCTTCGAACGCTCCAGTGGTGTGCCGTTCTCCAACCCCAACGGGATCGCCGTCGACGAAGCGACCGGCGACGTGTACGTCGCCGACCTCGGCACCGACACGGTGTACAAGTTCGACGCGAGCGGTGGCCCGCTCGACTTCGCTGCGCTCGGCTCAAACGCGGTGAGCGGCGCCGGCACGCCGGCCGGGTCGTTCTCGTTCCCCTCGGTGTACGGCAATCCCGCGGCGCTTGCGGTCGATAACGCCTGTGTGCAGCACACGCCGGCGCTCACGGGGAAGGCCTGTGAAGAATTCGACCCCTCGGCCGGCGATTTGTACGTGATGGATGCCGGCCACGGTGTGATCGACAAGTTCAGCCCCGAAGGCAGTTACCTGAGCCAGATCGGCGGCTTCCCGTCATCCACCGGCTCCACCGAAGGCGAACTGCTGGGGCTGGGCGTCGACGCAAGCGGCGCCGTGCACGTCGGCCTCAAGGCAGCGTCCGACCAACCGCTGGTCGAGGAGTTCGACATCGAGGTCGCGAATCGTCTCACGGCTCGCATGCAATGGAGGACATGGAACGCGGGTCCCGGCGAGGGCTTTGCCCAAACACCCTTCGCCCATGGTTTCGCCGTCTCCGCGACGGGCGATGACTACATGGTCTATGAGCCTGAACCGTCGTGCTCGTGTACGATCAGGATGGGGCAGCGGCTCTCGATGCTCGGCCGTGTGGACAGCGGCGAAGCGGGCGATGTGGCGGTGGCCGTCGACCCCGCGACCGGCGAGCTCTACGCCGACGATCAGTCCTCCGTGGCCGAGTGGGACACGGGCGCGATGAACCGCAACAGCGACGAGAACGAGGCCACGGGAGAAGAACGCCAAGCCGCCGGCACGCTCGTCGCGCGCTTCGGCTCGCTGCAGCTGTCGGCCTCCCTGGCCCGGCAGGGCGGGATCGCCGTGAACGGCGCGAGCGGCGAGATCTACGTCTCAAACCCGGCCGACGGCAAGGTCTACGTCTTCGGCAGCGACGCCCCGGCCGTGACAGCCGGCGAACCGACGGACGTCACCATGCAAGACGCGAGCCTGAACGGCACGATCGACCCGCGCGGCATCGCCGTCAGCTCGTGTGAATTCCAATGGGGCCACACCGAAGAATACGGCAACGGCCCCTATAACCAAAGCGTGCCCTGCGCGCAGACGCCCGCCGAGATCGGCGCGGGAAGCGGTCCGGTGGCGGTCTCCGCCCAGCTGGAAGGCCTCGAAGCCGGCCAGCTCTACCACTTCCGCCTCGTCGTGACCAATGTCGATGGCGCGGGCGAGGACAGCGGTTTTCTTGCGACGCACGGCCTTGGCTTCGGCATCAAAGACTTTGGCGTCAGCTTCCTGAACGAAAACGGTACGCCCGACACACAGGCGGGCTCGCACCCGTTCCAGTTCGTCAACACGTTCGAAATGAACTCGCACTTCGAGCAAATGGAATCAAACGCCGACTCACCGTACGTGCCCTACCCCGACGGCGTCCTGCGGGATGTCACGATCGGTCTGCCGCCCGGCTTCGTCGGCGACCCCAATGCGACCCCCAAGAAGTGCACCGGACAGGAACTGCGGCCGTGGCCGGGCGACTGCCCGAACACCTCGAGGGTGGGCGAACTGAAATTGGGCTGGGGCGGAGCAAATGCGCGCGCGGGGAGCTTCGCCAACGTACTCTGGAACATGGTGCCGCCAAACGGCACGGCCTTGCAGCTCGGCACCAACTTCTTCGTGCCTCTGTTGTTCATCAACAACGGGGTGCGTGCCGGTGGGGCCTACCCTGTGCAGGCGACGGTGACGGAGGCGCCGGGGGAGGCGCCAGTCATTAGGAGCAAGGTGACGCTCTCCGGTGTTGTGACCCCTTGTGTGAAAGTGGAAAAGGGAACCGGTAAATACAGCGACTTCGCGTGCAGGGAAAAAGCCACAGCGCGCACGGGCGCCGAATTCGAAAAGGAAACGTCCAGCAGCAAACCCTTCCTGACGCTTCCGACGGGCTGTCACGGCCCCTTGCATTCGACGATGGCGGCCGACTCGTGGGAAACCCCGGGCCAGTGGGTGAAAGCGAGCACGGTCACGCAGAACTCCGCGGGCACATCGGTGTCGTTGACGGGTTGCTCGAAGCTCAAGTTCCCGCCGGAAATCGGCGTCGCGGCGGACAGCAGCGATGCCAGCACGTCCTCGGGGCTGACGGTCAATGTGCATCTCCCGCAGGGCGCCGCGTTCAATCCCAACGGGCTGGCGGAGTCCTCGCTCAGGGATACGACCGTCACGCTCCCGGAAGGGGTCGCGATCAACCCGGCGGGCGGGGATGGCCTGGAAGCGTGCTCGTCGGACCCTGGCGCGTTGTCGGCGGGCGCGCTCGGCAGCCCGGGTGATCAGATCGGCTACACGGGCCAGGAAGAACTGAACGCCGAAGACGAACCGGGCGTGAAGTGGGACACGTATACCCCGGAAATGCCGAGCCTGGTTCAGCCGGGCGTGAATTTCTGCCCGAACGGCTCGAAGATCGGGACCGTGAAGATCAAGACGCCGCTGTTGGAACACGAACTCGAAGGCGCTGTGTATCTGGCGGCGCAGGACAGCAACCCCTTCAGCAGCCTTGTGGCGATGTACCTGGTCGCCGAAGACCCCTACTCGGGGAGCTTGATCAAGCTCGCGGGCGAAGTATCGATCAACCCAGATACGGGGCAGATCGTCACGACGTTCAAGAACACCCCCGACGTGCCGTTTGAAAACCTCGAACTGCACTTCTTCGGCGGCGAACGCGCACCGCTAGCGACCCCGTCGCATTGCGGGACGTACACCACGACCGCGGTCTTCACGCCATGGGACGGGAATGGTCCCGTGACCTCGGAATCCTCATTCAACATCGAACACGGCCCGAACGGGAGCCCGTGCCCCGGTGCGACCCTGCCGTTCAACCCGACCGTGAACGCGGGCGCGACCAACATCCAGGCCGGGGCGTTCTCGCCGCTGACGGTGACGGTGAACCGCAAAAACGGCGAACAGAACCTGAAGTCCCTCGAAGGGAAACTACCACCGGGCCTCTCAGGTGTGCTCTCGGGTGTCGAACTCTGCCCCGAACCGCAAGCCAACGAAGGACTGTGCGCCCCCAACAGCCTGGTCGGCGAAGCAACGATCGGTGTCGGTGTCGGCAACGATCCGTTCACGGTCACCGGCGGGAAGTTCTATCTCACCGGCCCCTACAACGGCCACGGCAGCTGCACGGTCGGTGAAACGGGGTGCGCGCCGTTCGGTCTGACGTTCGAGGTGCCCGCCAAGGCCGGCCCGTTCGACCTCGCGAACACCAAGAACAACCACCCTCGATGCGACTGCGTCGTGGTCAGGGGCAAGATCGAACTGAACCCGATCACTTCAGCGATCACGATCACCTCCAACCCACCCGGATCGCCGGACTCGATCCCGACGAGCATCGAAGGGATCCCCCTGGAAATCCAGCACGTCAACGCAACCACCACCCGCGGGAACTTCCAATTCAACCCAACCAACTGCTCGAAGATGTCCCTGACGGGCACGGTGCAGCTGAACGAAGGCGGATCGAGCACGATCTCAACGCCGTTTCAGGTCACCAACTGCGCTGCGCTGAAGTTCGAACCCAAATTCACGGTCTCGACATCCGCCAAAACAAGCCGGACAGGCGGCGCGAGCCTGACCGCGAAGCTGGCCTACCCAAGCGTGCCGCAGGGCACCGACGCGGACATCGCAAAGGTCAAAGTCGAACTCCCCAAGCAGCTACCCTCACGCCTGACCACCCTGCAGAAGGCATGCACCGCTAGACAGTTCGAAGCAAACCCGGCCGCGTGCCCCACGGCGTCGAAGATCGGCTACGCGGTCGTACACACCCCGCTGATCCCAGTCCCGCTGCAGGGCCCCGCGATCTTCGTCAGCCACGGTGGCGAAGCGTTCCCGTCGCTGACGCTCGTGCTGCAGGGGTACGGCATCACGATCGATCTGGTTGGTACCACCGATATCAAGAACGGGGTGACTTCGACGACGTTCAAGACGGTCCCTGACCAGCCGTTCTCGAGCTTCGAACTGACGCTCCCCGAGGGCCCCTACTCCGCGCTCACAGCCCCAGGGAACCTCTGCACCGCCAAGAACCTCACGATGCCCACCGAATTCCTCGCCCAAAACGGCGCCGAGCTCAAACAGAGCACCAAGATCACAGTCACCGGCTGCCCCAAGACCAAGAAGATCACCCACAAGAAGAAGCACAAAGCCAAAACCAAGCACAAGCACGGGAAGCGCAAGAAGTGACGAAGCGTCTCACGCCCATAGGCCTGAGATGGGAACTGCCCAGGTGCGGTCGCCGAGGGGCAGGGTGTGCTCTCCTGAGTAGATGACGATGCCGGTCTTGAAGCGTGGGCCGAGCTTGTCGCGCAGCAGGTGCAGTCCGCGTGCGTCGGATGCACCCGCGGTTGCCGCGGACTTGGCCTCGATTCCGACGACCTCGCCGGATGGGGCCTCGATTACGAGATCGACCTCGCGCTTGTCGGTGTCGCGGTAGAAGAACAGCTCGACCGGAGTTCTGCTCCAGGTCGCCTGCTTGACGAGCTCCATCACCACGAACGTCTCGAACAGCATCCCCGCGATCGGGCCCTGGTCGGGTGCGCGGTAGCGGGATGCGTCGACGCCGAGCAGGGCCGCGGCCATGCCGGTGTCGGTCAGCAGCAGCTTGGGTGTCTTGACTTGACGCGCTCCGAGGTTCGTCGAGAAGGGGCGCAGCCGATCCACCAGGAACAGCTGCCTCAGCAGCTCCACGTGGGCCTTGACGGTCTTGTCGTCCAGTTCGAGCTCGCGTCCGAGCGCGGCGTAGTTCACCATCGCGCTCGTGCGCGCCGCGAGCAGTCGCAGCAGCTGCTCGAGCTTGGAGGGGTCGACCCGCACCTCCCCGATCTCGGGCAGGTCGCGACCGAGAACCGTCTGCACATAGGATCGAAAGTAGCGCGCGCGCTGGTGGGGGGCGCGAGCTCGGGCCTCAGGGAAGCCGCCCGCGAGGACGAGCTCAGCGCTCGCCGCGCGACCCTTGGGCGCGCCGCTGATGCGCGGTGGTGCTCCGTTGAGCAGCGCGTCGATGACAGAGGTGCTACGGCCAGCGATCTCGGCCGCTGAGAGAGGCCACAGGTTGACGTACTCGACCCGGCCGGGAAGCGCGTCGGCGATGACCCCGGCCGTAAGGAGGTCGGCAGAGCCCGTGAGCAGGAACTGCCCCGGTGTCTGGTCGCGATCGAGGATCTGCTTGATCGCGAGCACCAGCGCGGGTGCCCTCTGGATCTCGTCGATTACCGCCGGACGCGCGAGCGACAGCGCGAACCCGTCTGGATCCGCGCGCGCTGCCGCACGCAGCCCCCCATCGTCGAGAGTGAAGTAGTTCGGGACCACGCCCGCTGTCTGCAGCTGTTTGGCGAGTGTGCTCTTGCCCGCCTGCCGTGGACCGATGATTGCCGCCGCGCGGCTCACGCTGAGAATGTCGCGCAGCTCCGCCTCGATGCCCCTGGGAATCAGCTCCACGAAAGGATCAGCCTCGCAGGGGCTCAGCTGCCTAGATCTCCGACCATATCGGATTAGTGTAGCCTACCAATCCGGAATAGTATTGCCGAGCAATCCGGAATAGCTCAATCAACTAGTCCGGAATAGCAGCCGTGGCCTTCATGCCTTGGCTCCTGGCCCGTCAATCCAAGGGCCACCGAGCGCCACCTCTCGCAGGCACGGTCCGCCGGGCTTAGGCGCCGGGCGGCTCTGGGCGTGGTTTTGGGGTCTGTGTGGTGGAGCTTGCCTGTAGGGGTATTGACAACCGTAGAAGGGTGGTGTACGGTCTCCCTTGTCATGGTCATCCCCCTCGGGGGTGGCTGGCGAACATAGGATCCGGTTGGGTCACCGCGTTCTGTGGTTGACTTCAAGCGCTAGCAGGTGCGCAGGCTGGGAGAGGGATCGGATCGCAACGGATGAGGGAGTTGGGTTTAGCGTGGTTTCGAGTGGGAGATACGTAGTGGGGATGTGCGCGTCCCGTCTGAGGGCTGATGCTAGATGCGCCAGCTTGGCGCTGTCGCATCTCTCTCTCTCTCTCTCTCTCTTGTCCTAGCCGGCTAGAGGCTGGGGCTCCTCATCTTCGGGTCCTAAGGGGCCTCGCAGCGTCCCCCGTACGGGGTGGGCACAGCTTGTGCTTTGGGGGGTTCTCGTGAGCCCGGCGCTTGGGAGCGGCGCGCGTGGTGGCCGTGTGGTGGGGGCGTCGAGGGGGGCCGGGCGCGCTCGGGTGGCTGGTGCGGCTGGGGTGGGTGAGTCGTCGGCGTTGGCGCGTGCGCGTTTGCGCGATGTGACGTCGCCGCGTTCGCGGATCGGTGAGATTCAGCGTTCGCGGTTGTTGGCGGGTGCGGTAGCCGCGATCGATGAGTTGGGTTATCCGCGGGCAACGGTGGGGCGGATGACGGCCCGTGGGCGGTTGTCGCGGCGGACGTTCTATCAGACGTTCGCTAATTGTGATGAGTGTTTCGCGGCGGTTCTGGAGGAGCTGGTCGTGGCGGTCGCGGGGGAGCTTGCGGCGGCGGGCCTTGGGGGGTTGGCGTGGCGTGAGCGGGTCCGCATGGGTGTGTGGACGATCCTTGCGTTCTTTGATCGTGAGCCGGTGTTGGCGCGGGTGTGTGTGGTGCAGGCGCTGCGTGCGGGTCCGCTGGTGCTGGAGCGCCGCGAGGCGGTCCTCGCGCGGCTGGCGGCGGTGGTTGATGAGGGTCGTAGCGGGGGTGCGCGTGGTGACGGTTTGACTCCGGTGACCGCGGAGGGCGTGGTCGGCGCGGCGTTCGCGATCGTCTATTCGCGGCTCTCGCGTGGGGATGGTGAGCCGCTGACTGGTCTGTTGGGGGAGTTGATGGCGATGATCGTGCTGCCGTACCTCGGCCCCGCCGTGGCGCGCCGCGAACGAGCTCGCCCGGCGCCCACCGCGCCACCGGCCGTGCCGATGACGCATGCCGCGGCGCCGTCGAGCGCGCCTGACCCGTTGGCGGATGTGAACCTGCGCCTGACGCACCGGACCGCGAGGGTGCTGGAAGGGATCGCGGAACTGAGCGGCCGTGGCTCGGATCCCAGCAACCGCGAGGTCGCGACGTACGCTGGTGTCAGCGACCCGGGGCAGATTTCGAAGCTGCTGCGTCGTCTGGAGCGCCTCGGGCTGTTGGCCAATACCGGGGCGGGGCACGCCAAGGGCGAGCCGAACGCGTGGGCGCTGACCCCGAAGGGCGAGCAGATCACGCAGAGCATCCGGGTGCACAGCGCCTCCCACGAGCGGCGGGCTGCGTGATGCCACGGGCGCGCTCATCCATCTCGTCGAGGACATGGGTGCTCCCCGCGCATGCGGCGCGGGGATGGGGCCTGCCTCGCCGTAACGACTTCACAACACCAACCAAGGAGAACAAGGTGATACCCACAGAGCACACCGCGAAGGCCGCCGTAACGCCGAAGACCGGCCGCTTTGCGACGCTCCGTGCTCTTCTCCACGCCCAAGGGAGCGGTGCGCCTGCGCGCAGTCTGGTTGCTGCCCCTCTCCTCGCCCTCTTTGTTTTGCTGGCGCTGTGTGTCGGTGCAGCCCAAGCCGAACCTCCCAAGCTCATCTCCTACGAAAAGTTCAGCGCGCAGGAGTTCCAGGCGGTTGGCGTCGCTGTGGAAGGCTCTGGAGACCTGTTCGTGTCGAGTCTCTTTGGGGAATCGTTTGTCCCCTCGTCGGTCGTCAAGCTCGATCCTTCGGGCACGTTGCTCTCGCCGCCGTCCCCGCTTGGGTCTGCGCATTACTCGGGTGTTGCGGTGAACCCGGCGAACGGCGACGTGTACGTGCTCGGCGAAGAAGGAGGCCTGATTACGCCGGCCACGCCCGCGATGATCTTCGTCTACGACCCCAACACGGGCGCGCCGGTGGGAACGCCGTTTGAAGTGCCGGCGTCACGCAATTTAGACGGCTTGCTCACAGACGTCCAGATAGCAGTCGACTCGGCCGGCAACGTGTACGTGCCGGTGGTGCCGGGGAACGAGGTGCTCGAGTACAGCCCGAGCGGCACGCTGCTGAAGACCTACACGGGCTCCGGCGCCGGCGCGCTCAAGGAACCGACCGCAGTCGCGATCGACTCCTCCGGCGACCTTTGGGTGGCCGACTCCGGCAACAACAGGATCGTGGAGCTCGATTCCAGCGGTGCGCCTGTGGAAGTGAACGGCAAGCCCGTGGAAATCGAAAGTGAAGGCGTTTTCTCCGTGGCACTCGACGGGCATGGGGACGTGTTCGCGGTCGTCGAAAACAACGCGGACCCGTGCGGCAAATTGGAATCGCCTTGTCCCCATCTCGTCGAGTACAGCTCGGAAGGCAGGCAGCTCGCCGACGTGGGGGCCGGCAGTTTCGGCGAGCCTGAACACAACGGGAATCACTTCTCCAGCATGGTCGCGGTGAATCAGGCGAACGGGCGTGTATATGTGACCGACGGCCTCAAAGGCACCGTCTGGGTGTTCGGGCCTCCCGTCGCGCCTGTGGTCGACAGGGAGCTCACCGCCGAAGTCGGCCCCTCCGAAGCGAAGCTCGGCGCGTTCGTGAACCCCGGCGGCATCCAGACGAGCTACCGCTTCGAATACGGCACGACGACTGCCTACGGCAGCTCGACGCCCTCCCCGGAAGGAAGCGTCGGTGAAGGGGTGGAATCGCACGCGGTGTGGGCGTCCGCAAACAGCCTCGCGCCCGGGACCACCTACCACTACCGTGTCGTGGCGAGCAACGAAGTGGCGCCGGGCGGGATCGCCGGAGAAGATCATACCTTCACTACGCTGACCGCTGAGGAGGCGGCGTGTCCCAACGAACAGATGCGCGGCGGCTTCTCCGGGAAGTTGCCCGACTGCCGCGCCTACGAGCTAGTGACGCCGCCGGTCACGAGCGGCTCCCAGTTCGATGCTGAATTGCGTATGGCGTACGCGAGCAAGGCCGCCGCGGATGGCGAAGCGCTCACGCTCACCGTCGCGGAACCGCGACCGGGAGCGCCCACTGCCGGCGAAAAATACGTGGCGAAGCGTGGCGCCGGCGGCTGGATCGCGGAAGACATCATGCCGCTCGAATCCTATGACGGGGTGGGCTGCGCGAACTACCAATTCGCGTATGCCTTCTCCGAACAGGTCACCAAGGACGTGATACAAGCCGGTGGAGGGTCACGCGCTACCGCGTCCAAGAACTACAAGGAAGACCCGGAATCGTGCAACCCCGAAGGCAGTCAGGTCGTGAGCGGCGAACCGGTGGGCTACGAAAACCTGCTAGTGCGCGACAACGCGACCGGCGCTTACGAGCTTGTCAACGTCACGCCGCCGGGCGTGACGCCGGCCGACGCGCACTTCCAGGCAGCCTCCGCCGACGCCAGCCACGTGATCTTCACGGAGACTTCGCCCCTGGCCGAAGGCGCGCGGTACGGCGTCGAAAACCTGTACGAATGGGACGAAGGCGCGGTGCGGCTGGTGAGCGTGCTGCCGGACGGCACGGCGGTCACCGGATCGTTTCCGATAAAAGCGGCAGTGCAGAACGTGCCCGAACACGAAAGTGTCGTCTCCAGCGACGGCTCGCACGTCCTCTTCACCTACGGTGGCGCCCTCTACGATCGCATCGACGGGCAGCGCACCGTCCAGATCGACGAACAACAGGGTGGGCCGGGCCCCGGCGGTGGCGGCTCCTTCAAGACCGCCACCCCCGACGGCCAGAAGGTCTTCTTCCTCGACGAAAGCAAGCTCACGGCCGGTTCGACCGCGGCCGCGGGCGAACCTGACCTGTACGAGTGCGCGCTGCCTGTAGGCGCGAGCAAATGCGAATTGGCCGACCTCACGGTCGCTGCGGGGAGCGAACACGCCGACGTGCTCCGCGTCACGCCGCTCGGCCGCCATGACAGCTCCTACGTCTACTTCATCGCCAAGGGCGTGCTGGCGTCCAACACGAGGGAATTCACGAACGACGAAGGCAAGACCGTCGTCGAAGGCGCACAAGCCGGGAAGCAGAACCTGTATCTGTGGAACGGCAACAAGACGACGTTCATCGCCACCGGCGTCGAATACAGCCCGTTCGGCATCGAACAGACCTCACCCGACGGCAAGTGGCTCGCGTTCGAATCGAAGAATAGCCTGACCGGTTATGACGACGCCGGGCTGGGAGGCGAAGGAGGCGAATACTCCGAGCTCTTCTTGTACAGCGCCGCCACAGGGCAGCTCGCCTGCGCCTCGTGCAACCCCACGGGCGAACCTGCGGGCGCAGGAGGCGGTGTGGCGCGGCGTGGAGACGCCCTTGGAGAAAACTACGGAGTCTTCCCGAACCGGCAGGTGCTCACGGACGCCGGCCAGGTGTTCTTCGAAACGAATGAAGCGCTCGTGCCCTCCGATACGGACGGCGGCCGTGACGTCTACGAGTATGAGGGCGCCGGCGCGCACCTGATCTCGAGCGGCACGAGCTCCTTCGTAACGACCCTGGAGGACGTGAGCGAAAACGGAAACGACGTGTTCTTCCGCTCGAACCAGCAGCTCGTGGCGCAGGACAACCAGGAAGGACAGCTCGTCACCTACGATGCGCGCGTCGACGGAGGCTTCGCCGAACCCTCCCCCCCGCCGCTGTGCACGACCGCCGACGCCTGCCGCACGCCGGCCCCGCCGCAGCCCTCGGTCTACGGGGCGCCGGCGAGCCAGACATTCTCCGGCGTCGGGAACCTCGCCCCGCCAGAAACCAAGCCCAAGGCGAAGCCCAAGGCGAAGCCCGTGAAGTGCAAGAAGGGCCTTGTGAAGAACAAAAAGGGTAAATGCGTACGAAAAACGAGTAAGAAGCAGGCAAAAAGAGCCAGCTACAATCGGAGGGGCAAGTAAATGAGCATCGCCAAGCCCACAAATCAAGCCTCTCTTGGACGATCAGCAGCGGCAAAAACGTTTACGCGGAATAACAACAAGTCAATTCAACCACGCAACAGCCGGCAAGCACGAGCGAAAAGAATTTCCACTAACCAGAGTTGCGTAGCTGTAGTCTTCGCTACCTTTGTATCTCTTGTTTTAATGGCCTCCTCGGCGCTCGCGGCCGGCGAAGCGCACCCGAAGATAGGGGAATTCGGCCACAATGCGACGGAAGCCTTTTCGAACCCGAACGGCATCGCGGTGGAAGAATCCACTGGTGACGTGTACGTCGCCGACATCGGCACGAACACGGTGTACAAGTTCGACGCGAGTGGCAACCCGGTCAACTTCTCGGCGTTGGGGTCCAACGCGCTCACTCATTCGTTCTCGTTCCCCACGGGGTACGGTAGCCCCGCGGCGATCGCGGTCGATAACTCGAGCAGCCCGTCGGATCCTTCGGCCGGCGACCTGTACGTGATGGATGGGGGCCACGACGTGATCGACAAGTTCGGCCCCAGCGGCGAATTCCTGAGCCAGATCGGCGGCTTGCCGCCAGTCACCTCCAGCGCCTCAGGCGGAGTCGAAGGCGAACTGCTGGGGCTGGGCGTCGACGGGAGCGGCACCGTGCACGTCGACCTGAGCACATCGGAACCCGTGCAGCACGTGCTGCAGATCGCCGAATTCGACGACACGGCCGTGAATCGTCTCATCGCTAGCCAGGATTATCAGGCCCAGAACCAGGTTGCTGGCGATACGGGCATCCCCAGTGAACCCACGGCCCACGGCTTCGCCGTCTCCGTCAACGGCGATGACTACCCGATGTTCGAACCGTCGTGCTCGTGTACGGCCAAGGTCGGGCAGAAGCTCTCCCCGCTCGGTAGCGTCGACGGTGCCGGAGCGGGCGACGTTGCGGTGGCCGTCGATCCCGCGACCGGCCAGCTCTACGCGGACGATCAGTCCTCCGTCGCCGAGTGGGACACGGGCGCGATGAACCGTAACAGCCCGGAAGTCAAAAGCGCCGGCACGCTCGTCGCGCGGTTCGGCTCGCCCGAGCTTTCGGGGACTTCGGGCCACGGCGGGATCGCCGTCGATGGCAAGACCGGGGAGATCTACGTCTCAAACCCCGGCGAAGGCAACCCGGGCGAAGGCAAGGTCTACGTCTTCGGCAGCGATGCCCCGGTCGTGACAGCCGGCGAACCGACGGACGTGACCACGGAAGCCGCGGGCCTGAGCGGGACGGTCGATCCGCGCGGCGTCGCCGTCAGCGAATGCGAGTTCGAATACGGCCTCACCGACGAATTGGGCAATGGTCCCTACAACCACAGTGTGCCCTGCAAGCAGACGCCGGGCGAGATCGGAGCGGGAAGCAGTCCGGTGGCGGTCTCCGCGCAGCTCGAAGGCCTCGTGCCCGGCGAACTCTACCATTTCCGCCTGATCGCGACCAACGCCAACGGCGCGGGACAGGCCAGCGGTATGCTCGCGATGCACGGCGTCGGCTTCGGCATCAAGAACTATGAAATAAGCTTCCTGAACGAAAACGGAACGCCCGACACGCAGGCGGGCTCGCACCCGTTCAAGTTCGTTGACAGCTTCGAACTGAACTCACACTTCAAGCGCATGGAATCGAACGCTGACTCACCGTACATTCGCCTGCCCGACGGTGTCTTGCGGAATGTCAAGATCGATCTGCCCCCCGGCTTCGTCGGCGACCCCAACGCGCCCTCCCAGCACTGCACCGGACAGCAACTTGAGCTTGGAGTAACAGGCTGTCCAGAAGAATCGAATGTGGGCAATCTGATCCTGTTGTGGTCACAAAACGCGCAGCGTCAAACGAAACTCGAAAACGCCCTCTTCGCCATGGCGCCCGTGCGCGGTGTGGCTTTGCAGCTCGGCACCAATTTCTTGATACCCCTGCTGTATATCAACAATGGTGTTCTCGCGGGCGGCAATTACCCCGTGCAGGCGACGGTGACGGAAGCGCCGACGTCGGCGCCCGTCCTCAGAAGCAAAGCGACGCTCTACGGTGTTCTTGAGCCCTGCCTCTTTGTGGGGGCGGGACGGGGTAATTACGGACCCGAGTGCCAAGAAGAAACCCCCAGCACCATCGCCGGCGCCAATGGAGGCAGCTTCGTAAGGGGACTGGGCCCCGTCAGAGCCTTCCTGACGATGCCGACCGGCTGTCACGGCCCCCTGGGCTCGACGATGGAAGCCGAGTCGTGGGAAGAACCGGGCAAGTGGGTGAAGAAGAGCACGGTCACGCATAACGTCGCAGGCACGCCCGTCTCGCTGACGGGCTGCTCGAAGCTCAAGTTCCCGGCGGAAATCAGCGTGAAACCGGACACCACGGATGCGAGCACGTCCTCGGGTCTGACAGTGAACGTCCATGTCCCACAGACCGCCGGGTTGAACCCCAACGGCCTGGCGGAGTCGGCGCTCAGGGACACGACGGTGACACTGCCCGAGGGGGTTGCGATCAACCCGTCGGGTGGCGATGGCCTTGAAGCGTGCTCGTCTGACGCCGGCGCGTTGCCGGAAGGCGCGCTCGGCAGTCCCGTCGATCAGATTGGCTACAAGGGCCAGGAAGAACTGAACGAATACGAACCGGGTGTGAAGTGGAACACCTTCACGTCGGAACTGGCGAGCCCGCTTGCGCCGGGGTCCAACTTCTGCCCGAACGGTTCGAAGATCGGCACGGTGAAGATCAAGACGCCGCTGTTGGAACACGAACTGGAAGGCGCCGTCTATCTGGCGGCGCAGGACTCAAATCCGTTCGAGAGCCTGATAGCGATGTACATCGTCGCGGAAGATCCCTATTCGGGGAGCTTGATCAAGCTCGCGGGCGAAGTGACACTGAATCCGGATACGGGGCAGATCGTCACGACGTTCAAGAATACCCCCGACCTGCCGTTTGAAAACCTCGAACTGCACTTCTTTGGTGGGGAACGCGCGCCGCTGGCGACACCGTCGCGTTGCGGGACCTACACGACGACGGCGGTGTTCACGCCGTGGGACGGGAATGGTCCTGTGACCTCGGAATCGTCGTTCAACATCGAACACGGTCCGCACGGGAGCCCGTGCCCGGGTGCGACTCTGCCGTTCAGCCCGACTGTGAACGCGGGTGCGACGAACATCCAGGCGGGTGCGTTCTCGCCGTTGACGGTGACGGTGAACCGTCAAGACGGCGAACAGAACCTGAAGTCGATCGAAGGGAAACTGCCGCCGGGCCTGTCGGGTGTGCTGACGGGCGTCGAACAGTGCCCCGAACCGCAAGCCAACGAAGGACTCTGCGGGGAAGGCAGCAAGATCGGCGAAGCAACGATCGGTGTCGGTATCGGCAACGACCCGTTCACGGTCACCGGCGGGAAGTTCTATCTGACCGGCCCCTACAACGGCCATGGCAGCTGCACGGTCGGTGAAGCGGGGTGCGCGCCGTTCGGTCTGACGTTCGAGGTGCCCGCGAAGGCAGGCCCGTTTGACCTCGCGAACACGAAGAACAACCATCCCCCGTGCGACTGCGTGGTGGTCAGGGGCAAGATCGAATTGAACCCTGTGACCTCGGCGATCACGATCACCTCCAACCCGCCCGGCACACCGGACTCGATCCCGACGAGCATCGAAGGGATCCCCCTGGAAATCCAGCACGTCAACGCCACCACCACGCGTGGGAACTTCCAGTTCAACCCGACCAACTGCTCAAAGATGGCGCTCACCGGCACGGTGCAGCTCAACGAAGGCGGCTCCAGCACGATCACCACACCGTTCCAGGTCACCAACTGCGCCGCGCTGAAGTTCGAACCAAAATTCAGCGTCTCGACATCCGGCAAGACGAGCCGCACGGGCGGGGCGAGCCTGACCGCGAAGCTGGCCTACCCCAGCGTGCCGCAGGGCACCGACGCGGACATCGCGAAGGTCAAAGTCGAACTCCCCAAGCAACTCCCCAGCCGCTTGAGCACGCTGCAGAAAGCCTGTACGGCCGCGCAGTTCGAAGCGAACCCCGCGGCGTGCCCCGCGGCGTCGAAGATCGGCTACGCGGTCGTGCACACCCCGTTGATCCCGGTCCCGTTGCAGGGCCCGGCGATCTTCGTATCCCACGGCGGCGAAGGCTGGCCGAGCCTCGTCCTCGTGCTCCAGGGGTACGGCATCACGATCGACCTCACCGGCAGCACCCTGATCAAAAACGGCATCACCAGCACCACGTTCAAGACGGTTCCCGACCAGCCGTTCTCGAGCTTCGAACTGACGCTCCCCGAGGGCCCCTACTCCGCGCTCACAGCCCCCGGGAACCTCTGCACCGCCAAGAACCTCACGATGCCCACCGAATTCCTCGCCCAAAACGGCGCCGAACTCAAGCAAAGCACCAAGATCACAGTCACCGGCTGCCCGAAGGCGAAGAAGACCACCCACAAGAAGAAGAGGCACAAGGCCAAGATCAAGCGCATGGCCAAGAGGAAGTGAGTCTCGCCCGGGCAATGGGCCCAGCACGTAGATCTCCGACCCTCTCGGACTGGTGTGGCCGACCAATCCGGAATAGGCCTAGTCAACTGATCCGAATGGCGCCCGTGGCCTTTCCGCGTCTTTGCGCCTAGCCCGTCGACCCAGCGCCACCTATCGCAGGCGCGGTTCGCCGGGCTTGGGCACCGAGGCGGCTCTGGGCGTGGCTTGGGGTCTGTGTGGTGGAGCTTCGCTGTAGGGGTATTGACAACCGTAGAAGGGTGGTGTACGGTCTCCCTTGTCATGGTCATCCCTTTGGGGGTGGCTGGCGAACATAGGATCCGGTTGGGTCACCGCGTTCTGTGGTTGACTTCAAGCGCTAGCAGGTGCGCAGGCTGGGAGAGGGATCGGATCGCAACGGATGAGGGAGTTGGGTTGAGCGTGGTTTCGAGTGGGAGATACGTAGTGGGGATGTGCGCGTCCGGTCTGGGACGTGATGCTAGATGCGCCAGCTTGGCGCTGTCGCATCTCTCTCTCTCTCTCTCTCTCTTGTCCTAGCCGGCTAGGGGCTGGGGCTCCTCATCTTCGGGTCCTAAGGGGCCTCGCAGCGTCCCCCGTGTGGGGTGGGCACAGCTTGTGCTTTGGGGGGTTCTCGTGAGCCCGGCGCTTGGCAGCGGTGCTAGTGGTGGCCGTGTGGTGGGGGCGTCGAGGCGGGCCGGGCGCGCTCGTGCGGCTGGGGTGGGGGAGTCGGGGTTGGCGCGTGCGCGTTTGCGCGATGTGACGTCGCCGCGTTCGCGGATTGGTGAGATTCAGCGTTCGCGGTTGTTGGCGGGTGCGGTAGCGGCGATCGATGAGCTTGGTTATCCGCGGGCGACGGTTGGGCGGATGACCGGGCGTGCGCGGCTCTCGCGGCGGACATTCTATCAGACGTTCGCGAATTGCGATGAGTGTTTCGCGGCGGTTCTGGAGGAGCTGGTCGCGACGGTCGCGGGGGAGCTTTCGGCGGCGGGCCTGGAGGGGTTGGCGTGGCGTGAGCGGCTCCGCACGGGCGTGTGGACGATTCTCTTGTTCTTTGATCGTGAGCCGGTGTTGGCGCGGGTGTGTGTGGTGCAGGCGCTGCGTGCGGGTCCGCTGGTGCTGGAGCGCCGCGAGGCGCTCCTCGCGCGGCTGGCGGCGGTGGTTGACGAGGGCCGCGTCGGCGAGCGTAGTGATGGTTTGACTCCGGTGACTGCGGAGGGCGTGGTCGGTGCGGCGTTCGCGATCGTCTATTCGCGGCTCTCGCGGCGGGATGGTGAGGCGTTGACTGGTTTGTTGGGGGAGTTGATGGCGATGATCGTGCTGCCGTATCTCGGTCCCGCCGTGGCGCGCCGCGAACGAGTGCGCCCGGCGCCCGCCGCGCCTGCGGCCGTGCCGATGACTGGTGCTGCGGCGGGGCCGAGCGCGCGCGACCCGTTGGCGGATGTGAACCTGCGCCTGACGCACCGGACCGCGAGGGTGCTGGAAGGGATCGCGGAACTGAGCGGCCGTGGCTCGGATCCCAGCAACCGCGAGGTCGCGACGTTCGCTGGTGTCACTGACCCGGGGCAGATCTCGAAGCTGCTGCGTCGTCTGGAGCGCCTCGGGCTGTTGGCCAATACCGGGGCGGGGCACGCCAAGGGCGAGCCAAACGCATGGGCGCTCACCCCCAAGGGCGAGCAGATCACCCAAAGCATCCGGGTGCACAGCTCCTCTCACGAGCGGCGGGCTGCGTGATGCCACGAGCGCACTCATTTAGCTCGTCGAAAGCATGGGTGCTTCCCGCGCGCGCGGCGCGCGGACGGAGCCTGCCTCGCCGCAACGACTTCACAACACCAACCAAGGAGAACAAGGTGAAACCCACAGAGCACACCGCGAAGGCCGCTGCCACGCCGAAGATCGGGCGCTTCGCGACGCTCCGTGCGCTTCTCCACGCCCAAGGGAGTGGTGCGCCGCTGCGCAGTCTGATCGCCACCCCCCTGATAGCTCTCTGCGCGCTGCTTGCGCTCTCCGCCGGCGTCGCCCAAGCCGCAGCGCCCAAGCTCATCTTCTACGGCAAGTTCGCGTCTGAAGGCCCCGGCGTCGCGGTCGATCAGACCAGCCATGATGTCTTCACTGCCTCCTTTTTCGACGTGAGTGCAACTGACGAAAACCTGGGCCCCGGCCATATCAGGAGGTTCGAAGCATCCGGCCAGGAGCTGCCGTCGTCGTACGGCGAAGGATTCCACTCCGGTGCGGCCATTGACCCCACCAACGGCGACCTGTACGTGCTCGCCGAAGAAGGCTTTTTCACGCCCGCGAAGATCTACATCTACGATTCCAACACCGGCGCGCCGGTGGGAACGCCGTTTGAAGTGCCGGCGTCACGCAATTTCTTCGGCGTAATCACCGTCGTGCAGATCGCGGTCGACGCGGCCGGCAACGTGTACGTGCCGGATCCCCCGGCAAACGGGGTGCTCGAGTACAGCGCGAGCGGCACGCTGCTGAAGACTTTCACGGGCTCCGGCGCCGGAGCGCTCGAGGAACCGACTGCGGTCGCGATCGACTCCTCCGGCAACCTCTGGGTAGCCGACTCCGCCAACAACAGGATCGTGGAGCTCGATTCCAGCGGCGCGCCCGTGGAAGTGGACGGCAAGCCCGTAGAAATCGAAAGCGAAGGCGTGTGGTCCGTGGCACTCGACGGACATGGGGACGTGTTCGCGCTCGTCGAAAACGGTACGGACCCGTGCGGCACAATCGGCTCGGCCTGTGTGCATCTCGTCGAGTACAGCGCGGAAGGCAGGCAGCTCGCCGACGTGGGCGCCGGCAGCTTCGGCACGCCTGAAAGCGGGAACGGGGATCGCTTCTACAGCATGGTCGCGGTGGATGAAGCGAGCGGACGCGTCTACGTGACCGACGCCACCAAACACACCGGCTGGATCTTCGGGCCTCCCGTCGCGCCTGTGGTCCACAAAGAGTTCACCGCCGAAGTCGGCACCTCCGAAGCGAAGCTTGGAGCGCTCGTGAACCCCGGCGGCATCCAGACGAACTACCGTTTCGAATACGGCACTACCAGCGCCTACGGCAGCTCGATGCCCTTCCCGGAAGGAAGCGTCGGTGAAGGCCTGGAATCGCACGCCGTGTGGGCGGCCGCAAGCGGCCTCGCGCCGGGGAGCACCTACCACTACCGTGTCGTGGCGAGCAACGCACTGGGTACGGCCTACGGCCCTGACCAAACCTTCACCACGCTGACCCCCGAACAGGCAGCGTGTCCAAACGAACAGATGCGCGGCGGCTTCTCCGGGAGGTTGCCCGACTGCCGCGCCTACGAGCTGGTGACGCCGCCCGTCACGAGCTCCTCCCAGTTCGATGCTGTGACGGCTATGGCGTACGCGAGCAAGGCCGCCGCGGATGGCGAAGCGCTCTCGCTCACTCTCCGGGAACCGCGGCCGGGCGCGCCGACCGCCGGCTCAGCATATGTGGCGAGGCGTGGGGCGGGCGGCTGGACCGCGGAAGACATCATGCCGCTCGAATCCTATGACGGGGTGGGCTGTGCGGAATACCAATTCGTGTACGCCTACTCCGAACAGGTCACCAAGGACGTGATACAAGCCGGCGGAGGGTCACGCGCTTCCGCGTCCAACAACAACAGAGAAGACCCGGAATCGTGCAATCCCGAAGGCAGTCAGGTCCTGAGCGGCGAACCGGTGGGCTACGAAAACCTGCTGGTGCGCGAGAACGCGACCGGCAACTACCAGCTCGTCAACGTCACGCCGGCAGGCGTGACGCCGGCCGACACACACTTCCAGGCCGCCTCCGCCGACCTCAGCCACGTGATCTTCACGGAGACCTCGCCCTTGGCTGAAGGCGCGCGGTATGGCGTCGAAAACCTGTACGAATGGGACGAAGGCGCGGTGCGGCTGGTGAGCGTGCTGCCGGACGGCACGGCGGTCCCCGGATCGTTTGCCGCAAAAGCGGGCGAAGCCGAACACGAAAGTGTGGTCTCGAGCGACGGCTCGCACGTCCTTTTCACCTACGGCGGTGCCCTGTATGACCGCATCGATGGGCAGCGCACCGTCCAGATCGACGAACAACAGGGCGGGTCCGGCCCGAGCGGTGGCGGCTCCTTCAAGGCCGCCACCGCCGACGGTTCGAAGGTCCTCTTCCTTGACGAAAGTAGGCTCACGGCCGACTCGACCGCGGCGGCGGGTGAACCGGATCTGTACGAGTGCGCGCTGCCCGAAGGCGCGAGCAAATGCGAATTGACCGATCTCGCGGTCGCTCCGCCCGGCGAACATGCCGATGTGCTGCGCGTCACGCCGCTCGGCGGCCACGACAGCTCCTACGTCTACTTCGTCGCCAAGGGCGTGCTGGCGTCCAACACGAGGGAATTCACGAACGGCGAAGGCCAGACCGTCGTCGAAGGCGCGCAAGCCAGGAAGGAAAACCTGTATCTGTGGAATGGCGACAAGACCACGTTCATCGCCACCGGCGCCGAATACGCCCGGGACGGCATCGAACAGGCCTCGCCCGACGGCAAGTGGCTCGCGTTCGAATCGAAAAATAGCCTGACCGGTTATGACGACGCCGCGCTGGTAGGCGAATTCGCCGAGCTTTTTCTGTACAGCGCCGCCACGGGGCAGCTCGCCTGCGTCTCGTGCAACCCCACGGGCGAACCCGCGATCGCGGGAGGCGGTGTGGGGCGGCGTGGAGACGCCTATGGAGAAGGCTATGGACTCTTCCCGAGCCGGCACGTGCTCACGGACGCTGGCCAGGTGTTCTTCGAAACGGGGGAAGCTCTCGTACCCTCCGATACGAACGGCGAGCGCGACATCTACGAGTACGAGGACGGCGGCGCGCACCTGATCTCGAGCGGCACGAGCTCCTTCGAATCCACCCTGGAGGATGTGAGCGAAAGCGGCGATGACGTGTTCTTCAGGTCGAACCAGGCGCTCGTGCCGCAGGACAACCAGGAAGGACAGCTCGTCACCTACGATGCGCGCGTCGCGGGTGGCTTCGTCGAACCGTCCTCCCCGCTGCCGTGCACGACCGCCGACGCTTGCCGTGCGGCGGTCGCGCCGCAACCCTCGGTCTACGGGGAGCCGGCGAGCCAGACATTCTCCGGCCTGGGGAACCTCACGCCGCCGGAAGCGCCCGAAGTCAAGCCGAAGGCAAAGCCCAAGGCGAAGCCCGTGAAGTGCAAAGGTGACGGGTCCCGCAGGGGTGAGAAGAAAGGCAAGTGTGTGAAAAAGCCGGCGAAGAAGGCCAAGAAGTCCGTCCACGCCAACAGGAGGGGTAAGTGATGCGCTCCAGGAGAATCTCAACAGCGCTCTCGCTCGCGGTCGCTGTGATCGTGGCGTTGGGAGTAGGCGCGTCTCCGGCGCTTGCCGAAACCCATCCCCTCCTGTTCAGCTTCGGCTCGTTCACCAACCCGAACGGGATCGCGATCGACGAATCGACCGGTGACGTCTACGTCGCCGATATCGGTACCGATACGGTGTACAAGTTCGACGCGAATGGCAACCCGGTCGACTTCGCCGCGCTCGGCTCGAACGCACTGACGGGCGCCGCCACGGAAGCCAAATCGTTCGCGTTCCCGTCGGTGTACGGCAGCCCCGCGGCGATCGCGGTCGATAACGCCTGCTTACAGCACACCCCGGCGCTCACCGGCAAGGCCTGTGAAGCATTCGACCCGTCGGCCGGCGACCTGTACGTGATGGATGCGGGCCACGGCGTGATCGACAAGTTCAGCCCCGAAGGCAGGTATCTGAGCCAGATGGGCGGCTTAGGAGGCGAACCGCTGGGGCTGGGCGCCGACAGAAGCGGCACCGTGCACGTCGACGTGGCATCCGGCCATCTGCTGCAGATCGACGAATTCGACGACGCGGCTGTGAATCATCGCATCGCCAGCCAGGTGCTGGAAGGGGAGTTTTGGATTAATGGCTCTCCCGGTATTCCCGGCGAACCCAAGGCCCACGGCTTCGCCGTCTCCGGCACGGGCGATGACTACCCGATGTACGAACCGTCGTGCTCGTGTACGGTCAAGTTCGGGCAGAAGCTCTCCCCGCTCGGCCGCGTGGATAACGGCGAAGCGGGCGATGTCGCGGTGGCCGTCGACCCCGCGACCGGCCACCTCTACGCGGACGATCAGTCCTCCGTGGCCGAGTGGGACACGGGCGCGATGAACCGCAACAGCGAAGAACATCTCAACGACAACTCTGCTGGCACGCTCGTCACGCGCTTTGGCTCGCTCGAACTTTCGGGGACTTCGGGCCAGGGCGGGATCGCCGTCGACGGCGTAACAGGGGATGTGTACGTCTCCAACCCCGCAAACGGCAAGGTCTACGTCTTCGGCAGCGATGCCCCCACCGTGACGGTCAACGAACCGACCGATGTGACCGAGGAGGCCGCGAGCCTGAACGGCACGGTCGATCCGCGCGGCGCCGCCCTCAGCGAATGCGAGTTCGTGTACGGCGTCACCAACGAACTCGGCAACGGCCACTACAACCACAGCGTGCCCTGCAAGCAGACGCCAGCCGGGATCGGAACGGGAAGCGGCCCTGTGGCAGTCTCCGCGCAGCTCGAAGGCCTCGAACCCGGCGAACTCTACCACGTCCACCTCGTCGCGACCAACGCCAACGGTGCGGGAGAGGACAGCGGTATGCTCGCGACGCAGGGCGTCGGCTTCGGCATCAAGAGCTATGAAATCAGCTTCCTCAACGAAAACGGTACACCCGACACGCAGGCGGGCTCGCACCCATTCCAGTTCGTCGATTTCTTCACGCTGAACTCGCACTTCGCGCGCGAGGAATCGAACGCCGACTCGCCGTACATTCGCCTGCCCAACGGCGTCTTGCGAAATGTCAAGATCGATCTGCCCCCCGGCTTCGTCGGCAACCCCAATGCCGCCTCGCAGAAGTGCACCGGACAGGAGCTGCGTGGTAACGGAGGTGCTGAAAATTTCTGTCCATCCGGATCGCTCGTGGGGGAATTGGATCTGAAGTGGTCAGAAAACGCGGATCGTCAACCAAAACTCAAAAGCGCCCTCTTCGCCATGGCGCCCGTGCACGGCGTGGCTTTGCAGCTCGGCACCAATTTCTTCCTGCCCCTGCTGTACATCAACAATGGCGTCGCCGCGGGCGGCAATTACCCCGTGCAGGTGTCGGTGACGGAAGCTCCGACGACGGCACCCGTCATCAGCAGCAAGGCGGTGCTCTCGGGTGTTCTCGTCCCCTGCAACAGGGTGCCGGAAGGCCAAAGTGGCAAATACGACGAGGGGTGCACAGAAGAGGTCGTCAGCGGTGGCCGCTACGAAAAGACATCGGGCAGCGGCACGGCCTTCCTGACAATGCCGACCGGCTGCCACGGCCCCCTGAGCTCGACGATCGAAGCCGAGTCGTGGGAAGAACCGGGCAAGTGGGCGAAGAAGAGTACGATCACGCACAACGTGGCGGGCTCGCCCGTCTCGCTGACTGGCTGCTCAAAGCTCAAGTTCCCGGCGGAAATCAGCGTCGCGCCGGACAGCAGCAACGCCAGTACGTCCTCGGGGCTGGCGGTGAACGTCCACGTTCCACAGACCGCCGTGCTCAACCCCAGCGGCCTGGCGGAGTCGGCGCTGCGTGACACGACCGTGGCGCTGCCCGAAGGGGTCGCGATCAACCCGGCGGGCGGCGACGGCCTCGAAGCGTGCACGTCCAATGCCAGCGCGTTGCCGGAGGGCGCGCTCGGCAGCCCCGGCGACCAGATCGGCTACAAGGGCCTGGAAGAATTGAACGCTGAATACGAACCGGGTGTGAAGTGGAACACCTTCACGCCGGAATTGGCGAGCCCGCTGGAATCGGGATCCAACTTCTGCCCGAACGGGTCGAAGATCGGCACGGTGAAGATCAAGACGCCGCTGCTCGAACACGAACTTGAAGGCTCGGTGTATTTGGCGACGCAGGACTCAAATCCGTTCGAGAGCCTGATAGCGATGTATATCGTCATCGAAGATCCCTATTCGGGGAGCTTGATTAAGCTCGCGGGCGAAGTGACACTGAATCCGGATACGGGGCAGATCGTCACGACGTTCAAGAACACCCCGGACCTGCCGTTTGAAAACCTCGAACTGCACTTCTTCGGCGGCGAACGCGCCCCGCTGTCCACACCGACGCGGTGCGGCACATACACCGCGACCGCGGTGTTCACGCCATGGGACGGCAACGGCCCGGTGACCGCAGAATCGTCGTTCAACATCGAACACGGTCCGCACGGGAGCCCGTGCCCGGGTGCGACTCTGCCGTTCAACCCGACTGTGAACGCGGGCGCGACGAACATCCAGGCGGGTGCGTTCTCGCCGCTGACGGTTACGGTGAACCGCAAAGACGGCGAACAGAACCTGAAGTCCCTGGAAGGGAAACTGCCGCCGGGCCTGTCAGGTGTGCTGTCGGGCATCGAATTGTGCCCCGAACCGCAAGCCAACGAAGGGCTGTGCGGGGAAAACAGCAAGGTCGGCGAAGCAACGATCGGTGTTGGTATCGGCAACGATCCGTTCACGGTTACCGGCGGGAGGTTCTATCTGACCGGCCCCTACAACGGCCACGGCAGCTGCACGGTCGGTGAAGCGGGGTGCGCGCCGTTCGGTCTGACGTTCGAGGTGCCAGCGAAGGCCGGCCCGTTCGACCTCGCGAACACGACGAACAACCATCCCCCATGCGACTGCGTCGTGGTCAGGGGCAAGATCGAATTGAACCCGCAGACCGCGGCGATCACGATCACCTCCAACCCACCCGGCTCCCCGGACTCGATCCCGACGAGCATCGAAGGGATCCCCCTGGAAATCCAGCACGTCAACGCCACCACCACCCGCGGCAACTTCCAATTCAACCCAACCAACTGCTCAAAAATGTCCCTGACAGGCACGGTGCAGCTGAACGAAGGCGGCACCAGCACGATCTCAACGCCGTTTCAGGTCACCAACTGCGCCGCGCTGAAGTTCGAACCCAAATTCACGGTCTCGACATCCGCCAAAACGAGCCGGACGGGCGGCGCGAGCTTGACCGCGAAGCTGGCCTACCCGAACGTGCCCCAAGGCACCGACGCGGACATCGCGAAGGTCAAAGTCGAACTCCCCAAGCAACTACCCTCACGCCTGACGACGCTGCAGAAGGCGTGCACCGCCGTGCAGTTCGAAGCAAACCCGGCTGCGTGCCCCACGGCGTCGAAGATCGGATACGCGGTCGTGCACACCCCGCTGATCCCAGTCCCGCTGCAGGGCCCCGCGATCTTCGTCTCCCACGGCGGCGAAGCGTTCCCGTCGCTGACGCTCGTGCTGCAGGGGTACGGCATCACGATCGATCTCGTCGGTACGACCGACATCAAGAGCGGGGTGACCTCGACTACGTTCAAGACGGTTCCCGACCAGCCGTTCTCGAGCTTCGAACTGACGCTCCCCGAGGGCCCCTACTCCGCACTGACGGCCCCCGGGAACCTCTGCACCGCCAAGAACCTCACGATGCCCACCGAATTCCTCGCGCAAAACGGCGCCGAGCTCAAGCAAAGCACCAAGATCACCGTCACCGGCTGCCCGAAGATCAAGAAGGTCAAGAAGGCGACGCACAGGAAGAAGAAGCACAAGACCAAGACCAAGCACAAGCGCAAGACCAAGCGGTGAGACGCACCGCATAGGCGGCAGAGCGGGGACGTGGCGCGGCGCCGCAAAACCGGCTGCTGTGGGGTGAGGGTTCCCGGGATCGCGTGGAGTGGTGGGGGACGGTCGTGGCGTCCGGCGGGATCTCGGTCGGGTGTTTGGGGCTGTGTGGTGGAGCTGGGGTGTAGGGGTATTGACAACCGTGCGGGGGTGGTGTACGGTCTCCTTTGTCATGGTCATCCCCTTTGGGGTGGCTGGCGAACATAGGATCCGGTTGGGTCACCGCGTCGTGTGGTCGACTTCAAGCGCTTGGCAGGGTGCAGGTTGGTGTAGAGGGGCCGGATCGCAACGGATGAGGGAGTTGGGTTTAGCGTGGTTTCGAGTGGGAGATACGTAGTGGGGATGTGCGCCTCCGGTTTGGGGGCTGATGCTAGATGCGCCAGCTTGGCGCTGTCGCATCTCTCTCTCTCTCTCTCTCTCTTGTCCTAGCCGGCTAGGGGCTGGGGCTCCTCATCTTCGGGTCCTAACGGGCCTCTCGTCCTCCCCCGGGTGGGGTGGGCACAGCTTGTGCTTTGGGGGGCTGTCGTGAGCCCCGCCCGTGGCGGCCGTGTGGTGGCGGGGGCGCCGAGGCGGCCCGGGCGCGCTCATACAGCCCGGGCGCCTGAGTCGGCGTTGGCGCGTGCGCGTTTGAGCGATGTGACTCTGCCGCGTACGCGGGTTGGTGAGATTCAGCGCTCGCGGCTGCTGGCCGGTGCGGTCGCCACGATCGATGAGCTCGGCTATCCGCGGGCGACGATCGGGCGGATCACTGCGCGTGCGCGGCTGTCGCGGCGGACGTTCTACCAGATGTTCGCGAACCGCGATGAGTGTTTCGCGGCGGTGCTCGAGGAGCTGGTTGCCACGGTCGCGGGGGAGCTTTCGGCGGTGGGCCTCGAGGGGTTGCCTTGGCGTGAGCGGGTCCGTATGGGCCTGTTCGTGATTCTCTCGTTCTTGGATCGTGAGCCGGTGCTGGCGCGGGTCTGTGTGGTGCAGGCGCTGCGCGCGGGGCCGCTGGTGCTCGAGCGCCGCGAGGCGGTGCTGGCGCGGCTGGCGGCGGCGGTCGACGAGGGCCGCAGCGAAGGCGCGCGTGGCGATGGTTTGACCCCGTTGACCGCGGAGGGCGTGGTAGGTGCCGCGTTCGCGATTCTCTACTCGCGGTTGTCGCGGCGGGACGGTGAGCCGTTGACGGGTCTGTTGGGCGAGTTGGTGGCGATGATCGTGCTGCCGTATCTCGGCCCCGCGGTGGCCAGGCGCGAACGGTCACGTCCGGCGCCCGCCACGCCCGTCGTATCACCGACCGCACCCATCGCTGCTTCGCGGAGCGCGCGTGACCCGCTCGCGGACGTGAACCTGCGCCTGACTCACCGGACGGCCAGGGTGCTGGAGGGCATCGCCGAGTTGAGCGGACGTGGCTCTGATCCCAGCAACCGCGAGGTCGCGAACTTTGCCGGTGTCAGCGACCCGGGGCAGATCTCCAAGCTTCTGCGCCGACTGGAGCGCCTCGGGCTGCTCCGCAACACCGGGGCGGGGCACGCCAAGGGTGAGCCGAACGCGTGGGCACTCACCCCCGAGGGCCAGCAGATCACTCAGAGCATCCGGTTGCACAGCGCCTCCCACGAGCGGCGGGCTGCGTGATGCGACGGGCGCGCTCATCCATCTCATCGAGCGCATGGTGCTTCCCGCGCATGCGGCGCACGGACGGCGCGTGCCCCGCCGCAACGACTTCACAACACCAACCAAGGAGAACAAGGTGAACCTCACAGAGCACATCGCGAAGGCCGCCGTCACGCCGAAGATCGGGCGCTTCGCGACGCTCCGTGGCCTCCTCCAAACCCAAGGGAGTGGTGCGCTTGCGCGCAGTCTGGTTGCTGCGCCGCTCGCCGCCCTCTGTGTGTTGCTGGCGCTCTATGCCGGCGCCGCCCAAGCGGAACCTCCCAAGCTCATCTCCTATGGATCGTTCAGCGCGCACGAGGCGCAAGCGGTTGGGGTCGCTGTGGAAGGCTCGGGGGACCTGTTCGTGTCGAGTCTGTTGGAAGCGAACTTTGGTCCCTCGGCGGTGGTCAAGCTCGATCCTTCAGGCAACTTGCTCTCGCCGCCGTCCCCGTTGGGGTCTGCGCACTACTCGGGTGTTGCGGTGAACCCGACGAACGGCGACGTGTACGTGCTCGGCGAAGAAGGAGGCTTCAACACGCCGCCCACGCCTGCAATGGTCTTCGTCTACGACCCCAACACGGGCGCGTTGCTGTCGTCGTTTGAAGTGCCGGCGTCACGCAATGCCTTCGGCGTCTTCACAGACGTCCAGATTGCAGCCGACTCGGCTGGCAACGTGTACGTGCCGATTCCCTTGGAAAACGAGGTGCTCGAGTACAGCCCGGCTGGCACGCTGTTACAGACGTTCACGGGCTCCGGCGCTGGCGCGCTCAAGGAACCGACCGGAGTCGCGATCGACCCCTCCGGCAACCTCTGGGTGGCCGACTCCGCCAACAACAGGATCGTAGAGCTCGATTCCAGCGGCGCGGCTGTGGAGGTGAACGGCAAGCCCGTGGAAATCGAGAGCGACGGCGTGTGGTCGGTGACACTCGACGGACATGGAGACGTGTTCGCGCTCGTCGTCAACGGCGCGGACTCGTGCGGCGAACTGCTCACGCCCTGCCTTCATCTCGTCGAGTACAGCTCGGAAGGCAGGCAGCTCGCCGATGTCGGCGCCGGCCGTTTCGGCGCGACTGAAACCGAAGGGAGCACGTCGCGCTTCTTCAGCGGCGTCGCGGTGAATAAAGCGAACGGGCGTGTATACGTGACCGATGGCTACAAAGACAAGATCTGGGTGTTCGGGCCCCCCACCGCGCCAGTGGTCAGCAGGGAGTTCACCGCCGAAATCAGCACCTCCGAAGCGAAGCTCGGAGCGCTCGCCGACCCCGGCGGCATCCCGGCGAACTACCGCTTCGAATACGGCCCCACCAGCGCCTACGGTAGCTCGACGCCCTTCCCGGAAGGAAGCGTCGGTGAAGGATTGGAATCGCACGCGGTGTGGGCATCCGCGAGCGGCCTCGCGGCGGGCGCGACATATCACTATCGCGTGGTCGCAACCAACGAACTGGGAACGACCTACGGCCCCGACCAAACCTTCACCACGCTGACCGCCGAACAGGCCGCGTGTCCCAACGAACAGCTGCGCGGCGGCTTCTCCGGGAGGCTGTCTGACTGCCGCGCCTACGAGCTCGCGACGCCGCCGGTCGAGAGCTCGTCTCAGTTCGACGCTGCGCCACAAGTTGCGTACTCGAGCACGGTTGCAGCGGATGGCGAAGCGGTCACGCTCCGTGCCTTTGAACCGCGGCCGGGCGCGCCCACCGCCGGCGAAGAATACGTGGCGACGCGTGGCGCGGGCGGCTGGATCGCGGAAGATATCATGCCGCTCGAATCCTACGACGGGGTGAGTTGTATGCAATACCAACCCGTCTACGCGTATTCGGAACAGCTCACCAGGGACGTGATGCTGGCTGATGGAGGGTCACGTGCTTCCGCGTCCGGCTCCGACCGCGAAGACCCGGAATCGTGCAACCCCGAAGGGCATCAGATCGTGAGCGGCGAACCGGTGGGCTACGAAAACCTGCTGGTGCGCGAGAACGCGACCGGCGCTTACCAGCTTGTCAACGTCACGCCGCCGGGCGTGACGCCGGCCGACGCGCACTTCCAGGCCGCCTCCGCGGATCTCAGCCACGTGATCTTCACCGAGACCTCGCCCTTGGCCGAAGGCGCGCGGTACGGCGTCGAAAATCTGTACGAATGGGACGAAGGCGCGGTGCGGCTGGTGAGTGTGCTGCCGGACGGCACGGCGGTCCCCGGATCGCTTGCGGCAGAAGCGGGCACGCCTGAGCACGAAGGTGTGATCTCAAGCGACGGCTCACACGTCCTCTTCACCTACGGCGGCGCCCTTTATGACCGCATCGATGGGCAGCGCACCGTCCAGGTCGACGAAACACAGGGCGGGTTGGGCCTCAGCGGTGGCGGCTCCTTCAAGGCCGCGACCCGCGACGGTTCGAAGGTCTTCTTCCTCGACGAGAGCAAGCTCACGGTCGACTCGAGTGCGGCGGCGGGCGAACCCGACCTGTATGAGTGCGCGCTGCCTGAAGGCGCGAGCAAATGCGAGCTTACCGACCTGACCGTCGCCAAGGCCGGAGAACACGCCGACGTCCAGAGCGTCTTCCTCGGTAGCCGGGACAGCTCGCACGTGTATTTCGTAGCTCAGGGCGTGCTCGCTGCCAACAAGCGCGAATACGAATACATCGACGTCGAAGGCAACAACCACAAGGTCGTCGAAGAAGCCCAGCGCGACCAGGAAAACCTCTACCTCTACCAGGACGGCACCATCACGTTCATCGCGAACGAAGTGGGATTGGGAGGTGCGTCAGCCTCGCCGGATGGGATGTGGTTCGCATTCACGACGAGCAAGAGCCTCACCGGCTACGACAACGGCCAGCCCGCTAGCGAGATCTTCCTCTACGGCGCCGCCAACGGCCAGATCGTCTGCGCTTCGTGCAACCCCAGCGGTGAAGCTCCGGTCGCCGGCGGCGCTGGACTGGGATCGCGCCGGCCCCTCGCCGACGGCGGTCGCGTCTTCTTTCAAACGTCCGAAGCGCTCGTGCCCGCCGATACGAACGGCCAGCTCGACGTCTACGAGTACGAGGGCGGCCAGGTGTCCCTGATTTCGAGCGGCACGAGCTCCTTCGAATCGAACATGGAGGGCGCGAGCGAAAGCGGCGATGACGTGTTCTTCAGGTCCGACCAAGCGCTCGTGCCGCAGGACACCCAGGAAGGGCAGATCGTCATCTACGACGCGCGCGTCGCGGGCGGCTTCGCCGAACCGCCCTCTCCGTCGGCGTGCACGACCGCTGACGCCTGTCGCACGGCGGTCTCGGCGCAGCCCTCGGTTTACGGGGCGCCGGCGAGCCAGAGCTTCGAAGGCGTCGGCAACCTCGCCTCGCCGCCCACCGCAGGGACCGTCACGACCAAGAAGAAGACGGCGAAGTGCCGCAGGGGCACCGTGAAGAAGAAGGGCAGGTGTGTGAAGGCCGGGAAACGGGTGAAGCGGGCCAGGAAGTCCAACCACAAGACGGGGAGACGCTGAACATGGGGATCACACGTAAACTCTGCGTCGCTGCCGCGACGCTTGTCCTGACAGCGCTCTGCGGCCCCACACCCGCCTTCGCCGCGGGCGAACCACATCCGCTCACGAGCAGCTTCGAACGCTCCAGCGGTGTGCCGTTCTCGAACCCCAACGGGATCGCGGTCGACGAAGCGACCGGCGACGTGTACGTCGCCGACATCGGCACCGACATGGTGTACAAGTTCGACGCGAGTGGCAGCCCGCTCGACTTCGCCACGTTCGGCTCAAATGCGATGAGTGGCGCCGCCACGCCGGCCGGGTCGTTCTCGTTCCCCACGGGGTACGGCACCCCGGCGGCGATCACGGTCGATAACGCTTGCGTGCAGCACACCCCGGTGCTCACCGGCAAGGCCTGTGAAGAATTCGACCCCTCGGCCGGCGATCTGTACGTGATGGATGCCGGGCATGGAGTGATCGACAAGTTCAGCCCCGAAGGCAGGTATCTCAGCCAGATCGGCGGCTTTCCGCCATTCACCGGCTCGGCCAAGGGCGAACTGCTGGGGCTGGGCGTCGACGGGAGCGGCACAGTGCACGTCGACCTGCGCGTATATGCCACATACGCGCTGATCGACGAATTCGACGGCGCGGCCGTGAATCATCTCATCGCTCGCCAGGAATGGCAAAACGGGTTTGCGGCGGATGGTGGGCAGGGCCTCCCCGGTGAAGGCCCGGCCGATGGCTTCGCCGTCTCTGCCACGGGCGATGACTACCCGATCTACGAACCGGCGTGCTCGTGTACGGTCAAGTTCGGGCAGAAGCTCTCCCCGCTCGGCCGGGTGGACAGCGGCGAAGCGGGCGACGTCGCGGTGGCCGTCGACCCCGCGACCGGGCACCTCTACGCAGACGATCAGTCCTCCGTGGCCGAGTGGGACACAGGCGCGATGAACCGCAACAGCGACGAAAACAAAACCACGGGAGAAGATCAACAAGCCGCTGGTACGCTCGTTGCGCGCTTCGGCTCGCTGCAGCTGTCGGCCTCCCTGGCCCGGCAGGGCGGGATCGCCGTGGACGGCGCGAGCGGCGCGATCTACGTCTCAAACCCGGCCGACGGCAGGGTCTACGTGTTCGGCAGCGACGCCCCGGCCGTGACAGCAAGCGAACCGACGGATGTGACCATGCAAGACGCGAGCCTGAGCGGCACGGTCGATCCGCGCGGCGTCGCTGTCAGCTCGTGTGAGTTCGAATACGGCGTCACCGACGAATTCGGCAACGGCCCCTACAACCACAGCGTGTCCTGCAAGCAGACGCCGGCCGAGATCGGCGCGGGGAGCAGTCCGGTGGCAGTCTCCGCGCAGCTCGAAGGCCTCGAACCCGGCGAACTCAATCACTTCCGCCTCGTCGTGAGCAACGCCAATGGCGCGGGGGAGGGCAGCGGTATGCTCGCGATGCAGGGCGTCGGCTTCGGCATCAAGAACTTTGAAATCAGGTTCGAAAACGAAGATGGCACGCCCGACACGCAGGCGGGCTCCCACCCGTACCAGTTCGTCGATTTCTTCGAACTGAACTCACACTTCAAGCGCGTCGAATCGAACGCTGACTCGCCGTACCTGCGCGTGCCCGACGGCGTCTTGCGGGATGTCACGGTCGATCTGCCCCCCGGCTTGGTCGGTGACCCAAACGCACCCCCCAAGAAGTGCATCGGAGCGGAACTACGTGGAGAAGGACTGTGCTCACCTGAATCGATGGTGGGCAATCTGTACTTGAACTGGTCAATAGCACAGACTCGTCTACCGCGCTACTACAACCCGGTCTATGCCATGGTGCCCCCACGCGGTGTGGCTTTGCAGCTCGGCACCAATTTTTTCTTACCGCTGTTGTATATCAACAACGGTGTGGTCGCCGGCGGCGACTACCCCGTGCAGGCGACGGTGACGGGTGCGCCGGCACAGGCTCCCGTCATCAAAAGCAGGCTGGTTGTCTCCGGCGTTCTCAGCCCTTGTGTGCGGGTGGGGCCGGGGAGTGGTCAGTACGACGACCGGTACTGCTCAAAAACCGCTGGCGACGGTGGCGATAACGACTACGCAAGGGAGCCAGCAAGCGACGGCAAGCCCTTGCTGACGCTTCCGACGGGCTGCCACGGCCCCCTGCGCGCGACGATGGCGGCCGACTCGTGGGCGGAACCGGGCCGGTGGGCGAAGGCGAGCACGGTCTCGCGCAACTCCGCGGGTACGCCCGTGTCGCTGACGGGCTGCTCGAAGCTCAAGTTCCCGCCGGAAATCGGCGTCGAGCCAGACAGCAGCGATGCCAGCACGTCCTCAGGACTAACGGTCAGCGTACATCTCCCACAGAGTGCCGCGTTCAACCCCACCGGCCTGGCGGAGTCCTCGCTCAGGGACACGACCGTCACGCTCCCCGAAGGGGTCTCGATCAACCCGTCGGGTGGCGGTGGCCTTGAAGCGTGCACGTCTGACGCCGGCGCGTTGCCGGAAGGCGCGCTGGGCAGCCCCGGTGATCAGATCGGCTACAAGGGCCAGGAAGAACTGAACGCCGAATACGAACCGGGCGTGAAGTGGAGCACGTTCACGCCGGAACTGGCGAGCTCGCTTGCGCCGGGGACCAACTTCTGCCCGAACGGCTCGAAGGTCGGTACTGTGAAGATCAAGACGCCGCTGTTGGAACACGAAGTGGAAGGCGCGGTGTATTTGGCGACGCAGGACTCAAACCCGTTCGAGAGCCTGATAGCGATGTATATCGTCGCGGAAGACCCCTATTCGGGGAGCTTGATCAAGCTCGCCGGTGAAGTGACGCTGAACCCGCAGACGGGGCAGATCGTCGCGAACTTCAAGAACACGCCCGACCTGCCGTTTGAAAACCTCGAACTGCACTTCTTCGGGGGGGAACGCGCACCGTTGGCGACCCCGTCGCATTGCGGGACGTACACCACGACCGCGGTCTTCGCGCCATGGGATGGCAATGGCCCGGTGACCGCGGAATCCTCATTCAACATCGAACACGGTCCCCACGGGGGCCCGTGCCCCGGGGCGACCCTGCCGTTCAACCCGACTGTGAACGCGGGTGCGACCAACATCCAGGCTGGTGCGTTCTCGCCGTTGACGGTGACGGTGAACCGTAAAGACGGCGAACAGAACCTGAAGTCGATCGAAGGGAAACTACCGCCTGGCCTGTCCGGTGTGCTGACGGGCGTTGAACAGTGCCCCGAACCGCAAGCCAACGAAGGGCTGTGCGGAGAAAACAGCAAGGTCGGCGAAGCGACGATCGGGGTCGGTGTCGGCAACGACCCGTTCACGGTCACCGGCGGGAAGTTCTATCTCACCGGCCCCTACAACGGCCACAGCAGCTGCACCGTCGGCGAAACAGGGTGCGCGCCGTTCGGCTTGACGTTCGAGGTGCCCGCGAAGGCCGGCCCGTTCGATCTCGCGAACACGACGAACAACCACCCGCCATGCGACTGCGTAGTCGTACGCGGCAAGATCGAATTGAACCCGCAGACCGCGGCGATCACGATCACCTCCAACCCACCCGGGTCCCCGGACTCGATCCCGACGAGCATCGAAGGGATCCCCCTGGAAATCCAGCACGTCAACGCCACCACCACACGCGGGAACTTCCAGTTCAACCCAACCAACTGCTCGAAGATGTCCCTGACGGGCACGGTGCAGCTGAACGAAGGCGGCTCGAGCACGATCTCAACGCCGTTCCAGGTCACCAACTGCGCCGCGCTGAAGTTCGAACCCAAATTCACGGTCTCGACATCCGCCAAAACAAGCCGCACGGGCGGCGCGAGCCTGACCGCGAAGCTGGCCTACCCGAACGTGCCTCAGGGCACCGACGCGGACATCGCGAAGGTCAAAGTCGAACTCCCCAAGCAACTACCCTCCCGCCTGACCACCTTGCAGAAGGCATGCACCGCCGCGCAGTTCGAAGCCAACCCCGCCGCCTGCCCCACGGCGTCGAAGATCGGCTACGCGGTCGTGCACACCCCGCTGATCCCGGTCCCGCTGCAGGGCCCCGCGATCTTCGTCTCCCACGGCGGCGAAGCGTTCCCCTCGCTGACGCTCGTGCTGCAGGGGTACGGGATCACGATCGACCTGGTCGGGACGACCGACATCAAGAGCGGGGTTACCTCGACGACGTTCAAGACCGTTCCCGACCAGCCGTTCTCGAGCTTCGAACTGACGCTCCCGGAGGGCCCCTACTCCGCGCTGACAGCCCCCGGGGACCTCTGCACCGCGAAGAACCTCACGATGCCCACCGAATTCCTCGCGCAGAACGGCGCCGGGCTCAAGCAGAGCACCAAGATCACGGTCACCGGCTGCCCGAAGGCCAAGAAGACCACCCACAAGAAGAAGAAGCACAAAGCCAAGACCAAGAACAAGCACAAGGGCAAGACCAAGCGGTGAGACGGACCCGATAGGCGACTGGGCAGGGGGAGGTGGCGCGTGGCGCCGCACCAGCTGCTGTCGAGTCAGCCTCCCCCGGGGGTGGAGCGACGGGCGATTACCCCTGCCGGTGCTGTTCTGCGGGTATTTGGGGGTCTGTGTGGTGGAGCTTCGCTGTAGGGGTATTGACAACCGTAGAAGGGTGGTGTACGGTCTCCCTTGTCATGGTCATCCCCCTTGGGGGTGGCTGGCGAACATAGGATCCGGCTGGGTCACCGCGTTCTGTGGTTGACCTCAAGCGCTGGCAGGGTGCGTAGGTTGGGAGAGGGATCGGATCGCAACGGATGAGGGAGTTGGGTTGAGCGTGGTTTCGAGTGGGAGATACGTAGCGGGGATGTGCGCGTCCCGTCTGGGGGCTGATGCTAGATGCGCCAGCTTGGCGCTGTCGCATCTCTCTCTCTCTCTCTCTCTCTTGTCCTAGCCCACTAAGGGCCGGGGCTCCTCATCTTCGGGTCCTAACGGGCCCCGCTGCCTCCCCCATACGGGGTGGGCACAGCTTGTGCTTTGGGGGGCTGTTATGAGTGCCGTGTTGGGCAGCGGCGCGCATGGCGGCCGGGTGGTGGCGGGGCGTGCTGGGCACTCGCGTATGGCCCGGACTCCTGAGTCGGCGTTGGCTCGTGTTCGGTTGAGCGATGTGGTCTCGCCGCGTTCGCGGATGGGTGAGATTCAGCGTTCGCGGCTGTTGGCGGGTGCGGTCGCCGCGATCGATGAGCTGGGTTATCCGCGGGCGACGGTGGGGCGGATCACCGCGCGTGCGCGGCTTTCGCGGCGGACGTTCTATCAGACGTTCGCGAATTGCGATGAGTGTTTCGCGGCGGTGTTGGAGGAACTGGCTGCGACGGTCGCGGGGGAGCTTGCGGCTGCAGACCTCGGGGGGTTGGCGTGGCGTGAGCGGGTCCGCACGGGCGTGTGGACGATCCTTGCGTTCTTTGATCGTGAGCCGGCGTTGGCGCGGGTGTGTGTGGTGCAGGCGTTGCGTGCGGGGCCGCTGGTTTTGGGGCGTCGCGAGGCGGTCCTTGCGCGGCTCGCGGCGGTGGTGGACGAGGGCCGCACTGGTGGCGCTCGCGGTGATGGTTTGACCCCGGTGACCGCGGAGGGTGTGGTCGGTGCGGTGTTCGCGATCGTCTACTCGCGGCTCTCGCGCAGGGATGGTGAGCCGTTGACGGGCTTGTTGGGGGAGTTGATGGCGATGATCGTCCTGCCGTATCTCGGTCCTGCGGTGGCCAGGCGTGAACGGTCCCGTCCTGCGCCCGTCACGCCTGCAGCTGCGTCGATAACGCGTGCTGCTGCTCTGCGGAGCGAGCGTGACCCGTTGGCTGATGTGAACCTGCGTCTGACTCACCGGACTGCGAGGGTGCTGGAGGGCATCGCGGAGCTGGGTGGGCGCGGCTCGGATCCCAGCAACCGTGAGGTCGCGAGCTTTGCCGGTGTGACTGACCCGGGGCAGATCTCGAAGCTTCTGCGTCGTCTGGAGCGCCTCGATTTGCTGGTCAACACGGGGGCGGGGCATGCCAAGGGCGAGCCAAACGCGTGGGCGCTCACCCCCAAGGGCCAGCAGATCACTCAGAGCATCCGGGTGCACAGCGCCTCCCACCAACGGCGGGCCGCGTGATGCCACGGGCGCGCTCATCCATCTCATCGAGCACGTGGGTGCTCCCCGCGCATGCGACGTGCGGACGGCGTGTGCCTCGCCGCTACGACTTCACAACACCAACCAAGGAGAACAAGGTGAGATCCACAGTGCACGCCGCGAAGGCCGCCATCACGCCGAAGATCGGGCGCTTCGCGACGCGCCGTGGCCTCCTCCAAACCCAAGGGAGTGGTGCGTCCGCGCGCGGGCTGGTTGCTGCGCCGCTCGCCGCGCTATGTGTTCTGCTTGCGCTTTGTGTCGGTGTCGCCCAGGCCGAACCTCCCGCGCTGATCCCTTACGGGGTGCTTCCCACGCACCAGGAATTGGTGAATGGCCTCGCGGTGGAAGGCTCTGGAGACCTGTTCTTGACGAGCATCTTCAAAGGGGCCTTCGATCCCTCGACGGTGGTCAAGCTCGATCCGTCGGGCAAGCTGCTCTCGCCGCCATCGCCGTTCGGGTCCGCGCACTACTCGGGTGTGACGGTGAACCCGGTGAACGGTGATGTGTATGTGCTCGGCGAAGAAGGAGGCTTCTACACGCCGCCCACACCCGCGACGATCTTCGTCTACAACCCCGACACGGGCGTGCCGGTGTCGTCGTTTGAAGTGACGGCGTCACGCAATCTCTTCGGCTTCTTCGCGGACGTCCAGATCGCGGCCGACTCGGCCGGCAACGTGTACGTACCGGTCGTGTCCGAAAACGAGGTGCTCGAGTACAGCCCGAGCGGCACGCTGCTGAAGACCTTCAAGGGCTCCGGCGCCGGCGCGCTCGACGAACCGACCGGCATCGCGATCGACTCCTCCGGCGACCTCTGGGTGGCCAACTCCGGCAGCGGCAGGATTGTTGAGCTCGATCCCAGCGGCGCGCCCGTGGAAGTGAACGGCAAGCCGGTCGAAATCGAAAGCAAAGGCGTGTGGTCGGTGGCACTCGACCGGCAGAGGCACGTGTTCGCGCTCGTCGCCAACAGCGCGGACTCGTGCGGCGAAAAGGAATCGCCCTGCCTGCATCTCGTCGAGTACAGCGCGGAAGGCAAGCAGCTCGCCGACGTGGGGGCCGGCAACTTCGGTGGTAGCGAATCGGAACGCTATTACAGCGGTCTCGCGGTGAATGAGGCGAACGGGCGCGTGTACGTGGTCGCCGGCCAGCAGGAAACCATCTGGGTGTTCGGGCCGCCCACCGCGCCCGTGTTCGACAAAGAGTTCACCGCCGAAGTCACGGCCTCCGAAGCGAAGCTCGGGGCACTGGTCGACCCGGGCGGCATCGCCGCGAGCTACCGCTTCGAATACGGCCCCACCGGAGCCTACGGTAGCTCGACGCCGTTCCCGGAAGGCAGTGTCGGTGAAGGACTGGAAGCGCGCGCGGTGTGGGCGTCCGCGAGCGGCCTCGCGCCCGGGAGCACCTATCACTACCGTCTCGTGGCGAGCAACGAACTGGGTACGGTCTACGGCCCTGACCAGACCTTCACCACGCTGAGCGCCGAACAGGCGGCGTGTCCCAACGAACAGCGGCGGGGCGGCTTCGCCGCGAGGTTGCCCGATTGCCGCGCCTACGAGCTCGTGACGCCGCCGGTCGAGAGCTCCTCCCAGTTTGACGCGGCGAAAGAATTTGCGTTCTCGAGCACGGTCGCCGCGGGTGGCGAAGCGGTCTCGCTCGTCACCACGGAGCCGCGGCCGGGTGCGCCCACCTCCGGCAAGCAATACGTGGCGACGCGTGGTGCGGGCGGTTGGATCGCGGAAGACATCATGCCGATCGAACCCTATGACGGGGCGGGTTGCCCGGAATACCAATACGCGTACGCATATTCGGATCAGCTCACCAAGGATGTCCTGCTGGTTGGCGGAGGGTCAAGCACCACCGTGTCCGGAAACATCCACGAAGACCCGGAATCGTGCAACCCCGCGGGCAGTCAGGTCGTGAGCGGCGAACCGGTGGGCCACGAAAACCTGCTGGTGCGAGACAACGCGACCGGTGCCTACCAGCTTGTCAACGTCACGCCGCCAGGCGTGACGCCGGCCGACGCGCACTACCAGGCCGCCTCCGCCGACCTCAGCCACGTGATCTTCACGGAGAACGCGCCCCTGGCCGAAGGCGCCCGGTACGGGGTCGAAAACCTCTACGAATGGGACGAAGGCACGGTGCGGCTGGTGAGCGTGCTGGCGGACGGCACGGCGGTCCCCGGATCGCCTGCGGCGAAAGCGGGTCGGCCCGAACATGAAGGTATGGTCTCGAGTGACGGCTCGCACGTCGTCTTCACCTATGGCGGCGCCCTGTATGACCGCATCGACGGGCAGCGCACCGTCCAGATCGACGAATCACAGGGTGGGTCGGGCGCCAGCGGTGGCGGCACCCTCGGGGCCGCCACTGCCGACGGCTCGAAGGTCTTCTTCCTCGACGCAAACAAGCTCACCGCCGACTCAACGGCAGCCACGGGCGAACCTGATCTCTACGAGTGCGCGCTGCCCGAAGGCGCGAGCAAATGCGAATTGAGCGACCTCACGGTCGCAGCGGCCGGCGAGCACGCGGACGTGCTGCGCGTCACGCCGCTCGGCGGTCATGACAGCTCCTACGTCTACTTCGTGGCCAAGCGCGTGCTGGCGTCCAACACGCGGGAATTCACGAACGAAGAAGGCAAGACCGTCGTCGAAGGCGCGCAAGCCGGGAAGGAAAACGTGTATCTGTGGAACGGCAACACGACGACGTTCATCGCCACCGGTTCCAACTCCGCGTTCGGCGGCTCGCAGGCCTCGCCCGACGGCAAATGGCTCGCGTTCGACTCGGAAAAGAGCCCCACCGGCTATGACAACGTCGAGCCGAGCGGCGGTTCCGCCACGGAGCTCTTCCTGTACAGCGCCGCCACAGGGCAGCTCGCCTGCGCCTCGTGCAACTCCACGGGCGAACCCCCGGTTGATGGCGGCATTTCATCGACCGGAGGTGGCATCGGGCAGGACCCGGGCGATTCCGAAGAAGGCGACGGCGAAGTCTTCCGGACGCGGCACCTGCTCACGGACGCCGGCCAGGTGTTCTTCGAAACGGGGGAAGCGCTCGTGCCCGCCGATACGAATGGCGAGCTCGACGTCTACGAGTACGAGGGTAGCCACGCGTACTTGATCTCGAGCGGCACGAGCCCTTTCGAATCGAGCTTGGTGGGCGCGAGCGAAAGCGGCGATGATGTGTTCTTCCGCTCCGACCAGGCGCTGGTACCGCAGAACGACCAGGAAGGGCAGATCGTCATCTACGACGCGCGCGTCGGGGGTGGCTTCGCCGAATTGTCTTCCCCGCCGGAGTGCACGACTGCTGATGCCTGCCGTGCGGCGGTCCCGCTGCAGCCCTCGGTTTATGGGGCGCCGGCGAGCCAGACCTTCGAAGGCGCCGGGAACCTCGCCCCGCCTGCCGAAGGGACCGTCACGACCAAGAAGAAGACGGCGAAGTGCCGCAAGGGCACCGTGAAGAAGAAGGGCAGGTGTGTGAAGGCCGGGGCACGGGCTAAGCGGGCCAGGAAGACCTCGAAGCGGGCCGGGAAGTCCAACCACAAGACGGGGAGACGCTGAACATGGGGATCACACGTAAGCTCGGTGTCGCTGCCGCGGCGCTCGTCCTGACAGCGCTCTGCGGCCTCACGCCCGCCTTCGCCGCGGGCGAACCGCATCCGTTCACGAGCAGCTTTGAACGCTCCAGTGGTGTGCCGTTCTCGAACCCCAACGGGATCGCGGTCGATGAAGGGACCGGCGATGTGTACGTGGCCGACCTCGGCACCGACACGGTGTATAAGTTCGACGCGAATGGCACCCCGCTCGACTTCGCCGCGCTTGGCTCAAATGCGCTGAGTGGCGTTGCGACGCCGGCCGGGTCGTTCTCGTTTCCCTCGGTGTATGGCACCCCGGCGGCGATCGCGGTCGATAACGCTTGCGTGCAGCACGCGCCGGTGCTCACCGGGAAGGCCTGTGAAGAATTCGATCCCTCGGCCGGCGATGTGTACGTGATGGATGCCGGCCATGGCGTGATCGACAAGTTCAGTCCCGAAGGCAGCTACCTGAGCCAGATCGGCGGCTTCCCCCCCTACACCGGTACTGCCAACGGCGGCGACCTGCTGGGGCTGGGCGTCGACGCAAGCGGTGCCGTGCACGTTGGCCTCAACGCAACGTCTAGCCACCCGCTGGTGGAGGAGTTCGACACCGAGGTCGCGAATCGTCTCACGGCCCGCATGCAGTGGGAAACGTGGAACGCGGGTCCCGGTGAGGGCTTCGCCGAAACACCCTTCGCTCACGGCTTCGCCGTCTCCGCCACGGGCGATAACTACATGGTCTACGAACCTTCACCGTCGTGCTCGTGCACGCTCAAGTTCGGGCAGCGGGTCTCGGCGCTCGGCCGTGTGGACAGCGGTGAAGCGGGCGATGTTGCGGTGGCCGTCGACCCCGCGACCGGCCACCTCTACGCGGACGATCAGTCCTCCGTGGCCGAGTGGGACACGGGCGCGATGAACCGCAACAGCCGCGAAAACAAATCTACGGGGGAAGAACAACAAGCCGCTGGCACGCTCGTCGCGCGCTTCGGGTCGCTGCAGCTGTCGGCCTCCCTGGCCCGGCAGGGTGGGATCGCCGTGGACGGCGCGAGCGGCGAGATCTATGTCTCAAACCCGGCCGACGGCAGGGTCTACCTGTTCGGTAGCGACGCCCCGGCCGTGACGGCCGGTGAACCGACGGGCGTCACCATGCAAGCCGCGAGCTTGAGCGGCACGGTCGACCCGCGCGGCGTCGCCGTCAGCTCGTGTGAATTCCAATGGGGCCACACCGACGAATTCGGGGACGGTCCCTACAACCACAGCTTGCCCTGCGCGCAGACGCCGGGCGAGATCGGGGCGGGAAGCGGCCCGGTGGCGGTCTCCGCGCGGCTCGAAGGCCTCGAAGCCGGCCAGCTCTACCACTTCCACCTCGTCGCGACGAACGCGGATGGCGTGGGCGAGGGCAGCGCTCTGCTCGCGACGCACGGTCTCGGCTTCGGCATCAAAGACTTTGGCGTCAGCTTCCTGAACGAAGACGGCACGCCCGACACGCAGGCGGGCTCGCACCCGTTCCAGTTCGTCAACACGTTCGAAATGAACTCGCACTTCGAGCAAATGGAATCAAACGCCGACTCGCCGTACGTGCCCTACCCCGACGGCGTCCTGCGGGATGTGACGGTTGATTTGCCGCCCGGCTTCGTCGGCGACCCCAATGCGACCCCCAAGAAGTGCACCGGACAGGAACTGCGGCCGTGGCCGGGCGACTGCCCAAACACTTCGAGGGTGGGCGAACTGCAACTGGGCTGGGGGGGAGCAACGCCTCGTGCGGGGAGCTTCCGCAACGTCCTCTGGAACATGGTGCCTCCACATGGCACGGCTTTGCAGGTCGGTACTAATTTCTTCCTCCCCCTGCTGTTCATCAACAACGGGGTGCATGCCGGCGGGGACTACCCTGTGCAGGCGACGGTGACCGAGGCGCCGGGGGAGGCGCCAGTCATCAGGAGCAAGGTGACGCTCTCCGGTGTTGTGACCCCTTGTGTGAAAGTGGAAAAGGGAACCGGAAAATACAACGACTTCGCGTGCAGGGAAAAAGCTACTGCCCGCGGTGGCGCCGAATTCGAAAAGGAAACGTCATCCAGCAAACCCTTCCTGACGCTTCCGACGGGCTGCCACGGCCCGCTGCATTCGTCGATGGCGGTGGACTCGTGGGAAAACCCGGGCCAGTGGGTGAAAGCGAGCACGGTCACGCAGAACGTCGCAGGTACGCCCGTGTCGCTGACTGGTTGCTCGAAGCTCAAGTTCCCGCCGGAAATCGGCGTCGCGGCGGACACCAGCGATGCCAGCACGTCCTCGGGGCTGACGGTCAACGTCCATCTCCCGCAGGGCGCTGCGTTCAACCCCAACGGGCTGGCGGAGTCCTCGCTGCGGGATACGACCGTTACGCTCCCCGAAGGGGTCGCGATCAACCCGGCGGGCGGGGATGGCCTGGAAGCGTGCTCGTCGGACCCTGGCGCGTTGCCGGCGGGCGCGCTCGGCAGCCCCGGCGATCAGATCGGCTACACGGGCCAGGAAGAATTGAACGAAGATGAACCGGGCGTGAAGTGGGACACGTATACCCCGGAAATGCCGAGCGTGGTTCAGCCGGGTGTGAACTTCTGCCCGAATGGCTCGAAGATCGGGACCGTGAAGATCAAGACGCCGCTCTTGGACCACGAACTGGAAGGCGCCGTGTATCTGGCGGCGCAGGACTCAAACCCGTTCGAGAGCCTGGTGGCGATGTATCTCGTCGCGGAAGACCCCTATTCGGGGAGCTTGGTCAAGCTCGCGGGCGAAGTGGCGATCAACCCGGATACGGGGCAGATCGTCACTACGTTCAAGAACACCCCCGACGTGCCGTTTGAAAATCTCGAACTGCACTTCTTCGGCGGGGAACGCGCACCGCTAGCGACACCGTCGCGTTGCGGGACATACACCACGACCGCGGTCTTCACGCCATGGGACGGGAACGGCCCCGTGACCTCAGAATCGTCGTTCAACATCGAACACGGTCCCCACGGTGGCCCGTGCCCCGGTGCAACCCTGCCGTTCAACCCGACCGTGAACGCGGGTGCGACCAACATCCAGGCGGGCGCGTTCTCGCCGCTGACGGTGACCGTGAACCGCAAAGACGGCGAACAGAACCTGAAGTCCCTCGAAGGGAAACTACCACCGGGCCTTTCCGGTGTGCTGAGCGGTGTCGAATTGTGCCCCGAACCGCAAGCCAACGAAGGATTGTGCGGAGAAAACAGCAAGGTCGGCGAAGCAACGATCGGTGTTGGTATCGGCAACGACCCGTTCACGGTCACCGGCGGGAAGTTCTATCTCACCGGCCCCTACAACGGCCACGGCAGCTGCACCGTCGGCCAAGCGGGGTGCGCGCCGTTCGGCTTGACGTTCGAGGTGCCCGCGAAGGCCGGCCCGTTCGATCTCGCGAACACCAAGAACAATCACCCTCCATGCGACTGCGTGGTGGTGCGCGGCAAGATCGAATTGAACCCGCAGACCGCGGCGATCACGATCACCTCCAACCCGCCCGGGTCCCCCGATTCGATCCCGACGAGCATCGAAGGGATCCCCCTGGAAATCCAGCACGTCAACGCCACCACCACACGCGGGAACTTCCAATTCAACCCAACCAACTGCTCAAAAATGGCGCTCACCGGCACCGTGCAGCTCAACGAAGGCGGCTCGAGCACGATCTCAACGCCGTTCCAGGTCACCAACTGCGCCGCGCTGAAGTTCGAACCCAAATTCACGGTCTCGACATCCGCCAAAACGAGCCGCACGGGCGGTGCGAGCCTGACCGCGAAGCTGGCCTACCCGAACGTGCCCCAAGGCACCGACGCGGACATCGCGAAGGTCAAAGTCGAACTCCCCAAGCAACTCCCCAGCCGCCTGACGACCCTCCAGAAGGCATGCACCGCCGCACAGTTCGAAGCGAACCCGGCCGCGTGCCCCACGGCGTCGAAGATCGGCTATGCGGTCGTGCACACCCCGCTGATCCCGGTCCCGCTGCAGGGCCCCGCGATCTTCGTCAGCCACGGCGGCGAAGCGTTCCCCTCGCTGACGCTCGTGCTGCAGGGCTACGGCATCACGATCGACCTGGTCGGTACGACCGACATCAAGAAGGGGGTGACCTCGACGACGTTCAAGACGGTCCCTGACCAGCCGTTCTCGAGCTTCGAACTGACGCTCCCCGAGGGCCCCTACTCCGCGCTGACGGCCCCCGGGAACCTCTGCACCGCCAAGAACCTCACGATGCCCACCGAATTCCTCGCCCAAAACGGCGCCCAGCTCAAGCAAAGCACCAAGATCACAGTCACCGGCTGCCCGAAGGCCAAGAAGGTCGCCCACAAGAAGAAGAAGCACAAAGCCAAGACCAAGAGCAAGCACAGGCGCAAGACCAAGCGGTGAGACGCGCCCGACAGGCTCCTGCGCGCTCACACCGACCCCTGCTCAGAGCTGCCAGGCCTTCAGCTCGGCCCGTGCGGTTCCGTTGTTGCCGAGGTGGTAGACGGCGACGCCCGCCGCGTGCACGGTCGAGGGCTCGAAAGGTTCAGCCTCGATGACCTTCAGATCATCGAACTTGGCTACGCCGACTGTCAGGTGAGGGAAGTATTTGCCCTCGCCGATCTGGGCGGGTACGTACTTCTCGACCCAGTCGATGATCGTCGGGCTGATCTCTTCGTCGGGGTCTTTCACGTACGCCGCGGCGGTCCCGCCCGACTCGACAAAGGGCTTGACGACGTCAACGAGCTTGGCCTGGAAGGCGAGCACCTCCGAGCTGACCTGCACCTGGAGCACGGTCGGCCCGTAGCCGGGGAAACCCCAGTCGGCGTGCGCGATCTTGACGATCTGGTAGGAGAGCGCAGCCATGTCGGTATCGGCAATGGTCTGCTCGACGGCCTCATAGACCTTGTCTAGGTCTGCCGTGCGAACGTAGCGCTGCAGCGTCGTGATGTGCGGCTGGTGGGTGTCGTCGAGCACCCACCCCTCGGGCATGCTCTTGAGCATCCTCGCGTTGACTTCCCGGGCGCGCTTGATCGTGGCGTCGTCGGGGTTGATCAGGATGTCGATGGCAGTCAACTCGCTCATGCGGCTCACCCCTCCCTAGAAGACCGTCTTCCAGTCGTTTTTCATACTGATGACCGTCCAGCCCAGCTCCTTGGCCTTCGCAAGCGATCTCTCTGCCCCATTGGTGTAGGCGAACTCGCGCTCCCCGTCATCGTGGTTGACGAGCACCGAGAAACCAGCAGCGCTGAGCATCTCGATGTCAACGTCGGCGTTGCCGCCGCCGAACACCGGGAGCCGCCCGGTCGCGGCGAAGATGTGCTCGGGCTTGCCCGGGCCGACATCCAGGTTGCCGAGCACCTGCTCGCCACGTACGATCTTGCCGTCCGCGTAGGTGTATTCGGCGGCGGTGCCGATCACGTTCTCCTTGTGGATCCCCCAGGTCTTCTCTGCGAACACCCGCATGAAGTCCCGCCCACCGCCGGAGACCACGAACACGCGGAACTCATACGCTTTGAGAAGATCGAGCAGCTCGAGCATCGGCTTGTAAACGAGCTCGACATACAGAACGTCCAGCTTCGGTTGCTTCACGGTCCGGAGCCACTCGCGGACCTGCGCATCGAACGCCTCCGGGGCCGTTCCTGCCCACGAACGCGCGAACGCCGTCAGCAGCGGCTCCACAGCCTTCGGGTCCTGGACTGCCAACGCCGCGAAGAACTCCGGGTCCTTCTCGACGATCGCCTTATACGGCTGCTGACCAGCAAGCGACGGGTCCGCCTTGATCTCCTCAGCCCACTTACGGAACACGAAATCGAACTGCGGCGGCAGCGGCTGCTCCACCATGGCCGGACCCCGTTTGTCGGTCCACCGTGTGTGAGAGTGGGTGGATGGTGACGCTGGGAGGGTAGCGGGCGTGGCGGTCGGTGGGGTGGTTGTGGTCGTGCCGGTGGGCATGTGGGCAACCCCGCAGGGGTTGTCCAAGCGCTGTGGTCAGCTTGCTGTCCACAGCGCGTCATGTCCACGGGCAGGAGCTGGTGGGTGCGCTTCGGCGAACGTGGCCGGGGTCTGCATACCGAGCGCGGAGTGGCCGGCGCTGGTTGTAGTCCTCGTGCCAGTCGTTGATCACGACCTTGGCCTCGGCCAGGCAGGAGAGCTCCTCGATATCAAGTAGCTCGTCGCGGACACGGGAGTGGAAGCTCTCGACGTAGGGGTTCTGCCACGGTGAGCCCGGCTCGATGAACGCGGTCCTCGTCTTGGAGCGCTCACACCAGTCTTTGAGGGTGTGCGCGGTCATCTCCGGCCCGTTGTCGCATCGCAGATACTCGGGTGCCCCGCGCTCACCAGTGAGTCGCTCCAGCACGCCGACGGTCCGGTCAGCGTCGATGTTGCGCTCGACCAGCATCTCGAGCGCCTCGCGGGTGAACTCGTCGACCACGTTCAGCAGCTTCAGCGTCCTGCCGTCGGCGGTCTGGTCGAACTGAAAATCGAACGCCCACACCTGATTGGGGCGTTGCGCCCGCAGTCGCTGGGCGGGGACCGTCGACTCCCCGAGGCGGCGGCGCTTGCGAGTCCGCTGGGGCACGCGCAGCCCCTCCTCCCGCCACAGGCGCTGCACCCGCTTGCGGTTGATCTCCCAGCCCTGCTGGCGCAGTCGATGGTGCGCGCGGCGGTATCCCCATCGCGGGCGCTCCGCCGAGAACTTGCGCAGTTCGGCGCGCAACGCGGCATCGTCCTCGGCGCGCGCAGGCTCGTAGCGCTCCGTGGAGCGGTGCTGGCCGACTACCCGGCACGCCCAGCGCTCGCTGACACCGAGACGGTCGCGCAGCATCGCGACCGCCCGGCGCCTGCGGGCTGGGCCTACCAATTTCCCCGAGCGATCTCCTTCAGCGCCACGACCTCCAGCTCCTTGTCCGCCACGATCCGCTTCAGCGTCGCGTTCTCACGCTCCAGCTCCTTCAGACGCTTGACGTCATCAGCCTTCATCCCGCCATACTGGTTGCGCCAGCGGTGATAGGTCTGCTCGCTGACCTGAAGCTCCTTCGCCGCCTCCGGGATCGTCTTGCCCTCGCCGAGCATCCGCTCGGCCTCCCGCAGCTTGCGGATGATCTGCTCCGGCGTGTGCCTGCGTCGCTTCATCAGAGTTCCTTTCTCGCCCATCATCGCGGGCGCAAGAAACTCTCACAAGGGCCGGACCGAACTCAGGGGGTCAGGCCACACCCACAACGTCCCGTCGTTGTCGAACGTGGCGATCCTGTCCGCTACCGCGACAAACCCCGGACCTGGCCGGGTCGCCGATGCGACAAAGTCAACAATGGCCCGCTTGGCAGGACCCTCGTTCCAACTCCCAAGCGCCGCATCACTCATGTCAGCTCCTCTGCTTCTTGGCGTCACCGATCAAACCCCGGCCCACGCTCCGGGGCATAACAGGCACGGGAGCCCCGGGACGCGATACCCGAGCAGAACCCCACGAGCCAGCCTGGACCGCCAGGGTGTACGCGCTCTCATCGCGAGCGTTCAACGCCACCGGCTCAGGCCCTCTCATACCCAAAACCTAAGCCCACGCGGGGTGAGCCACCATCACCCCATCCGAGTGACCCGCCGCCGAAAGACAAGTAGTTCCTTAAGCCCCATCCACCCATGCCGCCAATGCGCGGATCACATCGCAAGGCGGGAAGCGCGGAGTCAGGCTGCCGAGAACGAGACAGAGGCCGCTGCCCCTCTGACCCCGCTGGCGCTCCCGCCAGCTGACGTACCTGAGGACCCGACCACAGAGAAGATCGACGAGCTGGCAAAACTCCATACCGGCGGCGCCATCACCGACGACGAGTTCGCGGCCGCCAAGGCCAAGGCACTCGGCATCGACTGAGCCTGGATGTAACGTTGAGCGATCTCCACGTGCCGGTTGGGCCAGAGGCCCTGACTGGACGTCCATTCCAAATGCCCTGGGAGCGATGATCAGAAGAACTATCGGCCTGGCTCGCAGTTCGCATCAACCAGTTGAGATACAGGCGTCCCTGACTTGCCGTCCCAGGCCCTAGCATTTGCGTTTGCCGCTTCGATCTATCCGCCCGCCGTGGCGGCCGTGATCGCCCTCGGCCACGGCCAGCACCTGCGCTCGCGCGTCCTCGCGTTCGTGCTCGCGGCCTTCCTTGCAACGTACGCAATGGGCACGGTGATGCTGTTCCTGCTCGAAGAACTCGGCGTAACCACTACCACGAGCCGATCGGCGAGCGCGGCGATCGAGCTGGTGCTCGGCGTGCTGCTCATCGCGCTCGCCGTTCGACTAGAGAGGAAGCGGCCGGACCCCAACGCCGACCCGGAGGCGCCCAGTGGGCCCTCCAAGATCGACCGTTATCTGGAGAGTCGCCGGCTGGCGTTCGTGCTGGGTATCACCCTATACATCATCCCGTCGCCGATCTACATCGGCGCCGCCAAGGCGATAGCCGACGCGAACCTCTCGACCTCCAATGAGTTGCTGGACCTCGCCGTCACGGTCGCAGTGATGCTGTGGCTGATCGAGGTCCCGATGATGCTGCTGCTGATCGCCCCGGGCCACGCGGAACGCGCGCTCGCCGAGACCAACAGATGGTTCGCCTGCAACGGGCGGACGGTCGCGATTGTCGCATCCGCCGCGGCTGGCGTCTACCTCGCGATCAAGGGCCTCGTGGACCTGGTCAGCTGAGAGCCCGACGCCGCGGCTTCACCAGCTCTAGCCACACAGCTTTTCTCGGCCCGATGCTGATTCGGCCGAGAAGATCGTCAGCCAGGCACTCCTCAGACTGACCCATCCGCGCCTGGGCCTGGGCTCAGAAGGTGTAGGGTGGGGCGCCCAAGCACGCCATGTACGAGCTGTTGCACGCCCCCGGCTCCGGCCCCGTCCCCAGCGCCCGCGCAGAGGCAACCAACGCCCTGGAGAGGATCCTCGCCGCCGGGATCCGTGATGGCTCGCTGCGCGACGACATCGACGCCGAGGACCTCCTACGAGCCAGCACAGGGATCTGGCGTACCGACGACACCAACGATCCCGAATGGGAACACCGAGCCCGCCGCCTCGCACGACTAATCATCGACGGACTACAACCACTTCGTTGACCTGTTCAGCGAACATGTTGTCTACATCGAGCATCCCGCAGGATAAACCGTGGTTGGCCGCGCAGCGCTCGACGCCTATGTGTGCAAGGAGCAGCGTGAATAGGGAGCCATCACCGTCCACATTGGCGTGCCGATCGTTGAGGGTATCGCGTCGTAGGAGAGTTTTTGGGCCGTCGGCCAGGAGGCCGCTATCGCCGGCGGCTTCATCGTGCGTCTCGACGAGGACTGCCGTTGCATCCTGTTCCGGCGAGTATTGGCTCGAGCTCGACGATCCGGCTGCGCCGTTCTCTGGGTGGGGAGATTAGGCGGGGGCCCAGACGTTAGAGGAGCTCGGCGATCAGCTCGGCCGCGCGCGCGGCCCCGTCGGTCTCGACTGGGTGATAGTCGACGTCGCGGCCGATCTCCTCGGCGATCGCGATCGCGACCTCGGTGGGTCCGTCGGTCTCGAAGTCCATGCGTCGTCCTGCCTGGTAGCGCTCGAGCCGGTGGTGCACGTGGAGGTTCTGCTCGAAGTGGTGGCGGAGTGGGAAGTAGAGGAAGGGTCGGCGGTTGGCCGTCAGCTCCATCGCGGTCGTCAGCCCGCCCTGGACGACCGCCAAATCGCAAGCCGCGAGGTGCCTGTAGAGCTCGTGGACGTATGCGTGGATCTCGAGACCCTCGTGCTGGGGGAGGCTCGCGGGATCGATTCGCGGGCCGGCGACGACGATCATGCGCAGATTGGGCACGCGCTGCCTGGCCTCTGGGAACGCTGCCATCACGCGCGCCAAGAGATCGGCTCCAACGCCGGAGCCGCCGACGGTCACGATACAGACGCGCTCGTCGGGGCTGTAGCCGAGCTCGTGGCGTAGCGCCGCGCGATCGGCCAGATCCGCCGGGTCGAACCCGCTGATGTAGCCGGGGAAGGAGTAGTGCTCGCGGGTCCAGTCGCGGATCAAAGGGAGGTCGGGGCCGAACGCGTCGGGCACGATGTCCTGCTCGTTGCCGACGAAGATCGAGCGGTCACGCAGGCGCGGGAAGCGCGCGATGTGCTCGATCATCTCCGCGTTGTAGTCGGCTGTGAGGAACGTCTCGTGCTCGCCTCCGTCGGCCATCGGCAGCCAGCCGACGAAGTCGGTGAGCCAAACGTAGGCGGCGCGCTTGCGCTCGGGGTTCTCATGCAGGTAGTAGTCGAGCTCCCACGCCTCGTCACCGATCCAAACGTCGTAGTCCTCCTCGCGGGTGAGGTCGTGGAAGACCATGAAGTTGGCGAGCAGGATCTCGTCCATCCGCCGGATCGCCTGAAAGCAGTGCAGGTCGTGCTCGGCCGACTCGCTCTCGATGTGGCTCGACTCGTTCGCGAGCTGCGCGCTGGCGGGGTGCACCCGCTCCCCGCGCGCCTGCAGCATCGCGGTCACGGGATGCTGGGCCAGCCAGTCGATCTCCAGGTCGGGGTGCAGCTTGCGCAGCTCGTCGGCGATCGCCGCGTCACGCTGGGCGTGGCCTAGGCCGATCGGGGAGGAGATGTACAGCGCTCGCCTGCGCCGCGCCCTGCCGCACACCCAGCGAGTGGGCCGAGCTGGGGGCGAGATGAAGTCGCGCAGGAGGAGGTTGACCTTCACGGGGTCGCGCACGTGCGGCCCGTGGCCGGAGCCCTCGAGCAGCACCAGTTCGCCACCGGTCGCCTCGGCCAATGCGATCCCGCGGTGCTGTCCGGTGACCGCGTCTGCTGTGCCCTGGATCACCAGCACGGGGCAGCTCACGCGGGCGCACAGCTCCCGTGTCGCCGGCTCGTCGAGGCTCTCCCCAATCTGCGTGGCGATCAGCGTCTCAGGGGTCGTCTCCAGGCCCCAGGCGACGCAGTCCTCGATCGGCTTCGTCGAGTGCGGCTCGTTGAACATCTGCGAGAAGAAGAACTCGAGAAAGCCGCGGTAGTCCCGCAGCCAGTAGTGGCGGTTGTACTTCGCCCAGCCCTCGTCGGTGTCGAGTTGCTCCTGCCACGGCCGCATCGCGCGGCCCGTGACAGGGGTGCCGAACGGGAGCGCAGGGCAGATGAAGACCGCGCGCTCGACGCGCTCGGGCTGCTCGGCCGCGAGCAGCAACGCCCGCTGCGCGCCGAGCGAGAGCGAGACGAGCACCGCGCGCTCGGTGGCGGTCGCGTCCATCACCGCGAGCGCGTCGGCCGCGAACTCGTGCTCGTCGTAGCCGTTTGCCGGCCGGTCGGAACGGCCGTTGCCGCGGCCGTCGAACGTGAGCACGCGGCAATGCCGCGCGAGGTAGGGGATCTGCATCTTCCAGTGGCGGGAGTGCACGATCGACCACGTCGGCAGCAGCAGGACGGTCGGATCACCGCAGCCGTACACCTCGTAATGGAGCCTCACGCCTCCCCGCGTGAGCACCCCGGTCTCCTCCGGGTAGCGCGCTCGCGTCTGCTCGCGCCCGGGCGCGGTCAGCTCGACAGCCATTGCTCGATCCACTGCAGCAACTCGGCATGCCCGGTCTCGACGCCACCGAGGCGCTCGACGATCACTCCGAGGTTGAACGTCATCACTAGCGATACGAGCGCTCCGAGCGGCATTGCTATCTGCAACTCGCGATGCGGCTCTCCGAACGCGTCGGTGAGAACCGCCCGCCATTCGGCGTTGACCGCCGCGAGGCGACGGCGCAGGTCGGCGTGGTTCCACGCGAGCGCCTGCAGCTCGAGCCACACCTTCTGGTAGGTCATGTCTTCGCTGACCAGGTAGCGCATCGCCGTCCGCCACTTCTCAACGAACGGCACCTCGGCGGCGTACAACTCGCCCTGGCGAGCGATCAGCCGCCCGGTGAACCGTTCCAGCGCGCACACGAGCAGGTTCTCGTTCGACCCGAAGTAGTAGTGGACGAGGCCGTGGTTGACGCCCGCCGATTCGGCGAGCCGGCGCGTCGTGATGCCCGTGTAGCCAGCGTCGCGGAGCAGCCGCTCAGCGGCGTCCAGCAGCGCCTCTTCGGCGGTGGCACGGGCGGCGGTCTTGGGCGCGACCCCGCTGATCGTGGGGGACAGCGCCATCGTCAGCGCACCCCCTGATCTGTCGTGGGGGACCGCAAACTGCCCTGCCACTGCTCATCGAGCTCCACGCCGTCAGCGACAAGCATCACCGCCCCTTCCCATCGAGTTTAGTCGTGCGACTAAGACATTTGACCAAATACAGCTGACGCTGTCAAGCGGACGCGCTCGCCGATGTTCCGGGACCTGCGCCTGTCAACCGACTGCAGGTAGCCAGTCCGCCGGCAGCACAGCCGGCACCTCGGGATAGTCGGACACGACCCTGCGTGCGAAGGACTCGGCCGGACGTCCAGCCACGAGACGGCTCACGTCTTGCATCGCGACCAGCACTCGCACCGAAGAACCGATCTGGAAGTCAGCCGCCCCGAGATCCTCTCCGCCGAGCACGCCGCTCTCAAGCAGGCTGTCAACCTTGTCGAGTAGTCCGGGTAGTTCGGCGAGATCACGTCGTACTTGCTCATCGCTCGCCCCAGCCTGCCGCACGAAGACTGGTACCACCGGGGTAAGCAGGATGCCCACGAGCGCCGGTGCAGGCAGCGGGCTGGCGACATCGGCGAACCAGCGACGCTGATCCAGGTGGTGTCGAAGGCCCCAGCGGATCAGGCGGCGTGGAACCGGCTGCAGGATTGCCTCGCCCCAGCGCTCGGCCTCCTGCGCAGCAGCACGGGCCGCAGGCTCGCTTGGGTAAAGGGAAGGCGTCGGGACGAGCTCCTCGAGTGCATTGGCGATCGCGAGCGAGCCCTGCACACGACGGCCATCCGGAAGCTTCACCGCGGGAACTGTCGCCCGGGGAAACCCAAGCGCGACAAGGGCCAACGGGTGGGCACCACCGAGCAGCTCGATGTAGCGGTAGGTGAGCCCCTTTCGCTTGAGCATCCCATGAACGCCGATGACTGGGTGCGATAGCGCAATCCCATACAGACGAATGGAGCTGTCGACCACGACATCTCACGTTACTCGGATCCGGGCAACATCGCCATCGCTGCCGCCGTCAGTGGCCCCCTGCGCGTGTTCGCGAGGTCTGCTTGTTGGTGCCACGCCGGCTTGGCCAGATGCATCTGTACGACGCCGATGCGCCGCTCGGCGAAGCCGGCCTCGCAGTAGGCGAGGTACATTCGCCACAGCCGTCGAAAGCGTTCGTCGTAGCCGATGTCGCGCAGGTGTGTGGCCGCGGCCTCGAAGTTGGCTCGCCAGCGCATGAGCGTCTCGGCGTAGTGCGGTGTGAGATCCCTCAGGGCGACGGTCCGCATGTCGGTGCGCCGCGCGAGGCAGCGCGCGATCACCTCGAGCGAGGGCAGGCAGCCGTCGGGGAAGATGTGCGTGCGAATGAAGCTCCGTGAGGCCTTCTCGACCGCGTAGGCCCGGTCGTCGATGACGATCGCCTGAAGCAGCATCCTGCCATCGTTGGCGAGAAGGTTCGAGCAGCGCGCAAAGAACGTGTCGAAATCACGCCACCCGACCGCCTCGATCATCTCGATCGAGACGAGCTTCTCGTAGCGCCCGCGGAGGTCGCGGTAGTCCTCGCACAGCACCGCGACTCGGTCGGCGACCCCGGCCGCCTGCACGCGTGCGCGGGCATACTCGTACTGCTCGCGCGAGATCGTCGTGGTCGTGACCTGGCAGCCCCGCGTGCTCGCGGCGTGCACGGCGAAGCTGCCCCATCCTGTTCCGATCTCGATCACGTGATCGTCGGACCGCAGGTCGAGCTCCTGACACACCAGCTCGAGCTTGGCGGTCGAAGCCTCCGCGAGCGTCATCCCTCGGCGCGGGAAGTACGCGGAGGAGTACATCATCGTCTCGTCGAGCATCAACTCGAAGAACTCGTTCCCGAGGTCGTAGTGGGCTGCGATGGCATGGCGGCTGCGCGCGCGGGTGTTGCGAGCGCGGATTCCACGCGCAGCCTGGAGCGGAACCCGCGCCGGGGCGAGGCGACGACGCCACTCGTCGAGGGCTGGGGCGTTGCGTGCCGCGACGCGCACCACGGCGGTCAGATCGGGGGACTCCCACAGTCCCCCCATGTAGGCCTCGGCCATCCCGCGACTGCCGTGCAGCAGCGCCGACCAGAACTGGGGCGAGCGAACCTCGACCGTCGCCCGCGGGCTGCCGTGCCCCAGCACGAGCCGCTGCTGCTCCTCGACGATTGTCAGCTGGCCCGAGCGCAAACGGCTCAGCAGACCAAGCACGATGCGCCGCGCGAGGCGCTGCATGACCGTCATGCCGACACCTCGGGACGGGGGTGCGACGGTATGCCCTTGAGTCTCAGCGCGAGCGCGTGGCCATAGATGAGCGCGAGCACGCGCAGCGTCGCTGCCGGGTAGCGCGCCGTGACCCGGGCCAGACCGCCGCGGGTCAGGGGCGAACGGCTCAGTGCAAGCGTTGCGTCGAAGGCGCGCCGTCCCTGCTCATGGCTCTCGATGTGGACCGACAGTGTCGCGCCGGGCGTGGCGACACGCCAGCGGTAGCGCTGCTCCATCCCCATGAACGGGGACACATGCAGCTGCTTCGCGAAGCTGGCGTCCAGCACCGGACCTTCGCCGGCTCGCCCGAGCACGTAGGCGTGACGCTCACCCCATGGCGTGCTGGTCACCTCCGCCACCACCGCGTCGAGCTGCCCTTGGGGAGTGAAGCAGTAGTAGAAGCTGACCGGGTTGAAGCAGTGCCCGAACGTGCGCGGCTGCGTGAGCAGACGGATCGGGCCCGTGGGCACCCTGCCCGTCCGCTGCTCGACCTGCATGCGCACCGCATCTGCAAGCGAAATGGAGGGATCGCCGAGGTAGTCGGCCCGACGGAAACGCACCAGGCCCGAGCGGACAGCCAGGAGCCGGCCGGCGAGCAGGCCATCGAGCTCTCCCAGGTCGAGGTACAAGAGCGCCAAGCGGTGGCGAAACTCGTGAGAGCGCACAGCAAAGCGACGGTGGCGGATCGTGCCCTCGTAGATCGCGCTGGCCGTCATATGACCACCGGCTGGGCGCGCCGCGCGCCGAGCTCGCGCACTACCCGCAGCGCACTGCGGACGCCGTCCTCGTGGAAGCCCCATCCCCAGTAGGCGCCACAGTAGTGTGTGCGATTGCGGGCGCTGATCTCGTGGTGGCGAGCCTGCGCGGCGACCCCCGCAGGGGTGTAGACGGGATGCGCATACTGCATCGTGCGGATGATCTTCTCCGGCTCGATCGCGGCCGTGCGGTTGAGCGTGACGCAGAACTCGCGGTCAGCGCGCAGCGACTGCAGGCGGTTCATGTGATACGTCACCGTGCAGCGTCCCTCCAGACTCTCGCCGAGATGGTAGTTCCAGCTCGCCCACGCGCGCCGGCGCCGCGGGAGCAGCGAGCGGTCGGTGTGGAGCGCCGCCTCGTTGCGCTGATAGGGGATCGCCCCAAGCAGCTCGCGCTCGCGCTCGCTGGGATCGCCCAGCAGCGCAAGGGCCTGGTCGGAGTGTGTCGCCAGCACGACCGCGTCGAAGCGCTCCGGCTCATGGCCACGCGATGACACCGCGACATGGTCCGGATGACGATAGACCCCCGTCACCGGCGTCGAGAGCCGCAGGCGCTCGCGCCAGGGCCGTGTGAGCGCCTGCACGTAGTTGCGCGACCCGCCGGTGATCGTCCGCCAGCGGGGGCGTCCGCGGAACCCGAGCATCCCGTGGTTGTCAAAGAACTCGATCAAGAAGCGTGCCGGAAAGGACCACATCCGCGCCGGATCCGCAGACCACACCGCCGACGCCTGAGGCACGATCAGTTGCTCCACGAACGCGCGCGAATAACGCCGCCTGGCCAGCCACTCGCACAGCGACGGGTCCTCCTCGGAGGCAAGCAGCCGACGGCCGTCCCGGTTGAAGCGGGCCAGGTCCGCGATCATCCGATGAAAGGAGGGCTTGACCATGTTGCCGCGGCTAGCGAAGAGGCCGTTCGGCGAGGCGCCGCTGTACTCGAAGTCGACCCCGTCGCTCACCCCGAAGCTCATCCGGGACGCTTGAGTCGGCACGGCAAGCTCGCCCAGCAAGCGTTCGAAGCTCGGGTAGTTACGATCGTTGAAGACGATGAAACCCGTGTCAAGATCGTAGACCCCGGTCTCGGTCTCAACACGTACCGTGTTGGCGTGCCCGCCGGCCTGGTCACCCGCCTCGAACAGGACCAGCTCGTGCTCGGAGTGCAGCATGTGCGCACATACGAGCCCAGAGACTCCTCCACCGATGATCGCGATCCTCATGCTTGTGCTATTCGCATCATGCCACGCCTCGGATCACCTGCCCCCAGGCGAGGCTGCTCGCCTCGCACCTCGACCGGGCCCGCGCGGTTGAGAAGTGCTAACTCGGTGGCGGGACTCCCCTATCCTCGGCGAGCGCTTGGCGCAACGTGGCTTCGAACGGGGCGGGTTCTACATCGAAGAGCCGGCGGGCGGAGTCGTCGGTGACGACCGTTTCGGTGCTGAGCCCCTCGATCAGCGGTCGCGCGACGCCGGCGTCGACCGGGGTGACGAGACCGATCCAGAGCGACGACAGCCACGGCGTTATGAACGGCACCGGGATCTTCAGCCGCGGGCGCTTGCCGAGGGCGAGCGCCATCACGTCGAGCATCTCACCGTAAGTGAGCACGTCCGGGCCGCCGATCTGCAGCTCGCGGCTGGTCGAGGCCTCCACGTGAGGCGCCCACGAGAGATAGCTCAGCACGTCGTCGATCCCGATCGGCTGGGTCCTGGTAGCGAGCCAGGCGGGAGCGATCATCGCGGGCAGGCGCTCGACCAGGTAGCGGAGCGTGCGATAGGACTCGCTTTCGCTTCCCACGACCATCCCGGCACGGAAGTAGGTCAGCGGCGGGCCGTGTGCCTCGAGTGCTCTGGCGGTCTCGCGGCGGCTGCGCAGGTGCTCCGAGCCGGGGTGATCGCCGAGGCCACCAAGGTATATGACACGGCCAACGCCCTCCTGCTTGGCCATTCGTGCAAATCCCTCGGCGGCCCGGCGCTCGCGCTCTGCAAAGTGGGAGGCGTCGCCGCCCCGCCCCATCGAGTGCACGAGGTAGTAGGCGACATCGACGCCGCGGCCCGCGCCCGCGAGCGAGTCGGGACGGAGAACGTCGCCTACGTGAACCTCGAAGCCCGCATCGACGAGCGCGCGGGCACGAACACTGTTGCGGTTGCGGACCAGACAGCGCACCGCATCGCCGCGTTGGCGCAGGCAGCGGGCAAGGCGTCCGCCGATGAAGCCGCTGGCACCGGTGACAAGGACTTGCACTGAGTACCAACCTAGCGAGGGGGACGGGCCGACACGGCGAGCTCATGAGTCATGCTCACTGTGTGGGACGGCCGACATGCAACTCACTGATCGACACGATCCTCGACCGCACCGTCGTCGCGGGCTATACGAACGCGGGTTATCGCATCCGCAGGGGCATGTGGAACCCCAGAGACCTGCAGCCGATGGAAGGGAAGGTCGTGCTCGTCACCGGGGCGACCTCAGGGCTCGGCCTGGCCGCTGCCGAGGGCTTCGCGCGCCTCGGCGCGGCCGTCCACCTGCTCGTCCGCAGCGACGAGCGCGGCGAGCGTGCACGCGCGGAGATCCTCGCGCGGACAGGCAACAGCGATGTCCGGGTCAGCCTCTGCGACCTCAGTGACCTCGAGGCCGTGCGGCAGTTCGCTGAGCGCTTCAGCCGCAAGACGGCGCGCCTCGACGTGCTCGTCAACAACGCAGGCGCGATGCTCGGCGAGCGGACGTTCTCGGTGGATGGCATCGAGCTGACGTTTGCGACCAACGTCCTCGGACCATTCCTATTGACGAACCTGCTGATCGGGCTGCTCAAGAAGAGCGCGCCCGCACGCATCGTCAACGTGTCCTCAGGCGGTATGTACACGCAGAGGATCAACATCGAGGATCTGCAGAGCGCACACGAGAAGTTCGACGGCCCGACCGTCTACGCGCGCACCAAGCGCGCCCAGGTGATCCTGACCGAGCTCTGGGCGAAGCGGCTGCAGGGCAGCGGCGTAGTCGTTCACGCGATGCATCCAGGCTGGGTGGACACCCCGGGTCTTGAGTCCTCGCTACCACGCTTCTACGGTGCGACAAAATGGCTGCTGCGCACGCCGTTCCAGGGCGCCGACACGATCGTCTGGCTCGGTGCCGCTCCCGAGGCCGCGCACAGCTCCGGCGGCTTCTGGCATGACCGCCGACGGCGCCCGACCCACCGTGTGCCCTGGACCAAGGAGACGCCCAAGGACCGTAAGCGACTTTGGACCGAATGCGAGCGACTCAGCAACCCGCACGACACCCCGCCCGTGGCCCCGATCAACTCGAAACCACAAGGAGAGCCCGATGGCCCGTTATAACGCAAGCGTCTACAGCCCGCGTCCCCCCGGCGAGGTGTTCGCCTACCTCAGCGACTTCTCGACCACCGCGGAGTGGGATCCGGGCGTCGTCGAAGCGGAGCGCCTCGGCAACATGCCGGTCGGCGAGGGAAGCGAGTTCCGGGTCGTGGCCACCTTCCTTCACCGAAAGACACCTCTCACCTATCGCATCATCGAGTACGACCCGCCTAACGCGGTCACATTCCGCGGCGAGAACTCGACTGTCGGTAGTCAAACCTCAGACTGCTGAGTTGGACGAATTCCAGCTCTTGGTGTGCGCTGTCAACTCTCGCTTTGGAGTTTCATCTCGCTCTAAACGACGCGAGGCGATGCGACGACGCTCTTACGACAACGCCCGATGGTCCTGACTGCGCCTCCGACGCCAACGGCGCGGGCCAGGACAGCGGTCTGCTCCCGATGCAGGGCGTGGGCTTCGGCATCAAGAACTTTGAAGTCAGCTTCCTGAACGAAAACGGCACGCCCGACACGCAGGCCGGCTCGCACCCGTACCAGTTCGTCGAATCAAACCCGGCTGCCTGCCCGGCGGCGTCGAAGATCGGGTACGCGGTCGTGCACACCCCGCTGACCCCGGCCCTGCTGCAGGGCCCCGCGATCTTCGTCAGCCACGGCGGCGAAGCGTTCCCCTCGCTGACACTGGTGCTGCAGGGGTATGGGATCACGATCGATCTCGTCGGTACGACCGACATCAAGAACGGGGGCATGTAGCCACTGTCGTACGTAGGCTCACCTGTGGGCTTGACATCTGCGCCGCGAAGCGTTACGGTCTATTTACAAGCCGGTCTCTCGCCGTTGGGAGCCGGGTACATAGGGTCTGGTTGGGGTCAGCTCGCTTTGTGGTTGACGTCAAGCGCTCGCAGGGTTGCAGTTATGGGAGAGGGTCTGGATCAGAGCGATGAGGGAGTTGTTTGAGCGTGGTTTCTAGAGAGAGATACGTAGCGGGGATGTGCGCCGCCGACTGGCGGAGTGATGCTAGATGCGCCAGCTTGGCGCTGTCGCATCTCTCTCTCTCTCTCTCTCTCTTCGTCTAGCGGTCTAACCTCAGAGCCCCCCTGCGTCCCGCTTTTGCGGGCCGCCCGGAACCCCCCTGAGGGGGGAAGGGAAGTGGTGGGGCGTTTGCGCCGCTTTTGCTTCGTCCCTGTGGGGGGTGGGCCCGGGCCGGCTCTGAGCGGGATAGCGCCTTCGCCTGCGCGTGTGGGGGGTGGTCGCTGATGGCGGCGCCGGCGCGTGGCGGTGTGAAAACAGCGGCGCGTTTAGGGGCGGGTGAGCGGGCGCTGTCGGCGGAGCGGCGCGGGCGGCGCCGGCCGGGGAGCCTGGTGGAGCCGCAGGGCACGCCGCGGGTGCAGGTGGGGGAGATTCAGCGTTCGCGGCTGTTGGGCGCGGCGGCCGCGGTAATCGACGAGCTTGGGTATGAGCAGGCCTCGGTGGCGCGGATCGCTGCGCGGGGGCGGGTGTCGCGGCGAACGTTCTACGAGTTGTTCGGCAACCGTGAGGAGTGTCTGGTTGCGTTGCTGGATGAGGTCGCCGGTGGGGTCGAGCGGGAGCTTGCGGCGGCGGGCCTGGGGGGTCTTGCGTGGCATGAGCGGGTGCGTGGGGGGTTGTGGACGATCCTCTGGTTCCTGGACGCTGAGCCGGTGCTGGCGCGGATTTTCGTGGTGCAGGCGTTGCACGGCGGGCCGCGAGCGCTCGAGCGTCGCGAGCAGCTCGTGGCGCGCTTGGCGGGTGTGCTCGATGAGGGGCGCCGGGAGGGTTCGCGTGGCGAGGAGTGCACTTTGGTGACGGCGGAAGGTTTGGTGGGTGGGGCGTTTGGCGTGGTGTGTGCGCGTTTGCGTGGTGGCGATCGCCGGCCGTTGACGGGGTTGCTCGATGAGTTGATGGGGATGATCGCCTTGCAGTATTTGGGAGCGAGAGCGGCGCGGCGCGAACAGCGGCGCCCCGCGCCCGCGCCGCGCTCGATGTCGTCGGGCGGGCCGGCCTCCGCACGCCTGGAGAAGGACCCGCTGGACGAGGTGGACATGCGTCTCACCTATCGCACTGCACGGGTGCTGGGATGCATCGCTGAGCTGAGTGCGCGGGGCTCCGGTCCCAGTAACCGCGCGGTCGCGGAGCGCGCCGGAGTCACGGACTTGGGGCAGATTTCAAAGCTGTTGCGGCGCCTGGAGCGTCTGGGGCTCGCGGTCAATACCGGCGGGGGGCATCAGAGCGGCGCGCCGAACGCGTGGCAGCTCACGCCACTGGGCGCGAAGGTCGCCCAGCGCCTCAGAGTCCTCACCTGCGACCGGGAGCAGGCCGCATGACGCGCCACCCCCGATCGATTTACCACTTCACAACGTCAACGAAGGAGAACAAGGTGAAACCCACAGAGCACACCGCGAAGTCCGCTTCCACGTCGAAGACCGGGCGCTTCGCGACGCTCCGTGCTCTTCTCCACGCCCAAGGGAGTGGTGCGCCTCTGCGCAAGTTGATCGCCACTCCTCTGATAACTCTCTGCGCTTTGCTCGCGCTCTCTGTAGCCGTCGCCCAAGCCGAGCCTCCCAAGCTGATCTCCTACGGACAGTTCGGCACGCACGAGCCGTACGCGGTTGGTGTCGCTGTGGAGGGCTCTGGAGACCTGTTCGTATCGAGTTTCCTAAGTGGCGGAGGGACCGGCTACGAAGCCTTGGGTCCCTCGACGGTGGTCAAGCTCGATCCTTCAGGTAGCTTGCTCTCGCCGCCGTCCCCGTTTGGGTCTGCGCACTACTCGGGTGTTGCGGTGAGCCCGACGAACGGCGATGTGTACGTGCTCGGCGAAGAAGGAGGCCCATCCATCCTCTCGCCGCCCACGCCCGCGATGATTTTCGTCTACGATCCCAACACGGGCGCGTTGCTGTCGTCGTTTGAAGTGCCGACGCCACGCAATTTCAGCGGCCTCTTCACAGACGTACAGATTGCCACCGACTCGGCCGGCAACGTGTATGTGCCGAACCCCGCGGAAAACGAGGTGCTCGAGTACGGCCCGAGCGGCACGCTGCTGAAGATCTTCACGGGCTCCGGCGCCGGTGCGCTGAAGGAACCGACCGGAGTGACGGTCGCTCCGTCCGGCAACCTGTGGGTGGCCAGCAACAACAGGATCGTGGAGCTCGATTCAGGCGACGCCCCGGTGGAAGTGAACGGCAAGCCGGTGGAAATCGAAAGCGAAGGCGTGTGGTCCGTGGCACTCGACGGGCATGGGGACGTGTTCGCGGTCGTCGAAAACAACGCGGACCCGTGCGGCGAAATCAACACGGAAGGGTGTACCCATCTCGTCGAGTACAGCTCGGAAGGCAGGCAGCTCGCCGATGTGGGGGCCGGCCATTTCGGCGTGCCCAATATAAGCCTCAAATCGCAACGCTTCTTCAACATGGTCGCGGTGAATCAAGCGAACGGGCGTGTATACGTGACCGACGGCCGCAAAGAAACCATCTGGGTGTTCGGGCCTCCCGGCGCGCCTGTGGTCGGCAGGGAGCTCACCGCCGAAGTCGGCGTCTCCGAAGTGAAGCTCGGCGCGCTCGTGAACCCCGGGGGCATCCAGACGAGCTACCGCTTCGAATACCTCACCGAAGCGGCATTCCAGGCCAACGGGAACAGCTTCTCCGGTCCCGAACACGCGATCTCGGCCCCATTTCCCGAAGGCAGCGTCGGTGAAGGACTGGAATCGCACGCGGTGTGGGCGTCCGCGAGCGGCCTCGCGCCTGGGAGCACCTACCACTACCGCGTCGTCGCCACGAACGAACTTGAACCCCACGGGGTCTATGGCCCCGACCAGACCTTCACCACGCTGAGCGCCGAGCAGGCGGCGTGTCCTAACGAAGAACTGCGCGGCGGGTTCGCCGCGGGGTTGCCCGACTGCCGCGCCTACGAGCTCGTGACGCCGCCGCCCAAGAACTCATCCCAGTTCGATGGTCGGGCAGACATGGTGTACGAAAGCACGGTCGCCGCGGATGGCGAAGCGATCACGCTTCGCGCCACGGAACCGCAACCGGGCGCGCCCAGCGGCGGCGAACAATACGTGGCGACGCGTCACACGGACGGCTGGATCGCGGAAGACATCATGCCGCTCGAATCCTATGACGGGGTGGACTGCCAGGACTACCAACCTGTGTACGCCTACTCAGATCAGCTCACCAGGGACGTGATGCTGGCTGGTGGAGGGTCAAGCGCGTCTGAGTCGGACAACCATATCGGCCCGGAAGTGTGCAACCCCAAAAGCCGTCAGGTTGTCGGCGGCGAACCGGTGGGCCACGAAAATCTGCTGGTGCGCGACAATGCGACCGGCGGCTACCAGCTCGTCAACGTCCCGCCGCCCGGGGTGACGCCCGGCGACGCGCACTTCCAGGCCGCCTCCGCGGATCTCAGCCGTGTGTTCTTCACGGAGACGTCGCCCCTGGCCGAAGGCGCCACTTACGGCGTTGAAAACCTGTACGAATGGGATGAAGGCGCGCTGCGGCTGGTGAGTGTGCTGCCGGACGGCACGGCGGTCCCCGGATCGCTCGCGGCGAGCTTGTCGAGTGGGAGTACGGCCGAACACGAAGGTCTGGTCTCCAGCGACGGCTCGCACGTCCTCTTCACCTACGGCGGCGCTCTGTATGACCGTATCGACGGGCAGCGGACCATTCAGGTCGACGAAAACCAGGGTGGGTCGGGCGTCGCCGGCGGTGGCTCCTTCAAGGCCGCCAGCGCCGACGGTTCGAAGGTCTTCTTCCTCGACGAAAGCAAGCTCACGGCCGGCTCGACCGCGGCCGCGGGCGAACCTGACCTGTATGAGTGCGCGCTGCCTGAAGGCACGAGCAAATGCGAATTGATCGACCTCACGGTCGCTGCGGGGAGCGAACACGCCGACGTTCAGCGCGTCACACCGCTCGGCGGCCACGACAGCTCTTACGTCTACTTCGTCGCCAAGGGCGTGCTGGCGTCCAACACGAGGGAATTCACGAACAGTGAAGGCAAGACCGTCGCCGAAGGCGCGAAAGCCGGGAAGCAGAACCTGTATCTGTGGAACGGCAAAGAGACGACGTTTATCGCCTCCGGCGTCGAAGTTGGCGAACGTGGCATCGAACAGACCTCGCCCGACGGCAAGTGGCTCGCGTTCGAATCGACGGAAAGCCTGACCGGTTATGACAACGGATCCGCCAGGGAGCTCTTCCTGTACAGCGCCGAATCGGGCGGGGCCGGCTCATTGGCCTGCGCCTCGTGCAACCCCACGGGCGAACCTGCGATCGCAGAAGGCGGTGTGGTGGGGCGGCCCTCGAGATCCAAGGGAGAAGAACACGGAGTCTTCCGGACGCGGCATCTGCTCACGAACGCCGGTCAAGTGTTCTTCGAAACGCGGGAAGCGCTGGCGCCCTCCGATACGAACGGCCAGCTCGACGTCTACGAGTACGAGGGTGGCCATGTGTACCTGATCTCGAGCGGCGCGAGCTCCTTAGGATCGATCCTGGAGGGAGCGAGCGAAAGCGGCTCTGACGTGTTCTTCAGGTCGAACCAGGCGCTCGTGCCGCAGGACCACCAGGAAGGAATGATCGTCATCTACGATGCGCGCGTCGCGGGTGGCCTCGCCGAACCGTCCTCCCCGCCGGCGTGCACGACCGCCGACGCCTGCCGTGCGGCGGTCCCGCCGCAGCCCGCGGTCTACGGGGCGCCGGCGAGCCAGACATTTTCCGGCGTGGGGAACCTCCCTCCGCTCGAAGCGCCCGAAACCAAGCCGAAAGCGAAACCCAAGGCGAAGCCTGTGAAGTGCAGAGGTGACGGGTCCCGGAGGGGTGAGAAGAAAGGCAAGTGTGTGAAAAAGCCGGCGAAGAAGGCCAAGAAGTCCGTCCACGCCAACAGGAGGGGTAAGCGATGACGCGCTCCAGGAGAATCTCAACAGCGCTCTGGCTCGCGGTTGCTGTGATCGTGGCGCTGGGAGCGGGCGCGTCCCCGGCGCTCGCCGGCGAAGCGCACCCGGTCCTGCATGAATTCGGCCGCAATGCGACGGAAGCCTTTTCGAACCCGAACGGGATCGCGGTGGAAGAATCGACGGGGGACGTGTACGTGGCGGACATCGCCACGACGAACGCGGTGTACAAGTTCGATGCGAACGGCGGCCCGGTCAACTTCAACTTCCCCGGGGGCTCCAAGGAAGCACCCGGGAACGCACTAAAGGGAGCTGACACGCCGGCCGAATCATTCTCATTCCCCACGGAATACGGGAGTTCCGCGGCGATCGCGGTTGACAATGCTTGCGTGCAGCACACTCCGGTGCTCACCGGCAAGGCCTGTGAAGAATTCGACCCCTCGGCCGGCGACCTGTACGTGATGGATGCCGGCCACGGCGTGATCGACAAGTTCGGCCCCGAAGGCAGATACCTGAGCCGGATCGGCGGCTTCACGCCATCCACCGGCTCCGCCGAAGGCGAACTGCTGGGGCTGGGCGTCGACGGGAGCGGCACAGTGCACGTCGGCATCACGGCGGGCCAGCCGCTGGTCGAGGAGTTCGACAGCGCGGCCATGAACCATCTCGTGGCTCGCCAGGAGTGGGGAACCAGCGTCGGAATTGGAGTAGGCAATGGCCGCGCTGCCCACGGCTTCGCCGTCTCCGCCACGGGAGATGACTACCCGATGTACGGACCGTCGTGCTCGTGTACGGTCAAGTTCGGGCAGCGGCTCAGCTATCTTGGCGATGTGGAGGGCGGCAGCGAAGCGGGTGACGTCGCCGTGGCCGTCGACCCCGCGACCGGCGAGCTCTACGCAGACGATCAGTCCTCCGTGGCCGAGTGGGCCACGGGTGCGATGAACCGCAACGGGGGAGTGTTTTCTTTCAGCGGCACGGAAGACGGCACGTTCGTCGCGCGCTTCGGCTCGCTGCAGCTCTCGAGCTCCGCGGGCGAGGGCGGGATCGCCGTGGACGGCAAGACCGGAGAGATCTACGTCTCCAACCCGGCCGACCGCAAGGTCTACGTCTTCGGCAGCGACGCCCCGGCCGTGACAGCCGGCGAACCCGCGGACGTGACCATGCAAGACGCGAGCCTGAGCGGGACGGTCGATCCGCGCGGCGTCGCCGTCAGCTCGTGTGAATTCCAATGGGGCCTCACCGACGACTACGGCAACGGCCCCTACAACCACAGCGTGCCGTGCGAGCAGACGCCGGGCGAGATCGGAGCGGGAAGCAGCCCGGTGGCGGTCTCGGCGCAGCTCGAAGGCCTCGTGGCCGGCGAACTCTACCACTTCCACTTGATCGCGACCAACGCCAACGGCGCGGGCGAGGGCAGCGGTATGCTCGCTATGCAGGGCGAAGGCTTCGGCATCAAGGAATTTGAAGTCAATTTCATAAACGAAAACGGCACGCCCGACACGCAGGCAGGCTCGCATCCGTTTGAGTTCGTCAACTCCTTCAAGCTGAATTCGCACTTCGAGCGCATGGAATCGAACGCTGACTCGCCGTATATTCGCGAGCCCGACGGCGTCTTGCGGAATCTCAAGATCGATCTGCCCCCTGGCTTCGTCGGCGACCCCAATGCGAGCGCCAGGAAGTGTACCGGAGAGGAGCTGCGTGAAAACGAAACATGTCCATCCGAATCGATCGTGGGCACAATATCCTTGAACTGGGCAGAAAGTGAGCCTCGCGCATCGCACATCGCGGGCAACCTCTTCAATATGGTGCCCCCGCACGGCGTGGCGTTGCAGCTCGGCACCAACTTCTTTATACCCCTGCTGAACATCAACAACGGTGTGCTAGCCGGCGGAGACTATCCTGTGCAGGCGACGGTGACGGAAGCGCCGCCGACGGCTCCCGTCATCACGAGCAAGGTGGTGAGCTTCGGTGTTATCGCCCCCTGCAGGCAGGTGCCGCGGGGGACCGGTAAATACAACGAGTTCCGGTGCACGGAAGCCGCCGAAGCCGGCAAAGGCGAATACGAAAGGGAACCGGGTGCCGGCAAGGCCTTCCTGACGCTGCCGACGGGCTGCCATGGCCCCCTGCGCTCGACGATGGAAGCCGAGTCGTGGGAAGAACCGGGCAAATGGGCGAAGGCGAGCGCGGTCACGCACAACGCGGCGGGTACGCCTGTGTCGCTGACTGGCTGCTCGAAGCTCAAGTTCTTGCCGGAAATCGGCGTTGCGCCAGACAGCGGCAACGCGAGCACGTCGTCGGGGCTGACGGTGAAGGTCCACGTCCCGCAGAGTGCCGCGCTGAATCCCGAAGGCCTGGCTGAGTCCTCGCTCAGGGACACGACGGTGGCGCTGCCCGAAGGGGTCGCGATCAACCCATCGGGTGGTGACGGGCTTGAAGCGTGTACCTCCGAACCGGCGGCGCTCGCGGCGGGCGTGCTTGGCAGCCCCGGCGATCAGATCGGCTACAAGGGCCAGGAAGAACTGAACGCCGAATACGAACCGGGCGTGAAGTGGAACACTTTCACGCCGGAACTGGCGGGCCTGCTTGCGCCGGGGACCAACTTCTGCCCGAACGGGTCGAAGATCGGAACCGTGAAAATCAAGACGCCGCTGCTCGAACACGAACTGGAAGGCGCCGTCTATCTGGCGACGCAGGACAACAACCCGTTCGAGAGCCTGATAGCGATGTACATCGTCGTCGAAGACCCCTATTCGGGGAGTTTGGTGAAGCTCGCGGGCGAAGTGACACTGAACCCGCAGACGGGACAGATCGTCACGACCTTCAAGAACACCCCCGACGTGCCGTTTGAAAACCTCGAACTGCACTTCTTCGGTGGAGAACGCGCACCGCTGTCCACCCCGTCGCACTGCGGGACGTACACGACGACCGCGGTGTTCACGCCGTGGGACGGTAACGGTCCGGTGACCGCGGAATCGTCGTTCAACATCGAACACGGTCCGGGCGGTGGCCCGTGCCCAGGTGCGACTCTGCCGTTCAACCCGACCGTGAACGCGGGCGCGACGAACATCCAGGCGGGTGCGTTCTCGCCGTTGACGGTGACGGTGAACCGCAAAGACGGCGAACAGAACCTGAAGTCCCTGGAGGCGAAACTACCGCCTGGCCTGTCGGGTGTGCTGTCGGGTGTCGAACTGTGCCCCGAACCGCAAGCCAACGAAGGGCTGTGCGGGGAAAACAGCAAGGTCGGCGAAGCGACGATCGGTGTCGGTATCGGCAATGACCCGTTCACGGTCACGGGCGGGAAGTTCTATCTCACCGGCCCGTACAACGGCCACGGCAGCTGCACCGTCGGCGAAGCGGGGTGCGCACCGTTCGGGCTGACGTTCGAGGTGCCCGCGAAGGCCGGCCCGTTCGACCTGGCGAACACGGCGAACAACCATCCGGCGTGCGACTGCGTGGTGGTCAGGGGCAAGATCGAATTGGACCCGCAGACGGCCGCGATCACGATCACCTCCAACCCACCCGGCTCCCCCGATTCGATCCCGACGAGCATCGAAGGGATCCCCCTGGAAATCCAGCACGTCAACGCCACCACCACCCGCGGGAACTTCCAGTTCAACCCAACCAACTGCTCAAAAATGGCGCTCACCGGCACGGTGCAGCTCAACGAAGGCGGATCGAGCACGATCTCAACGCCGTTTCAGGTCACCAACTGCGCCGCGCTGAAATTCGAACCCAAATTCAGCGTGTCGACATCCGCCAAAACGAGCCGGACGGGCGGGGCGAGCCTGAGCGCGAAGCTGGCCTACCCGAACGTGCCGCAGGGCACCGACGCGGACATCGCGAAGGTCAAAGTCGAACTCCCCAAGCAACTCCCCTCCCGTTTGACGACCCTGCAGAAGGCATGCACTGCCGCGCAGTTCGAAGCGAACCCGGCGACGTGCCCCACGGCGTCAAAGATCGGCTACGCGGTCGTGCACACCCCACTGATCCCAGTCCCGCTGCAGGGCCCCGCGATCTTCGTCTCCCACGGCGGCGAAGCATTCCCGTCGCTGACGCTGGTGTTGCAGGGATATGGGATCACGATCGACCTGGTCGGTACGACCGATATCAAGAACGGGGTCACGTCGACGACGTTCAAGACGGTTCCTGACCAGCCGTTCTCGAGCTTCGAACTGACGCTCCCCGAGGGCCCCTACTCCGCACTGACAGCCCCCGGGAACCTCTGCACCGCGAAGAACCTCACGATGCCGACCGAATTCCTCGCGCAGAACGGCGCCGAGCTCAAGCAGAACACGAAGATCGCGGTCACCGGCTGCCAGAAGGCCAAGAAGACCACCCACAAGAAGAAGCACAAGACCAAGCACAGGAAGCGCAAGAAACGGTAGGCCTGCAAGACCAGCCCATTCCGGATTCGCCGGATTTATGATCCGTGCTGTCCGGATTTACGTTCCGGATTATCCGCTATCGTAATGGTGCTTTGTCCGAGCATGAGATTCCCCGGCACGCGGAGGCGCAGGTGGCGGAGGCGCTTGCCGACACGCGCATCGTGGCGGTCGAAGGCCCGCGCCAGGCGGGCAAGTCGACGCTCTGCACGAAGATCGCCGCGGAGCGGGGCATGGAGGTGGTTACGCTCGACGACGCCAACACGCGACGGAGTGCGGCTGACGATCCCGCGGGGTTCCTTGCCGGTCTCGGTGAGCGGGTGTTCATCGATGAGTTGCAGCGCGTGCCGGAGCTGGTGCTGGCGCTGAAGAGCGTCGTCGATCGTGACGTCCGTCCGGGTCGCTTCTTGGTGAGCGGGTCGGCCAACCTGCTGCTGGCCCCCCGGGTCGGCGACTCGCTCGCCGGGCGCGTGGAGCGGGTGCCGCTGCGGCCCTTCACGCAGGCTGAGATCGCGCGCCGGGCGGTGCCGGCGTGGCTGGAGGAGATCTGGGAGGGTGCCGGCGCGCCCTATGTGGAGGCGGAGGTGGTGGGGCGAGCGGCGCACGCCCAGCGCATCGCCGCCGGCGGGTTTCCGCCGGTGCTGGCGCGCTCGGAGCGCCGGCGCGGCGCGTGGTTCGACGATTACCTGGCGGCCCTGGTGGCGCGTGATGTGCCCGACCTGGTGGACATCAGGCGACCCGATCTGCTGCCGGCACTGCTGGCGCATCTCGCTGCCGGCTCGGGCTCCACGATCGCCCTGCGACCGATCGCGCGGGCGCTGGCGGCAGACGAGAAGACGGTGCGTACGTACGTGCGCCTGCTGGAGTTGCTCCATCTGGTGGTGAGCGTGCCGGCGTGGGCTCCTGGCCTCGCGGCGCGGGCGGTGCGCACGCCGCGCTTGTTCGTCGAGGACAGCGGTTTGCTCATCCACCTGCTGGGGGCCGACGCCGCGCGTATCGCCTCCGATGACATGCTCAGCGGTCGCGCGTACGAGTCGTTTGTGGCGATGGAGCTGGCGCGCTTGCTGCCCCACACTCCCACCGCGCCGGCCATGCGTCACTGGCGCGGCCCCCATGGAGAGGAGGTGGATGTGGTGCTGGAAAACCGTGCCGGCCAAACGGTGGCGATCGAGATCAAGGCCGGCTCCACCGTCCGGCGTGGCGACCTGCGCGGGCTGCACAAATTCAGGGAGCTGGCCGGCGAGCGGTGGGTGGCCGGGCTGGTGCTGTGCACAACGCGCCAGACCGTTCCGCTCGCGCGCGGCATCTGGGCGGTGCCGGTCGCGGCGCTGTGGGTGTGAGGCGCCGTGTGGGGCGACCCCTGCGCTTTGGGGCATGTGGCCACTGCCGTACGTAGGCTCACCTGTGGGCTTGACATCTGCGCCGCGAAGCGTTACGGTCTGTTTACAAGCCGGTCTCTCGCTGTTGGGAGCCTGGATACATAGGGTCTGGTTGGGGTCATACCGCCTTGTGGTTGACGTCCAAAGCGCTCGCAGGGTTGTTGCAGTTATGGGAGAGGGTCTGGATCGGAGCGATGAGGGAGTTGTTTGAGCGTGGTTTCTAGAGGGAGATTCATGATGGGGATGTGCGCGTCGGCCCGTGGGGCTGATGCTAGATGCGCCAGCTTGGCGCTGTCGCATCTCTCTCTCTCTCTCTCTCTCTCTTCGTCTAGCGGTCTAACCTCGGAGCCCCCCTGCGTCCCGCTTTTGCGGGCCGCCCGGAACCCCCCGGAGGGGGGAAGGGAAGTGGTGGGGCGTTTGCGCCGCTTTTGCTTCGTCCCCGTGGGGGTTGGGGTCCGGTCGGCCTTGGTTGGGCTCCGGCCGGCTCTGGGCGGGGTAGCGGTTTCACCTGCGCGCGTGGGGGGTGGTCGCTGATGGCGGCGCCGGCGCGTGGCGGTGTGAAAGCGGCGGCGCGTCTAGGGGTTGGCGAGCGGGCGCTGTCGGCGGAGCGGCGCGGGCGGCGCCGGCCGGGGAGCGTGGTGGCGCCGCGGGGCACGCCGTGGGTGCAGGTGGAGGAGATTCAGCGTTCGCGGTTGTTGAGCGCGGCGGCTGCGGTGATCGACGAGCTTGGGTATGAGCAGGCCTCGGTGGCGCGGATCGCCGCGCGGGGGCGGGTGTCGCGGCGAACGTTCTACGAGCTGTTCGGCAACCGCGAGGAGTGCCTGGTCGCGCTGCTCGACGAGGTCGCCGGTCGGGTCGAACGTGAGCTTGCCGCGGCGGCCCTCGAGGGCCTCGTGTGGCATGAGCGGGTGCGCGGGGGGCTGTGGACGATCCTCTCGTTCCTCGACGCCGAGCCGGTGCTGGCGCGGATCTGCGTGGTTCACGTGTTGCACGGCGGGCCGCAGGCGCTTGAGCGTCGCGAGCAGCTCTTGGCGCGCTTGGCGGGTGTGCTCGATGAGGGGCGCCGGGAGGGTCCGCGCGGCGATCAGTGCACTTTGGTGACGGCGGAAGGCTTGGTGGGTGGGGCGTTTGGCGTGGTGTATGCGCGTTTGCGCGGTGGCGATCCCCGGCCGTTGACAGGGCTGCTCGATGAGTTGATGGGGATGATCGCCTTGCAGTACCTTGGGCCGAGGGCGGCGCGGCGCGAACAGCGGCGCCCCGCGCCCGCGCCGCGCCCGATGCCGCCGGGCGGGCCGGCCTCCGCACGCCTGGAGAACGACCCGCTGGACGAGGTGGACATGCGTCTCACCTACCGCACCGCACGGGTGCTGGGATGCATCGCCGAGCTGAGTGAACGGGGAGCCGGTCCCAGTAACCGCGTGGTCGCGGAGCGCGCCGGAGTCACGGACTTGGGGCAGATTTCAAAGCTGTTGCGGCGCCTGGAGCGTCTGGGGCTCGCGGTCAATACCGGCGGGGGGCATCAGAGTGGCGCTCCGAACGCGTGGCAGCTCACGCCGCTGGGTGCGAAGGTCGCTCAGCGCCTCAGAGTCCTCACCTGCGACCGGGAGCAGGCCGCATGACGCGCCACCCCCGATCGATTTACCACTTCACAACGTCAACGAAGGAGAACAAGGTGAAACCCACAGAGCACACCGCGAAGTCCGCTTCCACGTCGAAGATCGGGCGCTTCGCGACGCTCCGTGACCTCCTCCACGCCCAAGGGAGTGGTGCGCCTCTGCGCAAGTTGATCGCCACCCCTCTGATAACTCTCTGCGCTCTGCTCGCGCTCTCTGCCGCCGTCGCCCAAGCCGAACCTCCCAAGCTCATTCTCGCCGAATCGTTCAGCGCGCAGGTGGAGGGCGCGGCTGGCGTTGCTGTGGAAGGCTCTGGAGACTTGTTCGTGTCGGGTCTCGCCGGGAGTGGGTTTGTCCCTTCGACGGTAGTCAAGCTCGATCCTTCGGGCAACGTGCTCTCGCCGCCGTCTCCGTTTGGGTCTGGGTACTACTCGGGTGTCGCGGTGAACCCGACGAACGGCGATGTGTACGTGCTCGGCGAAGAAGGCATCTTCTCGCCCGCGAAGATCTTCATCTACGATCCCAACACGGGCGCGCCGGTGGGAGCGCCGTTTGCAGTGCCGGCGTCACGTAATTACATCGGAATTTTCACGGATGTGCAGATTGCGGTCGACTCGGCCGGCGACGTGTACGTGCCGGCGGTGGCGGAAAACGAGGTGCTCGAGTACGGCCCGAGCGGCACGTTGCTGAAGACGTTCACGGGCTCCGGCGCCACTGTGCTGAAGGAACCGACCGGAGTGACGGTCGCTCCGTCCGGCAACCTGTGGGTGGCCGGCAACAACAGGATCGTGGAGCTCGATTCAAGCGACGCCCCGGTGGAAGTGAACGGCAAGCCGGTGGAAATCGAAAGCGAAGGCGTGTGGTCCGTGGCACTCGACGGGCATGGGGACGTGTTTGCGCTCGTCGAAAACGGCGCCGACCTGTGCGGCGAAATCGGCTCGCCCTGCCTGCATCTCGTCGAGTACAGCGCGGAAGGGAGGCAGCTCGCCGATGTGGGAGCCGGCCATTTTGGCACGCCTGGGACGAGCGGTGAAACGCGCTTCTCCAGTGGAGTCGCGGTGAACGAAGCGAAGGGACGCGTATATGTGACCGACGGCCACAAAGAAACCGTCTGGGTGTTCGCGCCCCCGATCGCGCCTGTGGTCGATAGGGAGCTCACCGCGGAAGTCGGCGTCTCCGAAGCGAAGCTCGGGGCGCTCGTCAGTCCCGGCGGGATCCAGACGACCTATCGCTTCGAATACCTCCCCGAAGCGGCATTCCTGGCCAACGGGAACAGCTTCTCCGGCCTCGAACACGCTATCTCGGTCCCATTTCCCGAAGGAAGTGTCGGCGAAGGGGTGGAAGCGCACGCGGTGTGGGCGGCTGCGAGCGGCCTCGCGGCCGGGAGCACCTATCACTACCGTGTCGTAGCGAGCAACGAACTGGGAACGATCTACGGTCCCGACCAGACCTTCACCACGCTGAGCGCCGAACGGGCGGCGTGTCCGAACGAACAGGTGCGTGGCGGCTTCGCCGGGAGGTTGCCGGACTGCCGCGCGTACGAGCTGGTGACGCCGCCGGTCAAGAGCTCGGCCCAGCTGGACGCCGCCTCCCAACTTGCGTACGCGAGCACGGCCGCCGCAGATGGCGAAGCGCTCACGCTCCGTGCCGCTGAACCGCGGCCGGGCGCGCCCACAGCCGGGGAATACTACGTTGCCACGCGTGGCACAGGCGGCTGGGTCGCGGAAGACATCATGCCGCTCGAATCCTATGACGGGGTGGCCTGCATGGAATACCAAACCGTGTACGCGTACTCGGATCAGCTCACCAAGGACGTGATGGTGGCTGGTGGAGGGTCACGCGCTTCCGCGTCCAAAAACGTCGAACTTGAAGACCCGGAGTCGTGTAATCCCGAAGGCCGTCAGGTGGTGAGCGGCGAACCGGTGGGGTACGAAAACCTGCTGGTGCGCGACAACGCGACCGGCACCTATCAGCTCGTCAACGTCACGCCGCCGGGCGTGACGCCTGCCGACGCGCACTTTCAGGTTGCTTCCGCCGACCTCAGCCACGTGATCTTCACGGAGACCACGCCGCTGGCGGCGGGCGCGCGGTACGGCGTCGAAAACCTGTATGAATGGGATAAAGGCACGGTGCGGCTGGTGAGCGTGCTGCCGGACGGCACTGCGGCCCCCGGATCGCTTGCGGCACAAGCGGGTACGTACGATAAAGGTGCGGTCTCAAGCGACGGCTCGCACGTCCTCTTCACCTACGGCGGGGCCCTGTATGACCGCATCGACGGGCAGCGCACCGTCCAGGTCGACGAAAAACAGGGTGGGTCGGGCCCCAGCGGCGGTGGCTCCTTGCAGGCCGCCACCGCCGACGGCTCGAAGGTGTTCTTCCTCGATGCAAGCAAGCTCACGACCGATTCAACCGCGGCCGCGGGCGAACCCGACCTGTACGAGTGCGCGCTGCCTGAAGGCGCGAGCAAATGCGAATTGAGCGACCTCACGGTTGCTGCGGCCGGCGGACACGCCGACGTGCTGCGCGTCACGCCGTTCGGCTCCCGTGACAGCTCCTATGTCTACTTCGTCGCCGAGGGTGTGCTGGCGTCCAACACGAGGGAATTCACGAACAGCGAAGGCAAGACCGTCGTTGAAGGCGCGCAAGCCGGAAAGGAAAACCTGTATCTGTGGAACGGCGAAAAGACGACGTTCATCGCCACCGGCGTTTCCGACAAGCCGCGGCTCGGAAGCGAACAGACCTCGCCCGACGGCAAGTGGCTCGCGTTCGAATCGGAGAAGAGCCTGACCGATTATGACGTCGTCCAACCGACCAGCGGATTTGCCGTCAATGAGCTCTTCATGTACAGTGCCGCCACAGGGCAACTCGTCTGCGCCTCGTGCAACCCCACCGGCGAACCCCCGGGCGCGGGAGGCGGCATGGCGCCGTTCCCGGGGACCGCCGAAGAACTACGCTTCGGAGTGTTCCGGAGCCGGCATCTGCTGACCGACGCCGGTCAGGTGTTCTTTGAAACGAAGGACGCGCTCGTGCCCTCCGATACGAACGGCGTGCTCGATGTCTACGAGTACGAGGATGGCCACGTGTATTTGATCTCGAGCGGCACGAGCTCCTACGAATCGAACTTGGAGGACGTGAGCGAAAGCGGCGATGACGTGTTCTTCAGGTCCGACCAGCAGCTCGTGCCGCAGGACAACCAGGAAGGACAGATCGTCATCTATGACGCGCGTGCCGACGGAGGCTTCGCCGAACCGTCCTCCCCGCCGTCGTGCACGACGGCCGACGCCTGCCGCACGCCGGTCTCGCCGCAGCCTTCGCTCTACGGAGCGCCGGCGAGCCAGACGTTCTTCGGCGTGGGCAACCTCACGCCGCCTCCGCCTTCATCTGGCAAAACGACCGTGAAGAAGGTTACAAAGTGCAAGAAAAGCTTCACCAAGAACAAAAAGGACAAGTGCGTTCGTAGGAAAACAAAGAAGTCTCAGAAATCTAAGAAAGCCAAAAAAGCCAGCAACAACCGGAGGGCAAAGAAATGATCACCTTCAAAGCTTTTCAGAAGCTCGCCCCCGTGCTGCTGGCGACGTTCGCCGTTATTGGCGTCACGGCGTCTCCCGCCCTCGCCGGCGAATCACACCCGATCGTCGAACACACCGGCTTCGAAACTGACACGTTCTCGAACCCGAACGGAATCGCGATCGACGAAGCGACCGGTGGCGTGTACGTGGCCGACATCGGCACGAACATGGTCTACAAGTTCGATGCGAACGGCATCCCTGTCAACTTCAACTTCCCCGCGGGCTCCAAGGAAGCACCCGGGAACACACTCAAGGGAGCTGACACGCCCGCCGGATCGTTCTCGTTCCCCTTGGTGTATGGCAGCCCCGCGGCGATCGCGGTCGATAATGCTTGTGTGCGGCATACCCCGGTGCTCACCGGCAAGGCCTGTGAAGAATTCGACCCCTCTGACGGTGATTTGTACGTGATGGACGGGGGCGACGGTGTGATCGACAAGTTCAGCCCCGAAGGCAGCTACCTGAGCCAGATCGGCGGCTTCACGCCATCCACAGGCTCCGCCGTCGAAGAACTGCTGGGGCTGGGGATCGACGGGAGCGGCACCCTGCACGTCGACCTGGGCACACCAAGCAGCCACAAACTGCTGATCGACGAATTCGACGACGCGGCCGTGAATCATCTCATCGCTCGCCAGAATTGGGATAATCAGAACGACAATGGTGGAGTGGGCATCTCCGGCGAACCCGAGGCCCACGGCTTCGCCGTCTCCGCGACGGGTGATGACTACCTGATGTTCGAACCGTCGTGCTCGTGTGCGATCAAGTTCGGGCAGCAGTTCTCTGGGCTTGGCCGCGTGGACGACGGCGAAGCGGGCGACGTCGCGGTGGCTGTCGATCCCGCGACCGGCTACCTCTATGCAGACGATCAGTCCTCCGTGGCCGAGTGGGACACGGGCGCGATGAACCGCAACAGCCCGGAGGGCAATAATAGCGCTCAAAGCGCTGGCACGCTCGTCGTGCGCTTCGGCTCGCTGCAGCTCTCGAGCTCCGCGGGCGAGGGCGGGATCGCCGTCGACGGCGCGAGCGGGGAGATCTACGTCTCAAACCCGACAGATGGCAAGGTCTACGTCTTCGCCAGCGATGCCCCGGCTGTGATACCCGCCGGGCCGACGGGTGTCACCAGGGAAACTGCGAGCCTAAGCGGCACGGTTGATCCGCGCGGCGTCGCCGTCAGCGAATGCAAGTTCGAATACGGCCTCACCGACGAATTCGGCAACGGCCCCTACAACCGCAGCGTGCCGTGCGAGCAGACGCCGGGCGAGATTGGGGCGGGGAGCAGTCCGGTGGCGGTCTCCGCGCAGCTCGAAGGCCTCGTGCCCGGCGAACTCTACCACTTCCGTCTCGTCGCGACCAACGCCAACGGCGAGGGGGAGGGCAGCGGTATGCTCGCGACACAGGGCGTCGGCTTCGGCATCAAGAGCTATGAAATCAGCTTCCTGAACGAAAACGGCACCCCCGATACGCAGGCAGGCTCGCACCCGTATCAGTTCGTCGACTTCTTCGAACTGAACTCGCACTTCAAGCGCATGGAATCGAACGCTGATTCACCGTACATTCGCCTGCCCGATGGCGTCTTGCGGGATTTCACGATCGATCTGCCCCCCGGCTTCGTAGGCGACCCCAATGCGCCGGCCCAGAAGTGCAGCGGAGCGGAGCTGCGTCAGCCAGAATGTTCTTCCGAATCGAGTGTTGGCTTTTTGCGCATAGATTGGTCAAAGGGACAGACTCGTCTAGAACGCACCTACGACAAGATCTACGCCATGAAGCCCGTACGCGGTGTGGCTTTGCAGCTCGGCACCAATTTCCTCGTCCCTCTGCTGTTAATCAACAATGGAGTGCGTGCCGGCGGGGACTACCCCGTGCAGGCGACAGTGACGACGGCGCCGGCTCAGGCGCCCGTCATTAAGAGCAGGCTGGTGATCTCTGGCGTTCTTACCCCCTGCGTGCGGGTGCAGCCGGGAAGCGGTAAGTACAGCGATAGTTTCTGCTCGGAAGTCGCCCAACCGGGACCCGGAGCCACATACGAAAGGGAATCGGACGAATCGAGCAGCAGCAAAGCCTTCCTGACGATGCCGACCGGCTGCCACGGCCCCCTGCGCTCGACGATGGAAGCCGACTCGTGGCAAGAACCGGGCAAGTGGACGAGTAAGAGCACGGTTACGCACAACGCCGCGGGCACGCCCGTCGCGCTGACGGGCTGCTCGAAGCTCAACTTCCCGGCGGAAATCAGCGTCGCGCCGGATAGCAGCAACGCGAGCACGTCGTCGGGGTTGACGGTGAACGTCCACGTTCCACAGAACGCCGTGCTCAACCCGACCGGCTTGGCGGAGTCGGCGCTCAGGGACACGACGGTGACGCTCCCGGATGGCGTTGCGATCAACCCGTCGGGCGGGGGCGGCCTTGAAGCCTGCTCGTCCGATGCGGGCGCGTTGCCGGAAGGCACGCTAGGTAGCCCCGGCGATCAGATCGGCTACAGGGGCCGGGAAGAACTGAACAACGAAGACGAACCGGGCGTGAAGTGGAGCACGTTCACACCGGAACTGACGAGCCCGCTGGAAGCGGGGTCGAACTTCTGTGCCAATGGGTCGAAGATCGGGACTGTGAAGATCAAGACGCCGCTGTTGGAACACGAACTGGAAGGCGCGGTGTATTTGGCGGCGCAGGACTCGAACCCGTTCGGGAGCCTGATAGCGATGTACATCGTTGTCGAAGACCCCTATTCGGGGAGCTTGATCAAGCTCGCGGGCGAAGTGTCGCTGAACCCGCAAACTGGGCAGATCGTGACCACGTTCAAGAACACCCCCGACTTGCCGTTTGAAAACCTTGAACTGCACTTCTTCGGCGGCGAACGCGCACCGCTGAGCACACCGACGCGCTGCGGGACGTACACGACGACCGCGGTCTTCACGCCGTGGGACGGCAACGGTCCCGTGACCTCGGAATCCTCGTTCAATATCGGACACGGCCCCGGCGGCGGCCCGTGTCCCGGTGCAACCCTGCCGTTCAACCCGACCGTGGACGCGGGCGCAACCAACATCCAGGCAGGCGCATTCTCGCCGCTGACAGTGACGGTCAACCGTAAAAACGGCGAACAGAACCTGAAGTCACTTGAAGCGAAACTCCCGCCGGGCCTGTCGGGTGTGCTGTCGGGTGTCGAACTGTGCCCCGAACCGCTAGCCAACGAAGGGCTGTGCGGCCCCAACAGCCTGGTCGGCGAAGCAACGATCGGTGTCGGTGTCGGCAATGACCCGTTCACGGTCACCGGCGGGAAGTTCTATCTCACCGGCCCCTACAACGGCCACGGCAGCTGCACCGTCGGCGAAGCGGGCTGCGCACCGTTCGGGATCACGTTCGAGGTGCCCGCAAAGGCCGGCCCGTTCGACCTCGCGAACACCAAGAACAACCATCCCCCATGCGACTGCGTGGTCGTACGGGGCAAGATCGAACTGAATCCGCAGACCGCGGCGATCACGATCACCTCCAACCCACCCGGCTCCCCCGATTCGATCCCGACGAGTATCGAAGGGATCCCCCTGGAAATCCAGCACGTCAACGCCACCACCACACGCGGAAACTTCCAATTCAACCCAACCAACTGCTCCAAGATGGCGCTCACCGGCACGGTGCAGCTCAACGAAGGCGGCTCGAGCACGATCTCAACGCCGTTCCAGGTCACCAACTGCGCCGCACTGAAGTTCGAACCCAAATTCACGGTCTCGACATCCGCCAAAACGAGCCGCACGGGCGGCGCGAGCCTGAGCGCGAAGCTGGCCTACCCAAGCGTGCCCCAAGGCACCGACGCGGACATCGCGAAGGTCAAAGTCGAACTCCCCAAGCAACTACCCTCACGCCTGACCACCCTGCAGAAGGCATGCACCGCCGCGCAGTTCGAAGCGAACCCGGCTGCCTGCCCCACGGCGTCGAAGATCGGGTACGCGGTCGTGCACACCCCGCTGATCCCGGTACCGCTACAGGGCCCCGCGATCTTCGTCAGCCACGGTGGCGAAGCGTTCCCGTCGCTGACGCTCGTGCTGCAGGGGTATGGGATCACGATCGACCTGGTCGGTACGACCGACATCAAGAACGGGGTCACTTCGACGACGTTCAAGACGGTCCCGGACCAGCCGTTCTCGAGCTTCGAACTGACGCTCCCCGAGGGCCCCTACTCCGCGCTCACAGCCCCCAGGAGCCTCTGCGCCGCGAAGAACCTCACGATGCCCACCGAATTCCTCGCGCAAAACGGCGCCGAGCTCGAGCAGAGCACCAAGATCGCGGTCACCGGCTGCCCGAAGGCCAAGAAGACCACGCACAAGAAGAAGCACAAGACCAAGACCAAGCACAAAACCAAGACCAGGCGCAAGCATAAGCGCAAGACCAAGCGGTGAGACCTCCTCGGTCGTAAGCGGTACGTACGGGCGTATGGACGACTCGGTCACGCCCTTGTTGCGGTTCTGTTTCTTGAACGAGGCGTTCGCGATGGCCCACGGCACGGTGTGGTCCTTTTCGCCGTCGATGATCAGCAGCGGGCCGCGGTCGGGGTTCTTGGTGTCCACCTTGGCCTCCGTCCACGGGTTCAGGTTGGCGGTAGCCGCCTGAAACAGCGGCGCGCCGGGGGCGGGCACGGCGAACGTGTGGTACAGCTCCTTGGCCTCGTCCTCGCTGACGGTGTTGGCGAAGGCGTAGCGGAACTGCTCATAGGTGAGCGGGACCGCACGGTTGCGGTTGGCCGGGTTACCCAAGACCGGCCGGGAGGACTTCAGCGCAGAGACGGGCAGCGGCAGCACGCCGCGAAATGGCGCGGGGTCGATCGCCACCGACGCGGCCGCGAGACCGCGTCCGGCGATGATCTGCGCGAGCAGCCCGCCGAAGGAGTGCCCGATGACCGCCGGCTTCTTCTTCAGCTTGCCGATCACCTCGTCGAAATGGTCGGCCACCTGCCCGACGGTCTTGTGGGCGAAGACCTCGGGGTTCGCGTTGGCCTCCTCGACGGTCTGAGGATCGTCCGGCCATCCCGGCGTCAGCGCGGTGTAGCCGGCCTGCTCGAATACCGTCGCCCAACGATCCCAACTGCTCGGCAACAGCCACAGCCCGTGTATGAACACGACCGGCGTCAATTTCGTCGCGTTCGCCTTCTCGATCTGCTTCGCCTCATACTCGTTGATGCTCGCCATCTCCTCGCCTCCTGGGTGTCGGCGCGGCGATCGTCAGGTAGTGGCCGTGCCCCGTCGAGAGCGCCGCCGCGAGCTGCTTAAGACCAGGGCGTCAGATTCATGCGTTGACATCATCCTACCCCTGTTGCGATCGCCCGCAATCGCGCATCGGCGGGTTTGCCACCGGCCGGTTCACAACACCAGAGGAGGTGGCGACGCTGATCACGATATTGGCCTCCGAGCGGACCGGCAACGTCACTGGCGTGAACTACATCATCGACGGCGGGCTCATCAAGACGACCTGAAGGAGAGCGCCGTGCCGCCCCGTGGCGGCGATGTGATGCGTGCCGGCCCGACGATGACCTTCTGCAGTCGGCGGACCGCATCCAGGTGATCGCCCGTCCAGATCATTCGGACGGCGGTTGCGCTCGCGCTGCCGTCCTCGCCACGCAAGTCGCGACGGACCGCGTCGACGAGTCGCCCGTCGGCAACCTTGTCGTGTGCGAGGGGCTTGCGCAGCTCTCGCCCATTGACGAGGCTGCGTGCGAGGTCGTCGTACCAGACTTTCAAGAGCTCGCTCATCTCGAGAAGCTCCTGCCGGGCCGCAGCCCGGTCGCCGGTGGCCGAGCCGTCCTCGCGCAGCCATAGATCCAGGACGGCGTCGGCGGCGAGGCGAACGCCGGCGACCCCGGTGACAAGACTGGTCACCTCCGCGAGCGGGACTGGCTTGGCGCCGCGCTCGGCCAGGTAGCTGCGAAACGTGTCGTCCAATCGTCGGTCCGCCGCAGTTGCGCGAGCAGCATCGTTGGCCGGGACGGCGGGAGACGGACCGCTGATCTCGCAGCAGAGCATCCCGAAATCGACAGCGCTGGCGAGGTAGTCCGCGCTGTCGGTGTATGCGTCGGCCAACGCCCGGCGCAGCGCGGCCTGCGCGCCACGGGGCCAGAAGAGCAGTCCGACGGCCAGGCTCACTGCGCACCCGATGGCAATGTCCTCCAGCCGCAACAGGCCCACCTGCCATCCGGCAGGCTGAATGATGTTGAAAAGGAACACCAGCGTAAGCGTAAATGCGGCCTGCCCAGCCGCGAACGAGATCGCGGCTGGTGCGACTCCGGCGAGCAGGATCGCAGGCGGCAGCAGAAACCACAACAGCGTTGTATTGGTACCGATCACCGCCAGCATCGCTGCGCCGATGATGAATCCGACCACGGTGCCCAGCAGAGCACGAATCACACTCTGCCCTGTGTTCAGAGCGTTTGATCGCAGCACGGAGAGCGTGCCGAGAACCACCCAGAACGAGTGCTGCACTCCAGTCCGGTTGGCGACGAATACCGCCAGCCCCAGCCCGACGGCACCGCGCACGCTGTTGTGCAGCCACACGGAGTGTCGATCAACGTGCGCTGCTGCGCGCTCATGCGCCGCGGATAGCGCCCCAGCCAGGCCCTCGGGCTGGCGGCCGAGCAGTCGCTCCAGCCAGCTGCGTCGCTCGGCGGCCGCTGTGAGGTCGATGTTGGCTCCGATCAGCGAGACCGCAAAGCCGAGCTCCTGCGCGCGGAAGCTCGGATCGAGCGACGTGATGAATTCGCTCACCTGCTCATCGACCGCGTCCGGGCTTGACGCAGCTGGCGTCCGCCTGACCGGCAGATCAGCTGTGGCACTCTCCTCCATCCCGCTCATCGCGTCGGTCAGCTCGACCAAGGCGCCGTGCAGAGCATCGCAGTTCCCGCCCGTCACCTCGAGCAGATCTGCTCCCCGTTCGAGCACGGCAGCCGCAGTCGCCTTGACCGCGCAAGCTGCGTGGTTGACCGGGGCGCCCTCCAGAGGCGGCGTGGACTGAACGACGATGGTGTTCAGCCAGTTCAGCTCGTCCACCAGGCGCACGATTGTCCGTGCCGCAGTGCCCAAGCTGGTCGGCCGGTATGGCGTGGCGAGAAATCCATGGTGGAGCGCAGCGACCGCGCCGCTCGCCTGCGCGACCGCATCATTGCGATCGCGCGCAAATGACTCGCTCTTGTCGCTCAGCATGTACGCGACCTCCGTGCGCATCCGTGCTGCCAATGCCCTACAGGCGGTGGTGGCCGCCGAACGCAGCGGACCGCGCGTGGGTGCTGGCCAAAGCAGTCCGACAGCGATCAGCGAGGCAGCAGCGGCCAGCGCCCAGCCCGCTACGCGATCCGGCACCGATGACACTCCTCCGGCGATTGTCGCCGGCAAGATGAAGGCCAGTAGCAGCGACGTGGTGGCTCCAACCAGCACCGAGCTGACGACTCCGGCGAAGATCACCACGAAGCCAACGACCGCCATCGTCGCGGCCGCGAGCCAGACGTTCTGCGAGACCAAAGTGCCAAGGCAGACAAGCGCACATCCCGCTGCCGCGAGTGCAGCCTGGGCCCGCAGGCGGTCCAGCACCGGGCCGTCGAAGTCGACCAGCAGCAGCATCGCGAACGAGCCAAACGCCGCGAACGTCGCCAACGCGGGATCGGCGATCACCTCGTCCCCCAATGCGAACATCGCGGGCATCACGATCGCCGCTCGCCCGGCACGGCGCAGCGCGAGGTGGTCGGGATCACGCCGGCCAAGCCACTGCAGTGGATGCAAAAACTGTCGTTCCATCCGCTTGTCCGATGGGTACGGTCTCCTGGAGCGTCATCCTAATCCACCGCGGCTCCGGGACGAGAAATCCGAACTGGACGTCGGCCGGTAGGTGTGTGTGGCTCTGGTGGCAGTCTCTCTGGCCACGCCACCTGGTTCGTCCTGATCTGCCCCGCAGATCTCTGCAAAGAGCGCCGCGGATGCCACCATGAGCGGCGTGGAGGTCGATCGGCAAGGCGCAGCGAATGTCCTCGGGGGTGACCTCGAGGTACCCGAGGAGCTGAGCCGGCGCAAACTGCGCACGCGGTTGCTGCTCTTGGCGGGGCTGGTTCTCGCCGTCGTCGCGATCGTGACGCTGCTTCCGGGGCTCGCGGGGTTGCGGACCCGTCTGTCGCACGCCAAGCCCGCATGGCTGCTGGTAGGCGTGGGGCTGAAGGTGCTCTCCGGCCTGGGGTATGTCGCGATCTTTCGCATGGTCTTTTGCAGGCGCATGAGCTGGCGCGTCAGCTATCAGATCGGCATGTCCGAGCTCGGTGCGAATGCGCTCTTCCCCACCGGCGGAGCGGGGGGCCTCGCGCTTGGAGCGTGGGCTCTGAAACGAGGCGGGATGCCGACGAGTGAAATCGCACGGCGCACCGTCGCCTTCTTCTTGCTGACCAGCGTGGCAAACGTGGTCGGCGTGATCATCGTCGGGGTTGGTCTTGCCGTCCGTATATTTCCCGGAGAGACAAACCTGGCGTTGACCCTAGTTCCCGCCGCCATAGCCGCCATGTCCATCGTGGGGGCGCTGCTGGCTGGACGCACCGCCGCGCGCCTGCACCTGCGCCTTGAACACAGCGAAGAAGGTGAATCCTCACGCCGCTCACGAGCGGCGTGGAAGACCCTGGTCGCGGTCGCGGATGGCGTGAATGAAGCGGTCGCGCTGCTGCGCGAGGGCAACGCCTGGCTGATCGGCGGGATGGTTGCCTACCTGGTCTTCGACATGATGATCCTGTGGGCGACGTTTCGCGCGTTCGGCTCCGCGCCGCCCCTGGCGATCGTGTGGATCGGCTACCTGATCGGCGAGCTGGGTGGGTTGATTCCGGTTCCCGGGGGGATCGGCGGCGTCGACGCCGGGTTGGTGGGCAGCTTCGTCATCTACAACGTCCCGATCACCGCTGCGGCGTCCGCAGTGCTCGCCTACCGTGCGATCGCGCTGTGGGTTCCGGCGATCCTGGGCTCCGCCGCCTTCATCTCCTTGCGCCGGACCCTGCGCAACGAGTCCGCCGCGATCGCCGTCTGCGCCCCCCAGACCGAGATGGAGGTCATCGGAGTCGGCCGCGTCGTCATCGGGGCGTCGACTACGCCACGGCTGTAGGGAACGATCGGCTCCCGTTAGTGAGTTTGGCTCTGCCGGGTTCAGGGTAGGCAAAAGAAGGAGGGCATCTTGATGCGGACCCTCCGTCGCGTGCAGACAGATACTACGGCCTCGTCCCAGGTCAGCGCGTTCTTTGCGATTCATCGCCGTTCTTGTGAGCCCGAGCCCGATTCCGAGACTTTGCGCGAGGGCCGACGCAACAGATCCGCGGCGCTTACGCAGGCGCAACCCTTCAAAGAAAGATGGAATCATGGATAACGCTGAACAGAAGATCGTACAGTACCTAAACGAGGCGCACGCCACGGAGCAGGCGCTGGTAAGCGTGCTGCAGTCGCAGATCGCGATGACCCCCAGGGGAAGCTACCGCGACGTACTCGAATCCCATCTCGAAGAGACGCGTGACCATGCATCTCGAGTGCAGCGCCGGCTAGGCGAGCTCGGGCGAGGTCGCAACCCAGTAGATCTCGGGATAGGACTCATCCAGGGACTCCTCGGGCAGGCACTCGCCCTGGGGAAGGCACCGCTTGATCTCGTGCGTGGCTCGGGAGGCGAGGAGAAGGTCCTCAAGAACGCCAAGGACGCGTGCGCAACCGAGGCACTCGAGATCGCGACCTATACCGCGATCGAGCGTCTCGCGAGCTCTGTAGGCGACAAAGATACGCAGGCCCTCGCGAACTCCATTCTGGCTGATGAGCAGAGGATGCTCGAGCATGTCCTGGCAGAGATCCCCAAGCTCACCGAGGCAGTCGTGCAGTCTGAGATCCACGGAAATCCTTCTTACGACATCGCCAAGACCGGCGCCGCCGACGCCGCTCGCGCCGCATCCGAGAAGGTAAAAAAGACCTCGCGTGAAGCTGCTGCAGGCGCGAAGCGCAGCGCCCGCCAAGCGCGCAAGGTGCCCGGAGTCGCGCAGGCGGAGGGTCAGATCAAGGGAGCGATAGCTTCGGAGGAGGATCTGGCGATAGCGAGCTACAACAAGCTGACCGCTGCCAAGATCATCGAGAAGCTCGCCGACCTTTCCCAGGTAGACCTTGCGAAGATCGACTCCTATGAGCGCAAGAATGAAAACCGCACGACCATCCTGAGCCGGATTACCAGCCTGCGCAGCGATGAGCCGTGGCCGGGATATGACGAGCTCAGCGTGAGCGAGATCCGCACGGTGCTGCAGGAGGGCGACGAGGACCGCGCTGCGCGCGTGCGCTCTTACGAGCGCTCCCACAAGAACCGATCAGGTGCCGTCGATGCCTCTGATCGCGAGCTCGCCAAGGGGTAGGAGGCGAATTAGTTGGTATGCAACCGTAGAAATATCACAATGAAGGGACTGTCATGGATTTGCTTCTGCTCCTCATCATCGCTTTGATCATTCTCGGCCTCGCAGGCGGGGCTTTCATAAGCCCGCTCGTTTTTCTACTTCTGATTGTGGTTGTGCTGCTGTTCATGGGTCCCTACCGCGGTCGACGAAGCCGCATCTAGGGGGAGATCGAGATGGCCGGACTATCTGCCGGTAGTGCCAAGCTGATCCAGTATCTGAATGAGGCGTACGGTCTGGAGAAGCGTCTGGATACGGCCCTACAGGCGCATATCGCAATGACCGTCAAGGCGACCTACAAGAAGCGCCTGAAGGAGCATCTCTCAGATACCAAGCGTCATGGACGCGAAGTCAAGCTGCGCATCAAGCAGCTCGGTGGGACTGCCGAGACGGTGTCGGCGCCGGGACCCGAGCCCATTGCCGAGGCTGCCCAGGCTGTGTTGAGCGGCGCCCAGAAAGCGGTCGCGTTGGCTCAGGGCCCACTACATGCCTTGCGGGGGACCGGTGAGCAGGAGAAGCAGCTCAAGAACGCAAAGACCGAGTACACAAGCGAGTCTGAGGAGATCGCCACCTACACAGCGATCGAGACACTGGCCGAGACGCTCGGCGACAAGGATACTCAACGCCTTGCTCGCACTATTCGTCGCGAGGAGGAGAGGATGCGGGCGTTCCTGGAGAAGGAGATACCGCGCCTGACGAAGGCAGTGGCTAAGAAGGAGATCCCAGCTGCCGGGCGCCCAACCTCTACTCACGCAAAAACCTCCAGCCGGCAAAACAAGAGAAGGAGCAGAAAATGAACGAGCAGCAGCAACAAGACGCCGAGTGGAGCGTCGCAGAGTGGCACGGAAAGCTGTTGATCGACCGCAATGGCGAGAACATCGGCAAGCTCCACGACGTCTACGTCGATGTCGAGACCGACGAGCCGCAGTTCGCGACCGTCAAGGAGGGCTTCATCGGGCGCCATCTGACCTTCGTACCGCTTGGCGGAATCAAGGTCGGCCCGGACAAGCTGCAGGTAGCGGTAACCACTGAACAGGTCGAGGCCGCACCCAACATCGAGCAGCACGGCGAGGAACTCTCCCAGGCCGACGAGTCGGCCCTCTACCACCACTACGAGCTCAACTACATCCCACCAACCACAGAGAGCGGACGCCGACTCGCCCGCCGCTGAGTGTTTTAGATCGCTTCCGGTGAGGGTAGCTTACCCTCAGAAGTTACTCACGACAAGAGCGTGTAGGAGGAAGGCCGAGCTGCAGCGCGCCGTGGACAACAAGAAGCGATAGCTCACCAAAGAAGCCTCACTTACTGACGGGAGGAAGTCGATGACGTCAGAGCTGAATGGGCAGAGAGTCGCCTTCCTGGTGGCCCAGGAGGGCGTGGAGGAAGTAGAGTTGACCGAGCCCTGGGAGGCCGTTGAGAGGGCTGGCGGGAAGCCCGAGCTGGTGGCGCCCGCGAGCGGTGAGGTGCAGGCGTTCCAGCACCTCGATAAGGCATCGAGGTTCCCGGTTGACAGGACGCTCGATGAAGCGCGGGCGACGGACTATGCCAGCGTGGTGCTGCCCGGAGGCGTGGCCAACCCCGACGAGCTGCGCACCGACGAGCGCGCGATCGGCTTCCTGCGGGAGATCTTCTCCGAAGGTAAGCCCGTGGGTGTGATCTGCCACGGGCCATGGACGCTCGTGGAGGCCGACCTCGTCCGCGGCCGCAAGCTCACCTCCTGGCCATCGCTGCAGACCGACATCCGCAACGCTGGAGGCGACTGGATTGACGAGGAGGTCGTCGTCGACCAGGGACTCGTCTCAAGCCGCAAGCCCGACGATCTTCCCGTCTTCTGCGCGAAGATCGTCGAGGAGTTCGCCGAGGGTCGCCACCAGGTGGCGAGCCCTGGTCCCACACCCGACGGCTGAGTTGACTGCTCACGGAGTTGTGGCGGCGGCCGCGCTACTACGAGCGCCGCCAGATTCTGTGGCGGTGAGCGGCCTGGCAATGCTCTCGAGGCTCTGGCGCTCTGCTTTCAGGCCGAAGAGCAGCTCGGCGACGCGTTTAAGTTTCGCGGAGGCTCACCACGAGCGGAACATGGTCTGACAGCACGACCGGGTGATCTTCATGTAGCACGATGCGGCGGTCGAGCAGGTTCGCCTCGGTGGAAGGCTCAAGTCCACGCACGAAAAGATGATCGACGTCCCGGTGTGCGACATGGACTATGGAGCTGTCGGGAGCGCGGGGCGAGCGCAGGTTCAAGTCGCCGCCGACGACCAAGGGCGCCTCGCCCGCCCATGCGAGCGCGAACTCCCACAGGCGCTCCAGCTCCGCTTCGGCGAGAGCCACGCGCGCACTTCCGTGGAAGTTTACCAAGCACGTTCCGTCGCGAAGCCTCGCAAGCTGCGCCACGCGTCGCTCCGGCCAGATGCGCAGGCGCACGGCGTGGTGCTCGGCGATCGTCCTCCGAGCGAGGATCGCATTGCAGCTGCCACTGTTCGACTTGATCAAGTCCGGCCAGCGCTCGGCGAACGCGCGGCGCAACCTGAGGCCAGTGTTCCGCGAGGTCAGAGCTGCACACTGCTCCGCCCCCGCAGAGCGCCCGAGCAGCAGCGGCCACCACGGCGGAACCTCCTGCAACAGCGCCACGTCCCACTCCCACCCCCCGAGCTGCACGGCGAACTCCGCGGCCAGCGCGCGTCCCGCGGGCGGCAGCGAGCGACCATGAAAAAGATTCCACGTCAGGACACGCATTGTCGGCCGCTCCGGGAACCCGATCGCACGACGGGATCCGAAAAGCTCATGCTTTTACAGGCTCGGGGCAACTTGGCGGAGTGCCCCGCGCTCAACGTCAGCGTCGATGCCTCCGCCACGCCACTTGCTGCCATGCCCAGCGCCGATGCCGCCAAGCCCACCTCGATAGGCTGACCACCAGCAAGCGTGAGAGCCTTCTGCGCCATTTCATCGTCGTCGCCATCCTCCTGATCAGCGTCCGCAAGAGCCGCGGACGCTGATCAACTATCCAAGCAGATCAGGGCCGTCGGTGGCGCTGCCGTGACTGAGCCCTACGGTTTACGGTGAACGCCAGCGGGCATAACGGAGACATGGCACACAACGAGATCCACATAGATGTGCCGCCAGAGCGGGTGTTCGCGGTGCTCTCCGAACCGCGATCGTTCGCCCGCTGGGTGGTTGGTTCGAGGGAGATCCGGCGCGCAGACCCGGACTGGCCCGCAGTGGGGACCGTCTTCGACCACACGGTCGGGATCTGGCCGATCGTGCTCTCCGATCACTCCCAGGTGGTGGAGTGCGAGGCCCCCCGGCTGCTGAGACTGCTCGTCAAGGCTCGTCCGCTCTCGAGGGCTGACGTGACGCTTCGGCTGCAGCCGATAGGCAAAGGCACGCACGTGAGCATGGACGAGATCGCCGCCGATGCGCGAAGCCGGCTTCTGTTTAACCCCCTCACCGATCCCTTGGTGCGGCTGCGTAACAACGTGTCCCTCCGGCGACTGAGGGCCCTGTCGGAGGGGACCGAGCCGATCCCCAGGGGCTTTCTGCCGCGGCGTGACAGTGGCGCCGAGGGCCACGTCACGGGCCGTAGTGGCCCGGCGGCGAGCTAGCGCCTGCCGCTGCGCGCAGGGACCCGGTGCCACGCAGGGGTCCAGCGCCGCGGCAACAGCCGCCTCTCACGCAGCAGCGCTCGTGCTGCCCCACGGCCGCTGATGCCATGCACCGCGCCGCCCGGATGCGTGGATGCGCCAGCGACGAACAGCCCCCTCAGCGGCGTCCGGTAACGCGAGAGCTGCGGAGTAGGGCGAAAGACGAGCTGCTGATCGAGTTCGTAGGAACCGCCGCCGAGATCCCCGCCGGCGAGACTGGGGTTCTCCCGCTCGGTCTGCGCCAAGGTGCGCATCGCCCGTGCCTGCACTACCCCCCCGAAGCCGGGCGCGAAACGCTCGAGCTGCTTCTCGATCAACTCGGCGACGTACTCGTCGCCCTCGCTGTGCTTGGGAGGCACGTGTGCGTAGACATAGAGGGTGTGCCCGCCTGCGGGCGCACGCGAGGAGTCATACAGCGATTGCTGTCCGACCACGAGCGCCGGTCGTAGGGGCAGCTCGCCGCGAGCGCCAGCCTGGGCGGCCGCGGTCAGTTCGTGCAGCTCGCCGCCGACGTGGACGACGGCCGCCTCGCGGGCCTCCGCGGCAGTCCAGGGCACTGGCGCTGAAAGCGCGTAGTCGAGCTTGAACGCACCTGTTCCGTACCTCCAGCGTCGCAGCCGGCGCTCCAGACCGTGCGGCAGCGCGGTGTCCGGCACCAGTCGCGCGAGAACGCCTGCACTGACAGTCGAGATGACTGCCTCGGCCGCGATCTGCTCGCCATCCTCGAGCCGCACACCGGCCACCCGACCGCCGCTCACAAGCAGCTGGCAGACTGTCGCCGAGCAGCGGATCGTCACGCCCTCTCTCTCTGCGCGCCGGATGAGCGCCCTCGCGAGCTCGCCCATCCCTCCCCGTGGCAGCGGCCAGCCGTGGCTGTGCCCCATCAGCTGGAGGAGAAAGCCGAACGCACCGCTGAGCGTGGTGGAGGGAGGCAGGCCGGAATGCTGCGCAGAGCCCGATAGCCACGCTGTAGCACGCTTGTCGCCGTCAAACAGGTCAAGGCCGAGCGCTTCGACCGAGCCGAGTAGTTTACGGGTCCACTCCACCAGCTCGCCGCGCAGCCCTCCGGCTAGCCGCAGCGCGGGCCGAAGTGGCGGCAGCGGCGAGAGCACGCTCTGGACGAGATGATCTGCAAGTGGCAGCATCTGCTTCATCGCTGCCGCCCAGCCCGGGCCGGCCGGGCCGAGCGAAGCGACCGTCGCCTCCACGCTGCGGTGCAATGCAATCGCGCTGCCGTCAGCGAACGGATGCGCGAGCACGTGTGGAGGGTCTATCCAACTGAGGCCCTCGCGCTCCAAGTCTAGCTCTCGAATTGCCGAAGATGCGGCGGCCATCGGCACGAAGGCAGCGCAATGGTCATGTACGAAGCCGGGGAGCGTGAGCTGCGTGGAGACAGTTGCGCCGCCGGGTTGGGGCGCGTGCTCGAGCACGATCACGTCGAGGCCGTGAACAGCGAGATGGATCGCTGCCACAAGGCCGTTGTGTCCGCCTCCGATGACGAGAATCCGACCCACTACCTGCAACCTACCCCGACGCCGTCGCGTTCACGCACCGGCCGACGCGCCACTCCAGCCACCGCTCGAGGAGTGACCTGCAGATCAAGCGTTTCGGGTCGCTCTGAAGTGGTAGGTGACGCTCGCAACGTCGCTCTGCTGCCCGGCCATAGCTTCAAGCCGGCCTTGCAAACCGCTGCGCCCAGGCCTATCGCGCGATGACTATATCTTCCACCAATCGATCGAGCAGGTCCTCCTGCCACACGGGACGCGGTTGCCGCCCTTCCCTCATCGAGTGCGTGCGGGTCGTCGCAGACCTCGCTCGCGAGACGCGCGCGGTCCCACGCCCTACCGTCGCGCTCGAGCAGCGCGAGGGCCGCGAGCACAGCGGGCAGCGCCTGCGGCGGCTACTCGCCCGGTAGCCCCCGCTTCCGGCCAGTGGCCCGCTATGCGCCCTCGCGAACCTCGGGCTCATCAGACGCCACCGCCAGCGCGGCGCGCGGCGACTCAAGGGTGAAGAAAAGAAGCGCCCGCAGGGCTGAAACGACAGTTACTGGGTGGTGTCTCAATTTGAAAGGGGATACACCAACTGGATCTGTGGGCAGCGACAAGACGACTGCTATGAGTGGTCCAGTAGCTGGTCTGTCTGCCAGATGCATCGATGGTGTCTCGCCGCGCGTGCGGGTCCCGACCAAACTGAGACACCGCCAGTTACCGATCGATAACGGAGACCGCATCTTGCAGTCATTTCTCCAAGCGCCGCAGACAACGCGCTATAGAAAGTCGTTGCCCGTGAGGACGTACAAAAATGGCACGAACGGAACGATCACCGCGATAGCCCACGCGAGCCGGCCCACGAACCCCAGATCTTGGCGGCGAGCGATCAAGTTGATCCAGATCAGCACCACTGCGACAGGGTGCAGGATGCACAACAACAGCTCAATGACTTTCTTCATCACGACTCCTCGTTTGCTCTCATGTGTCTGCCTCACCCACTCTACGAGGACGGACGACACCGCGCAGGGCACCCGGCGCCTGCGGCGCCGCTCAGGCGTGAGGTCGACCAGCGATCGTCTTGCCGCCGGGGTCGGAGTGTGGTGTGGCTGTGTGCGTTTGTGGCGTCGTGGCCTCTTGTAGGGCTGCTGAGAGCGTGGGATGGATCGCGATGGCATCGGGCATGCCGACGATCGAGGCGAGGCGCTTTAGCTGTGAGGCGTCGGGGATGACGAGGATCAGCTTGGCGCGTCGATGGTCGAGACGATCGCTGAGACGCAGCAGCATGTCGATGCCCGCGCTGTCGAGGTAGCGGGTCTCTGTGAGGTCGATGACGAGACTTGAAGCGTCGGGGCCGAGCGCGTCGGCTAGCTGCTGTTGGGTGGTCGTAGCGTTGGCGGCGTCGATGTCTTCGTTGACGTGCGCGATTGGCACTCCGTCGATCCGTTCGAGGTCCAGTGGGCTCATGCTTGGTGGGAGAGTCGCTTGGTCATGGTCACGGCGGTTCCTGCATCGTCGCTGTCGATCGCCACGTTGTCGACTAGCGAGCGCATGATCTCGAGCCCCCTGCCGCCGCCTTGCCGGCGGCCGGTGCGCCATCGGCCGAGGTCGCGGACGGTGACTGTCACGTCCTGGCCGTCGTGATCGCAGCGCACCGTGAAGCTCGCTTCGCGGGCGCCATAGGCGTGCTCGATCGCGTTGGCGGCAGCCTCGGAGGTCGAGAGGGTGATGTCGAACAGCTCGTTTTCGTCGGCGCCGGCGGCCTGGAGCCAGCGACCGAGTGTCTTTCGCAGCCCGCCAAGAACGTTGGGACGCGCTGGCAGGGTCATCTCGAGCGTGTCCTCGAGTGGCACGGACTCGATGGCCAGGAGCGCTACGTCGTCCTCGAGTGGAGTCTCGTCCACAAGCGCGCGGTATACGCGGTCGGCGAAGGATGAGTCGGTGTGTTGTGCGGCAGCCTGGGCAGCGACTGTCAGCCGCCCGAAGCCCTCGTCGATCGACTCGTCGCGTCGCTCGATGAGCCCGTCGGTGTAGAGCAGGAGTCGGCTGCCGGTGGGGAACGGGTAGCGGCAGGCTTGGTATTGGTGCCCGGTGCGCACGCCGACGGGCAGGCCGTGTGTCTGCTCCAGCAGGCGGGTGTGGCCGTCTGGCTCGACTAGCAGCGGTGGCAGATGCCCGGCGGTCACGGCCTCGAGCTCTTCGGTCTCGGGATCGAGTTCGAGGATCGACAGTGTGGCTCCGCGGCTGCGGCCCATCAAGACGAGTAGCTCGTTGAGCATCGAGATGACCACGGTGAGCTTGTGTCCTTGCATCATGTAGGCGCGTAGGGCTGTGCGGATCTCGACCATCCCTGAGGCGGCCAGCACGCCGCGGCCGACGACATCGCCGATCACAAATGCGACCCGCCCGTTCGCGAGCTGGAACACGTCGTACCAGTCTCCGCCGATCTTGATGCCGGAGCCGGCCGGCAGGTACTTGGCGCTGAAGCGCATACCGGGTATCTGGGGCAGGGCGTCCGGCAGGAGCGTGCGCTGCATGATCTCCGTGACTGCGCGCTGCTCTGAGATGCGTGCGTTGTCGATCGCGAGCGCTGCGCGGTCGGCGGCGAGCTGCAGCAGCGTCACATCGTCCTCGTCGAAGTGGCGCGGGGCGAGCGTGCCGATGTGCATCACGCCGATGACGCGGCCTTCGACGTGGACAGGGACGCCGAGCATTGAGCGGATGCCCTTTTGCCGGAGGATTGGGTTTACGACCTCGGCGTGATCGAGGTCCTCGATGATGATGGGACGAGCCTCGGCGGCGACGCGGCCCGCGAAGCCGCGGGCGAGCGGCACTTGGACGCCTTGGCGTACCTCCTCCTCCAGTCCTCTTGCGGCGCGTGCGAGGAGGACGCCACGATCCTCGTCGAGCAGCAGCACCGCCGCGGTGTCGACGTCGAGGGAGCTGCGGATGCGCTCGAGCAGCTCGGAGAGCATGCCCTCCAGGGACATGTATCCGAGCGCGGAGTCGGTGATGCTGAGTAGATGGCTGCGGCGGGTCTCGGATACCGAGGAACTGAGCGTGGATTGCTCGGTGGTTGTCGGGGTGTGGGTGCGCAGCTCGTTTCGCCTTTCCGTCTCTGCCTGCGCGTCCATGAGCCGTTATGCCCCGAATCCGGAGGGTGTCAAGCTTGCGCGGATCGCCCTCATCGCCCGGTGGCATATGCAGGAGGATGGGCTCATAGTCGTCGTGAGGACCAGAGTATGGCGCTGAGGGCGACCGAGACGAGGGCGATCACGAGGCCGGTGATCCAACCGGCGACTTTTTGTGAGGTGAGGATCGCGCCGAGCGCTACGCCGATCCCGACGACGCCGCTGGTAGCGATCACGCGGACGAAGGCGGACTCGAGCGCCGGGCGCTCGCGTCGCTCGGGCAGCATCGACACGTCCGAGAGCCCAGCCTCGCCGGAACCTTGTTTCTTCTCGCTTTGGCCGTCCATGCAGGTCGATGCGCTCAGCGGGTTGCGGGGTAGCTTGCCGAGAGGAGTCGCGCAGGGGTCCTACGCCGGGGTGGGCTCACCGATGTTCCCGCGCAGCTTGGCGAGGGCGCAGCGCAGCAGCCGTGAGACCTGCATCTGGGAGACGCCTAGCTGTTTGCCGATCTGTGCCTGGGTCAGCTCGTCCACGAAGCGCAGCTTTAGCAGTCGTTGCTCGCGGTCAGTCAAGCTCGCAAGCGCATCTTCGATCAGCATGTTGGTCTCGACGTGCTCATAGCCGTTGTCATGCTTGCCGAGAGTGCAAGCGAGCGTGTTTTCATCATCCTCGCCATTCTGCGTGGGCGCGTCCAGGGAGCTGGCCGTGTAGGCACGGGCTACCTGCAGCCCGTCGAGGACGTCCTCCTCTGAGAGCTCGAGGTACAGGGCAAGTTGTTGGACGGTTGGTGGCCTGCCGTGCTCGCGGGCAAGAAGCTCGATGGCGTCTTGAACTGCCTTGGAGCGCTCTTGGGCGCCGCGGGTAACGTGTACGGCCCAGGAGCCGTCGCGGAAGTAGCGGCGCAGCTCGCCGAGGATGGTCGGGATCGCGAAAGCCTCAAACGGGCGCCCACGGCCGGGGTCGAACCTGTCGATCGCCTTGACGAGCGCAAGGTTGGCCACCTGTGTGAGGTCTTCGCGTGGAAGTGAGGAGTTCCAGTAGCGGCGCGCGACCTTGTGGGCTAGGGGCATGTATCGCATGACGAGCGCTTCACGTGCGGCGCGGTCCCCGTTATGGCAGCGCGCGAAGAGCGTTCGGACCGAGACACCGTGCGCCTGCAGCGCCCGGGGCTCAAGTATCGCGTGTGCGTTTACCGACGTGGGGCGCTTGCCTCGGAGCGACTGGTTGTGGGTGGTGATTGTGGATGCCATCAGCGAATCAGAGTTCGATCTGCTCACCCCCTTTTGGCGAGCTAGACGTAGGCTACCCGCGTCGGCGGGAGAGGAAACGGCGGTTTGCGGCTCGCGCTGACGTCGCGCTCCCCAGCCGCCGAAGCCGGCGCGGCGCCCGGGTCGCAGACGGCGCGACGTGGTTCTGACACGCCCGTCGGGGAACTCGATCTCGTGACAGTCGTCCAGCTCGAAAGCGAGTTGCGTGATCTGCGCAAAGCGGGGTTTCGGCGCTTCGTGCTCGACCTACGCGAGCTGACGTTCATCGACTCCACCGGATTGCACTTGGCTCTGACCTGGGACGCATACGCCCGTAGCGACGGGATCGACTTCGAGCTCATCGAAGGCTCCCGATCAATCCAGCGCATATTCGAGATCACTGGGGTGAAGGAGCAACTGTCGTTTCGCTAGGAGTGCGGGGCAGCATGCCTTGCGTGGGTAGGTGTTGTCTGGGTGTTCGTGGGGTATAAATCGCCACTCGCTGGCGAGGCGTTGCAGTAGGTGGTCGGCGATGGCTCACTCATGGCGCTTCCTTTCGCTACCTATGTGCGTGGTTCACAAACAGGGGGCGCGCCCGCTGGTTTCGGGCGGCGGGACGTTGGCGTGTTCGCGGTGGCGGTGCTCTGCGAGCGGTGGGCGTTCCTCGACGGTGACGGGACGAGTCTCCATCAGTTCAGGGGCGCTGCGGGCAGGCGGCAGGATGATCGAGCTGCATGCATGCGCGTCGGCGAACGTCGCGCCGAGAAAGCGGGTTTGCGTTGCGACGAGCACGGCATATGCCATCGCTGAGAGGTCGCGCAATGGCTGGTGGCGGTTTTGCCTTTCGCCGAGCTGGACCTGGGCGAGACCGTCTAGTCCACAGGCGCGCCAGCTGTCGATCAGCATCGCTATCTCCACGCCGTAGCCGGCGCTGAAAGGGAGCTGTTCGAGTAGCTGGCGGCGGGCGGCGGTCTCCCCTGCGAGCGGCTGCTCGAAGACGGTCAGCTCGGGGGCGTGCAGGTTCAGCAGCGGCCGGGCCATCAGCTCGGTGACGCGACCGCCGCCTTCTGCGAGGGTCGTGTTGCCGTTGCGGAAAGGGCGGCGGAACGCTCCCTTGACGAGCTGGATGTCGGGGTCACAGAGCAGCGGGCCGAGCAGTCCGAGGAGGAATCCCTCGTGGAAGTCCTCGGTGTCGGTGTCGGTGAACGCGACGATTTCGCTGTCGGTCGCGGCTAGCCCTCTCCACATCGCGTCGCCCTTGCCCTGTGCCGGCCCGTACTCGCTGAGAAGCTCGCTCTCTTGCGCTACCCGGAGACCCGTCCGGCGGGCGATCGTGGCGGTGTCGTCCCGGGATGCGGCGTCGATGACGAGCACCTCGTCCAGCAGGCCCGCATCCTTGAGGTGGACGGCGGTTTGTGCGATCGGGCCGATCGTCTGTGCGACTTCGCGGGAAGGCAGCAGCAGCGCGACCGTGTGCTGCTTGACCGCGAGCAGACGCTGCAGCGGAAACTCGTTTGCGTGGTAGGTGCGTCGGGCGCGCCAGTCGGCGCGGGCGAGGTCTTGGGCGAGGCCGCGTGGGGCACGCCCGTCCGTGCGAGCGGATGTCCATACCCGCACGCGCCGGCTGCGGTGGATGGCGATCCCTTGCCTTGTGAGCGCTTGTGCGAGCGCCTCGTCCTCGAGTGCTGCGCGTACCGGCAGCCCGCCACAGCGCCGGTAGGCGGCGGCGGTCAACGCGAGCGATGCGCCGGAGAAGTGTGGGTGCTCGACTGTGGCTGCGCCCGCGGTCTGCTTGAGGGCGCTCGTGAGTCGTTCGGCGATCCTCTGTTCGCGCCCGGTGAGGGCTTGTGGGGCGAGCGCTTGGCGCTCTGTAGGGTCGAGCTCGATCAGTCCGCCGATCGCCTCGGCACCTGCCCTTGCGAGCGCGAGCTGTGCCCAGAGCCAGTCGGCGGCGACAGTGGTGTCGGCGTCGGTGCTTGCGATCAGCCCATCCTCCCTGCCGATTTGCATGAGACGTCGGCAAGCGATGTCCATACCGAGACGCCGGGCGCGTCCGACGCCTTGAGGACGCAGGAGGGTGACGGCGTGAAAGGCGGGCCGCTGGAGGTGGCGTGCGGTCTGTTGGATGACTTGGAGGGTGTGGTCGCGGCACCCGTCGAGGATCAGGATCACCTCGTAGCTGCCGGCGGTCATGTCGAGCTGGGTGCTCAACGCATGCAGGCAGGCTGGGATGTGCGACGCCTCGTCGCGAGCGGGTACGACGACGATCGCCTCCAGGTCGGGGTGCGGGGCCTGCACGCCATGGTCGGCTAGCGCTTGCACTCGTGGGCTTACGGTGGCTCGGTGTTCATGGTGGGCTCTCTCCGGCGGCGATCAACTGGCGACCGTGCTCGTAGTCCTTGTCGCGGTCGTGGGTGAGCACTCCGACGAGCTTGCCGTGGTGGGAGTACCAGACGGTGAACGCGCCATCGGGGTGCTCCTCGAGCCGGTTGGCGTCATGGCCGTCGCCCCAGGCGGCGTACTTGATGGTGTGCTGGCCGATGCTGGACCAGAAGCCGGGGACGTCCTGCCAGTGGGCGTCAACGCCTGCGAGGACGCGCCCGGCGATTTCGCCTTGGCCGAGAGCGTCGCCCCAGTGCTCGACGCGCAGCCGTCGCCCCGCGCTGCGGTTGTGCGCGTAGGCGACGTCGCCGACGGCGAGCACTCGCTCGTCCGCGCGCATTCGTGCGTCGGTGAGGATCGCTTCCTTGACAATCATCAGGCCAGCGCGTTCGGCAAGCCCTGCGCGGGGCCGCACGCCCATGCCGAGCACCACGTTCTCGGCCTCGATCCGCTTGCCGTCCTCGAGCTGGACGATGCGGCCGTTGTGGACGGCGCACACCTCGACGCCCATCTTCAAGGTCACGCCGAGGTCTGTCAGCCACTGGGCGATGTGTGCGGCCACGTCCGCTCCGAGGCGCTGCTGCTGGGGGGCGGGTTCTTGGCCGACGAGGGTCACGTCGGCGCCGCTCAGCGCGAGCGATGCGGCGAGCTCGCAGCCGATGAACCCGGTCCCGAGCACGACCGCGCGGGTGCCTGGCTGGGCTTGCGCGGCTATGCGTTCGCTGTCGGCGCGCTCGCGCATCGTCTGCACCCGCGGGTCGTCTAGGCCGGGGAGGTCGGGGCGTGTGGGCACGGCGCCGGTGGCGAGCACGATCGCGTCGCCGCGAAGCGTGGTGCCGTCGACGTTGACGGTCCCTGTCCTCGGGTCGATCGCGGTGGCTTCACAGCCGAGGTGCAGCTGTATGTCGTGCTCGTCAAACCAGTCCTGGGGTTGGATCGGCAGCTCGCTGACGTCGAGCTCGCCGCGCAGGAACTCCTTGGTGAGCGGCGGCCGGCGGTATGGGATGAGGGTCTCCTTGCCGAGCAGCGCCACCTCTCCTGAGCCGCCGTGCTCGCGATAGGCGCGGGCGGTTGCCAGGCCGGCTGGGCCGGCGCCGACGATCACGATCCGCCGGGGGCTCATCGGCCGTCGAAGCGGTCGAGCCTGTATCCGTCGCGGCGCGCGTCGAGCGCGTGCCAACCGGCGAGCTGCACCGCGAGCCGGTCGTGCACCTCATCGCCGAGCAGCGGCTCCTCGCGCCCGACGCCGCGCCAGCTGACCGCGAGCACGCTCGCGCCGTAGGCGAGCTGCGTCTCGAGCCAGCCGACGGCCTCATCGAGGGCTGGCATGTGCAGGTAGTAGAGGATCTCCGAGCAGACGATCAGGTCCCAAGAGCCCGGCGGGGTTTCTTCCGGGAAGCTGGCGCGGAGCAGATCGACATTCCGCACTCCCTGCAGGTGCCGGTGGGCGAGCTGCAGTGCGCCGAGGGAGAAGTCGATTGCGACGACGTGCTCGCAGCGGGCCGCCAGCAGGCCGGTGAACACGCCGATCGAACAGCCGACCTCCAGACAGAGCCCGGGGAGCGTTTCGGCAGAGCGGCCAGGGTCGCCGCGTACTTCTTGCGCTCATAGCCGCTCGTGCGATACCCCCACGGATCGGGGCTCTCGTGGTAGAGCCGCTCAAAGCGCTCGATTGCTGCTGTCGCTGTCACGGTTGCTCCCTGTCGAGCATCTCAGTGCCGAGCTTTGTGAGCTTGGGGTCCAGCCGGTGCTGAAGCAGGAACAGATCGAGGTCGCGTCGGGCGCGGTCCAGTGTGCTCGCTCCGATCAGCGCCCGCGACCCGCAAATCCGTGCCGCCTGCCCCGAGATCAGCAGCGCGGACTCGTACAGCGCGACGCGGCATTCGACGGCAAGCACGGCCGGGTCGATCCCTGGGCGGGGGTCTTCCAGCTGGCCGAGCTCAGTGGTGGTGTGCTGCAGCCAACGGTCGATCGTGCCTTGCGCGACGCGCATCCGGCCGAGGCCGTGTGCCTGCATCGTGTCCAGCCGTGTAGGGTCGAGCGCGGCGAGGGTCTCGCCGATGATGCAGTCAGCGAGACCCGCCCAGGTTGCTGATGTGCGGATCGCGTCGCGGGAGAAGCAGGGCTCGCGGGAGAGCTCGCCGGGTCCGCCGAGCAGCGCGAGCACCGGAGTGTCGTGAAACTCGACGCGATGGCTCTCCGAAGAGCGCAGGCCCGAGGCGCGATACCAGCCGCGGTCGACGCTCACCCGGCTGGTCGTGTCGAGGTAGACGAGGCGCCCGGAGCCCTCTTGGTGAGCGGCGATTACGAGGGCGCGCTGTACCCCTGCGGCGCCGGAGCAGAACGTCTTGACGCCGCGCAGCACGAGCTGGCCGTCGGCTTGCTCGAGTCGAGCGGGCGGTCCCTCGCCGGCGGCTGGATTGGCGCCCCACATGCCGAGCAGCAGCTTGCCTTCTTGTATCCGTGCGAGCTCGGTGGAGCGCAGCGGCTCGGAGGCGGTGAGCGTGAGGCGCTCGACGCCGTTGAGGTGCCCGTCGAGGATGCGCGCGGTCGAAGCGTCCGCGGCTGCCACGGCGCGCACGAGCCGCACCTCGCCGGCGAGCCCGTCCGGTGGGGTGATCAAGGCACCGACAGCGGCGAGATCGGTGAAGTTCTCGGTGGGGAAACGCGGCTCGCGGTCAAGCTCGCCTGCGCGGGCGGCGATGCGCTCAAGCGCCCACTCCAGGCCCTCGCCGGGTGCGGTGTGGGTAGCCGGCAACTCTTGAACGCTCATGTTGGCGCTCCAGTTGTGCGCTGGCCGGTCTTGGGGGGACGGGAGTGGGCGCGGTAGCCCATCGGGGCGAGAAGCAGCCCGTGGGCACGGGCTGCCGCTGTGAGCGCCGGCAGCAACGCGAGGGTGTTCTGGCAGCCGGCTCGCTTCGCTCCGGGCCCGAGGGCATCGTGCATCAAGACCGCGCCGCCGTCGGCGAGCTCGGAGTGCGCATGGTCGAGCATCGCCTGCGGCTGATCGCCGCGCCAGTCGTGTGTGTCGATCGACCAGCGCACGAGCTGCAGCCCGAGCCGCTCGGCGACACGGTGGCTCGCATCGGTGCAGACGCCCCACGGCGCCCGCCACAGTCGCGGGCGCACCCCGACACTCCCTAGCGCCGCGAGGGCCGACTCGCTGTCGTGCTGCAGCTCTGCTTCGGTGAGTTCGGTGTGACGGATGTGGCGGTGACAGTGCATCTCGACATTGTGGCCAGCCTCGATCGCGGCGCGGGCAAGCGCGGGAGCCCGCTCCACACGCTCGCCCACCATGAAGAAGGTGGCCCTCGCCCCACAGCGATCCAGCTCGGCGAGCACGCGTGGGGTCCACACGCGGTCCGGCCCATCGTCAAACGTAAGCGCGCAGATGTGTTTCATCCTCGAGCGGTGGCCCCGACGCTCGCGACCTCGTGGCGGCCCTCGGCGAACTCCTCGACGATCTTTGCGTAGAAGGCCGGCAGATCGTCGGGCTTGCGGCTGGAGACGAGACCTTCATCGGTCACGACCTCCTCGTCGATCCACTCGTCGCCCGCATTGCGGATGTCTGTCTGCAGGGATGGCCACGACGTCAACTTCCGACCTCGCACCAGATCGGCCTCGACGAGCGTCCATGGGCCGTGGCAGATGACGCCCACGGGCTTGCCTTCGGCGAAGAAGTCCTGCAGGAAACTGACCGCCCGCTTATCTGTGCGCAGCTGATCGGGGTTTGCGACACCGCCCGGCAACACCACTCCGTCGTATTCCCGGGCCCGCGCGTCAGCCAGGGTCTCATCGACCGAGAACGTTGAGCCCTTGTCCAAGTGGTTGAAGGCCTGGACCTCGCCGGTCTCCGGGGCAATCAACTCGGGCGTGCCACCCGCCTGCTCGACGGCTTCCCAGGGCGTGGTCAGCTCGATTTCCTCCACGCCCTCTTGGGCGATCAGGAACGCAATCCTCTTGCCACTCAACTCCGCCATGTTTCCTCCGATCGATCGTGGGGCCATTCAGGTCTACCCCGCTCGATCATCGTCAAACAAGGCGGGAAACCACAGAGAAGATGGTTGAAAGACACGAGCTTTGGGTAGCCATGTCGCTATGACCACTGGAACTTCTCTATTTTTCATCGCCGTCGGTGCGATCCTGCGTTATGCGGTCACGAGCACCGTGTCGGGCGTTTCGCTGCCGACCGTGGGCCTGATCCTGATGATCATCGGTATTGTGGGATTGGTGTTGTCGCTCTTCTACATGCTGGCTTGGAGCCCGCGACGCGAAGATCCGGCGTCTCGCCTCTGAGGGCGATTTCTCGACGCGAAGATCCGGCGTCTCGCCGCTGAGGCGATTTCTCTCCAACCGGGCAGAGGCTGCGACTAGAGACGATGGGGCGCCGACATTTGTGCCCGATCGACTCCTCGGCGAAGACCCTGTCGGCGTTCGAACCGGACTTGCCAGCAACCGGCGGCGGAGCCAGGCATTTGGAGTCGGAGCCAGGCATTGGAGTAGATGAGTCTCGCGACTACGAGATCTCAACGAAAGGGAGCCGATGGCTACGGATAAAAACCCTACCGCGGGCCGGCGAAGCCGCTAGCTATGGCGTCCCCCAGGCTAAATGCGGCTACGGCGCGCTCGGGGGATCGAGCGCGCCGTAGCCAGCGAAGATGGCCTGCGCATCGCCTCCCCGAGGATTCCTCGGCCAGAGATCTGCAGGGCCTCTGTTCGCAAGGCCGCGATCAGCTTCCACGGAACCCTGCGCTGGCATCCTGGTACCCACGCCTACAGCCCGATAAACACATTTCTTGGTCAATCCGTGGATCGCGTTTGAGGGTGCGCCAAGCTCATGGCTTTGCTCGGGCGCCTTCTCGCGGGAGGCGGTCGAGCGGGATTGATGCTCACCGGCGTGCGTGCGCAGCGGCAAGGTGAACCAGACGAGCTTGCCATTTGGCGAAGGGGTGATTCCCCAGTCCTCAGAGAGCGCTTGCACCATGCGAAGTCCCCGCCCCGACCGCTCCTGGGGTGTCGGGGAGCGCAGTACAGGTTGGCCTTGACCGTGATCGCTCAACTCCACGCGGATTTCGTCTCGCGAGAGGTGGATCGCGAGCTCGAAGTCGCTACGGGCGTGTCGTACGCTGTTGGTGGCAAGCTCGGAGGTCATCAGCTCCGCGGCTTCCACGATCTCGCGCGGCTGGTCGCTCAGGAGATCTCTGACGAAGTGGCGTGCGCCAGCCACAGACTCGGGCTGGCAGTGAAAGCGGCGCGCCTGTCTCATGATTCGATCGAGAACACGCTGGAGAGACCCGTGGTCTCCAGCACGCGCCGGATCACTGGGGACGGGTTGCGTAGCGACACGCTGCTCGCTTTCGTAGCGGCGCTGATCAGCACCGCGATCCCGGCGCTGTCCATGAATCGCAGGCCGGTGAGATCAAAGATCAGCGGCTGAGCCGGCTGCGGCAGGATCGACGCCACCCGCTCCTGCAGCGAAGCGGCGTTTGAGCTGTCGAGCTCTCCCGAGAGGATCACGACCTGTGCACCCGTTGGGTCGAGGTGCATGTCGATCTGTATCTGCACCGCGGGGGGCTCAGCCTCTAGCTCTGCCATCGGATGCCCACTATCGCCGTGTCGTCGGAGTGGCCCTCAGATGCGAGGCCGTGGGCGAGCTTGATCAGCAGGTCCTCGAGCGGAAGCGTCGTGTTGGTGGCCGCGTCTCGCAAGCGTGCCAAGCCGATGTCGAGCACCTCTCCACGACGCTCGACCAAGCCGTCGGTGAACGCGATCAGCGTCGTGTTTGGCCGCACAGACACCGCCGTCTCCAGGTAGGGCGACTTGCGCGCGACGCCGATTGGCACGTTGGCGTCGAACGCGACGAACTGCCCGCTGGTCCCATCGATCACGAGCGGCGGGATGTGACCGGCACTGGCCACTGTGAGCCGATGGGCGCCCACGTCGATCAGGGCGCAGAGCATGGTCGCGAAGTAATCGTGTGCCCCGCTGTTGACGAAATCCGAGAGCTGGGCGAGCACCGAGGACGGACTAGGGTCCTGCGCCGCATACGCCAGCGCGGCGTGGCGCAGCGAGGCCATCGTCGTCGCCGCTCGAAGCCCATGGCCCGAGACATCGCCGATCATGACCAGCACCTGTCCATTGCCTGCCGCGACCACGTCGTACCAGTCGCCTCCCACATCGATGCCCGAAGCGGCCGGCACGTAGCGTGCGCCCACCTGCAGTCCATCGAACTCGGGCAATGTGTCAGGCAACAGCGCGTGCTGGAGCGTCTGCGCGATGCTGCGCTGCTCGGTGTACATCTCCCGGCTCTCCGCCGCAACACGGTCGAGGACACCGACGAGCTGCTCGGCGTAGCGTCGGCGACGCGCCAGCCGATCGGTCATCAGCGCGGCCGCAAGGCTCACGAAGAGACCCACAAGGGCGATGATCCACGGCAGGCGCTCGAAAAACGCGCCCCCGAGCGAGCCGTTTGGGCTCACCACAATCGTGAACGTCCCGGCGCCAAAGGGAACGACGTCCGAAGCCTGCCGACCTGTGATCGGCAGGTGCTTCAGGCTCGTCACCAGCACATCACTCGTGCGTTCAGAGTGACCCAGATACAGCGCGTAGTTGAGGTCGGAGAAGGCCGAGTTCTTCTCCAATTTCGAGCGCCTGTTCGCGGGCAGCGGGTTTTCGGCGTAGACCGCGAACCCATGAGTACGGCCGGGGGCGCTGAAATCAAAACCGAGCGCCGGACGCGAGGAGCTGAGGAAGCTCGTGAGGTTCAACACACCGGGTCGGGTGGAATGCCTAAAGAACTGCTCGGCTCTCTGCGGCATCGACGTGAGCACGGGAGCGCTGCCGAGCACAGTGCTCGGTACGAGGCGCGATGTTCCCAATGGCCACAGCGATACCGAGGTGAACTGGCGGCCAGGCCCCACATAGGGAGCCATGAACGCACGGAACTTCTGCGCGCTACCGCCCGTGGCGTCGGCCAGCTCAGCGGCCGATGCCAGCGGTGTCTGGATCGAGGGGGCGGTGGCCGCCAGCACGAGGCTCAACTCGCGCACGCGGAGCTTCAGTAGCCGTCGCTCATTGCGGTTGTATACGGCCACGGACGTCAGCACCAGCGCCCCCGTCACGATCAGCCCCGTCAGCAGCGCGGCCACCGCCACCCAGGAAGGTCGCCACCGCCAGAGCGAGCTCGACGATCTCGCGGAAGGCACAGCGCCCTCGGCGGCTGCCGGCTCCCCCACCAAGTTGTAGCGAGAGCCAGTCATGCTTGCCGCCACCGCACGGCTGCTCATTGCAAACATCTCCCTCATTGCAAACATCTCCCCATTCCCATATTCGCCGCCTAGCTTATCCCGGAAATCAAGACCGGTGTCGAAGCGCACCGACCCAGGTAGCCAGCAGCGCATGAGCAGCCCTAGCCGAAGCTGCCCGCGCTGATCACCGCCGCCACGAATCGCGGGAGCGCCCGATCGGCTTCTCTATGGGTGCGGAAGCGACGGGGGCGTTGCTGCTCACGACTGGTCTTGGTACTCGCGCAGGAACCCCTCGAACAGGCGACGGTGGCCCTCCTCGTCGTGGAGGATCGCGATCACCATGTCGTTGGTCACCGGATCTGACTCCTCGGTCGCCTGGATGATCTCGTTGTAGTAGTCGATTGCCCCGCTCTCGGCCTCGATCACGCCCTTGATGACGTGCACGATGTCGGTCTGGCGCTCGGGCGGCTGCAGGTAGGACTGTTCGGCGTGGAAGTCCATCGAGCCGGGCACGATCCCATAGAGCTCCTTGATGCGGTTGGCGAGCTGGGTGGCGTGCCCGAGCTCCTCCTGAATGTCCTCCCGTAGGGACTTGATGATCTCTTGTGCGCGCACCCCGTCGGGGTTGACGGAGTTGGCCAGGTAGCTCATCACGGTCTCGATCTCCATCCAGTACGCCTTGGTGAGCATCTCGACGATGCGCTCGCGCTCCTCGCGGGCGTCCTCGGCGAGAATCCCTGTGCTGCTTTGGGCTGCTGACATGGTGGCGGGCTCCCTTCAATGGTGGTTTCTGTTGATCGCTCATCCGGCGACGGGTGGGCGCAATCGGCCGGATCGCCGGCCGGTGCGGACTCGTGCAGGCCGAGTATCGCGAGCGCGAGAACCATCAACGATGATTGCCGCTGAAAGGCTCATGCAGGAGAGCTACCCGTTCTCGCCGGCGCGAACCCGCGCGCGTGAGCGTTGGTTTTGCGCTCGTCAGGCGCTGGGTATTGTGGGAACGGTGTGTGAGGGATTGGTGGCATCGGCGGGGGCGCGGCGATCCCGCGGTTGAGGCGTAGCAACTGCGCGGCGCCGGGCATCTCGCGGCGGCGACGCGGCCGCGGTTTCGAGTACCTCGACCCCGACGGGAAACGAATCGACGATCCGGAGGCGCTTGAGCGGATCACAGAGCTGGTGATCCCACCGGCCTGGCGGAGCGTGTGGATCTGCATGGACCCGCGCGGGCATCTGCAGGCCACCGGGGTCGACGCGGCTGGACGCAAGCAGTATCTCTACCACGCTCGTTGGCGCACCCACCGCGACCGGCGCAAGTTCGATGCGATGCTTGCTTTTGGGGCGGCGTTGCCGCGGTTACGCCGCGGTGTGGCACGCGACTTGAGGGTTGCGCACGGCGGGGCTCGTGTGCCAGCCGCGGAGCTGACCGAGCAACGTGTCCTGGCGTGCGCGGCGCGGCTGTTGGATCTCGGGTTCTTTCGTATCGGCTCGGAGGACTACGCAGAGCGCAACGAGTCCTACGGGCTGACCACGATGCTGCGCGAGCACGTGACCGTCGGCGAGCGCGAGGTGATCTTTGACTTTCCGGCAAAGTCCGGGCAGCGGCGGGTGCAGGCGATCGCCGATCCCGAGGCGCTTACGATGCTCGCCGCGCTCAAGCGACGGCGCACGGGCTCTCAGCTGCTCGCCTACCGTGCCGCGGATGGCTGGCGCGAGCTGGCGGCGGAGGAGGTGAACGCCTACCTGAAGCGCAAGTCAGGTGGCCCGTTCACCGCTAAGGACTTCCGCACTTGGAACGCGACGGTGCTTGCCGCGGTCGCGCTGGCGGGCGCCGAGGGTACGCGGGGGCGTGCCGGACGTGAGCAGGAGGTCAAGCAGGCGATCAAGACGGTCGCGGCGTATCTCGGCAACACGCCTGCGGTGTGCCGTGCTTCCTACGTGGACCCGAGGGTGATCGACCGCTTCCATGCTGGTGTCACGATCGCGCCAGTGATCGGTGAGGGCGGCCCCGATCTGGGCAAGGCGAGGGTTCGCGATCGAGTGGAGAAGGCTGTGCTGGAGTTGCTCGAGGACGCGGCGGGCGGCGGCTGAACCTGAGTGGCCGTATCGCACCTGGCTGGGGTCGCATGGGAAAATCTCGGAGATCCTCAGCCAGAGCGCTGGGCCGAGGCCGACCGCGAACGAGGCGATGACTGGATTGACAGGCCGGGCGGGTGGGTAGATGCGCAATGTGTGTTGACGCGACTGCGATCTACGGCGAAGGGGCTTGTGATGGGCGACGAGGTTCAGACGGGAACGATCAGGACGAAGATCCCGGCTCGCCTGGACCGGCTGCCGTGGTCTCGGTTTCACTGGATCGTGGTGGTCGGGCTGGGTACGGCGTGGATCCTGGACGGCCTGGAGGTCAACGTCGTCGGTTCGATCTCCAGTCGCCTCTCCGAACCGGGCGCCGGTGTTGGTCTTACCGCGGCGCAGGTGTCGGGGTGGGCGGCGTCGCTGTACATCGCGGGGGCGTGCATCGGAGCGCTGGTGTTCGGGCAGATGACGGACCGCTTCGGGCGCAAGCGCCTGTTCATGGTGACATTGAGCATCTACCTGCTGGGCACCGTGCTGACGGCGCTGTCGTTCTCTCCGACGTGGTTCTTCGCCTGCCGGTTCTTGACAGGCATGGGCATCGGCGGGGAGTACAGCGCGATCAACTCGGCGATCGACGAGCTGATCCCGGCCAAACACCGCGGGCGGGTGGACGTCTCGATCAACGGCAGCTACTGGCTGGGCGGCATCGGCGGCTCACTGCTGGCGGTCGTGATGCTCAATACGGCGATCTTCCCGGTGAACGTCGGCTGGCGCCTGTCGTTCGTGCTCGGCGCGGTCATCGGGTTGGGCGTGCTGCTGGTGCGTCGCAACGTGCCCGAGAGCCCGCGCTGGCTGTTCATCCACGGTCGCGAGCGCGAGGGTGAGCAGATAGTCGAGGAAATCGAGCAGCAGGTCAGCGAGTCCAGTGGCGAGGAGCTGACGGAGCCGGACGGCGAGCCGCTGACAGTGCGCCAGCGCCGCACGATTCCGTTGCCGCTGATCTTCCGCTCGGCAATATCGATGTACCCCCGACGTACTGTGCTCGGACTTTCGCTGTTCATCGGGCAGGCGTTTCTCTACAATTCCATCCTGTTCGGCTTCGGCAACCTGCTCAGCCTGTACTTTCACACTCCGTCGGGCAACGTGCCGTATTACCTCGCGGTTTTCGCCGCCGGCAACTTCGCCGGGGCGCTGCTGTTGAGCCCGCTGTTCGACACGGTCGGGCGCAAGCCGATGATCGGTGGAACCTACATACTCTCAGGCGCGCTGCTGATCGGCACAGGCCTGTTGTTCAGGGCGCACGACCTCGACGACGTCAGCTTCACCGCCTGCTGCTGTGTCGTGTTCTTCTTCGCCTCGGCCGGTGCCAGCGCCGCATACCTGACGGTCTCGGAGATCTTCCCGATGGAGACCCGCGCGCTCTGCATCGCGGTCTTCTACGCTGTCGGAACGGGTATCGGCGGCGTGATCGGCCCGCAGGTGTTCAGTCGCATGATCAACACCGAAAGCTACGAGCAGGTGTTCCTCGCGCTGAGCCTCGGCGCGGTGATGATGATCCTCGGCGGCCTTGCGGAGCTGGTGTTCGGGGTGAAAGCCGAGCGGGAAAGCCTCGAGGACATCGCCAAGCCGCTCACGGTCGAGGACTCCCCAAAGGGGGCCGCTGTCCCCGCACCGGCGGGATAGGTCGACGCTGATGGGTCTGCTGTGGTGGCCGTGACGGGCGCGAGCTCGGGGGTGGGACGCGCTACCGCGCAGGCGTTTGCCCGCGAGGGAGCGACCGCCGGGTTGATCGCCCGTGACCGGGAGGCCTGTCCGCGACGGCCGCGGAGGTGCAGTGGCTGGGCGGGCGGCCGGTCGTGTTGGAGTGCGATGTCGCTGACCCGCAGGCTGTCGAGGCGGCAGCGGGTGAGCTCGAGTAGCGCGGCAGCATCGAGGTGTGGGTGACGATGGTGCAGCTGCCGGCGCTGAACACGCCGCAGTTCGACACGGTGCGCACTCGCCTTCCTCGGCATCCGCAGCCGGTGCCGCCGATCTATGAGCCAGAGGTCGCCGCGAGGGCGATCGTGACGGCCGCCCAGCAGCCGGCGCGGCGTGAGTGGTGGGTCGGCGTTTCGACGGCGCTGACGTTGCTCGGCAACGCGCTGGCGCCGGGGTTCGCCGATCGCTACCTGGCGCGGACAGGGTTTGATTCCCAGCAGACAGACGAGCCGGTGCAACCTGGGCGGCCGGAGAACCTGATTGCGCCGCTGCCTGGCACGCGGTCTGTGCACGGCGACTTTGACGAGCAAGCCAAACCGCGCAGTGTGCAGTGGGAGCTGACTCGCCGCCGGCAGCTGCTCGCCCGCGGCGCTGGGGTAGCCGCGGGGCTGCTGGGAGCGGGCGTGGTGCGCCGGGCGCGATGAGCGAGCAGGTGCCGGCGATCAGCGGGTATGGGCTGATCGGGGACTGCCACAGCGCCGCCTTGGTGGCCTGCGAGGGTTCGATCGACTGGTGCTGTTTGCCGCGGTTTGACAGCGGCAGTTGCTTCGGACGGCTGCTTGACCGTGTGCGCGGCGGGTTCTGCACCGTGTCCGTGAAGGGCGATGCGAGGTGGCGGGGCAGCAGCTACGTCGAGGACACGCTCGTCCTCGAGAGTGTGCTTGAGGGGTCGCAGGGAACTGTGCGGGTCAGGGATTTCTTTGCGATGCGCGAGCACGGCGCACTCGAGCCACGCCGCGAGCTGATCAGGATCGTGGAGTGCGAGCGCGGTAGCGCCGAGGTGCAGGTCGAGCTTGCGCCGCGGTTTGACTACGGGGCTGTGCGGCCTTGGCTGCGCCGCGCGGCAGCGGACGTGTTCACGGCGATCGGCGGTGACGACGGGCTTTTGGTTTGGAGTGACGGTGAGCTCCGTGCCGAGCGTGAAGCGCTCCTGGCGTGTGGGCGGATACACGCCGGGGAGCGGCTGCGGCTTTTGATCCGGTTCGTCCGTCCGCATCTGCTTGAGCGAGAGCAGACCGCTTTGGATGCCGGGGAGGTTGACGGGCGGCTCGAGGAGACCATTGCGTGGTGGCGGATGGTACGCTCAGCTGGGATGCGACGACGATCGTCGTCGCATCGAAGCCGGTGCGGCTGGGCGCACGGGCATTGGCTATAGCTACGCGGCCGGTGCCGCCGCCGCGCTGATCTCCGAGTTGCTCACCGGCACTGTGGTGGGCGCGGATGCGCTTTCGCCGCCGGCGGCTTGGGCGGGGATGCGCAGCGCGGTACGCAACGTCGGCTATCCAGGGGTTGCCTCGAGCGCGATCTCGGCGGTGGATGTCGCGCTGTGGGACCTTAAGGCGCTGCTGCTCGGGGTCTCACTGTCCACGCTGTTGGGACGGGTGCGCGAGCAGGTGCCGGTGTATGGCAGCGGCGGGTTTACCTCCTACAGCGCTGAGCGGATGCAGCGCCAGCTCACCGGCTGGGTCGAGCAGGGCATCACGGCGGTGAAGATGAAGGTCGGCTTGGAGCCTGACTTGGACCCTGAGCGTGTCCGTCACGCCCGCGGCGTGATCGGCGACGACGTGCGTCTGTTTGTTGACGCGAACGGCGCCTGCTCGCGCAAGCAGGCGCTGGCGCTTGCCGAGACGTTCACCGAGGAGGCAGGCGTGTCTTGGTTTGAGGAGCCGGTCTCCTCCGATGACCTCGAGGGGCTGCGGCTGCTGCGCGACCGTGGCCCGACGGGGATGGATATCGCCGCCGGCGAGTATGGGTATGACCTCTTCTACTTCCGGCGGATGCTGGACGCGGGCGCGGTCGACGTGCTGCAAGCGGATGTGACCCGCTGCGGTGGGATCACCCAGCTTTTGCAGGTGGGGGCGCTGTGCGCCGCCCAGGGTGTGCGACTGTCGGCGCACACGAGCCCAGCGATCCACGCGCACGTGTGCGCGGCGATCGAGCCGCTTGCACATGTCGAGTATTTCCACGACCACGCTCGCATCGAGGAGCTGCTGTTCGACGGGGCGCCGCCGCTGCGCGACGGGTTCTTGTGCCCTGACCCCATGGTCGCGGGCATGGGGCTGGCACTGCGCGAGCACGAGGCGGAGCGCTACGAGCGCTGATGCCGAACACGCTGCACGCCTACGAGCATGTGCAGGGCATCTACCATCGGCGCTGGCTGGGTCGAAACCGGCCTCGGGTCAGCGCTTCTTGTTCTCGACGGCTCTCTGGAGCTGTGCCTTATTCATGTGGGAGCGGCCTTTGACGCCGAGGCCGCGGGCCTCTTGGTAGAGCTGTTCGCGGGTGCGTCCGCGTGGGCCTGGTTTGCCGGAGCGAAGGCCGCCGCGCCGGCCGGAGGAGATGTCGCTGGTGGACGTGCGCGAGCTGGTTTTCGCTTCGCCGGCGCGGGCGCGCTCCTTGTTGACGGTGCGCGCCGCGATCTCCTCGGCACGTTTCAGCGAGGCGCCCTGTTCGCGCTCGCTGTCCTTGATGTGCTCGTACTGGCGCTCGCGCCTGCTGCCTTTTTTCACACCGCGGGGTGGCATTTCATTTACCTCCGATCAGCTACCGGTCGTTCATAGTCGCTCTTTCTCAGACGACGGCGGTCGACAGCGCGGTCGCCTTGCTGTGGTCGTGGAAGCGGGGCAGTATCTCGCCGGCGTAGATCTCGAAGAACCGCTCGTGGTCGCGGCCGATCTGCTGGATGTAGAGCTCGTCGAAACCGGCGTCCTCGTAACGTTTGATCCCCTGCAGGTGCAGGTCGATGTCCGGGCCGCACGGGACAGCTTCGGCCACCATGTCCTCGCCGATCAGCTCGCTTGCCTGCTCGAAGGTGTGCGGGGGTCGGCAGGATCTGCGCGAGCTCGCCGGGCAGCTGCTCGTTGGGCCACAGCCGGTACGCGGTGGCACGCGCCTGGTGCTCGTCTTCTGCCCAGCAGACCTTCATCCCGCCGGCGACGAGGCGCTGGTCGTCGGCTGCGTCGCGGAAGCGCTTGACTTCCTGCTCATCGGGGATAGCGGTGCAGTATCCATCGCCGATCCTCGCGGCAAGGCTGGTGGCCTTGGGGCCAAACCCGGAGATGAGGATCGGCGGGAGCCGCTCAGGCAGGTCGTAGATGCGCGCGTTCTCCACGCGGTAGTGGCGGCCGCGGTGGCTCTGCATCCCGCCCTGCCAAAGCCGGCGGATGACCTGCACGGCCTCCTCGAGCATCTCAAGGCGTTCGTCGGCCCGCGGCCAGTGGTCGCCGAGGATGTGCTCGTTGAGCGCCTCCCCGCTGCCGAGCCCGAGCGCGAAGCGGCCCTCGAGCAGCACCGCGGAAGTCGCGGCGGCCTGCGCGATGATCGCCGGGTGGATGCGCACGGTCGGGCAGGTGACGGCGGTCGTCAGCTTGATCTGCGTGGTGGCCTGGGAGAGCGCCCCGATCGTCGACCACACGAAGCTGCTGTGTCCCTGCTCATCGTTCCAGGGGTGGAAGTGGTCGGAGACCCACAACAGGCCGGCGAAGCCGGCGTCCTCGGCCATGCGCGCCTGTCGGATGAGCTCGCGCGGGTCGAACTCCTCGCTTGACAAGAAATAGCCGATCCTCATCACTGCCTCCTCGGGTTCGCTCAGGTCAATAGGCGTTGTGGTTCTCCTACCCAAACTGCCCAGGATCAATCGGTGGTTGGGGTCCCATTGGAGATCTCGACGACGCATATCAGCGTCTGCTCGTGGTTCTCTGCCGGCGCCATTGGGACAGAGGTACCCGCTTGACAAACCGGCAAGCAGGGTAGCTCCACCGCAAAACATGAAAGCTCGCGCGAACAACGGACAGCGACACCGCCCGCCGGCCGGTGCGGGCGTGTTGGTGCTCGCGTGGGCGGGCGTGCTCGGCGGCTTGTGGATGCTGCTGGTCGATACGGTCTCGACCGCGGAGGTGCTTTGCACTCCGGGTGCGTGAACGACTAGATCGCGTGGCTCATGGCGGGGCTCGCGGTGATCGGCGTCGCGCTCGCGCTCACCTGAGCGGCGTTTCCCCATGCGGGGTGTGGGTAGGCAAGGGAGCGATGTAGCTACCGTTGACCGGTATGCCGGACTCGCAGAGCGTGGATGACGAGGACCGCCACGAGACGCAGCTGGAGCGCCTTGACCGCAACCTCGAGGAGCTGACCGGCGAGCTGCGCGTCGTCGTCACCGGTGTGCAGGTTCTTTTCGCGTTCCTTTTGATAGTCCCGTTCAACACCGGCTTCGCGCATGTAGGCAACTTCGAGCGCACCGTGTACTTCGTCACGTTGCTCCTGGCGGCGTTGGCGGCGGTGTGCACGATCGCGCCCTCCGCGGAGCATCGCTTCCTGTTTCGCCACGACGAGAAGCAGTACCTCGTGTTCAGATCCAATCGTGTGGTTATCGCCGGACTTGGGTTTCTCGCTTTGGCGATGTGCGGCTGCCTGCTGCTCGTTACGAGCAAGCTGTTCGGAGCGGCGGCCGGCATCGTGACGGCAGTTGTGGGAGCGGTGCCGTTTGCTGCCCTGTGGTTCGCGGTGCCGCTGAGGAGGCTGTGGATGCTCGGCGGGCGCCGACGCGATTAAGCGAGCGCCGCGCCGGCCGTGGCGATCGTCTGCAGATGCCCGCTGACGCCGGCGATGCTCAGCAGTCGCTGAACCTGCGGCGAGCCGGGGGTGAGGACCAGCCGCCGGCGGCGCTCCACCGCGCGCTCGTGGGCGGCGAGGATGACTCGCAGACCGGCGGAGTCGATGAACTGGACGTCGTCGAGGTCGAGCACAACAATGTCGGCGGCATCGACCGTGTGGCTTTCGATCTCGCCCTGCAGCCGTGGCGCGCCGACCAGGTCGAGTTCGCCATGGAGCGTCAGCACGATCCTGTCCTGTTCTTGCCTGACCTCGATGGTGAGCTGCTCCCCCACGATCACGAGTATTCATGCTATCGCACGGGCTAGGGGCGCATACGCATGCCGAGCAGCGCGAGATCGTCGCGCAGCGAGCCCTTGGCGCGCTCCAACGCCACGTGCTCGATGTGCTCGAGCAGCCGTGCGAGGGTGAGTTGAGGTGCCTTGCGGCACAGCTCGATCAGTCCACGCTCCCCGAGCACGTTGCTCGAGTGGCCGGCCTCGGGGATCCCGTCGGTGTAGAGCAGCAGCGTCTCGCCGGCGTGTAGGTCAACTTCGTGTTCGACGAAGTGGATCGGCTCGAGCACGCCCAGCAGGGTCCCGGGCTGGCCGATCTGGCGCGCGTCTCCCTGCGAGTCGATCAGCACCGGCGGTGGGTGCCCGGCGAGCGTCACGGTCAACCGCAGGCGCTCCGAGGCCGGCTGCACCAGCACTAGGCAGGCGGTGCACAGGTCCGCGCCGGGGGGTTGGCGGCGCAGCGCCTGGTGCAGGGTCCCGAGCATCTCCACGGGGGATTGGTCGCCCATCGACGCGGCGCGCAGGGTGTGTCGCGCCAGCGCCGTCACACCGGCCGCGCGCGAGCCCTTGCCGCAGACGTCGCCGATCACGAGCATCCAGCTGTCGGCGTCGTGCTCGAACACGTCGTAGAAGTCGCCGCCGACCTCGTTCAGCTCGCCCGCCGCGCAGTAGCGCGCCTCGATCTCGGCCCCCGGCACCTCGGGCAGCGACTCCGGCAGCAGCGCCCGCTGCAGGGTGTGGGCGATCCGGGTTCGCTCGGTGTACAGCCGCGCATTTTCCACCGCCGTGCCCGCGCGGCGACCCAGTCGCTCGGCGACACCGAGGTCGGCGGCGGTGAGACGGCGCATCGACTCCGAGGACACCAGCGTGATCGCGCCGAGCGCCCCGGTGGCGCCGATCATCGGCACGATGATCACGGCAGTGGCGCCGATCGCGCTCAGCAGTTCGAGGTGCTCGGAGTTGTGCGCATAAGCCGCGAGCGCGTCGGGCTGGATGTCGTTGTAGATGCGGGCTACCCCGTTGCGGATCACATCGGGCACGCCCGACGGCTCGTCGAGCGCCGGGCGGTGGGCGCGGTCGATGCGCGCGGCCAGCTCGAGCTTGCGCGGGTCGGGGTGGTGCACAGCCACCCGTTCGATCGTTCCTTGCGCATTCAAGAGGTCGACCGCGCACCAGTCGGCGATCTGCGGCACAGCCAGCCGTGCCACCCGCTGCAACGTCTCGCCGTAGTCCATCGACGAGGCCAGCGCACGGCTGGCCTCCGCCATGAAACTCTCGCCGAGCTGCGCGCGCTTGACCTCGGTGATGTTCTCGAAGACGTTCACCACGTAGCCGATGCGACCGGTCTCGGGATCGGGGATCGGCGAGGAGCGGACGATCAGCCAGCGCTCCTCGCCGGTGGCGCGGACGATGTTTCTCACGAGCAGCGGCTCGGGCTGCTCGCCCCTGAACAGCCGCCTCGCGGGCATGCTCTCCAGGTCGAGCTCGCGGCCCTGTTCGTCCTGCACGATGAAGCGGGTCATGACCGTCCCCGGGCGCGCGCGCGTCAGCTCGCCGGGCGTGGGGAACCGGAGCAGGTCGGCGGCGGCCTGGTTGGCGAACACCATTTGCCCGCGGCTGTCGACTACGGTGATCGCCTCCGCGAGATTCGCGAGCACCGCCTCCAGGCGCTGCTCGAGGCGCTGCAGATCGGAGTACAGCTGGGCGTTGTCGATCGCCAGCGCCGCCCGTCGAGCGAGCTCGGCGACCAAATCTCGCTCGTGAATCCCGTAGCGTTCGCTCGCGCCCAGACGCAGCGTCGACAACGCTCCGAGCGTGCGCCCGCGTGCGACCATCGGGGCGACGACCGCCGAGCGATAGCCGTGCTCGACCATGAACCGCGCGTGCTCGGAGCCCTGCGCGAACGAGCGCAGCAGGGCGTCCGTCATCTCCCCCAGCAGCACCGGCTGGCCACTGCGGATGACCTGCGCCACCGGATGCTCCCCGGCTGGGTCGAGCGGATAGCGCGCGCGCAGTTCCTCGAGCTCGCGCGCCAGCCCCTCGTCGGTTGCGACGACTGCCACGTCCATGATCACGCCGTCTTCGTCGCGCAGGTCGATCACGCAGAGATCGGCCAGCCGCGGCACCGTCAGCCGCGCGACCTGCTCCATCGTCGTCGCGGGGTCGAGCGAGCTGGCGAGGATCGCGCCGGCCTCGATCAGCAGATCCCTGGAGACCTCGCTCCCCGGCTTGGTCATCGCGCCGAACTCCCCCTTTGTGTGGTCTGCATGCAATCGCTTGGTGGGCCTTCAAAATAGACGGTGGGAGGATGGGATGATCGACCGCATGAGCCCAACGAGGAACCCGCGCGAGCCGATGCCCGAGCATCTCGCGCCGATGCTCGCCAGCCCCGGCCGCCTGCCGGGGGAGGAGGAGGGATGGGCGTTCGAGATCAAGTGGGACGGGGTGCGGGCGCTCCTCTACTGGCGTCCGGGGAGTCCCGGGCAGATGCGAATCGAGAGCCGCAACCGCAAAGAGATCGGCGCCCGCTATCCCGAGCTGCATGCGCTGGGGCACCAGCTGGGCGGGCACGACGCTGTGCTAGACGGGGAGATCGTCGCCTTCGACGAGCGTGGGTTGCCGAGCTTCGAGCGATTGCAGAAACGGATGCACCTGACCTCCGCGAGCGCAGTGGCGCGCGCCGCACGCGAGATACCGGTGACGTATGCGATCTTCGATCTGCTGTATCTCGATGGCCACCCCACCATCGAGCTGCCCTACCGCCAGCGGCGCGAGCTGCTGGAGGGACTACGGCTGAAGGGCCCGGCCTGGCAGGTTCCCGCCCAGCGCATGGGCGGTGGCGCCGAGCTGCTGGCGGCGACCGCCGAGCAGCGATTGGAGGGGGTGATCGCTAAGCGTCTCGACTCCCCCTATCGCCCAGGTGAGCGCAGCGGCGAGTGGGTGAAGATCAAGAACGTCCACCGCCAGGAGCTCGTAATCGGCGGGTGGTTGCCGGGTAAGGAGGGGCGCTCCGGGCAGCTCGGCGCGCTGCTGGTTGGCTACTACGACCACGAGAACGAGGGGAGCCGAGGGCTGCGCTACGCCGGCCGTGTCGGCACTGGCTTCGACGAGCCTGAGCTGCGGCGCCTGGCGGGGGAGCTCGAGGCGCGCAGTCGCCGCGGTAGCCCGTTCGCCGAGCACGGTGTCCAGCCGCCGCGGGAGGCGCGCTTCGTGGAGCCCGAGCTGGTGGCGGAGATCGAGTTCTCGCGCTGGACGCGCGATCGCATCCTGCGCCACTCCTCCTATCGGGGCCTGCGCACCGACAAGCCGGCGGAGGAGGTGATATTGGAGCGCGAGGGGGAGGCATCGGCGAGTCCCTACGAGATCGTGCACACGACCAAGCGCCACGTCGAGATCGAGGTGCAGGACAGGCGGCTGCGACTGTCCAATCGCGACAAGGCGCTCTATCCGGATGCCGGTTTCACCAAGGGTGAGCTGATCGACTACTACACGGCGGTGGGCCCATTCCTGCTGCCTCATTTGGCGGGGCACCCGGTGACGCTCAAGCGTTACCCGAATGGAGTGAACGAGCCGTATTTCTATGAGAAGCGCTGTCCCACCCATCGCCCCGAATGGGTGAAAACCGTGCCGGTGTGGAGCGGGCGCCAGGCGGGGACGATCGACTATTGCCTGATCGAAGACCTGCCGACGTTGATCTGGGTAGCCAACCTCGCCGCGATCGAGCTGCACCCCGGTCTCGCGACGGCGCATGCGCAGGAGCACCCCACCACGCTCGTTTTCGACCTCGACCCGGGTGAGCCCGCCGGTGTGCGCGAGTGCTGTTGCGTGGCGCTTTGGATCAAGGAGATCTTCGACGCCTTCGGGTTGCAGTCGCTGGTGAAGAGCTCCGGGTTGAAGGGTTTGCAGGTGTACGTGCCGCTCAACGCCGGCGCCTCATACGAGCAAACCAGGCCGTTCGCCCGCGCCGTGGCCGAGCTGCTGGAGAAGCGCCACCCCAAGCTGGTCGTCTCGCGCATGACCAAGAGCCTGCGCGCCGGCAGGGTGCTGATCGACTGGAGCCAGAACGACCCGCACAAGACAACCGTGTCGGTGTACTCGTTGCGGGCCACCGCCACCCCCCTGATCTCCACGCCTTTGGATTGGGAGGAGGTGGCGCTCGGATCGCGCCGCCGCCGCGGTCGCGAGCAACCGCTGAGCCTGGCGCCGCGAGAGCTGCTGCGGCAGGTGGAGCACGATGGAGATCTCTTTGAGGGGGTGCTCGGGGTTACTCAGAGCCTGCCGGATCTTGCCGGTGGGATCGCAGGCGGGGAGGGCGGCGTCGAGGACGGAGGGGAGGGCGGCGCTCAGCGGTGAGCGGCGTCGGCATTGCGCGCGCCCCCGCGAGCATCCGTCAACCGCAACGCGAGCACCTCGTGAGACCCCGCGCCCTCGACCTGGCAGCGGTCGACCAGCTTCGCGATCACCGAGCCCAAGCCGTCAAGCGAGGCATCCGCCACCAACCGCTGTCCTCGCCCCCGCTCCAGCGGCCCGAGGCGCAGCTCGAGCGTGCGCGACTCGGTGCCGACGACCGTCTGCAGCGGCGCGACACCAGCGTTTGCTCCGAGGGTGTCGGCGAGGAGGTGGACATCGGAGAGCCGGTCGGTGGAGAAGTGGGCGCGGGCCGCCAGGCCGCACATCACACGGGGTAGGACGGTGCGCGCCAGATCGCCGGAGGCGATCGTGAGCGCGACTGTGGGGCCCTCGTGCACGGTGGGCGTCATGGCAGGCGGTACAAGTTCCGGCGCACCGAGCGCCAGCGGCCGCGGCGAGCGTGCCAGCGGCGTGGCGAACTCCATCGACACCTCGGTGCCACCGTCCGCCGGACGCCGCAGATCGAGACGGCTGGTGAGCGCTTGGATGGCCGGCAGGCCGATCCCGGCATCGGTGTCCTCGTGTGCCGTACAGCCGCGTGGCGCCACCGGGATGCCCACGCCCCAATCGCGTACGACCACCGTGATCGCGTGGAGCGCCAGCGTCACCACCACCTCGAGCGGCCCTTCTTCATCGCCATAGGCGTGCTGGACGACGTTGTTGCAGGCCTCGGTGACAGCCGTGTGGATGTCGATCAGATCGCTGCCATCGAGCGCGAGCGCGTCCGCCACCCCGGTCAGCATCTGCCTCACGAGCATCACGTTCTCGGGGCGGTTGGCCAGTTGCAGACGGACGTTCGCTCGCTCGGGGATGTTTGCTTGCTCGGCCATCAGGAGTGGGCCGCTCGCTCGGGTTGACCGCAGATCGATCGACCGCTCACCGGAGCCGCGCAGGCGCACGGCGTTTCTCTCGATCGACCGCAGTTGACGACGATATCCGGGCGCGAGCCGATGTCGCCTCCCCGCGATCAACCTACTGCCGCTCGCCGGTCAGGGTACGTAGCGTTTCGAGCGAGCGGCGCAGCAGACGTGAGACCTGCATTTGCGAGATGCCCACGCGGGCAGCGATCTCGGTTTGGGTCAGGTCCTCGACGAAGCGCATGTGCAGTATGCGGCGCTCGCGCGGGGGAATTTGCCCGAGCACAGCCGTGACGGTGGCATCCAGCTCGACGAGCTCGTAGCGCTCGTCGTCGTCCCCGATGGAGTTGCCGTAGCTGATCGCCGCATCGTCCTCCTCCCCCGGCCGGGGCGCATCCAGCGACAGCGTCTTGTATCCCTGGATCGCGATCAGCGCATCGATGACCTCCTCGGCGTCGAGCTCCAGATACACCGCGAGCTGGTTGACCGTCGGGGCATGGCCGTGCTCGTTGGCGAACGACTCCTGAGCGTCGCGCACCCGCAGCGCGCGCTCCTGCGCGCCGCGCGGCACGTGCACCGACCAGCCCGAGTCGCGGAAGTAGCGGCGTATCTCACCCAACATCGTCGGCACCGCAAACGACTGGAAGGGACGGCCCCGAGCGGGATCGAAGCGGTCGAGCGCCTTCAGCAGCCCCAGCGACGCGACCTGCTGCAGGTCCTCGAACGGCTCCGAGGAGCGCAGGTAGCGTCGCGCCAAGCGGTTGGCGAGCGGCAGATAGCGCCGCACCAGCGCTTCGCGGGCGGCCTCGTCGCCGTGCCGCTGCCAGCGCGCGAACAGCTCATCGGTGTCCTCGCCCTTCGGGTCGCGGATCGTGGGTGTGGGGGATGTCGCGACTGCGCTCATCGTGTCTCCTCCCTCGGTGCTCGCTCCCAGCGGTGAGCCGCGAGGAGTGGCTTGGCAAAGAGTTGTCGTTGGCGGTCAAGGGCTTCCTACCCCGATCGCCGAGAGTTATGCGCCCGATGACTGGATTGCGCTCGTGCGAACCGGCGCGAACCGGCCACCGCGAACCAGGGCATGCTCGCCGAACAAACGAACCACGGGCTGGTGAGCATGCTCGCGAATCACAAGGGCCGGTGTACACCGACGCCCAGCATCCGTCACCCGTCCGAGCGTGGAGCCTCCATCACCTCCCGTACCTCGATCGGCTGCTGGATCGGAACGCCTCCTCGTGCCGGCGCCGCGGAGACCTGGGCGGCGATCTCGATCGCGCGCTCAGGGGAGGCGACGTCCACGATGCGGTAGCCGGCGAGCAGCTCCTTGGACTCCGGGAACGGACCGTCGGTGACGGACGGTGTGCCGATGCCGTTGTGGATCACGAATTTGGCGAGCGACGGCACGGTGAGCGCCTGCGCGTCGAGCAGCTCGCCGCGCTCGGTGAGCTCGCGGTTGAGAGTCCGCTGGTAGTCGATGTGCGCCTGGACCTCCTCGGGTGCCCACTCGTTCATCGGCACCGTGCAACCAGCCCCGCCGGCGTAGTTCTGCAGCAACATGAATCTCATGGCCTTCTCCTTGCTCGGGCGCCCACGATGGCGCGTTCACAGGTGCGACGAAGCGGCGAAGTGAATCTCGACAACCTCCAGCGTCTCGAGTGAGGGCGGTAGGCGTGTATGCATGTAGGGGATGGCTCGGGATCGTCCGCGTGAGTGGTTGGCATCCCCGAGTGAGGGGCGCGGGACCTCCATGTCCCACGACCACGCGCGCGGAATCCGAAACGGAGACGTTACCCGGCTGCTTGCCTGGCCAACCGGCCCCGCGCCGCAAGCGCGTCGGCGAGGCGGTCGATCAGTGCGCCGGCTCGCGCGATCGCGCGGTCGACCATCAGGAAGCCGTGCATCTGGTCGTCGGCGTGCAGGCGCTCAACCGGGACTCCCGCGGCGGCCAGCCGCTCAGCGTAGGCGATGCCCTCGTCGCGTAGGGGGTCGAACTCGGCGGTCATCACCAGCGCCGGCGCCAGCCCTTGCAAATCAGGGGCGCCGAGCGGGAACAGGTAGGGATCCCGGTAGGGGTCGGCGGGGTCGAAGTCGAGGGGAAGGTTTTGCTCGACGAACCACTGCAGAAGCGGACTGTCGAGCGTGTAGCCGCTCCCACGCTCTCGGTGGGATGGCCAGCGCCCGGGGACGTCGAGGAGCGGGTAGGCAAGGACCTGGAAAGCGGGCGGCGGAGCGCCGGTGTCGCGCAGCAGCAGCGCCAGGGCGGTGGCGGTGCTCGCCCCCGAGCTCTCGCCGACGAGCGCCATCAGCGCGGAGTCGCCCTCCAGGCGGGTGGCGTTCTCCAGCAGCCACTCGTAGGCGAGGTGGGCGTCCTGCAGCGCGGCGGGGTGTCGGTGCTCGGGTGCGCGGCGGTAGTCGAGCGAGGCGAGCAGCCAGCCGGAGCGCTTGGCGATCCGGCGGCAGAGGGCGTCGTGGGTGTCGATGTCGTTGAGCGTCCAGCCGCCGCCGTGGATGAAGAGCGCGATCGGCAGAACCCCCGGAGCGGGACGGTAGAGGCGCAGGGGGAGCGTGCCGTGCGGGGTGGGCAGGCGCGCGTCCTCGACGTGGTGCAGCGCGCGTGGCTCACCGCGCCTGAGCAGCGCGGCGCGCATCTGCTCCCGGGCTTGCTCCACGGGCAACGTGTAGAGCGCCGGTGCCCCGATCGCCCGCATCACGTCCAGCAGGTCCTGGGCTTCGGGATCCAGTTGCTTAGCCATGGCAGACGCGTAGGCTAGTGCAACCACCCGCGATTGCCCCAGGCGCCAGGGGAGCAGCGTCAGCCGGCCGAGGCCGGGGGAATGCTGGCCTTAGGCCGGCATCCCTGTTGCGACCGAAGCCGGGAGACACGCGCCTGCGGCGCTGGCCGATTCGCCCAACAGCGCTTGGGTGGCAGGCTGCTCCCCAGTCATCACCTCGAGACCCACCTGATGATCACCGGCGGCGACCGGGGCAACGGGGGCGAAGGCGACGCGGTTGCGCCCCGCGCGCTTGGCTTCGTAGAGCGCCTCGTCGGCCGCCTTGAACAGGGTCTCGTAGACGACGGTCTCGCCGCTGGCGGCGGCAAGACCGAGCGAGATGGTGATGGGGATGCCCGTGGGGTGCGCCTGCGCGATTGCCGCACGCAGCCGCTCGGCGACCTCTTGGCCTTCGGCGTGCGAGACGCCGGGCAGCAGGATCAGGAACTCCTCGCCGCCGAGGCGGTAGGCGAGCTCGAAGGAGCGCAGCCGCTTGCGCAGCTCATAGGCGACGTCGCGCAGCACCGCGTCGCCGCGGTCGTGGCCGTGGCGGTCGTTGACCTGCTTGAAGGCGTCCACGTCGCACAGCAGCATGCAGACCGGTTGGTGGGTGAGGCGCGCTTGGTGGGAGATCTCGGTGAAGCGGGGGATCAGGGCGTGGCGGTTGAGCAGGCCAGTGAGTGGGTCGAGGATCGCTTCGTCGCGGTGGTGGAGCTCCGCGGCCTGCAGCGCCCACACGATCGAAACGACCCCGGCGAGCAGCGCGAGCGCCACGATTGGGCGGACGGGGTCGCGGATCGTGGCGGTGGGATCGACGCCAAGCGTGGCGGCGATGATCATCACCACGGTGAGCGCCAGCCCGACGACCACGACCGTGGGACGGAAGCGGGCGGCGACCATCGCCGCCGGGAGCACCATCCACGGCAGCGCGGGGCTGGAAGGACCGCCGCTGACGGCGACGCCGCAGGCGATCAGCAGCAGCGTGATCACGATCGCGGTGGCGCTGACGCGCTCGGGGCGGAGGCTGGTGTGCATGCGCCGGTCGACGTTGATGAAGTTGAGCGCGCAGAGCGCGAAGAACAGCAGCGTCCACCAGCCGATCCACGGTGCGGCGGCCAGCAGCGCGGCGCCGACCGCGCCGGCGCCGACCAGGCGAATCGTGCGCACGCGATCGTTGGCGTCGACGACGCGCGTGCGGTCGAGCTCGGTGGGGCACAGCCAAGAGGACGATCCCTCGCTCATAATGCCCCCTTTCGACCGTCGGCGACGGTGGCTTGAGGCGTGTAAGACGGCGGGCAACGCCTATTTTACGCGGACGGTTGTCCGCAGTGTTATGACTGCCCGTGGTAAAGCGAATAAGTCGTAAGATTGGGATCGGCTGGCCTGATGGGGAGATTGTGCGCAAGTTCGCGGCCGCCGTGATATCCGACTCTTCGGAGCAGAGATAACCATGGCGCCAACAAGCGCCAGGCACATAACCCCGCGTCACGACCTCGCACACTGCCCATTTGCCGCGCCAGGGGCGGCGCTCACGAGGATGCCATTGAGACATGTTTGCCGCCAGGACGGTGGGTATGCTGACGGTCGTCAACCACGCGAGGACTACGACACCATGCGCTCCCCATCACCCTCAGGCTCCGATCCCGACCCGGCGGCCGACTCCGACCGGGACACGTGGGATGCGGGCTCGGAGATGGAGTCGGAATGGGTGCCCGAGACGGCTGCCGAGCTTGACCTGGCGCTCGCGGGCGAGGAGGGCTTCTCGGTCGATCCGCTGGCCGAAGCACGGCGGTTGGCGGCCTTCGACGTGCTGCGCGTGCGCGCCGAGAACTCCGGCCCGCTGACCCTGTCGGGAACCAACACGTGGGTGGTGGACCGCGACCCGGCGTATGTGATCGATCCCGGACCGGCGCTGCGCCAGCACCTCGAGCGGGTGGTGGCGGCGGTGGACGCGCGCGGGGGGCTGGGGGGGATCGCGCTGACCCACGACCACACCGATCACATCGAGTCGGTCAACGCGCTGCGCGGCCTGCGCCCGGCGCCGCTGGCGGCGGCGCGCGGGAGCGGCATCGACGTGACGCTCACCGACGGGGTGCGCTTCGGCCCACTGACGGCCGTGCCGACGCCGGGCCACGCGCCCGACCACTACGCGCTGGTGGCAGACCGCGTGTGCTTCACCGGCGACGCGGTGCTGGGCGAAGGCAGCGCGTTCATCGCCCCTTACCCGGGCGCGCTCAACGCCTACCTGAACGGGCTGGTGCACCTGTGCACGATCGACCTCGATGTGCTGTGCCCGGGCCATGGTCCCGCGATCTGGGAGCCGGTGGCGAAGCTGCAGGAGTCGATCGGCCACCGCTACGACCGCGAGCATCGCCTGCTGCTGGCGCTGACCGAAGGCGCCCGCACGGTGCAGGAGCTGCTGGACAAGGCGTGGTGGGACGTGCCCGCCGAACTGCGCCCGGCGGCGGCGATCACGCTGGCGGCCCACCTCGACAAGCTCGAGGAAGAGGGCTCGCTGCCGGCGGGGGTGGAACGTCCGCGCTGGGGGGAGGCGGTGTGGGAGGACGACTCCTGGGCAGAGCTCTCGCGCGAGAACCCCAGCGAGTGACGTGAGCGAACAAGTGTTGAGGGGCGAGTCGCGACGACGCGATAGCTTGCGCGGCATATGACCCAGCAGGACTCCCCCTTCCCGCCGATCGCGGACTACGGCTTCCTGTCGGACTGCCACACCGGTGCGCTGCTGGCGTCGGACGGTGCGATCGAGTGGCTGTGCATGCCCCACTTCGACAGCCCGAGCGTGTTCGCGTCGATGCTCGACCGCGGTGCGGGGCGCTTCCGGGTGGGGCCGTACGGGCTGTATGTGCCGGCGGGCAGGCGCTACCTGCCAGGGACCAACGTGATCGAGACGACCTGGATGACGCCACAGGGGTGGGTGCGGGTGGTGGACGCGCTGACGATCGGCGAGTGGCATGACAACGAGGAGGGCTCCAGCCACACCCGCCCGCCGACCGACTACGACGCCGACCACATCCTGGTGAGGGTGATCGAATGCATGCAGGGGCAGGTGCAGATGGAGATGGTGTGCGAGCCGATGCTCGACTATGGGGCGACGATGGCGAAGTGGAACGCGGTCGAGGACCAGCACACCGGGAGCGGCGTAGTACCCGCGCTCGACGCCAGCGACGGCACCGACGGCGCAAAGGCCGCGTTCCGGCTCTTCTCCGACATGCGGATGGGCATCGAGGGCAATCGCGTGCACGCCCGCCACACGCTCACCGAAGGGGAGAAGCGCTTCTGCGCGATGTCGTGGACGGAGGGACTCGGGGGACCGCGCACGGTCGAGCAGGCGGAGGCGCACCTGAAGCGCACCACCCACTTCTGGCGCACTTGGCTGGCGGAAGGCACCTACCCCGACCACCCCTGGCGGGTGCACCTGGAGCGCTCGGCGCTGGTGCTGAAGGGGCTCACGTTCATGCCCACCGGCGCGCTGGTCGCGGCGCCGACGACCTCGCTGCCGGAGACCCCGCAGGGCTCGCGCAACTGGGACTACCGCTACTGCTGGATGCGCGATGCCACGTTCACCCTGTGGGGGCTGCACGCGTTGGGGCTGGACTGGGAGGCGGATGACTTCGTGCAGTACGTCGCCGACCTGGAGCGCAACGAGGACGGGTCGCTGCAGATCATGTACGGGATCAAGGGCGACAAACAGCTGGAGGAGCGCACGCTCGATCACCTCAAGGGCTACGAGAACGCGCGCCCGGTGAGGGTGGGCAATGGCGCCTACAACCAGCGCCAGAACGACGTGTATGGGGCGGTGCTGGACTCGGTGTACCTGCACTCCAAGAAGCGCGACCACATCCCCGAGCGGCTGTGGCCGGTGCTGATCGACCAGGTGCGCTGCGCGGAGCGGGTGTGGCGGGAGCCCGACCAGGGCATCTGGGAGGCGCGGGGCGAGCCGCGCCACTACGTCTCCTCGAAGCTGATGTGCTGGGTGGCGACCGACCGCGGCGCGCGCCTGGCGGAACGGCGCGGCGAGGAGGAGCACGCCAGCCACTTCCAGGCGCTGGCGGACGAGATCAAAGCGGAGATCCTCGACAAGGGCGTCGACAAGCGGGGCGTGTTTCGCCAGCACTACGACACCGACGCGTTGGATGCCTCCAACCTGCTGATCCCGCTGGTGCGTTTCCTGCCTCCCAAAGACGAGCGCGTGTGCGCGACGGTGCAGGCGATCAAACAGGAGCTGACCGAGAACGGCCTGGTGATGCGCTACCGCACCGACGAGACCGACGACGGACAGCACGGCGAGGAGGGGACCTTCCTGATCTGCTCCTTCTGGCTGGTGTCGGCGCTGGCGGAGAGCGGCGAGTGCCACGAAGCGATGCAGCTGTGCGAACGGCTGCTGACGTACGCCTCTCCGATGCAGCTGTACGCGGAGGAGCTGGAGGCCTCGTCGGGGCGGCTGCTGGGCAACTACCCGCAGGCGTTTACGCACCTCGCGCTGATCAACGCGGTCACGCACGTGATCGCCGCGCAGCAGCAGGAATAGCGCATCCCCGGCTGGGCGTAGTTCAGTATCCGGGCTCGCCGGGGAGCAGCACGCGCGCAACCTCGCCGTCGAGGACGACGTGCGGCTGGACCGCCTCCACGGTTCGCCCGCGCGCGTAGGCGAGCAACTCCGCGGCGGAGGCGAACGGGGCGAGCTGCTCGAGGTGCTTGATCGTCGGGAACACCAACACGATCTCCCCGGCGCGATGCGCCTCGAGCGCGCCGGCGGGCGTGTACCAGCCGAGCGCGACGCACTCCTCGCCGTCGACGCGCGGCTCCCGGCCGGGGGGAAGCGAGGCGAGGAAGAAGTGCGTGTCGAAGCGAGTGCGCACCAGCGCCGGGGTGATCCAGCGCGAGAACTTGACGAGCTCGGCGGGGTCGGGCAGCTCAACGCCGGCCTCCTCGTGCAGCTCGCGCACCGCGGCGGCGCGATGGGCACGGTCGTCATCGCCCTCGGCCTGCTCCACGGCGCCGCCGGGAAACACCCACACCCCACCCATGAAGCGCGCGGCGGGGTTGCGCTTGACCAGCAGCAGCTCCAGCCCATCGGCCCCACCGCGCAGCAGGATCACTGTTGCCGCCTGTCGCGGGAGCGTGGGCGGCCCGGGGTTGTACTCCTGCCCGGGACCGGAGCGCTCGTCGATCGGCGGGGTGCTCATCCGTTGACCCTACCGGGAGGCGGGCCAATCGGTAATCTTTGAGGCGATGACGACCCAAACTCTCCAGCGCTGGATCTGCGAGTCCTGCGGCTACATCTACGACCCCGAGGAAGGCGACCCGGACGGCGGGATCCCCGTGGGGACGGCGTTCGAGGATATCCCGGACACGTGGTTCTGCCCGGTGTGCGGCGCCCGCAAGCGCGACTTCACGCTCTACGAGGACTGACCTGACCGACTGGGATGCACTGCTCGCGCAGGACCGCGAGCACGTGTGGCACCCCTACGGCGGCCTGCCGTCGGCGAGCGCCGCGCTGCCGGTCGTCTCGGCGGAGGGGGTGCGGCTGCACCTCGCCGACGGGCGCGAGCTGATCGACGGGATGTCCTCCTGGTGGTGCGCCGTGCACGGCTACCGCCACCCGGCTCTGGACGCGGCCGTGCAAGACCAGCTGGGACGGATGGCGCACGTGATGTTCGGCGGCCTCACGCACGAGCCGGCGGTGCGCCTGGCGGAGCGCCTCGTGCAGATCACACCGCCGGGCCTCGAGCGGGTGTTCTTCGCCGACTCCGGCTCGGTCGCGGTGGAGGTGGCGATCAAGATGTGCCTGCAGTACCAGCGCGCGGTGGGTCGCCCCGAGCGCAGCCGTCTGCTGACGGTGAGAGGCGGCTACCACGGCGACACGTTCGGAGCGATGGCGGTGTGCGACCCGGTGGGGGGAATGCACAGGCTGTTCACGGGGATCCTCCCCGAGCACCTGTTCGCCGGCCGCCCACCCGACGACTTGACGGCTTCGCTGGTCGGCGCCGGACCATCGAGCAGCGTGGCACGGGGGTGCGGCTCTGCGTTTCCCCAAGACGAGCGCTGGGAGCGGTGGGCGGCGCAGGTGCGCGAGCTGGCGGCCCTTCACTGCGGCGAGCTTGCCGCGGTCATCGTTGAGCCGGTCGCCCAAGGGGCGGGGGGGATGCGCTTCCACTACCCCGCGTGCGTGCGGCTGTTGCGCGAAGTGTGCGACGAGCACGGGCTGCTGCTCGTGGCGGACGAGATCGCCACGGGCTTCGGCCGCACGGGAGCGCTGTTCGCGTGCGAGCACGCGAGCGTCAGCCCCGACGTGATGTGCGTGGGCAAGGCGCTCACGGGTGGGTACATGACGCTTGCGGCAACGCTCTGCACCCCAGACGTCGCAAGCGCGATCTCGGAAGGCGAGGGTGGCGGGTTGATGCATGGCCCCACATACATGGCCAACCCGCTCGCCTGCGCGGTGGCGCTCGCCTCGCTCGACCTGCTCGCCACGGGTGCGTGGCGGGCACAGGTGAAGCGCATCGAACAGGGCCTGCGCGCGGGTCTGGAGCCGGCCCGCGAGCTGCCCGGCGTGGCTGACGCACGCGTGCTCGGCGCGATCGGCGTGGTGCAGTTGGAGCAAGAGGTGGACGTGGCGAGGGCCACTGCGGTGGGGGTCGGGCGCGGCGTGTGGCTGCGCCCCTTCCGCGACCTCGTCTACACGATGCCCCCGTACGTGATCTCCGACGAGGACCTGGCGGCAGTCACCGAGGCGGTGGTGGCCACCGTTGCCACGGCAACCGCGCCCCGGCATCTGCGAGCGCGGCCGACTCGGCACTGAGCACGCGGGGAAGTGTTGCGACTTCAACATCCCCGAGCCGAGCGATCGTGGCGCGATTGGACACTTCCATCGCCGCGGGACGCTCCGGCCAGGGCGTGAGCACGACCGCCCGCACCTCCAGCCACGCGGCGCGTGCGGCCGCCAGGGTGAGCAGCGTGTGGTTGATCGTGCCGAGGCCGGGAGACGCGGCGATGAGCAGCGGCAGCCCCAGCCGGGCGGCGAGATCGCGCACGGTGAAGTCCTCGGCGAGCGGCACGAGCAGCCCACCTACGCCCTCGACGATCATCACGGCGCCCCGCGCGTCGGCGCTGCGCAGCGCGTCCTGCGCGGTCGCCACGATCCGCTCGGGGTCGATGCGGCGCTCGCCGGCCAGCTCAGCCGCGAGGTGGGGTGAGACCGCGGGCCCGTAGCGCAGCGGCGCGACCTGCTCGGGCGTCATCCCGGCGACGCGTGCCAGCAACTCGTGGTCGGGGGGCCACTCCCCGGGCGGGTCGTCCACACCGGTGACCACCGGCTTGTGTGCGCTCACCCGCTCGCCGCCGGCGGCGAGCGCCGCGAGCAGGACCGCACTGAGGATGGTCTTGCCCACGCCGGTGCCCGTGCCGGTGACGAACAGCCCGCGCACCCCGACGCTACGCCGCGCGCGTGACGGCGCCGGTGCGTTCGGCGTCGCGGCGTCGCGGCTCGGGTTGCGCCGAGATCTCCTCGACCTGGTCCGGCGCCGACCGCATCGCCGGCCCATCGATCGCCGTGGGGTCCAACCCCAGCACGTGGGCTGCCTCGCGCAGCACCCTGGCGGCGCGGCGCAGCTCGGCGGGGGTGTGGGAGGCCATCGCGGTGAGGCGCAGCCGGGCGCTGCCCGCCGGCACCGAGGGGGCGCGGATCGCCTGGGCGAACACACCGCGCTCCAGCGCGCCCTGGCAGAGCGCGAGCGCGTCGCGCTCGTCGCCGACGCGCAGCGGCACGATGTGCATGTCGTTCTCCACCACGTCGAAGCCCTCGGCGGCGAGCGCCGCGCGCAGGGTGCGCGCGAGCGAGTGCAACCGCTGCACGTGAGTGGGGTCGTGCTCGATCAGCTCGAGCGCCGCCAGCGCGCCCGCGACCGCCGGGGGGGCGGGGGCGGTGGAGAAGATCAAAGCGCGCGCGGTGTTGATCAGGTAGCGCACCATCTGCTCGCTGGCGCACACGTACGCGCCGTAGGAGCCGAGTGCCTTGCCGAGCGTGCCGACGAGCACGTCCACTTCGCCCTCCAACCCAGCCTCTGCCACGGCGCCGCGTCCGCCGGGCCCGAGCGCGCCCGTGGCGTGGGCCTCGTCGACCAGCACGCGTGCGCGGTGGCGGCGGCCGAGCTCGACGATCTCCCCCAGTGGCGCCACGTCGCCGTCCATCGAGAACACCGAGTCGGTGGCGATCAGCCGCCGTCCCTCGCCGCCGTGGCGGCGCAGGCTCCAGTCGAGGTGCTCGACGTCGAGATGGCGGTAGACGTGCACCCGCGCGCGCGAGCACTTGCAGCCGTCGACGATCGAGGCGTGGTTGAGCTCGTCGGAGAACACCGCGTCGCCGGGCCCGGTGAGCGCGCCGATCGCACCGAGGTTGGCGAGGTAGCCAGAGCCGAACAGCACACACGCCTCGCTGCCCTTGAATGCCGCCAGGCGCTCCTCCAGGCGGCGGTGGACGGTCATCGTTCCCGACACCAGCCGCGAGGCACCGGCACCCACGCCCCAGCGCAGCGCGGCCTCGGCGGCGGACTCGCGTACGTGTGGGTGGTCGGCGAGCCCCAGGTAGTTGTTGGAGCACAACAGCAGCACGGGGCGGCCGTCGAGCAGCACGCGCGGCCCCTGTGCGCCTGAGATCAGGCGCAGCCGGCGACTGAGCCCCAGCCGCTCGATCTCCGCCAGTCGCTGCTCGATCTCTCCAGCGCTCACCACTCCATCATCGCTTTCCATCGAGTCTCCGCCAAGCAGACTCTCGATTCCTGATCGGCAATCGCCTCAGCTCGCACCCACCATCGTGGAGGACGGGTCGTGAAGCTCGTTCGGCGTGGATGACGCTTCGGATCGACCGGGTGGAGTGGCGTTGGGGGCTCCGTCGGGGCGTGCGGGGACCTTGTGCTTTGCGCGAAAACGCAGCTGCGCGGAGGGATCCCACAGCCGCACGTTGAGGTCGACCTGGGCCGCCGTCTCGCCGAGGTGCTCCTCTACCACGTCGGGCGTCTCGCCTTCGAGCCACCCCGCGCGGTTGTCCGGTCGCGGGTTGGCGCCGTTGTCGGGCTGGCGGGCGACGTTGAGGCCGAGCTCCTCGAACATCGCCCGGTCCTGCTCGGGCTCGGCGCCCAACGTGGTGAGGAAGTTGCCCATCATCACCCCGTTCAGCCCCGCCTTGACGGCCAGCGGCTGCAGCTCGCCGAAGTTCTCCACGCGCCCGCCGCATACGCGGAACAGCGCCTCGGGGAGGATCAGCCGGAAGATCGCGATCCACTTCACCGCCTCCCACGGGTCCATCAACTCGCGGTCCCCGAACTTCGTCCCGGGGCGCGGGTTGAGCAGGTTGATGGGGACGCTCGTGGGGTCGATCGCCGCGAGCTCGAATGCCATCTCAACGCGTTGCGCGCGGCTCTCCCCGAGGTTGAGGATACCGCCGACGCACGTCTCCAGCCCGGCCTCGCGCACGGCCTCGATCGTGCGCAGGCGCCCCTCGTAGCGCACCGTGGTCGAGACATCGTCGTAGTAGCTGGAGGCGGTCTCCACGTTGTGGTGCACGCGCTGGATCCCCGCCTCCTTGAGCGCCTTGGCGCGCTCGGTGGACATGTGTCCGACCGAGGCGCAGCGCTTGAGGTTGGTGTGCTCGGCGACCAGCCGCGCGCCCTCGAGGATCTTGGCGAAGTCGCGCTTGGACAGCCCCTGGCCCTGGGTGACCATGCAGAAGCGGTGAGCTCCCGCGGCCTCGGCGGCGCGGGCGTGTTCGAGGATCTGCTCGGGGCCCATCATCGGGTGCATGGGCGTCTCCGCCTCGGCGAAGCGCGACTGCGCGCAGAAGCCGCAGTCCTCCGCGCACCCCCCCGACTTGGCGTTGACCAGCGAGCAGAGGTCCGTGGAGTCCCCGAAGCGCTCCACGCGCGCCTCCCAGGCGCGCTGCACGAGCGCCTCGATCTCGGCATGGTCCTCGATCTCGCCCAATTGTAGGGCTTCCTCGGGGGTGATGAGCGGGGGCATCGTGCGCGACCTCCTGGTGACGGGCCACCGATCCTACATGAGGGCGCGACGGCGACGCCTTGCGCCGCGAGGTGGAAGACCTGGGGTTTGCGCGGCACGGCCGTCGGCGGTCTCGGGCGTGGGCAGCATCGTGTGGGCCGGCGGTCGCTGGGGCGCCGGCATCTCACAGTAAAGCTACTTGTCAGCAATATGTTCGGGTGGTGAGAACGCAAGAATGGATTCCGAGAATTTTTTATCTGTGAATTGACGCTGCCAGGGGAGTGGGCCACAATCCATGCAATAGTCGGCGTCAGCTGGACTGTTCAACGGATTAAACTGGGAACCCAATTAAACGGGGAGGCGGTTGGTGGGCAGCGGAGTCCGGGACGTAGTCGTGCTGCAGCCCAGGGCGAGCGGCAGAATGCGCAACAGCGAGGCGGCGCTCGCCCGGGCGCGCGTCGACTTAATCAAGCGGCTGCGTGCTCGCGAAATGGAGATCGAGGATGCAATCTTCGCCCGCGTCGGCAGTATGTTCATGCCGGCACGAGGCGAGGACGTCGACTACGAAGCCGGACTGCGCAGTGCGGTCGCCGCGCTGGTGCATTACATCCTGACGGAGATGGAAGATCCCGCCGAGCAACCGCGATCGATCCCATCGCCGGCGATCGCGCAAGTCCATCGGGCGGCTCGCCGGAACGTCAGCGTGGACACGGTTCTGCTGCGCTATTTGGGAGGTCATCGGGTGCTCGGAGCGTTCGTGATGGACGAGGCGCATCGTGGCGGCCTGTCCGCCAACGACCCGGTCTCGCGTCATTTGCGCACCATCCAGGAGGCGCTGCTCGAGAGTCTGATGACAGGGATCGCTGACGAGTATCGGCGCGAGCGTGAACGGATCGAGCGCTCTCGCGAGGAGTGTCATGCGGTGCTGGTCCAGAAGCTGCTGGCCGGCGAGCGTCCCGACGCGTCGGAGCTTGGCTACGACCTCGACGACGCTTGGCACCTGGGCATGATCGTAAACGGCCTGCAGGCAAAGAGTGTGATGCGAGGACTGGCCGACCAGCTGAACCGGCAGCTGCTGTGCGTGCCGACGGCGGAGGGCTCCCTATGGGCATGGCTGGGCGGAGCTCGAGAGTTCGAGGCGGCACGAGTGGAGCGGGCTCTCGCGACCGCGCGGACCGAGGGCGTGTCACTCGTGGTGGGTGAACCACGCAAGGGTGTCTCGGGCTGGCGCCTGACTCACCAGGAAGCCCAGGCGGTGCTGCGGGTTGCCCTACGCCGACCCACATCCCTGGTCCGCTTTGCCGATCACGCGCTGTTGGCGCTCGTACTCCAGAACGAGCCGCTCATGAAATCCCTGATGGGTATCTATCTTCCCGCGCTCGGCAGCCTGGTTGTCCGCGAGACGCTGCGAGCCTACTTTTCGGTTGGCTGCAACGCGGCAACGGCGGCGGCCAAGCTCAAGGTCGATCGCCACACCGTCGAACGCCGGCTGCGGACGATTGAGACCAAGCTGGGTCGCCAGCTGAGGTCCTGCCATGCCGAGCTCGAGGTCGTCCTGCGCCTGGAGGAGCTGGGGGTGGCCGGCGCCGAGCGACGGCGAGACCAGGAGGTGGAGGTCACGTAGGCGCGGCCCGGTCGCCGCGAGCCGATGTGGTACATCGCCAGCCGACCCGTATGCCACTTCGGCCCACAACTCGGTGGTTGTCCGGTGATATACATCTCAGTGTCCGAATTATTAGTTCCCTCATCTGATTGATCTTTGCCGCGTTACCCACATTCAATGCTGCAAGCCTCATGGCTCTCTCTCCATCCCCTCTCCCGCTCACTACCTCCTCTGACGGCCGCCTGAATGGCGCGTTGCGATCCGGTTCCAGATAATTTCACCAGCTTGCCGATGCCCGTTCTCTCGCCCTCGCCACCGCGCGACGCAGTCGCGCTCTCCCACGATGCTGGGCGGGTGGATGCGAGATCGTTCAAAGTGTTCTGGGATCCGCAGTGCGAGCTCGACCACCCAACCTGGGCGCAGGCGGGGCGCAAGCTCGGCGCGCTCGGGCGAGGAGGGCAATGGTGGCTGGGCGACTGGCTGCTGTACGGGACGTTTCGCTGGGGGCAGAAGTACGCCGAAGCCGCCCGCATCACCGGGTACGACGCGGGCAGTCTGCGCAACATGGCCTGGATAGCGTCGCAGTTCCCGCCGCCGCGCCGCCGTGCCTCGCTCACTTGGTGCCATCACGCGGCGGTGGCGGGGCTGAGCCAGGCCGAGCAGGAGCGGTGGCTGGAGCTGGTATCGGCCGAGCGGTTGACGGTGGCCGACTTGCGCTCGGCACTGCGTGCCGAGCGCGCTCACCCCGAGCATGATCACCCCGAGCGTGCCCACCGGGAGCGGGCCGCCGAGGCGGTGCCCGCGGCGCAAATTTCGCACCACACGGTGGCGCAGGTGGTCTGCCCGCACTGCGGCGGCGAGGTGCCGCTGCCGCAGAGCGCCAGCCGCTCGCTTGCCCTTGTCGATGTTGGAGCAGCCCGATGACGGGTCCTCGCCGGCCGCCGCGCGGCATGGTGGCACACGCCGGCGATCGCAGCCCGTCGGCGCACCGAGGCCTGCTCGCGGTTGCGGTGACAGCGGTGGCGCTGTGCTCGCTGGTGGCGACCGGCACCGCACAGGCGGCCGAGACGGCGAAGCTCGCGATCGGGTTCGCACCCTACCGGCTGGGCGTCAACTCCGCGTTCACTTTCGCCGTCCAGCTCGGCTCGACGACGGGCGGCGTCCCGTCTCCGGCGACCAGTATCGGGTTGCGGATGCCGGCCGGCATGGGGCTGTCGACCAGCCAGCTGGGCCTGTCGGTTTGTCAGCCCGAAGCTCTGCGGGCCGGCGGTGTGGCGGGCTGTCCGCCCGAAGCCGTGATGGGAAGAGGAAGCGCCTTGGCAGTGGAGGCCATGGGCTCCGAACAGATCGAAATCCCGACGGCCGTCACGGTGGTGATGGGTCCCTCCGTGCACGAACAAACGCGACTTTACTTCTACGCCGAAGCCCAGTCCGTCGTCATCACGGAACTGCTCTTCGCTGGATACCTGACGGGCATGACTAAACCGCTCGGCACGCTGGTCGACGCGAATACCCCACCCACCGTGGGCGTCCCCGGCACACCTCCCGCGGCGCTCATCAAACTTGCGGTCACGCTGGCTCCGCGCGGGCTGATGTATGTCAAGCGCGTCCATGGCCGCACAGTGCGCTATCACCCGAAGGGCCTGGCAGTGCCAGCCGTCTGCCCGCCGGGGGGCTTCCCGTTTGGGGTGAAGTTGGGGTTCGCCGACGGCACCTCCACTGAAGCCACGACCAGGGTGGCGTGCCCCGATTCGGTTGGACACAGCGGGTCGCGTAGGCACGGCCGGGCGCGCGGGGCGCGCGAGCACAGTGGGCAAGGCCGGCGCGGGAAATGACGGGGCTGGTTGTCGCTCGGAGAAGCATGGCCGTGCGCGTTCGTGTGCGGCGAGCGCTCGCCGCAGGCTCGGTGTGCATCGCGCTGCTCGCGCTGGGGGCGACGGCCGCGCACGCCGAATCGCACGCCCCGATCGTCGAAAACGAGGAAGCTGCGAATGTGACTTCGGTTGCGGCGACGCTGCGGGCATCGGTGAATCCGGAGTTCGCGGAAACGGAATACTATTTTGAATATGGGCCGACCGTCGCCTACGGCTCCACCTCTCCGGCTCCGCCTGGCACACGCATCAGCGGTAAGTTCAACACCCTGCAGATCGCGAAAACGGCTCTCTCCGGACTGAGCCCGGGCACCACGTATCACTTCCGGGTGGTGGCGGTGAACTCGATGGGCACCACGGACGGTTCGGATCAGACGTTCACGACGGGCACGCCGGGGGCCCCGGTCGTGGAAAGCGAGGGGGAGTCCGCGGCGAACGTGGCCGCCACGGACGCTGATCTGACGGCAGAAATCGCCACCGGATATCTCGAAACAGACTACCAATTCGAATATGGCACAACATTGGCATACGGTCTGCGAGCGCCGATCCCTGAAGCGACGCTGGCGGCCGCGGGCGGCGCGCAACGCGTCGCGGTGCACGTGGAGAACCTGCAGCCGAACACCACCTACTACTTCCGCCTCGTGGCGACCAATGGGCTCGGCACGGTCGCCGCCGGTGCCGCCACGTTCACCACCTATCCGCCCGGCGAAACCTTCTCGCTGCCAGACAACAGGGTCTATGAGCTGGTGTCGCCGCCCGACAAGAACGGCGGCAACGTCGGCGGTGGCACGGGGGAAGGATTCGCCCCGGCATCCGACGCGTTCGGCGAGAGCTCGCCCAGCGGCGGGGCGATCACGTACGCCTCGTCCACCAGCTTCGGCGATGCTCAGAGCGCGGAACTCGCAACGCAGTACATCTCGACGCGCGGGTCGTCCAGCTGGACGACGCATGCCATCTCACCGCCGGCGGCGACACTGGAAAAAAATAATCTTATAATAGAAACATTTCACCTCTTTACTTCTGAACTGACGGCGTGGCTCTTTTCGTGGCAGGCCCCGCCTGCTCAGGGTGCGCCGCAGGGAGTCGAAAGTCTCTTCCGGGGTGAAACGGGCAGCAGCGCCTACCAGTTGATCAACGACGAAACCCCCGCCAACGTGGGGAACAATTACGAAGTGAAGGCAGTCGGAGCCTCCAGCGATCTGCGCCATGTGGTCTTCGAAGCAGGCTCGAGCTTGTACGAATGGACCCCCGGTGCCCCGCTGCGGCTCGTTGGTGTGCTGCCCGGCCCCGGCGACGTGGCGGCCCCGGGCGCACGTGGCGCTGGCGGCGGGAAAAATAGCAACGGCGGTGCAGCGAACATGCTGCCCAACCTCGTATCGACCGACGGCTCGCGCATCTTCTGGGCCGATGGCAACAACCAGTTGTATGTGCGCGAAGACGGCACCACGACGGTGCAACTCAACGCTTCGCAGCGCACGCCCTCGCTCGGCGACGGGACGGCTCAGTTCATGGCCGCAACGCCGGACGGCTCGCGGGTGTTCTTCAGCGACGAAACGGCGCTCACCAACGGCGCCGGCGACAACGGCGGCCTGTACGAATACAGCTTCGCAAGCGGTCGGCTGACCGATCTCACACCCAACGCCGGCGGGTCTCCCGGCGTGGGTGGGGTCCTGGGCATCGGCGAAGAAGGCGCGAGCGTGTACTTCGTCGCCGGCGCCAGCCTCACGAGCAACGCCCGCCCTGGCGCAGGACAGCCGAGTCCTGGCAAAGAGAACCTCTACGTCGCTCGCCAAGGCGCGCTCACGTTCATCGCCGCGCTTGGCCCCGAAGACTACCACGATTGGGCGTACGACTTCGCAGAACGGACCGCCGAGGTGACGCCCGACGGCGGTCAGCTCGCGTTCGTGTCGGGCGAACCGCTCACCGGCTACGACAACACCGACCTCAACACCGGCAAGCCGGATGCCGAGGTGTTCCTCTACGACGCCGGGGCGGAAACGTTGCGGTGCGTGTCGTGCAACCCCAGCGGCGAGCGGCCGATTGGACCCGCGAGCGTGCCCACGCCGGAAGGCACCGAACACCTTCCGCGTTACCTCTCCGAAGACGGGCAGCGCGTCTTCTTCGACAGCAACGACGTGTTGCTGCCGGCAGCCAGCAACGGCCTGCAGGACGTCTATGAGTACGAGAACGGCGTCATCCACCTGATCTCCTCGGGGACCAGCGACCAAAACTCCATACTGGCCGATGCCAGCGCCAACGGTGACAACGTATTCTTCGCTACGAGCGTCCAACTGGTCCCCGAAGATCGGGATGAAAGCTTTGACATGTACGATGCGCGGGTCGATGGTGGCTTTCCCGTCACGGCTACCCCGCCGGCGGCGTGCACGGAGGAAGGATGCAGGGGGCCGGTGACCGCCCCGCCGGCGCCACTAACGATCGTCACCGAAGAAACACACGGCGCCGAAGTCTCCTCTGCACAGCCGGCCAATGACCCCTCGCCGGCGCCGCGTACGGACGAGCAGAAGGCGAAAAAACCGAAGCACAAGCACAGCGCGAAACGTAGGTCCAGCACGAAGGATAAGTCCAGCGCCCGGCGCGCCGCGCGCAGGGGGAGGAGGTCTCGCAGGGCCCGCCGCGGGCGCCGAGTCGGCAGTGGGCAGCAGGCAACATCGCGCTCCCAGCCATCGGGACGTCGTGCCGGTGTGCGGGAAGGAGGCGCCAGGTGATTGGCCATCGTTTACACCTGTGGCTGTCGTTCGCATGCCTGACCCTCGCGGGTTGTGCCGCGGTGCCCGCAGCGGCCTCCGCGGCATTTGGCCTGAAGTCGTTCCATGTGTCCTATCAAGACGCGCCCCCGACAACACCTGAAACCGCCGAAGCGCCCGGTCCGCCGGATCTCCAGGCCGGCTCGCACCCTTATCAGATGACGGTCAACGAGGAATTCAACTCCTTCGTCGATGCCCAAAATACGCCAAAGCCTGAAGGGCTTGTCAAGAACATCGACATCGAACTCCCGTCCGGTGTGATCGGCAACGCCAACGCAGTGCCCCAATGCCAGATGGTGGCGTTCGATCAGAGTAGCCTGGTGCACGACGCCTGCCCGGCGGACACACAGGTAGGCGTGGTCACTCTCGACGTGAACGGCGTCATCTTGACGGTGCCGCTCTCAAATCTCGTTCCCGCTGCCGGCCATGCCGCCCAGTTCGGGGTGATCCTGCTTACCCCGGAGGTGGTGAGCGAGACCCTGCGTAACACGGGCGAATACGTCCTCGACCTGGAACAGCACAACATCAATCAGATGCTCCCGGTCATCGCCTTTTCGACGACGATCTGGGGTGTTCCCGCCGATTCGCGCCACGATCCCTTTCGCGGTGAATGCCTCGGAGATCCTCTTGAAAAGGAAGAATCCGGTAGATCGATAGGAAACTGCCCCACCGGGGCGCCGGTCGAGCCACTGCTGACGATGCCCACCTCGTGCGCCAAGCCGCTCACCGCGAGCATCACGGTGGACTCCTGGGAAGCGCCGGAAGTTCCTATCCGGCAATCGCTTACGACGAACGGCTCCGATGGTGTGCCCAGCACCCTCTCGGGTTGCGAACAGCTTGAATTCAACCCGACCGTCACGGTGCGGCCGGAATCGGCGGCCGCTGACTCTCCCACGGCGGTGGCGATCGAAGTGGACACGCCATACAACAACGATCCTGCCACGCTGGCGGAGGCGAGCTTGCGGGAAATTGCGGCGACGCTGCCTGCCGGCATGTCGATCAACCCCGCGGCCGCCGCCGGGATCGCCGGCTGTGCCCCCGCGCAGGTCGGGCTCGGTGAAGAAGGTCCGTCCAGCTGCCCCAACGAATCGCAGGTGGGCACCTTCGAAGTGCAGACGCCGCTGCTGTCCAGCCCGGTGCAGGGCGCGCTCTACATCGAGCAGCCGCCCGACCCGTTCGTCGGCACGGTCGGCGTCTACCTCGTCGGCGAAGCGGACGGGACGGTAATCAAGATGGCCGGCCAGCTCAGCGCGAGATCCAGCGACGGCCAGCTGACATTCACGCTGGACAACGCGCCAGAGCTGCCGCTCACCGCCTTGAAGGTCGATCTCTCGGGAGGATCACGAGCGGTGATCGCCAGTCCACCCACATGCGGCGTGTTCGAAGCGACCGCTGCGCTGACGCCCTACTCGGACCCTGACGCGGGCGGCCCGGTCGCTCGCTCCAACAGCTTTGCGGTCGACGAAGCGTGCGGTAGTGAGTTCGCGCCTTCGCTCAAAGCGGGCACGACCAGCGCGGCGGCCGGCCATGAGAGCGGCTTCGGGTTCCAGCTGACACGCACCGATCAGCAGCCGTTCCTGGAGAACATCGACGTCGCCCTGCCTCCGGGTCTGCAGGCGGACATCGCCTCCGTTACGCGCTGCGGCGAAGGCGAAATCGCGGCAGGCATGTGCCCGGCGACCAGCCAGGTGGGGACGATCACGGCCGCCGACGGGGCGGGCCCGATTCCCAACTACCTCACCGGCCACGTCTATCTCACCAACCCGTATGGCGGAGCGCCGTACGGCATCGCGATCATCATGCCGACAGTGGTCGGCCCGTTCGACCTCGGGACGATCGTAATACGAGGAGCGATCTCAATCGACCTTGCGACGTCCAGCAATACGATCTCGATCGAACCTTTTCCCAAGGTCGTCGACGGTGTGCCGCTGCGTATAAAAAGCGTCCAGATGACGACGGCGCCAGACTTCATGGTCAATCCCACCAGCTGCGCCACAGAGCACATAACCGGGATCGTCGGCTCCAGGGCCGACACCAGCGTCACATTGTCGACGCCGTATCAGGCGGTTGGCTGCGCGAGCCTCGCGTTCACGCCGGCGCTTACCGCCACCGCTGAAGCGCCCGCATCGCGGAGCGGCGGCGTCGGGCTGGACCTTGCGATTACCTTCCCCGACGAACCGCAAGCAAGCGCCAGCAAGCTCGACGTGATACTGCCTCGTCAGGTGCGTGGCCGTCTCAGCACCATCCAGCAGGCATGCAGCGCCAAGCAGTTTGCGCAGAACCCGGGACAGTGTCCACCGGGCGCGCTGGTGGGCAGCGGTCGTGTGAGTACCAAGGAGCTTCCCAGCCCGCTCGTTGGGCCGATCTACCTGGTGGCCGGCGAAGGGCTGCTGCCGCATCTGGTGATGATGGTGCAAGGTGACGGCATCTCCGATGAACTGATCGGCAGGTTCGTGATTTCCAAGCATGGCGTCACCAGCGCAATCGTTGAAGGGATGCCCGACGCCCCGATCTCCTCGATCGCGATCGACCTGCTCAGAGGGCCGCATTCGGTGCTCGGCACAAGTACCGATCTCTGCAAGCGGCACCTCACGGTTGGCTACACGTTCACCGCGCCCAGTGGAGCGCATCTCAAGCAGACGACCAAGCTGGCCGTTGCGCGCGGGTGTTCGACCGGGAGTGCGCATACTCATAAAGCGGGCGCGGCCCGCCACGGCCACGCCCAAACGCAGAGCCACGGCAAATCCGTCGTGCGCCATAAGGACAGCGCTGGCGAGCACATCGCCAGCAAGCGCGGTTCCAGCCCTCGTGCATAACTGCGCTTGTCATGACGTCATGACATCGGCCTGCTGTGACGGTCGCACGATGGGGGGTGCGCCAGGAAGGCCGATGGATCGCCCGTACGGTCAGCGCCGGGCAACAGATGGCGGGTATGTCGTATCGGTATTAGCGCAATCAAGCTTCAAGGAGGTCTGTTATGAGTCCTAGGAAGATGTCAAGTGCAGCTCGCGCGCGCCGCCTGACGGTCGGCATGCTCATCTGCGGCGGGGCCATAGGCGCCGCATCGATCGACCTCGTCGCCTCGCCCGCCGCTGGCGAGGCACGCGGCTCGATTCCCGCCACCGCGGCGGCGAGCGAAGTCAAGCAGCTCAACCAGACGATGGTGATGAACATCGCCAGTATTCAGGGCAATACGGTCACCGCCACTGGCCAGGAGGTGACTGGGCAGCTCAATGGCGTTGTCTCGTTCAGGCTGACACTTCTCAACGGTTCACGTTTGACCTCGAACTTCACCATTTCCAACAACGGCCATATCGGTCACCTTCACCGCAAAGGCGCGGTGCAGGGCAACTCCGATGGTAACTACCACGTGTCGGGTGCGGTTTCATCCTTCACGGGGCGAGTCTTGAGCATCCGGGGCACCGAAGACTTCACGCACGCGAAGAACCTTGGCGTCATTGCGTCAGGTACGTTGAACCGCAGGACCTACAAACTGATCGTCACCCTGAAGGGCAAGTACATCGAATGACGCGGTGGGGTAGCCGGACCCATTGATTGTCCACCTGGTTCGGCCCCCGAGTAATGGGCCGCGGGTCAAACCGCCCGGACAAGAGTGGTTGGTGAGGCCGTTGAAGTAGCGATATCGCCGTCTCGCGGAGCGAGCCCTGGAACGCCTTCAAATAGGCGGTGCGTCCTGGGCGTTTCTGGATGACGTTTCTGGACCAGCTGAGTGACGCTGGCCGAAACGGGGACGTGAGTAGAAGGCGAGTGTCTCCCGGCCGGGGGCGAAGCGCAGGCTTGTCCGGCCGGGGCGAAGCGCAGCTTGCGGGCGAGCCGTCATGGTGGCGATCCAGCGCCCCCGGTGGCTGGTGCCGCAGGGATGTCCGGGCGTGCCGGTCTTTTGAAAGACGATCTTCGGGGCGACCGATCCGCGTGCGGCACTCGCTCGCGGATGCCTCGCGGGTGAGCTCATCAACGACCTGTCCGCAACCTGAGGTCCGTTCATCCAGCGACGCTGCAACTGGAGGTCCATTGGTCTGGTCGAACTTGGCAATCAAGCGCCCACACCTGGCGTGATCCGGGTGCTCGGCGCGCGGTGGCGTGGCTGGGACACTCGAGGCACGCGTGGCTGGAAGGCTCAAAGCACGGGGAGATCGCGGAAGGAACCTCGCCGGCGGCGGCGAGCCGTTGGCGCTTGCGCACGATCCGCTGGGGTGTATGCCGCCGCCCTGCTTCGGGCTCCTCTTTAGTCCCATTTTGCGGGGTCGATAGAACTCTCACACCGGGCGGACCGAACCGCGAGGCGGGGGGACAGAACCACGAGGCGGGCGGGCCGAACCGCGAGGTCGGTGCCCAGGGCGCCGCGACGTCGCGGCGCCCGCTTACCCGACGCGTTCTTGCACGGGCTCCTGAATCGCCGTCGCCAGCGGCTGCGGGGCCGCCGTGTCGAGGGCTTTTGCCTGACGGCCCAGCGACCGGCGCGTGAGTCGGCGATGCAGCTTGCGCACGGGCGCGGGCGCCCACCAGTTGGCCTCGCCCAGAAGGCGCATCAGCGCCGGTACCAGCAGGGCCCGCACGACGGTTGCGTCGAGTAGCACCGCCGACACCACGGCGAGTGCCAGCTCGCGGGCGTTGGGGAGACGGGAGGTGATCAGCGAGCCGATCGCCACGACCAGCAGCAGAGCCGCGGTGGTGGTGATCCGCCCGGTGCGCTCCAGGCCCAGCGCGATCGCCTGCTCGTTGCTGGCGCCGTCCTCGTGAACCTCACGGATGCGGTCGAGCAGGAATACGCCGTAGTCGGTGGACAGGCCCCACGCGATCGCGACCAGCAGCACCGGCTGGATGACGGCGATCGAACCGAGGCTTGCGGACCGGAACAGCCAGTGCGGGTCACCGTGCTGGAACACCAGCACCAGCACCCCGAGCGCGGCTGCGACCGTGAGCGTGTTCATCAGCACCGTCTTGGGCGGCAGTATCACCGAACCGGTGAGCAGGAACACCGCCAGGCCGGTGGTCAGTGTGACGATGAGAAACACCACCAGCATATTGCTGGTCATCGTCGACTCCATGTCGATGAAGCCGGCGGCGGGCCCGCCCACCTTGTGCTCGAATGGCGCCGGCATGCTGCGGATGCGATTCACCAGCTGCTGCGCCTGAGCGCCGGTGGCTTCTCCCTTGGGCTCGATATACATCACTGCCACATGCCGTTTGAGGCGCTGGAAGGGGGAGTGGGTGGTCTGTCCCGGAAGGCGTTCCAGCGCGTGGCGGTAGCGGCTGAGCTGGCTGTTGGTGGCGTTGGTGGTCACCACCTCGATCACGTGTTCCGGGTCGAGCTTGAAGTTGGCCGCGATTGTGTCGCTGACCTGGCGCGTGCTGGTGGAGGTTGGCAGTGCCGTCGCCTGGCCTATCGCGGAGAGCTTGATGCCGAGTGCCGGCAGGGCGAGGAGGAGCAAGAACGCGGATGCGCACACCGCGACGGTCACCGGTCGCCGCATCACAGCCATTGCCAGCCGGTACCAGCGGCCGGCCAGCACCGGTCTGGAGATGGCGCTGGCGGAGCGCTGCAACCACCGCGGCGAGAGCGCATTGACGCGCGGGCCCAGCACCAACAGCAGCGCCGGCAACACCGTGACCGCGGAGAGGCACACCAGCAGCGCCGTGAGTATCCCGCCGATACCCATCGAGTAGAAGACCTGCTGAGGCAGTACCAGCAGCGAGCCCATCGCCATGATCACGGTTGCCGCGCTGAACATCACCGTGCGGCCGGCCGTGGCCATCGAGCGGATGACGGCAGCGTGCACGTCGTCGGGGCTTCTGGCCAGCTCCTCGCGGAAGCGCGAGACGATCAGCAGGCTGTAGTCGATCGCCAGCCCGATGCCGAGCGCGGAGACGATGCCGATTGCCAATCCGGAGATCGGTAGATAGTGCGTGGCCAGCTGCAGGACGGCGCGCATGAGGGCGATCGCCGTGCCGCCCAGCGCAACGGGCAGCAACGCCGCTACCAACCCGCGGAAGAACCAGATCGTGAGCAGCAGCAGGATCGGGAAAGAGAACAGCTCCGCGTGCTGCAAATCCTGTTCGGCCACTTCGTTGGACTGTGGGGCACCGATATCGATGCTTCCGAACTTCACCCCTGGCCAGCTGTGCAGGCGACCCACAAGGCTGATCCCCTCTTCGCTGTGGGTCAGTTCTGAGGCTGGGCGGAAGCGCGCGGTGAGATAGGTGAACCTTTGGTTGCGCGAGACGACCGCGCCTCCGATGTCGAGGGTGCTCTGCACTTCCCCCACGTTGTGGTCGCGTTCGATCGCTTCCTGGAGCTTGTGAACCTTGAGCCCGCGCTTCAGTTGTTCGATGACCGCGCCCGCCGAACCCTTGCGGTGGTGGCCGGGCGGCCCCAGGTCGAGCAGGGCAAGTATGCCGGGCGGCGACTCGTAGCCGGTGCCGCGTTCGATCAGTTTGTCGGCCTGCGCGCTTCCGGAGCCCGGGTTGGTGATTCCCAGGGGGCTCAGGTGATGGACGAGCCCTGCGCTGAACAGCGCGGCGAGCGCCACGGTGACCGCGGAGGCAGCGAGAAAGATCCGTGCACGGCGAGGATTGAAGGCGGCTGCAAGACTTGGCACCGACCCGACCTTAATAGGGCGGGGCCGAGCGCGTCAAATCACGGAGGCGGATCGCTCCTCGTGGGACAACCTGGTGCATCGGCGATGCCCCGGTATGCCACATAGGCATGTGAAAACAGCCCCAAAGTCGCTGCCGAGGCTTAAGATCTCCGTGGGCGGTAAAAGGATTCACCTTTTGCACCGCTCATCTTAAATCTTTGCCAAATGGCCAGAAACTGCTCGTCGGGGGAGGCGGTCGACGTGACAAAAATTGGACCAGGGCTCGACACCCGACACGTTGGTGTGACCGCCATCGCCACCGTGGCGGGGCGGGTGGTCGATAAACTCGGATGAGGAGGCTCTGGAACCTGAGTCGGCCGACCGCCGCCCGCGAACAGGCGGGAGAAAGCTCCCCTGTTCGCGAACTGGCGGGAGCAAGCTCGCGGGCAACCGCGACCGGTGAGGCGGTCGCCGTCATCGGCATCGCGTGCCGCGTGCCGCGCGCGCCGAACGTGGCTGCCTTCTGGCGGCTTCTGCGCGAGGGAGTGGAGGCGGTCGGGGAGATCCCGGCGCAGCGGCGGGCGCTGACCGGAGGTGCGCAGCCAACGACCGCCCGAGGCGGCTTTCTGGAAGACGTCGATCTATTCGACGCCGCCTTCTTCGGCGTGTCGCCGCGCGAGGCGGTAGCGATGGATCCACAGCAGCGACTGATGCTCGAACTCGGCTGGGAGGCGCTCGAAGACGCCTGTGTGCCTCCCACTCGACTTCGCGACAGCCAGGCCGGGGTGTTCGTGGGTGCCATCTGCAGCGACTACGCCGACCTTCTGCACGCCCAAGGAGAGGAGGCTGTCACGCGGCACGCGCTGACCGGATTGCAACGCGGCGTGATCGCCAACCGGATCTCCTACACCCTTGGCCTGCGAGGACCCAGCCTCACGGTGGACACGGGCCAATCGGCGTCGCTGGTCGCCGTGCACCTAGCCTGCGAGAGCCTGCGCCGCGGGGAGTCGCGGCTGGCGCTGGCGGGTGGCGTGCAGCTGAACATATCGCCGCACAGCGCCGTCGTGGCCGCTCGGTTCGAAGGGCTGTCCCCGGACGGACGCTGCTTCACCTTCGATGCGCGCGCCAACGGCTACGTCCGCGGGGAGGGCGGCGCGGTCGTGGTGCTCAAGCCGCTGGCGGACGCGTATGCGGACGGCGATCGCGTGTACTGCGTGATTGGCGCCGGCGCGGTCAACAACGACGGTGGCGGAGAGGGTTTGACGGCGCCGAGCCGGCACGCCCAGGAAGAGGTTCTGCGCCTCGCCTACCGCCGGGCGGGTGTACCGCGCACGGACGTGCAGTACGTGGAGCTGCACGGATCGGCTACCAGGCTGGGCGACCGGATCGAGGCGGCGGCGCTTGGGGGTGCGCTCGGAGCCGGCCGGCCGGCCAGCCAGCCGCTGCTGGTGGGCTCGGTCAAGACCAACATCGGACATCTCGAGGGTGCCGCCGGCGTCGTCGGCCTAATCAAGGCGGCGCTCGCCATCCACCACCGTGAGATCCCGGCGAGCCTCAATTTTCAGGCGCCCAACCCTGACATTCCGCTCGAGGAGCTGCGGCTCAGCGTGCAGCGCCGCCTCGAGGCATGGCCCGACACCAATGGGCCGCTGCTCGCAGGGGTCAGCTCGTTTGGCGTGGGGGGAACCAATTGCCACCTGGTCCTGACGGAACCGCCCTCTACGGAGGAGGTTCCAGCCGAACTACCATCGCCGGGTGCGGGAGCGCGCACGTCGACGCGCTCCCGCGTGCCCGTCGCGGGAGCGCCGCTCGGAGAGGGCACGCTGGCCTGGGTGCTCTCAGGCCGCGGCGACGCCGCGCTGCGCGCTCAGGCGCAGCAGCTCGAGCGTCACCTCGAGTCCGAGCGCGAGCTCGACGCGGCGGACGTCGGGCACACGCTTGCCGTCGGCCGCGCGGCGTTCGAGCACCGGGCGGTGATCCTCGGCGCGGAGCGCGAGGAGCTCCTTGCCGGCCTGGGCCGGCTGGGCCGCGTGGAGCCTGCAGTCAACGTGATCGAGGGCGTCGCGACCGACGGCGGGGGCGGCGCCGTGTTCGTGTTCCCCGGTCAGGGGTCGCAATGGGAGGGCATGGCGCTGGCTCTGCTCGAGCGCTCGCCCGTGTTCGCCGAGCGGATGCGGGCCTGCGCGCAGGAGCTGGCGGAGTACGTCGACTGGTCGCTGCTCGACGTGCTCACGGGAGCGAGCGCAGCGCCCGGGCTCGACCGACTTGACGTGGTCCAGCCGGTCCTGTTCGCCGTGATGGTGTCGCTCGCCGAGTTGTGGCGAGCATGTGGGGTGCGGCCCACCGCTGTGGTGGGCCATTCTCAAGGGGAGATCGCCGCCGCGCACGTCGCGGGCGGCCTTTCGCTGCAGGACGCCGTGCGCGTGGTCGTGCTGCGCAGCCGCGTGCTGTGCGCGTTGGTGGGACAGGGCGGCGTGGTGTCGATCGCTGCGCCCCTGGCGTGGGTCTCGGAGCGTCTCGGTCGATGGGGCGGAAGAATCTCGCTGGGGGGTGTGAACGGTCCCCGCTCGGTTGGAGTGGTGGGTGATCACGATGCGCTGGCGCAGCTGCTGGAGGTCTGCGAGAGCGAGGGTGTCCGCGCGCGCGAGGTCGCTGCCACGGTGGCCTCGCACTCGCCACAGGTCGAGCCGCTGCGCGGCGAGCTGCTGGAGGCGCTCGCACACGTCATCCCGCGTTCGGGCGAGGTGCCCTTCTATTCGACGGTCACCGGGGGGCTGCTGGACACCGCCGAGTTGAACAACGAGTACTGGTACCGCAACACCCGCCAACCGGTCCAGTTTGAGCGCGCGGTCCACGCTCTGCTCGAGCGTGCTCCAGCGGCGTTCGTGGAGGTCAGTCCGCACCCGGTCCTGACCACCGGCGTACAGGAAGTCATCGACGAGCGCGGCGACAGTCCGTCCGGCGGGGGTGAGCACCGGCAGATCGCTGCGCTCGGGACGCTCGCTCGCAACCAGGGCGACGTGCGACGGTTCACCTCCGCGCTCGCCGAAGCCTGGATCGCGGGCGTGCCGGTCGATTGGGGCGTGGTCACCGGCCGGGCGGCCGGGCGCCGTGTGCAGCTGCCGACCTATCCCTTCCAGCGCACCAAACATTGGTTGCAGGCGAGCGCGGTCGGCGAGGCGCGCGCGCTCGATGAGCAGCGCGGCAAGCAGGGTCCGGCACCGGGAGAGCGTGCAGGGGAGGCAAACGGGGAGCCCGGGAATCGGGCGCAGGAGACGAGCGGGGATCGCACGGGCACGGCTCCGGGCGAAAACTCGCCGTTGGCGCGGCGCCTGGCTGGCGCGCCAAGCGCCGAGCGCTGGGAGATCATGCTCGACGCGGTACGCGCCCACGTCGCGGCCGTGCTTGGACATGACTCACCGCGGGAGGTCGAGAGCCGGCGCGCCTTCAAAGAGCTCGGGGTCGATTCGCGCGGGGCGGTTGAGATCCGCAACCGCCTGCAAGCGCTCACACAGCTGCGCCTGCCGCCCTCGCTGCTGTTCGATCACCCGACACCCGACGCGCTCGCCGCCCATTTGTTGCGCGAGCTCGCCGGTGAGCCGCGGGAACGCCTGCGGCCGCCAACCTCCTCGTCGATGCTCGACGACCCGATCGCGATCGTCGGGATGGGCTGCCGCTACCCCGGCGGGATCGCCTCACCCGCCGAGCTTTGGGAGCTGGTCCTCGCGGGTCGGGACGCGATCGGCGAGTTCCCTCGCGATCGCGGCTGGGACGTGGAGCGTCCGCATGACCCCCACCCGGATCGGGCAGGCCAGAGCTACAGCCGCAGCGGGGGCTTCCTCTACGACGCCGCACGGTTCGACGCCGAGTTCTTCGGGCTCAGCCCGCGCGAGTCGCTGACGATGGACCCCCAGCAGCGCCTCCTGTTGGAAGTGTCCTGGGAGGCGCTGGAACGCGCGGGGATCGATCCAGCCGCACTGCGCGGCAGCAGAGCCGGCGTGTTCGCGGGGGCGATGTATCACGACTATGGCGCTGCCCTGGGAGTGTCGAGGTCGGCGAGCCTTGCGGGTTACGCGCTGACGGGCGGCGCCGGGAGCGTCGTGTCGGGCCGGATTGCCTATGCGCTTGGGCTGGAGGGACCGGCGGTCACGGTCGACACGGCGTGCTCGTCGTCGCTCGTCGCGCTGCACCTGGCCTGCCAGTCGTTGCGCTTGGGCGAGTGCGATCTGGCGCTCGCCGGCGGCGTGACGGTGATGAGCACGCCGGATGTGTTCGCGAGCTTCAGCGCTCAAGGTGGGCTTGCCCCGGACGGGCGCTGCAAGCCCTTCGCCGATGCGGCCGACGGCACCGGCTGGTCGGAGGGCGTGGGCGTGGCGGTCGTGGAGCGGCTCGCCGACGCCCGCCGGCTCGGTCATCCGGTGCTGGCGGTGGTGCGCGGCAGCGCCATCAATCAGGATGGCGCCAGCAACGGGTTGACGGCTCCCAACGGGCCCTCCCAGCAGCGGGTCATCGGCGAGGCGCTGGCGCACGCCGGCCTCTCGCCGCTGCAGGTGGACGCGGTGGAGGCGCATGGCACCGGCACCACGCTCGGCGATCCGATCGAGGCCCAGGCGCTGCTGGCGAGCTACGGTCGAGATCGTGATCGCCCCCTGTGGTTGGGCTCGATCAAGTCGAACATCGGCCACACCCAGGCGGCTGCCGGCATTGCGGGCGTGATCAAGACGGTGATGGCGATGCGCCATCGCATGCTGCCGCGCACGCTGCACGTGGACCGGCCCTCGAGCAATGTGGACTGGTCGGCGGGATCGGTCTCGCTGTTGGTGGCGCAGACTCCCTGGGAGGACCGGGGCGAGCCGCGGCGCGCGGGCGTGTCGTCGTTTGGGATCAGCGGCACCAACGCCCATGTGATCCTCGAGGAGTCGCCGGACTCCGAGGCCCCGGCCGTTGCGGTCCCCGATCGTGAGCCCTCGGCTCCGGGGGCGATGACTGCTGAGCACGACCATGAGCTTTCGGTACCGGGGGCGGTTCCTGCTGAGAACGGCCGTGAGCCCTCGGCCCCGGGGGCGATGTCTGCTGAGCACGACCGTGAGCTTTCGGTACCGGGGGCGGTTCCTGCTGAGCACGCGCCGCCGGGGGCGATTCCCGCCGAGCGGGACGGCACGCCACGCCCGCAGCCATGGCTGCTCTCCGGCCGCGGTCGCGGCGCCGTCTGCGCTCAGGCTGTGCGGCTGCGGGAGCACCTCACCACCCACCCACAGCTGGCCGTGGATGACATCGGGCTGTCGCTCGCGCACCGTCCGGCGCTGGAGGACCGCGCGGTGCTGCTGGGGGAGGGGCGGGACGAGCTGCTGGTTGGACTCGGCGCATTGGCCCGGGACGAGACCGCGGCTGGTGTGCTGCGCGGCGAGAGCGGCCGCGACGGCGCGCGCAAGGTCGCGTTTTTGTTTACGGGTCAGGGTTCGCAGCGGGTGGGGATGGGCAGGGAGTGTTATGCGTCGTTTCCGGTTTTCCGTGCGGCGTTCGATGAGGTGTGCGCTCATTTGGATGAGTATTTGGAGTGCTCGCTGCGTGAGGTCGTGTTCGGTGCGGGTGCTGATGGAGGGCAGGCCGTGTCTGCGTCGGGCGGCGAGGGGGTTGGCTCGTTGTTGGATGCGACGGCGTTTACGCAGGCGGGGTTGTTCGCGCTCGAGGTCGCGATGTTCAGGCTTTTGCGGAGTTGGGGGGTGCGCCCTGATTTCTTGATCGGTCATTCGGTTGGTGAGCTCGCGGCTGCGCACGTGGCGGGTGTTTTTTCGCTGTCTGATGGGTGTCGGCTGGTGGCTGCGCGGGGGAGGTTGATGGGTGCGCTGCCGGCAGGTGGGGCGATGCTCGCGCTTAGCGTTTCTGAGGCGCAGGTGCGCGGTTCGCTGGAGGAGCTCGAGGGTGGCGCCGGGCGTGTGGCGTTGGCTGCGGTGAATGCTCCGGGTTCGGTGGTGGTTTCGGGTGAGCAGGACGCGGTCGGCGTGCTGGAGGCGCTTTGGCGTGAGCGTGGTGTGAAGGTGAAGCGGTTGCGGGTGTCTCACGCGTTTCATTCGCCGTTGATGGAGCCGATGCTCGAGGAGTTTGGTGAGGTCGCGGCTGGGATCGAGTTCGGTGAGCCGCGGATTCCGTTGGTGTCCAATCTGACTGGGAGTCTTGCTCGCGGTGAGGAGTTGTGCACCCCGGGCTACTGGGTGCGTCACGTGCGCGACACCGTCCGCTTCGCGGACGGTGTGCAAGCGATGGTGGGCGCGGGCGTCGGCGATTTCCTGGAGCTCGGTCCGGACGGTGCGCTGAGCGCGATGGTGCGGGAATGCGCAGACGAAGCCGGCACGACCGAGGAGGCCGGCGAGCAGGGCCCGGTCACGGCGATTCCCGCACTGCGGGCGGGGGTCGCGGAGGCTCGTTCGCTGTTGACGGCGGTGGGCTCGCTGTGGGTGCGTGGCCGGGATGTGGATTGGGGTGAGGTGTTCGCCGACGCGGGCGCCCAGCAGGTCGAACTGCCCACCTATGCCTTCCAGCGCAGGCGTTACTGGCTGGCGGATCAGCTCGGTGCGGGGGGCGCGACCGTTGACGGCGCGCAGGGCGTCGAGCACCCCCTGCTGGGGGCGGCCGTGTCGCTCGCGGAGGACGACCGACTGGTGTGCACTGGACGTCTCTCCACACAGACACCCGGCTGGATCGGAGACCACGTGCTTGCAGGCACGGTCGTGGTGCCGGGCACGGTGTTCGTGGAGGCCGTGTTGCACGTGGCGGGCCGGCTCGGGTGCGAGGTGCTGGAGGAGCTCGTGATCGAGTCTCCGCTGGTGCTCTCCGAGGGGGAGGTTGTGCAGCTGCAGCTGTCGGTGGAGGCTCCTGATGAGCACGGCGGGCGCAGGGTCACGATTTACGCGCGCGCACAGGACACCGACGCGGCTGAGGAGGATGCGGCCTGGACGCGTCACGCCAGCGGTGTGCTCACCGGTGCGCAGCCGGCCGCCGCGTCGGAGGAGGAGGAAGTGCGAGCGCGGGTGGCCTCACTCGCCGACGGCTCGTGGCCGCCGCCCGGAGCGATCCCCGTGGAGGTCGACGATCTCTACGGCGAGATGGCCGAGCTCGGCTTTGAATACGGGCCGGCGTTCGCGTGCGTGCGGGCCGCGTGGCAACGCGGCGAGGAGTTCTTCTGCGAGGCCGCTCTGGGGGAGTCCGAGCAGGCGCAGGCCGGCAGCTATGGGGTGCACCCAGCATTGTTGGATGCCGCGCTGCAGGGCATGGTGGGGCAACTGCATGGCGGGCCCGGCGCGGGCGTGGGCGAGGATCGCAAAGGCCTGCGCCTGCCGTTTGCGTTCAACGGCGTGCGCCTGCGCAGCCCGGGCGCCGCCGCGTCGCGTGTGGTTCTCGCTCCGGCGGGCGCCGATGCGATGTCGATGGTGGCGTTCGACGAGAGTGGGGCGCTGGTGGCGTCGGTGCGATCGCTGAGCTTCAAGGTTGCGCCTGCCGGTCAGCTGACGCAGGCTCGCCGCGGAGTTTCGCGCTCCCTGTTCGGGTTGGATTGGATGGAGCTTGCCGGCGTGTCTCGGGAAGCTTGGGTACCGGCGGAGACGTGGGCTGTGGTGGGTCCGCGGGCGCGGGTTATCGCCGATGTTTTGGGGTCGGGCGGGGTGTGCGGGGCGTATGGGGATTTCGAGTCCCTGCGCGCGGTGCTCGATAGCGAGGGTGCGGCGCCCGGTGTGGTGCTCGTGAGCTGCAAGGCGGAGGGCGGCTCGGACGGGCTCGTGCAGCTCTCGGACGAGCTTGCCGGGGGCACGCTCGAGTTGTTGCAGGGGTGGTTGGGGGATGAGCGTTTTGCGGGGTCGCGTCTTGTGGTGGTGACTGAGGGTGCGGTGAGTGTGCGCGCGCAGGAGGGTGGTGTGGGGTTGGTGCAGGCGCCGGTTTGGGGGTTGGTGCGCGCGGCGCAGGCGGAGTATCCAGGGCGGCTTGTGCTTGTGGATGTTGATGGAGAGGAGGCTTCGTGGGGGGTTTTACCCGCGGCGTTGGATAGTGGTGAGGCGCAGTTGGCGGTGCGCGGGGGGGAGGTGTTCGTTCCGCGGGTTGGGCGACTGGCCGGTACGGAGGAGCTCACTGTTCCTGAGGGCGCGCCGGCGTGGCGCCTGGATGTGCGTACGGGGGGGGTGCAGGGGGAGCTCGAGCTGGTGGGGGCGCCTGAGGTGGAGGTTGAGCTTGGGGTGGGGCAGGTGCGGGTGGGGGTGCGTGCTGGGGGTTTGAATTTCCGTGATGTGTTGTTGGCGCTTGGTGTGTATCCGGGGGAGGCGAGTATCGGTAGCGAGGGCGCGGGTGTGGTGGTGGAGCTTGGTCCTGGTGTGAGTGATTTTGTGGTGGGTGACCGGGTGATGGGGATGTTCGGGGGGTTTGGGCCTGTCGCGGTGGCTGATCGTTGTTTGTTGGCGCGTTTGCCTGGGGGGTGGTCGTTCGCGGAGGGTGCGTCGGTGCCGGTTGCGTTTTTGACGGCGTTTTATGGGCTTGTGGATTTGGCGGGGTTGGGGGCGGGTGAGCGGGTGTTGGTGCATGCTGGTGCTGGTGGGGTGGGTATGGCGGCGGTGCAGTTGGCTAGGTATTTGGGTGCTGAGGTGTTCGCGACGGCGAGCCCGTCGAAGTGGGAGACGTTGCGTGCGTTGGGGTTGGACGATGCGCATATCGCGTCGTCTCGTTCGCTTGAGTTCCGGGAGCGTTTTTTGGAGGTGACGGGTGGTCGGGGTGTGCAGGTGGTGCTCGATTCGCTCGCGGGGGAGTTCGTGGACGCTTCGCTTGACTTGTTGGTGGAGGGTGGGCGGTTCGTCGAGATGGGTAAGGCTGATGTGCGGGATCCCGGTGAGGTTGCCGTGGCGCATCCTGGTGTGTCCTATCGGGCATTTGACCTGATGGAAGCGGGCGGTGAGCGGATCGGTGTGATGCTCGGTGAGTTGCTTGGGTTGTTCGAGGGTGGCGTGTTGCGGGGGCTGCCGGTCGCGGTTTGGGACGTGCGTCGTGCGCCGGAGGCGTTTCGTTTTATGCAGCAGGCGCGTCATACGGGGAAGATCGTGTTGAGTGTCGCGTCTACGTTGGATCCGGCGGGTACGGTGCTGGTTACGGGTGGGACGGGTGCGTTGGGTGCGCTCACCGCTCGGCATCTCGTGACTGGGCATGGTGTGCGTCGTTTGTTGTTGGTCAGCCGGCGTGGGGTTGGGGCGGAGGGCGCCGGGGAGTTGCGCGCGGAGCTCGAGTCTATGGGTGCGGATGTGCGGATCGAGGCTTGCGATGTGAGCGATCGCGATCAGCTCGAGGGTTTGCTGGCGTCGATTCCCGGGGAGTGTCCGTTGACGGGGGTGGTGCACGCTGCGGGGGTGCTCGATGATGGTGTGATTGGGGCGTTGACGGGGGAGCGTCTGCGGGCGGTGCTTGCGGGTAAGGCGCACGCGGCGTGGTTTTTGCATGAGCTCACCGAGCACCTGGACCTGTCGATGTTTGTGTTGTTCTCTTCGGCGGCTGGTGTGCTTGGTAGCCCTGGCCAGGGTAACTATGCGGCGGCTAACGCTTTTCTGGATGCGTTGGCGGCTGATCGCAGGGCGCGGGGGTTGCCGGGTGTTTCGCTGGCGTGGGGGCTTTGGGAGCAGGCCGGGGGTATGGGCGCTGGTTTGAGTGAGGGCGACCTCGCGCGGATGGCGCGTTCGGGTCTCCTCGCGCTGTCTGCGGAGGAAGGCCTCGAGTTGTTCGATCGCGCGGTCGCGCTCGATGCGTCTGTGGTGTTGCCGATGCGCCTGGATATGGGTGCGCTGCGCGCGGGGGTGCGGGAGGGATCGGTACCCCCGGTGCTACGCGGCCTGCTCGGTGCAGGCACGCGCTCGGCGAGCGCCGACCACGGCTTGTTGGCGGAGCGGATCCTGTCGCGGCCTGTCGATGAGCGTGAGGGCGCGATGCTGGATGTGGTGCTGGCGGAGGTCGCGCGTGCGTTGGGGCATGCTTCGCCGGCCGCGATCGCGAGCGACCGGCCGTTGCAGGAGATGGGGTTTGACTCGTTGATGGCGGTCGAGTTGCGTAACCGTCTCGGGGCCACGAGCGGGTTGAGTTTGCCCACGACGCTCGTGTTCGACTATCCCACCCCGGAGGCGCTCGCCGCATATCTGGTGGGCGAGCTCACCGGTGTCCGGGCGGGTGCGAGTGGGCGTGCGCTCGCGGTCGTCTCGAGACCTGTGTCTGAGGATCCGATCGCGGTGGTGGGAATGAGCTGTCGGTTCCCGGGTGGTGTGCACTCGCCGGATGATCTGTGGAACCTGCTGCAGGGCGGGAGTGATGCGGTATCGCCGTTTCCTGTTGACCGGGGGTGGAGTCTTGACACTCTTTACAACTCCGACCCCGAGGTTCCGGGCACCTGCTCGGCGTGTGAAGGCGGCTTCCTCGAGGATGCTTGGGGGTTTGACGCGGAGTTCTTCGCGATCAGTCCGCGTGAGGCGTTGGCGATGGATCCCCACCAGCGACTGCTGTTGGAAGCGTGCTGGGAGGCGCTTGAAGACGCGGGTATCGACCCGCTCTCGCTGCGGGGTACTCAGACCGGGATTTTCGCGGGTGTCAGCGCCTTGGACTTCTGTGGGGGTTTGTGGGCGGCGCCGAAGGGGCGGGAGCACCTCGCGGGCTACTGGCTGACTGGGACCGCGAGCAGCATGGTTTCGGGTCGTATTTCGTATGTGCTGGGGGTGGAGGGCCCGTCGGTCTCGGTGGATACCGCGTGCTCTTCTTCGCTGGTGTCGCTGCATCTGGCCAGCCAGGCGCTACGTAACCATGAATGCTCGCTCGCGCTTGCGGGAGGGGTGACGGTCTTGGGTTCGCCTGGCCTGTTTGTGCAGTTCAGCGCGCAGCGCGGTCTCGCCGCGGACGGGCGCTGCAAGTCGTTCGCTGAGGCGGCCGATGGTGTTGGTTGGGGCGAGGGGGTGGGTGTGGTCGCGCTGGAGCGGCTGTCGGATGCGCGTGAGCATGGGCATGAGGTTCTAGCGCTTGTGCGCGGCAGTGCGGTTAACCAGGACGGTGCGAGTAATGGGCTGACAGCTCCCAATGGTCCTTCCCAGCAGCGGGTGATTGAGCAGGCGCTCGCGCGGGCGGGGCTCTCACCGGCCGAGGTCGATGCGGTCGAGGCGCATGGGACGGGCACCCGGCTCGGTGACCCGATCGAGGCGGGTGCGCTGCTGGCTACCTACGGGCAGGAACGCGAGCGTCCGCTGTGGCTGGGGTCGATCAAGTCGAACATCGGGCACACCGTCGCCGCGGCCGGCGTCGCGGGTGTCATCAAGATGGTGCTCGCGCTACGCCACGGCATGCTGCCGCGGACACTGCACATCGACCAGCCCTCGAGCCATGTCGACTGGTCCACCGGGCAGGTCGAGCTGCTCACCGACCCGCAACCGTGGGCGAAAGCCGACACGCCGCGCCGCGCCGGCATCTCCTCGTTCGGGATCAGCGGCACCAACGCCCACGTCATCCTCGAAGAACCACCTGTCGTTGACACGCCCACTCCCGGCACACCCGAGCACCAACTCCTCCCAGCAGACGCGGTTGGCACCGAACCGGGCGTGATCCCGTGGGTGTTTTCGGGTCGTGGTGAGGGTGCCGTGTGTGCTCAGGCTGCGCGGCTGGGGGAGTATTTGGTTGGTGACCCGGGGTTTGCCGTGGGGGATGTTGGGTTTTCGCTTGCTGGTCGTCCGGTGTTGGAGGACCGTGCGGTGGTGGTTGGTGGGGGGCGGGATGAGTTGTTGGCGGGGTTGGGTGCGTTGGCGCGGGATGACGAGGCGGCGGCGGGGGTTTTGCGTGGTGGTGGCGGCGGCCGCGGGGGCAGGCTGGCGTTTTTGTTTACGGGTCAGGGTTCGCAGTGGGTGGGGATGGGTAGTGGGTGCTATGCGGCGTTCCCGGTTTTTCGTGCGGCGTTCGACGAGGTCTGCGCGCATCTGGATGGGTATCTGGAGTGCTCGCTGCGAGATGTCGTGTTCGGAGCGGGTGCCGATGGAGAGCAGGAAGTGTCTGCGCCCGCAGGCGACGGGGTTGGCCCGTTGTTGGATGCGACGGCGTTTACGCAGGCGGGGTTGTTCGCGCTCGAGGTGGCGATGTTCAGGCTTCTGCGGAGTTGGAGGGTGCGCCCCGATTTCCTGATCGGTCACTCGGTTGGGGAGCTGGCGGCTGCGCATGTGGCGGGCGTCTTCTCGCTGCCGGATGCGTGTCGGCTGGTCGCTGCGCGGGGCAGGTTGATGGGCGCGCTGCCAGCAGGTGGGGCGATGCTGGCGCTCGGCGCCTCCGAGGCGGAGGTGCGCGGTTCGCTCGAGGAGCTCGGGGACTCCGCGGTCCAACGAGTGGCGCTGGCTGGGGTGAATGCTCCGGGTTCGGTGGTGGTTTCGGGGCAGGAGGACGCGGTCGGCGTGCTGGAGGCGCTCTGGCGTGAGCGTGGTGTGAAGGTGAAGCGGTTGCGGGTGTCTCACGCGTTTCATTCGCCGTTGATGGAGCCGATGCTCGAGCAGTTTGGCGAGGTCGCGGCCGGGGTCGAGTTCGGTGAGCCGCGGATTCCGTTGGTGTCCAATCTGACCGGGAGCCTCGCTCGCGGTGAGGAGTTGTGCACCCCTGGCTACTGGGTGCGCCATGTGCGTGAGACGGTTCGTTTCGCGGACGGTGTGCGGTGGATGACGGGTGAGGGTGTGGATGGCTTTCTGGAGCTCGGTCCGGGTGCTGCGCTGAGCGCGATGGCGCAGGAATGCGCCGAGGAGTCCGGCGCGACCGATGAGGCTGGCGGGCGGGGTCCAGTAACGGTGGTTCCCGCGCTGCGGGCGGGCGTCGAGGAGGCGCGTTCGTTGTTGACGGCGGTGGGCGAGCTGTGGGTGGGGGGCCGGGATGTGGATTGGGCCGGGGTGTTCGCCGGTTCGGGCGCCCGGCGTGTGGAGCTGCCGACCTATGCCTTCCAGCGCAAGCGCTACTGGTTCTCAGGCCAGTTCGGCGCGGGGAGCACGACCGCCGACAGCGCGCAGGGCGTCGGACATCCTCTGCTGGGGGTGGCTGTGTCGCTCGCGGAGGATGGCCGGCTTGTGTGCACGGGATGTCTTTCCGCGCAAATGCCGGGGTGGATCGGCGACCACGTGATTGCGGGGGCGGTCGTGGTGCCGGGCACGGTGTTCGTGGAGGCCGTGTTGCACGTGGCGGGCCGGCTCGGGTGCGAGGTGCTGGAGGAGCTCGTGATCGAGTCTCCGCTGGTGCTCTCCGAGGGGGAGGTCGTGCAGCTGCAGCTGTCCGTCGAGGCTCCCGATGAGCACGGCACTCGCAGGGTCACGGTTTACGCGCGCGCGGAGGACACCGACGCGGCCGAGGAGGATGGGGTTTGGAGTCGCCACGCCAGCGGCGTGCTCGCCGGTGGGCTGCCGGCCTCGCCGGAGGAGGAGGAAGTACGAGCGTTGGCGGCCTCGCTCGCCGGTGACCAGTGGCCGCCGCCTGGAGCGATCCCCGTGGAGGTCGACGATCTCTATGGCGAGATGGCCGAGCTCGGCCTTGAATATGGGCCAGCGTTCGCGTGCGTAAGGGGTGCTTGGCGACTCGGTGAGGAGCTGTTCTGCGAGGTCGCTCTGGGGGAGTCCGAGCAGCCGCAGGCCGCTGGCTACGGCGTTCACCCCGCATTGTTGGATGCTGCGCTGCAGGGCATGGTGGGGCAGCCCAACGGCGGTGCCGGCGCGGGCGCCGGGGAGGACGGCAAGGGTTTGCGCCTGCCGTTCGTGTTCAACGGCGTGCGACTGCACAGCACCGGCGCCGCCGCGTTGCGTGTGAGACTCGCGCTCGCGGATGCTGATGCGATGTCGATGGTGGCATCCGACGAGCATGGGGCGCTCGTCGTATCGATGCGCTCCCTGACGCTCAAGGCCGCACCCACGGGCCGGTTCGCTCCGGCTCGCCAACGAACCGCACGGTCGTTGTTCGAGATCGACTGGGCAGAGCTGACGGTCTCCGAGCAGAATTGCCACCTGTCAGGAGAGCCTTGGGCTGTGATTGGCTCGCAAGCGTTCGCCGAAACCTTGAACGTCCACCAGGCATGCCGCGCGCACCAAGACCTGGATTCGGTGCGCGCAGCGATCAACGGCGGCAGTGCCCTGCCTGCCGTGGTGCTGATCGACTGTGAGGCGATCGTTGGTGGTATTTCGTTGGTGTCCCCGTTGACACAAGTGGGGGATGAGCTGGCGCAAAAGACGCTCGAGTTGTTGCAGGTGTGGCTGGCGGATGAGTGTTTTGTTGGGTCGCGTCTTGTTTTGGTGACCGAAGGCGCGGTGAGTGTTCATGCGCAGAGTGGAGCGGGGTTGGTGCAGGCGCCGGTTTGGGGGTTGGTGCGGGCGGCGCAGGCGGAGCATCCGGGGCGGTTCGTGCTTGTGGATGTTGATGGTGCGGAGGCATCGTGGGGGGTTTTGGCTGCGGCGTTGAATGTGGGTGAGGCGGGGCTGGGGTTACGTGGTGGTGTGGATCAGTTGGCGGTGCGTGGGGGCGAGGTGCTTGTTCCTCGGTTGCGGCGGCGGGTTGGTTCTGGGTCGTTGGTGGTGCCTGAGGGTGTGGGGGCGTGGTGTGTGGATGTGGGTGTGGGGGGTGCGCAGGGTGAGCTTGGGTTGCGGGGGGCGCCTGAGGTGGAGGTTGAGCTTGGGGTGGGGCAGGTGCGGGTGGGGGTGCGTGCTGGGGGTTTGAATTTCCGTGATGTGTTGTTGGCGCTTGGTGTGTATCCGGGGGAGGCGAGTATCGGTAGCGAGGGCGCGGGTGTGGTGGTGGAGCTTGGTCCTGGTGTGAGTGATTTTGTGGTGGGTGACCGGGTGATGGGGATGTTCGGGGGGTTTGGGCCTGTCGCGGTGGCTGATCGTTGTTTGTTGGCGCGTTTGCCTGGGGGGTGGTCGTTCGCGGAGGGTGCGTCGGTGCCGGTTGCGTTTTTGACGGCGTTTTATGGGCTTGTGGATTTGGCGGGGTTGGGGGCGGGTGAGCGGGTGTTGGTGCATGCTGGTGCTGGTGGGGTGGGTATGGCGGCGGTGCAGTTGGCTAGGTATTTGGGTGCGGAGGTGTTCGCGACGGCGAGCCCGGGTAAGTGGGAGACGTTGCGTGCGTTGGGGTTGGACGATGCGCATATCGCGTCGTCTCGTTCGCTTGAGTTCAGGGAGCGTTTTTTGGAGGTGACGGGTGGTCGGGGTGTGCAGGTGGTGCTCGATTCGCTCGCGGGGGAGTTCGTGGACGCTTCGCTTGACTTGTTGGTGGAGGGTGGGCGGTTCGTCGAGATGGGTAAGGCTGATGTGCGGGATCCCGGTGAGGTTGCCGTGGCGCATCCTGGTGTGTCCTATCGGGCATTTGACCTGATGGAAGCGGGCGGTGAGCGGATCGGTGTGATGCTCGATGAGTTGCTTGGGTTGTTCGAGGGTGGCGTGTTGCGGGGGCTGCCGGTCGCGGTTTGGGACGTGCGTCGTGCGCCGGAGGCGTTTCGTTTTATGCAGCAGGCGCGTCATACGGGGAAGATCGTGTTGAGTGTCGCGTCTACGTTGGATCCGGCGGGTACGGTGCTGGTTACGGGTGGGACGGGTGCGTTGGGTGCGCTCACCGCTCGGCATCTCGTGACTGGGCATGGTGTGCGTCGTTTGTTGTTGGTCAGCCGGCGTGGGGTTGGGGCGGAGGGCGCCGGGGAGTTGCGCGCGGAGCTCGAGTCTATGGGTGCGGATGTGCGGATCGAGGCTTGCGATGTGAGCGATCGCGATCAGCTCGAGGGTTTGCTGGCGTCGATTCCCGGGGAGTGTCCGTTGACGGGGGTGGTGCACGCTGCGGGGGTGCTCGATGATGGTGTGATTGGGGCGTTGACGGGGGAGCGTCTGCGGGCGGTGCTTGCGGGTAAGGCGCACGCGGCGTGGTTTTTGCATGAGCTCACCGAGCACCTGGACCTGTCGATGTTTGTGTTGTTCTCTTCGGCGGCTGGTGTGCTTGGTAGCCCTGGCCAGGGTAACTATGCGGCGGCTAACGCTTTTCTGGATGCGTTGGCGGCTGATCGCAGGGCGCGGGGGTTGCCGGGTGTTTCGCTGGCGTGGGGGCTTTGGGAGCAGGCCGGGGGTATGGGCGCTGGTTTGAGTGAGGGCGACCTCGCGCGGATGGCGCGTTCGGGTCTCCTCGCGCTGTCTGCGGAGGAAGGCCTCGAGTTGTTCGATCGCGCGGTCGCGCTCGATGCGTCTGTGGTGTTGCCGATGCGCCTGGATATGGGTGCGCTGCGCGCGGGGGTGCGGGAGGGATCGGTACCCCCGGTGCTACGCGGCCTGCTCGGTGCAGGCACGCGCTCGGCGAGCGCCGACCACGGCTTGTTGGCGGAGCGGATCCTGTCGCGGCCTGTCGATGAGCGTGAGGGCGCGATGCTGGATGTGGTGCTGGCGGAGGTCGCGCGTGCGTTGGGGCATGCTTCGCCGGCCGCGATCGCGAGCGACCGGCCGTTGCAGGAGATGGGGTTTGACTCGTTGATGGCGGTCGAGTTGCGTAACCGTCTCGGGGCCACGAGCGGGTTGAGTTTGCCCACGACGCTCGTGTTCGACTATCCCACCCCGGAGGCGCTCGCCGCATATCTGGTGGGCGAGCTCACCGGTGTCCGGGCGGGTGCGAGTGGGCGTGCGCTCGCGGTCGTCTCGAGACCTGTGTCTGAGGATCCGATCGCGGTGGTGGGAATGAGCTGTCGGCTGCCGGGTGGTGTGCGCTCGCCGGATGATCTGTGGAAGCTTTTGGTGAGCGGCGGTGACGCGGTATCTCCGTTCCCGACCGATCGCGGCTGGGATCTTGACGCTCTTTACAGCCCTGACCCCGAAGTGCCGGGTACGTGTTCGGCGTGTGAAGGTGGCTTCCTCGAGGATGCGTGGGGCTTTGATGCCGACTTCTTCGGGATCAGCCCGCGGGAGGCGTTGGCGATGGATCCCCACCAGCGGCTGTTGTTGGAAGCGTGTTGGGAGGCGCTTGAAGACGCGGGTATCGATCCGCTCTCGCTGCGGGGTACGCAGACGGGGATTTTCGCGGGTGTCAGCGGGTTGGAGTTCGGTGCGGGTTTGTGGGCGGCGCCGCGGGGTCGGGAGCATCTGGCGGGCTTCTGGCTGACCGGGTCTGCCAGCAGCATGGTGTCTGGTCGTATTTCGTATGTGCTGGGGGTGGAGGGTCCGTCGGTGTCGGTCGATACGGCGTGCTCCTCTTCCCTGGTTTCGCTGCATCTGGCGAGTCAGGCGCTGCGCAACCACGAATGCTCGCTGGCGCTCGCCGGAGGGGTGACAGTGATGGGCTCGCCGGGGTTGTTTGTGCAGTTCAGTGCGCAGCGCGGCCTCGCGAGCGACGGGCGTTGCAAGTCCTTCGCGGAGGCGGCCGACGGTGTCGGCTGGGGCGAGGGGGTGGGGGTCCTCGCACTGGAGCGGCTATCAGACGCCCAGGAGCATGGGCATGAGGTGCTGGCGCTTGTGCGGGGTAGCGCGGTCAACCAGGATGGCGCGAGTAACGGGTTGACGGCGCCGAATGGTCCTTCCCAGCAGCGAGTGATCGAGCAGGCCCTCGCGCGGGCGGGGCTCTCCCCAGCCCAGGTCGATGCGGTCGAGGCGCACGGTACCGGTACCACGCTTGGTGACCCGATCGAGGCGCAGGCGCTGCTGGCGAGCTACGGGCAGCAACGCGAGCGCCCGCTGTGGCTTGGGTCGATCAAGTCGAATATCGGGCACACCGTCGCCGCGGCGGGCGTGGCGGGCGTCATCAAGATGGTGCTGGCGTTGCGCCACAGCCAACTGCCGCGCACGCTGCACATCGACCGGCCCTCCAGCCACGTCGACTGGTCCACCGGCCAAGTCTCGCTGCTCACCCAGCCGCAACCATGGACCGTCGGCGACACACCCCGTCGCGCCGGCGTGTCCTCGTTCGGGATCAGCGGCACCAACGCCCACGTGATCCTCGAAGAAGCACCCAGCGGTGGAGCGCCTGCAGATGCACCCGCGGTTGACGTCCCCACGGCTGATGCGCCCGGCGGCAAGGCGCCCGGTTTCCTGGACGTGGTGCCCTGGATGCTTTCGGCGCGGGGGGCGGCCGGTGTGGGTGCTCAGGCCGCGCGGCTGCGAGATCACTTGATTGCGTACCCGGAGTTGGCGCCCAAGGATGTCGGGCTTTCGCTTGCGGCTCGCCCCACGCTGGAGGACCGTGCCGTGCTGGTGGGCGAGGGGCGGGCGGAGTTGCTGGCGGGGCTTGGTGCGTTGGCGCGTGATGAGGATGTGGCGGGCGTGCTGCGTGGCGCGGACAGCCGCGGTGGCGCGGGCAGGGTTGCGTTCCTATTCTCGGGTCAGGGCACGCAGTATGTGGGTATGGGCCGCGAATGCTACGCGGCGTTTCCCGTCTTCCGTGCGGCATTCGACGAGGTGTGCGCCGGGGTCGATGAGCACCTTGATCGCCCGCTGCACGAGGTCGTGTTTGGGACCGACGCGGATGGCGGAGGTGAACGCTCCGCGGCGCGTGACGACGGGACTGATTGCTCGTTGGACGCGATGGCGTTGTCGCAGCCGGCGCTGTTCGCGTTGCAGGTTGCGTTGTTCAGGCTTTTGCTGGAGTGGGGGGTGAAGCCTGATTTTTTGATTGGTCATTCGGCTGGGGAGCTTGCGGCCGCGCACGTGGCGGGTGTCCTTCCGTTGCCGGATGCGTGCCGGCTGATTGCTGCGCGGGGTAGGTTGATGGGCGCGTTGCCGGCGGGCGGGGCAATGGCCGCGCTTGGGGCATCGGAGGCGCAGGTGCGCGATTCGATTGAAACGCTTGCCGGCGACCGTGGGCGGGTGGTGGTGGCCGCGGTGAATGCGCCGGGGTCGGTGGTGGTTTCGGGCCATGAGGAGGCGGTTGGCGCGCTGGAAGAGATCTGGCGCGGACGGGGTGCGAAGACCAAGCGTTTGCGCGTGTCGCATGCGTCTCACTCACCGTTGATGGAGCCGATGCTCGATGAGTATGGCGAGATCGCGGCTGGAATTGATTTTGGTGAACTGAGGATTCCGCTGGTTTCTACTGTCACTGGTTCGCTGGTGCGGGGGGAGGAGTTGGGCACAGCCGGCTATTGGGTGCGTAATGTGCGTGAGACCGTGCGTTTCGCGGACGGTGTGCGGTGGCTGGCGGGCGAGGGTGTGGACGGTTTCATGGAGCTGGGTCCGGGTGGTGCGCTGTGCGCGATGGTGGGGGAATGCACAGCTGGCGCCGGCGCGGCTGGGCAGGCCGGTGAGCGGACGCCGGTTGAGGCGCTTCCTGCACTGCGTACGGGGGTTGGTGAGCCTCGCTCGCTGTTGGCGGCGGTGGGCGCGCTGTGGGTGGCGGGCAGGCATGTGGATTGGGCTGAGGTGTCAGCCGGCTCGGGTGCTGGGCAGGTGGCGCTGCCGACTTATGCTTTTCAGCGTAAGCGTTACTGGTTTTCGGATCAGCCCGGTGCGGGGGGAGCGGGCGCGGCTGCCGGTTCTGGCGGTGTCGAGCATCCGCTGTTGGGGGCGGCTGTGTCGCTTGCGGAGGGTGGCAGGTTGGTGCTCACCGGACGTCTGTCCGCGCAGACGCCGGGCTGGCTGAGCGACCATGTGGTGGCGGAAGCGGTGGTGGTGCCGGGCGCCGTGTTCGTCGAGGCGGTGCTGCATGTGGCGGGCCGGCTCGGGTATGACGTTTTGGAGGAGCTGGTCGTCGAGTCTCCGCTGGTGCTGTCCGAGGGGGAGGCTGCGCAACTGCAGTTGATTGTGGAGGCGCCTGACGAGCACGGCAGTCGTAGCGTGAAGATCTACGCGCGGGCAGCCGACGCCGTCGGGAGTCGCGAAGGGGACGAGGAGGAGGCCGAGTGGACGCGTCATGCCAGCGGCGTGCTTGCGCATGTGCAGGCGGAGTCGACCAAGGTCGAGGATGGGCTGGCGCGGGTGGCTTCGCTTGCTGGTGGCTCGTGGCCGCCGGCGGGGGCGATCCCTGTGGACATCGAGGACTTTTACGGTGAGTTGGCTGCGATCGGCTTGGCCTACGGGCCGGCGTTCACTTGTGTCAGAGGTGCTTGGCGGCTTGGTGAGGAGTTGTTCTGCGAGGTTTCCCTGGGGGAGGCCGAGGAGGCGCAGGCCGGCGGCTACGGTGTTCACCCTGTCTTGCTGGATGCCGCGTTGCACGGCATGTTGGAGGGATCTGATGGCGGTGGTGCTGGTGTGGGTGGCGGGGGTTTGCGTTTGCCGTTTGTGTTCAGTGGGGTGCGGCTGCACAGCCAGGGCGCTTCGGCGTTGCGTGTGGGTGTGTCCCCCGCCGGCGAGGAAGCGATGTCGATGGTGGCGTTTGATGAGGGTGGGGCGCTGGTCGCGTCGATGCGGTCGTTGACGTTCAAGGCCGCTGCTGCCGGCCGGCTGGCTGGGGTTCGCCGCGGGGCTGCGCGATCGTTGTTTGGGATGGATTGGGCGGAGCTTGCGGTCGAGTCCCCGCAGGTCCCGCAGGAGTGCCTGTCCGGGGAAGCGTGGGCAGCGTTGGGTCCGCGCGAGCGGGCTCTCGCCGAGGCTCTGGAGTCAAGCGGTGCGGAGGTGGTGGAGGGTCTTGTCGAGGAGGCGCTGGAGTTGTTGCAGGGGTGGCTGGGGGATGAGCGCCATGCTGGGTCGCGCTTGGTGTTGATCACCGAAGGCGCTGTGAGTGTGCACGCGCGGGAGGGTCGTGTGGCGTTGGCGCAGGCATCTGTTTGGGGATTGGTGCGTGCGGCGCAGTCGGAGTTTCCGGGGCGGTTTGTGCTTGTCGATGTTGATGGGGAGGACGTGTCGTGGGCCGCGCTACCTGCGGTGTTGGGGGTGGGTGGGGCGCGGCGGGGTGCGGGTGAGGGTGAGTCGCAGTTGGTGGTGCGTGGGGGGAGGGTGTTCGTTCCTCGGGTGCGACGGGTGGCTGGCTCTGAGTTGCTTGTTGCGCCGGAGGGTGCGGGGGCGTGGTGTGTGGATGCGCGTGCGGGGGGTGCGCAGGGTGAGCTTGGGTTGCGGGCGGCGCCTGAGGTGTTGGGGGTGTTGGGTGAGGGGCAGGTGCGGGTCGGGGTGCGTGCTGGGGGTTTGAATTTCCGTGATGTGTTGTTGGCGCTTGGTGTGTATCCGGGTGAGGCGGGGATTGGTAGTGAGGGTGCGGGTGTGGTGTTGGAGGTTGGTCCGGGTGTGAGTGGTGTTGCTGTGGGTGATTGGGTGATGGGGATGTTTGGGGGGTTCGGTCCGGTTGCGGTGGCGGATCGTTGTTTGTTGGCGCGTGTGCCTGAGGGGTGGTCGTTTGCGCAGGGTGCGTCGGTGCCGGTTGCGTTTTTGACGGCGTTTTATGGGCTTGTGGATTTGGCCGGGTTGGGGGCGGGTGAGCGGGTGCTGGTGCATGCTGGCGCTGGTGGTGTGGGGATGGCTGCGGTGCAGTTGGCTCGTCATCTGGGTGCTGAGGTGTTTGCTACGGCGAGCCCGTCGAAGTGGGAGGCGCTGCGCGCGTTGGGGTTGGACGATGTGCATATCGCCTCGTCTCGTTCGTCGGAGTTCAGGGAGCGGTTTCTGGAGGCGACTGGTGGTTGTGGTGTGCAGGTGGTACTTGATTCGCTTGCGGGTGAGTTGGTTGACGCTTCGCTTGATTTGCTGGTGGGGGGCGGTCGTTTCATCGAGATGGGTAAGACCGATGTGCGTGATTCCGATGTGATCGCTGCGGCGTATCCCGGCGTGTCGTATCGGGCGTTTGACTTGATCGAAGCGGGTGGTGAGCGGATCGGTGCGATGTTCGAGGAGTTGCTTGGTCTCTTTGAGGGTGGCGTGTTGCGGGCGTTGCCGGTGAGGGTTTGGGATGTTCGTCGTGCGCCGGAGGCGTTTGACTACATGAGGCAGGCGCGCCACACGGGGAAGATCGTGTTGAGCGTCGCTCCGGAGGTGAACCCGGCGGGCACGGTGTTGATTACGGGTGGGACGGGTGCGTTGGGTGCGCTCACTGCCCGCCATCTCGTGACTCGGCACGGCGTGAACCATTTGCTGTTGGTGAGTCGGCGTGGGGTCGAGGCGGAGGGTGCCGAGGAGTTGCGGGCGGAGCTCGAGTCGTTGGGGGCGGAGGTTCGTATCGAGGCGTGTGATGTGAGTGATCGCGATGGGCTCGCTGGCGTGCTGGCGTCGATTCCTGGGGAGTGCCCGCTCACGGGGGTGGTGCACGCGGCGGGTGTGCTCGACGATGGTGTGATCGGTGCGTTGACGGCGGAGCGCTTACGTGCGGTGCTTGGGGCGAAGGCGCACGCGGCGTGGCACTTGCATGACCTGACGGCGCACATGGATCTCTCGATGTTTGTGTTGTTTTCCTCGGCGGCTGGTGTGTTGGGTAGCCCGGGCCAGGGCAATTACGCCGCGGCTAACGCGTTCCTCGACGCGCTGGCGGCCGATCGCCGTGCGCAAGGTCTGCCGGGGGTCTCGTTGGCGTGGGGGTTGTGGGATCAGGCGGGGAGTATGGTCGCGGATCTGAGTGAGGGCGACCTCTCGCGGATGGCGCGTGCCGGGATGCTTGCGCTATCTGCGGAGGAAGGCCTCGAGTTGTTCGATCGCGCATTGGCGCTCGACGCGGCCCTGGTGTTGCCGATGCGCCTGGACATGGTGGCGGTGCGCGCGCGCGGCCGCGACGGGTCGGCGCCCCCAGTGCTGCGCGGTCTGCTTGGTGGGGGCAGGGGGATCGCGAGTAGCGGTGGGGATTCGCTTGCGGAGCTGATTGTGTCTGTGTCTGAGGGTGAGCGCGAGGGCATGGTGTTGGAGGTGGTGCGTGGGGAGATTGCGCGTGCGTTGGGGCATGCTTCGCCGGCTGCGATTGCGAGTGACCGGCCGTTGCAGGAGATGGGATTTGACTCGTTGATGGCGATGGAGTTGCGTAATCGCCTTGCCGCCAGGAGTGGGTTGAGTTTGCCCGCGACGCTTGTGTTCGACTATCCCACCGCGGAGGCGCTCGCCGCTTACCTGGTGGGTGAGATTACGGGTGTTCGTGGGGGTGTGAGTGGCCGCACGGTCACGGTGGTACCTGTTTCTGAGGACCCGATCGCGGTGGTGGGGATGAGCTGTCGGCTGCCGGGTGGTGTGCGCTCGCCGGATGATCTGTGGAAGCTTTTGGTGAGCGGCAGTGACGCGGTAGTGCCGTTCCCGACCGATCGCGGCTGGGATCTTGACGCTCTTTACAACCCCGATCCCGATGTGCCGGGTACGTGTTCGGCACGCGAAGGTGGCTTCTTGGACGATGCGTGGGGCTTTGATGCCGACTTCTTCGGGATCAGCCCGCGGGAGGCGTTGGCGATGGATCCCCACCAGCGACTGTTGTTGGAAGCGTGTTGGGAGGCGCTTGAAGACGCGGGTATCGACCCGCTCTCGCTGCGCGGCACCCAGACGGGGGTTTTCGCGGGTGTCAGCACGTTGGAGTTCGGTGCGGGTCTGTGGGCGGCGCCGCGGGGTCGGGAGCATCTGGCGGGCTACTGGCTGACCGGTTCCGCCAGCAGCATGGTGTCTGGTCGTATCTCGTATGTGCTGGGGGTGGAGGGGCCGTCGGTGTCGGTCGATACGGCGTGCTCCTCTTCGCTGGTTTCGCTGCATCTGGCCAGCCAGGCGCTGCGCAACCACGAATGCTCACTCGCGCTCGTTGGGGGGGTGACGATCCTCGAAACGCCGGGGTTGTTTGTGCAGTTCAGCGCGCAGCGCGGCCTCGCGTCAGACGGGCGTTGCAAGTCGTTCGCCGAGGCGGCCGACGGCGCCGGTTGGGGCGAGGGGGCGGGTGTGGTCGCGTTGGAGCGGCTGTCCGATGCGCGGGAGCATGGGCACGAGGTGCTGGCGCTCGTACGCGGCAGTGCGGTCAACCAGGACGGTGCGAGCAACGGGCTGACGGCGCCCAACGGTCCTTCCCAGCAGCGCGTGATCGAGCAGGCGCTCGCGCGAGCGGGGCTGTCGGCGAGCGAGATCGATGCGGTCGAGGCGCACGGCACCGGCACAACGCTTGGTGACCCGATCGAGGCCCAGGCGCTGCTGGCTACCTACGGGCAGGACCGCGAGCGCCCGCTGTGGCTGGGGTCGATCAAGTCGAACATCGGCCACACCGTCGCCGCGGCCGGTGTGGCGGGCGTCATCAAGATGGTGCTCGCGCTGCGCCACAACCTGCTCCCGCGTACGCTGCACGTCGATCAGCCCTCCAGCCACGTCGACTGGACGGCAGGGCAGGTTTCGCTGCTCAGCGATCCACAGCCGTGGGTCACCGAGGACACGCCCCGCCGCGCGGGCGTGTCCTCGTTCGGGATCAGCGGCACCAATGCCCACGTGATCCTCGAAGAAGCACCCGGCATGCCGGCCCTCGAGGACGTTGGTGGGGTGGGTGCGCAGGGGGTGGGCGGGGTGTTGCCGTGGGTGCTTTCGGCACGGAGTGTTGCTGGTTTGCGTGGTCAGGCTGAGCGTTTGTTGGGACATGTTGAGGCTGATGAGGTGCTTGGTCTTGGTGACGTTGGCTGTTCGCTTGTTGGTGGTCGTTCGTTGTTTGGGCACCGTGCGGTTGTGGTTGGTGTGGAGCGCGAGGAGTTGCTTGGTGGTCTGCGTGCGCTCGCGCGGGGGGAGCGTGTGGTGGGTGTCGTGACTGGTAGTGCTCCGCTTGTGGGTGGTGGCTTGGCGTATCTGTTTACTGGCCAGGGTGCTCAGCGTGCCGGTATGGGCCGCGAGCTGTATGAGGCGTTGCCGGTGTTCCGCGACGCGCTGGAGGAGGTTGGCGAGCAGTTTGAGGGTTTGTTGGAGTGGCCGTTGCGTGAGGTGTTGTTCGCCGATTCCGCCGCGAGCTTGCTCGACCAGACGCGCTACACGCAGGTGGGGCTGTTCGCGCTGGAGGTGGCGCTGTTCCGGGCGCTCGAGGCATGGGGCGTGAGGCCGGATTATTTGATTGGTCATTCGATCGGGGAGTTGGCCGCGGCGCATGTGGCGGGTGTTTTCTCGCTGCGCGATGCGTGTGTGCTGGTGGAGGCGCGTGGGCGCCTGATGGGGGCGCTGCCGCCCGGTGGTGCGATGGTGTCGATCGTCGCATCCGAGCGGGAGGTCGTCGAGGAGCTCTCCGGTTGGGAGGGGCGTGTGGAGTTGGCGGCCGTCAACGGCCCCCAGGCGGTTGTGGTCTCGGGCGAGGAGGAGGCCGTGCTCGGGTTTGCCGGTGGGTGGAGCGAGCGGGGTCGCAAGGTGAAGCGATTGAATGTTTCGCACGCGTTTCACTGCGCGCGGATGGATGGCATGCTGGATGAGTTCGCGGAGATCGCGGCGGGCATTGAGTCGCGTGCTCCTGTGATCCCGGTCGTGTCCAACGTGACGGGCGAGGTGCTCACCGCGGAGCTTGTGCGCGAGCCTCGGTATTGGGCGCGTCAGGTGCGCGAGCCGGTGCGGTTCGTGGATGGGTTGCGGTGGCTGGAGGCTCGGGGTGTGAGCACTTTCTTGGAGCTCGGCCCCGATGGTGTGCTCAGCGCGCTGGCATCCGATTGTCTGCCGGACGTTGTGGCGGCGCCGCTGCTGCGCCGCGACCGTCCCGAGCCGCGCGCGCTGCTGCAGGGGCTTTCGGAGGTGTTCGTCGCTGGTGCGCGGGTGGATTGGAGCGCTGTGCTTGCCGGCGCCGGGTCAAGGCGCGTGCGGCTGCCTACGTATGCGTTTCAGCGCGAGCGTTACTGGCTGCATTCGGCGGCGAGCGCGGCCGATGTCGCGTCGATGGGTCAGTCCACCGTCAGGCATCCGTTGCTGGGCGCCGTGGTCGCGTTGGCGGGCGACCGTGGCTGGCTGTTTACGGGTCGTCTCTCGCTGGAGTCTCAGCCGTGGTTGGCCGACCACGCGGTCGCTGGCACTGTTTTGCTGCCGGGCGTGGCGTTCTTGGAGTTGGCGCTGCACGCTGGCCGCCACGTGGGGTGCGCGGTCGTGCGGGAGCTGATTTTGAAGGCGCCGCTGGTGCTGGACGATCAGCGTGGTGTTGCACTGCAGGTGTGGGTCGGGGAGGCTGACGAGGAGGGCGCTCGGCCGGTGGACATCTATACCGCCCCCGGCGCCTCTCGGGATGCGGCCGAGGTTGAACGGGAGTGGATATGTCACGCCAGCGGCACGCTCTCGCCGGCGCTCGTCGACGCCGACGGTCGCGCCGGGCCGCCGGCGTCGCGGGTGGACGCGTTGACGGCGTCGGTGTGGCCCCCGGCCGATGCGCAGCCGATCGACACCGACGGCTTGTATGACGCGCTGGAAGGCCTGGGTTTTGAATACGGGCCGGCATTCCAGCGCTTGCAGGGAGCGTGGCGGCGCGGAGATGATCTCTTCGCCGAGGTGGCCGCACCGGTCGAGTCGGGTCTCGACGGTGTCGGCTTCGGCGTGCATCCCGCCGCGCTGGATGCCGCATTCCATCCCGTGGTGAGCTTGCTGGGCGGCACCAGCGGCGGGGAGGACAAGCACGGCGAGGCTACTCCTGAGCACACCGATGCTCGCCAGCGGCTGCGTTTGCCGTTCTCTTTCACCGGCGTCGAGTTGCATGCACCCAGCTCCTCGACGCTGCGGGTATTGGTCTCGCGCACGGGTGAGGACACCGTCGCGCTCGTCGCCGGCGACACGGACGGCCGGCTGATCGCCTCGGTGGACGCGCTGGCGCTGCGGGAGGTCACGGCTGAGCAGCTGCAACTGAACGTCTCCGCCAGCGCCTGGAGCGAGTCGCTGTTGGCCTTGAGCTGGAGCGAGATCGCGCGCCCCGCGCATGCCTCGCGGCCGACCCCGACGGGAGTGCTCGCGCTGCTCGGCGAGGAGACCTCGCCGCTCGCGGCTCACCTGGCCGGCGTCGGCGTTGACGCTGGGGTCTACGTCGACCTGGCCGCGCTGGCGGGAGCGCCCGAGGATGACGCAGGCGCGCCGGGTCCCGTGGGCGCAGCGGATGCGTCGGACCCCGTACAGGGTGCCGCGGCAGCGCCGGAGTTGGTGATACTCGACTGCCAGGTTGGGTCGGATACCGCCACTGGCGAGGACGGGATGCTCGAGGCTGTCCACCGCTGTGCTGCGCGCACGCTCGAAGTGGTGCGCGGATGGCTGTCGGACGAGCGCTTCTCGGGCGCGTGCCTGGTGGTGGTGACGCGTGGTGCGGTGGCGGCGCGTGCGGGTGAGCGCGTGTCGGGTGTGGCTCAGTCGCCGGTGTGGGGCTTGGTGCGTAGTGCGCAGTCTGAGCACCCTGGGCGCATCGTGCTGGTTGACGTCGATGGTACGGCGGCCTCCTCGGAGGTGTTGCTTGCCGTGCCGGGTCTGGGTGAGCCGCAGTTGGCGTTGCGTGAGGGACGCGTGTTTGCGCCGCGGCTGGGGCGGGTGTCGGCCGGCGCTTTGGTTGTGCCTGATGGCGCTCGTGCGTGGTGTTTGCGGGAGGGGTCTCGGCGGACGTTGGATGAGCTTGCGTTGGTGGCGTCTCCGGAGTCTGAGCGGGAGTTGGCGCCCGAGGAGGTGCGCGTGGCGGTGCGCGCGGCCGGTGTCAACTTCCGCGATGTGCTGATTGCGTTGGGTATGTACCCGGAGGAGCAAACGGTCCTCGGGAGCGAGGGTGCGGGTGTGGTGTTGGAGGTCGGCTCGCGAGTGCGCGATCTGGCTGTCGGGGATCGAGTGGTGGGCATGTTGTCTGGTGCTTTCGGCCCGGTCGCGTGTGCCGATCATCGTCAGTTGGCGCGTGTCCCTGGGGGGTGGTCGTTTGCGCGCGCGGCGTCGGTGCCGATCGCCTTCGCCACGGCTCTCTATGCGCTGCGCGACTTGGCTGATGTGCGGCCGGGTGAGCGGGTGCTGGTGCATGCGGCGGCCGGCGGGGTGGGGATGGCCGCGGTGCGGTTGGCTCGCCACCTCGGTGCCGAGGTGTTCGCGACGGCGAGCCCGTCGAAGTGGGCGGCGCTGCGCGCGCTGGGGTTGGACGATGCGCACATCGCCTCTTCGCGCACGGCGGAGTTCCGGGAGAGCTTCCTGCGCGAGACGGATGGGCTGGGAGTGGATGTTGTGATCAACTCGCTCGCGGGTGAGTTGCTCGATGCCTCGCTGGATCTGCTGGTGGGTGCTGGTGGACGCTTCATCGAGATGGGCAAGGCCGACATTCGCGATCCCGCTGCGCTTGGGGAGAGTCACCCGGGGGTGGCCTATCGGGCGTTTGATCTTCAGGAAGCGGGTCCTGGGCGTATCGGTGAGATGCTGCGTGAGCTGCTCGGGCTGCTCCAGGACGGGGCGCTCGAGATGTTGCCTGTGCGGGCGTGGGACCTGTGCCGTGCACCGGAGGCATTCCGCTTCATGAGCCAGGCGCGCCATACCGGCAAGCTGGTGCTGACGCTTCCCGAGCCAGCGTTCGTGGGTGCGGGACGGACGGTCCTGGTCACGGGTGGCACCGGCGCGCTCGGCGCGCTGCTCGCGCGTCATCTGGTGAGTGAGCACGGCGTGCAGCACCTGTTGCTGGCCAGCCGCGGGGGACCCGATGCCTCGAACGCGGATGCGCTGCGCTCGGAGCTGGAGTCGTTGGGGGCGAGCGTCACGATCGCGGCGTGTGATGTCGGTGACCGTGCGCAGCTCGCGGGGCTGCTGGAGTCGGTCGGCGATGCGCACCCGCTTGGTGGCGTTGTGCACGCGGCGGGTGTGCTCGACGATGGGCTGATCGACGCGCTGACGCCGGAGCGCCTGGAGCGGGTGTTGCGCGCGAAGGCCGACGCAGCATGGCACTTGCATGAGCTCACCGAGCACCTGGACCTCTCGATGTTCGTGCTGTTCTCCTCGGCCGCCGCCACGCTGGGCGCCCCGGGGCAAGGCAACTACGCGGCCGCGAACGCGTTCCTCGACGCACTCGCTCTGCACCGCCACGCGCAAGGTCTGCCGGGAGTCTCGCTGGCATGGGGACCATGGCGCCAGACAGGCGGAATGGCGGATGCGTTGAGCGAGAGCGACCGCGCACGCCTGTCACGCTCGGGTATACGCGCGATCGACGCGGAGGAAGGCCTCGAGCTGTTCGACGCCGCGCTCGGGCTGGGTGCGGGAAGCAGCGACGAGCTCCCCGCAAGAGGTGGCCGCGAGGCACTGGCGTTGCCCCTGCCACTTGACCTCCCGGCGCTGCGCGCGCGGGCTCGGGAGGGCGTGCTGGCGCCCCTCTTCGGCGGGCTGGTGCGCGTGCGCGCCAACCCGAACGCGGCGGTCGAGGAATCGGGCGCGTCACTAGCCCAACGCCTGGCCACCACACCTAAAGACCAGCACGAACAAACAATCCTCCGGCTCGTCAAAACCCAAGTCGCCGCTGTCCTGGGGCACCAACACCCAGACATCGTCGACGCTCAACGCGCCTTCGCGGATCTCGGATTCGACTCACTCACCGCCATCGAGTTGCGCAACCGTCTCAACACGATCACCGGATTGCAACTGCCGGCGACGGTCGTATTCGACTATCCGACGATCGCCGCGGTGACGTCGTACCTGATGGATGTGATCGCGGGCGAGACCGCCATGGAGCAGACGGCACTGCTGGGGGACGTCGAGTGCGAGCGACTGGAGCAGGTGCTCTCCTCGACCGTCGCCGATAGCGGCGAACGGGCCAGGATCGAAAGCAAATTGGAGTCGCTGCTGGTGAGTGTGAGAGGGCTTCGGCGGGATGACGACGTTGTGGCGGTCACCGAAGAGATCAACACCGCCACTGACGACGACCTATTCCGCTATTTGGACGAAAAGGCATATGCCTCACATGGGCGGCGCATCGGTGTCGTGAGTCACTCGGAGGGGGAGTCAGGCGATGAGTGACAGCGAGCGGTTGCGCGATTACTTGAAGCGGGCGACTCTTGATTTGCACGACGCTCACGAACGTCTGCGCGAGATGGAAGATCGCACGCGCGATCCGATTGCGGTGGTGGGGGTGAGTTGTCGGCTACCGGGTGGTGTGGGTTCTCCCGGAGATTTGTGGGAGTTGTTGCGGGCTGGTGGTGACGCGGTATCACCGTTCCCGGCTGATCGTGGGTGGAATCTTGACGCGCTTTATAGCTCTGATCCTGAGGTTCCGGGTACGTGCTCGACGCGTGAGGGTGGGTTCTTGGAGGATGCGTGGGGGTTTGACGCTGAGTTCTTTGGGATCAGCCCGCGTGAGGCGCTGGCGATGGATCCGCAGCAGCGGTTGTTGTTGGAAGCGTGCTGGGAGGCGCTCGAAGCAGCGGGGATCGACCCGCTTTCGTTGCGAGGTACCCAGACGGGGGTTTTCGCGGGTGTCAGCTCGCTGGATGTCGGTGCGGGTTTGTGGGCGGCGCCGCGGGGGCGGGAGCATCTCGCGGGGTATTGGCTGACGGGGTCTGCCAGCTGCATGGTGTCTGGTCGTATCTCGTATGTGTTGGGAACCGAGGGCCCGTCGGTCTCGATCGATACTGCGTGTTCTTCTTCATTGGTGGCGTTGCATCTGGCGAGCCAGGCGTTGCGTAGCCGGGAATGCTCGCTCGCGCTCGTTGGGGGAGTGACGGTGATGGGGTCGCCTGGGTTGTTCGTGCAGTTCAGTGCGCAGCGTGGTCTTGCCGCGGATGGGCGTTGCAAGTCTTTTGCCGAGGCTGCAGATGGTGTTGGTTGGGGTGAGGGCGTCGGTGTGCTCGCGCTGGAGCGGCTGTCCGACGCCGATGAGCGTGGGCACGAGGTTCTGGCGATCGTGCGTGGTAGCGCGGTCAATCAAGACGGTGCGAGTAACGGGCTGACGGCCCCGAATGGCCCCTCGCAGCAGCGTGTGATCGAGCAGGCTCTCGCGCGGGCGGGGCTTTCCCCGGCTCAGGTCGACGCGATCGAGGCGCATGGGACGGGCACGAGGCTTGGTGACCCGATCGAGGCCGGTGCGCTGCTGGCCACCTACGGTCAAGGCCGTGAGGGTCCGCTGTGGCTTGGATCGATCAAGTCGAATATCGGGCATACCGGCGCGGCGGCCGGTGTCGCTGGGGTCATCAAGATGGTCCTCGCGCTACGCCACGGTCTGCTGCCTCGCACGCTGCACATCGATGAGCCCTCGACACACGTCGACTGGTCCACCGGGCAAATCGAGCTGCTCACCGACCCACAACCCTGGCCCAAACACAGCACACCCCGCCGCGCCGGTGTGTCCTCGTTTGGGATCAGCGGCACCAACGCCCACGTCATCCTCGAAGAACCACCCACGTCAAGCACACAAGAAAAACCCGCGGTCACAGCCGACCAAACGCCCCCACCAAGCATGTTTGGTGTCGAGCTGGGTGTGGTCCCGTGGGTGTTGTCGGGTCGGGGGCCGGGTGCTGTGTGTGCTCAGGCCGCCCGGCTGGGGGAGTATTTGGAGGGTGATGCGGGGTTGGCTGTGGGGGATGTCGGGTTTTCGCTTGCTGGTCGTCCGGTGTTCGAGGATCGTGCGGTGCTGCTGGGTGAGGGGCGTGAGGAGCTCTTTGCTGGGCTTGGTGCGTTGGCGCGGGGTGACGAGGCCGCGGTCGGGGTTCTGCGTGGTGGTGGTCGTGGGGGCAGGCTTGCATTTTTGTTCACGGGTCAGGGCTCGCAGTGGGTGGGGATGGGGAGTGGGTGTTATGCGGTGTTCCCGGTTTTCCGTGTGGCGTTTGATGAGGTGTGCGGGTATTTGGATGAGTATTTGGGGTGTTCGCTGCGGGAAGTTGTGTTCGGGGCGGGTGCTGATGGGGAGCAGGCTGTGTCGGTGGGTGGTGGGGCGCTGGATTTGGATGCGACGGTGTTTACGCAGGCGGGGTTGTTCGCGCTCGAGGTCGCGATGTTCAGGCTTTTGCGGAGTTGGGGGGTGCGCCCTGATTTCTTGATCGGTCATTCGGTTGGTGAGCTCGCGGCTGCGTATGTGGCGGATGTTTTTTCGTTGTCGGACGCGTGTCGGCTGGTGGCTGCGCGGGGGAGGTTGATGGGTGCGTTGCCGGCAGGTGGGGCGATGCTCGCGCTTGGTGTCTCTGAGGCGCAGGTGCGCGGTTCGCTGGAGGAGCTCGAGGGTGGCGCCGGGCGTGTGGCGTTGGCTGCGGTGAATGCGCCGGGTTCGGTGGTGGTTTCGGGTGAGCAGGACGCGGTCGGCGTGCTTGAGGCGCTTTGGCGCGAGCGTGGTGTGAAGGTGAAGCGGTTGCGTGTGTCTCACGCGTTTCATTCGCCGTTGATGGAGCCGATGCTCGAGGAGTTTGGTGAGGTCGCGGCTGGGGTCGAGTTCGGTGAGCCGCGGATTCCGTTGGTGTCCAATCTGACTGGGAGTCTCGCTCGCGGTGAGGAGTTGTGCACTCCTGGGTACTGGGTGCGTCACGTCCGCGAGACGGTTCGTTTCGCGGATGGTGTGCGGTGGATGACGGGCGAGGGTGTCGATGGTTTTCTGGAGCTCGGTCCGGGTGGCGCGTTGAGCGCGATGGTGCAGGAATGCGCCGATGGCGCGGGTGGCGTGGATGATGTGGGTGGCGTTGATGGCGCGGGTGTGGCTGAGGGAGTTGGGGAGCGGGGTCCGGTTACGGTGGTTCCGGCGCTGCGGGCGGGTGTTGAGGAGGCTCGTTCGACGCTGACGGCGGTGGGCGCGTTGTGGGTGGGTGGCTGGGATGTGGATTGGGCAAGGATGTTCGCCGACTCGGGTGCCCGGCAGGTGGAGCTGCCGACTTATGCTTTCCAGCGCAAGCGTTACTGGTTTGCAGGCCAGCTCGGTTTGGGCGCGGGCGGCGAGGGCGCGCAGGGTGTTGGGCATCCTTTGCTGGGGGCGGTCGTGTCGCTCGCGGAGGGCGACCGGCTGGTGTGCATGGGGCGTATTTGCGCGCAGACGTCTGGTTGGCTTGGTGATCACGTGGTCGGGGGAGCGGTCGTGGTACCGGGTACGGTGTTCGTGGAGGCCGTGTTGCACGTGGCGGGCCGGCTCGGGTGTGAACTGCTGCAGGGGCTCGTGATCGAGTCTCCGCTGGTGCTCGCCGAGGGAGAGGTCGTGCAGTTGCAGCTGTCGGTTGAGGCTCCTGATGAGCACGGCGGGCGCGGGGTCACGATTTACGCGCGTACCGAGGACGCGGACGCGGCCGAGGAGGATGCGCTCTGGACGCGTCACGCCAGTGGTGTGCTTGCTGCTGGGCAGCCGGCCTCGTTGGAGGAGGAGGGCTGGCGGGCGGGGGTGGCTTCGCTCGCTGGTGGTGCGTGGCCGCCGCCGGGCGCGGTCGCGGTGGAGGTCGAGGATCTTTATGACGAACTGGGTGAGAGTGGCTTGGAGTATGGGCCGGCGTTCGTGTGTGTGAGGGGTGCTTGGCGGCTTGGTGAGGAGTTGTTCTGCGAGGTCGCTTTGGGAGAGTCTGAGCAGGCGCAGGTTGGTGGCTATGGGGTGCACCCGGTGTTGCTGGATGGGGCGCTGCACGGCATGGCGGTGCAGTTGAATGGTGGCGGCGCGGGCGCTGGGGTGGATAGTGAGGGGTTGCGTTTGCCGTTCGCGTTTGACGGGGTGCGGTTGCATAGCCGGGGTGCGTCCGTGTTGCGTGTGCGTCTCGCTCCGGCGGGTCCTGACGCGATGTCGATGGTGGCGTGCGACGAGCACGGGGCGCTGGTGGCGTCGATGCGATCGCTGACGCTCAAGGCCGCGCCCGCGGGCCGGTTTGCTCAGACCCGCGGGCGAACCGCACGGTCGTTGTTTGAGATCGATTGGATAGAGCTTGCCGGCGTATCCGGGGAAGTGCGGGCTCCGCAGGAGGCGTGGGCTGTGGTGGGTCCGGGGGCGCAGGTCCTCGCTGATGTTTTGGGGTCGGGCGGGGTGTGCGGGGCCTATGAGGATCTTGAGTCGCTGCGCGCGGTGATCGATAGCGAGGGTGCGGCGCCTGCTGTGGTGCTGATCGACTGTGAGGCGATCGTTGGTGGTATTTCGTCGGTGTCTGCGTTGACGCGGGTGGGGGATGAGCTGGTGCAGCGCACGTTGGAGTTGTTGCAGGGGTGGTTGGGGGATGGGTGTTTTGTGGGGTCGCGTTTTGTGGTGGTGACGAGGGGTGCGGTGGGTGTGCGTGGTGGGGAGGGTTGTGTGGGGTTGGTGCAGGCGCCGGTTTGGGGGTTGGTGCGGGCGGCGCAGGCGGAGTTTCCGGGGCGGTTTGTGCTTGTGGATGTCGATGGGGAGGAGGTTTCGTGGGGGGTTTTGCCGGGGGTGTTGGATGGTGGTGGGTTGGGGTTGGGCGGTGGTGTGGATCAGTTGGCGGTGCGTGGGGGGGAGGTGTTTGTTCCGCGGGTTGGGCGGCTGGCTGGTTCTGGGGGTTCTGGGTCGTTGGTGGTGCCTGAGGGTGTGGGGGCGTGGTGTGTGGATGTGGGTGTGGGGGGTGCGCAGGGGGAGCTCGAGCTGGTGAGGGCGCCTGAGGTGGAGGTTGCGCTTGGGGTGGGGCAGGTGCGGGTGGGGGTGCGTGCTGGGGGTTTGAATTTCCGTGATGTGTTGTTGGCGCTTGGTGTGTATCCGGGGGAGGCGAGGATTGGTAGCGAGGGTGCGGGTGTGGTGTTGGAGGTTGGTCCTGGTGTGAGTGATCTTGCGGTGGGTGACCGGGTGATGGGGATGTTCGGGGGGTTTGGGCCTGTTGCGGTGGCTGATCGGTGTTTGTTGGCGCGTTTGCCTGAGGGGTGGTCGTTTGCGGAGGGTGCGTCGGTGCCGGTTGCGTTTTTGACGGCGTTTTATGGGCTTGTGGATTTGGCGGGGTTGCGGGCGGGTGAGCGGGTGTTGGTGCATGCTGGTGCTGGTGGGGTGGGTATGGCGGCGGTGCAGTTGGCTAGGTATTTGGGTGCTGAGGTGTTCGCGACGGCGAGCCCGTCGAAGTGGGAGACGTTGCGTGCGTTGGGGTTGGACGATGCGCATATCGCGTCGTCTCGTTCGCTTGAGTTCCGGGAGCGTTTTTTGGAGGTGACGGGTGGTTGTGGGGTGCAGGTGGTGCTCGATTCGCTCGCGGGGGAGTTCGTGGACGCTTCGCTTGACTTGTTGGTGGAGGGTGGGCGGTTCGTCGAGATGGGTAAGGCTGATGTGCGGGATCCCGGTGAGGTTGCCGTGGCGCATCCTGGTGTGTCCTATCGGGCATTTGACCTGATGGAAGCGGGCGGTGAGCGGATCGGTGTGATGCTCGGTGAGTTGCTTGGGTTGTTCGAGGGTGGCGTGTTGCGGGGGCTGCCGGTCGCGGTTTGGGACGTGCGTCGTGCGCCGGAGGCGTTTCGTTTTATGCAGCAGGCGCGTCATACGGGGAAGATCGTGTTGAGTGTCGCGTCTACGTTGGATCCGGCGGGTACGGTGCTGGTTACGGGTGGGACGGGTGCGTTGGGTGCGCTCACCGCTCGGCATCTCGTGACTGGGCATGGTGTGCGTCGTTTGTTGTTGGTCAGCCGGCGTGGGGTTGGGGCGGAGGGCGCCGGGGAGTTGCGCGCGGAGCTCGAGGGTTTGGGTGCGGATGTGCGGATCGAGGCTTGCGATGTGAGCGATCGCGATCAGCTCGAGGGTTTGCTGGCGTCGATTCCCGGGGAGTGTCCGTTGACGGGGGTGGTGCACGCTGCGGGGGTGCTCGATGATGGTGTGATTGGGGCGTTGACGGGGGAGCGTCTGCGGGCGGTGCTTGCGGGTAAGGCGCACGCGGCGTGGTTTTTGCATGAGCTCACCGAGCACCTGGACCTGTCGATGTTTGTGTTGTTCTCTTCGGCGGCTGGTGTGCTTGGTAGCCCTGGCCAGGGTAACTATGCGGCGGCTAACGCTTTTCTGGATGCGTTGGCGGCTGATCGCAGGGCGCGGGGGTTGCCGGGTGTTTCGCTGGCGTGGGGGCTTTGGGAGCAGGCCGGGGGTATGGGCGCTGGTTTGAGTGAGGGCGACCTCGCGCGGATGGCGCGTTCGGGTCTCCTCGCGCTGTCTGCGGAGGAAGGCCTCGAGTTGTTCGATCGCGCGGTCGCGCTCGATGCGTCTGTGGTGTTGCCGATGCGCCTGGATATGGGTGCGCTGCGCGCGGGGGTGCGGGAGGGATCGGTACCCCCGGTGCTGCGCGGCCTGCTCGGTGGGGGCAGGCGCCAGGTAGGTAGCGATGGAGGTTCGCTCGCGGATCTGGTTCTCTCGTTGGCGGCTGGTGAGCGTGAGGGCGCGATGCTGGAAGTGGTGCGTGGGGAGGTCGCGCGTGCGTTGGGGCATGCTTCGCCGGCTGCGGTCGTGAGTGACCGGCCATTGCAGGAGATGGGTTTTGACTCGTTGATGGCGGTCGAGTTGCGTAACCGTCTCGGGGCCAGGAGCGGATTGAGTTTGCCGGCGACGCTCGTGTTCGACTACCCCACCCCCGAGGCTCTCGCTGCGCATCTGGTGGGTGAGCTAGTGGGTGTTCGAGCGAGCGGGAGCGGGCATGCGCTCGCGGTCGCTTCGAGACCTGTGTCTGAGGATCCGATCGCGGTGGTCGGGATGAGCTGCCGGTTCCCGGGTGGTGTGCATTCCCCGGCGGATTTGTGGAAGCTGCTGCAGGACGGCAGTGATGCGGTATCTCCGTTCCCGACCGACCGTGGGTGGAGTCTTGACACTCTTTATAACCCCGACCCCGAGGTTCCGGGCACGTGCTCGACGCGTGAGGGTGGGTTCCTGGAGGATGCGTGGGGGTTTGATGCTGAGTTCTTCGGGATCAGCCCGCGTGAGGCGCTGGCGATGGATCCTCACCAGCGACTGCTGTTGGAAGCGTGCTGGGAGGCGCTCGAAGACGCGGGGATCGACCCGCTCTCGCTGCGAGGGACTCAGACCGGGGTTTTCGCGGGCGTCAGCGCGTTGGAGTTCGGTGCGGGTCTGTGGGCGGCGCCGCAGGGACGCGAGCATCTCGCGGGCTACTGGCTGACTGGGTCTGCCAGCAGCATGGTCTCTGGTCGTATCTCGTATGTGTTGGGGATAGAGGGTCCCTCGGTTTCGGTGGATACCGCGTGTTCTTCCTCCTTGGTGTCGCTGCACCTGGCGAGCCAGGCGTTGCGTAACCACGAATGTTCACTCGCGCTCGCGGGAGGCGTGACGGTGATGGGGTCGCCCGGGTTGTTCGTGCAGTTCAGCGCGCAGCGCGGTCTCGCCACGGACGGGCGCTGCAAGTCGTTCGCTGAGGCCGCCGATGGTGTCGGCTGGGGCGAGGGGGTGGGGGTCCTCGCGCTGGAGCGGCTATCGGACGCCCAGGAGCACGAACACGAAGTTCTAGCGCTCGTGCGGGGTAGCGCGGTCAACCAGGACGGTGCCAGTAACGGGCTGACGGCCCCGAACGGTCCTTCTCAGCAGCGAGTGATCGAGCAGGCGCTCACCCGCGCGGGGCTTGCCCCGGCCGACGTCGACGCGGTCGAGGCGCACGGCACCGGCACCCGGCTCGGTGACCCGATCGAGGCGCAGGCGCTGCTGGCGAGCTACGGGCAGCAACGCGAGCGCCCGCTGTGGTTGGGGTCGATCAAGTCGAACATCGGGCACACCGTCGCCGCGGCCGGTGTCGCGGGTGTCATCAAGATGATTCTCGCGCTACGCCACAACACGCTGCCCCGGACGCTGCACATCGACCAGCCCTCCAGTCACGTCGACTGGTCCACCGGGCAAGTCGAGCTCCTCACCGACCCACAACCCTGGCCCAAAAACGGCACGCCCCGCCGCGCCGGCATCTCCTCGTTCGGGATCAGCGGCACCAATGCCCACGTCATCCTCGAAGAACCACCCACCATCGACACGCCCACCCCCGGCGTATCCGAGCACCAGCTCCTGCCAGCAGACGCGCTTGGCATCGCCAGCGCGGCGGAAGACCCGGCGGTAGCAGCCGGCGAGACACCCCCACCAAGCACGAGCGGCCTGATCCCATGGGTACTGTCAGCTCGGAGCGCCGCCGGCCTGCGCGGCCAGGCCCAACGCCTGCTGGACCATGTCGAAGCCGACCGGGAGCTCGGCTTCGGCGACGTCGGTTGCTCGCTGGCCGGTACCCGCTCGCTCTTCGAGCACCGGGCGGTGGTGATCGGCGCCGAGCGTGAGGAGCTGCTCGGTGGCATGCGCGCGATCACACAAGGTGATCGCGCGGTCGGCGTCGTGACCGGTAGTGCACCGCTCGTGAGCGGCGGCCTGGCGTATCTGTTCACCGGCCAGGGTGCTCAGCGTGCCGGTATGGGCAGCGAGCTGTACGAGACGCTGCCGGTGTTCCGCGACGCGCTGGAGGAGGTTGGCGAGCAGTTTGAGGGTTTGTTGGAGTGGCCGTTGCGTGAGGTGTTGTTCGCCGATTCCGCCGCGAGCTTGCTCGACCAGACGCGCTACACGCAGGTGGGGCTGTTCGCGCTGGAGGTGGCGCTGTTCCGGGTGCTCGAGGCATGGGGCGTGAGGCCTGACTATCTGATTGGCCATTCGATCGGAGAGCTGGCCGCCGCACACGTGGCGGGCGTCTTCTCACTGCGCGACGCATGCGTGCTGGTGGAGGCGCGCGGGCGCCTGATGGGGGCGCTGCCCGCCGGAGGCGCGATGGTGTCGGTCGCCGCATCCGAGCGGGAGGTCGCCGAGGAGCTGTCCGGTTGGGACGGGCGCGTGGCACTGGCCGCGGTCAATGGCCCTCTGGCGGTCGTGCTTTCGGGCGAGGAGGAGGCGGTGCTCGAGCTTGCCGGCAGGTGGAGCGAGCGGGGTCGCAAGGTCAAGCGCCTGAACGTCTCGCACGCATTCCACTGCGCGCGGATGGACGGTATGCTCGACGAGCTCACAGACCTCGCCGCGAGCATCGAGCCGCACGCTCCCGAGATCCCGGTCGTATCCAACGTGACCGGCGAGGCGCTCACCGCGGAGCTTGTGCGCGAGCCTCGGTATTGGGCGCGCCAGGTGCGCGAGCCGGTGCGGTTCATGGACGGGCTGCGGTGGCTGGAGGCTCGGGGTGTGAGCACCTTCCTGGAGCTCGGCCCCGATGGCGTGCTCAGCGCGCTGGCATCCGACTGTCTGCCTGACACTGTGGCGGCGCCGCTGTTGCGTCGTGATCGTCCCGAGCCGCGCGCGCTGCTGCAGGGGCTTTCGGAGGTGTTCGTCGCTGGTGCGCGGGTGGATTGGAGCGCTGTGCTTGCCGGCGCCGGGTCAAGGCGCGTGCGGCTGCCTACGTATGCCTTCCAGCGCGAGCGCTACTGGCTACATTCGGCGGCGGGCGCCACCGACGCCGCGTCGATCGGGCAGTCCACCGACCAGCATCCCCTGCTGGGCGCCGTGGTCGCGTTGGCGGGTGATCGAGGGTGGCTGTTCACGGGTCGTCTCTCGCTGGAGTCCCAGCCGTGGTTGGCCGATCACGCGGTGGCCGGCACCGTTTTGATGCCGGGCGTGGCGCTTCTGGAGCTTGTGCTGCACGCCGGCCGCCACGCCGGATGCGCGGTCGTGCAGGAGCTGATTTTGAAGGCGCCGCTGGTGCTGGACGATCAGCGTGCCGTTGCACTGCAGGTGTGGGTGGGCGAGGCCGACGAAGCGGGCGCTCGGCCGGTGGACGTCTACACGGCTCCCGAGGCCTCTCGGGACGCGGCCGAGGTTGAACGGGAGTGGATATGTCATGCCAGCGGCACGCTCTCCGCCGTGCGCGACGGTGGCGCCGGGCCGCCGGCGTCACGGGTGGACGCGTTGACGGCGTCGGTGTGGCCCCCGGCCGATGCGCAGCCGATCGACACCGACGGCTTGTATGACGCGCTGGAAGGCCTGGGTTTTGAATACGGGCCGGCATTCCAGCGCTTGCAGGGAGCGTGGCGGCGCGGAGATGATCTCTTCGCCGAGGTGGCCGCACCGGTCGAGTCGGGTCTCGACGGTGTCGGCTTCGGCGTGCACCCGGCCGCGCTGGATGCCGCACTCCATCCGCTCGCCTCTGGCGAGCATTCCGGCCAGCGACTGCGTTTGCCGTTCTCTTTCACCGGCGTCGAGTTGCACGCGCCCGGCTCCTCGAGCTTGCGCGTAATGCTCGAGCGCACCGGCGAGGACACCGTCGCGTTCGTCGTGGGCGATGCGGCTGGTCGGCTGGTCGTTTCGGTGGAGGCGTTGGCGGTGCGGGAGGTCGCGGCTGAGCAGCTGAAGTTGAACGTCTCCGCCAGCGCCCGGAGCGAGTCGTTGTACGGCGTCGACTGGATTCCCGTCCCGCTCGATGCGCACGCTCCGCAGCCGCCCGAGGGCACCGAGTTCGTGTTCGTCGACGGCGAGGGAGGCGGGGGCTTCCTCGAGGGTGTGCACGGCTGTGCCGTGCATGTACTGGAACTGACGCAAGCGTGGCTTGCAGAGGAGCGCCTCGCGGATGGGCGTCTGGTGGTGGTGACGCGTGGTGCGGTGGCGGCGCGTGCGGGGGAGAGCGTGTCCGGTGTGGCTCAGTCTCCCGTGTGGGGCTTGGTGCGTAGCGCGCAGTCGGAGCACCCTGGGCGCATCGTGCTGGTTGACGTCGATGGCACGGCGGCCTCCTCCGAGGCGTTGCTTGCCGTGCCGGGTCTGGATGAGCCGCAGTTGGCGTTGCGCGAGGGACGCGTGTTCGCGCCGCAGCTGGCGCGGGTGTCGGCCGGCGCTTTGGTTGTGCCTGATGGCGCTCGTGCGTGGCGTTTGCGGGAGGGGTCTCGGCGGACGCTGGATGAGCTCGCGTTGGTGGCGTCTCCGGAGTCCGAGCGGGAGTTGGCGCCCGAGGAGGTGCGCGTGGCGGTGCGCGCGGCCGGTGTCAACTTCCGCGATGTGCTGATCGCGCTGGGTATGTACCCGGAGGAGCACACGGTCCTCGGCAGCGAGGGTGCGGGTGTGGTGCTGGAGGTCGGCTCGCGGGTGCGTGACCTGGCTGTCGGGGATCGCGTGATGGGCATGCTGTCTGGTGCTTTCGGCCCGGTCGCGTGTGCCGACCACCGTCAGCTGGCGCGCGTCCCCGGGGGATGGTCGTTTGCGCGCGCGGCGTCGGTGCCGATTGCCTTTGCCACGGCTAGCTACGCGCTGCGCGACTTGGCTGATGTGCGGCCGGGTGAGCGGGTGCTGGTGCATGCCGCGGCCGGTGGGGTGGGGATGGCCGCGGTGCGGTTGGCTCGCCATCTCGGTGCCGAGGTGTTTGCGACGGCGAGCCCGTCGAAGTGGGCGGCGCTGCGCGCGCTGGGGTTGGACGATGCGCACATCGCCTCTTCGCGCACGGCGGAGTTCCGGGAGAGCTTCCTGCGCGAGACGGATGGGCTGGGAGTGGATGTTGTGATCAACTCGCTCGCGGGTGAGTTGCTCGATGCCTCACTGGGGCTGCTGGTGGGTGCTGGTGGACGCTTCATCGAGATGGGCAAGGCCGACATTCGCGATCCGGGCGTGCTCGCCGAGAGTCACCCGGGGGTCGTCTACCGGGCGTTCGATCTTCAGGAAGCGGGTCCTGGGCGTATCGGTGAGATGCTGCGTGAGCTGCTCGGGCTGCTCCAGGACGGGGCGCTCGAGATGTTGCCCGTGCGGGCGTGGGACCTGTGCCGTGCACCGGAGGCATTCCGCTTCATGAGCCAGGCGCGTCATACCGGCAAGTTGGTGCTGACGCTTCCCGAGCCGGTGTTCGTGGGTGCGGGACGGACGGTCCTGCTGACGGGTGGCACCGGTGCGCTCGGCTCGCTGCTCGCGCGTCATCTGGTGAGCGAGCACGGCGTGCAGCACCTGTTGCTGGCCAGCCGCGGGGGACCCGATGCCTCGAACGCGGATGCGCTGCGCTTGGAGCTGGAGTCGTTGGGGGCGAGCGTCACGATCGCGGCGTGCGATGTCGGTGACCGTGCGCAGCTCGCGGCGCTGCTGGAGTCGGTCGGGGATGCGCACCCGCTTGGTGGCGTTGTGCACGCGGCGGGTGTGCTCGACGATGGGCTGATCGACGCGCTGACGCCGGAGCGCCTGGAGCGGGTGTTGCGCGCGAAGGCCGACGCGGCATGGCACCTGCATGAGCTCACCGAGCACCTGGACCTGTCGATGTTCGTGCTGTTCTCCTCGGCGGCCGCCACGCTGGGCGCCCCGGGGCAAGGTAATTACGCGGCCGCGAACGCGTTCCTCGACGCCCTCGCTCTGCACCGCCACGCGCAAGGTCTGCCGGGGGTCTCGCTGGCGTGGGGACCATGGCGCCAGACGGGCGGAATGGCGGATGCGTTGAGCGAGAGCGACCGCTCACGCCTGTCACGCTCGGGTATACGGACGATCGACGCGGAGGAAGGTCTCGAGCTGTTCGATGCCGCGCTCGGGCTGAGCGCGGGAAGCAGCGGCGAGCTCCCCGCAAGCGGTGGCCGCGAGGCACTGACACTGCCCCTGCCACTCGACCTCACGACGCTACGCACGCGGGCGAGGGAGGGCGTACTGGCGCCCCTCTTCGGCGGGCTGGTGCGGGTGCGCGCCAACCCGAACGCGGCGGTCGGGGAATCGGGCGCGTCACTGGCGCGGCGCCTGGCCGCGACGCCCGAGGCCGAGCGCAAGAGACTCGTGATCGACGTCGTTCGAGCCCAGGTGGCGAGCGTGCTCGCGCATGCCACGCCACTGGCGGTCGATACCGAGCAGACCTTCAAAGCGCTGGGCTTCGACTCGCTCACCGCGGTTGAGCTGCGCAACCAGCTGAGCGGCGTAACCGGCTTGCGTTTGCCGGCCACGCTGATCTTCGACTATCCAACCCCCAAGGCGCTGGCGGGCCACCTGCTGGAGAAGTTGGGTGGTACTCCGAGCGCTGCGAGATCGCTCGCGGTGAACGCGAGCAACGGCGCCGCACGGGCCGCGGTCGCCGGGGAACCGATTGCGATCGTCGGCATGAGCTGTCGCTTCCCGGGCGGCGTGCGCTCGGCGGACGATCTGTGGGAGGTGGCGGCCGGTGGCGTGGATGCGATCTCGGCCTTCCCGACGGATCGCGGCTGGAAGCTGGAGAAGTTGTTTGACGCGGTCGCCGACACTCCCGGCACCTGCTACGCCAACGAGGGCGGCTTCATCTACGACGTGGCCGACTTCGACGCCGCCTTCTTCGGCATCAGCCCCAGGGAGGCGCTCGCCATGGACCCCTCGCAACGCCTGATGCTGGAAGTCTCCTGGGAGGCGCTCGAAGACGCCGGCGTCGATCCTCACTCGCTGCGCGGCGCCCGTGCGGGGGTGTTCGCGGGACACTCGCACGGGGACTTCGGGGCCAGGCTGTGGTCGGCGTTCCAGGGCTTGGAGGCACTCGCGGGCTACTGGCTGACGGGCTCGATCGGCAGCGCCGTCTCGGGACGCGTCTCCTACGCGCTCGGGCTGGAGGGTCCGTCGGTCTCCGTGGACACCGCCTGCTCCTCGGCCGTGACCGCGCTGCACCTGGCCTGCGGTGCGCTGCGGGGCGGTGAGTGCGAGCTGGCGCTGGCCGGCGGGGTGACGATCCTGGATACGCCGGGTCTGTTCGTGCAGTTCAGCAGTCAAAAAGGCCTGGCACGCGATGGGCGTTGCAAGGCATTTGCCGATGCCGCCGACGGCGTCGGCTGGGCTGAGGGCGGCGGCGTCATCGTGCTGGAACGCCTCTCCGATGCTCAGCGCAACGGCCGCCACGTCCTCGGACTGATCCGCGGCAGCGCCATCAACCAGGATGGCGCGAGCAACGGGTTGACTGCTCCCAACGGTCCCGCGCAGCAGCGCGTGATCGCTCAGGCGCTCGCCAGCGCGGGGCTGCAACCAGCCCAGGTGGACGCGGTCGAGGCCCACGGCACGGGCACGACGCTCGGCGACCCGATCGAGGCGCAAGCGCTGCTCGCCGCCTATGGGCGCCAACGGCAGCACCCGCTGTGGTTGGGTTCGATCAAGTCGAACATCGGCCACTCGGGGGCCGCCGCCGGGATCGCCGGGACGATCAAGATGGTGATGGCGATGCGCCATAGCATGCTGCCGAAGACGCTGCACATCGACGCGCCCACCAGCGAGGTCGACTGGTCGGCCGGCAACGTTTCGCTGCTGACCGAGGCGGTGGCGTGGGAGGCCGGCGAGGAGCCCCGCCGCGCGGGAGTCTCCGCCTTCGGCGTGAGCGGCACCAATGCGCACTTGATTCTCGAGGAGGCGCCGGTGGCGCCGACTTCGCCGTCGGAAGGGTCGCCGGTGGAACGGCGGGTGGATGCCGGTGCCGAGGATGTCGTGGGTACGCGCAGTGTGCTTGGGACCGGGTCGGTGCCGTGGGTGTTGTCGGGTCGGAGTGAGTCTGCGCTGTGGGCGCAGGCCGAGCGGTTGGGTGCGCATCTCGAGAGGGCGCGGGGTTTGGATGCGGCCGACGTGGGTTTTTCGCTCGCGGCGCGCTCTGCGTTTGAGCATCGTGCGGTGGTGGTGAGCGCGGAGCGAGGGTCCGAGGGTGCGGTGGCCGATTTGCGAGCGTTGGCCGTCGAGGGGGGAGGCGCCGGGGTTGTCGCGGGTGCAGTTCTGTCTGGGTGTGCGGATGCCGGAAATGTGTTCTTGTTTCCGGGCCAGGGTCCCCAGTGGGAGGGAATGGCGCTGGAGTTGTTGGATGCGTCGCCCGTCTTCGCGGAGGGCATGGGGGAGTGTGCGGCGGCGTTGGCGCCCTTCGTCGACTGGTCGCTTGAAGGTGTATTGCGGGGGGTCGACGGCGCTCCAGGCTTGGATCGTGTGGATGTGGTGCAGCCGGTGTTGTTTGCGGTGATGGTGTCGCTGGCGCGCCTGTGGCGTGCATGTGGTGTTGAGCCTGCTGTGGTGGTGGGTCATTCACAGGGTGAGATCGCCGCCGCATGTGTGGCAGGCGGGTTGTCGCTGGAGGACGCGGCGCGGGTGGTTGCCTTGCGCAGCCGTGCGCTGTCGAGTTTGGCTGGTGAAGGTGGGATGGTGTCGGTGTCCACAGGGGTGGAGCAGGTCAGTGAAATACTCGAGCGATTTGAGGGTCGGCTTGCGCTCGCTGCGCTCAATGGTCCGTCGTCAGTTGTGGTGTCGGGTGACCCCAAGTCGTTGCGGGAGCTGCTTGCCAGTTGTGAGGCGCTCGGTGTGCGAGCGAAGAGCATCCCGGTGGACTACGCCTCGCACTCTTCACAGGTGGAGCGTATTCGTGAGGAGTTCTTGGAAGGCTGCTCCGGGATCGTGCCGCATGGCGGGGATATTCCGTTTTATTCGACGGTGACGTCGGAACTGCTTGATACCACCCAACTGGATGGGGAGTACTGGTATCGCAATCTGCGTGAGTCTGTCCGGTTTGAGGGCGCCATTCGCGCGTTGCTCGAGGGGGGGAGGCGGGCATTTGTCGAGGTGAGTCCTCATCCGGTGTTGGCGATGGCGGTTCAAGAAACCATCGACGTTGCGCTCGACGAGCAGGAGGATGCCGTGGTGGTCGGTTCGCTGCGTCGTGAAGAGGGTGGCCCTGGGCGCTTTTTGGCATCCCTGTCCGAAGCCTGGGTCCGCGGTGTAGAGGTTGACTGGCCAGCGCTGTTCGAGGGGTCCGGCGCTCAGCGGGTGAGCTTGCCGGCTTATGCATTTCAGCGTGAGCGCTTCTGGATGGAAGCAGGCGTCGGTGGGGGGGATGCCGCGTCGGTTGGTCAGCTCCCGGTCGATCATCCCTTGCTGGGCGCCGCGGTGACGCTGATCGATGATCGTGGTTGCCTGTTTACGGGTCGGCTCTCACGTGAGCTGCACCGGTGGCTTGCCGATCACGCCGTGATGGGGGTTGTGCTGTTGCCGGGTGCAGCCTTTTTGGAGCTGGCGTTGCACGTCGGCCGGCAGGTGGGGTGTGAGCGGGTGCACGAGCTTTCGTTGCAGGCTCCGCTGGTCGTTCCCGAGGAGGGCGCGTTGCAACTGCAGGTGGTGGTGGGCGCGGCCGATGAGGTTGGCCGACGCTCTGTATCGATCCACTCTCGGCGCGAGTCTGACTCGAGTGAAGCGGCCTTTTCCTCGGATGGGTGGGTGTGTCACGCGGAGGGCGTCGTTGGCCCGGGTGTGGCGGCCGTGGACGTTTCTGCGGGATTTGCCGGAGGCGCGGGCGGGTTGAACGGACGCGCGCCCGGGGAGCGCTGGCCTCCGCCGGATGCGCAAGCGGTGGATGTGGACGACATGTATCAGGTTCTGGCGGATCGGGGTTTGGAATACGGAGCTGCCTTTTGGTGCTTGCGCGGCGCTTGGCGGCGCGGAGATGAGTTCTTCGGTGAGTTGGTTCTGCCTGAAGAGCTGGCTGCCGGGAGCGGTGGGTTCGGCATTCATCCGGCGTTGCTCGATGCTGTTTTTCACCTGGCGTTGATCCCGCTTGTGGAGGCAGGGGTCGGCAGCGACGGTGGGGTGCGACTGCCGTTTGTGTTCAGCGGCGTGGAGCTGCCCAGGTCGGGGGTGTCGTCCCTGCGGGTATCGCTGTCACTGTCGGGAGACGATCGTGTCTCTCTGGTTGCGGTGGAGGCGGATGGCGGGGTCGTGGTGTCGGTCGATTCGCTGGTCGCGCGTGAGGTTTCCGCGGCCGCGTTGAGCGCCGCCGCCGATGGTGTCGGACTGCGCGACTCGCTGTTCGTGGTCGACTGGAGCGAGGCCGCGCCTCCCCCTCGCCCCGCTGTTGATTCCGGGCTGGGTGAGCTGGCGGTGGTGGGCGATGCGAGCAAGGGGTTGGCCGCGCGTCTGACAGACGCTGGTTGTCCGGCGCGCGCGTACGACGATCTCGCGTCTTTGGCGGGATCGTTCGAGGGTGATCTGGCGTGGTCGGGGGATGTGGTGGTCCGCTGCGGCGCCGCAAGTACGGACCGCGATGCCGGTAACCCGCCGGCGCTCGCCGACCGCGGCGCCGGTCTGGGCGGTGGCCCCGGTGCCGGCCCGGGTGAGTTGGCTTCCGCGTATGGGTGTGTCGGCGGTGCGCTCGAGTTGGTGCATGAGTGGCTCGCGGATGAGCGTTTCTCGGGTGCGCGTTTGGTGTTGGTGACCGAGCGTGCGGTGGCGAGCGCTCCCGGGGAGGATGTGCCTGGTTTCTCTCAAGCACCGGTGTGGGGTCTGGTGCGCAGCGTGCAATACGAGCATCCCGATCACTTTGTGCTGATCGATGTGGATGGTGAGGATTCTTCGTGGGGTGTATTGCCCGCGGCGCTGGGCCGGGAGGAGTCGCAGTTGGTATTGCGGGAGGGACGGGTGCTGGTGGCGCGATTGACGCGGGCGGCGCCAGCCGCCAAGGGCGGTGCGGCGCTGAGAGCTCCCGTCGACGGCGGGGAGTGGCGTTTGCGCACGGGCGGTGGCGGGACGTTCGAGGAGCTCGCGCTGGTGGCATGTCCGGAGGCCGGGCGGGCGTTGGAGCCCGGTGAGGTGCGCATCGGTGTGCGTGCGGCCGGCTTGAACTTCCGCGATGTGTTGGTCGCGCTCGAGATGCTCGATATGCATCCGGAGTTGGGCGGCGAGGGTGCGGGGGTCGTGCTGGAGGTCGGTCCGGGAGTGCAGGGTCTGGCCGTCGGCGACCGGGTGATGGGCCTGCTCGATGGAGCCTTCGCCTCGGTCGCGATCGCCGATCGGCGACACCTGGTCGTTATTCCCGACGCCTGGTCATTCGCCCAGGGTGCGGCTACGCCGGCGGTGTTCCTGACGGCTTATCACACGCTGCACAAGCTGGCTGCTGTGGAGCCCGGGGAGCGGGTGCTGGTGCACGCGGGCGCGGGTGGTGTGGGGATGGCCGCCGTGCAGTTGGCGCTGCATTTCGGCGCGGAGGTGTTCGCGACCGCCAGCCCGGGCAAGTGGCCGGCGTTGCGGGCGCTGGGCTTGGACGATGCGCATATTGCATCCTCGCGCTCGCTGGATTTCAGGGAGCGCTTCCTGCAACAGACCGATGGGCAGGGCGTCGATGTCGTCCTCAACTCGCTGGCGCGTGAGTTTGTGGACGCCTCACTGGATCTGCTGAGAGGGGAGGGTGGGCGTTTCATCGAGATCGGCAAGACCGATATACGCGTGCCGGAGGAGCTTGCAAAGGAGCATCCGCACGTTGCCTACCGCGTTTTCGATTTGCAGCAAGCCGACTCTGCGCAGATCAGCGAGATGCTCGCGGAAGTGCTCGACCTGTTCGTGGCGGGGAGGCTCGAGGCGCTGCCGGTCAAGGCGTGGGATATGCGCCACGCGCCGCATGCGTTTCGGTTCATGAGCCAAGCGCGTCACACGGGCAAGATCGTCCTGACGTTGCCGGCGCCGACCTTCGTGCGCGAGGGACGCACGGTCCTGATCACCGGCGGCACCGGCACCTTGGGGGTGCTCCTAGCGCGCCACCTGGTGAGCGAACATGGCGTGCGCAGGCTGCTGTTGGTCAGCCGCAGCGGCTCGCGAGCCGAGAACGCCGACCACATACGAGCGGAGCTCGAGTCCTTGGGCGCGGAGGTTCGGATCGAGGCGTGCGACGTGAGCGATCGCGAGCAACTCGCCGCGTTGCTGGGCTCGGTGCCCGACGAGCATTCCCTTGGTGCGGTCGTACATGCCGCCGGCGTGCTTGACGATGGGTTGATCGACGCGTTGACGTCCGAACGCCTCGACGGGGTGCTGCGCGCGAAGGTGGACGCGGCGTGGCACCTGCACGAGCTGACGGCGGATGTCGATCTGGATGCGTTCGTGCTGTTCTCCTCGGCCGCGGGTACGTTCGGCAGCTTGGGGCAGGCCAACTACGCCGCCGCAAACACGTTTCTGGACGCGCTCGCGGCTCACCGCCAGGCATGCGGCCTGCCTGGAATCTCCCTTGCGTGGGGATTGTGGAAGCAGGCGAGCGGCATGACGAGCGAGCTGAGCGAGAACGACATCGCCCGCATCGCGCGCATGGGACTGCGCACGATCGATACCGAGCAGGGCCTACGCCTGTTCGATGCGATGCTCGGGCCCGCCGCCGCGGGCGAGCCGGTGGCGCTGCTCCAACCACTCAACCTCACAGCCCTGAGCGCGAAAGCCAGAGCGGGGACGCTCGCCCCGCTGTTCAGCGACCTGGTGCACGTACCGGTACGGCCCACTCACGAGCGCAGCCTCCCGCTTTCGCAACGCCTGGCCGATACGCCGGCAGACCAGCACGAAGCGCTCGTGCTCGAGTTGGTGGCCGTCCAGGCGGCCGCGGTCCTCGGTCACAAGGACGCGCAGGCGATCGACCGGCAACGTCCGTTCAAAGAGCTCGGCTTCGACTCGCTTACGGCGGTGGAGTTGCGAAATCGCCTGAACGCCGTTACGGGACTGCGATTGCCGGCCACGCTCGGGTTCGACCACCCGACCCCCCGGGCGGTGGCTTTGCACATACTCGAGAAGGCGGTCCCCGGTTTCTCGGCGGTCGCGGACTCCGACCGGGAAGAAGACAAGATTCGGGGAGCCATCGCCGCGATTCCGCTCAATCGGCTCAGAGAGGCGGGCTTGATCGAGGTCTTGCTGCAGCTGGCCGATCCGGACGGGGCACCGCCCGATGGCGAGGAGCTGCAGCTGATCGACGCGATGGACATCGAGAGCCTCGTGCGCAAGGCGGCGGGAATGTCAGCGGCAGAGACGATGATCGAGGAGGTGCAGTGATGGCGACCGGCGCCGAGGATGTCGTCCAGGCTTTGCGCACAGCGTTGAAGGAGGCGGAGCGCCTGCGGGCGCAGAATCGCCGCCTGCTCGAACTCCCGCACGAGCCCTTGGCGATCGTCGGCATGGGCTGCCGTCTGCCGGGCGATGTGACCTCGCCGCAGGGTCTGTGGCGGCTGGTGAGCGCCGGAACCGATGCGATCGGTCCGTTCCCCGAGGACCGCGGGTGGAATGTGGAGCGTCTGTACGACCCCGACCCCCAGCACCTCGGGACGAGCTATGCGCGGGAGGGCGGCTTCGTCTACGACGCCGGCGAGTTCGACGCCGGCTTCTTCGGCATCAGCCCAAGGGAGTCTCTGGCGATGGACCCGCAGCAGCGGTTGCTGCTGGAAGGCACGTGGGAGGCGCTGGAGGACGCCGGCATCGATCCGGCGTCGCTGAAGGGCAGCCAGACGGGCGTGTTCGTCGGGGTGGTCGCCGCCGGCTACGGCGTGGTCGGAGTGAGCACCGAGGGCGTTGACGGGTACGGGTTGACTGGGACCACGACCAGCGTCGCATCCGGTCGCATCGCCTTCACCTTCGGTCTGGAGGGTCCCGCCGTGTCTGTGGATACAGCTTGCTCGTCCTCGCTGGTGGCGCTGCACCTCGCGTGCCGGGCGATCCATGCCGGGGAATGCTCATTGGCGCTTGTCGGCGGCGTCACGGTGCTGGCGACTCCTGGCGGGTTCGTCGAATTCTCGCGCCAACGCGGGCTTGCTCCCGACGGGCGCTGCAAGTCGTTCGCTGCCGCTGCCGATGGGACGGGCTTTGCGGAGGGCATGGGGATGGTGGTGTTGGAGCGTCTCTCGGATGCCAGGCGCAACGGCCGTGAGGTGTTGGGGTTGGTGCGCGGGAGCGCGGTCAACCAGGACGGCGCGTCGAATGGCCTGACCGCGCCGAATGGCCCTTCGCAGCAGCGGGTGATCGCGCAGGCGCTCGCCAACGCGAAGCTCCAGGCGACCCAGGTGGATGCGGTGGAGGCGCATGGCACGGGTACCACGCTTGGCGATCCGATCGAGGCGCAGGCGTTGATCGCCGCATACGGCCAGAGCCGTCCCGCGGGCCGCCCGTTGTGGTTGGGCTCGGTCAAGTCGAACATCGGTCATACACAGGCCGCGGCGGGCGTGACGGGTGTGATCAAGATGGTGATGGCGATGCGCCACGGCACGCTGCCGCAGACGCTGCACGTCGATCAGCCAACACCAGAGGTCGATTGGTCCGCGGGCGCGATCTCGCTGCTCACAGAGCAGCAGCCATGGAAGCGGGGCGGCGAGCCGCGCCGGGCCGGGGTGTCGTCGTTCGGTGTGAGCGGCACCAACGCGCACGTGATCCTCGAGGAGGCCCCCGAGCCGGAGCCGATCCGCGAGCAGGCGCCCGGATCCGCGAACGTCATCCGCGAGCAGGCGCCCGGATCCGCGAACGGGATCCCCGAGCAGGCGCCCGGCTCCGCGAACGGGATCCCCGAGCAGGCGCCCGGCTCCGCGAACGGCGGTCTCGCCGAAGGCAGCACGCTCGCCGCCATCCAGCGGGCGAACGTGCTGCCGTGGCTGCTCTCGGCCAAGAGCGAGGCGGCCCTGCGGGCTCAGGCCGACCGTCTGCGCCGACATCTGAGCTCAGCGAGCGGTTCGGCGGCCGCGGACGGCTCCCAGCCGGCGAGCGCCGACATCGCCCTCACCCTGGCGCGCCGCTCGGCGTTCGAGCACCGCGCGGTGCTCGTCGTGGGCGAGGAGGGCGCGCTCGAAGGCCTCGACGCGCTGGCCGCGGGCAGTTCCGCGGCGGGCGTCATCGCGGGCGGGGCCCCGGCCGGCGAAGGCGGGCTGGCCTGTCTGTTCACCGGTCAGGGCGCCCAGCGTGTGGACATGGGCAGGGAGTTGTACGAGTCCTTCCCCGTTTTCAGAGCCGCGCTGGATGAGATCTGCGCGGAGCTCGACCAGCACCTGCCGCGCCCACTACGCGAGGTGCTGTTCGCCGATGAGCGGGCCGGCACGCCTGTGCGCGAGGACGCGACGGACGACTCCCCTCCCGAGCAGACCTCACCCAAACGGGCGGCGGCCATCGGCTTGATAGATCAAACGGCCTACGCCCAGGCTGCCCTGTTTGCGCTCGAGGTGGCGCTGTTCAGATTGGTCGGGACGCTGGGGGTGCGCCCGGACTTCCTGATGGGCCACTCGATCGGCGAGCTGAGCGCCGCCCACGTGGCGGGGGTGTTCTCGCTCGAGGACGCCTGCCGGCTGGTGGCGGCCCGCGGGCGGCTGATGGGCGAGCTGCCGGCGGGCGGGGCGATGGTGTCGGTGCAGAGCTCCGAGACCGACGTGCGTGCGACGCTCGAGGGTTTCGATGGGCGAGTCGCCGTGGCGGCGGTGAACGGCCCTGCGGCGGTGGTGATATCCGGCGACGAGGACGCCGTTCTCGAGGTCGAGCGCGTGTGGCGAGCGCGAGCGGTGAAGACCAAGCGTTTGCAGGTGAGTCACGCCTTCCACTCACACCGCATGGACGGGATGCTCGAGGCGTTTGCGGCAGTGGCGCAGGACATCTCCTTCTCCGCGCCGCAGATACCGATCGTCTCCAACGTGACCGGCGAGTTGATATCGGCTGAGCAGATCTGCAGCGCGGAGTATTGGGTGCGGCACGTACGAGAGCCGGTGCGGTTCATGGACGGGGTGCGCTGGCTTGGGGCTCGCGGAGTGAGGAGCTTCCTGGAGGTGGGCCCCGAGGGTGTGCTCAGCGCCATCGTCGGAGAGTGTCTGGCGCAGGAGCCGTCCCTCGCGGCGCAATCACTGCTGCGGGGCGGGCGCCCGGAGCCCGCGACCATGCTTGGCGCGCTTGCCGAGATCTGGGTGCATGGTGGCGGCGTGGATTGGGTCAGGGTGTTCGAGGGCTCCGGCGCGCGACGGATATCCCTGCCCACCTACGCCTTTCAACGTGAGCGCTACTGGCTTGCGCGGGGGGCGTGGACCGCCGGGGATCTGGATGCCGCGGGCCTGGGTTCGGGCGAGCATCCGCTGCTGAAGGCTGCCGTCCCCCTGGCCGACGAGGGGGGCCGGCTGTTCACCGGGCGGATCTCCCAACGCGAGCCGGCCTGGCTTGCCGATCACGTCGTGCTGGATGAGTGCGTCGTGCCGGGGGTGTTCTTCGTGGAGCTGGCGCTGCATGCCGCCGGGCAGCTCGGCTGCGATCTGCTCGAGGAGCTGGTGATCGAGCTTCCCCTGGTGCTGGGGGAGCTCGAGGAGGTGCAGCTGCAGGTCCTGGCGGACGCGGCTGACGAGGATGGCCGCCGATCGGTGAAGATTCACTCCCGCACGGCGACGGCCGGCGGTGGTGAAGACGAGGGAGCCTGGACTCGTCATGCCAGCGGCGTGCTCGCTTCCGGCGAGGCGGCGGGGGATCCGGCCGCGCGGGAGCGCGCGGCGGCGCTGGCCGAAACGGGGATGCTCGCCGAAGGCGAGTGTCTCCCGGCTTCGGTCGAAACGGGGATGCTCGCGGAAGGCGAGCGCCTCCCGGCCGCGGCCGGGCAGGTATGGCCTCCGGAGGGCGCGATCGAGATCGACGTCGATGACTTCTATGACCACGTCGCCGCGCTCGGTTTCGCCTATGGACCGGCGTTCTTCGGTGTGCGGTCGGTGTGGCGGCGGGGCGAGGAGGTCTTCACGGAGTTGTCGCTGGCGGAGCGAGAGCGCCACCAGGCTCATGGCTTTGGCCTGCATCCGGCGCTCCTGGACGCCGCGTTGCAGGGTGGGTTGACGGCCGCCTCGAGCCCCGAGGGCGGAGAGCTCGACAAGCTGCGGTTGCCGTTCTCGTTCAACGATGTGAGGTTGTTCCAGAAGGGCGTCTCCGAGCTGCGTGTCTGCTTGTCGCGGACCGCCGAGGACGGCCTGTCGTTGGTGGGCTTTGACGAGGCTGGTGGGTTGGTCGTCTCGCTGGGGTCGCTGGCGGTACGGTCCGTGTCGCGAGAGCAGATCCTGAGTGCACGGGGCGATCGGTCGGGGCTGTTGTTCGGTGTGAGTTGGGATGAGCTCGAGGGCGCGGCTCGCGCGGCGCAGCGGTGGGAGGGCTCATGGGTGGCGGTCGGTGCCGAGGGCGGTGGTCTGCGCCGGGCGATGGGGCGCGGGGGCGTGGGCGGGGGCGCGGGTGGAGGCGAGTTTGGCGACTTCGAGGCGTTGAGCAGGGCCGTGGATGGTGGCTTGGAGGCTCCGGAGCTTGTGGTGCTCGATTGCGCGCAGCTGGGCGAGAGCTCGGTGGATGGCGGTGGGGGGGACGGCGCGGGCGCCGTCGACGTGATCGGGTCGGCTCGCGGGATTGTGGCCGGCGTGCTGGGAGCGATGCAGGCGTGGGTTGCCGACGAGCGGTTCGCCGCGTCGCGACTGGTGCTGGTGAGCGAGGGTGCGACGGCCGTCGCACCGGGGGATGATCTGGATGGCTTGGCGCAATCGCCGGTGTGGGGCTTGGTGCGCTGCGCGCAGGCGGAGCACCCGGGGCGTCTGGTGTTGATCGACGTTGATGGCAAGAAGGAGTCGTGGGAGGCGTTGAGCGTCGCGCTCGTGGGCGGTGAGTCGCAGGTGGCGATCCGGTCGGGACGCGTGCTCGTGCCTCGCCTGACTCGCTCCGCGCCCGCCCCCTCGGCTCAGAAGAGGGCCGGGCGGGCAGGGCGGGCGGACCCTATGGGCACTCCTCGAGAAGGGGTCGGTGCGCTTCGTCGCGACGGTACGGTCCTGATCACCGGCGGCACCGGCGCTTTGGGCGCTCTGGTTGCCAGGCACCTGGTTGCCGATCACGGCATCGGGGGCGTCTTGCTGGTCAGCCGCCGGGGGCGGGACGCGCCCGGCGCGGGGGAGCTCGAGGCGAGCCTGGTCAGGCTGGGAGCCGAGGTACGCATCGCGGCATGCGATGTGAGCGATCGCGTGCAGTTGCGGGAGCTGCTCGCCGCGATCCCCGAGGAGCGTCCGCTCTGCGGTGTGGTGCATGCGGCGGGCGTGATCGAGGATGCCGTGATCGAGTCCCTGACGGTGTCCCAACTCGAGCGGGTGCTAGCTCCCAAGCTGGATGCCGCGTGGCATCTGCATGAGCTGACCGAGCACCTGGATCTCTCGATGTTCGTGGTGTGCTCGTCGGTCGTGGCGACGTTCGGAAGCCCGGGGCAGGGCGACTATGGCGCGGCGAACGCGTTCATGGATGCGTTGGCGGCATATCGACGGGCGCGTGGGCTGGCCGGGACCTCGGTGGCATGGGGCCTGTGGGATCTGACCGGGGGCATGGCGGGCGAGTTGGACCAGGCCGATCGTGCACGGATGGCTCATTTCGGGGTGAGCGCACTCTCCCCGCGCGAGGGCTTGGAGTGCTTCGACGCCGCGAGTGCCGTCGACAGGGCGCTGGTGGTGGCAGGGCGGCTCGATGTCGGGATGTTGCGGGCGCGGGCCGAAGAGGGGGTGTTGCCGCCTCTGTTCAGCAGGCTGGCTGGTGGTTCGCACCGGGCGCGGCGCGAGCGCGGCGAGCGCAGGGCCGGAGCGCTCGCACAACGGTTGGCCGGTGTGAGCGAGGCTGAGCGCGAGGGTGTCGTGCTGGAGCTCGTGCTGTCGGAGATCGCGAGGGTCTTGGGACATGCTTCGCCCGCGGCGATCGACAGGGGCCAGGTGTTCACCGAGCTTGGGCTCGACTCGCTGGCGGCGCTGGAACTGCGCAACACCCTGAGCGAGGCCACGGGGCTGCGTCTGTCCGCGACTCTGGTCTTCGATTATCCGACGCCCGAGGCACTCGCGGGGTATCTGCTGGAGGAGGTGGCGGGCTCCAGCCCGCAAAGCGCGAGAACGACGGTGCCCGCCTCGCGCCCGGCGATCGGTCGCGAGGAGCCGATCGCGATCGTCGGGATCGGGTGCCGCTTCCCGGGTGGCGCGCGTTCACCGGAGGATTTGTGGGAGCTGCTCGTCTCCGGCACGGACGCCATCTCCGCGTTCCCGCGGGATCGCGGCTGGGATCTGGAGCGCCTATATCACCCCGACCCCGCCAATCCGGGCACCTTCTGCGCGAGCGAAGGCGGGTTCATCCACGACGCGGGCGACTTCGACGCCGCCTTCTTCGGCATCAGCCCCCGAGAGGCGCTGGCGATGGATCCGCACCAGCGGCTGTTGCTGGAAACCGCGTGGGAGGCGCTCGAGGACGCCGGCATCGATCCTCACACACTGCGCGGCAGCCAGACCGGCGTGTTCGCGGGCGTCTCGCCACAGGGCTACGACCGGAGCATGTACGGGCCGGCAGCGGAAGGGCTGCACGGCTACATGCTGACGGGCACTACTGGCAGCGTCGCCTCGGGTCGCGTCGCCTATGTCCTCGGGCTCGAGGGCCCGACGATGACGATCGACACGGCCTGCTCCTCGTCGATGGTCGCGTTGCATCTGGCGAGCGGCGCGCTGCGCGGCGGTGAGTGTGAGTTTGCCTTGGCGGGTGGCGCCTCGGTGACGTCCTCGCCGGTGGGGTTGGTCGAGTTCAGCACGCTGGGCGCCTCGGCGCCGGACTCACGCTCCAAGTCTTATTCCGATGCGGCGAACGGCACCGGCTGGAGCGAGGGGGTCGGGATGTTGCTGCTGGAGCGCCTGTCCGACGCGCAGCGCAATGGTCGTGAGGTGTTGGCGGTGATTCGCGGCAGCGCGGTCAACCAAGATGGCGCCAGCAATGGGCTGACGGCCCCCAATGGGCCTTCCCAGCGGCGCGTGATCGCGGCGGCGTTAGCGAGCGCACGGCTCTCGCCGATGGACGTCGACGCGGTCGAGGGCCATGGCACCGGCACGGAGTTGGGCGACCCGATCGAGATACGCGCGCTGCAAGCCGCCTACGGGCAGGATCGCCCGGTGGACCGCCCGCTGTGGCTGGGCTCGATCAAGTCGAACATCGGCCACGCGGCGGCCGCGGCGGGCACGGCGGGCGTGATCAAGATCGTGATGGCCATGCGCCGCGGCGTCCTGCCGCAGACGCTGCACGTCGAGCAGCCCTCCTCCCACGTGGATTGGTCCTCCGCACGCGTGTCGCTCCTGAAAGAAGCTCGCCCTTGGGGGAGCAACGGCAAGCCACGTCGGGCGGGAGTCTCCTCGTTTGGCATCAGCGGCACCAACGTGCACTTGATCCTGGAGGAGGCGCCGCCGGCGGCGCCTGCCGTCCCCCGCCTCGAGCGGCCCCTGCTCAGCGCCGAGGTGCTTGGGGAGGGCGGGGCGGCGCTTGCACTGTCGGGGAAGGGCGGGGCGGCCCTGCGCATGCAGGCGAAGCGTTTGCACGAGCATCTCGAGTGCCACCCGGAGCTCGAGATGGTGGATGTGGGGTACTCGCTGGCGGCGCGCTCGGCGCTGGAGCATCGTGCGGTGGTGTTGGGTGGGGGTTTGTTGGGGGGTTTGGGTGTGTTGGCTGGGGGGGAGGTTGGTGTTGGTGTGGTGCGGGGGGTGGCTGATGTTGGTCGGAGGGTTGCGTTTTTGTTTCCTGGGCAGGGGTCGCAGTGGGTGGGGATGGCGGTGGGGTTGTTGGATGGGTCGGCGGTGTTTGCTGAGTCGGTGGGGTTGTGTGGTGAGGCGTTGGCGCCGTTTGTGGATTGGTCGCTTGAGGGTGTGTTGCGTGGTGTGGAGGGGGCGCCGGGGTTGGATCGGGTTGATGTGGTGCAGCCGGTGTTGTGGGCGGTGATGGTGTCGTTGGCTGAGTTGTGGCGGTCGTGTGGGGTGCGTCCGGATGTGGTGGTGGGTCATTCGCAGGGTGAGATTGCGGCTGCGTGTGTGGCGGGGGGGTTGTTGTTGGAGGATGGGGCGTGTGTGGTGGCGTTGCGGAGTCGGGCGTTGGCGGGTTTGGCGGGTCGGGGTGGGATGGTGTCGGTGGCGTTGTCGGTGGGGGAGTTGGAGCGGTGTTTGGAGGGTTGGGGTTGTGTTGGTGTGTCGGTGGCGGCGGTGAATGGTCCTGGGGCGACTGTGGTTTCTGGTGAGGTTGGTGTGCTCGAGGAGTTGTTGGGTGTGTGTGAGGGGGATGGTGTGAGGGCGCGGCGGATTCCGGTTGATTATGCGTCGCATTCGCCGCAGATTGAGGAGATTCGTGGTGAGTTGTTGGAGGCTTGTGCGTCGATTGTGCCGCGTTCGGGGGAGGTGCCGTTTTTCTCGACGGTTGTGGGTGGTGTGGTTGATATGGCTGAGTTGGGTGGTGAGTATTGGTATCGGAATTTGCGGGAGACTGTGCGGTTTGAGGGGGCGGTGCGGTCGTTGTTGGGGGATGGGTATCGCGCGTTTGTGGAGGTGAGTCCTCATCCGGTGTTGACGATTGGTGTGCAGGAAGCTGTTGAGGATGTGCTTGGTGGGGATGGTGGTGCGTTGGTGTCGGGGTCGTTGCGTCGTGGTGAGGGTGGGGGCGAGCGTTGGTTGAGGTCGTTGGCTGAGGTGTGGGTGCGTGGTGTGGGGGTTGATTGGGAGCGGGTGTTCGAGGGTGCGGGTGGGCGAAGGGTGAAGTTGCCGACTTACGCCTTTCAACGCGAGCGCTACTGGCTGCAGGGCTCGCCCGGGATGGGCGACATGAGCTCCGTCGGCCTGATGTCCTCGGTTCACCCGTTGCTGGGCGCGATGGTCGACGTGGCGGCGAATGAGCAGTGGTTGTTCACCGGCCAGCTGTCCGTGCAGAGGCCGGAGTGGCTGGCCGATCACCTGGTGTACGGGACGCCGGTGGTGCCGGGCACGACGTTCGTGGAGCTTGCCCTGCACGCGGGAAGCCGCGTCGACTGCGGCGTCCTGGAGGAGCTCGTGATCGAGGCCCCGCTTGTGCTCGCCACGCAGGCGAAGGTGGCGTTGCAAGTAGCCGTCGGCGAGCTTGACGAGTCGGGCCGCAGGTCGGTGACCGTGTCCTCCCGACGCGCGAGTCCCGAGGACGATGTGCTTGCCAGGGAGCCGTGGACGCGTCACGCCAGCGGGGTGCTCGTGGCCGGTGAGCTCGCCGCCGCGGGGCGCGCGCGCGCCAACGAGCGCGTGACGGCTTCGCTCGCCGCGGAGGCGTGGCCGCCTCCGGGCGCAAGGGCGATCTCGATCGACGATCTGTATGACGAAGTGGCCGCCCGCGGCATCGAGTACGGGCCCGCGTTCAGCGTGCTGCGAGCGGCGTGGTGGAACGGGGAGGAGCTGCTTGCCGAGATCGCCCTGGACGATCGTGAGCGGGAGGAGGCGTCCGCCTACGGTGCGCATCCGGCGCTGCTGGACGGGGCGCTGCAGTTGATGGGCGCCGCCCTGCTCGGGGGCGCCCCGGCGGGGGAGGCCGTGGCGCCCGGCGGGGCTTTTCTCCCGTTCTCCTTCGGTGGCGTGGAGCTCCAGGTGTCGGGCGCGTCCTCGCTGCGGGTCTCCCTGCTGCCGCTCAGCTCCGACACGCTCTCTCTGGTGATGGCCGACGGGACGGGACGCCTGGTCGCCGCCATAGATTCGCTGACGATGCGGGAGGTGTCAGTGGCGCAGCTGGGCTCCGCGCGCGGAGCTTCCGAGGATGCGCTGTACACCCTCGATTGGGAGGCCACCGCCTCCTCGCCCTTCGCGGAGTCAGCCACGGAGTCGCTGATTCTGCTCGGCGCGGAGCGCTCGGCGTTGGCGGAGGCCCTGCGAGAGGACGGACAGCGCATTGAGGTGCACCCGGACCTGGATCACTTGCGTGAGGCGCTGCAGGAGGATGGCGCGGCGCCCGACGCCGTGTTCGTCGACTGCGAGGCGGTCGCTCCGAGCGGCGCGCTCGATCTGAGCGTGGTGCACCACACCGCTCACCGGGTACTCGAGCTGGCGCAAAACTGGCTGTCTGACGATCGCTTCGCCGATTCGCGCCTGGTGTTGATCACGCGTGGCGCCATCGCGGTGGACCCGGCGACCGATGCTGCCGACGGCCTGGCGATGGCGCCCGTTTGGGGGCTGGTGCGCTCGGCGCAGGCAGAGAGTCCCGGGCGTTTCGTACTCCTCGACATCGACCGGGAGACCTCCGGCGGCGCACTGCATGGTGCGCTGCACGAGGCGCTTGCCTCGCACGAATCGCAGCTGGTGCTCCGGCACGGCGAGCTCGCCGTGCCCCGACTGCGCGCCCTCCCCTCGTCGGCGGCGCCCGCGGACGCGGTTGGCGAGGTGCGTCACGCGGGAACGCTTGACCCCGATGGCACGGCTCTGATCACAGGCGGCACCGGCACGCTGGGCGGCTTGCTGGCACGGCATCTGGTGAGGCGCCACGGCGTTGGGCGGCTGTTGCTGGTGAGCCGTGGAGGAGCACAGGCCCGGGGCGCCGCGGAGCTGCGGGCGGAGCTGGAGGAGCTGGGTGCGACTGTGCAGATTGCCGCATGTGACGTGTCCGACCGCGAGGCGTTGAAGGCGCTCGTGGACACGGTCCCCGCCGAGCATCCGCTGACGGCGGTGGTGCACGCCGCCGGCCTGCTCGACGGTGGCCTGATCGGCTCGATGACAGCGGAGCGCGTCGACCATGCGCTGGCCCCGAAGGCCGATGCGGCGTGGCATCTGCACGAGCTGACCAGGGATGCGCCGCTGGGCGCGTTTGTGCTGTTTTCCTCGGCCGCGGGCCTGCTTGGTGGCGCGGGCCAGGCCAGCTACGCGGCGGCGAACGCGTTTCTCGACGCACTCGCCGCCCATCGTCGAGCGCTCGGCCTGCCCGCATCGTCGATCGCCTGGGGGCTGTGGGAGGGGGCCAGTGCGATGACCGAGAATCTGAGCGAAGCCGATCGCAGACGGGTGGTGGGCTTGGGCATGCGCGAACTTTCCCACGAGCAGGGGCTTGCGCTGTTCGACCGGGTCCTGGACTCGCAGCAGGTGCTCGTGCTCGCGGCCACGCTCGATCTTCGGGTGTTGCGTGCACAGGCGAGGATGGGAGGGTTGGCGGGGATGCTGTCCGGCCTGGTGCGCCTTCCCAAAGGCCGCTCCGGCCAACGGGAGGAAACGCTGGCGGAACGTCTGGCCGCCGTTCCCGAGGCCGAGCGCGAGGGAGTGGTGAGGGACTTGGTACGCGCCAACGTGGCGATGGTGCTGGGGCACGATTCCCCCGAGGAGGTTGAAGAGCGGCGCGCCTTCAAAGAACTGGGCTTCGACTCTCTGAGCGCGGTCGAGCTGCGCAATCGCCTGAACGCGGCGACCGGACTGCGCCTGCCGGTCACGTTGATATTCGACTACTCGACCCCCGAGGCGCTCGCCGGGCATTTGCTGGGTCAGGTTTCGATCGACGCCGTCCCGGCGAACGGTGCCGCCGGCCCCGCGCTGATCGAGCTCGACAAGCTCGAACGCATCCTCTCGGCGCCGGCGCTCGATGGTCTCGAACGGGAGCAGATCACGAGGCGCCTGCTGGCCTTGGTCGCGGGTGTGGCGGGCGATGAGGCGACCGTGGATGACGACCTGGACGCGAGCACGGCGGAAGAGGTATTCGCGGCGATGGATCGGGAATTGGGGATGGCCTGAGATGAGTCGGGCGTGTGCTGTGAGACAGGAGGTGAACGGTGCCGGACGATGAGAAGGCCCTTGAATATCTGAAGCGGGCCAGGGTCGAGCTGCGCAAGGCGCGGCGCGATCTGCAGGAGCTCGAACAGCGCTCCCACGAGCCGATCGCGATTGTGGGGTTGAGTTGTCGCTACCCGGGTGGCGTGCACTCGCCTGAGGATTTTTGGAACCTGGTCGCCTCCGGCGGCGATGCGATCTCGGCCCTCCCGGGCGATCGTGGCTGGGATCTGGACGCGCTCTATGACCCCGATCCCGACCATCGCGGGACCCTTTACGCGCCCTTTGGGGGGTTCCTCGACGACGCGCCCGGTTTCGATGCCGATTTCTTTCACATCAACCCCAAGGAGGCGCTGGCGATGGACCCCCAGCACCGCCTATTCCTCGAAGCCTCCTGGGAGGCGCTCGAAGATGGGGCCATCGATCCTGAGTCTCTCCGGGGCAGTCGCACGGGTGTGTTCGTCGGCATCAGCTCGGTCGGCTACGGAATGGACCCGGTGGCCTCGGCGGGGCTGGAGGGTTATCGCACAACGGGCCACCTCAGCAGCGTGGCCGCGGGCCGCGTGGCGTACACATTTGGCCTCGAGGGGCCGGCGGTGGCGCTGGACACCGCGTGCTCCTCGTCGCTGGCGGCTCTGCATCTGGCCTGTCAGGCGTTGCGCTCAGAGGAATGCTCGCTGGCGCTGGCGGGCGGCGTGACCGCCTTGGCCACGCCGCACGGATTGATCGAGTTCTGCGCGCAGCGGGTGTCGGCCCCTGATGGCCGGTGCAAGTCGTTTGCCAACGCCGCCGACGGCGCGGGCTGGGCCGAGGGCGTGGGCGTGATGTTGCTGGAGCGCCTCTCCGACGCCGTCCGCCATGACCATCAGGTGCTGGCGGTGGTGCGCGGCAGCGCCATGAATCAGGATGGCGCCTCCAATGGCTTGACGGCTCCCAACGGTCTCTCCCAGCAGCGGGTGATCCGCCAGGCGCTGGCCGACGCACGGCTCTCGCCGCAGGAGGTCGACGTGGTCGAGGCGCACGGGACCGGCACCACGCTCGGCGATCCGATCGAGGCGCACGCGCTGCTGGCGACATACGGGCAGGGCCGCGATCCGGAGCGCCCGTTGTGGCTTGGCTCGGTCAAGTCGAACGTAGGCCATTCGGGGCCCGCGGCGGGTGTGGCTGGGGTGATCAAGATGGTGATGGCGATGCGCCATGACGTGTTGCCGAGGACCCTGCATGTCGACGAACCCTCGAGACACGTCGACTGGTCGAAAGGTTCGATCTCGCTGTTGACGCAGGCGCAGGATTGGAAGCGCAACGGCTCGCCGCGCCGGGCCGGCATCTCGGGGTTTGGCATCAGCGGCACGAACGTGCACGTGGTGCTCGAGGAGTCCCCGCTGGTTGGGGGGTCTGCCGCCGTCGGCGAGCCTGACGCGGCGGGGCAGTCCGCGACCGCGACGGTTGGTGGCGGATTGGTGTCTGGCGGCGATGTGGTGCCGTTGGTGTTGTCGGGTAAGAACGACGGAGCGTTGCGAGGGCAGGCTGCGCGATTGGGCGAGTGGTGGGCGAAGCACGAGTCCTGCTCGGCGCTGGACGTCGGATCTTCGCTGGTGAGCGGCCGGTCGATGTTCAGGGATCGTGCGGTGGTGTTGGGTGGGGGTCGTGGGGGTTTGTTGGGGGGTTTGGGTGTGTTGGCTGGGGGGGAGGTTGGTGTTGGTGTGGTGCGGGGGGTGGCTGATGTTGGTCGGAGGGTTGCGTTTTTGTTTCCTGGGCAGGGGTCGCAGTGGGTGGGGATGGCGGTGGGGTTGTTGGATGGGTCGGCGGTGTTTGCTGAGTCGGTGGGGTTGTGTGGTGAGGCGTTGGCGCCGTTTGTGGATTGGTCGCTTGAGGGTGTGTTGCGTGGTGTGGAGGGGGCGCCGGGGTTGGATCGGGTTGATGTGGTGCAGCCGGTGTTGTGGGCGGTGATGGTGTCGTTGGCTGAGTTGTGGCGGTCGTGTGGGGTGCGTCCGGATGTGGTGGTGGGTCATTCGCAGGGTGAGATTGCGGCTGCGTGTGTGGCGGGGGGGTTGTTGTTGGAGGATGGGGCGTGTGTGGTGGCGTTGCGGAGTCGGGCGTTGGCGGGTTTGGCGGGTCGGGGTGGGATGGTGTCGGTGGCGTTGTCGGTGGGGGAGTTGGAGCGGTGTTTGGAGGGTTGGGGTTGTGTTGGTGTGTCGGTGGCGGCGGTGAATGGTCCTGGGGCGACTGTGGTTTCTGGTGAGGTTGGTGTGCTCGAGGAGTTGTTGGGTGTGTGTGAGGGGGATGGTGTGAGGGCGCGGCGGATTCCGGTTGATTATGCGTCGCATTCGCCGCAGATTGAGGAGATTCGTGGTGAGTTGTTGGAGGCTTGTGCGTCGATTGTGCCGCGTTCGGGGGAGGTGCCGTTTTTCTCGACGGTTGTGGGTGGTGTGGTTGATATGGCTGAGTTGGGTGGTGAGTATTGGTATCGGAATTTGCGGGAGACTGTGCGGTTTGAGGGGGCGGTGCGGTCGTTGTTGGGGGATGGGTATCGCGCGTTTGTGGAGGTGAGTCCTCATCCGGTGTTGACGATTGGTGTGCAGGAAGCTGTTGAGGATGTGCTTGGTGGGGATGGTGGTGCGTTGGTGTCGGGGTCGTTGCGTCGTGGTGAGGGTGGGGGCGAGCGTTGGTTGAGGTCGTTGGCTGAGGTGTGGGTGCGTGGTGTGGGGGTTGATTGGGAGCGGGTGTTCGAGGGTGCGGGTGGGCGAAGGGTGAAGTTGCCGACTTACGCCTTTCAACGCGAGCGCTACTGGCTTGAGTCCTGGGCTGGCGGTGTCGGCGATGTCGCGGCGGCTGGGTTGGCTGGGGCGGGTCATCCGCTGCTGGGGGCGGCGGTCAGTGTGGCCGACAATGGGAGCTGGTTGTTCACCGGCCGTATTTCGCTCAAAACCCATCCTTGGCTCGCCGACCATGCGGTTGCCGGCACGGTGCTGCTCGCGGGCACCGCGTTGCTCGAGCTGGCGTTTTACGCTGGCGAGCGCGTGGGGTGCGGCGCGGTGCGGGAGCTGACGCTGGAGGTTCCGTTGGTGCTCGCGGGCGAGAGCGCGGTCGTGCTGCAGCTGGTGGTTGGCGAGGGCAAGGAGTCGGGGGAGCGTTCGTTCGGCATTTACTCACATCTGGAGGGCGAGGACCCATCCTCCGAGCAGGAACGGTGGACACGTCACGCCAGCGGTACGTTGACGGCGACGGGCGCGGAGCGCAACGGTCGGGTCGCGGAGCTCGCACAACGGGCGACGCTGTTCGAGGATGGCGCCTGGCCGCCCAGCGATGCCGGCGCGGTCGATCTCGACGGCGTATATGACACGCTGGCCGAGTATGGCTTTGAATACGGCCCGGTCTTTCAGGGCTTGCGTGCCGCCTGGCGCCGTGGCGAGGAGTTCTTCGCCGAGATCGCGCTGTCCTCGCCAAAGGCGCTGGAGGAGGCGGAGTCGTTTGGCGTGCACCCGGCGCTGCTGGACGCCGCGTTCCACGTCGGGGTGAGCGCTCTGCTGACGGAGAAGCCAGGCGATGGCGAGGCCCGGGGCAGCGTTACCTTGCCGTTCGCCTTTGCCGGCGTGGAGCTCTATCTGCCGGGCGCATCGGCATTGCGGGTCGCTCTCTCCCGTGGCGGTGACGGGGAGGCCGCCCTGCTCGTCGCCGACGATGCCGGCCGGCTGGTGGCGTCGATCGACTCGCTGCTCGCACGCGAGGTGCCGGTCGCGCAGCTGGGGGTCGCCGCGCGCGGCCACCGCAACTCGCTTTTCACGCTCGGCTGGAACGAGCTGGCGCTGCCGGACGTCGATCCCACCGACGAGCCCGTCGTGCTCATCGCCGCACAGCACTCAGCGCTGGCGGACGCTTTGCGCGAGCGCGGCATCGCAGTCGAAGCTCACCCCGACCTGGGGTGCCTGAGGGCCGCGCTCGAGGAGGGCGCAACGTTGCCCGAACACGTCTTCTGGGACTGCGACGAGGACCACCCGGCCGACGAGGCAGACGAGCCGCGGCGTGCCCATCAAGGCGCCGAGCGTGCGCTCGCCGTCGCGCAGGAGTGGCTCGCCGAGGAGTGTTTCAGCGCATCGCGCCTGGTCATCGTCACCACCGGAGCGGTGGCCACCAGCGCCGGCGAGGAGATCGAGAGCTTGGCGCTCTCGCCGGTTTGGGGTCTGGTGCGCTCGGCGCAATCGGAGCACCCCGAACGTTTCACGTTGCTCGACACCGACCACACCGACGACTCGCTCCAGCAGCTCGAGCGGGCGCTCGCCACGCATCAGCCGCAACTGGCTCTGCGCAAAGGCGGCGCGCTCATTCCGCAGCTCGCGCACGCGACCAGATCGAGTGGTGTGCTGGAGGCGCCGGCGGGGTCGGCTTGGCGCCTGAGCGCCGGCACCAAGGGCGTTCTGGAAGACCTCACGCTCGCGGCCGACCCCAGCTTGACAGCGCCGCTCGGGGCCGGGCAGGTGCGCGTCGGCACCCGCGCCTGGGGACTGAACTTCCGCGATGTGATGATCGCGCTTGGCATGTACCCGGACGCGGTGGGCGTGGGCAACGAGGGCGCGGGCGTGGTGCTCGAGCTGGGCCCGGGAGTGGACGATCTGACGGTTGGCGATCGGGTGATGGGGATGTTCCCGAGCGCTGGTCCGCTCGGTGTCGCCGATCGCCACGTGCTTGCGCGGGTGCCCGAGGGATGGTCGTTCGCGCAGGCCGCCACGGTGCCGGTCGCATTTTTGACCGCCTACTACGCACTGGTCGATCTGGCCGCGCTGCAGCCCGGTGAGCGGGTGCTGGTGCATGCCGCGACCGGCGGGGTCGGGATGGCTGCCGTGCAGCTGGCAAGGCACTTGGGTGCGGAGGTATTTGTCACCGCGAGCCCCACCAAGTGGCGGGTCCTGCGCGAGCTGGGTTTTGACGAGACCCACATCGCCTCCTCGCGCTCACTCGAGTTCCGGGAGCGCTTCCTGACGGCGACCGACGGTGACGGCATGAATGTGGTGCTCCACTCCCTCGCCGGTGATTTCGTGGATGCCTCGCTCGACCTCTTGGGCCAGGAGGGGGGGCGCGGGCGCTTGATCGAGCTGGGCAAGACCGACGTTCGCGACCCCGAGCGCGTGGCCCTGGACCATCCGGAGGTGTTCTACCGGGCGTTCGAGCTGGCCGAGGTCGGCCCTGAGCGCGTGCGGGAGATGTTGGGCGAGTTGCTGGAGCTCTTCGCGGCGGGGGCGCTCGAGCCGCTGCCGCTCACCGCGTGGGACGTCAGCCACGCGCCGGAGGCCTTCCGCTGCATGAGCCAGGCGCGTCACATCGGCAAGATCGTTCTGTCGATGCCCGCGCCTCTGGACCGCGACGGCACGGTGCTGGTGACCGGCGGCACGGGTGTGTTGGGTGGCATGGTAGCGCGGCATCTGGCCGCCGAGCATGGCGTGCGGCATCTGCTGTTGGCCGGTCGCCGTGGCGAGGCGGCCGAGGGCATCAGCGAGTTGCGGGCGGAGCTGGAGTCGCTTGGTGCGGTTGTGAAGGTGCAGGCCTGTGACGTGTCCGTGCGGGCGGAGTTGGAGGGGTTGTTGGGGTCGATCTCGGCCGAGCATCCGCTGTGTGGGGTGGTGCACACCGCTGGGGTGCTCGACGACGGCGTGATCGAGTCGCTGACCGAGGAGCGGTTGCGGGCGGTGCTCACACCCAAGTTGGATGCCGCATGGCACCTGCACGAGCTGACCGAGGGCATGGATTTGGCGATGTTCGTGTTGTTCTCCTCGGCGGCCGGCGTGTTTGGCAGTCCCGGTCAAGGCAACTATGGGGCGGCCAATGCGTTCCTGGATGCGCTGGCCGCCCATCGCCGTGTTCGGGGCCTGCCCGGCAGCTCGCTGGCATGGGGGCTTTGGGAACCGGCAGGCAGCATGACGGGACATTTGAGCGAGGGAGATCTTGCGCGGATGGCGCGGGCGGGGATGCGTCCGCTCTCAAGCGTTGATGGCCTGCGGCTGTTTGACATTGCTTGGCGTGGCAGCGAAGCGCTGATGCTGCCGATTCCGTTGGAGCTGCCGGCGTTGCGTGCGCTGCACAGGGCCGGCGTGCTGCCGCAGCTGTTTGCCGGCCTGGTAAGCGCCCCTGCGCAACGCGCGGGTGGTGCCGGGAGCGGCTCGCTGGCGCGGCGTCTGGCGATGACCTCCGAGCACGAGCGCGAGGGTGTGGTGCTGGAGCTGGTGAGGGTGCAGGTAGCGACGGTGCTGGGCCATTCCTCCTCGGCGTCGATCGATCCGCAACGCTCCTTCAAGGAGCTCGGGTTCGATTCGCTCACAGCCGTGGAGCTGCGCAACCGGCTCAACGCGACGACGGGATTGCGCCTGCCCGCCACGCTCGTGTTCGACTATCCCACCCCGGCGGCGGTCACCGCGCATCTGCTCGGCGAGATCGCCGGCTCGCAGGCGAGCGTAGTCGTGCGCTCGGTGTCCGCCGGGGCGCTCGACGAGCCCATGGCGATCGTCGGAATGAGCTGCCGTTACCCAGGCGATGTGTATTCCCCGCAACAGCTGTGGGAGCTCGTGAACGCTGGCGGGGACGCGATCGCGGGCTTCCCGAGGAACCGCGGCTGGGACCTCGAGCGCCTGTACGACCCCGACCCCGATCGCCCCGGTACCAGCTATACGCGCGACGGTGGGTTCCTCTACGACGCCGACCAGTTCGACTCCGCCTTCTTCGGGATCAGGCCCAGAGAGGCGCTCGCGATGGACCCCCAACAACGCCTTCTGCTGGAAAGCTCGTGGGAGGTGTTCGAAGACGCCGGTATCGATCCCCGCTCGCTGAAGGGCACGCCCACCGGCGTGTTCATCGGCATCATCGCCTCGCCCTACGGCCTCGACGACGTCGGGAGGGCGGATGTGGAGGGCTATCGGAGCACCGGCAGCACCAGCAGCGTCGCTTCCGGACGGATCGCCTACACCTTCGGGCTGGAGGGCCCGGCGATCTCGGTGGACACGGCGTGCTCCTCGTCGTTGGTGGCATTGCACCTCGCCGGCCAGGCGCTGCGCAGCGGCGAATGCTCGCTGGCGCTGGTCGGAGGGGTCGCGGTGATCGCCCAAGCGGCGACCTTCAGCGAGTTCGCTCGCGGGCGAGTGCTGTCGGTCGACGGACGCTGCAAGTCGTTCGCGGCGGCGGCCGACGGGTCGGGTTTCTCGGATGGCGTCGGCATGCTCATGCTGGAGCGCCTGTCCGATGCGCGGCGCAACGGCCACGAGGTGTTGGGGTTGGTGCGCGGCAGCGCGGTCAACCAGGACGGCGCCTCCAACGGGCTGGCAGCGCCGAACGGCCCCGCCCAGCAGCGGGTGATCGCGCAGGCGCTCGCCAACGCGAAGCTCCAGGCGGCCCAGGTGGATGCGGTGGACGCGCATGGCACCGGCACGGCGCTCGGCGACCCGATCGAGGCGCAGGCGTTGATCGCCACCTACGGGCAGGGCCGTCCCGAGGATCGTCCGCTGTGGTTGGGCTCGATCAAGTCGAATATCGGTCATACCCAGGCCGCGGCGGGCGTCGCGGGGGTGATCAAGATGGTGATGGCGATGCGGCACGGCACCTTGCCGAAGACGCTGCACGTGGATGAGCCCACGCCCAATGTGGACTGGTCGGCCGGTGCGATCTCGCTGTTGACGCAGCAGCGGCGCTGGGAGCGGGGCAGCGAGCCGCGCCGGGCGGGAGTGTCGGCGTTTGGGGTCAGCGGCACCAACGCGCACGTGATTCTCGAAGAGGCGCCCGCGGCGGTCGAGCCGCCCGCGAGAACCGACGCCGGCGATGATGCGCAGAACGCCGCCGAGCGCACGGCCGGTGTGGCGTTCACGAGCTCGGCGCTGACGGCCGACGCGTTGCCGTGGATGTTGTCCGCCCGCGACGAGGGTGCCCTGCGCGACCAGGCTGAACGCTTGCGCGAGCATGTGGATCGCAAGCCCGAGCTCGGGGTGATGGACGTCGGCTTCTCGCTCGCGTCCCGTCCCCTGTTGGAGCATCGCGCCGTGCTGTTGAATGGGGAGCGCGAGGAGCGGTCGGCCCGGCTCGCGACCATGGCCGCGAATGCGACGACGGTGGATCCGGACGCGATCGTACGCGGCGTGAGCCGGGCGGCGGACGCCGGCGCGGTGTTCATGTTCCCCGGCCAGGGCGCTGGCTGGCCGGGCATGGGGCTCGAGCTGCTGGGCTGCTCGCCCGCGTTCGCGCAGCAGATGCGCGACTGTGGCGAGGCGCTGTCGGAGTTCGTCGATTGGTCGCTGGAGGAGGTGTTGCGCGGGGAGGGCGATGCGCAGCTCTACCAGCTCGACGTCCTGATCCCCACGATGTTCTCGCTCCTGGTGTCGGTGGCGGCCCTGTGGCGTGCGCTCGGTGTGCGCGTGGCGGCGGTGGTGGGTCACTCCCAGGGCGAGATCGCCGCCGCCTGTGTCGCCGGTGGGTTGTCGTTGCGGGATGCGGCGCGGGTGGCGGCGCTGCGCGGTCGCGCGATGGTGAAGTACGCCGATAAGACAGAGACGATGGCGTCGGTTTCGCTCGGTTTGCAGGCTCTGCGACCGCGTTTGGAGAAGTGGGGCGATCGGATCGACGTCGCGGCGGTGAATGGGCCCTCGCTGGTGGGGCTCGCGGGCAACCGCCAGGCGCTCGAGGAGCTGCAGGCGGAGCTCGAGGCGGACGGTGTAAGGGTACGGATGGTCCCGGGGGCAAACGGGGCGACGCATACGGCTACGGTGGAGCTGGCGCACGAAGAGCTGGTGGCGGCGCTCGAGCCGATCGTGCCCCGTGCCAGCGAGGTGCCGTTCTTCTCCAGCGTGACGGGAGGAGCGCTCGACACCTCGGAGCTGAACGCGGAGTACTGGTTTCGCAACGTACGCCAGCCCGTTCTCTACGAACAGGCGGTCCGTGCGCTGCTGGACGATGGCAAGCGCGCGTTCATCGACGTTGGCACCCACCCGGTGCTCACGATGCCGACCCAACAGACGCTCGAGGAGGCGCTCGAGGACCCACGCGAGGGGATCGTGGTGGGCTCGCTGCGCCGCGGCGAGGGCGGCCCACAGCGCTTCTTGAAGTCGGCGGCCGAAGCGTGGACGCAGGGCGTGGGCGTCGATTGGCGGGCGTTGTTCGCCGGCTCCGACGCACACCGGCTCAGGCTTCCCACCTACGCCTTCCAGCGCGAGCGCTACTGGCTGACGTCTGGGCTGAGGGCCGGCGATGCCACATCGATCGGCCAGTCCGCGGCCGATCACCCACTGCTCGGAGCCGCGGCCGCGCTGGCCGACGATCGGGGCTGGATGTTCAGTGCGCGCCTGTCGCTCGAGTCCCAGCCATGGCTGAAGGACCACGCGATCGGCGGCGACGCCCTGATCGCGGGCGCTGGTTTGCTCGACCTGGCGCTGGCCGCGGGGGAGCACGTCGGCGCGGTCGTGGTCGACGAGCTCGACGTGGAGCGCCCGCTGCTGCTCGCGGAGGGGTGCGGGGTGCAACTGCAGCTCATCGTTTCCGAGCCGGACGAGCAGGGCAGGCGCGCGATCGGCATACACTCGCGCCTGGAGGGCGTTGGGGACGATACGGCGGCCGATGCCGGCGCATGGACCCGCCATGCGACCGGCACGTTGAGCGAGGGCGACCGCGCGTCGCTCGCGGGCGATCGCGGTGAGGTCGGCGCGGCGCCGGAGGATGAGGCGTGGCCACCCGCGGGTGCGCACGAGCTCGACGTGGAGCTGCTCTACGACCGCTTGGCGGACGCCGGCTACAAGTACGGGCCGCTGTTCCCGGGGCTGCGCCGCGCGTGGCGCGTGGGTGAGAAGGAATGGTGCGGCGACGTTGCGGCGGCCTCCGACGGCGCGGCGGATGCGGGTGCGTTCGCGATTCACCCGGCGTTGCTCGACGCGGCGCTGCATGTCGCGCTGATCGGTGAGCTGGACGGCGAGCGGGTCGACGACGCCGATCGAGGGCCCGCCGTCGAGCTGGCGCTGCCCTCGGCGTTCTCGGGGGTGCGCGCGCCGGGGCATGACGGGAGCGTGCTGCGCGTGCGCGTACGTAACGAGCTCGATGCGCTGAGCTTGAGCGCCGTGAGCGAGGACGGCACGCCGGTGCTCTCCGTGCGGGCGCTGGAGCTGGCGCCGGTGGACATACGTCACGTGCAGGCGGCCAATCGCGCGAGCCACACCGCGCTCCAGGAGCTTGGTTGGGTGCCGCTTGGAGAATGCCCCGTCGGCGGCGAACCCCTGCGGGCCGCGATGCTCGGCGAGGTGCTCGACATCCAGGCGCCCGGCATCGAACTGCAGCGGCATCCGGATCTGCACGCGCTCGAGGAGGCGATCGCGGGAGGCGCCGCATCCCCCGAGCTCGTGCTGGTGCCAGCAAGCAGCCTGATCGGAGCTGATGTCACCGATGCCGGAGCCGCCGGCGCGCGCGCGCGCTGCGCGATCTCGCGCGCACTCGAGCTGCTGCAAGCATGGCTCGCCTCGTCGTATCTCACCGAGGCAAAGCTGATCCTGTTGACGGAGGAGGTGGCCGACGTGGCGGACGGCGGCCCGTCACCCACCGCGGAAGATGTCGCGCGCGGCGAGACGAACGGCGCGACGCCAACCGGTGTGCGCGCCGCACACGGGGATGCGAGCCGGTTGGCCCAGGCCGCGCTCGCCGGCCTCGTACGCTCGGCGACCTCCGAGCATCCCGGTCGCTTCGGCATCGTCGATCTCGACGGCGAGGAGGCATCGATCGGCGCACTCTGCGCCGCGTGCGCGAGCGAGGAGTCCGAGCTGGCGGTGCGCGGCGGGCGGCTGCTTGCGCCGCGACTCACCCGCCTCGCGGCGCAGGCGCTGCGCCCACCGGCTCCATTGGATCCCGACGGCACTGTGCTCATCACCGAGGACGACGTTCGCGGGTCGGGTGCGCTGCTCGTGCGCCACCTGGTGAGCGAGCACGGTGCACGGCACGTGTTGCTCCTCAGCCGCACGGGTGAGGAGCGCGAGGGCGCCCAGGCGTTTCGGGCGGAGTTGCAAGAGCTGGGCTGCGAGGTGCGGATCGCCGCCTGCGACGTATCGAAGCGAGACCAGCTCGAGGAGCTACTGATGTCGATTCCGGCCGAACATCCCCTGTGCATGGTGGTTCATACCGCCGGCCTGCCCGACGATGGGCTGATCGAATCGCTCGACGGGGAACGCTTGTCGCGGGCACTGGACACCAAGGTGGACGGGGCGATGCACCTGCATGAGCTCGCCGCCCAGGTCCCGTTGATTCTGTTCTCGTCCGTCGCGGCGACGATCGGCAACGCGGGGCAGGGCGCCAGCGCGGCGGCCAATGCGTTCCTGGACGCGCTGGCGGCTCATCGTCGCGCCCATGGGTTGCCGGGCGTGTCGGTGGCCTGGGGGGTATGGGAACGGGGCGTCGAGCAGGCGGATGTGGAGCCCGCTCTCGAGCAGACGGATGTGGAGACGGCGGTCGAGCAGGCGGATGTGGAGCCGGCCCTCGAGCAGGCGGATGTGGAAGCGGCTGTCGAACGGAAGGATGTGAGGACGGCGGTCGAGCAGACGGATGTGAAACAGGGTGCCGAGCAGGCCGATGTGGAACAGGGCGCCGAGCAGGCGGAGGTGCTCGAGGTTGCTGTGCAAACCGGGGAGGATGGCGAGCTCGAGGACCCCGGGCCGACAGTGCGGGCCGGAGAACCCGATGCCTCGATGCGGGCGCATCTCGCACGCCAGGGTCTGCTGCCGCTCTCTCGCGCGCAGGGACTCGAGCTCTTCGGCCTCGCCTGTGGCGCTGATCGTCCGCTGCTGCTGGCCGCGCGCTGGGACACGGCGACACTGCGCACGCGCGCCAAGGCGGGGACGCTGCCGGCCGTGCTGAGGGGGCTGAGCGGTTCCTCGCGACGGTCCTCGATGGCGGGGGCTTCGCTGGCCGCAATGCTTGCCACGTCTCCGGAAGCGGAGTGGAATGGCATCGCTGTGGCGCTTGTCAGGGGTCACATCGCCGACGTCCTCGGCCTCGCTTCCCCCGCCGCCGTCGATTTGGATCGGCCGCTCAAAGATGCGGGCTTCGACTCGCTGGGCGCGCTGGAGCTCAAAAACCGGCTCAGCCACGCGACCGGCTTGAAACTGCCGGCGACGCTCATCTTCGACCACCCGACGCCTGCGGCGATGGCGAAGTTCCTGCTCGCCGAGGCGACCGCTGAAGGCAGGGGCAGGCCGAGTATCGACGAGGAGATCGACAGGTTGGAGAAGATGCTCGTTGCTGGTGACGGCGCCGGCGACGGCGCCGAGCGCGAGCGCATCGGCGGGCGCCTGCGCGCGCTGCTGCAGGCGGTGACCGATGGCGCAGCTCACCACGACGTCGTGACACCCGAGGCGATCGAGGCGGCCTCGGCCGAGGAGCTCGTGGAGCTGATTCAGCGGGACCTTTCGGAGGTATGAGCGACATGGCCGATCAAAGCGAGCTCCTCCCCCACCTGAAGCGCGTCATGATCGAGCTTCAACAAACGCGTGCCCGCCTGCGCACGCTGGAGGAGCGCGAGCGCGAGCCGATCGCAATCGTCGGCATGAGCTGCCGCTATCCGGGCGGCGTCTCCTCACCCGAGGAGCTGTGGGACCTGGTGGCAGGCGCTCATGACGCGATCGGCCCGTTTCCCACCGATCGCGGCTGGGATGTGGAGAACGTCTTCGATCCCGACCCGGGTCGGCCGGGCAAGAGCTACGTGAGGCACGGTGGGTTTCTCGACGATGTCGCCGGCTTCGACGCCGACTTCTTCGGGATCGATCCGGATGAGGCTCTGAAGATGGACCCGCAACAGCGACTGCTGCTCGAGTGCGCGTGGGAGGCGTGCGAGGATGCCGGAATCGATCCCGAAGCGCTGAAGGGCAGCCCAACAGGCGTATTCGCCGGAGCGGCCTTTTCAGACTACGGATTGCATGTGAGCTTGTCCGAGCTCGACCACCTGCGAATCACCGGTAGCGCCGCAAGCATCATCTCGGGCCGTATCGCCTACGCCTTCGGCTTCAAGGGACCGGCGGTGAGCATCGACAGCGCGTGCTCTTCTTCGCTCGTCGCCATCCACCTCGCCAGCCAATCCCTGCGCGCGGGAGAGTGCTCGCTGGCGCTGGCCGGCGGTGTGACCGTGCTGTCGACTCCGATGATCTTCGTCGCCGTCTCGCGTGCGCGAGGTCTCGCGCCGGATGGGCGTTGCAAGCCCTTCGCCGCGGGCGCTGACGGCATGGGCTTCGGCGAGGGCGTTGGACTGGTGCTGCTCGAGCGCCTCTCCGACGCACGCGCGAATGATCATCGGGTGTTGGGCTTGCTGCGTGGCTCGGCAATCAACCAGGATGGCGCCTCCAACGGCCTCACAACACACAGCGGGGCGGCACAGGAACAGGTGATGCGCCAGGCTCTCGCGCGGGCGGGTCTCTCGTTCGCCGATGTGGACGTTGTCGAGGCCCACAGCACCGGTACGCCGTTGGGGGATCCGATCGAGGCGCAGGCGATCCTTTCCACGTATGGACGCGAACGCCCCAATGGTCCCGTGCAGCTCGGGACCGTCAAGTCGAACATCGGCCACACCCAGCTTGCCTCAGGCGTCGCGGGGGTGATCAAGATGGTGATGGCGATGCGCCATGGGCTGCTGCCGAAGACCCTGCACGCGGAGGAGCCCTCTGCGCTTGTGGACTGGTCGGAGGGCGACGTGGCACTGCTCCAGTCACCCGTGAGTTGGCCCGCCGGCGACCGTCCCCGCCGCGCGGCCCTGTCCTCGTTCGGAATGAGCGGAACCAACGCGCACGCGATCCTGGAGGAGGCACCTCCAGCCGCTGTGCCCGAGGCGTCCGAGGCCGCGGTCGAGATGCCGGTTGTGCCGTTCATGATCTCAGCCAAGAACGGGCAGGCGCTGGCCGAGCAGGCCGAGCGTCTGCGTTCGCATCTGACGGTGCGCACCGAGATCGAGCTGCTCGACGTGGCCGCCACGCTTGCTTTGCACCGCGCGCATCTGCCGGTGCGGGCGGCGGTTCTCGCGACAAATCGTGAGGAGTTGCTCGCGGGTCTGCGCGCGGTGGCGGACGGCAGGCCGGCGGCGCACTGCGTGTCGCCGCAAGGCGCGACGCACGATGCCGGCCGCACCGTGGACGCCGCTGAGGTGATTGCCGGAATGCGCTCCGTCGCGCCGCAGGCCAGGGAGTTTCTGGACTCCGCGGTGAGGTTGCACGTGCAGGGAGCAACCGTCGATTGGCAACCGCTGTTTCCCAGCGAGCGCTGCGGATACACGCCGCTTCCCACCTACGCCTTCCAGCGACGTCGCTACTGGCTTGCCGCCGCGATCGAGGCGTTGGAGGCCGAGGCCGCCGAGCAGGAAGCGGTCGACCCGGGGCCCGACTCCGGGAGCACCGTGCATTCCCAATGACCTTCACCAGCGAGATATCACTACACCAACCACGAGGATAACGAGGAACGAATATGTCTTCATTTGCGAAGCTGGCCGACCTGCCCGTCGAGATCGAGTCCTGCAGCCTGGAGAGGCTGGCAAAGAGCGTTGTACTGGGCGAGCTGCGAGGCGAGCGGGTGACGACCCTCGTACGCCTGGTCGGCGGGGGCGAGGAAGGGACCGGAGAGGATGTGATCGTCTATCCCGAAGACCAGCTCGCCTTCCAGCGCGCCGGAGCGCCCGACCTCGCCGGAACGTGGACGTTGGCCGAGCTCGGCGATCGGATCGACAGCCTCGAGCTGTTCAGCGCGGAGCCCCTGTTCCAGGCCTACCGCAGCTGGCGGCGCTGGGCGTTTCACTCGGCGGCGCTCGACCTCGCGCTGCGCCAGGCTGGGCGCGCGCTGCACGAGGTGCTCGACGTGCAGCCGCAGCCGCTGACGTTCGTCGTGTCCGCGACGCTCGGCGAGCCGATCAAAACCGCAGGGCTGTACGCGCTGCTGGAGCGCTACCCCAACCTGCGCCTGAAGCTCGACGCGACGCCCTCCTGGGATGAGCGGGTGCTCGGCGAGTTCGCCGAGTTGAACGCGATCGAGACGGTCGATTTCAAGGGCTTCACTCCCGACCTCGCAACCGCGCTTCCCGCCGACCCCGCGCTCTATCGGCGGGTCGCCGAGGCGCTGCCCGAGGTGTGGCTGGAGGATCCCTATCTCGGCGCCCCGGAGGCCAATACGGCGCTTGCCCCCTATCGCGATCGGATCACCTGGGACAATCCGACTCGCTCGGTCGCGGATATCGAATCGCTGGAGTTCGAGCCGCGCATGATCAACATCAAGCCCTCGCACTTCGGCTCGTTGCGGGAGTTGTTCGCGGCGTACGACTACTGCGCGGACCGGGGCATCGGCATCTACGCCGGAGGGATGTTCGAGCTCGGCCCCGGGCGCGGGCAGGCGCAGTATCTCGCCTCCATCTTTCACCCTCACGCGCCCAACGACATCGCTCCCGCCGGCTACAACGACCCCGTGCCGGCCGACGGATTGCCAGCGAGCCCGCTCGCACCGGCTCCCGCCGCCAGCGGCTTTCGATGGGAGGGGTGAGATCGACCGCCGGCGCTTCGGCGCCGGCGCTCTCGTCGCAACGCTTTGAGGTAGGGCACGTAGTCGACGTAGATGGCGTGGCGCCCGCGCGCGCCGAAGCGCTTTTGCCGCCTGCGATCTTCACGGGCGATCGCCTCTTGCATCCGGGTACTCGAGGGCAGCGTGACCGTGCCCTCGAGCAGGTCGGCGATCCATTGCACCTGCAACTCGGCAAGCGGATTCAGGGGGCCCGCCACATCGATCAGCCCGACGAAGTACAGGCCCGGCAGATCGGGTTGCACGACCCGTTTGTAGAGCGGCACCGTGCCGTCCTCGGAGTCGACGATGGGATCTGAGAGAAACGGCAGGGCGATGTTGTAGCCGGTGCAGTAGACGATCGCGTCGATCTCCTCCGCGGTGCCGTCCTGGAAGAGCACTCGCTCTCCGTCGACGCCCGAGATCCAAGGCTTCGGGGTGACACGACCGTGCCCGATGCGCGTGTAGAGATCCGAGGAGACCGACGGGATGTCGGCGCCGAACTTGTGATCGGGCTTTGGCAGGCCGTAGCTCTCGGGGCGTCCCATATACAGGTTGTTCCAGCGCGAGATGGCGTAGGCGCCGAGCTTGGCCAGCGGACCGCCCGCCACCTCGCCGGTGAGCGGCGACCTGGACATCATCTTGATGCCGACCTCTCCCAGCGGGCGACTGCCGAGGTACTTGGGGAGGATCCAGGTGCCTCGCCGCGCGGTCAGGAACGTCATCTTCGACACCCGCGAGATGTCGCACGCGATATCGATGGCGGAGTCGCCGAGGCCCACGACCAGTACGTTCATGCCCTCGAACTCACGTGCCGTCCGGTAGCGGTGCGAGTGGATCTCCCGCCCGCTGAAGCCGCCCGGGAGCGGCTCTGGCATACGCGGGTGCCAGTGATGCCCGCTCGCCACCAGCACCGCCGCATAGCGATCGCTGTGCAACTCGCCGTCGGCTTGGCGCCACTGAACCTCCCACGCATCATCGCTCATGCGCTGGACGCCGACGACCTCCGTGCGGAAGCGGATGTGCTCGTGGAGTCCGAAGTGCTCGGCATAGTCCCGGAGGTACGTGAGGATCTGAGTGTGATGCGGAAAATCCGGGTAGTCCGCCGGCATCGGATAGCCCGTGTACTGTCCGACCGCCCGCGAAGTGTTGGTGTGCAGTGAGGCGTAGACGGAGGAGAGCTCGTTGTCGTTGCCGTACCGCCACAGCCCCCCGACATCCGACCCTTTCTCGAAGCAGTCAAACGGGAGTCCCCGCTCGCCCAACACCTGGCAGGCCGCCATGCCAGAAGAGCCGGCGCCGATCACCGCAACTCTTCTCTCGCTCCCCGTTCCTGATCGGTCCAAGCTCATGGGCGGCTGGCGCCGGGGGCGGGACGTGTGCCGCAGGCGCGCGTCGATACTCGCCGCTGGCCGGGGATAAGTCAAAAACGGCGCGCCAACCCGGCCGGGGGGGATCGGCCCGGCGGCGCAAGCTTTCGCACGCCATTCGATTGGAGGCCGGCGGTCGGAGGCCGGCGAGTGTCAGCTGCTCAGCTTGGACGCGCTGTGCAGCTCGCAGCCCTCGTCGGTGCATGTGCGCTTCAGCCGCCCGGCAGAGAGGGTCTCGGCCATGTCGTAGAACCAGCACGTGGGGCAGCCTCCGAGCGCGACGAAGCCGGGGGCCGCCAGCAGCAGCGCGGCGGGGCCGGCGGCTGGAGTCAGCGCGAAGCCCGAAGCGATCAGGCCGAAGCCGAGCACCCCGCGGGCGAGGTGGCGACCGAGCGGCGCGGGAGACGCCTCCGATTCGGGAGCGGGCGTCGAGTGAGTCGATGTGAGGGTGGCGTCAGGGTTGTTCATCTTCGTAGCAACCTCCATTGGCGGCGGGGTCGTAAGCAGTGGGGTGATCGGGGGGGGAGACGGCGAGACCGGGCGTGGTCAGCCGTGCGCGGAGGGCCTCGCGCCCGCGATGCAGGCGCGACTTCATCGCGGCGCGGCTGAGACCGAGCGCCTCGGCGGTCGCGGCGCCCGACAGGCCCTGGATGTCGCGCAGCACCAGCACGGCGCGCTGCTCGACGGGGAGCCCGGCGATCGCCTCGACGATCCGCTCCATTTCCAGGCGAGCCAGTGTGGCGTCTTCGGCGGAGGGCTCGGCGATCGCGGACGGGGTCGGCCTCGTGAACCGCAGGCGCGAGCGGCGCACGCACTCGTTGCGGACGATCGAGAACATCCACGACGCGAGCGCCGCGGTGGTGCGCAGCGTCCCGATCTTGCGGAACAGGACGATCAGCGCCTCTTGCGCGGCGTCCTCGGCGTCCTCCGGCGTCGAGCAGAGCGTGTGGGCGAAGTGCTGCACGTGCACGTGTGACCCCGAGACCAGCGTCGTGATCGCGCGCTGGTCTCCCTGCTGGGCCGCGGTGACGACCTGCTCGGTGGGCCAATCAGCCACGGCTGCGAGCACGGCGCCGTTTTGTGAGCGTGACACAGCCGCAGACGAGCACGGCGGCGACGATGACGTAGACGATGACCATATGAGGCTCCTCCAATTGTCGACGATATGAATGGTACGTCCATAAGATGCGCGCCCGCGCCAAAAGGATTCGCCAGCCGCGGAATTCTCGCCCGGGGGCTCCTCAACGCGAAATTTGCATCGCTCGCCGGCCCTCGCCTACGATCCCGGCGCGGGTTCAAATCGGCTGAGGGGAGGCGGGCCATGAGTCAAGTCGAGACGGTGAGCACGGTCGAGAGCGTCGTCGAGCGTGCGTTGGAGGGAGAGCTGCCAGCCACCTATCGGGCGGCCCATATCGCTCGGGAGGACGAGCACATCTTCGACGGCGACAACCCCTTCGACAGGGATGTGCGCAAGTCGATCAGGGTAGGCGAGGTGCCGATGCCAGAGCTGGCGCCCGACGAGGTGCTCTTGGCGGTGATGGCGAGCGCGATCAACTTCAACACGGTCTGGTCGGCCGTCTTCCTGCCGGTGTCGACTTTCCGCTTCCTGGAGCACACCGCCAGCGAGGGCGGCTGGAACGCGCGTCACGACCAGCCCTACCACGTGCTCGGCTCAGACGCGGCGGGCGTCGTCGTGCGGGTGGGCAGCTCGGTGCGCAAATGGTCGGTGGGGGATAGCGTGGTCGTGTCGGCCGGCTACATCGACGACCAGGACCCGTACACCATCAGCGGCATCCCGGGTGCGATGCGCGCGCAGCGGGCGTGGGGGTACGAGACCAACTTCGGCGGCCTCGCCGACTACGCGATCGTCAAAACCAGCCAGTTGATCCCCAAGCCCCGCCATCTCACCTGGGAGGAGGCGGCATGCAACACGCTGTGCGCGATGACCGCCTACCGGATGCTCGTGAGCCCGGCCGGCGCGCGCATGACGCAGGGCGACCTCGTGCTCGTATGGGGTGCTACCGGCGGCCTCGGCTGCTATGGGGTGCAGTACGTCCGCAACGGCGGCGGACTGTCGGTCGGCGTGGTCAGCTCCGAGCGCAAGGCGCGACTGGCCGAACAGCTCGGCTGCGACCTCGTGCTGCGGCGCGACGAGTTGGAGCTCGACGGCCTCGACTGGCGCGCGATGGGCAAGCGCGTGGGCGGCGAGATCCGCCGGCACTTCGGCGAAGACCCCCACATCGTCTTCGACTACCTCGGCCAGGCGACGTTCGCGGCGTCGGTGTTCATCGCCCGCGGCGGCGGCAGCGTGGTCACCTGCGGGTCGAGCACCGGCTTCATGCACGAGTACGACAACCGCCACCTGTGGATGAAGATGAAGCGGATCATCGGCAGCCACGGGTCGATGTGGGCCGAGGCGTGGGAGGCCAACCGCATCATCGACCAGGGCCGGATCGTGCCGCCGCTCTCGCGCGTCTTCCCGCTCGAGGAGGCGGCGGAGGCCACGCGGCATGTGCAGCTCAACGACCACGTAGGCAAGGTCGGCGTGCTGTGTCTCGCCGAGCGTGAGGGCCTCGGCGTCGAAGATCCCGTCAAACGCGAACAGATCGGGGAGGAGCGGCTGCGGCTGTTCCGCGACTTCGCCTGACCGGCGGTCAGAGGGTAAGATCGGCCCCCGACGTGAGCGTGGGCCAACGTAACGCAGACGGGTGAAAGCGCCGGCTTGAGATGGGCCGACAGGATGGCCCCAGCCTGCTGGCGATCAGCGACCTGCACGTGAGCTACCCCGAGAACCGTCGCATCGTGGAAAACCTGCGCGGGGGCACGCGGCAGGACTGGCTGATCGTGTGCGGCGACGTCAGCGAGCTGAGCGCCGAGCTCGAGTGGGCGCTCGGCGTGCTGCGCGAGCGCTTCGCCATGGTGGTGTGGGTGCCAGGCAACCACGACCTGTGGAGCACCCCCGGAGACCCGCTGGGGTTGCGCGGCGAGGCGCGCTACCGCCATCTGGTGGCGGTGTGCCGGCGGCTTTCGGTGCTCACGCCCGAGGACCCCTACCCGCTGTGGGACGGCCCCGGCGGGCCCCTCACGGTGGCGCCGCTGTTCGTGCTGTACGACTACTCGTTCGGCAGCAACGTGGCCGCCACCAAGGAGCAGTCGCTGGCGCGCGCGCACGCCGCGGGAGTCGTGTGCAGCGACGAGCTGGTGCTGCACCCCGACCCCTACCCCACCAGGGAGGCGTGGTGCGACGCGCGGGTGCGCCTCAGCGAAGCGCGCCTGGAGGCGTGTCCCGCGGGCGTGCCGACGGTGCTGGTCAACCACTTTCCGCTGACCCGCCACCCCACCAGGATCCTGCGCCACCCGGAGTTCGCGCAGTGGTGTGGGACCGTGCAGACCGCCGACTGGCACGTGCGCTTCGGGGCGGCGGCGGTGGTGTACGGCCACCTGCACATTCCCCGCGTGACTTGGTACGACGGCGTGCGCTTCACCGAGGTCTCGCTGGGCTACCCGCGCGAGTGGCGCCGCTGGGGCGGCGCTCGGCGGGCGGAGCCGCGGGCGGTGCTGGGCGAGGGGGAGTCGTGATCGAGGAGATCCTGCCCGCCGCGGTGGTCGCCGAGGACACCCGTGCGGACCTGGAGGTCGAGCTGTTCCCCGCGGAGCTTCAGTCGATGGGCAGGGCGGTGGAGAAGCGCCGGCGCGAGTTCACCACCGCCCGCGCATGCGCGCGCCAGGCGTTCGCGCGGCTGGGTGTGGAGCCGTGCGCGATCGCCAACGGCGAGCGCGGCCAGCCGCTGTGGCCGGCGGGTGTCGTGGGCAGCATCACCCACTGCGCCGGCTACCGCGGGTGCGCGGTGGCGCGCGCGGCGGAGCTGGCGGGCGTGGGCATCGACGCCGAGCCGCACGCGCCGCTGCCAGATGGGGTGCTCGGCCAGATCGCCCGCACCGAGGAGCGTCCACGGCTGGCCGAGCTGGCCGGCGCCGAGCCGGAGATCCATTGGGACCGGCTGCTGTTCTGCGCCAAGGAGACGGTGTACAAGGTGTGGTTTCCGCTGGCCGAGTGCTGGTTGGGTTTCGAGGACGCAGTGCTCGACTTCGACCCGGCGGCGTGCGCCTTCATCGCCCGGCTGCTGAAGCCGTGGCCCCAGCCCGGCGGCGGTCCGCAAACCCTCGCGGGGCGATGGCTGGTGCGCGACGGGCTGGTGCTCACAGCGATCGCGCTGGCGCGGTGATGGGCGCGGCGCGGGCGGCGGCAAGGGCGGCGACGGCGGGGGCGGCGGCGCGGCGCACGGATGCGGGAGCGCGGCCCGGGCAGGTCGGCTCGCAGGCGCAGGATGGATCGCCAGGCGCGAAAGCCGGATGCGTCTGCGTCAACGGTCGCTTGTGCGAGCCCGAGGAGGCATACGTGTCGGCGCTCGACGCCGGCTTTTTGCTGGGCGACGGCCTGTTCGAGTCCCTGCGCGCCACCGCCGGCGAGCCCTACCTGCTGGAGCGCCACCTGCGGCGGCTGCTGCAGGCGGCGGCGCGGCTGGAGTTCGCCTGCCTGCCGTCGGCCGATGAGATCCGCTCGCAGGTGCTGCGCACGCTGCGGCGCGCGGCGCTGCCGGAGGCGTACTTGCGGATCACCGTCACGCGTGGGACGGGGGGCTTGGGGCTCACCCCACCGGGTGGCCCGCCCACGGTGGTGATCGCCGCGCTGCCGGCCCCGTCGTTGACTCCCGCCGGCGGCGCCATCGCCGCCACGCTGCTGCCGCGGGCGCGCGGCCCGCGGACCGCGGCGAAGAGCACCAGCTGGCAGTCGTCCGTCGTGTCCAGACGGCGGGCCCAGGCGAGCGGGGCCGACGAGGGGCTGTACGTGTCGGCGCGCGGCAATGTGCTGGAGGGCGTGTCGTCCAACGTGTTCGCGGTGATGGACGGCCGGCTGATGACGCCTCCTGTGGGCCACTGTCTGCCGGGAGTGACGCGCGCCAGGGTGTTGGAGCTGGCGCGCGCGCACGGGCTGGCGGCGTTGGAGGCTCCGCTTTCGGTGGAGGTGCTGATGAATGCGCAGGAGGCGTTTGTGACCAACGCCGTGCAGGGTTTGCGCGCGCTCGCCAGCGTGGACGGCGCCTCGCTTCCTCGCCAGGGCGCGAGCGGCGTGTTGGCTACCCTGCACCGTCTCCACGCCCGCGATCGAGCGGCCGGAGGGCGGGCTTGACCGGTCCGGCGCCGCGGCGGCTGTCGCTGTGCGAGGAGCGGCCCGCGCGCATCGACTGCCGGGCCGCCGCCCGGCGGTTGCAGGGGGAGGCGTTCCTGTTTCTGCTGGACAGCGCCGGCGGGCCGCGCGAGCTGGGGCGCCACTCGATTCTCGCGTGGCGCCCGCGCTGGGAGTTCATCGCCAAGGATGGTCTCGCCTGCGCAGGACCGCCGGGCGCCGCCCGGCCGCTGGCGGGGCCGGTGCTGGACGAGCTGGAGCGCACGCTGGCGCAGTTTTCGGCGCCCGCGGTCACGTGCCGCGGGCAAGGCGTCGCCCCGCCGGTTTACGGGGGCGGCGCGGTGGGCTTCTTCGCCTACGAGCTGCTGCACGAGATCGAGGCGGTGGCGCCTGGCACGGGGAGCGATCTGGGCGTGGCGGACTGCCATCTGCTGTTCTGTGACCTGGCGGTGGTGACCGACGAGCAGGCGGGTCGCAGTTGGATCGTCGCCAACGGCTGGGGAGACGCCGCGGCCGAGTGCCGCGCGGCGTGCGAGGTGCTGTTGCGGGAGGCCCGCGCCGTGTGCGCGCGCGCCGAGGCGCCGCGACGCCGCCCGGAGCGCAGGCCCGCGCGCGAGGCGCCGATCGCGGGCGTTTGGTCGCCGCGCGAGGTCGCGATCGCAGGCAGCCGACCGCCCCACGACTCGCCGATCGCGGGACGCCGCCTGCGGTGGGAGGACCTCGCGCGGCACGGCGTCAGCGCCGTCACCCCGCGCGGACGCTACCTCGAGCTGGTGGCGCGAGCGCGCGAGCGCATCTTCGCGGGGGAGGTGTTCGAGCTGTGTCTGACGCAGCGCTTCGACGCCGCATGGGAGGGGGCGGGCGTCGACCTGTACGACGCGTTGCGCGCCATCAACCCAGCGCCGATGGGCGCCTACCTGCGCTACCCGGGGATGGAGGTGCTGTCGTGTTCGCCGGAGCGCTTTTTGCGCGTGGACGCCGGACGCTGGGTACAGACGCGCCCGATCAAGGGCACTCGCCCGCGCGGGCGCGACGCGCGGGAGGACCGGGCGCTGGCGAACGCCTTGGCGGGATCGCCCAAGGACGGCGCCGAGAACGTGATGATCGTCGACGTCGCCCGCAACGACCTCGGCCGTGTATGTGAGTTCGGCACCATTACCGTACCGAGATTATGCGCGGTGGAGCGCCACCCGTCGGTGTTCCAGCTGGTGTCCACCGTACGCGGGCGGTTACGGGCGGACGTCACGCCAGTCGGGCTGTTGCGGGCCGCCTTCCCGGGCGGCTCGATGACGGGTGCGCCGAAGGTGGCGGCGATGCGATTGATCGCCGCGATGGAGGAGTCGCGGCGCGGGGTGTACGCCGGCGCGATCGGCTATATCGACTACCACGGCCGGCTGGACCTCAGCATCGCGATCCGCACGATCCTCAAGCGCGGCGGCGCGCTCTCGTTTCACGCCGGCGGCGCCGTCACCAGCGACTCGACGCCCGCCGAGGAGCACCAGGAGACGCTCGACAAGGCGAGCGCGCTGGTGTGGGCGCTCGCCGCGGCGCGTGGCGCGGCTGCCCCCGACCGGCGGAGAGCCGCTGCAACCGCGCGCTGAGCTACTCGCCCCGCCAGCGCGGCGGGCGTTTCTCGGCGAACGCATTCATCCCCTCGCGCAGGTCGCGCGACTCGAACGAGGCGATTCGCAGCTCGATCAGCTCCTGTTCGACGTCCGCGTCCAGCTTCCCCTCGGCGCCCAGCAGCGCCGCGATCACGCGCTTGTTGCCGAGCTGCGCGAGCGGCGCGTTGCCGGCCAGCTCGCCTGCGAGCTCCAGCGTGGCTGCCTCCAACTCGTCGGCTGCAACGACACGATTGACCAGCCCCCACGCCAACGCGGTGGAGGCGTCGATGTAGCGGCCCAGCAGGAAGAGCTCGCGGGTACGGGCCGCGCCGACCGTGTCGATGAAACGCCGCAGACCGGTGTGCGAGTACACCAACCCCAGCTTTGCCGGGGGCATACCCAGCTTGATCGCCGCCACAGCGACGCGCAGGTCGCACGCCAGCGCCAGCTCCAAGCCGCCGCCGATCGTGTGCCCCGGGAGCGCCGCCATGGTGGGCCAGGGGAACGCCTGCAGCGCGTCGATCGCTTCGGTGAAGGGGTGCGCGACCAGCGCCTCCGCGCGCTGCTCGAACTCGGTCTCGGGGATCTCGCCGATGTCGTAGCCCGCCGAGAACATCCCGCCTGCGCCCGTCACCACCACGCAGTGCGCGTCCCCCCGCGAGTCGGCCAGCTCGCGGAGCGTCGCGGTGATCGCGTCGAGGATCGGGTGGTCGAGGGCGTTGCGCTTCTCGGGGTTGGAGATCGTCAGCCGCACCACCCCCGCCGCCGGCTGGTCGACCAGCAGCTTGCCGTCAGCCAGCTCCCGTCTGTCCATGATGTGGGTCATCCGGCGGAAGGCTAGCCGCAATGGCCGCGCGCGGGCAGCGCGCTACTCCAGCACGACCAGCGTGTCGCCCTCGTTGACAGCCTGGCCCTCCTGGCAGAGGATCTCGGTGACGGTGCCGGAGTCCTCGGCCTCGACCGGCATCTCCATCTTCATCGACTCGAGGATCGCGACCGTGTCGCCCTCCTCGATCGCATCGCCCACCGAGCACTCGATTTTCCACACGGTACCGGTGATGTGAGCCTCTACCTCAGCCACGCGGGCCTCCTCCGGATGCGGTTGCCATGACCGCGAGACAATAGCCTTTACGCACGATGATCCTCGCGATCGACCAGGGCACCACCGGCAGCACGTGCATCGTCTTCGACGAGCGCGCCGAGCCGGTGGGACGGGCCTATCGTGAGTTTGCCCAGCACTTCCCTCAGCCAGGGTGGGTGGAGCACGACGCGGCGGAAATTTGGAAGGCGACCCACGCGGTCGCCGGCGAAGCACTGGCCGATGCCGGGGTGCGTCCGGGAGAGCTTGTCGCGGTGGGGATCACCAACCAGCGCGAGACGGTGTGCGTGTGGGACCCGGTGACGGGAGAGCCGCTGCACCGGGCGATCGTGTGGCAGGACCGGCGCACGGCGGAGCGCTGCGCGCAGCTGCGCGCAGCGGGCCTCGAGGAGTTGATCCGCGCGCGCACCGGGCTGGTGCTCGACCCGTACTTCTCGGCCACGAAGATCGAATGGCTGCTCGAGCACGTGGAGGGGCTGCGCGAGCGTGCGCTTGCCGGCCGGGCGCTGTTTGGGACGGTCGATTCGTGGCTGATCTTCAAGCTCACGGGGGAGCATCTCACCGATCCCTCGAACGCGTCGCGCACGATGCTCTACGACATCGCCGCCGGGCGGTGGGACCCTGAGCTGCTGGAGTTGTTCGGGGTGCCGCGGCGGGCGCTGCCGGAGGTGCGCGCGAGCGCCGGCTCGCTCGGTGTGACGCTCGCCGCGGCGCTGTTCGGCCACACGGCTCCGATCGCGGGCGTCGCCGGCGATCAGCAGGCCGCGCTGTTCGGCCAGGGGTGCGTCGATCCGGGGATGGGCAAGAACACTTACGGCACCGGCTCGTTCGTACTGCTCAATTCCGGCCCGCGCGCGCCCGCGCCGGCGTCCGGGTTGCTGAGCACCGTGGCATGGGGGATCGGTGCCCGGCCCGGACCGTCCAGCGATGTCCCGGTCGGTGCGATGGCCTCCCCGTCCCGCGATGTCCCGGTCGGCGCGACGGCCTCCCCGTCCCGCGATGCCCCGCCTGGACCGCCGCCCGCGCACGCGCGCACCTATGCCATGGAGGCATCGATCTTCGTCACCGGCGCGGCCGTCCAGTGGCTGCGCGACGGCCTTGGGATCATCGCCGACGCGGCCGAGTCCGAGGCGCTCGCGGCCTCGCTGCAATCCAACGAGCAGGTCTACTTCGTGCCCGCCCTCACTGGCCTCGGCTCGCCGCACTGGGACCCGCACGCGCGGGGAACGATCACGGGTCTCACGCGCGGCTCCACCAGAGCGCACCTCGCACGCGCGGCGCTGGAGGCGATCGCCTACCAAACCGTGGACGCCGTGCGCGCGATGGAAGTCGGAGCGGGCATCGAGCTGCACGAGTTGCGCGCCGACGGCGGCGCGACGGTCAACCGCTGGCTGATGCAGTTTCAGGCCGACACCCTCGGCACACCCGTGCTCGTGCCCGAGATCGCGGAGACGACCGCTCTGGGCGCCGCCCTGCTGGCGGGCGTCGGTGCCGGACTGTGGACGCTCACCGACGTGCGCGACGGCTGGCGTGTGCGCGCTCGCTACGAGCCGTGCATGGGCGAGGACGAGCGCGCACACCTGCTCGCGGGGTGGCACAGTGCGCTGGGGCGCGCCCGGAGCGGAGGGTGAGGGTCGGCCCGACGCTCCGGCGGCCGCCGCGACAGGGGCGGCGACCTACCGGCCACAGCGAGCTCGGTGCGTAACCTTGCCGGCTCTGTGAGGTAGAGCAGTCAGACTGATGCTGTGAGCACACGACCCGATCAGGCAGGGAGTAGAAGAGAGCAGATGAGCGAGCTGGCCCCGATGCGCGAACAGGTGTATAGCGACCCACGGCCGAAGGAGCACTTCGACCGCTTCCACGAGCGCGCGCGCACGCGCGAACCGGACTGGGCGTACGAGCTGACGCGGTTCATCACCTCGCTTTATGCATACGCTGGCCTGCGCACCCGCGCGATCGCCACCGACAACGTGCCGGGCAGCGGCGCGGTGATCCTCGCGCCCAACCACTTCTCGTTCATGGACCACTTCCTGATGGGCTGCTACATCCGCCGCAAGGTGCGCTTCATGGCGAAGTCACAGCTCTTCAAAGGGCCGATGCAGTTCATCTACACCCACGGCGGCGTGTTCCCCGTGCGCCGGGGGGCGCGTGACGAAGAGGTGTTCGTCACCGCGAAGGCGATCCTCGCGCGCGGGGGGGCGATCACGATGTATTGCGAGGGGGGGCGCTCGCGCGATGGCAAACTGGCCGAGCAGGCCAAGCGCGGGATCGGGCGCCTGGCGCTCGAATCCGGCGCGCCGATCGTGCCGATCGCGATCCACGGCTCTTCGCGGATTCGCAACTGGAAGCGCCTGCGCCTGCCATCGATCACGGTGCAGTATGGGCCGGCGCTGCGCTGGGAGCAGGTGCCCGACCCCACGGCCGCGCAGCAGCAGGTCGTCGCCGACGAGGTGCTCGTCGAGATCAAGCATTTGTACGCCGGTCTCGAGCAGCACGGCCGCCGCGGCGCGCTGCAGCGCGTGCGCGAACAGCGCCGCGCCGCCAAGGCGTCGGGGGCGTCCCGTACAGTGGGCCAGGTCAGCTGAGGTTGGAGCCGCCGACCCCTGGGATCGGCGGCTCAGGCTTGGGCCACGAGCTTCGGCGCCGGGCCGAAGCCGCCGCGGTAGCACGATGAGGAGGAGCGCATGAATACCGGTTCGATCGACGTCGGCGAGATCATCCGTCGCACGTTTCAGATCTACGTCGACCAGGCGCCGGTGCTGATGCCCGCGGCGGCCGTGGTGTTCGTCATCAGCTCGGTGTTCGGCGTGCTTTTGATCGCGGCCTCGGCGGGACTGGCGTTCATCGCGCTGATCGTCAGCCTCGTGGCGACCACGCTGTTCACCGGGATGGTGGTCGAGCTGGTCTCAGACGTGCAGGACGGCAAGCGCGACGCCAGCGCTGGCCAGCTGCTGCGCGCGGTCACCCCGGTGCTCGGCAAACTGATCCTGGTGGGGATCGTCGCCGGCATCGGCATCCTGATCGGCTTCATCCTGATCGTGATCCCCGGGCTGATCCTCGCCACGTTGTGGTCGGTGGCGGCCCCCGTGGTGGTGCTCGAGCGCCCCGACGGCCTGCGCGCGCTGGGGCGCAGTCGCGAGCTGGTGCGCGGCAACGGCTGGAACGTGTTCGCGGTGATCCTGCTGCTCGTGATCCTCGTCGGGGTCGTCGCCGTCTTGCTCGAGGCCGGCGGGGACGCCGCCGGCACCGCCGTGGGCCTCGTGGTGCGCGTGGTCGTCGGCATCCTCACCGCCCCGATCTCCGCGCTCGCCGCCGCGGTGCTGTACTTCGATCTGCGCAAAGCGCACGCGGACGTGGCACTCCCCGAGGAGCCGCAGCTCCCAGGGTTCCAGACGGGTGGGTTCCCGCCCGCGGCCGAGTAGTCCGTCGGGTGAGGCTCCCGCCTGCGGCCTAGCAGGTCCCTCAATCGGGCGGCCGGTCCCGGCGGCCCTGAACTGCGAGGGGCCCGGTTGCCCGGGCCCCGCCGCCGCTGCTCTCTCTCTGACTGGCGCTGCTCAGCTGGTCATCCCCACGAACTGCCCGCCGGTGACGTTGAGCACCTGACCGTGCACGTAGTTGGACCACGGCGAGCAGAGGAAGAAGATGCCTCCCGCCGCCTCCTCCGGGGTGCCGGGGCGCCCGAGCGGGATCAGCATCGAGGCCATCTGGCGCATCTGCTCGGGGATCCCGAGCTGCACTTTCTCGCCGCCGATCTCCATCGTGTTGTCCTCGACCTTGGCAGCCGTCAGGCGCGTGTCGATGAAGCCGAACGCGACCGCGTTGACGTTGACCTTGAACTGGCCCCACTCCTTCGCCAGCGTCTTGGTGAGGCCGGTGACGCCGGCCTTCGCGGAGGAGTAGTTGGCCTGCCCGGCGTTGCCCATCGTGCCGGAGATCGAGGAGATGTTGACGATCTTGCGGAACACCTCGTTGCCTTCCTCGCGCTCCTTCTTGGCGGGCTCGCGCAGATGCGGCGCGGCGGCGCGGATCACGCGGAAGGGCACCACCAGATGGATGTCGAGCATCGCCTGGTACTGCTCGTCGGACATCTTGTGGACCGGCGCGTCGATCGTGTAGCCGGCGTTGTTGACGATGATGTCGATCTTGCCGAAGGCGTCGATCGCGCTCTGCACGAGCTGGTCGGGCGCCCCGGGCTTGGTGAGGTCGCCGGCGTGCACCGCCGTCTCGCCCGCGATCTCCTCAGCGGCCTGCTTGGCGACGTCGCCGTCGAGATCGTTGATCAGCACCTGCGCGCCGTTTGCGGCGAGCAGCTCAGCGGTGGCGCGTCCGATGCCGCGCGCCGAGCCTGTGACGATGGCGGCTTTGCCGTCGAGAACTCCCATGGTGTGTGTTGCTCCTTTCGCCTTTTTGCGGGGTGCCGGAGGTTATCCGTCCGGGGCCCGCGGGGGAGCGGCGCTCAGGACCGGCGCTTGGAAGAGTGCCCGTGGGCGTGCTTGTGTCGGCGATGGTGGCGATGCCGGCGATGGTGGTGTCGGCGCCGGTGGCGGCGACGGTGGGTGCGATGCCCGCTCCCATCGCCACCGGTCGAGTCCCGCCCGGTTGACTCCCCGTCCCTCCCGGCGGACCCGCCGGCGACGTGGCGCGAGGAGCGCCCGGCGGGGATGATCGTGCCGAAGTCCTGGGTGTACAGTGCCCCGGGCTGTCCTTCGGCGAGTGAGGCGGGGGGCCGCGGCTCGACCCCGACCCCCGTTTCGCGGTAGGCGCCGTCGAGGATGTTGGCGCGGTGCCCGGGGGAGGCCATCCAGGCGCTCACGATCGACTGCGGCGTGGCCAGCCACATCGTGCCCCAGGCGATGTTCTCGCCAACCACGTACCCATCCTGCGAGTTGGGGAGGTAGCCGCTGGCGCGCATCCGCTCGAGCGGCGTGGCGCCGTCGGGGGCGACGTGGGAGAAGTAGTCCTGTTCGGCCATGTCGCGGCTGTGCGCCTGCGCGGCGTGGGTGAGTTTCGCGTTGGGCGCGAGCGCGCCCTCACCGTGGTGTTCGCGTTCCTGATTGATCAGGCACAGCACCGCGGCACGCACCTGTTCGACGTTGCCGGCGGCGGGCGTGAGGTTGGCGTTTGCGCAGGAGGATGCAGCGGCGGTAGCCGGCAGCAACGCCACAGCCGCGAGCGCCGCGAGCACGCACAGGCAGGCCGTGCGGGCAGGCAGCGACGTGATGGGCAGGCGTGCCACGTCCGTGGCATCGGCCGGGGGGCGCCCCCGCCTGAGTGATGGGCGGAGGTTTGGACACCTCTACTGCTTACAACGCCAGCGCGCGCCCCAAGATCTCGCGCAAGTCTTAGAGCGGGAGGGGGGCAGGCCCCCCTCCCGACCTCCCCCCGTTGCGGACCGTCGGCTCAGAGGCCCAACACGCGCCCCAAGATCTCGCGCATGATCTCATCCGAGCCGCCGCCGATCGGCCCGAGCCGGGCGTCGCGGGCGGCGCGCTCGACCCACTGCTCGCGCATGTAGCCCGCGCCGCCGTGGATCTGCAGGCAGGCGTCCATCAGCTCGTAGGAGGCGCGCTGGGTGAGCAGCTTCGCCATCGTGACCTCCTTCAGCGGCTCCTCGCCGGCCATGAAGCGGCGCAGCGCGTCGTAGGTGACGCAGCGGCAGGTGTACACCGAGGTTGCCAGCTCGGCGAGCTTGTGGCGGGTCACCTGGTGCCCCGCCAGCGGCCGCCCAAAGGCCGTGCGCTCGCGCGCGAACTGCGCCGTGCGCTCCCACGCGAGACCCATCGCGGCGCAGGCACCGAGCGCCATCGCCAGGCGCTCCCACTGGAAGTTGGCCATGATCAGCTTGAAGCCCTCGTGCTCGGGGCCCAGCAGGTTCTCCTCGGGCACGAACACATCTTCGAAGGCGATCGTCGCCGTGTCGGAGGCGGCCCAGCCGAGCTTCTTGAGCTTCGAGGAGTGCACCCCCTCGCCGCGCTCGACGATCAGGAAGGAGATCCCGTGGTGGCCGCCCTCCGCCGTGGTCTTCACGGCGGTGACGAGGAAGTGCGCGCGCACGCCGTTGGTGATGTAGGTCTTCTCGCCGTTGAGGACCCACCCGCCGTCCACCGGTGTGGCGAGCGTGCGCAGCGCGGCGACGTCCGACCCGGCGCCGGGCTCGGTGATCGCGAGTGCCCCGATCTTCTCGCCGCGGATCGCGGGCACAAGGTAGCGCTGCTTCTGCTCCTCGGTGCCGAACTTCCAGATCGGGGGCGTGGCGATGTTGACGTGCGCCCCGATCCCCGCGGCGGTGCCGCCCGAGCCGGTGCGCGTGAGCTCCTCGATCAGGATCGCGTCGTGCAGGTAGTCGCCGCCCTGGCCGCCGTACCCCTCCGGGTACTTGAGGCCGAGGAAGCCCTGCGCGGCCAGCTTTCCGAAGACCTCGTCGGGAAACCATTCATCGCGCTCCCACTCCTGCGCGTGGGGAGCCAGCTCGCGCTCGACGAAGCGCCGGATCGACTCGCGCAGCTCCTCGTGCTCGTCGCTGAAGGGGGGGTTGGGTGGGCTCACAGCCCGTACGAGCGCCCGATCACCTCGAGCATGATCTCATCCGTGCCCGCGCCGATGCGGTTGAGACGCAGGTCGCGCCACGCCCGCTCGATCCCGTACTCGCGCATGTAGCCGGCGCCGCCGTGGATCTGCAGGCACTCGTCGGCGACCTCGCAGGCGATCCGCGAGGCGTACAGCTTCGCCATCGAGATCTCACGCACCGGGTAGTCGCCATTCTGCTGGCGCCACGCGGTCATGTACACCATCTGGCGGGCCGTCTCGATCTTCGTGGCCATCTCCGCGAACTTGTGGCGGATCACCTGGAAGTTGCCGATCGCCCGGCCGAACGCGGTGCGCTCTTTGGCGTACTCGAGCGTGCGCTCGAAGCAGCGCTGCGCGCCCGCCACGCTGCCGGCGGCGCCGATCAGGCGCTCGCCCTGGAGCTCCCACATGATGTGGTAGAAGCCCCTGCCCACCTGGCCGAGCACGGCCGACTCGGGCACGCGCACGTCCTGGAAGGCCAAGAGCGCCGTGTCGGAGGCGTGCATCCCCATCTTCTCCAGCTTCTTCTCGCGGATCACCCCCGGTGAGTCCATCGGCACGAGGAACAGCGTGAAGCCGTCGTACCCGGCGTCGGCGTCGGTCTTCGTCACCAGCACGATCACGTGCGCGCGGTGACCGTTGGTGATGTAGGTCTTCGAGCCGTTGATCACGTATTCGTCGCCGTCTTTGACGGCGCGCGTCTTGATTCCTTTCACGTCGCTGCCGGCGTCCGGCTCGGTGATGCCGAGGCAGAGGATCTTCGTGCCGGCGATCGCGGGCGCCGCCCACTCCCGCTTCTGCTCGTCGGTGCCGAACGCGAGGATCGGGGGCATCGCCATGTCGGTTTGCACCGCCACCCCCATCGCCAACCCGCCGCTGTTGGCGTGGCCGATCTCCTCGGCGAGGACCAGCGCGCTGTAGTAGTCCCCGCCCTGGCCACCCCACTCCTCGGGCTTGTCGAGGCCGAGAAAGCCCAGCTCGCCCATGCGCGCCAACACGGAATCCGGGAATGTCGTCTCCTCCCATTCCTCGGCATGCGGTGCCAGCTCTTTGATCGCGAAGTTGCGGATCGACTCGCGCAGCTGTTCGTGCTCGTCGGTGAACAGGAAGTGCTTGCGTTTGGCGGCGAAGTCCGGCTTCAGTACGGGCTCGGCGGTGGCGGCCATCGGTGGGCTCCTTGTCTGGATCGCTTGTGCTTGTGGAAACTAGCGCTTAAACTCGCGCAATGCCGACGGTCATTCTCGATCCGCGCAGGCCGACTGGCTGAGTAGCCAACCCGGGGCGCGAGAGGCTCGGCGGCCGGGTACGATGCCCAGCGTGTCCGAGCAACCCGCCACCTCGCACTCTCCGCTCGCGCCCGGCACCAGGTCGGGACCGGTGCTCTACGAGGTGGCCGACGGCGTCGCCACGATCACGCTGAACGAGCCCGCCACCCGCAACGCACTCTCTGCCGAGCTGCTGGGTGGGCTGATCGCGGCGCTCGAGCGCGCGCGCGATGCCCAGGAGGTGCGCTGCGTGGTGTTGGCGTCCTCGCACGAGAAGGTGTTCTCCTCCGGCGCCAACCTCGGCGGGTTCGCCGGGGATGTGCCGCTGGTGTACAAGCACTTCGGCAGCGAGCAGTTCGTCGGGCTGTTCAAGCTGATCGGCGCGCTCGGCAAGCCTGTGATCTGCGCGGCGCGCGGGCACGTGCTCGCGGGGGCGCTCGGGATCGCGCTGGCGTGCGATCTGATCGTCGCCTCGCAGGCCGCCACGTTCGGCACGCCGGAGATCAACGTGGGGGCGTTCCCGTTCATGATCATGGCGCTGATCTACCGCAACGTGCCGCGCAAGCGCGCCAACGAGCTGCTGCTACTCGGCGAGCGCTGGTCCGCACAGGAGGCGCTCGCGGCGGGGATCGTCAACAAGGTCGTGCCGGCGGAGGAGTTCGACGCCGCCGTCGCCGAGTGGGCTGGGAAGCTCGCCGCCAAGTCGCCGCTGATCATGCGTCTCGGCAAGGAGGCGATGCGCCGCCAGCTCGACATGCCTTTGGAGGATGCCCTCGACTACCTGCGCGCGCAGCTGACGCTCGCGCTCTCCACGGAGGACATCGTCGAGGGCGTCACCGCGTTCTTCGAGAAGCGCGACCCCGTGTGGAAAGGACGATGATGAGCGACGACGCCCCAACCGATGCTCCCGATGCGCCGGTGGCCGAGGCCCCGGCCGTTCCGGTCGCCGTGCCGACCGAGGCACCCACCTCCCTGCTGCGCCCGCTGGTGGAGGACCTCGAAGCGCGCCGCGCGAAGGCGATGATCGGCGGCGGCGAGGAGAAGATCGCCAAGCAGCACGAGCGCGAAAAGCTCACCGCGCGCGAGCGGATCGCGCTGCTGATCGACCCTGGCACGTTCGTCGAGCTGGGCATCCACGGCCGCCCGCACTCCGCGCAGCGCGCGATGGACGGCGTGGATGCTCCCGCCGACGGGGTGATCACCGGCTACGGCAAGATCGACGGCCGTCTTGCCGCGGTGTGTGCGTACGACTTCACCGTGATGGCCGGCTCGATGGGGATGACGGGTGAGATCAAGGTGACGCGCCTACGTGAGCTGGCGCTGACCAAGCGCATCCCGTTCGTGTGGCTGCTGGACTCCGCCGGCGCGCGCGTGCAGGAGGCCGCCGGCGCGATGTTCGCCGGCTCGGGGCATCTGTTCCGCGAGGAGGTCGTGGCGAGCGGGGTGATCCCGCAGGTCGCCGCCCTGATGGGGCCGTGCGCGGCCGGCACCGCTTACATCCCCGGTCTCGCCGACTTCGTCCCGATGGTCAAGGGCCGTGGTTCGATGGCGCTCGCCGGTCCCCACCTGGTGCGCGCCGCGGTGGGGGAGGACGTCACTCAGGAGGAACTGGGCGGCTCGCGTGTGCACTGCCGCAAGTCGGGGGTGGGTGACATGGAAGTGGCCGACGACGAGGAGTGCATCGCGCGGATCAAGGAGTACCTCTCCTACTTCCCCTCCCACTGCGAAGCGCCCCCGCCGGTGCGGCCGGTCTCCGATCCGATCGAGCGCGCCGAGGAGGCGCTGCTGGACGTGTTGCCGGAGTCCAACCGCAAGCCGTACGACATGTACGAGGTGATCCGGCTGATCGTCGACGACGGGGAGTACCTCGACATCAAGCGCCAGTGGGCGCGGACCGTCATCACCTGCTTCGCGCGCTTCGGCGGGCGGCCCGTCGGGATCGTCGCCAACCAGCCGCGCCAGCTGGGGGGGATCCTCGACAACGACTCCGCCGACAAGGCCGCGCGCTTCGTCAACCTCTGCAACGCGTTCGGCGTCCCGCTGCTGTTCATCCAGGACGTCCCCGGCTTCATGGTGGGCACCAAAGTCGAGGCCGAAGGGATCATCCGCCACGGCGCCAAGATGCTGTACGCCGTCGCCAACGCGACGGTGCCGAAGATCACGGTCATCACCCGCAAGGCGTACGGCGCCGGCTACTACGTGATGAACGGCCGCGCCTACGAACCCGACCTGATCGTCGCGTGGCCCTCCGCCGAGATCTCCGTGATGGGCGCCGAGGGCGTCGTCGAGATCGCCTTCCGCAAAGTCGTCGAGGAAGCCGAGGACCCGGCGGCCAAGCGCGCCGAGCTGATCGAGGGCTTCCGCAAGCAGTTCGACGTGTACATCGCCGCCGGCAACGACCTGATCGACGATGTGATCGACCCGCGGGAGACACGCTTCACGATCTGTCGGGCGCTGGAGATGGCGCAGAGCAAGCGGGTCGAGCGGCCTTGGAAGCGCCACGGGGTGGTTCCGGTATGACGCCGCGAACGTTCGACACCGAGGAGGCGCGCTCGCATGGCCGTTGAGGACCCCGTAGTCATCACCTGCGCGATCTCGGGCGTGCTGGCCAACCGCGAGCAGTGCCCGGCGATCCCGTACACCCCCGCGGAGTACGCGGCTGAGGCGCGGCGGATCGTGGACGAGGGCGGCACGATGATCCACATCCATGCGCGCACCCCCGCGGGCGGGCCGAGCTTCGAGGTGGAGGATTACAAAGCGATCTCCGACGCCATCCGCGCGGAGGTGGGGAACGCCGCGGTCATCAACTTCTCCACCGGTGCCGTGGGGGTGAGCGTGGAGAAGCGCGTGACCTACCTGCGCGAGTGCCGCCCCGAGGTCGCGGCGCTGAACATGGGCTCGATGAACTACGCCAAGTACTCGCGCTCGCGCAAAGACTTCGTCTTCGACATGGTGTTCGCCAACCCGTTCGGCGAGATCATCGAGCTGCTCGGAGCGATGCGCGAGCTGGGCATCAAACCCGAGCACGAGTGCTTCGACCTCGGCCACGTCGGCAGCCTCGAGCCGCTGATCGACATGGGCGTGCTGGAGCCGCCCCTGCACGTGGACTGCATCATGGGCGTCGTCGGAGGGGTGCCCCCGGGCGCGCGCAACCTCGCGGCGATGGTCGCCAACATCCCCGGGGTCGAAGACGGCGCCGGCGGGCGGGGCGGGTCCAAATCGCACTGGGCGGTGATCGGGATCGGCCGCCGGCAGTGGGAGCTGCTCGCGGCGGCGCTCACGCTCGGCGGCTCGATTCGAGTGGGCCTCGAGGACAACCTCTACCTGCCAAACGGTGAGATGGCGCGCTCCAACGGCGAGCTGATCGCGAAGGCGCGGCAGATGACCGAAGACATCGGCCGCCGTCCGGCGACCGTGCAGGAGGCACGCGGCCTCTTGAACATTCCCCAGCGCGACGGCTGACGAGATGATTTTTTGGATGAGCGGCCTACGGCCGCGGGCGGGTCACGCGCGGCGAGCCCGAGCGCGATTCCCGCCCGTCCCCGCGAGGACGGGCGGGTCGGGCTGGATGAGTCGATGAGCCTGCCGCTGGAGGGCATCCGGGTGCTCGACCTCTCCCGCCTTTTGCCCGGTGGCTTCTGCTCGCTGCTGCTGGCGGACTTCGGCGCGGAGGTGCTGAAGGTGGAGGACACGGGAATGGGCGATTACATCCGTTGGTCGCCGCCCTACGTGGAGGGCGCCGCGGAGAGCGCGAAGTCGGCGCTGTTCCTCGCGCTCAATCGCAACAAGCGCTCGATCCGCCTCGACCTCAAGCACGATGAGGGACGCGAGGCGCTGCTGCGACTGGTGGCGGAGCACGACGTGCTGCTCGAGTCCTTCCGTCCCGGCGTGCTCGACCGGCTCGGCGTCGGCTACGAGCGGATGCGCGAGGTCAACCCCGGGATCGTGTACTGCGCGATCTCAGGGTACGGCCAGTCCGGCCCCAAGCGCGAGGCTTCGGGGCACGATATGAACTACCTGGGTCTCGTCGGCCTGCTCGGGCTCACGGGCGAGCGCGGCGGCCCGCCGGTTCAGGCCGCCGGGCAGATCGCGGACCTCGGCGGCGGCGCGCTGATGGCGGCGTTCGGGATCCTTGCGGCGTTGCGCGAGCGCGATGGCGCCCCCGTTCGTCAATCATCCACCCAGCCCGCGCCTGCGCGGGATGGGGATGCCGTCAGGAGTGGCTCGGGCGAGGGTCAGGTGGTCGACGTCTCGATGGCCGACGGCGCGCTCTCGTGGCTGACGATGGTGGCCGCCGCCTACTTCGCCGACGGCAACACGCCCCACCGCGGCGAGCTGCTGCTGGCGGGCTCGGTGATCTGCTATCGCCCCTACGAGTGTGCCGACGGCTGGGTGACGCTGGGCGCGCTGGAGCCCAAGTTCTGGCAGGCGTGGTGCCGCGGCGTCGAGCGCGAGGAGCTGATCGAGCGCCAGTTCGAAGCGCCGGGCTCCGACGCGCACGCGCAGGTGGTGGAGATCTTCAAATCCCGCACCCGTGCCCAGTGGGAGCAGTTCGCGCGCGAGCACGACTGCTGCCTGGAGCCGGTGCTGGAGCTCGACGAGGCGCTCGACTCCGAGTTGGTGCGCGCTCGCGAGATGGTCGTCACGCTGTCTCAACCGGGGGTCAAAGGGGGTGTGCGCCAGTTGGGTGTGCCCGTCAAGCTGCAGCGCACCCCTGGTGCCCACGAGCGTCTGCCGGGGCCTGCGCTGGGCGAGCACACCGAGGAAGTCCTCGCCGCGGTCGGCTACTCCGCCGAGGAGATCGCTGCTCTGCTGGAGTCGGGCGCCGCCGCCGGGCCCGCCGTAACCGTGGGGCAACGCGCCACGTTCAGGGCGTAGAGCTTCAGGCTCAGGTCGAGCCGACCGAAGTGGTCGGTAGAACGAGGTGTCATGAAGACAAGTGAGGTCATCCGTCTGCTGGAGGACGAAGGTTGGAGGCTATGGCGCACACGCGGGAGTCACCGCCAGTACAAGCACCCCAGCCGACCGGGCAAGGTCACCGTCCCTGGCAAGCCCAGCAGCACTATTCATCCCAAGACGCTCGCTAGCATCTTCAAGCAGGCAGGAATGGAGAAACCATGACCCACCGATATCTGATCGTCGTTGAGGGCGATGGCTCGACCAATTATTCGGCCTATAGCCCGGATGTGCCAGGGGTAGCCGCGGTGGGCGCTACGCGGGAGGAGTGCGAACACGCGATGCGCGAGGCGATTGAGTTTCACATCGAAGGGCTTACCGAGGATGGCGAACCGGTACCCGAGGCGCACAGCACGGCGGGCTATGCCGTTGTCCAGGTTGCATGAGGCAGGGGTGGCAACTCCCGCCCTACCACCGCGCGCGATGGTGCTCCACCACGCCCATACCGCGCGCGAGCTCGATCCCGCCGGGGAGGGTTCCGCTGAAGGTCCCGAACGGCGCGTGGTAGTCACTGCGCACCAGCAGCAGGTTCTCGTGGCGGCTGCGTTGTGCCTCGGCGGTGAAGCGCAGCTGTGAGCCGTCGTCTGAGTCGATCCACGACAGGTCGGGGGCGAAGTGGACGGCGGCCACCTCGTGCGGCTTGCCCGCCACCCACACCGCGCGCTCGCTGCTGGCCGAACGGGGGATGCTGGTCGATTCGGGGATGCTGGCCGAAACGGGGATTCGCGCCGAAGGCGCGTGTCTCCCGGATTCGGCAAAGCGAGTGTCTCTCGAATCGGTCGGAGGCGAGTGTCTCCCCGCTTCGGTCGGGGGGTCGTTGACGCCCTCGACTAGATTGAACGCCAACGGCGTTCCGTCGGGGTCCACACCAACCCCCGCCGCCCACCACCACTCGGTCACGCGTGCGTGGTAGCCGGCGGTGTCGTCCACCACCGCCAGCGCCTCGATCTCGCGTGGGGGGCCGCCGTCAAGGGCCACGGTGCCGCGTGCGGGGATCCCCGCTTGCTTGTGTGTCCACACGTAGGCTCGGCCGTGGGAGCACAGTGCCTCGATGCCCATGTCTTCGGCCAGTGTGAGGTCGAGCACCACGCCGTTGTCGCGTATGCGCAGCTGCCCCGGGATCGCCGTGCCACTGGCGCGCACCTGCGGCCTGCCCGGGTCGATTCCCGCCCCGTTGTGCACGCGCAGGCTCCCCGGCAGGAGTTCCACGGACCCGTGGCCGCCAAGCGTATGAGTGCGCTCACGCAGTCGGCCATCCTCGCGCGAGAGGATCGCCCAGAACGTCTGGCGCGCTGGTCCCACCTGCACGGTGGCCGCACACGCCATCAACTCCTCGCAGAAGATCCCCACGTAGCGCCAGCGCTTCAGGGGGCGCATTCCACGGAAGAGAGGCATGCGGGCGGGCGGCACGGGCCCTGCCGGCGCTATGCTTGAGATCGTTGACTGACTAGTCAATCTATTCTGTGGGGAGACGCTCATGGAAGGGAGTGCGCTTTTGAGGGTCGCCGCGGTTCAGCTCAACTCCACGGCCGACAAGGCCGCGAACGTGGCTGCCGCCGATCGCCTCACGCGCGCCGCGGCGGCGGATGGGGCGCGGCTGATCGTACTCCCGGAGAAGTGGTCGGTGCTCGGGGCCGACGAGGATCTGCGTGCGGGTGCCGAGCCGCTCGACGGACCCGCGACCTCGTGGGCGCGGGCGATCGCGCGGGAGCTTTCGATCGACCTCGTGGCGGGGTCGATCGTGGAGTCGCCCACGAACGATCGAGGCTCGGCTGGCGGGAAGCTCGCCAACACCTCCGTGCACATCGATCCGCAGGGGGAGGTGCGGGCGGTGTACCGCAAGCTGCACATGTTCGACGTGGAGGTCGAGGGCCGCGCCTACCGTGAGTCGGCCATCACCGAGCCCGGGGAGGAGATTGTGCTGAGCGCCACCGCCGAGGGCGTCGAGCTGGGGATGTCGATCTGCTACGACCTGCGCTTCCCCGAGCTGTTCGGGGTGCTCGCCCTGCGTGGCGCCCGCGTGGTGGCGTTGCCCTCCGCCTTCACGCTGCCCACCACCCGCGACCACTGGGAGATACTCGTGCGCGCACGGGCGATCGAGAACGAGGTGTTCGTGATCGCCGCCAACCAGGTCGGTTCCCACCCCGGCGGGCACCACTCCGGGGGGCGCTCGATGATCGTCGACCCGTGGGGAGTCGTGCTCGCGCGCGCCGAGGACCACGAGGGTTTCGTCGCGGCCGACCTCGACCTCGACCGCCAGGTGGAGATTCGCGCCCAGCTGCCCGTCCTCGCCCACCGCCGCCCGCGGGTGTATAGCCAGCCACAGGAGGTACGCACGTGAGGTGGCCATCGCCAGCGGAGGGAGTCACGTGCGCGGGGCGGCCTTGCCAATCGGAGGGAGTCACCTGCGCGGAGCGGCCGTGCCAATCAGGGGGAGTCGCGTGCGTGAGGTGGCCGAGGCCACGGGAGGGTTCCCGATGAGCGTCTCGCGCACCAAGAACGGCCCTGACAAGCGGCGCATGATCCTCGACGCCGCCGTGCGCGTGTTCGCGCGCCAGGGCTTCCACGCCTGCCGGGTCTCCGACATCGCCGACGAGGCGGGGGTGGCGTACGGTCTGGTGTACCACTACTTCGCCTCCAAGGACGAGATCCTCGACACGCTCTTCCTCGAGCGCTGGAACGTGATGCTCGAGACGATCCGCGCAGTGGACGCGCGGGACGAACTGGGCGCGCGCGAGAAGCTGCACGAGATCGCCTCTTTCATCGTGGACTCCTACCGTCACGACCCCGACCTGATGAAGGTGATCATCGTCGAGGTCACCCGTGCGGCCAACTCCTTCGGCCAGACCCACCTCGCGCAGATCCGCCAGGCGTATGAGCTGATCGCCGAGATCGTGACCGCCGCTCAGGCCGAGGGCACGTTCAAGGCCGAGATCGACGCGCGCTTCGCGGCGATGTCCTTCTACGGCGCGATCGAGCAGATGCTCACCGGCTGGATCTTCGGGCTGCTGCCCTGCGAGGAGGATCAGTACGAGCGCGCCAAGTGGCTGGTGGTGGAGACCGTGTGCGGGGGTTTGGAGGCTCCTCCCGCCGGCGATTCTCGGAGGGGGGCGTCAAAGACGACCACTGTGGGCAATACACTCCCCGGATGATGGAGAACGAAATGGTCAAGCGTTTGATGTGGTCGGGCATGCTCACCGCGCTCGGTGCCCTCGCGAGTGTCCTCGTGCAGCGCGCCGCTGGCGTGGTGTGGCGGCGGGTGTTCGACGAGGAGCCTCCGGAGTGAGCGCGGCGCCAGGGCCGGGACCCGCCCGCCCACCGGGGAGTGGAGCGAGCGGGTTTGAGGGCGCGCCTGGTGCGTCCCCGCCGCGGAAGGACGGGCCGCAAAACATCGCCACCGCGATCACCGATGTATCCGAGCGCGTGGCTTTGCTGGTGCGCGAGGAGGTCGAGCTCGCCAAGGCGGAGATCGCCGAGAAGGCCGCCAAGCTCGCGCGCGGCGCGGTGGTGGCGGTCGCCGCCGGTATCTTCGTCGTGACCGCGCTCTTCCTGGTGTTGATCGGGTTCGCCTGGCTGCTCTATTACGTGCTGCCCGTTCCGACGTTCGCCTACTTCTGGGGCTTCTTCGCGATGGCTGCGATCTTGCTTGTGCTTGGTGCGCTGGCGGGGTTGGTGGCCGCCAAAGTCGTCAAAAAAAGCTCCCCTCCGGTGCCCACGATGGCGATTGAGGAGGCGCGCCTGATCCGCGAGACGATGGGCTCGGGCTCAGAGCACCGGGGTGTGCAGGGCGCGCCAGCCAGCGCCGGTCCATACCCCGCCGGTGGTGCGAGTGCCTTCCCTGCTCCAGGTGCGCCGGGTGGAGGCGCGGCCTGATGGCGCAGCGCTCGCCGGCGGAGATCCGCAACTCGATGGAGGCCAATCGCGCGGAGCTCGCGGTCTCGATGGAGCGTCTGCAGGTGGAGGTGGCGCGGCTTACCGACTGGCGCGCCCACGTCGAGCGCCACAAACGCGAGCTCCTGATCGGCGCCGCCGTCATCGGCCTCACGCTCGGGATGCGTAGTCGTCGTCGCCGCCGGCGCTGAGCCTGCCGCTATGGGCGGCTCGTGCAAGCCTGCCGCCAGGCGCTCGTGCCAGCACTACGGCTCAGACTGCTCCGCGGGGTCTCAGACTGCTCCGCGGGATGTGTGTATAACTTTTTAAAGGTGTGTGCTATCGCGCACGGCTCGCAAATTTTTGAATGCAGACAGCAGGACGACCCGGCACTGGTCCGTCAGGCCAGCAGCGCGCGCGGGATCCCGCCGACGCCCACTAGGCCCGGGCCCACGTAGGTGCCGATCACGGGGCCGACCTCGGAGACGAACAGCGGCTCGGAGCCGTAGATCTCGCGTCCGTGGTCGATCAGCCGCTGGGCCTGGTCGGTGGCCTGGATGTGCTGCACCACCCAAGCATCCGAGCCGGCCTCGCGCAGTTCGTGCATGTACTGCACCATCCGCTCGAACGCCCTTCCGGCGGTGCGCACGCGCTCGACAGGCGTGATTTCGTAGCCCAGCGTGAGGATCGGCTTGATCCGCAGCGTGCCCCCCAACCACGCCTGGGCCTTGCCGACGCGTCCACCGCGACGCAGGTACTCCAGGGTGTCGATGCAAAACCAGATTTTCAGCGCCGCGCGGGTCTCACGGATGCGCGCGATCACGCCCTGCTTGTCGGCGCCGCCGCGCGCCGCCGCGGCGCCCGTGAGCGCGAGCAGGCCGAGCCCGCCGCAGGCCGTCTCCCCGTCGATCACCTCAACGCGCTCGCCCTGGCCGCGCTCGGCGAGCAGACCGCGGGCCTGTCGGGCCGCCTCGCAGGTGCCGGAGATGCCTCCCGAAAGATGCACCGAGACGATGTCCTGCCCCGCCTCCAGCAGCGGTTCCCACACCGCGAGGAAGTCGCCGATCGAGGGCTGCGAGGTGGTGGGTAGATCTGGGTCGGAGCGCAACTGCCGGTAGAAGGCGTCGAAGCTCTCCATCTCGCTCTCGCGCTGTTTGTCATCGCCCCACCCCACGTACAGACTCACCTGGTGGATGCCTTCGCTCTCCGCCAGCGTGCGCGGAAGGTATTGGGTGGTGTCGGTGACGATCGCTACCGGGGGCATGGGGTCGGCACCCTACCGTAGAACGTGTTTTGAAACAGGCGGTCGACCTTTCAAAACACGTTCTACAAGCCCCGCCAAGGGCCCACGCCGGTCGCGTGGCCTCGGGATCTACTTCAGGGCGTCCGCAAGCTCACCGGACTCGAACATTTCGGTGACGATGTCGCAGCCTCCGATCAGCTCGCCCGCGACGAACAGCTGAGGGATCGTGGGCCAGTTGGAGATCGCCGAAAGCTCCTGGCGGATGCGCGGATCGGGGAGGATGTCGACAGCGGCGAACGGCGCATCGAGCGCCTGCAGCGCGGCGACGGTGCGCCGCGAGAAACCGCATGCCGGCGCCTCGGGGCTGCCCTTCATGAAGAGGATCACGCGGTTCTCCGCGATCGCCTGTTCGATCGCCTCGCGAATCGGGTTGGGCCCACTCTCCGCGGGTCCGTCGTGAGTGTCGAGATCGTTCTCGAGCATGGGAAGCGGCTGGTGTGCCGGCATTTGGGGGCTCCTGGTTCTCGGGTGGGGTCGGTCGGGCTTGGGGCTGGGTCGGCGGCTCGGGCGAGTCAGGCGACTTGGGTCTTCAGCGACAGCGCATGGATCTCCCCGCCGAGCTCGTCGCCGAAAACCGCGTAGACAAGACGGTGCTGCGCGATGCGAGTTTGCCCCGCGAACGCTTCGGCGGTGACGGTGGCCTTGAAGTGGTCGTTGCCGCCGCTGACTTCCGCACGGGCGCCCGGGATCGCGGCCTCGATGCGCTGCTTGATTTCCTCGGTGGTGGGCATTCATGCTTAGGATAGCCGCCCGCAAGGGCAGCGCTATACTTTGGAAAGCGATGGTTGCATTCACCGACAAAGGAGCCGAGAAGGTGCGCGAGTTCCTCGCGGCCCAGAGCGCTGATGTGGCGCTTGCCGGGCTGCGCGTCGGGGTGCGCGGAGGCGGCTGCTCGGGCTTCCAGTACCAACTCGCCTTCGACGAGCAGCGCGAGAGCGACGCCGTATTCGAGAGCCACGGGCTGAAGCTGCTGGTCGACCGCTCGTCTCTCCAGTACGTGTACGGCTCGGAGATCGACTACGAGGAAAGCCTCCAGGGCGCGGGTTTCAAGGTCAACAACCCCAACGTCGTCGCCGCCTGCGGTTGTGGCTCCTCATTCAGGGTGGCCGAGGAGGAGCAGGTCTCCGCAGTCTGAAGGTAGGGCGGCCGCAGGCCAAGCGGGGCAAGGCTTGAAGTCCCACCCCCCCATGCGTGGCGTGCTGGCCGCAACGGGGATGCGAGCGAGCGAGGACGCAGCATCCGCGCCGCGCATGTGGCCGCCTACGGCTCGTTGTCCAGCGAGCGCCACAGATAGCGGCAGGCAAGCGTACGGTGCGGGCGCCAGGGCTCGGCGATCCGTTCGATCTCGGGGGCGTCAGGGAGGGCGTCCAGCCCATAGGCGCGCTCGATCGCGCGGCGGATGCCGAGGTCGCCGACCGGCAGCACGTCGGGGCGCTCGAGGTGGAACATCAGGAACATGTGCGCCGTCCACATGCCCAAGCCCTTGACCGCGACCAGCTCGGCGATGGCCGTGTCGTCGTCCAGGTCGTTGAGGCGCTCGAGCTCCAATTCGCCTGAGAGCACGTGCTCGGCCAGCGAGCGCAGGTAGCTCACCTTTGCACGTGACAGGCCCGCGGCGGCGCGCAGCTCTTCGGGCTCGTCCGCGAGCACCTGCTCCGGCGTCGGCGTCCGGCCGTCGAAGCGCTCGGTGAGGCGCAGGTAGATCGAGCGCGCCGCCTTCGTGGAGAGCTGCTGACCGACGATCGCGCGCACCAGCGCTCCGTAGTGGTCGGCCGGTCGGCCGGCACGCGCGTCGCCCAGTTTCGGCCCGACCGTCTCGATGATCCCCGCCATCACCGGATCGGCTCCGCGCAGATGGGCCAGGGCCGCCCGTTGCGAGGGGCGGCGGCGTGCGGCGGGGTGCTTTGCGGGGGCTGGTGGTGTCACGCTCGGGTGCCTCGTTGGGCGCGTCGGGTCCTAGTGTCTCGAGTCAGAATTTCGGGTGCAGTCTCGCGAGTCGGCTGGGCGCGGCTGGGGCCGCCCGCACGGCAGACAGGTACTCGGCGTACCTGTGCCGGGCGGGTGGGTCCAGGCGTGTCCAGACGCCGCGAGGCGGCCGCGAAATTCTGACTCACGACACTAGACGCTCGCCGCCGTCTCCAGCGCCACCGGCTCGCCGTCGAGCGCGTTGAGCGCACGGCCGAGCGAGGCGGCGATGCAGGTGAAGCTCGGCGTGTCCCTCACGGTGTAGCGCGAGGCCTCGGTCGTGCGCAGGCGCTGCACGAGGTCGAGAAACGTACCCACGTCATCGGTGTCGAACGCGACCACGAACTCCTGGTCGTCCAGGCCAAACGAGTAGGTCGTGTGGTTGTCCACGCCCGGGTATTCCCGTCCCACGGCGATGTGTCCCTGCATGATCCGCCAGCGCTCCTGCGCGGGCAGGCCATACCACTCGCGCGACTTCACGAACGGGTACACGAACACGTACTTGCCACGGAACGCGCGCGGGTTGGTGCGCTCGTCTTCGGAGTACTCCGAGCTCTTGCGCATCCCCAGGAACGAGTAAGGGGTGTGCGCCCACTTCATCAAGCCGCTCTGCAGCAACACCACGTGGAACTCGTGGATGCGATCGAGGTTCTCCGCCTCGGAGATCAGCAGCAGCTCCGCGTCCCCACGGGTGCCTACCAGCGAGAAGCTCTGCAGCAGGTGCCCGTCGGCGAAATCCTCGCATGCGGCCATGAACTCGCGCTTGTCCCGCGCCCGCTGCTCGGTTTCCAGGCGCCGCCATGCCGGGTCGAGCCGCAGAAAGGTGTACTTGACGAAGTGGCGCTTACTCACGCTCACAGGCTAGCGGTCCTCCGCCTGGACCTCGTGCGACGGCAGGGCACCACGGCCCCGCGGCCGGCGGCCGGTGCGTGACAGCCGTAGCCCAGGTGGACGAGGCGACCGCGGGGAGATGCCGGTGGCGGAGGAGTTAGAGTGGGGGCGTGCGGATCGCACTCGTCTCGCCCTACTCGTGGACCTATCTGGGCGGCGTCACCCGCCACATCGAGGCGCTCGCCGACGAGCTGCAGGCGGTCGGTCACGAGGCCCGCATCCTTGCGCCCTTCGACCCCGACGACGCGCTTGCGCGCAGGATGCACCGCGGTGCCCGCCCGCAGCCGATGTCCCTGCCCGACCGGGTCGTGCCGCTGGGGCGCACCGCGGGGTTTCCGGCCAACGGGGCCATCTCCAACCTGGCGCCGACCGTTGACTCGGTGCTCGCGCTGTGGCGGGAGCTGCAGACCGGCGGCTACGACCTCGTCCACGTGCACGAGCCCGTCGTGCCTCTCGTCGGCTGGTATGCCCCCAACTGCGCGGGCGGCCTCCCGATGGTGGGCACCTTCCACAGCTTCTCCGAGAACGCCTTCACCAATGGGATCGGGGTGGCGCTCGGGGCGCGCCGGCACATCAACCGCCTGCACGCGCGGATCGCGGTCTCCGAGGCCGCGGCTTGGACCGCGCGGCGCTTCTTCGGTGGGCGCTACCGGATCGTGCCCAACGGGGTGCAGCTCGACCCGGCCGGCCTCGGGCTCCGGGCGGAGTCCGATCTGGGCCGTCTGACCGGTGGTGGGGAGGGGGATCGCGATGGGCAGCCGGCCCCATTGCGCATCCTGTTCATCGGCCAGGCCGTCGAGCGCAAGGGGCTGCCGGTGTTGCTGCGCGCCTTCGAGGCGCTGCGCGAGCACGTGCCCGCCACGCTCACGCTGGTGGGGGCGGCGCCGGAGGAGATTGCCCCACTGCTGCTCGACGACCGCGGGGTGTGTGCATTGGGCAAGGTCACCGAGGACGAGAAGGCCGAACAGCTGCGCCGCGCCGACGTGCTCTGCGCTCCCTCGCTCGGCGGCGAGAGCTTCGGGATGGTGCTCACTGAGGCGTTCGCCGCGGGCACGCCGGTGGTGGCGTCGGACATCGCCGGCTACCGCGACGTCGTGCGCGACGGCGTCGATGGTCTGCTCACCCCGCGCGGCGACGCGCGGGAGCTTGCGGAGGCGCTGCGCGTTTTGGCGCTCGATCCTGCCCGGCGCTCGAGGATGGCGGCCGCCGCCCGCGAGCGCGCGGAGCGCTTCGCATGGCCTCGCGTCGCCGCGGAGGTGCTCGAGGTCTACGAGCAGGCGCTCGCCGTGGTGGGGCGGGAGCTCGCCCAACCCGGACGGGCTGTGAGCATGTCGGGGCGGCTCGCGGCTCTGAGCGACTCGGGCCGGCATGCGGCCGTGAGCCAATCGAGGTGGCCCGCGACTGTGGCCAAAGCGGGGCAGCCCGCGGCTGGGGGCAGGTCGGGGCTCGCGGACCTGAGCAGCTCGAGGCGGCTCGCCGTGCGCTTGGGCCTTGCCCCTGCCGACCTGCTGCCGCGAGTGCCCGCTCAGCGTTTGCCCAGCCCCGAGCCGGCGCTCGCGGTGGCGCCGGTGCGGCGTGCGTTGCGCGTCGCCCGTCGCGGTGCGCTTGCCGCGGTGTCGTTCGTTGGTCTGGCGCTGGCGCTGACCGCGCTTTCGCGGATCGGCGTCGGCCGGGTGCTCGCCAGCCTCGTTGGCTCAAGCCCCGGGCTGATCGCCGCCGGTCTTGGCTTGATGTGCCTTTCGATGGTCGTGCGCGGCCTGGCCTGGTACGCGATCCTCAGGGCCGCCCCCACCTGGCGTCCGGCGCGGCGGCGAGACGCGCTGCAAGGGACGTTCATCGGCGTGCTGATGTCCGCCACCCTGCCGGCCCGCCTGGGCGAGCCTTCCCGCGCGCTGATCGTTGCGCGCCGCCTCGGGCGCCCGCGCGAGACGCTGCCGGTGGTGCTCGGCACGATGGTCTCGCAGACGTTGCTCAACCTGCTCGCGCTGGCGTTGCTCGCGGCCGCGATGCTCTCCGGCGTGCCGCTCCTGCACGGCCACGACGGGCCCCTCGCCGCCGCCGCGCTGGTGCCGGTGGCCGCACTGCTGCTCGTGCTGCTCGTCCCTGTGCTGCTGCCTCGCTCCGCCATCTCGCGCTACGCACGGTTGCACTCGCTGGTGCTCGGGCTGCGCCGCTCGCTGCTGCGTGTGCGGGAGGGTCTGCGGATCTTCCGCCAGCCGCGTCGTGCTGCCGTGGCCACGACGGTACAACTCTCGGCGTGGGGGCTGCAGTGTGCATCCTGCTGGCTGCTGCTGATGGCGCTCGGCCTCGACCACCGCGTTGGGATCGCCGGTGCCGCGGGCGTGCTGTTCGCGGTCAACGTCACCGCCGTGGTGCCCGCCACGCCCGCCAACGTCGGCATCTTCCAGGCGGCCTGCGTTGCGGTGCTCGCCGGCGCCTACCACGTCTCCACCCCCGACGCGGTCGCCTACGGGATCGTGTTGCAGGCGGTTGAGGTCGCCGCCGCGGTGATCATGGGTATGCCCGCGCTCGTCAAGGAGGGCCTCTCCTGGAAAGAGGTCCGCCTGCGCACGCTGCACGCTACCCCAGTGCGCCTGCCGCCGCTGCCGGGCAGTGCCGCCGGCAATCTCTCGCGCGCCGAGGGGTAGTCAACAGGCCTAGTGTCGTGAGTCACTACTAGGCCATCGCCGGCTCATCCTCTGCTTCGAGGGCCCCGTCCGGCGGGTCCTCGTCGCTGAGCTCGCCGAACAGCGAGGGGTCGCTGTCGGAGCCGCGGATGACGGCGTCGGGCGAGCCGTTGGGTAGTAGGCGCCCTTGGCGTGTACCGAAGTAGATCGCCTGCGGATGGTGGGCGACGAGTGCGAGCGTTGACTGCTCCGGCTCGGGGGCGTAGCCATCGGTGATGTGCATGCCGATCTGCCCGAGGTCGAGCAGCTTCTGCACCTTGAGGTGCTCTGACTGCTCGGGCACCGCCGGGTAGCCCCACGAGTAGCGGCGCCCTTGCGTGGCGGGGATGCCGAGCATGCGCCTGGCCTCGTAGTGCAGCCACTCGGCGAGCCCCTCGGCGGTTTGCACGCCGAGCCCGTGCACGAACAGCTGCTCGGCAAACTCGCCTTCTGCCTCGAGCTTGGCCATCAGTTCGGTGACCTCCGAGCCGACGGTGACGGCCTGCACGGCGATCACGTCCAGCTCCTCGGGGGGCCGGCCGTCGACGGCCGGGCGGAAGAAGTCGGCGAGGCAGAGGCGGTCGCCCTTCGGCTGGCGCGGGCAGACGAAGCGCGTCAGCTCGCTCGCAGGGTTGGCCGGATCGGTGCCGCCGGCGGGGTCCATGACGGCGGGGTCGAGCACGACGATCTCGTTGCCGAGCGCGTAGCAGGGGAAGAAGCCCAGCAGCGCACGCGGGTGCAGGTAGGTCTGCTCGCGCCACATCCGCTGCAGGCGCGGCTGGAAGTCCTCCCGCAGCAGCGTCTGCCACGCCTCGCCTTTGACGCCCCGCCCGCCCCAGTGCAGCTTGAACAGCACATGCGTGTCGAGGTGGCGGTAGACCTCGTCGAGATCGACGGGGATCTCCCTGACGCCCCAGTAGGGCGGCGTGGGGATGGGCACGTCGGTACGCGCGGGGGAGCGCACGGAGTCATCGGCCAAGTTCAGCTCCTCTTCGGGCGTGTCGCCCTTGGCGCGGAACTCGGTGGCGCCAGCGAGCAGCTTCTGCACGAGCGCCGTGCGCGTGTCCGCGTCGATCAGCTGATCCATCACCGCGAGGCCCTCGAACGCGTCCTTGCAGTAGAACACGCCCGGCTCGTAGACGATGTCCGAGTCTTTGCCGCCGGGATACAGGGCGCGGTAGCCGAACGCGCGGTTGATCGCGGCGCCCCCGATCAGCACCGGATAGGAGAGGCCCTTGGCGTGCAGCTCCTGGATGCACGCTGGCATCTGCTTGGAGGTGGAGACCAGCAGCGCGCTCAGACCGATCGCGGTGGCGTCGTGCTCCTGGGCGGCGTCGAGGATCGTCTGGATCGGCACCTGCTTGCCGAGATCCACGACGGTGTAGCCGTTGTTGGTGAGGATCGTGTTGACGAGCGACTTGCCGATGTCGTGCACATCGCCGAACACCGTCGCCAGCACCACGGTGCCCTTCGTGTAGCCCTCGATCTTGTCGAGGTATTTCTCCAGCTGCGCGACGGCGCGCTTCATCACCTCGGCCGACTGCAACACGAATGGTAGGATCAATTCGCCGGCGCCGAACTTGTCGCCGACCTCTTTCATCGCCGGCAGCAGCACCTGGTTGAGCGTCGGCACCGCGCCGATCTTCTCGACGCTCTTGTCGATCCACTCCTCGACGCCGTCCCGGCGACGGCGCAGGATGTGGAAGTGCAACGCCTCCTCTGGCTCCATTCCCTCGGTTGGGTCTGCAGATCCGGTCCCACCCGCCGCGTCCTCGGGGCCCTTGGACTCGAAGTGCTCGATGAACTTCTCGAGCGCATCCTCGCGGCGGTTGAACACGAGGTCGTCAGCCAGCTCGCGCTCGACGTCGGGGATCTCGGAGTAGGGCGTGATGTGGTTGGGGTTGACCATCGCCAGGTCGAGTCCCGCATCCACGCAGTGGTGCAGGAACACCGAGTTGAGCACCGCGCGCGCGCCGGGCGAGACCCCGAAGGAGACGTTCGAGACCCCCAGCGAGGTCTTCACCTCCGGGATCTGCTCCTTGATCGCTTTGATTCCCGCGATCGTCTCGACGGCTGAGGGGCGCCACTCCTCGTCGCCGGTCGTCAGCGTGAACGTAAGGCAGTCGAAGATCAGCAGCCGCGGGTCCATGCCGTGCTCCTCGCAGCAGAGGTCGCGGATGCGCTTGGCGATCTCGACCTTGCGCTCGGCCGTCTTCGCCATGCCGACCTCGTCGATCGTCAGTGCGATCAGCGCCGCGCCGTGGGCGAGCGCGGTGGGCACTACGCGGTCGAGCTTGGCGCGGCCGGCCTCGAGGTTGACCGAGTTGACGATCGCTCGCCCGGGGATCTGCTCCAGGGCGCGTTCGATCACCTCTGGCTCGGTCGAGTCGACTTGGATCGGCGCGGGCTGCGTCAGCGACACCTTCTTGGCGACAAGCCGCATCTGTTCGTCCTCGTCGGTGCGCTCGGTGAGCGCGACGCACAGGTCGAGCACGTGCGCACCGCCGGTCACCTGGTCCTCGGCGATCTGCACGAGCCCGTCGTAGTCCTCGGCCAGCAGCAGTTCCTTGGCCTTACGCGAGCCCTGCGAGTTGACGCGCTCGCCCACCATCGTTGGCGCCGGCTCCTGTGCAAGCGGGGTCGCGGCGATCATCGAGGAGAGGTGGGGGGGGCGGGGAGCTGGACGGGCCCCGACCGCGCGTGTGCTGGGGGCGTTCGGGTATGCGCCACCCGGTGGGCCGCCCGCCTGCGCGCCTGGCATGGATCCGCCCGCCCGCACGCTCCCCGGGCTGCGAACGCGCTCGGCGATCGCGGCGATGTGCGCGGGCGTCGTGCCACAGCAGCCGCCAACGATCCCGACGCCGTAGCGCTCCACGAACTCCTTCAGCGCCTCCGCCAGCGGCTCCGGCTTCTCGGGGAAGATCGTTTCGCCGTCGGGTCCCTGCAGCGGCAGTCCGGCGTTGGGGATACACGCCACTGGCACCGGGCAATATTCGCCCAGGAAGCGAATCGCGTCGCGCATGTCCTCCGGCCCGGTCGAGCAGTTGAGGCCAATCACGTCGACCTTCAGCGCCTCGAGCGTGGTCAGCACCGCGGAGATGTCGGTGCCGAGCAACATCTTGCCGCCGTTGGGCAACAGCGACACCGATGTGTGGATCGGCAGCGTGCGCCCGGTGCTCCTGAACGCCTCGCGCGCCCCGAACACGGCGGCCTTCACCTCGAGGATGTCCTGAGCAGTCTCGATGATGATCAGGTCGGCGCCGCCGTCGATCAGGCCGGCCGCCTGCTCGGCGAACACCTCCACCAACTCGCCGAAGCGAATCTGCCCGAGCGAGGGGTCCTCGGAGGCGGGCAGGTAGCCGGTCGGGCCGATCGAGCCGGCGACGAAGCGGTGTTCGCCGGCGGCCTTGCGCGCGATTTCCGCGGCCTTGGTGTTGATCTCGACGGTGTAGTCAGCCAGACCCCACTCGCCGAGCTTGATCCGCGAGGCCTGGAAGGTGTCGGTCTCGAGGACTTCCGCGCCGGCGTCGAGCATCGAGGTGTGGACGCCCTCGATCACGTCGGGGCGGTTGAGCACGAGCGCCTCGTGGCACTTGCCCTGCAGGCCACCGTAATCCTCGGCGCCGAGGTCGAACTGCTCCAGGGTCGCGCCCATGCCGCCGTCGTAGATGACCACGCGGCTGTGGATCGCCTGCACGAAATCTCGCATACACCGATGCTACCGGCCCCGTTGACGCCTTCATGTTGGCGCGGCCCGGTGGGTCGGGCATCACCGTTTCTTTTTGGGACCTATACAAATGAGACTAAGTCTTGTTCTTGTTTGTATGGGTCGGAAAAAGAGCACAAAGCTGGGGAGGGGAAGGGTGGGGAGGGGGAGGGGAGAGGAAAGCCGGAGGGAGGAGGAGCGAGGCAGGGAGGAGGAGCGAGGCGGGAAGGGGGGGGTGCAGGAGAAGACGGAGGGCGGAGGAGGAGCGAAGAGGGAGAAAGGAGGGTGAGGATGGGGGCGCTTGCGGGCGAAAGGCGGTTCACAACTATTTACACGCCTGCACGATCCGCCCGACGCCGGCTGCCCGTTTGGGACGCACCCGTCGTCTGTTTGGAACGACAGGCTGGTCTCACCCTTTGGGATGGCCGTCAACCACTCGTCCAGGCACCGTGAAACTCGGCGTGCGAGCGGCCATTCTGCACGGCCACTGCCGGTCCACCCCGCCCCCTCTACAGCCAGGAGAGGACCTCCATGCCACAGTCCACCGCCTCCATCCCAGAGCCAGCCGTTGTGCACGCCTCCTCCCAGCTTACCCGCCGGCGCGCAACTTCAAACCGCTCCAAGCGCGCCGGCCACACCGTGGTGGCCGTTGTCGGACTCGGCTATGTCGGGCTGCCAACCGCGATCGCGCTGCGGGGCGCCGGCTGCCGGATCGTCGGGATCGACGTCAGCGGCTCCCGCTTGAGCGCGATCCGGGGCGGGGAGGCCGAGTTGCTGGAGTCCGAACAGCGCGACCTGCGCCACCATCTCGCCAGCGACGGGTTCGTGCTTACCAACCGCATCAAGGCGCTCGACGCCGCCGACCTCGTGCTGATCTGCGTGCCCACGCCGGTCGACGAGCAACTGCGGCCCGACCCGCGGATCCTGCGCGAGGCGTGCGCCTCGGTCGTGCGTCACGCCCGCCCCGGGCAGACCCTGGTGTTGACCTCGACCACCTATGTGGGCACCACTCGCGAGCTGCTCGCCGAGCCGCTCGCCGAGCGGGGGTTGCGCGTCGGCGAGGACGTGTTCGTGGCGTTCGCCCCCGAGCGGATCGACCCCGGCGTCAGCGACCACGAGCAGCTGAAGACCCCGCGCGTGCTGGGCGGCGTCACCGAGGAGTGCACGACGCGGGCCGCGAGCGTGCTGCGCCACACCTGCAAGCGTCTGCACCGCGTCTCCTCGCCCGAGGCGGCCGAGCTCGTGAAGCTGCATGAGAACACCTTCCGCGCCGTCAACATCGCGCTCGCTTTCGAGCTCGCCGAAGCGTGCGAGGCCCACGAGCTCGACCCGATCGAGGTGATCGAGGGCGCCGCCACCAAGCCCTACGGTTTCATGCCGCACTACCCCTCCGCCGGGGTGGGGGGCACTGCATCGCGGTCGATCCCCACTACCTGCTTCACGACCTGCGCGAGCGCGGGCGTCCCGCGAAGATGGCCGAGGAGGCGCTGCGCAAGCTCGCCGGGCGTCCCCGGCACGTGGCGTGGCGTGCCCACGAAGTGCTGGTCGGGTTGGGGCGGGCGCTGCCCGAGGCGCGCGTGCTGGTCGTCGGCATCTCCTATAAGCCCGGCGTCGCCGACACGCGCGAGTCGCCGGCCCTGGAGATCGTCGCCCGCCTGCGGGCCGAGGGCGCACACGTCGACTACCACGACCCGCTCGTGCCGGCGCTGGAGGTGAGCGGCGGGCGTCTGACCGGGGTGGTGGCTCCCGCCGGAGAGGGCTTGGAGGCAGCCGACCAGGCTGCCCCGGGCAGGCGATCCGGCGGCCCGGTGCTCGACCCTGAGAGCTACGACCTGACGATCCTCACCACGCTGCACCCGGACCACGACTACGAGTGGCTGGAGCGCTGCCCCGCGGTGCTCGACTGCACCTACCGCCGTCGTGACGCCGGCCTGATGCGCTTCACCCCCTGAGCCGATGCACGTTCGCAAGATCACGACGCATCGCATCCTGAAGGGGCTCGCCGGCCTCTACCTGATGCTGTTGCTCGCCGCCGTGATGGCCTACAAGGCGGCCTTCGCGGGGCTGCTGTTCACCAACGTGTTCTTCGGCGTCTACTCGCTCACGGTCGCGGCATACATCGTCTCGCGCTTCGTGTTCAGCCTCTTCTACCGCACCCGTCCGGATGCCGGGGTGGAGCCGCGGATCGCGATCGTGATGCCGGGCTTCAACGAGGAGGAGGCGATCGCCGACTCGCTGCGCTCGCTGCTGGAGCTCGACTACCCGCCCGAGAAGCTCGAGCTGGTGGCCGTCAACGACGGCTCCACCGACAACACGCTCGCGGAGATGGGGCGTGTCTCGACCGAGTCGCAGGGTCGTGTGAGCGTGATCAACTTCCCCGACAACCGCGGCAAGCGCGCGGCGATGGCGGCCGGCATCCGCGCCACCTCGGCGGAGGTGATCGTGTTCGTCGACTCCGACTCCACGGTCGAGCCCGCCGCGCTCAAACGGCTGGTGCAGCCGCTCGCCGACCCGCGCGTCGGGGCGGTGTGTGGGCACGCCGACGTGCTCAACGTACGCGACTCCTGGATCACGCGCATGCAGGCGGTGCGCTACTTCGTCGCCTTCCGCGTCGTGAAGGCCGCCGAATCGGTGTTCGGCGCCGTCACCTGCTGCTCGGGCTGCTTCTCCGCCTACCGGCGCGAGGCGATCATGCCGCGCCTGGAGTGGTGGGAGAACCAAACCTTTCTCGGCGTGGAGTCCACCTTCGGCGACGACCGCTCGCTCACCAACTGCGTGCTACGCGACTGGCGCATTCTCTACGAACGGCGTGCCGTCTCGCACACGATCGTGCCCGTCACCTTTCGCGCCTTCCTGATCCAGCAGACCCGCTGGAAGCGCTCGTGGACGCGCGAGTCGCTGCTGGTCGCCAAATTCATCTGGCGCAAGCACCCGGTTGCCGCGCTGTTCGCGTACATGAGCATCCTGCTGCCGCTGCTCGCGCCGATCGCCGCGCTGCACTCGCTGGTGTGGGCGCCGCTGGTCACCCACCACGGGGTGCTGCCGCTCACCTACCTCGCCGGGATCTACGCGCTGGCGCTCGTCTATTCCTTCTACTTCCTGCTGTTCCAGGACCGCTACAACGTGCTGTGGCTGTACGGGATCCTGTTCGTCTTCTTCTACCTCGGGATCATGCTGTGGCAGACCTATTACGCGATCGCCACCTGCCGCACCGCCGCCTGGGGTACGCGACCGGCGACCGCCGGCCTCGGCGCCGGGGGGGATGGGGGGTAGGCGGCGATGGCGAGCGGTGCCTCACGCTGGCGGCCGGTGGCGGCCGGGTTTTCGCCCCGAGGGTGGCGCGGTCGTCCCGATGCCGGTGAGCCGGAGCGGGCGGGACCGAATTCCTTCCTCAGGCGCGTGTTCGCAATGCTGCTGCTGCCGCTGTCGCTGCTGCCGGTCGTGTTGCTCGCGCCCTCGCTGGCGCGTGCACCGGAGACGCTCGTGGTGCGCCTCGAGCGGATCGTTGCGCCCGCGCATCCTCCTGTGCACCGGACGCCCGACGAATCCCCCCGCTACCCGCCCGGCGCCTCGCGCTTGGAGCGTGACATCTTCGCGCCGGTCGCCCGCATCCTCACCCCGCAGGTGGGCGTCTCGCCGCTCGCCGAACACCAGACGAGCGAAGAAAAGGGCCACGCGCCGATCCTCCTTGTCACGGGTGAACCGGAAGGTGGCGCGCGGTGAGCGGTGTGCTGGTGGCAGCGGTTGCTGCGATCTCGCTGGCGGCCCCCGCTCATGGGGGACCGCAGGTCGTGCGGCCGTCGAGGCACGGGGGTGCTCGCGGCTCGCTGGCCGCGTCCGCTTACGGGGATCGGCAGATCGTGGGTCGGCCGGGCGAGCACGGGCATGGCTCGATTCCACTTGGCGTGCCCGCTCACCACGGGCATTCCGCAGCCGCGCACCGGCCCCACCACGGGCATCGCCACGCCGTGCGCCCGCCCGGGCAGGTGCGGGGGGTGCGGGTGCTCGCCGACACCAACACCGGCGTGCGCATCACGTGGAGTCCCGCCCGGCGCGGCGCGGCTCCGATCGAGGGTTACCGCATCAGGTGCGACGGCGTCGTCGCCGGGCAGACACCCGGGCGTGTGTACGTCGTCAAGTTCAACCTCTACCGCGCGCATCGCATCACGGTCGCCGCCGTCGACACCCGCGGGCGCCTCGGCAGGCTCAGCGGGGCGCTGCGGATCGCCATACGCGTCAGCCGGGGCGGCAAACGGACGGCGGCAGTCGTCGGCGACAGCGGCCCCGGCGTGCCCGGCCAGCTCAGCGTCTCCGAAGTCAGCGAAGCGGGCGCCACGCTGTGGTGGGTGCCTGCCACCCCCGGCTCGGCGCGGATCATCGGCTATCGCGTCTATCGCGACGGCGCGCTGCTCGGTCAGACCTCGCAGGACTCGATGCGCCTCACCCATCTCTCCTCGCTGCGCACCTACCACCTCGCGGTCGCCGCCGTCGACGCCGACCACCGCGAAAGCGCGCGCACGCCCGAACTCGCCCTCACCACCACCCACACCCCGCCGGAGGGTCCCGGCGCTGATCTCCGCCGGTCGCGTCACCGACACCTCCGCCACGCTCTCCTGGCAGGCGGGCGCCGCCAACGGCGCGCGCCTCGTCGGGTATCTCCTGTTCGAGGATGGCGTCCCCGAGCGCGTGGTCGACGGCCAGGTCACGACGGTCACGCTCGCCTCCGAGCGCCACTACACCTTCACCGTGCGCGCGCTGGACTCCTACGGCTACCTCAGCGCGCCCGCGCCCGAAGTGGCGGTGTTCACCACGCACACGCCGCCCTCCACGCCGGGCGATCTGCACACCACCGAAGTGAGCGCCTCCTCCGCCGCGCTCGCCTGGTCGCCCTCCACGCCGGTGAGCGGCACGATCGTCGGCTACCGCGTCTTCCGCAACGAAATCCCCGTCGGCCAGGTATCCACGCCGGAAATCTCGCTCACCGAGCTCGCGCCTTCGACCAGCTACAAGATCACTGTCGTCGCCGTGGACTCGCTCGGTGCGATCAGCGCGCCGACCACTCCGCTGGATTCGAAACCTCCGACCCCCCGCCCACGCACGGCAACGTGCAGGCCTTCCTGCTCGCTTCCACCGATCAGAGCTTCTTCGACCTCGAGGCTCACTACCAGCAGATCGGGGTGGTGTACCCCACGTACTTCAACTGCGGTCGCGGCGGCATCGTCACCGGCAGCGACTGGCCGCTGGTCACCGGCTGGGCGCGCGCGCGCCAGGTCGCGGTGATGCCGCGCCTGAACTGCCAGAACCCGGCCGACGAGGAACAGATCCTGGGCGAACCGGCCGCGGGGGAACACATGATCGACCAGCTCGCGTCGCTGTGCGAAAGCAACGGCTACGCGGGCATCCAGGTCGACTTCGAGGGCGCCCCCCCGGCCGAGCGCGAACCCTTCACCGCGTGGATCACCGCACTCGCCGCGCGGCTGCACTCGATCGGAGACAAACTCTCGACGGTGGTCACCGCCAAGTACTACAACGTCACCACGGGCCGCGCCGCGATGTACAACGACGCTGCGCTGTCGGTGCCCTCCGACTACATCTTCGTGCTCGACTGGGGTCTGCACTGGACCACCTCCACGCCGGGCGGGCTGGCCGAACTGCCGTGGTTCACAAAGGTCGCCGACTACACGGCGACGATGCCCAACAAGAGCAAGTTCGTCCTCGGGATGCCGATGTACGGGCTCGACTGGCCCAACGGCGGCGGCTCCGCCAACCCTGCCACGCCGCTGGAGTTCAACAACGTGACGGCGGAGCAGAGCGAGTTCGGGGCGCTGAGCGAATGGGAACCGACGGCGGCCGAACCGCACTTCTCCTACACCGACTCCGGCGGCGTGCACCACGACGTGTGGTACACCGACCAGCAGTCGCTGGGGGTGCGCGCCCAGCTCGCCGAATCGCTCGGCCTCGGCATCGGGCTGTGGCACCTCGGCTCCGAGGACCAGTCCATCTGGGAACTGCCCCAGCTGGGCGGTTGAGAGCGCTCGCGGCGTGTGCGGTGGAGGGGTCGGGATGACCCCCGCGGCAATGCGGTGTTGGTGTGGGCGGGCCGCACCTTGGGTCCTCGCGCTCGCGCTGGCTGGGATTCGGGGCGCCCACCGTGCCGGCTCGCGCCACCAGCTCGGTCGCCCCCCGGCCGACCCCGAAGGGGGGGAGGCCCATCCCAACCCCTTTCCCTCTCGCCGCTGCAGGCGTTCCTGCTCACGGGCGCCCCCGACTCGTTCGCCGATCTGCAGGCGCACGTCGGGGCGATCGGCGTGGTGTACCCGACCTACTTCGAATGCTCGCCGGACGGTGAAGTGGTGGGTGCCGTCGACCCTGAAGTCGATGCCTACGCCGCCGCGCACGGCCTCGTCGAGATGCCGCGCTTCAGCTGTCAGGAAGGGGCGCTCGTGCACCGCATCCTCACGCGGCCCGCGCTGCGCGTGCGTGTGTTCGCGCGGCTGGTGGCGCTCGCGGACGGCCCCTCCTATGCCGGGCTCAACCTCGATCTCGAGAACGACGGGGCCCGCGACCGGGGTGCGCTCACCGCGTTCGTCGCCGCCCTCGCCGCGCGTCTGCACGCCGCCGGGCGCAAGCTGGCGGTCGACGTGATCGGCGTCACCCGCGAAGCCGTCCCCCGTCCCGCCGCCGGCTTCTACGACGACCCCGCGCTGGCCGCCGCCGCCGACACCGTGTTCGTGATGGCGTGGGGCCCTCACTGGGAAGGCTCCGGGCCCGGGCCGATCGCGCCGCTCTCGTTCGTGCGGGGGGTCGCGCGTTACGTGGCCTCGCTGCCGCACGCCCGGCGCTTCGTGCTTGGGGTGCCGATGTACGGGCTCGACTGGGTGCTCTCCGGTGGGCCCAGGCGCTCGCGCGGCCGTGGGAGGGGCCGCAGCGGTGACGGCGGCGCGGGCGGTGGTGGCGCGGCGGGTGGTCGGTGGCGGCGCGGCGGGACCTGCGCGGGCTACCGCGCTGCAGTACACCGGCGCGCTCGCGCTCGCCTACTCGGCGGGCGTCACGCCGGTGTGGGAACCCACCTCCGGTGAGGTGACCTTCACCTACGTTCGAGGTGGCGTTGCCCACCGTGTCTGGTACCTGGACGCGCGCGCGATTCTCGCCCTCATCGCGATCGCCCGCCACGATGGGCTCGCCGCCGGTGTGTGGCGGCTGGGCGAGGAGGACCAGTCGCTGTGGGTCGGATAGGAGGCAGCTTGCCATCAGTCGCTGTGGACCGAGTAAGAGGCAGCTCGCCATATCTCACGCGCGCTGGACGATTGTTCGATCATCCGGCCCCCGCATCAAGACCTGCATCCGGCGGACGAAGAAGTTCCTCACACGCGCGGGAACGTACGCGAAGACGTCGCGCTCGTAGATACCACCCCTGCTTGAAGGAGGCCACAATGCCCAGCACGGCCCAAACATCGACCCGTTCGCAGCCCCCCGGTTCCGGGGCGCGGGCCGCAGGTCCGACGATGTTCGAGATCACGCAGCGCTCGCTCGACGAGCGCACCTGCGTGATCGCGGTCGAGGGCGAGCTCGACCTCTCCACGGCACCTCGTCTGAAGTGGACGCTGCTCGATGCGCTGGGCGCCGGGCACAGCCTGCTTGTCCTCGACCTATCGTGCACGACCTTCATGGACTCGACCGCGCTGGGCGTGCTCGTCGCGATCAAGCGAGGGCTCGACGCCGGTGAGCGGCTGGTGGTCGTCTGCCCTGAAAGCGACGTGCTGCAGATCTTCGAGTTCGCCGGGATGGATGGTGCCTTCACGATCTTTCCCGAGCTCGACGGGGCACTCGCGAGCGCGCGGGGACATGACGCGCCGCTCGGCTAACCGACGCAGACAGTGGGGCGCGATCGCGGTCGGCTGTACGCTTGCCTTGACCTACATCCCGATCGCTGGCGCGCACCCGGAAGCCCACGGGCAGGGGGACTGGGGCGGCCATGCCCAGCAGGGCGCCGAAGGCTCCGAACAGCGGGGTGAGGGCCACGAACAGTCGCACGGCGCGGGCGGCGGCGAACAGCAGGGCGGCGGCGGACGGCAGGGTGGCAGCGAACAGCAAAGCGGCGGCGGGCAGCCGGGCGGGCAACCTCAGGGGCAGGGGGCTGAAGCGCAGACGCAGCAGACGGAAACACAGACGCAGCCGGAAGCCGGTGGCCGCGAACAACAGAGCAAGGGTGGCGCCCAGCGGCACGAGCAGGCTCACGCGCAGCAGCGCACCAAGAACCACGAACGACGGAACGCGGAAAGTCGCTCGCAAACCGCACCAGCGGGCACCTCGAGCTCGAGCTCCACCGCCGGTTCCACCGCGACGACCACTTCGTCAACCGCTGCCTCGGCGCCGGCACCGGCACCGGCTACCCCCGCTCCGACCGCGGCTATCTCGTCGAGCACCCCCACGACTGCCGTGACGCCGACGACCGCCGCGACGCCGACGACCGCCGCGACGACCTCGCCGCAGGCCAAAGGCGGCGCGCGAGCCGGCGTTCCCACCCACCACGGTGCGGGCCACGCCGATCGCGCCCGCCACCAGGCCACGAGGCGAGGGGGTCGCAGGGGGAGCGCCGCTCACAGCGCGACGAGGCACTCCGCCGTGTCCTCGCCGCGAGCACTCGCCGCCGCCGCGGGTGCGCATACGCCGCAGCGGGGAGCGACGCGGGACGCGCGCCATGCCGCGGCGCAACCGCATCTCTCGCCGCACGTGCGCACCTCGCCGCTGGTCACCACGATCACCACGATCGCCGACGTCGTGCCCCTGCCGGTACGGTTCTTGCTCGGGCTGCTGCTGTCGCTCTCGCTTGCGCTCGGCACGCGCTCGTGGCTGGCGGCGATGCGCGCGCGGCGCCTGGAGCGCCAGCGCGGCGAACTGCTGGAGGACGTTGGTCTGCTGCAAGCCGCGCTGCTGCCGGCGACGCCGAAGCACCTCGGCGTGGTCGGCACCTCGGCCGCATACCGACCGGCCGACGGTCCCGGCGCGGGGGGCGACTTCTACGACGTGTTCGCGCTCGGCGACGGCCGGGTGGCGGTGATTCTCGGCGACATCTCCGGACACGGTCGCCAGGCGCTACCGCACACCGCGCTCGTGCGCTTCACCCTGCGCGCCTACCTCGAGGCCGGTCTCTCGCCGCGCGTGGCGGTGCAGACGGCGGAGAGCGTGCTGGAGCGCCAGCTCGGCGGATCGTTCGCCACCGTCGTGGTGGCCATGTACGACCCGGAGGAGCGCACACTGGTATACGCCTGCGCCGGCCACCCGCCGCCGCTGGTCGTCGGTTCGCCCTCGGTGGGGTCGATCGAGTCGGCGGGATCGGTGGGCTCGCGAGGGTCTGTTGGGTCGGCGGGATCAACGGCGTCGGCCAGGTCGGCTGAGCTGGCGGGGTCGGTCGAGTCGATCACGCCGATCACCGTGTGCGCCGCGCCGCCGATCGGCGCGGGCATGCGTACCGGTTCGCGCCAAACCACGGTGGCGATGCCTGGCAGGGCGCAGGTGTGCTTCTTCACCGACGGCGTCACCGAGGCGCGCACCGGCGGCGAGCTGTTCGGCGCCGGGCGGCTCACCCGTGCGTTCGCCGAGCTCGGGCCGGCGGCAGACGCATCCCAGCTGCTACAGCGGGTGGCCGAAGCGACCGATATACGTTCTGACGACATGGCCGCATGTGTGCTCAACATCGCAGGGGGACCCACCGCGCCGGCGGTGCTCCTCGAGGAGGTCGAGTTCGACCGCGAGACGCCCTCGAACCGCCGCGCCGAGCAGCTGCTGCTCGCCTGCGGGGTGCGGCGGGGCGAGGTCCCCGAACTGATCGCCAATGCGCGTCACGCTGCGGGCCAGGCGGGCACCGCGATCGTCGAGCTGCGCATTGTCGCCGGCGGTGGGCCGCCGAGCGTGAAGCTGCGACGCGACGGCGTCACCCATTTACCGACGGCGCTCGCGCGTGGGCGGGCAGGGGCGGGAGCCATGGTGGGGGCAACGCCATGAGCACCACCGCGACGCTCGCTCCCGACGCGGCGATGGCGCTCGGGATCGCCGCCACGGCGATGCCGTTCGCGCGCACCCCCGAGGGCGAGGCCGAGCGCTGGCTGCGGGTGCTACGCCTGCACGGCGAGTCGGGGATCGCGCTGCAGGCGCTCGGCGTCAGCGAGGGGGCGTTCGAAACGGAGGATGGCGAGGGGCACGAGCGCGAACCGGCCGCCCCCAACCCTGCGCCCGGCGCCGCCGGGCGCGACCCCGTCGTGCTGGTGAGCGAGCAGGCGGTCGAGATCGCCGCGCAGCGGGGCGCCGGGGGCGTGGGCACCAAGGACCTGCTCCTCGCCGTCATGCGCATCTATGGCGAGGAGTTCGATCGCGTGCTGCGCGCCCACGGCACCGACCGCGCCGAGGTGCTCGCGCGGCTGGCCGCTGGGGATCGCCCACACGCTTAGACGTTGGGCACGGAGGCCCAACGGCCACCACCGCGGGTTGCGCGGCACCCGCGCGGACGATCCCATCCAATCCCTGACGGTCGGAGGGCAAGCGTGGCCAGGATGCAGTGATCGAAGTGTGCTGGCGGAAACGGGGATGCGAGCGAAGCGAGTGTCTCCCGGCTTCGGTACACGAGCGATCGAGGACGCCGCCAGGCGCCGCCATCCGACCGTCAGGGGCTACTTGATGAACAGCATCTCCGAGTACTTCGGCAGCGGCCACAGGTCGTCCGGCACGATGCCCTCGAGTCGGTCGGCGACTTCGCGCACGTCGTCCATCGCGGTGAGCACCTTGTCGCGCATGTAGACCGCCCACTTGGGCGCCGACTCGTCGGGCTGGTTGTCGGCGAGGTTGGCGTCCTCCAGCTTCAGCAGGTTGAAGTGCAACTCCTTGACGAGCGGCTCGACCTCGGCGATCAGCTCCTGCAGGCCGGTGGCCTTGAGCTCGTTGAGGTAGCGCACCGCTGCCGGCAGCAGCATCGTACGCGCGATCGCCGCCGCGGTCTCAGCCTCGATGTTGAGCTTCACCGCGTACTGCTCGGTGAACACCTCGTAGCGGGACTCCAGCTCGCGCTTGGAGAGCACCTTGTACTTCTTGAACAGCGCGACGGTGCCTTTGTCCACCAGCCACGGCAGCGCGTCGGGTGTCGAGCGCAGGTTGGCGAGGCCCCGCTTCTCGGCCTCACTTGTGCCACGCCTCGGAGTAGTTGTCGCCGCCGAACACGACCTGTTTGTTGGCGGCGTAGCTCTCCTTGACGACTTTGGTGAGCGCCTTCTCGAGGTTGGCGCCCGGGCCTTTCATCGCCGCCGCGAGCTTGTCGGCGAGGTCGTCGATCGCCTCGGCGACGATCGTGTTGAGCACGGTGTTGGGCAGCGCCAGCGACATGCTAGACCCCAGCGCGCGGAACTCGAACTTGTTGCCGGTGAACGCGAACGGGGAGGTGCGGTTGCGGTCGCCGCCGTGCAGCGGCAGCGGCGGCAGCACCGGTGTGCCGAGGCCGAGGAACGAGCCGGGCTTGGAGGTCTGCGCCTTGCCCGCCTCGATCGCCCCGAACACGCGCTCGAGCTCCGACTGCCGAGGAAGATCGAGATGATCGCCGGCGGCGCCTCGTTGGCGCCGAGGCGGTGGTCCTGGCCGGGCGAGGCGATCGACGCGCGCAGCAGCGCCTGGTGGGCGTTGACGGCCTGGATCACCGCCGCGCAGAAGAACAGGAACTGCAGGTTTTCGTGCGGGGTGTCGCCGGGCTCGAGCAGGTTGGCGCCCGTGTCCGTGCCCATCGACCAGTTGTTGTGCTTGCCCGAGCCGTTGACGCCGGCGAACGGCTTCTCGTGCAGCAGGCACACGAGGCCGTAGCGGCGCGCCACGTTCTGCATCACCTGCATCGTCAGCTGCTGGTGGTCGCTGCCGACGTTGGAGTTCTCGAAGATCGGCGCGAGCTCGTACTGGTTGGGGGCGACCTCGTTGTGGCGGGTCTTTACCGGCACGCCCAGGCTTTGCCAGCTCGCGCTCTGTCTCCAGCATGTACGCGAGGATCCGCTCGGGGATCGAGCCGAAGTAGTGGTCGTCGAGCTCGTGGCCCTTGGGCGGCTTGGCGCCGAATAGTGTGCGCCCGGTCGTCAGCAGGTCGGGGCGCTCGAAGTAGTACTGCTCGTCGATCAGGAAGTACTCCTGCTCGGGGCCCACGGTGGTGAACACCCGCCGCGCGTCCTCAACGCCGAGCAGCTCGAGCGCGCGGATCGCGGCGCCGGAGAGCGCGTCCATCGAGCGCAGCAGCGGGATCTTGTGGTCGAGCGCCTCGCCGGTCCAGGAGGTGAACGCGGTGGGGATGCACAACAGTGCGCCGTTGGGGTTCTCCAGCAGGAACGCGGGCGAGGTCGGGTCCCACGCGGTGTACCCGCGCGCCTCGAAGGTCGCGCGGATGCCGCCGGTGGGAAACGAAGAGGCGTCGGGCTCGCCCTGGATCAGCTCCTTGCCGGAGAACTCGGCGATCGCGGTGCCGTCGCCGACGGGGGCGTAGAAGGAGTCGTGCTTCTCCGCGGTGGAGCCCGTCAGCGGCTGAAACCAGTGCGTGTAGTGCGTGGCGCCGCGCTCCAGCGCCCACTCCTTCATCGCCTGCGCGACGGCGTCCGCCAGCGAGGTGTCGAGCGCCTCGCCGCGCTCGAGCGTCTTCTTCAGCGCCTTGTACACGTCCTTCGGCAGGCGCTGGCGCTGCACGACCGGGCTGAACACGTTGGACGCGAACACCTGGTTGCCGGGGAGGGTCAGGTCGAGCGAGCCGAGGGCGCTGCCGTTGGCGCTCCACTGTGCGGCTGTGACGTTCTGCTGGCGTGTCCTGGGCATGGGGGGGTTCTGTTCCTCCTCGTCGCGATCGATATGAGTGGGCGCTCGAAGCCGGTGTGGGGCGTCGCCGCCGCCAGCCCTTCACAGGCCCGCTCCTCCGAGGATCGGGCCGACTATGAATCGTAGACCCCTGCGGGTGCGCGAGGGTCGCTCGACTGGCGAAAACCCCGGTGGGATCTTTCGACAGTGGGCCAAACGGAGGCTGCCGCGAACCTACTCTTCGGAGGGCACGTACGGTCCCGCGACGACCTTGCCGGTCGCCGGGTTCACGTGGGCCGGCGGCGGGCGATCGGCGACGTTGACCGCGAAGCTGCCCACCGGCGGGGAGCCGTCGGCGAGCTCCGCTTGGGCCCTGCCGTTGAGGCCGGCGTACACCCGGTAGGAGACTTTGTACATCCCCGGCTTGACGGGCGACACGTTCCAGGCGAAGCTGCGTGTCGCTCCCGGCGCGAGGCGACCGAGCGCCCAAACGTTGTAGTTGGCCGTCGTGCCACTGCCCGGAGGGTCAACCTGCACCGTTTCGACCGGCTGCTTGGGGAGCTGTCCGGGGCCGTCGTCGACGACCCAGATCGGGCGCTGGCGGCTGGCCAGTTCGGGGTAGTTGCTGAGGTAGTCGAACGAGGTCACCGCCACTGTCACGTCGGGCAGCGCGCGCGCACTCGTGTTGCGCACGTCGAGCACCATCCGCGCCGGCCGCGCCACGGCCTGGTCGGCGGGGAAGCTGGCGCGCGTGACCTGCACCGTGTAGTGGCCCTTCAGTTCGGAGGCGTCCTGGTGGCGTGATTCGCCGCAGCCGGCCGCGAGCACACCCGCCAACGCTCCGCCAACGCCGAGTAGTACTGCTTTGACCATGCGACTCCCCCTCACAGCGTGATCACGATACCAGCGAGGGAGGCGAGGAGGCCCACACGTGAAGGAGTTGCGGCTCTAGGGGTGGCATGACGCCAGCGCATCGCGTAGAGTTCCAGTACCGGCGTACACTGCCGGTGTACTGTCCACCCGAGGAGGGGTAGGTAGAGCAGTGGTACGTAGCGCCGCAGAGCGGGCGTTCCTCCCAACGAGGAACTTCATCGAGGAAGTGGGCGACATGATGATCCTGACCGGCAGGACGGTCAGGTCGGCGCTGCGCCCTCCCTACCCATACGGGGGGGAGTTCGTCTCGCAGTTCCTGTTCGCGCTGCGCCTGTGCTGGTTCCCGTTGCTGGTGTCCACGGTGTGCATCGACTACGCCGCGCCTGGTCTGCAGGCGGCCAACTTCCTCACGCTGTTCGGCGCGCTGGACCGCCTGGGCGGGTTCTTCGTGCTCGGGGCGGTGCGCGAGATCGGCCCCGACGTGACCGCGATCGTGCTCGCCGGGGTCGCCGGCACGGCGATCACCGCCGACCTCGGCGCGCGCAAGATTCGCGAGGAGCTCGACGCGCTGCAGGTGCTGGGCGTCGACCCGATCAAGAACCTCGTGGTGCCCCGCTTCCTCGCGTTGATGCTCGTCACGGGGCTGTTCAACATCTACGCGATCCTGTTCGGCATCTTCGGGGGCCTGCTCGCCGAGGTCGTCAACGGCTATCCGCTCGGGCCGTTCTGGAACAACTTCTTCGCAAACGCCGACACGACCGACATGTGGGGCTCGGTGCTGAAGGCGACGCTGTACGGGGCGATCATCGCGATCGTGTGCTGCTACAAGGGCATGACCGCCTCGGGCGGCGCCGAGGGGGTCGGCCGCGCCGTCAACCAGGCGGTCGTCGTCACCTTCCTCGCCGTATTCGCGTTCGACTACGTCTTCGAGCAGACGCTGCTGGCCACACACCCCCAGATCCTGGTGATCAAATAATGCGTTCGTGTAAAAAGCTAGGTCTCTCGATGGTGTCCCGTCGTTCCTGGCAAGGACGCAGTGAGCGAAGTGTGCTGGCCGAAACGGGGATGCGAGCGGAGCGAGTGTCTCCCGGCTTCGGTACACGAGCGATCGAGGACAAGGGGTCGTTGGCGCAGCCAACGACCGAAGGCGGCGGGAGGCCATCGAGATGAATGAATGGCTGGCACTGCCGCGGGAATGGATCGCCTCGTCGGGCGAAATCGCCGGCTTCGGCGGCAAAATCATCGGGGATGTCTACAGCCTGCGGGTGTTCCGCTTCTTTGGCGAGACGCTACGCCAAGCGGGCATCGTGATCATCTCCTCGACGCTGATCATCTGGTCGCTGATGTTCATCCTCGGGTTGCAGTGCGGGATCCAGGGCGCCTACTTCACCGAGGCCGCGGGCGCACCGGCCTACTCCGGCGTGTTCACGGCGTGGTGCGACCTGCGCGAGATCATCCCCTACGCCTTCGGCTACATGATGTCGGCGAAGGTCGGCACCGGGATCGTGGCGGAGCTGGGCGCGATGCGCATCTCCGACGAGATCGATGCGCTGGAGGTGATGGGGATCGACTCCTTGACCTTCCTCTGCGCCACCCGCCTGCTCGCCGCCTGGATGGTGCTGCCGTTCATCTACCTCGCCGGGATCGGCGGTGCCTTCCTCGCCTCGTACATCGCGGTCGTCGATCAGGTGGGGGTGGTGTCTTCCGGTGGCTACTTCTTGATCTTCTGGCAATTCCAGAACCCCCCGGACTTCCTCTACAGCCTGATCAAGGCGATGGTGATGGCCACCGCGATCGTGCTGGTTGGCTGCTACTACGGCTACAACGCCTCCGGAGGCCCCGTAGGGGTTGGTACGGCCACGGCCAAGTCGATGGTTATGAACATCGTACTCGTACACGTAATCGGAATGTTGGGAACCCAGATCTTCTGGGGAGCCAACCCGCGAGCCCCGATCGGGGGTTGAACATGGCCGTGCCAGTCCACGCATCCGACCGGTGCGGCCGTCGCGCCGCCGCACTCACAGCGATTGGAGGCTGAGATGGCCGTCGAGCACGACACGATCGACGAGGCCGAGGCGCAGGACTTCCAGTACCACTCTGGCTCCAGCCGTCCCAGCGACGCTCCGGACGCGATCGAGTTCATCGACGTGCACAAGGCGTTCGGCTCCAACCGCGTGTTGCGCGGGCTCAACCTCGGCATCCCCGAAGGCCAGGTGTCGATGATCCTCGGCCCCTCGGGCACTGGCAAGTCGGTGTGCATCAAGCACATCGTCGGGCTGCTCTACCCCGACCAGGGCGACGTAATCGTCGCCGGGCAGTCGATCCCCTCGCTCTCCGACGACGACCTCTTCGAGCTGCGCAAGAAGTTTGGGGTGCTGTTCCAGGACGGGGCGCTGTTTGGCTCGCTCAACCTCTACGACAACGTCGCCTTCCCGCTGCGCCAGCACACCGAGAAGGGCGAGGACGAGATCGCGGAGATCGTCACTCGGCGCCTGCGCGAGGTCGGCCTCGGCGAAGCGAACGAAAAGATGCCCAACGAGCTCTCGGGGGGGATGCGCAAGCGCGCCGGGTTCGCCCGTGCGCTCGTGCTCGACCCCGAGATCGTGCTGTTCGACGAGCCCGACTCCGGCCTTGACCCCGTACGTACCGCGCTGCTGTGCGAGCTGATCAAGGAAGTGCACGCCGAGAACGGCGGCACCTACGTGGTGATCACCCACGACATCCTCTCCGCGCGCCGTGTGGCCGAGCACATCTCGATCCTGTGGCGCGGGCGGATCGTGGAATCGGGCCCCGCCGACGAGCTGTTCGCCTCCGAAAACCCCTTCGTGCGCCAGTTCCTCTCCGGCGAATCAGCCGGCCCGCTGGGGATGGAGTAGCCCCGACGGCGTCTCGCTGCTGGCTGCGTCCTCGATCGCTCATGTGCAGGCCGAAACGGGGATGCTGGCCGAAACGGGGACTCGCGCCGAAGGCGCGTGTCACCCGGCTTCGGCAAAGCGAGTGTCTCCCGGCTTCGGCACATTTCGCTCACTGCGTCCTTGCCAGGAACGACGAGCCATCCGTCGGGGTGGTGAGTTCGCCAGCAGGGCGATTCTTTAGCCTCCTGATTTAGTCTGGTGACTGTGTCCGTTGCACGACTTCTCTCCGCCCTCGCCGGCGGCGCCGCCCGCCGACCGCTGCTGGTGGTGGTGCTGATGGGGGCACTCGGGCTGGGCGGCGCCGTGCTGGCGCTGAGCCTGCGTCCGAGCGCCGCGACCGACACCTTCGTCGGGCGCTCCAGCACGGGCTACCGGGCGACGCAGCGCTACTACGGCTCGTTCGGGGAAGAGCCCGTGGACGTGCTGGTGAAGGGCAACCTGCAGGACATGCTGCTGAGCGCCGACATCGACCGCCTGCTGGGCCTCGAGGGGTGCCTGGCGGGCAAGGTCCCGACCGCCGGGCTGCCGCGCGAGGGCGGGGTGAACGGCCCCTGTGCGCAGCTGGATCGTCTGGGCACCGTGAAGGTCGTGATCGGCCCGGGCACGTTCGTCAACGAGGCCGTCGAACAGATCGACGGGATGCTCTCCACGCAGGGCAACAAGGCTGAGAAGGAGGCCGCGCAGAACGAACGGGCGGTCAGCCGCCTCGCACTCAGCCAGGGCCACAGCGCCGCCGAAGCGAGCAAGCTCGGCAAGGAAGCCGGCACGATCACGCGCGAACGCTACGCCCAGCAGCTCGAGCTGCTGGGAGCCGAGTACGGCCTCAGCGCGCCGCCCACGCTCAACGACCCGAGCTTCGTGTACACGCTCGCGTTCGAAAACACCGCGAAGCTGCCGGGCACCCCCAAGCAGCGCTTCGCCTACCTCTTCCCCGGTCGCGAAGCGGCGTTGATCTCGGTGCGGATGAAGGCGGGGCTGAGCGAAGCGCAGCGCACGCGGACGATCTCGGTGATCCGCCGCGCGCTGGCGATGCCCCAGTGGCGCCTGGCGCACGGTGAGCACTACCTGCTCACCGGCCAGCCGGTGATCGTCGCCGAACTCACGGGGTCGATCACGCACTCGATCGAGCTGCTGCTGGTGGCGGTGCTGCTGGCGATGGCGCTCGCGCTCGGCCTCGTCTTCCGCGGTCGCCCGCGGCTGCTGCCGCTGGCGGTCGCCGTGCTCGCCGTCGCGCTCACGTTCGGCGCGCTCGCCGCGGTGGGCGCCTCGCTGACCGTCGCCCAGGTCGCCGTCCTGCCGGTGCTGGTGGGGCTCGCCGTCGACTACGCGATCCAGTTCCAGTCGCGCGTGCACGAGGCGCGGGATCAGGAGCCCACCCACCCAGCGCCGGACACCCAGGCGGCGATCCGCAGCGCCGCCGCGGCCGCCGGTCCCACGATCGCGGCTGCTGCCGCCGCCGGATCGGCGGCGCTGCTGGTGATGACGCTCTCGCCGGTCCCCACCGTGCGTGGCTTCGCGCTGCTGCTGGTCGTGGGTATCGCGATCGCCCTGCTCTGCGCGCTCACCGTCGGATCGGCTGCGCTCGCACTCGTGGGCTCCGCGGGAGCGGCCGGGCCCGCCGCTGTGGGGGCTGCCGCGCTGGCCGGGTCCGCTGGTGGCGGCGCCACCGCCGTGGCCGGTGGCGCCACGCCCTCCCCGCGCGCAAGTCGGTGGAGCCCGCGTCACGGGCGCCTCACCGGGTGGTTGACTCCCGCCTGGCGCGGGGCGCAGGAAGTGGTGCGCGAGAACCCCTTCACCCGCCTGCTCTCCAGGGTCGCGCTCGGGTATGCGGTGCGCAACCCCGGCCGCGTGATCGCCATCGGTCTCGTATTCGCTGTGCTCGGCTGGGGGCTCGACACGCAGACCCACGTCGAAACCAACCTGGAAAAGCTGGTGCCCCAGAGCTTGCCCTCGCTGCGCAACCTCGACGCGCTCGAGAGCGCCTCGGGGGTTGGTGGCGAAATCGATCTGATGGTGTCGGGCAAGAACGTGGCGAGTCCCAAGACGATCGAATGGATGGGCCGCTACCAGGACGCCGTGCTGAAGCGCTTCGGCTACACCTCCACCCGCGGCTGCGGCCGCGCCCGGCTGTGCCCAGCCTTCTCGCTGCCGACTCTGTTCGAAGGTGGGGCGATCGGTGCGAGCTCCTCTGCCATCACGCCCGCCTCTCCCTCCAAATCCCCATCCAAAGCCGCGGCGCCCTCGGCGCCCCACGCCTCGACGTCGGGCTCCACCACGTCGAAGCTCACCGCCGCCCAGGTGAACGGTCTGCTGCGGACGATCCCGGCGTACTTCTCCCAGAACGCGATCACCGCCAACCGGCGGGTGGCGACGCTCGCGTTTGGCATCCGCCTGATGCCGCTCGACGAACAGCAGCACGTGATCGAAGCGATGCGCGCCGCGCTGCACCCCCCGCGCGGGGTGAGCGTGCAGCTGGTCGGCCTGCCCGTCCTCGCCGCGCAGTCGGGCGCGCTCGTGGCCTCGCCGTGGCGGCGCGTGCTGACGCTGCTCGCGGGGTTGGCCGCCGCGGCGCTGGTGCTGCTGATCGCCTTCCGCGGCGATCGCCGCCGGGCGCTGGCGCCGTTGTTGCCGGTGCTGCTCGCCACCGGCTGGTCGGCGCTCGTGGTGTTCGCGATCAGGGTGCCGCTCAACCCGATGTCGGTCACGCTCTCAGCACTCGTGATCGCGGTCGCCACCGAGTTCAGCGTGCTGCTCGCCGAGCGTCTGCGCGAAGAGCGGGACGCCGGCCGGCCGTTGGGCGAGGCGCTGCGCCTCACCTACGCTCGCACGGGCGCCGCGGTCGCGGCCTCGGGCGCCACCGCGATCGTCGGCTTCGGCGTGTTGATCCTCTCCGACATCAACATGCTCCGCGACTTCGGCGTGGTAACCCTGATCGATCTCAGCGTCTCGCTCGTCGGCGTGTTGGTGGCGCTGCCCGCGGCGCTGCTGCTCGCCGAGCCCGGCGAACTGGCGCGGCGGGGAATCACCCTCCGGGCGGGCGGGGCACGATTCCGCGCGCGTCGTGCGCGCCGACGCCCGCGCCATGAGCCTGCCTGAGCGATCGTCGCGGCTGTTCGGCCGAAGCCGGGGGCCCCTCGCCTCCGACCGAAGCGAGGAGACGCGCGCCGGCTCGCATCTCCCGCGCGGCCAGCATCCCCGTTTCAGCCAACAACGCCACGGCCGCTGGATCGGGGTGCTGGCGATCGTGATCCTGATCCTGATCACGGTCAACACGATCGTCACCCCGTCCAACGGGTTGGCCGGCATCGCGCCCGGCCGGCCGCTGCCGCCCTTCGCGGCACCGCTCGCCACCGGCAATCTGCAGGGCTCCGTAAACGCCGCCGCGCATCCCAGCGAAGACCCCGCCAAGCACGCGGCCTGCACGGTGAGGGGTCCGCGCATCCTCAACATCTGCCAGCTCTACGAACAGGGTCCGGTGGTGCTGGCGCTGTTCGTCGACGCGAGCGCGTGCGACGGGGTGCTCGGCGAGATGCAGGCGCTGGTCGGGCAATTTCCGGGTGTGCGCTTCGCCGCGGTGGCGATCAAGGGCGAACGGGCCTCACTGCGGGCGCTGGTGCGCTCCCGCGGTCTGACCTTCCCGGTCGGCGTTGACAGCGAAGGGGAGCTGCCCGCGCTGTATGCGATGGCGAGCTGCCCCCAGATCACGTTCGCCTACCCTGGAGGGGTAGTGCAGAGCAAGGCCCTGCTTACCACGCCCTCGCCCGCCGTCCTGCGCCAGCGCGTCAGCGAGCTGGTGGCGGCCGCCGCCGCGCGCGGGTACAGGACGCCGCGGTGATGGCTGAGCCGGCGTCCGCCGAACACGGGCGCAGCGAGCCCGAGCTCGCGTGGGGCTGGTGCGAGCGCGAGGTCTCCGACGAGCTTCCGGGCCTGAGTCTGCTCTACGCCCACTCGCACGTCGCGCACACCTTCCGGGCTTCCCCGCCGGTGTTGAAGCAACGCTTGGCGGCGCTCTCCAACCGCTGGAGCGGAGCACACGCGGTCAGCCTGCGACAGCGCCCGGTACCGGCGGCCTACCGCGTGTTCTTCCGGCACATCGGGCTCGATCCCGACGTGGTGCGGACACCGGTCGAGGAGGCGATGTTCGCACGGATGATGCAGGGCGGCTTCCACTCCAACCACCTGCTCGCCGACGCGCTGTTGATCACGCTGGTGGACACCGGCGTGCCGGTATGGGCGCTCCACGCGGCCACGGTCGAGGGTTCGCTCGGCGTTCGCGCCAGCCGCGAGGGCGAGCAGTTTGGAGGCTCGCCCTCCCGTGCACCCAACGGCTCGCCGACCGATCCGCTAGCCGAGGAGCGCGCCGATCTGCCTGCTCGCGGGCGGTCCCGGCCCGCCGGCGCGTCTCTCCTGCCGGCGGGCCGGCTGGTCGTCGCCGACTCCCACCGCGCGGTGGCGGTGCTGTTCGGCGCGATCGCGCCCGGCCACGCCGCCGGCGCCGGCGCGGACGAGGTGGTGCTGTTCACGCTGCAGGTTCCCGGCGTGCCTTCGCTGCACGTCGAGGAGGCGCTGTGGATGTGTCGCGCGATGCTGGAAGGCCCGCGGTAGGGGTTCGTCCCGGATCTCACGATCGATGGGTTTATGAAGCCCGGGCGCTGGTAGAATCGGTTGAGCGTACGAGCCGAGGAGGAGCTGGGCAAGTGGTCGCAACGGAGCAGATCACGATCGATCGTGAGACGTCGATCACCCGCGCGGGGACGGAGGCGCCGGTTGCACCCGAGCGCGGTGCACCCGAACGTGGGCGCGCTCCGGACGAGCGTGCCGCACGCGAGTCGCTGCGGGCGCAGGTCGCGAGGCTGGAGGGCGAGCTTTCGGGGGTCGTTGCCCGTGGCTTCCCGCATGTCCACCCCGCCACGCTCGGGGCTCCCAGGTACGCCGGTCCGCGGCTGCTGTCCCTGGCCGAGCTGGAGCGTGAGCGCGACCGCTTGGTGGTGGGCTTGCGCCACGCACAGGCACAGGCGCGCGAGCGCGCGGAGCATGAGTTGCGCGCGCGCGATCAGCTGGAGCGGATGCGGCTGGAACCGGGTCGCTACAAGTTCGTGCGTCTACGAGCGGTCGACCTCGGCGAACGTGGCTGCGGCGTGTGGGAGGTGCGGCCTCGCCTCGGTCTGATCGGGATGCTTGCCGGCTGGTGGCAGCTGAAGCTCTCCTCGGGCTGTCCGTTACCACAGCCGCGCGCCCACGGCGCGCGGCTGACCGGGGCACCACAGAACACCTCATCTCCGCGGGTGCGATCGCCGCGGGGTCGGCGGGGCCCAAAACCCCGCGCGGGAGGCCGACTCACCGGCTGAGCGCGGGTAGGGCGCCCTGCTCGCGGCAGACGGCGGCGAGCGTCTGTCTTTGTCGGTCGGTGAGCGAGCCAAGGATCTTGGTTTCGGAGATCTGCAGCTGCGCGAGCAGCTTGCGGCAGCGGCTCTCACCCCACCGGTGTTGGCTCATCAGCAGGTCGGCGATCGTCATGCTGTGTGCCTCCCAGGGGCACTGAAGGATCACGTCAGCGGCCGGGAGCTCCCCGGTGGCGATTCGTCGCTTGAGGTCGGCGCGGGCGAGGCGCACCTTGTTGGCGCGCTCCAGGGCACGCATGTATTGAGGTCCGGCAGGGGCCAGCGTCGCTGTCGCGCTCATTGTGGATCTCACTCCCCGTTGTCCGCCGCGGGGGGTCCACCCGAGGCGCACAACATACTTGCTTGATTTTTAACGAGTAGCGCGCCTGCAACGATGGCTCATCGCTCGCTCACTGGACATCCCACCTGTCCTCGGCACCCCTCTACCGGCGACACGAGCGAGTTCCGAGCGTTGATGCAAAGCGCTCCATCAAGCTACGCCAGCGGGACGCTCCGGTCAATACATTTCAGACAGATCGTGCGCTAAAAGCGACCTTTTTCTTTTCTCACCGTATCCATGAGGATCACTCGGGGGGTGGGGATCCCCACCCGCCTCCCATCCGGCCTCCGCCTGCCCCCTGCCCGCCCCTCGGCAGCGGGCCGTGCTCGGCCTCGAAGCTGCGTTTGACCCGCGCGAAGGCTTCGAGCGCGCGATCGATCACGGCCTCGTCGTGGGTGGCCATCACGCTCGTGCGCAGCAGCGCGCCGCCCGGGGGCACGGCGGGGTGCAGCGCGGTGTTGACGAACACGCCCTCGTCATACAGCGCACGCCACAGCAGCGCCGCCTTCCAGTCGTCGCCGACGAGCACCGGCACGATCGGCGTGACGATCGTCGGGTTGCCGGCCGCATCGAGTCGCACCCCCGGCGCCGCCGCGACGGCGGGGCGGGCCGGCAGCGGCTGCGGGGCGACCACCGCGAAGCCCAGCTGCTCCAGCCCGTCGCGCAGGCGCCAGGCGTTGTCGAGCACCCGCGTCAGCAGCGCGGCACCGTCGGGCGAGCGCAGCACGCGCAGCGCGGCGAGCGCGGCGCCGAGCGCGGCCGGGACCGCGGAGGCGGTGAAGATGAAAGCGCGCGAGTAGTAGCGCAGGTACTCGAGCACGTCGGCGGGCCCCGCCACGAAGCCGCCGCAGGAAGCGAGCGACTTCGAAAAGGTGCCGACGCGCAGGTCCACCCGATCCTCCAGCCCGAGCAGCTCGGCGGTGCCGGCGCCACGCGCGCCCAGCACCCCGGCGCCGTGGGCCTCGTCCACCATCAGCCGTGCGCCGTGGCGCTCGCACAGCTCGCAGATGTCGCTCAGCGGAGCGACGTCGCCCTCCATCGAGAAGACGCCGTCGACCACCACCAGCACGCCGCCGCCGTCGCCCTGCGCGCGCTGGAGCATCTTCTCCAGCTTCTCCAACCGGTTGTGGCGGAAAGGGCGCAGCTTCGCGCGCGAGAGCAGGCAGCCGTCGAGGATCGAGGCGTGGTCGCCGGAGTCCGCGATCACGGTGTCTCCGACGCCGAGGATCGTGCCGAGTGTGCCGAGGTTGGCCTGGTGGCCGGTCGTGAACACGAGCGCGTCCTCGCTGCCCATCCACTCGGCGATCTCAGCCTCCAGTTCGAGGTGCAGCGGCGTCGTGCCGTTCAGCGGGCGGCTGCCGGTGAGGCCGGTTCCGTAACGGTGTAGCGCATCCTGTGCGCCTGCCAGAACGCGCTCGTCGCCGGTGAGCCCGAGGTAGTTGTTGGAGCCCAGCATGATCCGCTGCGCGCCCTCCATCTCCACTACCGGCATCGCCGGGGAGGTGAGCACGTGGAAGTAGGGGAGGATGCCCGCCTCGCGCCCCGCGGCGAGGATCTCGGCGCGCTCGTGGTGGCGGGCCTTGGCGAAGACGTCGCGGGGGGGCGGCTGCGCTGCACGTGAGGTCTGGATGTCCTCCTGAGGGACCGGCTCCCCTTCGCGTGAGATATGGGCGTCGTCTGCGGTGGTCGGCATTTCGTCCGTGGGGATCTGTGTGTAGGGTGCCGTGACTGTGAGTGTCGAAGTCAGAGCCGTATCTGGTTGGCGGGAGCTGCGGAAGTTCATCGACGTCCCGTTCGCAGTGCATGCTAACCACCCACTGTGGGTGCCTCTGCCCAAGCTCGAGCGCTGGGTCTTTCTCAACCGGCGCCTGAACGCCTTCTTCAGCCACGGGGAAGCCGAGTACTTCCTGGCCTGGCGGGACCGGCGCGTGGTGGGTCGCATCACCGCCCAGGTCAACCACGCCTTCAACGACTACCAGCAGAAGCGCTGGGGCTGGTTCGGCTTCCTCGAGTTCGAGGACGACCAGGAGGCGCTCGAGGCGCTGCTGAGCGCCTCCGAGGAATGGCTGCGGGCGAAGGGCATGGAGCGCATGGTCGGCCCGGCCGACTTCTCAATGAACGAAGAGAGCGGCGTGCTGATCAAGGGCTTCGAGCTGCGGCCAATGATCAAGCAGCCCTGGCACCCGCCCTACTACCAGCAGCGCATGGAGCGGGCCGGCATGACCAAGGCGATGGACCTGTTGATGTGGAACCTCGAGGTCACCGAGCGCGACAAGGTGCTGCCCATCATCTGGGAGCTCGCGGAGAAGGCGCAGTCCGAGCACGGGATCAGGGTGCGGCCGATGCGCCGCCGCCAGCTGCGCAAAGACATGGACGCCTTCGCCGACGTCTACAACTCCGCATGGTCGAAAAACTGGGATTTCGTCCCCTATTCCAAGAAGGATCTCGATGCCTACGCCCAGGAGATCCAGCTGGCCTTTGACAAGCACTGGTGCATGATCGCCGAGCGTGAAGACACCGGCGAGGTGGTGGGCATGGCGATGACCTTCCCCGACCTCAACCAGGTGCTCGCAAAGATGAACGGCAAATTCTTCCCCTTCGGCTGGTGGCACTTCCTGAACAAGGGCCGCATCACCGATCGGGTCCGCGTGGGCTTCCTCGGCGTCAAGCCCGAGTACCAGCACACCGGTGTGGCCGCCAAGCTCTACCAGATGCACTTCGACGCAGCCGAAGCGCGCCCCCAGAAGGGCGGCGAGATGGGCTGGATCCTCGAGACCAACACGGCGATGAACCGCGGCATGGAGGCGATGGGGGGCCGCGTCGTCAAGCGCTATCGGATGTACGAGCGGGCGTTCGACAGCACGCCGAGCGAGCCCGCGCCCGCTGACGTCGCGCTTGCTTCGGCGTAGCGACCAGAGGGTCCGAGGGGCTCCGTACACTTCGACGGGTGAGCGACTCGCTCCAACCCGACGCGCCCCGATCCGTCGGTGGCGACACCGAGGAAGTGGACGCCGTCGTGGTGGCGCCTTCGGCTCGGCCGCTTCCTGAGCGCTCGGAAGCCCGTGCGGTGGTACCGGCCGTGCAGGCCGCGGCCGTGGCCGCCGGCAGCTTCGTCGCGGGTGCGGCGATGGTGGGGCTCGCCCACCGTCGCCGGCGGCGCCGCGAGCTGGTGCGCGTCGGCGCACGGCGAGGCCTCGGTCGGGGCGGTGGGCGCCGCGCGGCGAGCGGAGGGCATGGCTCACGCGCCATGGGTGAGCTCGTGCAGATCGTCGGCAGCCGCTCGCTGCTTGTGGACGTTCACCTGCTCGGTGGCCGCAACTAGCGTTGTAGAGGTGCGGCCCCTGTGGCCGTTTCGCCTGCCGACGCACGGCGGCATGGATGGGGTGCTGCGCCACCGCGAGGGCGTGCTCGAACGGCTGCTGCACCACGGCGAGCAGCCGGTGGTGGTGCGCGTCGCGCAGCCCGCCGCCGATCGGGTGGTGTTCGACGCCGGCGCCCCCACCGATGAGGCGGCCGAGTATGGGATCGCACGGATGCGCTTCGCGCTCGGGGTGGACGAGGACCTGCGCGCGTTCCACACCCGCTTCGCGCGCGACCCACTGGTCGGAGAGTCGGTGCGCCGCCGGCCGTGGCTGCGGGTGCGCCGGCGCCCCGAGCCGTGGGAGGCGCTCGCGTGGGCGGTGTGCGAGCAGCTGATCGAGTTCGAGCGCGCCGCGGCGATCGAGCGGCGGATCGTGCGGCGGCTGGGGCGCAGCTGGCCGGAGCAGGAGCGCGGGAAGCGTGGGGTGCGCCGGCCGCAACGGCAACAGATTGCACGCGGGCGGGGCGCACGCGGGCCGGTGGCGGTGGGCGGGGAAGGTGCGGTTTGGCCCCTGCGCGACGTGCCGACCCCAGCGGCGCTCGCCGGCGTGGCGCCGGCGCTGTTGCAATCGCTTGACCTTGGCGGCGCGCGGGCGCGCACGCTGGTGCGCGTGGCAAGCGAGGTGGCAAGGGGGCGGATCGACCTGCACGCCCCCGATCACGAACGCACCTGGCGGCGGTTGCGCGCGATCCCGGGCATCGGCTCGTGGACGGTGGAGATGCTTGCGCTGCACGGCCAGGGCCGCCACGACCAGGTGCCGGCGGGCGACGTTGGCTTGCTGAAGCTGGTGGGCCGCGCGCTCAGCGGCGGCAACCCCTACGCCCGGGCAGAAGAGGCCGAGGTGCGCGAGTTCTTCGCCCCCTACGGAGCATGGGCTGGGCTGGCGGCGGTGCACGCGATGAGCGTCTGAGCAGTGCCCCGAACCTCGCAGCGGAGCGAATCGACCGGTTAACGACCGTCGGCGGATTCGAACCTGTCCAAATCCGCTTGGAGCTCCGGGGTCAGAGCCTCGCGGCGCAAGGTCTCCCATCTTGCGGCGAGCGCAAGTCGGTCGCGTCGGGACTTGGGCTTGGTGCCGGTGACGAGGCCGTGAGACTCGTCGTGAGGTTGCGGATCGCGCGAGACAACTTGTTCCTCCTGTGTGACGAAGGCGGTGGTCAACGCGACGAGATGATGGCTTGGTCTCCCGTCAAGGACCGATGACGGGGGGAGGTCTTTGTCTTCCAAGGCATCCCCAAGGTGTACCGACAACTCGTGGTCCTTGAACACATTTTTGTTTGGCCGCAGGCGTTTTACGTTGTCGTCCCAAACAATCTGATCGACGTGGACACGCCGATACAGCTCGGTTGCATCTGCGATGGGCGCGTCTGCAGCGATCACGTTGCGTTGAGTCGAGTAGCCGCCTGGAGCACCTCGCTCAGCGCGTCGCTTAGTGGAAGTTCCGCTGTATTGTCGTTTGTATGGTCGATGCGAGAAACGCCCGGCTCGTCATCGGAAAACGCGACCTCCAGATCGATGCCTCCACGATGCCACTCCACCTGAATACCTCCGTCCGACAAGGGCACGATCGACGGCTCGTGCACATCGGGCGCGGCAACGGCCACGGCAGCCAGAAATTTCACTGCGGCAAGCGCCATATCGGCGGCGACGGACTTCGCGCCGTAGCTATCCCAACCCGGTGCGAGCGTGGCCAGATCTTCGAGTCGACCGATGGCATCGAGGAACCATGCCGCTGCATAACCACCTTTAACCGTAACCACCGGTGCTCCCGTTCCTGATGTGAGAGAACTGCTCGGAGGTGCCTGGGACTCGACATGCACAACGCGATCCAAGAGGTACTGCGGACGTGCTTCAGCCGTCGTCATCAAGTCCCCACTCCTCGTGCATCTCTGGTGTTGTGGTGTCTCTAAAAGTATTCACTATGAGGTTGCGTCCCTCGTCAAATACATCCAACACGCCAGCCAAATCCGGAGACCGTGGCTGACCGATCATCCGGAGAATCAGGTTGTATCCGAGTGACCGGTCGTCGGTGTACGCTGGGTTCGCGGTAAGATAAAATCGACCAAAGGGAGCGCCGTCGCGCACGAGAAGGAAACGGTCGGTTAGGATTGTGTTGTCAGGCTCAGGCAGTAGCTGGGATTTGTATGGCGCGAGGCGGCGCAAGACGGTGGACAGATCCGGGCGAGGCTCTCCGGGGTGTCCAAACGCGACGGGGTTGATATACGTAACCTCGCACCAGGTCGGGCGAACCGTCCTTCCAAGTTGGTGCAGCGCATCGACAAAGATCGAGAATACCGACTCAAAGCGTCCTCGGACGTACGGATACCGCGGATACGCCGTCTTGTCGGTTGGACCTTTTCGCCAGTTGAAGCCGAACCGATCGGGTTGAACCTGCACAAGCTCATTTTCTCCGGCGCCGAGGAACCAATAGCGCGAAGCCTGCGGGCCACCGAGCACCTGGAAGGATATGCTCGGCGGAGCCGGGACCTCAAATGTCTCGGTCAACGGTGGGAGTGGTGGCTGGGGCTCTACGTTGGGGAAGTCAGCTAGGACGGTGGGCCAGAACTTGCTGAGCGTCGTGGTGTCGTCGGTGACGGGCTCAGCGAACTGGACAGCCAGAGCCACCTCCGCAACTGGGGGTCGCCTGAAATCGACGATGTGCTCTTTGGGGGATGCCAAGGATGGGCTCGGGTTGCATACCTGCGGGATCGGAATCTCAGCCTACGATAGTTCTACTCGGCGTTCCTAAGCCAGACCTCAAAATCCGCAATCGTGCTCGCCCGACAGTGCTAAGCCTAAGAAGCGCAGGTAGCCTACGCGACGAGCAGGCGGAACTTCTGAGTGTCTCGTGGGGATGGGGCGCGATGCGACGATGCCAGGGCGCTCCTCGCGGGATGGCGGCCCTGCGCTATGGCTACACCGTGAGCACCGCCGCCCCGGTGAACCGCCCCGCGCGGAGGTCTGCCAGGGCGCCGTTGGCGTCTTCCAACGGGTAGGCGGTGACCTGGGTCTTGACCGGGACCCGCGGGGCGAGGGCGAGGAACTCCTCCGCGTCGCGGCGGGTGAGGTTGGCGACCGAGCGGATCGTGCGCTCCTCCCACAGATCGGCGTAGGGAAAGGAGGGGATCGGGCTCATGTGGATGCCGCCGCACACGACCGTGCCGCCGGGGGCGAGGGCGCGCAGCGCGAGCGGGACCAGGGCGCCGTCGGGGGCGAACACGATCGCGGCGTCGAGCGGCTCGGGGGGTGGCTCGTCCGAGCCCCCGGCCCAGGTGGCGCCGAGCTCCAGCGCGAAGGTCTGCGCGGGGATGTCACCGGGGCGGGTGAAGGCGAACACGCGCCTGCCCTGCCAGATGGCGACCTGGGCGAGGATGTGGGCGGCGGCGCCGAAGCCGTACAGGCCGAGGCGCCGCGCGCGGCCGGCCATCCGCAGCGCGCGGTAGCCGATCAGCCCGGCGCACAACAGCGGGGCGGCCTGCGCGTCGGGGTAGCCGGGCGGGAGCTCGAAGCAGAAGCGTTCGTCGGCGAGCGCGTACTCGGCCATGCCACCGTCGATGTCGCGCCCGGTGAAGCGCGCCAGCGGGCACAGGTTCTCGCGGCCCGAGCGGCAATAGGCGCACTCGCCGCAGGTCCACCCCAGCCAGGGGACGCCGACGCGGCGGCCGTCGGACTCCACGGTGGCGACGATCTGGTGACCGAGGATCCGCGGCGGTGTGGCGATCCGCACCTCGCCGTCGAGCAGGTGCAGGTCGGTGCGGCACACCCCGCAGGCGTGCACCCTCAGCAGCAGCTGGCCGGGCGCGGGCTCGGGGATCGGGCGCTCGATTGCCCGCAACGGTTGGCCCACCTCCTCGAACACCATCGCCCGCATAGTTGTTTCTTACCCGAAGAACAGCTCCGCCGTCGCGTACAGCTCGGGGTCGAGCAGCTTCGGGGCCGCCAGCGCCTGCGCGAGGTCGACCTCGGCGATCCGCGCGCCGTGCAGGGCGACCATCTTGCCGAAGTGGCCGCTGGCGACGGCGTACATTGCGGCGACGCCGAAGCGGGTGGCGAGCACGCGGTCGAACGCGGTGGGGGTGCCGCCGCGCTGCACGTGGCCGAGGATCGTGACGCGCGTCTCGTAGCCGGTGCGCTGCTCGATCTCGCGCTCGAGCGTGACGCCGATCCCGCCGAGGCGCGCGTGGCCGAAGGCGTCGGTGGCCGTGCCCTGCACAGTTTGCATCGTCCTCTCTCGCGGGGTCGCGCCCTCGGAGACGACCACGATCGAGAAGGACCGCCCGCGCTCGTGACGGCGGCGCAGGTGGGCGCACACTTCTTCGACGTCGAACGGGCGCTCCGGCACGAGGATCGCGTCGGCGCCGCCGGCGATCCCGGCGTGCGTGGCGATCCATCCGGCGTGGCGGCCCATCACCTCGACGACCATCACGCGGTTGTGGGACTCCGCCGTGGTGTGCAGGCGGTCGATCGCGTCGGTGACGATCTGCACGGCGGTGTTGAAGCCGAACGTGACGTCGGTGCCGCCGAGGTCGTTGTCGATCGTCTTCGGCACGCCGACGATCGGGACGCCCGCTTCGTGCAGCAGCAGCGCCACCCCGAGCGTGTCCTCGCCGCCGATCGGGATCAGCGCGTCGACGCCGCGGCGCTCGAGCGTCGCGCGGATCGCCTCGAGGCCGCCCATGCCCTCGGCGAACGGGTTGGTGCGCGAGGTGCCGAGGATCGTGCCGCCGCGGGGGAGGATGCCGACGGTGCTGTGCAGATCGAGCTCGATCGCCTCGTCCTCCAACACCCCCGCCCAGCCGTGGCGAAAGCCGAGGAAGGAGTGCTCGCCGCGCGCGAGGCCGCTGCGTACGGCGGCGCGAATCACTGCGTTCAGCCCGGGGCAGTCCCCGCCGCCGGTGAGCAGACCGATGCGCGCCATTGGCCCACAGGGTAAGGCCTCGCGGCGTCCTCGCGGCAGCCCGTCTCGCTGGCTGGGCCCCGTCCTCGCCCCGGTCCTCCGGCGCCGACGTGCGGCCCGCCTTCGTTGTGAGGTCATGCCGCCTTCGCCTCGCCGACGCCCTTGCGTCCTTCGCAATCATCCCGTGGGGGTGAAGGCCATTCATCTTGTGAGCCGCGAAGCTCCTATACGGATGCGGGGCGGGAGGTCATCACCATGATCGTCAACGTCGCCCTGCTCGGCGCGAGCTGCGCGCTGAACCCCGTGCTGCTCGCGGTCGTGCTGCTGACGCTCGCCTCCGAGCACCCGAAACGGATGCTCGGCGCCTACTTCGCCGGCGCCTTCACCTGGAGCGTGGGTCTCGGCATCGGCGTTGTGACCGTCGCGAGTGACGCCGAAGTGTTCGGCGGGCACTCCTCCTCCTCGCGGCCGATCTTCGACCTGGTCATCGGCGGCCTGCTGCTGGTGGGTGCCTTCCTGAAGGGCACCGGGCGGGTGGATCGCTTCAAAGCGCGCAGGGCTGCCGCCAAGCCGGCCCCCGACCCCGCGAAGCCGAGCAAGCCCCCGCTGGCCGAGCGGCTTCTATCGGGCTCTCCTACGCTCGCCTTCTTCGCCGGCGTGGTCCTGAACTTCCCGAGCGTGCGGTACATCGCTGCGATGAAGGAAATCGTCGCGGCGGAAGTCTCCAAACACGAGCAGGTGTTGGCCATCCTGCTGTTCAACGTGCTGATGCTCTCGCCGGCGATCGTCCCGCTCGCGCTGCTGTCGTTCCGCCCCGAGGAGACCAAGTCGACGATCGCGCGCCTCGACGCGTGGATGCGCGCCAACGCGCGCGCCCTGCTGACCGGAGTGCTCACCGTGCTCGGGCTCTACCTCGTGATCAGAGGTGTCGCGGTGCTCGCGTGACCCGCCGCCGGGCCCCGCGCGCGGGAAACCGGCATCATGCCAAGTGCGATGGAGCCGAACGACGAGCCGCGGGCGAGCGCCGCGCCGGCGATCAAGCTGGTGCTCTCCGACGTCGACGGCACGCTGGTGACGCAGGCGAAGGAGCTGACGCCGCGGGCGATTGAGGCCGTCAGGCGGCTGGGGGAGGCCGGCATCGTGTTCGCGCTGACCAGCGGTCGCCCACCGCGCGGGATGGCGATGTACGTGGAGCCGCTGCGGTTGAGCACGCCGATTGCGGCGTTCAACGGGGGGATGCTGGTGGACCGCGACATGCACACGATCGAGGAGCGCGCGATCCCGGCCGAGCTGGTCGGAGGAACGATCGCGCTGCTGGAGTCGTTCGCGCTCGACGTGTGGGTCTACCAGGGCGCCGACTGGTACGTGCGCGACCCGCGGGGCCCGCACGTGGAGCACGAGTCCTTCACCGTGCAGTTCCCGCCGACCGTGATCGATGCCTACGGGCAGCTGCGCCAGGGGGTCGCCAAGATCGTCGGGGTGAGCGACGACCACGACGCCGTCGCACGCGCCGCTGCCGCGGCGCACGATCGCTTCGGCGACCGCGTCTCGGCCTCGCGCTCACAGCCCTACTACGTCGACGTGACCCACCCCGAGGCGAACAAGGGGGCCGTGGTGCGCTGGCTGGCCGCGCGCTACGGCATCCCCGGGGAGGCGATCGCGACGATCGGCGACATGCCCAACGACGTCCTGATGTTCGCCCACTCGGGGCTGTCGATCGCGATGGGCAACGCCGACCGCGAGGTGCAGCGTGCCGCGCGGCGCGTCACCGCCTCAAACGAGGAGGATGGGTTCGCCGAGGCCGTCGAGCGGTTCATCCTCGGCGGGCGCTGACCCGTCTGGCGGAGCTCGCACCGGGCCGAGCCCGCCGCGCCACCGCAACACAGGGCTCGGAGTCGAGGTCGCCTACATGCAGAGGCGTCCCTGTGAGGCGTCTCGGCGGGGGCTGCCAACCGTGGACTTGACAAGTGCCTCTCGCTGTGGATATAGTAGTCTTACCTTGTTGTCCACAGTGGGCGATGGGCTGTTTTCAACATAAGGGTCTGGTTGGTGTCGGGGCCTCTGTGGCCCGGCCTTCACAGCAGCACTGGCAGGGGTTTCTCTGGGAGAGGGACTGGATCGTCTCGATGAGGGAGTTGGTTTCCGCGTGCTTTTGAGAGGGATGAACGTGTCGAGGGTCATTGCACCTCGCAGCAAGAGTGATGCTAGATGCGCCAGCATGGCGCTGTCGCATCTCTCTCTCTCTCTCTCTCTTTCGTCTAGGGCGCTAAGCCCAGGGACGGCTCATCGATCGCATCGAGTCGCGCACCGCGCGCGGCTCGATTTCCCGTGCGCGTGGTGCGCGCGTTCAGCTGAGTGTTCGTCCGTCGCTGTGGGCCGCGTGCCCGCGGCGGTTTTGTGCTGCCCGGGGTCGGGTCGGCGTCATGTCGGTTCTTCACAGGAGGAGATGGTTTGATGAGTGCTCGCCGGTCGATCTCGATGGTGCTGGTGTGGTTGTGCGCGGCCGTCGGCGGGCTCTTGCTCTGGAGCGCCCCGGCACTCGCGCAGCGCGAGCATGTGTTCAGCAAATCATTTGGTAGCCCGGGTTCGGGGAAGGGCAGCTCTTGCAGCCCGGCGGGCTGGCTGTCAACGAAGAAACCGGTGATGTTTACGTGATCGACCGGGGCAATAACCGTGTCGAGATCTTCAGCGCGGAAGGAGCCTATGTTGGCGCGTTCGACGGCAGCGCGACGCCCTCCGGGGGCATTCTCTTGGGGTACGGAGTCGCCGAGACCAGGAGGTGCGATTGCGATCGACAACTCCGGAAACCCCTTGGATCTATCGAAAGGGGACGTATACGTCTTGGACTCGGGCAACGCCGTAATTGACAAGTTCACCGCCGACGGCACCTACATCGGCCAGGTAATGGGAGAATCGTCCACCACGCCGTGGATCAACCGTCAACAGCCGGACAACAAGCCGCGAGGCATAGGAGTCGATTCCGATGGTTCGCTTTATGTGGTCGTCGGCATCCACGACGGCGTAGCTGTGTTCAACGATGCGTTGTCCAACGAATTCATGTACAACGTAAAGCCCTATTTCCCGACCATCACCCTGCCAGACCGTGCCGTCGCTACCCCAGTGCCAAGTGAGATGGGCATCGCCTTCGATTCCGAAGGCAATTTCTATCTGGGCTATGATGGCATCAAGTTCTTTGAAGCATCTGAGCAAACCGAACTAAGTACACCTTTTGCAAAGTTCTCGGGGGCGGGTGAAATCATCACCGAAATGATCGGTGGCGAAAATTTTACCTCTCTGGCCATCGACGTATCCAGCAACGATGTGTACGCCGATCAGGAAACGGGTGTCGCGGCGTTTGCGCCGTCGGGTTCGCCGATCGAGCAGTTCGGCGAGGCTCAGATGGAAACGAGTGAAGGTATCGCCGTCAACTCCTCAACTGGCATGGTGTACACCTCGAACGCGGCAAGCCAGCAGATTGACGTCTTCGGCTCGTACCTGGTCCCGGACGCTACAACCGGTTCGGTTTCGCATTTCACTGAAACGTCCGTGACAGTTAGTGGTTCGGTCGATCCAGATGGTTTGCCCGTGACGTCGTGCGTGTTCGAATATGGCACCAGCAGTTCCTACGGGCAGAGCGTGTCGTGCTCTCCGGGCCCCGGGTCCAGCAGCGGGCCGGTCGCGGTGCGCGCGGAACTGACCGGCCTCGAACGGCTCACCGAATACCACTTCCGGGTGAACATATCCAACGCCAACGGCTCCAATCAGAGCCAGGATCGCACGTTTGTGACCCCCGAGCCGGTCTTACTGTCAGAAGAGAGCATCTCCGATGTCTCGTCGGACAGCGCACTGCTCGGCGTGGATGTCAACCCGCATGGCTCCCAGACCACGTACAGCTTCGAATATGGGACCAGCACTTCCTACGGTGAAAGCCTGCCGATTCCCGCGGGGATCTCGGAGCGGGGCGCAACGTGAGCTGGCTGCCGTCCGGGTTGAGAATCTGGCACCGGAAACGATGTATCACGTGCGGGTCGTCGCGAGCAATGTGCTCGGCACCGTGTACGGGCCCGATCAGACGTTCACGACGCAATCCCAAGGCGGTGTGTTCGCGCTGCCCGACGGACGGCTATGGGAAATGGTCTCGCCGCCCGACAAGTACGGTGCGAGTCTCCGGGGCCCCGGCGAAAACGGCGAAACGCTGATCCAGGCCGCTGAAGACGGCGACGCCATCAGCTATGTGGCGACCGCTCCGATCGTCGCCAATCCAGCGGGTGACCCCAGCCCGGTCGATACGACACAGGTGTTCTCGCGACGCACGGCAGAGGGCTGGATCACCGAAGACATCGCCACGCCGCGCAATGCCCCGGTTGGTCCCACGTATACAAGTGAATACAAGTTCTTTTCGAGTGACCTTTCGCAAGCGCTCGTCGAACCCGTCGGCGCAACGCCGCTGTCCCCCGCAGCAACCGAAAAGACACCGTATGTGCGTGGAAACGGCAACGGTGTATATATGCCACTGGTGACTGCGGGAAATGTGCCGCCGGGAACTCAGTTTGCCGAAAGTGAAGCACATGAAAGCGGCACTCCCGGGGATGTTTACGTGCTTGCCGTGACACCGGACTTCTCGCATATGATTTTCACCTCGGCGTTTGCATTGACCAAAAACGCGCCGAATCTGACTGCGACTCATGGCAAGAACCTCTTTGAGTGGTCTGCAAGTGGGCTGCAGCTGGCGAGCGTCCTGCCGGGCGGAGAAGCCGCAAACGGCGGCATCCTTGGCGCCGACGACAGTAGCATCGTACATGCGTTGTCGAATGATGGCTCCCGCGTCTTCTGGTCTCCCAACACTGCTGAAAGCGACCCGCTCTATATGCGCGACACCGTTACCGACAAGGAGGTCCAGGTGGATGCGCCCGCGCCGGGAGTCTCGACTCCGCCTGCTGACAAAGCTCGATTTCAGGTAGCGAGCGCAGATGGGTCGGAGGTGTTTTTCACAGATGAAGAGCCGTTGACACTCGATTCGAAGCTGACTCCCGTTGAAAGCAATGCTTCAAGTGGCAAGCACGATCTATATGTGTGCCAGATCATCGAAGGAGCCGCCGGGCCAAAGTGCGATTTGACTGATTTGACGGTCCATCAAAACACTGGTGAAACGGCCGACGTACAGCCGGTAGTGGTGGGTGCCAGCGAATATGGGTCGGCGGTGTACTTCGTTGCCCGTGGTGTTTTGGCGAACGGGGCGGAAGCGGTAAGGACAACCTCTATGTGGCGTCTGAGGCGGGGTCGAGGTGGTCGACGCAACTTGTCGCAGTTCTATCTTCTGAAGACAGGCCTGACTGGGAAGGGCTACCGACCCAGCTGGCGTCGAGAGTTTCCCCAAATGGGCAATATCTGGCGTTTATGTCGGATTTGAGCTTGACGCATTACGACAACCGCGATGAAACAGCGGGCAGCCCGATGAGGAGGCGTTCCTGTACGACAAGGAAACGGGCCGTCTGACGTGCGTTTCGTGCGATCCGACGGGCGCTAGGCCTGATGGCGTATTTTACGAATTTGGGCATCGGCTCCTGGATGCCAGCGAAGTCTGGGCCGGTCATTGGATCGCGGCTACCATCGCCAACTACGAGCAGGTAAAGAGAGGCTCTGGGAGTTCGATCTACCAGGCACGTTCACTGACGGATGAAGGGCGTCTGTTCTTCAACAGCACCGATGGGTTGGTGGCACAGGACACCAACGGCCAGACGGACGTTTATGAGTATGAGCCTTCGGGGATGGGGAGTTGCGCGCGGCCGGGAGGCTGCGTGTCATTGATCTCCTCAGGGACGTCACCGCAGGAATCGGTGTTCCTCGATGCGAGCGGTAAGGGTCCGGGCGGCAGCGAAGGCGAAGATGTTTTCTTCCTCACCGCCTCGAGGCTCACCTCGCAGGATGTTGACACGTCTTACGACGTGTACGACGCGCACGAGTGCTCGGCCGCGGTGCCATGTACGGGTGTGCCCGTTTCGCCGCCACCGTGTACGAGTGGCGATGCGTGCAAGGTGGCGCCGTCGCCGCAGCCAGCGATCTTTGGTGCGCCGTCGAGCGCCACGTTCACGGGCGCTGGCAACGTTGTTCCGCCGCCGCCGAAGGCCATTGGGACATCGAAAAAGAAGAAAATTGCCAAGAAGAAGAAAAGGTCAATGAAGAGCAAGCGCAAGCGTAAAAGGAAGAGCTCACGTAAAAGCTTGTCCGCTCGAGTGGGACGTTAGGAGGGATGAGAGATATGAGAGGCAAGCTTATGTGGATTAGGCTGGCGGCGGCGCTCATGCTGGCGTGTGGCGTAACTACGGTGTTGGGTGTGGCCCCGGCGTTTGCGCAGGGGGAAGGCCCGTGGTGGCACGTGGTGGCGAGCTCGGCGCCGAGCAATCTTCCACACGACGGTGTCGGTCAGATTGTAGTCACGGCGAACAACCTCGGCGACGGCGAAGCGGATGGGTCCGAGTGCGCCGATCAGGATCTCCGACGTCCTGCCCGCTGGGGTCGTGCCAGTCGGCATTGCCGGGATTGCCGGGCTGTTGGGCACCAAAGGGCATGGGGAATGCTCGCTTGCGACGGTGAGCTGTGTATATCCGTCATCGAGCATCGCGCCCTATGACGGGGTGACACTTGAATTGAACGTAAGAATAGAACCAGGCGCAAAGTCGGGTGCAGTCGAGGAAATGGTCGCGGAAGGCGGCGGCGCGCCGCGTGCCGTCAACAAGCAGCCCCTGCGGATCGGTTCGGCGGGGACCGCCTTTGGCGTGGAACAGTTTGAACAGACTCCGGAAGGTGTTGGGGGCGTGCCCGATACGCAGGCCGGCTCGCACCCGTTTCAGTTGACGACCACGATCGATCTCAACCGAGAACTCGAAGAAGGCCTTGCGCGGACTGCGGGAGGCTTGGAGAAGGACCTACGGTTTTATCTTCCCCCCGGTTTGGTCGGGAACCCGAACGCGGTTCCAGAGTGCACGACCGGAGAGTTCGCGGCAGGCGAAACTGGTGCGAATGAATGCCCGCCCGATACGGTAATCGGCGTCGCGAATACGACGCTAGTGGTACCCATCTTCTCGCCACGGCCGCTGACCATTCCGGTGCCGCTGTACAACCTGGTGCCGCAGACGGGCGAACCGGCGCGCTTCGGCTTCAGGGTCGTGGGCGACCCCGTCCTGCTCGATACCTCGGTGCGTACTGGTGGGGGTTACGGGGTGGTCGTAGCGGTACGCAACATCTCTCAAGTCTTCGATTTGCTCGCAAGCCAGGTGACGTTCTGGGGTGTACCGGGCGATCCGCGGCACAACTCCTCGCGTGGCTGGAACTGTCTCTTCGAAGGCGGATTTGGGAATGGCCCGTGCGAACCGCTGAACGAATCGAGCTCGCAACCGCTGATCACGCTTCCAACATCTTGTACGACGCCGTGGGCGCCGACGGTCACCTCGGACTCGTGGGCCGAACCATGGTGCAGCAGGCCGGGGAATACGCTCTGCATGATGAGTATGGGCAGCCGTTGGGGTTGACTGGCTGTAACCGTTTGACGTTCGAACCGTCGATCAGCGTGACGCCGGATGGGCAGGCGGGGAGCACGCCCACAGGTCTCACGGTAGGGATTCATGTGCCGCAAACCGCTGGGTTGAACCCGACCGGGGATGCGCAGGCAACGGTGAGGAATACGACAGTTGCGCTACCGGTGGGCGTAGGGTTGAACCCGGCCGGCGCGGACGGGTTGTCGTCATGTGGCGAGGGCGAAGTCGGCTTGGCCTCTCCCGAAGAAGTGTCGTGCCCGGAATCGTCGAAGGTTGGAACAGTGGAAATCAAGACGCCGCTGCTCCCCAATCCGCTGGTGGGTGCGGTGTATTTGGCCGACCAGAACCCAACCCATTCGGGAGCCTGCTGGCGCTGTATCTCGTTGCGCGGGACCCGGTATCGGGGGTGTTGGTGAAGCTTGCGGGCGAAGTCAAACCGGATCCGGTGACGGGCCAGCTGGTGTCGACGTTCAAGGAAACGCCGCAGCTGCCCTTCGAAGACCTGTACGTCAACTTCTTTGGTGGCTCGCGGGCGCCGTTGGGAACGCCGGCGTTGTGCGGGGGCTATACAACAACTGCGTCAATCGAACCGTGGTCGGGGACCGAACCGATCGACTCGTCATCGGAATTCAGAATCACGAGTGGGCCGAATGGGTCCCCGTGCTCTGATCCGCTGCCGTTCAAGCCGACGTTGACGGCGGTACGACGAGTATTCAGGCGGGCGGCTTCAGCCCCTTCACGATGACGATGAGCCGTGAAGACGGTGAACAGAACCTGCAATCGATCAGCTGAAGATGCCCCCGGGGTTGTTGGGAACGCTCTCGACGGTGAAGCTGTGCGGGGAACCGCAGGCCGATGAAGGGACTTGTGGCCCGGAAAGCTTGATCGGGGAAACGACCGTCAGCGTAGGCTTGGGTGGGAATCCTTACAGCGTGACGGGTGGAAAGGTCTACATCACCGGACCGTATGATGGGGCGCCGTATGGCCTGTCGATCGTGAACCCGGCGAAGGCCGGCCCGTTCAACCTCGGGAACGTCGATCGTCCGCGCGAAGATCGAAGTGGACCCGAACACAGCCGCGCTGACGATCACCACCGACCCCTCCGGGCCGTACGCGATCCCGACATCCTCGACGGGATCCCGCTTGCAGATCAAGCACGTGAACGTCATCATCAACCGGCCCGACTTCACGTTCAACCCGACGAACTGCAGCCCGCTGGTGATCACGGGGTAGCCTGGGCAGCGGCGAAGGGTCGAGTGCCGCTCTGTCGGTGCCGTTCCAGGTCACCAACTGCGCGGTGTTGGCGTTCAAGCCGAACCTGACGGCGTCGACCGTCGGGGAAGACCTCCAGGACGGATGGGGCGAGCCTGGCGGTGAAGCTGGGCTACCCTGCGGGCCCGTATGACGCGAACATCGCACGCGTCAAAGTCGAACTGCCGAAGGACCTACCCTCGAGGCTGCCGACGTTGCAGAAAGCGTGCCTGGCGAGCGTCTTCGAAGCGAACCCCGCTGGGTGTCCGCCGGCGTCGATCATTGGCCACGCGACCGCCACCACGCCGGTGCTGCCGGTCCCGCTGACCGGCCCGGCGTATTTCGTCTCGCACGGCGGGGAAGCGTTCCCGAGCCTGATCATCGTGCTGCAGGGCTACGGCGCGACCGTCGATCTGGTCGGCTCGACGTTCATCAGCAAAGCGGGGATCACGAGCAGCACGTTCAAGACGATCCCGGACGTTCCCGTCGGCACATTTGAATTGACGTTGCCACAGGGGCCGTTCTCGGCGCTGACTGCGAACGGAGCGAACCTCTGCAAGAGCAAGCTCGTGATGCCTACCGAATTCGTCGGGCAGAACGGGGTGGTGCTGCACCAGAACACGAAGATCGTCCCGACCGGCTGCGGCAAGACCAAGAAGGCGGCGCAGGGGTAAGAAGGCCGCGCACAAGAAGAGGAAGCGCAAGGCGAAGGGCCGAAGGCGGCGGTGGACGCCGGAGGAGAAAGGGGTAGTGGTGTGATGGCGACCCTTGCGGTGTCCTCTCGTGCGCGGGTGCCTCGGCCGAGAGGCGGAGTCGGGGTCCCGCTGGGCAGCCAGGGTCGGGGAGATCCAGCGCGCGCGGATCATCGCGGCGATGGGCGACTGGTCCGCGAGCGCGGGCCCGGTGTGGTCACGGTCGCGCATGTCGTGGCGCGCTCCGGCGTCTCGCGGCGCACCTTCTACGAGCTGTTCGACGATCGCGAAGCTTGCTTCCTCGCGGCGTTCGACTTCGCGGTCGCGCGGGCGGCGCAGAGCGTGCTCCCGCCTACGCGGCGCCGGGGAGCTGGCGGGAGCGGGTCAGGGCCGGTCTCGAGGCGGTGCTCGCTTCCTCGACGACGAGCCCGAGCTGGGGTATCTCTGGTGGTCGGCGCGCTCGGCGCGGCGAGCGCGCGCTGGAGCGCCGCACCAATTCGTGCTGAAGAGGGTGATCGATGGGCGACACGCCGGGGCGCATAGAGAGCAGAGGCGGCGCGCGCCCGACGGCTGGTCGCCGAGGGCGTCGTCGGCGCGGTGCTCGCGGTGTTCCACGCGCGGCTGGTGGAACGGCCACGAAGCCGATGATGGGCCTGCTGAGCCCGCTGATGGGGATCATCGTGCTGCCCTACCTGGGCAAGCCGCCGCCGAGCGCGAGCAGCGTTGCCCCGCGCCCCGCGCACGGGGCCATCCGCCACGGGGGATCCGCTGCGCGAGCTCGATATGCGCCTCACCTACCGCACCGTCCGGGTGCTGCTCGCGATCGATGCGATCGGTGGGCGGGGCTCGCCCCCGAGCAACCGCCAGGTCGCGACCGCCGCGGGGATCTCCGACCAGGGCCAGATCTCAAAGCTGCTGGCGCGCCTGCAGCCGCTCGGCCTGATCGGCAACACGGGCGGCGACCACGCCAAAGGCGAGCCCAACGCCTGGAGCCTCACCCCGTAGGGACGTGAAGTCACGCGCACGTTCCAGGGCCATCACGCTGACGCCCCGACCCAATGCGCGCGCGCACGCTCAGGCCAATCAACGCTGACGCAACCGCGGTACCGGCGGATCAACGCGTTGGTCGAGCTGTCGTGCTCCAGCCTCGGCTCGGCCTCGCTCCGCAGCTCGGGGGCGATCTGCTTGGCGAGCGCCTTGCCGAGCTCCACGCCCCACTGGTCGAGGAGTCGATGCCCCAGATCGCGCCCTGGGTGAAGACGCTGTGCTCGTACAGCGCGACCAGCGCGCCGAGCGTGTGGGGGTCAGGCGCTTGGCGAGGATCGCGTTGGTTGGTCGGTTGCCGGGCATCGCCCGGTGCGGCACGACCGCCTCGGCGTGCCCTCCGCGCGCACCTGCTCCGCGGTCTTGCCGAACGCGAGCGCTTCGGCCTGGGCGAACACGTTCGACATCAGCAGGTCGTGGTGCTCGCCGAGCGGGTTGAGCTCTGGGCGAAGCCGACCAGGTCCACGGGGACGAGCTTCGTGCCCTGGTGGAAACAGCTGGTAGAAGCTGTGCTGCCCGTTCGTGCCCGGCTCACCCCAGTACACCGCGCCCGTCTGGTAGTCCACCTCCGCGCCCGCCAGCGTCACGCGCTTGCCGTTGGACTCCATCGTCAGCTGTTGCAGGTAGGCGGGGAAGCGCTTCAGGTACTGCTCTGTAGGGCATCACCCCGTGCGTCTCGGCGCCGAAGAAGTTGCCGTACCAGATTGACAGCAGACCCATCAGCACGGGCAGGTTATGGGCGAAGGGGGTGGCGCGGAAGTGCTCGTCGATCGCGTGGAAGCCCCCCAGCAGCTCGGCGAAATGCTCGGGGCCGATCGCGAGCATGGTCGAGAGCCCGATCGCCGAGTCCATCGAGTAGTGGCCCCCGACCCAATCCCAGAAGCCGAACATGTTGGCGGTGTCGATCCCGAACTGCCCCGACCAGCTCCGCGTTGGTCGAGACCGCGACGAAGTGCTTTGCGATCCGCCTCCTCCTCGCAGACTGCGACCTAGTCCCGGATCCGTACCCGGCCCTGTTCCCGAGGCCAATCCCGTCAGCAGCCACTCTCGGGCCGAGCCCGTGCGTTGGTCATCGTCTCATCCTTGCTGCCTCGTGAACGTCTTCGAGCTGACGACGATCAGCGTCTCCGCCGGGTCGAGATCGCGCGTGGCCTCGACGAAGTCGGTCCGCGTCCACGTTGGAGACGAAGCGGAACGTCATCTCGCGGTTGGGAGTAGTGGCGCAGCGCCTCGTACGCCATCACCGGGCCGAGGTCCGAACCCGCTCGATGCCGATGTTGACGACGTTGCGGATCGCCCTACCGGTGTGGCCCCTCCACTCGCCCGAGCGCACGCGCGTGGCGAAGGCTGCCATCCGCTCGAGCACCTCGTGCACCTGCTTGACCACGTCGTGCCCCCTCGACGATCAGCGAGGCGCTCTTCGGCGTCCGCAGCGCCACGTGCAGCACCGCCCTGTCCTCCGACACGTTGATCCGCTCGCCCTTGAACATCGCCTCCCATGCGCGCGGCCATGCCCGACTGCTCGGCGAGCGCCACCAGCAGTCCGAGCGTCTCGTCGGTCATGCGGTTCTTGGAGTAGTCCAGGTACAGCCCCGCGCCCTCCGCCGTCATCCGCTCCCCGCGCGCCGGGTCCGCGGCGAACAGCTCACGCAGGTGGGTTCCCTCGATCGCCTCGTGGTGCGCGGCGAGCGCCGCCCACGCGGGGCGGCTACGGAGGGGGCCGGCCCGGGGTCTGCGGACGTCATGCTGCCAAGTGTAAGGAGCGACCGGGACGTTTCGCTCGGTCGGAGCGCAGCTCGCAAGATCAGTGGGTCTCTGGTGCGCATCCGCGCGGCGCACGCTGCCTTCCGAGCGGAGGGGGCGCGGGCCTCCATGCCCGCGACCGAGCGCATGGCCGGCCCGGACCGCGATACCTGAGACAGGACTTGATAAGACAGGACTTGACAAGTTCCTCGCGCCGTGGATATAGTAGTCTTATCCAAGTCGCTGATACGGGGCGGCGGACTGTCTTGAACATAAGGGTCTGATTTGGTGTCGGGGCCTCCTGTGGCCCGGCCTTTGAGCATTGTTTGGCAGGGGTTTCTCCGGGAGAGGGATCGGATCGTCTCGATGAGGGAGTTGGTTTCCGCGTGCTTTTGAGAGGGATGAACGTGTCGAGGGTCGTTGCACCTCGTGGAAAGAGTGATGCTAGATGCGCCAGCATGGCGCTGTCGCATCTCTCTCTCTCTCTCTCTCTCTTCGCCTAGCGGCCGTGCTCGCTGCGGCTCCTCATCCGGCGCTTTCGCGCCGCCTTGTCATTGCCCCCGCTGGGGGGTGGGGCACGGCACGCCGTTCGCCGCTTGCCGGCGGGCCCGGCTGGATTGGTGACCCGCGGGTTCTCAGGCACTCTGAAGTTCTCTCGTTTACCGGCCGCCGCGGGTCGTGCGCCCGTGGCGGTCTTGTCATGCCCGCGGTCCCGCGGGTTTCGTGTGGATCGCTCTTCTAGGAGGAAATGGGTCAATCAATGCTCGTAGCCTGATCTCGTGGTCGGGTGTCGCGGCGCTCGTTGGCTACCGGGGGACTGCTCGGGCCCCCGCGGCGCTTGCCGAAGAACTGTGCCCCTATGGGGCGTCGCGTCAGGGTCCCTCGGCCGCCTGCCCGACTGCCGCGCGTACGAGCAGATCACGCCGATCGACAAGGGCGATGCGCGGACCTCTTTCCGAGCAACCTCGGCCGCGCTAATGACACGGGCTTCGTTGCCGAAGACGGCAACCATTTCCTGTTCTCCACTCCGGAATCCTTTCGGGCGGTGGACTCGTATCCCAGCAGCGACCACGTCCCGCGGAGGGAAGATGGATGGAAGACGACGTCGCTCTCACCGGGCTCGGGCGTGCATCCTGTGGAGGCCGAGGTCTTCGATCCGGCCGATCTCTCTGAGGTCGGTTTGGAAGACGACCGAGCACTACCACCTTCCAGGTGAAAGGGACGAAGAGGTCTTCGACTATGTCGGTGGCCCTCCAGGCGGTCTTTACGCGCGCCTTGTTCCGTCGTCAGCCGCTGGGAGGCGCCTATTTGGTCGGGGCCTCCGACGGATCTCAGCCATGCCGTGCTGGACAAGCGCCGACTACGAACTTGCGCCGGGCGACAGCGGCCAGGTTGCGAAGGCGCTGCGCTCTATGAATCGGCCGGTGGCAATCTGCAACTGGTTAACGTCGCCACGGACGGCTCGCTTCTGAGCCCCTGTGGCGCCGAGCTCGGCCTCGGTGGCTACCCCGGCGATACGCACAATGCCGTCTCGAGCGACGGTTCGAGATCTTGTTCACCGCGCTCACCCGTTCCGGCGAAAGGGGAAAGCCGGCTGCTGGAACGCGGAAGCGACGCCGCAGGAAATGCCGCCGCAGCTCTACATGCGCCTCGACGGCCCGACCACCGTCGAGGTTCGGCGCCGACCCCGGGGGTGAGTGATCCCGCTGGTGCAAAACCGGCGGTCTACGTCGGGGCGGCCGCGGACGGCTCGAAGGTCTTCTTCCTCAGCGAAGGGGAGCCGACGCCCGATGACACGACGCACGCTCCCGAGCTGTACGAGTACGACACCGAAGCTCCGGAAGGCGAACGACTCATGCGCTGATATCCAGCGGCGAATCGGGTGTCGCCGAAGGCGATGTCGACTTCGTGGGTGCGATCTCCAGCGACGGCTCGACGGTCTACTTCACCGCGTTCGGCAAGCTTGCGCGGGCGCCTCGACAATCGAAACGAAGAATTCGAAGCCCGATCAACCTCTATCGCTACGATACCGTGACGGGGAAGACCACGTATATCGCAACGATCGGCGGCGACGACTATCCGCTCGATGGGGGAGAAACATCCCGCGCGTGGGGCGGAGGTCGTATCGCGATCGGTCTGGGCCAGGCTGTGGCGCCGGCCCTCTTTCGCCGACGGGGTGGTACACGACGGCGAACGGTCACTATCTGGTGTTCGGCAGCGATCCTGCCGTTGACTGGCTATGAAAACAAACACGCCGCGGTGTCGTCGAATGCCAAAACCTCTACAAATCTGAGTACCCGCGTTGAATAAAGACGGTGTGTGGAGCTCTTCCGGTATGGCGCGGCCGAAGGCAGCCTTGTCTGCGTCTCGTGTGCCGGTGGCCCGCCGGTTGACGATGCCCGATTCAACTTTCGACCTTCGAGGCCCAGACGGTCTCGCCGCCGCGGCCGATCTCCGAAGACGGCAGCTATGTGTTCTTCGATACGTTCAATGCGCTTGTGCCGCAGCACTACGGCTAAAACACTGCAGGTCTACGAGTGGCATAACGGGAAGATCTCACTGATCAGCTCGGCGGATGATGCCTCGAGCGCGTTTTCCTGGGGTCGAGCGCTGCGGGGCTAATGTGTTCTTCGGTACGCACGCGCAGTTGGTGTCGCAGGACGCGGATGTCAACGGCGACGTGTATGACGCGCGTATCGATGGTGGTTTCGTGAAGGTCACGCCTCCGCAGTGCACGGGCACGGTTGTCAGGGTGTGCCTGCGGCGCCGCCGATCTTCGCGACGCCGGCGAGTGTGACGTTCGAAGGTGTCGGCAACTTCCCGGCGGGATCGGGTCGGGGTCGTGGCGCCGAAGGCGAAGTTGCCGAGCAGGGCGCAGAGGCTCGCGAAGGCGCTGAAGGTGTGTGGAAAGGATCGCGCGAAAGCAAGCGGGCCCGTTGCGAAGCGACCGCGAAAGCGCGGTACGGGCAGGCACACAAGTCGAATAAATCCAATAAAGCCGGGAGGGGGAGCTGATGTCCTCGCCGAAGAGCTCAATCGGCCCTGTCGCTGGAGCGAGTGGGACTCGTGTGAGACCCGTGGGTTTGGTGGCGCTTGTGGCGCTTGCGCTCGGCTTGGCCGCGGTGTTTGCCCCGGGATCTGCGTTGGCGGTGACGGGGAGCCCGCAGTGGACGGTGACAGCGATCTCCGAACCGACGAACCTGCCGCCCGGTGGGACGGGCAAGTACGCCGTGGAAGTGAAGAACACGGGTAGCGCGGCGAGTGACGGCAGCGAAATCGTCGTGACCGATGTGCTGCCGGGCGGGGTGACGGCGGCGGGGAGCGCGTCGGGTGAAGATTACGTGTCACAGAATGCGATGAGCTGTACGGCGTGACCTGTAGGTATGTGGGGACGATCGTCCCGGATGACTCGCTGGTCATCACGATCCCTGTCGAAGTCCCGGCGGCTGGTGCGCCGGCGAGCGTCACGAACCTTGTGAGTGTCACGGGGGGTGGCGCGCCTGAAGCGGTGCGGGAAACACCGACGATGATCAGCTCGACGTCTGCCGGGTTCGGGATCGCGCCGGGTTCGACGGCGACGGCCCTCTCAACGACACAGGCTGGCGCTCACTCGGATTTGACGACGAGCGTGGCGCTTAACACCGACAGCCTTGGGCAGCTCTCGGGTGCAGCGCAGGAAACGGGCCTGGATCTACCGCCGGGGTATGTGATCGACGTGGCCGACGCCCCCAAGTGCTCGGCTGCCGAATTCTCCCAGGAGGTAACCCTTACAGAACCGACGTGCGGTCTGGGCACACAGATCGGCACTGTGACCTTGACGGCGAACGCGGGGCCCCTAACCGGCTCTCTGTCGTTACCGTTGCATGTGTTGGCGCCGGTTTACAATCTGACTACGAATCCCGGCGAAGTGGCGAGGGTCGGCTTCTTCTCGGTGGCTTTTGGTGTCGAGGGTACGGTCACCGTGCGACCCGGCGACTACGGGGGTCGGACCACGTTTCAAAACATCCGCGGGAACATCTTGACTGCTGTGTCTTTGACTGTCTGGGGTGTGCCGGCCGATCCGATTCACGATCCGATGCGCGGTCTGTCATGCGAAGGCCTGGGTGGCCCCCCTGTGTGCAGGCACTCCACTCCGACGGAACGAGAAGTGCCCGTGAGCGGCCAGGGCTCGACGAGTCCTCCGACGCCGTTCGTCACGAACCTGACGCAGTGCACCGGCGAACCGTTGCAGGGCACGCTGTTCGCCGCATCCTGGCAGGAACCCGCACATCAGGTGAGGGTGCCCACCAGCTTTGGTACGACGACGGGCTGCCCCCTGCTGGAATTCGGGCCGTACATCACCGCGGCGCCGGACACGAGCCACGCGGATACCCCGGCGGGCTTGACGTCGACGTGAAAATGCCCCAGGAAGGCTCGTCAGCCCTGGAGGCCTCTCGAGCGCCGATATCGAGAACACGACGGTGACGCTGCCTGTAGGTGTGGTGATCAACCCGGGCAGGCCGCGGGGCTTGGCGCGTGCCAGTTCTCCGCAGGACGGCATCGGGGTCGAAGGCCCGCCGTCGTGCCCGTCGGACTCGAAGGTCGGCGAAGTCGAAATCGCAACGCCGCTGTCTGCGGACACGCTGAAAGGCAACGTGTACCTGCTGCAGTCGAACCCGCCGGAACTGCAAGCTGCTGGTCGCCCCGGAAGACCCGGCGATGGGCGTGTACGTGAAGTTCGTCGGCGACGTGCACCTGGACGAAAAGACGGGGCAGCTGACGACGACGTTCGAAGAAACGCCCGAGCTGCCGTTCACGACTTCAAGCTGTCCTTCAGCGGTGGTGCGCAGGCGGCGCTGGCGACGCCGACCGGGTGCGGGACTTACGACGACGAGCGCGGACTTCACGCCGTGGAGCGCCCGTTCGTCGCAGACGCGTTCCCGTCGAGCAGCTTCGCGATCGACAGCGGCCCCGGGGGCAGCGCGTGCGTCCTCGCCGTTGCCGTTCACGCCGCGATGACCGCGGGCTCGACGACCGACCAGGCGGGTGGGTTCACGGACTTCTCGCTGTTGTTGAGCGCGGCGATGGGCAGCAGCGCGATCGAGAAGCTCGCAGTTCAAGACCCCGGAGGGTCTGTTGGGGATGATCAGCAGGGTCCCGCTGTGCGGGGAACCGCAGGCGGCGCAGGGACGTGCTCGGCAGCGTCGCAGATCGGGCATACGGTTGTCGAGGCCGGCCCGGGTCCGTATCCGTTGGTCGTCCCGCAGCCGGGCCAGCCTCCGGCGCCGATCTATCTGACGGGCGGCTATAAGGGCGCGCCGTATGGCCTGTCGATCGTGGTGCCGTTGATCGTCGGCCCGTTCAAGCTGGGGACGCTGGTGGTGCGGGCGACGATCGAAGTCGATCCGCACACGGCGCAGTTGACGGTCACGACGGACCCGTTGCCGTCGATCATCGATGGGATCCCGACGGATCTGCGGACGATCGATGCGGTGATCGACCGGCCGGGGTTCATGTTCAACCCGACGGATTGCGTCGCCGATGTCCTTCTCGGGGCACGGCGTACAGCACCGGAAGGCGCGAGCGCCCCGATCTCGAGCCACTTCCAGATGGGGTCGTGTCGAGCGTTGACGTTCAAGCCGAACTTCAAAGTCTCGACGCTCGGCGAAGACGTCGAGGGCGAATGGGGCGAGCCTGGACGCGAAGATCGTCTATCCGACGGGGCCGCTGGGGGACAACCAGGCGAGCTCGCAGTCGAACATCGCGCGGGTCAAAGTCGAACTGCCCAAGCAGCTGCCGTCGCGGTTGACGACGTTGCAGAAGGCGTGCACGCGCGGCGCAGTTCGAAGCGAACCCGGCGAACTGCCCCGCGGCGTCGGTGGTCGGTCACGCGACGGCGATCACGCCGGTGCTGCCGGTGCCGTTGACGGGCCCGGCGTACTTCGTCTCCCATGGCGGGGAAGCGTTCCCGAGCTCTGATCGTGGTGCTGCAGGGCTATGGCGTGCACCGTCGATCTGGTCGGCTCGACGTTCATCAGCAAAGCGGGGATCACGAGCAGCACGTTCAAGCAGGTCCCCGACGTCCCGATCACGAGCTTCGAACTGATGCTCCCCGAGGGACCGTATTCGGCGCTGGCGGCGCAACGGGAACCTCTGCACGGCGAAGCACCTGGTGATGCCGACCGAATTCACCGCGCAGAACGGCGCGGAAATCCACAGCCAACACCAAGATCGCCGTCACGGGCTGCCCGAAGCCGAAGAAGAAGCCGAGGAAGGTCGAGCGCAAGCGGAGCGGGAACCGTGGAGGAGGCAAGAAGGGCGGGAAGAGGTAGAAGGCGATCAGTGGCGATGGCCGCGCGAAGCGATCGTGTCGTGGCCCCGGCGGTCAACGGTTCGGCGCCCGCGACACGGGCCCTCGGGACCACGACGCCCGGACCTCGGACCCGTGGCCGAGTAGGGGAGATTCAGCGCGCGCGGATCATCGCGGCGATGAGCGAGCTGGTCCGAGAGCGTGGCCCCGGCGCGGTCACGGTCGCGCACGTGGTGGCCCGCTCGGGTCTCTCGCGGCGCACCTTCTACGAGCTGTTTCAGGATCGCGAAGACTGCTTCCTCGCGGCGTTCGACGTCGCGATCGCTCGTGCCGCGGAGAGCGTGCTTCCTGCCTACGGGGCGTCGGCAAGGTGGCGGGAGCGGGTCAGGGCGGGCCTCGAGGCGATGCTTTGTTTCTTGGACGCGGAGCCCGAGCTGGGGTATCTCTGCGCCGTGGGGGCGCTCGGCGGCGGCGAGCGCGCGCTGGCGCGCCGCACTCTTGTCGTGCGGAAACTCGTGGACGCGGTGCACAAGGGGCGCCATGAGAGCCGGGCTGCCAGGCGCCCCGAGCGTCTGGTCGCCGAGGGCCTGGTCGGCGCGGTGCTGGCGGTGATCCACGCGCGATTGGTAGAAAGTGCCTCGCGCCCCACCGGCGCCCTCAGTGGAACGCGAGCCGTGGCCGGCGCTCCGCGGCGAACACCGGACTCGGCAAGGGCACCCAGGCCGCTGCTCTCCCTGCTGAACCCGCTGATGGGGATGATCGTGCTGCCCTACCAGGGCCAGGCGGCGTCCGAGCGCGAGCAGTGCCGCCCGGCGCCTCGTGCGCGGCGGCCCACCGCTCCGCGGGTGGATCCGCTGCGGGAGCTGGACATGCGCCTGACCTACCGTACGGTGCGGGCGCTGCTGGCGATCGACTCGCTCGGGGGGCACGGCTCGCATCCGAGTAACCGTCAGGTCGCCACGGCCGCGGGGATCTCGGACCAGGGTCAGATCTCGAAGCTGCTCGCGCGCCTGCAGGCCCTGGGGCTGGTCGGCAACGCGGGCGGCGATCACGCCAAAGGAGAGCCGAACGCCTGGGCCCTCACCGCGCGGGGTCGGGACGTGACGCGGACGCTGCAGGCCAATCAGAGCTGACGCCGCCGAGGCACCGGGCGGGCTATCGTTGATGGTGACGTGGTAGCCTTCATGCCATGACTACTACCATTGATTCTGCCGGGCGGATCGTGGTCCCCAAGCGGCTGCGCGATGAGCTTGGTTTCAGGCCGGGGCAGACGCTGGAGCTGAGCGCGGTGGATGGGCGGCTGGAGGTGGTGCATCCGACCACCCCGATGCGCCTGGAGGAGCGGGAGGGACGGCTGGTCGCCGTCACCGACCATCCGATGCCGGTGTTGACCCCGGAGCTGGTGCGCGAGACGCTGGAACAAACTCGCCGGTGAGCTCACGGCCTGCCGCGGTGACTCCCGACAGCAGTGTCGTGATCGCCGCCTTCGCGAGTTGGAATCAGCACCACGAGACGGCGCTCGAGGCGCTCGGCGACGCGAGGGACCTGGTGGCTCACGTGGAATTGGAGGCTTATTCGGTCCTGACGCGCCTGCCGGAGCCGTTCCGGGCAGCGCCCCTGCTGGTGGCGGAGTACCTGCGAAAGGATTATCCCGGCAAGCGAATGGTCCTGCCAGAGCCCGCGCGACGCGACCTGGTCGCCCACCTGGCCGGACTCTCGATCGCCGGCGGCGCAGTCTACGACGCGACGGTCGCTGCCACAGCGGCCCATCACGGGCAGCGCCTGCTCAGCTGCGACCGGCGTGCGATGTCGACGTACGAGCGACTCGGCGTCGAGGTCACCTACTTATAGAAACGGCTGCCGCTGGTTCGGTGCCGGCAAGAGCAAGAGCAAGAGCAAGCTCAAGACCGGGCCTCGCGGCCTCGCCGGTAAGGCGTGCGCCACTGGACTCTCCTAGCCGAAGAACAGGAAGTATGCACCGCGCTGGTCTCCTTCACGTTGCTACATTCGCCCGCGGTACCGGCGCAGCCTGCGGGTGGTGGACGATCTGCTCAGCTGTGCAGCCGTTTGTGGGCGATCTGGTAGACGGTCGGAGCGTTTGATCCTCGTGGGTGATGGCGCGCGCCGAAGGCGATGTATTCGAGTCGCAATCCGCGTGTTGTCCGCACGACTTCAAAGACGATTCCGAACCTGCCGGCGGTCGGCGGCAGGTAAACCTTGGTGCATTGGGGCAAGACTGTCCCGTCAGGACCCTCCTCGTGGACTTGGCGGAGCTGATCGAGTGGGACCCCGTTTTGCTCGTAGTCAAGTCGAGCGCTATCGGCCGCGGAACGGCCGGCTCTGCTCGTACGAGCGAGGTCCTCCTTCCAGGCATCGTCATCGAATCGCACCGGGAGGGCACGCGGAGTGTCGCGCACGGACTATCCCTCGTCGTCTGGAGGGAGCATGTGAGGCCCGTACTCGGAGAGGAAGTCCTGCCATTCCTGCGCGGTAAGGCGGCTAGCCCCTCCACGCGTGCGGATCGCCTCCGCGGAGGTGTCGGGTACGAGCACGAGGCGCCCATCGGGTCCCCGGTCCTCGACCACGTACTCCCCGGCGATGTCGCCGCTGAGCGTTACATGGGCCTGTCTGCTCATGGTTTGCATGGTAGTCGCCGAGGCTACTCACGACTTGGGACGGGACGCTCGCGCGGGTGCGCATCAGATCCCTTCCCCTGGCAGGAACTCGTTGGTGAACGGCGGGAAACCCGTCGCGTTCGGATTGCTCTTGAGCAGGCCCTTGCTGTACATCCATGCCCCAAACGCCGCCCACTGGTTGTGGTTCTGATAGCCGTAGGGCTTGCCTTCGGCCGGCTGCGCGGCCGGCAGCGTCCGTTTGATTGACTGAACCTGGAGCTTTTCTTCGAGGCTCGGGTTGGCGGCCATGATCAGCTTCGCGGTCGCCTTCGGGTTTTCGCGCACGGCGCGCTCGCCGCGGGTCAGGGCCTGCATGAAGGCCCGCAGGTCGACGCCGTCATGGTGGGCCTCTTCGCTGCGCACGACCACGACCAGTTCGTCGTAGTTCGGCACCCCAGCTTCGTTGATCGGGATCACGGTCGGGTGCTTGTGCTTCAGCTGCAGCTGGATCGCCTCGTAGTTCCAGAAGCCGCCGAGTGTTGCGCCCACCTCGTGAGAGAGCATCGCCGGCACAAGGTTGAAGCCGACGTTCACTTCCTGCACCTTCGACGGACTCACGCCGGCGTGCTGCAGTGCCGCCGCCAGCTCGGCCGCCTGGTAGGGAATGCCGGCGGTGCCGACCTTCTTGCCGGCGAGGTCGGCGATGCTCTTGATGTGCGCGCTCGCCGGCGCGATGATCGAGGTCAACGGGCGCTGCACGAGCGCGCCGATCGATACCAGCTTCAGGCCCTGGTCGCGCGCCAGCAGCAGCTCCGGCTCATAGGAGATCGCCATGTCCACCCTGCCGGCGGCGAGCAGCTTCAGCGGTTCGGCCGATTCCGAGGGGACCACCGGCTGCACGTCGAGGCCCACCGCGCGGAAGTCGCCGTGGGCGATTGCCGCGTACAGCGGCGCGTGGTCGGCGTTCGGAAACCAGTCGAGCATCACCGTGAAGGGCTTCGCGCTCGCCGGCGCCGTCGTCACGTTCTGCGCGGTGCCGCAGGCGGTGAGCGCGATGGCGCAGAGCGCAGCCAAGCCCCCCAACAACAGCGCAGTCACGCGCCGCAAGGCGCGGGAATGCGAGAGCGGGAGGCGGGTGATTCGAGGTTTTCTCAACGTGGTGCTCCTGTCGGTCGATTGGTCCAGGGGGCAAGTCGGCGCTCGGCGAGCGTCAGCGTGTGAAAGCAGGCGATCGCGAACACGAACAGCACGGCCGTGGCGGCGTACTCGCGCGGGGTCTGCAGGCTGTTGAGGTCGCTCATGATCTCCCGCCCCAGGCCCGAGTAGGGGCCGGTGGTGGCAGTCGAGGTCTCGGCGATGAAGGCGCCGATCACCCCTACCGCGAGCGCGATCCGCGCGCCGCTGAGCGCCGCCGGCAGCGCGGCCGGCAGCTCGGCGAAGCGGAACGCCTGCCAACGCGAGGCGTCGAGCGTGCGCAGCAGCTTCAACTGGTCGGGGTCGACCGAGGCGAGGCCGTCCACCGTGGTGACGACCACGGGGAAGAAGCAGATCAGCGCGATCACCACCAGCTTCGGGAAGATGCCGAAGCCCCACCAGAACACCAGCGGCGCGGCGATCACCGCGATCGGCACCGCCTGCGAGCCGACCGCGTGCGGGTACACGGCGCGGCGCAGCCACTTGGAGAAGTGGATCGCCACCGCGATGGCGAAGCCGGCGAGCAGCGCGAGACCGAGGCCGAGCACGACCTCCTCGGCGGTGATCTTGAAGTTCTGCCACAACAGGCCGGCGTTGTCCCACAGCGCCGCCGCGATTTCGTGGGGGGCCGGCAGCACGGCGGGGTCGACGCCGCCGAGGTCGACGTACAGCTCCCACGCGCCGAGCAGTGCAGCCGCGAGGAGGAGGGGGGGGAGGAGGTGGGCAGCGCGGCGCCTCACTGGGCCCCCAGCCCGAGGGCGATCAGCGCCTGCTCGCGCAGCGCGGTCACCGCCGCGTCGGTGCGGGCCCGCGGGCGCGGCAGCCCGATCTCGAGCTCCGCGACTGTGCGGCCGGGGCGGGGGGAGAGCACCACCACGCGATCGGCGAGCAGCACCGCCTCCTCGACGTCGTGGGTCACGAGCACCACGGTGCGCGGCTCGCGCTGCAGCGCCCGCCCCAGCCACCCCTGCATCTCCGCGCGCGTGATCGCGTCGAGCGCGCCGAACGGCTCGTCGAGGCACAGGACAGGCTTGCCCGAGAGCAGCGTGCGCACGAACGCCACGCGCTGGCGCATCCCACCCGAGAGCGCGTACGGTCGCGCCGTCTCGAAGCCCTCCAGGCCGAGCTCGGCGAACATCTCCTGTGCGCGGGCACGAGCCTGCGCACGTGGCTGGCGCGCGATCCGCAGCGCCAGCCCCGCGTTGTCCACGGCATTCAACCATGGCAGCAGCAGGTCGTGCTGGGGCATCAACGCGGCCGGCGCGCTGCGCACGCTCCCCGCGTCCGCTTGCTGCAGCCCGCAGATCAGCTCCAGCAGCGTGGTCTTGCCGCAGCCGCTGGGGCCGACCACCGCGACCAGCTCCCCGGCCCCGGCGCGCAGCGAGACGTCGGCGAGCGCAGGCACGGATGCCCCAGGATCGCGGCCCCCCTCGCGCGCCGGGTAGACGCGGCTGACGCCGCTGACCGCCACAGCATCCGGCAGCCCGGCCTGCTCAAGCGGCTGCGGTTCAGCTCTGAGTCCTATCGACACTCACGCCACTCCCTCCGCGGGCATTACCCCACAGGTTCGAAGGGTCGGCGCCGGGTCTTCGTTGGCGCCATCTCAGCCGGCCTTCCCGCCAGCCCCCCTGGTGTTGTCTGTTCTTCGTAAAGCCTAGCGCGGGTGCACCAATGCCGAGATGACCCTTAAGCGCGCGTTACGGTCCCGTCGCGTCCCTAACGGATTTAGGCTTTTGTGTTAGGGACGCTAGGGTGTGGCCGTGGAGCTCAGCGACTATGCATCGACCTCGTTTGGGGAGTCACGGCGCACGATCGGCCGCCACGGATACGTCGCATACTTCCCCGCGCCGATCCCGCGCGCAATCGAGCTGCCCGTGTCGACGATTCAGTTGCTCGCCGACGCCGAGGCATCGCTTGGGCGGCTCGCCGGCGTCGGCCAGCTGGTACCGAATCCACACCTGCTGATTCGACCCTATCTCCTGCGCGAGGCGCTTGCCTCCACGCGTATTGAGGGTACCCAGGCCTCGCTCGCGGATGTCTTCGAAGCCGAGGCGAGCGACGAGCCGCTCAGCGCCGATGTCGAGGAGGTCGTCAACTACATCGAAGCCCTCGAGTGGGGCCTCGGCCAGGTCGAGGAGCTGCCGTTTGGCGTTCGCCTGATCCGCGAGATACACAGGCGCCTGCTCGCTGGGGTACGCGGCCGGGAGCGGATGCCGGGTGAGTTTCGCACCACGCAGAACTGGGTTGGAGCCGCCGGGTCCACGATCGAGACGGCGCGCTTCGTCCCGCCTCCTCCGGAGGAGCTTCCCGGCCTGCTCGCCGACTGGGAGCGCTACGCCCACGCGGAGCTCGATGTGCCTCTACTGGTTCAGAACGCGCTGCTGCACTACCAGTTCGAGACGCTGCACCCCTTTCTCGACGGCAACGGCCGCATCGGCCGCCTACTGTCCGTCTTCCTGCTCGTCGATCGTGGCCGGCTGCCCGCGCCGTTGCTCTACCTGAGCACTTATTTGGAGCGCGACCGCGAGCGTTACTACGAGACTCTCCAAGTGGTCCGCGAACGCGGCGAAGCTCTGCCGTGGATCGAGCTCTTCCTGGTCGCTGTGCGCACACAGGCCACGGACGCGGTCGTTCGTGCGCAGCGCATCGTCGAGCTGCGGGATCGCTACCGCGTAGCGGCGGCGGCGATCGCGTCGAGCAGCGCGATGGCGCTTGTCGACCTCGTCTGCGAGACGCCGATCGTCTCCTCGCGCGCGGTGGAGGCAGGTCTGGGAGTGAGCCGGCCGACGGCGCTGCGACTGCTTCGACAGCTCGAAGCGGTCGGGGTGCTTGAGGAGGGGAAAGCGGGCCCGCGGGGTCAGCGCCGATACCTTGCGCGGGAGCTGATGGCTGCCGTGACGGAGGAGGTGGGGGTGGTCTAACGGCCATACCGTCGACTTCATAAGTGCGGTACCAAGGCCTGCAAGCTGCTGCGTGGCGCGGAGAGGAAGCGCAGCGTCCCAGGCACCACTTGGCTGCTGCTCGCCGTCCCAAGCATTCGCGCGAGCGGCGCCCGCCGACGCGCTCGCTCGTCCGCGAAAAGCGCGACAAATGAGGGTCTATATTGCCGACACGTCGGAGGGGGTCACGGTGGTCACGGGCAGACCCGTGCCCGACACCTTGCTCGGAAGGTCGAGCTTCAACCACCGCGACAGTCGTGTGGGCAGTGTTGAGATGATCACCTCGTCGAAGCCGTACCGGTTGATCGCATCATGCACCGCTGCGCCCGGGTCGGGGGCACCCACGATTCCCTCGACCGGGGCCCCGGCGGCCTCGCTGAGCAGGGGCAGCGCGTGACCTATCACGGCGTTGGCCTCGCCGGAGTCCTGATCCTCGGGGTCGACGATCTTGTGCAGGCCGTGGGTTGCGTTTGGGACGAGCAGCGTGAACGCGCACGGCCCATGTTGCGCTCGCTCTCGCACGGCGTCGAGCAGAGGTTGTGTGGCGGCAGTCTTGTGGGCCACCACAAGTACTCGGATGGGGGTCTCGGAGGACTCCACGGTCGGGGACTCCCTTCTCGGTGGTTGGGTCTGATGATTGCAGTTGCGCGCTCTCAGCGCCAGGTGTTGGGGCGTGTTGCTTCTCCCGCCGGCAGTCGCGCAGTCGCGGACCGTTTGGCCCCAGGCGACGCTGCGGCTTGGGTATCGTCCGCGGCCGATTTGGACTCAAAAAAACGATGGGTCGATAGCTGACCGGAGGCCGGCACCATCGCTCCTCATCGCTCGGCTCTGGCCGTGAGAAACGGCATCGGCCTAACGGTTCGTGGTGACGGGCCCCTGCTGCACGCCGTTGGGCTTTTCTTCGAACTCCCGCAGCGTGTTGATGACGTGATGGGGCAGCAGCGAGACGCCGATCTGGATGACGACGAGCACCAGGATCACCAGCGCGACCCAGACGATCCATTTGCGCCTCGCGAGCAGATCTCGCAACGACCGCCAGCCGCTTGACACCTGGTGGCTCATCTACAGGCCCTCACCGCTCGACGTCCGCGCGCCGACCTATCCGCCCGCGCCGCCGGCTCGCGGCGCGGCCATATCAACGCGCTCGACACTGGACACTCGGCCCACCTCACCGGCTCCCCGTGGCCAGGTCGGGCCGCGCCAGCGCCCGCACGAAGTCCTCCAGCTGCGATGTGGTCCAGCACTCGAACGCCGTGCAGTGCTGCTCGTAGGCGGCGATCACCGAGTCGCCATAGTTCCAGTACAGCCGCGGCTCGGGGTTCAGCCAGAAGGTGCGCCCCGCCCGCGCGGCGATCGTCGCGAAGGCGTCGGCGCGGGGCGGGCGGCCGTTGGTGCGGGCGTCGCCGAGCACGATCACCGTGGCGCGCGGGTTGAGATCGTCGCCGATCAGCTCCAGCAGCTCCGACCACACGCGCCCGTAGTCGGTGTAGCCGGAGATGTCGGCGACGCCCGCGTCGGAAGCGATCCGCTCGTTGACCGCTTTGAAGTCGCGCTCGCGTTCGAAGATGTCGGTGACCTCGGAGATCCGCTCGATGAACACGAACGAGCGCATCTTGCGGAAGGAGTCGTGCAGCGCGTGCAGCACGGAGAGGAAGAACACCGAGGCGGACGTCACGGAGGTCGAGACGTCGCACAGCACGTACACCTCCGGGCGGCGCGGGCGGCGCGGGCGGTACTTGAGCACGACCGGCACGCCGCCGGTCTGCAGCGAGGCCCGCATCGTGCGGCGCACGTCCACGTGCGCGTGGTGGCGGTGGCCGCGCGTCTGGTGGCCCCGCGTGGCCAGGCGCCGGCGCAGCTGCGCCACCACGCGATGCACCGCGGCGAGGTCGGCCAGCGGCCCGGAGGGCAGCGCGCGGTCGAGCTCCCCCAGCGGCCGCGCGGGGGGGAGGGTGCCCGTGCGCTGCACCTGCGCGCGCTCGAGCTCGCGGCGCAGCATCGCCTCGAAGCGGCGCAGCGCGGCCCGCGGCAGGCCCTCGCGGCGGGGGTCCTCCTCGGGCAGCTCCGGCTGGGGCTCGGCGCGCAGGCCGAGCGCGCGGCGGATGCGTTGCACGTCCACGCCGATCACGCCCGAACCGCCGTCGCGGCGGGCGAGCGCGGCGATCGCCATCCGCGCGAGGTCGCGCATCGGGCCGTCGTCGCCGTCGCGCAGGGCGGCCGCGATCTGGCGGCGCAGCGCGTCGAGCTGCATCTCCGAGAGCTCTTCGAGGTCGAGTTCGCCGTCGTCGCCGTCGCGCAGCTGGTGGGCCGCGTCCTCGCGTACCCCCTCGCGGACGGCCGCCAGCTCGACGGCGCGAAAGAAGAAGCGCTCGAACACCAGCTCGAAGACCCGCCGGTCGTCCTGGCTCTTGGCGAGCGTCGCCGCCAGCGCCTCGCGGAAGTCCTGCTGCGCGGTCCACTCGATCTCGCGCAGTACCGCGAAGGCGTCGAGCAGCTCGGAGGTGCCGACCGCCACGCCCTCCTTGCGCAGCTCCTCGCCCAGCTCCAGCAGGCGCGCGGCGATGCCCTCGGGCGGGGTGGGGCCAGTGATGATGCTTGGGGGGACGGGGGGGCCGGAAAGGGCCATGAGGCCTCGCTCAGGCCGCGCCGGCGACCGACTCGTCCCGTCCCAGCTTCAGGCCGACCCGCTCGGCCACGACGTCCATGTCGGTGCGGTGCTTGACGATCACCGACATCGTCTCCATGAACGTGTCGGAGTCGATGTCCCGCGCGCCGAGCAGCAGCAGCGCCCGCGCCCAGTCGATCGACTCGGCGATCGACGGCGGCTTCTTGAGGTCGAGCTCGCGCACCATCCCCACCACCTCGACCAGCCGGCGCGCGACCGTCTCGGAGAGCTCCGGGGTGTGCAGGCGCACAATCGCGAGCTCGTGCTCGAGGCAGGGGTAGTCCAGCCACAGGTAGAGGCAACGGCGCTTCAAAGCCTCGGTGAGCTCGCGCGAGTTGTTGGAGGTGAGCAGCACCACCGGGTGCGTGCGCGACTCCACGCGGCCCAGCTCGGGGATCGAGATCTGGAAGTCGGAGAGCACCTCCAGCAGCATTGCCTCGAACTCCTGGTCGGTCTTGTCGATCTCGTCGATCAGCAAGACGACCGGCTGCTCGGAGGCGATCGCGGTCATCAGCGGCCGCGCCAGCAGGAACTCCTCGCCGAAGATGTCCTCCTGCACCTCGCTCCAGCCGGCGTCGCCGCCACGGGCCTGGATGCGCAGCAGCTGCTTGCGGTAGTTCCACTCGTACAGCGCCTTCGCCTCGTCGAGGCCCTCGTAGCACTGCAGCCGCACGAGCTCACGGCCGAGGTAGTGCGCCAGCGCCTTCGCCAGCTCGGTCTTGCCGACCCCGGCGGGGCCCTCGACCAGCACCGGCTTGCCCAGCCGCGTCGCCAGGTAGGCCACCAGCGCGGTCGACTCGGCCGGCAGGTACCCCACCGCGGTCAGACCCTCCGCCACCTCGGCGGCGGATGTGGGTGCTGGAGGGGAGGCCGGGGGCATCGTCATCGCAATGGTAGGGCTCGCCCGCGGGAGCCGCCGAGAGGCCGGCCGTTACTGCTCGACGACCGGGTGGGTGTCCTCGAAGGAGAGCTGCTCCTCGCCGGGCGGATTGGGACCCACCCACCCCCGGCCGCGCGACTTCGCGGGGGCCGGTGTCCTACGAGGCACTATGACCGTCGGCTCCTGCTCGGGCGGGCGGGGCGGATATCGGGTGCGCGCCGGTTGACGCTCCGGCAGGTCGAGGTCCCGCTCCTCGCCACGCGGCGGATCGGGATTGGGCGAGCGCGGCCGGTCGCGGCGCAGCAGCGGCGGCTCGGGCCGTTGCCCGGCGCGCATCCTCGAGCCGGCGTAGGCGAGCAGGCCGGCGGCGGCGAGCGCGAAGAAGATCCCCCACTGGATGCCGACGTTGGCGGCAACTCCGTGCTGGGTGATCCCGGGCTTGTCGAACAGCCGCAGGATCAGCAGCAGCGCGCTCCATACGCCGGCGGCGAGCACGACCGCGCCATCTCCGCCCGGCAGCTGGAAGCGACGTCCGTCCGCGCGCATGTACAGCAGCACCAGCACCGCGACCGCCACCAGCAACACGGCGGCCTCGACGAACGAGAAGACCCCGAAGGCGTTCAGGTTGCGGCTGATGAGCGGCTGGCTCTTCGCGGCGGTGACGACCGCGTTCTGCTGGTACCACGGCAGGAACATCGTCACGAACAGCGCGATCGCGGCGATCGCCGCCAGGCGCCGGTCGCGATCGAGGGCTCCCCAGGCGTGCGCCAGACCCGAGCCCGCGGGGCGGCTCTGGTGGGCGGGGTCCGGGTCTCCCGCGCCGCCACGGATGCGCGCTTCGCTGGGCACACACCGATTGTACGGAGGCTCTCAGCGGCGCTTGGAGGGGGCGCCCAGCGCGATCGTTCCGCTCGTGCTCGATGTGTTGCCGGCGAGGTCCACGGCCGTGATGCTCACCGAGTACGTGCCGGGCTTCCTCGGGGTGACCCACAGCAGCCGCGGCTTGCCGCCTTCGACGAGCGCGCTGTTGGTCCACACCACGCGCCCGCCCAGGCGGACCGTGAGGCTGACGGTGGCGACCTTCGAGAGCGACAGCTGCACGCCGCCGCGCACGCCCTCGGGCAGCTTGCGCGTCAGCAAAGCAATCGCCGGCGGGGTGTGAAGGTCGGCAGTGAAGCGTTGGGCCGTGCTGCAGTAGATCGCGTCCCCGGGGATCGGCGTGGGCGGCGGGCTGGTCGTCGTGGCTGCCGCGGCTGCTCCTCCCGGCGACTTGCCCCCGGCGGTGGCTGCCGTGGCCGAGGCGGTGGCGCCCCCCGTTGACGTGGACACAGGCGGAGTGGCTGGGGCCGTTGTGGTTGAGGTCGGCGTGGGCGCGGCGGGCGTCGTCGAGGTCGGCTCTCCTTCGGAGGTGCGCTTGCAGAGGCTGACCAGGAATTCGGCGAGCAACTCGTGGTAATTGAGGTTGGATTCGGTGTACTGGTCGTACTTCGACCAGGCGCCGGTGTCGTACGACGGCGTGATCGCGCGTGCCTCGGCGTCGCCCGCTTCGAACAGCTTCAGGCCGAGCGGGTCGCCGGTGAGCTTGGCGTATTCGTACAGCCCGTTGAGCGCTTGGATGAAGCCGTTGAGGATGCGGTCGGTGGGGGCGTAGGTGTACTCGGCGTAGAGCGTGCCGGCCGGCTGCGCCACGCGCACGCCTGCCGGCGGCGGGGTCTGGAAGATGCCGAGCGCCTGTTTGGCGGCGGTCAGGAACGCCGGTTCTTTCAGGCGCACGTACCCGCGGGAGAGCGCCTGCAGCGCCGTTCCCTGCGAGAGGCCGCTGGTCCACGGCGGCGAGCCGCCGTCGAAGCGGAAGAAGTACTCCCACGCGATCCCCCCCGCGCGCTGCGTGGCGAGCGGGATCGCTTCTTCGAGCACTTCGCGCAGCTGCGTGTTCTCGTGCCCGTTGTCGTAGTAGCCGTTGGCCTCGCCGAAGGTCGCCAGCCACTGGATCTCGATGCCCTGCCCGGGGTAGTACTCCCACACCAGATGGCTGCCCGGCACGCTCACGTGTTGGTCGGCGGCCGGCAGCGGTTGGTGGCTCCACCACTGGACGTTGCTTTCGAGCGTCAGCATCAGGGCGGGCAGCCGTGAGGGGATCAGCTCGCCCGCGGCGGCGATCTGCTGGACGTTGGCGATCACGCTTTCCAATTCGGCGCGGCGCGTGCCGCTCAGCTTCTTTGCGGCGACCAACGCCCCCGTGTACGTGGAGGCGTCTTCGCCGTACGCTTCGGAGCTCAGCGCGCCGCTGCGATCCAGGCTCTGCAGGGCCCCGTACACCGTGGGGCCGCGGGCCGCTGCGGCGAGCGAGCGCGAGACGACGAGGGTCGCGAGCGCTGCAGCAATCACCAGGATGGCGAGCCGGCCCAGCTGGCAACGTGCGAGCGCGCCGTGGGTGTGCGAGCGCATCGGGAAGATGCTACGCAGACCCTGCGATCGATGCGCAGGCAGGGGCCCACGACAAAGTCTCTGACGGGTCGCTGCGGCCGACCGAACAAAGCGGCAAGCCGACGGTCCCGCCGGCATCGGCGGCACCGGGCCACCCGCGATATTCCGCCTGGATGGCATCCGAGGTTTACCTATGAAACGATTGCGGCAACGTACGGCACTCCAGTGTTCATGAAGGTGGAGCAATCCGATGATTATCGACGCGCACTGCCACCTGGCACCACCTGAGTCGCCGGGCGCCCCTTCGCTGAAGGACGTCGACGGCTTCCTCGAGCGCAAGGCGCAGGACGGGATCGATCGTGCTGTCATCGTCCACGGGATCGTCCGCCTGCCAGGTCTCGGAGGTCTGCTCGACCGGCTCAAGCGGTGGAATGAGTTCAATCTCGGGGTCCGTGAGCAGTACCCGGACCGGGTTTCGGTGATGGTGGGGGTCGACGCGTTCGAGGGTGACGGGATGCTCGAGGAGGCGCGGCGCGCCGTTGCGGCCGGGAGCTGTGGGTTCTCGGTCAGCTCCAGCGTCGACGGCCACCGCCTGGACGATCCGCGGGCCGAGGATTTCTGGAGCCTCGCCGAGGAGCTCGACGTGCCGGTCCTGATCCACCCGCCGGTCAGGCCGGGCGCAGTGGGTGACCCGCGGTTGGACGAGTTCGGCAACCGGGCAGTCGACGTGGGACTGAGCCTCGCCGCCGCGATCTTCGCCGGCGTACTTGATCGCCACCCGTCGTTGCGGCTGATCGCCGGAGCGGGAGGTGGTGGGATCGCCGCCTTGGCGGGCCGGCTGGATGCGGGCTACCGGATTCCGGCGCTGGCTGGCGCGGCGCTGGCTGGGCCGCCCGCAAGTGCGGCGGGCGTGGCGCCGGCCGGGCCGCCCGCCGGTGCGCCGCCTCAGGGTGTGCCCGTGCCAGACGGGGCGGGGCCGGTCCCCGCGGATGCCCCGAGTACGTACCTGCGCCGGGTCTACGTCGACACGTTGATGTTCAGCGAGCCGGCGCTGCGGTGTGCGCTCGAGGTGTTCGGTCCCGATCGGCTGTTGTTCGGTACCGATTGGCCGCCTGTGGAGATCCCCGCGACGGTCTCGCGGATGCTGATCGACCGGCTCGACGTCTCCGACGAGGAGCGCGCCGGCATCCTGGGCGGAAACGCGGCGGCGCTGCTCAAGCTCCGGTAGGTCCGGTCAAGCTCCAGTAGGTCCAGGACCGCCGCCCGCGCCAGGCGGTCCCGACATCTGCGGCAGCGGCGGCAGCGCACCGAGCTGGCGCAGGATCGTTGCCATGTCGAGATAGACCCTCTCACACAGCAACTTGTCGCCGTCGAACTCGAAGATGCACGCCGAGCGCGATCGGATCTTCTTGCCGGTCGGCTCAACGCCCGCGAAGAAGCCGCTGTGCGTGCCGGTGGTGATGCACTCGACGAAGACCGCGTCCTCCAGATGCCGCAGCTTGCCGGGCTCGGCGTGGATGTCGGGCAGACCTCGGTAGAGGCCGGAGATCAGGGCGCGGACCTCCTCCTCGCCATCGTGTGTGCGGCCCAGATGCATCATTTCGTAGTGGGGCTCGTGAAAGGTGGCGATCAGGGCGTCGAGGTCATGTGCGTTCTCGGCGCGGAAGTGCTCGAGCACCGCCGCCTCGCGCCTTGCCTTCAGGTCGTCGTCGATCATGGAGCGGCGGTCGTTGGAGGACCGCCGGGAGGACCTGAAGGACCACCGGGGGAACCGCCGGGAGGGCCGCCGGGGCCGCCAGGGGGACCACCACCGTGGGGACCGCCGGGGGGGCCGCCGCCGGGAGTGCCGCCGGGAGGGCCGCCGCCCTGCGGCCGGAGCCCGTGCTGCTGCATGATCCGCGGAATCGAGGACGGGTCGATCGTCAGGCCGTATTTCGCCCATACCGCCGGCATCGCGGCCCGATTGCCGGCCACGACCAGAGGGGTCACCTCCTTGAGGTACTCGTCGTAGCCACCGGGGGTGAACATCACCAGGAGCCGCGCCGCTTGAGCGGTGGGGTTCCAGATTGCCATTGGAACCCCACGCTCCTGGATGACCATGTCTCCCGCGCGGGCATGGATGACCTCGCCGTCGAGCTCGAAGGCGACCTCCCCCTCGAGGATCAGCTGATACTCGTCCTCGAGCGTGTGCGTATGAGTGGGGGCCACCACCGAGCTGGGTTTGCACGGGATCTCGAGGAGCGTCATGTGGCCCCCAGTCTGCGCGCCCGTCAGGAGGTATCTGATGCCAACCGCGTCTTCGAATACAGAGTCCGTGTCACCACGCGGAATGTGCACTGGCAATCCGCTTGACGTGAGTCGTTCCGACATCGCTGAGCCCCCAGTGGTTTGCTTCGGGGCATCATATTGCACTGTCAGGTCGCGAAGCTCGTTGCGTCAGGTCGCCAAGCTCGTTTCCGGGCGACCGACAACACCGTAACCTGTGATGCTTCAGGTCCTGGCCGGGCGAGACGGCCGGTGGGCGTAAACCGAGTCGGCGAGGAAGGGCGATCGTTGTGAATGAGCGGAGCTTGTCGGTGGTTGAGATCGGGGCGTTGCGGCCCCCCGGCGACGACTACGATGTCGTGGTGCTCGGCGGTGGTCTTGCCGGGCTGACGGTCGCGATCCAGATCAAGCAGCGACGGCCCGAGACCAGCGTGCTGGTGCTCGAGAAGCGTGAGGGTCCCGCCCCGCTGGCGGCGTTCAAGGTTGGCGAGTCGACGGTGCCGGCCGGAGCCAGCTACTTCGCGAATGTGATCGGTATGGCAGATCACCTCCGTAAGGAGCAGAACGTCAAGTGCGGTCTGCGGTTCTTCCCGCCGGCTGCCGGTAACACGGATATCACCAAGCGCGTCGAGCTCGGTCCGGCGGTGTACCCGCCGTTCGAGACGTATCAGGTCGATCGTGGCCTGTTCGAGAACAAGCTCGCGGCGCGTGCCCGAGAGTGTGGCGTCGAGGTGACCGGGGGGGCTCGTGTGCGGGAGATCGAGCTTGGCGATCGGCACACGATCGCGTTCGATTTGTTCGGCGAGCCCGCGACGACGACCGCACGGTGGGTCCTCGACGCGGCTGGGCGAGCTTCGCTGATCAAGCGCAAGCTGGGGCTCGCCGCCGATTCCGGGCATCACATCAACTCCGCCTGGTTTCGGCTGGCGGGTGGGCTCGACCTCGAGCAGTGGGGCGCGTCGGACTCCGAGTGGATGGGATTCATGTCGAAGCCGGGGATCCGTCAGTTCAGCACCAACCACTTGATGGGCAAGGGTTACTGGGTGTGGCTGATCCCGTTGGCAACGGGGCCGATCAGCATCGGCGTGTGCGCGGATCCGCGGGTGCACTCGTTTGAGGAGATCAACTCGTTCGACGCGATGTTGAACTGGCTGCGCAAGCATGAGCCGCAGCTCGCCGCGTCGGTCGAGGGCCGGCTGGAGGACGTCGAGGACTTTCTGCGCGTCGAGGATTTCTCCTACGACGTTACGCAGATGTGCTCGAACGACCGCTGGACGCTGGTGGGCGAGGCCGCGGCGTTTGCCGATCCGTTCTTCTCCCCGGGCTCGGACTTCATCTGCTTGAGCAACACGCTCACGACCGAGCTGGTCGTCCGTGAGCTGGACGGCGAGGACGTCGCTGAGCGCGTCGAGTACTACAACGGCCTCTACAAGCGCACGTTCGAGAGCGTCGTGGGTCGCTACCGAGACATGTACTCGGTGTTTGGGGATTCGTGGGTGCTTCCAGCTGCCCTGACGTGGACCTTCCTGGCAAGTCACGGCGGCCCCGCTTTCGTGATGATCAGGGAGAAGATCGCCGACATCGAGTTCATGAAGGCGTCGAGCCATCTGCTGGAGCGCCTCGCCGAGCTCAACGTGAGCGCCCAAAAACTGTTTCGTGAATGGCACGAGCTGAACGTCGGCGACACGCCGACGCTGCATCCGCCGCTCATCAAACCGTCGGTCGAAGCGATGATCGGCCTGGTCAAGCCGCTGCCGGACGACGACGCGCTGCGCGGCGAGCTGCAATTGCAGATCCGCAATCAAGAGGCGTTCCTGATCGCGGTGTTCGCCCAAGCGCTCGAGGCGGTGCCGGATGTACCGGCGATCGATGGGCCGGTCAACCCGCTCGCCGTCGGGCTGGACCCGTCCAAATGGGAGGCCGACGGCCTCCTCGAAGGGTCCGGGCTGACGATCGAGGATGCGCGTGGGCTATGTCCCGGGATCGACGCTTTTTGGGACCCGACCGCGCCGGCTCCGCGGCTCGGCCCCCCGCCGGGCGTCGGCGGACCGCCCGTGACCGGCGGGCCGCCGCCGGAGGCCGTGGCCGGGCCGGCCGCCGGGTAAGGGCCCACGTCTCAATCAATGCCGGATCGATCACCCCCAGATCCGTCATTGATTGAGACGAGAACCTAAGCGTCGGGACGCGGGCTCGTCCTCCCCTGGGCTCAGGGGCTCAACTCGGAAAGCGTGCGCTGCACCTCGGCCTCGACGTCGAGCGTGTCGAGGCCCTGGCGCGTGCGGCGCTCGTTGCGGGCGCGAACCAGCTGGCGTACCTCCTCGGCGAGCGCCGGGTCGTGCGAGCCCACGCTTGGATCCCGTCCGCCCCCATCGATGCGGGCCAGCTCCGCGTCGATGTCCAGCGGCGCCTCGCCGCGGCGCACGAGTCGTTCGCTGCGGGCGGTCAGCAGCTGGCGGATTTCGGACTCGCGCTCGATGTTGTCGAACGGACGCTCCGTGGCGTGGGCCGAAAACGACGCCGACGGCAGGTGGGAGTGGCTCTCGCCGGTGAACGCGGCATCCTGGCCGATCTGATCGTGGAGGCTGCGGCGGGTGAGCATCGACAGCACGCCGACCACCACGAACAGCGCGATCGCGCCGAGCAGCACGTCGGGAAAGAGTGCCTGCATCGATGGATTGTGGCGCAACGGCGCGCGCTCCGCTACCCCGGTCTGAAAAACGAGGGGCCCAGCTTGCCGGCCGCTCTGCGGCCGGCTTCGCTACCCTCTCGGTATCAGCGTTGACTGACCAGTCAATCTACTTCGCGCGGCGACGGACGCCCACCCGGGATGCCGGCCCCGCGCCAGCCCGAGGAGCCACAGAGAACATGGTTGATTTCACGCTCACCGACGAGCAGAAGAGCCTGCGCGAGCTGGCGCACGACTTCGCCGAGAAAGAGATCCGCCCGGTCGCCTGGGAGTACGACAAGGAGGGCACGTGGCCGCAGGAGATCCTCCAGAAGGCGTGGGAGGTTGGGCTGATGAACACCCACGTCCCGGAGGAGTACGGCGGCCCCGGCCTGGGCTACCTTGACGGCTGCCTGATCGAGGAGGAACTCTCGTGGGGCTGCTCGGGGATCCAGACGACGCTCGGCTGCAACGGCCTGGCGACTGCCCCGATCGTGCTGGGCGGCTCGGAGGAGATCAAGAAAAAGTACCTGGGCGCCGTCACCGAGGAGCTCAAGCTGGTGTCGTTCTGCCTGACCGAGCCCGACGCCGGCAGCGACGTGTCGGGGATGCGCACGAGCGCCGTCAAACAGGGCGACAAGTACGTGCTCAACGGCTCGAAGTGCTTCATCACCAACGGCGGCTACGCCGACTACTACACCGTGTACGCGAAGACCGACAAGGAGGCCGGCCACCGCGGTATCTCCGCGTTCGTGGTCGAGCGCGAGTGGGGCGTTGTCGTGGACAAGAAGGAGGACAAGCTCGGCCAGCGCGCGTCGAACACGGCGACGATCTCCTTCAACGACGTCGAGGTCCCCGCGGAGAACCTGCTGGGCGAGGAGAACCACGGCTTCAAGCTCGCGATGATGACGCTCGACCGCACCCGTCCCGGCGTGGCGGCGATGGCGACGGGGATCGCGCGCGCGGCGCTGGAGTTCGCGATCGAGTACTCCAAGGAACGCGTCCAGTTCGGCGTGCCGATCGCGATGCACCAGGGGGTGCAGTTCATGATCGCGGACATGGCGACCGACGTCGAGGCGGCGCGCCTGTTGACGTGGAAGTCGGCGGCGATGCTGGACAACGGCGAACGCAACACGCTCGTCTCCTCGCACGCCAAGCGCTTCGCCGCGGACGCCGCGATGAAGGTCGCCACCGACGCGGTGCAGATCTACGGCGGCTACGGCTTCATCAAGGACTACCCCGTAGAGAAGCTGTTCCGCGACGCGAAGATCATGCAGCTGTACGAGGGCACCTCGCAGATCCAGCGCCTGGTGATCGCCCGCGAGACGCTGCTGCCGCGGCGGGTCGAGGCCGCGGAGACGGTCGCCGCGTAGTAGATCCGGAGGGATATAGGGGGATCATCCGCGCGGGTAGCCGCGCAGACCGTGGTCGTGGTCGTGGGGCATCCATGCCCCACGCCGGCGGTGTGCTGGCTGCCCCGTGTAGGAGATCCGGAAGTATCGGTGCGGGGCATGGATGCCCCGCACCAACAAACTAAGGTCTGCGCGTTACGCCGCGCGGATGATCCCCAATAATCAGCGGATGAACAGCGGCTGGCTGTAGTTGGAGCTCTGCGCTCCGTTGGTCACCTTCACGAACACTCGGTAGAGCCCGTGCCGCTTGACGCGGATCACGTGGCTGAAGCGCGAGCTGGTGGCGTTGTGGTGCAGCAGCACGGTGCCCGCCACCAGCACTTCGTGCCCGCCGACCACGTGCATGATGCCGACTTCCATGCCGTCGATCGCCGGGGTCACGGTGCCGTAGATGCGTGCGTGGTGGCGCCGGCGCGTGCCGGCCACGTGGGCTTCGACCTTCACCGCCACGCCCTCGATCGCGATCGGGCTGACGACGGCCGGTTTGGTGGTGGTCGTGACCACGCGGAACTGCGTCGCCGTGGTGAGGCCGACGAACGGGAACGAGAAGCCGCCGGTGGCGCTTGTCAGCTCGGGGTTGCCGGTGTTCACGAATCCCTGCGTGTACGGGAAGGGGTTGCTCTGCAGTGTCACCGGGACGTTGCCGTTGCCGGTGCCCGAGAGGGTGCCTTGGACCACGAGCGTGCCCCCGAAGATCGTCGGGTTGGGCCCGGCGGTGATCGCCAGTGAGAGCGGCACCTTCGCGGTTTTGAAGGCCGCGTCGCGGCCGGTTGCCGCGCCCGCCGAGTTGACCGCGATCAGACGGTAGTAGTAGGCGGTGATCGGTTGCAGCCCGCTAACCGGCACGGCGACTTTCACGGTCGCGGTGCCCGCGCCGGCGTCGGCGAGCGTGGTCTGCGCGCCGAAGGCCTTGGTGGGCCCGTACTGGAAGTAGTAGGAGGTGTTGCTTCCGTGGGGGTTGACCAGCCCTGTGAGCGTGGCCGAGCCGTAGCTCACGCTGGTCGCGGCGCCGGTGGCGACACCGGGTAGAGCAAGGGCCGAAGCGGCCGGCGGCAGCGCCAGCAGCGTAAGCCCCGCGATGATCGCTCCGAGCGCCGAACGCGTTCTGTCTCTGCTCATCGTGCACACACCTTTCGTATAGGTCCGCCCCCGTATCTGCCCGTCCCCCAACATGCGAAACCCGTGGGCGGGTCGGTCGATGCGCTGTGGATACCCGGAGTCGCCCGATCGATGCGCTGCAGTGTGCGCCCCGCTAGGCTCCCGCGTCGGAAGAGACGAGAAAGCGATGATCCCGAGCGGGAGACGAGGAGGCGGCATGTTCGTGTTCAAGGCAGCGGTGGTGGGCGCGGGGACGATGGGGGGGCAGATCGCGCAGACGATCGCCGCCGCCGGCTTCCCGGTCGTGCTCAAGGACATCTCCGAGGAGCTCGTGCAGGCCGGCATCGACGAGGCCCGCAACGTGACCGCGGGGCAGGTGGGCAAACTGGTCGAGCGCGGCAAGCTCACCGCCGAGCAGGGCGACGCGCAGATCGCCGAGATCGTGGGCCGCATCGAGGGCACCACCTCCTACGCGGGCTTCGGCGACGTGGACTTCGTGATCGAGGCCGTCCCCGAGCGGATGGAGATCAAGCAGGCGGTGTTCGCCGAGCTCGACGCCGCCACGCCCGGGCACGCGATCCTCGCCTCCAACACTTCCTCGCTGTCGATCACCGAGATCGGCGAAGCGACGCTGCGGTCAGACAAGGTGGTGGGCTTCCACTACTTCTACCCCGCCGCGGTGCTGCCTTTGATCGAGGTGATCGAAGGGGACGAGACCTCGCAGGAGACGCTCACCGCGGCGGTCACGTTCGCGCAGGCGATCCGCAAGCAGCCGATCGTGTGCGCGGAGGTGCCCGGCTTCGTCGTCAACCGCATCCTCAACGCGGGCACCTCGGAGATCTGGCGCGCGCAGGAGGAGCAGGGTCTCTCGATCAAGCTGATCGACGAGGGCGTCGGCGCGGCGAACGTGGTGCCGATGGGCCCCTACTTCCTCGTCAACCTGCTCGGGCTCGACACGGTGCTGCACGTGGCCGAGCACCTCGCCGAGTCCTACGGGGATGAGCGCTTCTACGTGCCGAAGGGGATGCAGAAGCTCGTCGCTCAGGGCAAGCTCGGCGCCAAGACCGGTGGCGAGGGCTTCTACAACCCGCAGGGCGAGCCCAACCTGGAGGGCGACGGGGAGCCCGATGTGCCGGCGCTCGTGGAGCTGCTCACGCTGAAGACGTTCGTCGAGGCCTGCCTGGTGCTCGAGGAGGGCGTGGCGACCCACCGCGACATCGACTTCGGCCTGATGGCGGGCGCCGGCCTCGACCCGCGGCGGGGGTTGATGCCGCCGTTCATGCGCGCCGACGCGGAGGGCCTCGACACGATCCTCGAGCGGCTGGAGAGCGCCCAAGAGCGCCACGGCGAGCGCTTCGCCCCGCCCACGATCCTGCGCCGCCTGGTCGCCCAGGGCCGCCTCGGACAGCAGTCGGGGCAGGGCTTCTACGCCTACCCGCGGCCCGACGTCGATGACTCGGTGGGTGGGGCCCCAGATGACGCAGCCCCACCGACCCAGGTCGTCAAGCTCGAGACGCGAGCCGACGGGGTCGCGATCGCGTGGCTGGCCAACGGCCAGATGAACGCGATCGCCCCCGCGGTGATCGAGGATCTCGGCAAGGTGTGGGCGCAGGTGAAGGCGGCCGATCCGCCGGTGCACGCGCTCGTGATCGCCTCCTCCAACCCCTTTCTGTACAGCGCGGGCGCCGACATCAAGGCGTTCACGCAGCTCGACGAGGCGGGGGTGCGCAAACTGGTCGATGACGCCCACGCCCTGTTTCGCGAGCTGGGCAGCGAGCGGATCGCGACGATCGCGGCCGTCAACGGCCTCGCCTTCGGCGGTGGCTGCGAGCTGGCGATGGCGTGCGACCTGCGGATCGTCGCGCGCTCGGCGATCTTTGGCCAGCCCGAGATCAAGCTCGGGATCATCCCCGGCTTCGGCGGCACCCAGCGGCTGCCGCGGCTGGTCGGCCAGAGCAAGGCGCTGGAGATGAACCTCATCGGCGATCCGATGCTCGCCGAGGAGGCCTACGAGTACGGGCTCGCCAGCGCGGTCGTGGACGACCACGAACTGCTCGACACGGCCTTGTCGTGGGCGCGCCGTCTCGCTGGCCAGGCGCCGCTGGCGCTGGAGCAGATCAAGCGCGTCTCCGCCGCCGGTGACCTCGACGAGGGGATCGCCGCGGAGAAGGCCGGCTTCACTACGGCCTTCGCCTCCGCCGACGCGCGCGAGGGGATCGCCGCGTTCCTGGGCAAACGCGCGCCGCGGTTCAAAGGCTCGCCCACCCGGTAGCTACCTCGGCAGCTTCACGAGGTCCCGCTCGGGCTCGATCCGCCAGCGCTCGGCCAGCTCCGCCAGTTCGCCCGTGAGCTGCCAGCGGTCGGGCTGGGGCTCGCCCTCGAAGTCGGGGTTGGCGCCCTTCAACGCCATGCAACCAGCGTTGTCGCCCTGCGCGCGCAGCGCCGCCACCTCGGCGTCGCTGAGGTGGGCCTCCGGTGTCGATCGCAGCGCCGCCAGTGCCGCCAACTCCGCACGCTTGTCCTCGATCGGGCGGGGGGTGAGATGCGAGCCCTGCTCTCTTCCTTCCCCACCGGCAGCCGCTGCCTCCTGGATCAGCGTGGGCGCCACGCAGCGCACGGGGGGGTGCGCGAGCGCCCACTGGCATGCCAGCTGCAGCATGCTCAGGCCGTGGCGGGCGGCGTAGGGGCGCATCCATTCGAGCGTCTCGCGTCCCTCCTCGACCCAGCCTTCGGGGCGGAACTTGCGGTGGTCGTAGGCGGCGAACCGGTGGCCCGGCAGCACATCGTCGTGGAACAGCCCGCCGTAGTCCACCACGCGCGCGATCAGGCTCACCTCGTGCGCGGCGGCGGCGTCGAGTGCGAGCCTGCCCGGCCACGGCTCCAGCGGGCCGAAGATGATCATCGCCCAGTCGATCGTCTCGCCGAAGCGCTCGATGCAGTCGATCACATCGAGCGTGAACCCGTTGGCGGGGCCGGGCGCCACGCCCAGCAGCCGTGTGAGTCCGGCCTCGCGGACCGCCCGCATCCCCTCCCACACCGCGGTGCTCGTGTAGCCGGTACGGTCGGGGTTGTGCAGCAGCAGCAGGTCGAAGCGTTCCACGCCGATGCGCTCCAGGCTGCGCTCGGTCGCCATCCGGATGTACTCCCCGTAGTCGCCCTCCTCGCGCAGCCGCGGGTCGGTGAAACGCGGAAAGCCCTTCGCGCCTTCGCGCTCGCCGGTGTAGAAGTCGTGCCCGATCGCCCCCACCAGGCAGTAGTCCTCGCGCTCGACACCGCGCAGCGCCTCCCCCAGCAGTCGGTCGGCCGCACCCTCGCCGTACACGTCCGCGGTGATCACGGTGTCGATCCCCGCGCCTGGTCGCAACAGTGCCTTCAGCCGCTGCTCCTCGAGCGGCTCGCCGAAGTGCATGAAGCGCCCCCCGCTCCAGGTGCCGACGGCTGTAGTGGTCGGGTCCATCGTGCCTCTCACTTTACGTCCTCGCCACCCGGGTCGGGCCCCGCCGCGGTGCGGGCGCGCAGCGTCGCTTCGAGGCGGCCGAGCGCGTGGCGCAGGGCCTGTGCGTCGGATTCGGTCGGGGCCGCGGGGTCGCTCTCGCCGAGAGCGACCCGGGCGACAGCAGTCACACCGGACCGCAACTGCTCGAGCTCGGCGATCCGCCCCTCGAGGTCGGGTCGGTCCTCGGCCGGCAGCTCCCTCAGCGCGACGGTGTACGCCTGCTCGAGCTCGATCGCGGCGTGCACGTGGCGGCCCTGGTCGAGGTCGAGGCGGGCGCGCAGCGCGAGCTCCTCGCACAGCAGTGGCGCTTCGCGCGCCCCGACCAGCGCAGCGAAGCGCTCTTGGGGGCGCAGTGCCGCCGAGCGGCGCCGCTTGCGATGCTCGCTGAAGCGCAGTTCTCGTGCATGGGCCCACTGCCCGTAGGCGACCTGCTCGCCCTCGCCCCACCCCGCGCGGGTCGCCAGCGCCTGCGCGGGGGAGAGCTCGCGCACGTGAGGGTCCGCGGTGGCGATGCGGTGGGCGAACAGCAGGCGGTTGACGGTTGCCGCGGCGGCGCGCGCCTCGCGCTCGGCGTCGAGCTGCGCCAGCCATGCACGCGCCTGGCGCTCGGCCGAGACCGACACGGGGTCGATCACGGTCGCGCGGGTGCTCGGCACCGTCGTCGGCTCGGGCTCTGGCTCCACAGGTGGGCGCCGGCGCGCTCCGATTCGCCCACGGCGCGGGGTGGCGCCGACGGTTTCCAGGATCACCACCCGCTCGGGCCCCGCGCCCGCGCCCGCGCGCAGCAGGTAGCGGCCGTCGGGCGGCCCCAGCTCCCACGGGAACTCCATCTGCATGAAGAGGAACAGCCGCTCTGGCATCCTCGCACCGTATCCTTTGGCCGGAGGTTGACCCGTCCACCCCGGCTCGTCGGCATCGTGCGGGTCGCCCTCTCTGCGCTGCAGCCCCACCACGTCCCTATGGGTTTCGACACGAGGAGTACTCGGATGTCCGATGGAGAATCAGCCAAGGGTCTGCGTGAGCGCCTCGCCGGCGGCACCGAGGATCGCCTCGGCAAAGCGATCACCGACCTGTTCGACAACCCGCTGCTGAACGGGGCGCTCGGTCGTGCCTCCGACGCGCGCGAGAAGGCCGCCCAGGCGCAGGAGCTGGCGATGGGGGCGCTCAACTTGCCGTCGGCGGCCGACGTCGAACGGCTGACGCGCCGTCTGCGTTCGATCTCCCAGCGGCTCGAGGGGATCGAGGACGGGGTGCACCGCATCGGGCGCACGCTCTCCGCTCCGTCGATCGAGACGCGCCTGGCGGCGATCGAGGAGCAACTGCGGACGCTTTCGGGCAAGCTCGACCGAAGCCGGGGGACGCCCGCCTCCGGCGAGCATCCCCGTTTCGGCCAGCCCACGGCCAAGCCGGCGGCTCCCAAAAAAGCTCCGGCAAAGCGCGCTAAACCAGCGCGCTGACCGCCGCCCGTCCCATCGCCTCGGCCGCGGCCAGCAGCGCCTCGTCGTCGATTCGCTCGTGCCCGTCCGTGGGGTGCTCGCCGATCAGGTCCGACACCGCGAGCACGCACGCAACCGGGATCCCGGCCCGCGCGCCCACCGCGAACAGGGCGGCGGCCTCCATCTCGACGGCGACCGCGCCCGCCGCGCGCCACGCCCGCTCGCGTGCGCGGTCGTGCTCGTAGAAGAGATCGGTGCTCACCACGATCGCGCCAGGATGCGTGCGTCGCTCCGTCCCCGGCGCGGTGAGCGACGGACCCTCGCCGCTTGTTGTCTGTGCCAGGCTCTTGCCACGGGCGGCGGTGGGAGGCGGCGTCGTCGGCCGGTGGTCCGCGGCGCCTGCCAGCGCCGTCGTCAACTCACGGTCGGCGGCGATCCGCTCGCCCGCCCCCAGGGTGCGGCTGGTGCCATCGGCGGTCAGCGACTCGTGCGCCACCACCAGATCCCCGAGCTCGAGGCCGCCGTCGAGTGCGCCGCAGGTGCCCACGCGGATCGCTCGCCGTGCGCCGAGCGCGATCAGCTCATGCAGCACGATCGCCGCCGAGGGGCCGCCCATGCCCGTGCTCTGGATCGTCAGCGGCTCCCCGTCGGCGATCGCCGGTCCGGTGTAGCCCCACAGGCCGCGATGGTGGTTGAACATCAGCGGCTTCTCGATCAGCAGCTGCGCCAGCGCCAGGGCCCGCCCCGGGTCTCCGGGCAGCAGCACGCGCTCGGCCAACGCGGCCGTGGGACGCAGGTGGATGGGCTGGCGCGAGGTCATCTGAGGGGACTTTAGGGTGGGCTGTCTCGGGGCGCCCGGGGTGGGCTGTCGGGGTGCCCTGGCAGTTGGGGGCTCGCCAGGCCTTTTGGCGGTCGAGTGGATTCCATTCATCGGTCTTTTTCTCGACTGATGTCACGAGCCAAACCACCGCCGGAGGAGGTCCATAGACTGCTCGCAATGGGAACGCAGGACACGGAGGGACTCACACTCGCGCGGGTCGCGGCCCGCGCCGGCGTCTCGACCGGGACCGTGAGGCGCTGGGTCAACGAGGGGCTGATCCCCCAGTACAACGGGGGCTGGAACGCGCCCGCCGCGAAGCAGGTGGGGATCGTCGCACGCCTGCGCGAGCGCGGCTACACGCTCGAGCAGATCCGCGAAGCCAGCGAGAGCGGACGCCTGGCGTTGGGGGACCTGGAGGACTTTCTCTCCGGCTCGGATGGTCGCCACACACTCAGGCAGGCCGCCCGCGCGACCGGCCTCGCGCCGGAGCTGATCGAGCGGATCTTCGTCGCCCTCGGCCTGAGCGCGCTGGCGGTCGAGGCGATGTCCGACGAGGACCTGGAGATGCTGAAGTACGTGGCGGCCGTGCTGGAGGCCGGCATGCCCGAGGTGGCGTTCATCCAGATCGCCCGCGTCTACGGGCAGGCGCTCGCCCAGATCGCCGAAACCGAGGTGCGGCTGTTCCGCATGTACATCCACGAGCCGCTGATGCGCGAGGGCGTCTCGGGCCGCGAGATCGGCGAGCAGATGGATGGCATCGCGCGCGAGCTGGTGCCGTTCACCGCGCCGCTGATGAACTTCATTCACGGACGCTTCCTCGCGTACTTCGTCGAGCAGGAGGTGATCAGCCATATGGAGGCCGAAACGATCGACGCGCAAGAGCCCGAGGCGGGGCGCCTGCGGGTGGCGATCGCGTTCGCCGACCTGGCCGGCTACACCCGGCTCACCGAGGAGCAGGGCGACGAGCACGCGGTGAGCGCGGTGGAGCGCTTCGTGGAAGAGGTCGAGCGCACGCTGCCGATCGACGCGCGCGTGCTCAAGACACTCGGGGACGAGGTGATGATCGTCGCGGCCGACTCGGTCGCGCTGACGCGCTGGGCCGTCGGCTTCCAGGCCCGCGCCCCCGCGGGCGTGCCGCCGCCGCGGATCGGCATCCACTACGGCGAGGCGATCTACCGCGACGGGGATTACTACGGCCGCGAGGTCAACCAGGCCGCGCGCGTGGTCGCCCGCGCGGCCGGCGGAGAGGTGTTGGTGACGCGCGCCGTCGTCGACCTCGCCGAGGGCGTCGACGGCCTCGCCTTCAAGCTGATCGGGGAGGTGGGCCTCAAGGGCTTCTCCGAGCCGACCGAGCTGTTCGTCGCCTCGGGGGGATGAGCCTCGCCGGTTCGTGACCGCCTGTCTGGTTGTCCGCCCCTCCGGTTGGTTTTTGTGGGTAGGTCTCCCGATGACCGCTGAGGAGGTGCTCGAGCTGGTGCGGGCGGGGGGTCTGTTGCCGGCCGAGCCGGACGGGCTTCCGATCCTGGCGATGCTTTCCGGCGGGCGCGACTCGGTGTGCCTGCTGGATCTGGCGGTGAGCATCTGCGGGGCGGAGAACGTGCACGTGCTGCACGTCAACTACGGGCTGCGGCTCGAGGCCGAGGAGGAGGAGCGCCATTGCCGGGAGCTCTGCCGGCGGCTGGGGGTGGCGTCGCTGGAGGTCGTGCGGGCCGAGCGTCCCGCGGGGGCCGGCAACCTGCAGGCGTGGGCGCGCGAGCTGCGCTACGGCGTCGCCGGCGAGCTCGCCCGGAAGCTTGACGCGCTGATCGCCACCGGCCACACCGCCACCGATCAGGTCGAGACGATCCTCTACCGCCTGGCGGCGTCGCCGGGCAGACGGGCATTGCTGGGGATGTCGCCGCGCGAGGGCCGCCTCGTACGCCCATTGTTGGAGCTCACACGCGAGCAGACCGCCGCCTACTGCGGTGCCCGCGGCCTGAGCTGGCGCGAGGACGCCAGCAATGACGACGAGCAGTACGCGCGCGCGCGAGTGCGCAACCGTCTGCTGCCGGCGCTCGACGCGGTGCACCCCGCGGCGCGGCGGAACGTGCTGCGCACCGCCCGGCTGCTGCGCGAGGAGGCGGTGGTGCTCGACGCGCTGGTCGACGCGGAGCTGGAACGGGACTCCGCCGGGCTGGAACGCGACTCTGCCGGGCTGGGACACGATTCCGCCGGGCTGGAACACGACTTCGCGGCGTCGGCAGGCGGCCTGTACGGGCAAGGCGGCGAATCGAGTGTCGCGATCGAGCGGCTGCGGGATCTGCCGCCGCCGCTGGCGCGTCTGGTGGTGGTGCGCCTCGCCGAGCAGACGGCCGGCACGTACGTGCCACAGGCCGGCGCCCGGGTCCAGGAGATCCTCGACCTCGCCGAGCGCAGCGGCGGCGGGCGCGCCGAGCTGCACGTCGGCCAGCTGGTCGGAGCCGTGATCGAGGACGGCCGCCTGCGCATGGTGAGGCTGCCTCCGCGCTCCTGAGAGCCCAGCCCCTACACTCCCCCGCGTGGCCGTCATGCCTCCCGAGCGCGTTGCGCCCGCCGCCGACCTGGGAGCCTCGTACGGCGCTGCCGAGGCATCGGGCCGCGCAGCTGAGGCTTCAGACCACGCCGCCGAGGCATCGGGCCGCACAGCGAAGGCTTCAGACCACGCCGCCGAGGCCCCGGGTCACGCAGCCAAGGCCCCCGACCACGCGGCTGAGGTCGGCGAGGTGCTCGTCGACGCGGAGCGGCTGCAGCTGCGTGTGGCCGAGCTGGCGCGGGAGATCTCACGCGACTACGCCGGCACCGACCGTCCGCTGCTGCTGGTGGGGGTGCTGAAGGGGGCGATGTTCTTCCTCTCCGACCTGATGCGCCTGATCGAGATACCGGTGGAGGTCGATTTCATGGCGGTTGCCTCCTACGGCTCGGCCACCGACTCCTCCGGGGTGGTACGCATCCTCAAGGATCTCGACGCCGCGATCGATGACCGGGATGTGCTGATCGTCGAGGACATCGTGGACTCGGGACTGACCCTGCAGTATCTGCTGCGCAACCTGGGCTCGCGCGACCCCCGAACGCTCGAGGTGTGCGCGCTGCTGATGAAGCCCGACCGCTCGAAGATCGGCCGAAGCCGGGAGACGCCCGCCGTCGGCGGGAATCCCCGTTTCGACCGAAGCCGGGAGACACCGGCCATCGCCCGGAATCCCCGTTTCGGCCAGCGCGAGGCTGACCAACCCCCCCGCTATATCGGCTTCGAGATTCCCGACCGCTTCGTGATCGGCTACGGCCTCGACTACGCGGAGCGCCACCGCAACCTTCCATTCGTGGCGGCGTTGGAGCTCGCATGAGGCATGGCAAGCTGCGACGGCAGGTCGATCGTGGGAGTGTCGGACACGGCTCACGGGACCCTTTGATGCCCGGAAAATTCGACCTCTCGTGGTACGCTAGTCGGCTGGAGGCCGTCTTAGAGGGTGGCATGGTGGGCCGCAGGCCGACGAGTCCGATCCCTCTTTCGCCAATCGTGGCAGACGGCGCCCCGACACCAACGATCCAGCTATGAGCCGTTTCTTCAAGAGCGCAGCATTCCCGATTCTGATCGTGGTCGTGCTGGTGTTCTTCGTCATGAAACTCTTCCCGAGCGGCTCCAGCAATGCTCGCCCGCACTCCTACCACACGCTGGTGTCGCAGGAAATCCCGAAAGGCGAAGTCAAATCGGTCGAGTTCAAGACCAAGTCGAGCGCCCTCGAAGTCGAACTGAAGAACAAGGAAAAGTACGAAATCGGCTACGTCGATCAGGCCGCGCCCGAACTGTTCAAAAAGCTCGAAGCCGCCAACGTCCGCTTCAACGTCGAAGCCAACAAGAGCAGCGTGCTCCTGTCGCTGCTCGTCACGGTGCTGCCGATCCTGATCTTCGTCTTCATCTGGATCTTCCTGCTCAACCAGATCCAGGGCGGCGGCTCGAAGGTGATGTCGTTCGGCAAGTCCCGCGCCAAACGGCTGTCGGCCGATTCCCCGAAGATCACCTTCCGCGACGTCGCCGGCGTGGACGAGGCGGTCGAGGAGCTGCACGAGATCAAGGAGTTCCTGGAGAACCCCAAGAAGTTCCAGGCGCTTGGCGCGCGCATCCCCACCGGCGTGCTGCTGTATGGGCCTCCGGGCACCGGCAAGACGCTGCTGGCGCGCGCCGTCGCCGGCGAGGCGGGCGTGCCGTTCTTCTCGATCTCCGGCTCGGACTTCGTGGAGATGTTCGTCGGCGTCGGCGCCTCGCGCGTACGCGACCTGTTCGAGCAGGCCAAGCAGAACTCACCCTGCATCATCTTCATGGACGAGATCGACGCCGTCGGGCGCCACCGCGGCGCAGGCCTGGGTGGCGGGCACGACGAGCGCGAGCAGACGCTCAACCAGCTGCTCGTGGAGATGGACGGGTTCGAGGCGAAGGACAACATCATCATGATCGCGGCCACCAACCGGCCCGATATCCTCGACCCCGCGCTGCTGCGCCCCGGGCGCTTCGACCGCCAGATCGCCGTCGACCGGCCCGACCGCAAGGGCCGCGCGAGGATCCTCGAAGTCCACACCCGCGGCAAGCCGCTGGCGAAGGTGATCGACATCGACGCGCTCGCGGGGCAGACGCCCGGCTTCACCGGCGCAGACCTCTCCAACCTGATCAACGAGGCCGCGCTGCTCTCGGCCCGCACGGGCAAGCGCGAAATCGGCCAGGAAGAGCTCGAGGAGGGGATCATGCGCGTGATCGCCGGCCCCGAGAAGAAGACGCGCGTAATGAGCGAGAAAGAGCGCCTGATCACCGCCTTCCACGAGATGGGCCACGCGATCGTCGGCCACTACCTCGAGCACTCCGACCCGGTGCACAAGATCTCGGTGATCTCCCGCGGCCAGGCGCTCGGCTACACGATCTCGATGCCCCAGGAGGACCGCTTCCTGACCACCCGAGCGGAGCTCAACGACACGATGGCGATGACGCTCGGCGGGCGTGCCGCGGAGGAGATCGTGTTCGGCGAGATCACCACTGGCGCCTCCAACGACCTCGAGAAGGTGACCGCCACCGCCAAGCAGATGGTGATGCGCTTCGGCATGTCCGAGAAGCTCGGCCCGCGTGTCTTCGGCCACGACCACGGCCAGCCGTTCCTCGGGCGCGAGTTCTCCACCGAGCCTGACTACTCCGACGAGATCGCGCGCGAGATCGATGACGAGGTGCGGCGCATCATCGAGGCTGCCCACCAGCGTGCGCGGGACATCCTCACCGAGTACCGCCAGTACCTCGGCTCGCTCTCCGAGATCCTCGTCAAGCGCGAGACGCTCGAGAAGGAGGAGTTCAACGCGCTGCTGGAGGGCAAGAGCGAGCAGGAAGTGTTCGGCTCCGAGGAGCCCCGCACGCCGGAGCTGCCGCCCGCCCCGCCCGCGCCGGCGGAGCGTCCCGGCCGCGAAGCGCCGCGTCCGCTGCCGCGGCCCGGGTTGGCCGGCGGCACGGCGGAGCTCAGGGCAGCTGACCCTGAGCGCCCTGAGCTTGCCTGAGCGCTGACGTGAGTGACGCGGGCGTCTTGCGCCTGATGGGCGTCGTGAACGTGACGCCCGACTCGTTCTCCGACGGGGGGCTCTACCTCGACCCCGGCGCCGCGGTCGCGCATGGGCTGAAGCTGGCTGAAGAGGGGGCCGCGATCCTCGACGTTGGGGGAGAATCGACGAGGCCTGGCGCAGAGCCGGTGGCGGCCGAGGAGGAGCTGCGGCGGGTGTTGCCGGTGGTGGAGGGGCTCGCCGCGGTGGCGAGTGGGGCGGTCATCTCGATCGACACCTCCAAGGCCTCTGTCGCCCGCGCCACGTTGGAGGCGGGCGCGACGCTCGTCAATGACGTGACCGCCCTGCGGGGGGATCCCGAGATGGCGGGCGTGGTGGCGCAGAGTGGCGCGGAATGTTGCCTGATGCACATGCTGGGTGAGCCGCGCACGATGCAGCGCCGGGTGGGTGGGCCGCAATATGAGGACGTGGTCGATGACGTCAAGGCGTTCCTCGAGCAACGCCTGGCGTTTGCCGTGGGGGAGGGGATCGCCGAGGAGCGGGTGCTGCTCGACCCCGGGATTGGCTTTGGCAAGACGCTCGAGCACAACCTCCAGTTGTTGCGCCGCCTCCCCGAGCTGGCTGCGCTCGGCCGCCCGCTGGTGGTGGGAACCTCGCGCAAGAGCTTCATCGGACGGATCCTCGCCGGAGCTGGAGTGCAGGGCGAGCCGGCCGATGTGGCGGACAGGCTCCCGGGCACGATCGCCACGTGCGTGCTGGCCTACGAGCGCGGCGCGAGCGTGCTGCGCGTGCACGACGTCGCTCCCGTGCGTGCCGCGCTCGAGGTGGCCGCTGCTACGTTGAGCGCGCGATGAGTGAGGACGCGATGGACGACGACGATCTGGATACCGGCGAGGCCGCCGACCGGGCGGACGCTCCGGAGGAAGAGGCGAGTTGGCGCGAGGAACTGGAGCGCGGGGCGCCCGAGGAGGCGCCGGAGCAGTACGAGGACGAGGAGCTGGACGAGGAGGATCGGGAGGGCGCCGAGTCGGTCACGATCGAGATCACCGGCCTTTCGCTCTACACCCACCACGGCGTGAGCGAGGCGGAGCGCGAGGTGGGTCAGCGGCTGATGCTCGACCTGCGTCTGGAGATCGGCCAAACGGACGCCACCGTCACCGATCGCATCGAGGACACGGTCGACTACGGCGAGGTGTGTCAGCTCGTAGCGCTCATCGCCCAGCAGCGCTCCCACCGCACGCTGGAGCGGCTGTGCAGCTCGATCGCCGACCGTTTGCTCGCCGACTACGAGATCGAAGGTGTGTGGGTGAAGGCCACCAAGCCCGAGCCGCCGATCCCGCTCCCGGTCGCCGAAGTCTCGGTCGAGGTGTGGCGTGAGGCGGAGGAGTAGCGCCCCTCTGACCGATTTCCTTGACAGTTAGTTAGCAGTCACTATAATCTCCCGCGATGGCTCGACTCGACCTACCGTGGCGGCGAATCGAGGGGCGGAGATGATCGACCGTCTGGCGCGGCTGGCGTCCGAGCGCACGCGACGCGTCCTGTGGATCGCCGGCGCGGTGTTCCTGCTCGCCGCCGCGCTCGGCGCGCCCGTCGTCACGATCCTCAAGAGCGAAAACTCCGAATTCCAGGATCGAAACGCCCAGAACCAGCAGGTGCTGCGCGCGATCCAGCGTGCCACCGGGCAGTCCGCGGAATACGGTGTCGCCGCGCTCGTGCCGGCTGCCGCCGACGTGCGCACCCACCCCGCGGCTGCCGCCGAGGCGCAGCGTGTGGCGGCGCTGCTGGCCGCCCAACCCGGCTTCCAGCGCGAGCTCGACTACGGAGGGGGCGGGCGGGCGGGCTCAGGGCGGGCGGGTTCCCAATCTTTCACGGCGCTGGTCTCGCGCGACGGTCGCCAGACGCTGGTGCTCGCCGCGTTCGCCACCCAGGACCGCTCCGCCGCGGCGGTCGCCCACGTGAGCCGCGAGCTGGCCGGGAGCGGCGTGCTGTTCGGCGGTAACGACGTCACCTACCACGAAATCAACGAACGCACCGCCTCCGATCTCAAACGCGCCGAGACGTTCGCGATCCCGATTCTGCTGCTGCTCTCCTTCTGGGTCTTCCGCGGGCTGATCGCCGCGGCGCTGCCGCTGCTGGTGGGTGGCTTCGCGATCGTGCTCACGTTCCTGCTGCTGCGCCTGATCGACCACGTCCTCGGGCTGTCGGTGTTCGCCGTCAACCTCGTCACAGGCATGGGGCTGGGCCTCGGGATCGACTACAGCCTGTTCGTGCTCTCGCGCTACCGCGAGGAGCTGGCGCGTGGCTCGGGAGGTGGAGCGAGCGGTTCCGGGCCGCCTGGTCGGGCGGCTGGTGCTCAGGCGGATGGTGGAGCCGTGTCCCAGATAGGTTCTGGAGGCGGGTCGCGGGTGGACGCCGGAGCGGTGTCGCGAGCGGACTCGGCCGCGGCCATCACGCGCACGCTGCGGACCGCGGGACGCACGGTGTTGTACAGCTCGCTGGCGGTGGCCGGCGCAGCTGCCTCGATGCTGGCGATGCCAATGAAGTTTCTGTACTCGATGGGGGTCGGTGGGGCGCTTGTGGCGCTGTCGGCCGGCGCGGTCTCGCTGATCGTGCTGCCGGCGGTGCTCGTCGCGCTCGGTCCCCGCATCAACGCGCTGGCGCCCGCCCGCCTGCAGCGCAACGCCGCGCAGGCGGCGCGACCGGCGGAGAGCGGCGCGTGGTACCGGCTGGCGCGCGGGGTAATGCGCCGGCCCGGCGCGGTCGCGCTTGGCACCGCGGTGCTGCTGCTCGCGATCGCCTCGTCTGCCCTGCGCATGGCGCTCACGCCCGCCGACTCGCACGTGCTGCCGGCCTCCTCGCAACCTCGCCAGGTGGCGGAAGCGATCACCCGTAACTTTGCCGTCAACGGCGCGCAGACGGTGACCCTCGTGGTGCACGCGGGGCCGGCGGGATCCACCTCAAGCGGGTCGAGCGTGGTGGCGCTGGTGCGCCGGGCACAGTCGGTGGCTGGAGGCCAGGCCGGCCTGGTGGGCCCGCCGCGCTATCTCGGTCGCGACACGTGGGATGCCGAAATGGTGCCGCGCGGCGGTGTCGGCTCGGCCGCCAACCAACGTCTGGTGCACAATCTCCGCGCCCTCGCCGGTCCGTCAACGCTGCTGGTGGGCGGCGGCACTGCGTGGTTTATCGACCAGAAGGCCGCGATCGCCGCGCACGTCCCCCTGACACTCGCGATTCTCGTGCTCGTCACCGGCGGCTTCCTGTTCATGATGACCGGCTCGCTCGTGATCCCGGTGCTGGCGCTGCTGATGAACCTGCTGACGGTCGCCGTCGGCGCGGGCCTGCTGGTGGTGGTGTTCCAGGACGGCCACCTCTCCTCCCTGCTTGGGTTCACCCCGATCGGCGGCCTGGAGGAGTCCAACCTCGTGCTGTTGTTCATCATCGCGTTCGCGCTCTCGACCGATTACGGCGTGTTCCTGTTCGCTCGCATCAAGGAGGCCCACGACGATGGGCTGGCAGCCCGCGACGCGGTCGCGTACGGTCTCGAGCGCACCGGGCGCCTCGTGACCGCGGCTGCGCTGCTGTTCTGCGTGGCGATCGGCGCGTTCGTCACCTCCGACATCTTCTTTATCAAAGAGCTCGGCTTCGGCTCCGCGCTCGCCGTGGCGATCGACGCCACGTTCGTGCGCGCGCTGCTCGTCCCCGCGCTGATGGGCCGCCTTGGCGAGCGCGCCTGGTGGGCGCCGCGGCCCCTGCGTCGCCTACACGCCCGCATCGGCCTGCGCGAGGGTGGCTCGGGCTCCGAAGTGGGCGAGGCCGCGGGGGCGTAGGCTCGCGAGGTCGCCGAGGCGGGCCAGACGGGTTGTTTGCTCCCCACCTACTTCATTTTGTAAAAGGGTTGGGACCCGCAAAGTTGATGGCATTCGAGCCGGGGCGCGATAGCGTGCCGCGCGTGCCCACACGGATTGGTCTGCTCGGCCTCGGCTCCAACGTAGGCGACCGCCGCGCCCAACTGCAGGGCGCCGTCGATGCGCTGCCCGCCGCGGGCGTCGAGGTGGAGGCGTCCTCCTCGGTGTACGACACCGACCCCGTCGGCGAGGTACTGGATCAGCCCAGCTTCCTGAACGCGTGCCTGCGCGTGCGCACGGCGCTCGAGCCGCTGGAGCTGCTGGACGCTGTGAAGCAGCTGGAGCGGGAGCTCGGCCGTTTTGATCGAGGACCCGCCCATCCGCCCCGCCACGGGCCGCGCGCGATCGACATCGACGTACTGATGCTCGGCGACATCGAGCTGCGCCACGAGCGCTTGAACCTGCCCCACGCGCAGCTGCTCAGTCGCCGCTTCGTGTTGATCCCCGCGCTGGAGCTGGACCTCGAGCTGCGCGCCCCTGACGGCAGTCGCCTCGCCGACGCGCTCGCCTCGCTGCCGGTCGACGAGGGCGTGCGCTGGGCGGGGCTGCCGCTTACGCCACCGCGGGGCTAGCCGGCAGCCACGTCGCCGGCAGCGTGCCCGCCGGGATTTCGCCGACCATCGGCGGGAAATAGCGCGTGAGAGCCGCCGCGGGGTGCCCGTCGATCAGGGGACGCACGTCCGCGAGCGTCCCCAGCAGGCGGATCGTCGAGCCGATCTGCAGGTCGGCGGCGTTGGGCTCATCGCCGCCAAGCAGCCCCTCCTCGATCCAGGCGTCGACCTTATCGAGATGCCCGGAGAGCCCGGCGAGGTCGGCCCGCACCGGGTCCTCCTGGGCGTGGTTGCGCCGCGCCATCAGTTTCGCCGTGAGCGGCAGTGCGGGGCGGAGCATGGCCCGCGGCAGCGGCAGCTTGACGTCGCCCGCGTAGCTCTCCATCGCGCCGGAATTGCGCAGGAAGCCGGCGTCGAGGATCCGGCGGGGGACGCTTTGAAAGACGTCATCGCCCCAGCGCTCGGCCTCCAGCACGCGCTCGCGCTCTGCGGGGTCGGCCGGTAGCAGCGGCGGCTCGGGCGCAAGCAGGTCGAGGCGGCGCATGATCGTGCGCGAGCCGACCAGCCGCTCGCCGTCGATTCGCATTCCCGGGACGGTGTTGCCTCCGTACAGCAGCGGTCCCACCGCGACGGGCACCAGCGGCAGCAGGTTGATCTGTTGAAAGGGGACTCCCTTGCGCCGCATCGCCTCTTCCACGGCGGCGCACGGGTGGGAGCCGGGCAGGACGTACAGCTTGATGCTCATTGCTCACCTTCCTTTTGGCTGGGCGGCCAAGGATATAGGAAAGGTAATCTTGCGCGATGCTGCTCGCCGTCGACGTCGGTAACACCCAGACCCACTTCGGGACTTTCCGCGAGGGAAGCCTGACCGAGCACTGGCGCTTTGCGACCGTGCGTCAGTCGACCTCCGACCAACTGGGCGCCGCGCTGCGCAACCTGCTGGAGCTGCGGCAGGTGTCGATGCAGGAGATCGACGCATCGATCGTCTCCTCGACGGTGCCCGTGCTGGGCCCGGAATGGTCGGCGATGGCGGAGCGCTACCTCGGGCACGCGATGCTCGCGGTGGGACCGGGGGTGAAGACGGGGATGCCGATCCGCTACGACAATCCCCGCGAGATTGGGCCGGACCGCCTCGTCAACGCGGTCGCCGCCCACGAGCGCCTCGGCGGCCCCTGCGTGGTGGTGGACTTCGGCACCGCGATCACCTACGACCCCGTGTCCGCGGAGGGCGAGTACCTCGGGGGGATCATCTCCCCGGGCGTGGAGATCTCGCTGGAGGCGCTGACCGAGCGGGCCGCCGCGCTCCCGAAGGTCGACGTGACCGCGCCGCGCGCGCTGATCGGCAAGACCACGATCGACGCGATCCGCTCGGGGATCGTGTACGGCACCGCCGGCCAGGTGGACGCGATCGTGAACCGCCTGCGCGCGGAGTTGGGGCCGGAGACGAAGACGATCGCCACCGGCGGCCTCGCGCACGCGATCGTCCCCTACACGACGACGATCGAAGCGGTCGACGACCTGCTGACACTGACGGGCCTGCGCCTCATCTACGAGCGCAACCGCGCCTGATCGGCAGCGCCTCGGGCGTCGGCAGGTGGTATCGCGTGATCGTCCGCGCGGGTAAGTGCGTGGACCGTAGCGCCAGGGGGCGGGGCCTCCATGCCCCACCACCACGGCTCCCGCAGCGGTCAAACCATGAGCCAGCGGTGCAATGCCTCACAAACGAAGTGCGCTGACGAGCACCGTGGCGTAGGACATCTCAAACGATCCGCCGATCGCATCGAGCGCCTCGCCGACCGCGTCGAGCAGGCGCTGCCGCTGGGCTGCCGGCAGCGCCTGGTGGTCGGAGTGGGTGCCGAGCTGCTCGAGCCACTCCGCCGTGTCGTAGCGCTGACTCCACTCGAACCTCGCCGTCTGCGATGGGCCATACGCGCCGGCGTCGGCGATACCGGCGAGCGCGTCCTGCACGCGGGCGTCGCGGTTGCCGAAGAGCACGGAGTAGTTCTCGACGCCCGGCCCGAACCGCGCGTAGGCCGGGGAGAGCAGCTCCCGCACGTGCGGCGGCGGGTCGCCGAAGTTCCAGAACACCCCGAGGCGTCCTCCTGGGCGCAACGCCTCGCCCGCGCGCGCCGCTCCCGCGCGAGGATCGATCCAGTGCCACGCCTGCGCGGAGGTCACGAGATCGAAGCGCCGCTCGCGCGGGTGCCAATCCTCGAACCGCGCAACCTCCACCTCCAGACCCTTGCCACGCGCGATCTCGGCCATCCGGGCGTCGATCTCCACGCCGAGCACCTCGCAGCCGCGGGCGGCGAGCAGGGCGGCTGCGATGCCCGTCCCGCAGCCGACGTCGAGCACGCTGCGCGCGCCGTCGACCAGCAGGGCGTCGACCAGCGCCGGCGGGTAGGACGGCCGCACACGGTCATACCGCGCCGCCACCGCGCCGAAGGACTCCGCTCGGGACCGGTCTTCGTAGAGCATGTGGCTCATCCTTCCATCAGCGGTCCTCGCACCGCAAGTGGCGCATTCTTCTCGTCCGCCTCTCCCGAGGGGCGCACGGGCCATCCAGGCACCGCGAGTGGCGCATTCTCCCGACCGCCTCTCCCGAGCGGCGCACGGCCATCCTCGCACCGCAAGTGGCGCATTCTCCCGTCCGCCTCTCCCGAGGGGCGCACGGGCCATCCATAATGGGTCCATGTCTGCCCCCCGTCTGACCGACCCTTGGGAACTGGGCGGGCTGCGCGTTCCCAACCGTGTGCTGCTCGCCCCGCTGGCGGGGATCGGCAACTGGTTCGTGCGATTGCAGGCCAAGCGCCACGGCGCCGGGATGGCGGTGTCGGAGATGGTGTCGAGTCACGCGATCCACTACCGCAACGAGCGCACGCTGCGCGAGCTGCTGCATATTCACCCCGAGGAGCGCATGGGGCTGGGCGTAATGGAGGCGCCGACCTCGATCCAGCTCTTTGGGCAGGACCCCGCGGTCATGCGTTCGGCCGCCGCGACAGCGGTCGCGGCGGGTGCCGACGCGCTCGACCTCAACATGGGCTGTCCGGTCCCCAAGGTGTGCAAGACCGGCGCCGGCGCCGCGCTGCTGGCTGAGCCCCAGCTGGCCGTCGCCGTGGCCCGCGCCGCGGTGGAGGGGGCCGCGGAAGCGTGCGAAGCGGGGCCGGGGTCGGGAGGGAAGGGTATGTCTTCTCTGCGGACTCCCACCGACCCGTGCGGCGGCTTCTCCGCGGCAACCCGGCGCGCGACCGCGGTGGGGGTGCCGGTGACCGTCAAGCTCCGCTCGGGCCAGCGCCCCGGCGATACCTCGGGTTTCGAGCTGGCCCACCGCCTGGTGGAGGACGCGGGGGTCGCGGCGATCGCGTTCCATCCGCGCTCGGCAGCCGTGCACCACAAGGGGGTTCCCGACTACGAGCTCGCCGCGCGGCTGGCCGACTCGCTGTCCGCGCCGGTGATCCTCACGGGCGGCATGAACGACGCGCAGAACATCCAGGAAACGTTTGCGCGTACCGGCGTGACCGCGGTGATGCTGGCGCGTGGCTGCCTCGGCAACCCGTGGCTGTTCGAGCAGCTTGTGCGTGGACGTGAGACCGAGCCCACTCCCGCGGAGGTACTGGCGGAGCTCGAGTGGGTGATCGACCGTGCCGCCCTGCACATCGGGCCCGAACGCGCGGGGCGGTACATGCGCAAGTTCTACCCCTGGTACCTCTCTCGGCTGAGCCTCGATCGGACACAGCTCAGATCCCTGCAAGAGTTGCTGCACGCCACCTCGGACCTGGCCGAAGCCCGGCGCCTGTTGGGCTCACACCTGGCTCTCACAGGCGATTCCGACTCGCCGCGCGTCGCCGTTCATCCGTCCGCGGCACTTGCCGCGTAAGGGATCGAGCTCGGCCCGCAAGATTTTGTCGGCCCCCTCCACGCCTCGCTATACTGCTGCGCTCGCTGCAGCCCGCCGAGCCTCGGATTCGCCTCGCCCAGCCTTGGGGCGGGCCTGGTCCACCGGCGGGTTTCGTTCGTAATCACTCACCACATCCCGCGGAATCGATCCCCCCCCCGCCCACATGCCGAAGGACGTCATCCTCACCCCCGAAGGTCTCGAGAAGCTGAAGGACGAGCTGGAGACGCTCTCCACCGCGCGCCGCCGCGAGGTTGCTGAGCGCATCAAGGAGGCGCGCGAGTTCGGAGACATCTCCGAGAACTCCGAGTACGACGACGCCAAGAACGAGCAGGCGATGCTCGAGAGCAAGATCGCGCAGCTGCAGGAGAAGCTGAGGATGGCGACCGTGATCGACTCCAAGGAGCTCTCGACCGACGTGGTGCAGGTCGGCTCGGTGGTGCACGTCAAAGACGAAAAGACCGGTAAGTCGGTCAAATACGCGATCGTCGGCTCCGCCGAGGCCAACCCTGAGGAGAGCAAGCTCTCCAACGAGTCCCCGGTCGGCCGTGCGTTGATCGGCCACAAGCGGGGCGACACCGTCGCCGTGCAGGTGCCGCGTGGGCCGACGCGCAAGCTGAAGATCACGAAGATCGACGTCGGGCTCAAGTAGCCTGCCCGCATGAGCGGGACAGAGGAGCCTGAGGGGAGCCAGCGCCACGGCCTGCCGGAGCTGATCGCCGAGCGGCGCGCCAAGGCGCAGCGCCTGCGTGAGCAAGATCGGAGCGCGTTCCCCCACTCATTTACGGGCGCCGAGCCGATCGTCGAGATCCTTCCCAAGTACGAGGGCCTGGCGCCTGGCGAGGAAACGGATGAGCGCCATCGCGTCGCGGGTCGGATCGCGGCGCGGCGCGGGGCGGGCAAGGCGGCGTTTATGGATCTCGTCGATCGCACGGGCAAGATCCAGCTGCACGCGCGCATCGACATTCTCGGGCCCGAGCGCTTCGAGCTGCTCTTGTCGCTGGATCTCGGCGATCTGATCGGCGTCGAGGGCAGCGCGATCCGCAGCCGTCACGGCGAGGTGTCGCTGCGCGTGGAGAGCTTTGCGATCCTGGCCAAGGCGCTGCGGCCGCCGCCCGACAAGCATCACGGCTTGAGCGACGTGGAGACTCGCTACCGCCATCGCGAACTGGACCTGATCGCCAGCGAGGACTCCCGGCGGCTGTTCATCGACCGCGCGCGCATCATCTCGGCGATTCGCGCAGAGCTCGATGGCGACGGCTTCATCGAGGTCGAGACTCCCGTGCTCCAGCCACTCTACGGCGGTGCGATGGCGCGCCCGTTCATCACCCACCACAACGCGCTCGACCGTGACCTGTATCTGCGCATCGCCACCGAGCTCTACCTCAAGCGGCTGATCGTCGGCGGCCTGGAGCGGGTCTACGAGCTCGGCAAGGACTTCCGCAACGAGGGCGTCTCGCACAAGCACAATCCGGAGTTCACGATGGTCGAGTGGTATGAGGCCTACGTCGACTACGAGGGCGCGATGGCGCGCACCGAAGCGATCGTGCGCGCGGCCGCGACGGCGAGCGGGTACGCCGGCGAGCTGGACTTCTCCGCGCCGTGGAAGCGGGTCGGCTTCGTCGACGCGATCAAGGAGGCGTCGGGCATCGACCTTGCTGAGGTCACCACTGCCGAGGCGTTGGCCGCCAACATCGGACGAGCTGGCATCGAGCTGAAGACGGAGGGATCCGCCTGGTTTCAAATGGTCGACGACCTGCTCTCCAAGTGCGTCGAGCCCAACCTGAAGCAGCCGACGTTCGTCGTCGACTACCCGAAGGAGCTCTCGCCGCTGGCGCGCGAGCGATCCGACGATCCCACGATCGTGGAGCGCTTCGAGGCGTTCGCGGCGGGGATGGAGATCGCCAACGGCTTCAGCGAGCTGATCGACCCCGATGAGCAGCGCCTACGCTTCCGGGAGCAGGACCGGATCGACACGCTGACCGACGGCGATGCCGAGACGATGCCCTACGACGAGGCCTTCGTACGGGCGCTCGAGCAGGGCATGCCCCCGACCGGCGGCGTCGGCCTCGGCATCGATCGCCTCGTGATGCTGCTCACCGGGCGCGACTCGATCCGCGAGGTCGTGCTGTTTCCGGCGATGCGTTCTTGAGGGAGGTTCCCGCTGGAGTGCCGGGGGGCCCGTTGGTAGACTGTCTTATGGCGGCGATGGGACCTGGAGGCTCATCTTTCTCGCGGATTGCGACGAAGAGATGGGTGGGGCACCAACCCACCCCGGGATCACTGTCCCCGCGGACCGGACCGACACCAAGATCGTAGACGGAGAGGTCGTATCAGCACCATGTTCGAGCGATTCACAGAACGGGCCCGGCAGGTAGTCGTTCTCGCGCAGGAAGAGGCGCGCACGCTCAAGCACAACTACATCGGCACCGAGCACATCCTGCTCGGACTGCTGCGCGAGGAGGAGGGGCTCGCGGCCAGAGTGTTGGAGAGCCTCGACATCACCGTCGAGCGGGTGCGCGCGCAGGTCGTGCGGATCGTCGGCTCCGGCGAGGAGGTCACCTCCGGACAGATCCCGTTCACGCCGCGCGCCAAGAAGGTGCTGGAGCTGGCGCTGCGCGAGGCGCTGTCGCTCGGCCACAACTACATCGGCACCGAGCACATCCTGCTCGGGCTGGTGCGTGAGAACGAGGGCGTCGCCGCGCGCATCCTGCTCGACTTCGACGCCGACTCCGAGAAGATCCGCAACGAGGTGATCCGGATGCTTTCCGGCCCCTCCGGCCGTCGTCAGGGCCAGGGCGCCGGAGCGCCGGGCGCTGCCGCCGGCGCGGGCTCGGGCGGTGGAGCGGAAGGCAAGAAGTCCTCGAAGCTGCTGGATCAGTTCGGGCGCAACCTGACGAAGCTCGCCGCCGAAGGCAAGCTCGACCCCTGCGTCGGGCGTGAGACCGAGATCGAGCGGATCATGCAGATCCTGTCGCGGCGCACCAAGAACAACCCGGTGCTGATCGGCGAGCCCGGTGTCGGCAAGACGGCCGTGGTCGAGGGCTTGGCGCAACGGATCACCAATGCCGACGTGCCCGAGCTGCTCAAGAACAAGCAGATCTACACGCTCGACCTCGCCGCGCTGGTCGCCGGCTCCAAGTACCGGGGCGAGTTCGAGGAGCGCCTGAAGAAGGTGATGAAGGAGATCACCCAGCGTGGGGACATCATCCTGTTCATCGACGAGCTGCATAACCTCGTTGGTGCCGGCGCCGCCGAGGGTGCGATCGACGCAGCGTCGATCCTCAAGCCCGCGCTGGCGCGGGGAGAGTTGCAGACGATCGGTGCGACCACGCTCGACGAGTACCGCAAGTACCTGGAGCGCGACTCGGCGCTCGAGCGCCGCTTCCAGCAGATCCGCGTGGAGGAGCCCTCGATCGACCAGACCGTCGAGATTCTCCAGGGACTGCGCGACCGCTATGAGCAGCACCACAAGGTGCAGATCACCGACGACGCGCTGCGCGCCGCCGCCGAACTGGCCGACCGCTACATCTCTGACCGCTTCCTGCCCGACAAGGCGATCGACCTGATCGACGAGGCGGCCTCGCGGATGCGGATCAAGTCGATGACCTCCCCGCCCGCCAACCGCGAGCTGGAGGAGGAAATCGAGACCACGCGGCGCGAGAAGGAGTCGGCGATCGAGGCGCAGGAGTTCGAGAAGGCCGCCGCGCTGCGCGACCAGGAGCGCAAGCTCACCAACCGCAAGCGCGAGCTCGAGGAAGAGTGGGAAGCGGGTGAGTCGGGCGACCGCCCTGCGATCGGCGAGGAGGAGATCGCCGAAATCGTCTCGATGTGGACCGGCATCCCCGTCTTCAAGCTGACCGAGGCCGAGACCCAGAAGCTGATGCGCATGGAGGAGGAACTGCACAAGCGCGTGATCGGCCAGCACCCTGCGATCGAGGTCATCTCGAAGGCGATCCGCCGCTCGCGGGCGGGGCTGAAGGATCCCAAGCGACCGACGGGCTCGTTCATCTTCCTTGGCCCCTCCGGCGTGGGCAAGACCGAGCTGGCGCGCACGCTCGCCGAGTTCCTGTTCGGCGACGAGGACGCGATGGTCAGGATCGACATGTCCGAGTACATGGAGAAGCACGCCGTCTCGCGCCTGGTCGGCTCGCCCCCCGGCTACATCGGCTACGACGAGGGCGGCCAGCTGACCGAGGCGGTCAGGCGCAAGCCCTACTGCGTGCTGCTGCTCGACGAGATCGAGAAGGCTCACCCCGACGTCTTCAACATCCTGTTGCAGATCCTCGAGGACGGCCGCCTCACCGACGCGCAAGGGCGCACCGTGGACTTCCGTCATGCGATTGTGATCATGACCTCGAACATCGGGGCCCAGGAGATCGCGCGCAACACGCCGCTGGGCTTCGCCGTGTCTGACGACGAGACCGGGATCACCTACGAAGACATGAAGAATCGGATCATGGGCGAGCTCAAGAAAGCGTTCCGTCCTGAGTTCCTCAACCGAATCGACGACGTGATCGTCTTCCACAAGCTCGGGAAGGACGAAATCAGGCAGATCGTCGAGCTGCTGCTGCTGCGCATCCGCGAGACGATGGCCGAACGCGAGCTGCAGCTGGAGCTGACCGATCCCGCCAAGGAAATGCTCGTCGAAAAGGGTTGGGACCCAGCGATGGGCGCCCGCCCGCTGCGGCGGGCGATTCAGCGCTACATCGAGGACCCGCTCGCCGACTTCGTGCTGCGCGAGCAGGTCGTCCCCGGTGCCACGGTCGTGGTCAACCCGGCCGCCGAGGGCGAGGAGGGCGAGGTCAAACTGACGATCGTCAAGCCCAAGAAGCAGAAGACCCCGGTCGGCGTCGGTGCCGGCGCGGCCGAGGCCGGTGGCGCGGGCGTAGGTGAGCTGCCCGCTGGGGAGGGGCTCCCCGAGGGCGAGGACGTGGACGACGACCACGATGTCGCGCCCGACCTGCCCGCCGACGGCGGTGAGTAGGCAAGGCGTCTGTGGCGGGGCGAGCCTGGCGGCGGGGCGAGCTTGCCGGCCCGCCTAGCCCCAAAGCGCCTATAGCTGGGCGAGCCTGCCAGCTTGCCCAGCCCTGATGGGTGGGGGGCGTGGTGTGATGTTCTTTTCTGGCCCTAGACAAATGAGATTGGGTCTCGTTCTTATTTGTATGGGGTGTGAAGTGGAAAGCTTGTAGCGCGCAGTTCGTCTGCTTGCCCCTGCGCGGGTGGGGTGGGCGTGGTGTGATGTTCTCTTTTTGGCCCCTATACAATTGAGATTAGGTCTCGTTCTTATTTGTATGGGGCGGGAAAAGTTAGTGTCCCCACCAGAACGTAACCTGCGAGGGTGTCCCGCACGCAATCGATTCAGGTTTGCTCTCAGTGCGGGCACCAATCGGCTCGCTGGTATGGGCAGTGTCCCGGCTGTGAGGCGTGGAACACGCTCGTGGAGGAACCCGCCCCAAGCCGAGAAGGTCGCGGGCGATCGGTCAAGGATCGACCGGCACGCGCCAACCAGCCGGTGCGCCTTGCGGATGTCGGTGTTGAGACCACGAGTCGTCTGCCCACGGGCATCGGCGAGCTTGACCGAGTGCTCGGTGGGGGTCTCGTTCCGGGCTCGCTGGTGCTGCTCGGAGGGGCACCCGGGATCGGCAAGTCGACGCTGACCAACATGGTGCTGGGGCATCTGGCGGGCACCGGCCACCGCACGCTGTACATCAGTGCGGAGGAGTCGCCGGGGCAGGTGAGGCTGCGCGCGGAGAGGTTGGGGCCTGCGTCGATGGCGGTGCCGATCGTGGCCGAGACCGACCTCGATGCCGTGCTTGCGGTGCTCGACGCGCACGCGCCCCAAGCATGCGTGATCGACTCCGTGCAGACCCTCCACGCCGCCGAGCTCAGCGGCGCCCCAGGCTCGGTGGGTCAAGTGCGCGAGGTGGCGGTGCGCATCATGGAACTCGCCAAGGCGCGGGGCATCGCGACGATCCTCGTGGGGCACGTCACCAAGGACGGCGCGCTCGCCGGCCCGCGCGTGCTGGAGCACCTGGTGGACTGCGTGCTGCAGTTCGAAGGCGAACGCGAGCGCCCCTACCGCGAGCTGCGCGCGCTGAAGAACCGCTTCGGCTCGACCAACGAGGCGGGGCTGTTCGAGATGCGCCAGGGTGGCCTCGTGGAGGTGCTGGACGCCTCGGCGCGCTTCGTCGCACAGGCCACCCGCGCCCCCGGCAGCGTGATGCTCGCGGCGATGGAGGGCTCGCGGCCGCTGCTCGTGGAGGTGCAGGCGCTGGTGGCGCCCTCGGAGCTCGAGCAGCCCCGTCGCGTGGCCTCTGGGCTCGATCGCAACCGGCTGGCGCTGGTGCTCGCGATCCTCGCCCGCCACGGCCGCGTCGGCGTCGGCGGTCACGACGTGTTCGTCAACGTGGTCGGCGGCGTGCGCGTCGATGAGCCCGGCGTGGACCTCGCGATCGCTCTCGCCGTCGCCGGCGCCCGCCGCGGCGTGGCGATCGTCGGCGGGGGTACCGAGGGGAGCGCTCCCCTCGCGTGCTTCGGCGAGCTGGGCCTCACGGGAGAGCTGCGCTGGGTAGGCCATCCCGAGCGCCGCCTGCAGGAGGCCGCCAGATACGGGCTACGCGATGTGCTCGCCCCCTCAGGCAGCGGTGCAGGCGCTCGCGAGGTCGGCACTTTGCGGGAGGCGCTTGGGGCGGCATTGCCACGGCAGGGGCATGCTACGGTCAGGGCTGCAGCTTGAGGAGGAGCTAAATCTAGGCTCAATGCCGTAAAATGCCTGTTGTGGCTCCACGATCCGGCGAAGATTTCGATAGCGAAGCACGCTCGGAGCCCGGTCTGATGAGGGCGTTGGAGATGGTCGCGCCGGGGACGGCCCTGCGCGAGGGGATGGAGAACATCCTCCATGCGCGCACCGGCGGGCTGATCGTGATCGGCGACCCGGAGGAGCTCAGCTTCCTCTTCTCGGGGGGGATCAAGCTCGACATCGACTACGCGCCGGCGCTGCTCTATCAGGTGGCGAAGATGGACGGGGCGATCATCCTCAACGCCAACTCGACCAAGATCGCGCTCGCCAATGTCCAACTGATGCCGGATCCGACGATTCTGACGCTCGAGACCGGCACCCGCCACCGCACCGCGGAGCGCATCTCCAAGCAGACCGAAGCCCTGGTGATCGCGATCTCCCAGCGCCGCGAGGTGGTGTCGCTGTACTCAGGTGGCACCAAGTACATCCTCCAGGACATCCCGGTGGTGCTCGCCAAGGCCAACCAGGCGCTCGCAACGCTTGAGAAGTACCGCACCCGCCTGGATCAGGTCTCCACGCGACTGACCGCCCTGGAGTTCGAGGGAGGCGTCACGCTGCACGACGTGCTCACCGTGCTGCAGCGCTCGGAGCTCGTGACGCGCATGGCGGTCGAGATCGAGCGCTACATCGTCGAGCTCGGCACCGAGGGTCGCCTGATCGAGATGCAGCTCGAGGAGACGATGGTCGGCGCCGCCTCCGAAAAGGCGGCGCTCGTGCAGGACTACCTAGCCGGCTACTCCGACGAGGCGTTCGCCTCAGCGCTTGACCAGATGGGCCGCCTGGGACATCAGGATCTGCTCGACTTCGGCCGTCTCGCCGAACTGCTCGGGTATGACCGCAAGCTGAACACACTCGACTATCCGGTCTCGCCGCGGGGCCACCGCATCCTGGGGCGTATCCCCAGGCTGCCGAAGCTGGTGGTGGCGGAGATCATCAAGGAGGTTGGGGGTTTGGACGAGCTGTTGGCGGCGACGGACGCCGAGCTCGAGGCGATCGAGGGAGTTGGGGAGATACGCGCGAAGGACATCCGCGAGGGCCTTCGTCGCCTGCAGGAGATCAACCTCGTGGACCGTTATCTGCAGACGTGAACCCAGAGCGAAGGTCACTCCCGACCGGCTCGATCACAAAGGAGGACAGTCATTCCCATTCCCCAGGCAATCGAAGCGGAGCTGATGGAGGACCTCGACGTCGTAAGCGAAGTCGAGTGCATCGAGTTCGAGTTGGGGGACCATGTGGTCTATCCCCATCACGGCGCCGGCAAGGTCCTCAAGAAGGAGGAGATGGAGGTGCTCGGTGAATCTCGCGAGTACCTCACGATCAAGATCCTGCACAACGACATGACCGTCAAGGTTCCCACCGAGAATGCGGGGATCGCCGGTCTGCGCAGGGTGATCGATGAGGAGACAGTGAAGAAGGTGCTGGACGTGCTCCAGGACGAAGTCTCGGACATGCCCAAGAACTGGAACCGCCGGTTCAAGCACAACCGCGACAAGATCAAGACGGGCGACATCTACGAGCTCGCCGAGGTCGTACGCAACCTCGCGCTGCGCGAGAGCGAAAAGGGGCTCTCCACCGGCGAGAAGCAGATGTTCACCCGCGCCAAGAAGATCCTCGCCTCGGAGTTGATGTATGCGCTCGACAAGGACGAGGACGAGGCCGAAGGTTATCTCGACGAGCTGCTCGCCAACTCGGCGTCGAGCCGGCTGGCGGTGGCCAAGTAGCAGGGCTCTCGCGCACGCGGCAGTTGATCCCTGCCGCGTGCGCGACAGTCGTCCCTCACTCCCACCGTGACCGTCGCGCTGATCGTTGCTGCCGGACGTGGTGAGCGCTTGGGAGCAGATGGCCCCAAGGCGCTCGTGCTGCTCGCGGGTCGCCCGTTGCTGCAGTGGAGCGTCGACGTGCTGCACTCCATCCCCTCGGTCGAGCGGATCGTGGTGGCGCTGCCCCCCGGCGTGAGTGCACCGGCCGGCACCATCGGGGTGCCCGGAGGCGCGGTGCGCTCGGAGTCCGTACGCCTCGCGCTTGCCGCTGCCGGTGAGGGTGACCCGGTGCTCGTGCACGACGCCGCCCGTCCGCTGCTCACGCCGGAGCTCGCCGAGCGTGCGATCGCGGCGGCGCTCGCGGAGGGGGTGGACGCCGCGATCGCCGCGGCCCCCGTCACCGACACGATCAAGCGGGTGGCTGAGAACAGAGAGAAGAAAGAGGAGGAGGAGGGAGGGAGGATGGAAGAGGAGGAGGGAGGGAGGATGGGAGAGGAGGAGGGAGGGAGGATGGGGGCTCGCGTCGCTACGGTGGTGGAGACGCTCGACCGCTCGAAGCTGTGGGCAGTGCAGACCCCGCAGGTGTTCCGCCGCGCTGCGCTCGACCGTGCGCTGGACGTGCCCGACGAGGTGCTTGCGCAGGCGACCGACGACGCGTGGCTGGTGGAGCGCGCCGGGGGTCGTGTGGTCGTGGTGCAGGCGCCCCGCGAGAACCTCAAGGTGACCACTCCGCTCGACCTCGCCCTAGCCGAGCTGTTGATCGCGATGCGCTCGTCCGCCGGATGACGCGCCGCGGCCAAAGCTGAGTGGCGGCGTGGGTGTTGATATAAAAAAATCCAAAACCCGTGTGCAATCGCGCACGGCTTTCAAAAATTTACATGCAACTTCGCCCTCGGCTGCTTGAATCATCGTCGCTCGAGGTGGCGACCAGTCCGTTTGGACCTTGTGCCTGCGACGAGCCGGACGCTCTACTCAATCAATCAGATGCTCACCGACTACCACCTCCACCTGCGACCCGACGAGCTCGACGCGACCGCGGCTGAGTACTTCATCGCCGCTAACGTGGAGCGCTACCGCGAGGTCGCCGAGGAACGCGGGATCGCCGAGCTGGGCGTCTCCGAGCACGTCTACCGCTTCCGCGAGGCGCTCGCGGTGTGGCAGCACCCGCTGTGGCGGGAATTCGCGCACGACGACCTGGAGGAGTATTGCCGGTTCGTGCGCGAGCACACTGATCTGCGCCTGGGGATCGAGGCCGACTTCATTCCCGGCGGGGAGGACCGCACGGCCAACCTGCTGGAGGCGTACGACTTCGACTACGTGGTCGGCTCGGTGCACTTCCTGCGCGACGAGTCGCTCGACATGGAGGAGTACAGCGTGTGGAGCACCACCCGCAGCGCCGAGGAGATCTGGCGGCGTTACTTTCAGACACTCGGCGAGGCGGCGCGTAGCGGCCTGTTCGACATCCTCGCCCACCCCGACCTCGTGAAGGTGTGGGGTCCCGATCGTCCCCGCCCGGAAGGCGACCCGCGCCGCTACTACGAGCTGGCGATCGAGGGCATCGCCGAGTCGGGGATCGCGGTGGAGGTTTCAACGGCAGGGTTGCGCAAGCGCACGCGAGAGATCTACCCGGCGCCGGACTTCCTGGAGATGTGCGTGGAAGCGGGCGCCCCGATCGCGCTCTCTAGCGACGCCCATCGCCCGCAGGACGTGGGGGCCGACTACGAGCAGGCGCTTGAGCTGCTGGAGCGCGTGGGTGTGCGCGAGCTGTGCCTGTTCGAGCGTCGGGCCCGGCGCCTGGAGCCGATCGGCGCGGGCGTGCGATGAAGGCGCGCGGATCTGCGCCGCCCGCGTCGTCGCTGGGCAGGATGCCCAGGGCCCGGGCGTTCGGTGGGCACACCACTCACGCGGATGATCCCAAATGAGCCTGAGCGGCATCGGCTACGACTGTCATCGCTTCGCCGCTGGGCGGCAGTTGGTGCTCGGGGGCGTGGTCATCCCGCACGAGCGTGGCTTGGAGGGGCATTCGGATGCCGACGTGCTCACTCACGCGGTGATCGACGCGCTACTCGGCGCCGCCGGGCTGGGGGATATCGGTGAGCACTTTCCCGACACCGACGAGCGCTTCCGCGACGCCGATTCGCTCGAGTTGCTGGAGACAGTCCTCACGAGCGTGATCGCGGCGGGCTTCGAAGTCGAGAACGTGGACGGCACGGTGATCATGGAGGCTCCTCGGCTTGGTCCGCACCGTCAGGCGATCCGCGAGCGCCTTGCGCTGGCGCTGAATTTGCCGGTGGGACGCGTCAACGTGAAGGCGACCACCGGCGAGGGCATGGGCTTCGTCGGTCGCGGCGAGGGCGTCGCGGCGCTGGCCGTGGCGAGCCTGAGCGCTCGTTAGCCCGGCAGTCGTGGGCTCGAACGCGCATCCTCGCGCCGTCCGGCTGGCCTTGCCGCTCCGCTAGGGTTGGCGCCGCGATGCGACAGATCCAGTTGGAGGACACGCGCAGCGGCAGGCTGCAACAGCTGCAGCCACGCGAGGCGGGCCACGTGAGCGTTTACGCGTGCGGACCGACCGTCTATAGCCGCATACACATCGGCAACGCTCGGCCCTTCGTCATCTTCAGCCTGCTCAAGCGGTTTCTGGAGCACGAGGGCTACGAGGTGACTCTGGTCGTGAACGTGACCGATGTCAACGACAAGATCTACGATGCGGCGCGATCGCAGGGGCGTGCCAGCGCCGAGCTGGCCGCGGAGATGACCGCCCACTACAAGGCTGACACAGACGCCCTCGGCCTCGGCCGGCCCGATCACGAGCCGCTGGCCTCGCAGACGATCGGGCCGATCATCGAGTACATCCAGGCGCTGATCGATCGTGGTCATGCCTACAGCGTCCAGGGTGACGTCTACTTCCGAGTACGCTCCGACGAGGGCTACGGCAGCCTCTCCCATCGCCAGCTTCAGAACATGGATCAGGGCGAGGGCATCGAAGGCGCCGAGCGCAAGGAGGATCCGCTGGATTTTGCGCTGTGGAAGTCACGCAAGGAGGGCGAGGACACCTACTGGGCCTCCCCGTGGGGGGACGGGCGGCCGGGTTGGCACATCGAGTGCTCGGCCATGGCGGAGGAGTTCCTGGGCGTTGGCTTCGACATCCACGGTGGCGGCTCGGACCTGCTCTTTCCCCACCACGAGAACGAGGCGGCTCAGACGCGTGCCGCTCGCGGCGCGGAGCTGGCGCGAATCTGGATGCACAACGGCATGATCCAGCTGACCGGGGAGAAGATGGCGAAGTCGGCCGGGAACATCGCCCTATTGCACGAGATCCTGGGCGAGTACGGCCGCGAGACGGTGGTTATGTATCTGATCTCTGGGCACTACCGCCAGCCGCTGGCGTTCTCCAAGGACGCCCTCGAGCAGGCGCGTGCGAACGTCAAGCGGATCCGTGAGGCTGGTCGTAAGCTGGGCCCTGGGCCCACCAAGCCACGCGATCCCGCCGAAGCGGGGAAGCTCGACCACTTCCGCCTCGCGTTTTTCAGTGGGCTCGCCGACGACTTCAACACGGCGGCCGCCCTGGCCCAGCTCAACGAGTGGCTGCGCGCAGCGGGCCATCTCGGCGTCCGAGGGGACGCCGACCTGCGTGAGATGCTCGGCGTGCTGGGGCTCACCTCGCTGCTGGAAGCGCCTGAGCAGGCGCCGACCGAGGTACGAAAGATGGCCGAGGAGCGAATGACCGCCCGCACGCTGCGCGACTTCGCGGCCTCCGACCGGCTGCGCGATGAGATCGCCGCAATGGGTTGGGAGGTCCGTGACGTAGCTGGCGGGTTCGAGCTGCTGCCGCTGTGATCCTCTACGGTCGCAACCCTGTGATGGAGGCGCTGCGCGGGCGTCGCGCGCACGCCGTTGGGGGTGTGTGGGCCGCGCCCGGCGCCGCCCGGGAACCGTGGTTGGCGGGGGTGGCCGTGCGCGCGGCCACCCCCGAGGAGATCGCGCGACGCTGCGGGTCGGGTGCCCACCAGGGCGTCTGCGCGGAGGGGGGTGGCTATCCCTACGTCTCGGCTGATGAGCTGCTCGGCGAGGCGGAACCCCTGATCGTGGCGCTCGATCAGGTGCAGGACCCGCAGAACCTCGGCTCGATCTGCCGCACCGCGGAGTGCGTGGGGGCCACGGGCGTGGTGATCCCCGAGCGCCGGGCCGCTGAGGTCACCCCCGCGGTGTGCAAGGCCTCCGCCGGTGCCGTCGAGCATCTGCGGGTGGCGCGCGTGCGCAACCTCGCGGACTTCCTTGGCATCGCGCAAAAAGCGGGTTGCTGGTCCTACGGCGCAAGCGCGGGCGCCGCCACGCCCTATCACCGCCCTGACTACCGCGGCGGTGTGGTGCTGGTGCTCGGCAGCGAGGGCCACGGTCTACGGCCCCGTGTGGCAGGAGCGTGCGACGAGCTGATCGCGCTGCCGCTCCTGGGGCGGATCGAGTCGGCCGGGGTTGCCGCCGCCGCTGCGGCGATTATGTACGAGATCTTGCACAATCGCCGTCGCGCCCTTGACAACGTGTCATAACTGTGCGACTCTCGCATCCGTAACGCTGAACCTAAGCTTTAGCCGTAGCTGATTTTGCCGTGTTCGTGTTGATGCCGTAGTAGTTGCTTTGCCGCAGTCTCCAATTTGATTTTCGAATAGCATTGGCGCCGGGGGAGGAGTGCGCCACTGAGCGATCCGGGCTGCTCTGCACCCGAGAAAGGCTTGCTCGTGGCACGTATCTCCCGTAACCCTCAATCTGAGGTCAAGGTTGATGATGGCTTCTTGATCGCCCTTGCGAAGCAGGGCGATCGCGGCGCCTACGACCGTCTGGTGCGCCGCTACCACGGCTTCGTACGGTTGAAGGCCTCCTCCTACTTTCTTGCCGGAGGGGACTCCGACGACCTCATCCAGGAGGGCCTCGTCGGCCTCTATAAGGCGATTCGCGACTTCCGCACCGACCGCGAGTCGAGCTTCCGCAACTTCGCGGAGCTCTGCATCACCCGTCAGATCATCACTGCCGTGAAGACCGCCACACGCAACAAGCACACGCCCCTCAACCAGTACGTCTCCTTCTCGGCCACGCCTGCGGGGGGCGGGGAAGACGTGCCCACGCTCGACCAGATGCTGCCCGGTCCCGCGGTGCACGACCCGGCCAACCAGGTGATCTCCTCCGAGGAGCTGCGCTCGCTGGTGGGCTGCCTCTCCACGGCTCTCTCGGAGCTCGAGAGCCGGGTGCTCTCGCTCTACCTGGATGGCTGCTCCTACGAGCAGGTGGGCGAGCACCTCGCGTGCGACACCAAGACCGTGGACAACGCGCTGCAGCGGGTCAAGCGCAAGGTGGGCGCGCATTTGGACGCGCGGGCGGTCGCGGCTTAACGACCGAGGCCGCCCGGAGGCGGCCTCGGTGTGCCAGGCTGTGTGGTGCGGCGCTACCGGTGGTGGTGATGTCCGCGGGGAGCTTCTTCTTCGGTTTTCGCTTCGCCGGGTGAGCCGGCTTCGGTCCCCCGTTCTTCGCCTTCCTTTTCCACTTCGGTGGAGTTGGTCGATCCTTCCCCTGGGGTCGAGGAGTTGCCCGGGGATTCTTTCAGGGTCGCGGCCGGCGCCGGGCTCACGTTGATCGTGAACGCCTGGCTCGCCGCGCCCCCATTGTCGGGACCGCCTGGGATGTACACGCGGAAGACGTCATTCCCCACGCTGAACACCTGGTAGGGGATCGAGAAGGTCGCTTCCGGGGTGATCCTGCCCACCCGCACCACGTGGAAGCCCGTGCCGGAGGCGTTCTCGCGCTGCAGGTAGATCAGGTGGCCGGGGCTCGGGGTGGGGGTGACTTTGCCCGAGAACGTGACCACCTGTCCCTCCATCGCCGACGTGGCCGATGCTTCGGCGGTAAGCACATACCGCACGCCCTCGAACAACACCGCCGAGGTCTTGCCGTCGCCCTGCACCTTGTAGTAGGTGCTGTTGATGGGCGTCTGCGCAGGGAATGTGTACTTGCCGGTACTGCTGGTGTCGACCTGAGCGACCGGCGCGAAGCCGTGCTGATGGAGGGTGCGCGCCAGCAACGTTACCTGCTGGCTGGTGGTGACGCCCGCTAGCGTTCCGCCGATAACCACTGACTGCCCGTAGAGAATCGGATCGGGGGTCGCTTCGATCGTCAGTTCTGTGTTCTGGGCCTGCGAGATCTCATAGGTGAGTGGGCTCGATGTTTCGGGTACGTTGCGGCCCTGGCTGAGCACCAGCACGCGCAGGTTGGCGTCGCCGGGGACGAGGAAGGTGTGGGGGATCGAATAGCCGCCCCCTGCTTCCACCACGCCGTAGTCGATCCGGTGCCACTCGTTGCCGGTGAGCGCGTCCTGGCGCTGGAGCACCACTCGCGCGCCGATGTCCGCCGGGGTGACTTTGCCGGTGAACGTGACTTTGTTGGCGACACCCGTCAGGATCTGGGTGCCTTCCGGCGGCCCTTCGAACGTCACCTGGGGCGCGACGCGGATGCTTCTGCCCACGCTTTCCGCGCCGTGGGAGCGCACACGCCACACGCCGTTGTTTTCCACCACGCTGCCGGTGAGCTGGAACTGGTAGGCCCCGCCGGCGCCGGTGGTGGTGCTCGCCTCGAGGGTGAACCCGGGGATACCGGGAACCCGACGGAGGAGCCTCACGATCTTGCCTTCCGTTTTCACGTTGCGGCGGCAGACGAGCTGACCGAAGACCGTGGCCGATTCTCCGGCGGTGATCCGCACGGGCGAGTGGATGGTCACCCGGCAGCCGCCGGGACCGGGATGAAAAAACGCCGACGCTCCCGTCGCACACAGCGCCAGCGACGAGACCGCAACCGCGCACACCGAAGCAATGCTTCTCAGGCGCATGTGATCCTCCTTCGAGTGGATGGTCGTTGACTATTGAGGTGGGCCGTCCCCCCGGTCCAAATCCCCCCGGTTGTGGCCGATCCGCCGGGCTCTGCGACCTGCGCTCCCGGCTGTTCTTCGATCTACGCCCCCAGTAACCCGACGGCTTCGCGATCGATGCGGTGTCTCGTCGCATGAGTTTTGGGGTGTGCCTACTTGCGGTTGGGGCGCCCCGTGAAGATTTGGGCGTCGGCGCGTGAGGTTTGTGCGGCGGTGGTGTCTTAGGTATGTCCGCTGGCAAACAACCAGACGTAAGCGCGGCAATCCGCTCTCGGACCCGTTGACGGCGCTCCACCCTCCGTCGGCGGGACGAGTTCCGCGCCAGGCGCCCCTCCCCACGGGGCGGGACAAGGTTTCGGGGCGGCCCATCCTGGCGGGCCGCCCCGAGCCGTCCCTGGGCTTACTTGGGCTGTCTCAGGGCTTGCTCGGAGCCGTCCCGGGGAGTGCTCTGGAGTGGATCCGGTTTCGCGGACAGGTTGATCTGCCCCGGCTTTGATGGAGTTGGGTTTCTAGAGTCCTTGGCCGTCGCCGGGCTCTGGGTTTATGCCGGGTCGTCCCGGTTTACTTCAGGCCGTCCCTGGGGCTTGCTCGGTCGTTGCGGTGACGGCGTGGCCGCAACGACCCGGTTGGCTTCCCCAAAGCTTGTCCCAACTATACGCATGGATCTCGTCCACCGGCTGGTCCTCCGGTATCCGACTTTCGGCGTCTTTTCGTTTATCCGGGCGAACAGGCCTTGAGGTGGTTGTCTAACATGTCGTAAGGATGACTGGGCGCCAGCCGCCGCCAGGGCAGGGTCTTCCGGCCTTGGGAGCCGTCACGGCGCCCGTGGTGTGCTGATGAGTCCAGGAATCCCTACCCGTCTACTTGCGACTCAGTCGGATGAGCGGCTGCTCGCTTTGGTGCGTGAGGGCCACGAGCGCGCATTCGAGGCGCTCGTGCATCGCTATCGCAAGCCGTTGCTCGGCTACTGCCGGCGCCTGCGGCTGTCCGATGCCCGCGCCGAGGACATCATCCAGCTCGCGCTGTTGAAGACCTGGATCGCCGTGCGCGAGGGCGCCGAGGTCCGTGACCTCAAAGCGTGGCTCTACCGGGTGGTGCACAACACCGCCGTCAACGCCATGCGTGACTCCGCCCACGAGGGCGAGTCGTTCGCCGATCCGGCGCACGCGCTGGAAGCTCACCCACCCCACCAGCCCGGGGAGGACTCGCAACTCGACCGGGGGCTGGCGATGCGCGAGGCGCTCGCCGAGGTCGCCGCTCTGCCACCGCTGCAGCGTGAGGTGATCGTCCGTACCGCCGTCGCGGGTCACAGCCACGAGCAGGTTGCCGCCGATCTGGGGATCACCAACGGCGCCGTGCGTGGTCTGCTCTACCGGGCACGCACCACCCTGCGCACCGCCGCCACCGTGCTGACGCCACCGCAGCTGCTCGGCTGGCTGGCGGGTCGCTCCGAACAGGGCGGTCCCGCCCCCGAACGGCTCGCTGAACTCGCGAGCGGGGGCGGGGCGGTTGGTGTCGGGGGAGCGGCGGGCGTTGGCGGGCTGCTGTTGAAGGGGGGCGCGGTGGCACTCACCGTCGGCACCGTGATCACCGGCGCCGCGGTGGTGCACCTCAGCGCGTCCACCCACCACGGCAAGACACGCCCGCTGATTGCCGCGGCGGCGCCCCCGCGCGGCGTCGGTGCAGGCTCCGCCGTGGGCTCCACCGTGGCCGGCGTGCATTCGGGAGCCCGCGACGGCAGGCTCTCCGGCATTGCCGGCGCGCGTCGCGTCGTGTCTAGGCGCCATGCCGGGGGTCGCGCGGGCGCCAATGCCCGCGTGAGGACCGATGCTGCCGGTGGGGGCACCGCCGGTGCTCCCGCCGCTTCCGGTGGCAACCACGCACCGCGATCCACGACGCGGGTTACCGGCGACGCGCACAACGACGGTTCAGCGAAGGCGCCGGCTGCGCAGATCCCCGCGCCCGGCTCGACCCCGGGTTCCGGTCAAACCGGCGCGGGGTCCAGCCCAAGCGACGGTTCCGGTCAGGGCGGCGAATCGGGCACGGGATCGAGCGGGCCCGTGGGCTCCGCCGCAGGCAACGGCTCCCCGGGCGGCACGGACGCGAGCGGCTCCTCGGAAGGGGGCGCCTCCGACGGTGGGCAGTCGGGCGCCGGGTCCGGTACGGGATCCGGTTCGGGCGTTGGCGCCGAATCCTCGGGCTCGGGCAGCTCGGAAGGCACGAGCAGCGGCGGTTCATCGAGCGGGTCGAGTGGTTCCAGCGGCTCGGAATCCTCGGGCAGCGAACAGTCGGGCTCGCTGGTGGGGACGGTCGTGCACGAAGTCGGCAGCGTCCTCGAACACCTGTTGCACTGATGGGCGGCACTGTCTGCGCACTCACGGCGCCTGCCTCGATCGCGCGTGACACTCAACCGCGGCCGAAACAAAGCACGTCAGTTTGAGAGACAGGTCGAGGAGAGGCTGCGGGTGGAGTACTGCTCAGCTGGAGGAGACGCCGCTTCCGTGCATGCACAGTGGCTGGGCGCGCAGGCTACCAGTCCACGCCAGTGCGATCAACGCGGCGCCAATCACGAACACGATCCAGGCGATCGCGTCGGGCGAGCCCGGTGCGGCGGTGGGCCTCCGGGCGCCGCGCGGGATGCTCAGCGGGTGGCCGGCTGCGGCGGCCACGTGTTGGACGGCCAGCAGCGCGGCGGTGCCGAGGCTCGCGCCCGCGATCGCCGGTCCCATGCTCGCGAGCGCCACCTGCTCGGGGCTGAGCGATCCGTTGACGCCATACAAGCCAAAGCCATCCGGCATGACCACGAGCAGCGTCCCTCGGTAGACGAGCGAGAGCTCATCGCCGAGGAAGTCGGCGTAACTCTGAGGCTGGCGCCACAGTTCCGTCACCGAGCCCAGATCCGCCGATGACGCGATCAGCGCTACGCGCAGCGGGTAGCCGTCGTGTTCGGACTCCCGCAACAGCGCGGTGAGCTGGGCCTGCTGATCGCCGGAGACGCCCGCATCCCAGGGGAGGAACAGGGTCTGCGTGACCAGCACGTCGCTGGCGGGGTCGCCGTCGGCGCTCGCCGACCCGGGAACCCAGCCCGCCGTCAGGGCGACTACGAGGATGGATGTCGCCGCCGTCACCGACCTCAGGCGAGTTGCCACCACCGAAGTGTAAGTGCCTCGTGCGTGGGCATATGCCGGTGCTCGTGCTGTGTGGCGCCGCGGCGGTGGCGAGCGCATTCCCCGCCGCGGCGGCAGGGCATGGGCCGGTCGCCCCATCTGCGACCAGTTACTTGGCGAGGGTCAGCCAAGTTCCGGCGCGCGTCGACGCGAAGGTGGTCGACGGCTACCTGCGCTTGTGGCTACGCGTGCCGCCGTCGGAGACCGTCGTGGTGTTGGACTACCGTGGCGTCCCCTACCTGCGCTTCTCGCGCTCCGGGGTGTACGTCAACGGAAACTCGGAGATGTACTACCTCAACCAAACCGTCCCCGAGATCCCTCCGCCGAACCTGAGTCGCGGCACCCCGACGAAGTGGCAGCAGGTGAGCGAAGGGCATGAATATGAGTGGCACGATGGCCGGATCGGCTCCCTAGCCGCCACCGTCATCGCTCCGGGGACTTCGTACGTGGGCAGATGGAGCATCGCCGTGCTGCTCAACGGACACCTGAGCGCGATCGCCGGCGGCCTGTGGCACGCGGCCAACCCTTCGCTGGTCTGGTTCTGGTTGATCGTGGTGCTGGTCGCCTGCCTGCTGGCGGTCTGGCGGCTGCCCCGGCCCGAGCTACATGCGCGCCTTGCTCGGGTGCTCGCGGTGGTGGTGCTGATCGCGCTCGCCGTCGGCGGTGCCGGCCGGGAGTTGCACGGCCGGCCCAGCGTCTCGATCGAACAGCTTGTTCTCACCGTGATCGTGCTCGCTTTTGCGGCGTGGGGGGTGGGCCGGGCGCTGCTCGATCGGGTCGGCTTTGTGCTCGACCTGGTGATTGGGTTCGTCGTCTTGTGGATGGGCTTCGAACTGCTCTCGACGCTCGAGCATGGCTTCGTGCTTACGGCGGTGCCCGCGTTTGTGGCGCGGACGGCGGCGGTGACCTGCATCGGCGGTGGTCTGGGGCTCATCCTGCTGGCCGTGCGCATCGCCGTAGAGGACTCCATGAGTCATCCCACTGAGGGGAGTGACGATCGAGCCGATGTCCCCATCGATCGTCAGGGAACGGTCGCGACGCTCAGCGTCCGGCGCGACGGCAAACGCGGGCTCGGAGGATCGTCGGCGCCCGATGGACACTCGTCCTGACGGTGCGATCATCCGCTTGGGTGAGGCTCCTTGCGGTACTGCTACTCGTGGCCGGCGCGCTGCCCGGATGTGGAGCGACACGCCACCTTGTGACGATAGGCGCCCGCCCGACGTCTGGGTCGGAGATTCCGAGGGCTCTGCTTCTGCGGGCTCGCCCGATCGGTGCAGGCCCGCGCTTCCATCCAGCACCGACCGGCGGGGTACTCGGCCGCTGCGCGCGGGGGCTGGGATCGCGCAGCGTCGCGCACGTCGAGGTGTTTGCCGCCAATCGGGTCGTGATCGTGCCGGCGGGGATCGGCGCCCAGCCGCCATTCACCCTCTCAGCGGGACGAATCGTGCGTGCCCACTGTTATGGCGAGCTGGTGACGCTCGAACCTACTGGAGTCGTGTTGGTGCGCACAGACGCGCGCTTGACGCTCTCCGGCCTCTTCCGTGCCTGGGGTCAGCCGCTATCGCTACGGCGGCTCACCTCGTTCGCGGCACAGGCCGGCGGGCGGGTGGCGGTGTTCGTCGATGGGCAGCGCTGGCGGGGGGCGCCGGGGAGCGTGCCGCTGACGTCGCACGCCGAGATCGTGCTCGAGGTCGGCCCGTACGTACCGCCGCACACCTCCTTCACGTTCCCGCCGGGTGCGTAGGCGCCCTTGACCTACGCGTTCTCTCAAGCCGCCGGGAGCCGGCCGAGGACGGGCTGGGAGAGAGTTGGCTGGGTGCTGCCAGGGTGCTCTGCCGTGGTGGGTGCTGCAGTGCCACCAGCCGAGGCTCACCGCCGCTCAGATCAGCGCGCGCTCCTGTCCCGGCAGCAGCGGGAACGAGCGCTCCCGTCGGGAGGGCAGGATGTAGTTGGCTCGCTTCTGAACGAAGATGAACGCGTTGATGCCGTTGTTGACCGTGTCGGTGATCGTTGGGTTTTCGAGCTGTGCGGAGCTTGCGTTCATCGCATTGCGAGTGGTGACGAAGTCCTCGATCGTGCGTTGCAGGGAGACGAAGTGGAGGCCCGCCTGGCCGCCGTCGATGGTGTCGAAGTCGCGACGGATGATCAGCGGCTTGCCGTCGCGCCGGGCGCGCGCGGAGGTTTGTGCGTGCCCGATCACGCCGTAGCGGTTGATCGCCTGGCCCAGCAGGGCGGGGTCGCCGGGAGCGTCGGTGGTGAAGTGGCTGACCTGCTGGGGTGTGACCTGGGGCGCGTACATGAGCGCCACTCGCTCGCGCTGATCGAGCTGTTCATACCAACTGTCCAGCCGCAGGCGCATGTAGCTGACCTGCATCGTCGTGCCACCCGCGAATGGGCCGGCAGAGATCGTGACGTAGTCCTCGGTGGCCTGGTTGCGGCGCAGGCTCGACTTGAAGCCCATGAACAGCGGCGAGCCTTGCGGCACCGGCTTGCCCGGGGGAATCCCGCCGACGTTCTGATGCGCGGACGGTAGGCCGGCGCCCACGAAGCCGGTGCGCGTCTCGCGCCAGCGCAGAGCGGCGCGCGAGAGATCGAGCGGCCCATCGGCGCCAGGGAGCGGCGCGCCGTCCCTCAGCGCCGCCTCGACGGCCGCCAGCCGCTGCTCGTCGTCGCACGCCAGGTGCAGGCACACGTCATAGTCGTCGATCGCCGGCAGCTCGAAGTCCGACAGGCCTTTCGCCGGCGGGACCGGTGAGGCTACTTCGAGTGAGCGCTCGAAATAGCTTGGTCCCCAACCAACCGTGAACAGCAGCCCGGATGGGCCCCACCGGTAGGTCCGCTCGAGTGTGCGCAATGCGGCCTCGAGCGTCCGGGCGGCTGCCGGTGTCGGGGGGCCCTCGACGTCGAAGAACAGCAGCTGGTCGAACCGCGGTGAGATCGGGTTGCCGTAGGGGTCGCGCGCGAGCGTTGCGTCCCACGCGTACTGGCGCTCAGGCAGGCCGGCGGGCTGGGCGCCGAGTGCCGCCAGCGGCTGCGGCTTGGGGTTGCTGCGCGCGCGGTCGAGTCCCAGGCCGACGGCCGTACCGCCGGCAGCCAGTGCGGCCGCACGGAGCAGCAGGCGCCTGCGCGTCAGCGTCAAAGATCCTCCCGCCTCAGATCGGCTTCCAGGAGAACGCGAAGCTCACCTGATGGGGTTTCAGCCACACGTTCGCGTATTCGATGTGCCGTGCTGACACGGGTGGGCTGATCAGCAGGCTCAGCTTGTAGGTGCCGGCGCCGGGGAGGGCGACGTCGTTGCCGTAATGCGGGCCCATGTAGCGGGAGATCATCGGCCACTGGCGCTCGTCGAAGACGACCTTGCCGTTCTTGGTGATCGTTGCCCACACCGTCGCGTAGGGGATCGGCACGCCGGTGTCGGCATCGCTGAGCATCACCATCAGGTGAAAGCTCGCCTTGCCTGGTTTCACAAGCTGCCGGCTCGTGCCGTTGTATACGACGAACGGCACCGGGGTCATCGCCTGCGCGGTGATCTTCATGCCCTGCCAGTCCGCCGTGCCGAGGATCTGGATCGGCACTGGCTTGATCCCGTTCGCCGTCATGCTGGCGGAGGAGGAGCCCGCTCCGGCACGCGCGGAGCCTCCACTCATGTTCATGCCCGCCATGCTCCCCGAGCCGCTCGCCGTGCTCGCCATGTGCGCCGAACTGCCCTTCATGCCCGCCATGCCCACCATATGCACCGAGCCGCCCGCGTGAGTCCCCACGCCGGTTTCGGCGCAGCCGGCCAGCAGCACGATTGCCGCAAGCGCCCCGACCCCGAGGCTCGGACGCCGTGTCGCCAGACCCGGCCTGGTGGGTGGATATATGTCCCCGATCGGCGCCTCCCCGATGGATTCCACGTCGACACTGGCGGTGCTTGCATGCATGCTGCGAGTTAGTCGCGCCGACGACCATCTCAGTTCCCGGCGCCTCGTCGGACTCGCCCGGCCCGGAGCCCGTAAGATTGCTCACGGGATGGCGAGTGCCGATGAGATGTTGAGCGTGGCGGGGCAGCGTACGCGGGAGCTGGCGGTACCCGAGCTGGGCTCGCGGCCGCGCCGGAAGGTGGCTGTGCTCACCTGCATGGACACGCGGATCGATCCCCTCTCGATGCTCGGCCTGGAGCGCGGCGAGGCGCACATCGTCCGCAACGCCGGCGGTCTCGTCACCGACGACGCGATCCGCTCGCTGAGCGCCTCCCAGCGGCTGCTGGGCACCGAGGAGATTGTCGTGGTGATGCACGAGAGCTGCGGACTGTGCGGTGCCTCGGAGGACGAGTTCGCGCGGGCGCTCGCCGCGGATGGCACGCTGCCGACGTGGCGGCTCGGCGCCTTCCACGACCTCGAGGCGACACTGCGCCAGGGTCTCGCCCGTCTGCGCTCCAGTCCCGAGTTGCCCGCGCGCGAGCAGATCCGCGGCTTTGTCTTCGATCCCGCGAGCGGGGCGCTGCGCGAGCCCGAGGCCGCTGGGGGGCGCGGGGAGGCCGTCGAATCACGCGAGGCGCAGAAGACGTTGGGTAGGCCAACCGGCTTGTGAGTGGGCCGAGGGCCTTCGCGGGCCTCGTCCCCTCACCAGAGCCGACGGCCGGGATCGAACCGGCGACCTATCGCTTACAAGGCGATTGCTCTACCAGCTGAGCTACGTCGGCATGGTCTCGAATCGTAGCGTCGAGGCACGGCTTTCCATTCGGCTCACGACTCCTCCGGCGGACGACGCTCCCGCTTGCGCACGCTGCCCCGGCGCTTGGCGGCCAGACGGCGCTCGCGGGAGGCGGCGGTAGGACGGGTGGCGCGGCGGCGCTTGGGCGTGGCGAGCGCCCGCGCCAGCCGTTCGCTCAGGCGGGTGAGGGCCAGCTCGCGGTTGCGTGCCTGCGAGCGCCCGTCCTGGGAGATCGCCACGACTCGCGGGCCGACCCGCGCGAGCACGCGCTCCCGCTGAACGTCGGTGAGCGTGGGGGAGGCGAGCACGTCGAAGCTGGCTTCCACGCGGGAGGCGGTGACGTTGGCGTGCTGGCCGCCCGGGCCGGAGGAGCGGCTGGCGCGCACCGTCACCTCCGCGAGTGGGATCACAAGCTCGGCGGTGATCCGCAGTTGCCGGTGGGGGCGTTCCTCAGGTTGGGTCACGTGGCCAATCTACGTGACTTCTGTGCCAAGCCGACCGGGCCGGTGTCGCTGCAGTCGACCGTCCTCAGTGCGACGCCGCGGATACGGTGACGGGGAGCGTGCCGACTCTGTGCCACGCCCCCGGCGTCCCGGCTAGCCTCCATTCGACGATGGTGTAGACGTGAACGGCCAGCGCGTCGATTTCGCCGGTGTCGCTCAGCGCCACCGTCGCCGTGCCTGCGGGCGGGCGTGGGGTTGCGCGCCAGGGGGTGGCTGGGGCGCCGATCCGGAGCCGGTTCCCGTGGGGGGTGCTCACGAGGAGGAAAGTGCGGTCTTGCGATGCCGGGCCGGCGGCGATCAGATCTTCGCGGGCGCCTATCACCAGGGGGGGGGACTCGGCCCAGTGGTGGCCGCCATCGGTGCTCCATGCGGCGAGGAGCGTGTTCTGTGAGGTGGAGCGGAAGTCCACAAGGGTGAGTGTCGTCGTCGCGCCGGTGGACGCCAGCAAGACCACCCGGCTAGAATCGTCCCGCAGCGCGGCGGGAGTGGGTGGCGCGGCTGCCCGCCAGCTGCCGTGCGCGTAGGCGTACTCGCCGATCTGCCCGGCTTGGTTGCATGTGCCGCCGGCCAGCACTCCTTCCAGCGAGATGCTGGCGATCGCGTCGATGCTCACCAGTCCGCAGACGTGGGCGACCGGAAGGGTGGCGAGCGCTCGCGCCGCGGTGAGGGCGCGCCATTCACCACTGCCTGGCATGTTGTTTTGGACGATTTCGCCGCTGCCTTTGGCGAGCAGCGCGTAGCCCGGGCCGCTGGGGCTCAGTGCGAGTGAGTCGGGGACGCTGGCGAGCGCGCTCGGGAGGAGAGCTGGCGTCCAGGTGGCGCCGCCGTCCGTGGTGAGCGCCAGCGGGGAGAAGTGGAGGTTGTAGCTCGGTAGAAACCCAGTGAGCAGCGTTGCGCCCGCCGCGGCGATCGCGAGGCCGCCGTTGTCCTGCACGCCCGGCGGCGTCACGAGCATCCAGTGCGTGCTGCCTGCACCGCGGTGGAGCAGCTCCCAGAAGTGTTCTTCTCCCGAGCTTGCGCCGGCCGGGAGCAGAGCCCAGCTGCCGCCGGCGCTCGGCAGCGATGTCGCCAACGGGGTCGAGAGCGGTTTGGTTGCACTGTCGTTTCCACCGCCACCGACACTGTCGGAGCCGCACGCGGCCAGGCTCGATGCAAGCAGGCTGAGCAGGAGCAGGCAAACGGCGACCTGTCCATGCGCAGCGGTCGCCCGTCTTCGGATGAGCAGGCCCGCGGCCGCCCGTCCTGGTATGAGCAGGGCCCCAGCCGTGCACCTTCGCCTTGCGCCCCGCCCCGCCAGGCGGCGCGAGGCGCGCGGGGAGTTGGCTCTCATGTCTCGTTTAGAGCCTGTCGGGCAGCCTGCACGAGAGTGACGGCGAACGAGGACTGCGTGCTCGAAGTCGCGGGACCCGGGTCGAAGTTGGCGAGCGAGCGGATTCGGCCTTCGCGGTCGATGACGGCCGCGCCGTCGGGGTGGGTGACCATAGCACCGCCTCCCGGCACGAAGATTTCGACACCGAAGGAGCTCCACAGCTTGCGCAGCTCCCCGACGGTGCCGGTGAGGTAGATCCAATTGGGCACGTGTTCGAGGTGCTCCTGGTGGTCGAACGCGCGCAGATCGGCGGGAGTGCGATAGAGCGGGTTGGCGTTGATCGCCACGAGATCCACATCGCGGGCTTCGCCTCCGAGCAGGCTGTCGGCCTGCTTGAACTCCTGGGCGATGACGGGGCAGTCGGTCGTGCACACCGGGTCGATATAGGTCACCAGCAGCACCTTCCCTTGGAGCTTGGCGAAGGTGGTGGACCGGCCGTGCTGTTCGACCAGTGGCACGTCGGGAGGCCGCACGTTCCCCGGCACCGTTGTGGCGGCGCCGTCGATGCTTTCCGCCAGCAGCGTCGTCGCGTTGGGCTCGACGGCGGCGATCGCGTACGGCAAGGCCCCCAGCGCGGTCGTGGCGCATGCCACCACCACGGCGAGCACCCCGATCGCGGGTCGCAGGCCCCAGGGCCCACCGCTGCCTATGGCGCGGGTGGGAACGCCAGCGGCGGTGGCTGGCGCGGGCGCGGTGGCGACCGCGGGGCGCACCAGCGCCAGGTAGGAGGCGCACAGCACGAGCAGCGTGGGAATCATGCTGTTTGGGTCTGTGCCGAGGCCGCCGAGCACCCCGAAATCCTGCACCAGTACCCAGTCGGCGAGGCTCACCACGAGCGCCGCCCCCACCGCCGCCCGCGCCGCGCGGCGGCGGCCGCTGAGCAGGGCGAGGCCGATCCCGCCGAGAGCCGCCACCACGAACGCGTTGATGAGCACGGCGTGCTGGGCGGCGAAGCTGCCGAAGTGGCCCAGCACGTTCGCGATCGCGTGCGGCTGCGGCGTTTCGGCCATTTCGCTCACCATCGCCGGCAGCGCGTTGCCCGACCCCGCGGTCCAGAAGCCGTTGCCCGGCCACGCCTGCAGCACCGCCATCGCGATGAAGTAGATGCCGCAGCCGATCAGCAGGCGCCGCCCCAGCCGCGGGTTGCGCCACGCGCTCTCGGGCAGCGCGAGCAGCGCGCCGGCGAGCGCATAGAAGAGCACCCCTCCCGGTGCTCCGAGCAGCCAGCTGGCGCCCGGGGCGAGGATCCCGCCCATGCTCTCGCCGAACACCCACACGCACAGCGCCCAGCCGATGCTCACGGCGCCGCCGATCCGCGACCAGCGGCCGCGTACCACGAGCAAGAGCCACAGCCCCAAGCCGAGCTGGATCCACACGGCGGCGACGGCCGCCTGCACGGGGTGGTTTTCCCATACCCGCAGCCCCCAGTGCACGACGCTCACCAGCCAGGCGGGGCTGCCCTGGGCCGAGGGTGCCACCACGTTTTCGGGGAGGCCGAGCGGCATGTGCGACTGGATCTGCAGCGCTCCGTCCAGCAGCCACAGCAGACCGAAACCGATGCGCAGCACCCGCCGGGCGGACGGCTCAGGTGTGACCCCTCTCGGCGGCCCCACGGTCTGGGCGGGTGGCTTGGGTGTGACTCGCACGGTGCGGGTGGGCTCGCCGCCACTGCCCCGCTCCCCCTCATCCCTTCCTCCCTCATCCGGCACCTCCCGCGGGTGGGGATCGGCGAGCAGCGCGAGGATCAGCCGGCCGACGACCAGCAGCACGGCGACCACGACGAACGCGAGGACCAGCAGCTGCGCTTGTTTGGAGAGGCTGTGGTGGAAGGCGGAGACGATCAGGCTTTCGTTGACCCCTTTGCGGTCGGCACCCATCCCGCTCATCGGCTGCTCTCATCTGTTGTGGGTTCGGCGGTTGCCTGCATCGATTCAGCTGTCCTGGATGTGCGCCCGGCGGTTGCTTTCATCGATTCAGCTGGCCTGGATGTGCGCCCGGCGGTTGCTTTCATCGATTCAGCTGGCCTGGATGTGCGCCCGGCGGTCGCTCGCATTGGCTCAGCTCTCCTCGTCCGTGCGCTCGGGGCCCGGCTCGACCGGTCTGCCCTGTGCCAGCAGCCGCTCGCGCAATAGTCCTCCGGCGCCGGCGTTCACCGCGCGCACCGCCCGCTCGTCACTGAGGGGGACGCCATGCCCGGACGCGAGGTCGAGCAGCTCCTGACGTTCCTCGTCCTGGCGGGCGAAGCGCAGGAACAGCCAGCCGACCAGCACGATCGTCAGGAACATCTGCTCGATCATCATCGCCGCCCCCGCGAGGTTCTGGTCGGAGAGCGGGTTGAGCCCACGGGCGGCGTCGCTGGTTTTGTACACGGGGTAGAAGAGCGTTTGTGCCCAGATCATCGCGTTGCCCAGCACCGCGCCGATCAGTCGGATGGCGGCGACGTACCCTACCGGTGCCCATCCGTGGAACCACGCCGGCTTGGGCAGCGGGCCGAGTAGCGCCAGCCACAGCAGCAGTCCAAACCACAGCAGGCAGGCATGCTCCAGCGCGTGCACGAGGTCGTGGCGGATCGCCAGCTGGTAGAGCAGCGGCGTGTGCCATATGTACAGGTCGGCCGCCCACAGCAGCAGCGCGGGAATCGGGCTGGCCAGTCGCCGCAGGGGGCGCGTGACGCGGAAATGCAGCAGTGGCGCCAATACCGGGCCGGTGAGGCCGAACACCATCAGCAGCGACGCGATGTCGCCGATGATGATGTGCTGGATCATGTGCGCCAGCAGCACTTCGTCGGCGAGGCTGTCGAAGGGGGGCAGTTGTACGAAGCACACCGTCAGGGCGCCCACGACGAACGACGCCACGCGCCAGCTTGCGACGGGTCGGCCTTCGCGCGCCAGCGTCTGCACGCGTTTGCCGAACAGCGTCAGGTACGCCGCGCTAGCGATCAGCGGCGGCAGGAACTCACCCAGGTGCAGGGTGTCGGCCGTGCCGAGCGGGAGGCCGAACATCCCGGTGAAGGGCACCACCGCCGGCAGCGCGAACACGACCTGTGCGATCGCGAGCGCCACGAGGCGAGGGCGGGTGAGCCCGCGTGCTCCGCGGGTGGGCCCGCCGCCGGCCGCGGCCCGGGACAGGGGTTGGTCGTCAGCGGCTGCCTGCGCCGCGGCAAGCACCTGCGGCGGGGCGCCCGGTACCGCCCGCGCGGGGGCTAGGCGTAGGCGCCTGGTCACCTCGTGCGCCCCCTCCTGCCATTGCCTGCAGGCCGCACACGCGTCGAGATGCGCCTCGAGCTCCTCCCGCGAACGCCCCTCCTCGTCCCCCGCCTCGCCATCGAGGGACGTGGAGATCGCCTCGCGCGCAGACTTGCAGTTCATGCCCATTGGTCGCGTGGGCCGTCGCTGTGGTTCCCGGCGGTCGCCCACGGCATCTGGTTATATGGGCCGCGATGGACGAGGCCACCTCGCAAGCGCACGCCGCCCGGCTCGGCGACAGGGACGCGTTGGAGGCATGGGTGCGCGCAAGCTATCGGGAGGTGTGGCGGCTGTGCGCAGCGCTGGTGGACGAGCAGGCCGCCGAGGATCTCGCGCAGGAGACGTTCGTGCGCGCCACGCGTGCGCTGGGGGGCTTCCGCGGACATTCCTCCGCGCGCACGTGGGTGCTGGCGATCGCCCGCCACGTGTGCATGGACGAGTTGCGCGCGCGCACTCGGCGCAGGCGGCGCGACACCCGGATCGCGGCCACCGCGGAGGACGCGCTGGTCGTCCCCGACACATATGGCGAGGTGGCGGCCCACGAGCTGCTCTCGCTCCTGGACCCCGACCGTCGCGTTGCGTTCGTGCTCACCCAGCTGTTCCGCTTCTCCTACGAGCAGGCCGCCTGCATCTGCGACTGTCCGGTGGGGACGATCCGCTCGCGGGTGGCGAGGGCCCGCGAGGAGCTGGTCGCGGCGCTCGAGGAGCCGGCCGAGCGCCCCAGCCGCGACGACCAAGGCTCGCTTCGCTCCTCCGCCTGAGGTGATCGCTCAGCCCGTCGGGGCGAAGTGCTCCGGGCGGGCGTGACCGTTGGTGGAGATCAGGTGCGAGTAGTCGGGCGGGTCCATGCGGTTGTCCGCGTTGAGGCGCCGCTCCAGCTCGCCCAGCAGCAACCCGAACAGCAGGTGGCGCCACGTCGACTGGGCGAGGGCCCTCGGGTTGGCAAAGGCCGCGGGCAGCTCCTCGCGCGCGGGGTGCAGACGATCGGCGAGCGCCACCAGCGGCCAGGTGGCGAAGTTCTCCGCCAGCCCCGCCGCCGGGCCCCGCGCCCACGAGGGCAGCGGCGTGCGCGGCGCGACGTTGGCGTACACGGCGCCGAACAGCGCTCCGTTCTGCAGGTGCGTGAGCACGCCTGCCGCCGGCCACCAGCCGCGGCGTGTGAAGGCCTTGCCGAGTAGCTCCACGTCGTCGAAGTCGCTGGCGAACACGCGCTTGTCGAGGGGCATTTGCGCTGCCCACACGCCCGCCGCCAGCGCACCCGCCAGCGCTCCGCGAATTGTCTTGCCACGGTCGATTGCCATCCTCTCCCACTGTAACGGGCGGCGTGCCGACGGGTATCCAGCGTATGAGGTGTGGGCAGCCGGTGACGTGGAGGTAGGGTGCACGATGCGTGGCAGAGCAAACGGCCCCCAAGCCCAAGGCGCAGCTGGACGCGGAGTTCTCCGAGCTCTACCGCACCCACCTGCGCGACGTGTACAGCTATGCCTACTATCGCGTGGGCAACCACCACGACGCGGAGGACCTCACGGAGCAGACCTTTCTGCAGGCCTACCGCCACTTCGAGCGTGCCCAGCGCGAGTCGCACGGGCGCCCACTGCGGCCATGGCTGATCAGGATCGCCCACAACCTCGCCGCCAATCTCTACCGCGATCGCTCCCGCCGTCCGGTGTCCTCGCTCGAGGCGACCGATACGCTGAGCGACCTGCGCACAACCGAGGACCTCGTGGAGAATCGCAGCGAGCTTTCGCGTGTGCTGGAGGGGGTACGGCAACTGCCAGACGACCGCCGCGAGGCGTTGATCATGCGCTTCGCGCTGGACATGGACAACCGCGAGATCGCGCGCGCGCTGGGGCGCTCCGACGGTGCGACCAAGGTGCTGATCCATCGCGCCATCAAGCAGTTGGAAGGGCTGGTGGGAGATGCCCTCGATGAGTAGATGGACGGGGTGCCGCGATCAGTGGGTGGGCGGGAATGACCTGATGAGTGGGGGGAAGGCGGTGCTCGTAATGAGTAGATGGACGGGGTGCCGCCACGAGTGGGTGGGCGGGAATGACCTGATGAGTGGGGGGAAGGCGGTGCTCGTAATGAGTAGATGGACGGGGTGCCGCCACGAGTGGGTGGGCGGGAATGACCTGATGAATGGGCGGAAGGCGGTGCTCGTAACGAGTGGATGGAAGAGGATGCCGCGATGAAAACAGGTGCGAGGGGTGCCCGCGATGCGTAGGTGGAAGATGAGAAAAGCCTCATGACTGAGGCCGTCCCAAACCTCGAGAGCCTGTTGCGACGGGCGCTGGCCCCCGTCGAGCCCCCCGCCGACCTGGTGGGGAGGGTCGAGGAGACGCTGACCAACCTCACCGAGTTGGCCGTCGAGGAGCTGGAAGGCTGGGAGCTCTCAGCCATGCGCGATCCACGCAATTGGGCGCGGCCCGCCGCCGCGGTGGTGGTTGGTGGCGCTGCCGGCGCCGCCCTTGTGGCACTGCGCGTGCGCCGCCGCGCAAGACCTGGGTCTGTGGCCGGCGTCGCGCCGGGACAGCAGTCCGGCGAGCATTGAACTATTCTGGCCTTCGGCGAAGTCCATCTGGTAAAAAGTGATTGACTTTTGCTTGCCGGCCCTCGGCTCCCTGGCTGACGGCTCAGGCGCCGCGTATCTCGATGTCCAACGTGACCCGCTACAAGCGCTCTGCGGAGGCCGCCTCGGCGATCCTGCGGATGCTCGCCGACGAGGAGCTGATGCAGCTCGTGGGCGAGGATGACTCGGCCGCCTTCGAGGTCCTCTATGAGCGCCACACCGACGCCGCGTACGCGCTCGCACTGCGCATGTGCGGCAGGCGGGCGGCGGCGGAGGACGTGGTACAGGAGGCATTCCTCTCGATTTGGCGCAGCGCCGCGAGCTACGATCCACTGCGCGGAAGCGTGCGCACGTGGGTCCTTGGCGTTGTCCACCACCGCGCGATCGATGTACTGCGCCGGGGCGTGCTCCAGGATCGGGTGCGGGTCAGCGATGAGGGGCTCGAGGAGCAGCTGGTGGCGGCGGAGCGCACCGAGCAGGAGGTGGGTCGCCGCGACGAAGCGCGCGAGGTGCGTGCCGTCCTCGACGGTCTCCCACCTGAGCAGAGTCGGGTTATCGAGCTCGCGTATTACGGCGGTCTGTCGCACTCCGAGATTGCGGCGATGCTCGACACGCCGGTAGGAACGATCAAGGGCAGAATGCGTCTTGGATTACAGAAGATGCGCTCTCAACTTCGCGCAGAAGGGGTGCTTTCGTGAGCTCGGCTTCTCCGGAGCAGGGTTGCGAGCGCCAGGTCGACTGCGCCGCCTATGTCCTGGGGGCGCTCACCGAGCACGAATTCGAGGCTCACACCACACATCTCGCGGGATGCTCGATGTGCCGGGCCGAGGTCGTCCAGCTGCAGCCGGTGGCGGACTCGCTTGCGCTCGGTGTGCCGCGTGTCCGGGCCGATCGCGGCCTGCGTGTCCGCGTGCTGGGTGCCGCGCGCGCCGAGGTCGAGCTGGGCGCGGGCGGCCCGGCGGTGGATGCGCCGACGGTAGCATCGGCAAGCCGGCCCTCGCGAGTGGGCGGACGCTCGACGGCTGGCGGGCGCTTGACTCTGCGCCCCGTGTTCCCACGGCGCCTGCTCCCGGGGCTGGCTGGAGCGTTGGCGCTTGGCGTGGGCGTGGCGGTCGGCACGCTGGCGTTCAGCTCGAGCTCGAGCTCGAGCGTGCGCGTCGAGGTGATTCCAGCGACCGTCGTCGCTTCCGGCCATCACGCCGCGGCGGAGCTGCGTAAAGTCGGCTCGCACCTGGAACTGGTGGTGGTGGGGCTGCCCGCGCCGCCGCCCGGACGCATCTACGAGGTGTGGTTGGAGCACGGCACCGAACCCCCCCTACCAACCGACGCCCTGTTCTCCGTCACCAAAACCGGATCGGGGTCGGTGGGGGTTCCCGGCAACCTGCATGGGGTGAGCAAAGTGCTGGTCACCGACGAGCCGCTCGGGGGCAGCCTCACACCGACCCGCACGCCGGTGATCGTCGGCTCGGTGTGACTTTCGTCCGGGATGTTCGGACGCGGTGAGAGTCAGCCGCCGGATCCCGGGGGTTGGCCAGGTAGGCTCTGCAGCCCGCCATGGCCACCTGCTACCGCCACCCCTCCCGCGAGACCGCGGTCTCCTGCTCCTCGTGCGGGCGGCCGATCTGCCCCGACTGCATGACCCCCACGCAGGTGGGGATGCGCTGCCCGGAGTGCGCCTCCCAACGCACCAAGGTGGTGCGGATGCGCGAGATGGCGACCGTGCCGCGCGTCACCTACGCGCTGATCGCGATCAACGTGCTCGTCTACCTCACCGAGCAGGGCCAGTTCACGCTCACCGGCGAGGCGTACGGCAAGGTCGTCAACGAAGGCGATCTGTATCGCTTCGCGATCTCCGAAGGCCACCAGTACTACCGCCTCGTGACGAGCGCCTTCCTGCACGTCGACCTGTTGCACATCGGCTTCAACATGTACCTGCTGTATCTGCTCGGCCTGATGCTCGAGCCCGCGCTGGGGTCGGTGCGGTTTGCCGCGATCTACTTCACCGCGCTGCTGGCCGGCTCCTGCGGCGCGCTGATCGCCACCGCCGCCCCCAGCCTCGGCGCCTCGGGGGCGATCTTCGGGCTGATGGGCGCTGCCGCCGTCGAGCTGCGCGCGCAGGGGCGCAGCGTGATGGAGGGCGGCATCGGGGCGCTGATCATCTTCAACTTGATCCTCTCCTTCTCGGTCCCCAACATCTCCGTCGGCGCCCACATCGGCGGGCTGATCGGCGGCGCGCTCGCCGGTCTCTCCTTCCGCCTCGCCACGGGCCGCTACGCGCTGGCGATCGGGCTGCTGGCCTGCCTGGCGCTGTCGGTGGCGGCGATCGTGGTGGGGCTCGCCGCGGCGCAGTCCACAGCCGCCGGTATCGTCTGAGCTGTGGCGTTGCTTGCGGAGGAGCAGATCCAGCAGCAGCTCGCCGGCAGCGAGTGGGCTCGTGACGGTGGGAGGATCGTGCGCGAGTACAAGCTCGCGGACTTCGCGGCGGCGATCGCCTTCGTCAACCGCGTCGCCGAGCTCGCGCAGGCCGCCAACCACCACCCCGACATCCTCGTGCACGGCTGGAACAAGGTGCGCCTGCAGCTCTCCACCCACTCCGAGGGCGGCCTCACCGATGCCGACTTCGCGCTTGCTTCGCAGATCGACGGGCTCAGCTGAGCACCGGGCGTGACCGGGCTGAAGCTGATCCTCGCGGCCGTGCTGGTCGCGGTCAACGCGTTCTTCGTGATCGCGGAGTATGCGCTCGTGCGCTCGCGGCGGGCACGGCTGGAGGTCATGCGCGAGCAGGACATGCGTGGCGCTGCGCTGGCGCTCCGGCAACTGGAGCGGATCAACGACTACATCTCCGCGGTGCAGATCGGGGTCACGATGACCTCGATCGGGATCGGCGCGCTCGCCACGCCCACACTCGCGCATGCGCTGCAGGAAGCCCTCGGCGGCGGGATCTCCCACGATGTTGCCGTGGTGATTGCGGTCGTGATCGCCTATGCGATCGTGATCTCGGCGCAGTTGATTTTCGGCGAGATGGTGCCGAAGTTCTACGCGATCGACCGCGCCGAGTCGGTCGCCCGCCGCATCGCCCGGCCGCTGCAGGGCTTCGCAGTGCTGTTCCGTCCGATCATCCGCGCGACGACGACAGTGTCGGCGCGGATCCTCAAGCTGCTCGGGGTCGACATGACCCGCGAGCAGGGCGGTGGCTCGCCCGATGAGCTCAAGCGCCTGATCGCCGAGTCCTACGCCGGCGGCCACCTCGACCCGGGAGAGGCGGGGATGCTCACCGGCGTCTTCCACCTGCACGAGCAGGAGGCCCGCCAGGTGATGACCCCGAGCCCCGCCCTGGTGGCGATCGACGTCTCGCGCGACGTGGAGACCGCTTTGAAGCTGTGCATCTCCTCGGGGCACACGCGCCTGGTCGTGACCGAAGGCGAGGACCGCGACCGTGTGCGCGGGCTGGTGCACGCCAGCGCGCTCGCCCGCCGGTTGATGGACGACGGGCCGCACGCCTCCCTGGAGCCGGAGGTGCACGACGCGCCGATCGTGCCCGAGACCAAGCCGCTCGATGACCTGCTCGCCGATCTACAGCGCCAGCGCACCTCGCTGGCGGTTGTCGTCGACGAGTACGGTCGCGTCGCGGGGATCGTCACCGTCGAGGACATCATCGAGGAGGTGGTGGGGGAGATCACCGACGAGACCGATCCCACGGCGGGCGAGGTGCGGCGGCTGCCCGACGGGGACCTGTTCGTGCGCGGCCACGTCCCGGTTGCCGACCTCGCCGACTACGGCGTGCCGCTGCCCGTCGACTCAGACGCCTACAACTCCGTCGGCGGCTTCGTCTTCGCCGAGCTCGGGCGCCTGCCGCGGCGCGGCGACTCGATCACCGCCGGACCCTTCTCGATTCGCGTGGAGTCGGTGCGTCAGAATCGCATCGAGGCGGTGCGCATCCGCGAGCGTCGTCCCGTGCCGGCGCGGGAGACTGAGCGGCCCGAGGCCAACGGCTCATAAAAAACCTCCCAGGCACACGTCCGGCCCGCGGGGGGAGCGGGCCGGAGCGTGTGCACTGGGAGGAGGCGGGTGTGCGTTGCGATCTGTGTCGCGCTTTCCAGTATCCACTTCTTGATCAAGCCCACTTAAAAGTGTGCCACCGCTAAGAAGATTCTTGCCAACGGGTAACTTTGGTTACAAAGCAGCCGCCCGGCGCACCCGGAAAAGAGGTCGCCGGCCCTGTCGGCGCCGTCGAGGAGGCCAGTGGCATCTACGCTCCGCCGTCGAGGAGGCCAGTGGCATCTACGCTCCGCCGTCGAGGAGGCCAGTGGCATCTACGCTCCGCCGTCGAGGAGGCCAGTGGCATCTACGCTCCGCCGTCGAGGAGGCCAGTGGCATCTACGCTCCGCCGTCGAGGAGGCCAGTGGCATCTACGCTCCGCCGGCGAGGGACCGGGGCATCTGTGCTCCGCCGTCGAGGGACCGGGGCATTTGCGCTCAATAGGTGTGGAACCCGCGCCCGCTCTTGCGGCCAAGGGCGCCTTCGCCGATCAGCTGCTCGATGCGCGGGGGCACCTGCTCTCCGAGCGTCTCCCCGATCGCCCGCGACACGTCGAGGCCCACCAGGTCGAGCAGCGCCAGCGGGCCCATCGGGTGGCCGGCGCCCAGCTTCATGCAGGTGTCGACGTCCCCGGGCGGCATGCCGGTCTCTTCCAGTAGCCGCACCGCGCTGAACAGGTAGGGGAACAGCAGCCGGTTGACGACGAACCCCGGCACGTCGGGCACCACCACGGGAGTCTTCTCGAAGGTCTCGCACAGCGCCAGCGTGCGGGCCCGGGTCTGCTCGCTCGCCGCCCGCGGAAAGATCAGCTCGACCAGTTGCATCCGCGTGACGGGGTTGAACACGTGCAGGCCCACGAAACGCTCGGGGATGCCACTTGCCTGCGCGAGCCGCTCGATCGAGAGCGAGGAGGTGGTGCTGGCCAGCACCACCTCGGCGCCCAACACCGCGAGCAGTTCCGCGTGCACCGCCTCCTTCACCGCGTACTCCTCCACCACCGCCTCCACCACGAAGGTCGCCCCGCTCAGCTCCCCCGGCTCGGTGACGACCTGCACGTGCTCGGGGTCGATTTCCACGGCCAGGCGCGTCAGGGTCTGATCCACCCTGGTTTGGGCTCGCTCGGCGGAGCTCTGCGAGCGCGCCAGCAGCATCACCGGTCCGTGGTGTGCAGCGGTTGCCGCCAGTCCGCACGCGATCGCGCCGGATCCGACGATTGCCAGGTGCTCGTTCATACGTGCTTCTCCACGGTAGCTCTGCTCCTTCTGTAGCGAGACGGCTTCGGGCGACGATGCGAAACGGATGCGATGCGAGATGGCTTCGATCTTCCCGGGTCTGGGAGTCGAAAGAACTGGTTGACTGACCAGTCAATCTAAGGGTCTCACGCGGTAGAGTATGTGTTGGAGGCGCTGCGCGGCACGTGCCGATCAACTGCAACACACGGAGGATGTCCAAAATGAGAAAGCCAGAGGGCCGTGAGGTCGTGATCGTGGAGGCGGTGCGCACCCCGATCGGGCGCGGGCACAAGGAGAAGGGCTACTACAAGGACACCCACCCCAACGCGCTGCTCGGTAAGTGCTACTCCGAGGTGATCGCTCGCGCCGGGATCGACGCCGCCGAGGTCGAAGACGTGGTGGCCGGCTGCGTGCAGCAGTTCGGCGAGCAGGCCTTCAACATCGCCCGCAACGCGTGGCTGCAGGAGGGTCTGCCGATCGAGACCCCCGCCACCACCGTGGATCGCCAGTGCGGGTCGGCTCAGCAGGCCGTCAACTTCTCCGCCGCGCTGATCGCCGCGGGCGTGCACGACACGATGATCGGCGGCGGCGTGGAGCACATGGGACACCTCCCCTTCGCGGCGGGGATGCAAACCCAGCAAGAGTTCGGCTTCGCCTTCACTCCCGAGCTGATGGCCAAGCACAACATCGTCGGTCAAGGCCTCGGCGCAGAGATGATCGCCGACCAGTGGGAGATCCCCCGCTCGGAGCTCGACGAGTTGGCGGTGCGCTCGCACCGGCTGGCCCACCAGGCGACCGAGGAGGGTCGCTTCGAGCGCGAGATCGTGCCCTTCTCCGTCAACGGCGACACATTCGTCACCGATCAGGGGATCCGCCCCGACACCAACCTCGAGGCGCTCGCGCAGCTGAAGCCCGCGTTCAAGCCCGACGGCAAGATCACCGCCGGCAACGCCTCGCAGATCTCAGACGGCGCCTCCGCGGTGCTGCTGATGTCCGCGGAGAAGGCGGCCGCGCTCGGCCTGCGCGCCCGCGCGCGGATCGTCGATCAGACCACCGTCGGCTGCGACCCGGTGAAAATGCTGGAGGGCCCGATCCCCGCCACCGCGAGGATCCTCGAGCGCAACGGCATGAAGATCGACGACATCGACCTGATCGAGATCAACGAGGCCTTCGCCCCGGTCCTCGCCGCGTGGCGGCGCGAGCACAACCCCGACATGGACCGCGTCAACGTCAACGGCGGCGCGATGGCGCTCGGGCATCCGCTCGGCTCCACCGGCGCGCGGCTGATCACCACGCTGCTGCACGAGCTGGAGCGCTCCGACAAGGAGATCGGCTTCGTCACGATGTGCTGCGGCGGCGGGCTCGGGACGGCGACCCTGATCCAGCGGGTCTGAGAGGTTGCAGTTCCAGTCGGCGCATGCGCCGACTGGCCGACGGTGCATGCACCGTCGGGGGACGGCCACATGTGGCCGTCCCAGGCAGGCCGCATGCGGCCTGCCTCCGGGCAGTGCATGCACTGCCCGGCACTCCTACCCCACCCTCAGGTCTTCGGCCCCGCCGCGGTCCAGTTGACTTCGACCATCGGCAGCGCGAGGATGTAGCCCCACGTGGCGGCGTCGGTTTCGCCCGTCGCCGGCAGACCATGTTCGGTCTGGATCTGCTGCACGTCGGCGGCGGTCTGTGATTCGAAGATCCCCGTCGTCGGCTGCGCGGGGATCGCGCCCGCGAGGTGCTCCTGCAGCCACAGCACCTGGTCGCTTTTAGCGCCTTCCTTGAGCAGCGGCGAAGTCAGCTCCGGCTGGGGCACCGTCAGAGCAGTGTTGAGCGGCGCGATCATCGAGGTCCACCCGGAGGCTTTGGTTTCCTGCCAGTCCCAGAAGGAGTCGCCCGCTGCCCCGTAGGCGCTCGCCAGCGATCGGAAGGCGACGATTTCCGAGGAGCTCACGCCGCCGTAGGTCTGACCCAGCGGCAGGATCGGTCGTCCGTAGATGAGGTTCTGTTCGTAGGTGTTGATGTACACCTGCGCCACGCTGGTGCCGATGTCGTGCCAGTACATCTGGGGCACGTTGAACTGCGCTCCGTTGGGTCCGAGGAACACCGAGTAGGGGAACGACGGGTGGTAGTTGACGTAGGGGAAGGACGCCAGCGCCAGCGGGTAGGCCGGGCCGATCTTCGCCCGCAGCGTGTCGATGTAGGTCTGTGCCGCCCCGTACAGCCCTTCGTACTGAGTCTCCGCGTCGATCACCAGGCATTCCGCCCCTTCGGCGACCGCCTTCGCCCCGAGTTCGGCCTCGCCCACCGGGTTGGTGCCGTACACGTACTGCCACGCGCACACTTTCAGGCCCTGCGCGTGGACTTCTTCCACCAATTTTTTGCTGAACTGGCTCCAGTAGTTGGTCGAGCCGTCGGAGCTCTTGACCAGCAGCGTCCCCACCCCTGCCGCCTTCGCCTGCGCCGCGATCGAGGCGACGTTGCCCCCCTCGGAAGCGCTCAGGTACCAAATCCACATGCCCTGCCCGGCGAGCGCCGTCCCGTTCGCGGTGCTGGCCACGCTGTCCGGCACCGGCGCGGCCGCCGGTTTTGGCGGGGCGGGGGGATGCAGCGTGTGCGTCACCACTTTGATCGGGCCGAACAGGTTCGATTTACGCCCCTTCCCGAGCATCACCGCGATCTGACCCGAGTGCGCGCCGGCGGGAACGGTCACGACCAGCCCCGCCGTCGAGGTGTGCAGGTGGGCGCTGGGGGAGTTGCTGGCGATCCGCGCCTGCCACGAGTGCGGGAAGGCCACCGTCTGGCCGCTCTTCAGGCCCGTTCCCTGCAACAGCAGCGTGCCGTGTGTGGAGACTTCGTGCTCCTTGGTGTCGCAGGTGCTCGCCGGCACGCAGCGAGCGCCCGAGATCCTCACCGCCGGCTGGGGCGGCGCCTGTTTGGCCTTGGGCTTGCTCTTGGCCTTTGTCCGCGGTGTGCGGGTCGATTTCTTCGTTGCTCCGCCGTCGGTCGAGGTGCCGCCGGAGGTACCCGTCGCCGATGCACCGCCCGAGGATCCCGCCGACCCGTCACCTGAGGGCTTACTGGACCCGCCACCCGAGGGCTTACTGCTCGAGGACCCCGAGCCTGCGCCACCGCCTGAGGATCCCGACCCGCCCGCCGGCGGGGAGGTGCCGCCCGAGGCCGGCGTGGCCAATGAGCCCGCCGGTAGCGCCAGCGCTACCGCCGCCGCTAAGACGAGGAACCGAAATCGCTTGTTCGCCCGAGTGCTTTCCATGCGATGAGGGGCCGGCGCGCGACCGACCATACCGGCTAATGAGGTTCGCAACCGAGCGGCGCGACAGAAGTTGCGTTCTGAGAACGTCTAAGCCCAACGAAAGCCGAGCGGTGCAAGCGTCGGTGCAAGCGGGCTTGCCGGCAGGCCCGCCGGGGGGTCGGGCAGGTTGAAGCCGCTCGGCGCCACGTCGTTGGGGGCGTCGGCGTGGAACAGCGAGGCGAGGTACTGGATCTGCCCGCGACCGACGCCCAGCTCGAACTGCCCGCCGCCGTAGTTGCCGATGCCCCGCTGCGCGCAGTAGTCGAACGCGTCCATGAGGTTGCGCAGGCCGCCCAGGCGCGAGGGCTTGATGTTGACCATCCGCGGGGGGTAGCGCAGCGCTTCGATGTCGGCCACCGAGTGGATCGGCGCGTCCCACGAGAAGCGCTCCCGGTGCTCGGCCAGCACCGCGTCGGTCTCCGGCGTCAGCGCCGGGTCCTCGATCCACGCCTCCGGCAGCGCCTCCACCACCCGCCGGTACAGCTCCGGGTCGGCCGGTTGGTCGACGATCGAGCCGCTGTAGTACGCCTTGAAGTCGACCGACTCCACGGCGCCGGTCGCCGCCAAATCGGCGATCAGCGGCGCATCCCAGGAGCTGGTCGGGTCGAGCTTGAAGCACAGCCCCGGGTAGCGCTCCAGGCGCCGTTGCAGCGGCGCGAGCGTGGGCGGCTCGCCCAAACGCAGCGACACCACGAAGCGCACCGGCGCGCGGCTCCCTGCCGAGCAGCGCGTGCAGCGTCGTCCCCGCCTGGCGCAGCCCGAGGTCGAGCGCCGCCGACTCGTATGCCCACAGGCGGTAGCGCTGCGACACCTCACGCTGGGGGGGTTTCGGGAAGAGCTCGAGCTCCCGTAGGCGCTCGGCGAATGAGGCGATCGTGAAGCTGCCTGCCAGCGGCAGCGTCGGTCCGGCGGCCTGGAGGATTTCGTGGTCGAGGGCGTCGTAGGTGACGTCCTCTCCCTGCCCCTCCTCGCCCGCGCCTCGCAGCCGGATCACCGTGGAGAGGCGCTCGAACTCGCTCGACACCTTCGCGCTGAGTGGCTCCAGCGCGTAGTCCTCGATCTCCACCGGCAGCTCCGCGAGGAGCTCCCAGGTGCTTGGCCTGCCGGGGCCAGGCCCCGCTCCGGACCTCCCCTCGCGCGGCTGGTGGGTGCTCACCCGCCCGCCTCGCTTTTGGCGCCCTCGCCCTCGGACCGAGCAAGAGGGGCTCGGCTTGCCGGACCTTGGCCGGCTGCGCCACCCTCTAGTCTCGCGACCAGCTCCTCCAGGCGCAGCTCCTCCAGGGCGCCGCCCACGGCCTCCAGCTCGACGGCGCAGCGCTCGATCAGCTCCTTGCCCTCCTTCACGAGCCCCAGCGTATCGGTGAGGCTCGCCTCGCCCGAGTCCAGCCGGCGGATGATTTCCTCGACGCGAGCCACGCTCGCCCCGTGCCTGCTCGATCGGCGATCCCTCCTCAAACCCATTACGCACTCAGATGATTCCGCTCGATCCGCGTGCCTGCCATATCGGTGATCGGACCTTCGTCGCTCAGATTCCCCTCCTCGATCCGCGCGCCGACGTCGCCGTCGGCGAAGCGCAGCCGCACCTGCGCCTGCGCGCGGGCGTGCGCCGCGCTCGACAGCGGCTCCCCCGTGGGGCTCTGCACCAGCGCATATCCCCGCTCCAGCGTCCGCTGCGGGTCGTGCGCCGCCAGCGCCAGCGCGAGGCGCTCCAGCTCGCGTGGTTGGCGCCGGCGGCAGTCGCCGAGCGCCGCCTGCGTCTTGCGCTCCAGCACCACCGCGCGTCGTCGTGTCAGCGCGTGTTCGCCCTCCACCCGCCGGCGAGCGCCGGCCCGGATCTCGCGCAGTTGCTGATGCAGTCGCCTGCGCTGGCGCTCCAGTTGTTCGGTGGGAGCGCGCGAGAGTGCCGCCAGTGTGCGGGCCCGTCCCAACACCGCGCGGCGGCCGTGGTCGTGCAGGCGTCGCGCCGCTCTCCCCAGCGCGACGCGCTCGCGCATGCAGTCCACCGCCACCGCCTCCTCCGCGGCGTGCGTGGGAGTCGAGCAGCTCACCGCCGCCACGTCGTCGAGCAGCGTGCGATCGGTGTGATGTCCCACCGAGGCGATCACCGGCACCCCCAGCAGCGCGACGGTGCGGCACAAGGTCTCGTCGCAGAAGCACAGCAGATCCGCCAGCGAGCCCCCGCCGCGCGCCACGATCGCCACCTCCACCGCCCCCACGGCCGCCAGATCCTGCAGCGCGCGCGTGATCGCCGGCGCGGCGTGGCGGTCTTGCACCGGCGCGAAGCCCCACACGATCGTGCCCGCCCAGCCGCGGCGGCGCAGGCCCGCGAGGATGTCGTCGCGCGCCTTGCCTCCCTCGCCGGTGACGACACCGATCGTGTGCGGCAGTCGCGGTCGCGGCAGCCGCCGCTGGCGCTCGAGCAGACCCTCCGCCGCGAGCGTCTTGCGCAGGCGCTCGATCCGCGCGAGCAGGTCCCCCTCGCCCGCCACGCGCAGGTCGTTCACCGCGAAACTGAAGCTGGGGGAGGCGCTGGCGCTGCCCGGGTAGTAGTCGCAGCCACCGGCGACGCACCACCTGCATTCCCTCCCTGATGGCGCCGGCGCGGCGCACCATCGCTTCCCAGTCTGCCTTCCACGCCGCGCACGGGATCGCGCCGTGGGCGTCGCGCAGCTCGAAGTACACCCGCGCCCGCGAGGGGCGCAGGTCGGCGAGCTCGCCGACCAGTTGCACGCGCGCGAACGCCCGCAATTGGGCGCGCAGCGCCACCGCGTACTCTCCGACCCCAAACGGGCCCGCCAGCGCGCTCCCCGGAATGCCCGCTCGCGCGTGGTGGGGGCCGGCGTAAGCGTGTCGTTGCGCGGACATCTCTCCATGAGCCTAGAGGGTGGCGCAGACGGCCGAAGGCCGGCGAGCGCGGGCCCGCTCGGTGCATCTACACCGGTCAATTGCCGCTAGGATCGACTCCCCGTGGCACGTGCCCGCTCCCGCAAGCGTCGTCCCACCGGCGCCCGCCGGGCGTCGGAGAGCACCGCTCAAAAGTCCGCCCCGGCAAAGGTCCACGATCGTGCTGGTCCCCCCGGCCCTTCCAGCGCCTCCAGGAGATCGCGCTCGCCCGCGGCGCCGACCTACGGAGAGCGTCCCAACGCGCCCTGGCATCCGCTGCCGATCTCCGAGCTCTTGATCCTCGTCGGAGCGATCGCCGCTGCGCTGGGCCTGGCACGGTCGGGGCACGACAGCGCGGGCGGAGGACGGCTGCTGCTCGTTGGCCTCGTGGCGGTGGGTGTGGGCACGATCGAGGTGACCCTGCGCGAGCACCGCAGCGGCTACCGCTCGCACACCATGATGCTCGCCGGCCTGCTGGTGCTCGTGTTCGACTCCATCCTCGTGTTGGTGCTGACCGCGATCACCTCGCTTTCACGGCTGTTCAGCGTCGGCCTGATCGCCATCGACTTCGCGCTGTTCGCGCTCCTCTTCAAACTGCTCCGTGCGCGCTTCCTCGACGCGCGCCACGCGCGGGTGATCAGAGAAGGTTGAGCGCGGGGGCGCGTGGGTCATCCCACGGGCGCTCGGCGGGAGCCCAGGATTGCTCTTTGGGGATCGGGTTGGCGCCGGGGACGTCGGAGTCGACCCGCTTGTCGGTGCCCATGATCACCGCGGGATCGCCGCACATCCCGAGCAGCCGCGAGTACGTGCGCGCGCCCACGTGCTCGGCGAGATCCCGAGGGTTCGGTTCCAGCGGCCCGTCATCGTCTGAGCCGACGTCGGAGGTGAACACGATCGAGCGCCGTTCCTCGTAGCGCATGTTGACGATCAGGTACAGCTGCTCCAGAACCCACTCCGTGGGTCGCGCCACACTCAGATCCTCGATGTGCAGCAGGTCGACTTCGGCGAGCGTCCTGATCACATCGCCGCTGCGCTCACGGCTGTCGTGGTCGATCGTCGCCCTGATGCGGTTGAGCAGCGCGACGGCGTTGAAGCTGAGCACGGAGTGCTTGGCCTGGGTGGCGGTCGCGGCGATCATGTAGCCGAGGGTGGTCTTGCCCGTGCCCGTGTGCCCCATCAGCCACAGTCCCCTGCCCTCGGTGAGATTGGCGCTGATGTCGGCGCAGTAGCGCTTGACCATGCGGACCGAGTCGGCGTTCAGGGGGTCTCGAACCAGCTGGGTGAGCGGGTGGCGATCCCACGAGAGGTTCATGTAGCGGCGCGGCACGCGGTCGCGGAGGTGGCGCGCTCGCGCGCTGGCAACTCGCTGGGCGCGGCAGGCGCAGTCCCGCGCGGTGTTGGTCTGCTCGTCGATCTCAAAGCCGCTGCCGTCGCAGATGCCCAGCGGGCAGGGCGGGGCATCTGCGGAGGAGGGTGAGCGGGGGGGGCGCATCACGCTCTAGTCAAGCAAGCGCTCCGGCGTCAGGGAGGGCAGAACGTGCATCTTCCAATCTTTTTCTCCGGACTCCCCGCGCGTCTCTCCATCGAACCCAAGTTGCTCCAGGCGCGCGATCTCGCGCTCGCCTTCCACCCGCGCCGGGTGGTCCTTGGGAAGGTCCGCGATCAGCTTCGTGATCCGCTCACGCAACTGCAGCGCGAAGTGGGGGGTGGAGGCGCCCATCAACTGGCGCACGTCCTCGACGGTCACCTTGCGTGTGCTCACGCGCTGCAAGCGGTTGGGGTCCTCGGCTTGGCTCATGGTGTGGGCTCGGATGGTGTTGAGGTCGTGGGTTCGACTGGGGTCGTCGGTTGGGTGCTCGCGGGCGCCGTGGGGGTGGCCGTGCTCGTGGTGCTCTGAGGGGCGATCTCGAGCATTGCGTCCAGCTGCGCCTGCACTGTCGGGGTGATCGCTTCTTCATCCCCGATCAGCCAGCCGTGATTGTACGCACCGTGTACCGGCTGGTATTCGGGCGCGTCGGTGTAGGCTGGTTGGATGTCGCCCAGGTATTCCCTCAACACGCTCGGAACCTGGTTGGGCGCTTCCAGCAGCAGCAGCGGCGCGTAGTCCCCGTTGGCCGACAGCGGTGCCGCGGCGGGGGCGTCGAGCGGGCGGGAGGCGCGCGCGAACACCAGGCCGTGCCCCGGTTGTTCCACGCCCCAGCCGAACGGTCCGTCGGAGTAGCGCGCCACGGCGATCGCGTTGTCGGCCGGATCCGCGCCGCTCGTGCCCGGCCCGGAGGCGCCGTTCGCGCCGGGCGTGGGGTAGATCCGCCGCACCGCGCCGAACCGCCTGAGCTTGGCGAGCACGGCATGGCTCACCGCGGTGGGCGGACCGACCGCGTAGATGATGGGGTGGTGCAGGCGCGCCAGTACTCTGCGGGTCGCCGGCGGGATGCTCGCGGGCGCGACCGGCAGGATCGGGGCGCCCGACTCGGCGGCGAGGCCCGCCGCGGGCATCGCCAGCGCCTGGGGTCCGTCCGCCCCGACCACGATCACGCGGTGGGGACGGCCGCCGTGGATGACCGCCACCAGCCGCTCCACTCGCGCCGCCAACTCAGCCGGTTCGCCGCTGAGCGCAAGCGTGCGGTAGCCGGTGGGAGCCGCGGCGGCGCCGATCGCGATCACCTGCGGCGTGCCGCTCAGCAGCTTCGAGCCCGTGGGCTTCAGCGCCGCCAGCGCCTGCGCGGAGAGCGCCGGCAACGTGCTGCCTTCGCTGTAGAGGATCGGCGCGCGCAGGGGCGAGCTCGCCAGCGCCGAGGCGGCCAGGGCGGCTGCCCAGTCGCGGTCGTCAACCAGCACCACCGTTTGCGGACGCGTGGCGGCGGTCAGCCCCGGGTAGGTCGCGAGCGCCACCGCCGCCGCGTCCGCGACGGGGTCGGCACCGCCCAGCCGGGTGGTGTTCTTGGTCGCCAGCCCGCTTGCCGCCAGCTGCGAGGTGCCGGCCACGGTCGTGACCGAGGCACCGCGGCTGTGGCCTTCGGGGGGCAGCGACTTGCCGCAGCCCGCCAGCAGCGCGGCGCTGAGCAGCAGCGCGGCGGCCGGTCGAAGCGGGGAGGAGGGCATCTCCAGGACACTATCTGCGAGGCAGGCGGCGGCGCCTCTCCAGCGAAAGTACCTGCTATTTGCGGGCGAAACGTGGGAAATGCGGTGCATGTCGCGCAAGCGTCATTGCGCTTTGCTAGGGTCCCGCCGCGAACGCCGAATCCATGGCCAGATGCCCTGGAACGGGGGACCCAAGTTGTTGGGGCGAATCCCACGTTGAACCGTGGGAAGCGCAGGCTCTTTTAGCGCTAGCCCGTCAGCTAACCCCGCAGGCCAACGAAAGAGGAAGCTCGTTTTGCGGGTACGAGCCTTTGGCTCAACGCTAGTCAGCTTGGTCGTTCTGCTTGCCGCGGCGCCCGCGGCGGTGTGGGCTCACGGCACCGCCAAAGTCTCCGGCGGCACCTCCGCCAGCTCGACCTCTTCGAGCTCAACCTCGACTTCGGCCTCCACCGCGCCGGCCAGCCCGACCGTCACGGGGGGTTCGACCACGGCAGGCTCGACCACCGCGGGCGGGGCGCAGCCCCAGACGCACGTCCACACCGCGCCGATCACCGCGCGCACCGCGAGCCTCGTCTACAAGGGCCCGATCTACGAAAAAACCGCCACCGGCGCAGTCGTTCCCTACACACCCCCGCCGCCCGCCGGCAAGACCAACGGCGTGACCGGCGGCAGCTCCGTCGATCTTGCGGCCGCCGCCAAGCCCGAGTTGCTCGTGCCCGGCCTGATCGCGCGTTATGTCAACGGGCTCGCGGCCGCGCCGATGTCGGCGCCCGCCGCGGTGCAGGAGATCGTCTGGGCCGGCAACCAGCTGATCGGCCTTCCCTACATCTACGGCGGCGGTCACGGCTCCTTCGTCTCTCCCGGCTATGACTGCTCCGGCACCGTCTCCTTCGCGTTGCACGGCGCCGACCTGCTCTCCGCGCCGATGGATTCCTCGGAATTCATGGGCTGGGGCGAACACGGGGTGGGACAGTGGGTCACGGTCTTCTCCAACCCCGAACACGCCTACATGACCGTCGCCGGCCTGCGCCTCGACACCAGCCCCGCCGATGACCCCTCCGACCGGGAGGGTCCCCGCTGGCGCCCGCTGCGCCCCGAAAACGGCGGCTTCGTCAAGCGCCACCCGATCGGGCTGTAGGAGGTCTCCCGCGGGTCGGTTGTGACGGGCGGCGTCCCCGACCTCGGCGCACCATAGGTCAGACCGCCCCGCGTAGGCTACGCTTGAGCTTGCCCCGTACTGCTCAGAAGATCTCAGGAGGAACGCGATGGCCGGCTTGACCGGGCGCATGTCAACCGTGGTGAAGGCGAAGGTGTCCAAGATGCTGGACAAAGCCGAAGACCCCGCGGAGACCCTCGACTACAGCTATCAGAAGCAGGTCGAACAGCTGCAGAACGTGAAGAAGGGGATCGCCGACGTGGTGACCGCCAAGAAGCGCCTGCAGATGCAGGAGGCCACGCTCCAACAGCAGGTCGTCAAGCTCGACACCCAGGCCCGCCAGGCGCTCTCCGGCGGCCAGGAGGACCTCGCCCGCCAGGCGCTCGAGCGCAAGAACGTCGTGCAGACCGAGCTGCAGTCGCTTGACACGCAGGTGACCGAACTCGAGGACCAGCAGACGAAACTGGTCGACTCCGAGCAGAAGCTGCGCGCCAAGATCGAAGCCTTCCGCACCAAGAAGGAGGTCATCAAGGCGCAGTACTCCGCCGCCGACGCGCAGGTGCGGATCTCCGAAGCGGCCACCGGGGTGGGCGAGCAGATGGCCGACGTCGGCCTGGCGATGCAGCGCGCCGTTGACAAGACCGAAAACATGAAGGCCCGCGCCAACGCCGTCACCGAGCTCGAAGCGGCGGGCACCTTCGACGACATCACCGCGCTTGGCTCCGGCGAAGACGACATCGACCGCCAGCTCAAGCAGCTCTCCTCGACCTCCGCGGTCGACGACGATCTCGCCAAGCTGAAGGCCGAGGTCGGCGCAGGTCCCGCCGCGGCGGGCGAGATCCCCGCCGCGGCCGGGTCATCCGCCGCCGAGGAGGCCCCGCAGGCCCCTGCTGAAGGTGGCCAGGGATGATCGTTCGCGTCTCGGGGGAGGACCAGTACCGTCTGGAGGGCGTTGACGGGCAGGTCAACGAGCTCGACAACGCGGTCGTCGCCGCGGTCGAAGCCGGCGACGAGCAGCGCTTCCACGCTGCCTACGACGAGCTGCTCTCGTTCGTGCGCAGCCATGGCACGGCTCTCGCCGAGGACGAGCTCGAGGGCTCCGATCTGATCCTGCCCCCGGCCGACATCTCGCTCGCCGAGGCCCAGAGCGAGTTCACGGGCGTGGGGCTGATCCCCGACTGATCTGGGGAGGGCCTGCTCTCGAGTGGGGTCGGGTATCGCCGCCTCGGGTTGGGGCGTTCCCGGGCGATCGCGGATCAGATCGGGATTCCCCAGAGGGGGAACCACCGCTCCAGTTCGGGCTCCATCGGCAGTTCATTGCCCATCTGCGCCTTCAACTGCAGCTCCCGCTCGGTGGAGCGTTCCTGCGATCCGCCGGCCGGCACGAACGGATACCAGAAGCCGCGCTTGTAGTTGTAGATGAAGTACAACTTGCGTTTCTGCGCGTCGCGGAAGGCGAACACGGCGCACAGCAGCCGCTCGCCGTGGCCGCCCATCTCGATCGAGCTGGAGACGGCGTTGATACCGACCGCGAGGTCTTCGACGCTGGGGGCGCCGTCGGGGTTGCGCAGCACCATCCAGCGGTAGCCGTACTCGTCGTCTTTGCTCTTCACCTGCGTGCCGCTCTCGCCGCCGGTCGCCGTGACGACTTCTTCCATTTCGTGCATCGTCGCCTCGAACTCGCTGTTTTCCAGTTTCTGGAAGACGATCGCCGCGGCGCCGGCGGGGTCGATCTGGTGCTCGCTCTGGAGGGTTATGTATGCCGTGGCGATCGCAAACAGGTGGTCGGGCGCGGGGCCCTTCACCTGGTGGCGGCCCGTGAGGGCGTCGAGCAGGCCCACGGCTAGCTCTTCACCCGGCGGCCCGTGTGGGCGTCGAGCAGCCCCGCGGCTGGTGGTGGACCTGCCGGCCAGGGACTTGTGCGGGACGGGTCACTATGCGGTGCCCTGCAGCTGGGACTCCAGCCGCTCCAGCGCCGCCAGCCGCTGCTCCAGCGGCGGGTGGTCGGCGAACAGGTTCATCAGCGAGTTCTTCGCGCGCGCGGGCACGATGAAGAAGGCGCTCATCCCTTCCACCGTGCGCAGGTCGCGGCTGGGAATCCGCTCCATCGTGCCGCTGATCTTCAGCAGAGCTGAGGCGAGCGCCGAGGGGCGCCCCGTCAGCACTGCGCTGCCGCGGTCGGCGGCGAACTCGCGGTAGCGCGACAGCGCGCGCAGCAGCATGAACGAGATCGCGTACACCACCGCGGCCGCGGCGATCGCGGCGAACATCGCCTCCTGCGCTTCCTGGTTGCGCCCGTACCCACCGCCGAAGCCGCCGCCGAAGAAGAAGCCGAACTGCACGATCAGCGACGCCACCATCGCGAAGAAGCTCGCCAGGGTCATCACCATCACGTCGCGGTTGATCACGTGGGTCAACTCGTGCGCCATCACCCCTTCGAGCTCCGCGGGGGAGAGCAGCTGCAGGATCCCCCGCGTTGCGCACACAGTCGCGCCTTTCTGGGAGCGGCCCATCGCGAACGCGTTGGGCATCGGGTGCTCCATCACACACACCCGCGGCTTGGGCAGGTCGGCCTGCACGCACAGCCGTTCGATGATCCCGTGCAGCTCCGGCTCCTCCTGGGGCGAGACCTCCTTGACGCCCATCGTCCCCATCGCGATCTTGTCTGAGGTGAACAGCTGCAGCCCCATCAGCGCCAGCGCGACCACGAGGATCGTCACGCCGCTCGCCCCGACCGCGAACAGCACGCCCACCAGCACCACGTACACGACAACAAGCAGGAACATCGTCAGCACCATCCGCGCCTGCAGGCCCGTGTCCTTGCCGAACGCCTTGCGCCCCTGTCTGTGTGCCGTGGCAGCCATCGACGTAATTGTCGCAGACGGGGATTGCGATTCCCTAAAGGCGCCGGACTGCGTAGGCGTTGCTCTTGCCTCGATCTTGCCCGCGCTCTACTCCTTCGCATGCGGGGGTCCCCTGGCGACGCCCGGACCTGCGACGACGCCTTAGAGTGGCCTCTGTGAAACCAGCCTTCGACGTCTTCGGCATCTCGATCAAGAGTTTCGGGGTGGTGTTCGCGCTCGGCTTCCTCGCCTGCGGGCTGCTCGTGGCGCGTCGCCTGCGCGAGCTCGGCAAGCCGGTGGATTGGGCTTATGAGATCGTCTTCGCCGCGCTGATCGGCGGGTTGGTGGGGGCGCGCGGGTACTTCGTGATCCAGAACTACAACGAAGTCAAGGGCCACCTCTTCAAGAGCATCTTCTCCGGCTCGGGGCTGGTCTGGTACGGGGGGGTGATCGGCGGCGCGATCGGGGTGTTCCTGTGGATGCGCTGGCGCGACCAGCTGCGGCTGGTCATGCTCGACATGTGCGCCACCGCGCTCGCTCTGGGGTATGCGATTGGGCGCATCGGCTGTCAGGTCTCAGGCGACGGCGACTACGGGATTCGCTCCTCGCTGCCGTGGGCGATGGGCTACCCGCACGGCACCGTCCCCACCCCGCCGGGGGTCACCGTGCAGCCGACCCCGATCTACGAGACCGTGGCGATGGGTCTCGTCGCCTACCTGCTGTGGCACCTGCGCGACCGCGTGCGCCCTGGAGTCGTGTTCGCGCTCTACTGCCTGCTCTCCGGCTTCGAGCGCTTCCTCGTCGAGTTCATCCGCCGCAACAAAGAGGTGCTGTTCGGCCTCACCTCGCCGCAGCTGGAGAGCGTCGTGCTGATGATCGTCGGCGTGGTGTGGCTGTCGCTGATGATGCGCGGCGGGCGGGGCCTCTCCGGCCTACGGGCGGAGAGGGCCTCGGGTGGGGCCGGGTCGAAGCCAGCGCGTCCCGCCACTGCCTGACCCGGGGCCACACGCGATAATCAAGGGCGAGATGGCAACGGAGACCACTACCGGTATCGCGGAGACCCTCGCGCGGGTCTTCCCGTTGGGCAGCCGCATCAACGAGCGGGGGCGCCTGGAGGTGGGGGGGTGCGACACGATCGAGCTGGCGCGCGAGTTCGGCACCCCGGCGTATGTCGTCGCCGAGGATGACCTGCGGGCGCGGGCGCGGGCGTTCGTCGAGGCCGGCCGTGACGCCGGTCCCGGGGAGCTGCACGTGCTGTTCGCCTCCAAGGCCTTCCCGTGCACCGCTGTGCTGCGCACGCTCGCGCAAGAGGGGCTGTGGTGCGATGTCGCATCCGGAGGGGAGATGCACCTCGCGCTGCAGGCAGGCTTCGCCCCCGAGCGGCTGGTTCTGCACGGCAACGCCAAGTCCGAGGCGGAGCTGCAGATGGCGCTGTGCCACCGCGTCGGGCTGATCGTGATCGACAACTTTGACGAGGTCGCTGCCCTGGAGCGGTTGCTGGGGGATTTGAGTCCCACCCATCAGGAGCTTGCCGACATGCCCCCGCAGCCAGTGCTGGTGAGGGCCACCCCAAATGTCAGGGGCGACACGCACGAGAAGATCTCCACCGGCCAGGCCGACTCGAAGTTTGGCTTCGCGATGGACCAGGTCGCGGCCGCGGTCGGGCGCATCCGCGGCATACCCGGCCTGGCGCTGGAGGGCGTGCACGCCCATATCGGCTCGCAGCTGTTCGACTTGGAGCCCTTCCGTCGTGAGGTCGCCCAGCTCGCTGGTCTGCGTGGGCTCGCTGGAGATGGCTTCCCCACCTGGGACCTCGGCGGGGGCATCGGCGTGGCGTACACCGCTGATCAGCGCCCGCCGGCGATCGAGGAGTACGTCCGCGCGCTTGTCGAGGCCGCGCGCGAGCACCTCGGAGACTACGAGCGCCTGCTGATCGAGCCCGGTCGCGCGCTCACGGCGAATGCGGCGGTGACGCTGTACACCGTGCAGAGCGTCAAGCGCAACGTTTCCACCTGGGTCGCTGTGGACGGTGGCATGTCCGACAACCTGCGCCCGATGCTGTACGGGGCGACCTACGAAGCGCACGTCGCCGACCGCCCCGGCGGCGACACCCCGTGCGTGCTGGCCGGCAAGCACTGCGAGTCGGGCGATGTGATCGTGCGCGAGGCGCTGCTCGAGGATCCCCGCCCGGGCGATGTGATCGTGACGCCTGCCACCGGAGCGTACGGGTACGCGATGGCCAACAACTACAACGGCGTCCCCCGCCCGCCGGTCGTCTTCTGCAAGGACGGCGACGCGCGTGTCGTGGTGCGGCGCGAGTCCTACGAGGATCTACTCTCCCGCGATGTCGGCTGAGAGGGTGGCGCAGACGGCCGAAGGCCGGCAAGCCGGGCCCCTCGTTTCTGGGACCCCCTTCCGCATCGGCCTGCTCGGCCACGGCACGGTCGGCGGTGCTTTCGCGACGCTGCTGCAGGAGCGCGCCGATGAGATCGAGCGCTTCAACGGCCGTCGCCCGGTGATCACCGGCGTGCTGACGCGCACGCGCGGGGACTTCGCCGAGATCCTCCCCGAGGCGGACATCGTCGTCGAGGTGATGGGCGGCGTGGAGCCCGCCCGCGAGCACCTGCTGGCGGCGATGCGCGCCGGCGTCGACATCGTCACCGCGAACAAGCAACTGCTCTCCCAGCACGGGGAGGAGCTGTTCGAGACCGCGCGCGCCCATGGCGTGCGGCTGCGCTTCGAGGCGGCAGTCGCCGGCGCCGTCCCGGTGGTGCGGGTGCTGGAGGAGTCGCTATCGGCGACCCCGATCGAGCGGATCCACGGAATCGTCAACGGCACGACCAACTACATCCTCGGCGAGATGGACCGCGGCGGCACCTACCCCGAGGCGCTGGCGGAGGCCCAGCGCCGCGGCTACGCCGAGGCCGACCCGAGCGATGACGTCAGCGGCAGGGACGCGGCGGCGAAGATGGCGATCCTCGCACGCCTGGCGTTCGGCGCGCCGGTGCACCTCGACGACGTGCGCTACGAGGGCATCGAGCAGCTGCAGCCGGACGATCTGCGCTCGGCGCGCGAAATGGGTCTCGGCCTGAAGCTGATCGGCACCGCCGAGCGGCTGGGGGGCGGGCTGTCGGTGCGGGTGCACCCCGTGTTCCTGTACGCCGGTCACCCGCTCTCCTCGGTGTCGGGCCCGTTCAACGCGGTCACCGTCGAATCCGAGACGGTCACCGAGATCACGCTCTCCGGCCCTGGCGCCGGCGGCCGGCAGACCGCGAGCGCGGTGCTGGGGGACGTGGTGAGCGTGATGACCGGCGGCGCCCAACCGCCCGCCCCGCCGCTGGCGTTACCGCTGCTGCAGGATGTGGAGAGCGCCTTCTACCTGCACTTCGACGTCGCCGACCGGCCCGGCGTGCTGGGGGCGATCGCGCAGGTGCTGGGCGAGCACGGCGCCTCGATCAAGTCGGTGATGCAGCGCCGTGTGGGCGGCGACGTGGTGCCGCTGACGATGGTGCTGCACCCGCTGTTGGAGTCGCGCCTGCGCGAGGCGCTGGCGCAGATCGGCGAGCTGGAGCTGGTGCGTTCGGCCCCGCGGGCGATCAGGGTGATAGAAGAGGAGTTCGGATGAGCCCCGGGCGCGATCAGGAAGGGATTTACGGGGGATGGGTGGGCGGGCATCAAATCACGGGGCCGGGGGCGGGTTGCGTGTTGGCGATCCCGGGGGAACTGGGATGAGACCGGCTCTGATCGAGCGCTGGCGCGAGCACCTCCCGTTCGCGCCCGATGACCCCGTCGTCAGCCTCAGCGAGGGGGACACGCCGCTGGTGCACGCGCCGGTGATCTCAGAGATGGTGAGGGCGGAGGTGTATATGAAGCTGGAGGGCGGCAACCCGACCGGCAGCTTCAAGGACCGCGGCATGACCTGTGCCGTGTCGGCGGCGGTGCGCGAAGGCTCCAAGGCGGTGATCTGCGCATCGACGGGCAACACCGCGGCGAGCGCCGCCGCGTACGCCGCGCGCGCCGGGCTCACCTGCGCGGTGATCGTGCCGGACGGCAAGATCGCGATCGGCAAGCTCGCGCAGACGCTGATCCACGGGGGGCGCGTGATCGCGTTGTCGGGCAACTTCGACCGGGGCCTGGAGCTCGTGCGCGAGTTGGTCGAACGCCACCCGATCACGCTCGTCAACTCCGTCAACGAATTCCGCATCGAAGGCCAGAAGACCGCGGCGTTCGAGCTGGTCGAGGCGCTCGACGGCGGCCCCGACGCGCTGTGCATCCCCGTGGGCAACGCCGGCAACGTCACCTCCTACTGGCGCGGCTTCACCGAGATGGGCGCCGCCCCGCGCCTGTTCGGCTTCCAGGCGGAGGGCGCCGCGCCGCTGGTGCTCGGCCACCCCGTCGAGCACCCCGAGACCGTCGCCAGCGCGATCCGGATCGGCAACCCGGTGCGCTGGGAGGATGCGATGGCGGCGATGACCGACTCGCGCGGGGCGATCCGTGCCGTGGCCGACGGCGAGATCCTCGCCGCCTACCGCCTGCTGGCGGCCAAGGAAGGCCTCTTCTGCGAGCCCGCCTCCGCGGCCTCGGTGGCGGGCCTGCTCAAGTACGGAGCGGACGGCGCCGAGCGCGTGGTGTGTGTGATGACCGGCCGAGGCCTCAAGGACCAGCAGACGGCGCTCGATAACTCCAACGGCCGCGTGATCCCCTGCGCGGCGGAAACGGTGGCGTTGGAAGAGGCGGTCCTGGGTGATCCGTAGGCGCGTGGTGCGCGCGCCGGCCTCCTCGGCCAACCTCGGCCCCGGCTTCGACTGCATGGCGGCGGCGCTCGCGCTGCATGTGACGCTCGAGGTGGAGGAGACAGGCAGCTTCGCGGTCGAGACCGAGCTGCCGCTGCCGCGGGGCCGGGACAACCTCTGCGTGCGCGCCTATGAGCGCCTGCACCCCGCGGACGGCTTCACCTTCCGCATCCACTCCGACATCCCGCTCGCCGGCGGCATGGGTTCGAGCGCCGCGGCGATCGTCGCGGGGCTGATGGCGGCCGACCACATCTTCGAGTTGGACGCCCCGCTGCTGGACCTGGCCACGGAGCTGGAGGGCCACCCCGACAACGTCGCGGCGGCGCTGCACGGCGGCTTCGTCGTATGCGCCGACGGCCAAACCGCCCGCTTCGATCCCCCTACCGGCCTGGAGGCGCTGGCGGTCGTCCCGCACGACCCCGTGCGCACCCAGGCGGCACGTGCTGCCCTCCCCACCGAGGTGCCGCTTGCCGACGCGGTGTTCAACGTGGCCCACGGCGCGCTGTTGACGCTCGGTCTCGCTCGCGGCGACTGGGACCTCGTGGCGCGCGGGTTGCAGGACCGTCTGCACCAGCAGCAACGCGCCCACCTCTTCCCGCGCTCGTTCGAGCTGGCCACGCGTGCGCAGGAGCTGGGCGCCCTGGGCGCCACGATCTCTGGCGCCGGCCCGACGGTGCTGGTGTGGTGCTTCTACGAGCAGACCGGTGCCGTGGTGGCGGCACTCCAGGGTGAGATCGAGGGCTGGGCGGAGTTGCTGCGCGTCCCCTTCGAGCCGCAGGGGGCTTACGTCGGGGGGTTGTAGGAGAACGTCTACTCCGCTAGTCGCCCCAGAGCCTCCTCGAATCCCGGCATCCGCGTGAGCAGCTCACCCGCCACCGCGACGTAGTCGGTGCCGAGGTCGGGGCGGTGGTCGAGGATCGAGACGGCGCGCTCGGCCGATTCGGCGTAGGCGATCGAGGAGCGCACGACCGTGTTCAGGACGCGCTCGCCGAGCTGCTCGCGCAGCGAGGCAAGCGCCTCGCGCGAGTGCACGGTGCGCAGGTCGGCGAGGTTGAGCAGGACGCCGAGCAACTCGAGCTCGGGGTTGAGCGTGTCGCGCGCGAGCTCGATCACCTCGAGCGCCTGCTCGACGCCCTGCAGCGCGAAGTACTGGGCCTCGGCGGTGATCAGCGCGTAGTCGGCGGCGACCAGGGCGTTGACGGTGAGCAGGCCGAGCGAGGGGGGACAGTCGATCAGCGTGAGCTCGTAGGCGTCGTCGGGCAGCTTCGCGAGCGCGCGGCGCAGCGTCAGCTCGCGCCCCAGGCGTCCGCCGAGCGAGAGCTCGGTCTCAGCGAGGTGGAGGTTGGCGGGGATCACGTCCCCGTGGATCGCCTCCGCGGCAGACGCACGCCCGCTCAGCACGTCGCTGATCGTCGGCTGCGCGTCGGGTGGCACGTCGAAGTAGTCGGAGAGGTTGCCCTGCGGGTCGAGGTCGACCGCCAGCGTGCGCACTCCCGCACGCCGCAGCGCATCCGCCAGCGTGCGCACTGTGGTCGTCTTGCCCGTGCCTCCCTTCTGCGAGAGGACCGCGATCGTCTGTGCCATGAAGGGCGATACTACGTGGACAGCGGCGCGAGCGCTGGTCGGCACGAGTGCTGGTTATGGCGGCTGCTGGGATGGTCGATGGCCGGCCATGGTTGATGTGGTCGGCGGCGATCACTAGTATCCCCGTCATGGAGGAGGAGCAGGAGGCCGAGGGCCTGCCGGGCGACGTGGAGGTGCCGGCCGCCCAGGGCGCGCGGGTGCATGCGGGCGAGGGCGTGAGCGAGCAGGAGCGCTCGACGCTCGACGCGGCCGCGCACTTCGAATACCACACGGAGTTCGACTGGGACAGCGAGCACGGCGACGATGAGTGGTCGATCCGCTGCTACGACGTGCACAAGCGTCTAGGCGGCGTGCCCGTGCTGGACGGGCTCAACGTGGCGATCCCCGATAACACGATCACGACCGTGCTCGGCCCCTCGGGGACCGGCAAGAGCGTGCTGATCAAACACCTGATCGGCCTGATGTTCCCCGACTCGGGGAACATCATCGTCAAGGGTCAGTCGGTGCCCAGCCTGCCGATGCAGGAGCTGCTGGCGCTGCGCCGCAGGATCGGGGTGCTGTTCCAGGACGGCGCGCTGTTCGGCTCGATGTCGCTGTACGACAACGTGGCGTTTCCGCTGCGCCAGCACACCGACATGTCGGAGGCGCAGATCTCCCAGCGGGTGCGCGAACGCGTCAGCGACGTGGGGTTGACGGACGCGATCGACTACTTCCCCAACCAGCTCTCCGGGGGGATGCGCAAGCGCGCCGGGTTTGCGCGGGCGCTGGTGATGGAACCGGAAATCGTGATCTTCGACGAGCCCGACTCGGGCCTCGACCCGGTGCGCACGGCGCTGTTGTGCGAGCTGATTCAGGAGATGCACGGCCTGCACGGGGGCACGTACATCGTCGTCACCCACGACATCGCCTCGGCGCGGCGGATCGGCGAATACATCGCCCTGCTGTGGCGGGGACGGATCGTGGAGGCGGGCGACGCCGCGAAGATGTTCTCCTCGGAAAACCCCTTCGTGCGCCAGTTCCTCAGCGGCTCCGCCGAGGGCCCGCTGGGGATGGACTGAGCGGGACCGGGCCCGTCTCGACATCCCCCCGGTGGATTGGGGACTGACGAGATTTTGAGATCGTCCGCGCGGGTTCGCTACTGATACGGGCCGGTGTGCGCGAGGCATCCATGCCTCGCGTCCGCGCGCGTGTGGTGCACCCGCCAGGCCCCTGATCTTTGTCTGTGGCGGACGCCCCACGGTATGCGAACATACGTTCGCCTATGGTCGTGTGCGTCCACCTTCCCCGCTTCGAGCTGACCGTCGCCGCCGGCGGCGCCGAGGCGCTGGCCGGGCACGCGCTGGCGATCGCGCCGGCCCCGGGGGGAGAGGCTCGGGTGGGGGAGGTGTCGGGGGCGGCGGAGGCGCAGGGCGTTACGCGCGGGATGGCGCTGGGGGAGGCGCTTGCGCGCTGCCCGCGGCTGCGTCTGGTGGCAGGCGACCCGCTCGGAGTGGCGCAGGAATGGGGGCGCGCGGCACGGGCGTTGGAGGGGATCGGCGCTGCCCTGGAGCTGCCGCGTGCCGGCCTCGCGTACTTCGAGGCGGACGGGCTGCGCGGGCTGCACGGGGGCGACGAGGGCGTGATCGCCGCCGCGCGCCGCGCGCTGGCACGTCCAGCCCGCGTGGGCGCCGGCCCGACGCGCTTCTGCGCGCTCGCCGCGGCGCTGGAGGTGCGCTCGCGCCGCGCGCGGATCGTCGCTCCCTCATCCGCGCAGGGCGCGCTCGCCGCACGGGGCAGCGCCTCTGTGCAACGTGGCTCGGAGCTGCACGGCTCCGCACAGAGTGGGCACTGCGCCCAACCTGACCACCGCGAGGCCCGCCGCTACCTCGCCAACCGCCCGGTGGCGCTGCTGGGCTTCCGCGCGGAGACCGCCGTGCTCGTGGAGCCCCTCGCGCGGCTGGGGATCGACACGCTGGGGGAACTGGCGGCGCTGGGACGCGATGCGGTGGCCGATCGTTTCGGCGCGCCCGGAGTGCTCGCGCGGCGCTTGGCGCGCGGCGAGGACGACCCGCTGCGCACGCGCATCGCCGAGGAGCGCCTGCGGGAGTCGCTGGAGCTGGAGGAGGCCAACTCCGGGCCGGCGCTGGAGCGCGTCCTCGGCGTGCTCGTCGACCGTCTGCTCGCTCGCCCCGAGCGGCGCGGGCGAACGCTGCGTGCGTTGAGCGTCTCCGCGCGCCTGGTCGAGGGCGGCACGTGGAGCGAGCGGGTGGTGCTGCGCGAAGCACTCGCGGACCCGCGGCGGATGCGGCTCGCGCTCGCGCCCCGCCTGGCACTGCTGCCCGCGCCCGCCGCCTACCTGCGCCTCGAGGCCGAGCGCTTCGGCCCTCCGGAGGGGGCGCAGGGAGCACTGTTCGAGGCGGACCCCGCCCGCCACGCGCGCCGGGATGAGTACCGCGGGCGTCTCCGTGAGGCGGTGGCCCAGGTGCGCGCGGCGGCCGGCCCGGAGGCGGCACTGCGTGCGGTGTGTGTAGACCCTGATTCGCGCGTGCCCGAGCGGCGGGTCGTGTTCACCCCCTTTCCGGGATGAGGGGCCACGCCCCCAGCGCCCCGGGCGGAACCCGGACGCTCAACCTGCCGCGGCCCGCGCGCGTGCGGATGGGTCCCGGTGGAGTGCCCCGCACGGTCAATGGTCGGCCGATCGAGCAGGTACGGGAGTCGTGGCTGGTCGAGGATCGCTGGTGGACTGGCCGGCCGCTGCGCCGCCGCTACTGGGAGATCGTGAGCGTGCGCGGACGCAACCTCGTCGTCTTCCACGATCTCTGCTCCGGCGAGTGGTTTGCCCAGGGCGGGGGTGAGTGGTGGCCAGTGCATACATCGAGCTGCACTGTCATTCGGCCTACTCCTTCCTGGACGGGACTTCGTTGCCGGACGAGCTGGCGCGGCGGGCCGGGGAGCTCGGGTATGAGGCACTGGCGCTCACCGACCACAACTCGGTGTCAGGCTCGATGGAGCTTGCCCAGGCGGCTGGTGCGTATGGCGTACGCCCGCTCCACGGCGCCGAGATAGATCTCACCGACGGGCGCCATCTGACGCTGCTGGTTCGCGACGCGCGCGGTTGGCGCAACCTCTGCCGGCTGTTGACCCTGGCGCACGCCCACACGCGCGAGGGGCCCGCGCGCCGCGAGCGGGTCGAGCCGTCGGTTGGTCTGGAGGCGGTGCGCGAGCACAGCGAGGGGCTGGTGTGCCTCACCGGCTGCGCCACCCACGGCGTGCACGACGAGCCCACCGCGAGGCGGTTGCTGGAGGCGTTCGGCCCGCGTGATTTGCGCGTGGAGCTGCAGCGCCCCTATGGCCGCCGCGATCGCGCGCGCAACCGGACGCTCGAGGCGCTCGCCCGCCGCCTCGGGGTGGCGTGCGTGGCGAGCGGCGACGTGCACGCACACGCGCGCGGCCGCGCGGAGTTGCAGGACGCCTTCGTGGCGCTGCGCCACCGCACCACGCTCGACGCCTGCGAGCCGCTGCGACGGGGCAACCACAGCCACGTGCTGGCCTCCCCCACGGCGATGGCGGCGCGCTTCGCCGAGCACCCCGAGGCGGTGCGTGAGAGCGTGCTCCTCGCCGAGCAACTGCGCTTCGACCTGAGGCGCGACCTCGGCTACCGCTACCCCGGCTCGGAGGACCCCACCGCGATGCGGCGTCTTGCGGAGCTGTGCCGCGTGCGGCTGGAGGAGCGCTACGGCGCTCAGGCCGCCGCCTTCGCCGAGGCAGCGGCGCGGCTGGAGGAGGAGCTGCGGATCATCGACGAGCTGGGGCTCGCGGGGTTCTTCCTGCTGCACCACGAGCTGCTGGAGCTGGCCCGCGAGGTCGCCGCCGAGGTGCGCGGGCCAGACTCCGTTCGCGCGCTGCTTACGCCCGGTCGCGGCCGGGGCTCCTCGGTCTCCTCGATCGTCTGCTACCTCACCGGCCTCTCGCACATCGACCCGATCGGCAACCGTCTGTTACTCGGACGCTTCCTGCACACCGGCCTCGAGTCGCTGCCCGATATCGACCTCGACTTCCCGCGCGACATCCGCGAGGTGCTGATCCCCCGCGTGCACGAGCGTTACGGCGATCAGCACGCCGCGCTGGTCGCGGCCTTCCCGACCTTCCGCGCGCGCGGCGCGATCCGCGAGCTCGGCAAGGTGCTTGGTTTGCCTCCGGGGGAGATCGAGCGCGTGGCTCGTGCCGCCGACGATCACCGGAGCGCCGCCGAGCATGACATTGCGCCCACCTCCCCCCGCTGGGCGTGGCTCGAGCGCCTGACCGCCGAGGCGTACGGGCTGCCCCGCCACCTATCCCAGCACCCCGGCGGGATGGTGATCTCCACGCGGCCGCTGATCGACTGCTGCCCCGTGGTGCCCGCGGCGATGGAGGGTCGCCAGATGGTGCAGTGGGACAAGGACTCCTGCGCTGACGCCGGCTTCTTGAAGATCGACCTGCTCGGACTGGGGATGCTCTCCGCCGTGGAAGGGTGCGTCGAGCTGATCGCCCGCACCCGCGGCGAACGCGTCGACCTCTCGCGCATCCGCTTCGACGACCCCGCCACCTTCCGGGCGGTGCGCCGCGCGGACACCGTCGGGGTCTTCCAGATCGAGAGCCGCGCGCAGATGCAGTCGCTGCGGCGCACGCTCCCGGAGAGCCTCGACGACCTCACGGTGCAGGTCGCGATCGTGCGCCCCGGCCCGATCCAGGGCGGCGCGATCAACCCCTACATCGAGCGCCGCCGGCGGCTGCGTGCCGACCCCGCCTACGAAGTGCCCTACCCTCACCCCGCGCTGCGCCCGGTGCTCCAGAGCACGCTCGGCACCGTGATCTTCCAGGATCAGGTGATGGAGGTTGCCCAGGCGTTCGCCGGCTTCTCTCCCCTCGAGGCCGATGGGCTGCGCCGCGCGATGAGCCGCAAGCGCTCGCACGAGGCGCTGCAGAGCCACCGCGAGCGTTTCATCGCCGGCGCCCGCCGGCACGTCGGCGCCGACCTCGCCACCGCGCAGCGCGTGTGGGAGATGGCGGAGGGCTTCGCCGGCTTCGGCTTCCCCAAGGCGCACGGCGCCGCCTTCGGCCTGCTCGCCTACCAGTCCACCTGGTTGCGCGTCCACTACGGCCCCGAGTTCCTCTGCGCGCTGATGAACGAGCAGCCGATGGGCTTCTACGCCCCCGACACCCTCGTGCACGAGGCCGAAGCTCGCGGCATCCCCGTGCTCGGGCCCGACGTCAATGCCTCGGGGGTGGGGTGCACCGTGGAGGAGGCGCCCTCACCGCCCCCCTCTCGGGTGGGCCAGTGCGAAGTGGGAAAAGCGGAGGGGGCGGTGGAGGGGATCGGCGCGGAGGGGACGCGCCTGGGCGTGCGCCTCGGCCTCGGTTACGTCAAGGACGTACGCGCCGATCAAATCCGCGAGCTGGTCTCCGAGCGTGAGCTCAACGGATCCTTCCGCGACCTTGGGGATTTGGCGGCGCGCTGCGGCGCGGGGCGACCCACGCTCGAGCAGCTCGCGTGGTCGGGGGCCTGCGACGGACTGGTGGACGAATCCGCCGATGCGATTCACCGCGCGGGGGGAGCGGGGGTGGCTGCCGGAATGGGGGAGAGGGCGGGCGACGCACCGGGTGCGGATGCCCGTCGCCGCCTTGCCCTCTGGCAGCTCGGGATCGCTGCGCCGGGGTATGCGGTTGGTGAGAAGGACACCCAGCTGGCGTTGCCGCTGGAGCTCCCCGAGGCGCCGCGCCTGCGCCCGCTCACCCGCTGGCAGCGCCTGATCGCCGACTACGCCACCGCCGGGGTCACCGTCGGCGATCAGGCGATGGCCGTACTGCGCCCGCGGCTCACCGCACAGATGCTTGCCACCTCCCCCCAGCTGGCCCGGCTGCCCCAGGGCTCGGCCGTCACCGTCGCGGGCCTGGTGATCGCGCGCCAGCGGCCGGGTACCGCGAAGGGCACGATGTTCCTGCTGTTCGAGGACGAGTGGGGCCACATCAACCTGGTCGTCCCGCGCGCCGTGTATGAGCGCCACCGCCCGCTCGCCCGTGCCGAGCCGCTGCTGCTCGCCCGCGGCCGCCTGGAGCGCAGCGCGGTCGAGCGCGTCGCCGGCATCGAGGAGGTGCCCGCCGTGGTGAACGTGATCGTGCGCGAGCTGGCCCCGCTGGAGCGCTTCCTCGCCCCTGCCATGGGGGAGCGGGTCCCCGCGCGGGCGCAGGTCCACCGCCTGCGTCCCGATCCCGCGGAGGAGGACAGCGCTGGATGGCTGGATGTCGATGGGGTTGATCGCGACGTGGAGCAGGACGCCGCCGAGGTCGCCGCCGGTCTGCGCGCGGTCGCCCCGGCGGTGCAGAGCTTTGCGGCGGGGCGGCGCCGGTGAGGGCGGTGGCGGGTGTGCGGCGGCGGTAGGAGCCGATCGCCGCGAGGTGGATTGTCGTTGGCCGATTTTCGCCAGACAACTGGAGCCCACGTTGTCATCATCGCGTTTCACACACCAACACAGACGGGAGACGAATATATGGCTTCCATCCGCAAGGAGATCGTGGTCGACGCGAGCCCCGAGAGCGTATGGTCCGCGGTGCGCGATTGGGGGGCTCTGCACGAGCGTCTCGTGCCGGGCTTCGTGGTCGATGCACGCCTCGACGGAGACGACAGGATCGTCACTTTCTTCAACGGCACGGTGCTCCGCGAGGTGCTGATCGACCTTGACGATGAGTCTCGCCGACTCGTGTGGTCGATCGTGGATGGGCCGTACACCCATCACAACGCCTCGGCACAGGTTTTCCCCGAGGGCGAGGATGCCGCCAGGTTCGTTTGGACGGCCGACCTGCTGCCGGCGGCGCTCGCGATCCCTACCGGCGAGATGATGGAGCAGGGGACGAAGGTCGTCAAGCAGACGATCGAGGCTCAGGCGAGCACGACCGTGGGAGTTGCCTCAACCCGCTAGGCTCCCCACAACGTGAACTACCGCAAGCTCGGCACCAGCGATCTCGAGGTTTCGGAGATCAGCCTCGGCTCGTGGCTGACGTATTCGGGCGGGGTGGAGCGCGCGCAGTCGGAGGCGTGCGTGAAGGCGGCGTTCGAGGCGGGGATCAACTTCTTCGATACCGCCAACGTCTACGGGCGGGGGGCGTCGGAGACGCTGCTGGGGGAGGTGCTCTCGGGGTATGAGCGCTCCTCGTACGTGCTCGCCACGAAGGTGTACTTCCAGATGTCCGATACCGACCGGGGGCTATCTGCGGCGCAGATCCACAAGCAGATCGACGCCTCGCTGGCGCGGCTGCGCACCGATTACGTGGATCTCTACCAGTGCCACCGCTACGACGAGCAGACGCCCTTGGAGGAGACGATGGCGGCGCTCACCGAAGTCGTGCAGGCTGGCAAGGCGCGCCACATCGGCTTCAGTGAGTGGCCCGCGCCGAAGATCGCCGAGTCGCTGGAGTTGCCCGGCGTGGAGCGGTGGGTCTCGAGCCAGCCGCAGTACTCGATCATTTGGCGCGCGCCCGAGGCCGAGGTGATCCCGCTGTGCGAGCGCGAGGGGATCTCGCAGATCGTGTGGTCGCCGCTCGCGCAGGGGGTGCTCACCGGCAAGTACCCGCCCGGGTCGCCGCCGCCCGGCGACTCGCGCGCGGCGAGCGAGAGCATGAGCGTGTTCATGGACCGCCTGCTCGATGACCGCGTGCTGCGGGCCGTGCAGCGCCTCGCGCCAATCGCCGAGGGTGCGGGCCTCACGATGGCGCAGCTGGCGCTCGCCTGGGTATTGCGCGAGCCGAACGTCGCCTCGGCGATCGTCGGCGCCAGCCGGGCCGAGCAGGTGCACGCGAATGCCTCGGCGTCCAGTGTGACGCTCGACGCCCAGACCCTCGCCGCGATCGACGAGGCGATGGGGGATGTCGTGGTCAGGTAGGGCCCTCAGCGCCCGACCCTCGCCGGCAATCGACGAAGCCCGGGCGCCGCGATCGTGCGCTGAACTCTCTGCCGGGTAGATCCTCAGTCGGCCTTCACGGCGGACACGTCGACGACGATCTTCACCTTGTCGCTGACGACCATGTTGCCCGAGCCGAGCGCGGCGTTGAAGCGCATCTCGAAGTCCGAGCGGTTGATCTGGGTGCTCGCGGAGATACCCACACGCGTCTTGCCCTGGTGGTCCTCCGGCTCATACCCCTCCAACGTCGCCTTCAGCGTAACCGGGCGGGTGACCCCGTGGATGCTCAGGTCGGCGTCGATCTCGAACTCGTCCTCGCCGGTGGGGCGAATCGCGGTCGAGCGAAAGCCGATCTCGGGGTACTTGTCGACCTCGAAGAAGTCAGCCGAGCGCAGGTGGTCATCGCGCTGGGGCTCGCGCGTGTCGACGCTCGCGGTTTTGACCGTGCCATACGCGACGGCGCCATCAGGGCCCACCTCGAGCGTGCCCTCGAACTCCTTGAACTGGCCCTTGACGGTGGCGATGCCGAGGTGTTTGACCTGGAACTCGACGCTCGAGTGGACGGGGTCGACCTTCCACTTGCCAGTGGGGACGGAAAGCGTCGCGGCTGCCGGGGTGGCGGATGGTGTGGACATCGGAGAACTCCTTTTGAAGAAGGTGGTAGGGGGCTTCTTACCCACTGGTGATGAACACCTGCGGGTAGTTGTGTATGCAACCTTATCAAAGGCAAGTGCACACGCAACTACTCCCTCAGCGCCGCTGCACCACCAGCGCCTGCGTGGCCAGCCCGAACGGGCCGCGCTCGTCGTGCAAGATGCTCTGCGCCCACGCGATCCCGCCGGGGTGCAGCAGGGTGCGGGCGTCGAGACCGATCCACTCGCCCGCGGGGCGGCGGTTGAGCGTGATGGCGAGGTCGGCGTTGATGAACACGTACTCGTCGAACGGCAGCACCGCCGCGATGCCGTTGCCGAAGTCGGCCGCCGCCATCGCGTACACCAGCGGCGTGGGCGCCTCGCCGGGAAGCACCGGGCGGCACAGGCGCATCCACACGCCAGCCGTCCCGACGGGGGAGTGGGCACTCGTCACTCCCACCTCGGGGAGCTGGCCTTTCAGCGGGCGGCCGTGCAGGAAGCGCATTTCCATCGCGCTCGCGGCGAAGCTCCTGTACTCGCCGCCGTCCGGCGCGAAGGTCACCGAGTGCCCCTCCTCGCGTCCCGGCAGAGGCGGGGCCTCGTGGGCCTGCACGACCTGCAGCGCCAGCGCGGGCAACTCGTCGGGTGCCGGCACGAGCCGCAGCGCGTGGGCGCGGCAGACGAGTTCCCCGCCCTCGGACCCGCTGGCCGATCCGGCCCCTCCGCCGTCTGGCCCGACGGCCCGCAGCTGCGCTTCGAGCTCCTGCACGCGGCGGCCGGGGCGCACGATGCGGGTGGTCAACGTCAGCGGCGCCAGCGGTACCGGTCGCAGGAAGGAGAAGGAGAGCCGCGCGAACGGCAGCTCGGCGCCGGGCTGCATGCGCTCGAACGCTCCCGCGATCAGCGTCGCCGGCGCCCCACCGTGCAGCGCTCCCGGGTCCCACGGCCCGCGCGCATACTCGGTCGGCGTGTAGCGCCCGTCCCCTTCGGGGATGAAGACGCTCTCTGGCTCGTCGTTCACTGCGGCAACCGCGCGACGAACTCGGAGAGCTTATGGGGGTCGCGCAGCGGGGCGCCGTGGCCGAAGCACGCGAGCGCCGGCTCGAGCGCCGCGAGGCGCCGCGCCGACTCGCGGTTGCGCGCGGGATTGGGGGTGAAGATGTCGGGCGGCAGGTGCAGTCCCGGGACGCCGGTGATGAAGTGCATGTTGCCGACCACGTCGCCGGCGATCAGCACGCGGTCGGACTCGCGCCAGAAGGAGACGTGACCGGCGGAGTGCCCGGGCGTCTCCAGCACGGTGAAGCCCGCGACCTCGTCGCCCTCGTGCAGCACGCGCGCCACGGGGTGGGGCGGTCCCATCCAGTAGCGCTGCTGCGCCCAGTTCAGCCACCGTGGGGCTTTGGGGTTCTTGATCGCCCCAGGCGTCTCCATCATGGGCACGTCCGCCTCGCCGCACCACAGCGGGATGCCGAGCCGCTCGCACACGGCGTGGCTCGATCCCTGGTGGCCGGGGTGGGTGTGCGTGAGCGCGTGGGCGCTCACGGTGTGCCCCTGCAGCTGGCGCAGGATGCGGCTCTCTGCCTGGCGGGTGCCGGCGTCGATCAGCACGTCGCCCGCGAGGTACACATTGATCGCGTTGCGTGGCCTGCCATCCAGCTGGTAGAGGCCCTCGGCGAGTTGTTTCACGGTGTCGATCCTATCGCTGGTCCGCCGCAGGAAGCTCTCCGAGTCCGGTTGACGCCTCTACGGCCTCGGTCTCCGGGGATGTTGTATGATGCTACAACGATGCTTACCGTACCGGAAGTGGCAAAGCGCACCGGACGCAACCCCGAGACGGTCCGTCGCTGGATCCGCCAGGGCAAGCTGCGCGCGAGCAAGGTAGGCACCCAGCACGTGATCGAGGAGCGGGATCTCGAAGCGATGCAGGTCGGCCCTTATCCGGACATGCTGCCCGTGCCGAAGGAGTGGGGCTGGGAGAAGACGCGCTGGGGCACGCCGATGCCAAATGTGGTGGCGTTGATCAGGGAATCGCGGGAAAGTCACTGAGAGTCAGGTGCTGGTTGTCGATGCCAGCCTGCTCGTCGAGTGGTGTACAGCACCCGGCGAGGGTCAATTCGGGACGTTCGTCGCAGACGATCTCTGCGCCCCGCCGTTGATGTGGTCGGAGGCGCGCTCGGCGCTGCACGAGCTCTCGTGGCGCGGCCACCTGAGCGTCGACCAGGCCGCCGAGGCTCGCGTTCGCCTGACGAACGCCGACGTCGAGGAGAAGCGTCACCCCGGCCTCGCGGACGAGGCGTGGCGGATCGCTGACGACCTTGGCTGGGCAAAAACCTACGACGCGGAGTACGTCGCGCTGGCCTCGCTGCTCGGCTGCAGGCTCGTGACCGTCGATGCCCGCCTGCGTCGCGGCGCGGATCGGCTCGGCTTCGTCATTGCGCCGACCGAGTTGTGACACGCCACGCTCGGGTGAGGGCCCGCCTCAGTCGCGCATCCTCACATCCTCACGGCCTCGGGTAGCTGCTTGGGGCTTGACATTTATACTTGGCTAAGCTACGGTTGTTGAAGGGCTGGCTCTCCCGCTGTTTGGGGGGGCCGGTGTACATAGGGTCTGGTTGGGTCATACCGCCTTGTGGTTGACGTCAAGAAGCGCTCACAGGGTTTTGCAGTTATGGGAGAGGGTCTGGGTCAGAGCGATGAGGGAGTTGTTTGAGCGTGGTTTCTAGAGGGAGATTCATGATGGGGATGTGCGCGTCGGCCCGGAGGGCTGATGCTAGATGCGCCAGCTTGGCGCTGTCGCATCTCTCTCTCTCTCTCTCTCTCTTCGGCTAGGTCGCTAGCCGAGAGGCCTTCTCGTCGGGCGCATTCGCGCCGTCTTTGCTTCGTCCCCGCAGGGGTTGGGCGTCCGGCGGCCCGGCGCAGGGCCACCGATTCACACCCGCGCCTGGGGGGTGGCCGCTGATGGCCGCTCCAACCGATCGGAGATCGCCCAGCAGCGGTGGCGCGACGGTGGCGCGACGGGGTGCAGCCAAGCGTGCTGTGCCGGTCGAGGGGTGTTTGGCGCGGCGGCGCGAGCAGCGGGTTTCCTCGCGGGGTGCTCCGCGGGTGCAGGTCGAGGAGATTCAGCATTCGCGTTTGTTGGTCGCGGTCGCGGCGACGATTGACGAGCTGGGTTTTGAGCAGAGCACGGTGACGCGGATTGCCGCGCGGGCGAAGGTTTCGCGGCGGACGTTCTACGAGTTGTTCGAGAACCGCGAAACGTGTTTGGTCGCGTTGATCGACGCGGTCGTGGAGCGGGTCGAGCTGGATCTCGCGGCGGCGGGCCTGGAGGGCCTGGAGTGGCGTGAGCGGGTTCGCGGCGGGCTGTGGACGATCCTCTCCTTCCTGGAGCGCGAGCCGCTGCTGGCGCGGATCTGGGTGGTGCACGCGTTGCATGGCGGCGCGCAGACGCTGGAGCGTCGTGAGCGGGTACTCGCGCGGCTGGCGGCGATCCTCGATGAGGGGCGCGGGGAGGGTCCGCGCGGGGCGGAGTGCACGCTGGTGACGGCCGAAGGACTCGTGGGCGGCGCGCTCGGCGTGGTGTATGCGCGGCTGCGCAGCGGCGACCCCGGGCCGCTGACGGACCTCTTGGATGAGCTGATGGGGATGATCGCGCTGCAGTATCTGGGGCCGCGGGCAGCTCGTCGCGAACAGAAGCGTCCGGCGCCGGCGCCGGCACCGCAGCACGTGCCGAGGGTGGGCTGGGAGGTGAGCGCGCACGCGGAGCGCGACCCGCTGGATGAGGTGGACATGCGCCTCACCTATCGCACCGCTCGTGTGCTGCAGTGCATCGCCGAGCTACCGGGTGCCAGCAACCGGGAGGTCGCTGAAAGTGCCGGCATCACCGACCCGGGTCAGATATCGAAGCTGCTGCGGCGCCTGGAGGGGCTCGATCTCGCGGTGAACACCGGTGGGGGTCATCTCTCCGGCGAGCCGAACGCGTGGAAGCTCACGCCGCTGGGACGCCAGGTCGCGCAGCGGCTGAGCGTCCTCACCCGCGATCGGAAAGCGGCCGCATGACACGCCACCCCCAATCGACTTATCACTTCACAACACCAACCAAGGAGAACAGGGTGAAACCCACAGAGCACACCGCGAAGCCCGCTTCCACGCCGAAGGCTGGTCGCTTCGCGTTGCCCCGTGGCCTGTCTCGTGCCCAAGGGAGTGGTGCGCCTGTGCGCGGCCTAGCCGCTGGTCCCTTCGTGGCCCGCTCTCTCATAGCACTGTGTGCGCTCGCCGGCCTCTTCGCGCTCTCCACTGCCGCCGTGGCCCAAGCCGAACCCCCCAAGCTCGTCCTCTACGGCTCGTTCGCCTCTGAAGGCCCCGGCGTCGCGGTCGATCAGGCCAGCGGCGATGTCTTCACGGCCGGCTTTTTTGACATCAAATTCAGCAAACCATCAAAAGGACAAGAAGAATCGGCAATAGAGAGCGCCGGCCATATCGAACAGCTCGATGCCGAAGGCAAGCACCTCTCGACCTTTGGCAAGCTGGGCGGCGGAGGACCCTTCGGTGAAGGATCACTCTTCGCGGGGGCGGCCGTGAATCCCGTCAACGGCAACCTCTACGTTCTCGAAGCGTTCAGCTTCGAAACGTTCACACAAGCGATCGCCGTCTACGAACCGAGCACGGGCGAATTCATCAGGTCGTTCCCAGTGCCTTCATACCGTGACGATGGCGGCTCGTACTCGTTCCTGCAGATCGCGTCCGACTCCTCGGGCAACGTCTACGTGCCCGGCGAAGACGACATCTTGGAGTACAGCGAAGCCGGGACGCTGCTGAAGACGTTCACGGGCTCCGGCGCCGGTGCGCTCAAGGAACCGACCGGCGTGGCGATCGACTCGTCCGGCAATCTGTGGGTGGCCGATTCCGGCAACAACAGGATCGTGGAGCTCGATTCCGGCGGTGCGCCTGTGGAAGTGAATGGCAAGCCCGTGGAAATCAAGAGCGAAGGCGTTTTCTTCGTGGCACTCGACTGGCATGGGGACGTGTTCGCGACCGTCTACAACGGCGCGGATCCTTGCGGCGAATTGGGGACGTCCTGTGTCCATCTCGTCGAGTACAGCTCCGAAGGCAGGCAGCTCGCCGATGTCGGCGTCGGCGATTTCGGTACCCCCACTGATACAGTGGCTCGCTTCTTCAGCATGGTCGCGGTGAATGACGCGAGCGGCCGTGTGTACGTGACCGACGAGGCCAAACACACCGTCTGGGTGTTCGGGCCCCCCACCGTGCCTGTGGTCGGCAGGGAGCTCACCGCCGAAGTCGGCGCCTCCGAAGCGAAGCTCGGCGCGCTCGTCAACCCCGGCGGCATCCAGACGGCCTACCGCTTCGAATACGGCACGACCAGCGTCTACGGCGGCTCGACGCCCTTCCCGGAAGGCAGCGTTGGGGAAGGCGTGCACCCGCACGCGGTGTGGGCGGCTGCGAGCGGCCTTGCGGCCGGCACGGCCTACCACTACCGCGTGGTCGCGACCAGCGAACTCGGCACGGTCTATGGGCCCGATCAGACGTTCACGACCGCAACGGCCGCTGAAGCGGCATGCCCGAACGAACAGCTGCGCGGCGGCGCCTCCGCGAGGTTGCCCGACTGCCGCGCCTACGAGCTCGTGACGCCGCCGGTCAAGAGTTCGTCCCAGTTCGATGCGGGAGGATTGAAGTACTCGAGCATGGCCGCCGCAGATGGCGAAGCGGTTACGCTCCGCTCCTTTGAGCCGCGGCCGGGGGCGCCCACCGGCGGCTATTACTACGTGGGGACGCGTGGCGCAGGTGGCTGGATCGCGGAAGACATCATGCCGATCGAATCCGATGACGGGGTGACCTGTCAGAGCCTCACGGCCGTGTACGCGTACTCGGATCAGCTCACCAAGGACGTGATCGAAACCGGTGGAGGGTCACGCGCCTCGTCCCAGGCCTCCGTAGAAAACCTGGAAGCGTGCAACACAGAAGGCCTTCAGGTCGTGAGCGGCGAACCTGTGGGTTACGTGAACATGCTGGTGCGCGACAATGCGACCGGCACTTACCAGCTTGTCAACGTCACCCCGCCGGGGGTGACGCCGGCCGACGCGCACTTCCAGGCCGCCTCCGCCGACCTCAGCCACGTGTTCTTCACGGAGACCTCGCCGCTGGCCGAAGGTGCGCGGTACGGCGTCGAAAACCTGTACGAATGGGACGAAGGCGCGCTGCGGCTGGTGAGCGTGCTGTCGGACGGCACGGCGGTCGCCGGATCGCTTGCGGCAGAAGCGCCGGTGTTCCGCAGTGTGGCTGGGCTAACAGTGCCTGTGCCCGAACACGAAGATGTGGTCTCTAGCGACGGCTCGCACGTCCTCTTCACCTACGGCGACGCCCTCTACGACCGCATCGACGGGCAGCGCACCGTCCAGATCGACGAAAAGCAAGGCGGGTCAGCCTCCAGCGGTGGCGGCTCCTTCAAGGCCGCCACCTCCGACGGTGCGAAGGTCTTCTTCCTCGACGAAAGCAAGCTCACGGCAGGTTCGACCGCAGAAGCGGGCGAACCTGACTTGTACGAGTGCGCACTGAGTGAAGGCGCGAGCAAATGCGAATTGACCGACCTGACCGTCGCCAAGGCGGGCGAACACGCCGACGTGCTCCGCGTCACGCCGCTCGGCGCCGATGACAGCTCCGACGTCTACTTCGTCGCCAAGGGCGTGCTGGCGTCCAACACGAGGGAGATCACGAACGGCGAAGGCAAGACCGTCGTCGAAGGCGCGCAAGCCGGGAAGCAGAACCTGTATCTGTGGAACGGCGAAAAGACGAGTTCATCGCCACCAGCGTCCCCGAAGGGCTGTTCGCCGTCGGGCGAACCTCGCCCGACGGCAAGTGGCTCGCGTTCGAATCGGAAAAGAGCCTGACCGGCTACAACAATACGTCCGCAGGCGGCTGCGGTAATGGAAGCGCTGCGTGCCGAGAGCTCTTCCTGTACAGCGCCGTCACAGGGCAGCTCGCCTGCGCCTCGTGCAACCCCCCGGGCGAACCTCCGGTCGAAGGAGGTGGCACGGTGCTGCCGGAAGGCCACGAAGACTGGAGTCGGAAACCTGCTCACGGACGCCGGCCAGGTGTTCTTCGAAACGAGGGACGCGCTCGTGCCCGCCGATACGAACGGCGTGCTCGATGTCTACGAGTACGAGGATGGCCAGGCGTCCCTGATCTCGAGCGGCACGAGCTCCTTCGAATCGACCCTGGAGGGCGTGAGCGAAAGCGGCGATGACGTGTTCTTCAGGTCGGACCAGCAGCTCGTGCCGCAGGACAACCAGGAAGGACAGATCGTCATCTACGATGCGCGCGTCGACGGTGGCTTCGCCGAACCCTCCTCCCCGCCGGCGTGCACGACCGCTGACGCCTGCCGCACGCCGGTCTCGCCACAGCCCTCGATCTACGGGGCGCCGGCGAGCCAGACATTCTCCGGCGTCGGGAACCTCGCACCGGCGCCGCTGACGGTCGTCAAGAAGGTTACAAAGAAGACCGTGAAGTGCAAGCAGGGCCTTGTGAAGAACAAAAAGGGTAAATGCGTACGAAACAAGAGTAAGAAGCAGGCAAAAAGAGCCAGCCACAACCGGAGGGGCAAGTAATGACAACCACCAAGTCCACAAAACTAGCCTCTCTTGGACGAGCAACAGCGGTCAAACCTCTGGCACTTGCATTACACTCGTCCTCGCCACCCTCGCCTTCTCAGCGTCCCCGGCGCTTGCGGCAGCCGAACCTCACCCGCAGATAGGGGAATTCGGCTCGTTCACCAATCCGAATGGCATCGCGATCGACGAAGCCTCGGGTGACGTGTACGTGGCCGACATCGGTACGAACGCGGTCTACAAGTTCGATGCGAACGGCACCTCGGTCAACTTCAACTTCCCCGCGGGCTCCAAGGAAGCACCCGGGAACACACTCAAGGGATCTGACACGCCGGCCGAATCCTTCTCGTTTCCCTCGGTGTACGGCAGTCCCGTATCGACCGCGGTCGATAACGCTTGCGTACAGCACACCCCGGCGCTCACCGGCAAGGCCTGTGAAGAATTCGACCCCTCGGCCGGCGACCTGTACGTGATGGATTCCGGCCACGGCGTGATCGACAAGTTCGGCCCCGAAGGCAGGTACCTGAGTCAGGTCGGCGGCTTCCCGCCATTCACCGGCTCCGCCACTGGTGAACTGCTGGGGCTGGGCGTCGACGGTAGCGGCACCGTACACGTCGACCTGAGCACAGAACGCGACCAATACACTTCTGATCGACGAATTCGACGGCGCCACCGTAAATCATCTCATCGCTCGCCAGGAATGGAAGGCAAAAGGGTCCGGCTATGAAGGCAGTGGCAAGCCCGAAGAAGGCGACCATCAGGCCCACGGCTTCGCCGTCTCCGCCACGGGCGATGACTACCCGATGTACGAACCGGCGTGCTCGTGTACGCTCAAGTACGGGCAGAAGCTCTCCGGGCTGGGCCGCGTGGACAGCGGCGAAGCGGGCGATATCGCCGTGGCCGTCGACCCCGCGACCGGCCACCTCTACGCGGACGACCAGTCCTCCGTGGCCGAGTGGGACACGGGCGCGATGAACCGCAACAGCGAAGAGGGCAAAAGCGCCGGCACGCTCGTCGCGCGCTTCGGCTCGCCCGAGCTTTCGGGGACTTCGGGCCAGGGCGGGATCGCCGTGAATGGCGAGACCGGGGAGATCTACGTCTCAAACCCCGGCGAAGGCAAGGTTTACGTCTTCGGCAGCGACGCCCCGGCCGTGACAGTCAGCGAACCGATGAGCGTGACCACGGAAGCCGCGAGCCTGAGCGGCACGGTCGATTCGCGTGGCGCCGCCGTTAGCTCGTGTGAGTTCGAATACGGCGTCACCGACGAATTCGGCACCGGCCCTTACAACCACAGCGTGCCCTGCAAGCAGACGCCGGCCGAGATCGGGGCGGGAAGCGGTCCGGTGGCGGTCTCCGCGCAGCTCGAAGGCCTCGTGGCCGGCGAACTCTACCATTTCCGTCTGGTCGCGACCGACGCCAATGGTGCGGGGCAGGCCAGCGGTATGCTCGCGATGCGGGGCGTCGGCTTCGGCGTCAAGAGCTATGAAACAACTTCCTAAACGAAGACGGCACACCCGACACGCAGGCGGGCTCGCACCCGTACGAGTTCGTCGACTTCTTCGAACTGAACTCGCATTTCAAGCGCCTCGAATCGAACGCTGACTCACCGTACATTCGCCTGCCGGACGGCGTCTTGAGGGATGTCACGATCGATCTGCCCCCCGGCTTCGTCGGCGACCCCAATGCGACCTCCCAGAAGTGCACCGGACAGGAGCTGCGTGAATATTTGGCAACTGCATGTCCACCCGAAGCGGAAGTGGGCGTGCTGTACCTGAGTTGGTCAAAAGCACAGCCTTTTTAAGAAGTGACTCACGACAGCGGAGTCTTCGCCATGGCGCCTGTACGCGGCGTGGCTTTGCAGCTCGCCACCAATTTCTTCGTACCCTCTGCTGTATATCGATAACGGGGTGCTCGCCGGCGGAGACTACCCCGTGCAGGCGACGGTGACGGATGCGCCGCCGACGGCACCAGTCATCAAAAGCAGGCTGGTGCTCGCCGGCGTAGTCGGCAGGGCAAGGAAGCGCTGCACAACCGCGAAGAACGCTAAAAAAAATGAAGTTAAAGAGGTTAACGGGCTTCGAAAAGGGGTCAACCGCAAGCCTTCTTGACGATGCCGACGGGTTGCCATGGTCCGTTGCGTTCGTCGATCGAAGTGGACTCTTACCAGGAACCGGGGCACATGGTGAAGAAGGAAGAAGTGACGCGTAACTCGGCTGGTACGCCAGTGTCCCTGACCGGTTGCGCAAAGCTGCAGTTCCCGCCGACGATCACGGTTTCTCCGGATACGACGAACGCGAGCACGTCCTCCGGTTTAACGGTGGGCGTGCACGTGCCGCAGACGGCGGCGCAGAACCCTGACGGTCTCGCGGAGTCCTCGTTGCGCGATACGACGGTCGCGTTGCCGACGGGCGTGGCGCTCAACCCGTCTGGCGCCAATGGTCTGGAAGCGTGCTCGGAGGGCCTGGCCGGCTTTGAAATCGGCCGTGGCGTGAACGGTAGCGGCTTCGAAGAATTCAACCCGGAATTCGAACCGGGTGTGAAGACCGCGATGTTCACACCGACGCCGATCGAATCGTTGCAGCCTGGTGTGAGCCTGTGTCCGGATGGGTCGAAGATCGGGACGGTCAAAATCAAGACGCCGCTCTTGGAACACGAACTGGAAGGCTCTGTGTATCTGGCGTCCCAGGACGCGAACCCGTTCGGGAGCCTGATCGCGATGTATCTGATGGTCGAAGACCCGATCTCGGGTAGCACGATCAAGCTGAACGGCGAAGTTCAGCTCTGCGCAGGGGCGGGGCAGGTGATCGAAGGTGTGTCCTGCCAGGGTCTGGGGCAGATCGTCACGACGTTCAAGAACACGCCAGATCTGCCGTTTGAAAACCTCGAACTGCATTTCTTCGGTGGGGAACGCGCCCCCTTGAGCCACCCCCTCCCGCTGCGGGACGTATACGACAACAGCTGTCTTTACGCCGTGGGATGGCAACGGCCCGGTCACCTCGACCTCGAGCTTTCAGGATTGAACACGGCCCGGGTGGTGGCCCGTGTCCTGGTGCGCAGTTGCCGTTCAACCCGTCAGTGACGAGGGGGCGCGACGAACATCCAGGCCGGTGCGTTCTCGCCGTTGACGGTGACGGTGAACCGCAAGGACGGCGAACAGAATCTGAAGTCGATCGTCGCGAAGCTACCGCCGGGCCTCTCCGGTGTGCTGACGGGTGTCGAACTGTGCCCCGAACCAAAGGCCGATGAAGGGCTGTGCAGGGGAAAACAGCAAGATCGGCGAAGCGACGATCAGCGTCGGTGTCGGCAACCAGCCGTTCACGGGGTCACGGGCGGACGGTTCTACCTCACCGGCCCCTACAACGGCACCAGTGCTTGCACGGTCGGGGAAGCGGGTTGCGCACCGTTCGGCGTGACGTTCGAGGTGCCCGCGAAGGCCGGCCCGTTCGACCTTGAGAACACGAAGAGCAACCATCCTCCGTGCGACTGTGTGGTCGTCAGGGGCAAGATCGAACTGAATCCGATCACCCTCGGCGATCACGATCACCTCGAACCCGCCGGGATCCCCGTATTCGATCCCGACGAGCATCGAAGGGATCCCCCTGGAAATCCAGCACATCAACGCCACCACCACCCGTGGGAACTTCCAGTTCAACCCGACCAACTGCTCGAAGATGTCTCTCGAAGGCACGGTGGGGCTCAACGAAGGCGGCACGAGCACGATCACCACGCCGTTCCAGGTCACCAACTGCGCCGCGCTGAAATTCGAACCCAAATTCTCCGTGTCGACATCCGCTAAAACAAGCCGAACTGACGGGGCGAGCCTCAGCGCGAAGCTGACCTATCCGAGCGTGCCGCAGGGTACCGAGGCTGACATTGCGAAGGTCAAAGTCGAACTCCCCGGGCAGCTCCCGAGCCGCCTGACGACGCTGCAGAAGGCGTGCACCGCGACGCAGTTCGAAGCCAACCCTGCCGGCCTGCCCCGCGGCGTCGAAGATCGGCTACGCGACCGTGCATACCCCGTTGATCCCAGTCCCGTTGCAGGGCCCAGCGGATTTTCGTCAGCCACGGCGGCGAAGCGTTCCCGTACGCTGAACACTGGTACTGCAGGGCTACGGCTATCACGATCGATCTCGTCGGCACCACCGAGCATCAAGAAAAACGGGGTCACCTCAACAACATTCAAGACGGTCCCCGACCAGCCCTTCTCAAGCTTCGAACTAACGCTCCCCGAGGGCCCCTACAGCGCGCTGACGACGACCGGGAGCCTCTGCTCGCTGACGAAGACCGTCACGGTAAAGAAGAAGGTCACGGTCAGGGTTCACGGCCGCAGGAAGACGATCACCCGCAGCGTCAAGCAGGCCGCGCCGGCGACGCTTGCGATGCCGACCGAATTCGTCGCCCAGAACGGCGCGGAAATACACCAGGACACACCGATCACGGTGACTGGATGCCCCCTTACCCCACCCGCGTCGAAGACCAAGGCCAAACCCAAGAAGACCAGAAACCGCAAACACGGAAAGCGGTGATGACGATGAGTCACCGCGATCGCTGATCGTCAACCGCCCGCGGCGGATCGCCGCGGGCGCCGTGGCGCTCAGGTCCTGCGCTGCTCCCACGAGAAGCCGCGCACCGCCAAGGCGATGCCGAGCACGGCCCAGGGCGGCGATCACGCCGAGGGCCGTCGAGGTTCGCTGCTCGAGGCCGGATGCGGGTGGACCATCGCCGCGGACAGGCCGTCGATCAGGTGCTTGAGCGGGAGTGCCTCGGCGATTGGGCCCTTGATGAACGGAGGGGGCGGTGCGCGGCGTCGTAGACAAAGAACACGCCGGAGACGAAGACCACCGGCAGGAATACCGCGTTGACGTAGGCAGGAGCCGAGTCGAAGTTGGGGATTGCGTGCGAGAACGCGACGCCGAGCGAGGCGAAGCAGATCACCCCAGCGGTGGACGAACACCACGAGCTCGACCCAGTCCTTCGGCCACCCGGTGCCGAAGAACACGCGACCCCCCGGCACGGTGATGATCGCGATCTGCAGAGCGGTGTTCGTGATCGCGTTGCCCGCGATCCCCATCCAGGTAGGAGGGCCCGGGTATCGGGGTGCCGTGGATCCGCTTCAGCACTCCCTGCTCGCGCAGGAACGTCATGTTGAACGCCAGCGCGGTGAACGTCGTCGACATCACGCTCATGCCCGCGATCCCGGGCACGATCACGTTCCAGGTCGTGCTGGTTGCCGTTCAGGATCGCGCCGAAGAAGGCCAGGAACAGCAGCGGCAGGAGGAAGTTGAAGAACGCGGCGCTGGGATTGCGCCAGAACAGCCGGCGCTCCAGCCGGTACTGGCGCCAGGCGAGGGTGAAGGCCGTCAGCCACCCGACGACCGCCCGGTGCGTGGGGTCAGATTATCCGTTTTTTTTTTTTTTTTTTTTTTTTTTTTTTTTTTTTTTCTCTGCTGGGCCTCGGCCACCTCGGCAGTCAGCTCGAGGTAGACGTCCTCGAGCGTCGAGCAGCGAGACGTTCAGACCCTCCAGACGCTCGCCGCGAGCGAGCGCGGCGCCAGTCAGTTTGATCTGCAGGAGCGCCGTCGGGTTCTCGGTGTCCTGCTCGACGCGCCCGCCGCCGGGGCCGAGGGATCCTCACCCGGTGACGGGGCCGCGGAGCCGAGCTCGCCCGGCCGGCCCCCTCGACGAGGATCCGCCCGTCCTTGATGATCGCCACCCGGTCGGCGAGCGCCTGCGCCTCGTCGAGGTCGTGCGTGGTGAGCAGCACGGTCTTGCCGAGCTCGCGCAGGGAGCGAATGGTGTCCCACGCCGCCCGGCGGGCCGCCGGATCAAAGCCGGTCGTCGGTTCGTCGAGGAAGATCACCTCGGGGTCGCCGACGAGCGCCAGCGCCAGGTCGAGCCGCCGCGACTGGCCGCCCGAGAGGGTGCGGGTGCATCGCGTCCTCCTTGCCCCTGCAGCCCGACGAGCGCGATCACCTCGTCGACGTCGCGCGGATGGGGGTACATGGAGGCGAAGTGACGCGACCGCCTCCCGCACGCGGATGTGGCGGTAGAGGCCGGTCGACTGCAGCACGATCCCCACCCGCGAGCGGAATTCCACGTGAACGCCGCTCGGGATCCATGCCCGAGCACCCGTACCTCGCCGCCACTCCCGCGTGCGATACCCCTCGAGGATCTCCACCGTCGTCGTCTTGCCCGCCCCGTTGGGACCGAGCAGACCGAACACCTCGCCGCGCCGCGACGGTGAAGTCAACGCCGCGGACGGCGTCGAACTGCCCATAGGACTTGCGCAGATCGCGGACCTCGATGGCGGGGCCGTCGTTCACGGCCCAATCATCGCAGGGGTGCCCGGTCGCGGCCAACCGATCGCCACCGGACAGTCGCGCGCCTTGGGGCTCCCACCGCGCCTGGTCGCCGCGACGGGCCGCGCGTGACGCAATGCGCTCGCGTATGCTGCAGCGGTGGACGCGATCGCCGAGTTTCGGGCCGCACTGGACGCCAACGATCTCGACAGGCTCGTGGACACGCTGGCGACAGACGTCGAGTTCGTCTCGCCGCTGGTGGCGCGCGGCTTGGTCCGCGGCAAGCAGGATGTGCGACAGGTGTTCTCGGCGATCTACCGCAGTCTGTCCCAGGCGCGCTGGACCGAGCAGATCGTGGACGGCGACCGCGGCGTGTTGATCGCCAAAGCGCGTGTGGGCCCGTTCGGGGTCGACAACGCGATGGTGTTCAAGCTCGATCGTGACGGGCGGATCCAAGGGCTGAGGCCGCACCTGCGCCCTTGGCCCGCAGCCACTTTGTTTGGTCTCACGGTCGGCCTCAAGCTGGCACGCCATCCGGGGCTTTTCTGGCGCGCCCTGCGACGTCCCTGAGTCCCTACCAGTGCACGCCGCGCGTGGGGCTTGACATTTATACGTGGCTAGGCTACGGTTGTTGAAGGGCTGGTTCGCCCGCTGTTTTGAGGGGGCCGGTGTACATAGGGTCTGGTTGGGGTCATACCGTCTTGTGGTTGACGTCCAAAGCGCTCGCAGGGTTTTTGCTAGTTATGGGAGAGGGTCTGGATCGGAGCGATGAGGGAGTTGTTTGAGCGTGGTTTCTAGAGGGAGATTCATGATGGGGATGTGCGCGTCGGCCCGTGGGGCTGATGCTAGATGCGCCAGCTTGGCGCTGTCGCATCTCTCTCTCTCTCTCTCTCTTCGACTAGTGCGCTAGCCGAAGAGGCCTTCTCGTCGGGCGCATTTGCGCCGCTTTTGCTTCGTCCCCGCGGGGGTTAGGCGTCCGGCGGCCCGCTGGCAGGGCGACCGATTCACACCCGCGCAGTGGGGGGTGGCCACTGATGGCCGCTCCAACCGATCGGGAGATCGGCTAGCAGCGGTGGCGCGACGGTGGCGCGACGGGTGCAGCCAAACGTGCTCTGCCCGGTCCGAGGGGCGTTTGGCGCGGCGGCGCGAGCAGCGGGTGCTATCGCGGGGCGCGCCGCGGGTTCAGGTCGAGGAGATTCAGCACTCGCGTCTGCTGGTCGCCGGTCGCCGGCGACGATCGACGAGTTGGGTTTCGAGCAGAGCACGGTGACAGCGGATCGCCGCGCGGGCGAAGGTGTCGCGGCGGACGTTCTACGAGCTGTTCGAGAACCGCGAAACGTGCTTGGTCGCGTTGATCCACGCGGTCCGTGGAGCGCGTTGAGCGGGATCTGGAGGCGGCGGGCCTGGAGGATCTGGAAGGCGCGAGCGGGTCCGCGGCGGGTTGTGGGTGATTCTCTCGTTCCTGGAAGCACGAGCCGGTGCTGGCGCGGATCTGGGTCGTGCACGCCGCTGCATGGTGGGGCCGCAAACGCTGGAGCGTCGCGAGCGGGTCCTCGCGCGGCTGGCGGCGATCCTCGACGAGGGGCGCGGGGAGGGCCCGCGCGGAGCGGAGTGCACGATGGTGACGGCGGAAGGTCTCGTGGGTGGTGCGCTCGGCGTGGTGTACGCGCGGTTGCGCAGCAGCGACCCCCGGGCCGTTGACGGATCTTTTGGACGAGCTGATCGGGATGATCGCGCTGCAGTATCTCGGGCCGCGCGCGGCGCGCCGCGAACACCCCCGTTGAGCGCCTGTGCTGTCGCCGCGTCGATATACCGGAGGCTGGCTGGGGTGTGAGCCGCGCACGCGGAGCGCGACCCGCTGGATGAGGTGAACATGCGTCTCACCTATCGCACCGCGCGGGTGCTGGAAGGTGCTCGCGGGAGCATCCCGGGGGGAAGCAACCGCCAGGTTGCCGATCAGCGCGGGGATCACCGACCCGGGGCAGGTCTCGAAGCTCCTTGCGGCGCCTTGAGCGCCTCGGCCTGCTCGAGAACCACGGTTGGGTCACTCCCCAGGGCGAGCCCAACGCGTGGACGCTGACTCGGCTCGGTGTGCAGGTCGCGCAGCGCCTCAGCGTCCTCACCTGCGACCGGGAGGCCCCTGTATGACACGCCACCCCCGATCGAATTACGACTTCACAACACCAACGAAGGAGACAAAGGTGAATACCACAGGCCATGACGCGAACGCCGCTTCCACGCCGAAGACGAGCCTCTTCGCGGCACTCCGTGGCCTGCTCACGGGCAAAGGCAGTGGTCCGTCAAAAATCAGCTTCAGCCAAGCAAGTCAGGCCCATTCCCTCTCTCGTGGTCCTCTGTGCGCTCGCCGGCCTCTTTTGCGCTCGCCACCGCCGCCGTCGCCCAAGCCGAACCTCCCAAGCTCATCCCCATCGGATCGTTCAGCTCGCACAACTCGCACTCGTATAACCACTCGCAGCCTGGTGTCGCTGTGGAAGGCTCTGGAGACCTGTTCGTGTCGCGTCTCGAAGGGGGAGAACCGTTCGGTATGGCCCCTCGACGGTGGTCAAGCTCGACCCTTCGGGCAACTTGCTCTCGCCGCCGTCCCCGTTTGGGTCTGCGCACTACTCGGGCGTTGCGGTGAACCCGACGAACGGCGACGTGTACGTGCTCGGCGAAGAAGGCCTAGGCGGCCTCGAAGAAGGCCCAGGCGGCATCTTCGAACCGTCTACGCCCCCAAAGATCTTGGTCTACGATCCCAACACGGGCGCGCCGGTGGGAACGCCGTTTGAAGTGCCGGCGTCACGCAATCGCAAAGGCTACACAGACGTACAGATTGCAGCCGACTCGGCCGGCAACGTGTACGTGCCGGTGGTGCCCGCAAACGAGGTGCTCGAGTACAGCCCGAGCGGCACGCTGCTGAAGACCTTCACGGGCTCCGGCTCCGGCGCGCTCAAGGAACCGACCGGAGTCGCGATCGACTCCTCCGGCAACCTCTGGGTGGCCGACTATGGCAACAACAGGATCGTGGAGTTCGATTCCAGCGGTGCGCCTGTGGAAGTGAACGGCAAGGCCGTGGAAATCAAGAGCGAAGGCGTATGGTCCGTGGCACTCGACGGGCATGGGGACGTGTTCGCGGTCGTCGAAAACAACGCGGACCCGTGCGGCGCAATGGGCTCGTCCTGTCCCCATCTCGTCGAGTACAGCGCGGAAGGCAGGCAGCTCGCCGATGTGGGGGCCGGCTCTTTCGGAGATGGACGCTTCAGATGGACGCTTCGTCAGCTGGGTAGCGGTGAATGAAGCGAGCGAACGTGTATACGTGCTGGCCGGCGAAACGATCTGGGTGTTCGGGCCCCCCGCCGCGCCTGTGGTCGACCGGGAGCTCACCGCCGAAATTCGCGCCTCCGAAGCGAAGCTCGGCGCGCTCGTCAACCCCGGCGGCCTCCAGACGACCTACCGCTTCGAATACGGTCCCGGTCCTACCAGCGCCTACGGCAGCTCGACGCCCTTCCCGGAAGGAAGCGTCGGGAAGGACTGGAAGCGCACGCGGTGTGGGCGCCGCAAGCGGCCTGACGGGGGGTACGACCTACCACTACCGGGTGGTCGCGACCAACGAACTCGGCCGTCCTGGCCCGACCAAACCGTCACCACGCTGACCGCTGAGGAGGCGGCTGTCCCAACGAACAGGCGCGTGGAGGCTTCTCCGGGGGGTTGCCCGACTGCCGCGCCTACGAGCTCGTGACGCCGCCGGTCAAGAGCTCTCCCAGTTCGATGCTAGGAAGCTAAGGCGCGCTCGAGCAGGGTCGCCGCGGATGGCGAAGCGGTCACGCTCCGCCCCACGGACCGCAGCCGGGCGCGCCCACCGCCGGCGAAGAATACGTGGCGACGCGTGGCGCAGGCGGCTGGGTCTCGGAAGACATCATGCCGCTCGAATCCTATGACGGGGTGGTCTGCACGGAATACCAACCCGTGTACGCCTACTCGGAACAGGTCACCAAGGACGTGATCCGAGCCGGCGGAGCGTCACGCGCTTCCGCGCACAAAGCCCAGGACCCGGAATCGTGTAACCCCGAAGGCCGTCAGGTCGTGAGCGGCGAACCGGTTGGCTATCAAAACCTGCTGGTGCGCGACAACGCGACCGGCGCTTACCAGCTTGTCAACGTCCCCCCGCCGGGCGTGACGCCGGCCGACGCACTCTTCCAGGCAGCATCCGCCGACCTCAGCCATGTGATCTTCACGGAGACCTCGCCGCTGGCCGAAGGCGCGCGGTACGGCGTCGAAAACCTGTACGAATGGGACGAAGGCGCGCTGCGGCTGGTGAGCTGGCTGCCGAACGGCACGGCGGTCCCCGGATCGCTTCCGGCAGTAGCTGGTACGGTCCGAACACGAAAGTGTGGTCTCCAGCGACGGCTCGCATGTCCTCTTCACCTACGGCGGCGCTCTCTACGACCGCATCGACGGGCAGCGCACTGTCCAGGTCGACGCCTACAGGTGTGGGAGCCCGGCGGTGGCGGCTCCTTCAAGGCCGCGACCGCCGACGGTTCGAAGGTCTTCTTCCTCGACGGCGGTCGCCTCACGGAAGACTCGACCGCCGTTTCAGCCGACTGTGCAAAAGTTCAAAAAGTCGACGACACCCGACCTGTACGAGTGCGCGCTCCCCGAAGGCGCGAGCAAATGCGAATTGACGGACCTCACGGTCGCTGCGGCGGGCTCAGCGCCGACGTTCTGCGCGTCATGCCGCTCGGCGGCCATGACAGCTCCGATGTCTACTTCGTCGCCGAGGGCGTGCTGGCGTCCAACACGAGGGAGATCACGAACGGCGAAGGCAAGACCGTCGTCGAAGGCGCGGAAGCCGGTAAGGAAAACCTATCTGTGGAACGGCGAAGAGACCACGTTCATCGCCACCCCGGCGTCGAATACAGCCGGTTAGGCATCGAACAGACCTCGCCCAACGGCAAGTGGCTCGCGTTGAATCGAAGAAGAGCCTGACCGGCTATGACAACAGCAAGCGGAACAGCTGCTTGCCAAGAGCTCTTCCTGTACAGCGCCGCGACAGGACAGCTCGCCTGCGCCTCGTGCAACCCCACGGGCGAAGGAGGCGGTGGCCGGGGCATACGCAGAAGGCCAGGGAGTCTTGAGTCGGAACCTGCTCACGGATACCGGCCGGGTATTCTTCGAAACGGCGGAAGCGCTCGCGCCCTCCGACACGAACGGCGTGCTCGACGTCTACGAGTACGAGGGTGGCCATGTGTACCTGATCTCCAGCGGCACGAGCTCCTTCGAATCGAACCTGGAGGGCGCGAGCGAAAGCGGAAACGACGTGTTCTTCCGCTCGAACCAGCAGCTCGTGCCGCAGGACAACCAGCCAGGACAGATCGTCATCTACGACGCGCGCGTCGCGGGTGGCTTCCCGGCGCCCCCTCGCCCCCGGCGTGCACGACCGCCGACGCCTGCCGCACGCCGGTCTCGCCACAGCCCGCGATTTACGGGGCGCCGGCGAGCCAGACGTTCTCCGGCGTCGGCAACCTCGCGCCGCCCGCAGCCGACGGCGAAAACGAAGTCGAAGCCCGTGAAGTGCAAAGGTGACGGGTCCCGGAGGAGTGAGAAGAAAGGCAAGTGTGTGAGGAAGCCGGCGAAGAAGGCCAAGAAGTCCGCCCACGCCAACAGGAGGGGTAAATGATGAGGCGCTCCGGGAGAATCCCAACCGCCCTCTCGCTCGCGGTCGCTGTGATCGTGGCGCTGGTTAGAGCGGGCGCGCCACGCAATAGCCGACAAGCACGAACGAAGAGAACTTCCACTAACCAGAGTTGCGTAGCTTGGTTTAAGCAACCACGGTTCCTTTCCCCTACCTCGGTAAAGCAACCTCTGGCACTTGCATTCACACTCAGCCTCGCCACCCTCGCCTTCTCATCCCCCGCGCTCGCCGGCGAAGCGCACCCGGTCCGGGAATTCGGCTGCGTTCTCAACCCCAACGGGATCGCGGTGGAAGAATCCACTGGCGACGTGTACGTAGCCGACATCGGCACCGATACGGTGTACAAGTTCAACCCCAACGGCACACCTGTCAACTTCGCTTCGCTAAGCAGCAACGAACTGACCGGGATCGCCACCCCAACTCACGCGTTCTCCTTCCCGAACGAATACGGCAGCCCCGCGGCGATCGCCGTCGATAATGCCTGCGTGCAGCACGCCCCGGCGCTCACTGGCAAGGCCTGTGAAGAATTCGATCCCTCGGCCGGCGACCTGTACGTGATGGATGGGGGCCACGGCGTGATCGACAAGTTCAGCCCCGAAGGCGAGTACCTGAGCCAGCTCGGAGGCTTCCCGCCATCCACCGGCTCCGCCGAAGGCGAACTGCTGGGGCTGGGCGTCGACGGGAGTGGCACCGTGCACGTGGACCTGAGCACACCAAACGGGTCCGGCGAACTGCTGATCGACGAATTCGACAGCGCGGACGTGAACATCGCTCGCCAGGAATGGCATGGAGGGAGCCGCGACGGTGCAACGGGCCGCCCGGCGCCGCACGCCAGACCCACAGCTTCGCCGTCTCCGCCACGGGCGATGACTACCCGAGCTACGAACCGTCGTGCTCGTGTACGCTCAAGTTCGGGCAGAAGCTCTCCCCGCTCGGCCGCGTGGACAGCAGCGAAGAAGCGGGCGATGTTGCGGTGGCCGTCGACCCTGCGACCGGCCAGCTCTACGCGGACGATCAGTCCTCCGTGGCCGAGTGGGACACGGGGGCGATGAACCGCAACAGCCTGACCAACGGCGGCTCTGGCACGCTCGTCGCGCGCTTCGGCTCGCCCGAGCTTTGGGGACTTCGGGCCAGGGCGGGATCGCCGTCGACGGCGCGAGCGGGGACGTGTACGTCTCCAACCCGGCGAACGGCAAGGTCTACGCCTTCGCCAGCGATGCCCCGGCCGTGACAGCCGGCGAACCGACGGATGTGACCATGCAAGACGCGAGCCTGAGCGGCATGGTCGATCCGCGCGGCGCCGCCGTCAGCGAATGCAAGTTCGAATGGGGCGTCACCGACGAACTCGGCAACGGCCCCTACAACCACAGCGTGCCCTGCCAGCAGGCGCCGGCCGAGATCGGAGCGGGGAGCAGTCCTGTGGCGGTCTCCGTGCAGCTCGAAGGCCTCCAAGCCGGCGGACTTTACCATTTCCACCTCGTCGCGACCAACGCCAACGGCGCGGGAGGAGGCCAGCGGTATGCTCGCTACTCAGGGCGTCGGCTTCGGCATCAAGAGCTTTGAAGTCAGCTTCCTGAACGAAGATGGCACGCCCGACACGCAGGCGGGCTCGCACCCGTACCAGTTCGTCAACGTCTTCGAACTGAACTCGCACTTCAAGCGCCAAGAATCGAACGCTGACTCACCGTACCTTCGCGTGCCCGATGGCGTCTTGCGGGATGTCACGGTCGATCTGCCCCCCGGCTTTGTCGGCGACCCCAATGCGAGCGTCCCAGGAAGTGCACCGGACAGGAACTGCGCGAAGTGGGAGGGCTAGTGGCTGTCCACCCGAATCGATGGTGGGCATACTGGAACTGAGCTGGTCAGCAAGACCAGGCTCGCTCTAGAAGGAGGCTTACGCCAGACCCCCTCTTCGCCATGGTGCCCCGCCACGCGGCGTGGCTTTGCAGCTCGGCACCAATTTCATCGTTCCCCCTGCTGTATATCAACAACGGTGTGCTCGCCGGCGGAGACTACCCCGTGCAGGCGACGGTGACGGAAGCGCCGCCGGCGGCGCCCGTCATCAAGAGCAGGCTGGTGAGCTTCGGTGTTCCTCGCCCCCTGCGTGAAGGTGGGGCCGGGAAGCGGTAAGTGGCAAGACCCTGGGTGCGTACTACTTCCTGCGGGCGAAGGGCGGAGGCGAATACGAAAGGGAACGGAGCAGCGGCAAGGCCTTCCTGACGCTGCCGACGGGCTGCCACGGCCCCCTGCGCGCGACGATGGAAGCCGAGTCGTGGTCAGAACCGGGCAAGTGGGTGAAGAAGAGCACGGTCACGCATAACTTCACGGGCTCGCCGGTGTCGCTGACTGGCTGCTCGAAGCTCAAGTTCCTGCCGGAAATCGGCGTGGAGCCAGACAGCAGCAACGCCAGTACGTCCTCGGGGTTGACGGTGAACGTGCACGTCCCACAGACCGCCGTGCTCAACCCCACCGGCCTGGCAGAGTCCTCGCTCAGGGACACGACCGTGGCGCTGCCCGAAGGGGTCGCGATCAACCCGTCGGGTGGCGGTGGCCTCGAAGCGTGCACGTCTGACGCCGGCGCGTTGGGGGAAGGCGCGCTCGGGAGCCCCGGCGATCAGATCGGCTACAAGGGCCAGGAAGAACTGAACGCCGAATACGAACCGGGCGTGAAATGGAGCACCTTCACGCCGGAATTGGCGAGCCCGCTTGCGCCGGGCGCGAACTTCTGTCCGAACGGCTCGAAGATCGGGACCGTGAAGATCAAGACGCCGCTACTGGAACACGAACTGGAAGGCTCGGTGTATCTGGCGGCGCAGGACGTAAACCCGTTCGAGAGCCTGATCGCGATGTATATCGTCGCGGAAGACCCTTATTCGGGGAGCGTGATCAAGCTCGCGGGCGAAGTGTCGTTGAACCCACAGACGGGACAGATCGTGACGACGTTCAAGAACACGCCTGACGTGCCGTTTGAAAACCTCGAACTGCACTTCTTCGGCGGCGAACGCGCGCCGCTGGCGACGCCGTCGCGTTGTGGGACCTACACCACGACCGCGGTCTTCACGCCGTGGGACGGCAACGGCCCAGTGACCGCGGAATCCTCGTTCAACATCGAACACGGTCCGGGCGGTGGCCCGTGCCCCGGTGCGACCCTGCCGTTCAACCCGACTGTGAACGCGGGTGCGACGAACATCCAGGCTGGTGCGTTCTCGCCGTTGACGGTGACGGTGAACCGCAAAGACGGCGAACAGAACCTGAAGTCCCTGGAAGCGAAACTCCCGCCTGGCCTGTCTGGTGTCCTGACGGGTGTGGAAATGTGCCCCGAACCGCAGGCCAACGAAGGGCTGTGCGGGGAAAACAGCAAGGTCGGCGAAGCGACGATCGGTGTCGGTATCGGCAATGACCCGTTCACGGTCACGGGCGGGAAGTTCTACCTCACCGGCCCCTATAACGGCCACGGCAGCTGCACGGTCGGCGAAGTGGGGTGCGCCCCGTTCGGGTTGACGTTCGAGGTGCCCGCGAAGGCCGGCCCATTCGACCTCGCGAACACGAAGAACAACCACCCTCCGTGCGACTGCGTAGTGGTGCGCGGCAAGATCGAACTGAACCCGCAGACTGCGGCGATCACGATCACTTCCAACCCGCCCGGCTCACCGGACTCGATCCCGACGAGCATCGAAGGGATCCCCCTGGAAATCCAGCACGTCAACGCCACCACCACCCGCGGGAACTTCCAGTTCAACCCGACCAACTGCTCGAAAATGGCGCTCACCGGCACAGTGCAGCTCAACGAAGGCGGCACGAGCACGATCTCCACGCCGTTTCAAGTCACGAACTGCGCGGCGCTGAAGTTCGAACCGAAATTCAGCGTCTCGACATCCGCCAAAACAAGCCGCACGGGCGGGGCGAGCTTGACCGCGAAGCTGACCTACCCGAACGTGCCCCAAGGCACTGACGCGGACATCGCGAAGGTCAAAGTCGAACTCCCCAAGCAGCTCCCGAGCCGCCTGGGGACTCTGCAGAAGGCGTGCACCGCGGCGCAGTTCGAAGCAAACCCCGGCGGCCTGCCCCTCGGCGTCGAAGATCGGCTACGCGGTCGTGCATACCCCGTTGATCCCGGTCCCGTTGCAGGGCCCCGCGATCTTCGTATCCCACGGCGGCGAAGGATGGCCGAGCCTCGTCCTCGTGCTGCAGGGGTACGGCATCACGATCGACCTCACCGGCAGCACCTTGATCCACAACGGGATCACCAGCACCACGTTCAAGACGGTCCCAGACCAGCCATTCTCGAGCTTCGAACTGACGCTCCCCGAGGGCCCCTACAGCGCACTGACCGCGCTCGGGAACCTCTGCTCGACCACGAAGACCGTCACGGTCAAGAAGAAGGTCACGGTCAGGGTCAAGGGCCGCAAGAAGACGATCGCCCGCGGGGTCAAGCAGACCGAGCCGGCGACGCTTGCGATGCCGACCGAATTCGTCGCCCAGAACGGCGCCGAAATACACCAAGACACCCCGATCAAGTCACGGGGTGCACGAAGGCCGCACCCAAGACAAAGATCAAGGCCAAACCCAAGAAGACCAGGAGCCGTAAGCACGGAAAGCGGTGATGACGATGAGTCGCCGACCCCGATCGTACTGGTGGTCTGTTCGTTGATCCGCTTGGGCGCGGGCCACGGATGGCCCGCGCCCGGGCGCCCAAGGATGTCATCCCGCTGCGCGGACGCGCACCAACCTTACCTACCAGTGCACCCCGCGCGTCAGCGTCGCCATCGCGATCTGCTCGAAGGATGCTCGCTCCTCGGCGTCCTGCTGGCCGCGGGAGGCGGCTGAGTCGGGGAACACCCGGTAGGCGAGGTGCAGGATGCGGTCCACGGCCTTGGGTGAGAGGGCGTAGAGGACCTCGCCCGCCGTGCCGAGGCGGGTGCCCATGTGCTTGGGGTGGGTGCGCAGGGCCTCGCAGATCATGTCCGCGGCCTGCTCGGGGGTGATCGCGGGGAAGGCGTCGTACATCTTCGTCGGGGCGATCATCGGCGTGCGCACCAGCGGCATGTGGATCGTGGTGAAGGTCACGCCGTCGCCGATCGTCTCCGAGGCGACCACGCGGGTGAAGGCGTCCAGGGCGGCCTTCGAGGCCACATACGCGGAGAAGCGCGGCGGATTCGTCTGCACGCCGATCGAGGAGATGTTCACGATGTGGCCTGAGCCGCGCTCGCGCATGTCGGGCAGCAGGCGGATGATCAGGCGGATCGCGCCGAAGTAGTTGAGCTGCATCGTGCGTTCGAAGTCGTGGAAGCGGTCGTAGGAGAGCGCGACCGAGCGGCGGATCGAGCGACCGGCGTTGTTGACGACCATGTCGACGTGGCGGTGGTCGGTGAGCACGCGCGCGACGAGGTCGTCCACCGAGTCCATCTCCGACATGTCGGCGGCGTACACGAACGCGGTGCCGCCCGCGGCGACGATCTCCGCGCGCAGCTCCTCGAGCTTCTCGACGTTGCGTGCCACGAGCAGCGGGATGCCACCGGCCGCGGCGACCTGCAGCGCGGCGGCCCTGCCGATCCCCGAGGAGGCGCCGGTGATCAGCACGCGCCGGCCCTCCACCGCTTCCTGCAGCGTGCGGTCGCGGCTGAGGTTCGGGTCCATCTCGCGCTCCCAGTAATCCCACAGCCGCTGCGCGTAGGCTCGCAGCTCCGGCGGCTGCTCCAGGCCCGAGCCAGCGAGCGCCAGCTGCGTGGAGCGGTTGTCGAAGCGCGGCACGAGCTCCATGTGCTCGATCACCTCCGCCGGGATCCCCAGCTCGCGTAGCGCCAGCCCGCGCAGCTGCCGCCACGGGGGCAGCGCCATCGTCAGCGTCAGCGGCCACTTCGGGACCACGCGCGTGATGCGCTTGTCGAGGCTGACCGCGAAGCGGGGGGCGTGCGCCGCGGTCGCCAGCTCGTTGACGAGCTCATCGACGCGCTGCCCGCGCGGATCGGTGAGGTGGAAGGCGCGGCCGTCGAGGTCGGGCACGTGCATCAGCTGCTCCATCGCGCCCGCGACCCAGTCCACCGGCACGACATTCGTGCGCCCGAGGTCCACGCCGACGAGCGGCAGCCATTCCGGCAGCAGCCCCCGCGCGCGCTGGATCGCCTTGAAGAAGTAGTACGGCCCATCGACCTTGTCCATCTCGCCGGTGCGCGAGTCGCCGACGACGATCGCCGGCCGGTACACCCGCCACGGCACGAACGGCTGCTCGCGCACGATCCGCTCGGCCTCCCACTTCGTGCGGTGGTAGGGCGAGGGCAGCTTCTGGCCCTCGTCGAACATCTCCTCGCTGAACGTGCCCCTATAAGCGCCGGCCACGGCGATCGAGGAGACGTGGTGCAGGCACTTCACCTCCAACGAGCGCGCGAGCTCCACGGCGTGTGTGGTGCCGCCGACGTTCGCCGCGGTGTTCTGCTCCGCGGGCGCGGTCATGTCATAGATCGCCGCGAGATGCACGAAGTGCTCGATCTTGCCGCGCAGCTCGGTGATCTGCTCCGCGTCGAGGCCCAGCAGCGGCCGGCGCAGGTCGCCGACCACGGGGATGATCCGTTTGGCCGCGGGCTCGCCGGTCGCTGTGGACCAGCGGTCGGTGAGGTCATCGAGGCGAGCCGTGGAGCCCTCGCGCACCAGGACGTAGATCTTGCCGTTGCGGTTGCCCAGGATGCGTTCCATCAGGTTGCGCCCGATGAAGCCCGTGGCGCCGGTTATGAAGTAGGCCATGGTCTGCCGAGGATAGATGGTCCTCCGCGCGGTCGCCGTCCCGTCAGAGCGCGCGCGATCCCTGTGCTTTTGCCTTGGGATCATCCGCGCGGCGTCGCTTGGTCCCTTGCCCGCGGACGCGGGCCTCCATGCCCGCGACGACGCGGCCTGTCCACCCCGGGCACTCGAGGGGAGTTGACAACACCGTCCAACCTGTCTATAGTGGCCTCATCGCACTTGATCTCAGGTGCGTCGAGGGTTTCAGAACATACGATCGGGTTGGGCCGGGCGCCTTGTTGCCGGCCTTCAGATGCACTGACGGGGTCTGCTTGGGAGAGGGACCGGGTCATTTCGGTGAGGGAGTTGGTTTTCGCGTGTCTTTGAGAGGGATCAACGTGACAGGGGTCATTGCACCCCCGCAAAAGAGTGATGCTAGATGCGCCAGCATGGCGCTGTCGCATCTCTCTCTCTCTCTCTCTCTCTTCGCCTAGGGCACTAAGCCCCGGGGCGACTCATCGATCGGATCGAGCCGCGCAAGGTGTGTGGCTGGGTTTCTCACGCGCCGGGGAGGCGTTTTCAGTTGCCTGTGCTGTAGCCGCCGTGGGCCGTGTGCCTGCGGCGGTCTTGTGCTGCCCGGGTACGGGTCGGCGCGGTATCGGTTCCTTACAGGAGGAGATGGTTCGATGAATGCTCGCCGGTCGCTGTCGAGAATGCTGGTTTCGTTTTGCGTCGCCGCGGGCGCACTGTTGGTCCTCTGGAGCGCACCCGCGCTGGCGCAGCGCGAGCACCTGTTCAGCAAATCGTTCGGGAGCGAAGGCCCCGGCAACGGGCAGCTAATCCGGCCCGGTGTACTGGCGGTGAACGACTCGACCGGTGACGTGTATGTGGCAGATCGTGGCAACAAACGGGTCGAGGTGTTTACCGCGAAAGGCGAATATGTCTCCCAGTTCAACGGCAGCGCCTCGCCAACCGGCGTGTTCGAATGGCACGCTTATGGACTATTTTCCGGCGGCAGTGTCGAAGGACAGATCGTGGTGGACAACTCGACCAATTCAGCTGACCCGTCCAAAGGCGACGTTTACGTCCTCGACACTGGCCATAATGTAATCGACAAGTTCTCGTCGACCGGTACGTACATCGGACAGGTTACGGGCACGTCTTCCACGTCGCCGTTCCCCATATCCCTCGGGGGCGGGGTTGAAGGTCTAGCGGTCGATCCCGACGGGGAACTCTGGGTACAGGGCCCAGCAGACGCCACAAGCGAAATTTATAAGTTCAACGATGCCGCTCCGGTGAATGAATATGTATCAACCATTAAGTTGCAAACTCGCGGTAGAAATGGGTCCTCGGGTGAATTTGGCAGAATCGGTATAGCGCTTGACTCAGAAGACGATCTTTATATTGGGCTGAAACTAAACGAGGCGGAACCATCGACGTTTCCAATGGAGCTCTCCAAAACGGGCCAAATCCTTGCCGAAACGTTGGGCGGTGATGAAGAAGAGGCGACCGGTGTGGCGGTCGACTCCTCGAGTGACGACGTGTATGTCGATGACGAGACGAGCGTCGCGGCGTACAGTCCGTCGCACGTCCCGATCGAGCGTTTTGGGTCCGCCCAGCTGGTCGAAAGCGCAGGCATCGCGGTCGACTCCGCGACTGGGACCGTGTACGCCTCTGATGCGAGCAACCAGGACATCGACGTATTCACGGCGTTCGTCGTCCCGGATGTGAGCACTGGATCGGCTTCGAATCTCGCCGGAACGTCATCGACGGTCAATGGTGTGGTCAATCCGGAGGGCCTGTCCGTGACCTCGTGCATATTTGAATACGGCATCGAAGCGCCCGGTTATGGGCAAAGCGCGCCGTGCGCGCAAACACCGGGGCAAATCGGCTCGGGCAGCTCGCCGGTGACGGTAAGCGCCAACCTTGCGGGCCTCGGACCGCTCACCAAGTACCACTTCCGATTGAACATCGCCAACGCAAACGGCTCCAACCAGGGATTGGATCGAACGTTCACAACCCCCGAGCCGGTCGCGCTTGCCGAAGAGAGTGTCTCCAATGTCTCCTCCGCCAGCGCACAGCTCAATGCGAAAGTCAATCCGGGTGGCGCAAATACGACCTACTATTTCGAATACGGAACCAGCGTAGCCTACGGTGAAAGTATCCCCGTGCCGGCCGGAGAACTCGACTCTGAGACTGTCAGCGAGCCGGTGTCGATCAGCTTGCAGGGCCTGTTGGCGGAAACGACGTATCATGTGCGTGTCGTCGCGGGCAACCTGCTCGGCACGAAGTATGGGCCAGACGAGACATTCACTACGCAAGCGGCCGGTCGAGCATTTGCCTTGCCGGATGGTCGGGAGTGGGAAATGGTCTCGCCGCCAAACAAGGGTGGCGCGCTTATCGCGGCGATCGGAGGGGGTATAGGCACTTCGGGGGCGATTCAAGCCTCAGTGGATGGCAGCGCGTTTGCCTACTATGCGAGCGGACCGGTGGGGACCGACATCGACGGTAACCCAAATCCGCAGGGGCCCACGGAGATTCTGTCGAGGCGCGACGTAGCCGGCTGGTCCTCGGAAGATGGCAACCCGCCGAATAGTGCCGCGTTGGAGTCCCATTTCGGCAATGAGTACGATCTCTTTTCGTCCGATCTTTCGCATGCGCTCATCGAATCGCTCAGCGAAAGCCCTCTATCGTCTGAAGCGACGGAAAATACGCCATACCTGCGCAATAACAGCAACAGAAGCTATCTGCCGTTGCTGACCGCGAAAAATGTAACCCCACCAGGCACAAGCTTCGGTCCTCTGCACTCAAGCGAAGCAGGAGTAGAGCCGATCGTTCTCGATGCGACGCCGGATTTGTCGCATGTGCTTTTTCGATCTCCCTATGCGCTGACAGCGACAGCAACTCCTCTTGGGAGTGTCGGACCCAATATCTACGAGTGGTCGGAAGGACAGCTTCAGCAGGTGAATGTGCCTCCAGCGGGCACGACGCAGCCGTTGGAGGAAGCCACCCTTGGTGGGCATAGGGCCCACAACGCAAGGAACGCGATCTCGAATGACGGTTCGCGTATCTTCTTCGAAGCAAAAGCGGGCCCAGCCGCAGACACGGCGCTCTATGTGCGCGATATGCTCACACAGCAGACGGTTGAGGTGCCGGGGGAATTCCAGATCGCGAGCGCCGATGGCTCAAAATTATTCACGAGTGGCGGGGATCTGTTTGTGTATGACACCGCTACGGAATCATTTACCGATCTGTCGGAGGATAAAAACGCGGGTGAAGCAGCAGACATGCAAGGCGATGTGGTCGGCCTGAGTAAAGATGGGTCGGTCGTGTATTTCGTAGCCACAGGTGTGCTCGCAAGTGGCGCCGAATCCGGCAAGGACAATCTGTATGTCGAGTCTGAGGCCGGCTCCACGTGGTCCCCACCACGTCTCGTCGCCGTTCTTTCCAGTGAAGACAATAATGATTGGGCAGAATTAAACTTTGGATCGCTGGAAGGGTTGTCGTCCAGGGTTTCGTCGAGCGGAAGGTATCTGACGTTCATGTCGGACGAGAGCCTAACGGGCTATGACAGTCGCGATGCGAGCAGCGGGCAACGGGACGAGGAGGTGTTCCTATACGACGAGGCGACCAGCCATCTGACGTGCGTCTCATGTGACCCGACCGGGGCGCGGCCCGACGGAATCAAAGACCCTTCCGGAGGCGCGTCGGGACTGCTTGTCGATGAGCGCGATCTGTGGCCCGGACGCTGGCTGGCGGCAAGTATCCCTGGGTGGACTCCCGCCATCGAAACAATTGAACAAAAACTCAATATTGAATCCCGGGTGCTCTCCAATGAAGGGCGGCTGTTCTTCGACAGCGCCGATGCGCTCGTGCCGCAAGACACCAATGGCAAAGAGGATGTCTATGAGTATGAGCCGCAGGGCGTCGACAGTTGCGCACAGGCGGGCGGTTGCGTGTCGTTGATCTCCGCGGGGACTTCGGGCGAAGAATCAGTGTTCCTGGATGCAAGCGGCAAGGGCCCGGGCGGCCGAGAAGGCGAAGATGTCTTCTTCCTCACCACGTCGCGGCTTGTCCCGCAGGATGTGGATAGCTCATACGACGTCTATGATGCGCACGTATGTTCGGCGGCGGTGCCATGCTCGACCGCGCCGGTCTCGCCGCCTGCATGCACGACCGGGGATTCATGCAAGGCAGCACCTTCGCCGCAGCCGGCGATCTTTGGTGCGCCGGCGAGCGCAACATTCTCCGGGGCAGGCAACGTCGCTCCGGCAGTATCCAAAGCGGGTGTTGCTCCTAAGCGGTTGACGCAGGTGCAAAAGCTCGCGGCAGCTCTGAAGATGTGCAGAAAGAAGTCGAGCAGGATGCGAGCTGTGTGCGAATCACGGGTGCGGAAGAAGTATCGAACAACAAAATCAAAGGCCAAGAAGAGCTTGTCCGGCAAGGGGAGGCGCTAGCTATGACGAGGATCACAATGCCAGACAAGCTCGCTGCTCTAAAGATAGTCCTAGTGCTCGGCTTGGCGTTGGCCGCGTTCGCAGCGGCGGGCGTCGCTCCAGCGTTCGCGGAAGGCGAAGTGCCGTGGTGGCACGTCGAAGCGAGCCGCGCGCCGATCGATCTCCCGCCTGGAGGCACCGGGACGGTCATTGTGTCTGTAACCAATCTCGGAGACGCGGTTGCCAACGGCGCCGAAGTGCCGATCACGGTGTCGGACAGGCTGCCACCCGGAATCGTGGCGATCGGGATCGGAAGTCAGGTGGGGGTGTTCGGCAGAGGTCAGGGTGAATGTTCTCTTGAAGGGCTGGCATGCACATTCGATAGACGTGTTGAACCGTACGAAAAGGTGCAGATGGAATTGACCGTTCGAGTGCAGGCTGGTGCGCAGTCGGGGACCATCAATGAAGCGCTCGTGGAAGGCGGCCGTGCAGCGCCTGAGACGGCCGAGCAGCCATTCACGGTCGGAGAAGCAGCGACGCCGTTCGGCCCCGAATCTTTTGAGATGATCCCGGAAAATGTTGGCGGCGTGCCGGACACACAGGCGGGTTCTCATCCATTTCAGTTCACGAGTACGCTCGACCTGAACACGACTCTGGAAGCGGGCAAGGAGGCGGCGCCGGCGTTGGTGAAGGATCTGCGGTTCGATCTTCCGGCGGGCCTGGTAGGCAACCCGAATGCGGTCGCGCAGTGCACCGCCGCCGAGTTTGCCCAGATCATCGAAGGTGTGCCCGCCTGTCCCTCGGACACCGTCATTGGTGCTGCCAACACGACCTTGCTGTCGCGCTTCTTCGGCCGGCCGGTCACGGTCCCGGCGCCGGTATACAACCTGGTCCCCAATCCGGGCGAGCCGGCGCGCTTCGGCTTCCAGCCGTTGGAGGTTCCGATCATTCTCGATACAGCGGTGCGCACCGGCGGCGATTACGGGGTGAACGTGACCGTCTCCGACATATCGCAGGCGGCGGTCCTGTTTTCAAGCCAGGTGACCCTCTGGGGTGTGCCGGGCGATCCGCGCCACAACATCTCCCGCGGACGCAACTGCCTCGCCGAAGGCCTCTTTGGTAACGGCCCGTGCCAAGCCCCCAACGAACCGAACTACCAGCCGTTTCTGACGCTGCCGACGTCGTGTGGCGGCGCGTGGACGCCGACAGTCTCGGCGGATTCGTGGGCGGAACCGTCGGTGCAGAAGACGGCCGAATACAGCCTGCACGATGAATACGGGCGCTCGCTAGGTTTGTCCGGTTGCAACCACTTGACGTTCGAACCGTCGATCACAGCGACGCCCGACGGGCAGGCAGGAAGCAGCCCGAGCGGGTTGACGGTCGGGATTCACGTGCCCCAGGACGCGACCCTGAATCCGACGGGCGACGCGCAGTCGACCGTCAAGAACACGACGGTATCGCTGCCCGCGGGCGTCACACTCAACCCGGCGGCCGCTGACGGCCTGCTCTCGTGCGCGATTGAACAGGTGGGCCTCGAAAGCCAGGGGCCGGTGGGCTGCCCGGAAGCCTCGAAGGTCGGGACGGTCGAAATCAAGACGCCGCTGCTGCCGGACCCGCTCGTGGGCGCCGTGTATCTGGCCGAGCAGGACGCGAACCCTTTCGGGTCGCTGCTCGCCCTGTACGTCGTCGCCGAAGACGCGACGGCGGGCGTCCTGGTTAAGCTCGCCGGGGAAGTCAAGCCGGACCCGGTGACGGGCCAGTTGGTCTCGACGTTCAAGGAAACGCCGCAGCTGCCTTTCGAAGACCTGAGCCTGCATTTCTTCGGAGGCTCTCGAGCGCCGCTCGGTACGCCGGCGCTGTGCGGTGGCTATACGACGACGGCGTCGATCGAACCGTGGTCGGGGAACGCGGCAGCTGTGTCCTCCTCGGAATTTCAGATCACCAGCGGGCCGAACCACACGCCGTGCAGTGACCCGTTGCCGTTCCACCCGACCTTGCAGGCGGGTTCGACGAATATCCAGACAGGCGGGTACACGCAGTTGACGACGACGATGAGCCGTGAAGACGGCGAACAGAACCTGCAGGCGATCCAGCTGCACTTCCCTGAGGGCTTGATCGGGAGTCTTTCCCAGGTTCAGCTGTGCGGGGAATCGCAGGCCGACGAAGGCACCTGCCCTCCGGAAAGCGAGATCGGCGAAACGACGGTCAGCGTGGGCTTGGGCGGCAACCCCTTCAGTGTCGTCGGCGGCAAGGTTTTCATCACCGGCCCGTACAAGGGTGCGCCGTTCGGCTTGTCGATCGTGAATCCGGCGAAGGCTGGCCCGTTCGACCTCGGGAATGTGGTGGTGCGCGCGAAGGTCGAAGTGAACCCGATCACGGCGGCGTTGACGGTCACGACGGACCCGTCGGGGCCGTATGCGATCCCGCACATCCTGGATGGGATCCCGTTGCAGATCAAGCATGTCAACGTGTTGATCAACCGCAGTAAATTCGTGTTCAACCCGTCGAATTGCACGCCGACGGCGATCACCGCAACCCTGGGGAGCAGCGAAGGCGCGAGCGCGAACATCTCGGTGCCGTTCCAGGTCACCAACTGCGCGACGTTGAAGTTCAAGCCGAAATTCGAGGTCTCGACTCCGGGGAAGACCTCGCGTACGAACGGGACGAGCCTGGATGTGAAGCTGACCTACCCGGTCGAAGAAGGCCAGGCGAACGTCGCGAAGGTCAAAGTCGAACTTCCCAAGCAGCTGCCGGCCAGGCTGCCGACGCTGCAGAAAGCGTGCACCGAAGCGGCGTTTGACGCGAACCCGGAATCCTGTCCCGTGGCTTCCAGGGTCGGGGAAGCGGTCGCGACGACACCGACGATCTCGGGTGTGTTCACGGGCCCGGCGTACTTCGTGTCCCGCGGCGGCGCGGCGTGGCCCGAATTGATCGTGGTGCTCAAGGGCGAGGACGGCGTCACGGTCGACCTGCACGGCGAAACGCACATCACCAAGGGGATTACGAGCAGCACCTTCAACACGGTGCCCGATGTGCCGGTCGGCAGCTTCGAACTCAAACTGCCGGCGGGCCAGTACTCGGCGCTCACCGCGAACGGGGCGAACCTGTGCGGCAAGAGCCTCACGATGCCGACGGAATTCGTGGCGCAGAACGGCGCGAAGATCACGCAAAACACCAAGATTGCCGTCACGGGATGTCCGAAGGCGAAGAAGGCTCACAAGAAGGCGGCGCATAAGAAGAAGCGGGGCAACGGTGCTCATGGCAAGGGTAAGCGCACCAACAGGAAGGGCTAGAGCCGGTAGAGGTCCGGTGATCGCCGTGCCTTCGCGCGCTTGCGGTGGCGGTGCCGATCGTGGCCGGGGCGCCGGCCGCGGTGTGGCGCGCCGTGCTGCCCACGGGGACGTGGACCGGGGCGGTGGGCGTAGTGGTGTGGCCGAGATCCAGCGCGCGCGGATGATCGACGCACTGGTCGAGGTAACCAGGGAGCACGGGGCGAGCGGGGTGACCGTCGCCAACATAGTGGCGCGCTCGGGGGTCTCGCGTAGGACGTTCTACGAGCTGTTCGAGGATCGCGAGGACTGTTTCCTCGCGGGGTTCGACCTGGCCGTGCAGGGCGCGGCGCGGCGTGTGCTCCCGGCCTATGGGGTGCGGGGCACGTGGCGGGAGCGTGTCAGGGCGGGCCTGGGTGCGCTGCTGGAGTACCTCGATGACGAGCCGGGGATGGGAGCGTTGTGCGTGGTCGACGCGCTCGGGGCGGGTCCGGTCGCGCTGGAGCGCCGCACGAAGGTGGTGCAGCGGTTGATCGACGTGGTGCACGAGGGTCGCCGCGAGGCGCGGGGCGCGGTGAAGCCGACGCGGCTGACGGCGGAGGGCGTGGTCGGCGCGGTGCTGGCGGTGTTGCACGCGCGGCTGGCGGCCGGCGACGCGCGCGCAAATGGCGCCCAGGCAAATGGTGCGCGGGTGGTTGGCGCTTGGGCGGATGGTGCCCGGGAGGCGGGCGAGCCGTCGGGTGGCGTGCGCGCGGGTGGCAGACGGGCGAGTGGCGCCCCGCCGATGGGCACACTGCTCGGCCCGTTGATGGGGATGATCGTGCTGCCCTATCTGGGCAAGGCCGCCGCCGCACGAGAGACCTCCCGCCCCACGACCCGCCGCAAGGCCCTCCGTGCCCCCGGCGGCGATCCGCTGCGTGAGCTCGACATGCGTCTCACCTACCGCACGGTGCAGGTGCTGTGCGCGATCGCGGCGCTCGGTGGGCGGGGACCGGGTCCCAGCAACCGTCAGGTCGCGGATGCGGCCGGGGTCGCCGATCCCGGCCAGATCTCCAAGCTGCTCGCGCGCCTGGAGCACCTCGGCTTGATCGAAAACGAGGATGGCCCTCCCGCGCCGGGAGAGCCGCACGTGTGGCGGCTCACGCCCAAGGGCGCGGAAGTCGAGCGGACGATCCGCCGCCAGACCATGCCCACCGGGGCCTGAGCAGGGTTCCCACGCCTCGTCCTCACCCCGGCGTTGCGCCGGCCGGCGGGAGCTCGACGCGGTCCCTTCGCACCAGAGTGCGACGTAGTGCGCCCGAGTGTGCCCGGAGTGTGCCAAGTTTGTGCACACACTGTTACAGTTCTTATATGGCCCTTGATGTAGGCCCTGATACATGAGAGGGTGCCCATGGTGAAACGAACGACGATCAATCTGGACATGGAGCTGGTCGCTCAGGCGCGCGGGGTGCTGGAGGCGAAGAACACCACTGCCACCGTGCACGCGGCGCTGCGTGACGTGGTTCGCCGCGACCGCTTGCGCCGGCTGGCGGAGCGAGATTGGGAGTGGCTGACGCCCGAGCGTCTGCGTGCGATGCGCGAAGGCGCGCTTCCCGCGGACCTCTGACGGTGCAGGCGCTGGCCGATACGACCGCCTGGTCCTGGCGTGGACGCGCGGTAAGCGTCGCCGTGGAGCTGACGGCAAGGTTGGAGCGCATGGAGATCGCAACGTGCTCGATGATCAAGTTCGAGCTGCTGGTCAGCGCGCGCAACGGCCGTGAATTCGACGAGATCAAGATGGATCTGGACGAGCTTGACGATTGTGCGATCGGCCCGGGCGAGTGGCGCCGCGTCCTGGACGTCTACCGCACCCTGGCCCACCAGGGCGGGGCCCACCAGCGCAGCGTGGGGCACCAGGACCTGCTGATCGCCGCCGCCGCTGAGACCGCGGGCGTGGAGCTGCTGCACTACGACGAGGACTTCGACCGCATCGCCGCGATCACCGGCCAACCCACGTGCTGGATCGTCCCGCGCGGAAGCCTGTGATGCCGGGGAGTTGACAACACCGTCCAACCTGTCTATAGTGGCCTCATCGCACTTGATCTCAGGTGCGTCGAGGGTTTCAGAACATACGATCGGGTTGGGCCGGGCGCCTTGTTGCCGGCCTTCAGATGCATTGATGGGGTCTGCTTGGGAGAGGGGCCGGGTCATTTCGATGAGGGAGTTGGTTTCCGCGTGCTTTTGAGAGGGACGAACGTGTCGAGGGTCATTGCACCTCGCTCCAAGGGTGATGCTAGATGCGCCAGCTTGGCGCTGTCGCATCTCTCTCTCTCTCTCTCTCTCTTCGCCTAGGGGTCTAAGCCCCGGGCCGACTCATCGATTGCATCGAGCCGCGCATCTTGCGCGGCTCGGTTTCTCACGCCTCCAGGGCGCGTTTTCAGCTTTGTGTTCTTTGGCCGCCGCGGGTCGTGCGCCCGCGGCGGCCTTGTGCTGCCCGGGATCGGGTCGGCGCGGTATCGGTTCCTTACAGGAGGAGATGGTTCGATGAATGCTCGCCGGCTCAGGTTGACGATCGTGGCTTCGCTTTGTGGCATGGCCTGTGCGCTTGCGGGCGGCGTGGTTCCCGCGGTGGCCGGCGCGACGCAGTTCGCTGTGGGGTTCGGGCAGATGTACGGTGTGGCGGTCGATGCCGCGGGGGATGTGTATGTCGCAAACCCCCCCGGGCGGGTCGACAAGTTCAATGAATCTGGAAGCTTTCTGATGTCGTGGGGCTGGGGGGTGTCCAACGGCTCCGAAGAATCGCAGGTATGTACGAGCAGCACCACGTGCGAGGAAGGGAACCTGGGATCTGGCTCGGGTCAGTTCTCCTACCCGGTAGGCGTGGCTGTCGACAACGACCCACTGAGCGCATCTGATGGGGACGTGTACGTCGTAGACGACAACAACAAACGTATCGAGAAGTTCGACTCTTCCGGAAAATTCATCCTGATGTTCGGCGGGGAAGTGAACGAAACGACCAAAGGCGACATGTGCTTGACGGAAGAAAAATGCAAGTCCGGTGTGGAAGGCACGGCTGACGGCCAGTTCAAATGGGGTAAGGCCGCGAGCTTCATCGCCGTTGGGCCCACCGGAGCGGTGTACGTTGGCGAAGAAGCGCGTGTGCAGGTGTTCGAACCATCGGGTACGTGGAAGGAAAATATCTCGCTCTCCGCGCTGTCGAGCACGGGCACGGTCACGGCGCTGACGGTCGGCTCGACGGGCGATGTCTACCTCAAGGACAGCGAAGCGGCCGGTGTGCGGGAGCTCGAACCTGACGGTGTGGAAAAGAGCACGCAGTTCGACGTCGGCAGCACATCGATCGAAGCGGTCGCCGTCAGCGCCTCGGGCGATGTCTTCGTGGGAGACTCCAACGGAGGGTTCCACGTTCTGGAGTATGACTCCTCGGGCAAGGAGATCGACAGTTTCGGGTCGAAAACGGTGAAGCCCCGCACGTTCGGCGATGCGGGAATGGCGCTCTCGGAAGGGCTGGGAGAGCTGTATGTATCTGAATATGTGGCAGGTGGGTACGATGAACCATCCAGCACCAGTGTGTGGGCACTGACAGTGCCCACACCGGGCCCGCTTGTCGAGCCTGGCAGCGAGTCGGTGACACCGGGTCCAAAAGGGGAAGCCACCGTGGGTGCGACGGTCAACCCGGAGGGTGAGGAAACGGAATACCGCTTCGAATACGTCGATGCCGCACATTTCAAAGCCAGTGGGTACGCGAGCGCTTCGAGCACTCCGAGCACTTCGATCGGGTCGAGCTTCGAAGACCAATCGACGACCGGCGAGTTGACAGGTCTGTCGCCGAGCACGACCTACCACTATCGCGTCGTCGCGACGAACGCCAAGCGGGAAACGACGATCGGCCCGGATCAGATTTTCGAATCGCTGCCACCGGCATACATCGACGCCGAGTACGCCGCCGATGTGTCCACGACCAGCGCGACGCTCGGCGCGCAGATCGACCCGCTGGGCCGGAGCACGGAATACCGTCTGGAATACGGCACGACCACGGCCTACGGCCAGACCCTGACCGGCAGCGTGGGTGACGGCACGAGCGATGTGCTCGTCAGCTACCACCGGCAGGAACTGCTGCCGGACACGACCTACCACTACCGGGTTCTCGCGCACAACGCCGGGGGCACCGTCGAAGGCGCCGACCATACGTTCACGACCCAGGCCGTCAGTGGGGAGGAGTTTGCGCTGCCGGATGGGCGCGAGTGGGAACTCGTGTCTCCGCCAGACAAGAGCGGCGCTTCGATCGAATTCTTCGAGGAAGGTGAGATCCAGGCCGCGAGCGACGGGAGCGCGATCACCTATCAAGCGAACGCGCCCATCGGGGAAAGCACCGAGGGCTATGGCACCAAGGCCCAGGTCCTTTCGCGGCGCGACCCAGGCGGCTGGTCCTCGGAAGACGTCACTGCCCCAGAGAGCCTGCTTGAAGGAGAGCCAGCGAATGACCTCGAGGCGGCCGGCTACACTGAATATCGATTCTTCTCTTCGGATCTGTCGTCGGCGCTGATCGATCTGGGAGGGGAGCCGGAAGGCGGGTCAGCCACGACGCTGTCGCCGGAAGCGACAGAATGGACGCTCTACCGGCGCGACAGCGCCAGCGGAAGCTACCTGCCTCTGCTGACGCCCGGCGATGTGCCGCCCGGCACGAAGTTCGGCGCGCCAGAAGGCAATGCCCAGGAATTCCTTGCGGCGACCCCCGATTTGAGCCATGTGGTCTTTGGCTCGCGACTGGCTCTGACGCGGGAAGCGGTCGCCACCCCGAGCGATGGGCTTACTTCCGACGGAAAGAACCTGTACGAGTGGAGCCCGGGCCAGCAGTTGCTGCTCGTGAACATCCTGCCGAGCGAACAAACGACCGGGGGCGAAGAAGGGGCGTTCCTCGGCAGCAACGGGCTGGCGGAGATCGGTGGGATGATCGCGCACGCCATCTCGCGCGAAGGCCGATGGGTCGCATGGCACGTGCTGAGCCATGAAGGTCAGCCGGCGGGGTTGTATGTCCGCGACATGGTCGAGAAGAAGACCTTCGAGGTCGGTGGACCGCATGCCTCATTCCAGACGATGAGCAGTGACGGGTCGACCATCTTCTTCTTGGAAAACGGTGAACTGTACGCTTTTGACACGGCCAGTGACACGCAGACCGATCTCACGTCCGGCCATGGCGCGGGCGAAGAAAGCGCTGGTGTCAGGGAAACGGTGCTGGGCACGGGGGAAGACGGCGCGTACGTGTACTTCGTCGCCGAAGGTGTGCTCGCGCATGGCGCTGTGAGTGGCGCCGACAACCTGTACGCGTCCCATGACGAAGGCGGCGACTGGTCGACAACGTATATCGCGACGCTGTCGGGCGAAGACGAAGCCAGCTGGTACAAGAACACCGGCTTCGATAGCGTGGAACTCCAGGGGGTCAGCTCGCACGTGTCCCCGGATGGGCATTTCCTGGCGTTCATGTCGGACAGGCCGTTGACGGGCTATGACAACGTCGATGCCGTCAGCGGTCAGCCGGACGAGGAGGTTTACCTGTATGACGCCATCTCGGGGCGCCTGATATGCGCGTCGTGCGACCCGACCGGCGCGCGGCCCGTCGGAGTGCTCGAGGCAACCAGCGAAGAAAAGCAACTGCTGACAGGTCAGCAGACCCCATGGGAGGGCCATTGGCTGGCCGGGAGCATGCCCGGCTGGCGCAGCACGGACGATAGGGAGCTGTATCAGCCGCGCAACCTCTCCGATAGTGGGCGGCTGTTCTTCGAAAGCCCCGATGCGCTCGTGCCACAGGCCGCGAACGGGCTCGAGGATGTGTACGAGTACGAGCCCGCGGGCGTGGGTAGCTGCGAATCGGGCGGCGTTACCTTCAGCGAACACTCGGGTGGCTGTGTGGACCTGATCTCCTCGGGGACCTCCAACGAGGAATCGGCGTTCTTCGACGCGAGCGAAAATGGCGATGACGTGTTCTTCATCACAGCGAGTCGGCTGAGTCCGGCGGACTACGACACGAACCTCGATGTGTATGACGCGCATGTCTGCTCCGCGGCGGCGCCGTGTGTAACCGTCCCGGTGTCGGCCCCGCCGTGTGACTCAGGTGACTCCTGTAAGGCGGCACCCTCGCCGCAGCCCGAAATCTTTGGGCCGACCGCGAGCGCGACGTTCTCCGGGGCCGGCAACGTCGTCCCCGAAGTCGCGCCGACCGTCGTCAAGGCCAAGGCTAAGAGCAAGGCCAAGGGCAAGGGCAAAGGCAAGGGCAAAGGCAAGGGCAAGGGCAAAGGCAAAGGCAACATAGGCAAGACCAAGCACCGGCGGCACGCGAAGCAGCGGAAGCAGCCAGGAAAGCGCACGCAGGCCATCAGGTCCCGTGCCACGGCGAGCAGAAAGGGCGATAGGTGATCCCCGTGAGCGTTTTCAAGCGAGGTGTTCCAGCCACCGTCGTGGTCGCGGTGCTGCTGGTGTTGGGTGGGGCCGGTCAGGCGGCCGCGGCGATGCCGTGGTGGCACGTGAGCACCATCTCCGCGCCCGCCAGCAAGGCGGGTGGCGAAAACACTGTGCTCGTCGAAGTCAGCAATCTCGGCGATGCGACCGCCAACAACGCGCTCGATGAACCCGTGAGCGTCACGGACAAGCTGCCGCCGGGGGTGACCGCGACGGCGATCTACGGGGAAGGCGGAGGAGGCTTCCTCGGCCAATTTCTATCGCCGGAGTTCGAGAGCTGCTCACTTGCCCCGACGACGCTGACGTGCACGTACAGGGGTCCGTTGCTGGCCTACGAACGGATCATGATCGCGATCCTGGTGAAGATCGAACCGGGAGCGGGTGACGGCGAGAACGAAGTGAGCGTGTCCGGCGGCGGCGCGGCCTCGGTCGTGTCGCAACGCGCACTCACGCTCGGCGGATCGCCGCAGCTGTTCGGGGTCGAAAACTATGAACTGTCTCCGGAAGAAGAAGGTGGCGCACCCGACACGCAGGCAGGATCGCACCCGTTCCAGATAACGGCAACGCTTGCGTTGAAGACGCATACGGTGCCCGTGTTCGATAATTACGTGAAAAAGGTGGTCCCGGAAGTGCAGCCGGTTGGGTTGACAAAGGATTTGCGCTTCAACCTGCCGGCGGGCCTGGTCGGCAATCCGACGCCGCTGCCGAAGTGCAGCCTGTTCCAATTCGACCAGGAGGCCCAGGGCCGTGGGGAATGCCCGGCGGACACGGTCGTCGGCGTTGCGACACCGATCATCGCTGGCATCAACGAAGGAGCGCACGTGCCGTATGCGTTCTCCTCGCCGCTGTACATGCTCGAACCGTCGGTCGGCGAGCCGGCCAAGTTCGGTTTCCTGACCTCCCTCCGGGTGCCGGTGATCCTCGATACCTCGGTGCGCACGGGCGGTGACTACGGTGTCGTCGTGACCGTCCCCAACATCACCGAGTTCGCGGCGTTCACAGGGGATCAGGTGACGTTCTGGGGGGTGCCGGCCGATACGCGCCACGAAACGACGCGCGGGCTCCAGTGCCTCAATAAGTTCGACCTGGAAAGCGAACCGGCGCAGTTTGAATTGCACTGTCCGCTGCAGGAAAAGCCGCAGCCGTTTCTGATCCTGCCGACGTCGTGCACGGGCCCGCTGCACACGAGCGTGGAAGCGGATTCGTGGTCGCAGGTCGGGCAGTTCACGGCGCCGCGGGAATACACCTCCCAAAACAGTGCCGGTGAACAGTACGGGCAGGATGGGTGCAATCGGTTGAACTTCGAACCGTCGATCACTGTGGCGCCCGATGGCCAGGCAGGCAGCACACCGACCGGCCTGACGGTTGACGTTCACGTCCCGCAGGCGGCGAGCCTGAACCCTGTGGGGCTCTCGGAGGCGAACGTGAAGAACACGACCGTCACGTTGCCCGCCGGGGTGGCGTTGAACCCGGCGGGCGCCGATGGCCTGTCCTCGTGTGGCCTGGGCGAAGTCGGCCTCGATACCCCCGAAGAAGTGACCTGCCCGGAATCCTCGAAGGTCGGGACCGTCGAAATCAAAACGCCGCTGTTGCCGAACCCGCTGGTCGGCGCGGTCTACCTGGCGTCGCAGAATGCGAACCCGTTCGGGAGCCTGGTGGCGCTGTATATCGTCGCGCGTGACCCGGTCTCGGGGGTGTTGGTGAAGATCGCGGGGCAGGTCACGCCGAACCCGGCGACGGGCCAGCTGGTCTCGACGTTCGATAACACGCCGCAGCTGCCCTTCGAAGACCTCAGCCTGCATTTTTTCGGCGGCTCCCGCGCACCGCTGGGGACCCCGGCGTTGTGCGGCTCGTATACGAGGACGGCGTCGATCGAACCGTGGTCGGGCAACGCCCCAGCGGAACCCTCCTCCACGTTCGACATCCTCTCGGGCCCGAACGGGAGCGCGTGCTCTGATCCGCTGCCGTTCGCGCCGTCGCTGACGGCCGGCACGACGAACATCCAGGCGGGCGCGTTCAGCCCGTTCAGGATGACGATGTCCCGCGAAGACGGTGAGCAGAACCTCCAGTCCGTGCAACTGCACATGCCCCCAGGGCTCCTGGGCACGCTCTCCAGCGTGAAGCTGTGCGGAGAACCGCAGGCAGACGCGGGGACCTGCGGGCCGGAAAGCCTGATCGGGGAAACGACGGTCAGCGTCGGCCTCGGCGGGAACCCCTACAGCGTGACCGGCGGGAAGGTCTACATAACGGGCCCCTACAACGGCGCCCCGTACGGCCTGTCGATCGTCAACCCCGCGAAGGCGGGCCCGTTCAACCTCGGAGATGTCGTGGTCCGCGCGAAGATCGAAGTGGATCGCGCAACGGCGGCATTGACGATCACGACGGACACGTCGGGACCATATGCGATCCCGCACATCCTGGACGGGATCCCCTTGGAGATCAAGCACATCAATGTCTCGATCAACCGGCCTGATTTCACGTTCAACCCGACGAGCTGCAGCCCGCTGGCGGTAACCGGCAGCCTCGGCAGCGAGGAAGGGTCCACCGACGCCTTGTCGGTGCCGTTTCAGATCACCAACTGCGCGGTGCTGGCGTTCAAGCCGAAGCTCACTGCCTCAACGACGGGGAAAGCCTCCCGGCTGGACGGCGCGGGCTTGACGGTCAAGCTGGGCTACCCAGCGGGGCCGTATGACGCGAACATCGCCAGGGTCAAAGTCGAATTGCCGAAGGCGCTTCCCTCGCGGCTGCCGACGTTGCAGAAAGCGTGCGCGGCGGCGACGTTCGAAGCGAACCCGGCGAACTGCCCGTCGGCGTCGATCATCGGGCACGCGACGGCTACGACGCCGGTTCTCCCGGTGCCGTTGACGGGCCCGGCGTATTTCGTCTCGCATGGTGGGGAAGCGTTCCCGAGCTTGATCATTGTGTTGCAGGGTTACGGCGCGACTGTGGATCTGGTGGGCTCGACGTTCATCAGTAAAGCGGGTGTGACGAGCAGCACGTTCAAGACGATTCCGGATGTTCCGGTGGGCACCTTTGAATTGACGTTGCCGCAGGGCCGGTATTCGGCGCTGACGGCGAACGGGAATCTCTGTAAGAGCAAGCCGGTGATGCCCACAGAATTTGTGGGGCAGAACGGTGTGGTGTTGCATCAGAGCACGAAGATCGCCGTCACGGGCTGCCCGAAGGCGAAGAAGGCCACGCACAAGAAGAAGGGGAAGCGGAGGGGGAAGGGTGCTCATGGTAAGGGTAAGCGCGCCAAGCAGAAGGGTTAGAGTCTCGGGCTCGGTGGTCGTGGTGGCTTCCCGCGGTCGCGGTAGTACCGATCGTGTCGGGGGTGCCGATGGTGGCGGTGGCCGTGATGTGGCGCGTCGCCCTGTTCACGGGGGTGTCGGTCGCGGCGTCGCGCGCGACGTGGATCGGGGCGGTGGCCGCGGTGGCGTGGCGGAGATCCAGCGCGCGCGGATGATCGCCGCGTTGGTCGAGGTCACCAGGGAGCAAGGGGCGATCGGGGTGACCGTCGCTCATATAGTGGCGCGCTCGGGGGTCTCGCGCAGGACGTTCTACGAGTTGTTCGAGGATCGCGAGGATTGCTTTCTTGCGGGGTTCGATCTGGCGGTGCAGGGCGCGGCGCGGCGTGTGCTCCCGGCTTACCGGACGCGGGGAACCTGGCGAGAGCGTGTCAGGGCGGGACTGGGCGCGCTGCTCGAGTACCTTGACGATGAGCCGGGGATGGGGGCGTTGTGCGTGGTCGACGCGCTCGGGGCGGGTCCGGTCGCGCTGGAGCGCCGTAGCCAGGTCGTGCGGGCGTTGATCGATGTGGTGCACGAGGGTCGCAAGGAGGCGCGGGGTGCCGTGAAGCCGACGCGGTTGACGGCGGAGGGCGTGGTCGGCGCGGTGCTGGCGGTGTTGCACGCGCGGCTGGCGGCCGGCGACGCGCGGGCGAATGGAGCCCAGGCAAATGGCGCGCGGGTGGTTGGCGCGCAGGCGAGCGGTACTCAGGAGGTCGGCGAGCCGTCGGGCGGCGCGCGCGCGGGTGGCAGACGGGCGGGTGGCGCCTCACCGATGAGCACGCTGCTCGGCCCGCTGATGGGGATGATCGTGCTGCCCTATCTCGGCAAGGCCGCCGCCGCACAAGAGACCTCCCGCCCCACGACCCGCCGCAAGCCCGCCACGGCTCCCAGCGGTGATCCGCTGCGCGAACTCGACATGCGTCTCACCTACCGCACCGTGCAGGTGCTGCTCGCGATCGCGGCGCTCGGTGGGCGGGGACGGGGCCCCAGCAACCGTCAGGTCGCGGAGGTGGCTGGTGTCGCCGATCCCGGTCAGATCTCCAAGCTGCTCGCGCGCTTGGAGCACCTCGGCCTGATCGAAAACGAGGGCGGCCCCCCGGCGCCGGGAGAGCCACACGTGTGGCGGCTCACGCCCAAGGGCGCGGAAGTCGAGCGGACGATCCGCCGCCAGGCCACGCCCGCCGGGGCCTGAGTAGGGTTTCCACGCCCTGTTCCTCGCCCGGACATCGCGCCGGCAGGCGGGGCTCGACGCCGCTCCTTCGGACCACGACGACGAGGGCTTCGACCGCATCGCTGCGATCGCTGGCCGGCCCACGTGCTGGATCGTGCGCGCGGAAGCCTGTGATGTCAAGGAGTTGACAACACCGTCCAACCTGTCTATAGTGGCCTCATCGCACTTGATCTCAGGTGCGTCGAGGGTTTCAAAACATACGATCGGGTCTGGGCCGGGTGCCTTGTTTGCCGGCCTTCATGATGCATTGACGGGGTCCGCTTGGGAGAGGGGCCGGGTCATTTCGATGAGGGAGTTGGTTTCCGCGTGCTTTTGAGAGGGATGAGCGTGTCGAGGGTCATTGCACCCCCGCAAAAGAGTGATGCTAGATGCGCCAGCATGGCGCTGTCGCATCTCTCTCTCTCTCTCTCTCTCTTCGCCTAGGGCACTAAGCCCGAAGGCGTCTCATCGAGCAGGCTGGGCCGGGCGCAACGCGTGGCATGGCCTTCCGCGCCTTCGGGCCGTGTTTTCAGCTGCTTGTTCATCTGCCGCCGCCGGGCGCGTGCCCGGCGGCGGTTTTGTGCTGCCCGGGGTCGGGTCGGCGTGGTGTCGGCTTCTTACAGAGGAGATGGTCTGATGAGTGCTCGCCGGTTGATCTCGATGGTGTCGGTGTGGTTGTGTGCGTTACTCGGCGGGCTGCTGATGTGGAGTACCCCGGCGCTGGCGCAGCGCGAGCACGTGTTCGGCAAAGTGTTCGGGAGTGAAGGCTCGGGCAACGGGCAGCTCGTCAAGCCTGGCGTGCTGGCGGTGAACGACGCGACCGGCGACGTGTACGTGGCTGACCGTGGGAACGAAAGAGTTGAGGTGTTCAACGAAAAAGGGGAATACGTCACCCAGTTCAACGGCAGCGCGTCGCCCACGGGCGTGTTCGGGTGGGTCGGATTTGGCCCTACCGAAACGGCTGAAGGAGCGATCGCGGTGGACAACTCAACCAATCCGCTCGACCAGTCCAAAGGCGACGTATACGTCTTGGACAACGTCAACAATCTGATAGACAAGTTTTCCTCGACCGGCGCGTATCTCGGGCAGGTAACCGGCACGTCACCTACCTCGCCGTTCCCAGGCGAAGCCCTCGAGGGTACCGGACTAGCAGGTCTGTCGGTCGATCCAAACGGGAATCTCTGGGTACAAGGCGAAAGGGGAGAGTCGCAAATCCCGATTTATGAGTTCAACGACGCTGCGCCGGTAAACGAATACGTGGCGACGGCTAGGCCACAAACTCGAGGGAGGGAGAATAGCAGGGGGGCTAGCGCCTCCAGCCAATTTGGCTCAATCGGTATAGCGCTCGACTCGGAAGACAACATCTATGTAGGGCTGATCATAGAATCAGCAGGAGCATCAGGCATATTCCCGACCAAGCTCTCCAAGACAGGCGAAATTCTCGCCGAAACGTTGGCTGGCAATGAAGAACTAGCGAGCGGGATGGCCGTCGACTTCTCGAGCAACGACGTGTATGTCGATGACAAGACGAGTATCGTGGCCTATAGCCCGTCCCAGGTTCCGATCGAGCGCTTTGGCGAAGCGCAGTTGACCGATAGCCAAGGGATCGCGGTCGACTCCACGACAGGTATGGCGTACGTCTCGGATGCGAGCAACGGCGACATAGACGTGTTCACGGCGTTCGTCGTCCCCGATGCGAGCACCGACTCGGCTTCGAATCTCGCGGAAACGTCCGCGACGCTCAATGGCGTGGTCAACCCCGACGACCTGCCGGTGACCGCGTGTGTGTTCGAATACCGCACCGAAGCCGAAGTTTCCTACGGGCAGAGTGTGCCGTGCAAGCAGACACCGGCTGAAATCGGCACGGGAAGCTCGTCGGTTGCGGTCAGCGTCAACCTGACCGGCCTGGAACCACTCACGAGGTACCACTTCCGGCTGAACGTCTCCAATGAAAACGGCTCAAATCAAGGCAAGGATCAAACTTTTGTGACCCCAGGGCCGGTCCAAATCTCTGAAGAGAGCGTCTCCGACGTCTCCTCGGGAAGCGCGCAGTTCGGTGCGCAGCTCAACCCCGACGGCGCGAATACAACCTACCGATTCGAATACGGAACCAGCACATCTTACGGGGAAAGCATTCCCGTGCCGGCGGGCGAACTTTCACCGCTGAAAAGCGCTGTGCCGGTAGCGGTCAACGTCCAAAATCTGCTGGCTGAAACGACATACCACGTACGCCTCGTCGCAACCAACCTGCTCGGTACGGCGTACGGGCCCGACGAGACGTTCACCACGCAGGCGGCCGGCGGAGCGTTCGCCTTGCCGGATGATCGGGCGTGGGAAATGGTCTCGCCGCCGAACAAGAGCGGAGCGCTCATCGCGGCGATCGGACAGAATGGCAATCCCGGGGCGATTCAATCCTCGACGAATGGCAGCGCCTTTACATACGAGGCAAACCAGCCGGTAGGTTCAAATCCAGCCGGCAACCCAAATCCGCAGGCGCCCATTCAGGTCCTGGCCAAGCGCGATGCGGGGGGCTGGTCCTCAGAAGACCTCAGCCCACCGAACAGCACGGCGCTGGAGACTCATTTTGGTGAGGAGTACGACCTCTTTTCAGCCGATCTCTCACAGGCGCTCCTCGTATCGCTCAGCGAAAGCCGGCTGTCGCCCGAAGCGACGGAAAATACACCGTACCTACGCGACAACAGTAGTGGGAGCTATTTGCCACTTCTGACAGCGAGCAATGTGCCCCCGGGCACGACCTTCGGCCCTCTGGGCTCGCGCGTGTCGTGGGAAAAATCGGAAGTTATCGGTGCGACTCCGAATTTCTCGCACGTGATCATTGCATCTCCCTATGCGCTGACGAAGACAGCGACCGAACTTCGCGGTGATAGCTCACCCAATATCTACGAGTGGACGGAAGGGCAGCTTCAACAGGTGAATATGCCTCCAGTCGGCACGACGGGGCCGCTAATAAAGAACGCACTCGCGGGGAGTCAGGGCAAAGCCGACAAGAACGCGATCTCCGGTGACGGCTCGCGTGTCTTCTTCGAAGCGGAAGCAGAACACAATGGTCCCCTCTACATGCACGATATGCTGACCGAACAGACAGTCGCGCTGCCGGGGCACTTCCAGGCCGCGAATGCTAATGGCTCACTAGTATTCGTGTTGGCCGAAGTGGCCGCAAATGATAACGAACTGTTCGCGTACGACACGGTCACGGAATCGACGACGGATCTTTCAACCGATAAAAACGCCGGCGAAACGGCGAGCGTACAACGCAACGTGGTCGGCGTAAGTGAAAATGGCTCGATCGTATATTTTGTGGCGACGGGTGTGTTGGCAAGCGGCGCCGAACCCGGCAAGCCCAACCTGTACGTGGAGTCGGAGACGGGCTCCACCTGGTCCGCACCACGTCTCGTCGCTGTCCTTTCCTTCGTAGATAGAACTGATTGGGGCGGAACAGAAGGCGGAGTGCTCGAATCGCAGACGTCCAGGGTGTCCGCGAGCGGTAGGTATCTAACCTTCATGTCGGACGAAAGCCTGACGGGTTACGACAATCGTGACGCAAACAGCGGTCAGCCCGACGAGGAGGTGTTCTTGTATGACGAGGCGACCAACCACCTGACATGCGCTTCCTGCAACCCCACCGGAGCACGACCCGACGGGATCCTCCGACCGGAAGGCGGCGACAAATTCCTCGTTGACGAAAAAGATAAATGGGGTGGGCATTGGCTCGCCGGCAATATTCCGGGGTGGACCCCAAACGTTGCTTCTACCCAGCAGACACTTGCCTACGAATCGCGTGTGCTTTCCGATGAAGGCCGGCTGTTCTTCGATAGTGCCGATGCGCTCGTGCCACAGGACACCAACGGCAAAGAGGATGTCTACGAGTATGAGCCCGAGGGTGTCGGCAGTTGCGCACGAGCGGGGGGCTGCGTGTCGCTGATCTCCGCAGGAACCTCGGGCGAAGAATCGGCGTTCCTCGATGCGAGTGGTAAGGGACCGAGCGGCGAAGAAGGCGAAGATGTCTTCTTCCTCACCGCGTCGCGGCTTGCGCCGCAGGATGTAGATAGCTCGTACGACGTGTACGACGCGCACGTATGCTCGGCGGCGGCGCCCTGCGCAAGCCTGCCGGTGTCCCCGCCGCCATGCACTACGGGGGATTCATGCAAACCAGCGCCTTCGCCGCAGCCGGCGATCTTCGGTGCGCCGGCGAGCGCGACGTTCTCCGGGGCAGGCAACGTCGCACCGGCAGTCTCCACAGCGGGTGTCGCTCCTAAGCGGCTGACGCAGGCGCAAAAGCTTGCGGCAGCGCTGAAGGCGTGTAGAAAGAAGCCGCGCAGGAAGCGAGCTGTGTGCGAATCACAGGTGCGGAAGAAGTATCGAACAACAAAATCAAAGGCCAAGAAGGGCACAAAATCAAAGGCCAAGAAGAGCTCGTCCGGCAAGGGGAGGCGCTAGCGATGACGAGGATCACAATGTCAGATAAGCTCGTTGCTCTAAAGACGGTCCTAGTGCTCACCTTGGCGTTGATCGCGCTCGCAGTGGCAGGCGTCGCTCCAGCATTCGCGGAAGGCGAAGTGCCGTGGTGGCATGTCGAAGCGACTCGCGCGCCGACCGATCTCCCGCCTGGAGGCACGGGGACGGTCATCGTGTCTGTAACCAATCTCGGCGACGCGGTCGCCAACGGCGCCGAAGGGCCGATCACGGTATCGGACAAGCTGCCGCCCGGAATCGTGGCGATCGGGATCGGAAGTCAGGTGGGGGCGCTCGGCAGAGGTCAGGGTGAATGTTCTCTTGAAGCGCTAACCTGTACATTCGACAGGCGGGTTGAACCGTACGAAAAGGTGCAGATGGAATTGACTGTGCGAGTACAGGCGCGTGCGCAGTCGGGTGCTGTCAATGAAGCGCTTGTGGAAGGCGGCGGGGCGGCGCCTGAGACGGCCAAGCAGCCATTCATGGTTGGAGAAGCAGCGACGCCGTTCGGCCCCGAATCCTTTGAAATGGTTCCGGAAAGTGTTGGTGGCGTGCCGGACACGCAGGCGGGTTCTCATCCATTTCAGTTGACGAGTACGCTCGACCTGAGCACGACGCTGGAAGCGGGTAAAGAGACGGCACCGGCGTTGGTGAAGGATCTGCGGTTCAATCTTCCAGCGGGCATGGTCGGCAACCCGAACGCGGTTGCGCAGTGCACAAGCGCCGAGTTTGCCCAGATCGTGGAAGGCGTGCCCGTCTGTCCGTCGGACACGGTCATCGGTGCTGCCAACACGACCTCGTTGTCGCGTTTCTTTGGCAAGCCGGTCACGGTTCCGGCGCCGGTGTACAACTTGGTGCCGAACCCGGGCGAGCCGGCGCGCTTCGGCTTCGCGGTCTTGACGGTTCCGATCATCCTCGATACAGCGGTGCGCACTGGTGGCGATTACGGGGTGAGCGTGACCGTCTCCGACATCCCGCAGGCGGCGGTCTTGTTCTCGAGTCAGGTGACACTGTGGGGTGTGCCCGGCGATCCGCGTCACAATATCTCCCGCGGACGCGACTGCCTTGCGGAAGGCCTCTTTGGTAACGGTCCGTGTGTGGCCACGAACGAACCTAATGACCAGCCTTTTCTGACGCTGCCGACGTCGTGTGGCGGGGCGTGGACACCCACGATGTCCGCCGACTCATGGGCGGAACCAACGGTGCAGAAGATCGCCGAATATGGCCTGCACGACGAATATGGGCGTTCTCTTGGGTTGTCGGGTTGTAATCGTCTGACGTTCGAACCGTCGATCACAGCGACGCCCGACGGGCAGGCAGGAAGCAGCCCGAGCGGGTTGACGGTCGGGATTCACGTGCCCCAGGACGCGACCCTGAATCCGACGGGCGACGCGCAGTCGACCGTCAAGAACACGACGGTATCGCTGCCCGCGGGCGTCACGCTTAACCCGGCGGCCGCTGACGGCCTGCTCTCGTGCGCGATTGAACAGGTGGGCCTCGAAAGCCAGGGGCCGGTGGGCTGCCCGGAAGCCTCGAAGGTCGGGACGGTCGAAATCAAGACGCCGTTGCTGCCGGACCCGCTCGTCGGCGCGGTGTATCTGGCGGAGCAGGACGCGAACCCGTTCGGGTCGCTGCTCGCGCTGTACATTGTCGCTGAAGACGCGAAGGCCGGTGTGTTGGTCAAGCTCGCGGGTGAAGTCAAGCCGGACCCGGTGACGGGCCAGCTGGTCTCGACGTTCAAGGAAACGCCGCAGCTGCCCTTCGAAGACCTGAGCCTGCACTTCTTCGGGGGCTCTCGAGCGCCGCTCGGTACGCCGGCGTTGTGTGGTGGGTATACGACGACGGCGGCGATCGAACCGTGGTCGGGGACTGAAGCGATCGATTCCTCCTCGGAATTTCAGATCACGAGCGGGCCGAACCACACGCCGTGCAGTGACCCGCTGCCGTTCCACCCGACCTTGCAGGCGGGTTCGACGAATATCCAGACGGGTGGGTACACGCAGTTGACGACGACGATGAGCCGTGAAGACGGCGAACAGAACCTGCAGGCGATCCAGCTGCACTTCCCTGAGGGCTTGATCGGGAGTCTCTCCCAGGTTCAGTTGTGCGGGGAACAGCAGGCCGACGAAGGCACCTGCCCTCCGGAAAGCGAGATCGGCGAAACGACGGTCAGCGTGGGCCTGGGTGGCAACCCCTTCGGCGTCGTCGGCGGCAAGGTTTTCATCACCGGCCCGTACAAGGGTGCGCCGTTCGGCCTGTCGATCGTGAATCCGGCGAAGGCTGGCCCGTTCGACCTCGGCAATGTGGTGGTGCGCGCGAAGGTCGAAGTGAACCCGATCACGGCGGCGTTGACGGTCACGACGGACCCGTCGGGTCCGTACGCGATCCCGCACATCCTCGACGGGATCCCGTTGCAGATCAAGCACGTCAACGTGTTGATCGACCGCAGTAAATTCGTGTTCAACCCGTCGAACTGCACGCCGACGGCGATCACCGCGACACTGTCCAGCAGCGAAGGCGCGAGCGCGAACATCTCGGTGCCGTTCCAGGTCACCAACTGCGCGACGCTGAAGTTCAAGCCGAAATTCGCGGTCTCGACCCCGGGGAAGACCTCGCGTAGGAACGGGACGAGTCTCGCGGTGAAGCTGACCTACCCGGTCGAAGAAGGCCAGGCGAACGTCGCGAAGGTCAAAGTCGAACTCCCCAAGCAGCTGCCGGCCAGGCTGCCGACTCTGCAGAAAGCGTGCACCGAAGCCGCGTTCGACGCGAACCCGGAATCCTGCCCCGCGGCCTCCAAGGTCGGGGAAGCGGTCGCGACGACACCGACGATCTCGGGTGCGTTCACGGGCCCGGCGTACTTCGTGTCCCGCGGCGGTGCGGCGTGGCCCGAACTGATCGTGGTGCTCAAGGGCGAGGACGGCGTCACCGTCGACCTGCACGGCGAAACGCACATCACCAAGGGGATTACGAGCAGCACCTTCAACACCGTGCCCGACGTGCCGGTCGGCAGCTTCGAACTCAAACTGCCGGCGGGCCAGTACTCGGCGCTCACCGCGAACGGGGCGAACCTGTGCGGCAAGAAACTCACGATGCCGACCGAATTCGTGGCGCAGAACGGCGTGAAGATCACGCAGAACACGAAGATCGCGGTCACGGGCTGTCCGAAGGCGAAGAAGGCCCACAAGCAGGCGGCACATAAGAAGAAGGGCAGGGGTGCTCATGGCAAGGGCAAGCGCGCCGGCAAAAAGGGCTAGAGCCGGTAGAGGCACAGTGATCGAGGTGCCTTCGCGCGCTCGCGGTGGCGATCGTGGCGAGGGTGCCGGCCGCGGTGTGGCGCGCCGTCCTGCCCACGGGGATGTGGACCGCGGCGGTGGTCGTGGTGGCGTGGCGGAGATTCAGCGTGCGCGGATGATCGCGGCGCTGATCGAGGTCGCCAGGGAGCGCGGCGTGAGTGGGGTGACGGTCGCCCATGTGGTGGCGCGCTCGGGGGTGTCGCGTAGGACGTTCTACGAGCTGTTCGAGGATCGCGAGGACTGTTTCCTCGCGGGGTTTGACCTGGCGGTGCAGGGCACGGCGCGGCGTGTGCTCCCGGCCTACGAGGCGGGGGGCACGTGGCGTGAGCAGGTCAGAGCTGGTTTGGGTGCGCTGCTCGAGTACCTCGATGATGAGCCGGGGATGGGGGCGCTGTGCGTGGTCGATGCGCTCGGGGCGGGCCCGGTCGCGCTGGAGCGCCGTACCCAGGTCGTGCAGTCGTTGATCGACGTGGTGCACGAGGGTCGCCGTGAGGCGCGGGGTGCGACGAAGCCGACGCGGTTGACGGCGGAGGGTGTGGTCGGCGCGGTGCTGGCGGTGTTGCACGCGCGGCTGGCGGCCGGCGACGCGCGCGCAAATGGCGCCCGGGAGAACGGCGCCCGGTTGCACGGTGTTCAGGAGGCTGGCGCACGTGCGGGCAGTGCCCGGGAGATCGGCGCCCGTGCGGTCGGTGCCCAGGAGGTCGGCGAGCCGCCGGGTGGCGGAAGGGTCGCGGGTGGCGGAAGGGCGGGTGGTGTCCCGCCGATGAGCACACTGCTCGGCCCGCTGATGGGGATGATCGTGCTGCCCTATCTCGGCAAGGCCGCCGCGGCGCGAGAGACCTCGCGGCCCGCGGCCCGCCGCAAGCCCGCCGCGCCTCCCAGCGGCGATCCGCTGCGCGAGCTCGATATGCGCCTCACCTACCGCACGGTGCGGGTGCTGCGCGCGATCGCGTCGCTCGGTGGGCGGGGGCGGGGCCCGAGCAACCGTCAGGTTGCGGACGCTGCCGGGGTAGCCGATCCCGGCCAGATCTCCAAGTTGCTCGCGCGCCTAGAGCACCTCGGCCTAATCGAAAACGAGGATGGCCCTCCCGCCCCGGGAGAGCCGCACGTGTGGCGGCTCACATCCAAGGGCGCGGAGATCGAGCGAACGATCCGCCGCCAGACCACGCCCGCGGACGGCTGAGCTCTACGCCCCGGCCCAGCCCTTTCCTACGCCCGGCTCCAACCCTGTCCTACGCCCCAGCCCCAGCCCCGCCGCGGCCCTCGCCCCCCGCGAAGCGCGCCGCCCCGCGGATCGCGTCCTCGAACACGTCGGGGCCGGCCCGGGACTCGAGCGCGAGGCCCTCGGGAAGCGGCATCCCGAGGCCGTGGATCGCGGCGGAGCGGTCGGCGAGCATCGTGCGCTGCGGGAAGCGGGCGAGACCCTCGGCCAGCTCCAGCGCGCGCTCCAGGTGGCGGCCGGGGGGGACCACCTCGGTGACGAGCCCGATCGAAAGAGCCTCGGCGGCGTCCATGATGCGCCCGGTGAGGATCATGTCGAGCGCCCGGCCGAGGCCGACGATGCGCGGCAGGCGCTGGGTGCCGCCGTCGATCAGCGGGACGCCCCAGCGGCGCTCGGGAAAGCCGAGGCGCGAGTCCTCCGTGGCGATCCGCAGGTCACACCACAGCGCCAGCTCCAGCCCGCCGGCGAGCGCGAAGCCGGAGATCGCGGCGACGGTCGGCTTCAACGGCGTGAGGCGGGTGAAGCCCATCGGGCCCTCGGGCGCGGTGAGACGCCCGCCGAAGGACTCGATCGCCTTCAGGTCGGCGCCGGCGCAGAAGGAGATGCCGCCCGCGCCGGTGAGCACCAGCACGCGCGCCTCTTCATCGGCTTCGAAGCGCAGGTAGGCCTCGTGCAGCGCGACGGCGGTGGGCCCGTCGACCGCGTTGCGCCGCTCCTGGCGGTCGATCGTCAGCAGCGCCGCGGAGCCGCGACGCTCGTATTCAATTGGAGCCCGCCCGCCCCCGCCACTCACCTGCGAATCGCTGTGGGGCTCGCTCGGCTCGGCGCTTGCGCTCATCCACGCCCCGCGTTGCCCGCGGCGACTACCAGCCGCCGCTGAAGCGGTCGCCGTTGGCGTGCGAGCGCGCCGCCGCGACGCGCGCGTCTTTGCGCTTTTCCAGCCGTTTCTGCAACAGGGTGGCGAGCAGGATGAAGGTCGGGAAGAAGATGATCAGGATGAACCCGGCCAGCGTCACAACCTTGTCGTCGGTTGGCCCGTAGAAGCCGCGTCCGTCGTTCATCGCGAGTGCCGCGGGCGCGGACACCAGCAGCAGGGCGGCGGCGGTGGGGAGGCTCCAGAGCAGGCGGCGCATGAGGAGTCAAATGGTATCGGAGCGCTCGGCCGGGCGGTGCGTCCGTCCCTGCGGAGTGGCCGGTCGTGTGGTGCGCCCGTCCCTACGGCCAGCGGCCGCGGCGTGAAGGTCGAGCGGCGCGGCGCCGGCCTGACCAAAGGGGGATGTGCGCACCCGCCTACCATGCGAGCGATGGCTGTGCTGATCGCATCGGATCTCCACAAGGAGATCGCCGGCAAACCGCTGCTGCGCGGGGTGTCGTTCAAGCTGGAGCGGCGCGAGCGGATGACGATCGCCGGGCGCAACGGCGCCGGCAAGACGACGCTGCTGCGGATGCTGTCCGGGGAAGGGTCGATCGACAAGGGCGAGCTCAGCCTGCAGAAGGGCGCCCGTGTGGCGCTGCACGACCAGCGCCCGCCCCGTGAGCGCAGGGTGGCGCTGCGCGAGTACGTGCTCTCCGGCTGCGTGCAGGAGCTGGCCGCGGAGCGCGAGCTGGCGCAGCTGGAGCAGAAGATGGGGGAGGGGGCGGCAGCGGGCACCGAGGAGACGACACTGGACCGCTACGCCCGCGCGCAGGCGCGGCTGGAGGCGCTCGGGGGCTACCTGTGGCGTGATCGCGCCACGGTGATGACGCGCGGGCTCGGGTTCGCCGAGGAGGACTTGGAGCGTCCGCTTGACACCTTCTCCGGCGGGCAGCTGACGCGCGCCTCGCTGGCGCGGGCGCTGGCGACGAACGCCGACGTGCTGCTGCTGGACGAGCCGACCAACCACCTCGACATCGAGTCGCTGGAGTGGCTGGAGCAGACGTTGACGGGCCTCGACACCGCGATCGTGCTGGTGGCCCACGACCGCTGGTTCCTGGAGGCCGTCGGCACCGCCGTGCTGGAGCTCGAGGCCGGCAGATCGCGCTTCTTCGCCGGCAGCTGGCACAACTGGCGCCGTGAGCAGGCCGCGCGCGAGATCGCGCAGGGCAAGGCGATCGACAAGCAGCAGGCGGAGATCGCGCGGATGGAGCACTTCATCGAGCGCTTCCGCTACAAGGCGACGAAGGCCAAACAGGCGCAGTCGCGGGTGAAGAAGCTGGCGAAGATCGAGCGCATCGAGCGCGATCCGCGCGACGGGCAGGGCCTGGAGTTCGCGTTCAAGGCGCCGGAGCGCTCCGGCAGGGTGATCTTCGAGCTGACCGACGCGCGCGTGGAGGTGGGGGATGCGCCGATCGTCCTGCTGGAGCACGCCGAGCTGTGGCTGGAGCGCGGCGAGCACGTCTCGCTCGTGGGCCCCAACGGCAGCGGCAAGACGACGCTGATCGAGACACTCGCGGGGCAGCGGCCGCTGGCGGCGGGGCGGCTCGGCAGCGGACACAACGTGCACGTCGGCTACCTCTCCCAGCACGCGGACGAGCTGGGCGCCGGCGGGCCGCCGAGCCAGAGCGTGCTCGACGCCGCGCAGCGCGCCACGGGGTTGACGCCGAACAAGGCGCGGGCGCTGCTCGGCCGGTTCCTGTTCTCCGGCGAGGAGGCCGAGAAACCGCTCGCCGGCCTGTCCGGCGGGGAGCGCCGCAGATTGTCGCTGGCGGTGCTGGTTCACTCCGGCGCCAACGTGCTGATTCTCGACGAGCCGACCAACCACCTCGACATCGAGAGCCGCGAGGCGCTGGAGGACGCGCTGCGCGCCTTCCAGGGCGCCGTGCTGCTCGTGTCCCACGACCGCGCGCTGCTCGACGCAGTCGGTACCCGCACGGTCGCCGTCGAGAGCCGCGCGCTGCGCAGCTACGAGGGCGGCTGGCCGGAGTACGTGCGGGTGCGCGAAGAGCGCCGGGCGGCGGGCTCTCAGCCGTTGAACGAGATGACCGGCCCACATGTGGGCCGGTCGGGGGACGCGCATGCGCGTCCCCCCGGAGCGGCGCATGCGCCGCTCCGCCAGCCGGCGCATGCGCCGGCTGGAACAACGATCGCCGCCAACGGCTCGAACGGCGGCACGGGGAAGGGGAAGCCCAAGGCTCAGCCGAAGGGCCCCTCCAAGAACCGCCTGAACGATCAGCAGCAGGCGGAGCTCGCGATCGAAGCGGCCGAGGCGGCGCTGCGCGAGGTCGAGGACGCGTTGGCCGACCCGGCGGCGTGGGCGACCAAGTACGAGTCGGCCAAGTCCGAGGCCCGTCACACCGCCGCGCGCCGCGCCGTCGAGGCCGCGTACACGCGCCTGGAAGCGCTGGTGGGGTGAGGGCCCGCGCCGTTCGCCTGCATGTCCTGAAGTCCTACGGCGAGGGGCGGCCGAACTAAGGGCTCACGTCCCAATATCTGCCGGTCTGGATGCGGCCGCTCCGCGGCGGTCTGCGCCACCCGCGATGCTCGGCGTGCCACCAGCACGCCTGCGCTCGCGTGTGTCGCATCCCATCCACGGATCGACCACCCCAGATCCGGCATCTATTGTGACGAGAGCCCTAGACTGAGGCACGATGGACGATCGCAAGAAGACCGCACGCAACGTGGCGATCCTGCTGGTGCTGGCGGCCGCGGTCGCCTATCTGCCCGGGGGTGCACGCGCGGCGGCGACGTTCCAGACGATCCTCGGCGTCGCGTTCATGCTCGGCATCGGCTTCGCCGGCCTATGGTTCTACCGCCAGCACCACGTTGCCCTCTACAGCCTCGGCGACCGGCGTCGCGGGCTGCTGTACGGGTCGCTTGGCGTGGCCGTGGTGACCGTGGCGGCCAAACCGCGGATGTGGGAAACGAGCTTCGGCGAGTTCGCCTGGTTTCTGCTGGTGGGGCTCGTCGCGTACACGCTGTTCGCGCTCTACCGGTACTCGCGCAGCTATTGACCCCGCGCCCGTTGCCGAGCACGCCGACCTCGCCGAGCATACCCGCGCCGGTTCCCCGTTCTGATCGCCCGCGCCGCCGATGACCGCGACGCTCGCCGAGCAACGCCGCGGGCTCCCCGACCAGCCGGGGGTGTACCTCTTTCGCGACGGCAAAGGTCGCGTGGTCTACGTCGGCAAGGCGAAGTCGATCCGCAAGCGCGTCGCCTCGCACTTCGCCAAGGCGCAGGTTCCGAGCAGCCCCGGCCACGCGGAGATGGTCGCCGCCGTCGAGCAGATCGAGTGCATCGTCGTCGGCTCCGAGGCCGAGGCGCTGCTGGCGGAGCAGAGCTTCATCAAGCAGTACCGCCCCCGCTTCAACATCCGCCTGCGGGATGACAAGTCCTATCCGTTCATCGCGATCTCGCTCGACGAGGAGTTCCCACGCGTGTACTTCACGCGCGAGCGCCACCGCCCCGGCCGCGCCTACTTCGGCCCCTACTCCAACGCCAAGCGCGTGCGCGGCACGCTCGACCTGCTGACGAAGATCTTCATGTTCCGCTCCTGCACCGGCCCCGAGCCGGGGCGACGCAGCGGCAGCCCCTGCCTGGACTACTACATCAAGCGCTGCGAGGCCCCCTGCGTCGGGTACGTCTCGAAGGCCGACTACCGCCGCGGCATCGACGGCGTGATCGACTTCCTCTCCGGGCGCTACCGCACGATCGAGCGCGACCTGCAGGCGCGGATGAAGGCTGCGGCGCAGGCGCAGGAGTACGAGCAGGCGACGCTGGAGCGCAACCGTCTGCGCGCGGTGCGCTCGCTGCTGGAGCGCCAGCGCGTCGCCAGCGAGTCGATCGGCACACTCGACGCTGTAGCGGTCGCGCTCGACGGCACCGAGGCCAACGCGCAGGTGTTCCAAGTGCGCGACGGGGTGCTATCCGACCGCCAGTCGTTCTACCTCTCCAACGAGGCCGAGCGCGAGCTGCCCGAGGTGGCGGAGGAGTTCATGCTCCAGTACTACGCCGGTCACTCCTCGATTCCCGCGCAGATCATCGTGCAGCGGGAGCTGGTCCAGGCGCGTGCGTCTCGGGGCCCCGAGGCGGGTGACGCCGAGGGCGCCCATCCTCCGCTGCACGCGTCTCCGTCACCCGACTCCCTCGACCTGGACGACGGACCATCCGGGCTGGAGGCCCTCGCCGAGGCCCTCGCCAGCCGCCGTGGCGGCCCTGTCGAGCTGCGCGCCGCCGAGCGCGGCGACAAGCGTCGGATCCTCGAGCTGGCCGAGCGCAATGCACGCCTCGCGCTCGACCAGGAGCACCTGCGCGCGGAGCGTCGCCGCCAGAGCCGCGTCGAGGCGCTGGAGGGTCTGCAGCGCGCGCTCGGCCTCGACGTGCCGCCCGTCAGGATCGAGTGCTTCGACATCTCCAACCTCGGCGGCACCCACACGGTCGCCTCGATGGTCGTGCTGGAGGGCGGCGCGCCGAAGAAATCCGACTACCGGCGCTTCAAGATCCGCACGTTGGAGGAGGGGGTGCCCGACGACTACGCGGCGATGGCCGAGGTGCTGGGCCGCCGCTTCGCTCAGTGGGAGCGCCAGGCCGACCTCTCCCCGCACGACCCCGACTACGACGCGAGCTTCGCGGCGCTGCCCAACGTCGTGGTGATCGACGGTGGCCGGGGCCAGCTCGCCGCCGGGATCGAGCCGCTGCGTGGCTTCCGCGAGCGCGGCGTGGCGGTGATCTCGCTCGCCAAGCGGATCGAGGAGGTGTTCATCCCCGGCCGTCGCACGCCGCTGGTGCTCGACCACTCCACGCCCGAGCTGCAGCTGCTGCAGCGCGCCCGCGACGAGGCCCACCGCTTCGCGATCACCCACCACCGCGGCCGTCGCGACCGCGCGCTCACCAGCTCGCTGCTGGACGAGCTGCCGGGCGTGGGCCCCGCGCGCAAGCGCGCCCTGCTCGCCCACTTCGGCTCGCCCGAGGCGGTAGTCGGAGCCACACGCGAGGAGTTGCAGGCGGTGCCGGGGCTGCCGGCCAAGGTCGCCCGTGAGCTGCATGCGAGCCTGAACCGCACCGGTTGAGACGGCCCATGAGCTACGCGCTGCGGCCTGCATGGGAACCTGAACCGCACCGGTTGAGACGGCCCATGAGCTACGCGCTGCGGCCTGCATGGGCACCTGAACCGCACCGGCTGAGAGGGGCCACAGCTGCGCTGGCCGATCGAAGATCCGTCGATCTCCGGTCGGTGGAGATCCCCGATTGCGTTACTGGTAACAGCCTGGTGTCGCCCGTGTCCGCCATGCGCGGCACAATCAAGCCATGTCCGTCTTCCGACCGCTTCGCAGTCCGCTGCGCTTCCAGCAAAACAAGCCGGTCGTGAAGTCGAGCCTCAAGGAGCTCGTGGTGATCACCGGCTTCTCCGGCGCCGGCAAGTCGACGGCGATGAACGTGTTCGAGGACGCCGGCTACTTCTGTGTGGACAACCTTCCCCCGGAGATGATCCGCTCGCTGACCGAGCTGTTCATGCACGAGGGCTCGAAGGTCGAGCGCGCCGCGGTCGTCTCCGACGTGCGCGGCGGCGTCTACTTCGAGGCGCTGCAGGCGGTGGTGGATGAACTGGAGTCGGTCGGCCTCGACCACCACGTGCTGTTCCTCGAGGCCGCCGAGCAGACGCTCGTCAACCGCTACAAGGAGACCCGCCGCCGCCATCCGCTGGCGCCCGACGGCTCGGTCACCGCGGGCGTCGCGGCCGAGCGCGCGCTGCTGGAGCCGCTGCGCAACCGCGCCGACGTGGTGATCGACACGACCGGCATGTCGGCGGCGATGCTGCGCGGCAAGATCGCCGACGAGCTGGTGCCGCGCCGCGCCGCCGGCCGCCTCGCGTTGACGTTCATGAGCTTCGGCTTCAAGCACGGCCCGCCGCGTGAGGAGGACCTCGCCTTCGACGTGCGCTTCCTGCCCAACCCCCACTACGTGCCGGAGCTGCGCGAGCTGACGGGCATCGACCCTCGCGTGGTCGAGTACGTCGCGCGCGACGGGCGCCTGGAGGAGCTGTACGAGCGGCTGTATGCGCTGCTCGACTTCCTGCTGCCGCAGTACGTCACCGAGGGGCGCGCCCACCTCGTGGTCGCGATCGGCTGCACCGGCGGCCGCCACCGCTCGGTGGCGATCGCCGAGGGTCTCGCGGCGCGCTACCGCGAGCAGGACGGCCTCGCGGTGGCGGTCACCCACCGCGACATCGACAAGCGCTCGCGCGACTCCTGACGCACGGACCCGTGCGCTAGGAGTCGCGCGCGGACCCGTGAGCTCGCGGGCCCGCGCGCGCTCGCGGACCCGCGCGCTCGGGCGCGGTTTCACTCCCGGCTTCCCCGGGGTCGTGGACGCCAGCGGCGCTCCGGCGTTGCCGATTTGCGTCAGACTGCCGCCGATGATCGACCACCTTGGAGTCGAGGTCGCCGACCTCGCTCACTCAGCGGCCTTCTACGACGCGGTGTTCTTCGCGATCGGCGTGCGCCGCATGCACGAGGGCGAGCACGCAATCGCCTACGGCGTGATCGCCCCGGCCTTCTGGATCGTCACCCGCGGGCGCCCGCCGGCGCCCGGCTACGGCCACGTCGCCTTCCGCGCCGCCGGCCGGGTGGCGGTCGATCATGCCTACAAGGCCGGCCTCGCCGCGGGCGGGCGCGGTGACGGCGAGCCGGGGCCGAGGACGCAGTACGGGCCGCTCTACTACGCCGCCTACCTGCTCGACCCTGACGGTCTGCGCGTGGAGATCGTCGCCAACTCGCGCTGAGGATCCTGTGCTGCCGGTCGCCCGGGGAGGCGATTTCCGTCGAGCGGCCCTGCCCCTGGGTGGCGCCGTGGGCCGGGTGAGGCGAGCGGCGGTGGGTATGCATATTGACTCTTTAAAAAGCCGTGCGCCATTGCTATCGGGCTTGAGATTTTTTGTACATGCACCAGCCCCCCGGACAGATATATACGATAGCTATCGTGAACTCGGAACACTGGCCAGGCGAAGCCGCCTCGTGCCGCCGGTCCGATAGCCTTTGGTATGCAAGCCGGGTCGTCGGGGTAACGCTCCCACGGTCCGGCCTCGCTCGTTTTCGTGCTCATCGCCCGTTGTTGGGTGCGCTCGCACAGGAGGCTTGACAGGAAAAATGCCCGTACGTGTTGGAATCAACGGATTTGGCCGCATCGGCCGCAACGTGCTGCGCGCTGCGAGTGCACGCGCGGATCGAGACGCGATCGAGTGGGTGGCGGTCAACGACCTCACCGACGCGCGCACGCTCGCGCACCTGCTGAAGTACGACTCGATCAAGGGTCCCTACCCGGGGGAGGTGCGGGCGCTCGACGATGCGATCGAGGTCGACGGCGCCGAGCTGAAGGTGCTAGCCGAGACCGACCCTGCGAAGCTGCCGTGGGAGGAGCTCGGTGTGGACGTGGTGATCGAGTCCACCGGACGCTTCACCGACCGCGCCCATGCCGCGATCCACCTGGAGCGGGGGGCCAAGAAGGTGATCATCTCCGCGCCGGCGACCGACCCCGACGTGACCGTCGTGCCGGGGGTCAACTTCGAGACCGCCTACGACCCCGCCGTGCACCACGTGATCTCCAACGCCTCCTGCACGACCAACTGCCTCGCGCCCGTGGCGAAGGTGCTCAACGACATGGTCGGCATCAGGCACGGGCTGATGACCACGATCCACGCCTACACCGCCGATCAGCGGCTGCAGGACCTCCCCCACAAGGACCTGCGCCGCGCACGTGCCGCCGCGATCAACCTGATCCCGGCCTCGACCGGCGCCGCCAAGGCGATCGGCCTGGTGATCCCGGCGCTGCAGGGCAGGCTGCACGGCTTCGCGGTGCGCGCCCCAGTGCCGACCGGCTCGGTCGTCGACCTGACAGTCGAGTGCGAGCGCGCCACCACCGTCGAGGAGGTCAACGCGGCGCTCAAAGCGGCTTCGGAGAGCGGGCCGCTGCAGGGAATCATGGCCTACACCGAGGATCCGATCGTCTCCAGCGACATCGTCGGCTCCGCCTACTCCTCGATCGTCGACTCCCAGCTCACCGCGGTGGTGGACGCTACGATGTTGAAGGTCGTGGCCTGGTACGACAACGAGTGGGGTTACTCCAACCGGCTCGTGGACCTCGCGCAGAGGGTCCTGTAGGAGAGGGATCCGGGGGGATCGCGTGAGAAGCCTTGATGACCTCGACGTTCACGGGCGGCGCGTGCTGGTGCGCGTCGACTTCAACGTCCCGCTCACCACCGAACCCGGCGGTGAGGTCGAGATCGCCGACGACACCCGCATCCGCGCGGCGTTGCCGAGTATCGAAGAGCTGCGCTCCAAGGGCGCGCGCCTGGTGCTGGTATCCCATCTCGGCCGCCCGCACGGGCAAGTGGACGCGGCGCTGTCGATGGCGCCGGCGGCAGTGCGCCTGGGGGAGCTGACCGGCGCGCCGGTCGCGCTGGCGCCGGCGGTGCTCGGCGATGACGTCAAGGCGCTCGCCGACCAGCTCCGCGACGGGGGGATGCTGCTGCTGGAGAACGTGCGCTTCGAGGACGGTGAGACCGCCAACGACCCGGCTTTCGCGCGCGCCCTGGCGGAGCTCGCCGACGTGTACGTCAACGACGCCTTCGGCGTCGCCCACCGCGCTCACGCCTCCACCGAGGGCGTCGCCCGCCTGCTGCCGAGCGCCGCCGGACGGCTGCTCGAGCATGAGGTGCAGACGCTCACCGGGATCCTCGAGCATCCCGCGCGGCCGCTCGTGGCGATCGTGGGGGGCTCGAAGGTCGCGGACAAGATCGCCGTGATCGACCGCTTCCTGCAGGTCGCCGACGTGGTGATGATCGGCGGCGCGATGTGCTTTCCGTTCCTGTGCGCGCAGGGGCACTCGGTGGGCGAGTCGTTGTGTTGCGATGAGGATGTCGAGCACGCGCGCCGCCTGCTCAAGCGGGCGAGCGACACGCACGCGCCTCAGCCCGGCCGTGCGCGCCTGCTGGTGCCGCACGACCTCGTGCTCGGCGACCGCCTCGCCGACGATGCGCAGCACCGGGCGCTCGACGGCGTGGAGGTGCCCGCCGGATGGATGGGCCTCGACATCGGTCCCGGCACGGCGGAGCGCTACGCGCACGAGATCGAGAACGCGGGCACCGTCTTCTGGAACGGCCCGATGGGCGCGTTCGAGTACGCGCCGTTCGCGTCGGGCACGCGCGCGGTCGCCGAAGCTGTGGCGAAGGCGCCCGGCCTGACGGTGGTCGGCGGTGGCGATTCGGCCTCCGCGCTCGCCCGCTTCGGCTTGGAGGACGCCGTCGATCACCTCTCCACCGGAGGTGGCGCGACACTCGAGCTGGTCGAGGGTCGCACGCTCCCTGGCGTCCATGCCCTGGAAGGCGCCTGCGTTTCGTGAGCGCCCGTACCTCTCCGATCGCGGGCAACGCCGCTCCCGGCCTCTGCGCCCCGCACCGCATGGGGGCTGGGTAGTGGCACGCACCCCCCTGATCGCCGGCAACTGGAAGATGTACAAGACCGAGGCCGATGCGGAGCTGTACATCCAGGCGCTGCTGCCGCGGCTCGGCGCCGTGAGCGGGTGCGACGTCGGCATCTGCGTGCCCTTCACCGACCTACGCGCGATGGTCGACTCCGCGCGCGGCTCGCGCGTGGAGGTGTACGCCCAGAATATGCACGCCGAGCCCGAGGGCGCCTACACCGGCGAGATTTCCCCGCCGATGCTCGCCGAGACCGGCGCCCACGGCGTGGTTCTCGGCCACTCCGAGCGCCGCGCCCTGTTCGGCGAGACCGACCGCGCGCTCGCGCTGAAGTTGCCGGCTGCGCTGGGCGCCGGGCTGCGCCCGATCCTGTGCGTGGGAGAGAGCGAGACCGAGCGCGCCGCGGGCGACACCGAGCGTAAGCTGCGCCAGCAGATCCGCGATGACCTCGCGGGCCTCTCCGACGAGCAACTGCCCGAAGTGGCGATCGCCTACGAGCCGATCTGGGCGATCGGCACCGGCCAGACCGCCACCCCCGAGCAGGCCCAGGATGCCGTCGCGTTCGTCCGCGCGCTGATCGCCGACCGCGCCGGCGCCGAGGTGAGCGAGCGCGTGCGGATCCTCTACGGCGGCTCGGTCAACCCCGACAACGCCTCCTCGCTGCTGGCGCTCCCCGACGTGGACGGCGCGCTCGTCGGGGGCGCCTCGTTGCAGGCCGACACGTTCGCCGCGATCGTGCAGGCGGCCTCTTGACGACGCTCCCCCTGCCCTGCGCCTGCCTGATCGTGCTGGACGGCTGGGGCCTCGCCGACCCGAGCCCCGGCAACGCCGTCTCGCTGGCGCGCACGCCGGTGTTCGACGCGCTGTGGGGCACCTACCCGCACACCACGCTGACGGCCTCCGGGCGCGCCGTGGGGCTCCCCGAGGGCCAGATGGGCAACTCCGAGGTCGGTCATCTCAACCTCGGCGCCGGCGCCGTCATCCGCCAGGACCTCACGCGCATCAACGACGCCGTGCTCGACGGGGTGTTGAGCGAGAACCCCGCGATCGTGCACGCACTCACCTGCTCCGAGCGTGTGCACCTGATCGGGCTGGTCTCCGACGGCGGCGTGCATTCCAGCCTCGGCCACCTGCAGGCGCTGCTGGAGCTCGCCGGACGCCTCTCGGTGCGCGACCTCGTGATCCACTGCTTCACCGATGGCCGCGACACCCCGCCCGAATCGGGCGTCGAGCACGTCGCGCTGCTCGAACGGTGGTGCAGCGAGCTGTGGCCCACCGGTTCCCGTGGCCGGGTGCGTATCGGCTCAGTCGTCGGCCGCTGGTACGCGATGGACCGCGACCGCCGCTGGGAGCGCATTCAGGCCGCCTACGACCTGCTCGTCCACGGCCGCGCCCCCTACCACGAGGCGACCGGCGTGCAGGCGGTGCGACACGCCTACGACCGGGGGGAGACCGACGAGTTCATCGCTCCCACCACGGTCGGCGAGGAGGCGCTGATCCGGCCGTGGGACTCGGTGCTCTGCTTCAACTTCCGCCCCGACCGCATGCGCGAGATCGTGCGGGCGCTGGCCGAGCCCGGGTTTGGCGACCCCGCCCCCGCGGGCGACCCGTCCGCCCGCGGGGGTTCGGCCGCACGGGTGGAGGCTTCCGGGGGCTCGCCGACGGCGGGGGAGCTGCTGCCCGGCTGGGAGGGGCGCCGCGGGATCGAGCCGGTCGACCAGCTCACCACGCTCACCGAGTACGAGGAAGAGTGGGGCTACCCGATCGCCTTCCCCCCGCAGCGCCCCACCGTCACGCTCGCCGGGGTGCTCGCCACCGCCCGCGCTTCGCAGCTGCACGTCGCCGAGACCGAGAAGTACGCGCACGTCACCTACTTCTTCAACGGCGGCGACGAGGCGCCCTACGACGGCGAACGGCGCGAGCTGGCCCCCTCGGTGCGCGACGTCCCGACCTATGATCTCTCGCCCGAGATGAGCGCCCGCGCGGTCACCGACCGCTTCCTGTCCGCCTGGCGCGAGCACCCCGAGGGCGGGTTTCGGTTCTCGGTGATCAACTTTGCCAACCCCGACATGGTCGGGCACACGGGGGTGATCCCCGCCGCCGTGCGCGCGATCGAGACCGTCGACACCTGCCTGCGGGAGGTCGTCGATCAGGTGCTCGCCGTCGGCGGCGCCTGCTTGATCACCGCCGACCACGGCAACGCCGAGCACATGCTCCAGTCCGACGGCTCCCCCAATACCGCTCACACCTCCAACCCGGTGCCAATGATCGTCACGCTCCACGGCGTGCGGCTGCTGCAGGGCGAGGGTATCCTTGCCGACGTGGCCCCCACCGTGCTCGCGCTGCTCGGCATCCCCCAGCCGGAAGAGATGTCGGGACGTTCGTTGATCCTATGACGGAGACATCCCATACACAGAGTCCCAGGCGTGGCTCGCGGCTGCTCGGCCTCGCGTTTGTCGCCGCGGGCATCAACCACTTCGTGATTCCCCGCCCTTACCGCCAGATCGTGCCGCCGTGGACGGCCCGCTGGGCCGGGGCGGACACGATCGTCTCCGTCAGCGGCGTCGCCGAGGTCGCTGGCGGCCTCGGCGTGCTCGTGCCTTCCACCCGGCGCATCTCCGGGCTGTGGCTGATTGCGCTGCTCGTTGCGGTGTTCCCCGCCAACCTCCACATGGCGCTCAACCCCGATGCGTTCCGTCGCATCCCCCGCTGGGCGCTGTATGCGCGGCTGCCGCTCCAGCCGTTGGCGATGTTGTGGGCGTGGCGCGCCACGCGCCCGTCGTCCGCCGAGTAGCGCTCTGCGACGCGATCGACGATCTACCCCGTGCCGGCGTGCGGCCACCGGTAGCCGGCGATCGAGGCCGCTCGCTGCTATGTTCGATTTGAGCAGGGAGGGTACGGATCATGTCCGGACCGAGCGCTATGGCCACAGCGACAGCCATCAATACCGAACCGCCAGTGCCAACGAGCATGCTCGCCGCGGGGGCGCAGGCGCTCAGCGAAAAATGCCCGGGAGAGCACGTCGGGGGCACGAGCCGAGGGCAGACACTCAGTGAGGGCGAGCTCCGCGCCTGGCGCGGACTCAAGCGGGCGCACGCCTCGCTCGCCAAACGGGTCGACGCCGAACTCGAGCGGACCCACGGGTTGCCGCTCTCCTCCTACGAGGTGCTCCATCACTTGGTCGAGTCCCCGGGCGGGCGGATGCGCATGTGCGATCTCGCCGAACAGGCACAGCTCTCGCGCAGCGGGCTCACCCGCCTGGCCGATCGCCTCGAAAAGGAGGGGCTGTTGGAGCGCTGCTCCTGCGAACACGACGCCCGCGGCGCCTACGCCTGTCTCACTGCCCAGGGTCGCGAGCGGCTGTGTGCCGCACGCGGCACGCATCTCGCTGTGGTACGCGAGCAGTTCCTCTCGCGCTTCACCGAGGACGAGCTCGGCACGCTCGCGGAGTTGTGGGACCGCATTGCCCCTTGCGGCAGCTGTGCCGCGCCCTCTAGGCAATAGTTAGCTTCGGTCGGCGGCCTTGACGGTCTGCTGGCGGTGTTTGGGCTCCTCCGCGTCGCTGCTGGACGACTGAGGGCGGATTTCCTCCTGTGCCCGCTGGTGGGCGCGGTGGCGACGGTGCAGGATGAACGCTCCGCCAAGCGCCAGTACTACCGCGACCAGGCCGTAGATCCCGAACGTCGCGATCGCGTTGCTCGCCGACTGCCCGACGAAGTAGGCGATCAACCCTACGCCGGTCGCCCAGCAGATCCCTCCAAGCGCGTTCCACAGGAAGAACGTGCGCCAGCGCATGTGGTTGGCTCCAGCCAGCCACGATGCCCACGTGCGCAGACCGAGGACGAAGCGCCCGAAGAAGACTGCCTTCGGACCGTGGCGCTCGAAGAATGGCTCGCCCGTGTCGAGCACCATCAGGCGCTGGCTGCGGAAGGGGCCGGGCCGTTCCAGCAGCCACCGCCCCCCCTTGCGGCCGATCTGGTAGCCGATGTTGTCGCCCACGATCGCCGCCAGCGCCGCCACTGCGATCACCAGCTCGATCTGCATTTTGCCCCGGCTGGCCAGCACCCCGCCAACGATCACCGCGGTCTCTCCCGGCACCGGCACCCCACCCGACTCGGCCATCACCAACAGGAACAGGATCGGGTAGCCCGAGACTTCGACGAGGTGGTTGACGTCGATCAGCGAGGCGAGCATTGTCTGGTGGCGGCCGCGCCGGCCGGGTGGGTCGGTGAGTTCGGCATTGCCCTGCGTCGGCCGCGCAAGGCCGGCTGGATCGGCGAGGCGGGCATCACCTAACCATAGGCCCTAGGAACGTCTTCCAAAAAGACCGACACGCCCGGATGCGCCCCTGGACACGGCGCTGGATCGCCACATGACGGCTCGCACGTGCCACCAGCACGAGCTTCGCCGCCCCGCGGCGCCCAGCTTGGCCCAGGAACGCCCCGGTCGTACCGCCTATTTTGAAAGACGTTCTACGTCGCCGCCCTTAGGATGCCGCCGTGGCCGCTTTCCGCATCGAAGCCCGCGATCCCGCGTCGCGGGCCCGCGCCGCGACGCTGCACACTCACCGCGGCGACGTGCGCACGCCGGCGTTCGTGCCGCTCGCGACGAAGGCGACCGTCAAAGGGCTGCTGCCCGAGGAGGTTGCCGAGCTGGGGTACGAGATGGTGCTTGGCAACACCTTCCACCTGTTGCTCAACCCCGGCCCCGAGCTGATCGAGCGGTTTGGCGGTATCGGCGCCTTCATGGGTTGGCAGGGACCTGTGATCACCGACTCGGGCGGCTTTCAGGTCTTCTCGATGGGTCACGGCGCCGTGGCCGACGAGATCAAGGCCCGCCCATCCCGTCGCGATCGATCAAGTTCAGCCCATCCCGAACGCACCGGAGCGATCCTCTCGATCGAGGAGGAGGGGGTGCGCTTTCGCTCCTACGTGGACGGGCGCGAGCGCTTCCTCTCGCCCGAGGGCTCGATGGAGGTGCAGGCCGCGCTGCGCTCGGACATCGCGCTCGTGTTCGACGAGTGCACCCCGTTCCACGTCGATCGCGCCTACACCGAACGCTCCACCGAGCGCACCCACCGCTGGCTGGATCGCTGCCTGAGCTGGCACGCCGCGTACACCGAACGCGCGGCGGACGGTCCCGACGAGGCCGCACACGCCGCGGGCGATGGGCGCTTCCGACAGCTTGTGTACGGGATCGTGCAGGGCGGCGTGTACGAGGATCTGCGCCGCGCCTCGGCGCGCACGATCGCCGCGAGCGGCTGCGACGGCGTGGCGATCGGCGGCTCGCTGGGGGCCGACAAGGAGCAGATGTACGAGGTCGTCGGCTATGCCACCAGCGAGCTCGGCGGCGAGCATGAGGTGCTGCCCCGCCACTTGCTGGGGATCGGCGAGGTTGACGACCTGATCGCCGGGGTGGAGCTCGGGATCGACACCTTCGACTGCGCGATGCCGACCCGCCTCGGCCGTCACGGCACCGCGCTGGTGCCCGACCCGGTCAACCGCTGGCGCCTCGACCTGCACAAGGGGCGCTGGCGGGGCTCGGAGGAGCCGCTGATGGAGGGCTGCCCCTGCCCCGCCTGCGCGCGCGGGCTCTCGCGCGCCTACCTCTCCTACCTCGCGCGCGCCGGCGAGCTCACCGGGATGCGGCTGCTGACGCTGCACAACCTCGCCTTCCTCGCACGCCTGATGGCCGACCTGCGCGGCGCGATCATCGCCGGGCGCCTCCCCGAGGTGGCCGCCGCGTTGCGCGCGGGGGCGGCGCCGGGGGAGACGGCAGTCTGAGCGGGGTAGTGATGGTTGCCGGAAGGAGGCTTGCCCAGAGCGGGCCTCCCCGTCTTCTGCTCGAGGCGGCCTTCGCCTGCTATTTGACGTTTTGGTTGACCAATTGCTGCAACGCAGCGGAGGTTTCTTCCACATCGTGGTAGGAGACTTCGCGCAGCGTGATCTTGGTGGCGGAGGGGGCGGTGGCAACAATGATCGCGACGATCACAACCACCAGCAACAGCAGCGCGAAGAGCGTCATGAACAGGCGCCGCCCGCGCGCGGAGCCGCGGCTTGCACTCGCGGCCGCGAGCGGCTCCGCCTGGCGCGGGGGCGGGCCTGGTCGCGGCTGGCGGGGGGCGACGTTGCCCCCGCGCGCGAGCGCGCGGGTCCGTGCCGTGGCGCCTCCCGCTCCCACTCCCGCACCCGCGGCGCCGGCGGCGAGCAGGCTGGTGGCTGCGGTGGCATGACGCGGTCGAGCTCCGCGGGCGTCGTCGGCGGGCTCCATGGGCGGAATGCCGCGCTGGGCGTCGCTCATCGCACGGCCCATTTCACGCGCGTTGCGATAACGATCGCGGGGGTCGAGCGCGAGTGCGATCGCCACCGCCTCCGCGAGCTCGGGGCTGGCGGAGGCGACGAGCGTGTCGAGCATCGGGGGCTCCTCCTGCTGCTGCTTGAGCGCCAGCTCGGTCAGTGAGGTCGCTTCGTAGGGGAGGCGTCCGGAGATCAGCTGGTAGGCGACCACGCCGAGCGCATAGAGGTCAGCCGGTGGGCCGGCCTCCTCGCCGCGCGCCTGCTCGGGGGCGAGGTAGGCGGCGGTGCCCAGCACTGAGCCGACTTGGGTGATGCTCGACTGCTCGGTCGCCTTGGCGATCCCGAAGTCGGCGAGCTTGATCTCCCCCTCGAGCGATCGCAGCAGGTTGCCGGGCTTGACGTCGCGGTGCACCACCCCGTGACGGTGGGCATAGAACAGGCCCTCGCACGCCTGCTCGATGATCGAGGCGGCCTGCTCCACCTCGACCCACCCCTGGTCGCGCAGGATCTCCGCGCACGACTGGCCCTCGATGTACTCCATCACGATGAAGTGCTGGTGGGCGCGCTCGTCGAGGCCCGAGTCGAACACCTGTACGATGTTGGGGTGCACCAGCCGCGCCGCCGCCTGCGCCTCGCGCTGGAAGCGCGAGACGAATGTGGGATCCTCGGCGAGGTGCTCGGCCAGCAGCTTCACCGCGACGCGGCGCTCCAAACGGAGGTCGAACGCCAGGTGCACGGTGGACATGCCGCCGTAGCCCAACCGGCTCTCCAAGCGGTAGCGGCCGGCGATCTCGGTGGCGCTCACTGTCCGCTCCCGCCGCTGCCCGTGCCCCCGCTGGGCCCCGCCGCGCCGCCGTTGTTGGCGCCTTCCGCGGCTTCGCCGCTGCCCAGCCCTCCCTGGCCGCCGCCGGCGCCGCCTTCCCCGGCGTTGCCTTCGCTGCCGCCGACTTCCGGCGCAGTGCCGCCTTCGGCGCCGGAGCTCGGAGTGGTGCCGGTGGGCGCGGTGCTGGTGGGAGTGGTGGTGGAGGTCGGGGGGGTGGTGGTGTTGGTGGGTGGGGTGGTCGTCGTGGTTTTGGTTGTGGCGGGGGGAGCCGTTGTGGTGGTGGTAGAGGTCGATTCTCCGGTCGTGGTGGTCTGGGCCAGCGGTTCGGCGCAGAGTTCGAGGGCCAGTGTCTGCAGGTGCGAGATGCCTTTCCGCAGCCTTGTGCGCAGACCGGCGTTGACGCTCGCCGGCAGCGCCTGGAAGTCGTGTTCGGTTGTGCTCAGCGCGGCCTTGGTGGGTGCGCAATTGCCGTCGCCTTGCGACGCCGCCCGTTCAACGGCCTGGAAGGCGGCGACCAGCGGCCCCGCGTTCTCCGAGGGGATCAGCCCCGCGCCGGAGCTGCCGCAGGAGACGAGCACGGCCGTGCCCGCGCCGAGCAGTCCGACGGGCAGCAGCCGCATGATCGTGCGCAGGAGCGAGCTGTGGCCGTCTTCTCGGCGGGAGTCCACAGGTCGTGGGGTGGCGCTGCTGGGATCAGGACGACGCACCGTCACTGACCGTACTCCAGCCGCTCGGCGAGCGAGTCCGGTAGGCGCGCGGCGCGGATCGCGGCCGAGGCGCCCGCGACGTCGTAGGAGGTGCGCTGGTAGGAGGCGACCCAATCCTCGAGATCGAGCAGCAGCCACGCCGCGCGCGGGTCGCCGTCGCGGGGCTGGCCAACGCTGCCGGGGTTGAGCAGCCACTCGCCGTCGCCGAGGTCGAGCTCGGTGCCCCCGCGGTGCGGCCCGCCGCTGGCGAGCTGGCCGGGTACGCGCCCGAACGAGAGCGCGACGTGTGAGTGTCCGATCAGTCCAATCCGCTCGCGCAGCCGATCGAGGCAGAGTTCGGCGAGCAGCGTCGAGAGCACGTACTCCCACACCGGATCGCGCGGACTGGCGTGGTAGAGCCCGACGGGACCCTCGTGACCCTCGGAGCGCAGTCCGGCGAGAAACGAGCGGCTCTCAGGCGCGAGCACCTCCTGCGTCCACTGCAGCGCCAGGCTGGCGCCGCGCGAGAAGTCCGCCAACGGCAGTTCGCCGATCGCGGCGAGGTCGTGGTTGCCGGCGAGGCACACCGCGGCGTGCTCGCGAGCCAGCGCCACGCAGGCGTCGGGGTCGCCGCCGTAGCCGACGAGGTCGCCGAGACACCACAGCTCGGCGGCGTCGCTTGCGGCGACGGCCTCGAGCACCGCCTCGAAGGCGTGCCGGTTACCGTGGATGTCAGAGACGATCGCGACCTTCATCGTTGCAGGGTAGGAGCCTCGCGCATTTGCGGCGGTTCCGCGCCCGGCGACTCAGGCCTCCTCGCCGTCTCCCGCTTCCGCTCCCCCGTACTCGGGCAGGTTCTTGATGCCCTCGCGGGTGCGCCACTTGGAGTAGTTGTCCTCCATCGCGTCGATCAGCTCGCGCATGAAGCGCGGGGAGAGATTGACGCGGGAGACGACCACGCCGGGGACCTCTTCGGCTTCGACCTCGTGGTCGACGCGCGCGAAGGTCACCGTGAACTCGTAGTCGGAGTGGCTGACGTTGGCGAAGTTGGCGTATACGCCCCCCATGATCTCGGGGGAGAGGTGGATGTTTATGTGGCGCTCGGCGCCTGGGTCGTCGTCGTTCACAGGGCTAGTATCGCAACCCGTGCGGGAGACCGTGGACAGCCGGTGTTGGTGACCGTCCTGGGCGAGGCCCGGGCGCGGCCTCCGTTCGCCGACGATCTAGCCCACTACAGCCGGCTGCTGTCCCGTTATGTGAAGCTGGAGTTGGTGGAGGTGCGTGCGGCCGAGGCCGTGCAGCGGCGCATCCCGCAGGGGGCGTTCGTGTCGCTGCTGGCCGCCGAAGGGGTGGCGTACGACAGCATCGCTTTCAGCGCCTTCGTGGAGGAGCGCCGCCAAGCGGGCACCGACGTGACGTTCGTGATCGGGGGCCCCTTTGGCCCGCCACCGCTGCAGCGGGTCGACCACCACCTGTCGTTGGGCGCGATGACACTGCCTCACCAGCTCGCGTGGGTGGTGTTGCTCGAGCAGCTCTACCGCGCGCATAAGATCCTTGCAGGCGAGCCCTACCACTATTGAGATGACCGACCTACCCAAAGAACCGATCTCGAGCGCTTCGCGCACGCCACTGGATGGCCTGCGCGAGGCGGTGCTCGCGGCGGCGGCGGGACTGGCGGGCAGCGAGGATGGCCGCGAGCCCAACGGCGTGACGCTCGAGCGCCCCCCGAAGGCGAACTTCGGCGACTACTCGACCAACGCCGCGTTGCTGCTGGCTCCGCGGCTGGGCGTACCGCCGCGCGAGGCGGCCCAGCGCCTGGGAGCGGAGCTGGCGGAGTTGGTGGGAGAGGATCTCGAGCGCTTTGAGGTGGCGGGTCCGGGCTTCGTCAACCTCTTTCTCACCGACCGCTGGCTGAGGCGGGCGCTGGCGGCGATCCTGCGGGCCGGGGAGAGCTATGGAGTGGATGGCGCCAAGCGCGGCGAACGGGTGCTGGTCGAGTTCGTGAGCGCCAACCCGACGGGCCCGATGCACGTGGGCCACGCGCGCAACGCGGCGTACGGCGACGCGCTGGCGCGGCTGCTGGCGCTGTACGGGCACGAGGTCACACGCGAGTTCTACGTCAACGACGCGGGCTCGCAGGTGGCCAAGCTGGGCGAGTCGATCCTCGCGCTGGCGCAGGGGGAGGAGGTGCCGGAGGATGGCTACAAGGGGGAGTACGTCGGGGAGCTTGCCGAACGGCTGGCGGGGCCCGGGATGGAAGGGGATGCGCCGGCGGAGCGAGCATCTGCGATAGAGGGCGCTGTCCCGGCGGAGAGAGCGTCCGGGATTGAGGGGGCCGCGCCGCCGGAGGCAGCGTCCACGTTGGAGCCGGCGCAGCTGGGGAAGGCGGCGGTGGACCTGATGGTGCGGCGGATGTGCGCCTCGCTGGAGGCGTTCGGGGTTGGGGACTTCGACCGCTGGCAATACGAGAGCGAGCTGCATGAAGGGAGCCCAAGCCGGGTGGCGCACGCGCTCGCGCTGCTGGAGGCCCAGGGTCACACCTACCGCAGCGAGGGCGCGCTGTGGTTGCGGACGACGGCGTATGGGGACGACAAGGACCGGGTGCTGGTGCGCTCCAGCGGCGAGCACACCTACTTCGCCTCGGACATCGCCTACCACCAGGACAAGCGCGAGCGCGGGTACGAACGCCAGATCGACGTGTGGGGCGCCGACCACCACGGGTACGTGGCGCGGATGAAGGCGGCGTACGAGGCGCTGGGAGGCGACGCCGGGCATCTGGAGATGCTGATCATGCAACTGGTGCACCTCGTGCGCCGCGGCGAGCGCGCGCAGATGTCAAAGCGCGCGGGCGAATTCGTGACGCTCGACGACCTCGTGGGGGAGATCGGAGTGGACGCCGCCCGCTGGTATCTGCTGTCGCGCTCGCACGACACCACGATCGACCTCGACCTCGACCTCGCGCGCGCACAGAGCAGCGAGAACCCGGTCTACTACGTGCAGTACGCGCACGCGCGGATCGCCTCGATGCTGACGAAGGCCGGTATCGAGCGGGTCGCGGCGGCGCTGGAGGAGGCGGGCGCCGGGGGGCCGCCGCGAACGCCGGTGGTGGGCGCAGCGGTGAACGGCAAGCGGGCCGAAGTGGAGGTGGTGGGTGCGGGCGATGACCCCCTGCACCCCTCTGAGCGCGCCCTGATCAAGCGGCTGCTGGAATTCCCCGGCGAAGTGGCGGAGGCGGCTCAGCGTCGCGCACCGCACCGGATCGCGGCGTATGCGCTGCAGGTCGCCCAGGATTTCACGGCGTTCTACCGCGACTGCCGTGTCGTGGGCGCTGAGCCGGAGGCGGTTGAGCGCCAGCGGATCGCTTTGAGTGTCGCCGCACGCGGCACGATCGCGCGCTGTCTGGAGGATCTCCTGGGGGTCGGCGCGCCGCGGGAGATGTAGGCGGCTCACTCGAAGCGCGCGATGTCCGCGTCCAACCGGGCCTCGTCGGAGGGGCTGAGCGCGGGAGGGGAGCCAGCCCCGCCAGAGGCGGGCGCGGCGCGGGCACGGCGACGCCAGCGGGGCAGCAGCAGCGCGACCAGGCCGAGCAGCGCCAGCACCACGCAGGGGGGGACGAGGTAGACGGCGAGGTCGAACCCGTGCGTGCTGGGGAGGGCGAGCACCGTCGGCCCGTATTCGCGCACCAGCGCCTGCTTGATCTGCGCCTCGGTGAGCCCGGTGTCGATCAGGCGCTGGATGAAGGCGCGCTCGCGGTCGGCCTGCGGCGATTGAGCGACGGTGAGAGGGATTTTGCAGGTGACGCACATTGCCTGACTTTCCACGGCGGGCAGTGTCGTCTTGGCCCCCGCGGCTGGCGCGGCGGCGGGGGCGGCGACGGCGGCGTGGAGCGCCACGAGCAGCAGGATCGCCTTCATGCGCTCTCCGCGAGATGGATGGCCTTTTGCATGAACGGCCCTTCGATCTCGCCACGCACGTCGGCGGTGATGTGTCCCGCGGGGTCGACGAGGAAGCTCTCGGGCAGCTCGATGGTGCCGAACGAGCTTGCATATTCCCCCCCGGCGTCGCGCAGGCTGGGGTAGGTGAGGTGGTGTTCGTGAATGAATTCCAGCGCTTCGGCAGCCACGTCGTTGTCGGCAACCCCGAGCACGGTCGCGTGGTGGCGTTCGAGCTGGCGCTGCAGCCGCTCCATCGCCGGGGCCTCGGCCCTGCAGGGAGGGCACCACGAGGCCCAGAAGTTGAGCACCACGACCCGGCCGCGATAGGCGGCGAGCGAGCTGTCGCCGCGCCCGGTGAGGACAGGCAGGGTCTCGGCGGCGTGCGGCGCGAGCGGCTGTTGGCCGTCGGCGAGCGCCTGATCGATCGTGCGGTTGGGCGCCTCGTGGGTGACGCCGTAGACCAGCAGCCCAAGGAAGGCAACGCCGAGCAGCGAGGCGAGGGCGGGTAGGAGCAGTCGTTTCATGTGCACCGAAGGGTAGAGGGCTGGGATCGGCGGCGGGCCGGCGGCAGCCTGGCGGTTGGCGTGGGGCTCGGCGGGGACCGCCACTGGCTCCGACGGCCTGCACGGGGCTGGCGCCACACGGCCGGAAGGGCGTAATATGCGCGTGGTGCGGCGATAGCTCAGTTGGTAGAGCGCAAGCTTCCCAAGCTTGAGGTCGCGAGTTCGAACCTCGTTCGCCGCTTCGGGCTCGCCTGTTCGCAATGTCCGATCAACTACCCCATGCTCCTGTTGATGTTGATCGTCCCGACCGACAGCGTCCGGCTTGACCATCGCGGCGTCTGCTTTCGGTGGAAGGGAGCACTCTCGCTTGGCGGTCGTCGTCGGGCGCCTGGAGGCTCAGCACGTCCCCCGTCGCTTGATTGAGTCAGCCCATCGTGCGGGATCAGGACCACCTGTACCATGGACCGCAGGTCAACAACGTGCAGCCGCCATAGCCCAGTGCTTCGTAGTTTGGCCGCACTGGTAGGCTGCCTCACTTGGCCAAGGCGTCATGGCTCCCAACAGGGGGAGTCGGGAGGTAGGCAGTGAACAAGCCGCCAGTACACAAATCGGCCTGTGGGATCTTCACGGCAGCTGCCGTGACGTGCGCCGTGGCCGGGTTGACGTTTGCCTGCGGGGTGCTGGCGGCGGGAGCGAACGGGAGCGCCGGACGTGCGTCTTCGGCGACTGCGCCTGTGGCGTCAGTGGCACTCGCGAGCGACGCCGGGCTTGGGGGCTTCCAGCCACTCACCCCGTGGCGCCAACCGTCTGTCGAACTTCCGCCTCCGCATTTGCTTGCCTACCAGCAGCTCGCCGAAGCTGGGGTTAGTCAGGCTTCGCACTGGCGCCGTGGCGCCTGGTACTGCGAATACCTCCGCTGCACCCATGGGCCCTATCCACTTGTCACTATTTGGGGTGAGGTGCCGCTGTTCGAGACCGCTGACGCGCTCGAGATGGCCTCGCCCTCATCGGCGCACCAAGCGCTCGTAGACCGTTTCGCGCGTGCGAACGAGCGCTACTGGGACAGTGCGCTTGGCGGCTACGCCCCTTATCCAGGAGACCGTGCGGGAAATGTGCAGGCGTTCTTCGACGACAACGGCTGGGAGGGGCTCGCGTTCTTCGAGGCCTACAAGGCCACGCACGAGCGCCGTTGGCTCTTTGACGCCCAACGCGCGTTTCACTTCATCGCCGCCCGCGGCTGGGACAAGGATGGCGGGGGGATGTGGTGGAATACCAGCCATCCCTACCACTCAGGACCCGCGCTCGCGTCCGACAGTCTTTTGGGCATTCTGCTCTACAGCGAAGACCACGAACGCTGGCAGCTGGAAGACGTGAAGATGTATGCCGATTGGGCAAACGCCAACGACAACCACGACGAACGCCAGCTCTACCTCGAGAAGCCCAACCAGCCGGAATCGGTGAACGACTACGTGCAGGCTCCCCTGATCTACGCGCAGTACCTACTGTGTCAGGACGGGGAGGGAGAAGGCTACTGCGTTCAGGCGGGACGAGTGGCGGCCACGCTCGCCGAGCAGCACGTCGACAAATATGGCTACGAATACAACTACGGGCCTGAGTACGACGCGATCTTTATGCAGTGGATGATGGCCTACGGGCAGGCAACGGGCGAGCCCTACTGGTTGACGCTCGCGAAGGTCAACGCGGCGGCTGCGGCCGCGAACGCCGGCAAGGGGCACGAACTCTGGCTCTCGAGTTGGTGGGGCGGACAAATTGCTGACCCTGAAACGCATCCGAACATGCTGCGCACCATGGGTGCCACGACGAGCCTCTTCGCCTGGGTCGGGGTGTACTCGAGCGCCGGCTCGTAAGACCGGAAGATCATAATCGCCCCGAGCTTTGAAGGGCGGGTCAGATCGACAAATGGCCCGGATCTGGGCGGCCAAGCATGCGCGAGCGCTGTCGGGCGTCGTTGCTATGTTCGTCTCGCTCTCGGCACGACCACGGCCTGCGTCAAGTAGCTCAGGTGTACGCACACATCCTCACAGGCCGATACGATCCCCGGGCGTTGCGCAAGCCGTACGATCCGGGGGGACTCGAACATGTTGGGAGCACGTCCGATTGCACGGAGCGCCGTCCGCCGGTGTCTCCGAGCGCTATGGGTCATGGCGCTCGGCTGCTCCTTCTGCGTAGCTCCGAACGCTATGGCAGCTTCGCCCTCTCGGACCGCGATGTCCGGCCGGGCCCTCGTCCCGATGGCTGTCGCCCACCAGGCCAAGACGTCGCTCAATCCCGGTTCCCTCGTGCGCGACTCCGGCGCCTTCGCGGCTGGTCAAGCCGAGCGGACACTATTCGGCGCCGCAACCCCATACAAAGGTCCCCTCTCTCTCAACTTCGCCGCCGTCAGCGCGGGCCCTAGGCTCACGATCTACTGCGGCTGCAGCCTCACGTACACGGCAACGATAGAACGCGCGGGTGCGATCGTTGACTCGCTCAGCGTTACAGGGAGCCCGAATGACGACGAAGCGGGGGTCCTACCACCACAAGCCAGCGATGAATTTCCGCTGCAGACTGGCGATGTGTTCCACCTTGCTCTCGAAGGCGAAGCAATCTACTCCGGGCAGATCACTTTTCCGACAATCAACCCCCCCGTGTGTGGCGGCACGACCTTCACCGGCACCGCCGACGTCGCCGGTACGACCGGCCTCCAAGCCTACGGCACGAACGACGCCTTGGGTGTCGTTACGACTAGCGGCAACACCTACACCGCGTCATCGTTGCCACCGATAACTCCAAGCTGGGGCGTCGCGATCGTGGCCTACACCCGCGAAGACTCCCTCCACTATGCCGAAACCTCATCTCTAGATATCGTCACCGACATCCAGGCCTCGACGTTCTGCGGCGCTAGCCAAGACACTGACGGCGACGGAATACCCGACTCGTCCGACCAATGTCCCACAGTGGCGGGGCCCGCGCCAACTGGATGCCCAGCTCCTCCCCAGGGCGGGCCAGTCGCCGAGTGTGATCGCTACTGGGTTAAGCCCGGCGCCACACTGACCGTTCCGGTCTCGGGCGTGCTAGCCAACGACAGCGACCCGTCGGGATTGCCTCTCTCCGCCGTTGTTGATCACATTTCGTTCGGGATCAGTACACATCCGTACCTACTCTCATCTGACGGCGCGTTGCGCTTCTCCTCGCCCGCGTCGCAAAAGCCTTCTAAGGCGACAATTGAATATCACGTCGTCAATACCGCAGGCGTCGCGTCGGCAAGAACGACAATTCTCATCTACGTCCAGACGCAAGTGCCAAGCCCCGCGGCACTCAAACCATGCGCTCCCGCGTCGTTCTCGTCCCAGCCGAAGTATTGGTATGTGGCGCTCGGGGATTCCTTTTCCGCCGGGGAGGGGGCATGCGATCCGGAAACCAACGCCCCCGCTCACTGCGACTACGAAAAGGGGTCGGACACGAGCAGCGATCAGTGCCATCGCTCACGGAATTCATATCCCTATCTCCTAAAGGAAGATCTCTACAACTGGAACTTCAAGTTCTTGGCATGCTCCGGAGCGGTCGTCCATGACATGTTCTACACCAATAGAGATAATAAAAGTGAAAAGCCGCAGCTCGACGAACTCAGAAAGCTGAATGAAGCGACGAACGGGGGCGTCCGTCTGATTACATTGACGCTGGGCGGTAATGACATGCAGTTTGTGCCGCTTCTCACCGAATGCTTTATCGCCCATCACATCCATCATCAAAAATGCTTCACCTTGGGAAACCCCCCTGTATCGTTCCCGCAAAGGGAGAAATCTGGCCCGTGCAGGGATCCGGGGTCGCTCACCGAGTTTGCTCTAATTCGGTATCGACTTGAGTGCGTGTACAAGTTCATTCATAAAGCTGCACCCAATGCCGCGATCTTCGTCCTCGGCTACCCCCACCTGTTCGGCGAGCCATCGTTTTCTGACGAATGCGACCTCGATACAGTGGACGCAGAAGAAATTCGGCAGCTGGAGGACACGTTCAACGAAGAAATCAACGCGGCGGTCACCGCTGCAAATCAGGCTCTACACCACAACTATCTAGCTTTTGTGAACGAGGCGCATGCGTTCGACCATCGCGAGTTGTGCACGAAGCATAAACCCTCACATGTTAAGGGCCTGTGGTTACCGCCGCCGCGCTACCTCAATCACTATTTGTCACACTTCACCGGTGCATCGGAAGGTCGTCCTGAGAGCTTCCACCCAAACAGTCTTGGGCAGAGCTATATGTACGGGATGCTTTTCTCACGTGCGATCATCGCGGCAGGGCTGTAGCGGCGCGCCCGCGATAAGCGCCATTGGCAACTGCCACCGGCGCCAAGCAGACCACACTACGCGCCGGCTCGGTTCTAGCCGAGAATGCGGAAGCGCAGGCTCCGAGAAGCCGACTGCTCGCCAGCGGCATTCGTCGCACTCAGGCTGACCGTGTATTCGCCTGAAGGGAGTTTGTCCGCTCGACCTATGAAGCCGCGAAAGTGGATGATGTTGGCGCCGCGATGACCAGCAAGCGACCATTCGCTCACGGTCGACGGGGGGAGACCGCCGTGACGTCGAAACTTGAGCTTTATCTCAGCCGACTCGTTGAGAATAAAGCTCAATGACGTGCCGACCGGGCCATTGTGCCCCCGCGGCCCGCTTTGCTCGAGCCATCTCAGCGCCGACTGCCTGACGTGGGTAGTGCGTGGGCGCACAACAATCGTCAATGCCTCCACCCGCCGCGACTTTTTGCCCGACGCCGTTTCCTCAACGACTAGCGTCGCGGGCAAAACGCCGTGTGCGTCTTTCAAAAGGCGGCGCCCCCGACGACGGAGCGCGATCATGATCTTGCCAAAGCCGGGTCCGGAGGTCGAGTACTTCGCGCGTCCCAGCACGACACCACTCTGTCTGCTCCGCGCTCGCGTGCTTGCCGCAGCTGCGCCGCCGCCTGCCGAGAGCGTGGCCGTCCCCGTACAGCCGCCGGCGGCCGTACATGGCAACGCCAGCGCGACGCTGTTCGACTGGGTGGCCACGACCTCACCTGACGAGCTGGTGTGCGTAAGCGCACGCCACGTCGGTGTCGTGAGTATGTCGCCGCAGTGCTGGGTCGAGGACTCGTTCCGGTCCGGACCAGTGACAAAGAAGCCATAGCCCAGCGTCGCCGCCACCTGTGCCGCTGCGCCCTCCCAGTACTCGATGCCGGTATGCGGACCTGGCGCTGTGAAGCTCAGGATGAATGTCATGCCGCCTACAAAGGGCGCACCTACGCTGATGTCTGCTGTGAATTCGTGCGCGAACCCATCCACTTGGTGCCACGTCAGGGAGCCCTCTGGGTTTCCGGGAGTCCCGACAAACCCGGCGCCGAGGACGGCGCCGATATTCAAGCCGGCTAGATCGGCACTTGTCGGGAGACCGCCGCCTCCGAAGTTGATACCTCCCGCCGGCTCTACAAAGAGATCGCCGGAGCATGTAACGACGGCGGTCAGTGAGCCCGTCGGACCCACACTGTAACCCTTTCCGGCTGACAGCTCTAGAGTGATGAAGTCTGGATCTCGACCCGGCGCAAAGGCACTAGAGATCTCACTCGTAAACCAAGAACCCGCGGCGCCCAAGCCAACGCGCCAGCATGCGTTTGGTCCAAAGCTGAAAACTTCACAGCTATTCGGCGGCGGAGACAGGGGCGGTGGCGGCGGAAAGAAAATGTATTGTACGGAGGACACAAAGTCCTCGAGACTCAGGCCTCCGCGGTATCGCTGAATCCCCACGTAGTATTGGCCGATTCCTCCGGTCGGATAGTTCTCAGACGGCGTCACAGCGGTGATCTCGGTCGAGCTCACGACCGTCGTCTGTGAGGAGCACTCCCCCTGGGTGGCGTCTTGGAAAAGGTAGAAACAGAGTTCGTCCCCAGGCGAAAACCCTGCACCCGTCACTGTAACATGGGCACCTCCCAGGAGAGGCCCGGAAGCAGGAGTGACGGTGCAGATCGCGGGTTGCGTACCGGGGCATGCGGACGGTTGTGGTGGAGGAGACGGTGATGGAGGAGATGGTGGTGTAGGTGGTAGAGGAGCGCCCGTGGTGAAGGGGGAACTGAAGTCTTCCGTTGCCGTGCCACCCATATTCGTTGCTGCAAGTGCAACGTAATAGGTGGTGTTAGGCGTGAGCCCCGACAGGCCAGCCGTTACAGATACCGGTGAGGTGCCGGCTCCAATTGCCTGCGCACATGGCACCGTCGACGTGAGCGGATAACTCGTGCCATATTCGAAATAGCAGCTGGTCACGGTCGCACGGTTGGGCCAGACGATGCCGTTCAGGGTCGCTGAGGTTCCAGCGACATCTGTTGTTGAGTCGGCTTCCACGACCGGTGGGTCGGGCGTTGGTTGGACCGTCCAGCTCGTGCCGTTCCACCGCTCGGCGAGAGCGAGCCACGCGCCGATCGAGTTATCGAGGTAGGAGCCCACGGCCGTGCACGCTTTACTGGAAGTGCACGAAACGTCGTTGAGGCTGTTCTCGATGGAGAAACTGTCCCCGTCGGCGTTGGAGATCACCGGCGTTTCATCGAGACCCCATTTCGTGCCATCCCACGACTCGATGAGCGTTTCGTCTTCGCTGCTACCGACCGCCTTACAGGGTGCACCGTTGGAGCTTCCAGGATCGCAGGAGAGATTTGCGAGAGAACTATGCGTCGATCCGCTTGGGTTCGGGGTCGTCTGAATGCTCCAGCTCGTGCCGTTCCACGACTCGGCGAGCGTTTCCTCGCCCGAGTCGGTGGCGTTGCTGCCGACCGCGTTGCAGGATGTTTTCGAAAAGCACCACACCGCGTTTAGGCTGGAGCTTGTCGTCGAGGCCGGAGCTGGGGTGGGCTGGAGCGACCAGCTCGAACCGTCCCATGACTCGGCGAGCGCCGACTGTTCGAATGGGCCGCCGGCGGACGTGTAATAGGTGCCGACGGCGGTGCAGGTAGCGGTGGAGGGGCAGGACACACCGTATAGCCACCCGCCGCTCGCCCCAGTCGGAAGCGAGGCGGGTTCGATCGTCCAAACCGAGCCATTCCAGAACTCGATGAGTGGCTGCTCGTAGCCGCCTGTCTCGTACTCGCCGACAGCCATGCATGTGCTCCCCGTTGCGCACTGAACGTAGGACAAGACGGTGTCGATCGCGCCGGCCGGGCTCGGCGGGGGGCGGGAGGTCCAAGTGGACCCGTTCCAGACCTGAGCTGTCGGGATGTCACTGTCGCTGGCACTGCTGAATTCGTAACCGACAGCCATACACGCCGTCTTGAGTGCGCACGATACGCCCACAGCTACGGGAGACGATGTTGGCTGGATCGACCAGCTTGTCCCGTTCGAGCCCTCGTCAAGGGGCCCAAAAGGGACCTGGGAAGAACCGACAGTGCCGACCGCCTCGCAGCTCGTGAGCGTTGCGCAGGAGACGCTAGACAGCGCGGCGACCGAGCCAACGCATCCCCCGAAAGCATCTGCCTTGATGCTCTCCTGCTCGCCGGTGCACCCAATCCCCTGGTAGGCAGCATATCCCGTCGGGCCGGTTGGGCCGAGCGGCGGCGGACCGATCATGGGATCGGCAGCGCGGCCCGTCGACGAAGGAGCCCGTAGATCACCGACGCCGAACGGGGGGCCAAGCCATGCGGCAGGGGAGCCCGTGCGCTCTCGTTGGTCATGATTCTGCCGGAGCGTCGACTTCGGCTTCTGCTCGCTGATCTCGGCCCCCAATGGCGATCCTCTCGCCAGGGCATCCACCGGGAGCCACCCGAACGCAAGAATCGACGCTGGGACGAGAAGCGACAGCGGCCATGCGAGGCACCGTCTCAGCGCAAGCCCCCTAGTTGCATGCCGGCGATCATATAGCGAAGCCGAGCGCTTCGTGGACTCGCGCAAACCGGCTCTGACGCTAGGTGATGATCATCGCGGAAGACGCCCCCTGTAGCCCGCCGTCGGGGCGACCCTGCTCTGCGCTGGCGTCGGCCGAATACGTTGGCGACAGTAATCGAGGTTCCTCACCGTGGATTGGCGGTACTGCTCGGGGAGGTCGCCCAGCGACAACAGACGCCGGCACGCTCCGAACGCCTCCTGATAATCCCCCACCCAGTACGCGCTGATCGAATACTCGAACAGCAACCCCCAGCGGTACACCCACGGCCAAACGAAGAGACTGTCGTCGGACTGCGGCCGACCAAGCCCCTTGCGCACTAACCCGTATGCCACCTCGTACTCACCGCGCACACGGAGCCGCGACGCGAGCTCGTAGATCGGCTCGAGACGCGACGGACGATACTTCCATGCCGCAATTAGGGTGCCCATAGCCGCCGGCCAGTCGCCGCTCTCGGCCTTTAACACCCCGGCCTGAAACATTGCGTAGAACGTCTCTTGGTCCCATCCGTCCATGCCGGCCCGCCGCTCATACAGATCAATGGCCTCGGCGCGACGACCGAGATCGCGGTAGGTCTGAGCCAGATAAAACACTGCGCGAGCGTCATTAGGGTCCGTCCGTAGATCCTCCTCGAGCAAACACAGATCGCGATCGAACTTCTCCGAACGAGTCCCGCTGTCTGCATGATGGTGAATGACAATCGCATCCAACCTCTCGACCACCTCGGGACCCTCCGTCGTGAGGTACTCGTGAGTCGATCCTGTATACCGCCACTCACGGTCGCCTTTCACAAGTCGCCTGACCCAATACTCGACCGACCCAGCATGACGAAGAAGGTATGCATCCGCGGACAGGTCCTGGAGTCCCGCGTGGTCGACCGTAACGGTCATGTCCGCATCGAGCAGCAGGAGGTAGTCGCCACGACCCGCGGCCAGCTGCATCAACTCACTTCGGTTGTGACCGAAATCCCGCCAAGGGCGTTTGTGCAGAGACCCCGGCACATCGATGAGCAGTCTCTGGATCAGCTCTGCGGTGTCATCGCGCGAACCGGTGTCACAGATGACCCATGAGTCGATGAGATCCTGGATCGAGCGCAGACAGCGCTCAATCACCGTGGCCTCGTCCCGGACGATCATGCATAAACAGATCAATGGCATCAGTTGTCCCTTCCGCCGAAGCACATGCTGGTCCCTCGGCGAGGTGCACACGAGGGATAGGATACTCAGGCGGGATGCGATCGAGCAGGGTCACGATGGTTTGACGATCGTTCCTGCGCCATACCGTAGTTCTTAAAGGCCGCATCGAGCCGTCCGGCGCATCAGATCGCGCACTGCTACTTTCTCGTCAGAGCGAGCGGTCGAGCGACGGCCGTGCTCACGCTCGCTCCGCAGAACTTCATTGCTGTTGATCGTGAGCAGGCATTTTGTTGCCACAACCTCGCCGGGCTCGCGCGCCTCTATGTCGAGGACTGAGACGGCTGTTGAGGCCGGCGAGCAGTCGCAGCGGTCATTAGGGCCCTAGGGGGTGGGTTTCGAGGGGGCCGGGTTGGTGTCGGCGCTCGCCGGTTTGGCGGGCGTGGTCGTCGGTGTGGTCGGCGGGGAGGGTGTGGTGACAGTAGTCGTCTTGGGGGGCGCGGTGACGGTCGTCGTCGGTGCCGTGACGGTCGTCTGGTGGGTGACGGTCGTGGCTGGCGCGACGGTCGTGGTGTGCCCGATGCTGAGCGACTGATTGGTGACGGTCGATGTGGATTTGGAACCACCTTTGGACGCGAGCAGGATGACTACCACGATCAGCGCGATCACCAGTGCCGCACCGCCGGCGATCGCCAGCCCGCGGCCGCCAGAGCGCCCGTCCCCGGGAGGCGAAGCTCCGCCACCCTGCGACGGATCGGTGGGATCCTGGCCAGGGTACGGAGCGCCACCGGATGCCGGCGGAGCCCCGCCGGAGGGAGGCGGTTCACCATGGCCCCCACCTGAGGGTGGAGTGTCGCCTGGTGGCGGATAGCCCGGCTGGTCATAGCCGTCGGTCATCGCTCGCTCCTTTCATGGTGAGTTGGCGGCCCTACAGCTCAGGCTACCGCGTGGCTGCCACCGGCGAAACGGCAACTGCTCGCATGACCCGTTGGTTTGGGTGGGGTTGTCAGTAGTTTTCGGTAGGATTGCCAGTAGTTTTCCGCTCGGCGTTGGGCTTTACATCCGTTGAGATCCCGATAGTGTGTTGCTCGACGCCCGCCGCTTCGAGTGCGTATCCGTCTGGGAGGAGGATGCATGATGAGGAAGGACTCATGACCGAGAGCGCGGGTCAAACTCCCGCGCAGGGCGCGCCGAGCGCAAGCGCGGGATCGGATCTCGCGGCGGGGATCCTGCCGCTGGTGCCACGCACGCATCACCTGCTGATGCTGGAGTTCGGCAACCGCAAGGACTTCGATGATCCGCGCTTGGAGTGGCGCAGGCTCTTTTCCGAGCTGCTGGGCACGTTCATGCTGGTGCTGGTCGCCGCGGGCGGAGGCATCCTGCACGGCAAGGGGCAGATCAGCCTTTCGGCGGCCGTCGTCGCGCCAGGGCTGATGGTTCTGGGGATCATTCTCTTCATGGGCGCGATCTCCGGCGCCCATCTGAACCCCGCGGTCTCGCTCGCGTTCGCGCTGCGCGGAGACTTCCCTTGGAAGCGCGTCCCGGGCTACATCATCATCCAGCTCTTGGGCGCGACGCTGGCATGCCTCTTCCTCTACGCGGTATTCGGCAATGTCCAGCACCTCGGCGCGACTCTGCCTGGACCGGGGTATGCGAACTGGCAGGCACTGCTGATGGAGATCGCCCTCACAGCCGTATTGGTCAGCGTCATTCTCGGAACTGCCTCCGCTGCACAGAACGTGGGGGCCATCGCCGCGCTCGGTGTCGGCGGATACATCGCGCTCGCTGGTCTCTGGTCGGCACCCGTGAGCGGCACCTCGATGAACCCGGCCAGGTCCTTTGGCCCAGCCTTGGTGGGCGGTGACTTCTCGAGCTATTGGGTGTATGTCGTGGGTCCGATCGCTGGTGCGCTGATCGCGGTCGGCTGCGCGTCTGTGCTGCGCGGTAGGGGCGGTGATGCGATCGCTCGTGCGGCTGGCTCGGGGGTTCTCGACGAGGGGAGCCTCGCCGCTAAAGAGCGCCTCTCACGGGCCATCGACAGCGGCGAGATCGTGCCCCCCGGCATCGCCGACACCGACACACAAAGGAGCGACCCGTGACCGAGGTGCTTGCAAGCTGGAATGGCGCCGCCAAGCGGGCGATCGTTGACTTCGTGATATCAGCGACCCAGCCTGGTCCAGGGTTCGTCGTGGTAGCCGACCGGTTTCTGCGCGACTCGTAGGTTTCGGGGCACGCTGGACCCTCCGGTGAGCCTGCTGACTCCCGCAGGCTGGTCGAGACCAGGGATCGGGTGGATCACGGTAGGCCAAATGCGGGGCGTGGCGGTGGTAGTGTCGTAGCGTGCTTCGTTCAGGCGCTAGTTTCGCTTCGGCGATCGTCGTGGTCTTCGCGCTGAACGCAATTGCCGACTCGGCTGTCGCCTCGTCAACGAAGGTCGACTTCGGGGATATCTCCCACAAGGGCCTGAGGAACCTGGGACCCGCCTCGACGGGACTGAAGCTATCGCTCGAGCTGGGGATGATTGCCAACCAGCAGGGAATCGCAAACGCCGTGAAGGCGGCAAGCAATCCCTCCTCGTCGACCTACGGTCAGTATCTCTCGCTGTCGACGCTGCAGAAGAAGTACGGCGCTTCCTCCTCGCGGCGCAACGCTGTCGTTGGCGCATTCAAGGCCTATGGCGTCTCGGCGACCGTCGATGTGACGCATCTGCGCGTGGGCGCGACGATCAGCATCAAGAAGGCGCAGAAGCTGTTCGGAACGAAGTGGGATCTGTATGCGACCGGCCAGCCGAACCAGGCCGTCGCGCTGCCGGTCAACACCCCAAAGTTGGGTTCGGGCCTGAACGGTAACGTCGACACCGTGGCGGGCCTCGGCCTGTACGTCACCCAACATGCGTCCGCCAGCGCCGTCACGCCCGGCGCGCACGGCCTGACCGCCGTTGCAGGCGGGACACCCACCCGCACTGGAACGATCAGCCCGGGCTGCGCGAACACCACGTACCCCGCGGCCGTGCTCTCGACCGCGGGGCTGTTTCCGAACCAGATCCTCAGCGCTTACGGTATGGCCCAGCTGCAGGCCGGCGGCTTGCTGGGCCAGGGCTCGCGCATCGCGATCCTCGGCGAAGCGCCAACGCCAGTCAACGATGTCAACGCGTACCGCAACTGCTTCGGCTTCCCCGGGACTGCACTGCAGATCCACGGCGCCTCGAACATCGCGCCGATCCTCGAGAGCTCACTCGACGCGATGACGGTTGCGATGGTCGCCCCGAAACTCTCGCGGCTGGATTTGTGGGTGAAGGCGCTCGGACAGGCGGACCCTCAGGGCGCCCTCAAGCTGCTGGCCGAACCGCTACAGGCGACGAACAACGGCATCCCGCTGCCGAACGTGATTTCGATCTCCTACGGTGTGTGCGAGGCGAGCGTCGCGCCGTACACCGCGGCCCGTACGCTGTTCAACCGCCAGGCAGCCGCGACGGCCGCGCTGGGGATCACGATCGTCGTTGCGGCCGGCGACAGCGGCTCCTCCTCGTGTGCGCACGGCGTGCAGCCCTCACAACTCACCAGCTTTGACGAACAGAAGTCGGCGTCTTGGCCGGCTACATCGCCGTGGGTGCTCGCTGTCGGCGGCACGAACCTCACGCTCTCGCCCGCGAACACGATCGAATCATCGGGCGTGTGGAACGACACCGAGTACCCCTCGCCCTACGAGCAGATCGCGGCGGGCGGGGGTGGTGTCAGCACATTCGAAAAGCGCCCGTGGTGGCAGCCCGCGATCCCAGGCCAGAGCACCTTCAGAATGGTTCCCGATGTCGCCGCGTTCGCTGACCCGAGCCCCGGCTACGCGATCATCTGCTCACAGGAAGTACACGGCTGCGGCCCGTCGCCCGGCCAGACGATCTCGTTCGTCGGCGGCACGAGCGCGGCCACCCCTTTGGTTGCAGGGATGATCGCGCTGTGGGACCAGCAGGCCAAGCAGTCAGGCCTGCCCAACCCCGGGTTCGTCCCTCCGCTGCTGTACTCGATCGCCCAGCACGCACCCGGATCGTTTCTGGACATCACCACCGGCGGCAACGCGGTCTTCGGCGGGGTGTCGTGTTGCACGGCGGCCCCCGGGTTCGACCTGGCATCGGGGCTCGGCTCGCCGCTGGCCGACCAAATCGCCCAGAACCTGCATCACTGATGCCACCAAAAACAACCCGTCCACTTCGATAACTGCAGACGAGCGGTTCCGGATCGCCGTAGCGCTGTACTAAAGGAAGAATCGATGACAAACCGACCTATGTCGAGTCGCCCTTTGCCAACCAGCACAAGACGCTGCCGGTGCGGCTGCGTCCGCTGTAGGTCTGCCGGCTGCGATCACCCCCGGGCGCCCCTGACATAATGCGCCGCGATGCGCCTGATGATCGTCCTTCTCGCCCTGCTGGCTCCAGTGGGGCTCCTCGTGGCCTCTGGAGGCAGCAGCCATGACCCCACCGCAACGGTCGCCCGTGACGCCGCGGTTAGGAGTGCTCACGCCGTGGATGTGGACGAGAGTGCGGCCGTTGCTAACAGGCAATGGACCAAGGCTCGGGCGACCGCATTCGCTCGCGCGGTCAACCTGACCGCTGCCGATGTGCCGGGATTCAAGGTTTCCTCCACACACGAACACGAAACGGCGGCGGAAAAGAGACTCGAACACGAAATGCTTCGCTGCGTTGGGGCCCTGGGCTCCAACGATGCGATCGCCGAAATGAGTTCAGAGGAATTCGAACGCGCAACCAACACCTTAGATGAGAGCGTGCAGTCCAGCGTCAGCGTTGCGCGGACGCCTACCCGGGCAGCGATGGAACTCACGGCAATCCGCGCTCCCCACGTCCGGGTGTGCCTGTCTCATTACCTCGATCTGCTCTTCAAAAGCCACAAGTACCACGGTGCAACCGTCAGTCCTGTATCGATCTCACAGGGAACTCCTTCAGCTTCTGGAGCGACGGGGAGCTTCTCGTGGAGTATTGCCACGGCGATCACGCTGCGCAGCGTCAAGGTTCCCCTCCATATTGAAATCCTTGGATTCGTAGCCGGCCCGGCCGAGGTTTCTCTCTTCACCGCCGGCGTGCCACTGCCGTTCTCGGCTGCCACTGAGGGGCGGCTGTTCTCGCTGCTGCTTGCACGAGCCAAGCTGCATGGGGCATGAGAATTTTTCAGGCCGTCTTTTGTCCAGGCGCTAATCGGTGGTGCGGCGCCGGTACAGGGAGGTGGCCAGCGGCGCGAAGACCGCCACCAGCGCGACCGACCAGAGCAGTGAGGCGAGGATCGGGTGCTGCATCGGCCAAGCGTGGATGCTGGCCGAGGGATTTGGATTCCCGAAGAGCTGACGGCAGGCCGTGGTGACCGCGCTCACGGGGTTCCAGTTGGCGATCGCCTGCAGCACCGCGGGCATGCGCTCGGTGGGGACCAGGGCATTGGAGACGATCGCCAGGGGGAACAGGATCACGAGGCCGATGCCCTGCGCGGACTCGGGGCTCTTGCTCACCATGCCGAGGCAGGCACAGCCCCAGGAGATGCCATAGCTGAACAGCAGGAAGATCCCGAAGCCCGCGGCGATCGAGGCCGCGCCCGCGTCGGGCCGCCAGCCGATGACCAGACCGGTCACGCCGACGAACGCGGCGCAGATGGCGGCGGTCGTGACGTCCGCGAGCGAGCGCCCGACGAGCACCGCTGGGCGCCACATCGGGAGGGTGCGGAAGCGGTCGATCACGCCACTGCCCAGGTCGGAGCTCAGCCCGACCGCGGTCCCCATCGCGGAGGTGGTGAGGTTCATCGCGAGCAACCCGGCGATCGCGAAGTCCTTGTAGCTGCCGCCACCGGGCAGGACGACCCCGGCGCCGAACACGTACACGAACAGCAGCGTGAACAGCACTGGCTGGACGGTGACGTCCGAGAGCTGCAGCGGCTCGCGTTTGATGTGCACCAGGTTGCGCCCGGTGAGCACGGCGACGTCGCGGATCCGTTGAGCCAGACCGTGAGACCGCGTGGGTCTCGAGACCGGCGCGACTGGTCCCGGCGTGGTGGACGTGAGCGTGGGTGTGGATGCGGATGTGGCGGGAGCTGATGTGGCAGTGCTCATGAGCGGGCAACCTCCAGGTCCGCGGCGGATGGCTTGGGCTCGGCACGGTCCACCGAGTCGGCCGGATGGCCGGTGAGGGCAAAGAACACATCGTCGAGCGACGGTTGATGGACCTCCACGTCATCCACGGTGATCCCGGCCTCGTCGAGCGCGCGTACGACCGTGCTCGCCAACCCGGCGCCGCTGTTGACCGGCGCGCGCAGGCGGCGTCCGTCGTGGCTGACGTGCACCGGACCGGCCACGAACGGATCGAGCGCGACCGACGCGGCGGGATCGGCCTCGCTAAGCGTGAGCTCCAAGCGCGCCCCGCCGACCTGCCCCTTCAGCTCGGCCGCGGTGCCGCCGGCGATCACCCGGCCGTGGTCGATCACCACGATCCGGTCGGCCAGCTCGTCGGCCTCGTCGAGGTACTGCGTGGTGAGCAGCAGCGTCACGCCATCGGCGACGAGCGCGCGGATCACGTCCCACATCCGCACCCTGCTCGTGGGGTCGAGGCCGGTCGTCGGCTCGTCGAGGAACAGCACCGGCGGGCGTGTCACGAGCCCCGCGGCGAGATCCAGACGACGGCGCATCCCACCCGAATACTCCTTGAGGATGCGCTCGGCGGCGTCGGCGAGATCGAACTGGTCGAGCAGGGCTGTCGCCCGCGTTCGCGCCTCGGCGCGCCGCAGCCCGCTCAGGCGCCCGATCATCACGAGGTTCTCGCGGCCGGTGAGCACCTCGTCGAGCGTGGCGTCCTGGGCGGTGACGCCGATGTTGCGCTGCACATCCGCGGCTTCGCTGACCACGTCATGGCCGGCGACACGCGCCGAGCCGTCGTCCGGGAGCGTGAGGGTCGTGAGGATGCGTACCGCGGTCGTCTTGCCGGCGCCGTTCGGTCCCAGTACGCCGAGGATCGCGCCTGCCGGCACCTCCAGGTCGATCCCGTCGAGCGCGACGGTTGCGCCGAAGCGCTTGCGCAAGCCGTGAGCTTCGATCATCGCGGTGTTGGTCATCACCAGTCCTTCCTTGTTTCCTTACCGGTCGGCAAGCAAGCAGCATCATACACACTCCTAGCCGGCCGTCAAGTAAGCTAGCTGGTATGCGACGGCCAGCGTCAGCAGCGAAGGGGGATCGGGGGCCGGTGGAAGCCCACGACCAGCGTGCTCCAGAGGGATCACCGGGCTCCTCGACACGCGAGCGCATCCTCGATATCGCGCTCGAACTGTTCACCGAGCAGGGCTACGACAAGACCTCGCTGCGCGACATCGCCGAGCGGCTCGGCACGACGAAGGCCGCGCTCTATTACCACTTCGAGCGCAAGGAAGACATCCTGCTCGAACTCCATCTGCGCCTGCACGCGCTGGGCCGGGAGGCGCTCGAGCGACTGGACGCCCTCGAGGATGACCAACAGCGTGCGGACGCGTGGCCGGGACTGCTCGACGACTTCATCGACGAGGTCGTCAACAACCGCGAGCTCGTGCTCCTGCACCAGCGCAACCCCGGCGCGCTCGACCAGCTCCAGCACAACGAGCGCCATCAAGCCGAGAACGACGACATCGAGCAACGGTTCCGCCGCATTCTGCAAAGTCCCGCGATCCCGCTCGAACGGCGGGTGCGGATGGCGTGCTCGATCGCCGCGGTGGTCGGCGCCCTGGCGACCGGCGAGGCCGTCTTCGGGGATGTGCCGATGGAGGAGCTCGCTGCACTCGTGCGCACCGCCGTACGCGACCTCTTGGGTTGAATGTGCGTGTTTACATGCTTGCGCTCGACCGACGGCAGCGTCCCCACTCGTCATGGAAGGGGTCTAGACAAAAGTGGCGGAGCCTGTAAACTAACCTGACAATCAAGGCTAGCCCGACCACGAAGGAGACAGGCCACATGTCCGCTGTACCGGCGCCGTTGAACGAAGGTCCCGCCGCGACAAAGGGAGATCCGGCCGGTGTGGGAGCGGCTGAACCTGTGGAGACGGGCGCAGGCCCGTCCGGCGCGGATGCGGAGAGTCTGACCCTCGGGCGGTGGCGCGACCCCAAGCGCTATGCATGGCTGTTGGGGCTGATTGTGCCGACCCTGCCGTTCCTGGCGTACGGCCTCGTGCAGGTGACCGGGTTGGGTGTCTTCTGGTTCTACGGGCCGTTTCTGGTGTTCGGGATCTTCCCCGCGCTGGACCTGGTCGCCGGGATGGACCCGACCAATCCACCCGACAGTGTGATCAAGTGGCTGGAACAGGATCGCTACTACCGCTGGTGTACGTACGCGTTCCTGCCGATCCAGTACGCCGGGCTGGTGTTCGCGTGCTGGCTGTGGTCGAGCGGCAAACTCTCGACACTCGACGACGTCGGGCTGATGTTCACCGTGGGCATGGTGAGCGGCGTCGCGATCAACACCGCGCACGAGCTCGGCCACAAGCGCGCGAGCTCGGAGCGGTGGCTGAGCAAGGTGGCACTGGCACAGAGCGCCTACGGGCACTTCTTCATCGAGCACAACCGTGGTCACCACGTGCGGGTGGCCACCCCCGAGGACCCGGCGAGCGCGCGGCTGGGGGAGAGCTTCTACGCCTTCCTGCCGCGCACCGTGGCCGGCAGCCTGCGCTCCGCTTGGGAGCTCGAGCGCACCCGCCTGGCGCGCGGAGGCCATTCGCCGTGGACCTCGCGCAACGACATCCTTGGCGCGTGGGCGATGACCGTTGTGCTGTTCGCCGCGCTGACGGCGGTGTTCGGCGTGGTGGTGCTGCCCTACCTGGTGGGGCAGGCGGTGCTCGGCTTCTGCTTGCTGGAGGTGGTCAATTATCTCGAGCACTACGGCCTGCGCCGCCAGCGGCGCGAGGACGGACGCTACGAGCGCACTTGCCCGGAGCACAGCTGGAACAGCAACAACGTGGCCTCCAACGTGCTGCTCTACCACCTGCAGCGCCACTCCGACCACCACGCCAACCCGATCCGCCGCTACCAGGCGCTGCGCCACGTCGAGGAGGCGCCGCAGCTGCCGACCGGGTACGCGGGGATGATCGTGCTCGCCGCCTTTCCCCCGCTGTGGCGACGGGTGATGGACCGGCGACTGCTGGCGCATTACGAGGGCGACGTCTCGCGCGCCAACATCGCCCCGCGCAAGCGCGTGCGCATCCTCGCGCGGTACGGCGCCACGCCATGAGTCGCTGGCGCTGCCCGAGCTGCGGGTACACCTACGACGAGCGGCACGGCCACCCGCGTGAGGGTTTTCCGGCCGGCACGCCGTGGAGCGAGGTGCCCGACGATTGGGCCTGTCCGGACTGCGGCGTGCGCGACAAGGTGGACTTCGAGCTCCACGATGCGGCGGCGGGCGAGGAGGCGCCGCGGTGAGCGCGCGCACGCCCTACGCGGTCGCTGCCCGCGAGTTGCTGCGCGACACGCTGTTCGACGCCGCTCGCCACGAGCTCGAGCAGCGCGCCTGGAGCGACGTCACGATGGCGGACGTGGCTGCCGCGGCGGGCGTCAGCCGGCAGACGCTCTACAAGGAGTTCGGCTCGCGCGATGAGTTCGCGCAGGCGTTCGTGCTGCGCGAGGCCGACGGCTTCATCGGTGCGGTGGAGGGCGCACTCGACGCGCATATGGGGGATCCGCGGGCGGCGCTCACCGCGGCGTTCGGGCTGTTCCTGACGGCCGCCGCCGAGGACCCGCTGATCCGCGCCGCGATCCAGGGCTCCGGGGAGATGCTGCCGTTTGTGACCACGCATGGTCAGACGCTCGTGGAGGGTGCCGCGGAGCGTCTGCGCTGGGCGATCGCCACACGGTGGCCGCAAGCACAGGAGCACGACGCGGCGCTGCTCGCCGAGTGCGTGGTGCGTCTGGCGATCTCCTATGCCACGCTGCCGGTCGCCCCGGCGGGGATGACCGCCTCCTCGATCGGCGAGCTGTTCGGGCCGTTCATCGACCGTGCGCTCCAGCTCGAGGCCGTGGACGTCAGCCCCGCAGCTGCGCTCGCTTGACCTTGCCGCTGGCGGTCTTCGGCAACTCCGCGGCGAAGTCGACGATGCGGGGGTACTTGTAGGGGGCGGTGAGGCGCTTGACGTGCTCCTGCAACTCGCGCGCCAGCTCCGGGGAGGGGGCGTAGGGGCCGTCGCGCAGCACGACGACCGCGCGCACCACGGCGCCGCGCTCCTCGTCGGGGGCCGACACGGCGGCGGCCTCCGCGACCGCGGGGTGGGCCACGAGCGCCGACTCAACCTCGAACGGCCCGATGCGGTAGCCGGCGGAGACGATCACGTCGTCGGTGCGGCCCTCGAAGTAGAGGTAGCCCTCCTCGTCTCTGCGCACGCGGTCCCCGGTGTGCCACGGTTCGCCGGCGCCCCGGTCCTCCACCTGCCACGCGCCATCCGCGCCGCGCCGGGCGTGCTCGCCGAGGTAGCCGAGGAAGAACGTCGGCACGCTCGCGGGGTCGGCCACCAGCTCGCCGTCCACCACGTCCAGCCGCACCCCGGGCAGCGCGCGGCCCATCGACCCGGGGCGCGGCTCCTCTGCAACCGAAGCAGGGAGACACTCGCCTCCGACCGAAGCAGGGAGACACTCGCCTCCGACCGAAGCCGGGAGACACTCGCCTCCGGCTCGCATCCCCGTTTCGGCCAGCATCCCCGTGAGCTGCCCAGTCTCGGTTTGCCCATACCCGTCGCGGATGTACAGGCCGGTGACCTCGTGCCAGGCGTGCAGCACCGCGGGGTTGAGCGCCTCCCCGGCGGCGACCGCCCCGCGCAGATCGGGCAGCGGCGCGAGCGTGGTGCGCTTGGCGATCACGCGGTACTCAGTGGGCGCCATGCACAATACGTTGACCCGCTCCCGCGCCAGTAGCTCGAGGCGCTCGGCGGGGTCGAAGCGGGCGTCGTGCAGCAGCGCAGCGGCGCCCGACAGCCAGGGGGCGATGAACACGTTGCGCGCCGACTTCGACCACCCCGAAGCGGCGGTGCACCACACCAGCTCGCCGGTGCGCGCGCCCAGCCAGTGGGTGGCCTGCAGGCGCTGGCCAAGCAGATAGCGTTGCCCATGCAGCACCGCCTTGGGCTCACCGGCGGTGCCGGAGGTGAAGGTGATCAGACAGGGGTCCTTGGGGGCCAGCTCGGCGGCCGGGGCCGGCTGCGCTTCGAAGAGGGAGCTGTCGGGCACCAGCGCCACGTCGACGTCCGCGGCGCTCCAGTCGTCGTTACCCGTGTCGCTGCTCGCGGCGCCGTCCCCGTCGCGGTCCACGCTGTCCGGGGCATGCGTCTCGGGCGATTGCACATCGAGAGCCCGGCGCAACTCGGCGCCGTTGCGCTCGTCGGCAACGACCAGCCGCGGGCGGGCGACGGCGAGCCGCAGGCGCAGGTCCTTGGCGCGCAACTGCTCGGTGCAGGGCAGCACGACGGCGCCGAGGCGAAAACAGGCGAGCATCGTGAGCACCCACTCGGGGCGGTTGCCGATCAGCGTCATCACGACGTCCCCGCGCCCCACGCCGCGGCGGGCCAGCGCGCTGGCGAGGCGGGCGCTGCGATCTGCCACTTCGCCGAAGCTCCACTCGCGGCGCGTGCCGTCGCGGGCGAGCTCCACCAGCGCCAACTGGTTGGGGGGCAGGCGGTCGAGCACGTCCACAGCGAAGTTCACGCCGGTATTCTCCCTGTAGCCGTCGCGCACGCGTCACGCCGTCGCGGTGGCCTGCGTCGAGTCGCGGCGCGGACCCGGATTCCCCTACCTCGGAGTGTGTTGCCGACATGGCTGTAGCCCCCTCGCCGTACACAGAGAAGACCGACGAGCAGAAGGCGATCACCGAGATGGTGCGCCAGTTCGCCGACGAGCAGATCATCCCCAACGCCGAGCACTACGACCACGAGGACTCCTTCCCGGAGCCGATCGTCGAGCAGATGAAGGAGCTGGGGCTGTTCGGTGTGACGATCCCCGAGGAGTATGGCGGGATGGGGCTGGACCTGACGACGTACGCGATGATCGTCGAGGAGCTCTCGCGCGGGTGGATCTCGATCTCGGGCGTGGTCAACACGCACTTCATCGGCAGCTACCTGCTGATGAAGTTCGGCAACGAGGAGCAGCGCCAGAAGTACCTGCCGCGGATGGCCACGGGGGAGATCCGGGCGGCGTTCTCGCTCTCGGAGCCGGAGCTCGGCAGCGACGTGCAGGCGATCAAGACCTCCGCCAAGAAGGGGGAGGACGGGAAGTACGAGATCAACGGCCAGAAGATGTGGGTCACCAACGGGCTGCGCTCCACGCTGGTGTTCGTGCTGGTGAAGACCGACCCGGAGGCGCAGCCGCGCCACAAAGGCTTCACCTGCTTCATCGCCGAGAAGGAGCCGGGGGTGAGTGAGAACACGGGGGAGTACGCGGGGCTGACGGTGCCGCCGCAGATCAAGAAGATGGGCTACAAGGGCGTGGAGTCCACGGAGCTGGTGTTCGACGGGTACCGCTGCCCGCCGGAGAACGTGCTCGGCGGCGAGGAGGCGGGCCTGAACAGGGGCTTCTCGCAGATGATGGACGCGCTGGAGGTCGGCCGCGTGAACGTGGCGGCCCGCGGCGTGGGGATCGCGCAGCGGGCGCTGGAGCTGGCGCTGAAATATTCCCAGGAGCGCAAGACGTTCGGCAAGCCGATCGCCGAGCACCAGGCGATCCAGTTCAAGCTCGCGGACATGGCGACGCAGGTGGACGCCGCGCGCCTACTGACGTTGCGCGCGGCGCGGCTGAAGGACGCGGGCGCGCGCTCGGACCTGGAGGCCGGGATGGCGAAGCTGTTCGCCTCCGAGGCGGGGCGCTTCTGTGTGGAGGAGTCGCTGCGCATCCACGGCGGCTACGGTTACTCCAAGGAGTACGAGATCGAGCGCCTCTACCGCGACGCCCCGCTGCTGCTGATCGGCGAGGGCACCTCGGAGATCCAGCGGATGGTGATCGGCCGCAAGCTGTTGCAACGCCACAAGGTGTAGCCCTCGCCGGTTCGCGGCGTAGGCATCCCGGGCGCGCCTTCGCATCGGCGCCTGTCCAGTGCAGGCCGCGCGGTGTGGGGGCTGACAATGTCTACGCCCGCGCGTTCCCGGGTAAGGAGGATCGCAATCGTGAAGATATTTGGTAGGCGTGTAGGCTATGCACAGCGGGAGCGGCGGACAGGAGGGTATGTATGGCAGAAGACGCCAAGGGGTTGATCGAACTCGCAGTACGCAGGTTCATCCGTGAGGTGCCGGCGCTCGAGCCGATCAAGCTGGTCGTGGGGGTGGAACTGCGAGGGCGCGGTGACGTGCAGCACTTCCGGCTGGAGATGCCGGAGATCAAGGTGACGAAGGGCCCCGCCGGCGACGCGCGCCTGCGCGTGGACATGCGCCGCGAGTTCTTCAACGTGATGGCCCGCGAAGCGAAGGTCGCGGATTGGATCGAGGCGTTCACCTACGGCCAGGCGAAGGCATCGGGCCCGGAGCAGTTCCTGAAGCTGATCGTCAACGTGGTCGAGCGCCAGCAGGAGCGCCTGCGCACCCGCCGCGCCCGCAGCTAGCCCAGACGCCCGCTGGGCGGAGCGATGCGGCGTCCTCAGTCGCTCGCGTAGGTCCCTACGCCACGCTCCCTGCTGCGTCCTTGCCGCGCTTGCCCAGTGAACGTCTGGGGCGGTCAGTGATACGACAGGATCTGGTCTGCCAAGAACAGGATCGTGGCGATCAGGAAGATCGACATCAGGATCAGGGAGAAGTTCTCGTTCATGGCGCTCTCCATACGATAGTGGATGCCGCGGCCATCAGGCAAGTGGCGCACCGTCGTCGTACAGCTTGAAGACCTTCACCGGTTGATCCGGACCCCACCCACTCGCGGCATCGAGACAGAGACGGCAGAGCACGCACTCGTCGAGATTGCCCTCGACGATCTCGACCCGGCCGTCGGAGGCCGCGAAGATGTCCACGGGGCAGACCTCCGCGAGCTTGGCCGCCAGCGCCGCATCGGAGGCGGCGGAGTCCTCGACCTCGACCGCGATGAAGATCCCGTCCCGCCTCACGCCGCGCTACCCCGCTCCGCGATCTGCGCCTTGACCAGGTCGGGAATCTCGTCGATTCGCTGCACGACGGGAATGCCGGCAGCCTCCAGACGGGCGATCTTCTCTGTCGCGCTGTCCTCCTTGCCCTCGACGATCGTGCCGGCGTGTCCGAAGGACATGCCCTGCATCTCCTCGTCGTCCATGAACTTGCCGGCCATGAACGCGATGATCGGCAGGCGCGAGTCGTGCTCCTTGACCCACTGCGCCAGCTGTGCCTCCATGCGGCCACCGGGCTCGGTGTAGATCACGATCGCCTGGGTCTGCTCGTCGGCCTCGAAGTACGGCATCAGCTCGGCGTAGGTCGAGCCGATGATCGCATCGCCGCCGATCGAGACCGCCGTGGAGACCCCGAGTCCCGCGGCCGTCAGCGTTGAGGAGATCTCCGTGGTCATGCCGCCGGAGCGACTCATTACGCCGACCGCGCCGGGCTGGTAGGCGACCGCGGCGTTGCGTGCCGGGCCGCCGATGCCGCCCATCTTGGCGACGCCCGGGACGATCACACCGAGGCAGTTGGGGCCGATGATCCGCGCGCCCTTGGCGTCGGCCAGCTCGACCATCATCGCGACGTCGCGGCGCGGGATCCGCTCGGTGACGATCACAACCGTCTTGATGCCGGCGTGCAGCGCCTCGAAGACGGCGTCGCGCGTCCCCGCGGGGGGAACGGTGACGACCGAGCCGTCGGGCACGACGCCACCGTTGTGCTCGACGACCTGCTCGACGGTGTCGAACACCGGCACACCGTGGACCTCGCGACCCTTGCGGCCGGGGGTCACGCCGCCGACGATCTTCGAGCCGTAGTCCAGGCACTCGCGGGTGAGGTTGACGGCCTCGCGCCCGGTGATGCCCTGGATGATGAACGTCGTGTCCTGGTTGATGAGGATGGACATGGCTAGGTCGCCGCCCCTTGAATCTTGGAGACCGCGCGCCCGGCGGCCTCCCACAGCGAAACCGAGCGGTCGCAGTACTCGATCCCGTACCGGTCGAGGATCTTGAAACCCTCCTCCTCCCAGGCGCCGGGGATGCGGAAGATCGCGATCGTCTCGCCAGGGTCCCTGCCGAGCTCCAGGCAGGCCTTGATCACGCCGCGCGCGACGATGTCGACGCGCGTGTTGGAGACGATCGACATCATCACGGCGATCTTCTCCACGCCGTCTTTCTGGAGGACCTCCTTGGCCAGGCCGCAGGCCTTGGCGACGGACGGATTGCCGCCGATCTCGGAGTAGTTGGCGGGCTTGCCGCCCTGCTGGCGCACGGCGTCGGTGAGCGTCAGCGAGCCGCCCCCCGCGCCGATCACGAGGCCGATGTTGCCGTTGAAGCCGGTGTCCTTGCCCTGAATGACGCCGCGATGATCGGCGGCGTCGATCGCCTTGACGGCCTCTTCGAACGCGGTCGGCGTGTGGTCCTCGCGGGTGCCCTCCTCCGCGCCGATGCCCAGCGCCTCGAGCAGACCCTTCTGACGCGGCATGCCCTCGTTCTCCATCTCCATGTGTGCATCGAGCGCGACGAACGAGCCGTCCTTCAGTTGCGCCAGTGGGTTGATCTCGGCGAGTGTCATGTCGGCATCGAGGAACAGCTGGGCCAGGCGCGCGAGCACCGGGGTGGCGCGCTGCAGGGCCTTGCCGGTGACACCGGCCGCGGCGATTACCTGCTTGGCCTGGAAGTCGGAGAATGGCTCGAGCGTGGAGAAGTGGCCGCGGCCGACGTGATCGGGGTGCTCCTCGGCGACCTGCTCGATGTCGATGCCGCCCATGTCGCTGAACAGCATCAGCGGCTGCTTGGCGGTGCCGTCCCACACCACCCCGGCGTAGTACTCCTGCTCGACCTCCGCCTTGGGATCCACCAGCACCCCCCGCGGCATGTGCCCGTTGATCTCGAGCTCCAGGATGTCGCGCGCGTGAGCTTCGGCCTCCGCGGGCGTGTCGGCGAACTTGACCCCACCGGCCTTCATCCGCCCCCCGGTCAGCACCTGCGACTTGATGACCGTCGACCCCCCGATCCGCTCGGCGATCTGGCGCGCCTGCGCAGGGTCGGTCGTGAAGCCGTAGTCGGTGACGGGGATGCCGGCGCGCTTGACGATCTCGCGCGCCTCGAACTCGAAGAACCTCATGCGGCGCGGAAGCCTACACGCTCAGCAGTCGGCGAGGGCTCGCAGCGCACCGCAGAGCTCGGGGGCGCGGATACCAAGCTCGCCGGCGCGCTCAGTGAGCGTTGAGCGCCGGATGCGCTGAAGGTTGTCGAATGACGCGACGCACTCGATCGCCAGACCCTCATCGGGCCCAAGCGCGATCTCGGTTGAGATGCCGCGCACGGTGCGCGTGATCGGTGCAACCACGATCCCGGTCAGCACTTGCACGGCCTCTGAGCGCGTCACCACAAGGACCGGGCGCCGCGCGTCTTCAGTCTCTGCCCACCAGATCTCCCCCTGCCGGGGGAAGCTCACCAGGGTTCCTCGGCGATCAACGCGCGTGTTGCGGCATCAAGGCCGGCAAGCTCTTCGTCGGTCTGGGGCTGACGTTCGTACCCCGCGACGATTTCGGCTCCGATCCGGCGCCTTCGCTGCTCATCCAGCAGCTTCTCGAGCGCGACGCGGACACCCTCCGAGCGACTGGCCACGAAACCCTCCGCCACCAAACCGTCGAGATCGGTGACTAGCTTGTCGTCAAGACGAGTGACTATCTGCGCCATGCGTCAAGTATAGCAATACTCAATGCACTTTGTCATGCATGGGGCTTGCTCAACAGGCTACGAGGGCGTCGTCGTCGATCTCGGTTTCTGAGCGAGAACGCACGACGACGATGTCCGTGTGCTCTTCGATGATCTGGAGCACATCGGCGATCGCGCGATGAACCTGAGCCTCCGTGGGCGCGATGACGTCAAACCGAAGACGAATTGCGAGCTCGCGGAGATTCAGCGAGATCGTTGGCCCCAGCGCAATGTCCGAGCCATGGTTCTGTATGGCCTCAAGGAGCGCGTCAGAGTTCGCATCGAGAACCTCCTCCGACATGGCGTTCTCGACCCGCAACTCCAGGAGGACGTTTGCTTCGCGCTCAGATAGGAGCGTTTGGGATGTTCTTCGTGTTCTCAGACATGCTGGTTCACTATCGGCATCTCAATCGCGTCTCAAGACAGATGCTGTCTTTGCCGCCGCTACCCATACTTTACATAGTCAAACCAGCGTCCCTGAAGTCTCGCTTCTTGTTGCGGATGGTCCTCCAGTCGCTTGGCGTCATGGGGATCTTGACGATGTCCTCTTCGTTCGGGGAGTAGCAGTAGATGTACTTTCTGCGACGTTCGCACACTATTTGGCCTTCCAAGCTTGCTTTACAAGCGCATCCCATTCCTTCTTCGGGTGCTCCGGACGCCTGGCCTGTGGATTGGCGAGCCGTCGCGGGTGTGCGGGGCCCGGAGGCTCTTCGGGTTCTTTCTTGCTCGCCACGACGATTCCTTTCCGTCCGGACGTCGTGCGAAAGTTGCTTCTCGGTATTCGCTTCGACATACAGACATTCGGTTGAACGCCGTCCGGTGGCTGCCGGGCGGCGTTTAGCTTTTGAACCGAGGAATCTTCCGTCTCGGGCCGGACGGAAAAGTCGATCTGTGCCCTCCTGCCCCTACACCGCCGCCGGCTGGAACCCGTACGCCTCCGCCAGTTCGGGATCCTTGCGCGCGAGCATTTCCGCGAGGTTGACCATCACTTGGCACTGCTTCCAGGTGGCGTCGTCCTGCATCTTGCCGTCGATCATGTGCACGCCCCGGCCGTCGGGAATCGCCTCGATCACCTTTTTGGCGAACGCGACCTCGGCCGGGTCGGGCGAGTAGACCTTCTTGGCGATCGCGATCTGCACGGGGTGCAGCGACCAGGCGCCGACACAGCCGAGCAGGAAGGAGGCGCGGAACTGGGTTTCGCAGCCCTCCACGTCCTTGATGTCGCCGTAGGGGCCGTAGAAGGGCAGCGCGCCGACCGCGGTGCAGGCGTCGACCATACGGGCGATCGAGTAGTGCCACGGGTCCTGCTGGTAGGAGGGCCGCGGAGCATCGGGGTGCTCGGGGTCGGGGTCGGCGATCGTGCGGTAGCCCGGGTGCCCGCCGCCGACGCGCGTGGTCTTCATGCGCCGCGAGGCGGCGAGGTCGGCGGGGCCGAAGGACATCCCCTGGATGCGCGGGGAGGCGGCCGCGATCTCCTCCAGGTTGGCGACGCCGAGGTGGGTCTCCAGCACGCAGTGGATCAGGATCGGGCGCGTGAGGCCCGCTTTGGCCTCCAGCTGGGCGAGCAGGCGGTCGGCGTAGTGGATGTCCCACGGGCCCTCGACCTTCGGGATCATCACGACCTCGATCTTCTCGCCGATCTCGCCCACGATCCGCGTGATGTCGTCGAGGAAGTAAGGGGAGGCCAGTTCGTTGACGCGCGTCCACAGCGCGGTGTCGCCGAGGTCCATCTCCCTGCCCACCTTGATCAGCCCCTCGCGGGCGGCCTCCTTGCGATCCAGTGGCACCGCGTCCTCGAGGTTGCCGAGCAGGATGTCCACCGTGGGGGCGATGTCGGGCACCTTCGCCACCATCTTCTCGTTCGAGAAGTCCAGGAAGTGGATCATCCGGGAGGGCTTGAAGGGGATCTCGCGCGCCGGCTCGGGCGCGTCGATCGCGAGGGGCTTGAAGAAGTCGCGGGGGTTGCGCAAGTGGGTTCTCCTGATTTTCGTTCTCTCGATTGTCCTACCCTGAACGGTACCTGCTCGGCCTTGCTCAATAGAGTTCCGGGGCCACACAACACCGAGAAAGCATCCAAGGGAGACCACCGACACCCATGAGCGAGACCGCCACCGCACCCAGCGAGACCTCCACTTTCGAGACCGATCAGGCCGCCCGCGAGGCGAGCGGCGCCCACCCCTACGGCCGCTACCTGGAGGAGTTCGAGGTCGGCGCCGTGTACAAGCACTGGCCGGCGAAGACCGTGACCGAGGCCGACGACCACCTCTTCTGCCTGATCACGATGAACCACCACCCGCTGCACATCAACGACGTGTATGCGCACAAATCCCAGCAGGGACGCAACGTCGTCGTGGGCCCGCTGGTGTACTCGCTGGCGCTCGGGATGTCCGTCAGCGACGTGAGCGGCAAGGCGATCGCCAACCTCGCCACCGAAGAGCTCAAGCACCCCGCGCCGGTGTTCCACGGCGACACGCTGTTCTGCGAGTCGGAGGTGCTGGAGAAGCGCGAGTCGCAGTCTAAGCCCGACCGCGGCACGGTCAGGGTCCACACTCGCGTGCTCAACCAGGATGGCGTGTTGGTCGCGGAGTTCAAGCGGCTCGTGCTCGTCCCCCGCAAACCCGACTCGCGATAGGCTGCCGTGATGAAAACCACAGCCATCCCAGACGCCCCCACCGAAAACAAGCGCCTGCTGGAGTGGGTCGAGGAGGTCGCCTCCCTCACCGAACCGCAGGCGATCCACTGGTGCGACGGATCCGCCGAGGAGTACAACGCCTTCTGCGCGCAGCTCGTGGCGGCCGGCACCTTCCGCCGCCTCTCCGACGCCAAGCGTCCAAGCTCCTACCTGGCCTTCTCGGACCCCGGCGACGTGGCGCGCGTGGAGGACCGCACCTTCATCTGCTCCGCCACCGAGGAGGAGGCCGGCCCCACCAATAACTGGCGCGACCCGGACGAGATGCGCGAAGAGCTGGCGGAGTTGTTCGCGGGCTCGATGCGGGGCCGCACGATGTACGTGGTGCCCTTCTCGATGGGCCCGCTGGGCTCGGACAAGAGCCACATCGGCGTGCAGCTGACCGACTCCGCGTACGTGGCGGTGAGCATGCGGGTCATGACGCGCATGGGTCAGAGGGCGCTGGAGGTGCTCGGCGACGACGGGCGCTTCGTGCCCTGCCTGCACTCCGTCGGCATGCCGCTCGGCGACGGCGAGGCGGACGTGCCGTGGCCGTGCAACGCCGAGAACAAGTACATCGTGCACTATCCCGAGACGCGCGAAATCTGGTCGTACGGCTCGGGCTACGGCGGCAACGCGCTGCTCGGCAAGAAGTGCTTCGCACTGCGGATCGCGTCGGTGATGGCGCGCGATGAGGGGTGGATGGCCGAGCACATGCTGATCCTCAAGTTGACCTCGCCCGAGGGCGAGGTCAAGTACATCGCCGCCGCGTTCCCCTCGGCCTGCGGCAAGACCAACCTCGCGATGTTGATCCCGACGCTCGAGGGTTGGACGGTGCAGACGATCGGCGACGACATCGCCTGGATGAAGTTCGGCGAGGACGGCCGCCTGTACGCGATCAACCCGGAGGCCGGCTTCTTCGGCGTGGCGCCCGGCACGGGCGAGCACACCAACCCCAACGCGATCAAGATGGTGGCGCACGACACGGTCTTCACCAACTGCGCGCTCACCGACGACGGCGACGTGTGGTGGGAGGGGATGACGCCCGATCCGCCCGCGCACCTCACCGACTGGCACGGCAACGAGTGGACGCCCGCCAGCGGCACGCCCGCGGCGCACCCCAACGCCCGCTTCACCGTCAAGGCCGACCAGACCCCGGCGATCGCGCCCGAGTGGGAGGACCCCGCCGGCGTGCCGATCGACGCGATGCTGTTCGGCGGGCGGCGCTCGACGGTGGTGCCGCTGGTGACCGAGGCGCTGGGTTGGGAGCACGGGGTGTTCCTGGGCGCGACGATGAGCTCGGAGAAGACGGCCGCGGCCGCCGGCACCGTCGGCGAACTGCGTTTCGACCCGTTCGCGATGCTGCCGTTCTGCGGCTACAACATGGCCGACTACTTCGCGCACTGGCTCCAGATCGGTCGCACGCCGGGGGCGAAGCTGCCGAAGATCTTCTACGTCAACTGGTTCCGCAAGGACGAGTCGGGCCGCTTCCTGTGGCCGGGCTTCGGCGAGAACTCGCGCGTGCTCTCATGGGTGTTTGCGCGCTGTGCCGGCCACGGCGCCGCGCAGCAGACCCCGATCGGGCTGGTTCCGCCGGTGGGCGTGGAGGGGATCGACACGCGTGGCGTGGACGTCTCGGACGCGGACATCGCCGAGCTGTTGCGCGTGGACGTCGCGGAGTGGCGCGCGCAGCTGCCCCACTTCCACGAGCACTTCGGCAAGTTCGAGGGGCTCCCGGCGGAGCTGCGCGAGCAGCTGAAGGCGCTTGAAGAGCGGCTGGCCTGAGCCGGGCGGCGGTCTGGCCAGGCTTGGGCGGGGTCCCGCCTGAGCTTGGCGGCGTCCTGCTCGAGCATGGGAAACGATCCAGCCGGGCTTGGCGACGATCAGACGGCCTCTGGACAACGATCCGAGTTTCAAAATTCAGGCTGGTACTTCGTCTCAATCGGATTCGCTCGCCGGCCGATACTCCATGAGTGAGCTATCTGAGGCAGGTGCTGCCACGCCCTGACACGCCGGCTTGGATCAGGGCCGCGATTGCCCTGCTCGCCTGTGTGGTGCTCGCGCATCTCGCGCACAGCGTGCTCGTGCTCGGCTGGGGAGCGTCCGACCGGCTGTTCGACGATTGGCTGTACGACGCAGTGATGGTGGGCTGCGCGGCGGTGTGCCTCGCACGCGGGCTGACACTCGCCACGGCGAAGGTCGCCTGGCTGGCGCTCGGGCTCAGCCTCGCCTGCGACGCCGCCGGGGAAGTGATGTCCTCGATCAGCGAAACGCTGGAGCCGAACGTTCAGCGCGGGCTGTACCTCGGCTTCTACCTGGGCGCGTACGTGGCGATCGTGCTGCTCGGGCGCCGGCGCCTCAGCCATCCGCGCGCCAGCCTGTGGCTCGACGGGCTCGGCGGCATGCTCGCGGTGGGCGCGCTCGGCTGCAGCGCGCTGTTCGCCCCGGTGCTGGCGGCGACGCACGGCGGCTCGGTCGAGGCGGCGTTCAACCTCGCCTATCCGCTCGCGGACGTGCTGCTGGTCGCGGTGGTCGTCGGGATGCTGACCGTCGCCGGCTGGCAGGTGGACCGCCCGTTCGCGCTGCTCGCGCTGGGGTTTGCCGTAACGGCGGTAGCCGACGGCTGCTTCCTCTACCTGGAAGCGCATGGAGGCTACACGGCGGGCACCCCGCTGGACACGCTGTGGCTGCTGGGAGCTTTGATCCTGGCGTGTGCCGCTTGGCAGCCCGACAGCGGGCGGGTGCGCGAGCGCTACACCCTGGTGGCGACCGTCGCCGCGCCGGTGGTGGCCGGGGCGGTCGCGATCGCGGTGCTGGCGGAGGACGGGGTGGAGGGGGGCGCGGGGGCGTCGATCTGGCTGGCCGTGGCGGCGCTCGTGGCCGTCCTGCTGCGGCTGCTGGTGACCTCGGCCGAGAACATCCGTCTGATCGCCTCCAGCAGCGAGCTGGCCAACCGCGACGCGCTCACCGGCCTCGGCAACCGCCGGGCGCTGTTCGAGGATCTCAGGCTGGCGGTCGCCGAGGCTACGGCGTCCAACCCGAGGCTGTTCCTGCTGTTCGATCTCAATGGCTTCAAGCACTACAACGACACGTTCGGGCATCCGGCCGGGGATGCCCTGCTGCAGCGTCTTGGCTGCAAGCTCGCGCAGCGGGCTGGGCCCGGCGGGCTCACCTACCGGCTCGGCGGGGACGAGTTCTGCGCCCTGCTGTGGATGACCGGCGATCCGGCGGAGCTCGCCGCCGGCCTCGCGGGCGCGCTGCTGGAGAGTGGCGAGCACTTCACGATCGGTGCCTGCTACGGCGAGGTGCTGCTCGGGCGGGAAGCCCACAGCGCGGAGGAGGCGCTGCGTATCGCCGATCAGCGTCTCTACGCGCAGAAGCTGCTCTCCCTCCGGCCGCCCGTGAGCCGCGAGTGGCGCGACGTGCTGCTTGGGCTGCTGCGCGAACGCGACCCCGAGCTCGACACCCACGTGCACGAGGTCGCCGCGCTCGCCCAGGGTCTCGGCCGGCGGCTCGGCCTGGCGGCCGCGGACCTCGCGGACCTGGTGGCCGCGGCGGAGCTGCACGACATCGGCAAGGCGGCGATCCCCGACGCGATCCTCGACAAGCCGGAGGCGCTCGACCGCGACGAGCGGGCGTTCATCGAGCGTCACACGGTCATCGGCGAGCGGATCATCGCGTCGGCGCCATCACTGCGACCGATCGCGACGATCGTGCGCGCCACACACGAGCGCTACGACGGGCGCGGCTATCCCGACGGGCTGTCCGGCGAGGCGATTCCTCTCGCGGCGCGGATCATCGCGATCTGCGACGCCTACCAGGCGATGACGAGCAACCGCGGCTACTGGGACGCGATCACCGAGCGCCAGGCCCGCGCGGAGTTGCAGCGGTGCGCCGGGAGTCAGTTCGACCCGCGGATCACGCGCGCGTTTCTCGACTTCGTGCAGTCCGAGCGGGTGGTGACTGCGGCGCAGCCGGACTTGAGCGGCGAGGCCTCCGCGTCTCCCGCGCCGGCAGCCGTGACGAAAGCACCCTAGACGGCCGAGAGGCAAGCGAGGCAAGGACGCAGGGAGCGTGGCGTGCTTAGCACGCGAGCGACCGAGGACGCAGCCTCGCGCAGCCTATCGGCCATCTAGTCGTGCGAGTGAGCCTCGCCGTCCGTTGAAGCCGGTGGGCGGGACTCCTCTGCAAGCGAGGTGATCGTCAGCGCGCCGCGGGCGGCCTGCTCGAGCACCTCGGTGGCCTCCTCCAGTGAGCGCGCGTACAGCTCGACGAGCAGGTGCACGATGATGCGGGCGTCGTCTTCATGCTTGTGGAAGCGCACGTGCGTGAAGAACTCCCGCACGCCGTGGTCGCCGAAAGCGGCGTAGGAGAGGGCGTCGCCAGCCTCCGGCCCGGAGCAGGTCTCGACGTCTTCGGAGTCCACCGTCACGGTGCATGAGGCGACCCAGGGGGTGCCCGCGATCATCCGTTCCCAGCGGTCCTCGATCGGCTCCACGCGGCCGTTGTTGAAGCCGAGGTGGGGCTGGTCGTGCATGCAGTCCAGGCACTGCACCACCGCCTCCTGCAGCTCGTCGACGACTTCCGAGCGCTCGCCGGTGTCGGGGTCGATCTTGTGGATCCCCTCGTAGTGGACCTGCACCTCGAGTTCCTGCGACCAGCAGCGGTAGCAGCGCAGCCAGCTGCGTGCGGTCGTCTCCGAGGCGGAACTCTCCATACGGCCATTGTATGCAGGCGTGTGGGCGACGCGTGCATGACAGCTGCCTGGTCGAAAATAGAGAGGCCCAATTTGCCCGGCCTGCGGTCTACCGCGCCACCCCTACCCAAACGTGAACGCGTACCCGGTGACCCCCGGTTCGAAGCGCAGCGTCAGGTGGTGGTGTTCGTCGTGCGGCAGCGACACGAGCGTGTAGAGGCGTTCGCCCTGCACCGTGACGATGCCGTGGTGGACGTCCGCCCCGGCGTCCGCCGCGGAGATGCGGTGGCCTTCGAGCAGCACTTCGACGTGGCGCGGCACTTTGCCGGCGGAGCTCAGCACGAGGTAGACGTGCTTGCCCTCCACGTTCGCTTCGATCCCCGCGTGCGCGACCGCGACGGCGGGCTGTTCTGAGATGTTCCAGGTGCCGGTGTAGGCGAAGGCGTCGAGTTCGAGGTTGGGGTGCGTGCCCGCGCCATAGTTGTGTTCGCCACCCACGGGGCCGTTGACCCACCCCTGCGCGCGGGCGGTGCCGAGGTAGGTCTCGGGCGTCGCTTCGTCGCTCGGCACGATCACACCGGCCGGGTGGCCCTTGCCGCCGACGTGGGAGCCGGCTTCGGCGAGCAGTGCGCGGATCGCCGATTCGGTCTTATCGTAGTCGCCCTCGCCGAAGGCCACGTAGCGCACGTGGCCATGCGCGTCGATCAGGTAGTCGGCCGGCCAGTACTCGTTGTTGTAGGCGTCCCAGGTGCCGTATTCGTTGTCCTGCACCACGGGGTACTTGATCCCGAACGTGGAGATCGCGCTCGCGACGTTGGCGGCGTCGTGCTCGAAGGAGAACTCGGGCGTCTCGACGCCGACGATCGTCAGGCCCTCGTTGTGGTAGGCGGCATACCACGCCTTCAGGTAGGGGAGCGTGCGGATGCAGTTGATGCAGGTGTAGGTCCAGAAGTCGACCAGCACCACGCGGCCGCGCAGCCCCGCGAGCGTCAGCGGCTTGTTTGCATGCCCATCCACCCCGGTGTTGAACCAATCCTCGGTTTCTGTGAATTCCGGCGCGGTGGCGAGCGTCGGCAGCTGCCGCGCGTCGGCCAGCAGCGTCCCCTGGCTGGCGCCGTGCACGGCCACGGGAGTGCCCACGCTGGCGGCGAAGCGCGACTTGCGCCCGGTGATCTGATGCAGGCGGCTTTCGACGGCGTGCGATTTCTCGAGCGACGCGGTGAGGTTGACTTCGGGGATGTGCTGGGCGATGTACTGGTCGAAGCGCACGTCCTCGCCGGTGATGATGACGAGCGCCGTCACCACCATGATCGCCCCGAGCGTGCGCTGCAATGCGGGCCCGCGGCCGGCGGCGCGCACCCGCTCGAACAGCTTGCGGCCGCCGAGCGTCAGCGCGAGCAGCACCGCGGCGGAGCCGAGCGTGTAGGCGATCCCCACGGCCACGCTGCGCCCGGTGGCGGCGCCGACGGAGATCACGGCGGCGAGGATCGGGCCGGCGCAGGGGGTGTAGACGAAGCCCAGCGCGGCTCCCACCAGCAGGCCGGAGCGAAAGCCGTCGCCGCGCGAGCGCGGCCCGAATGCGGCCAGGCGGGACATGCGTGCCTCCACACGCTCGCCCAGTCGCGGCACCAGCAGGATCGCGCCGGCGCCGAGCAGCACCACCACCGCGACCGCGCGCAGCGGGTCCGAGCCGAGGCCGACACCATCGGCGACCTTCGCGATCCCGACGATCGTGATCGCGAACGTCAGGCTCAGCCCCAGCACCACGCCCAGGGGCCGGCGTCGCCCGCCCGCGCCCCCGGAGGCGAGCAGCGCGGGCAGCACCGGCAGCACGCACGGGGAGAGCGCGGTGCCGGCGCCCGCGAGCACGGCGAAGCCAAGCAGGATGACCATAGCCCTACAGTCTGCCGAACCGCGATTGCGTTACGCGGCGCTTCGCCTCGGCACGCGGACGGGCGCCCATGGGGCACCCGTCCCGCGATTCCCGCGCTACTTGTGGTGGTGTGACCGCTTGCCTTTGATCGTCACGGGGTAGGTGTTCACGGTGGGGGTTCCGCCGAGCGATGAGGTGTAGGTCAGGGTCGCGACCAGATGGACCGTCTTGCCTTTCTTCAGCAGCGATTTGATCTTGCTGGAGAGATTGACCGTCAGCTTCAGCGGCACCCCGGCGGTCCCGCTGACGGTGGTCGTTCCGGCCACGGTTGTGGACGGGCGGCACTTGTGCTTGATCTTGACCTGGCCCTGCTTGCACTTCTTCGACTTCTTTGCCGTGGTGGCTACGGCAGAGGTGCTGGCGATCGACGCTGTGGGCACCGTCACCACGACGGTCGCTGTGCCCCCTTGGACAGGGACGAAAGTGATCGTGACCGTCCCGTTCGAGTTCGAGACGATGCTCTGGATCGTGAAGCCGCTGTTGGGGACTGGCGGCGGTGGGGGCGGAGGCGGCGGGGGGACAACCGTGACCGGCTTCTTTTTGCACGGCGTTGTCGGCGTGCGTTCGGTGTCGGGCGGACAGGGCGGGATGCCTTCCGAGCTTTCTTTGATGATCTCGGTCAGCTTCGCGCCGAGCGTTTTGGTGCCTTCTTCGACCGTGATCGCCTGCCCGCCCGCCTCGGCGGCCCAATATTCCCAGTAGTGGATGTAGTTGCTGGTTTCCACCTCGTCCGTGTGGAAGTAGTCGACCATCGCCAGCGGCTTTTCTTCGGCGTCCAGTTTTTGGAGGGTTTTATGGAACTCCAGAGATTCGCCTTCTTTCCAGGTGGTTCCAGGGATGCCCCACTTGCCGGGAAGTTCTTCGCCTGTGTTTGGCCACGCTTCGAAACCGTCATTAAACGGTTCTGTGAACTGAAATTCGCTTGGGATCCCTTCGTTGACGTTGGGCGTGTGCGGCACGTTGTCAGCGATCATGACGATCTCGTGACGTGCCCCCGGCCGCCAGCCGATCAGCGAGTTGGTCGCGGTCTCATACAGGGCGCGGCCATAGGCTTCCGGTCCGTCACCGCCATAATGCGCCACCTTTTCTTTTACTTCTTCTCCTTCTTCTTTTGGCAGTTTGACTGACAGTTCGTTGATCGCTTCTTCGACCTTGGGCTCTTCAGTGGTCAGCGGCTGCCACAGCGCCCATGGTTTTTCAATGTCTTCGGTGTATTCACTTTCTTTTGGAAAGGTGGATACAAGCGTGCCGTTTTCGTAACCGGGGAGATCTTCCACGTTCGCGACGCCGAACTCGACATTGGGGAGGCTGGCCTCGGTGTTGGCGACGAGGGTCTTGATTTCTTCTTTCGCTTCTTCGAGTACCCCCGACATCGACCCGCTCGTGTCGAAGATGAGCATGATGTCGGTTTCTTTGGGCACCGCCGCGCCCGCGCGTGCGACCGACACCACCAGCGAAATCGCCAGGGCCAGAACCGACACCCCGATCAGGGCGAGGATCCTTCCTCGCCAGCCGGTCCCCCAAACCTGCTCGCCTGCACTCATCATCGATGCCTCCAGTCGACGCCTGCGCTCGGAGCCCGCAATGCTACGGCATCCGGTTGACGGAGCGCGTTTGCCGCTACGTGTGCTTGTGGCCTGCGATGCTCTGCTTCCACTACGCGAGCCCGCCCGCGCTGCTTGCGCCGCTACACGATCCCGGCCCGCAGCGTGGCCTCGAAATCGCTGCCGGGGATCGGCCCCACGCAAGGGCTGGTGGCACCCGCGTCGCGATAGCGGCTCAGGCCCGTGCCCACCGCTGAAGGGTCGCCGACCGCGGTGAGTTGTTCCAGGAAGCGCTCGGAGATCGCAGCCTGCATCTGCGCTACATCGCCCGCGGCGGCGTCGAACGCCTCGATCTCCAGGCCGAAGCCGGAGCGCTCGAGCATCGCGCGGTAGAAGGGCAGGCCGAAGTAGGGGAGCAGGTCGCGGCGCATCGCCGCGTAGGGGGCGGCGGGGTCATCCACGAGCGCGGTGGGCACCGCCGGCACCACGTCGAAGCCCTCCAGCGGCTTGCCGGCCCGTTCGCGTCCCGCGGTCACCTCGGGGATCACCACGTCGCGGATGTAGTCGGGGCAGCACAGCCACAGCAGCACGCCGTCGGCCACCTCGCCGGCGAGCCGCAGCATCGCGGGGGAGAGCGCGGCGACGTAGATCGGCAGTTGCGGGCGTGTGTCGAGGCCGAAGAGGTGAAAGCCGGTCTGCCACTTCTCGCCGGCCGGAGGGGCCTCGCCGCGCAGGATCGCGCGCACGATCGCCACGTATTCGCGCATCTCGCGCACGGGACGGTCGATGCTCTGGCCGTGCCAGCCCTCGACCACGGGGCGGTGCGAGACGCCGAGGCCGAGCGTCAGGCGCCCGCCGGAGATCTCGTCGATCGTCGCCGCCGTCTGCGCCATCGTGGCGGGCGTGCGCGTGTAGATCGGCACCACCCCGGTGCCCACCCTGATCCTGCTCGTGGCGGTCGCATACGCGGTCAGCACCGTCAGCGACTCCCAGCCGGCGATGTGCGTCACGTACACCGACTCGTAACCGAGCGACTCGGCGAGCTGCACGCGTGCGATCGCGCCCTCGATCGTCTTGCCCGGCGAGATGAAGCAGCCCGTTCCCACGCGCGCAGGTTATCTCAGAGGGGAATATTGAGGGATCGTCCGCGTGGGCGATCTCGTTACGAGCGGGCCCGGGGGCGGGACCTCCGTGCCCCGCCACGACGGTGTGAGCTCAGCGGCGCAACAGCACGTAGACCAGCGCGATCGCGAACCCGATCTGCCCGAACGCCAGCGCGGTGCCGAGGTTGACCGCGCCGAGTGCCCCCGCCAGCGCGGAGGCGGCCACGAACGCTCCGAGCATCGTTGCCAGATCGCGCGCCATCAGCAGCTCCGCGTCTTGCCTGCGCATGCCATCAGTCTCTGCATTTTGCCGGCGCGCGCCATCAGGCCGATATCTTGCCTGCCAGCGTCGCCGCGAGCGCCGCCTCGTCGAGCGCGGGGTCCTGCGCGGCCAGCCACCGCTCCGCCGCGCGCCGTCCGCCGAGCGCGCGCAGGCCGCGCTCGCCGTGCTCGACGGCGAAGTCCGTGAGCGCGCCCGCGCGGCGTGCGCGCAGGCGCCGGGTCGCGAGCGCGACGCCCCCGTCGGCGGTGAGCAGTGACCAACGCTCGTCGAGGAGGTCGCACAGCTCGTCGATGCCGGTGGGTGGAGGGAGCGAGGAGACCGCCGCGACCGCGGTGAAGCGCCTGCCGAGTGAGCGCAGCGCGGCGGACAGGTCGCGTCGGGAGCTGGTCGCCACCTGGCCGAGGTCGGCCTTGGTCACGATCAGCACATCGGGGATCTCCATGATCCCCGACTTCAGGAACTGCAGCACGTCGCCGCTGCCCGGCTGCACGACCACGGCGACGGTGTCGGCGACCTCCGCAACCTCGGTCTCGGCCTGGCCGACGCCCACAGTCTCGACGACCACGACGTCGAAGGCGGCGGCCAGCGCCTGCGCCGCGGCGCGGGTGCCCCACGCGAGGCCGCCGAGGCGCTCGCCGGCGGCGGTCGAGCGGATGAAGACGCCGCGGTCGGCCGGGTCGAACTCGATCCGCGCGCGGTCGCCGAGCAGCGCGCCGCCGGAGCGGCGCGAGGAGGGGTCCACCGCCAGCATCGCGACGGTGCGGCCTTGCCCGCTATCGCGCGGAGTCGTCGGGGGGGATACGGGAGCGTTGTCAAGGGAGCCGGCGGCGCCCCGCCACTCGTGCAACAGCGCCGAGAGCAGCGTCGACTTCCCCGCGCCGGGGGGGCCCGTGACACCGATTATGTGTCCCTGGGCCTCGCCCCCGAGCGCCGCCGGGGAGACCGCGCGCAGCAGCGCCGCGGCCTGCGCGCGGTCGGCGGCGGTGGTGCTCTCAAGCAGGTTGAGCGTCGCCGGGGCTGCGGTCAGATCGTGCTCGCGCAGCCGTGCCCCGAGTTGCGCGCCGTCAATCATCGTGACGTCCTAGCGCCTCGTCGATGCGCATATGGGCGCGGACAGACCGGCGAGGAGTGGGTGGACAGAGGAGGATGGCGGGCGGACCGGCGAGGAGGGCGGAGCACGGTTTGGGAGGCGCCTACACCGTGGCGACGACGCCGTTGCGCTCGCCGACCAGCTCCACGATGTCGCCGACGATGCGCGTGAGGTCGAAGTCCTTCGGCGTGTACACGGCGGCTACGCCGGCCTGTTTCAGGGCGGCCACGTCCTGCTCGGGAATGATCCCCCCAACGACCACGGGCGCGCTGACGCCGGCCTCGCGCAGCGCGTCGAGCACCGCCGGGATCAGCTCGCGGTGGGAGCCGGAGAGGATCGAGAGGCCGATCACGTGCACGCCCTCCTGGAGCGCCGAGGCGGCGATCTGCGCGGGGGTGAGGCGGATCCCTTCGTACACCACGTCCATGCCGGCGTCGCGCGCGCGCACCGCGAGCTGCTCGGCGCCGTTGGAGTGGCCGTCGAGGCCGGGCTTGCCGACGAGGATCTTCGGACGGCGGCCGAGCTGCTCGGCGAGCGTGGCGACCTGTTCGCCCAGCCGTGCCAGCTCGCGCGCGGCCTCGCCGCCGTCGGCGTCGGCGCCGTCTTCGCCAGCCGGTGCGCTACTCGCCTCGCCGACGCCCGTGGGGGCGCGGTAGCTGCCGAACACCTCGCGCAGCGTGTGCGCCCACTCCCCGGTGGTGGCCCCGGCGCGTGCGGCGGCGATCGTCGGCTCCATCAGGTTTGTATCGATGCCCGCCTCCTCGCTCGCGGCGCGTGCGAGCTCGGCGAGGGTCGCATCCACCGTGGTCTGATCGCGTTGTGAGCGCCAGCGGCGCACCGCCCCGATCTGTTCGGCCTCCACAGCCGGATCGACGACGAGGATGCCGCCCTCGGCGTCGGCGGTCAGCGGCGACTCCTCGCTCCCGGTGAAGCGGTTCTGGCCGACCACGGTCTGCTCCCCGGTCTCGATGCGGCGTAGGCGCTCGCGGTGGGAGTCCACCAGGGCGGCCTTCATGTAGGGGACGGCCTCCACCGCGCCGCCGTGCTCGGCGACGACGGCCATCTCCGCGCGGGCCCCCTCCAGCAGCTCCTGCACGAGGCCCTCCATCACCTTCGAGCCCTCGAAGATGTCGGGGTACTCGAGGATGTCGGTCTCGTACGCCAGCACCTGCTGGATGCGCAGCGACCATTGCTGGTCCCACGGGCGCGGCAGCCCCAGCGCCTCATTCCACGCCGGCAGCTGGATCGCCCGCGCGCGCGCGTCGCGGCCGATCGTCACCGCCAGCGCCTCCAGCACGATCCGCTGCACGTTGTTCTCCGGCTGCGCCTCGGTGAGACCGAGCGAGTTGACCTGCACGCCATAGCGCAGGCGCAGCAGCTTCGGGTCGGTGACGCCGTAGCGCTCGCGGCCCAGCTCCTCCCACAGGATCCCCATCGCGCGCAGCTTCGCGTGCTCCTCGACGAAGCGCACGCCGGCGTTGACGAAGAACGAGATCCGGCCGAACACCTGCGCGATGCGCTCGGGGTCGCCCGTCCCGATCCTCTCCCGCACGGCATCCAGCACCGCGATCGCGTTGGAGATCGCGTACGCGATCTCCTGCACGGGGGTCGCGCCGGCCTCCTGCAGGTGGTAGGAGCAGATGTTGATCGGGTTCCACTTCGGCACGTGCTCGACGGTGTAGGCGATCGTGTCCGCGATCAGCCGCATCGAGGGCGCGGGCGGGAAGGCGTAGGTGCCGCGCGCGAGGAACTCCTTGATGATGTCGTTCTGCGTCGTGCCCTGCAGCTGCTCCTGGGGCACGCCTTGGGTCTCGGCGGCGACGATGTACAGCGCCAGCAGCCATGCCGCCGTCGCGTTGATCGTCATCGAGGTGTTCATCTCCCCGAGCGGGATGCCCGCCATCAGCGCTTCCATGTCGCCGCGGTGGGCGATCGGCACCCCGACCTTGCCGACCTCGCCCCGCGCCAGCTCGTCGTCGGGGTCGTACCCGGTTTGCGTCGGCAGGTCGAACGCCACCGACAGCCCCGTCTGGCCCTTCTCGAGGTTGCTTCGGTACAGCTCGTTCGACGCCTTCGCCGTGGAGTGCCCCGCGTAGGTGCGCATCATCCACGGGCGGTCGCGCTCGGGCAGGCGGTGGGGGGTGTCTTTGTCCATTCCCCAATTGTAAGGGCGCGCCCCTGGCTTTATGCTGCCGCCATGACAGAGACCATTGAGCTACCGAAGACGGGCGGCCCGCACACGGGGATGGACGGATCGTGGCGGGTGATCGTGCGCAACGACAACCACAACACCTTCGACCACGTCGCCCGTACGCTGGCGCGCTTCATCCCCGGCGTGACGCTGGAGCAGGGCCACCAGTACGCCAACCAGATCCACAACTCGGGCCAGGCCGTCGTCTACAACGGCCACAAGGAGCCTGCCGAGCACTACTGGGAGCAGTTGAAGGGCGCGGGGCTGACGATGGCCCCGCTGGAGAAGGGCTGAGACGGCCGTACCGATCGGAGATCGACGGGATCTCCGATCGGCCAACAGCGCAGGGCGTTGTCCTCGGTCGCTCGTGTGCAGAAGCACACTTCGCGGGGTGGGGGGGCTTCGATCCTAGCCCTGCTTGGTCCACGACCGTCTCAGGTGTAAGTTTCAAACGTGCTGCACGCGCGGTGCGCCCGAGCCGGGGCGGGCGGGCAATCCATTCCCGCCATTGCCGTCGGGATCGGGCTCGGGCGGCTCCGGGGTGACCCACTCGGTCTCCGCGGAGATTTTCCCCGCGGCGGCGAGGTCCCACCAGCCGTAGAGCACTGGGATCTGGTACCAGGAGGAGTGGCTGGCCCGGAAGTCGACCATCTCGGGACTTTCCCAATAGCGCTCCCAATCGGAGTAGCGCTCGAAGTGCGCGAGCTGCTGGTAGCGGTAGCGGTCATCGCGCGAGCGGTACACCGCGTAGGACTCCGCGCCGTAGCGCAGCGCGATCGCGGCGGCCTGCTCCAGCGCGGCGCCGAAGCCCTCGGCGCGGAAGCCCGTGGCGTACCAGGGGACGATGACGGTGCCGTTGCCCTGACCTGCCATCTCAGCCTCCTACCTCGGCGTGGATTGCCCCGGGGCCCTCGGCCGTCTTGCCGAGCCCCTCGGCATTTGCCCCGACGAGGATCGAGATCTTCCCGAGATGCTTGTTTTCGAGCATCAGCTGGTGCGCTTCGGCGACGCCCTCGAAGCCAAGCGTGCGCCACAGCACGGGGCGGATCTGACCGGAGTCGATCAGCTCGTTGGCCTTCGTGCACTCGTAGGCGTTGGCGAAGTGCGAGCCGAGGATCTCCTTCTGCTTCATCCACAGGTAGCGCACGTCGAAGTCGAGGTTGAAGCCGGTGGTGCCGGCGCAGATCACGACCTTGCCGAACGTCTTGACGGTGAACACCGAGGTCGGGAACGTCGCCTGACCCACGTGCTCGAAGACGATGTCGGGCGCGTCACCGAGGATCCCCTTCACGCGCTTGGCGAATTCGCGCGAGACGCCGAAGCGGGCCTTCTCCTCCTCGGGCGACTCGCCGCCCTTGCGCATCATCCCGGCGAACTCGGCGCGGTCGATGAAGTCCGCGGCGCCGAGGCGCTTGACGAGCGCACCCTTCTCCGCGGAGGAGACGACGCCGACACAGTGCGCGCCGGCGGCGGCGCACAGCTGGGTGGCGAACACGCCGAGGCCCCCGGCGGCCCCCCAGATCAGCACCTTCTGGCCTGCCTGCAGGTTGCAGCGGGTGATCAGCATGCGATACGCCGTGAAGTACACGAGGCCGTAGGAGGCGGCCTCCTCCCAGGTGAGCGCGGCCGGCTTTGGCAACAGCTGTTGGGCCTGCACTTTCGTGAACTGAGCGAATGAGCCCCAGGTCGTCTCGTAGCCCCAGATCTTTTGCGAGGGGGCGGCCATCGGGTCGAGGCCGTGCACCTCGGGGTCCTCGTAGGAGGCCTGGTTGCAGTGCACGACGACCTCGTCGCCGGGCTTCCAGCGGGTCACGCCGGGCCCGACCTTCCAGACGACGCCCGAGGCGTCGGAGCCGCCGATGTGGTGGCCGAACTCGGGGTGGTCGCCGTAGCGCCACACCCCCACGGGCTTGCCGAGCGCGGCCCACACGTTGTTGTAGTTGACGCCCGCGGCCATCACGCGCACGATCACCTCGAACGCGCCCGGCTCGGGCACCTCGATCTCCTCGAGCTGGAAGGCGTCCTTCGGTTCGCCCTCACGCTCCTGGCGGATCACCCATGCGGCCATCGTCTTGGGCAGCTCGCCCGGCTCGGTGTCCACCTCGGAGATTTGCTGCAAGTCGATTGCCACGGGATGCGACCTCGCATGTCGGAAACGGGACAAGAGGAATCCTACATCCGTGGGCCGGGGAGGGACGTAAGCGGGAGATTCGTGATCGTCCGCGCGGGTCCATGGTGGCGCCACGCGCCCGGGCGCAGGCCTTCCATGACCTGCGGCCGCACGCCTTGCAATGCCCTGCCCTTCCAGGCGGTGGGGGCTTGCGGGCGCTACGCTCCACCATGTGGACGAGCAGAATCCTCCGGAGGAGTCCCAGCAGGGTCCCAACATCATCATGCCCCCGGAGGAGTTCGCGGGCAAATGGGCCAACGCCGCGTCGATCGCGCGCACGCCGCACGAGTTCACGCTCGACTTTCTGCGCATCGGGCCCCAGGGGCAGCAGGGGATCGTCGTCTCGCGCGTCTCCTTCTCGCCGCTGCTCGCCAGCCAGCTCGTGGACCTTTTGAATGAGCAGTGGCAGGCGTACACTCAGGAATCGGGAGTTCCGACCGAAGACAATGGCGATGACTGAACGCAATCCCTTTGAGGATCCGCGCAAGAGGCTGGAGCGCACGAAAGTCAACCTGCGGGGACCCAACGTCACCAGCACCTTCGACACGCCGCCGCGCCCCGATGCGCTGAGGGTGCTGAAAGCGGCGGTTCGCAAGCACCTGCACGAGCGCCGGCCGGGCGACGGGCAGTCCAGCGCGTCCTGAGAACGCTGTCCCGCCCTCGCCCGTGACGGCGGCGGACCGCTCTCGCCTGTGACGGCGGCGGACTGCTCTCGCCTGTGACGGCGGTCCCGCGACTCATCGAGATCGCCTGCCCATCCCTGACGTGCGAGCCAGCGTTGCGAGACGCTCAGGTCGAGAAGGGCAGCTCCACCAGTTCGGCGGTGGCGCCGTGCTCGCCGACGGCGAGCGTGTCGCCTGGGGAGGCCTCGCGGCGCACCAGCGCCAGGGCGATCGTGCCGAGCCGCGGGGACTCGACGACGCTGCCCAAGTGGCCGATGGGGCGCTCGCCCAGTCGCAGCTCCTGGCCGGGGGCCAGCGGGCCGGAGAGTCTTAGCAGCCCGCGCAGGTGGCGGTTGGGCTTGCCCCGGTAGTACAACCGCGCCACCGTCTCCTGCCCGACGTAGCAGCCCTTCGTGAAGCTCACCGCGCGCTCGTTGAGGCCCGCCTCCTGGGGGATCGTGCTCTCGTCGATGTCCACCCCGTAGCGAGGCCGGCCGTGCTCGACGCGGACGATCTCCGCCGCCGCCTCGCTGACGGGGGACGCGCCGGCATCGACGAGCGCCGCCCGCACCGTCTCCAGGTTGGGCGTCTCACACAGCACGTCGATGCCCCCGACGGTGGCGATCAGCCGCACCGGTGCGCCGCCGATCTCCGCGGGCGTGTGGGCGTGCTCGGCTAGCGGGAGTCGATGGCGGGGGGAGTCGAAACCGGGCTTGCTGGAGGAGGGATCGTCGGCGTCGGAAGTGCTTTTTTCGGCTCCCGCAAGATTTTTTTCGGCTCCTGCCAGACGCTCAACGCACGCACGTGCGCCAGGGCCGACCAGCGAGAGCAGGCCGTACTCCAACGTGCGCTTGTGCAGCTCGATCTCGTAGCCGATCTTGTAGCGGCGGATCATGTCGAACAGCGCCTGCAACGCCACGCGCTCGGTGTCGAGCAGCAGTTCGGCCGGCGGCTCGTCCGCATTGGGGCCAACGGCGAGGATCCGCAGGTCGCCGAGCATCTTGCCCTTGTTCGTCAGGAAGGCTGCATAGCGACCTTCGCCGGGCCGCAGGTCGGTCAGCTCATTGGTCACTTGCCCATTGAGGAACTCCGCCGCGCCCGAGCCGGTCAGCGCCAGCTTGCCGCGTTCGGAGCGGTCCACCAATCCGCAGCCCTCTGTCAGGACCTCGTACTCGGCGCGCGATGTGTCGGTGGTGGCCATCGATTTGAGGATACGAGCCCCGACGGCACGTCCAACCGTTCCAGGACGCGTTCCAGAGCGAGGTCCCCCCGGCCGCGTCGCCCGGTAGGCTTGCGTGACGATGGGTTTGGCCAACACCTTCCAAGGGATCGTCGATTCGCTCCCCGACGACTGGACCGACCTGGAGCTCGACCTGCGGCTCGCCGACGAGTCGCGTTACGTCGAAGCGGCGGTGTACCTCGTGACGTGTAACGCGAGTCCGTACTCCAAACACGATTGGCACTGGCGCCTGCTGGTCGCCCACCGCTTCGGCCACGCGGCGTCGGCGCCGGCGGTGCACTGTGCGCTCGGTCTGCTCGACGACGCGGGCATCGAGGGAGAGCTGGCCGTGCGTGAGGTGCGGGAGGGGCGCGCCGAGGTCACGCAGATGTGGGGCCGTCCGTACTCGGCTCGAGAAGAGTTTCGCCGCCTGCGCGCGCTGTAGACGCTCGCGCCGCCTGCGCGCTGCAGACGCTCGCCCGCGGACGATCGGCGAGCCTTCGCGGATGCAGCGGCGACAAGCGGCGGGCCCTCACGGCGGGGCTGGCCGCGAGAGGGATCAGATCGGTGTGCCGACCTCGTCGCCACGATGCAGCCGCCGCGACCCGCGCGGGTCGAGCGGGACGATCGTCGCGTTGGGGACGCGGTCGCCGAGCGCCTCCGGGTCTTTGGTGCGCTGAAACAGCGCGATCCGGATCACCCCACCGTGGCACACCACGAGCGCGGGCACCTCGGCGCGCTTGATGTCGTGGAACGCCCCCGCCACGCGCACACCCTGCTGGGCGAACGACTCGCCGGCGGGGAAGGCGAAGGTCGGGTCGCCGCCGGCGAAGCGCGCAAACCCCTCGGGGTCTTCGACCTGCACGTCGGCGAACGAGCGGTCGGTCCACGCGCCCGCGTCGGTCTCCATCAGGCGGGGATCCTCCCGTGGCTCGAGGCCGATGCGCCGCGCGACGATGTCCGCGGTTTCGTGGGCTCGCAGCAGCGGGCTGCACCACAGCACGGCGAACTCGTACGTGGCAGCCTGCTCGGCCAGCGTCTGCGCCTGGGCGCGACCGGTCGCATCGAGCGGCACCGCGCCCTGGCCCTGGAAGCGGCCCTCGGCGTTGTAGGCGGTCTGGCCGTGGCGGGCGAGGTAGATGCGGGGCGGCTGGGCCATAACGGCCGAGGATAGCTGTAGCCCCAGCCCTTGGGGACCATCTGATGCCCACTAACCGATTGCGCCCCGGATCGCGAGGGGGGCGTTGAGACATCCGGAGCGTGGCTGCCCCAGTCTTCAGGCTGCCTCTGCCTCAGGCTCGGCCGGCGGTGGAGTTGCAGTCGGAGTCGGCGTCTTGCGCAGGTACAGGAACGCGTAGAGAAGCGCTGCGACCGACGCCCCAAGGACCGGCCCTGCGTACCACACCCAGCCGTTGGCCCAATGGTCGCCAACCAGCTGCGGTCCGAACGCGCGCGAGGGGTTCATCGCGGCCCCGGTGAACGGGCCTCCGAAGAGCACGTCGATCGAGATCGTCAGGCCGATCGCCAGCCCGGCGACGGCGTTGAAAGGCCCACGCGTGTCCACCGCCGCGCCAAACACGACGAATACGAGAAAGAAGGTGAGGACGGCCTCGAGCAGGAAGCCGGAACTCGCGTCGACGCCATGGCCCAGGGCCGGCACGCCGAGCTTCACCGCTTCGGTGGTTGCCCGCGGCAGCAGCTGCTTGACGAACAGCGCAGCCAGCGCCGCGCCGCCAAACTGCGCCACCCAGTAGACGCCGGCGAGCGCGGGCTTGATTTTGCGCGTGATCAGGAAACCGAAGGTGATTGCCGGGTTGAAGTGCCCGCCGGAGATGTGCCCAAGCGCGCACACCATCACACCGATCGCCAAGCCGTTGGCGATCGCCACGCCGATCAGGGTCGGGTCGGCGACGACACCGGAGGCCGCCGCGGCGCCGGCGCCGATGAAGGTGAGGGTGAAGGCGCCGACCATCTCGGCCACCGCGCGACGCAGGGTATCTTCGGACATGAAAAAACCCTAAGAGCCGGATCGGACGGATCGACGCGGCCGCCTCGGGTGGGCTGGAAGCTGTCCTCGCGTGGGTCGGTGTCCGCCTGCGGACTGCGCCCGCAGACTGGCGAGTCCCGGGAGTGGAGCGACGGCGCTGCTCACACCGACGAAGCGAGGTCATACACTCGGGAGGATGCGCCGGAGAGTCACGTACTCGCGCAACCTGACGCTGTCGCTGTCGCGCACGTGCCGGTGCTACTGCAAGTACTGCGCGTTCGCGACGCACACGGCGCACCTGTACGCGCCCGAGGAGGTGCTCACGATCATCGACGGCGCCGCGCGGCGCGGAGTCAAGGAGCTGCTGGTGCTCACCGGCGAGCGGCCCGAGGTCAACGCCGAGGTGGCGCGACGTCTGAAGGGGTACGGACACGATGACTTCACCGCCTACGTCGTGTGGGCGTGCGAGCGGGCGCTGGAGCGGGGGATCCTGCCGCACACCAACCTCGGCGTCCTCTCGCGCGAGGACCTGGCGCGGCTGCGCGAGGTGACGGCCTCGCAGGGGCTGATGCTGGAGTCGATCTCCGAGCGGCTGATGGAGACCGTGCATGCCGGCTCGCCGACCAAGCACCCGGCCCGGCGCCTGGCGACGATCCGCGCGGCGGGCGAGCTGCGGATCCCGTTTACCAGCGGGATCCTGGTCGGAATCGGCGAGAGCGAGGAAGAGCGCGTCGCCTCGCTGGAGGCGCTCGCGGCCGTGCACGCCGAGCACGGGCACATCCAGGAGGTGATCCTGCAGAACTTCGTCCCTCACCAGCGCTACTACGGCAAGGAGCCGGCGCGGATCGCGGAGGAGGCCGCGCGGCTGTACTGGCGCACGGGGGTGGGCGAGGGGCTCGATGCTTCAGAGGAGGGCGCCAAGGCCGAGAAGCGCGAGAGCATGCCCGACCGCGCGCACAAGGACACCGACTTCGGCACCGATGAGTCCAATCGCGTGCCTGCCCCGGAAGACTTGCACCCCCGCCTGCCGCTGCCGGAGTGGGCCTGTCCAGTGAGCATCGAGGACATGAAGCGGTTGATCGTGGAGACCCGCCGGCTGATGCCTGACGTCGGCATCCAGGTCCCCCCGAACCTCGCGGACTGGTGGCCGGAGCTGGTGGCCGCGGGCGCGACCGACCTCGGCGGGCTGTCGGCCAACGGCGACCACATTTCACCCGAGCACCCCTTTCCTTCGCCCCACCAGGTGCGCAAGCAGCTGCAGCAGGACGGCGTGGCGCTGACCGAGCGCCTGTGCGTGTACCCGCGCTACATCGACCCCGAGTGGGTGGCGCCGGCGGTGATCGACACGATCAAGGTCAAGTACTGGAGCTTCATCCCGCGGCGGGGCTCCGGCCGTACCGACCCCGCCGCCAGCGGTGCCCCGCCGATTCGCCCGGACCTCGTCGCCGGCGCGACCGAGCGCGCCCACGAGGGCCTCGCGCTGAGCGCCGAGGAGCTGACGGCGATGTTCGCCGAGACGCGGCCGGAGGCGATCGAGGGCATGCGCGAGGCTGCCGACGAGCTGCGCGCGGAGCTCGCGGGGGAGACCGTCACGTTCGTCGTCAACCGCAACATCAACGTCTCGAACGTCTGCACCGTGGGGTGCGCCTTCTGCGGCTTCGGCCAGGGCAAGCGCTCGCCGGACGCCTACGAACACGACCAGAAGGAGTTCGCGCGCCGGGTGCGCGAGGCGGTGGGGTTCGGCGCCACCGAGCTGTGCATCCAGTCGGGCATCCACCCCGATTGGAGCCTCGAGGACTACCTGGGGTGGCTGCGCTTCGCCAAGCGCACCGCGGCCGCGGAGGGGTGCGACATCCACCTGCACGCCTACTCCCCGATGGAGATCGCGCACATGTGCGACATCTCGGGCCTGCCGCCGAGGGAGGTCTTCGCGCGCTTGCGCGACGCCGGTCTCGGCTCGACGCCGGGCACCGCCGCGGAGGTGCTGCACGACGGGGTGCGCGAACGGATCAGCCCCAACAAGCTGCCCGTGGCGCGGTGGGTGCAGATCATCGAAGCCTCGCACGCGGCCGGGCTGCGCTCCACGGCGACGGTGATGTTCGGGCACATCGAGGAGCCGTGGGAGCTGGCCGAGCACATGCGCGTGGTGCGTGAGCTGCAGGAGCGCACGGGGGGGATCACGGAGTTCGTGCCGCTCTCGTTCATCCCCTTCCAGACGCTGCTCGGCCGCACGCACGGAGTGGAGGAGATCTCGCGCGAGGAGAACCTCAAGCACACCGCTGTCTTCCGCCTCGCGCTCGGACGTAGCGTGCGCAGCGTGCAGGCCTCGTGGGTGAAGATGGGGCTGGAGGCGGCGACGGAGTCGCTGCGCTGGGGCGTCAACGACCTGGGGGGGACGCTGATGGAGGAGTCGATCTCCCGGCTCGCGGGCTCCTACCACGGCACGCGCCTGGAGCCCGAGCAGCTGGTCGCCGCCGCGCACGCCGCGGGGCGGCCCGCGGCCGAGCGCACCACGCTGTACGACATCCGGCGGCGCTACGAGCTGCCGGTGGCGGTTTGATTGGGGATGGATTTGGGTCGGGTGGGATGTCGGCGTAGCGGTCGCTGCGTGGACTGTCAACAGTCGAAAGTCGCGTCTGCGGTCAAACAGATCTCGTGTTGCCGTGATCCAAGGCCACCAAGCCGGCGCACCAGCATCGACTTCGGAAACGGACGCAGGTTGTCGAAGGACGCTGCGCATTCGACCGGCAGCCCCTCGTCGGGTCCGAGCCTCAGCTCGCTCGGGAGGTCGCGGATGCGGGTGCTGACCGGCGCGACGAGCACACGCTGCATCACCTCGTTGGCCACATCCCGGCTGACCACGAGAAAGGGCCGGCCCTTCTCATCAGGCGCCTCGCCCCACCACACATCTCCCCGCGCTACCACCACCAGTCTCCGGCTACCACCATCGCTCCCAGGGCTCCTCCGCGATTGACTCGATCGCCAGGCGGCCCGCGTCGGCAAGCTCTCCCGGGGTCTCCGGCGCTCGCATCAGCGCCTCGCGATAGCGCGCCTGCAGCCGCTCGCGCTCGTGTGCCGCGAGGATCGTCTCCAAGCCCTCGCGAAGCGCCTGCGAGCGATTTGCAAAATCTCCACGCTCCACCAACCGGTCGAGTTCGCTTGCGAGCATATCTGGCAGCTTGACCGCAATCTGAACCGTCATGCGGCGAGTATACCGAGAGGTCGTGCGCGACGGGGAGGCGGCGTGAGCGATGGAGCTCCGGGCTCGGGTGCGCTGAGGTCCGCCGAGGTCCAGGTTTGGCGACGGCGAGCCAACTACGGCGCGCCTACGGCCACCCGCGTTGGCACCCGAGCTTGCAGGCACCAGCCGCCTTCATCGGTCGGGCCGGCGTCGAGCTGTCCTCCGATGGAATCGAGTTGTTCACGTAGTCCGCGCAGGCCGTTGCCGGTGCCGTGGCCGGCGAGCGCCGTGGCGCGAGGTGCGCGATCGTTGGCGACCTCGACGATCATCGTGTGGGGCTCTCCCCGGAGCAGAACTCGTACGGGAGCTCCCGTCGCATAACGCAGCGCGTTGGTCAGGCCCTCGCGAACGACACGGGTGGACATCTGAGCGACGGTCGCCGGCAGTCCCTCACGCGTACCCTCCAGACGAAGGGTGACGTCCAGGCCGGTGCCCGCCGCGCGGGCGACGAGCTCCTCCACCAGCTCGAGGTCGGGCGCCTGGCCGATCGCGTTCTCGTCGGCCAGCAACGCGACGAGCCGGCCCATGTCGGCCTCGGCCTGTCGCGCGGCGCCGGAGATCGCGTCGAACGTGTCGGCCCTCAGCTGTGGGCTTGCCGCGGCCAATCGCTGCCCGGCGCTGGCCTGGACGACCATGACGCTGATCGCGTGCGCAACGATGTCGTGCAGCTCGGAGGCGATTCGCGCGCGCTCGTAGCGAACCGAGAGCTCGGCGTATGCTTCCTGCTCCTGGGCGAGCTCCCGGGCGCGTTCGGCGAGCCTGTCGGCGACGAGCTGGCGCTCGCGTATCGTCTGGCCGACGATCCAGCCGAGACCCGGAGCCAGCACATACGGCACCCACGATTCCCCGCTTGCGACGGCGGCTGCGAGCGGAACGGCGATGAGCACGAGCCCGCCGGCGATCGCCGAGGTGCGCTCGGCCCAGCGTCCGGCTCCGAACGCGCTGAACGTGATCAGCGGGAACGGCAACAGCTGCATGCCACCGATTGGCGCCGCGACAGTGGTGGTGGCGGCGGCGATGATCCAGGCGGTCGTCGGGCGAGAGCGGCAGAGGCCGAGCGAGCCGGCGCATACCCCCGCCGCGCATGCCGCGAACGCACCTGTGCCGAGGGCTACGCTGCCGATCGTGGCGAGACTTGCACCGATGAGTCCCGCCACGAGATCGAGGCGACGCTCCGACATCTCAGGCCACGCCGAGCGGGAGCTCGGCCACCGCGCGCGCTCGTCCGCCATCGACCGTTGCTTCCAGCGTGCCCCGGTGCAGCTGTGCCCGCTCGCGCGCGCGCTCGATCGCGGCACCGATGTCGCGCCGTCGAGTTGCCTGACCGGCGACGGTGACCTCGAGCGCGCTGTCGCCGAAACGCACACGCACATCCACGCCGGGAGCGTCGTCAAGCGCGCCCAACAGGTGTTCGACGATCCGATAGGCAGACAGCTCGATGCCTGCAGGCAGGGCACGCGGGCTGCCCTCGACCATCAGGTGCGCGTCGGTGCCCTTGGCCTGGACGATCATCGCGTCCAGCGCGGTGAGCGTCGGTTGCGGAGCGGGCGGACCACCGTCCTCGCCGCTGCTTCGCAGCACCCCGACAAGCGCCCGCATCTGCTGCAGCGTCTGGCGGCTCTCCTCCTCGATGCTAACGAGCGTCGCCGTCGCCACCGCGGGATCGGTTGTGCCGGCGCCGGCGTCCGCGAGCCGCGCGAGCTCCCCGAGGCGTCGCTGAAGCAGCTCGTCGAGCTCGCCTGAGAGCCGTCCCCTGTCGGTCGCGACCTCCAGACGCGCGCGCTCGTCTCGAAGCACGCGGAGTTGCTCGGTGCGTACCCTCAGCTCAGCGGCGATACGACCACGGGAGTGCGCCACCCTGCCCGCGCCCCATACGAACAGCGTCAGCACGGTGAACGGCAGGATTGCTTCGAACGGTATCTGGCTGTCGGAGCTGGCCATCACGGCTATGCAGCCGACGCCGAGGGCCAAAGCGGCAAGGCTCCGGCCAAGCTCCAAGCGGGCCGCCGCCGCGAACACCAGCAGCCAGCTGAGGGGAAACACGATCCCGCAACGCGTCATTTCGCCGAACACGAGGACGTGTGCAGCGAGGGCGATCAGCACCGCGCCCAGTGCGAGCAGCGGCGCGCAGCGGCGCCACACCAGCGGCAAGGTCACCGCGAGGAAGGCCGGTATCGCGAGATAGCCGGCGTCGACCTTCGGTTCGGTCACGTCGCTATACATAAGGACCAGCCCGAGCAAGCTGAGCAGGGCGGCGATTGCGATGTCGCGTCTGCCGACCGGCTCTCCGGTTTGGATCATCGAACGCATCATGAGTGCTGCCTCCTTCTCGTACAGCTTTTCAGAATCACCGCGATCATCGCCTGCGTCTTCGCCGTTGTCGTCATCCAGCCGGATGGTTACCGTTCGCGTCAATCATCCTCCGCGGTGATCGACGATCGGGGATGATCCGTGTGAGCCGATGCAAACCTCGTTCGTCACGATCCTGTTCACCGACCTGGTCGGCTCCGCGGCCCTGTTCGACCGGCACGGCGACGAGGCCGCGGACGCGCTGCGCCAAGCGCACTTCGCGAGCCTGCGCACAGCTGTCCTCACGCACGGTGGCCGCGAGATCAAGTCAGCCGGTGATGGGCTGATGGTGGCCTTCACGAGCGCGGCCGACGCGGTGCGGTGTGCGATCGACATGCAGCGTGCGACAACCGGGGCGGTTGGCGGTCTTCCGGTGCGGATCGGGCTCGACGCCGGTGAGCCGCTCGCCGAGGGTGAGGACTTCTACGGCACGCCGGTAATCGTCGCGAGCCGCCTATGCGATGCCGCGGCTGCGGGCGAGGTGCTCGCGAGCGAGGTGGTTCGCCGCGTCGCCGGGGCACGGGTCACCGCGCTGATGCGGCCGGCCGGCGCGATGCGCTTCAAGGGACTCTCCGAGCCCGTGTCCGTGGCGAGCGTTCACTGGCACGAGGACGAGGACAAGCAGGCCGCCCTCGACGAGGCCGATGCGCCGGCACGACCGATCACGGTGGTGATCGCCGACGACCAGCGTCTGCTCCGCACGGGCTTTCGCGTGATCCTCGAAGCCGAGCCGGACATCGAAGTCGTCGGTGAGGCCGACGACGGGCGCGCCGCCGTGGACGTAATCACGCGCCGCCGACCGGATGTCGCGTTGATGGACATCCGCATGCCCGAGCTCGACGGCCTCGCCGCTGCCCGCAGGATCCTTTCCGACGCCACCCTCGTGACCGCCGTGGTGATGCTCACTACGTTCGATGTCAGCGAGTACATCTACGAGGCGCTCAGGATCGGCGCGAGCGGTTTCCTACTCAAGGACACACCCGCCGATCGACTGCTCGACGCGGTGCGCGTTGCCGCCGCCGGCGAGGCGCTGATCGCGCCCTCGATCACGCGACGACTGATCGCGCAGTTCGCCCGTGCCGCGCGACCTCCCGGCAGCGGCACACCCCCTGCTCTCGCCGATCTGTCCGCCCGCGAGCTGGACGTCCTGCGGCTGATCGCCCGCGGCTGCTCCAACGCCGAGATCGCCACGGATCTGATTCTCAGTGAGAACACGATCAAGACCCACGTCGGGAGCATCTTCTCCAAGCTCGGCCTGCGCGATCGCGTGCAGGCGGTGGTGCTCGCTTACGAGACCGGTCTGGTCGAGCCAGAGCTCACGCCCCCCAGCCTCTAGTTCCCCCGGGGGACACAGGGCGCGGCAAATCGCCCTTGCGGGGGAGGACAGGCGGCTTGGCGCGCCTTAGGTTTATTTCAGTGGGATCGCCGCGAGCCGTCGGCGCGAACTCCAAGCGCAATCAAGGAGCAGGCATGACTGGAATAGTGGCAGGGCATCGAGCCTCTTGGTGGGGCGTTGCAATGGCATCATTCGTGCTCGCGGTGGTTTTCGCCGCGGTGACGCCACTTGGGGCGCACGCAGCCTCGCTTGGATCGCAGGACACCTCCTACGGCAACGTCCAGCCCGCTCCGTATGCGGCGCTCTACGGGCCGGGCGAGGCGGCCTACAAGCCCGGCAACCTCGTGGCGCTCCCGAACGGCGAAAGCCTCGTCGCCGATGGGAGCGTGCTTGGGGTCACGAAGCTGACCGAAGAAGGCGAGCCCAATTCGACCTTCGGCGACTTCGGCACGAGCGGCGCCAAACTCGGGACGGCTGTGGCCGGCAACACCGACGAGGCAAGTGGGGAATCCAGCGCGAGCGCCGTGGCGGTGGCTCCGAGCGGCGACTACGTGGTCGCGGGCGCGTCGTGGCCTACAGCCGGAGGCGAGACGGCCACGCGTCCCGGCGCGAACGTAACTGCTGGCAACCGCGCCGTGGGCGCCAACAGCACGCTGGCGGTCGCCGAGTTCACCAGCGAAGGCAAGCTCGACACCTCGTTCGCGTCGGCTACCGAAACTCCGGGGGTGCTTCAGTACCAGACTCCGGTTGGGGAAACGCCTCCGACCTCTACGTCGGCCGCCGACGTCGCCGTCCAGTCGGACGGCATCATCCTCGTCGTCGGGACGGAGCACATCGGCAGTCCGAGCGAGCCGGCCATGCTTGTGGATCGGATCCCCAGCGAAGGCGGTGGGCAGGAACTCTTCTCCCTGCAGGCGGAAGGGCACCCCACCGAAGGCGACGCGATCGCCGAAGGCCCGGATGGCACGATCTATGTCGCCGCCACAGAGAACCCCGGCACAACGCACGCCAAGGTCGTGGTTGCGCGACTGGTCGAGACCACTCTGCACTTGGGGCCGAGCTTCGAAGCGGACGCGACGACGCGCGCGCTCGACCCGAGCTTCGCCAAAAGCACCATTCACCTGGAACTCGACCCCAGCTTCGACGCTGGCGCCGCGACGCCGGGTGAGCTCACGAGCACGCTTGGCGGGTCGGACGCGGACGCGGACGCGCTCGCGGTCACTCCCAGCGGCGATCTGCTGATCGGCGGGCAGCTCGGCAGCGGCGCCAACTCCGTCGCCGTCGTGGCGAGCGTCACCCCTTCCGGCAGCCTCGATGAAGGGTTCGGATCGGGTGGCGTGGCGAGCTTGCCCGGAAGGGAAGGATTTCAGCTGTCGCTCGTCAGCGCGATCGTGGTCCAGCCGAGCGGAGCGTCGGTGATCGCCGGCGATGACTTCGCGACGGGCACCGTGTGCGGCATCTGCGACGCTCGCCCCAGTGATCCCGGTGCAGTCCACCGTCCCGACGCTCTGGCCGGCGAAGGTCCGACCGGCCACCTGGCCTTCGTCGCCGAGCTGACGGCGAGCGGTGTGCTCGACACCGGTTTCGATTCCACCGGTACGGTGCCCGGTGTCACCTTCACGGGCGCGCGCCACGGCGCTCAAAAGCCCGGTCAGTTCCTCCTCTCAGGCTATGAAACGCTGGCCGTCACGGGGCTTGGGATCGACGGACAGGGCAGGGTGCTGCTGGCTGCCGAAGAAGAAGACGCTTCCCAGTCGTCGGTGCCGAATGACGGCTCGGTTGAGCGATTCTTCGGGTACGCGCAGCCAACCGCTGAATTCACCTTTCCCGCGAAGGTATACGCGGATGAACAGATCACGCTCGACGGCTCGGACTCGAGCGATCCAACCGGCAATGTCTCCGACTACCTGTGGACCTTTGAACCGCCTGACCCGGCCGGCTCGCATCCTCTCCTCAGCGGGAGCGCAACGTCCGCGACGAGGGACGGGGGTGGAACGCCGCGGCTTGAAACAGCGTTTGGGAGCCCGGGGAACGTCCTGGTCACCCTGCGGGTCACCAACCCCGCGGGACAGACGAGCATGATGAGCCATTCGGTGCCGGTGTTGCCGTCACCGACGTCAGGCCTGCCCGCGGCGTCGGTGAGCCCAGAGTCGCTGTCGTTTCAGGCGACGCTCGAAGAATATGACTGGATCGGGTATTCCTACCGCGACGCGCTTCCGCAGAAGGTGTACGTAACCAACGTCGGCGGAGCGCCACTCGACATCTCCGCGGTCAAGATCGTGAAGTCGGCTGGGGGGCTCGCAAAGGAGGCAAATGGATTTGTTGAAGGCTCCAGCGAAGCAGGCTTGAAACGGCAGCTGAGCGAAACCTGCGCCGGAGCCACGCTCGCGCCCGGGGCGGACTGCTACGTGACGGTCATGTACGGTAACCCCGGGGTGTACCCGAAAGCGACCGGAGAGCTCGAGATCGATAGCAACTCGCCCACCAGTCCCGATTTTGTAACGCTCACGGGTACCGCCGCGAGTGCGCCTCCGCTACCCGGTCGGCCCCACTGCCCCAGCGAGATCGCGAGCAACGGATTCTCAATATCGCCACCGCAGATTCCTACCGTGGGGGAACCGTTCGGACCCGCGCTTCAGGCGTGCTGGAACGATCAGACGGAGAACTCCCCCGACCCGGTGGGCGACACCTTCGGCACCCACGGTCCCGTCCTGATTGACCAGACGGTCGCACTGTGGCCGACGAGCACCAACGACGAACTCACTGTGTCACCCAGCGGTCCCCACGACGCCACCGACACGATCTCAGCCACTCCCTCCGAAGCGCGCTACCTGTTGGAGACCTCGACGGTCAGCGGCGGGCTGCCCGATCAGCCACTCGGCATCGTGGAACTCGGCAAGCATCCATTTATATGCCCCGCCACCACGCCCGCGAGCACGCACTCGCCAATCAACGCAAAGACTCCATTCCAGGCGGAGTCTCCCTACGGCGAATGCCACGGTGCGCTTCTGAACTTCGCCAGCGACACACCGCCTGACACGGTCCACGGCTTGCCGGTCACGGGAGGGTCGGTCAGGCTGACCCTGTGCGGCGCCGACACGACCGCGAACGCCAAGCTGCCCGGGGGCGAACCGGCCAGCGGAAAAGTCGGCTTCAGGGTCTCCGGCAACCGTGGATCACTGCCGGCAACCGCCACGCTTCACTACGGCCCGTTCCAGGAATTCCTGGAGGGTGGCTGCGGACAGAGCACGTACCCCGGAGAGGGACAAGAAGTGGGCTCGGGAGAAGGCCCGCCGCAGGGACTCTCATGCCCCGGCAAGACCAAGCTGACACCTGACTGCAGCGGCAAGGAATATGTCCCACCGCACGTTCCTCCCGGAGAGGGCCCCGGAGAACGCAATCAGGCACTGGGACACCAAGCCAGCGCCGGAACCCCCGACCGGCGGGGGTTCCGAAAGGCGCGGCTGGCGAGCGCCCCGAAGGCGCACGACAGTGCTGCGAGTTCCTCGCAGAGCGGTGAATGCCCAGCGGGCGACGAAGACTACAGCGAATCGATTCCGCAGTCGTTTGTCGGCGCGATGAAGTTCAGCGATGCCTACCTCTGCTACGACCCGAGCGCGGGCATATGGACGACGGGCGGCAAGGCCGACCTCGCGGAACTCACGGGCGGTGTCGTCAACGGGAGCGTGAAGACCGGTCCGCCGCCGAACTACGGATTCAGCTTCCGCAGCAACGGCGAATTTGTGAAGGGCGGGATCGAAGAAGTTGGCTTCAGTCCCGGCATCCCCGTGGGGGGCGTGGTTGAACTCGACTCGTTCGGGGGACGGTTCGCGACAGACCCCACCTTCGTGCAAGCTCATGCGACCATCGGCGTCGCCCATCTGCTGTCCATCGAGGGCGGCGCCTTCGCGGTATGGGCCAACCCGTCCTACAAGTACACCTACCAGCCCGAAGATATCCCCGGCGTGGAAGAACTGCAGACGAACACCCACGAATACCCGTTTGAAGACTTCGCGGCCGGGGTCGGTGGCACGGTCTCACTGACGCCGCCGGGGATCGGTCCGATCACCCTTGGCCAGGCCTATGGCCTGTACGCGGCGCCCAGCTACTTCGAGTTCGGCGGGTGCCTCGGGAGCTGCGCGGACGGCCTCTCGCTGCTCGGCGTCGCAACGGTCAAGGCCTACGTCAAGGGGGCGCTCGACACGGGCGACGGCGAATACAACATCGAAGGTGGGATCCACGCCTGTGCGGGCTGGGAAGGCCTCTCCCTCTGCGGGAACGGCAAGGGCGATGTGTCGAACAAGGGGATCGGGGGCTGTGTCGGCATTACGATCTTCGAACAGAATGTCGAAGGCGGCCTGCTATGGCGATACGGTCAAGGGGTGAGGGTATTCCTGGGCTGCGAACTCGGAGCGATCCAGGTCGCCGTCCAGCGCAGTAACGCTCGCACCAGCGTCAACCACGCCGTGGCGAGTGTCGCGCAGGCGAGCGGTGCGGTCAGCGTGAAGCTGGCCGGCCACCACCCGGCTACCAATATTTGGGTCAACGGCGCGGGCGGCGCCCCGACCCTGGCGCTGAGCGGGCCAGGCGGCGCACAGCTGGGCGAGGTCAGCTCTGGCCGCGGCGTTGCGGCCAGCACCGCCACCGGTGGCCACTCGAGCTTGCTTCTGATCACGCCCGAACCGAACTTCGACCGAACGAGGGTGTCGATCACCGATCCGGCGCCCGGGACCTGGACGCTGACGCCGCTACCCGGCTCGTCGCAGATCTCGAAGGTCGAATACTCCAACGCACTGCCGTCCGCGAAGATCGCCACCTCGGTGTCCGGGAGCGGCACGGTCAGGACCCTCCACTATCGCGTCCGCCCCCGCGAAGGACAGACGGTGACCTTCGTCGAGCGCGGACCCGATGTGCTGCACGTCCTCGGCAAGACGACCGCCAAGCACGGGACGATACGGTTCACCCCGGCACCCGGCCCCGGCGGTCACCGCAAGATCGAAGCGTTGATCGCGCTCTCCGGAGTCCCCCACCCCGCGATCGCCGTCGGTGCCTACACGGCACCGCCCCCACCACACGCCGCCCGGCCGCCACACCTGCGTCTGGCGCGGCGTGGGAACCAGCTGAGGATCACATGGGGTCGTGCAAGCAACGCGACCCACTACATCGCGGTCGTGTCGCTGTCCGACGGTCAGGCGGTGTCCTATGAAGAGCCGGCGCGTACGCGAGTCGTAACCGTCCCAATCGTCGGGCTGGCCATCAGCGCTCGCGTCAAGGTGAGCGGCTTGACTCGCATGGGTGAGACCGGGCCCGCGGCGTCGGCGACGCTGGCGCCCATCCACGCCCCGGGTCGCCTTACCGGGTTGAAGCTCTCACACACACGCAGCGACGTGGTCATCGCCTGGAAGCGCTCGCACGGCGCCACGGTGTACGCCCTGCGCCTACAGGTTGCCGGCGGGCCGGCGTATACGACCGTGTACTTGACAACGCCGCGCTTCATGGTGAGCAAGGTGCTTCCAGATGTAACCGCAGGCAAGCTGGCCACCGTCAGCGTCACGCCAATCAACGCGGGCGGCGCGGGACCCGCGGGGCATGTGAGCTACCGCGCCGGCTAGCTTGATCATTTGCCGGTGGCATCGGTCAGCGGAAGAGATCCTCCCCCAGCGGCCGCAGCAGCGCCGCGGCGCCGGGGCCGTCGTCGTCTGTGACGAAGCGCTCGAGGCCGTCGAGGATCACGACTGGCTCGCGGGAGTCCTTGGCGCGTGCGAGGTCCGCCGTTGCGGCGATCGCGTCGGCGACGGCCAGCCAGGTTGCGCGCAGCTCGAGGCCGACGCTGTCGGTGCGTCCGCGCCAGTCGTCGAGTGGAGCGAGGCCGGCGCAGCCGATCGCGACATCGCACTGGCCGTGGCGCCAGGCACGGCCGAAGCTGTCGGTGATCAGCACGGCGACGTGAGCCCCAGTGAGCGCTTGCAGGCGCGCACGCAAACCACGCGCCGAGGCGTCGGGGTCGGTGGGCAGCACGATCACGGTGCCGTTCACCGCGTTGGAGGCGTCCACGCCGGCGTTGGCGCAGACGAAGCCGTGGTGGGTGCGGCAGATCAGCACTCCGCGCTCGGCGCGCAGTATCGCCTGGGATTGGTCGAGCACGACCTGCACCATGCATGGGTCCTTGCCCGGCCCGCCGGGAAGCGCCGCCCCGAGCGCAGAGTCGGCGCCGGCCTCCGCGGCCAGCTCGCGCGCCCGCGCGGAGGGCTCAACTTCGTCGAATGCCACCACCGCGCCCTCGGTCTTGGAGACGACCTTGTGTGCGATCGCCACGATCTGGCCGTCGCGCAGCGGCTGGGGTGGGGCCTTGGCCGCGAGCGCGTCCGCGATCAGCGCCGCCACGTCGTCCCCGGCGTGGACCTCGGGCAGGCCGCTCAGGCTGCTGGCGGCGAGGCTCGCCACGGCTTCTCCGCGAGCGTGGGATTCACCACTGCAGCAGCATCAGCCCGACGGTCACGCCGGGGCCGATCGTCACCGCCAGGCCACGCTCGCCCGGCCGTGGCTGGTAGCGCTCGATCGTGTCTTTGAGCACATAGAAGATCGAGGGGGTGCCGACGTTGCCGTGGTTGGCGAGCGCGTCCCAGCTGGTCGCGGTCTGCTCGTCGGAGAGCTCCAGGGCGCTCTGGATGTTCTCGATGATCCGCCGCCCGCCCGGGTGCACCATCCAGTGGTCGATCTCCGCGTGCTCCACACGGTGCTCGCGCAGGAATTTCTCCGCCACGCCGGGCAATCCCGCGCCGGCCAAGTCGGGCAGCTCACGCACGAGGTGCAGGTAGGCGTCCTGCTCGGATAACGCGAGGCTGACGGCGTCGAGCGTGCCGCCGATCTGGTGGACCTGGGTGGCAAGAATCATCGGTCCGTCGGCGCCGGGATCCGTGGAGAGCAGAGCCGCGGCGCAGCCGTCGCCGAAGATCGAGGAGCCGACCGTCTTGGCGCGTGGGTCATCGGGGGTGGCGCGCGTGAGGATGCTGCTCATGCTCTCGGCTCCCACGACCAGGCAGTCGCGTTCGGGGTGCTGTCGCAACATCCCGGCGGCCATCCGCATCAGCGGCACCGCGCTCGCGCAGGCCACGCCGGTGATGTGGTACTTGTCGGTGGTGGGCTCCAGCTCGTAGTGGTCCACGAGCCGGTGGGCGATCGTCGGCAGACCGAGCGAGTAGAGGCTCGAGCTGAGGACGGTGCCGATCTTCGTGGGGTCGATTCCGAGCGCGTCCACGGCGCGGAGCGAGTGGCCCAGCAACCTGCTCTCGACCGTCGCCGCACGCCCCTGCAGGTCGCGCCCCAGGAAGTCGTCGTCCAGCTCGAGGTGGCGCCGCTTGACGCCGCAGCGGGAGAAGATGCCTTCGGCGAACTCGTCGCCGCGCAGGCCCAGCCGGTCGAGGACCTGATCCTGGGAGAGGACGTGCTCGCCGTCGGAGACCGCGAGCCCGGCGATCCGCGGGCCGGTCTGGGGCTCCAGCCTGCCTGCTCTGCCAGACGCGGCAGGCTCGTCCAGCGGGCGTGCGACCGCCGCCGGGCGTAGGGTGCTGGTGTCGATTGCGCTCAAGTGCCTGCCGTGGTTGCGTGGTGGACGTTAGTGTTGTGTTAGGCCACGTTGGGAATCACAACACGACAACAGAATATCGTGAGAACCGGCGTGCCATGCGGCAGTTGCGCTGTGCATGCCGCAATGCAGCGTCACCGACTACTCCCGACGGGACCACCAGATAAGGAGCGGATGAGTATATGAAGCTGATCGGAGCGGGTCTGCCCCGGACGGGCACCCTCACGCAGAAACTGGCGCTCGAGCAGCTCGGATTCGCCCCGTGCTACCACTGGGTCAACGTGCTCGCCGACCTCGACCAGGTCGAGCTGTGGAACCGCGCGATGGACGGCGAGGGCCCGTGGGAGGAGGTCTTCGGCGGCTTCGAGGCGACCACGGATTGGCCTGGCGGCTACTTCTACAAGGAGCTGATCGAGGTCTACCCCGACGCGAAGGTGCTGCTCAGCACGCGCAAGCCCGAGTCGTGGGAGCCCAGCTTCCGCGAAACGATTGTCGGCCTCAGCTACGGCGAGGAGCTGATGCGCCTGCTCGCCAGCGCCCGCGGCGAGATCGACCCTCGCTGGCGACGCTACCTCGACCTCGTCGAGCGCATCTTCTGGGGTCCGGAAGGCACGTTTGCCGACGGCTGGGCCGAGCCGGCGCAGCTGATCGAGCAGTTCGAGCGCCACAGCGAGGAGGTCAAGCGCACGGTGCCGCCGGAGCGGTTGCTGGTGTGGCACGTGGGCGAAGGGTGGGAGCCGCTGTGCGAGTTCCTCGAAGTCGAGGTCCCCGCCGAGCCGCTCCCGCACGAGAACGACCGCGAGACCTTCTTCGACCGCGTGATCGGCGGTGCGATCGGCGCGCTGCACGAGTGGTACGAGAACAGGGCCGTCGCCGCGGGCTGAGTGAGAGCGGGCTGGGGTAGAGCAGGGTCGTCGAGCGGGCCGAGATAGAGCAGGGCAGTCGCGGGCTCAGGCGCCACAAAACCAGGCGGATAGGCCAGTGCGCTCTTATTCCCAGAGCCGATCCGGCAGACCCGTGAGGTGGATCCCCGCGTGCGCCTTGTAGCGCACGTTGACGGCGATCAGCAGCGCCGTGAGCGACTCGGTGACGCGGGCCATCTCCAGGCGCCCGCAGTCCACGCAGCGCAGCCCCTGGATCCGCTCGATCAGCACGGCGGCCTCGCGCTTGTCGGCACGTGCGTCGCCGCAGACCAGGACGTCCTCGGTGAGCTCGTGGTCGAGGTTGGAGAGCGAGGCCGCGGAGACGGTGTGCAGGGCGGAGACGACGCGCACGCCCTCGGGCGCCATCTCCTCGGCCTGCTGGGCGGCGGAGCCCTGCCACACGCCGAGCATGCGCGTCGCCTTGCCGCTGTGGGCGGCCGCAAGCGGCACGGTGGCGTCGATCAGCAGCTGGCCGGGGCGCAGCGCGCCCTTCAGGTTGGTGAGCATCTCCGACTGGTTGCGGAACGGCACGCTCAGGATCACCGTCTCCGCGCGGGACACCGCGTCGGCGTTCTCGTAGCCGGCGAACGAGCCCGCGGGGACCGCGGCCTGGGCGCGCTCCACGGTCTCGGCGGCGCGCTCGGCGCTACGCGAGCCGATCGCGATCGGCACACCCGCGCGGCCGAGGCGAAGCGCCAGACCGAAGCCGAGCGCACCGGAGGCGCCGATGATGCAGACGGGGGCGGGGGCGGGCACGCCGCCACGATACTCACCCGCGGGCGGGTCGGCCGACCCGTGCGCCTGCCCCGGCGCTCACCCGCGGGCTGACCGACCGACGTGGGCGCCTGCCCCGGCGCTACCAGTGGGCAGGTCGGCCCACGCGAGCGCCCGCCCCGGGGATCACCCCGCCAGCGAGTCGGCGAACGCGAGCGTCTGCTCGGCCACGCGCGCGCGGGCGGCGGCGTCGTCCATGCGGGTGTCGATATCGAGCGTCGCGAGACCCTCCACCGGCTCATCGGCGACGATCCCGCCGAGCAACTCGCCGTAGAAGTCGGCCACGCCCCGGGCGCTGCACTCCAAAGCGGCGAACGCCATGAACGAGGCCGTGGGGCCCTTCAGCACCGCTCCGCCGACGATCGGGCTGACGGCGAGCGCCGGCGCGTCGGCCTCGAGCAGCGCCTCGCGGATGCCGGGGATCGCGAGGATCGGGCCGATCGAGGCGAGCGGGTTGGAGGGGCCGATCACGATCGCACGGGCCCCGGCGATCGCCTCCAGCGCCGCCGGGCTGGGAGCGGCCTCCTCCGCGCCGCGGAACTCGAGGCCCTCCACCAGGCCCGCCGCTCCCATGCGGATCATGAAGTCCTGGAAGGAGCGCCATCCCTGTGTCGAGCGCACCCACGTGCGCACCGGGTTGTCGCTCGCGGGCAGCACCTGCGCACGCACGCCGATCGCTGCGTTCAGCCGCCCCAGCGCCGCGGTGGGGGAGAGGCCCTCGGCGAGCAGCCGCGCGCGCTCCGTGCACCACGCGAGATCGCGATCGCCGAGGTTGAACCACACATCCCGCCCGAGCGCGCGCAGGCCGTCCATCACGTTGAAAGTGTCGCCCTCCAGGCCCCACCCGCGCGCATCGATCAGGTCCGCCAGCCAGAAGGAGATCAGGTCGGGGTCCGGCGAGACGTAGGCGCCGTAGATCTCGACGTCATCGCCGGGATTGGCCACCACCGCCAGCCGCTCGGCCCCCACGACATCCTGCATCCCGCGTGCGAGCTTCGCGCCGCCGGTGCCGCCGGCGAGGACGACGACCTCTACCGGGTGGGCCATGTGGGGGAGGGGTTGGACACGGCGACCGAGTATATGAGCGCCAAATCCTCTCTCGAGGGCCTACACGACGCGGCGTCGGGCAGCCCGCGCGGGCTGCGGCGAGACCCCGAGAACCTTACGGGTGCGCCGCGCGCCGGTCCGCGGCTCGCCGGCCAGCCGCTCGCGCAACGCGGCGAGGTCCGCGCCGGTGTCGATGTCGAGCAGCAGCGAGGGCACCCGCTCGACCCGGCAGGCTACCCCCGCCTCCCGTGCGAGCCTGATGTGGCGCTCGCAGCTGCCCGGCCCGAAGCTCGGGGAGATCGCTCCCGGCGGGGTGAGCAGCAGCCCGTTGGTGCCGGTGCCGTGGCGGTCGGGGACGATCACGACCTCGTCGCCCGGGCCGGCACCCACCGCGCCGGCCGGGCCCTCGGCTGCCCGCCGCTCAACGCTCAGCAGCGCGGCGACCTCGCCAGGGTCGAGCGCCGGACAGTCCCCGGGGATGCACAGCACCCGTGCGAAGCCCTCCGCAGCGGCGCGCTCGATCCCCTGTATGACCGCCGCGCTCTGGCCCTCCTCGGCGGCATCCGGCACGACGATCGCCCCGAGGTAGCGTGCCGCGGCCGCGACCGACTCCTCAGCAGTCACCACGATCGTGCGCTCGAGCGCGGCGCAGTCGCGCAGCGCGCTCAGCACGTCCCCGACCATCGCGCGCGCGAGATCCCGTCGCAACGGGTCGGCCACGCTCTGTCCGAGGCGCTGCTTGGCCTCCGAGAAGCGCTTGACGGGCATGATCGCGGCGGTGCGCATCGTGCTTTGACAATAGTCTGGTCTTTCTGAGTGCGAGAGTGCCAGGCGCCGGATGGCGGCGCCTGGGCACGGCGCTCAGAGTCATGTCGTCTCAGCGCTGAGACGACATGCTTTCTGGGCCGTTTGTGTTGGCGTCCGACTGGCCGGTTTAGCCTTGATCCACCGTTGTGGTTGGTGGGTCTGTCCGGTGGTGGAGTTGAAATGACCTCCTGAGCAGGCAGAAAGCTGTCGATTCCGGCGACGGCGGGCCTGCACCAGGAGGTCACCTGCATGGTGCATGATCTGTCGGACCGATCCGTTGTCGTTTTCGATGATGAGCGGGCGGTCGCTAACGCTGGTGTGATGCTGCCTGCGCTGCTGGCGGGGCGCCTCGGTATCGAGCAGCTCGTCGATGACGCGGTCGATCTCGGTGATCGCGCGGGCGCGGCGAATCTCGGGCGCAAGGTGATGAGCCTGGTCTCGGCGATGGCGCTCGGGGCGGACTGCATCGAGGACTGCGACGTGCTGCGCTCGGGACAGACCGGCGCGGTGCTCAGCCATGTGGTCGCGGCGCCGTCGACGTTGGGGACGTTCTTGCGCGCGTTCACGTTCGGGCATGTCCGCCAGCTTGACCGCGTGCTTGACCAGGTGATCGCTCGCGCGTGGGCTGCGGGCGCCGGGCCCGGTGACGGTCGCCTGGTCATCGACGCCGACAGCTTCGTCGGCGAGGTGCATGGCTATGCCAAGCAGGGCGTCGGCTTTGGGTATACGCACAAGCGCGGCTATCACCCGATCCTCGCTACGCGCGCGGACACCGGCGAGGTGCTGCACATCCGCCTGCGTCACGGCTCAGCGAACACCTCGCGCGGGATGCTGCGCTTCTGCGAGGAGGTGATTGCGCGCGTCAACAGGGCCGGCGCTACGGGCGAGAAGCTGCTCAGGGCCGACTCGGGATTCTAGAACAAGAAGACCTTCGCGCGACTGGACACGGCGGGCTGGAAGTTCTCGATCGGTGTGCGCATGCAGCCCCACGTCCGCGTCGCAGTCGAGGCGATCAACGAGGACGCGTGGGTCACCTTGGAGGACTACCCCGAAACGTCGATCGCGCAGATCGCCGAGACAACACTCGGGGATTGGCGACTGGTCGTGCGCCGCGTTCGCCGGCTCTCCCAGCAGGGCGAGCTGCTCCCAGTGTGGGATCACTACCCCTTCGTGACCAACCGCACGGATACGCTCACCGTGGTCGAGGTCGAGCACCGCCAGCACGCTGTCGTTGAGCTCGCGATACGCGATCTCAAAGACCAAGCCATGGCGCACTTCCCCTCTGGCAAGTTCAACGCCAACGCCGCGTGGACCGTGATCGCCGCACTGGCACACAACCTGCTGCGCTGGACACAGGCAATCGGCCTGCCCAACGCGACCACCAGAACAGCACGCACACTACGCCGCCGACTGCTCGCGCTGCCCGGTCGACTCGTACGCTCCGCGCGGCGCACAACACTACGAATGCCCGCCCGCTGGCCCTGGGCCGACGACTTCCTCGCCGCGCTCACGCGACTACGCGCGCTCCCGCCACCCAACTGACCCGGCCCGCTCCGCGACGACAACCGACGCCACACCACCGGCCTCCGCCTGCCCGCAACCACGCCGGGACACAAGCCCAAGGACCACTCCGACACCTCAGCACCAACCGACGAACAGCTCCGCAACCCCGCCGACAACAAAAGCCTCTCCAACAAACTCAACGGCCGCCCCTGCCAGCACCTCCAGGATCAGACCGGTGGATCAAGGTTTAGGTCCGGGCCGGCGGTGGGCTGACTCGTAGTCTGTTTGTCGGCGTCGTGCCTGACCTTCGGCCGTTGTGTCGCTCACCGCCGTCCGGGATTGCCGGTGTGACTTGATAGGAGCGTGGCAAAACCGCGAGTCGGCTGGGCGCTGCTGGGGCCGCCCGCCCGGCAGACAGGTACTCGGCGTACCTGTGCCGGGCGGTGGACTCCAGGCGTGTCCAGACGCCGCGAGGCGGCCGCGAAATTCTGACTCACGACACTAGGCCTGTGGTTGGAGCATGGGGAGTAGTGTGAGGTTGACTAGGCGCCGGACGGAGTTTGGGTCGTCGAGCGTGATGGTCCCGTCTCGGGTGAGTAGTAGTGAGATCGCGAGGCGTGCTGTCACTTCGGCGACGCCGTCTATGTCTGGTGTCGCGGCGCGGCCCGCGTTGACTTCGGCTTGGAGTCGCTGGGCGATGAGTGATCGGTAGAGCTCGAGCACGGGTCCGCCGTCGAGGGTGAGCGGTGGTAGCAGGACATCGGGTTCGCTGCGCAAGAGCCGATCGAATAGTGGGTGGCCGCTCACGTAGCGTCCAGCGAACTCGAATCCCGCGACGAGTCGGTCCTCCAGCGTTTCCGCGCCTTCCCATAGGAGGTCGAGCTCTTGCATTCCGCGGTGGACCTCGCGTGCGATGACGATCTCGACGAGGCGTTGCTTGCTCGCGAACCGCCGGAAAACGGTCATCCGTGAGACGCCGGCGCGGCGGGCGACGTCTTCCATCGAGGTGCGGCGGATGCCGTGCTCGGCGAACTCGTCGAGCGCCGCCGCGGCGACGCGGTCAAAGAGCGCGTCCTCTCCCACGACGGGAGCCATCTCGAGGAATTCGGCTATTGGCACCATTGGAGACGATGTTACTCTATTTCGCACAGAGTAACTAGAGAGGGATGTGTCTCATGGCCCAAACGCTTACCGACTTGCCTCGACTGCGACGCCCCGCAGTCGTCAACGCCGCCCAGTACTGGCTGGCCCCAGAGCAGTTCGCGTGCCACTGCCAGCGGCTCGGTGACCGTTTCCTCGTGCCGATGCCGGCGACGGGGCCGTGGCTATGCCTGACCGATCCCGAGGACATCAAGCGCGTCTTCACAGCCGACACCGACGTGCTTCGCCTCGGAGCGGCGCTGGCGAAGGCATCCGCGCACCATCTCTTCCTCGGCCCGACGGGACTCACGAACATCGACGGCGCCGAGCACATGCGCAGGCGACGAACGCAGCTCCCCCCGTTCCACGGCGACGCGTTGAGCGGCTACCACGAGACGATGCAGCGCAAGACCGAAGAGGTTCTCGCACGCTGGCCCTACGGGCACTCCACGCCCTCCCAGCCGCACATGGAAGCGATCAGCCTCGAGGTGATCATGGCCACCGTGTTCGGGGTCACCGACCCCGCGCGCGTTGGACGGTTGCGCTCGGCGACGCTCGCGCTGCTTGCCGAGGGCCACTCGCGGCGGTTCTTCGTGCAGACGATCATCGCGACCAGCCGCGAGAACGGGTGGGACAGACCATTCCCCCGAGTCCGCCGCGCGATCAACGCGGTCGACGCGATCGTGCTCGAAGAGGTCGCCCACCGCCGCAACAGCGATCAACTCGACGGCCAGGACGTGCTCGGAATGTTCCTGCGCACACCCGATAGCCAAGACCGCCTAATGACCGACGACGAGATCTGCGACGCGATGCGCACCCTGCTGCTCGGTGGCCACGACACGACCGCTTCCACCCTGACGTGGATACTCGAGCGCGTCAGCCGCTACCCCGACGCGCTCGCGCGCCTGCAAACCGCCGCGCTCGACGGAGACGACGAATACCTCGACGCGGTCATCAAGGAGGCGATGCGATTGCGCCCAGCCTTCCCGCTCACAGCACGACTCGCAACCGAGCCGTTCGGCCTACCCGGCCTGACCATCCCCAGCGGCACCATGGTCGTCCCCTACATAACGCTCGTACATCGCCGCCCCGAGCTCTACCCAGACCCGCTCACCTTCCGCCCCGAGCGTTTCCTGGACACACGCGCCGGCACCTACACCTGGATCCCCTTCGGCGGCGGACCCAGACGATGCATCGGTGCCGCCTTCTCCCTCACCGAGGCCCGCATCGTACTCAGGACAATCCTCCGCCACGCCCGCCTCGAACCCTCCCACCAGCGAGCAGAGCGAGTCGCGCACCGCAACGTATTCATCGTACCCGCACACGGCGGACGCATCACACTCCAACCCCGCACACCCCACCCCAACCACCAGCCAAACGCTCTCCCACGCGACCACGCCGGAGTCGCCTGACCCTCAACCGCGAGCCGCTTCAGCAGTTTGCACTCTCGATCGTCTTCGGAGAGCACCTCCTCGCACTTTCCGTACTTCGCTTGACATAGGAGCAACTGCCAGCGTTCTGGGGACCGGGAGCTTGCTCCGGAACCGGGTGCTGGTTTCTGGGCTCTCAACTCGATCGCCGCGAGTAGGACTCGATCATCTCAACCACAGTCCCTTCGGCCTGGGGGCGGCTGAGCTGCATGTCGAGTCGCAGGAGTTTCCACACGAGCACGTCCGTGGCGATGACGACGGCCGTGAGCCGGCGCTCTCTGGATGCGCGCCGCAGGTCGGCGAGCAGTGGTTGGAAGACCCGGCTCGCCCAATCGCGGTGGTAGTCCCTGCCCCTGTCGGTGAGGTAGCGGATCGCGGGGATGCGGTCCTCCTGGGAGAGCATGCGCAGAATCGCCGTTCCGTGCGCCTCGTAGTGGTCGAACACGTTGGCGACGGCCTCGGGGAAGCGGCCCACGGGAGCCGCGTCGCGGCGTGATTTCTCGCTCATCGCCCACCATCTGTACGCCGCGGTCAGCAACTCGTCCTTGGAGTGAAAGCGCGCGAGGAGCGTCTGTTCGGTGACGAGCGCGTCGGCGGCGATCTCGCGCAGGCGAACCTCCTCATACGGGCGAGTGCCGAAGTGCTTCCACGCCGCGGCGAGCAGCCGCTCGCCGGTCGCGGCGGCCGCATCGGCGCGGGCGGTCATCCGATAGGTGCGCTCCTTGCGCGGGGCGCTTGACTTTTTCATCTTGGTCATACTAAGATGAAGTATATGCGAGTCTTCCAGACGCTCATCGCGTTCAGCGGCAACGCCCCACCGCAGCTCGCGCTCACACGCGAGCTCGTCGACCGCGGTCACCAGGTGCGGGTCCTCGCCCACCGTGCCGCGCGCGAGCGGATCGAGAGCACCGGGGCGGAGTTCGTCGAGTACCGGCGGGCGATGCCCGACCTCGACATCACGCGCCCGGAGACCGACCCGATACGTGACTGGGAGGCGCGCACGCAGCTTGGCGCCGCGAAGCGACTGCGCGACGGCGCGACCGCGCCGATGCCCGATGGGGCACGCGATGTGATCGAGAGCCTCGAGGGCTGGAGCGCCGACGTGGTCGTGTTCGACTGGCTCATACCGGCTGCGGCGATCGCCGCTGAGCTCGCGGGTGTGCCAGCGGCCGCGCTCGTTCACTGCCCCTATCCACTACCGGCTCGCGGTGCGCCCCCGCTGTTCAGTGGCCTGTCGCCGATGGCAGGTCCGTTCGGTGCCGTGCGCGATCGTCTGTTCGACCGCATGACCCGCCGCTTCTGGGCGCCCGCACTGCCCGTGCTGAACGGCGTCCGTGGCGAATATGGGCTCGCGCCGCTGAAGGACTGGAGCGACCAGGTCCTCGGTGCGCGGGCGATCTACGTGATGACCGCGCCAGAGCTCGACTTCTCGAGCAAAGCTCAGCTCCCCACGAACGTCCACTACGTGGGCCCCGCGTTCGAGCCATTCCAGAAGGACTGGGAGTCGCCGTGGCCCGAGGAGAACACCGATCCGCTCGTGCTGCTCAGCTTCAGCACCAGCTACATGGATCAGGGAGCGCTCGCCCAGCGAGCGCTCGACGCCGTCGCCGGGCTGCCGGTCCGGGCGCTGCTGACAGCGGGCCCCGCGCTCGACGCCAGCCGCCTGCGCATCCCCGCCAACGCGCGCACCGTGGCTTTCGTGCCACATCGAACCGTGCTCCCGCACGCGTCGCTGATGGTCACCCATGCGGGGTGGCAGACGGTCAACGCGGCGCTCGCCGATGGTGTTCCGCTCGTCTGCATCCCCGATGCGCGCGACCAGCCCGATAACGCCGCCCGCGTTCTGTTCGTGAACGCCGGCGTGAGGGTCAGCAAGAAGAGCTCCCCCAGCAAGCTGCGCAGCGTGATCGCCGGCGCCCTGGAAGACCGGTCGATCAAACAGGGTGCCCGCGCGATGGCCGAGGCGCTCGCCCGCAGCGACGGCGCCACCGTCATGGCCGACGCGCTGGAGCGCCTCCCTACGCAACTTCGTGGAGGCAACTACACCCACGGATCACCGGCGCCACGGCCAGCGCGCGACCAGTAGGCCCGATCCGATCCCGATCCCAACGCCGACCGCGACATCGCTTGGGTAGTGAACGCCGACGTGCACGCGCGAATAGGCGACGGCGCCTGCCAATGGCGCCAGGGCCGGCGTCAACATTGGCAGCTCAGCGCAGGCGCCGGTGACAAACGCGAATGCCGCCGCGCTGTGGCCCGAGGGAAACGACGTTGACCGCGGTATGCGAATGAGCGCCGGGCGCGACCGTGAGGAGGGCCGACGTCGGCGTGCGAGCAGCTTTGCCGGGCCGTTGGCCACCACTGCCGCGATCGCGATGGCAATGAGGCCGCGCCCCGCCGCTCTGCGCCCCCGCCCTCCACCGAACATCGCGAGCGCGCCGGCGAGCGCAAGCCACAGTCGCGAGTAGTTCGCTGCCCGCGTGAGGGCGATCAGGGTGCCGTCCAGTGCGGGTGAGCGAGCTCCAAACGAGCGTTTCATCAGTCGGCGGTCCAGGTGCTGAACGCGACGCCACATGGTCATCGAACCTCACGCTCGCCGGCCCGCGGCTACCCGGACCAGCGCGCCCAGGTTCTCCGAGGTGAGTGCCACCGCGCGGGCTGCCGGCGACAGGCCTGCGCCGCGGGGCAGCCGCACGCGCAGCGCCCCGGGCAGCGATGCGAAATGCAACGGCGGGTCCAGCACCAGCGCCTCCCCGTCGAGGCCGACCTCGACGGGGCCGCCGGAGCGGACCTCGAACTCCGGCGCAGACCAGGACAGGAGGTTGGGGTAGCGCCCCGCCTGGCCAACCAGCTCGAGCGCGACGAGCTTTGAGACGTCCGCGCCCCGCACTCGGGCGGCCACGATGCCGAGCAGGCCCGTGTCGATCCGTTCACGTGTGCCGGCGCCCGAGAAGTGCGTGAGCTCATACGGGTTGTTCGACACCAGCACGAGCGGCGCGTCGTCGCAGTCAGTCCCGTCCGGGGCCGTGAACTCGAGGTCGATCGCCTCGGCGTCCGGGCCGAGCAGGTCCGGCAGCATGTTTGTCCACGTCCCGAGCTTGGCGTCGCGATAGGCCTCGGCTTGCACCACCTTCGCGTAGACGCCGAGCGAGGCATTGTTGACGAACACGCGGTCGTTCACGCGCGCGAGGTCGATGCGCCGCTCAACGCCGTCGGTGAACGCGTCCAGCGCACCGACGACGTCGTCCCGATCCAGGCCGAGGTCGAGCGCGAAGTGGTTTCGCGTTCCCGCCGGGATGCAGACGTGGGCAATGTCGTGTCGTGCGGCGACCGTCGCCACGAGCGCCTGCGACCCGTCACCTCCAGCCATTCCGATGACCTCCGCGCCCTGCGCGATGGCGCGCTCGGCGAGCTCGAGCAGATCGTCGCCCGGCTCGAGCACGATCGGCTCGATGCCTCGCCGCCGAGCCTCCTCAGCGAGATCAAAGCGCTCAGCCTTTCCGCCGCCCGACTTCAGGTTGATGATCAGCGCCCCCGAGCCGGCGGCACCCACCGGCACCACCGCGGCGGCCATCCGTCCGAGCGTCGCCTCCCCAGCCCGCCCCAGTGCGTAGCGCGCGGCCAATCCGAACAGAGCGAGCAGCAGAAGCAGCACGGCCAGCACCAGGAGCCCCTGCCAGTGGGTCGCGAGCACCACGATCAGACCGGCTGCGGCGAGGACCGCGACGGCTGCGCCGAGGGCGCGCAACGCGCCGCGCTCTGTCAAAGCGAACCAGATGGCGGCGTTTGCCACCAGGACGAGTCCGACCGCGAGCACGGCGACGGGGACGTCACCCGCCAGCGTGACGGCGGCCACCACGGCCATCGCGGTGGGCGCGACGAGCGCGAGGATCGCGGCGATGCGCCGCAGCCCGAAACGCCGCGTGGTCCAGCCTGCTCGAGAAGTCACCGACGTTCTGGGCATGTTGGTCATGTTCTCAGACCCGGTCCGCTGAATCAGACCCTGTCCGCTTCATCGACGACGTGTCCACGACCAGGACGAACATCGCCATCGCGAGCACCACCGCGGGGCGGCTGCGGGTGCGAGCGACTACGCTGTGCCGCGGGGTTCCCATAGACATGAGGCTAGAGGGCAAGATCGCACTGATCACCGGCGGCGCGTCGGGCATCGGCGCCGCGACCGCGCGGCGGCTGGCGGCCGAGGGCGCGCGCGTGGCCGTAGGCGACCTCAACGAGGAGGGGGCGCAGGCGGTCGCGGGTGAGCTCGACGGCGTGGGCCTCGCGATGGACGTCACCGACCTCGACTCGATCGCCGCCGCGGTGGCCGCCACCGAGGAGCGGCTCGGGCCGGTCGACGTGCTCGTCAACAACGCCGGCACCGACCTGTTCTCGTTCTTCGTCAAGACCGACCCCGGCCTGTGGGACTTCGTGCTGGGCGTCAACCTGCGCGGCGTGATCGCGTGCACTCACGCGGTGCTGCCGGGGATGCAGGAGCGCCGGGCGGGGGCGATCGTCAACGTCTCCTCGGAGGCCGGGCGTGTCGGCTCGCAGGGCTCGGCGATCTACAGCGCCGCGAAGGCCGGCGTGATCGGCTTTACCAAGGCGATCGCGCGCGAGGCGGCGCGCTACCGCGTGCGCGTCAACGCCGTCGCCCCCGGCCCGATCGAGACGCCCCTGCTGAACGCCGCGCCGAAGGTGTACGGGGAGATCGGCGAGCGGCTCAAGCAGGGAATGGTCGACACCACGCAGCTGAAGCGCGCGGGCGAGCCCGAGGAGGTTGCCGCGGCGATCGCGTTCCTCGCCTGCGAGGACGCCTCATACGTGACCGGCCAGACGCTCGGCGTGAGCGGCGGCCTGTCGATGTGGTGATGTTGCCCTCGCCGCATGCTGGCCGAAACGGGGATGTGAGCCGAGCGAATGTCTCCCGGCTTCGGTCGAAACGGGGACCGATTAGGGGGACACTCGCTGCGCTCGCATCCCCGAATCGGCCAGCGCCGAAGGCGAATGTCTCCCGGCTTCGGTAGGGCGGCAGGGCCGCATGCGGCCCTGCCCCGGATGGCGCATGCGCCATCCGGCCGGGCAGTGCATGCACTGCCCGGAAAATAGGGATCACGATGGGGGACGCAATCCGCATCAGGGAGGTCGGCCCGCGCGACGGCTTTCAGAACGAGCCCGAGACGATCCCGACCGCGCGCAAGGTGGAGCTGATCGACGCGCTCGCGCGCACGGGGTTGCGGCGGCTGGAGGTAACGAGCTTCGTGCGGCCCGACGTAATCCCGCAGCTGGCCGATGCCGATGAGGTGCTCGAGCGGATCGCCATCCCCGACGGGGTCTCCGTGAGCGTGCTGATCCCCAACGAGCGGGGCCTGGAGCGCGCCCTGGAGCACCGCGCGCGCTTTCACGAGATCAACGTCATCGTCTCCGCTTCGGAGACCCACAATCGTAAGAACGTCAACCGCTCGATTGCGGAGTCACTCGCCAGCCTCGAGGGCGTGCTTGCGCGCGCTCGTGCGGAGGGCCTGCGCTGCGAGGCCGTTCTCTCCACCTGCTTCGGATGCCCCTACGAGGGCCACGTCCCGCCGGAGCGGGTGCTCGACATCGCGGCCCGCCTGCGCGACGCCGGTGCGCAGGAGATCGGCTTTGGCGACACCACGGGGATGGCCAACCCCCGCCAGGTGGGCGAGCTTTTCGCGCTGGCACGGGAGCGTCTCGGGGTGGGCCACGACGGCGTTGAGCTGACCGCGCACTTCCACAACACGCGCGGCGCCGGGCTGGCGAACGCGCTCGCCGCCCTGCAGGTCGGGGTCACGAGCTTCGAGTCGAGCTTCGGCGAGCTGGGCGGCTGCCCCGTCCCGGCCGGTGCCACGGGCAACATCGCCACCGAGGACCTCGTCTCGATGCTGCACGAGATGGGCTGCGCCACGGGTGTCGACCTGCCCGCCCTGATCGCCTGCGCCGCGCGCGTGCAGGAGGTGCTGGGCCGGCCGCTCGGCAGCCACACGCTGGTGGCGGGGCCGGTGGCGTGGGGCGAGCCGTGAGCATTCAGAGCGTCGACTTCGACGAGACGCTCGAAACCCACGCCCCGGCTCGGCCGGGGCGTGGGTTGCCAATGAGCACGATCCGGGTTAAATGAACTTGGCTTCTTCTTCGAATTGTATCGCTAGGGTCGTCGCCACGCCTGCCTGAACGAAGCCTTCGCCGAACGCCGCTTCGAGCGTTACTTTGATTTTTTCGAGTTTCGTGTTTACATATTCTGTCGGTATCTGTATGCCTTCTTTCTGTGCCGCCGTAAATTTGTATTTAGTATTGAGATGATCTTCCTGCGAGCTGCCGACCGGTATCAGGAAGCTGCCTTCGGTCTTGACTTCCGTGAGGCCACAGGCAATGCTGGCTTTCAGCTTCTCGGATAAGACCATTAATTCATGGGCTTCTAACAAGACTAAGTCAGCGTCGGCGGCTTCGACTTCCCCTTCTTTGCTTCCCGCGGTATGACATGACGCCCCGCCCGACGAGCACCCAGTGAGCGTCAGGGTTGCTTCGATCGTTTTTGTACCGGTGACGACCCCTTTGGTGCTCCCCCCTTTGCAGGTCATTTTTGATTTGTGGACGGTTTCCAAGACCGATTCCCCGACCGTCCCGGTGAAGCCCTTTTTCACAAGAGCTTTGCCTTCTTTGTTGACAATTTCGTTGGAGTTGGCGGATGCGCTGGAGACTGCTATTGCGCATAGGCAGAGCACCGCTAGGAATGACGACGCAAATCGTTTGAGCAACATGATGTATGACTCCCGGTAGTGACCGATATGAACACGCTGTCACAGCGCATGCCTGTGCTGTACGCAGCGCTCGAGTCTTGTACCAGGGATCTCGCGCGCATGCAATCGCACCGCAGGAGTCTTCTGCTTTTTGGACTTGGCGTACACCCTTTGTCCAGCAGATCTTTCGACTGCTGTTTCTGTCTGAGACACCTCTGCTAGGTCCGATCCTCCTAGGGATAGGTCCTTAGAAGCTGTCTCATAACCTCCGTAGGCTGTTTGGGCGGTGGCGCGGACGTGGCTTCGGATCAGGGTGGACTTGCTCGGCGGGTGTGGGGTCGCGTGCGACCCCACACCTGGGCGGATCTTTCTGGTCGGTCCGTCGCATTCGTTTGAGCAGTTCGCGGAGGCGATCGATGCGGCGTTCGCGCGGTGGGATCTCTCGCATCTGCACAACTTTGAGCTGGGTGATGGCCGGCTGATTGGCTATCCGGACGACTCGTTCGCGCCCGAAATGGTCTGGCTCGACCATGCCAAGCTGAAGGTCGCAAAAGAGGTCAAGCCGGGTGAGGAGTTCGAGTACGTCTTCGATCTCGGCGATAGCTGGCAGCACCGCTGCACGGTCGAGCCGGACAAGGGCGATCCCTTGGAGGAGTACGGGATCGTGCCCGAGCGGCCGGTCGCGATCTGGGGCTGGGGTTCGATCCCCGACCAGTACGGGCGACGCAACTTCGACGACGACGGAGAAGACGAGGATTGACTCAGGCGTCTGTGAGTTTGCGCTGGCAGACCACGGCGCAGCCGAGCAGCATGAACGCCATGTGCAGGCCGGGATCGCGCTCGTAACGGATCCTCAGCCGGCGTAGGTTGTGCAACCAGGCGAAGGTGCGCTCTACGACCCAGCGTTCCTTGCCGAGCCCCGAGCCGTGCTTGGTGCTGCGCCTGGCGATCACGGGCTTCACACCGCGTTTCCAGAGTTCGCGACGGTACTTGTCGTGGTCATAGCCCCGGTCAGCGAGCACCCGCTCGGCACGCCTGCGGGGACGTCCGGGCTTGCCGGTGACGGGACCAACGCCGTCGACGAGCGGCAGTAGCTGGGTCACGTCGTTGCGGTTGCCTCCGGTGAGGGTGATCGCGAGCGGGATCCCGCCAGAGTCGGTGATCAGATGATGCTTGGAGCCTGCGCGGGCACGGTCAACCGGCGAGGGGCCGGTGTGGAGCCCCCCAAAAGCGCACGAATATGGCTGCCATCAACCACCGCAGTGGACCAGTCGATCCTGCCCGCGGCATTCAACCGTCGCAGCAGCTCGCGATGCAGCCGCTCCCACACACCGGCGGCCTGCCAGGCGGCCAGCCTGCGGTGCGCGGTCGCCGGCGAGCAGCCCATCTCCGCTGGAAGATGCCGCCACGCGATCCCCGTGAACAACACGAACACGATCGCGTTGAAGCACACACGATCATCTACACGCGGACGCCCGCCACGCGGGTCCGGCGGACACTCCGGGAGCAACGGCTCGACCGCCTCCCATAGCTCGTCCCGCACCCGCCAAACCGAGCCCGCCATAGAGCACCTCCCTCACCAGGGTTATGTCACCCTAAAAAGGTTCGCCCCCCAACGCCCAAGCCCTCCCCCGAGAGGTATTGAGACAGCCTCTTAGGCCAGCGCCGCCTGCGCCTCGCTCTGCGCCCGGGCGCTCTCCCGCATCGCCGCCGCGCAGTACTCCTGCACCGCAACCTCCATCTCCAGCGTCGCCGCGAGCGCCGGGCGGGCGGAGGCGTCGATCACGCGCTTGGCGCGGCCGACCGCCACGTGCGAGTTGGCGAGCAGCTCTTCGGTCAGTGCCGCGACAGCCTGTTCGAGCTGATCGGGGGCGACGACGCGGTTGACCAGGCCGATCCGCTCGGCCTCGGCGGCGTCGATCGTGCGCGCGGTCATGATCAGCTCCTTGGCGCGGCCAAGGCCGACGACCGCCGGCAGGCGGCTGGAGCCGCCGACGTCGGGGATGATCCCGAACTTGACCTCTGGCAGGCTGAACTGGGAGTCCTCGGAGGCGATCCGCAGGTCGCAGCCGAGCGCGACCTCCAGGGCGCCGCCGACACAGGTGTGGTGGATCTGGCAGATCACCGGCTTGGCCATCTCTTCGCAGAGGTTGGCGCACTCGAGGAAGGTTTCGCGGAAGGGGCGCAGCTTGCCCGGGGTCGCCGAGGAGGCGACCAGCTCGACGAGATCGACGCCGGCCGAGAACACCTTGCCCTCGCCGCGCAGCACCACGCAGTGGACCGACTCCTCGGCGGCGGCCTCGCGCAGCGCCTGCGCGAGCGCGCGCAACAGTTCCTGGCTCATTGCGTTGCGCTTCTCGGGGCGGTTCAGGATCACGTGCCGCACCGCGTCGCGGTCTTCGGTGATGACGATGCTCATGGTCTTCTCCTTTGACGTCCTTCAAGTGGGAGGGGATCAATGCCCACCGACCCAGGGCCTGCGCTCCCCCGACCTAGCTCAGGTCGAGTACCGGCGTGGGCGGCTCGATCGCCTCGTCGTGGCCCTCGCGGGGCACGATCGCGGTGCCGAGTGCGAAGAACTCGATCGTGTGGCTGCCCCACCCGTGGCTGGTCTCGTTCAGTTTCACGCCGACGATCCCCTCCGCGGAGAGCGTCTGCGCCTCGGTCTGCATCCGCTCCATCGCGAGCTCGCGCGCGTCGTACAGCGCCTGGGTGAAGTTGGGCAGCTCGACGTTGCGCCCGGTCTGTGCCATCGACTGGAGCATGCCGCGGTGGGCGACGTGGTAGACGCAGCTGCCCATCACCATCCCCACGGGGCGGTGCCCGGTGCGCAGCAGCGTCCAGAAGTCCTGGCCTGACAGGTCGCTGGTGAAGGGGCGGCCATTGGGGGCACGGTGCATCTCGCCTGCCCGATGCTTCACGGCAGTACCGATCGCGATGAACTCGGCCATGTCCTGGCCCCACTCGTAGCGCCCGATGTCCAGGCGCACGCCGACTACCCCGTCTGCCCCGAGCTGGTCGGCCTCCTCCTCCATGCGCGTCATCGCCAGCTGCCGCGCCCCGTACATCGCCTCGGAGAGCACTGTCAGCTCCTGGCTTTTCTTCCAACCCGCCATCTGGATGCCGATGTGGTAGATCGAGCTGCCGACCACGAGGCCGACGGGGTCGAAGCCGGCCTGCTTGATCAGCAGGAACTCGTTGACGCTGAGGTCGGAGGTGAACAGGCCCGCGCGGTTCTGCTGCAGGCGGGCGCGGCCGGCCTCGGGGACGCCCTCCAGCGAGGAGGGGTCGTAGGTCTCTGTCTGCTGCTCGCTGTCGCTCATACGTTGTGGGCTCCCGGGCTCATGATCAGGATGTCAGGTTGGTTGTGGTGGGGATGGGAAAGGAAGAGGGGAGGGGTTGGCGATGTCGCTTTGGCGTTTGCTTGGGCTGTTAGGTCGGTTGTGGTGGGATGGGAAAGGAGGAGGGGAGGGGTTGGGGATGTCGCTTTGGTGTTTGCTCGGGCTGTCAGGTCGGTTGGGTTGGGAAGGGGGGAAGGAGAAAGAGAGGAGGGGGAGAGGATCGGGATGTCGCTCCGATGTCTGCTCAGGCTGTCAGGTCGATCGTCGTCTCGGGCGGATACAGGGTGGTCTCTGCGGTCTGGAGGATTGCGGTGCCGATCGCGTTGAACGTCACCATCAGGCCGCTGCGCTCGCGAGTGCCCATCCCACCCTGCAGCGTGTGGGGCACCGCACGGTGGCCGATCCGCACGCCGACGATTCCCGACGCGCCGATCGCAGAGGCCTGCGCGTTCAGCTCACCCATCACGCTCTCGCGCGCGTTGTAAAAAGCCCGCGTGAACTCGCGCAGCTCGAAGTTCTGCATCCCTCCCACCGACATCATCCCCCCGCCGACGATCCCCGGGCCGAAGTTGTAGCTGGCGAAGAACACCGAGCTCCACGCGACGATCCCGAGCGGCTCGAAGCCGCCCCGCACCAGCTTGGAGAAGTCGGCGACCGACAGCTCGGTGAGCACCGGCCGGCCGTTGCCCAGTTGCCCGCTTCCGTGCTGCCTGTTCCCGTGCTCTGCGCCGTTGCCCTTGCGCGTGTCGGCGTTGGATGGCCCGACCTCGCGACGGACCGCGGTGCCGAAGACCGTGTGTTCGAGCGAGACCGACCCTGTTTCCAAGCTGCTTTCGCCGGCGCGCGTATCCACTTCCACGACCGCGTCGGCGCCGACGTGCTTCGCCTCCTCGGCCAGTCGCCCGAGCGCGCGTGTACGCACCTCGTTGAGCGCTCGCGAGAGTGTGGTGAGCTCGACCATGTAGGTCTGGGCGAGACCCATACCGCCCCATTCGCCCTGACCCCATGCGCCCTGGTAGCCCATCTGGTAGATCGAGCTGCCCATCACCTGCGAGAGCGGGCGCAGCCCCAGCTGATGGGCGAGCGCCCAGCCATTGACGGAGAGATCGGAGGTGAACAGCCCGCCCTTCTCGCGCAGCTCGCTCAGGCGCCGCTCGGCCGCGACCGTGATCCCGCCCCGTTCGATCCGCTCCAGCGACTCCTGTTGCTCGGCGGCCGTGGCGCCGGGGTCGGCCATTTCGGCGCCGGCGGCCTCATCCGCTTCCTGGCCTTCGGCCCCTTCCGATTCGGCGCCCGCCGGCCCTTCCGGTTCCTTGCCCCGTCGCCGCGCCATCTCAGGCCCCCGGCCTCTCGTGCGCCACGTGCGCCCCGGTGTCGCGCCGCCGCGCCATCAGCCCAACAGCCTCTCGAGCGCCGTGCGCGCCTCGGTGCTGCGCTCAGCCTCTGCCTGCAGATCACTGGTCAGCGCCGTCACCCACGCGCCGGGGTCGAGTGCCTCGCGCTTGATCGAGATGCCTCCCACCTGGCGTTCGCGAAAGCCCTCCACGCGGTCGCCCTCGACGGTCAGCTGGTAGCAGTTGCCGCCGAGCTCGACCCGTACGAGGCGCACGTGCTTCTCGCCCCGGCCGAGCAGGCCTCCGCCACGGCGCTCGACGTGAATGCGTCCCGGCAGCGACTCCTCCAGCTTGCTTGCCAGTACCTCGACGGAGATCCGAAGGTCGGTACCGTCCGCGCGCAGACCGGCGGCGGAGAGGTCGAAGTCCTGCTCGGTGGGCATGCCTGGAAGCGTACTCCGAGCCGGTGGGGCGCGCGGCAAGCACCGCTCGAGCTGGACGGGCCGAAGCAATGGCCCGTCCAGCTGCGAGGCCCTGCGCTCAGTGCAGCAGTTCGAGCGTGTTATTGGTGTCGTTGACGAACAGCACGCCCTGGTTGCGGGGTGCGACGGTGAGTCCGAACAGCCCGCCCCCGCCGGCGCCGGTGTCGAAGGGCTGGAACTCGGCCCCCACCGGGGTGGTCTCGACGAGGTTGCCGTCCCCACCGTTGGCGGTGAGGATGTCGTCGTTGGGGGTGATCGTGAGTCCCAGCGGGCTGTTCAGGTAGCCGCCGGTGGCCACCGTGATCCCGCCTTCGCCCTGCGGCGTCTGGCGGTACAGGGCGCCGGGGACGGCGGCGATCCGGCTGTCCTGGGTGTCGGCGACGTACAGCGTGCCTTCCTCGCCCAGCCCCACGCCGGTGGGGCCGACCACGAGCGCCGCGGGGTCGGTGCGCTCGGGGAAGCCTTCGGCGATCACTTCCTCGCTCGTCACCCGCAGCCCGCGGCCAAAGCGCGGCTGTACGCGGATGCGCACCACGGTGCCTTGGTCGGTGGGGGTTTCGCCCGAGGCGACGGTGCCGTTGAGCACGTTGGTGACGAACAGCGTGGCGCCAAAGCCCTGGTCGACCGCCGTCATGTCCCAGGGACCGTTGATCGGAGGGCCGGAGATCGTCTGCACCACGTGACCCCAGCTGTCGAGCACGATCAGGCAGCCCGCCTGGGCGGTGGCCGCCTGGCCGTTGCTCGTGGGCAGGCTGCCGACGACCACGAACCCACCCGGCAGGATCGCGAGCGCGGTCGTGAGCCCCACCCCGCCGGGGCAGGGGCCGCGGAGCTTCGGGGGGTTGATCTTGGCGAAGACGGAGAGCGCTCCCGCGGGGCTGATCTGCACGATCGTCGTGCCGGTTCCCTGGAGGTTTTCTTCGTTGTTGAAGTTGCTGACGAGCGTATTCCCACGGACAAGCGCGCCGCTGCTGTTGGGAACTGTGACGATCCCATAGGGGTTCACGTCCCCGTTGGGCGGCACGGTGCTGGCGATCGAGGTGATCGAGTGGAACTGTCCGATGAAGGGGTGGTCGAACGCTGAGGCCGCCCCCGCAGTGAGCGCCACGCAGGCGAGTGCCGTGGCGATCGTGATTAGGAAGTGCCTTCGGCTGGGCATGAAAATGCCTCCTCTGGTCGGGGCTTTATCGGTAGGAGACTCCAAAGATGGCCAAACCTTCCCAACGTTTGGCAAAGATCCTCGCCCTCGCCGCGTGTCTGTGGGAGACCCGGGCCGCGTGCGGTTTCGTGAGTCTCTGCTCAGCACCAGCGCCAGTTCGCCAGGGGAATACCCACAGTGCGCCGGGTCGCCGAGGGCTCGGCTCGCACCCGACTTCCCGGCGGGCTCCTACCGCGCAGCCCAGCGGGAAAGCCTGGCGCCCCGGTAGGCTCCTCTCGCGCAACAGCGAAAATTTCGAGCGGAGGTTGAAAGATGGCGCAGCAGATCGAGAAGGTGGGCGTGCTCGGAGCGGGGCTGATGGGCCACGGCATCGCCCAGGTGGCCGCGCAGGCCGGCTACGCGGTGGTGCTGCGCGAGGTCGATGAGCAAACGCTCGCAAAGGGGACCGGCAAGATCGAGAAGCAGTTGGCGCGCGCGGTCGAAAAGGGCAAGAGCTCCCAGGAGGATGCCGACGCGGTCCGGGGTCGCATCCATGGCACGGTCGACTACAGCGATCTGGCCGACTGCGACCTGGTGATCGAGGCGATCACCGAGAGCCTGCCGCTGAAGCTCGAGATGTGGCGGGAGGTCGATGCGATCGTCAAGCCGCAGGCGATCTTTGCGACCAACACCTCCTCGCTGGCCGTGATCGACCAGGCGGCCGTGACCTCGCGCGCGGAGGGGTTCGTCGGGCTGCACTACTTCAATCCGGCGCAGGTGATGCAGCTGGTCGAGGTCGTGCGCTGCGTGACGACCTCCCAGGCGACGCTCGACACCGCGCTGGAGTTCATCGGTTCCGAGGGCAAGCTGGCGATCCCCACACGCGACAAAGCGGGGTTCATCGTCAACCGCCTGCTGGTGCCGTACATGCTGGACGCGATGCGTGCGCTGGAAGAGCAGGTCGGCTCGGTGGTGGAGATCGACGCCGCGATGAAGGCCGGCGCGGGCCATCCGATGGGGCCGCTGCTGCTCGCGGACTTCGTCGGCCTGGACACGCTGGGGGCGATCTGCGACGTGCTGCTGGAGGAGTTCTCCGAACGGCGCTTCGCCTGCCCGCCGACGCTGCGCAAGATGCTCGCCGCCGGCTGGTTGGGGCGCAAGTCCGGGACGGGCTTCTACACCTACGCCGGCGCGGAGCCTGAGCCCAACCCGGCTTTGTAGGGCAGCCACGCCCGACGAGCCGTTACATTCAAGGTATGAGCGACCTGTCGAAGCTGCGCGTCGCCGACGATGAGCGTGAGCAGTTGATCGATGAGCTGCGCGAGCACGCCGGCGCGGGGCGGCTGACCTCCGAGGAGCTGGAGGATCGCGTCGGTGAGGCGTACAAGGCGTCCACGCGCGCCGACCTCGACGTGCTGCGCTCCGACCTGCCGGTCAGCTCCACCTCGGTGAAGCGCGCGCTGGTCAAGCGCAAGTCGCATCTGCGCCGCCGCCTCGCGCAGGAGGCGGGCGGCTCGGTGGGTGTGTCGGCGCTGAGCGTCGGCATCTGGCTGGCCAGCGGCCCGCCGGCCGAGTTCTGGCCAGGGTGGGTGATCGGCTTTACGCTGCTGCCGGTCGTGCGCGACGCTTGGCGGTTGTTCGGGCCCGCCTCCAACCTCGAATTGGTCGAAGCGAGGCAGCAGGCACGCCACGAACGCAACCTCGCGCGCGGGCGCCGCCGGCACCGGTATCGGGGACTGCCGCGTCCGTGAGCGCCCTGAGCCTGGATTCGCCGATCCCGGGGTCGCCTCGGCACCGGATGGCACATCGCCAGGAGCCATCGCCGTCGCTCCGAGGGGTCGCCCTACGGATGCTCCGTCGATGACCCCTGGCTCGACCCCCGGCACCAACGCTCAGCCCGTTATCGACGAATCCAGGCTTCGCGACGCCACCGAGCGTGCCCTGCGGGGCGGCCCTGAGCGCCACCACGAGAAGGCGAAGGAGCAGGACAAGCTGCCGGTGCGCGAGCGCGTGGCGCGGCTGCTCGACCCCGGTTCGTTCGCCGAGGAGGCGCTGCTGGCCAACTGGCAGGAGGATGGGCTGGGGGCGGATGGTGTGGTGAGCGGCCTCGGGCGAATCGGTGGGCGCCCCGTTGCGCTGATGGCCAACGACCCGACCGTGAAGGCCGGCTCGTGGGGTCCGAAGACGGTCGAGAAGATCCTGCGGGTGCAGGAACGCGCCCTGGAGCTGCGGGCGCCGATGGTGTACCTGGTGGACTCCGCCGGGGCGCGGATCACCGATCAGGTGCAGATGTTCCCCGGGCGCCGGGGGGCGGGGCGGATCTTCCACAACCAGGTGAAGCTGTCGGGTCTCGTGCCGCAGGTGTGCGTGCTGTTCGGTCCCTCCGCCGCCGGCGGCGCCTACATACCGGCGTTCTGCGACATCGTGATCATGCGCGAGGGCAACGCCTCGATGTACCTCGGCTCGCCGCGGATGGCGCAGATGGTGATCGGGGAGGACGTCACCCTCGAGGAGATGGGCGGCGCGCGGATGCACACCGGCGTGAGCGGCTGCGGGCACGTGCTGGTGGCAAGCGACGAGGAGGGCATCGACGCCGCGGTGCGCTACCTCTCCTACCTGCCGGGCAATTTTGAGCAGGCCCCACCCACGCTCGCGTCCGGTGGACAGGCCCCACCGCCCTCGCTCGAATCTGGCGAGCAGGTCCCACCCGCGCTCGACCCCACCGAGTCTGCCGCAGACAACCTTTCCCCCTCCTCCCCCTCTCCTAACCCCGAGAGCGCCGCCGGGCTCACCGCCTCACCGCTCGCCCCGGCCTCCCGCACCCCGATCGGCGAGCTGATCCCCGCCGATGAGAACAAGCCGTTCGACATGCGGCTGCTGCTCGACGCGCTGCTGGATGCCGACTCCTTCATGGAGATCCACGCACGCTGGGCGAAGGAGCTGATCGTCGGCTTCGCGCGTCTCGACGGCCGGCCGCTCGGGATCGTCGCCAACCAGCCGAAGGTAAAGGGCGGCGTGCTGTTTGTCGACTCCGCCGACAAGGCGGCCCGTTTCATCTGGACCTGCAACGCCTTCAACGTGCCGCTGCTGTTCCTCGCCGACGTTCCCGGCTTCATGATCGGCACCCAGGTCGAGCGCCAGGGGATCATCCGCCACGGCGCGAAGATGATCAGCGCCGTCAGTGAAGCCACGGTGCCGAAGATCTCGGTCATCGTGCGCAAGGCCTACGGCGCCGGGCTGTACGCGATGGCGGGGCCGGCCTTCGACCCCGACTGCTGCCTGGCGCTGCCCTCCGCCTCGATCGCGGTGATGGGGCCGCAGGCGGCGATCAACGCCGTCTACTACAACCAGCTGCAGGCGATCGCCGACGAGGCCGAGCGCGCCGCGGAGACCGAGCGCCTGCGTGCGGAGTACGCCGCCGACATCGACATCCTGCACCTCGCCTCCGAACTGGTCGTGGACGCGGTGATCGAGCCCGACGACCTGCGGTCCGAGCTGATCGCCCGCTTCGCGCTGGCGGCTCCTCGCCGTCGCGAGTGGCCGGCGCGGAACAACCCGATCACCCCGGTCTGAGGATCATTCGTGGCGGCACGCGCGGCGGCCGGTACCGGTGCGCGTCGTCCGTAACGCCGTAGACGTGTCTCCCAAAAACGGTATCCGCTAGCTTTGTGCCCATGGACGCCGTGGACCTCGCCTTCGCCGGGATCGCCCGCCAGGCAGAGCTGATTGCCGCCGGGGAGGTCTCCTCGCGCGAGCTCGTGCAGCTCTATCTCGATCGGATCGAGCGCTACGACGGCCGGCTGAACGCCTACAAGACGGTGTTCGCCGAACGCGCGCTGCTCGAAGCGGACCAGGCCGACGCGCGGCGCGGGGCCGGCGGGGTGCGTCCACTGCTGGGGGTGCCGATTGCGATCAAGGACGACACCGACGTGGTCGGCGAGGTCACCTCCCACGGGACGCGCGCGGCCGAGAAGGTCGCGAGCACCGATCAGGAGGTGGTGCGCCGTCTGCGCGAGGCCGGCGCGATTGTGCTCGGCAAGACCAACGTTCCCGAGCTCACGTTGTGGCCGTTCACCGAGACTCCCACCTTCGGCATCACGCGCAACCCCTGGAACCTCGAGCACACCCCGGGCGGCTCCTCGGGCGGCTCGGGCGCGGCGGTCGCCGCCGGCCTGGTAGGTGCCGCGCTCGGCTCCGACGGCCTCGGCTCGATCCGCATCCCCTCCAGCTTCTGCGGCCTGTTCGGGATCAAGCCCCAGCGCCACCGCATCTCGCTCGCGCCCCACACCGAGCAGCTGTACGGCTGGCATGGCCTTGCGGTGTACGGGCCGATCGCGCGCAACGTCCGCGACGCCGCGCTGTTCCTCGACCTCACAGCGCAGACGCCCCCCGTGCAAGGCAGCTTCGTTGAGGCCGCCGCGCGGGGTGGGGGGGCGGGTGGGCGGGCACCTGATCCCCTGCGGATCGCCTTCTCGACCAAGCCGATCCTGCCGCAGCCGATCGATGCGCGCGTGCTGCGCGCGCACGAGCAGGCCGTCGAGCTGCTGCGCTCGCTCGGCCACGAGCTCATCGAGCGCGACCCCGACTACCCCTTGTGGCTGGGCCCCCATCTGGTTGCGCGCTACCTGCGCGGCGCCTACGAGTCGGCGACGGATATCGGCCACGTCGAGCGGATGGAGCGCCGCAGCCGCCACATCGTGCGCGCCGGCGAGCTGGTCGGCGAAGCGGGCATCGCGCGCGCCCTCGCCTCCGAAGCGACCCTGAACGCGCGCGTGGGACGGGTGCTCGGTGACTGCGACGCGCTGCTGCTTCCCTGCACCGCCCGTCCCGCTCTGCGCATCGGCGAGTTCGAGGGGCGCGGGATGGCGCAGACGATGTTTGGCGGCACGCGCCTGATCCCCTTCCTCGGCACCTGGAACGCCACAGGTCAGCCGGCGGTGTCGATCCCCACGGGCTTCACCGACGACGCCGACCATCTCCCGCTTGCCGTGCAGCTGGTGGGCCGGCCCGACGACGAGGCCACGCTGCTCTCGCTCGCCGGCCAGGTCGAGGCCGAGCGCCCGTGGGAGCAGCACCGCCCGCCCGGGTTCTCGTGAGCGAGGAGCTGCTGGAGGTCGCGGTCGAGGCGGCGAAGTGCGGGGGTGCGCTGCTGGCCGCGCGCGTGCGCGACGGCGCCGAGCGGGAGGTGAGCAGCAAGAGCACCCCCACCGATCTGGTGAGCGAGGCCGATCTCGCCTCCGAGCGGGGAATCCGCGAGCTGCTCGCCGTGCTGCGTCCGCACGACGGCTTCGTGGGGGAGGAGGGCGACCACGTCGAGGGCACCAGTGGGCTGAGCTGGGTCGTCGACCCGCTCGACGGCACCGTCAACTTCCTGTTCGGGCTCCCGCAGTGGTGTGTGAGCGTGGCGGTGCGCGACGTGCAGGGGACGATCCTCGCGGGCGCGATCCACGATCCGAGTCGCCAGCAGCTGTTCAGCGCGGCGCGAGGCGCCCGCGCAACGCTCACGACGGGATCGGCGGGGACGGCTGAGTTGGGGGGTGTCCGCGCGACGCTCATGGGACCAGAGGGAACGATCGAGCTGGGAGACGCGCATGCGCTGCGCCCCCGCGCGAGCGACCTGGCGAGCGCGATGGTCGCGACCGGCTTCGCCTACGACGCGCGCGTGCGCGCCGCCCAGGCGCGGGTGCTCGAGCGGGTGATCCCGCGCGTGCGCGACATCCGCCGCTTCGGCAGCGCCGCGCTCGACCTCGCGTGGACCGCGGCGGGCCGCTACGACGCCTACTTCGAGCGCACCGTGAAGCCGTGGGACATCGCCGCGGGGACGCTGCTGTGCGAAGCGGTGGGCCTGCGCGTGGTCGAGCTGCCCGAGCACGAGGACCTCCCCTGGGGCATCCTCGTCGCGCCGCCGGCGCTGTGCGAGCCGCTGTTCGATCTGGTGGGGTAGGCGCGGCTCCCGCCGAGGTGCCGGACGCGGCTCGATCGGGGAAAGGGAGGAGGGGAGGGGGCTCGCTCTGAGCGATTGGCGGGGTCGTGCGTGCGCTCTGCCAAGATGTGCACGATGGCTGTCGAGGGGAGCACCGTGACGGCGCGCCGGCCGAGCTTGCCCCCCGGCACACGGCTGCCGCGCCTGGCGCAGTCTGCTCTGTGGGCGGTCTACCCGGGGGCGCTCTCGCGCTACTGCAAGCGGCGCTACGGCCCCACCTTCACGCTGCGCCCGCTGGGCATCGGCGACGTGGTGGTGCTCACGCAGCCGGAGGCGATTGGGGAGGTGTTCACCGGTGACCGCGAGGTGCTGCGCGCCGGCGAAGCCAATGCGGTGATGGGGCCGATCGTGGGCCGCCACTCGCTGCTCACGCTCGACGGCGAGCGTCACATCCGCCACCGGCGGTTGGTGAGCGCGCCGTTCCACGGGGAGGCGGTGCGCACCTACGGTGAGCGAGTTGCGGCCATCGCGGCGGCCGAGGTCGATCGCTGGCCGGTGGGGCGGGAGTTCCCGATCCGCCCACGCATGCAGGCGATCACGCTGGAGGTGATCCTGCGCACCGTGGTCGGCGTCTCCGACGAGCGGCGCCTTGCGCGCCTGCGCACGCTGCTGCGTGAGATCACGCAGGTCGGCGTCGCGGAGATGTGGATTGTGTGGGCCTACCCCCACCTGATCGACCACCCCGTGGTGAAACGCCTCTCCACGCTGCGCTTTCTGCCCGAGGTGGATAGCCTGCTGTACGAGGAGATCGCCGCCCACCGGGCCGCGGAATCGCTCCCGCCCGCCCGCGAGGATGTGCTGTCGCTGCTGCTTGGCGCCCGCGACGATCAGGGTGAGGGCCTCAGCGACGAGGAGCTGCGCGACCACCTGATCACGCTGCTGGTCGCCGGCCACGAGACGACGACGACGGCGCTGGCGTGGTGCTTTGAGCGGCTGCTGCGTCACCCGGCCGCCCACCTGCGCCTGCAGCACGAGCTGGACGAGGGCTCCGAGACCTGCTACCTGGATGCGGTGCTCAACGAGACGCTGCGCGTGCGCCCGGTGATCGACGCGGTGTGGCGCAAGCTCTCCGCGCCGGTGGAGGTCGCCGGCTGGTTGCTGCCGGCGGGGGCGACGGTGATGCCCTCGATCGAAATCGTGCAGCACTCCGACGCCTTCGCCGATGCGAGCGCCTTTCGCCCCGAGCGCTTCCTGGAAGGCAGCGCGGGCGGGCGGGCATCCCATCCCTACACGTTCATCCCCTTCGGCGGCGGCGCGCGCCGCTGCGTGGGCGCGAGCTTCGCGATGATGGAGATGCGCGCGATCGTGCGCACGGTGCTCGGCCGGGTGTCGCTGCGCGTCTCCAGCGCCAAGTCCGAGCGGGTCAAGGTCCACCACATCACGCTGGTGCCCGCGCGCGGTGGGCGCGTGATCGTGACTGGTCGGCGCGGCGGGGCGCCGCGTGCAGAGGCGGCGCGCACAGAAGCACCGCCGCCAGAAGCGCCAGCGACGCGCCGTCCCGCGCTCGCTTAGAAGCTGAGCGCTCGCGCTTCTAGCGGTGTGCCGCGGCTGAGCTCGCGAGTGTCTGGCCGGCCGCATCGAGCGCGGCGACGGCGAAGTAGGGCTGTGCGCTGGTGAGTGCGATCGCGGTCTCGAACCCGGCGCTCGGCGCCGTCGCAATCGGCGCCAGCTGTGTCGGGCTGGGCCCGGCGAGCACTTGCCAGGCGCTCACGCCGGTGGCGCCGTTCCAGCTGGCGTAGGCGGTGAGCGCTTCGGTGCCGCTGCTCCGCAGCGCGAGCGCCGGGGGAGCGGCCGGGGCGCCGCTCCATGGGTAGGTGAACGCGCGGTAGGACGCGCCCGGGGCGGCGATCCGGGCGTCGAACACCAGCTTGCCCGCGGGGCTGAATTCGCTCACGTAGGGCAGAGCGCCCCAGCCGACGAACGAGTTGCCGTCCGCCAGCAGCTGCTCGTCGCCCTGGCTGTTGGCCAGCAGCGAGGGCGTGTGCACCGCCTGGGAGATCAGCTGCACGGTGCGGTCGCTCCAGTCGATCCGCTCGTGGACGATGCGCGTCTGTTTGTGCTCCTGCGGGGAGTCGCCGTTGTCGAACAGCGTCAGGGTGTGGTCGGGCTGCCAGCTGATGTCGTGCTGCCACGCCGTCTGTGTGCCGGGGTCCATCTTGAAGCTGGAGTAGCGCCCGCCGAGCCGCCACAGGACCTGGCCGGTGTCGTGGTCGATCTCATACCCCGCCCACGTGTTGCGCGCCGAGATCAGGAAGTTGCCGTCGCCCCACGGGTCGAGCGAGATCGAGTTGACGTGGAAGTAGTCCCACGGGGTCGCCGGCGAGGCGGGGCGCGGCCAGTAAGAGTCATCGAGCGCCACGTGCCCGTAGGCGTGCCACTCGAACATCACCAGCCCGGTCTTGATGTCTATCTCCTGCACGATCGCGTCCTGCAACGCGCCCTTCGTGGCGCCCCCGACGGAGGAGAGATTGGCCTCGACGATCGAGTAGGCGGTGATGAAGGCCGCGCCCGATGGCGTGATCTGGATGTCGTGGAGGTCGGCCTGGTAGCCGTTTCCGGCATTCACCGAAGCGATCCGCCGATAATTCTGGCCGTAGATTTCGTCGCTGCCGAAGCCGACGCCGAGCCCGATGTAGCCCTGCCACCACACCAGCACCGGTGTGCCGTCGTAGCGCTCGACCTGGAGGTCCATCGCCGCTTTGCCGGCGGGGATCGGCTTGAACCACACCAGCTGGCCGGCCCGGTTGAAGATCATCGGGCCCCGCTGCGGATAGCTGCCGTTGGCGGCGATGAACACATCGTCCGGTGAGGCGGGCGGGGTGTCGGTGATGACCGACACCGTCGGCGGCTTCAGGTTGGGCTGGGAGACGAAGCTCTGCACCGTTCCCGGCTTCGCCGCCGGCGCCGTGGTGGACATTGGCGTGAAGTGGTAGTGCGCGAGCTGCGCGATCGTGAAGCTGCTGCCGACACGCTGCTGGTGCCCGGCGGGACCGACGAGCGCGCTCACGCGGACGCTCTCGCCTTCGCCGAACCCCCGTTCGGGGACGAAGCTCGCTCCCGGCGCGCTGTCGTAACCGCGCAGCTGCCCGCGGTGGGAGCCGGTGCGTGAGCCCACGACCGAGATCTGGTGGATCTCGCCGGCCGGAACTCCGAGGAAGCTGATCTGGGTGTGCGGGGATGCGTCCGGAGTCCCGGGGAGGGGCGAGATCGTCGCTGCGTGGGCGCTTGACGCCAGCAGGCAGGCGAGGAGCGGGGCGCTGAGCGCGCCGCTGCACCTGCGCAGGCGTCGACCGACCTTTCCCATCTCCACGGTGATTATCTACCGGCGACCGGCCGGGAAGTCGCGGTCGTGGCGGATAGGCTGTGCGACCGGGACAAAAAATCGGGGAGGAGCACCATGAAGCTCGAGACCATCGGCTACGACGTGGCAGACGGTGTGTTGACGATCACGCTGCAACGGTCCGAGCGCCTGAACGCGTTCACCGAAGCGATGGGCGCCGAGCTGATCGAGGCGTTCGAGCGCGCCGACCGCGACGACGAGGTCCGCGCGGTCATCGTCACCGGGGCTGGTCGCGGCTTCTGCGCCGGCATGGACCTTGGCGAGGGCGGCACCACGTTCGACTACGGCGAGCACCCGGAGGGCGAGATCCCCCGCGACGGCGGCGGCCGGGTGGTGTTGCGGATCTTCGAGCTGACCAAGCCGGTAATCGCGGCGATCAACGGGCCCGCCGTGGGGGTGGGGATCACGATGACGCTGCCGATGGATATCCGCCTGGCGGCCGAGGGGGCGCGCATCGGCTTCGTCTTCGCGCGCCGAGGGATCGTGCCCGAGGCGTGCTCCAGCTGGTTCCTGCCGCGCATCGTGGGCATCAGTCAGGCGATGGAGTGGGTCGCGAGCGGGCGCGTGTTCACCGCCCAGGAGGCGCTCGCCGGCGGCCTGGTGCGCAGCGTGCACCCGGAGGACGAGCTGCTCGGCGTCGCGCGCGAGCTGGCGCGGGAGATCGCGCAGAACACCGCGCCGGTGTCGGTGGCGCTCGCGCGGCGGCTGCTGTGGAGCGGGCTGGGCGCCGCTCACCCGATGGAGGCCCACCGCGCCGACTCGCGCGCGATGTTCGCCCGCGGCCGCTCCGCCGACGCGCGCGAGGGGATCACCTCGTTCCTGGAGAAGCGCCCGCCGCGCTTCCCCGACCGGGTGAGCGACGGCCTGCCCGAGCTGTTTCCCGGGCGCGAGGAGCCGCGGTTCGCGTGAGCGGGGCGAGGACTGAGCGCAGCGGCCTCGCTCGCGGGCGGCTCCGATGAGCGCGGTCGAGTCGACGGCGGTGACGTTGCGCGACGAGCGGGCTCAGCTGGAGGCGACGTTCCTGCCGGGCGCGGGGATGCTGTGCCGTTCGCTGCGCCACCGTGGCGAGGAGCTGCTGGCGCAGAACCGCGGCGTGGATGCGTATGTCGAGCGCGGCAAGACGATGGGCATCCCGCTGCTCTACCCGTGGGCCAACCGGCTGGCGGCGTTTGACTACACGGTCGCCGGGCGCGTCGTCGCGGTACCGCACGACACCACGCGTGTGGCGCTCGACAACCGGGGCCTGCCGATCCACGGCGTGATCGGTGGGCGGATGGCATGGGAGCTGATCGGCGTGCCCGGTGGCCACGAGGCACAGGCGCTCACGGCGCTGCTGCGCTGGAGCGAGGCACGCGGTGAGCTGTTCGAGGTGTTCCCGTTCCGCCACGACCTGCGCTACGAGGCGCGCCTGGAGGGCGGACGCCTGGAGATCGCGGTGACGGTGTATGCGTGTGGGCAGGACACGGTGCCGGTGGCGTTCGGCTTTCACCCCTACCTCTCCCTGGCCGGCACGCCACGCGAGCGCTGGCAAGTGCGGCTGCCGGCGATGCGCACGCTCGTGCTCGACGAGTTTCAGATCCCGGTCGGTCCCGGCGAGGAGTTGCCGAATCAGGAGCTCGAGCTCGCCGAGCGTGAGTTCGACGACGGCTTCGACGCGGTGCCCGTGCCCGCCCGCTTCGCGGTCCAAGCCGCCGCCCGGCGGATCGAGCTCGCGCTGCTCGAGGGCTATCCCTGCGCGCAGGTCTACGCTCCGCGCCCGGGCGAGTTCATCTGCTTCGAGCCGATGACCGCGCCCACCAACGCGCTGCGCAGCGGCGCCGGCCTGCGCTTGATCGCCCCCGGCGAGAGCTGCTGCACCCGGTTTGCGATCAGCTGCGTCGCCGTCGACTGAGCCCCGATCGCTTCACCGCGGGCTGGTACGGCGGCGTGGCATGCGGATGCAGGAAACCGGATGCAGGAAACCTCAAGCCGTGAGCTGTGTCCGGTCAACTGGGTGCGCGAGCGCTTCCAGGCGCGTCCGGCAGGTGTCGATGGCGTCTGGATTGCTGTCCACGAGGACGAAGTGCCGTCCGAGCTTTGCGGCGACCGCGCCGAGTGTGCCGGAGCCCGCGAAGAAGTCGAGGCACCAGCCGCCCGGTTTGCTGGAGGCGGCGACCATCCGGCGGACGATGCCCTCCGGCTTCTGCGTCGGATATCCGGTCTTCTCCTTCCCGTTGGTGGGCACGATCGTGTGCCACCACACATCCACCGGCAGCTTGCCGGCGGCGGCGCGCTCGGGCGTCTGCAGGCCGGGCGCCATATAGGGCTCTCGGTCCACCGCATCGGAGTCGAAGTGGTAAGCGGCGGGGTCCCTGACGTAGACCAAGATGGTGTCGTGCTTCGCGGGCCACCGCTTCTTGGTCCTCGCCCCGTAGTCATAGGCCCAGATGATCTCGTTGAGAAAGCACTCCCTTCCGAAGATCTGGTCGAGCAGGATCTTGCAGTAATGCGCCTCGCGGTAGTCGATGTGGAAGTAGAGCGTCCCGTGCGAAGCCAGCAGCCGTCGGGCTTCTTCGAGCGAGGGGGCGATGAACCCCAGATAGTCGTCGAAGACGTCGGCATAGGCGCGACCGGCAATCTTCGTGGTGGCATAGCGACGACCGGCGAAACCGATGCGATCGCCCTCCTCCGGGTCGGGCATCACCGAGATCGGCGTACGAACTTGAGTGCGGCCGGTGTTGAATGGCGGATCGATGTAGATCAAGTCGAACGCGCCACTGTCGAGTGCCGGAAGCACGTCAGCGTTGTCAGCTTGTATGACGAGATCGTCCTCCAGGCGGATCCGCTCGGAAAGGTCTGCCTCCGCGAGGAACTTCATGGACGGCCAGTGTGGGCCGGCGCGACATACCCGCACGCGATGGCCCCCGCTGGGCGCGTCTCGGCATCCGGGTCACTGCCGCTGATGCCCACCTGTTCGGGTGTCACGCGACAAGCGTACCGGCCGCCGTCTTCTACACATCTCCGGGGCGGTGTGGCTCGGTGTCTCAGGCCTACGAGGCGGCTGGCGCCGCTGCTCGCCTTCTGCGACGCGAGCGCTGCTGGCGCGATGTCGAGCCGGCTGGCCTGCCTGCATGCTCGTGGCTGGCGCCCCCGAGTCCATGGGTGAGGCCGAGCCGGCGAGCGAGCTCGCGCATTTCGTGCTGCTCGCCTGCGCCGACGAGCGTGATGCCGATGCCCTGGCGCCCGGCGCGTCCGGTGCGCCCGATCCGATGGACGTAGGTGTCGTGGTCGTCCGGCGGGTCGAAGTTGATCACGTGCGAGATGCCGTCGACATCGATGCCCCGCGCGGCGACGTCGGTGGCGACCAGGGTGTCGACGCGGCCCGACCTGAAGCTGGCAAGCGCCCGCTCGCGCTGGCCCTGGGACTTGTTGCCGTGGATCGCGAGCGCCTCCACGCCACTGTCGCCGAGCCGTTTGACGAGCCGGTCGGCGCCTCGCTTGGTGCGCACGAACACCAGTGCGCGGTCGCGTTCGCAGCCGAGCTCGTCCACGAGCGTCTGCAGGCGGGCGTTCTCGCGGATCGCGACGAAGCGGTGCTCGATGTCGGCTGTCTCGTAGCGGCCCGGCTCGCCGTGCTCGTGGGTGATCGGCTGCTTCGTATAGCGCGCCGCGACGCGGCCGGCGATGCCGTCGAGGGTCGCGGAGAAGAACAGCGTCTGGCGCTTCTCCGGGCAGGCGGCGACGATGCGGTCGATTGCGGGCCGGAAGCCCATGTCGAGCATCCGGTCGGCCTCGTCGAGCACGAGCATCCGGATTGCCGCGAGCGTGAAGGCGCGGCGCTGCAGCAGGTCCTCCAGGCGCCCGGGCGTGGCGACCAGGATTTGAGACTTCGCGGCCAGGGCCGCCTGCTTGGCGAGACCCACACCGCCGTAGACGGCCGTGACACGCAGGTTGCACGCGCGTACGATGTCTCCCAGCTCCTCGACGATCTGGCTGGCGAGCTCGCGGGTGGGCGCCAGCACGAGGGCGGCGGGTTGGGCGGGCACCTGCTCACCGGCTCCGATGCGCTCGGCGAGCGGAACCCCGAAGGCGAGTGTCTTGCCCGAGCCGGTGGGCGACTTGACGAGCACGTCATGCCCGGCGAGAACGTCGGCGAGCACCAGTCGCTGGACGGGGAATGGCTCGTGGATCCCACGACGCGCGAGCGCGGCGGTAACCGTGTTTGAGACGCCGAGATCGGCGAAGGACTGCTTTTCCATGAATAACTCCTTTGGCGGCGCTTGTGCCGCGTGCTGTTCGGAGGCTGTGGCCTACCCGAACCGCACTCCTCAGCGGGACTCAAGCGAGCTGCCTCGCGGCCAAAAGGCTCGGCCGCTGCCGCCAAGCTAGCAGACACGGGTCGCCGGCCCGGGGGGTGCGGGCGGGGCGGGCGGGGATCTATACCAAGGGCGAGGGACTCGCGCTGCCTCTATTGCCCACCGCGCGCCGCGCGCTGTTGCCGGGGCGTGATCCCACCAGCCCGCCGGAATGTGCGGATGGTTGCGCTAACGTGTAAATGCAGATTCACACTTTACACCCGGGCGAACCTGGGTTGTACAGGCCCTGAGGAGTAACGTGCCAGGCCCCCAGCAGATCCGCCAACAGGAAAAGCACGACGAAAAGCTCGAGGACATCCGCGAGCAGGTGGCCCAGGGCAAGCTCGTGATCAGGCAGATGACCGCCGACGAGCGCAAGCTCTATCCGCCGCGCGAGGCCGGCAGCCGTCCGCGCGGCGGCTCCAAACGGCGCTGATGACGAGTTTCTTCCTACCGTCGTCGCAGAAGGACGATGCGGCGGCCGAGCGCGACTACAGCTCGTTGCGAGCGCAGGCGGAGGAGTGCACGGGATCCGTCTCGCGCGACCGCCGCATCCACCAGATCGAATGCCGGCGCCAGGGTCTCGACCACCTGTTGTGCGTGGGCGAGCCCGACGCGATCGACGGCCGGACGGTCTCGGCGATCCTCCAGCTCGGCCGCGATACCTACACCGTGCATCACGTGCCAAGCAGGCCCAACCAGTCGATGGTGCCGACGGTGCTGCAGCGGGGCGAGGTTTACTCGGTCGCTGAATTCGACTGAGCGTTGAACCGGGCTTGGCGACACCGCTCGGGAAGTTCCTCCAGCAACTGTGCCCCCTCGCCCCGATCGCGGTCGCGCAGGACGGCGTGAACCCGTCGCCCTGCCGTGTCGAGATGAATGCTTGCGAGGTCCAGGCGGCGCTGGATCGGACCTTCGACGAGGCGAATGCTCTGCACCTTGGCCAGCGGCACCCAATCGGTCACTCGCCGCGCCCGGCCGCTGGTGGTGACGGCGTAGCGGTCGTTGGCGGCCCACGACAGGAGGCGGAAGCGCAGCGGGGACTTCCAGCGGGCGCGGGCCGGCGGCGCGAGTCGCTCCTGCGGCAGGTCGGGGAAGACCCTGGCGAGGAGGAAAGCGGCCTGCTCGTGGCTGCCCACGGGGAGCAGGGCCCGAGCGGATTTGGCCTGATTGCGGTCCTGGCGGCCCTTGGACTTCTGGCTGGCGACGTCCACCTCCAGTCGGCACCATCCGAACGGCCTCCACGCCAGCGGCTCGATCATCCGGATCGCCTGGATCCGTCCCCGGGGGATCGTCTCGGCTGAGGTTTCCACCAAGCCCGAACGGAGGCGCACCCCGTCGGCGGCGTCGGCCACGGTGAGGCGGTAGTCGCCGTTGAAGCGCCGGAACAGCCCCACCACCAGCGAGATCAGGCCCACGAACCCGATGCTGAGCGCCGCGGCCGCCGCGCTCGGCGCGAGAATCGCGAGCGCGAGGAGCGCCACGATCGCCAACTCCAGCAGCAGGCCGGTGCCGGTCAGCAGGATCGAAGCGAACAGCCGCCCGGGCGCAACGGTCAGGAGCGCCTGCTCCGGCGGCGGCGGGGTCTCCTCGGCCATGCCATGGCTCAGAGCCAGCAGACGGGCCCGCAGCACTTCGGCCTCGGCGTTGGTCAGGTACGCCAAGCGGCCGGCCTTGCCGCTGCCGCTCGCCAAGCGGATTCGCAACTCGGCCAAGCCGAAGAATCGCGCCAAGCCGGGGCGGACGGTGTCGATCGCCTGGATCTGACTCAGCGGGAAGCGCCCGGAGGTCCGCCGGATCAGACCGCTCTCCACGCGCAAGACCCCACCGTCCAGTCGCCACCGGGTGACCAGCCAGGAGATCAGCCCGAGCGCGAACACCACGACGAGCACGCCGATGTGGGCGAGATCGCTGTTGAGCGCTCCCTGCTGGCTGCCGCGGGCCGCGGGGATCAACAGCACCACGAGGATCGCGATCACGCCTCGCCCGGTTCTCACCAGTGGCGAGAGGGGATGCAGTCGCTGCCACTCCCCACCCAGGCCGGCTGCCACGTGTGGATCGGGCGACGGGAGCCGATCCGTCGGCGGTGCAGAGCCGCCCGGTGCGCTCACAGCCCCATCGCGTGCGACTCGCCGAGGGAGGTCAGTTGGTCGCGCAGGCGTGCCGCCTCGAGCGCGGGCAGCCCGGGGATGCGCGCGTCGCTGGCGGCCGCGGCGGTGTGCATCTGCACGGTCGCGAGGCCAAACGCCCGCTCGAAGGGGCCGGCGGTGACCTCGACATACTGCATCCGCCCGTATGGGATGACCGACATTCGCCGGAACATCACCCCGCGTCTGACCAGCAGGTCCTCGGCGCGCTCGGCGTAGCCCCAGGCCCGCACCCGTCTACCGGCGACGACGTCGGCGATCGATCCGGCGAGGATCACGCAGATGACCGCCACCACGGCGGCCGTGGCGGCGTCGACGGCAATCGCGATGCCGGCCGCGAGGATCAGCGCAGCCACCGTCGTTCCCGCCACCTCGTAGCGCCGCAGCACCCGCAGCCTGGGGGAGGGGGCGTTCCAGTCGAGTGCGCGCTCCTTGTGGCCAGTGTCGGGATCCATGCTCGCGACGATACTGCGCCGTCGCGGAGTGCGCCGTTGGTTGCTGAATGGCGGCGATCACAGGTGCCGGGCGGAGCGAGCCACTTATCAACTTCGGCTGTTGCGCGACCGGTGAGTTGACATGCAACTGTCTAGCTGCATATAGTATAGGCAGCCTCACGGCTGCATATATTGCATAGCGAGCTTGCATAGCGGAGGATGGCAATGAACGAGGTCTTCAAGGCGCTGGCCGACCCCGGCCGTCGCCGATTGCTGGACAGCTTGAACGCGTGCGACGGGCAGAGCCTGCGGGACCTTTGCGGTGAGCTCGACATGACGCGGCAGTCAGTCAGCAAGCACTTGGCGGTGCTTGAAGACGCCAGGTTGGTGACCACGGTAAGGCGAGGCCGAGAGAAGCTCCACTACCTCAATGCCGAGCCGATCAATGCCATCAGCGAGCGCTGGATCAATCAATACAACCGCGCGCGCGTGCGCGCGCTGGCTGACCTCAAGAGAGCACTGGAGGAAACCCCGATGCAGAAGCCCGAGTTCGTCTACACGACCTACATCAAGACCACGCCCGAGCAACTGTGGCAGGCGTTGACCGATCCCGCCTTCACACGACGCTACTGGGGCGCGACCCTCACATCGGATTGGGAGGCCGGCTCACCGATGACCTGGGAGTACAAGGGCGTCACGATCACCGATCCCGCGCAGGTGGTGCTGGAGGCCGAGCCCTACCGCAGGCTGGCGTACACCTGGCAGACGGTCACGCCCGAGTTCGCGAAGGTGGTGGGATTCAGCGACGATTACTTCGCGAAGGTCGCCGCCGAGCGCCGATCCAGGGTGAGCTTCGATATCGAGCCGATCGGGGATGGGGTCAGGCTGACCGTCATCCATGACGACTTCGATGCGGGAAGCGCGATGCTGGAGAGCATCAGCAACGGCTGGCCCCGGATCCTCGCGAGCCTCAAGACGCTGCTCGAGACCGGCAAGCCTCTGTCCGGCCGATGAGCCCCTCTCACAAGCTCTTGATCATCGCGGTCGACCTATATGCGGCAGAGTCGTTGGTGGAAGGGCTGGGAAAACGACGAACGACGCTCGCGTTTGGATCGGGCGTCAGCAGGTCCGTAGCGCCCGCCTCGGCCAACGCGCGGCTGATGACGCGCGACCCGGGGATCACGGCGAAGTCGCGTCCTCGCATCTTGCAAACGGCGCCGCGGCGTACGATTGCGGTGACCCCGGTTGAATCGATCGTGTCGAGCTGACGGAGGTCGAGTGTGAAGGTCGTGACGCCTTCTTCGCATAGGCACTCGATCTCCTCTTCGAGCTCGGGGGCCGAGCGGTGGTCGAGCTTGCCCGTCAGGATCAGCTTGTGTCTCCAGACGGGCGCACTCGCGAGCGTCAGCTGTGGCCGAGTGTGCGCGGTCTCTGACAGGTTGGTCTGGCCGTTGCCGGCGGGGGTTCGATCCGTGACTGCTTCCGCGCTGTTGTCCTGATCGAGCGCGTGCGAGTACGTGGTTGACGGGGTCAGATGACGTCTCATATCTTTCGGCTCCTTTTTCGCGAGATCTTCGAACTGGTAGGCCGCGGCCTGGAGCGGGTGTCCAGGGGGCCCCCCAAAAAGCAGGTGAGAGACCGGAAGGAGCTAGTCCGGTCGCTCTGGGATCAGAACGAAGAACGATGTGCGCCACGACGGTTGCGCGAGGCGAAGTCGCCGTATCGCGTGCGGTGCTGCTCGGAGAAGAGCGCCGACGAGCGTGAAGGATGCCGAGGCGGTGGAGCCTGAGCTGCCCCCCGCGGCCGATCCGCCGCCGGCTCCGCCGGGCCCGGGGGTGGGGGCGGAGGGATAGTTCTCGATCCCGGAGCCACCGTTTTGGCTGCTGGCGGGCGCGCCGGCGGCGGTCGCGGTAGTCGATGCGTCGACGGCGGCGAAATTGGTGGTCGAGACCGACGCGGCGGCCGCGAGGTCCAGCCAGCCGCCGGCGTCGCCTGTTGCAATCGATGCTTCGATTGAGGCGAGCTCGCAGCTCGCCTGCCCGGCGCGGTGTGGCGAACCCGTTTGCGACGACAACGCGAGCGATGGCTGGTCGTGCACGGTTGGGATTGCCGACGAGACGCCAGGGATGGTGGAAGCCGTTGCGGCGATCGGGGCTTCCAGTTCGACTTCGTCCACGGTGCTGTCGTGGGTCGGTCCGGAATCGCCGGCGGACACCTGCGGATCCTCCCCGGTGTGCTGGGTGGCAAGCCCTTCAGAGCTCGCTTCGGCGACCCCGCCAGGGGTCTGTTCAGCGGCCCTTTTTTCCGCCGGAGGTGCTATTTCGGATGGCGTGGGTTCGACCGTGGGAGGCGTTGTTTCAGCCACGGGCGGTGCTGGTGCGGTGGGGGGAGTGGGCTCTTCAGCGGCGGGTGGTGTTGCTTCGGTGGTGGGTGGGGTTGTTTCGGCTGCTACGGGTGGTGTTTGTTCGGGGGTGAGTGGGGTTGTTTCGGGTGGTGTTTGTTCGGGGGGGAGTGGGGTTGTTTCGGCTGCTACGGGTGGTGTCTGTTCGGGGGGGAGAGTGGGCTCTTCAGCTGCGGGTGGTTCTGGTTCGGCGGGGGGAGGGGCTGTTTCGGTTGGGAGCGGGGTTGCTTCGGCGGCGGGTGGTTCTGGTTCGGTGGGGGGAGGGGCTGTTTCGGCGGTGGCTGGCGTCTGTTCTGGAGATGCACCGCTTTCCGTCGCTGCTTCGCCTATTGGCGCTGTGGCAGCGGCTTCGGGCGCGTTCGTCCCACGAGCTTGGGCGCCATCGGCGAAGATCAGCGCCACGAACATGAGCGAGACAACCAGCCGAAGAGCGCGGCAGCCTTTGGCGAGGCCCCGTATCGAAGGGCTCTTGATCATCTCGATCATGGGTGCTGCTTTCAACATTCGTGCGAGCTTTCGGCTCCCAATCGTCATTCCAGCGCTAAGCGCCTACTGGATGATGACACCGCAGAGGAAGTCTTTGTACCGGTGTGTGTCGGTTCTCGGTGTTATGTAGGTTTGGGCGATGAGTGTGGTAGGCATCGATCATGTGCAGGTGGCGGCTCCGCGAGGTTGCGAGGCGCAGGCGCGGAGGTTCTACGGGACCCTGCTCGGCTTGGTGGAGGTCGAGAAGCCCGAGTCGCTTCGTGGGCGTGGGGGAGTCTGGTTTCGCTGCGGGGAGCAGCAGTTGCATGTCGGCGTCGAGGACGGTTTTGTGCCGGCGCGCAAGGCGCACCCGGCGCTGCGCGTGGCTCTCGGTGAGCTCGACGCGCTTGCCGAGCATCTGCGAGCTGCCGGTGCGCAGGTGGTCTGGGATGAGGCGTTGATCGGAGTCCGGCGGTTCTACTCGCAGGACCCGTGGGGCAACCGCATCGAGCTGCTCTCGGCCTGATCGATTGCGTCGGCCGTGCTCCGCCAAGCACGCGTGGCATGGCGCCCGTGCCCCCTCACGCCTCACCGGAAGTTTGGGCGCCTAGGACGAGCGCGAGAACAGGCGCAGGAAGAGCAGGAAGATATTCAGGACGTCTAGGAAGATCCCGGCTGCCAAGGGGATCGCTTCGTTCGTCCCGGCGCGGCGCAACCGGTTGAAGTCCACGACGGTGTAGAGGCCGAAGATCGCGAGCCCCGCGAGCGCGTAGAGGGTGTAGACGGCGGGTATGCGAACGAAGATCAGCACGATGCCGGCGGCGATGAGTGCCAGCAGTAGCCAGAACAACGTTCGGTAAAGGAAGGACAGGTCGCGACGGATGGCGTAGCCGACGGAGCCGAGGCCACCCACGAACAGCGCGGTCGCCCCGAATGCCTGGCGAACCGCGGTCGGATCGGTCGCGGAGTAGTAGTTGAGGGTGCTGGCCATGCTCGCGCCCATCAGCAGGCCGAACGCGAGCAGCAGCGCCAGCGCGAGGTTGTGGTTTCCGCGTGCGCTTGCGAGATTCAGCCCGACCAGGCAGCCGAGCGCGATCAGCCACGCCACGAACCACTCGGCTCCGCCCAAGTTCCGGCCCAGGTACGCCCCCAGCGTCGCGAACCCCACCGTCAGCGCGACGAGCGCCATCACCCGGCCGAACAGCGTCTGGGTGCGGCTCGCAGACAGACCCGCCGCATAACCCACCGAACTCATCCGCCGGATCCTACGACACCTGAGAGGGTTGCCACGCACTCCGCAAGCAGCGCTCGTCCGAGGACGGGGAGCGCGCGCTGGGCCCGGCGTGAACCCGTCAGGCGACTAGCCGCACAATCGCGGCTATGCCCACCACCACGATCAGTCCCCGCAGCGCCGACGGTGGCAGTTTCCGTCCATAGCGCGCCCCCAGCTGCGCTCCCACGATCGAGCCGCAGGCGATCAGCGCCGCTGGGCCCCACTCGACGTGTGCCGCCGCGATGAAGAGCACGCTCGCCACGCCGTTTACGAGGCCCGCGAGCACGTTCTTCAGCGCATTGGTGCGGTGCAGATCCTGCCTCAGTGCCAAGCCAAGGATTCCCAGCAGCAGGATCCCCTGGGCGGCGCCGAAGTAGCCGCCGTAAATGCCCACCGCGTAGAGCGCCAGCGGTGTGAGCACCCCGCCGCGCCGCTCCGGGTCGATGGCGCGCTTGGCAAGCAGCGCGCTCACGCGCGGCTGCACCACCACCAGCAGCAGCGCGATGGCGATGAACGCCGGCACGATTGCCTTGAACGCCGCGGCCGGCAGCACCAGCAACAGAGCCGCCCCGGTGATGCCGCCCAGCACCGATGCTGCACCGAGCCGCACGACTCGGTCGCGCTGTCCCGCGAGCTCCCGCCGGTAGCCGAGCGCGCCCGACAGCGATCCCGGAACCAGGCCCACCGTGTTCGAGACGTTCGCCGTCACAGGGGCATAGCCGAAGGCCAGCAGCACCGGAAACGTAATCAGCGTCCCGCTTCCCACCACCGTGTTGATCGCTCCCGCCAGCAATCCCGCCATGGCGATGGCTAGCACCTCACCGAGGCTCATCCGCGGCTCAGGCGAGGAACTCGACGATCGACTGCGTGAAGGCGGGGTCAACCAGCGCGCCCACATGGTCGCCGGCGAGCATCCGCAGCCTCGCGCCCGGGATCGCTCTGGAGAGCACCTCCGGTCTGATCGCGAGTGGATCGGCTTCTCCTGCCAGCACGAGCGTACGCGCTGCGATCCGATCGAGCGCGATCTCGCCTCTGAAGATCGCGGAGGCCTGCGCCACCAGCGCCTCGCGGTCGGAACCGAGCGCATCCGCCAGTGCGCGGAAGGCAGCCGCCTGAGGCACCTCGACGTTCGCGCCATGATCGGCGCTCAGCGCCTCGATGATCGCCTCGTTGGGAACTGCGCGCCTGTCCACGCCCCCGCACTCGATCACGCCCGAGCCGACGCCCCCCACCACCAGTCGCCGCACACACTGATGCTCGCTCGCGAACAACAGCGCTACCACCGCCCCCATCGAGTAGCCGACGAGATCGATCTCGGACTCACCCACCACCTCGAGCAGCGCTGCGAGATCGCGCGCCATCCGCTGCTCCCCGTAACGACCGGGGTCGTGCGGCTTCTCTGAGTCGCCGTGGCCCCGGGCGTCCGGCGCGATCACCCGATGCCCGGCGGCGAGCAGCGCATCCACCACCCCGGTGGCAACCCAGTTGGCGTTCGCGTTCGCCACGAAGCCGTGGTGAAGCAACACCGGCAGCGAGTCGGCCGGTGCGCCCCATTCCTGGTAGGCGATTTCGATCCCATCCCAGCTCTCGAAGTGCTCCATGGCGGCCTGGATCATGACACGACGGCTCGCACAGAAAGTCCCGGTCAGTTCGACACCGGCGTCGCCGGGGATCGCCGCCGGTTCGGCTCCGGCCTGCAAGCATGTCGGCAATGAGAAAGCACGCGCGCGTCATCGCGCTGGCCCTGTCGCTGGCGCTGGCGGCCTGCGGGAAGGGCAGCCCGGCGCGCTCTGAACGCCTGAGCGTCTCAGCCGGGCGCGTCCCGGCCGAGGGCTCCGCGAGCAGCGCCGTGCCTGCTCGCAGGGGTCTGCGACTGGTCAAGGTCGGCAGCTTCCGCGAACCCGTGTACGTGACGGGCGCGCCCGGCGACGCCAGCCGGCTGTTCGTGGCACAGCGCGGCGGCCAAATAATGCTCGTGCAGGGCGGGCGCATCCAGGCGCGACCGTTCCTGGACATCGGCAGCCTCGTCAACGCCGGAGGTCAAGAGCAGGGCCTGCTGGGGCTTGCCTTCGCGCCCGACTACGCCCGCAGCGGGCGTTTCTTCGTCGATTACACGCTGCCCTCCAACGACATCCGCGTGGTCCAGTACGACCGCTCCGCGAGCAACCCTGACCTCGCCGATCCTGCGAGCGCGCGCACGCTGCTGACGATCGATCACCACAAGTACACCAACCACAATGGCGGCCAGCTCGCGTTCGGCCCGGAAGGCGACCTGTACATCGGCGTCGGCGATGGCGGCTCCGAGGACGACCCCGAAGACAACGGCCAGAATACGGACACGCTGCTGGGCAAGATCCTGCGCATCAGCCCCTCCGCCAACGGCGGCTACACAATTCCCGACAGCAACCCGTTCGCTGGCCAGACCAACCGGCTCGGGGAGATCTGGGCATACGGTCTGCGCAATCCGTGGCGCTTCTCGTTCGACCGCGCGACCGGCGATCTGGTCATCGGCGACGTCGGCCAGGATCTCCAGGAGGAGATCGACTTCGCGCCCGCGCACACCGGAGCGGGAGCCAACTACGGCTGGAGCGTGTGGGAGGGCGATCGGCGCAACAAGCCCGGTACAGCTCCCCACGCGGTGTTCCCGGTCTTGATAGCTCGCCACAGCGAAGGCTACTGCGCGATCATCGGCGGCTTCGTCGTGCGCGACCGCACGCTACCGAGCCTGTACGGACGCTACCTGTTCGCAGACAACTGCCGCTCGCCGATTGAGTCGGTCAAGCTCAGCCGCGGTCGTGCCATCGGCCTGCGTGCCACCGGCCTCAGCGTGCCATCCACCTCCTCCTTCGGGGAAGACGCGCGTGGGCACATCTACGTCTGCTCGCTGCGGGGCCCGGTCTACCGACTGGCCGGCGGCTGAGTCCGAGGTTGCCCCGTTCCCCGTAGAAGTTCGTGGTGGCGGTGGGGTGATGGTTACACGGGGATGGCGATGGGCGTGTTCTCCTTGGTTGTGGTTTGAATGGTGGTGCGCTGCGCGGCGAGGTCTCGCTCGACGGCGAGGGCGAGCTTGGCGAGATCTGAGTAGCCGACGATCTTGCGGAACTGGGTCTCGGCCTCGAGCATCCCAGCGGCGGTCCACCGCAGGCACATGTCCCCGGACTGCCAGCGCTTGACGTTGCGCGATGTGCGACGGATGATCTCGATCATCGACTCGATTGGGTTCGTCGAGGCGAGTGTCTTCTTCAGGCGTCCGTGGATCCCCAGGCGGGTGAGGGTGAGTGTCTCCTCTAGGCCCTCGGTGAGTGACGCTGCCGCGCCGGGGTGCGAGCGCTCCAGCTCGCTGGCGAGGGTTCGCAGGCCCTCCAGCGCTAGTGCGTGGTTCTCGCTGGCCCACGCGCGCCGCAGCCGCGCCTTCACGGCTGGTCGATCGCGCTCGGGGAGATGATCCAGGACGTTGCGTTCCTTGTGGCGAACACAGCGCTGCACCGGCACGGGCCCGAAGACCTCCGCGACGGCCGCCCTGAGTGCCTTGCTGCCATCCAGGACAACGAGTACGCCCTGCTCGACGTCAAGACCCCGGTCCACGAGATCGGCGAGTAGATGGACGGTGACGGTCTTGTTCTCCGTGGAGCCATCCCACAATCCCAGCGGGATCTTGACTCCATCGGTCGTGATCCCGAGCGCGACGACGCAGCAGCGACCCTTCAGCTCGATCCCATCGACCATCAATGCCGCCAGGCGCACGTCTCCCAGACCGCGGCGCATCAGCTCCCCAAGGCGCTCACGCGTGCGACCCACGAACTCGCGACTGACCGCAGACTTCGAGGCCGAGCGCTCCCGGGTGCTCACCTTCTCACCGACAGGCTCGCGAGTTCGCGAGAACCGGCGCGTGCTGACACCAGCGAGCATCTGCTCCAACACCACCCTCGTCAACGGGTCACGATCAGCGAAGTACGCGTAGGTCGCGAGAGGCACCTCGTGCTCATTGTCCGCGGTCCTGGCCCTTGGACGCTTCACGACGACGCGCCTGCCACCCAATGTGACCTCGCCGTCCTCGTGCCCATGACGCACCGCGGCGCGCTCCGGGAGCTTCGCGTGCTTGGCGCCCACGACCTCATCAAGCTCGGCCTCCATCATCTCGCTGAGCACCCCCAACCCAACACCGACACTCAACGCGAGCAACCCATCCTTCGCCGCACCAGCCAACTCACCCAGCGCCTCCTGCACCCGCGACGGCAACACGTGCTCTGGGCGTGCGTCCTGCTCCTGCTCTACGGTCTCCATGGCGGTTCCTCTCGTCTCGATGGACTTGTTCGCACTCGCCACGGTCCCAGCAGGACCGGACGAGGCGAGAGAACCGCCACCTACAAACTTCTACGCGCTACGGGACAACCTCCACCTACGGCGCCCGGCGCGTGAGGGCTGAGCTGCGGTACGGCCGGCAGATCGCTGTGGGGCATAGCGCTGTGGAGTTGATCATGCGCGAGCTCGGCATCAAAGGCCTACCGACACGCCGGCGACCAAAGGGCTCCCGGTTAGGCAACGTCACATCGCTGGATCTCGTCAGACGTGCGTTGCGCCGTGAGACTCCCAACCAGTTGTGGATGACCGATATCACCGAGCATCCCACCAGGGAGGGCAAGGTCTTCTGCTGCATCGTCTTGGACGCGTTCTCACGGATGATCGTGGGCTGGTCGATCGACAGCTTCCAGACCACCGTGCTCGTCACAAACGCACTCGGGATGGCGACCGGCTGCCGTGGCCCTCAGGACGGCCTTGTGATCCACTCCGACCGCGGGGTTCAATTCACGTCATGGGCATTCAGCCAGAAGGTGCATGACGCCGGTCTGGCGCCCTCGATGGGAGCCGTCGGCACGCCGTATGACAATGCGATGGTCGAGTCCTTCTGGGGCCGCATGCAAGTCGAGCTGCTCAACCGCCAACGCTGGAAGACCAGGATCGAGCTCGCCACCGCCATCCACGACTACATCGAGATCTTCCACAACACCCAACGCCGTCACAGCGCCCTCGGAATGCGCACCCCAACCGAATACGAGAAGCTCCACAACACAACCAACCAAACCGCCTAACTCCAGAACCCCGACTCCACAAAACCAAGGGCAGATCACGGTTCCCCGTCGAACCCAGGGCGGCTCACAGGGTTCACACAACGACGTTTTGGTGGACCTAATCGGAGTTCTATCGAACCATGATCTACAGGGGTCGTTGGCCCGTCTGGTCAAGAAGCTGGCCGCCGTGCGGACCAACGGCGAGCCCCGAAGGCAGGCTGTGGGCTGCCGGCAGCGGCCTCGCCGGCCGGGCTGGGTGCTGAAGTCTGTCGTCCAGGTGCTGGGCGATCGAGCAGAGCCGCGATGCGAGCCAGGGACATCCATACAGCGGTTGAGACGTTGCTGGAGGAGCCGGTGGCGTGGTCGTCGGTCAAGATGGCCCTGGCGTCCAATGTCTCGGGTTCCTCGCGTCGATTCGTGCGGGTGTCGAGGGGACGGTACGTGTTGGCATAGGGTTCGTCGCCCGAGCCGGGTGTCCCGCGTGCGCCCGGTCGCGGCACCCGTCCGCGCCGCGCCTCATGATGGCGCCGTGCCTCGCGTCAGCTTCTTCTACGGCATCGTGATCACGATGTATTTCTACGATCACCAGCCGCCCCACTTCCATGCGCAGTACGCCGAGCACCACGCGGTGATCCCGATTGACGGCACGAGGGTGCTCGTGGGCGAACTGCCGGGCCGCGCGCTCAAGCTCGTGGCAGAGTGGGCCACCCTCCACCGTGAGGAGCTCGAGGCCGACTGGGAGCGCGTACACGGCGGAACTGTTCCCGAGCCGATTGACCCGTTGCCGTAAGATGGAGCGATGGTGTTCGTAACCGTGACATCGGTAGAGGTGCTCGGCCACTACCGGCTCCGACTCAGCTTCAGCGATGGCAGCCGGCGCGAGGTCGATCTCACCGGAGAGCTACACGGCCCGATCTTCGAGCCGCTGGGCGATCCGGACTTCTTCGCGCAAGTGCGGGTGGACGACGAGCTCGGTACTGTCACTTGGCCCAACGGTGCCGATCTCGACCCACTCGTGTTGCATGGGGACTTCGAGCCGGCCCCTCGCCTCGTCCACCACTGATTGCGGGCGACGATCTCGGCCACCCTGCCTGCTGCGACGGGCAGGCGTCAGCCAGCCTGCGGCGCTGCTCGTTCTTCCAACTCCTTGAGCGTCCGGCCGTCCGTGTCCCGCCACTCGGTGCGCCCGTTCTTGTTGCCGCCCGCCAGCACGCTGGCAGCCGCAGACGGCGAGTCGAAGAGATAGCTACGGACAAGGCGGATATGGTCGCCTTCCTCTACGAGAGTCCCTTCGTACAGCAGCGTGTCGCGCAATTGCTCGTAGCCCCTCTGCATCTTCATCTTCTCGCGCCGCCCCCTGCTGTCCTCTAGGACAAGAAAGCCGCGAGACTGATCTTCGCCCTCCGCCTGAGTAAGTTGCGTGGTGAGATACAGGCGCTCCGTTGTAGTAGCGGCCACCGCCCCGTCTTCCGTCGGCTTGGCGGTTGTCGCCGGCGGTGGCTCCTCAACCGACTCGAATACGTTTACTCCCACCAGCGGGAATAGCGGCAGGGCGTAGTCGAGATAGGTCTCCATCTCGGCGGTCTCGGGCTCGCTGAGGTTGGCCGGGTCTGGCTCAGTTCCATTGTCGATCGAGGCGACGCCAGCCGCCTTGGCGAGAGCCAAGAGTCGCGCCTCGATGTACCTCCCGTGCGCCTTGTTGAGCGAGTCATCCTTGGTCGTGAGCACGTAGGCATGCGTCCAGAAATCCTTCTCCCGTTGGTGTGCATCGACGCGAGTGATGATCGCGTCGCCCTCGCCGATATAGGCCCGTCGCCTCAGCGGCTCGGTGGGATCTGGGCCGACCAGCACGTAAGCGCCGGTCCGGCTCATCTCTGGACGTTTCCGGGCCTGGGAGTAGTCCGCCCTGGCAAAGGCAAGAAACGAGCCGGTCCAGCTCGGGCGCTGGACTAGGCGCGGCCCCTGCGGCGTGCCGTCCACCAGGAAGATCAAGATGCTCGCTCCGCGCGGCATGCCTGCAGTATCGTCTCTCTGCCTCGTTGACGACGACTCGTGCAATCCCGCTGGCAAGCTTGGCCCGCGGCGCCTCGTGGTTCCGTCGCGGCGCAGCCGGGTCGTCGGCGCATGTGACATGGCGGATACGAGAATGTGCCGTTGTTGTATTCAGGTTGTTTGTATTTGCATGGGCTTTACGGCTTTGGGACTCCGCTTAGCCGGCGGGCTGATCGGAGGCTCCGCCTCCGTGAGAGCACGCACACCGACCGGGCGCCGGGGCGGCAGCCTTGAGGAGTGCCGGCTCTCGAAGGTCCCGAGCTTTGCCGAGGACATGGTCGCTGCCGATCAGGCTCATGCACATGGCGAAGCGGGCTCAGCTGCTGATGTGTTCGCAGAGCTGGACGCGCAAGACGCTGGGCAATAGCGCCTACGCGCAGGAAGCCGGGTCCTCGTAGATGGCGGACCCTCTGAGCAACCTCGAGCTCGCTCTGCGCGCGATCCGCGACCTGAAGGGCTTGGACCGCCAGACCCGCAAGCGGGTGCAGCAGACATTCCAGACGCTGGGGGCAGATGCCGCGAGGTTGTCCCGTAGCTCGTAGAAGTTTGTAGGTGGCGGTCCTTCCGCCTCGTCCGGTCCCGTTGGGACTGTGGCGAGTGCGAAGTCATCCACCGAGACGAAGGGACCGCCATGAAGACCGTAGAGCAGGAGCAGGTCGGGAGCGCTTCGCTGGGACTTCCAGCGAGTGTGCAGGACGCGTTGGGAGAGCTGGCCGGTGCGGCGAAGGAGGGGCTGTTGGCGCTCAGCGTGGGTGTCGGCCTCGGGGTGCTGGGCGAGATGATGGAGGCCGAGCTCGATGAGGTCGTCGGCACGAAGCACGCCCGGATCTCAGAGCGCACCGCGGTCCGTCATGGCCACGAGGACGGCGAGGTCACCCTTGGTGGGCGGCGGGTCGCGGTGAAGCGTCCGCGTGCCAGGAGCGCCGATGGCGAGCAGGAGGTGCCGCTTGGGACGTATGAGTATTTCGCTGACCGGGACCCCTTGACGCGGGTAGTGTTGGAGCAGATGCTCGCCGGGGTCAGCACCAGGCGCTTCTCACGAACTCGTGAGCCGGTTGGTGAGAAAGTGGCCGTGAGTGAGCGCTCGGCGTCGAAGTCAGCGGTCAGCCGCGAGTTCATCGGCCGCACCCGTGAGCACCTGGACGCCCTGATGAGCCGAGACCTCGCAGACGTGCGCCTCGCGGCGTTGATGGTCGACGGGATCGAGCTGAAGGGGCGCTGCTGCATTGTCGCGCTCGGCGTCAGCACCGACGGCGTGAAGCTTCCGCTTGGTTTGTGGGATGGCTCCACGGAGAACAAGACCGTCACAGCGCATCTCCTCGCCGACCTCGTTGGCCGGGGCCTTGACGTCGAGCAGGGCATCCTCGTCGTCCTCGACGGGTCAAAGGCACTCCGGTCAGCCGTCGATGAGGTCTTCGGTCCAGTACCGGTGCAGCGCTGTATCCGTCACAAGGAAAGAAATGTGCTGGAGCACCTCCCCGAGCGCGACCGACCCGCGGTGAAGGCGCGCCTGCGGCGCGCATGGGCAAGCGACAACCACACGCTCGCGCTGGAAGGTCTGCAGGCCCTCGCCGGTGAACTGGAGCGCTCCCATCCCGGAGCGGCCGCGTCCCTGAACGAGGGGCTGGAGGAGACCCTGACGCTCACACGCCTGGGAATCCGCGGACGGCTGAAGAAGACCTTGGCGTCAACGAACCCGATCGAGTCGATGATCGAGATCATCCGCCGCACCTCCCGCAACGTCAAGCGCTGGCAGTCCGGCGATATGTGTCTGCGCTGGACCGCCGCCGGGATGCTCGAGGCCGAGACCCAGTTCCGTAAGGTCGTCGGCTACACAGACCTCGCGAAGCTCGCCGTCGCCGTCGAACGCGACCTCGCCACCCGCCGCGCGCCCATTCACACCACCACCCACGAAGAGGCCCTCACACCCGCCACCGTGTAACCATCACACCAGCCGCCACCAAGAACTTCTACGGCGAACGGGACAACCTCGATGCCGCGAACCTCGACGTCAAGCCAGTGGCTGGACATGCTCCTTGGCGTCGCCTGCGCGTCGTGAGCATCACGTGCTCTACCGCGAACTCGCCGATGCGGCCGACGCGCGCTACCTGGTAGCACGAGTCATCGACCGTCGTGATCTACACCGCGCCATCGACAAGCTCTGAGTCCAAGCCAACAGCGTGGGCACACTCTGGTTTGTTTGCCGACAAGAAAAATGGAGCTAGCCGGGCTCGAACCGGCGACCTTCTGGCTGCCAGCCAGACGCTCTCCCAACTGAGCTATAGCCCCAGGGTCATCGACTGCCAAGTTTATCCAGACTCGAGGCGGTCGGCGCAAGCCCGCGTTGCATCTGGCTGACGACCCTTCCAAGCTCGTAGTCGCGGGCCCATTTAACGCCCTGCGCTTGGTTGTTCCTCGTGGGGTCGAGGCGGAGATGGATGGCGCGGCGGCCCTCTGCCTCAGCGATCGGGATCAGGAAGCAGCGATGGAGATCGGGGTCGTACGCGGCGACGGCGTCGATTTCGGCAGCGGTGTAGCTCGTCGATACGTAGCCGCCTGGCGTGCAGCGGTTGGTCTGGAGCGCTACGACGAGGACGCCGAGTTGGCGTCTCGCCAGCTTGCACTGCACCCGCAGCAGTGTCGGCTCGCAGTCGATGACGATGTCATATCGCCGACCCTCGGAGAGTGGCCGAAGTACGGTGAGCCCGAGTTCCATGGCCGCCGTAGCGGCCGCCGACTCGGCCACCGCGCCCTTCTGGCTAGGTGTCAGCGCTCTCATGGGGTGGAGACTACGCCCCGCCGTGTGGCGTGGAATATGCGTATGTGGCAACTCTGTGCCAACGTCGTGACCATCGTCACCGGCCGACGGCTCAATCCAGAGCCTGGCAGGAATCGTGGGAAATCCGTCCTTGCGGACAGCCACGCGATAGGTCACGATCCTGGGCAATGACCCGCCCAAGCACACCGCGCAACATCGTGATCCTCGTGTACCCGGGCGTGCAGAGCCTGGACGTGACCGGGCCGCTCGAGGTGTTCAGCGGGGCGCAGCTGCTGCTGGAAGCCGGGCATCGCCGCGTACCGGCCGGGCAGCCTCTTGCCGAGGCAAAACATGACGGGGTCACAGCCCGTGGCTACAGCACCACCATCGTCAGCGCCGACGGCGCCCCTGTGGCAACCTCCAGCGGCCTGACGATCGTCCCCCACACAGACCTCCACCACGCGCCCGCGAGGATCGACACGCTGCTGGTCGCCGGCGGCGCCGGGGCGGAGCAGGCGTGCGCAGACCTCGCGTTGATCGAGTGGATCGCCGGCCGCGCGCCGGCCGCGCGCCGCGTCGCATCCGTGTGCACAGGCGCATTCCTGCTTGCCGCGGCCGGCCTGTTGGACGGGCGGCGCGCGACCACGCACTGGGCGGCGGCGGCGGAGCTCGCGCGGCGCCACCCGCAGGTGGCGGTGGATCCCGAGCCGATCTTCGTGCGCGACGGGCGGGTGTGGACCTCGGCGGGTGTCACCGCCGGCATGGACCTCGCGCTGGCGATGGTCGAGGAGGATCTCGACCGCGACGCGGCGCTCACGATCGCGCGCCACCTCGTGCTGTTCCTGCGCCGGCCCGGCAACCAGTTGCAGTTCAGCGCCACGCTCGCCACGCACGTGCCCGCGCGCAAAGGTCTGCGTGAGGTGCAGCGCTACGCGGTGGAGCACCTCGCGGCCGACCTGACCGTTGAGGCGCTGGCGCAGCTCGCCAACATGAGCCCGCGCCACTTCGCGCGCAGTTTCCGCGCCGAGGTGGGGCTCACGCCGGCCCGCTACGTGGAGCGCCTGCGCCTGGAGGCCGCCCGGCGGCGACTGGAGGAGAGTGAGGAGCCGGTTGCCACCGTTGCCCTTGCCTGCGGCTTCGGTACCGCCGAGACGATGCGCCGGGCGTTCCTACGTGCGCTCGGAGTCGGACCCGCCGAGTACCGCCGCCGTTTTCACACCGCCGCAACCGTGCAGAGCATCGGGACCCCGACCGCTGCCGCTGCGCGGACTGCCGCCACCGCGCCTGCCGCCTGACGCGGCGCAGTCGCGCGGGCTCCATACCGGAACCCAACCACGAGATCCACCACCTCCCACCACCTCGACCACCAAGGAGCGCACATGCAGATCGCCATCCTCATCTACGACCGGCTCACCGCGCTCGACGCGGTGGGGCCCTACGAGGTCCTCAGCCGCCTGCCCGGCGCCGAGCTGACGTTCGTCGCGCAGGAGCCGGGGCCCAAGCGGACCGACACCGGCCGTCTCGCGCTGGTCGCCGACGCCTCGCTGGCGGACGTCCCTCACCCGGACGTCGTGCTGGTGCCTGGGGGGCCCGCCCAGGCGGAGCTGATGGAAGACGGCCCCCTGCACGAGTGGCTGCGTGCGGCGCACGAGACCTCGACGTGGACCACCTCGGTGTGCACCGGCTCGCTGATCCTCGCCGCCGCGGGCGTGATCGAAGGCCGGCGTGCGACCACCCACTGGCAGGCGCTGGAGGAGCTGCGCCGGCTGGGAGTGGAGGTGGTGGAGGAGCGCGTGGTGTTCGACGGCAAGCTCGTCACCGCCGCCGGAGTGTCGGCAGGGATCGATATGTCGCTCGCGCTGGTGGCAAGGATCGCTGGTGAACAGGTTGCGCAGGCGATCCAGCTGGGCATCGAGTACGACCCCCAGCCGCCGTTCGACGCCGGCTCGCCGCACAAGGCGCCCGCGGCGATCGTCGAGGCGGTCCGCGCCTACTCGCGCTTCGAATCCGTGTCCACCTGACGCGATTGCGCGGGTCGGAGTAGTCTCGATGAACCCAACGCAAGGAGGATGGAGATGGCTGGAGAAGCGCTGTTCCTGGGTTGGGGCCCCGTTGTGAGGGGCCGCGAGCAGACGGCTTTCAAGGTCTTCCAGGAGACCATCGAATACTACGGCCGGCTGCAGCAGGAAGGAAAGATCGACAGCTTCGAGCCGGTGCTGATCGCGCCGCACGGGGGCGACCTCGGCGGCTTCGTGCTGCTGCGCGGCGAGCGCGGCAAGCTGGATGAGGTTCGCACGAGCGAAGAGTTCGAACGGGCCGTGGTGCGCGCCGCGACCGTGGTCGACAACGTGGGCGTGATCAACGCCTTTACGGGCCAGGCGCTCGGCGAAGCGATGGGCCGCTTCCAGTCGGTGTCGGAGGAGCTGGTTTGAACGCATAGACGATGACCTGAGAACTCGCGCGAGCGTTCCGTCGGGGGGCGCTCGATAACCTCCGGCGGAGATGACCGAGCAACGGTATGACCCGCAGCAGATCGAGCCCCGCTGGCAGGCGGTGTGGGCGCAGGAGCGCACGTGGGAGGTGTCCAACGAGCCGGCGGGGACGGGGAACGCCGCCCAGCCTCCCTCGCCCGGGAACGGCGCGCACCCCCAACACCCGAAGTCATATGTGCTCGAGATGCTGCCCTACCCCAGCGGCGAGCCTCACATCGGCCACCTGAAGGTTTACTCGGTGGGGGACGCGCTCGCGCACTTCCACCGCCGCCTCGGCCACCGCGTGCTGCACCCGATGGGCTACGACGCGTTCGGGCTGCCGGCGGAGAACCACGCGATCAACACCGGCGTCAACCCGCGGGAGTCGACCGCTGCCTCGATCGCCTCCTTCCAGCGTCAGTTCCGCGAATGGGGGATCTCGATCGACTGGTCGCGCGAGCTCGCCACGAGCGAACCGAGCTACTACCGCTGGACGCAGTGGATCTTCCTGCAGCTGCTGCACGCCGGCCTTGCCTACCGCAAGGAGGCGGCCGTGAAGTGGTGCCCCCACGACCAGACCGTGCTCGCCAACGAGCAGGTCGTCGACGGCCACTGCGAGCGGTGTGGCGCGGAGGTCGAAATCCGCCAGCTGGAGCAGTGGTTCCTGCGCATCACCGACTACGCCGAGCGGCTGCTGGGGGACCTCGACGGGATCGAGTGGCCGGAGCACGTGAAGACGATGCAGCGCAACTGGATCGGGCGCTCGGAGGGCGCGGAAGTGATGTTCCGCTGCGAGGACTTGGGTCCCGCCCACCCCGCCCGCCCCGCCCGGGTGGGCGGGCCCCCGATCGACTACCCCGTGTTCACGACCCGCCCCGACACGCTGTTCGGCGCGACGTTCTTCGTGATGGCGCCCGAGCACCCCGACGTGCTGCGCCTCGCCGAGGGCACCGAGCACGAGCAGCAGGTGCGCGAGTACGTCAACCACGTGCTCACCGAGTCAAACGAGGACCGCGGCGCCGCCGACAAGCCGAAGACGGGCGTGGCGCTGGGGCGCACCGTCACCAACCCCGTCAACGGCGAGCAGATCCCGATGTACGTGGCCGACTACGTGCTGATGGAGTACGGCACCGGCGCGATCATGGCGGTGCCGGGGCACGACGAGCGCGACTACGCGTTCGCGCGTGCGCAGGGGCTGCCGATCCGCCGAGTGATCGCGGGGGCCTCGGAGCCCCCGCCGGCGGACTTCTCGTTGACGGAGCCAAGCCCCGAGCCGGGTGCCGGTTGGAGTCCTCAGCCCGGCGCTGAGTCAAGTGCCGAGCCCGGCGATCCTGGCTCTGTCCCGCGTGCCTGGGAGCGCTCGGATCGCAGCCTCCCCTACATCGGCGACGGACCGCTGGTCAACTCGCACGCCGACTTCGACGGCATGGGCAACCGTGAGGCGCTGGCGGCGATTGTGCAGTGGCTGGACCGCGAGGGCAAGGGCCACGCCTCGGTCAACTACCGCCTGCGCGACTGGCTGGTGTCGCGCCAGCGTTACTGGGGCTGCCCGATCCCGGTGGTGTACTGCGAACGCTGCGGGATGGTGCCGGTGCCCGAGGAGCAGCTCCCGGTGGAGCTGCCGGAGATCGAGGACTACGCCCCGCGCGGGCGCTCGCCGCTGGCGGCTGCCACCGAGTGGGTCACCACGCGCTGCCCCGCCTGCGACGGGGAGGCCCGGCGCGAGACCGACACGATGGACACGTTCGTGGACTCCTCGTGGTACTTCCTGCGCTACTGCGACGCCGCCAACGACGAGGCCGCGTGGGACCCGGCGGTGCTGCGCAAATGGATGCCGGTCGACCAGTACATCGGCGGCGTGGAGCACGCGATCCTGCACCTGATGTACGCGCGCTTCTTCACCAAGGCGCTCGCGGACCTCGGCCACCTCGACTTCCAGGAGCCCTTCCAGGCGCTGTTCACGCAGGGGATGGTCACCAAGGACGGCGCGAAGATGAGCAAGTCTCGCGGCAACGTCGTCTCGCCGGCGGCGATCGTCGAGCGCTACGGCGCCGACACGGCGCGCTGCTACATCCTGTTCATCGCGCCCCCCGACCAGGATGCCGACTGGTCGGATGACGGCATCGAAGGGGTGCACCGCTTCCTCAGCCGGCTGTGGCGACTGGCAGCGGAGGTCGCCGAGCAAGAGGGGGAGGGATCCCCGCCGCATGCGGCGGGGTCGGCAGGGCCGCATGCGGCCCTGCCCGGGACGGCGCATGCGCCGTCCCGCCAGTCGGCGCATGCGCCGACTGGAACAGCATCAGCCTCTCAGGCGCACGCCGGCACCCTGCCTGATGCGGCGCAGGCGCCAACTGGAACAGATCTCGAAGGGGACGATCTCGAGTTGCTGCGCAAGACGCACTGGGCGATCGACAAGGTTTCGACCGACCTGCGTCGCTTCGCCTTCAACACCGCGATCGCCGCGGTGATGGAGCTGCTGAACGAATGCTCACGGCTGCGCGAGCAGGCATCGACGGCCACCCTGCGCTTCGCGCTCGCGACCGCCGCCTCGCTGATCTTCCCGTTCGCCCCGCATCTGGGCGCCGACGTCTACGAGCGGTTGACGGGGGAGCGGGTGTGGGAGCAGCCGTGGCCGCAGGCTGACCCCGCGCTGCTGGAGCGCGAGCAGTACGAGCTGGTGTGCCAGGTCAACGGCAAGCTGCGCGACCGCGTGCCCGCTCCCGCGGACGCCACCCCAGAGCAGCTCAAGGAGCTGTGCCGCGCCGCGCCCAACGTGCGGGCGCACCTCGACGGCAAGGAGATCGTCAAGGAGATAGTGGTGCCGGGCAAGCTGGTGAACCTCGTGGTGCGCTGATGCCCCCCGATCTGAAGCCCGCCTACCTGATCCACGGCGACGACCACGGCGCGATCGCCGAGCGTCGCGCGGGGCTGCATGCGCTGGCGTTGCGCCAGGGGGACGCGGGCAGCGTCGAGGCGCTCGCCGGCGACGCCGCCACTCCCGCGGGGGTGGCGCAGGCGCTGGCCGCGCTGACGTTCGCGATCGGGCGGCGGGTGATCGTTGTCGACGGTGTCGAGCGCTGGAAGCAAGCGGAGGCCGAGCAGCACCTGGTGCCCGCGCTGAAGGAGATGCCACCCGACACGACCGTCGCGTTGTTTGCGCGCGAGGAGGGGCGCGCGAAGGCGCCCGCGGCGGTGCACGCGGCCGTCAAGGCGGCCCAGGGCCAGATCGTCGAGCAGGGCACCGTCAAGCCGTGGGAGCTGCCCAAGTGGGCGCGCGAGCAGGCGGCCCGCCTCGGCTTGGCGCTCGACCAGGCCGCGGCGAAGGCGCTCGTTGCGCAGGTGGGGGAGCGCCAGCAGCGGATCCTGCGCGAGCTGGAGAAGCTCGCGCTCGAACTTGCGGCTGCAACGGATGCCACGGGCACCGTCGCTGCCGCTGGCACCGCCACCGCCACGGCCGCTACCGACACGGCGATTGCCACAGACACGGGGACCGCCGCGGCAGCCAAAGGCACAGCGGCCGCCAAGCCGATCCGCGTGAGTGCCGAGCTGATCGAGGAGCGCGCCGCGCACTCGGCCGAGCGACGTGTGTTCGTGCTCGCCGATTCGCTCGTCGGCGGCGACGCGCGCGAGGCGACGCTCACCTACCTGCGCCTGCGCCGCCAGGGCGAGCGCCTCGGTGGCCTCGGCTACCTGATGGCCTCGCGTGTACGCGAGGCGCTTGCGGTCGCGCTGCGCCTGCAGGCGGGGGAGTCCGCGGCTGAGGTGAAGCGCACCCTGCGGATGCCCTCCCGCGCCGCCGAGCGCTTCGTCGCGGACGTCGCCCGCGCCGACCCCGAGCGGCTGCGCGCCGCGCTCGGCGTGCTCGCCGACCTCGAGCTGGACACGCGCGGCGGGGCGGAGCTGCGCGCCGGGCGCTCGCGGCTCTCCGGGCTGCACGAAGACACGCTCGCACTGCGGGCGATTGCGCGAATCGCCGGTTAGACGCGCGAGACGAACGCGTCGATTGCGGCAGACGCGGGCCAGGACTTAGGGATTGCGGCAGACGCCGGTCAGGACAAGGGATTGCGGCAGACGCCGGCGAGGAGTCAGGACTTACCGGCGAGCACGCGCGCGGCGCGGCTCTTCTTGCGCGCGCCGGTGTTGCGGTGCAGCGCACCGCGCTTCACAGCGGTGTCGATGCGGCTGACCAACGCGCGGTGCTCGGTCTCGGCGGTCTGTGCGTCGCCGCCCTGCACCGCCGCCTCCAGGCGCCGGAAGAGTGTCTTGATCGCGGAGGTGTAGCGACGGTTCTCCAGCCGCTCGCGCTCCGAGCGCAGGATTCGCTTCTTCTGTGAGTGAATGTTTGCCATCGCGGAGCGCCGTACTATAGCGGCCTTGTCCGCCACCGATGAGCCCCCCACCGAGTCGCTGAGCATCGAGGGCGCGGACGGCCAAGCCGAGAGTGGTGTGGATCGGGAGGGGGTCGAGGATCGAAGGGCCGCCGCGGCAGGGCGAGAGGGTGCGGGAGATCGGCTGGGAGCAACCGTGGCGGGGAGAGGGCGTGCGGGGGAGGGTCAGGAGGCCGCAGCGGCGAGACGAGGTGGCGGGGAGGAGGGTCAGGAGGCCACCGCGGCGAGACGAGGTGGTGCGGAGGAGGGTCACGAGGCCACCACGGCGGGCGGGGATCCGCTCGGCGCCGGTCCCCGAGGCGGCGGCGAACGCGTGGCTCGCAACACCGCGATCTTCTCGATCCTCACGATGTTCTCGCGGGTGGCGGGCCTCGGGCGGGAAATCCTGGCGGCCAGCTTCTTCGGCACCTCCGGCCCCGCCTCGGCGTTCACGCTCGCCAACCTCGTCCCCAACCTCGTCGCCAACCTCTTCGCCCAGGCGGCGTTGTCGGCCGCGTTCGTGCCGGTCTTCACCGACCTGCTCCAGCAGGGCCGCCGCCGCGAGGCGTTTCGGCTGGCGTCCACGCTGTTCTGGATCATGCTGATCGCGCTCGCCGCGATCACAGCCTTCTTCGAGCTCACCGCCGGGGTGATCATGCCGCTGTTCACCGGCCCCACCTTCGGCGCGGCGCTCGACACCCTCACCGTGGGGCTCTCGCAAGTGCTGTTCCCCGTGGTGCTGCTGCTCGGGCTGACGGGTCTGCTGGTGGGGATCCTGCAGTCCTACGAACACTTCACGATCCCCGCGCTCGCGCCCGCGGTGTGGAACATCGTGATCATCGTCGCGCTGGTGCTGCTGCGCCACGACTTCCACGGCGAAGACGAGATCTACGCCTACGCGATCGGCATCCTTATCGCGACCGCGGTGCAGTTCGCGATGGCGCTCGGGGCGCTCGCGCGGATCGACTTCCGCCTGCAGTTCTCGATCGACTGGCACGACCCGCGCATCCGCCAAGTGTTCATCCTGATGCTCCCCGTCACGATTGGCCTGGGGATCGTCAACCTCGACCAGTTCATCAACGCTGCCTTCGGCACGCTCGTCAGCAAAGAAGCGCCGCGCGCGATTGAAAACGCGTTTCGCGTGTACATGCTGCCCCAGGGGATCTTCAGCGTGGCGGTCGCCACGGTGCTGTTCCCCACGCTCAGCCGCATGGCCTCGCGCCGCGACCCCGGCGGGATGCGCCGCGCGGTGGGGGTGGGGATGCGCCAGATCAACCTGCTGCTGATCCCTGCCGCTGCGTTCATGATCGTGCTCACGACCCCGATCGTGCGGCTGCTCTACGAACGCGGCAACTTCGACGCCTCATCGACTCATCTCGTCTCGATCGCGCTCTTCTGGTTTGCGTTCTCGCTGCCCTTCGGGGGGTTGAATCTGCTGCTGACGCGCACTTTCTTCGCGGTGCAGCGTCCCTGGATCCCCACCAGCCTGGCGGCGCTCAACATGATCGTGGACATCATCGTCTCGCTATCGCTCTACCGGCCGCTGGGGATCGCGGGGCTGATCATCGGCACGGTGTCGGCCAACGTGGTGATGACTGCGCTGCAGGTGCACCGTCTGCGGATTGGCTTCAACGGACGCCTGGAAGGCGCGCAGACGACGATGATCACCGCCCGCATCCTGCTCGCCTCCGCCCTTCTCGGGGGTGTGGCGTGGGTGGTGTGGTACGCGCTCAACTCGCTGCTCGGCGGCTCGCTGCCGGCGCAGATCGTGAGCGTCGGCGGCGCCGGCGTGGCAGGGACGCTGGTGTACATGCGCGCGGTGCTCGCGATGCGCGTCCCCGAGGCCCACCAGGTGAGCCGCCTGATCCGCACCCAGCTGGGGAGGGCATAAATGCGACCGGGCGGGCCCTAAGACCCGCCCGGCGGCACCCGGTCATAGATCGCCGCTGAACTACTACGTCCCAGGACTTGCGTGTCTTATTGCCTGGGCGGCATGACACTCTCAACCACCAGGACTGGCCGCCGGCCCGAAGGCTGGCGCGTTGCCCAGCTTGGGTCTCGCGACCCTGGTCGAGTAGGCAATCCGCCGGGCCTCCAAGGATAGGGCACATCCGGGGGCCTGCCAATCTAGAGTCTGATCAACATGGACCAACAGCACATCCGCAACCTCGACAATCCTCCGCCCCCTCCCGGGGGCGGGTTCCCGATGGGAAGAAGGAGTATCCGCAACCTCGACAATCCTCCGCCCCCTGGCGGGGACGGGTTCCCGTAGGACACCATGGACCAACAACACATCCGCAACTTCTCGATCATCGCGCACATCGACCACGGCAAGTCCACGCTCGCGGACAGGATCCTCGAGCTGACCCACACCGTGGACCAGCGCGAGATGCGCGCGCAGGTGCTCGACTCGATGGACCTCGAGCGCGAGCGCGGCATCACGATCAAGGCGCAGGCGGTGCGGGTGTTCTACGAGAGCGCCTCCGGGCAGACCTACCAGCTGCACCTGATCGACACGCCCGGGCACGTGGACTTCACCTACGAGGTGTCGCGCTCGCTGGCCGCCTGCGAGGGCGCGCTGCTCGTCGTCGACGCCTCCCAGGGTGTGGAGGCGCAGACCGTCGCCAACACCTACCTCGCGGTGGACGCGGGCCTCGAGCTGATTCCCTGCTTGAACAAGCTCGACCTCCCCGGCGCCGAGCCCGAGCGGGTGGCGGGCGAAGTGGCGGAGCTGATCGGCGAGCCGCCGGAAGCGATCCTGCGCATCTCCGGCAAGACCGGCGCCGGCGTGGTCGAGGTGCTCGAGCAGCTGGTCGCCCGCGTCCCCCCGCCGGCAGGCGACCCCGAGGCGCCACCCCGTGCGCTGATCTTCGACTCCGAGTTCGACCAGTACAGAGGCGTGATCGCCTACATCCGCGTCGTCGACGGGGTGTTCCGCAAGGGCGCGCCGATCAGAGCGATGGCGAGCGGGCTGCACGCCGACATCGACGACATCGGGTGTTTCTCGCCGCAGATGATGCCCACCGACCAGCTTGCCGCGGGCGAGGTCGGCTACCTGATCACGGGCGTCAAGGACGTCACGCAGCTGCGGGTCGGAGACACGCTCACCACGCGCGGGCGGGCCGGAGGCCCGGCTCCTCGCTCGACGGGGACGAGTGGAGCATCGTCGGGCTCGGCGGCGACACGCTCGCCCGCGCACGCAAGCGCCGGCGAAGCGACCGAGGCGCTGCCGGGCTACCGCGAGGTGAAGCCGATGGTGTTCTGCGGCCTCTTCCCGATCGACTCCGACGCCTACGCGGACCTGCGCGACGCGCTGGAAAAGCTGACGCTCAACGACGCCGCGCTCTCGTGGGTGCCGGAGACCTCGGACGCGCTCGGCTTCGGCTTTCGCTGCGGCTTCCTGGGGCTGCTGCACATGGACATCGTCAAAGAGCGCCTGGAACGCGAGTACGACCTCGAGCTGATGGCGACGATGCCCTCCGTGGAGTTCGACCTGACGCTGACCAACGGGGAGGAGCTGGAGGTGCACAACCCCTCCGACATGCCCGACCCCGGCACGATCGCGGAGATCAGAGAGCCGTTCATCAAGGCGCAGATCATCGCCCCGCGCGAGCACGTGGGGGCGATCATGGAGCTCTGCCAGGAGCGCCGCGGGGTGCACTCCGGGATGCACTACCTCTCGCCCGAGCGGGTGCAGCTCACCTACGACCTGCCGCTCGTGGAAATCGTGCTCGACTTCTTCGACCAGCTGAAGTCGCGCACGCGCGGATACGCCTCGCTGGACTACGAGCTCGACGGGATGAAGCCCTCGAACCTGGTCAAGCTTGACGTGCTGCTCGCCGGCGACGCGGTGGACGCGCTCTCGATGGTCGTCCACCGCGACAAGGCCTACGAGGTCGGCCGCGCGCTCGCGGAGCGCCTGCGCAAGCGCATCCCCCGCCAGCAGTACGACGTGCCGATCCAGGCCGCGGTGGGCTCGCACATCATCGCCCGCGAGACCGTGAAGGCGTTCCGCAAGGACGTGATCGCGAAGTGCTACGGAGGGGACATAACGCGCAAGAAAAAGCTGCTGGAGAAGCAGAAGGAGGGCAAGAAGCGGATGAAGCAGGTCGGCCGCGTGGAGGTCCCCCAGGAGGCGTTCCTGGCGGTGTTGGAGCTTGGCGAGGAGTCGAAGTGAAGTGACGGGGCGGGGGAAAAGGGGGAGGGGGAGGGGCTCGTGACTGGTGACGCCGCGGCTGGAGTGCGCTTCGACGGCGCCGTGAGAGAGCGTGGGCGCGTGAGCGTGCTGTTCGTGTGCCTGGGCAACATCTGCCGCTCGCCGACGGCCGAGGGCGTGATGCGCGCGCTCGTGCGCGAAGCCGGCTTGCAGGACCGCATCGAGCTGGACAGCGCCGGGACGGGAGGGTGGCATGTGGGAGACTCGCCCGACGCTCGTGCCACGGAGGCCGCCGGGCGGCGGGGCATCGCGCTGGAAGGAGCCGCCAGGAAGGTTCGACCCCGCGACTTCGAGGAGTTCGACCTGATCCTCGCGATGGACGCCAACAACCTGCGCGATCTGCAGCGCATGGCTCCCGACGACCGAGCGCGGGAGAAGGTGAGGCTGCTGCGCGAATGGGGGCGGGCGGGATCCCAATCCGACGGCGACCTCGACGTGCCCGACCCCTACTACGGTGGGCCGGGAGGCTTCGACCGTGTGCTTGACCTCGTGCAGGCATCCTGCGCCTCGCTGCTCCAGCAGCTGCAACCGAAGCCGGGTGACACGCGCCTTCGGCGTGAGTCCCCGGTTCGGCCAACGTGAGTCTTCCGCCGGGAGCCACCAACGTCCGGCGCGTGGGCGGCGGTGACATCAACCAGGCGTGGCGCGTTACGCTCGCCGACGGTCGCGAGGCGTTCGTCAAGACGCGCCCCGACGCCGGCCCGCAGGAGTACGCCACGGAGGCGCATGGCCTGCAATGGCTGGCCGAGCCGGGGGCGCTGCGCACGCCGCCGGTGCTGGAGGTGGCAGAGAACTACCTCGTGCTCGAATGGGTGCAGCAGGGCAGCCTGAGCGCGGATGGTGCCGAGGAGCTCGGCCGTGGCTTGGCGCTCACGCACGCCGCCGGTGCACCCGCGTTTGGCGCCGGCGCCCAGGGAGCTCCCGGCGCTGTGCACGCCACGGAGCATCACCAAACCGATGGCGAGAGCGACGCGGCGGCCTCCACCTTCGGCTCGCTGCGACTCCCCAACGACCCCACCTCCGATTGGCCGGCCTTCTACGCCCAGCGGCGCCTGCTCCCGCTGGCGGCGATCGCCCGCGAGCGTGGTGCGCTCTCGGAGCGCGGAGCGCACGCCGTGGAGGCAGTGTGCGAGCGCCTGCCGTCGCTTGCCGGCCCACCAGAGCCACCAGCGAGACTGCACGGGGATCTTTGGGGCGGCAACGCGCTGGCCGACGCCGAGGGCCGCCCGTGGCTGATCGATCCCTCCGCCTATGGTGGCCACCGGGAGGTGGATCTCGCCATGCTGCGGCTGTTCGGTGCCCCTTCGCCGCGCATCTTTGCGGCCTACGAGGAGGCCACCCCGCTCGCCGAAGGCTGGCAAGAACGCGTGGAGCTGTGGCAGCTGCTGCCGCTGCTGGTGCACGCGGTGCTGTTCGGCGGCTCCTACGTCGCCGCCGCCGAACAGGTCGCCTGCCGCTACGCCAGTTGAGGTCCCATCCTGGACGGTGTGTCGGAGTAGAGAGGTGTGCGGGCCGACACCTACAGCGAGCGCCGCCGGCTGTACCTGTGGGCGCGCGTGCTGGTCAAGCGCCACTACCGTCGGCGGCTGACGCTGAACGCGGTGGCGCGCGCGCTCTCGTGCTCGCCGCGCCAGCTGCAGCGCGCGTACGCGCAGTTCGGGGACACCACCTTCCAGGAGGATCTCACCGAGCGTCGGATGACCGCGGCGGCTGAACTGCTGGCCGAGCAGCCGCTGGCGGTGCGTGACGTGGCACGGCTGGTCGGCTACAGCGGCGGCTCGCACTTCGCGCGTGCCTTCCATCGCCGCTACGGCCTTTCACCGGCGCACTTCCGCGAGCGTGCGCGCCGCCGGGTGAGGAGCCGTGGGTGAGACCAGGACATGCACACGCGCGCGGGGCGGGCGGTGGTTCTGGTTTACCCCGACGGCGAAGAGCGGATCATCGAGCCGCATAAGCCGCGGTCTCCTCAACCGTGACGCACTCCGCGCGGGGCAGACGCACTCGCATCGACGTGCCCCCGCCCGGGGCGGCTTCGGCGGCGATGCTGCCGCCGTGCTGCTCCACCACTTGGCGCACGATCGCCAGGCCCAGTCCCGACCCCGGCCGCCCGCGCGCCTCGGCGCCGCGGTAGAAGCGGTCGAAGATGTGCGGGAGATCCTCGGCGGCGATCCCGGGCCCGTGGTCGCGCACGGTGAGCTGCGCTCCCTCTCCCGGTCGGTCGGCCGTTGCCAGGTGAATCTCGATCCCCGCGCCGGGCGGGCTGTACTTGACGGCGTTGTCGATCAGGTTGTTGATCGCCCGCCCCAGCCGCGCGGGAACGCCCGGCAGCACCATCGGCTCGAGCTCGACGCTCAGCGGCGTGTTGGTGCCCACCCAGCCCGCGAGGCGGCGTGCGCGCTCGACGGCCTCACGCACGACCTGATCGAGGCGCACGTCCTCGGTATTCGCCGGGGGCTCCTCGCCGCGGGCGAGATCGATCAGGTCGCCCACCAGCAGCGTGAGCTCCTCGATCTGCTCGATCACCTCCGCGAACAGCTGCTCACGATCGGCGGGGACGATGTTGGGGGCCTGCTGGAGGATCTCGATGTTGGTGCGCAGGCTGGTGATCGGAGTGCGCAGCTCGTGCGAGGCGTCGGCGACGAGCTGGCGCTGGGCGTGCACGGAGGCGTCGAGCGCGCTCATCGAGCGCTCCAGCGCGTCGAGCATCGCGTTGAAGCTCACCGCGAGGCGCCCGATCTCATCGGCGTGGCCGACCTGCTCGGCGCCGTCGGTGTCGATCCGCTCGGAGAGGTCCTGCGTGCGCGCGACGTGCTCGGCCGCGCGCGTGAGGCGCCCGACGGGAGCGACGACAGCGTCGGCGACCAGCCGTCCGAGCAGCGCCGCGAGCGCGATCCCGCCCAGCGCAATCAGCAGCAGGATCAGACGCAGCCGGCGCAGCAGATGGTCGTCTTCGGTGAGCGGCTGCGCGAACTGCACCGCCAAGCCGGGCTTGCTGGCGGTGGCTGGGCGTACCCCCTCGGTGAGGATTCGCATGTGGGTGCCGCCCACACTCGCGCTCTGCAGGGACGAGCCTCTGCCGTTGGCGGCGAGCGCGCGCGTGGTGGCACCCACCGGCAGCGTCACGCCGCCGCGATTGGAGAGCACGTTGCCGCTGGAGCTGACCAGCTGCTGGTAGCCCTGCACCTGGTTGGGGCGCGGGGGGAGGTTGCCGAAAGGGTTGAAGTGCGTCGCTTCGCCGCCGCCCAGGAAGGGTGCGAGTCCCGTGTCCGCCTCGTGTTTGAGCCGCAGGCCCGCGTTGTGTGCACGGTCGCGCAGCTGCGCGTCGACCTGCGCGCGCAGCTGGTGGGCGACCAGCAGGTAGGTGAGCGCGGAGGCCAGCACCACCGCGATCGCGACCGCGGCCGCGGCGAGCAGTGCGCTGCGCCGGCGAAAGCTCACCGATTCCTCTTCCCTTGCATCCGCGGCGTGCGCGAGCGGGGTGTTGGGCGGGTCGGGCGGGTGGGTCGCACGACGGTCACGGCCCCCGCAGGATGTAGCCGACGCCGCGCACGGTGTGCAGCAGCCGCGGCTCGTCCTCGGCCTCGGTCTTGCGGCGCAGGTAGCCCATGTACACGCCGAGCGAGTTGGAGGTAGCGCCGAAGTCGTACCCCCACACGTGCTCGAAGATCACCGAGCGCGTGAGCACCTGACGGGGGTGGCGCATGAACAGCTCCAGCAGCAGGAACTCGGTGCGGGTCAGGTAAAGCGGGCGCTCGCCGCGGAAGGCCTCGTGCGCGAGGCGGTCGAGGCGCAGGTCGGCGAACGCGAGCGTCTGCTCCTGCTCGTCCTCGCCGGTGCGGCGCAGCAGTGCGCGCAGGCGGGCCATCAGCTCGCGCAGCGCAAACGGCTTCACGAGGTAGTCGTCGGCGCCCGCGTCCAATCCTGCGACGCGGTCGTCGATCTCCCCGCGCGCGGTGAGCATCAGCACCGGCGTACGGTTTCCGCCGCTGCGCATCCGCCGGCAAACCTCCAAGCCGTCGACGCGTGGCATCGAGACGTCGAGCACCACGGCGTCGTAGGGGTCGGCGCCGATACGCTCCAATGCGCGGGCGCCATCTGCCGCCTGCTCGACCTCATAGCGTTCGAGCGTGAGCGCCCGCGCAAGCGCTTGCTGGACGGCTGGCTCGTCGTCGACGACAAGGATGCGTGCGTGTTCGGCCATGATGGGTGGTGAGCGGGTGAGGGTTGGGCGGCCAGGTGTGCCCGAGGGCTCCAGCCATTGCGAACTACCAGGCTAATACTGTGGTGAGAAGAGATCGAAGAATCGACGAAGAGAGAGCCACCGTCGCCGTGGAGGGGAGCCTCGATGGGAGCATGGGTCGGTGGACGTGATGGGTGGGAGCGTCGAGGAGGAGCGTGGATCCGTGGACGCGATAGGGAGGAACGTGGGTGAAGAGGCCATCAGGGTTGACGGGCCGGCGGGCCCCGTCGTGAAGGACGTCCCCGGGATCGAGGACGAGACCGCGCGAGGTCTGGCGGCGCAGTCGCGCAGGCTGCGCAACAGCATCATCAGCCTGGTGGTGTTCTTCGCAATCGTCGCGGGCCTGCTGCTGGCGGTGCCGGGCCTCAGGGCGGCGGGGGAGAAGATCACCGACGCGAAATGGGGCTGGGTCGCGGTAGGCATCGGGCTCGAGGTGCTCTCGTGCATCTCCTACGTGGTGCTGTTCGGGCTGGTGTTCGGGCGGTTGAGCCGCAGCCTCAGCCGTCGCCTCTCGCTGGCGGAGCTGGCCGTCAACTCGGTCGTGTCCGCGAGCGGACTGGGGGGAATCGCACTGGGCGCGTGGGTGCTGAGCACCAAGGGGGTGTCGGTCGAGAAGATCGCCAAGCGCTCAGTGCTGCTGTTCGTGATGACCAGCGCCGTGAACGTGTCGCTGGTGGTTGTGATCGGGGTGCCGATGTGGCTGGGGCTGCTGCCGGGCTCGCGCAACCCGCTGCTGACGCTGCTGCCGGCGGCAGCGGCGCTGGCGACGATCCTCGGCACGCTCGCGGCCGCGCGCTGGGCGCGCCGGGCGGCGGAGCGCCGCAGCGACAAGCACAGCCGCGCGGTGGTGGCGCTGGTCGCGCTTGGGGGCGGGGTGAAGGATGCGGTGGAGCTGATCCGCGCCCACGACTGGCGTCTCTTGGGAGCGGTCGGGTACTGCGTGTGGGACATCGCGTCCCTGCTGGCCTGTCTCGCGGCGTACGGCTCCACCCCGACCTTCTGGGCGGTGGCGATGGCCTACCTGGTCGGAATGCTCGCCAACTCGATCCCGATCCCGGGGGGCTTCTTCGCGGTAGAAGGTGGCATCGTGGGGATGCTGCTGCTGTTCGGCGTGCGCCCCGGCTCGACGGTGCTGGCGGCGGTCGTCACGTATCGCGCGATCTCGCTGTGGGTGCCGGCGCTGATCGGAACGGTCGCGTTTCTCAGCCTGCGCGGGGAGATCGGCAAGCCGTTGCGCCCGCGTCCGGCCGGTAGTTCCTAACGAGCCACATCCTCCCCTCCTCTTCTCCCTCGTTCGACGCCCCGACACGCCCGTGAGTGCAGACCGTCAGCCTTTGCCGAACAGGGCCCGATCGATCTTCAGCGTGACGGCAACCTTCTGGCAGGCGTGCCCCGGCAATTCGAGCAGCGCCGCCCGCACGGCTGCCGGCCGTGACCCGGAGAGCCCGGGACAGTAGACGGGCGGTGGCAGCGGTCCCCCGGCGATGCCGGGTACGTTGATGGGGCGCAGCTCCCTGATCGCGTGCAGCGCTTCGGAGAGGTCGTCGGAGAAGACCTCGATCGTGACGCGCCCGCTGTAGAGCTCCACTGTGTGGCCCCCGTTGTAGATGACCGCGGGGACGCCGCGCAGGATCGTGTTGCGCTGGGCGCCGAGCGATGCGTTGGCCTGACGCGTGTAGATCAGCGTGGTGATTCGCAGCGGCAGTTCGCAGCCGCCGCCGTCCAGCGCGGAGGTCTTGCCGGGCAGGCAGTTGCCGTAGTACACGCTGTCGCCCACGACGCTGCTGTAGTTCTGGCGGCCGTCGGCGGCCACCAGGCGGTAGGAGCCGAAGTGGGGCCCGACCCAGTAGACGCGGTAGAAGGGGAAGGTCTGGGCTTCGGCGAGCTCGCGCACGGTGATCGGCGCGGGCTGGCTGGTGGCGCAGCCGCCGGCGAGCAGAGCGGCAGCGAGCAGGATGGCGACGGACGCAGAGATGCGGACGATGTTCACGCGACTTTCGGGCAGGTGGGCTGTTTGAGAGGTATAGATCCCGCGGGACAGGCAGAGGTTCAAGGCTCGTGGGAGACTGGGGTCCGGTGGGGTAGCGCACCGGGCCCCAGTCGATCTTCCCACACGTGCCCTCCGGGGAGTCGCATCGCGGATCGCCCTACCGAGCCGCAGACTTGCATCGTGGGCGCGCGCCATACTCGGACCTTCGATGAGCACCCACGTTGCCACACCGCCTGGCCCGCGCACAGCACGGCGCCAGGCCCACGTCGAGAGCGCGCGCGGCGAGGGTGGGTGGGCCCGCGCTCCCTGGGGCATCCTAACGGCGGCGGTGGGCGTGGCGGTGTGGCTGATCGTCGATCCCCGCACCCCCGACCTCGCGGCGCAGGTGTACCGCGCCAACCTCTTCCGCGAAGCGGGCTTCTTGGTGTGGGACAGCCGCTGGTATGGGGGCCACGACATCCCGGGGTACAGCCTCGTGTTCCCGCCGCTAGCGGCGCTCGTGGGGGTGCGCGCGGTGGGCGCCGCGGCGGTGCTGGCCTCGGCGGCCCTGTTCGAACGGATCGCCGTGCGCGTGTACGGACGCGCCGCGCGGTGGGGCGCGGTGTGGTTTGCGCTGGCGGCGCTGGGGGATGCATGGAGCGGGCGGATCACGTTCGCCCTGGGGGTCAGCTTCGCGCTGGCGGCGGTGCTGGCGCTGATGCACCGCCGTCTGCCGGCGGCGGCGTTCCTCGCGGGGGTGTGTGCGGCGTGCAGCCCGGTGGCGGGCGTGTTGCTGGCGCTGGCGGGGCTCACGCACACGCTCGTCGTGCGCTCGCCGCGCAGCCTGCTGGCGCTCGGAGCGCCGGCGGTCGTGGTCGCGGGGGCGTTGGCGGGCTTGTTTGGCGAGGGGGGGTGGGAGCCCTACCCGCTGCTCTCGTTCCTGGCGACCGTCGTGGCGATCGCGGCGTTCCTGGTGGCGCTGCCAGACGGGCAGCGGCTGTTGTGGGTCGGTGGCGTGGTGTACCTCGTGGCGTGCGTGGCCTGCGTGGCGGTGCACTCCCCGATGGGCGCCAACGTGGAGCGCTACGGTGTGTTGCTCGCCGGGCCGCTGCTGCTGTGCGCGCTGCAGAGCTCCGGGGGGCGGCTCTCGGTGGGGAAGAGCTCCCGCGGGCGGCTCTCAGCAGCGCAGAGATCTGGGGGGCGGCTCTCTGCGGCGGAGCAAGGTATCCGCGGGCGGCTCTCGGCGCGTCAGAGTTCCCAGGGACGGTTCTCCGCGGTGGTTGTGGTCGCCTTGGTGGGCATCGGCGTGTGGACGGTGTGGGGCCCGGTGCGCGAAACGGAGGCGGTCGCGGGCAACCTCTCGACGAGCGCCTCCTACTACCTGCCGGTGGAGCATTTCGTGGCCACGCACGGGGGCAGCACCGTGAGGGTGGAGGTGCCGTTTACGCGCGGTCACTGGGAGGCGACGTGGCTGGCGCCGAAGGTGTCGCTGGCGAGGGGCTGGGAGAAGCAGCTGGACGAGCGCTACGACGGGGTGCTGCTCGGCAGAGATCTGACGGCGGGCGAGTATCGCCGGTGGTTGGACGCGGAGGCCGTGCGTTATGTAGCGATGCCGGACGCGCCGCTCGATCCCTCGAGCGCCGGCGAGGGCCGCCTGATCGAGGCGGGGCTGCCCTACCTGCGCGAGGTGGAGCGCACGCGGCACTGGCGGATCTACGAAGTCCGCCACGCCACCCCGCTCGCCCAGGGGCCGGGCGCGCTCACCGCGGTGGGCCACGATTGGTTCTCGCTGCGCGCCCGCACAGCGGGTCGCTTCACGGTACGGGTGCGTTACACCCGCTACTTCACGGTGGCGGCCGGCGCGGCGTGCGTGGGAGAGGCACCCGGCGGCTGGACCGAGGTGAGCGCCTCGCGGGCGGGCGCCGTGACGGTTGCGGCGCGCTTCTCGTTCGGCCGCGCCCTCGGGTTGGCGGAGCGCTCCTGCCGGGCGTGAGGTGTGCGCCGGTTTCACCTGACCGCGCCTCCTCGCCCGCCTTGGTGGTGTGCGGCGCGGCCGGGCTCTGCCGGTTCTGGACCTCAGCCCGTGGGGGCGAGGTCGTAGAGGGCGGAGTAGCCGGTTAGGTACACGCGCCGGCCATCGCTGATCACGGGATCGAAGGCGCCGGTGTCCATCTGGAAGACCACGTGGCCGGTCGAGATCCCCAGGCCATAGGTGGTGTGGGTGCCGAGGTCGGAGAAGTACACGACGTTGCCGAGGATCGTGGCCGAGCCCGAGATCTTGCCACCGGCGTCGTAGCTCCAGTCGACGTGCCCGGTGTGCGCGTTGATCGCGTAGAAGTTGCCGTCGTAGGAGCCCAGATAGATCGTGGGGCCGAGGCCGGGCGCGTCGGTGACGGCGGGGGAGGCGTACACGTAGGCGCCGGTTTGGTAGGCCCAGTCGAGCGCGCCGGTGCGCGCGTCATAGGCGTAGATGCGCCCATCGGTGTTGCCGAGGAACACGCGGCCGTAGACGACCGCGGCGGTCGAGTAGAAGGTGCCGCTGCCAAACAGCGCACCTTCGGAGCTCGCCAGCCACAGCCTCCGCCCCGTACGCTCGCTGATCGCCTGCACGTGCCCCGAGTAGTCGCCGAAGTAGAGCACCCCGTTCACAAGTGTTGGGCTGGCCTTGACCGCACCGCCAGCCTGGTAGGTCCACACGGTGCGTCCGCTGCCGGCTTCGAGCGCGTACACAGTGCCGTCTTCGGAGCCGAAGTACAGCCGGCCGTGGTCGAGCAGCGGCGAGGACTCGCAGCGCGAGGGCAGGCTGCGCGACCAGCGGATCGTGCCGTTGGCGACGTCGAGTGCGACGATGCGTCCTTCTTCGGATCCGGGCGCGCGGGCGAGCACCGTCGCATACACTGTGTTGCCCCCCACGGCGGGTGAGGAGGCGGAGAGGGCGCCCAGGCCGCGGCTCCAGAGGACCTTGCCGTCCCACTTGTCGATCGCGGTGAGCATGCCGTTGTCGGTGAGCTGGAAGATCCGGTTTTCGGAGAGCACCGGCGGAAACTCGCGCAGCGAGCTGCCGCCCACCGCCCACACTTTCCTGAAAGGCGGGCGCAGGCTGGCGGAGGCCGGGTAGTAGCGGGCGTGGTTCTTGGTGTAGCCGTACAGCGGCCACGAAAACCGTTCGGGCCCGCGCTTGGGCAGCGTGGGGTTGGCCTGGGGCACGAAGCGGGCGTGTGGGTGGTAGATCGAGCCGGTGCGGTTGCGCGCGTACACATAACCGCCGAGCGCCATACCGGCAAGTACGAGCAGGGCGGTGAGCGCGATCCAGCGGCGCTTCACGCGGCGAGCTTCGAAGACGGGGAGGCGGTCGCTGCGGCGGGAGGGGGATCGCCGAGTGCGTGGTGCGGCTCGGCGGCGGAGGTCGTCGGGGCGCCCGTCGCGGCAACCGCGCGTGCGCCGGCGGTGCTCGTGGTAGATACCCTCACGCGAGACCTGCGGGGCCGCCCACCGGCGCGGGCACCCCGACCGGCGGCAGCCGCACGGGCGCCGGCCCCGCTCGCCCGAGGGCGCTGCGCGACGTGGGCGAGGAGTCGCGCGACCGCGACCACCACCAACCACGCAAGCGCGATCAACAGCGGGATCAGGGTCACGCCGGCGACCAGCGCGACGACATCGTGGCTGGCGCCGACCGACCAATTCCACAGCATATAGTCGCCTAGGGCGAGCACGCCGACGACGGCCAGGGACCGTATGGGCCGTTGAGGCACGCCCTAAACCCTAGCGGGGTGCCGGGACGGATGGAGCGTGGGGGTGGGGCGCTTGGCGGGTAGGGTGGGGCGCGTGAGCTGGCGTGGACGCGCCGCGGCGTGGGAGTGGAGCGGGGCCGCTATATGACCAGCGAGTGTTGCGGGGAGGCCTCCGAAGAGGTCGGTGGGTCGCTCGAAGCGATGCCGGCCGGTATCATCCATGGCAGCCCGCGGGCGAAGTGTTGTGGTTGCACGGAAGCCTTCCAAGCTTCAAGGGCGGGTTCAATTCCCGTCGCCCGCTTGGAGCCGTCTCGCGCTAGGCTTGGATCCGAAGCCACGGGGAGTGGCGCAGTCTGGTAGCGCACCCGG
>CAVXUO010000005.1:0-87903 GCA_963764915.1 uncultured Solirubrobacterales bacterium | reverse complement strand
GCACAAGCGCCAGCCCGAGCACAAGCACCACTGGGAGCGTTGCAACCCGCGCAGCACGCTGGACGATCCTCTCCTGTTCGACGCTGCGCCTGCTGTCTGTGGCCTGCTCGAGGCCATGACATCGGTCCGAGTCATGCCAACCTCCCGTTGATGTTGTTGTGAACGCTGCGGCCCCGCGTCGAGGGCCTCTGTCCTTGCTTGTCCTGTCGCGTCTGTGTGGCAACGCATCGTCTCTGGTTCGCCGTTTGCAGGCAGTCGCCTGCCTCTGACGGCAAGGTGTATCAGCTATCGCGGTCGCGACAGCCTCGCAGCCGCCGTTTCCGCCCTAGCGCGCCCCGTACACGCTCACGACACGCGCACGCGGCCCTCCAGCGTCCCTTCCGCCAGCGGCCGCGCAGCACCTTCTTGTCGAACTTGCCGACGCTCGTCTTGGGGATCTCCGCGATGAACGCGAACTCGTCCGGCAGCCACCACTTGGCCACCCGGTCGCGCAGGTGCTCGACGAGCTCGGGCGCGCCCGCGCAGCCTGCTCGCGCAGCACCACGCAGCACAGCGGACGCTCGGCCCAGCGCTCGTCCGGCTTGGCGATCACCGCCGCCTCGACCACCTCCGGGTGCGACATCAGCTCGTTCTCGAGCTCGACCGAGGAGATCCACTCGCCGCCGGACTTGATCACGTCCTTGGAGCGGTCGGTGATCTGCACGAACGCCGCGCTCGTCCACCGCCGCGATGTCGCCGGTGCGCAGCCAGCCGGTGTCGAACTTCTCATCGCCGGAGTCGTCGCGGAAGTAGCGCGCGGCGATCCACGGCCCGCGCACCTCGATCTCGCCGGTCGACTCGCCGTCCCAGCGGCCCTCGTCGCCGTCGTCGTCGACGAGACGCAGCTCCACCCACGGCAGCGGCCGGCCCTGCTTGGCGCGCTCGTCCCAGTAGGCGTCGTCGTGCTCGCGCTCGCGCGGGCGCGAGTAGGTCGCCACGGGGCTCGTCTCGGTCATGCCCCAGGCCTGGAAGATGCGCACGCCGTGGCGCTCCTCGAAGTCCTTCATCAGCTGCCGCGGCACGGCCGAGCCGCCGCAGGCGGCGTTGGTGAGCGAGGACAGGTCCACGCTCGGGGTGCTCGTCGGCGTAGCGCAGCAGGTCGGCGAAGATCGTCGGCACGCAGCCCATCTGCGTCGGGCGCTCGGCGTCGATCAGCTTCGCGAGCGGCTCGGCCGCAGGAAGCGGTCGGGCAGGATCAGATCGGCGCCCGCGAGCGCCGCGCCGTAGGGCAGCCCCCAGGCGTTGGCGTGGAACATCGGCACCACCGCCAGCACCCGGTCGGCGCGCGAGAGGCCGTTGCCGTCGGTCATCAGCGTCGCCGAGGAGTGCAGGCTGATCGAGCGATGCGAGTAGAGCACGCCCTTGGGGTTGCCGGTGGTGCCGCTCGTGTAGCACAGCGCGGCCGCCTGGCGCTCGTCGAGCTCGGGGTAGTCGAACTCGCCGGGCCCGGCGCTGCTCGAGCAGCTCCTCGTAGCGCAGCGCGTTCGGCAGCTGAGCGACCTCGGCGCGCTGCCTCGCCGTCGCCCATCACCACGTAATGCTCGACGCCCTCGAAGCTCGGCGCGAGCTTCTCGAGCGCTCGGCACGAGCGAGTCGTCGACGAAGATCACCCTGTCCTCGGCGTGGTTGACGATGTACGTCAGCTGCTCCTCGAACAGGCGGATGTTGAGCGTGTGCAGCACCGCGCCGATGCACGGCACCGCGAAGTACAGCTCGAAATGGCGCTGGTTGTTCCACGCGAACGTGCCCACGCGCTCGCCCTGCTCCACGCCGAGCTGCCGCGAGCGCCCGCGCGAGACGATCGACGCGCGCGGCAGCTCGACGTGGGTCGCGCGCCGAACCGAGCCCGTCGGCCGTCAGCGTCACGACCTCCGCGCCCGGGTTGCATGAGCGCCATCCTGCCCGCGGATGTGGTTGAGCGTCAGCGGAAAGTCGTTCTGCATCAGGCCCTCGAGCATCTGCGTCATCCCCTCCCCACCTCCTCGCGTGGTGTCAGCTGCCGCAGCCCATCGTAGATGCCGCGGGTGCGCAGCGCGATGTCGTCCCAGTCGAAGCGCAGCACGTGCTCGGAGGCCTCTGTCACCAGCCGGTCGCGCAGCGCCTCGTCGACGAGCAGCCGTTCGATCATCACGCCGAGGTGCTCGGCGTCGCCGCCGTTGAAGCGCAGCCCGACGCGCTCGCCGACCGGCACCACCTCGCGCAGCCCGCCGGTGTCGGCGACGATGCACGGACAGCCGGAGGCCATCGCCTCCAGCGCCACCAGCCCGAACGGCTCATAGATCGAGGGCACCACGCACAGATCGGCGATCCGGTAGAGCGAGTGCAGCACGTCGTCGCCGATCCAGCCGAGGAACGTGCCGTGCTCGGACAGCCCCAGCCGCTCGGCCTGCGCCTTCAGCTCGGCCTCGTGGGTGCCGCTGCCGGCGACCAGGAAGCGCACGTTGCCGACCCGCTCGATCACCTCCGGCAGCGCGTCGAGCGCCAGCTGGAAGCCCTTCTCGTAGACGAGCCGGCCGACCAGCAGCACGAGCTTCTCGTGCGGTGCCGCGAACTCGCGGCGCAGTGCCTGCAGGTCGCCCGTCGGCCGCAGTTCGCTCGGGTCGACGCCGTTGGGGATCACCGCCACGCGCCGCTCGTCGATGTCGAAGATGTCGGCGACGTGGCCGCGCATGTAGTACGAGCAGACGATCACCGCGTCCGCGCGATGCGGGCCATCCAGCGCTCGACCGAGTGGATGTGCGACTGCGGCGGCTTCTCGACCCAGCCCTGGTGGCGGCCGTGCTCGGTCGCGTGGATGGTCGTCACGTACGGCACGCCGAGCCGCTCGGCGAGCGTCGGCGGAGGCCTGCCGACCAGCCAGTCGTGCCCGTGCACGAGGTCGTAGGAGTGCTCCTGGCCAGCGCCTCGCCGGCGGCGAGCATGTCCTCGTTCATCTGCTCCACCCACGCCACGAAGCGGTCGAGGTCGCGCGGCCAGCCCGGCTCGCGCACGCGGTGGACGTTCACGCCGCCGCGCTCCTCGCACGCGCGGCTCCGTCCGGAGGCGCCTTCGCGCCGACGCCCGCGCGTGAGCACGTCCACGGCCACGCCCTGGCGCACGAGCGCCTCGGCGAGCTTGCGCACGTGGCGCGCCAGGCCACCCTCGATCACCGGCGGGTACTCCCAGGAGAGGATGAGCACGCGGTCGCTCATTCCGAGACCCTATCTGCCCGCGCCGGGACATCCGCTGCCAATGCCCTCGACGGGCGCACGCCGCGCCAGCGCGAGCGTGCTCTCGGGCACGCCTGCGCTCAGATGCCGATCAGCCCGAGCTCGTCGATGCGTCGCACCGCGGGCGACGGCGAGGCGTCGCTGCCATCGAGGCAGACGACGCCTGAGCGAGCGAGACGAGCAAGCGCGTCCTGCAGCGTGCGAGCGTCAACGCCGAGCTCACCGGCCAGCTGCGCGGATGAGCGCGGCGTCTCGTCCTCGTCGCTCAACAGCAGCAGGATGATCGCGCGTTCGAGCTCACGCAAGCTGCTGACCGTCTTTTCTCGGCGCAAGGTCCATCTCCAGCTGGCGCGGCGACGGCCGCAGCGGCTCGCTCGTCTGGCGCGGCCGGCCGCGCTTGGCCCAATGGCCGATCACCTCGCGGCTGCGGCACGTGTAGTAGTTGACGCGCCGGTCCGTCGGCTGGATCGCCAAGCCGCCCGGCGCGGTCCCGGTGACGACCGCGTGGAAGCGCCGGCCTTTGTGGTCGACCTCGACGATGTCGCCGGTCTGGATGCCCTCGAGCCGCATTGCCGGGCGAACTCCAGCAGGAACCCGACGCGACGCGCGCACCCCGCGGCGGGCAGCCGGTTGCTGCCGTGCTGCGCCGAGCGTCAGAGGCGCCGAGGCCTTACGCTGCGCCGGTGCGCTGGCTCGTCGACGGGATGAACGTGATCGGCACGCGGCCGGACGCGTGGTGGAAGGACCGCCACGGAGCGATGGTCCGGCTGGTGGACATGCTCGAGCGCTGGGCCGCGAGCAGCGGCGAGGACGTGACGGTCGTGTTCGAGCAGCCGCCGTCGCCGCCGATCCGCTCGACCGTCATCGAGGTCGACGCACGCGCCGCGCCCGCGCCGCGACTCGGCCGACGATGAGATCGTGCGCCTGCTGGTCGCCGACGCCGAGCCCGGCGCGATCCGCGTGGTCACCTCCGACCTCTGGCTGGCTGACCGCGTGCACGCCGCCGGTGCGAGCGTCGAGCCGGCCGCGCCGTTCCGCGCGCTGATCGAAGAGCGATGATGACGCCCGCCACCCGCTACGCGCGCAGCGGCGACGCGAGCATCGCCTACCAGGTCGTCGGCGACGGGCCGCTCGACGTGCTGTTCCTGCCGGGCTGGATCTACGCAGATCGAGCAGCTGTGGGAGGCGCCGGCGATGCGCCGCTTCCTCGAGCGCCTGACGACCTTCGGCCGCCTGATCCTGTTCGACAGTCGCGGCACCGGGCTTTCCGAGCGGGTGCTCGAGACCTACACGCTCGAGCAGGAGGCGCGCGACGCGCTCGCGGTGCTCGATGCCGCCGGCAGCGAACGCGCGGCGCTGTTCACCTACGCGCTGGGCGGGCTGCTCGGCGCGACGCTCGCGGCCGAGCACCCGGAGCGCGTCGGCGCGCTGATCATGTACGCGTCGGTCGCGCGCACCTCGTGGGCTCCCGACTACGACTGGGCGATGACCGGCGAGGAGCGCGAGGCGCTGAGCGAGCGCAACATCGCCGCGTGGGGCGAGGCCGACGGCGCGCTGTCGCGGCGCTGGCGCCGTCGATGGCCGACGATCCGGCGCTGGCGGCGTGGTTCGCGCGCATGCAGCGCCTGGCCGCGAGCCCGCGCGAGGCACGCGACCATCGCGGAGGCGACGGCCGACCTCGACGTGCGCCACGCGCTGCCGCGCATCCGCGTGCCGACGCTGGTCATGCACCGCCCGCAGGAGCAGGTGTGGGACGTGCGCCACTCGCAGTACCTGGCCGAGCACATCCCGGGCGCCCGCTACGTCGAGCTCGACGGCATCGACTCGTTCCCGTTCCTCGGCGACAGCGACGCGATCGTCGAGGAGATCGAGGAGTTCCTGACCGGCGGGCGCAGCGGCGGCGAGCTCGCGCGGGCGCTGCTGACGGTGATGTTCACCGACATCGTCGACGCGACCGCACACGCCGCGCGCCTCGGCGACGGCCGCTGGCGCGATCTGCTCGCGCAGCACGACGAGCAGGTGCGCGCGGAGCTCGCGCGCTTCGGCGGGCGCGAGGTGAAGACGGTCGGCGACGGCTTCCTGGCGACCTTCGACGGCCCGCCCTCGCGCGCGCTGCGCTGCGCGCTGGCGATCACGCGCGCCGCGCGCGAGCTCGGCGTCGAGGTGCGCATCGGCGTGCACACCGGCGAGTGCGAGCTGATCGGTGACGACGTCGGCGGCATGGCCGTGCACATCGCCTCGCGCGTCAGCGGCCTCGCCGGGCCCGGCGAGGTGCTCGTCTCGGGCACCGTCTTCGGGACGGTCGTCGGCGGCCCGTTCGCGTTCGAGGACCGCGGCTTTCACGAGCTCAAGGGCGTGCCCGGGCGCTGGCCGCTGTTCGCGCTCGCCGACTGACGTGGGCCCCCAGCTCCGCGCGAGGCCCGCCAGCTCCGCGCAGAGGCTCACGGGGGCGTGCATTCCGATCCGCCGTGGCGGGTGAGGATCTTCTCAGTGATCGCTCAGCCGGTCTTTAGAGATTGGTTGGATGCTGGCCGTCGTGCTCTCTCGGCCAAGCGTCGCGCAACGGCGGACGGTCAAGCGTCGTCGCCGGCTGGTGGCGTTGGCTGTGCCGATCGCGTTGGCCGTTGCAGTCGTGACCGCCTTCGGCCACGCAGGAAAGCGCACCGCTGGCCGGCATGATCCGCGCGCCCGTGGCGGGGTCTTGGCTGTGCGTGTCCGCCGAGCACCGGACACGCGCTCGCCGGCAAGCGATAGTGGCGCGAACATGAACCTGCGACCGGGTTCTGAGCCGAGCGTGCTTCCCGGTCCGATTCTGATCGCTGATCGCAACAACAACCGCCTGCTGGAGGTCAGCCCGGATGGCCGCGTGCTGTGGCGCTTTCCCGCTCCAGGCGACCTTGCCGCCGGCCAGACCTTCTTGCTGCCTGACGATGCCTTCTACTCGCCCACCGGCCGCCAAATCGTCGTCACGCAGGAGGACGACTTCGCGATTACGGTAATTGACCTGGAAAGCGACCACATCGCCTACCGCTACGGTCACCCTGGGGTGCCAGGCTCAGAACCAGGCTATGTCCATAACCCCGATGACGCGATGATGATGCCCTCCGGGGAACTGCTCTCCGCGGACATCAAGAACTGTCGGGTGCTCGTGATCCGCCCGCCCGCGCACCAGCCGCTGCGCCAGCTCGGGGTGACGGGCGACTGCGAACACGACCTTGGCGTGTCCTACGGGAGCCCCAACGGGGCTTTCCCATTGACCGGCGGCGATACGGCGATCACCGAGATCAACGGCGACTGGCTGGATGTCATAACCCCTGACGGAAAGCCTGTTATCGACACTCATCCGCCTGGCTTCACCTACCCGTCCGACACCAACGAGGTCCGCCCCGGGCTGTTCCTGTCGGTCGACTACACCGACCCTGGAGCGATCGAGACGTTCACCGGCAACGGTCAGCTGCGGTGGCGTTATGAACCCACGGGAAGCCAGGCGCTCGACCAGCCCTCGCTGGCTTTGCCGCTGCCGAACGGCGACATCCTCGCCAATGACGACAAGAACGATCGGGTGATCGTCGTCGATCCCCGCACGAACAAGGTCGTCTGGCAATACGGTCACACCCAAGTCCCCGGCGCCGGGGAAGGATTTTTGAGCAACCCCGACGGGGTTGACCTCGCGCCTCCCCACTCGTTGACGCAGCGGTTTGCGATGACGCTGCGTGCGCCGTGAACGGGCGTGCTAGCGAGCGGCGGGCATGGGTTCGAGCTCGAGCACGGAGGCGACGGGTCCGTTGGCGCTCAGTCCGCCGACGAGCCACACCCGTTCGTTGCTGAGCACCGCAGCCGCGTCGGACAGCGGCTGTGGCAACCGACCGACGCGGGTGCAGCGGCCGGTTGCGGTGTTGATCGCGACGATCGCCGCGGTCTGTGTGCCCGGTGGCGCACCGCGACCCCCGAGGACGTAGACGTAGGAGCCGAGCGCGACCGCAGCGGCATGGGTGATCGCGTGGGGCAGCTTGCCGATTCGCCGCACCGTGGCGCTTGCCGGATCGAAGCTCAGGACCGCCGTGGTCGCCGCTTCGTCTCGTGAGCCACCTGCGATCAGCAGGCGACCACCGCTTGCGGCAACCGCGGCGTAGCGCAACCCGTAAGGCAGACGGGCAACCACTTGCGCGCGCGCTCCGGGGCGCCAGGCGACGATCGTGTCCAGCGCCTGTTCTCCGTCATAGCCACCGACCACATAGGCGGTGCCCGCGATCACCGCGACGCCGGCGTCAGATGTCGGCGTCGGCAGGCTTGCCGCCTGGGTCACGCGGCCGGTTTGGGGGTCGTAGTAGAGGATGTGGTCGTAGGAGCTGAACTGGCCGCCGCCGAACACATAGGCTCGCCCGTCGATGAGCGCGCCCTGCGCGTCGTGCTGCGGTTCAGGAAGCTGTGCGCTCGCGACGACGCGCCGCGCATCGAGCACGCTCACGGCCGCTGTTGAGGTATCAGCTGGGTCCAGGCCACCAAGTAGAGCGACGCGCCCGGCGCCGAGACTCACAGCGGCGGTGTCCTGTGTCGCAACGGGCAGCCCGAAGGGGAGGCGCCTGGTCGCGAAGCGCTCGGGTGTGCCCGGCGGGTCGGGGCGCGTAGTGCGTGCGACGTTTGCGGAGGGCGAGCGTGGGTGTGCTGGCGAGCTGCGCGAGCTGAACCAGACGACCAGCGCGAGAGCGACGGTCAGTATCGCCGCAGCGAAAGCGCGCCGCCGCATCACCTGGCGTCGCCCGGCAGCTTGACGCTTCGTGGGGCGCGAACCGCCGGCCATCGTCGCTCACAATGACGCATTTTTGTCAGGACGACGTGAAAATAAGCGAGTGCTCATCAGCGCGCTCGCTTTTGCGCTAAGGCGCGACGGCGGTGCTCTTCGGGTCGACCAGGATCTTCGCGTGGGTCTCGGGATCTCCGAGCGCCTCGAAGGCCCCGTCGACGCCGTCGAGTCCCACGGTGCCGGTGACAAGAGGACCGGGGTTCACCTTTCCCTCGGCGAGCATGTGAAGCGTGTCGCGGAACTCGACGGGGGTGTAACCGAGGACGAAGCGCAGGTCGATTTCCTTGTTGATCGCCATCGCCGGCCTGATCTTGTCCGTACCCATACACACGCCGACGACGACCACGCGGGAGAACAGAGGCGCACTCGCGATCACCTGGTCGAGCACCCCGGGCACGCCCACGCATTCGAAGATCACGGGGCTCTTGGGCTTGGCCAGGCCGAGCGCTTCGGCCGCGCGCCAGGTGTGATGCCAGGGAATCGGCAGCCGCTGCATTTTGCCCATACCGTCAACTGCGAGGTCGAGGGCGGCGGGAACCGCGGTGAGGTGCCCGTGCTTCTCGGCTGAGGCGTGGGGCGATTCGTGTGCTGGGTCGACGACGACGTCAGCGCCGCATGCCCTCGCCAACGCGCGACGCCCCGCGGAGAAGTCGCTCGCGATGACGGTGCGCACGCCGTGTGCCTTGAGCATGCAGATCACCGACAGGCCGATCGGCCCGCAGCCGATGACGACCGCGACGGTGCGCTTCTTGACCTCGCCTCGGCGCACAGCGTGCCAGCCGACAGCCATCGGCTCGGTCAGCACGGCGACTCCGGGCGCGAGGCCATTGGGCACGGGAACGGTGAGAGACTCCTGCACGAGCATCTGCTCTGCATAGGCACCGGGCGCCGCCACCGACAGGCCGGTGGCGTGGATGTCCTTCCCGACACGCAGCAGAGGCAACGAGACCACCGTCGTCCCCGTCGGCACCGACCGCCGACAGGAGGGGCCATGTTCGACGATCTCACCGCAGAACTCGTGCCCCATGACGACGTCCTGGTTGGAGCGCATGAAGTCCGCATAGCCGGTCTCCAGAGCCACGTCTGCCATCTCGTTGCAGTGATGGCGAGCATGAAGGTCTGATCCGCAGATGCCACAGCGAAGGACATCGATCAATACCTGCCCCCGTTCGGGGGCCGGCGTCGGCAGATCGACGACCGTCAACTGGCCTTCTTTACAGTTCACGGCCTTCATCGGGCACCCGCGACGATCGATCCGGCGAGCACGCGCAAGAGCTCGACCCAGCCCGACCCGGGAAGGTCGGGCTCGACGGCACGCTGCACCCCGGTGCCGAGTCCGAGCGCGAGGATGATGGTGCTCAGCGCCTCGGGGTCGATCGGGAAGTCCTCGCCGAGCCGCGCAGCGATCACTTCGGCCCAGCCCGCGCGAAGGCGCGCGTGGCGAGCGGCGGTGGCGGCCCTGTAGGTGTCGTCGTGAGCGCTGAATGCCGCGAGCTCTATCTCAAAGCGCGTCCACTGCGGTTCGCCGATGGTAGCCTCCGCCCACGCAGCGAGCACGTCAAACCACTCATCGAGGCTGTCTGTCTCCTCGAGTGAATGTCTGAGATCGCGCGCCATGCGCTCGTACAGCTCATCGATCACGGCGATCCCCATCGCGGTCTTGCTGGGGAAGTTGGAGTAGACCGCGCCGCGGGTGAACCCTGCGTCCTCGCCGATCTGCTCGAGGGAGGTGACCTGGAAGCCGTCGCGCAGAAACAGGCGGGTGGCCGCGTCGACGATCAGCGCTCGGGTTCGCGCCTGGGACTCTGCACGCGTTAGACGGGTCATCGTGAGAACGCGTAGTCGTCGAGGTCGAAGCGGGCGCTGCGCCAGGCCGCCTCGAGCGAGAGGCTGGGCCGGAACGGCGCGTCGCCGTGCTTGTCGAAGTAGTAGCTGTTGGCGTTCGAGCAGGCGCCCCGGAAGAAGACCTGGTTGTGGCGGCGCCCGAGCATCGACTCGAAGTAGCGACGGTTGGCCTCGGGCGTGATCTCCACGCGCGTGGCGCCTTCGCTGCGCGCCCGCTTCAGGCAGCGCACGATGTGGCGCATCTGGGTCTCGATCAGACCGAAGTAGGACTGGCCGTTGAACCCGTAGGGACCGAGGATCGAGAAGGAGTTCGGAAAGCCGGGGACGCTCACGCCCTCATAGGCCTGCAGCCGGTTGGCATCCCACCACTCCTCGAGGTCAACACCACCCGCGCCCAGCGTCTCGAATGCCGGCAGGTTCCCGGAGTCGAACACCTTGAACCCGGTTGCAAGGACGAGCACGTCGAGAGGATGCTCGACCCCGTCGCTCGTGCGAACGCCCGTCTCGGCGATCGCCTCAATGGAGGTGGTTTCGAGCAGCACGTTCTCCCGGTTGAAGACGGGGATGTACTCATTGGAGAAGCTCGGGCGCTTGCACCCGAGGGAGTACTTAGGCGTGAGCTGCTCGCGCACGACGGGATCCTTTACATCGCGGAGCATTTTGCGAGCGGTGGCTTCGCCGCGGGCGGTGAGGCTCGGGAACTGGCCGGCGAAGTGGGCGGCGAGCACGAAGGTGACCTCCACGAAGGCCTGACTGGCCCAGCGTGTGGCGAGCTCGGCGCCGGGCACCGAGCGCAGTGCCCGGCGCACGCGCGGGCTCATCGGGGCGTCGAGCTTGGGTAGGCACCAAATGGGAGTGCGCTGGAAGACGGTGACCTGCTCGACTTCAGGGGCGATCGCGGGGATGAGCTGGATCGCCGAGGCACCCGTGCCGATCACCCCGACGCGCTTGCCGCGCAGGTCGACCGAGTGATCCCAGCGCGCCGTGTGCATGGTCGTGCCGGCGAAGGAGTCGAGACCCTCGATCTCGGGCGGTTTGGGCTGGCTGAACACGCCTGTCGCGCCGACCACGTATCGCGCGGTGATCTGCTCACCGTTCGCGGTCTGGATGTGCCACGCGTGGGCGTCCTCGTCGAACCTCGCCCCGACCACCTTGGTGTTCAGCTGGATGCGATCGCGCACCCCGTACCTGTCCACGCAGTGCTCCGCGTAGGCCTTGAGCTCCGTCCCCGGCGCGTACACGCGCGACCAGTCGCTGCGCTTCTCGAAGGAGAACTGGTAGCTGAAGGACGGAATGTCGACCGCTATCCCCGGGTAGGTGTTCCAGTGCCAGGCACCCCCGACACCGTCCCCGGCCTCGAGCACGACGAAGTCGCGGAAGCCGGCCTGGTCGAGCTTGATCGCCGCCCCGATGCCCGAGAAGCCGGCACCGATCACGACGACCTCGTGGTCCATTGCGATATCCGAAGTATCCATATGCTCAAGGTATCGAGAACGCTCGCCGAGCGCCGCGGCGGCGCTGGCACGAGCGCCCACCTGGAAGGGCCGCGGTAGTTTCCGCTCACGCGTATCTCCCGACCACGATTGAAAGTCGGCGCGATCTGCAGTCGCCGCGTGCGGTAGCGCAGCGTGCGCTCCGGCATGGCGGGGAACAGCCGGCCGAGTTGCTCCTGCGTCACCACCCGGTGAGCACACAGCACGGCAAGCACCTCACGATCCAGGGGCGTGAGGGCCGGGCCGCTCGGGTCAAGGCGGCGACGAGGCCGGACGACACGATCCCGGCCAGCGGAGCGAGAAGAACTCACGGGCAGGACTCCGGGGGATATACCGGCGGAAAGCAGAACGGGAGCGCGAGCGCAGAGACAGACACCACGATGGAATGGGAGAAAGAGTCGGGCGCGCCTCGACCCCGCGCATCCCTGACAACAAAGCCAAAACTCCCACCCCAAGGCTTGCCGATCGCAAACGACCGAACGGCAAGGCCAAAACTCCAGCCGTGACTGCCGAAACCGCCCGAAATCGAGGGCCTACCGGGCCGGCAACCCCACTCACGGGGCCTGTCTATAACTCTGCGCACACATATACTGGCCCCGAACCACCGAAAATAGACAAGACTTTTGTCCGGAGCGACGCGAGCCAAAAGGAATGGCCATGAGTAGTTCCATTTCTTTGGATAAGATTAGGAACGCAAAAAACCGGTAGAGTCGTGTCATTGTGACGACGGAGGAGCAAGCTCCCGTACCGCTAGAGAGGCGTCATCCCCCAATCTGGTGGGTGATCCAGCGATTCCAGCTCAACATCGATGCCCTCCGCGAAATGCTGGAGAAGATCGCACCAAACATCCGTGAGTTGGACAAGGTGCGCCTAGGCCCCAACGCATTGGCGGCTATCAATGCCCTGCCGCAAGAGAACCAAGAACGGTTGAGACGCTTCCTTGAGGAAGAGGAGGCAGCTGAGCGCGAGCGCTCAGCTCGGCCTCCGTCAGAGGAGGAGTCGGAGGAAGGCCACGCTGACAGAGACGCGTTGGGCAAGAGGCTCTACGAGATATTTCGTGGTGACGAGTTCGCCCTGACATCCTTCATGGATGGCTATATGCGAGCAATCGCGGGTCCGAGTCGTATAGCGATTGTTCAAAACTCGTTCCTGGTGATGGCAGTCAGCGCATTCGAGGTATTGGTCTCTGGCTTATTGGCGCGCCACTTCATTGCATTTCCCGGAGCGCTCGATCCAGGCAAGAAAGAGTTCTCTCTTGAAGACATTGAGGGGTTTAGAACTGAGGGGGACGCCACCGACCTGTTGCTTTCACGCCGCGTGAGCGACCTGATGTATGGAGGGCTTGACGACTGGAGCAAGTGGTTCGCAGGACGTGGAAACATCAACCTGCCCGAGTTGGCTATCGATTGGGAGACCGTCCGCGAGATATTCCAAAGGCGCCACATCATCACACACAGCGGAGGCCTCGTTTCCGGCGAGTACCTTGCCAAGGTCAAACTCCCGGATCTACCCGCCTTAGGTAGCCGTTTGGTCGTGGATGAGGACTACCTGGAAGCTACGTTTGACCAACTCGACGCCCTCGGTACGGGACTGGGCGTTCGCACATGGGGAGCATGGTCGCCCGAGCAGCGAAACAATAGCGCCAGCGCTTTGCTTCAGCGCACCTACCAGACGCTCCTCCTGGGACGGTGGCAAGTGACGGAGAAGCTTGCGGCTATGTCCGTCCAATGCGACGACGATCTGCGCTATGCCATCCGTTGCAACGGATGGCTGAGTCGAGCTGAGCGCAGTGGCTACGAGACCGTCAGGACCGAGGTCGTTGATTGGGATGTCTCAGCCCTATCCGGCCGGTTCAAGCTCGTCCGACTGGTGCTGATGCAGGATCTTGACTCGGCGCTAGAGATGGTCTCGACCCTGCTCGCCGCATCCGAACTGGCCCCCGGCGAGCTTCGTGAATGGCCGATCTTACGGACGCTGCGAGAGCACCCCACCTACGAGGCGCTTGCGGAATCTCAGGGGATCTAGCAAAACGTCTCGGATGCCGATAACATAGGCGCATGGATCGCTAGCCAGCTTTGGCCGCAGCTTGGTACCCAAGGGTGCCCACGAGATGGAACGCGTTGTCTGGTGCCCCGGTGTCGTCTGCGTGTGTCTACGGACAGCTTGGTGCGGCTTGTTTTGCCGGCCCGCTCGACGGCGTATGGCCCCAGGGGCCCCTTTTTCACGCTCGCCGGGCTCCCACGCGCCCACAAAACCCCCAGCAAACAAGCCAGATCCGAGAATGGGCCCGGCAGGACTCGAACCTGCGACCTAGCGATTATGAGTCGCCAGCTCTAACCAGCTGAGCTACGGGCCCGCCTCGCGCGGGCGCCCGCGCGGTGCAGCAGACGGTACCAGCGATCCCGCGCCCGCTCACAGCGAATCCCCCGCGAGGTAGACCAGGCTCACCCGCGCCGTACCGCCCCTCGCGCGGCGCGCCTGAGCGACGACACCAGCAGCCCCAGCACCGCAACCGGCATCACCCACCAGGCCGGGGCGCCCGCCTGCGCGATCAGTGCGGTAGCGCCGAGCGCCACCACCACACCGACCGCCGTGCGCCAGTCATCGCCGACGATGAAGTCCCACACCCCGCGCAGGAAGGCGGCGAGGGCGCTCATGCGCCCACCGTCGTCCGCTCGGGCGCCTCAGCGGACGCGGTGCGCGCGAGCCGTTGCAGCACCCACACCATCGCCACCGCGGTGAGCAGCACGCAGAGGATGATCGCTAGCAGCGCGGCGTCGGCGCCCGGCCAGCTCGCCCCGGCGCCCTCCGCCCCCCAGAACATCCCGAACGAGCTCAGCATCACCCCGACGGCGAACTTCATCGTGTTCTCGGGAACCCGCGCGAGCGGCGCGCGCGCGGCCACGCCGGCGGCGACCACGACGAGCACGGCCGCCGCCGCGGCCGCGGCGGCGAGGCCCACATCGTGCTGGTTGGCGCCGAACGTGAGCACGATGAACGCGACCTCCAAGCCCTCCAGAAGAACACCCTTGAAGGCGATCGTGAACGAGTACCAGTCGAAGCCACCGGCGATGTGGCCCGCGGCGCGAGCCGTCTCGGCCTCCTCCTTGAAGGTCTCGAGCTCGTCATGCTTGGCCTTCAGCCCCGCGCCGCGTAGCACCGCCTTGCGCAGCCATTGAAGACCGAAGATCAACAGCAACCCGCCGACCACCACGCGCAGCGCGTCGATCGGCAGTGCGGTCAGCGCGGGACCGAGCGCGAGCACGATCACGGCCAGCGCGAGCGTCGCGGCGCCGACGCCGCTCAACGCCGAGGACCAACTGCGCGTGGCGCCCACGGCGAGCACGATCGTCAGCGCCTCGACCGCCTCCACGGTGCAGGCGAGGAACACCGACAGGGCGAGTCCGACCTCGGCGCCGCTCATGCAGAGCTCTTCGCTTGAAAGCTCATCGCTTGCCGGCATGTTGACGCAGGGATGGGGCGACGGCAATGCCGAACCTCGCGCCCCGCTCCAACAGCCCGCCAACCCCTTGCCGCGCCCGACCGTGGAGCGGTCGAAAAAAACAACCCAACACCCGCCCCGGGCGAACCTCTACTCCACCGTGCGCACGCGCGGCCCCTTGGCGGAGTACATCGCGCGGTCGGCCTCCATCAGGGCTGCTTCTCCGCCCTGGGTGGCAGCATCGAGCGAGGCGACACCAACGGATGCGGCGACCGAGAGCCACACGCCACCGTCGGCGGTGACCCCGCAGGAGGCGATCGCCTCGCGCAGCGTGGCGGCGACTTTGTGCGCGTCCTCAGCGGTAGTGCCGGGCAGCAGCACGGCGAACTCGTCGCCGCCGAGGCGCGCGACGACGTCGGTGCCGCGCAGACGGTGCTGCAGCTCGGTGGCGATCACCGCGAGCAGTTCGTCGCCGACCTTGTGGCCGTAGGTGTCGTTGACCTGCTTGAACGAGTCGAGGTCGATTACGAGCAGCGCCCCAACCTCGCCGTAGCGTCGGCAGCGGGCGACTTGCATCGCCAGCTGGCGCTCGAGCAGGCGACGGTTGAAGAGACCGGTGAGCGAGTCGTGTTCGGCCAGGTGACGCAGGCGCTCCTCGATCAGCTTGCGCTCGGTGATGTCCTGGATCTGAGCGATGAAGTGTTGCGGGCGGCCTTCGCGGTCGGCCATCAGCGAGACCGAGAGCGTCGTCGAGATCACGTGGCCGCGGGCGTGGAAGTAGCGGCGCTCGATCTCATAGTGGCGGATCTCTCCGGCAAGCAGGCGACGGACGTGCTCGAGGTCGCTGGAGATGTCGTCGGGATAGGTGATGTCGTCGAGGCTTTTCGCGAGCAGCTCATCGTTGGAGTAGCCGGTGATCGCCAGCAGCGCCTGGTTGACGCGCACCAGACGGCCCTCGGGGGTGAGCAGCGCCATCCCGATCGGCGCCTGCTCGAAGACCAGCTCGAAGCGCTCTTGCGCTTGGCGCAGGGCCGAGAGCGCGACCTCACCGCCGGCGGGACCGTCCAGCGGAGTGGGCTGTGAGGAGGACACAACCCAACCATCGGCATTTCGACGTGGGTGCTTGAAGGCTAGGAGCCGAACACAACAGGCGTACACGTGCCCCGCGAGGCGGCGCCCGCGAAGACCTGCACGCGGTTGTTGGCCGTATCGGCGACCAGCACCGCGCCACGGCAGTTCACGGCGAGGCCGCCGGGGCTCGACAGCTGGCCGAGGCCGCCCCCGGGGGCGCCCCATGCCGCGAGCAGACGCCCGCGGGCGGAGAACTTTTGCACGCGATCGAGACGCCGGTCGGAGACGAACACGTGGCCGGCGGAGTCGACCGCGATCCCCGAGGGTTCTTCGAAGCGGCCGGGGCCCCGTCCGGGGCCGCCCCACGCGCGCAGCAAGGCCCCCGAGGGGCTGAGCTCGAACACCCGGCGCAGACCGGCGTCGGCTACATAAACAGGCCCGTTCGGCGCCACGGCAACCGCAACCGGCCGCTCGAGCGCAACCGTGCCGAGCCGCCCGAGTGGACGGTAGGAGGGGCTGAAGCGCATGATGCGCCCGGCGCCGGTGTCGGCGACATAAACCACCTCTCCAGAGGGCGAGAGCGCCACCCCGAGCGGTTCAAACAGCGCAGTAGCCTCGGAGCCGCCCCCCTCCGCTCCCCCATTCCCCAAGCCGCCGGCCCCCGACGGCGCGCCGCTCGATGCGACCGGATCACCCGACGGCGCCAATGACGGATCGCCGAGCGCGCCGAGATACCCCCCGCTGGAGCTGAGGTGACGGACGATCCCGTTGCGGGGGTCGGTCACCCACAGCGACCCATCGGAGGCCACCGCGGCCGCGGTGGGCCCGAACCAGTGGCTGCCGACGATCGCCCCACCGCCCCGCTGCCACTCGCCGCGCAGGCGCAGCGAGGCGCCGAACTGGTAGATCGGGCTGCGCGAGCCGTAGGTCTCGACCACGAAGGCGCCCGCGCCGTCGGCGGCGACCCCCAGCGGCGCGATCAGCTGCCCGGGCGAGGTGCCGGGCGTGCCGAACGCGAGCAGACCCTGCCCGGTGGGCGTGAACGCAACGACCCGTTCGTGCCCGGTGTCGGCGACGTAGACGTGCCCCGACGGGGAGACGGCGGCAGCGCGAATGTAGCTGAGCTGAAAGGAGCCTTCGCCGGCCCACTCTTCGAGGTAGTGCAGGGTGCGCGACAGCACGACGATGCGGTTGTTGTTGTCATCGACCGCATACACCCGCCCACCGTGGACGACGACGCCGAATGGGTTGACGAACTCACCCGGTTCTTTGCCGAACGTGCCCTCCGCATACAGCGGGCGCCCGGACAGCGAGAGCGCCTGAATGCGGTGGTTGCCCTCGTCGGCGACATACACGACGCCGCCCGCGACCGCGAGCCCGCGCGGCGAGGAGAACTCCCCGGGCGCGCTGCCGGGCCGCCCCCATAGCAGCGGGTGAGACCCGTTGAGACGAAAGCGGACGATCCGGTTGGCGACGGAGTCGGAGACGTATACATAACCTCCACCCACGGCGATCCCGCCGCCGGGCGGCTTGTCGGGACCAGAGCCGGGGCCGAAGTCGAACTCGCCGAGGGCACTGCCGGGCCGCCCCCATTCCCCAAGCAGGCGCCCGGAGGGCGTGAAGCGCTCGACCCGCGCGTGCGTGGAGTCGAGCACGTACACATCGCCCCGGCCATCGACCGCGAGCCCATCGACCGCGCCGAACTGGCCGGGCCCGGAGCCGTAGGAGCCCCACTGCCCGAGAAACCGTCCGGTGGGCGAGAAGCGCTGCACGACGTGGGAGAACTGGTCGGCGACATAGAGATCGCCATCGGGCGCGAACGCCAGCGCCTCGGGGCAGCGCAGCACCCCAGCACCACGCCGGCCGATCGAGGCCATGCGCGTGTACGGGCACACGGCGCCAACGGCGCCGGGACAGCCGGGCACCCGCACGCTACGCGGGGCCGCGCCGAGCGGCTGGGTTGAGCCGCCACACCCCGCGAACGCGAAGATCGCAGCCAACAGCAGCACGAGAACGGTGAGGGGGGTTGGGATTGGGGTTGCGTATCGCGCAACCGGGGTGGCTGGCGTGCGCGACCGTGCGCCACGCGGGCCAAGGCAAGGGGTCGGTGGCCGCGAAACCGACGGGGCTGGTGTGCGCGACCGTGCGCGGGGAGGGGTCAGTGACTGTGTGGTCGACGGTGCTCGCGCGCGCGACCGTGCGCGAAGAAGGCTCGGTTGAAGGCGCTCGGGGGGGTGTGGCACAGTCCCTATGGTCGTGGATCGCGCGGACCCACGCGCCACGGCCACCGGAGGAATGCTCCAAATGCACGTGCCCACCACCCTGAGATCCAGGCTGTCGATCGCGACGGTGCTCGTGGTCGCGCTCGCGGTGGCGGTGGCTGTGGCGACCGACTCCTCCACGCCCACCGACCATGCCCGCCATGCCGCAAACGCCGCGGTGCATTTCCACGCCGGCGTGAGCGCCGATCCACCGGCGAACCCCGGCAGCGCGCGCGCAACCGATCCCCCGGCAAGCGCCGGCGCCACAGCCACGCCCAGGCTGTTGGCGACGCCACCACCGCACGGCCGGCCGGTGAGCGTGAGCATCGCGGGCCGCCCCACGGGCCCGGCGGTGCCCGCCGACTTCATGGGCCTCTCCTTCGAGGTGCGCAGCCTGCCGACGATCGCCACCTACGCGGGCAAAGGCGACTTCGCGACGCTGCTGCGCTCGCTGGGCCCGGGCGTGATGCGCTTCGGCGGGATCTCGGCCGACGAACAGGCCGCGTGGGTGCCGGCGGGGGCGAGCAAACCGGCGTGGGCGAACACGGCGATCGACGAACAGGACCTCGCCGGCATCGGGGCGCTGGCCAAGGAGACCGGCTGGAAGGTGCTGCTGACCGTGAACCTCGGCCACTACGAACCGCAGGCCGCCGCGCAGGAGGCCGCCGTCGCCCACGCGCAGCTGGGCTCCCACTTGGCCGGGATCGAGCTCGGCAACGAGCCGGACCTCTTCCCCCTCAAGCACTTACGCCCCCCGGGCGCGGGTGTGAAGGGATACCTCCACCAAGCCGCGGAATACCGCGCGGCGATCGAGGCAGCCGCCCCGGGCACGCCGATCGCCGGCCCCGACCCCTCGACCGGCACGCAGGGCCTCACGTGGGTGCGCGACGAGGCAAAGACCATCCATCCGCAGCTGCTGACCGACCACTACTACCCGCTGAGCAGCTGCGGCGAGCACCCCACGATCTCCGAACTCTTGAGCCCGGAGGTGCGCCGCAAAGAGAGCGAAATGCTCACCAAAATGCTCGTGATAGCCCACTCCTACACGACACCGCTGCGGATGGACGAGACCAACGACATCTCCTGCGAAGGTGAGCCCGGCGTCAGCAACGCGTTCGCCTCCGCGCTATGGGCGCTCGACTACACCGTCCGTGCGATGACCGCGGGCGTGGCAGGCGTGAACCTCCACGACCTGATCGACCAGCCCCGCACCTACAGCGCCCTCGCCGCGCACGGCGAAGGCGCGCTGAACGCGGGCGACCTGCAGCCGGCCCCGGAGTGGTACGCCCTGCTGGCGGCACACTCGTTGATAGGCGGCCACCCCCTCCCCACGACCACCGCGGGCACCACACCGGGCGAGCTCAGCGCCAGCTCACTGCAGGACCCTGACGGCAGGGTGAGCCTCGTGCTGGTGGACTACGACCCGCCCGGCTCCGAGCCGCTCGCAGTGCACCTACGCGTCCCCCGCGCACTGGCCGGTGGCGGCATCCTGCGCCTGACGGCCCCTGCGCCGGGCGCAACCACGGGCACCCGTCTCGGAGGCCAAGCGGTGGCGGCGAACGGCACTTGGAACACCCCGAGCGCACTGCCCGCCGTCCACGGCCGCCCGGGCTCGCTGACGCTGCAGATCGCCCCAAGCAGCGCCGCCGTGGTCACGCTCACCCCGCGCCTCGGGCGCGCTGCACGTGGGCATTGAGCCTCTACACCCCAGCGGAGACCGGGGCCGTCGGCAACAACGTTTGCATTCCTTCCAATGTGATGCAAATTGCGAGGGAACGTGATACGGTGCCCCCCGTTCGTGCCGAATCCTCCTTCCCACGGGAGGGATGAGCGGGGGAACCAGTGCGGTCCGCGAGGACCGCGGGGGCGAATCGCCGCATCTGCGGCGTAGCGTACTGCGCGAGCCCGACAGCTAACCCCGTAGGCGCCACCGCAACGTCGAAAGGATGTGCTGCGCCCTATGCCGGGATCCGCCCGTCGTGACCTCGCCACCCTCGAGCCCTGGGAGGCCTCGCTCGCTCGCTCGCGTGCGCGCCGCCGCCGTGACGTCGCCCGCACCGCCAGACGCGGTGGGAGCTCGAAGCTTGCCCTGGTGTCGCCGGTATCCCTTGCCGCATTGATCGACGCTCGCCGTGAAGCAGCACGCGACCTCGCCGAACACGAGCCGTGGGACCTTTCCCTCGGGCGCTCCCGAGCGCGCCGGCGTGCCGCGAAGCTGCGCTTCGTGCCCGCCTCCTCTCGCGCCAAGCGACTCTCGCTGGGGGCACTCGTGGCGCTCACCGCAGCCCCGGCCGCGGCGCTGCTCGACTCCGGCGCCAGCGTGGCCGTGGCGGGGGCGGCGCCGGCCGAGCTCGACCCGATCACGACGACCACCCACCACATCGTGTTGAGCGCCGGCAGCGAAGGCCGCCAGGTGCGCCTGCTGCAGCGTGCACTCGGAATCGCCGTCGACGGCGAGTACGGCCCCACAACCGAAGCCGCGGTGCGCCGCTTTCAGGCCACGCGCGGGCTCACCGTGGACGGCATCGTCGGCTCCCACACCTCCCACGCGCTCGCCGTGCACGCGCCGCCGGTGCTCTCCGGCGCCGCTGTGCTGCGCGATCTCGCCGGGGAAACCAGCGAACCGGCGCCCGGTGAAGTGCGCGAAGCGGTCTCATCCCCCGGGGTCACCGGGACGCTCGAAGACGCGAGCTCCACCGTGGGCTCCTCGGTGAGCTCAGCCGCAGGCGGCGTAGAAACCGCGGGCGGCGCCGAAACCCCCGCCGCAGGCAACGGTGGCGCCGTCGCACTCGAGGGCTCAGGCGCGCCCGACACCGCCACCGCGACCGACACGGAAGCGCCTGCTCCCGCCGAAGGTGCGGGCAGCGAGGAAACGGGCGGCACCGCGATCCCCGCCGGCGCGGGCCCCACCGGGAATTACGCGGCCCCCGCAATTCTCGAAAGCTCGGGTGGCGCTGCGCCCGGGGAAGCGGGTGCAGCCGGCGCCGGCGAAGAAGCCGCGACGGGGGCAGGCACCACCGGCGCGGGTGCAAGCGGCGCCGGTGAAGAAGCAACGGGCGGAGCGGGCGCCGGCGCAGGCGCCGCGGGTGCGAGCAAAGACCACGGCGCCGAAGCCTCCGCGCACGCCGCGACCGCCGCGGTGGAGCGCCTGCAGGCCTCGCTGCACGTCGCCGTGGACGGCGAATTCGGCCCCGAAACCGAGCGCGCGATCCGCGGCTTCCAGGCCGCCCACCGGCTCACGGTCGACGGCATCGCCGGGGCCGCCACCTGGCAGGCGCTCGGCGCGCACGGCCAGCCCGAGCTGACCCCTCCCCCCTCCGCGCTGCCGGCCGCAAAAGCGCCCGCCGTACCGCATGGCGCCGCCGCACCCGCGGATGACACCACCGGCGCACACGGGCAGACGGGCACCCAGATCGGGGGCGCAGGTACCCCCGCGAGCGGCGCGGACGGCGCCCCCCTCCACCTCACCTCCGGCGCCGCCATACGGCGCCTGCAGGAAGCGCTGCATGTCTCGGCGGATGGCGAATTCGGCCCCGAGACCCAGGCGGCGGTGCGACACTTCCAGGCCGCCCACGGTCTCGAAGTCGACGGCGTCGTCGGCCCCGCCACATGGAGCGCGCTCGGCGTCTCCGGCGCACCGAACCTGCACGCCAACTCCGCCTACTTCCCCCACACCACCACCGCTGGGGGCGGCGGCAGCACCTCCGCCGCCGGCGGCGCCGGCGCCCCGGGCGCCACCTCCTCCAGCGCCGAAGGGATCATCGCGCGCGTGATCGCCGCCGCCGACGAAATCGCCACCCGCCCCTACGTCTACGGCGGCGGCCACGGCTCGTTCATCTCCGACGGCTACGACTGCTCGGGCTCAGTCTCCTATGCGCTGCACGGCGGCGGCCTGCTCGCCGCCCCCGAGGACTCCACGGGCCTCGAGTCCTACGGTGAATCGGGCCCCGGCCGCTACATCACGATCTACGCCAACGCCGAACACGCCTGGATGACGATCGACGGCCGCCGCTTCGACACGGTCGCCCTGGCCGAAGACGGCTCCCGCTGGGGCGGGCCCTCCGATGACGGCGGCGGCTTCGTGGAGCGCCACCCGGACGGGCTGTAGGGGTGCGCCCCTGCCGGCGACATCGTCTCGGCGTCGTCCATGGCCGCAGCTCCGCCGAGCGAGCCGAGCACTTCGTACCAGCCGGCGTAGCCGTTCCGGCCTAGTGTCGTGAGTCAGAATTTCGCGGCCGCCTCGCGGCGTCTGGACACGCCTGGATCCACCCGCCCGGCACAGGTACGCCGAGTACCTGTCTGCCGTACGGGCGGCCCCAGCCGCGCCCAGCCGACTCGCGAGACTGCACCCGAAATTCTGACTCGAGACACTAGCTGCCACAGCCTTCGCTGAAAGCCGGTTGGCCCGCCCGAGCGAGCGTACCGTCCCAAGCGCGGCCTAACTTGCGGACGGTCGTCTGATCAGGCGACCCACACGTCCGAGCAAAGGAGGCAGCATGCTGGCGCGAGCGCGCACCTTTACGATCGAGGGACTGCAGACGCGCGCGGTGACAGTAGAGGTGGACATCCGCGCCGGGCTGCCATCGTTCACGATCGTCGGTCTCGCCGACGCCGCCGTACGCGAGGCACGCGACCGGGTGCGCGCGGCGATCCTCAACTCCGGGTATGAGTTCCCCGAGCGGCGCATCACCGCCAACCTGGCCCCCGGCGACATCCCCAAGGTCGGCCCCGGCCTCGATCTCGCACTGGCCTGCGCGGTGCTCGCCGCCTCCGACCAACTTCCCCCAAAGCGGCTGGCGAGTCATGCGCTGTTCGGCGAGCTTTCGCTCGACGGCGAGGTTCGCCCCTGCCACGGCACGCTGGCGATCGCACAGGCCGCGCGGGAGGAGGGTCTGCAGGCGCTCATACTCGCGGGCACGCGGGCACGCGAGGCGGCGCTGGTGGAGGGCCTTGACGTGGCGGTCGCCGAACGCCTCGCCAGCGCCGCGCGCGTGTTGAGCGGCGGTCCCGGCGACCCGCTGCCGGCGCCCCGCCCCCGCGATCAGGAGTCCGAGCGCCTCGGCGAGGCGGCGGGCTGGAGCGAGAGACCACGGCATCTGGACCTTTGCGACGTGCGCGGCCAGCCGGAGGCGGTCGAGGCCCTGATATTGGCCGCCGCCGGAGAGCACAACCTGCTGTTGAGCGGCCCCCCGGGCACGGGCAAGACGATGCTGGCGCAACGGCTGCCGACGATCCTGCCGCCGCTCACCCGCGCGGAGGCGATCGAGGTGACGCGCATCCAGAGCATCACCGGTCGCTTGGAAGATGGGGAGCTGATCAGCCGCCGTCCCTTCCGCGCCCCGCACCACTCGACGACCACCGCCGGCCTGGTCGGCGGCGCCCGGCGCGGGTGGGTCGGCGAGGTGGTGCTGGCTCACCGCGGCGTACTGTTTCTCGACGAGCTCTCCGAGTTCGCGCGCCCCGCGCTGGAGGCGTTGCGCCAGCCGCTGGAGGACGGGCGCGTGGCGATCGTGCGCGCCCGTCACTCGGCCGTATACCCCGCGCGCTTCGCGCTGATCGCGGCGACCAACCCCTGCCCCTGCGGCTACCACGGGGAAGGGGACCAGTGCAAGTGCGGCGAAGCCGACCTTGCCCGCCACCGCCGGCGCCTCAGCGGGCCGCTGCTGGATCGCATCGACCTGATCGCCCACCTGCAGCGACCCAAGGCGCGGCGCGCGACGCGAGCGAGCGGGCACGACCAGGCCGACACGCCGGCGATCTCCTCCGCGGAGGCCAGCGAGCGGGTGGTAGGCGCCCGCGAGCGCCAGACCTTGCGACTGCGCGAGGAGGGGGTGAGCGCCAACGCGCACATGGACGCCCCGATGCTGCGCCGCCACGTGGCGCTGAGCGAGAGCGCAGAACGGCTGCTGCGCGGCGCGCAGGAACGGGGCACGATGAGCGCTCGCGGGATCGCCCGCGTGCTGCGGGTGGCCCGCACCGCCGCTGACCTCGATGGCAGCGCCCGCACCCGCGAGCAGGACGTCGCGCTGGTGCTCTCGCTGCGCGCACAGGAGGCCGGCCAGGGAAGGCGGGCAGCATGAACCTGCACCAGCCGGCTGCCGAGGGAGCTCTCGCAACGACGATGGCGGCCCAGACGACCCAACAACGCCCAACGCGCCCCTCGCGGGTGCACGCGCCGCAGGACCCGCCCGCGAACGCCTGCCCGCCGCAGGACCCGCGCGCGAACGCCTGCCTTGCGTGCCTGCGCCACGCCTGGCTGCTCGAGACCTTGAGCGCACGGCTGGGCTACCGCGCGCGCGAACCCGAGCAACTGCTGCGGGCGCTCGCGCTCGCTGACGACGAGCTCATCCGTGCACTCGGCGGCCGGCGCAAGCAGGAGCTGTGGGCACGCCATGCGCGGTTTGAGCTCTCCCAGCTGCAACTGCCCCAGGGCGTGCAGCGGATCTGCCACCACGACCCTCGTTATCCGGGCCAGCTGCACGGCGCCCATGGCGCGCCACGGATGCTGCACGTCGCGGGAGGCCTCGAGCGCATGCGCGCACTGCTGGCAGCACCAACGGTGGCGATCGTCGGGACGCGCCGCGCAAGCGACTACGGCATGGAGGTCGCCTATGGCCTCGCTCGCGGGATGGCCGCAAGCGACGTCACAGTGGTCAGCGGACTCGCCGAGGGCATCGCCGCGGCGGCGCACCAGGGCGCGCTGGACGCAGACGGCCGCACGGTGACGGTGATGGCTGGCGGCGTGGACATTGCCCACCCCGCAAGCTGGCGCGGCCTGCACCGACGCATCGCCGATGGGGGTTGCGCGTTGGCGGAGCTGCCCTGCGGCGCCGCCGCGCGAGGCTGGTGCCACATCGCCCGTGCGCGGATCGTGGCGGCACTGGCGCGCGTCGTGGTCGTGGTGGAGGCAGACGAGCACCCGGCCGAGACGCTGCACGCACGCCTGGCGACTGCCACCGGCGCAACCGTCGCGGCGGTCCCCGGGCGCGTGAGCGCCCCCGGCGCGCGCGGCCCCCACCAGTTGCTGCGCGAAGGCGCGCTGCTGGTGCGCGACCCGCAGGACGTGTTGGATGCGCTGTACGGGGTAGGCGTACACCAGGCCACCCTGTCGCGCCCCGTACAGGGGGACCGCCTGCAGGCCGTGCTGGATCGGGTGGGTTCGGGCGACGACACGGTGGCCAAGCTTACCGCCGCGGACACACTCCAAGGCGCTCCTGCGCACGAGGTGCTCGTGGCACTCGCCGAGCTCGAGCTGGGCGGGGCAGTGAGGCGTGGGGACGGCGGGCGGTATGTGGTGTGCATGTGAGGCAACTCGAGCTTCGCGACGCCGCAGGCCTCGCCAGACACCACTCTCCGCGAACGGCTCACTCTCCTGGCGCCGTACACCGTGTACACCCCCGGCCAGCGGACCAAACGACGGCTGGTGCATCCGCGGTTGCAGCCACACCAAGCGACGTGATCGTGCGGTATGTTGCCGCGATCAGATGGAGCCCTGACGTGAAGGCCCAACAGCGGCCTTCCTAACCGCCCATTTCGGACAAGGGCTGATGGCTCCTTTCGCGAACTCGACACCACCCGCGAGAGGAGCTCAGCGTTGCGCCCTTCCCGAATGCCAACCCCAGACAGACGCGAGCTCGCGGCGATCTTCCTCGGCGGGGCCGCCGGGGGCCTGTTGCGGGTATGGCTGGGCGAGACCTTCACGAGCACCGCCACACAGTGGCCGTGGGCGACGTTTGCGATCAACGTCAGCGGCTCATTCCTGCTCGGGTACCTCGCCACCCGCTTGCAGGAGCGCCTGCCACTCTCGACCTACCGGCGCCCCCTGCTGGGCACGGGCTTCTGCGGCGCGTACACCACGTTCTCGACGATGCAGGTGGAGATCCTCGCGATGGTCGAACACCACCGCTACGGGCTCGCCGCGGGCTACGCCGCAGCGAGCATCGCGGCCGGGTACGCGGCGGTGTGGGTGGCGACGGCGAGCGTGCGACGTGTGCGGGTGATCGCGTGAGACCCGCCAACGGGCGATCGCAATCAACTCGCTCGGGGTGGCGGACGATGCCGCCAAAGGAGCCCCGATGAGCGCGTGGGTGTGGATCGGCGTGGCGCTGCTCGGCGGCGGCGGAGCGCTCGCGCGCTTCATGCTCGACGGCACGGTCGGCTCGCGCCTCGCGAAAGGCGGCTTCCCGCTCGGCACCCTCGCCGTCAACGCGAGCGGCGCGCTGCTGCTCGGTCTGCTCGACGGCGCGGCGCTCACCGGCGACACGATGGTACTGGCGGGCACCGCGACGCTCGGCTCCTACACCACCTTCTCCACGTGGATGCTCGAGTCCCAGCGCCTGGCCGAGGACGCCGAGGGCGGCGGCGCGCTGCTCAACATCGGGCTCAGCCTCGCCGCCGGCGTCGGCGCGGCCGCGCTCGGGCACGCGATCGGAGCGCACCTGTGAACGAGGACTGCCTCACTCTCACCACCTACTTCGGCGAGCGCGACCGCACGCCCGACGGGCTGCTCGCGGACGAGCTGCTGGAAATCTACGGCGGGCACCGCCTCGCGGCGAGCGTGCTGCTGCGGGGGACCGAGGGCTTCGGGCGCATGCACCATCTGCGCACCGACCGGCTGCTGAGCCTCTCCGAAGACCTGCCCGTCGTCTCGATCGCGGTCGACAAGCGTGAGCGGATCGAAGCGATGCTCGAGCCGGTGCTGCAGATCAAGCACCGTGGGCTGATGACGCTCGAGCGCACCCGCCTGCTCACTGGCGAGATCGGGCCGGTACGACTGCCCGAGCAGCTGCGGGAGGCGACCAAGCTGACGATGTATGTCGGGCGCCGCGAGCGCGTCAACGGCACCCCCGCGTTCGCCGCGGTGTGCGAGCTGCTGCACCGCCACGGGATCGCCGGCGCAACCGTGCTGCTGGGCGTCGACGGCACCCGCGGCGGCCGGCGCTTCCGCGCGGGTTTCTTCAGCCGCAACACCGACGTGCCGACGGTGATCGTCGCGGTCGGCTCCGGCGAGCGGATCACCGCGGCGATGCCGGAGCTCGGGCGCCTGCTCAGCGAGCCGCTGACGACGCTTGAGCGGGTGCGCGTGTGCAAGCGCGACGGGCAGCTGCTCGCTATCCCCCACGAGCTGCCCGCGAGCGACGAGCGCGGACTGGAGCTGTGGCAGAAGCTGACGGTGTACTCCTCCCACAGCGCTACCCACGAGGGCCATCCGCTGCACCTGCAGCTGATCCGCCGCCTGCGCGAATCCGATGCGGCCGGCGCCACCAGCCTGCGTGGCATCTGGGGCTTCCACGGCGACCACGCTCCGCACGGCGATCGCCTCCTGCGTGTACGCCGTCACGTCCCGGTCGTAACGACCGTGATCGACACCCCCGAGCAAATCGCCCACGCCTTCCAGATCGTCGACGAGCTCACCGCCGAGCACGGCCTCGTCACCAGCGAGATGGTCCCTGCCCTGAGCGCGATGAGCGCCACCGAGACCCGTGGCGGGCTGCGGCTGGCTCGGTTTGAGTTTTGAGGCGCCTTTCCGAAAGCGGATGATGGGACTCGAACCCACGACCTTCTGCATGGCAAGCGATCCAATCGCCGTCGGCTTCCGCAACGTCCGGGAAAAACGGCTTAGGTAAGGGGTGGTTTTGTAAGGGTTCGGCAGGTTGGATTGGTACCCGCGGTGGTACCCGCGCCAAAGCCGTCTCGATGTTGGGGTACTCTGAAGTTCCGAGAGGTCGAGGAAAGCGATCGAGATGCCAAAGCTTCCCAGCGCGAATCTGCTCGTCGTCGAGCGTCAAGAGGGACCGGTCTACTACGCCAAGTGGCGTCGTGACGGCTGGCAGGTCAAGCGGCGGCTCGGGCCCGCCTGGATCGAACGCGGTAACGCCGCGAAGGCCGAGCGACGACGGACACGCCACGACGGATGGATCAAGCGGCGGGGACGCGTGGAGGAGGGCTACGTCACGGAGGACGATGCGGTCGGGCTGATCCCTGGCGCGATCGCCGAGCACGAGGCCGAGCAGACCCGCACGCGAGACGAGCGGGCAAAGGAGGCCGAACGGGAGATCACGTTTGACGAGATCGCCAAAGCCTGGCTGGGACACCGGATCGCGGTGGTTGGCATCAAGCGCACCACGCGCAACGATTACGAAACAATGCTGCTGCGCCCCGACGAGCAGCCGAAGAAGCGCGGACGGGTGCCGCGGGCGCGGATGATGTCGGCGTTCGGTGGACGGCCCGCCGCGTCGATCACCACGCGAGAGGTCGCCCGGTGGCTGAGTGGGCTCGACCGCGATCCCGGGCTGAGCGCGCGGTCGGTGAACAAGCATCGGACGGTGCTCCACGGGATCTACCGCTACGCCTGTCGCGAGGACACCTTTGGGCTCGTCGCGAACCCGGCGGCTGGAACTGAGAAGCGCCGCGAATCCGACCCGGCAGAGATCGTCACCTACACCCCGGCCGAGGTGGAGGCGCTCGCACGGGCCGCCGCCGCCGGGCCGCACCGCAACAACCACCTGCGCCTTTCCGACGAGGAGCAGGCCGTGCGCGCTCTGGAGGACGAGCAGGATGCCTGCGTGATACTCGTCGCGGCCTTCTGCGGATTGCGCATGGGCGAGTGCCTGGGCCTGCGCTGGCGGCACATCATGTGGGACGCCCAGCGTCTGCACGTGCAACGCAGCTACGTGCTCGGCCAGGAGGACAGCACGAAGGGTCGGAGAAGCCGCACCGTGCCGCTGGCCGATCAGCCCGCGCGGGCGCTCGCTCGGCTCTCACAGCGGTCGATGTTCACACGACCCGCCGATCTCGTGTTCTGCGCGCGAACCGGAGAGCATCTCGATCCCTCGGCGCTCAGGCGGCGCTATAAGGCCGCACGAGACGCCGCCGTTGCCAAGAACGAGGATATGCCGACGCTGCGCTTCCATGACCTGCGCCACACGTTCGGAACGCTCGCCGCCCAGGGCTTCGACCTCGTGAATGTTCAGGCGATGATGGGCCACGCCGACTCGCGCACGACTTCGCGGTATCTGCACGCTCGTCCGGCCGCGGAGGACGCGGCGAAGCTGTCACGGATCTTCGAGCAGGACATGCCGAGCGCCATCTCTGTCGATCGCGCGGTTCCAGCGTGAGCGACGAATACGCTCTCCGCCAATGGATCTGAGACACATAGCCACCAGGCGGCGTAGAAGGTGCTGCTGTCCGCCCCCCAGACGCGGTGAACGTTGAGCATCCTGGCGCAAACAGCCGATCCCGACGGACGCACCGTCGTCCTGGACGAGGAGGGCTGGGAGCACATCCTCCAGGAGCACGCTGAGCTGGCTCTCTACCAGGAGGAGATCATCGCGACCGTCCGCTCCCCCGGCCATCGCAGCGCCGATCCTCGGCCCGGACGCGAGCGCTACTACCGCAGTAACGTGGGGCCCAGCCGCTGGCTGTTCGCCGTCGTAAACTTCAACGAGACACCAGCGCGAATCGTGACCGCCTACGCCAACCGCAAAGACCCACCCGGATGGACAACCCAATGACCGTGACGATCGGAAGCCTGACCTTCGACCACGCCACCTACGACGACCGTGGCGACGTCCTCTACCTGCACATCGGCGAGCGCCAGGCCGCCTCCGACAGCGAGGCCACACCCGAGGGACATGTGCTGCGCTTCAACGACCGCGGCGAGGTGATCGGCGTCACAATCATCAACGCCAAGTGGCTGCTCCAACGCGACCACGCCATCAACATCACGGTCCCCGAGCACGTCGTTGTCAGCCCTGACGCGCTCTCCGAGGCATTGACGGCCGCCTGACCCGGCACAAGCGCCTCGCCCCTCTGCTTGGCGCAGAGATCCGCAGAGCCGCCGAAGAGCCGCCGAAGAGCCGCACCATCGTGCTCGTCGCTGCCGATGGCAGCACGCGCACGCTGCTCCCCGAACTGGTTTCAGCGCGAGGACCGCGCAAGAGCATCGATCGCTCCCTGCACCTGAGAGCGAACGAAGCGGCGGTGCTTGCCGAGCTTGATCGACGGAAGCACCCCGCGGCGCGCGTAGTCCTTGACGGTCGACGCCGGCAGCAAGAGCAGGGCCGCGACCTGCTCGGCGGTCATCAGCTCATCAAGCGCGGCGGGAAGCTCCCCCTGCCGGCGCCCTCACCTGGTTCGAACGCAGTGATTCCCGGGGGAACAAAACTCATTTGTGGCTGTCTCATCGCTATTGCTGACCATCAGCGCGTTGAACCGGCCAACGAATTAGGTTGGCGCGGAAGTTGGGGTTTGTCTGTGGCCGCCGGGGCGTAGGTCAGCCTCCTCTTCGAGTAGCTCATTGGCCCAGGTGTGTGCGGGCTTAAACCACTGTCGGAGGAGGCTGGATGCAGAGGATGACGGACGTGACTGGGACTGTCCACGCGGGCGAGCGCGCGTGGACAGTCGGCATCGATCTCGGACGCCGCGCCGCGCACGAAGCGGTCTTGCGCGCACCGGACGGGACCGATCGACGGCTCAGGTTCACTCATTCGCGTGACGGCATCGACGGGTTCCTCGGGGAGCTCGCCGGGCTTGACGGGCGCGTCCTGGTGATGATCGAGCCGACCGCGACGCGCTGGCAGGCACTCGCGGAGGAGCTCTCCGGACAGGGCGTTGAGGTGCGCCAGGTCCACGCAGCGACCGTCGCGAAGCTCCGCGGCGCACTGGATGTCACGGGCGCTAAGTCTGATCGTGTCGACGCGCGCACCCTCGCCAGCGCGGCCGGCTACTCCCACCTCGTTCGGCCCGATACGCCGGCGGTGGCGTGCGCGCACGCGCTGTGTCTCGAGCGGCTGCGCCTGCGCCGCGAGCGCCGCCGGCTTCGCGGCGCGGTGAAGGTTTGCCTGGACACGATCTGGCCCGAGTTCCTGCAGACCTTCCGCGGCGGCGAGCGCGGTGTCACAGCACGCGCTGTGATCGCTGTCACCGGCGGAGACCCCGCACGCGCAACCAGACTCGGGGCTATCGAGCTTGAGCGTCGAGTCCGGGCAGCCGCACCCGGACGCCATATCGGCCACAACAAGATCAAGGCACTCACAGAGAAAACCAGCCACCCGGTCGGCTACCGCGCCGCCAGACCCGCCTACGCCGCCAGGCTGCAGCGGCTGATGCGCCGCCGCGCGCTCGTCGAAGGCCAGCTCGAAGCACTCGAGGAAGAACTCCTGCGCATCTACCCACGACTCCCCGGAGCGCAACGACTGCGCAGCCTGCCGGGCCTCAGAGACCTCGACCGGGCACTGCTCCTCGCCGCCGCGGGCGATGTCCGCAGGCTCAGCACCCCGCGTGCGCTCGGCAAGCTCGGCGGCTGCGCACCGATCGCAAGGGACTCCGGACAAAGCACCCCGAAGCGCAAGATCTCCGAGCGCTGCCGCTACCAGCTGCGCGACGCTGCCTTTCAAGCCACTCGACGCATCGTTCGTGCCTGCCCAGCGTTCAGAGCGCTCTACCACACGCTGCGCCAGCGGCTCACCGCGACACAAGCCGTGATCGCCTGCGCGAACCGGCTGCTGCGCGTGATCTGGCGCATGGTCAACAGCGACATCGACTACAACCCCGCGAAGGTCGCCCCTGCCCTGAACCGATAGCCCACACCCCACCACGGCTACCGCCTCACCAGACCACCCGAGCGCAAGCCCGCATTCGTAATTTCGAGCCCTCTCGAGCTCGCTTTGAAACAAGGGCCCCTGCGCACGCCAAAGACCGCACAAGGCCCCCGGCCACCAAGGCCGCACGCGCACCTAATCAGGCCACGGCGTGCCATCTCACCGCTCACGAAACACACCCGCGAAGCGCATAGCCAGCCCCGCCCGACAACCGCGCCAACAGCATGGACGAACACCCCTGCCAACACAAAACTTGACAAAACGCCAAAGGCCAGTTACATATCGGACATCGAGCGGACCCGAGCCACCTCCTGCCTCCCCGACTCGACCAGGCGACGCGGGCACGCTCACGCGGTTTAAAAGCTCCCCACCGGAGCGACCGAGCTTACGCGTCCGGTTCTAGTAATGGCTGGGAGACAGCCTTCACGCGCTTGCAAGCAGCCTGAAGCGCACCGACTCGCTCGAGCACCAACCGGCCGCCGCATGTAGCAATGCTCGTCCGGCCTGCCACTCTGCCAACTGGGCGACCGACACTCCGGGTTGCACGGCGATCATCTGAATCTCTGAGGCGCTGAAGGAGACCCGTGCGAGCTCCGCAAGGCGCAAACGCAGGGCTTGCTCATCCCCAGAGGTTGTCCCGTTCGCCGTAGAAGTTCTTGGTGGCGGCTGGTGTGATGGTTACACGGTGGCGGGTGTGAGGGCCTCTTCGTGGGTGGTGGTGTGAATGGGCGCGCGGCGGGTGGCGAGGTCGCGTTCGACGGCGACGGCGAGCTTCGCGAGGTCTGTGTAGCCGACGACCTTACGGAACTGGGTCTCGGCCTCGAGCATCCCGGCGGCGGTCCAGCGCAGACACATATCGCCGGACTGCCAGCGCTTGACGTTGCGGGAGGTGCGGCGGATGATCTCGATCATCGACTCGATCGGGTTCGTTGACGCCAAGGTCTTCTTCAGCCGTCCGCGGATTCCCAGGCGTGTGAGCGTCAGGGTCTCCTCCAGCCCCTCGTTCAGGGACGCGGCCGCTCCGGGATGGGAGCGCTCCAGTTCACCGGCGAGGGCCTGCAGACCTTCCAGCGCGAGCGTGTGGTTGTCGCTTGCCCATGCGCGCCGCAGGCGCGCCTTCACCGCGGGTCGGTCGCGCTCGGGGAGGTGCTCCAGCACATTTCTTTCCTTGTGACGGATACAGCGCTGCACCGGTACTGGACCGAAGACCTCATCGACGGCTGACCGGAGTGCCTTTGACCCGTCGAGGACGACGAGGATGCCCTGCTCGACGTCAAGGCCCCGGCCAACGAGGTCGGCGAGGAGATGCGCTGTGACGGTCTTGTTCTCCGTGGAGCCATCCCACAAACCAAGCGGAAGCTTCACGCCGTCGGTGCTGACGCCGAGCGCGACAATGCAGCAGCGCCCCTTCAGCTCGATCCCGTCGACCATCAACGCCGCGAGGCGCACGTCTGCGAGGTCTCGGCTCATCAGGGCGTCCAGGTGCTCACGGGTGCGGCCGATGAACTCGCGGCTGACCGCTGACTTCGACGCCGAGCGCTCACTCACGGCCACTTTCTCACCAACCGGCTCACGAGTTCGTGAGAAGCGCCTGGTGCTGACCCCGGCGAGCATCTGCTCCAACACTACCCGCGTCAAGGGGTCCCGGTCAGCGAAATACTCATACGTCCCAAGCGGCACCTCCTGCTCGCCATCGGCGCTCCTGGCACGCGGACGCTTCACCGCGACCCGCCGCCCACCAAGGGTGACCTCGCCGTCCTCGTGGCCATGACGGACCGCGGTGCGCTCTGAGATCCGGGCGTGCTTCGTGCCGACGACCTCATCGAGCTCGGCCTCCATCATCTCGCCCAGCACCCCGAGGCCGACACCCACGCTGAGCGCCAACAGCCCCTCCTTCGCCGCACCGGCCAGCTCTCCCAACGCGTCCTGCACACTCGCTGGAAGTCCCAGCGAAGCGCTCCCGACCTGCTCCTGCTCTACGGTCTTCATGGCGGTCCCTTCGTCTCGGTGGATGACTTCGCACTCGCCACAGTCCCAACGGGACCGGACGAGGCGGAAGGACCGCCACCTACAAACTTCTACGAGCTACGGGACAACCTCCATCCCCCCATGCAGGACCCGGAACGCATCGCGCTCATCCAAGCGCCGCGCCAGCTCCCCCCACAGTGCCCCCGGCACAAGTACCCAGGGAATCGTCTTGACCACCTGGCTGAGTACCTCGTAAAGGTCGCCCAAGCGCCGATCGGGGACTGAGCCGCCGGAGGCCTTGCAGTGATAGAGGCGGAGTCGTACCGGGTCCGAAGCCGACAGCGAGATCACGTCGGCAAGCTCACCCGAACCGTGGTCGCTGATGACCCAGTCGGCGTCTACGGACGCGAGCTCACGAGTCCTCGCTTGCACCGTGGCCTGATCGCCGACCTCGTGGGTGATATCCACCGTCTCCCAGTCCTCCACGGACACCATCTCCGCCGGCAGTGCGCCAACCTCTTCTCGTGCTGGTAGAAGCACATCGCCGATCACCGTGCTGCCGTCGGTCATGTATACAGCCAAGGGCGCGTCGTGAAGCACGCGCGTCATCGCCACCAGCTCCCCGGTGCCAGCGATCATCATTTGTATCCCTGCGTTCTCGATCTCAGTAACAGCCCCAAAGGGGGTCTGCACACCTCGCCACAGGGGGCTGCCCGCCACGGTGATCAACAGCTCGAGCGTCTCGGGATCCTCCCGTCGCACGATTGCCTCGAGCATCGAGGGGTCACACTGTTCAGCGCCCATGAAGACCGCCAGATCCCCGATGAAGATCGATGCGTCAAACGACGCACCCAGCGGCTCGGAGTCAAAGCTGTCAAACGGTTCCCCCAGAAGTACATCCAAGCCCGGTAGCCCAGGTGGGGCGGGCTGGTCAAGCTCGCCGGCGCGTTCCGCCGCCCACTCCCGGAACTCGTACAGGCTGCCCGCGTTCTCTGGCTCCCAAAGCTTTGACTTGTTCACCGAGAACCCGACCGTGCCGCGGTTCCCGGTTTTCGGACGGGCCATCACGTGCCCAAGAGTCGTGCTGTTGCGCTCCTCATAGGAGAGCGCGCCCTGTACCGCTGGCCCAGCCGTCATGTCGTAGGTCGCGCCCTTCGCTCGCCGAGCCTGCGCTGCGCGCAAGCCGACGGAGAAGTACGTGCCGGGGTCAGCGGCGTACACAAGCCGAGTTAGGTCCCGTGCGGTGAGCTTGCGCACCGTGTCCTCAACCCCGAACGCCTTCAGCATGTCGTCGAGTGCCGGCGGGGACTCGGTGCCGACAAACAACGCGTTTTGCTCGCGTACCCAGGTCGCGAGGTGCAGTTCAAACTCGGGGACGGCGAGCATCCTCGTCCGTGCCCATCGCTGCGAAATGACTCGGTGGGTCACGAAAGCGACTAGGGCGGTCGGGGGGTCGTGGAAACGGAACACCACATCGGCGCGGCCCAGTCGCGGCGGGTTGACATCCAGCTGCGGTTCGTCGCCGTCACCGAGACGGTAGATCCGAGCAGAGCGCGGTGGCGCGAACGCTCGCGGCGGTATGTCCAGCGGACCTGTACGCTCAGCCCTAGCCACGTAACGTCGAATCTCACGCTCCCGGAGCTCTGCAGCCTCCACGATCTCCGGCATTAGCTCAGCCCAGTCGCGACGCTGACGGTAAAGCTCCGCAGTTTCGCCCTGGACTTGCTCGGGGATCGCGAGCAGCTCCCCGCGCACGCCCTCCGCTCCTACGCGAGACAGGCGCCCGACGAACTGCAAGGTTGGCGCCAGCGAACGGTGCGGGTGGTGATACGCGGCGATCTTCAACGAAGGGAAGTCGAATCCCTCAATCATCGCGCCGACCGCGACGAACCCCTGCTTCTGCCCTGCAGTTACCTCCCGCAGGATTTGCCTAACTGCGGCCGGGCTCGTGTCTGCCAGCACCAGACCGAGCTTCACTCCAACCTCCGCGTAGACGCCCAAAAGCGCTCGTGCCTGCGCCTGGGTCCCAGTGCGGACCAGTAGCCGGCTTCCCGCCTCGCGGTGCACCGGGTCGGCCAGGCGGGCGGCAGCGGCGATTGCGAGCACTTGGTCTGGGTCCTCGTGCTCGCCGCAGGCGACCGGCCTAAAACTAATAGGTGCGTACACACCGTCGGAAATCGCTAGCGAGAGCGGGTAGCTGTAGATCAGCTCGCCGGGCAGCGGCTTGCCATCTCGGCGGGTCGGGGTTGCAGTCAACAGCAGCGCACGGGCATTGACGGCTTGCAAGATGGCCTCCCACACGCGGGCGGGAAGATGGTGAGCCTCGTCGAAAATGACGAGGTCGAACATGTCCTGCGGGAGCCGCTCGACCTGTGGGTAGCCGTCGGAGAGGACGTTCGGGGTGCCGACTACTACGCTTGCGCTGCGCCAAGCTGCCCAGTCGGTGTTAGTGGCCCGGTGGTCGACTACGGCGACGCGCGGCGCGGTCACGGTCTCGGGGAGCAAGCCTGTGCGCTTGAGATCTTGGAGTGTCTCGAAGGCTGTGGCGACTTGGCTACGCACGAGCCTTCCAGGGGTGACAACGAGGACCCGTTTCGCGCGCATTAGGTAGGGCGCGAGGCATAGCAGGAGCGTCTTGCCGACGCCAGTCGGAAGGACGACAAGCGCGGGGGCTTGTGAGGTGGTGTCATGGGCAGCGATCGCCCAGGCCGCGCCGAGCTGGGCGCGGCGTAGCCCGTGCTCCCCGACGAGATCCCAGCCTAGGCGTACCTCGGCGTGGTGGCGTCGGAAGTAGCGGGTCGGCTCACCGAAGGGCGTGGGCGCGCTTTTCGTACTGCTCATGTCGGGGGGCGGGTATCTGCAAGAGCTTGGGAGGCCCCAGGCGCCAGACCCGGCTAGGTTTCATCGCTGAAGCCGCAACGTTACTCATGGACACCACACTATGGGGACTTCCGGATGTCGGACATCCGACGGCCTGCTCGAATTGATGTTTAGGTCTTGTCGCGCCGACTAGCTCTGTAGTCGGAACCAGTCACGTACTGCCAGTCGTAACCGGTCGACCTCGTCGTCGGCCAACGGACTGCAGTGTGCGATCGGTGCTCTGAGCGTGTTGAGATTCGCGGTGACGCGCTCCACAGCCTTGCGACTTGAGAACGTTTGACCAAAGACTTCCCAATTGTGCAGGATGATCTGACCGAGCTCACCGAACGTTGTGAAGTCAATCGGCTCGTCAGAACGTGGGGTGATCCCTGTGTCCACCTCGCGCTGCTGTCTGCTCTCTGCATCCGCGCGTACCTGCGACGGCACGGCGCTTTTCCACCATTCGGGGTCGTCGTCCGAGAGGGTATCTGCTACTAGCGCGCGAACAGTTTTCTCCAACGAGTAGAACACCTCATACTGTGGCGCCATTGCTGCAGCCTCGCGGCGGATCGATTTCTCGATCTGGGGGTAGTACGCATCGGCTGAATCCGATTTGCGCGCGACGCCGCGCTTCAGATCAACGGCGAAGCGCTCCTCAATTGCGTCGAGTTCGTGCTCAACCATCTGGTTGCGGATCGCGAAGATGAGGATTGCCGACTCCACGTCCGCTGAGCTTGTCATCGCAGAAGATTCTCTCTGAGACTTTTGAAGATCGCGTTGAAGACCGCGATCTCGGACGTCGCCGGCAGGTGCAGATTGATCGTGTAGCTCAGGCCGACACCCGTTGGAAGTTGACCCCCGACTCCGGCACCGTCCTACCCGCTGCCCCCTTCGTCGTCCCCGCCTGTCTCGCCGCCAGGATCCACTGGATCAGCATCGCCTTTTGGATCGGTGTCGCCCGCGAACTCACGCAACGCCTTGAACGATCCAATCATGGATTTGACGGCCTTTGATCCGGCCTCCAACCCGGTTGCCTGCACGATGAGCCCCTTGAGATCCTGGTCTCCGAGCTTGTGCGCCGACTCCGCCATCTTGAACAGCGGGGCATACCCGGTACGAAGCGCCTGAGCGGCCGCGACGTTCGACCCGCTCGGGTTTCGGAAACTTTTGTACTGGTCGGTTGGAACTCCGTCGGAAGCGAGAAAACCTGTGCGCTTTAGGTAGGCGATGAGGGGTCTGGCACCACCACCGGTCATTCCCAGCGTGTCAGCCAGGAAGTCCTGAGAGAAGCGCTCTGGCGTTTCAGCACCCTTGATCTTCTCCAAGCCCTTCGTAATGTTGCCGTAGGCGTTCATGTACGGCAACTTGCTCTCAGCCATCGCGGCTCCCTGATCGTTGTTGACCAAGTAGCGTTGCGGGTGCTTCGGACGCCATGGCTACCCGGCTTGGTTCGGGCGTGTCGCGTTGTCCTCCATTGCCCCGCGGAACTGCCAACTGGAGTCGGTAACTCACCGACGGATGGTGTCGCCAACATTCGCGGCTGTTCAGCGGCCATGCCGGGGCTCGTCCTGTAGGCCACCCGAAGCCTCGCGCGCAACACCGCATGAGGAAACCAATGAAGCCGAGCCGCGCAACGTCTCAGGAGCGCTTTGAAGTTGGCATCCCACCGCGCCTTGCCAGTTTGATAGCCATCGCGACCCCCGATCCTCCGCCAGCCTTTCCTCAGACCGGTGCAACCCTGCCGCATCGAAGGCCGAACAGACCATATGCACAAGAGTGCCATTGGTGCGCGTCCGCTGTGCAACTCGTTGGCCGGTCCTCCCGCCTCGCGGTCATCACCCATGTGATGACGGCGGCGAGCATAGGTGCGTCCCGGGGCAGCGGATACGCCCGCTACCTGGAGGGCAAGACGGTGGAGCCCGAGCGGGGGGACTACTACCTGACCCCGGATGGGGAGATGGCGAAGGCCCAGGGGCGCTGGCTCGCCGATGAGGAGACGCTCGCCCGGCTAGGGATCATGGCGGGCGAGCCGGTGGACGGCCCGGACTTCATCGCGTTGATGAAGGGCCGCCATCCGGGCACGGGTCGGTGGCTGCGGCGGGAAGGCGCTGGTGGCGGCCGTGGTGGTGGGATCGATGTGACGTTCAGTGCTCCGAAGTCTGTGTCTGCCGTGTGGGCGTTGGGTGATCAGTGGCAGCGGAAGCGGATCGAGGCGGCGCACGGGCGCGCAGTCGAGCAGACGATCCTCTATATGCGTGAGCAGGTGCCGCTCGTGCGCCGTCGCTATGGCGGCGAGGTGATTGAGGAGTCCGCGCGGGACCTGATTGCGGCTGAGTACAGGCATACGACTGCCAGAGGTGTTTCGGGCGCGCGGGCCCCAGACCCGCAAATGCACAGCCACGTCGTGATCACGGGCGTGGTGCGCGAGGACGAGCGGTTCGTCGCGGTCGCCTCGCGCCCGGTCTTCCGCAGCGCGCGTGAGTTGGGCGCGTTCTACCGCTCCGCGCTCGCCGACGAGTTGACACGGGAGGGCTATGAGATCGAGCAGGCGACGGGGAAGGACGGCCGGTATTTCGAGATCGCGGGGGTTCCGAGGGATCTATGCGAGGCGTTCTCCGGCCGCAGCCGTGAGGTCGCCAAGGCAGCGGAGCGGTTCCGTGCCCGACACGGCCGTGCCTGAGCGTGGGGAGCTGCGCGAGTTGGCGCTCGAGAACCGCCGCGCCAAGACCCTCACCACCCGCAACGACCTGCAGTGTGTCTGGACGGAGACCAGCGGCCGCTACGGATTCGGCCCAAACGAGGCGCTGCGGCTGCTCGCCGCTCCTGAACGCGGCCAGCCTGAGCGGTCAGTCGAGGATCGCGTGGAGGCGCGCCTGACCGAGCATCACGCCGTCTTTCAGGAGCGCGACCTGCGCAGTGTCGTGCTGGAGCAGACCGCTGGGGAGATGTCACCGGATGAGGCGCTCGGGATCGCGCGGGCAATGGTTCGTGACCGCCGAGTCCTCAGCTTGGAAGGCGGACGGATGACAACCCTCGCCGTCCGCGCCCAAGAGCAGGCGATCGAGCGACGGATCACCGTGCTTGCCCAGCCGGCCGGGCGGGATGTGGGCGACGCCGCCAGAACCCAGGCCGCACAGGAGGTCGCCGAGCGGATCGCCGGACATCTGAGCCCGGAGCAGGAGTGGGCGCTGCGAACATTGACGGGGCCTGAGCGAGTCTCGGTGCTCGTTGGCCCCGCCGGGACCGGCAAGGGCGTCGTGATCGACACAGCCGCACGCGCAGAGCAACTCGCCGGCCGCGACACCATCGGCGTGGCCGTATCTGGCTCCACCGCCGAGCGACTCGGCGCGGACAGCCCCGCGCTTGCCGGACGCACGCTCACCCTGGACGCACTGGTCGCTCGCGCAAACACAGGCACCGTGCGCGTCGGCCAGGACACGACCGTGTTCCTCGACGAGGCCGGGATGGTCGACCACAAGCGCCTCGACGCCCTCACGGAGCTTATGGAGCGCTCGGGAGCAAAGCTGATCGCCGTCGGCGACGGCAAGCAGCTCCCCTCGATCGGCCCCGGCGGCATGTTCGACCGCATCGCCGAGCGCGCGCCGGTCGCTGAGCTCGCCGATATCCACCGCACCCACGACCCACACGAGCGCAAAGCTTGGGCCGCCTTGCGCGCCGGGGAACCCGAGCGCGCGATGGCGCACTACCAGGCACGCGGCCAGCTCTACTTCGTGGACACCCGTGACGAGGCCGGCGAGGCCGCCGTACAACGCTGGGGCATCCCTCACCGAACACCACGACATCCGCCAAGTCGCCCTGATCGCCGAGGCGTCCAATCAGGAGATCGACAGGCTCAACGCCCGCGCCCAATACCTACGCGCCGAGCGCGGCGAACTCGGCCGCCGCGAGGTTGCGCTCCCGCACCTGCACTACGGCCTTCGCGAAGGCGACCTGATCGCGTTCACTGCTCAGCACCGGCCACCGGGACGGGGCCGCGTTGAGAACGGCGCCCGCGGCGAGGTCACGCACATCGACGAACATGATGGCCTGACCCTCACGCTCGATGGCTCCGCCCGCCAGGTCCGGCTCGCCGGCAAAGATCTGGAGTCCCTACGCCTCGGCTATGCCCAGCACGTCTACCGCCAGCAAGGCGCCACCGTCGAGCGCTCCGTCGTGCTCACCGGCGGCTGGCAAACCAGCAAGGAGACCGCCTACGTCGAGGCCAGCCGCGCCCGCCAAGCCACCGAGTGGTTCCTCGCCCGCGACAAGCTCGGCGCCGAGGGCCAAGACGAGCGACGCATCATGCAACTCGCCCACAGGATGCGCCAGAGCCGCGCGCAAACACCCTCCCTCGCCCATCCCGAGCTACCCGACCGCGACTACGGGCGAGGCTTCCACCACCCGATCGCCCCCAGCCGCCGCAGCCGGATACCGGGGATCGCCCGTGTCATCAACCGCATCGTCAGACCACCAGCGCCCGAGCGAACACGATAAGCCTGCGACAGGCTGCCGGACCGGACGGCTTGGCTGAATATCAAGCTCCGACCATCGGCAACGAAGAACGGCCTTTGCGAGACGGCTTGCCTGACGGGACGATGACTCCCGGCTGAGGAGCCCCTACGTCGAGGTCAGCTTCCCTCTGGTCGCCGTTGCAGCCCGCCACGCCAACCCGCAAAGCACATATCCGATAGCGATCGCGATGAGCGTGAACTTGATGCTGGAGCAGACAGTCGCGATCAAAGGGGCGGTCTCGCCACCGTGACCGCCCAGCACGAGCAGAAGGAAGACGTTTTCGATGGCGTCGAACGTCGCCGCAGCCGCTGCAAAGAACGGAAGGATCGCCCCGGCGGCAGCGAGGCGCCGCCAATCGCGTGCCCGCGCGAGATCCCGGGTGGCGAAGCCAGCGAGCGTGAAGAACCCGCCGTAGGTGAGCACATATGCGTAATCGACGAAGAGTGAGAGCCTGGCGACGCGGCGACCCGTTGGACCCCATTCAGCGAGGATCTGGGCTGCGCGCGCCCTCGTCGCGGCGAACTCGAATCCGACGATCCCCGGCCCGCCCGTGTGTTCCAAGCGTTTTTCGAAGAGGAAGACAGGGACGATCGTGAGGACGACCATCGCGATACCGGAAAGGATCAGCCACTGTTTGCGGTTCATCAGGAGGTTCTCCGAGAGAGCTGGTCTAAACGGTGTCGATTGGGGCCCTACCCCAGTTGCGAGCCAGCGAGGCTACCGGGAGTGGGCGTGGAGCCATTCCTCGGGCCCAAGCTTGCGTGTAGCAACTTGTCGCTGTAGCTGAACGCTACGATCCGATCGGGAGTAATGGCGAGCGCCTCTTTCAATTCGCTCGCATGGAGGTGCTCCACGGCCAGATCCGAGGCCGGGTCTGCCACCGCCTCGATCTCGATGAAAGTGCCCAGGTCGCGAACCTTGTCAAGGTGGATGCGGGTGTTCTGCCATAGCAGCAGTCGCCGGGCCTTCTCCACGACGACCAGCACTCCGAGCGTCTCCGTGAGCGCCTGCTTCAGCCCTTCCGGGTCGCTGATGGGGACGATCCGATATCGACTCTCTCGCGCCGCTGCTTGGTCCGCACGGTTGTAAGCGATGAGGTGAGCTTTCGGACTCTCCTCGCGCAGCTTCAGCCTGCCGTTCGGAACTCGAAAATATGTGTCGATCTGATGTAGCCAGCCCTCGTCCGTGGCGCCCAACGCAAGGGCAGCTTGCAGGGAGCCGTCTGGATCGGGGTCGCGTGCCTTCAGCTCAATATTTCGTCGCGGCAAATCCACTCGCCTGATTGTGGTGGGCGCGGCGGTCATAACGCAGGGCTTTTGAACTTTGAACTCGACACCATCGCACCTGAGCGCGAGCCCGGATCTATGCTCATGCGATCGACGCGCTGCGCTCCCCCGACTCGTCCCTGGTCGACCTCGTCGAGGCCGTACGCGCGCTCCCCTACGGTCGTCCGAGCGATCGTACGGTTGAGGGAATGCTGCACGAGCGCCGAGGCACGTGCTCGACGAAGCACCTGTTTCTCGCCCACGTCTCGGCCAAGCGCTTTCCCGAGACTGAGCCATTACTCATCCACCGCGTCTACAAGTTGGATCGGGCTCGCGCCGGCGAGCTGTTCGGCGCACATGTTGCCGAGGTGGTGCCCGAGGACGGACTCGTCGACGTCCACCGCTATCTCACGATCGCCGTCGAGGGACAGCGCATCATCGTTGACGCGACGTTCCCTGGGACAGCTTGGGACGGTCGCTCCCCGCTACCGCTCGCCTGCGGCCCCGGACACGACTATCCGGCCGGCGAGGACCCCGACGCTGAGAAGCGCAGGCTCGAGGAACAACACTGCGACGCCGTGATCCGCGAGCCATTCATTGCGGCTCTGGCGCAATGGCACGATCCGGCCCGCCTCGTAGGCTGAGTTCGATGCCTGAACCATCTGTCGAGTTCGCGCGTCGCATCTATGAGTGCTCGCGCCTGACCGGCGAGTTTCGCCTCCGCTCCGGCACGACGAGCGGTGAATATTTCGACAAGTACCTATTCGAGTCGGACCCGCTCTTGCTGCGCGATGTGGCTGAGACGCTGCTTGCGCTGCTGTCGGAGGATGTCGATGCGCTCGCGGGCTTGGAGCTTGGGGGCGTGCCGCTCGCGACGGTCGCCTCGCAGCTCTCTGGCATACCGACGTTGTTCGTTCGCAAGCAAGCCAAGACATACGGCACGTGTCGCCTGGCCGAGGGCGGCGAGATCGATGGACAGCGCCTCGCAGTGATCGAGGATGTCATCACCTCCGGCGGGCAGGTCATCGACTCCTGCCGCGCACTGCGCGAGCGCGGGGCGCAAATCGTGGCCGTGCTGTGCGTGATCGACCGCGAGGCGGGCGGCCGAGAGAACCTGGCCCGAGAGGGACTGGAACTGCGGTCGGTGTTCAACGTGACCGAGCTACAATGCGTGCGCGCCAGACCCTGATTTGGTACCCGCAAGTGGTACCCGCGCCCAACTTTGCCACGTCGCACCTCATCCCGAAACGAGAAAACCCCGCGGTTTGCGGGGCTTTCTGTGAAGCGGATGATGGGACTCGAACCCACGACCTTCTGCATGGCAAGCAGACGCTCTAGCCAACTGAGCTACATCCGCGTGGATCGAAGATTCTAGCCGGCCAAGCGGTATCACGTCCCTACAGCACCACACCACGGACCGCGGGAACCCGCTCGGGAGACAGGTGACACGCCAACGCCCAGAGGGCGACACCGCTCCAGCCTGCCTCACGCGGCAGGGCGCTCGCCGAGCTCGCCCGCGCGGATGCGCTCCACGAGCCGCGCAGACTCCTCGCGCACCATTGTGCCGTCCGGCAGCTCAATCACGGGGAGCAGCTTTTGACCGCTGCGCTCGATCAGATCGGAACGCCGGCCGCGGATCGCGGAGTGCTTGACGATCCCGTACTCCACCCCTGAGTCCTCGAGGGCCTTCTGCACCCTCCAGCAGGGGTGCGGGCCCTTGACGAACATGACGCCGCAACGATGCAACTTGACGGCCATCGGCGCCTCAGAAAACTTCCAACCCGCCCGACAGGAACATGGCGGGATCATACCGGGAGATCAACGGAATCCTTCCTTCCCTTCCCCTTCCACGACTCAACCAAGCGCGGCTTCCACCTTGCGACGGAACACCGGCGGATCGATCGCAGGGTAGCGATACAACTCGGGCTCGACCACCTCGTACAGCTCTCGCAGCCGCACAGGCTCCACCAGCCCCCGCTCGATCATGCGGCGCACATCATCGAGATCCAGGTTGAAGCCCCGCTCGATCTTGGCAAGCGCCTGGGAGTAGAAGTCGAAATGGTGGACGTAGACATTGCCCTCCTGAAAGACGAGCGGGCTGCGCTCGCGCCAGCCAGATAGCTCCGGGATGAAGTCGGGCGGCGAGGCCAGCTCGATGTTGATTTCAAGCCGCTCCTTCAGCGCCGGAAGCTCGCGGAGCAGCTCGTCGACGTCTGGCTCGAAGCGCAGGTCCACATCCATCGTCGAGCCTCGCCAACCCTCGATCACGGCCGTCGCGCCCCCCGTCAGGTAGATCCGTGTTGGAGTGCCAGCCACCCGCCCGAGGCTGCGCGCCAGCTCCCGCAAGCGACCCTCGTCAACCGGAGGCCGCATGCTCCGCCGCCCGCGCAAAGCTCACCATGCGTGCCACAAGCGCGTTGTAGCGGCTGTGAGCACCCTGGTGGGTGTCCGCGGAGATCACTTCATACAGGCGGTGCGAAGGCATCTCGCCTTCGTATACGGGAACATCGAAGCCGAGCCGCCGCAGGCGTGGCGCCGCCATCGCGACCAGCAGCGCCGACTCGCTCTCCCGGCCCGCCCGGAGATCCGCAAGCCCCTCGTGCACGAGCTCGTGGCCGGGAAGGTCGGTGGGGACTTCCAACACCAGCTAATCGTAGACGGGTCGCCACATAGGCTTCTCGGGGGTCGCGGCAGGTCGCGGTCGGGACGTTCCCCTGTCGACGGCGTCAGGTGGTCTCAGCGGACCCACCCGGACCGGGCCATCGGCGAGACCCGGAAACAACACATTTTGGACCGCGGTCCAAAGGCACGAAGGGCGCGATGGGCCAATATCGATCCCATGACCCGCTCTCTCTCTAACTCGATGCCCAACACTCCACGACGGTTCCTGCTGCTCCCTGAAGAGTCGCTCACCGGCCCCGGACGGGGCCCGCGGATACGGCGCTACAGACTGGCAAGCGTCGCGCGGCGCTCCGGACCAGGCGCAAGCGATCGCTCTCCCCGTCGGCCCACGGCCGACGGGGAGGGGCAGTAGCCGCACGCCGGGACCCCTTACCCGCGGGGCCAGAGCAGGTAACCCGCCGTGAGCAGCGCGGCCCACTCCCACCGATAGGCTCCCGGGAACGCTGCGGCACCCGCCGCGCCTGAGAGTAGGAGCAACCGATGGACGCGCCGACAAACCCGCTGCACCCAGCTCACAACGGGAGCGGCGAGGAGCAGCCGCGGGAGCAACCGATGGATGTGCCGATCCATCTGCTGCACGACGATGCACAGCCGCCGCAATATGCGACACCCGGCTCACATGGCTTCGACCTGTGCACCGCCGAAGCGGCGGAGATCGCGCCCGGGGAGATCGCGCTGGTCGGCACGGGGCTGGTGTTCGCCACCCCGCCCGGCTGGTGTCTGCTGGTGTGCCTGCGCTCCTCCACCCCCCGGAAGTTCGGCGTGATCCAGCCGCACGCGGTAGGGATCATCGACGAGGACTATCGCGGCCCCACGGACGAGGTGAGGCTGCAGTTGTTGAACTTCACCGCCTCCCCCACCACGATTCCCGCGGGTAGCCGGATCGCGCAGGGGGTGTTCGTGCGTGCGGGCAGAGCGCGGTGGAGCGTGCACGATCCCGAGGAGCGCAGCCGCGGTGGCTTTGGCAGCACCGGCGGATAGGCCCGGGATGCGCGCCGGCGAATCGAGCGCCTACTGAGAACACCCACAGGCGTCCGGCGGCTGACGCGTGGGTGCAGCGAACGTCATCAAGCGCCCGACGACGACGGGCCGGCCAACCGCACCCCCGAAGGCCGGGGTTGGCGGGCAGATCGGCGGGTAGAACACTTGCGGGCACTGAGCACAGAGCTCAAGCTTGTATTTCAATCATCCGATGCCTGCGAGGATTCATGCTACCCGCATCGATCGCGATGAATGGAATAGAGCCGAAGCTCCAGAAAGCAAAAGCCAGCCACCCTTTGGAAGAATGACGGAGATGACAGAGAGCTACCAATACCTCCCCGCCAACCTCCCGGTGCCGATCGACGACGGGGCCGCCGACCACCTGCGGGGGATGGAGGTGCCGAGCGTGACGCTCAGCTCGACGCTCGGCGAGCAACTCGACCTGGCCGCCGCCACCGAGCGCCTCGCCGTGGTGTACGTCTACCCGCGCACGGGCGTGCCGGGCGAGCCCCTGCCCGAAGGATGGGACGAGATCCCAGGCGCCCGCGGCTGCACGCCGCAGAGCTGCGCCTTCCGCGATCACGTGCTGGAGCTCGCGGCCTACGGCGCCTCGGTGCTCGGCCTGAGCGCCCAATCGCACGCGGAGCAGCGGGAGTTTGCCGGCCGCGAGCACATCCCCTACCCGCTGCTGAGCGATCCCGACCTGCAGTTGGAGCACATGCTGGGGCTGCCGACCTTCGAGGCCGCCGGTCGGAGCTTCTACAGGCGCCTCACCTTCATCGCCCATCAGCGACGCATCGCGAAGGTGTTCTACCCGGTGTTCCCGCCGCACCGCAACCCGGCCGACGTGCTGGACTGGCTGGCGGATCAGCCGATTTAGGGCCTATCCCGGTAGGCCCGCACACCGGATGCGGCCGATGGCCTTCGCGAGGCTTCGTCCTCGGGCTCGACGTGGGCCCACCATGCCTTCGCCCTTGCGTCCTCGCCTCACTCGACACTAGGCCGGGTGGGTGGGCACGGATCGACGTCCCTACCGAGATAGGCCCTTAGGATCCGACCGGCTGTGCCGCCGTGAGCTCTCCGGACTCCGGCGCAGCGTCCTCGATCCCCCGCAGCGTCACCATCCGCGTGGCGAGCGGGATCGCGAACAGCACGACGGCGGCCATCGCCAGGAAGGCGGCGAGCGGATGATGGACGAGCGCCTGCACGAGCAGCGCGACCACCAGCCCGCCGAGGTTGCCCGCCATCCACACGATCGCCCCCGCGGTGCCTGCCGCGGGGCCGGCGAGTCGCTCGGCGACGGTCATCAGCACCGGCAGCGCGGGGAGCAGCACCGCCCCCATCGCGACCATCACCACCGCCCGCCCGGCGATCCCCGGCAACACCCCCAACGCGATGCTGCCGAGGCAGCCGGCGAGGACCACCGCCCCCATGAACCGGCGCTCCGCGCCGCGGGCCGCGATCGCCGCGGGCAGCACCGCGCAACCCACCACCCCCGCGAGGATCATCCCCACCAGCAGCGCGCCCGCGGCGGTTTCGGAGATTCCGGAGGGCTGCAGCAGCGTTTGCAGCCACGTGGAGAGCGCGACGAACACGCCGAAGCCGAGGAACGCGAGACCCGACATCACGCGGATCTCCGGGCGCGCCCACAGCGCCCGCGCGACGCCCCCTTTGATCGCCGTCCGCTCCCCCTCGCCGCTGCCGCGCCGGCGCAGCGTCAGCGCGAGCGCGACGGCTGCCAGCACGGCGAGCGCGGCCTGGATCTCCAGCAGCAGCTCCAGGCGCGAGGCGCCCAGTAGCGGGCCGAGCAGCAGCGCGGCGAGCATCCCGACGAAGCCGGCGGCGGAGGCGAGCGAGATCCCGAGCGCGCGCGATTGCGTCGGTAGGTATTCGCCGGGGAGCTTCGCCACCGCGCTCATCACCACCGGCTGGGCGAGCGCCACCAGCGACTGCCCCACCAGCGCCCATGCGAACGTCAGCCCGCCGAGGCGCACCAGCCCGCCGGCGGCGACGAGCGCCCCCCCAAGCGCGAGCGAGGGCCGAAACCAACGGTCGAGCAGCGCGCCCGCGGGGATCGCCAGCACCACGTACAACAGCGGGAAGATCTCCGCCAGCCATCCGATCGCGCCGACGGACACCCCGTAGCGGTGGGCCGATTCGGTCGTGATCGCCGCGTATGTGAGCCACAGCATCTGGGTGGCGGCGGCCACCGCACCATACGCGGCCACCACACGCCAGCCGACGGCGGGCGACTCCCGCGCGGCCTTCCGCCCCGCCATGTCCTCCGCGGCTTGCATTGCGCGCTTCCTAGCACAAACTGCACTCCCGCCGGCGCCGGCTCTGCGTTCTGGCGCACCCGAGCCGGCCCGCCACTTTCGATATTCAGGTCCGTCCCGGATGGGCCGATATGGACAAGGTGGCCCGGGGAGAGCGACAGCGAGCATGGCTGCCGGCTGCAGTGACCGTGTGCGTGGCGGTGCTCACCGCCGCCGGCGCGTTCCTCGCCGAGCGCCGGGCCGAGCACGAAGCACAGGCGCGGCGGGCGACACTCGCGACGAACATTCGCACGCAGGCGCTGTACACGGTGGACGCGGCGATCCAGCGCACCGCCGAGCTCGCCGCGAGCGTCGGCGCCGACTGGGGCGCACACAACGCGATCTTCACGGCCGCGTCCCGCGGCTTGGAGCGCGAACCGGGGATCGAGGGCGTGGGGCTGATGGAAGCGGTGACGGCACCGCAACGCCGCCGCTTCGAACGAACGCACGGACCGATCGAGCTGGCCTCCGTACACACCGGCCTGCGGCGCCGGGCGCCGCGGATGAACGAGTACTACGTGGTGCTCGACAGCGCCCGCCGCAGCCGCGGCCCCTCGGGGCTCGGGTTGGACGTGGCGGCAGAGCCCAAGCGCCTTGCCACGCTGGAGGCGGCGGCCCGTACCGGCCAGCCGCGCGCCACATCGCCCCTGCGCCTGATGGGCAGCGGCGGCGCCGGCACCGTGTTGTACGTGCCGATCTACAACCCCCTGCCAACCCCACCGCCGTCTCCGTCGAGCGGACCGGTTGCACCGCCGCGGCTCGCCGGGGAGCCCGCTGGCGTGCGAGCGACGCCCCAGGGAGCCGCCGGCGCCAATCCGCCGGCATCCGGCCCGCCCCCGCTCGCCACATCCGGCACTCCACCCACCCCACCGCCTGGCACCCCCCAGCCCGGAGGCCCGCCGCCGGCCGAAGGCGCACACGGCCTACTCCGCGGCTTCGCGTCGATCGGCTACAGCTACGCGCTGCTGCGGCCCGCGCTGGTCGGCGCGATCCCACCGGGTACCGCGTTCGCCCTGCGCGAAGGGAGCGTGACGCTGCTCGCCGCCGGCTCGCTGGAGCACCCGGCCACCTCGCGCATCGCGGTGGCGGGACGCACCTGGACGCTGGCCGTGGCAGAGCCCTCTCCCGACCAGTCGCTGCCGCTGGCGATCGTGCTGGTCGGCGCAATGCTGACGCTGATGGTGGGAATCCTCGGCGTGCAGGGACGCCGCCGGGAGCGCTACGCGCAGGCGCTCGTCGCCCGCCGTTTGGCGGAGCGCGATCAGGCCGAGCGGGCGCTCGAGCAGGCACGCAACGAGGAAGCGATCGCCCGCGGCCGGTATGAGGCCGAACTGAAGCACATGGCCGACCACGACCCGCTCACCGGACTGCTCAACCGCCGCGCTTACGAGCGCAGCCTGGAGGAGCACCTCGCGCGCGGCGAGCGCTACGGCCACGCCGGGGCGGTGATGGTGCTGGACCTCGATTCCTTCAAGGAGGTCAACGACACCCTTGGCCACAGCGCCGGCGACGAGCTGATCGTGCGGGTGGCGGGCGCGCTGGCGAGCCGCCTGCGCGAGAGCGACACGCTGGCACGCCTCGGAGGCGATGAGTTTGCGATTCTCACCCCGACCGGAGAGTGCGAGGAGGCGGAGAGCCTCGCCACCTCGCTGCTGAAGGTCGTGCGCCAGGAGCGCGCCCCGCGCGGGCCGGGTGGCCGCGAGCGGCCGATCACCGCCTCGATCGGCGTCGCGCCGCTGCAGGGCGCCGAGCAGTTGAGCGCCGAGGAGGCGCTGATCAACGCCGACCTCGCGATGTACGACGCCAAGGAGGCCGGCCGCGATTGCAGCGTCACCTACGGCGGCGCCGGCCGCGGGCAGGCGCACATCGAGGCGCGCCTGGAATGGGCCGAGCGGATCCGCGCCGCGCTCGACGAGGACCGTCTGGTGCTGCACGCCCAACCGGTTGTGGAAACCGCCACCGGGATCACCACACAGCACGAGCTGCTGGTGCGGATGGTCGATCCCCACGGCGACCTGATCCCACCCGGAAGCTTCCTGCCGGTCGCCGAGCGCTTCGGGCTGATCCGTGAGATCGACCGCTGGGTGGTGACCCGCGCGATCCGCATGCTCGGCGAACACCGCGAACAGGGCCGGCAGCCGGTCGTCGAGATCAACCTCTCGGCCCACTCGCTTGGAGACGCGCAGCTGGCGCTGCACATCGGCCGCGAGTTGCGCGCCGCGGGCGTGGCGGCGACACAGCTGATCTTCGAGGTGACCGAGACCACGGCGATCGGCAACATCGCCGCCGCGCGCACCTTCGCCGAGCGCCTCGGCGAGCTGGGGTGCCGCTTCGCGCTGGACGACTTCGGCGCGGGCTTCGGCTCGTTCTACTACCTCAAGCACCTTCCCTTCGACTTCATCAAGATCGACGGCGAGTTCGTGCACAGCTGCACCTCCGATCCGACCGACCGGCTGGTGATCGGCGCGGTGGTCGAGCTCGCGCGAGGCATGGGCAAGCGCACGATCGCCGAGTTCGTCGGCAACGAGGCCACGTTCACGATCCTCCGCGAACTGGGCGTGGATTACGCCCAGGGCTTCCACCTCGGACCGCCCGCGCCGCTCGAGAGCTGGCTGGGCCTGCCCTCCCCCCGCCCGCGCTAGCGCACCGCGGGATCTGGCTGGGCCTTCCCTCCCTCTCCCTCCCGCTTTGCGCTCTAGCGCACCGCGCTGACAGCGAGACCACACATCCCCCACCCGAGATGACCCTTAACGGGATCGGCCCGCCGGGGGCAGCGGGCCGATCTGGGAGGGAATGAGGGAGGGATGCTCCTCGTGCGTATCTTGCCCGGATGTCTCAAACCCAAACACGGATTTGTCCAGTTTGGAGTTATTGGAATACACCTGACACGGCGAGGCAGCTCAGCCACGACACGTGCCGGCCGCAACACCGCCACACCGGCGCCTGCGTCGAACCCGCGGGACCTACATCGAGGGAAGCAGCGACGGTGCGCGACGGCTCTCAACGGAGGACCCCCCGGAGGCAGAGGGGATGCGCGACTGCTTGACGTTGTAGAGGCCGCGGTCGGCGCGGGCGAGACAGGCGTCGAGGTCCTCACCGGATTGCCAGCCGCTGACCCCGACCGACCAATCGACGGGGAGGCCATCCCAGCACAGTCGTTCGAGCACCCCACCGGCCTCGGGCGGCGAGGTGGCGGGCAGCAGCAGCACGAACTCGTCACCGCCGTGACGCGCGAGGATGTCACCGGCGCGCAGGCGGGTCTGCCACTCCCGCCCCAGCTCGGCGAGCACCCGGTCCCCGGCAGCATGCCCCAAACGGTCGTTGATGAGCTTGAAGCCGTTGAGGTCGAGCACCGCGAGCGTCAGCGGCGTGTGCGTGCGGTCGGCGATCGCCCGCTCGCGGGCGGCGAGCGCGAGGAAGCCGCTGCGGTTGAGCAGGCCGGTGAGCGGGTCGGTGTCGGCACGTTGGCGCAGGCTTTCGCTGAGGTTGCCGAGCACCAGACCGGTGGACCAGGCGGTGCCGGTGACGACCACCCACACGATCGCCATGTGGGGCAGCCCGCTCACGATCAGCCCGACCGCGAAGCCGACGGAGATCAGCAACGCCTGCGCCACAAGCGCGCGGCGGGAGAAGAAGTGGGCCACGTACATCGCCGTCCACGGGTAGGCGAACGCCGCCAGCATCACCCCGCCGGTGGTGCGCGCGTTGGCGACCATCACGCTCAGCGTCACCGCGCTCAGCGCCATCAGCAGCTGCATGAAGAGCATCGAGGGGTTGCGCGCGAAGAGCCACAGCCCGGCGGCGAGCAGCAGCGCGAGCGTCCCGACCGCGAGCTCCAGGCGCACGGGCTGGTGGACGCTCAGCGGGAAGACAACCGCCGCGAGGCACGCCGCGCCACGACAGGCGTACAGCAGCGCGGCGGCCCACACCATCGGCGGGCGCCTGTCGAGCAGCGACCCGAGCCCACCGCGAGAGCTTCTCGGGAAACGCAGACGGAACATCTACTCGTTTCTTCGGATCCCCCCGCCCAGGGCTTGAGCGCGAAACAACGAAAAAACCCGCTGTTACCCAACAAAAAAACGGCGGGATGGGCCAGCACAGGTAAGGATTTGTGATCGTCCACGCGGCGCAACAGCAAACGCGCGCCCGGGGACGGGACATCCATGTCCCCTCCCCACGGGAGCCGGCACCACGGCGGCTAACCTGGGTGGATGCTCTTCGGCCGCCGCACCCCCACGATGGTCGACCGCGCCTCGGCGCTGCCAGGGCGCAGCGAGCCGCTCGCGGTGCCCGAGCGTCACGAGGTGCTCGGCACCCCGCTGCGGCAGGACGCAGGCCAAACGCCGGAGGGCCTCGAGCAGGCCGTCTTCGGAATGGGCTGCTTTTGGGGCGCCGAGCGGGTCTTTTGGCAGGCCCCGGGGGTGTACACGACGGCGGTCGGCTACGCAGGAGGGTACACGCCCAACCCCACCTACGAGGAGGTGTGCTCGGGGCGCACCGGCCACGCGGAGGTCGTGCTGGTCGTGTTCGACCCGACCGCCACCAGCTACGGGGAGATGTTGAAGCTCTTCTGGGAGGGTCACGACCCAACCCAGAGCATGCGCCAGGGCGCCGACGTGGGCACGCAGTACCGCTCGGCGATCGTCTGGCAGAGCGAGACCCAGCGCGCGCAAGCAGAGGCCTCGCGGGAGACCTACCAGCGGATGTTGAGCGCCGCGGGGCACGGGGAGATCACAACCGAGTTGATCGAAGGCCCACCGGCGCACCCGTTCTACTACGCCGAGTCCTACCACCAGCAGTACCTCGCCAAGAACCCCGGCGGCTACTGCGGACTGGGCGGCACGGGGATCAGCTGCCCCGTAGGGCTCGCCGCAGGCGGTTGACAGCTTCGCCTTGAAAACGACGCGGCCCGCCGAAGCGGGCCGGTCTCGCAAGCGGCTGATACCCGACAAAAAGGCTAGCAGGTGAGCAAGCATATGTCGGACAACTGAGCGCAACGGCGACTAACCCGTCTCGGCGCATGATCGTGGCTACCTGCTCTGCCGTCCGACGAATACTGCGGAAGGCGTGGGAATCGAACCCATCCGAAGAGTCACTCCGGAAATGCGGGTATCAGCCGCTTGCGACGACCACGTCGCTGCACCTTCCTGCACCGCATTGTACTCAAGCCGTGGGATGGGATACAACTGTGGCCCCGCCGAAGCGGGGCCACAGTGCATCGCGTCGTGGTGAAGTCGCGCCCAGAGGATGGCGCGCTCCGCCGGAGACGACCTTGCCCTACGTCGCTCCGCCCACCGCAGCCGGCGTCGGCTGCCATGTCGGCGGATGCGGACCCCCAAGGGTGGGCACATCCGAGGGGTACACCTCGTTGCCGTGGATCGCGTGATCGCCGATCTCCAGCTCCTCATCGGAGAGCCGCAACGGGAACACCAGCCCGACGACCTTGAGGATGATGAACGTCGCCACGGCGGTGTAGGCGATCACCCATACCGCGGCCTCGGCCTGCCAGCGCAACAGCGTCCAGCCGCCGCCCAGCAGCAGACCCGCTTTGCCAGGCAGGTTGGAGGCCCCGTGCACGCCGATGTACTCGACCACGGCCGGATCGGCCAGTAGCCCAACCATCAGGCCACCGCACAGCCCCGCAATCCCGTGGGTGTAGATCACCCCGAGCGTGTCGTCCACGTTGCGGAACGGGCGCGTTCGGCTGAGGTAGCGGATCGCCATCCACACGATCGTCGCATCGACCGCGCCGACGATGATCGCACCCCATCCATTGACGAACCCGGCCGATGGTGTGATCCCGACGAGGCCGGTGATCATGCCGTTGACCGCGCCGATCATCGATGGCTTGTCGCGGTAGATGTAATCCCACGCGATCCACACCATCATCGCCACCGCGGTGGCCAGGTTGGTGTTGAGCACCGCCGCCGAGGCGTCGGCGCCGGCGTAGTAGGAGTCCCCGCCGTTGAAGCCGTTCCAGCCGAGCCACAGCAACCCCGCGCCACACGCCAGCATCAGCAGGTTGTTGGGCGCGTCGACCTCGCGATCTCGCTGCAGGCGCGGCCCGATCACCCAGGCGAACACGAACCCTGAGATACCGGCGGAGAGGTGGATGACGTAGCCGCCGGAGTAGTCGAGCGCGCCGTGCGCCGCGAAGTAGCCGCCGCCCCACAGCAGGAACGCATTGACCGTGTACACGAATGTGATCCACAGCGCCACGTACGGGATCCACGCCTTGAAGTTGACCCGCCCGAGCACCGAGCCGAGCGCCAGGATCGGTGTGATCGCGGCGAACACGAACTGGAAGTACACGAGCGAGGACTCAGGGAAGTGGAACAGCGGGCCTTCGCTGACCGATGGGATCAGCGCCTGGCCCTCCTCGGCCGTATGGCTGAGCACGCTGCCAGGTTCGCCAAGGGCCGTCCCCAAGAACCCTTTCGTGCCGAAGATGCCCCCGCCACTGTGGGCGATCGGAGAGCCGAAGCCCATCTTGAATGCCCACAGGCACCACACGATGAGCGTCACGCAGAACGCGACGAACGTGAGCATCATGCTGTTGACCGACCAGCGCTTCTGCATCACGCCGCCGTACAGAACCGCCAGGCCGGGCAAGCTCATCAGCCCGACGAACGTGGCGGCGGTCATCTGCCAGGCGTTGTCACCTGCGTTCAGCCAACTTGGGTATGACAGCCAGGTCATGTGCCTCCATTCCCTGTCGTTGTGGATCGATTGACAGCGCCTCCCCGCCCCCGGGCGAAGTGCGCCAATTGCGATTTCCTATGAAATCCGTCTTGCGGGACCCTCGCCAGGGACACCGTGGCCAACACTTTGGGGAGGTCTTTCGACATTTGTATAGACGTGCGGACGGAACCCAGACGGCGCGAGCCGATTCATAGCCCAGCCACCCGATCGCTGGCGGTGGCCAACGCCGCACGATCGAAGAACGACCCCATGAGATGCTCGTGGGTCTCCAAGCCCCGCCGTGCGGGCACAGAGACGCCCACCAACGGCCCTCCCGGCTCGTGCTGAGAGCGTTCAGCGTCGCGGGTCGAACGGAAAGCCGGCCCGGGCGCAGGCGGCACGCAGCTCTTCGGCGACGCTTTTGAACGCCCCGGGCGTGGCGCACACCGTGCGCGCCTGCTTCCCACAGGCATGCTCGGTAGCGCCGCCGAGCGTGGAGGCGAACGTCACTTCGATGCAGTCCTTGCGCGCGGGGGCACCGCTCGACAGGGCGTAGACGCCGAGACCGACCGCCGCGAGCGCGACGCACGCGAGCAGCACGGCGACGATCGTACGCTCGCGCCGCCCCCACCGCAGCGGCTCGGAGAGCCGCCGGGACTGGTCCATCATGATCATCGGATCGGGAAGGCTACTCGTCGGCTTTGAAGCCGAGCGCCGCGGAGTTGATGCAGTAGCGCTGGCCGGTGGGACCGGGTCCGTCGTCGAAGACGTGCCCGAGGTGCCCCCCGCAGCGGCGGCAGCGCACCTCGGTGCGGCGCATGAGGAGGCTGTTGTCGGGCCGCAGCTCGACCGCCTCGGCGACCGCCGGCTCGGTGAACGAGGGCCAGCCGCTGTGAGAGTCGAACTTGGTGTCGGACCCGAACAGCTCCGCCCCGCAGCCGGCGCAGGTGTAGGAGCCGGTCTGCTTGTTGTGCAGCAGCGCCCCCGTGAACGGCGCCTCGGTGCCCGCGCGGCGCAGCACGTCGTACTGCTCGGGCGTCAGCTGCTCGCGCCACTCCTGCTCGGACTTCTGCTCCGGGTCGGTCTGCGGCGTCTCGCTCATATCCTCTTTCTAGCACCACGACACCGCATCCGTCGAGCCCGACGTGCATCCATCGAGCCGCACGCGGGTAGGTGGAACCCCGAAGGCGCAATCACTCGCGAGCCGTGCCAGCCGCGAGACGGACAAGGGAGGGAGTGAGGTGGAGACGATCAAGCTGGGGCGCACCGACCTCGAGGTCTCGCGCGTCTGCCTGGGGACGTGGCAGTTCGGCGGGGACTGGGGCCAGATCGACCGCGGCGAGGCGGTGGCGACCGTCGGACGCGCACGGGAGCTGGGCATCAACTTCTTCGACACCGCCCAGGGCTACGGGTGGGGTGCCTCCGAGAAACTGCTCGCGCAGGCGCTCGCGGGCGTGCCGCGCGAGCAGGTGGTGATCGCCACCAAGGGCGGCCTGCGCCAGCAGGGCGATGAGCTGTTACGCGACTCGAGCCCCGCGTGGCTGCGCAAAGGCGTGGAGGAGAGTCTCGGCCACCTGGGCACCGACTACATCGACATCTACCAGGTGCACTGGCCAGATCCGCGCATACCGTTCGCGGAAACGGCGGCGGCCCTGGAGGAGCTGGTGCGCGAGGGCAAGGTGCGCCACGTGGGAGCCTCCAACTACGACGCCCCGCAGATCGCCGAGTTCGAGCGCGCCCGCCCGCTGGAAACGCTGCAGCCGCCCTACCACATGCTGCGTCGCGAGATCGAGCGGGCGGTGCTGCCGTACTGCCGCGAGCATGACATCGGCGTGTTGATCTACGGCCCGCTCGCGCACGGCCTGCTGAGCGGGCGCTTCACGCGCGAGACCCAGCTCGAGCACGACGACTGGCGCGCGGGCAGCGATCTGTTCAGCGGCGAGGCTTACCAGCGCAACCTGGCCATCGTCGAGCGCGTGCGGGAGCTGGCGGAGGAGCTCGACATCACGGTCGCGCAGCTGGCGATCGCGTGGACGCTCGCCAACCCCGCCGTGCACGTGGCGATCGTCGGCGCCCGCCGCCCCGCGCACATCGAGGGCGCGGCGCCCGCCGGGGAGATGCACCTCGACGGGAGTGCGATGGCGCGCGTGGAGGAGATCCTGGCGGAGGCGGCGATCGTCGGCGGCCCCACGCCGGAGGGCGTGTAACTCCCGCTGGGCTTCGCAACTCCCGCTGGGCTTCGTGAGCGACTCCCGCTGGGCTTTTGCGAGCGCGGACAGCCTCCACCCCCCTTTGGGGCATGGTTGCAGCCTGCTATCGTGATCCTTACGTTCACGTCAAGTTGTGAGAGACGCCCCTCGAGTTGAGAGAGACGCCCGCAAGCGCCCTCCGGAAAGTCAGCCCCTTGGCCCGCGCCACTTTGAAGACCAGCACCGAAACCGCCACCCGCCGCCGCCGGCTGGGGGTCGCGGAAGGCCACGCACACTACAAGTGGTGGGCGCTCTCCTGCACCAGCCTGGGGATGCTGCTGGCGGCGACCAACTCGGGGACGCTGATCATCGCGCTGCCCGACCTGGAGCGTTCGCTGCACGCCTCGCTGCTGGCGCTGGTGTGGGTGATTCTCGCCTACCTGATCGCCGCGACCGTGCTGGTGTTGATGGCGGGAAGGCTGTCGGACCTGTTCGGGCGCAAGCGCGCCTACATCGGCGGCTTCATCGTCTTCGCGCTCGCCTCGCTGGGGGCCGGCTTCTCGCCCAACGCCGAAGTGCTGATCGTGTGGCGCGTGCTGCAGGGGATCGGCTCGGCCTTCCTGTTCGCCAACGCCGCCGCGCTGGTCACCGACGCCTTCCCCCACGATGAGCTGGGCCTCGCGATGGGCACCAACACGATGGTCGCCGCGATCGGCCTGGCGATCGGGCCGGTGCTCGGCGGCGTGCTGGTCGGCATCTCCTGGCACTGGGTCTTCTGGTTCAACGTGCCGCTCGGCCTCGCCGGCGCCGCGTGGGGCGCGCTGATCCTGCGCGAGCTCTCAAAGCCCGATGAGATCCGCGGCTATGACGTGCTCGGCAACATCACCTTCATCCTCGGCCTCACCGGCCTCGTGCTGGGCGTCTCGCGCGGCGGGCTGAGCGGCTGGGACGATCCAATCGTGATCGGCGGGCTGCTCGCGGCGCTCGTGCTGCTGCCGCTGTGGGTGGTGATCGAGAGCCGCTCGCGCGCCCCGATGCTCGACCTGACACTGTTCAAGAACCGCCTGTTCGCGGCCGCCACCGCTGCGGCCTTCATCAACGGGCTGGCGCGCTTCGCGCTGATGTTCCTGTTCGTCTTCTACTTCCAGGGCGCCCAGGGCGACAGCCCGATCACCGCCGGCGTGAAGCTGATCCCGCTCGCGCTGGGGATGCTCGTCTCCTCGCCGCTGGCCGGCATCTACGCCGACCGCCACGGCTCGCGCGGCCTGGCGGCACTGGGGATGCTCGTCAGCGCGGGCGCGCTCGCCGCGATGACCACCCTGCAGGTGGATACCCCCTACTGGCAGAGCACGCTGTGGCTGCTGGCGGTGGGCGTGGGCTCGGGGATGTTCAACAGCCCCAACACCGCCGCGATGATGGGCACCGTGCCCGCCAAGCGACGCGGGATCGCCGCGGGCGCGCGCACGCTGCTGCAGAACACCGGCGCGGTGCTGTCGATCGCGTTCGTGATGGCGATCGTCACCTCCGCCGTGCCCCGCCCCACGCTGTTCGCCGTCTTCTCCGGTCTCGCCAAAGGTCTTTCTTCGCAGAAGCTGGCGCCGTTCATCGACAACATGCACACGGCGCTGTGGGTGCTCGCCGCCACCTCGCTGGTGGGCGCGGGCGTCTGCCTGATGCGCCCCCGCCACGTCGAGGCGAGAGCCGAGGAGCGACAGCTCGGCGAGCGCCCGGCCACTGTTGGGGCGCGCTCGTGAGCACCTGCGCCGACATCTGCGAGGTCGCCCAGCGGCCGGTCACCGACCTGAGCGCGCCGTCCCACGTCGAGCAGCGGCTGGCCATCTCCGGAGCCCGCTCGTGAGCGCCCCCCTGCGCATCGGCGACGTCGCTCGCCTGGTCGGCACCACGCCGCGCACGATCCGCTACTACGAGGAGATCGGGCTGCTCGCCGAGGCACCCGCGCGGCCCTCCGGGCAGCACCGCACCTACACCGAGGCCGAGGTCGAGCGCCTGCGCGAGGTGATGCGCCTGAAGAGCCTGCTCGGGGTGACGCTCGAGGAGCTCAAGACCCTGCTCTCCGCCGAGGAGGCGCGCGCGGAGGTGCGTGCGCAGCTGCGCCGCGACAACGTCCACCCCGAGCGCCGCCACGAGCTGCTGCGGGAGGCGCTCGGCCACATCGATCGCCAGCTGGAACTGGTCGAGCACCGCTCCGCCGAGCTCGCCAAGCTCAAGGACGAGCTCACCCAGACGCGTGCGCGGGTGCGCCGCAAGCTGCGCGAGCTCGACCACGCGCCGACCGAGGCGCTCACCGCCTGAGACCCTAGGCGTGCGCCGTCGCGGTTGACACCCACGCCCCCGGGCGCAAGCGGGAGGCTTGTCCTCCCCGACCACATCAACCGCAATAAGCGCCTACGCAGTTTCGAGTGCCGTCGCCGTGGCCTCGCCGTGCGAGGTATCCGCCGCCGCCTCCTCGCTCGGCGCTGTCTGCACCTTCGGCACCAACAACCCCGCCAGGAAGGCCACCACCAGGAAGCCCGTGGCCATCGCAAACGTCTCGGTGAAACCCGTCACCGTCGGCTCTCCGTGCGCCACGTTGGCGGCGATGAATGTCGCCGAGAGCTGCCCGCCGAGCGCGCCGCCGAGCGTCCGCATCACCGTGTTCATGCCGCTCGCCACCCCCGTCTGGTGGATCGAGACCGCCTGCACGATCAGGTTGCCGAGGGCCGCGAAGGCGAGGCCGATCCCGACGCCGAGCAGCGCGGCGGCGATCAGCAGCTCGTAGGGGTGGCTGTGAGCCGCGGCGAGCAGTGCGAAGGAGGCGGTGGTGAAGGCCGTGCCGCTCAACAGCGCCGCGCGTGAGCCGAAACGTGCGGAGATCCGCCCGGCGAACATGCCGAGGATCGTCATCCCCACGGTCGAGGGCAGCAGATACAGGCCCGAGACGACCACCGAGGCGCCAAACCCGAAGCCGGTGCTGGTTGGCAGCTGCGCAAACTGGGGGAAGACGATGAACGACGCGTACATGCCCGCGCCCAGCAGAAACGCCGCGAGGTTGGTCGTCCAAACCCCCCTGATACGCATCATCGTCATGTCGATCAGCGGGTTGTCGCTGCGCACCTCCACCGCGATCCAGGCGGCCGTGAAGAGGAGCCCGATCAGGATCAAGCCGAGCGTGCGAGCCGATCCCCAGCCCCACGTGGTCGTCTCGCTGATCGCCAGCAGCACGATCGAAATGCCGATCGTCATCAGCGCCCCCGCCAGCCAGTTGATCCGCCCGGGAACGCGGATCGGCGACTCCGGGATGAAGCGCCATGTCGCGACCGCGGCAAGTACCACCGCCACGAGCGGCAGCCAGAAGAGCCAGTGATAGTTGAGATGCTCGACGATCACGCCCGAGAGCACGATTCCCACGCCAGCACCGACCCCGAGGATCGCGGAGAGCAATCCGATGCTCCCCGCGACCTTCTCGCGCGGGAACTCGTCGCGGACGATCCCGAACGCCAGCGGGAAGATCCCGCCGCTCGCGCCCTGGATGAAGCGCGCCACGATCAGCACCCCCAGCGAATTCGACACCGCCGCGAGCAGCGTGCCGGCGGCGAGGACCACGAGCGTCCACAGCAACAGCCGCTCCTTGCCGTGCATGTCGCCGAGCCGGCCGATGATCGCGGTGCCCACCGAGGCGGAGAGCAGGTACGCGGTCAGCAGCCACGCGATCCCCGTCTCGCTGGTGTGCAACGCACGCTGCATCGTCGGCAGCGCCGGGATCACCGAGGAGCTCAGCATCGCGTAGGCCAGCCCCGCGAGCGAGAGCACGACGAGGATCAGCGTCGGGTGCGTGCGGTTCGTGTGGGATGAGCTCATGCGCGCAGTGGCCGTCGATGCAGCGCTCGTGTCGTCCGCGACGGCAAGCCATCACAGTAGCCGCACCGGCGGCAGGCCCCACAACGACGGAAGGCACCACACCGGGGGCAGGCCCCACACCGGCGAAGGCCCTGCACCGACGGAAGGCCCCACGGCCGCGGTGGGCCCACGTACGAACCGCCGCGCTCGATGCGCCCCATGCGACCCATCCCAGATCGACCCGCCCGCCGGTTCGGCAAAGCCCGGGCCGGGAGGGCATTTGCGCCAGCCTCCTACATTGAGGTGATCGGCAGTCCCACTCGCGAGTAAGGAGGCCAGAACCTACATGGAACGCAAGTGGTGGACCCTGATCGCGGTGTCGATCGCCATCTTCATGCTGCTGCTCGACATCACCGTCGTGAACGTCGCGCTGCCTTCGATCCAGCGCGAACTGCACTCCTCCTTCGCCGACCTGCAGTGGGTCGTCAACGCCTACGCGCTGACGCTCGCCGCCTTCCTGCTGACGGCCGGATCGCTCGCTGACCTGTTCGGGCGCCGACGCGTGTTCACGGCCGGCCTCGTGGTGTTCACTTGCTCCTCCGCTGTCTGCGGGCTCTCCGACTCCCCGCTGATGCTCAACCTTGCCCGCGCCGTGCAGGGAGTCGGCGGGGCGATGATGTTCGCCACCTCGCTGGCGTTGATCGCCCAGGCTTTCCAGGGCCGCGACCGCGGGATCGCCTTCGGCGTCTTCGGGGCCGTCACCGGAGCCGCCGTCGCCGTCGGGCCGGTCGTCGGCGGGATCATCACGACCGGCATCGGCTGGCAGTGGATCTTCTTCGTCAATGTGCCGATCGGCATCGCCGCCGTCGGGCTGACGCTTGCGCGCGTCACCGAGTCGCGAGACCCGAATGCGACGGGAGTGGACTGGCTCGGCCTGGTGACCTTCTCCGGGTCGCTGTTCCTGCTCGTGTATGCGCTGGAGCAGGGCAACGAAGCCGGGTGGGGCTCGACCAAGATCGTCTCGCTGCTGGTCGCCTCGGTGCTGCTGATTGCGGCGTTTCTGGTCGCGGAGATGCGCCAGCAGCGGCCGATGCTCGACCTCAGCCTGTTCCGTCGCCACGCCTTCACGGGGGCCAACATCGTGGCGTTCACCCTCTCCAGCTCGATCTTCGCGATGTTCCTCTACCTCACCCTGTACATCCAGGACGTGCTCGGGTACGGCGCGCTGCAGGCTGGCCTGCGCTTCCTGCCGATCACGATGCTCTCCTTCATCGTCGCCCCGATCGCCGGGCGGCTGACCGTGCGCGTGCCGATGCGCCTGCTGCTCGGCGGGGGCCTCGTGCTGGTGAGCGGCGGCCTGCTGGCGATGACGGCGGTGGAACCCAACTCCGGGTGGACCGTGCTGATCCCCGGCTTCGTGCTGGCGGGCGCCGGCATCGGCATGATCAACCCGCCACTCGCCTCGACCGCGATCGGCGTTGTGCACTACTCGCGCAGCGGCATGGCCTCCGGCATCAACAGCACCTTCCGCCAGGTCGGCATCGTCACCGGGATCGCCGGCCTCGGCGCGATCTTCGCGCATGAGGTCAGCCGCACCGTCAACTCCAAGCTCGCCGCCAGCGGGCAGGGCCAGGCCGTCCAGAGCGCTGCCCATGGGCATCTCTCGACGCTGCTGCAGTCCGGCGAAGTCGGAAAGGTCCTCCACGCCCTCCCCCCCGTACCCCAGGCCGCACTGGAGCACGCCTACCGCGTCGGCTTCACCGAAGCCTTCACCACGATCCTCGCGATCGCCGCCGCCGTCGCACTCGCCGGCGCGGTGTGCGCCTTCGTGCTGGTGCGCAGCCGCGACTTCGTCAGCTCCGCCGAGTCGCCCGCCGAGGCCCCACCGCGCGAGCCGGTCGGCGTCGAGGCCGGGGTCGGGGTCGGGTAGCCTGGCGTGTGCGCCCCGTGAGCGACGGGACACGCCCAACCTGGCAGGTGCAGCCACCGGCCGGTTCGAGGGACACCTGCGTGCGGTCACTCGGCCCGGCGCTCGTACCCCGGGCAGTCGAGCACCGGCAGACGGGGGTAGCGCGGGTACGCTGGGTCCTCGCGCGAGCGGTTGCACAGCGAGAAGACCGAGCCCCGTGTGTTGGGCACCACGCGCTGGAAGGCGCAGCTGTCGCACAGCCCGGCCGCCGGCTGTCGGCGTGACGCGGTCGATGCCGTCACGGAGGACATGGACGCAGCGTAGTCGAGCCACGAGGGTTGCCGGCCGGGCCTCGACGTGGAGCGACCGACCCTGCAATAATGGTTGACTAAGCAACGATGGCGACCTTCTACCGACTCCTAGGCTTCCTGCGCCCCTACAAGCGCGGCATGATCATCTCCTGGGGGCTGGCGAGCCTCGCGATGGTGATCACCGTCGCGCTGCCCGCCCTGACGGGCCGAGCGGTGCAGATCATCAGCACGGCTCCCCAGCATCACCACGGCGCAGCGCAAGCGGGCGCACGCCACGAACTGACGCTGATCGCAGGCACGATCGCACTGATCGTGCTGATGCGTTGGGGGTTCATGTACTGGCGGCGGATGGTCGCCGGGCGACTCTCGCTCGGCGTCGAATACGACCTGCGCAAGCTGCTCTATGGCCATCTGCAGCAGCTCGAGCTCGGCTTCTTCGACCGCCAGCAGACGGGCCAGCTGATGTCACGAGCGACCGTTGACCTGCAGGCGGTGCGGTTTTTCCTCGGCTATGGGCTCGTGTTCATTCTGCAGTCGATCCTCACGATCGTGCTCGCGGGGGCTGTGATGATCATCATCGAACCGCGCCTCGGCCTGATCTCGCTCGCGCCGGTGCCGTTCGTGGTGCTGATCTCCTACCGCTACGGCCGCCGCGCGCGCCCAGCGATCCAGCAGACCCAGCAGCGCATCGCCGAGCTGACCGCAGACGCCGAGGAGAACATCTCCGGGGTGCGCGTCGTCAAGGCCTTCGCGCGCGAGCCGCGCCAGTTGCAGCGCTTCCAGGGCAGCGTTGGGCGCGTGTTCAGCCAGGCGATGGTCGCGACCCGACTGGAAGCGAAGTTCAACCCGATGATCGGCTTCCTGCCCCAGCTCGGCCTCGCCGCGGTGCTGTTGATCGGGGGCAACGCCGTGATCCACGCGCACCTGACGCTCGGCCAGTTCACCGCCTTCTACCTGTATCTGAACATGCTGATCGCCCCGATGCGCACGCTCGGCGTGATCCTCAATCTCGCCCAGCGCGCGACCGCCTCGGGCGCGCGTCTGTTCCAGGTCCTCGACCGGCCCCCGCGGCTGACCTCACCGCCCGGCGCGCCACCGCTGCCGGCGGGCAACGGGCATGTGCAACTGCAGGGCGTCACCCTGCGCTACGACGAGTCTGACGAGTTCGGCGCGGCATACTCGGCGACGGGCGCGACGGAGACGGCAACTAACGGGCTTGTTTCGGCAAACGGCGCGCAGATCCCACCGAGCGCCACGGCGGCCCCGAATGGTGCCGCGGCTAGGAACGGAGACTCCCCGGCTCACACCGCGCGGGCCGTGCTGAGCGACGTCGACCTGGACGTGCCGGCCGGGCGCACGATCGCGCTCGTCGGCGCCACCGGCTCCGGCAAGACCAGCCTCGTCTCGTTGATCTCACGGTTGTACGACGTGAGCGCCGGGCGCGTGCTGCTCGACGGCGCCGACGTGCGCGAGGTGAACCTGCGCTCACTGCGCCAGGCCGTCGCGATCGTCAGCGACGATCCGTTCCTGTTCTCGGAGACAGTCGCCGAGAACATCGCCTACGCGCGGGTGGGCGGGCCTCCGGTCCCACGCGAGGCGATCGAACAGGCCGCCCGCCGCGCGCAGGCCCACGAGTTCATCGAGCGCCTGCCCGACGGCTACGACACCCGCGTCGGCGAGCGCGGCTTGACCCTGTCCGGCGGCCAGCGCCAGCGCATGGCGATCGCGCGGGCGCTGCTCGCCGACCCGCGCGTCTTGATTCTCGACGACGCGACCTCCTCGGTCGACGCCTCGACCGAGCGTCAGATCAAGCTCGCGCTCGACGAGGCGATGGAGGGGCGGACCACGTTCATCGTCGCCCATCGCCTCTCGACGATCGCGCTGGCGGATGAGATCGTCGTGCTCGACCACGGCCGGGTCACCGCGCACGGCAACCACGAGGAACTGCTGGAGGCTTCGGAGCTGTATCGCGAGATCGTCGAAAAGGGCCTCCCCGACCAGGTCTTCCTGACGCGGGAGTTGCCGCGCGAACGCGAGGTGAGCGGGATATGAGCGCGCACGGCGGGCGGGGAATGGGTGGTGGCGGCGGCGGGCGCGGGCTCGGCCCGGGGTCTGCGCGCGGCGGGTCGCAGTGGGACGGCGAGCGCGCCGCGAAGGGCACGCGCGGGCGCAACCTGCGCGGCCTGTTGCGATTGCTGGGCCCCTACCGCCTGCGCGTGAGCGCGATGCTGACGGCGCTCGTGCTCGGCACGGCCGCCTCGCTGGCACCCCCGCTGCTGGCGAAGGTCGCAATCGACGAAGGCATCGACCGCCACGACACCGGCACGCTCGTGCTGGTGGTGGTCGCGTTTCTGCTCTCAGCGCTGCTGGTATGGGCGATGACCTACGCGCAAACCTACCTCGTCGGCTGGGTCGGCCAGCGCGCGCTCGCGGACCTGCGCATCCGCATCTTCACCCACCTGCAGCACCAACCGATCGGCTTCTACGAGAGCCGGCCCGCGGGGGTGCTGATCTCGCGCATGACCAACGACGTCGAGGCGCTGGAAAGCCTCGTGACCGACTCCGTCGTGACGCTGTTCCAGGCCGGCCTCACGCTCGTCGGGGCGGTCGCGGTGCTGCTGTTCCTCGATGTGAAGCTGGCGCTGCTGACGTTCTGTGTCGTACCGTTCGTGGCCGCCGGCTCGATCTGGTTTCGGCTCGTCTCGGCCGGCGCCTTCCGGCGCACGCGGGAGACGATTGGCGCGATCACCGCCTACCTGCAGGAGACCCTGTCGGGGATCCGCGTGGTGCGCAGCTTCGGTCAGGAGCCCCACCACGAGGCGCAGTTTGCGGAGCTGAACACAGACAACTGCGACGCGAACATGGTCACGGTACGACTCAACGCCGCCTACTTCCCGACCGTGGAAATGCTCTCCGGCATCGCGCTCGCGCTGATCGTCCTGTACGGCGGCTACCAGGCCCTAGAGGGCCACATCACAGCGGGCACCGTCGTGGCGTTCGTCGGGACCCTGTCGTTCCTGTTCGAACCGATCCAGCAGCTCTCCCAGCTCTACACCACCTACCAGTCGGGTATGGCCGCGCTCGAGAAGATCTTCCAGTTGCTGGACATAACGCCGAACCTGACAGATCGCGAGGGAGCGCTCGCGCTGGAGCGCATCCGCGGCGAAATCCGCTTCGAGGACGTCTCCTTCGCATACACGGACGACGCGATGGTCCTGGAGCACATCGAGCTGACGATTCCCCCCGGCCAGACGGTTGCGCTCGTGGGCGCCACCGGAGCGGGCAAGTCGACGATCGCCAAGCTCCTCGCGCGCTTCTACGACCCCAGCAGCGGTCAGATCCTGATCGACGGGCACGACCTGCGCGAGGTCTCCAGCGACTCGCTGCGCTCGCAGATGGGGATCGTGCCGCAGGAGGCGTTCTTGTTCTCCGGCACGATCGCAGAGAACATCGCCTTCGGCCGCCCCGACGCCGACGAGAACCACGTCCACGAGGCCGCGGCGGCGGTCGGCGCGGAGGACTTCATCGCCGAGCTGCCCCACGGCTACGACACCGAGGTCGGTGAGCGCGGCGCGCAGCTGTCCTCGGGCCAGCGCCAGCTGATCGCCTTCGCCCGCGCGCTGATCGCCGACCCGCGCATCCTGATCCTGGACGAGGCCACCTCCAACGTGGACCTGCACACCGAGGGCCGGATCGAGGCCGGCCTGCGCCGCCTGCTCGCCGGTCGCACCGCGATCGTGATCGCCCACCGTTTGTCGACGATCCGCCAGGCTGGCCGCATCGTGGTGCTCGAAGGAGGCCAGATCGTCGAGCAGGGAACCCATGACGAGCTGATCGCCGCCGAGGGCCGCTACTTCGAGCTCTACCGCGACTGGGCATTGCAGGCCGCGGCGTAGACCCTCACCCGACGACCGCCAGCGCCGCCACTTCCGAGTCGCTTCCCTCACAGGGCTATCCCGGAGGGTCGGCTCCCCCACCGGGGATCCCGGACGGCCCACCAACAGAGCGCCGACGCCCTCGATCGCCTGGAACCGCAACGCTTTACAAAAAGATCACTTTTTCTGTTGATTTTATGAACTTTATGTCCTAAGGTGCTCACCGTGGGCCGGCCCGGGCGGCCCACACCCCCCCATCACCAAGCCCTACCTATGCAAGGAGGAAGTCCCATGCCCCGAATCACCCCTTCCACCCCACCCCGGAGCGGTTGGCGGCGATGGCGTCGGTTGGCCCTCGGCGCCACCGTTGTCCTCGGCGCCGTCGCCAGCGCCCCGAGCGGCGTGGCCGCGGCGGCAACGCCCACGGCTCCACCCCCGGTGACGATTCTCACCTCACAGCCAAACAGCGGCCGCGGCGACATCTTCATCTCGCCGTTCGGCGACACCAGCACGTATGCCAATGGTCCCGAGATCCTCAACCAGCAGGGCAGCGTCGTCTGGTTCAAGGCTGTCCCCGCCGGCGAGGAGGCGAGCGACTTCCGCGTCCAGACCTACAACGGCCAGCCAGTCCTCACGTGGTGGCAGGGCACCGGGCTGGGCGGCCTCGCCAGCGGCACCGACTACATCTACAACGACCACTACCAGCAGATCGCCACGGTCGACGCCGGCAACGGACTCAGCGCGGACGGACACGAGTTCCTCATCACCCCGTGGAACACGGCGCTGATCCTCTCCTACACCACCTCCACCGCCAACCTCACTTCGATCGGCGGCCCCGCCGACCAGACCGTGATCAACGGCGTCGTGCAGGAGATCGACATCGCCACCGGCAGGGTGCTGTTCCAGTGGAACAGCGCTGACCACGTGCCCTACAGCCAGAGCGAGCAGCCACTGCCGGCGTCGCCGAGTACGCCGTGGGATTGGTTTCACATCAACGCGGTGAAGGTCGACACCAATGGCGACTTCCTGATCGACGCCCGCGACACCTGGACGACCTACGAGGTGGACCCCCGTACAGCGAATATCGTCTGGCAGCTGGGAGGCAAGGACTCGAGCTTCACCCTGCAGGCGGCCCCCGGGCAGGTGCTCGACAGCGCGGGCGAGATCTTCGCCTGGCAGCACGATCCCCAACCATTGGGCAACGGGGTGTACACGTTCTTCGACAACGAGTCCTCCGGCACGCCGCTGCTCCCCTACAGCCGTGCGGTCACGGTGAGGTTGAATCCGTGGACGCACGTCGCCACGCTGCTGTCATCCGACAACCAACCCGAGGGACTCTCAGCGGCCTCGCAGGGCAACGCCCAGCCGACCGCCGCTGGCAACCTGTTCGTCGGCTGGGGAGCGCTGCCGTACTTCTCGGAGTTCGATCCTCAGGGCAACCTGATCTTCAACGCCGAGTTCCCCACGGGAGTCAACACCTACCGCGCCTACCTGCTGCCGTGGAATCCCGGCGGCTTCAGGTCGCCGTGGCAGCCGTGGGGTCCTGGAGGCCCCGGTCACGGCCACCAGTTCGGCGCGTAACACAGATGTTGAAGCCCTCCGGCCCGCCAGCACGGGGGTCGGAGGGGTTCCAACCACTCCGGGATACTCCCTACTTCTCCCCTCCGGAGATCCTGTCCCGCGGAGGCGGGACGGAGGTGATTCTGAGGCTCCGGGACAGGGACTCGAACCCCAAATTCGTGCTCCAGAGGCACGCGTGTTACCGATTACACCATCCCGGACCGGGCGATCAAGGATAGTGGACCGCCACGTCATAGTATGAGCGCGGCATCCGAGCCCGCTGCCGCCAAGCTCGCGTCAGATTGTGGTAGCATGTGTACACAATGTCCGCGCAGATTGGCATACGCGAGCTTCGCGACAACCTGACCGCGACGATTCGTCGCGTCCGCGCCGGGGAGACGATCGAGATCACCCACCATCGGGAGCGTGTAGCGGTGCTTGCGCCGGCGCCGGCCGATCGGATCGACCGGTTGCACGAGGCGAGCGACATCACCCCGGGTACTCCTCTCGAGGAGCCTCTGCGGCGCTATCCCGTGACAGGCGCTGTAACCGCGAGCGACGCGCTCCAGGAAGATCGCGCTGAGCGCTGAGCGGCGCCTCCTCTACGCCGACTCCTCGGCGCTGGTGAAGCTCGTCATCGATGAGCCGGAGACCTCCGCGCTCGAACGCCACCTAGCGGATCATCCAGCCGTCATGGTCACCAGCCGACTCGCACTCATCGAGGTCGCGCGAGCCACGAAACTGGCGAACCCCAGCGAGGAGGTGCAGGTGGAGGTCGACCGACTGATCTCCTCCTGCATGCTCGTGGCAGTGAGCGCCTCGCTGCTGCGTGCCAGCCGTAAGCTAACCTCCGTGACCGTCCGCACCCTCGATGCGATCCATCTCGCCAGTGCGCTGCGCGTCGAAGCCGACGAGTTGCTCGCCTACGACCATCGCCTGCTGGCAGCCGCAAGCGCACAGGGACTGCCGGTCATTGCCCCAAGCTGACCCAACAAACCAGGAGGGCACGAGGCCCGGCCCCCCAGCGGGCACGAAGCCCGTCGCCCCCCGGCGCGTACGCGCCGGAGAACCCTATCCGCCCGGCGCGCCACCATTCGGCGCGAAGAAGCCGGTGATCGATCCCTCGAGGCCCGGGTCGAGCACCAGCAGGACCTCGTCACCGGCCTCGATCACGGTGTCGGCCTTGGGGACGAAGCCAGCGCCGCCGCGCAGCACGGAGATGATCAGCGAGCCTTCGGGAAGCTCGATGTCGGCGACGCGCCGACCCACGGCTGGGGCGCCGGGTATGACCTCCAGCTCGATGATCTCCAGGCGCTCCTCTTCGAGGGCCAGCAGGTGCACGAGGCCGTAGCGGGGCACCTCGTGCTCGATCAGGCGCAGGATCAGGTCGGTGGCGGACACCGCCGGCTGGATGCCCAGCAGCTTGAAGTGCTCGTGGTTGCGGGGGTTGTTGACGCGGGCGATGATGCGGTCACAGAGGTACTTCTCCTTGGCGACCTGGCACACGAGCATGTTGTCCTCGTCGTCGCCGGTGACAGCGATCACGAGGTCGGCGCGCTGGATGCCGGCACGCTCGAGCACCCACAGCTCGGTCGCGTCGCCGTACTGGGCGGCGTGCTCGAACTCTTCCTCGATCGAGAGGTAGCGGGGACGGGAGGACTCGATCAGGGTGACCTCCTGGTCCTTGGCGATCAACTCGCGGGCGAGATTGCGCCCGACCTTGCCCGCGCCGACGATGATCGCGTACATGGCTAGGCGGCGTGCTCGACCGTGAGCGCGCGCTCGAACATCTCGATCGCGTGCTGCGTCGGGGAGATCGTGTGCAGGCCCAGTTCGCCATACCAGCCGGCGCGCGCGGGGTCCATCACGCGGGCGATGACCTTCGGCACCTCAAAACGCTTCTGGGCGATTTGGGCGATGATCAGGTTGGTGTTGTCGCCGTTGGTCGAGGCGATGAACACGTCGGCGCGCTCCACGCCAGCCTGCACCAGCGCATCGACCTCCAAAGCCGTGCCGACGGTGAACAGTCCGCCGGCCTCCTCCCAGCTGGTTGCCTGCCCGGCGTTGAGACGCTCATGTGAGAGCAGGTCCTCGTCGAGCACCGACACCTCATGGCCGGCGGCGAGCGCCGATCTGGCGACGGCCGCGCCGACACGCCCGGCGCCCACGATCAAGACGAACATGAACCGCAGCTTAGAGGGTGGCGCAGCCAGCCGCAGGCTGGCGAGCTGGGCCAGGTGGGATCCCATTCATCGCTCTACACGATGCCGGCTCCGGCGGCAGGTCGGGTCCCACGCGGACGTGAAGGATCGGAATCGCCGTCCACAGCCGCGTCGAGGCGCACCGGTGGCGCGGTGACGATCACGCGGCAGGGGGCCCGGGCGACGACGTAGCGCACGACGTCCCCTACGTAGCTCTCCAGGCGCCAGCGGCCCCCGAAGCGGGCGCCGCCGCGGATGCGTGAGGGCTCCTCGGCGCCCAGCACGATCGCTTCGACGCCACGTCGACGAGCCTCCTCGACGATCGCCGCGCCGACGCTGCGCGCGCGTACCGTAGCGGTGGCGACGTGCACGCCTGGATGCTCCTCGCCGACCTCCTTGGCGCGGGCGAGCGCCGCGCGGGCGCCCCGGAAGCGCTCTTCGGGCAGGCGGGCGTCGAGCGTGAGCGCCATCGGCATCTGAAAGATCCACACCGCCTCGATCGTGACGGCGTCGATCGCGGCCTCGTCGGTCGGCTCGCCGGCGACGAGCAGCGCCGCGGTGCGCACGATCTCATCGTCGAGCGCGGCCCCGTGCAGCGGCACGAGGATCGAGCCGTAGTCGCGCGCGCGTGGCTGCTCGGGCCGCAGCACCTCGGGCGCCACGGTCACGCGTCGCAGCGGCGAGCTCTCGTCAAGGCGGCGGTAGACGAAGTAGAGCACCATGCCGGCCGCCATCCAGCCGAGCCCGACGTAGCGCGCGGGATGGTGGACGAGGATCAACGCCACCCACCCGGCGCCGGAGAGCAGCGCGCCGAGCACCGCCAGCAGCGGCAGCCGGCCGCCTCGGAAACGCACCGACAGCGGCGCGCGGAAGGGGCGGCGGCGGTGGAGCTCGCGGTAGCGCAGGCGGATCACCGAGAGGTGGGCGATCGTGAACGAGAGCACCGCTCCGAAGGCGTAGATGCCGACGAGGAAGTCGATGTTCTCGGGGATCACCAGCACGGCGGCGAGCAGGCCGGCGAGCAGGATCAGCAGCCACGGAGTGGAGCGTTGCTGGTGCAGGCGCCCGAGGCCGCTCGGGATCTGGCGGTTGGTGGAGAGCGAGTAGGCCAGGCGTGAGAGCCCCAGCATCGCCGAGTTGGCGGCGGCGATCAGCGTGACGGCGATGACGGCCCCCATCGCGTAGCGCAGCACCTGAGCGAGCGCGTGGGGTCGCAGGCGATCGACCAGCCCGATCACCGGGTCATCGAGATAGCGGTGGGCGAGCGCGGAGTAGGTGCCGTGGATCGGGAAGGCGGTGACGGCGAGCAGCGCCACGCCGAGGTAGGCCAGGACGAGCACGGCGATGCCGCTCACCAACAGCCGCTGCAGCGCCCGGCGGCTGGCGATCACCTCGCCCGCGAGCCCCGAGGCATACTCGACCGAGGTGAACGCCATCGTGGTGATCGTCAGCGCGAAGATCAGCCCCGACCACGAGGGGGCGCGGCCGAGGTGGATCGAGGAGAGCACCGTGTGGGGGTTGAAGTAGAGGATCAGGCCGAGCGCGATCACGAACAGCTCGAGCGCCAGCGCACCGACGACGAGCACCCCGATGCGCAGCCCGCGGCGCGAGGAGAGACCGCGGATGTTGGCGGCCACGACGTAGGCGATGATCGCCAGCGCCAGCACCAGCGCCTCGGTGGAGTGGCCGAGCGGCGCCCAGAACACCTTCAGGTACTGCGTCGCGGCGTAGGCGCATACTGCGATCAGAATGATGTAATCGAGCAGGATCGCCCAGCCGGCGATGAACGAGACCAGCTCGTTGAAGGCGTAGCGCGCGAACACCGTGGAGCCCCCGGGCTCCTGGTGCAGGGAGGCGCCCTCGACATAGGTGAGCGCGGTGAGCCCGAACAGCAGCGCAGCAATCAGGAAGACGAGCGGAGTGAGCCCGAGCGCGTGATCGACGACCACCCCGAGCGAGAAGAACACGGCGCTCGCCAGCGAGGTGTAGACGATCCCGAACAGGATCGGTGAGCCGATCGTGCGCTCGAGCGTCGCCGCCGACCACGCGGTGAGACGCTCGCGCACCGGCTCCGTCGAGCCCTCGGGCTCCAGCCACTCCCAATCGTTCATTTGTACTTGAGGTTATGACCCTGAAGCTCACCCGCCAGCGGTAACCCCGCGGGCAGGCGAGCCGTCCAGGCAAGCAATGCTCAGGTAATCAACGGAATGATCAGGATCGCGACGATGTTGGCGACCTTGATCATCGGGTTGATCGCGGGGCCGGCGGTGTCCTTGAAGGGATCGCCGACCGTGTCGCCGGTGACCGAGGCGGCGTGAGCGTCGGAGCCCTTGCCGCCGAACGCGCCGTCCTCGATCAGCTTCTTGGCGTTGTCCCACGCGCCGCCGCCGGCGGTCATCATCACCGCAAAGAAGAAGCCCACCACAATCACGCCGATCAACAGGCCGCCGAGCGCCTGTTGATCGATCAGGCCGACGATCAGCGTCAAGCCGATCGGCAGCAGCGACGGCAGGATCATCTCGCGCTGCGCGGTCTTCGTGACGATGTCGACGCACCTCGCGTAGTCGGGCTCTTCGGTGTAGTCCATGATCCCGGGGTGCTCGCGGAACTGGCGGCGCACCTCCTCGACGACCGCGCCGCCGGCGCGCCCGACGGCCTCGATCGACAGCGACGCGAACAGGCACACCATCAGCCCGCCCAGCAGCAGGCCGATCAACACCGGCGGTTCGTTGATGCCGAAGGAGATGAGGTGCCCGAGCTTGTCTTCCAGTTCTTTCTGGAAGCCCGCGAACAGCCCCACTGCCGCGAGTACGGCGGAGCCGATCGCGTAGCCCTTGGTGACGGCCTTCGTCGTGTTGCCGACCGCGTCGAGGCGGTCGGTGACCTGACGCACCTCCTCGGGCAGGTCGGCCATCTCGGCGATGCCGCCGGCGTTGTCGGTGATCGGGCCGAACGCGTCGAGCGCGACGATCAGCCCGGTCAGCGAGAGCAGGCCCATGGCCGCCACGAGGATGCCGTAGATGCCGGTCACACCGCCACCCGCGAGCTTCCACGCGCCGAGGATGCCGAGCACGATCACGAGCGCCGGGAGCGCGGTGGCCTGCAGCCCCGAGCTGAAGCCCTGGATGATGTTCGTCGCGTGGCCCGTCTCCGACGCCTTCGCGGTCTTCTTCACCGGGGCGAAGCGGGTCGAGGTGTAGTATTCCGTTAGTCCGAATAGCAGCGCGGTGACAACGATGCCGATCAGCGAGCACAGGTACAGGTGGCCCCAGCTCGGGACGCCCGTGGAGCCGTCCTTGAAGCTGAGGCTGTGCATCAGCCAGTAGGTGATCGGCGCGAACGCCGCCGCTGCGATCACACCCGAGACCAGCAGACCCTGCAGCAACGCACGCTCGACGTTACCCGAGTTGGTGCGTACCGCGAACGTGCCGATGATCGAAGCGATAATCGCGACGCCACCGATCACGAGTGGGTAGAGCGCGACCGCGGTGTCTTGGTTGAAGGTCAGGACACCGAGCAGGATCACCGCGATCGCGGTGACCGCGTAGGTCTCGAATAGGTCGGCCGCCATGCCGGCGCAGTCGCCGACGTTGTCGCCGACGTTGTCGGCGATCGTCGCTGGGTTGCGCGGGTCGTCCTCGGGGATGCCCGCCTCGACCTTGCCCACGAGGTCGGCGCCGACGTCGGCCGCCTTCGTGAAGATGCCGCCGCCGAGACGCGCGAAGACCGAGATCAGCGAGCCGCCGAAGCCGAGACCGATCAGCGCATCGACCGCCGTCTTGGGGCTGTCGTTGAAGAACGAGGTCAGCGCGCCGTAGTAGCCAGCGACGCCGATCAGCGCGAGTCCGACGACCAGCAGGCCGGTGATCGCGCCGCCGCGGAACGCGACCTTGAGCGCCGGCGAGACGCCACCCTTGGCGGCCTCCGCGACGCGCGCGTTGGAGCGCACCGACACGTTCATGCCGATGTAGCCGGTCGAGCCGGAGAGAAGCGCTCCGATCAGGAACCCGCACGCTACAGCGATGTTCTGGATGAAGATCAGCGCCACGAACACGACCACACCGACGCCGGCGATCGTTGTGTATTGGCGGTTCAGGTAGGCGCGCGCACCCTGCTGGACGGCCAGCGAGATGCTCTGCATCTTGTCGTTGCCCGGCGAGAGCGCGAGTAGGGATCGCGTGGTCACAAGGCCGTAGATCACGGCGCAGGCGGCGCAAACGAGGGCGACGACGACCCCGTGGTTTATCAGGAAGCTGCTCAACAGAAATCCTCCGGTCGGTTGGCGTGCCGCGCGAGGTTCGCGCGCACAAATGTCCACCATCCGCCCGGATCGCTCGGTCAAGCGCCTACCCGGCGGAAAAGCGCGCGCAGTCTATCGCGCCGCGCGGCGGATGGCGTTCAGGGTCTATCCCGGTAGGGACGTGCTTCTGGGACGGTCGAGGGTCGAGGGTCGAGCGAGGCGCGAACGCAGGGGCGAAGGCGTGGCGGGCCACGTCGAGCCCCGAGGACAAAGCCTCGCGAAGGCCATCGGCCGTATCCAGTGTGCGGGCCTACCGGGATAGACCCTCAGGTTGGTCGGCACGCACCGTGGTGGGGCATGGAGGCCCCACCCCCAGCCGCCTGTCGTCCATTCTTACCCGCGCGGATGATCTCCCACGATCGTCCGCACGAACGACTCAGCGTCCCGGAACCCACAACCGGCCGCTCGACTCCGCTGGGCCTGCCCCCGGTTTCGCGCCCGGTTGCGGCGGCTGCGGTGGGGCGGAAGCGGCCTGCGGCGGGGACTGCGCCGGCGCGGGCGTGGGGGGAGTCGCGCCCTGGGCCTCCCGTGCGTACGCCATCTGCAGCTGCGAGAGCGCGTCTCGCAGCGGGCGCGCTTCCTGCGGCGCGCGGCGTTCGACCACGGGCATCAGGCCGCGGACGGCGTCGATCGCGTCGCGCACCTGCTCGAGGTCACGCTCGGGGTTCTCCTGCTGGGGTGTCGCCTCGTCCGGTCCGCCGACCAGGCCAAGGCGGCGCGCGCCGATGTTCAGCAGCGACACCGTCGCCTGCAGCACCATGTCAGCACTCGAGATGCGGCTCAGTTCAGCCTCGTACGCCGCCCTCAGTTCCGCTTCGGTGGGCTGTCCCGGCGCGCCCGCGCCGCCGGTGGGTGTGCCCGCCCGCGACTCGCCGGGTGCGCCCGCGCCCTCCTGCTCGGTGTCCGTCCGGTCCTGCTGCGCCTCCCGCGTGCTGCTCACACCGCCACCTCCGCTGAGTAGGTTTGCCTGGTCTCCGCCACCGCCGCCGCGAATACCTCCTCGCGCGCGGCGCCCTGCTCGATCATCGCGCGCTGGCGCTGGGCGCCGTTGCGCTCTGGGAATGCCAGCTCGATGCCGAGCTCTCCGCGCGCCGGGGCGCTCCAGCTCGCCAGCCGCTCGATCGCCTCGCGCGCCGGGTACTCCTCGATGCGCTCGAGGTCGATCAGCCGCCCGTCGAGGCCGAAGCGGATCGCGCGCCACATGTTCTCCTCGACCATCCGCGGCGAAGGGTCGGTGAAGGGCACGCCTTCGTCGATGTCGCGGGCAGCCTGCGTCACACACGCGACCAGCAGTCCCGCCAGCGCCTCCGACTCCGCCGCGGTCGTTTGGGCGTCGCAGATGCGCACCTCCACCGTGCCGAACGCGAAGTGCGGGCGCACCGACCACCACACCTGCGTGTACTCCACGATCGAGTTGGTGCGCTGCAGCTGCTCGATGTACTCGCGGTACGCCCGCCACCCACCGAACGCGTCGGGCACGCCGCAGCGCGGGAAGCTGCGGGTAAAGCTCTGCGTGCGCGCGGAGTGCAGCCCCGAGTCGCGACCGTCGAGGTAGGGGGAGTTGGCCGACGCCGCCAACAGCAGCGGCAGCACCCCCCGCAGGCGGTCGCACACGCGCACCGCGCGATCGGCGTCGCGCACCCCCACGTGCGCATGCATGCTGAAGGTGTTGTTGCGCCACGCCACGTATTTGAGGCCCTCCTCCACGCGCCGGTAGTGCTCGGTGTCGATGATCCGCTGCTCGCGGTAGTCGGCCCACGGGTGCGTCCCGGTGGCGCCCAGCGCCAGTCCCTGCTCGTCGGCCAGCGCGAACAGCCGCCTGCGGCGCTCGCGCTGGCGCGCCACGGCGTCATGGAAGTCGGCGCCGGGACCGGACACGATCTCGATCTCCGCGGAGATCAACTCGCCGGTGATGTGCTCGTGCAGCAGCGGATCGCTCACCCTGGCGGCCTCGCGCAGCGCTTCGAAGCGGGGCACCATCTCCAGCGTGGCTGGGTGCAGCAGCGAGAACTCCTCCTCGAGGCCGACGGTGCCGTCCACGGCCTGCGCGAAGGTCTCCGCCGCCCGGTCGAGGTCCAAGCCGCTCATGAGCCCTCGCTCCGCGAGCGACGTGGGGTCCGGGATGGGCTACTCGGATCTGGACGGCAGGGCATTGGGACGGAGGGCTTTCCGCGGGACGGCCTGTCAGGTCAGATAGAAGTACAGCGCGTACAACAGGTCGACGGCGGGGCTGGAGGTGTGGACGGTGACCTCCGGGGGCACTGCCAACAGCGACTCGGAGTAGTTGAAGATGATCTTCACGCCCGCCTGCACCAGCTCGTCGGCGAGCTGCTGCGCGACGTCGCCGGGGATCGCGAGCACACCGACGACGATGTCCTCATCCTCCACCATCTGGCGCAGCTCACGGGTGTGACGCACCACCTTGTTGCCGACGGTCGTACCGACCTTGTCGGGGTCCACGTCGAAGATCGCCACCACGCGGAAGCCGTGGTCGGCGAAGATGTCCGAGGAGGCGATCGCCTTGCCGAGGTGCCCCGCCCCGAACAGCGCGATGTTGTGCTGTCCGGCGGTGCGCAGGATCTTGCGGATCTGCGACACCAGCGACTCGACGTTGTAGCCGACGCCGCGCTTGCCGAACTTGCCGAAGCCGGAGAGGTCGCGACGGATCTGCGTCGAGTTGACGTGGGTGTAGTCGGAGAGCTCCTGGGAGCTGATCGTCTCCTTGCCCATCTTGCGCGCCTGGGTGAGCACCTGCAGGTAGCGCGACAGCCGCGCCGCCACCCCCAGCGAGAGCCGCTCGCCTGGGAGCGCGGGATCTTCATGTCCGTTGCGCCCGACCTCCGCCGTGTCGGCCGAACCGGGGATGCTGGCCGAACCCGGGATGCTCGCCGAACCGGGGATGCCCGCCGAAGGCGTGCGTCTCCCGGCTTCGGTCGAAGGCGCATGTCTCCCTGCTTCGGTTAGCTCCCCGAATGCCATCGCCCGTGACTATAGAGGTGGTTCCTGTTGCCTCTGCGTTAGCGCCCCTTCTCACCTCCGCCCGGAGGTCGGGCACCGCCCATCCCCCCCGCCCGCTCGCCGGTCGCGTACACGTCGAGCGGCAGGTAATCCGGGTAGGGCAGCCGCTCGGCGAAGCGCGCGGCGCTGGCGATCATCGCGGCGTTGTCGGTGCACAGCACCCGCTCGGGCACGTGCACGTCGGCGCCCATCTCACCGAGGCACCGGCGCAGCTCGCCGTTGGCCGCGACCCCTCCGCCGACCGCGAGACGATCGAGGCCGGTCTGCTCCAGCGCCCGCTCGGCCCGTTCCACCAGGCGCGCCACGATCACCGCCTGGTAGGAGGCCGCGAGATCGGCCGCGCGCGCCGCCAACTCCTGCTCGGAGAGCTCGCGCACCTTGTACAGCAGCGCAGTCTTCAGGCCGGCGAAGGAGAAGTCGAGGCTGTGCGCGAACGCCTGGCGACCCACGCCCAGCCCCGGGCGGGGCCCCCCGGCCGAGAACGGGAAGGCGCCCGGATCGCCCTCCTTGGCGAGACCTTCGAGCGCAACCCCGCCGGGGTAGCCGAGGCCGAGCATGCGGGCGCCCTTGTCAAACGCCTCCCCGGCCGCATCGTCGAGCGTGCTGCCCAACACCTCGAAGCCCTCGTGCTGGCGCACGTGCGCCAGCAGCGTGTGACCGCCGCTCGCGATCAGGCACACGAACGGGGGCTCGAACGGATGGGTGGGGACCCGATCGTCCGCCGAGGCGGTGCGCGGCGACCGCGCTCCAGCTGTGCGGCCCGGGCGCGCGGGGAGCGGGCCGGCGATGAAGTTGGCCGCCACGTGGCCTTGCAGATGATCGACCGCCGCCAACGGCAGCTCCCGCGCGGCGGCGATTGCCTTGGCGGTGGCGAAGCCCACCAACAGCGCCCCGACCAGGCCGGGGCCGCGGGTGGCGGCTACCAGCTCGATCTGATCGAGGGTCGTCCCCGCCCGCTCGAGCGCGCCGGCCACGACGAGGTTGACGATCTCCAGGTGCCGGCGGGAGGCGATCTCGGGGACGACCCCCCCGAAGCGATCGTGTACCTCCTGCGAGGAGATCACGTTCGCATGGATCCTGCCCTCTGGATCGATCACCGCCGCGCAGGTGTCGTCACAGCTGGTCTCGAGCGCCAAGATCATGCTTGCCCGCGATTGGTGCCGTGCCCCCCAGATTTCGCCGGCCTCCAGGGACAGCCCCCCGCCGGTCTCACAGGAAGCCGGGGTTGGGCACATCCTCCAGAGACCCCACCAGCGTCGCGGGCGTGCGCCACATCACGAGGGCGTCCTCGCCGTTGTCCTGGTAGTAGCGCCTGCGCATCCCCGCCGCACGGAAGCCCTCCCGTTCGTAGAGGCGAATCGCCACGTCGTTGGAGCGACGCACCTCCAGGGTGTAACGCGCCTGTTCGTCGTCGACGCGCTCATACAGCTCGCCCAGCAGGGCCGAGGCGACCCCTTCGCGGCGGTGCTCAGGCGCCACCGCCACGTTCATCACGTGCCACACCGTCTCGTAGCGCGAGCAGATCATGTACCCCACCAACCGCCGGCTCCCCCCCGTGTTCAGCACCGCGGCGAGGCAAATCCCCGAAGGCTTGGACAGCTCCAACACGAACATCGCCAGTGACCATGGCGTGGGGAAAGCGCGCCGCTCGATCCCGATCACCTGCGGCAGGTCCGGGTAGGCCAGGCGCCGGATCTCCAGGTGTGGCTGCTCGGCGGCGACGTTGGCGACCAGTGGTGTGCTCACTTCTCGCTTCCTTTGCTTTCCAAGGCGATTTCCGCATCCGGCCGGCGGCGATAGTCGGGCAGCACCGCTTCGAGATCGCCCGCCGGCGCGCTCAGGGCCAGCTCGCACAGCACCCCGGCGTCTACTCGGTGAAGCGGCGAGGTGTCCGCTGGGACCGCCACCGCGATCGCCTCCAGATATCCCCGAAAGCGTAGCGCTCCGTCGCCCACTGCCCACCAATCGTGCTGGCCGAAACGGGGATGCGAGCCGAAGGCGCGTGTCTCCCGGCTTCGGTCCTCCAGGCTCCCCGGGATCGCGGCGAGATCCTCCGGCGGGAGCGCGCGTGGTGGGGCCAGCTCGCCCTGTGCGTCATACGCGGCGGCGAACGCCTCGCCGCGGCGGGCGTCGATCGCGGCCAGCACGGCGCGTGTCCGCGAGTCCGACTCCTGTAGGGCAGCCTGGGCAAGCACCCGCAAGCTGCTGACGCCCACGACCTCGATCCCCAGAGACTGTGCCAGGCCGCGCGCGGTTGCGATCCCGACGCGCAGCCCGGTGAACGTGCCCGGCCCCACCCCCACGGCGATCCGCTCCAGGGCGCCCCAGCCGATGCCGGCCTGCCTCAGCAGCTCGCTCGCCAGCGTGAGCGACTGTGTGGTGTGCCCGGGGCGTTCGCCTGCCTCGGGCTTGTCGTAGCGCCCGCAGCGTGGTCCCATCGGCGAGCCGCAACCCCACGGCGGTCGCGGGCGTAGCGGTGTCCAAGCCCAAGACGATCATTGCCGCTCGGATATCTCGATCCGCCGGCGGTCCCCGCCGCCGTGGGTGATCCTCACCTGCGCTCGCGACCCCCCGAGCTCCGGGCTGCCCTCCTGCGGCCACTCCACGAACGCGATGCTGTCCGCCGTGAGGTAGTCCTCCAACAGGCCTGGAGCCTCGTGCTCGAGCCCCGCCAGCCGGTAGAGGTCGAGGTGCGCGACGGTCACCTGAGAGCCGCGGTAGCGGTGCCCGATCCCGAAGGTGGGGCTCGTGACCGGGTCGCTCACCCCCAACGCCCGGGCTGCACCTCGCACCAGCGTCGTCTTGCCTGCGCCCAACTCTCCCTGCACCAGCACCACGTCTCCCGGGCGCAGCTGCGCCGCCAGCTCGGCGCCCACCGCCTCGGTCTCAGCTGGGGCCGAGGTTTCGCGGGTGCGCACCGGCAGAACTTTAGTGTCCCGCGTGGAAGGCTCCACCTGCTGCAAGCCGGTGGAGGGACTCCGCAGCGCTTGCCACTGAGCTAGGCCCGGCACGACCCCGGCTATGCCGCGAGCGCCTCCGCACGCAGCTCCTGCTCGTGCGAGAGCGCCTCGCGCTCGAGCGCGCCTCCCGGCCCGACTCGGTAGGCGCCCATGCGCGTGAGCGGTGGCGAGTAGGCGTGGATCGTGATCGCCGGCTGCGCGCCCCCGTTGAGCACGCGGTGGATCGCGGTGGCCGGCACGTTGAAGCACTCGCCCGCCGAGAGCTCGCGCGTCACCGTGGGCGAGCCGACCGCGAGGCGCTCCTCGCGTACTCGGCCGGCGACCACGGCGATTCCGCCGGCCGAGTCGTTGTGATCGTGAAAGCCCGTGTCGTGGCCGTCGCTCCAGCAGATCAGCCATGCGTTGACGCGCTCGTCGGAGAAGATCTGCTCGTACACCCGCGCGTCGTGCCGGTGGCGAACGAGGTGACGCCAACGCGCCGGGTCGGCCGCCAGCACGGCGGCGAAGCGCTCGACCTGCTTGGGGTTGAGGCACGCGCCCGGGTCCTCGGCGGGTGGCGGCTCGGGTGCGGCCAGCAGCCGCTCGAACCGCTCAACGGCGAGACTCAGGGGCTCAGGGGGTGCCGGGTTGGGCGCCGCCGCAAACCACACCACCCGTGCGGGGCGAGCGCTCACGACGCCACCCCTACGCGCGCCGCACGCGCGGACCGGATCGCGCGCGCCGCTCTGATCGGACGAACCGCGCCGGGGCGCTCCAGCAACTGAGCGCCGTTCTCGGCCAGCAGCGCCTCGCGGCCGGTGGGTGTGGGCTCGACCACGGGTCTGTCAGAGCCATACACCAGCTGCTCCCCACCGACCCTGCGCGCCATCGCCTCGACCGCCGCCGGGCCGTAGCTGGAGGTGTCGTAGAAGACGAGCGGATCGTGCAGGTCGCAGTGCGGACCGCCGCGGGCCGCCAGCCGCTCGCTGAGCAGCGGCGCACCCCCCGCGAGCATCGCGAACACGACCCGCAGCTGCGGGTGCTCGCGCCGGCCGAGGGTCGCGAACGTCAGCCACGCCGCCTGCATCTGGGCGACATAATCGGTCAGCGACCGCCACCACAGCGGCTCGCTCAGCGAGGCCTCCGCCGAGCGCAGGCCCGGCGCCGGGCCGGGATGCACGAACAGCGGCGCCCCGCGCGCTTCGATCCGCCGCAGCAGCGGCGCGCTCAACGCCAGCGCACCGGGGCCGGCGAGTGCCCCCGCGGGCAGGCACACACCGATGCAGCCATGCGCCAGCAGCCGGTCGACGTCGTCAGGATCCTGGTCGTCGAGGGCGATCGGCCCCCATGCGGCAAACCAGCTGGGCAGCGCTCGTACGCCTTCCAGATGAGCCCCGATCAGCTCGTCCGCCTCTTCTCGGGGCAGTGCCTCGACGCCAATCGCGCTCGACAGCGCCACCACCGCCAGATCGAGGCCGTCGCCGTTCACGAGGCTCACACGGTGGTGGGGCGATTCAGCCGCGCGGTCGATCACGTAGGGCTGCTCGCCCGCACTGTGCAGCACGGTCAGGCCATGCGAACGCCGGATGAAGGGAAGCGTCCGGCGAGCGGCCAGTGCATCGAGCAGCGGGTCGGTCCAGATGTGTTGATGAATGTCGATCTGCATGGTTCTCGGAGGGATCTCCATCGTCTTTTTTGGTGGCCGGCGAGCGGACTCACCAAACCCTATACCTCATAAACTAGATCGAGAATATCATGTTTCGTGCGAAGCGCAACCCAGAGGGCGTTTTTTGCATGCTTCTTTGCCAAAGGCATCGCTCAAGCCCGCCGGAGCAACTGCCGATACTGGACACCTCCTCCTCCCTAGCAGTGCGATCGGCCCACGACCCTCTCCCGTGGGCCGATCGTCTTTAACGGCCGGGACCCGCCGCCCGGGCCGGGACCCACGCCGAGCGGCCGCCCTGGAGTCTGGCTCCACCACGTAGAGCATGGCTCCCCCAGGCTCTGACGGAGCATCACTGGTCGCGAAGCCGCCCTCCGGCCTTGCGATCGGTGGATCCGGCTTCAGAACAGGCCGAGTTGATCGACCTCGGCCACCGACTCCGCGCCGGCGCCGGCCCCACCGGACACTGGGGGCTCCTCGAGCTCTTCCGCCACCTCCGGCACCTCCAGCCACTGCGGTTGCGCGGGCGCAGGCAACGCCAGCAGCTCCGGCAGGCGGCTGAAGTCCTCGCGCAGGGTCTGGAGCATCCGCGGCGTGTAGAGCGCGGCAGCGGGATGGAAGATCGGGTAGAGCCGCACCGCGCGGCGCCCCACCTCGAGCACCTCCGGCTGCCCGTGCAGGCGCGTGATCCCGGTCGGATCGTCGCGCAGCAGCTTGGTCGAGAAGTTCCCCAGCGTGCAGATCACCCGCGGCTGGATCAGCTCGACCTGGCGGTACAGGTACTCGCGGCAGTTCTCGATCTCCACCTGCTGGGGGTCGCGGTTGCCGGGAGGGCGGCACTTGAGCACGTTGCATATAAAGGCGTCCGCGCGCACCATGTCAATCTCCCCCAGCAGCTTCTCCAGCAGTTTGCCGGCCGCACCGACGAACGGCAGCCCCTGCTCGTCCTCGCTGGCCCCGGGGGCCTCCCCCACGAACATCAGGTCGGCGTCGGCGTTGCCCGCCCCGAAGACGACGGTCTTGCGCGTGGCTGCCAGCTCGGCGCAGCGCACGCAGCCCTGCGCCTGTGCGAATACCTCCTTGAGGGCCTCGCGCCGCTGCTCAGCCGAGAGCTGATTCTCCTCGCCCGCCATTTGCGCGGATGCTAACTCTCCCGTGTCCACAAGCGCGTGCCTCCCCTATCTGTGAGCTTACGCACATATGGGCCTTCTCTGTAGAAGCAGCAAAGCGCACAATCTTTCGGGGTCCGTAGGGACTACTGATCTTTGGGGGGTGGTGTAGATGGGCGCCTTATCGCTGGACGTAGGGGGCGAGCGCCGGGATGACCTGCACGTCGATGTAGGCGGCGGCGTTCACGAGCCACAGCGGAATCTCGATGTAGCTCCCCTGGACCTGTCCCTCGATCGCTACCAGCGGAACGCCGTTGATCTGCACCTTCACTGCGTCATCCGGGATGTTGTGGATCTCTGCGTTGTCTTGGAGCGCAGCTTCGTCGCTTCTGACCCCGACGCCCTCCAGGGTCTCCCCATCGGGCCTCGTGACGGAGACGTGAATGTGGGTGAGGCCGGTCCCCAAGACGGGCAACTTCTCGTGACGGTCGCGGTTCGAGAGGCGGTTGATGAAGCGCAGCAAGTTGGTCTGCGGGTCATCGGGAGCCGTGTCCGCCGGTTGCAGCCCCTTGAGGACTGTGATCGCGTCGTCCGAGAGCGTCTTGATGTCGGACGCCCAGCGCATCCGCTCCTTGATTCGCTGCTGGTTCTCCCCTGGGACGATGGCCTCCCATACTCCCTGAAAGAAGATCGGGAACATGGCGCTGCCTCGATCCTTCGGCGCGACGAGCGCGGACATGAGGTGGTCGAGGGCAGATCGGAGGTTGTAGATCACGTCTGCGGCGATGATCGGGATGGGCGTGTCGGCGGGCGACGCGGTGAACGCGAGGCGCCGGACCTTCCGGGGGTTCTTCTTGCCCTCGATCCTCTCGCTCACCGTGTATGGGTGCGTGTCGGCGTAGTCGTTGACTGTGACCTGGAGGTCGATCAGGTGTTCTTTGGCGCGCGCGATCTTTGCGGCGTAGGACGGGGTGCTCGACATGGCCTACCCTTCCGAGTAATGGCTGAGGATGACAAGCGGGAGGCGAATCCTACTCAGACGGTCAATCCCAAGAAGGGGAAGCCGTTCGAGATTCCGGTCCCGACGCGCGGGGAGTTCGACAGTCTCGTCAGGAAAGTTGCGGGCGCTCCAGGAGTTCGTAAACGCTCTGCCGGGAAAGACCGGCCTCCTGAGCAATCCGCGTGATGCTGATGCCGCCCGCGTAAGCAGCGCGGATGCGCTCGCGTAGCTCGGCGGCGGCGGCGCGCTTGGCGATGTCCGCACGCTCGCGTGTGGCGGCGGCGCGTCGGAGGTCGGTGATTAGCTTCTCGTCGCTCACGACATGCCCTCAGCGGCCCGTGCGACCAGTTCGGCGAACATCGACGGTTCGCGCTGGTAACGCAGGTTGTAGCGCCATGTGAACTCGTTGAGGTAGCCCTGGAGCCAGTGGTGGGAGACCTTCCGGTACGTCCCGCGAATGGATGGCTTCGAGATGCCCGAAGAACCCCTCCACGGTGTTGGTGTACGTGTCGCCTTCGACGTACATCCCGGCGGAGTGGTTGATCCTGCTATGCGCGGCGAAGTGCTCATCAAGGCCGTTGTACGACGGCCACTCGTCGGTGTTGATGATCGACTCGGGCTCCACCCATTCGATGACCTGATTCTTCAAGCGCGGCCCGCGCCGGGACGGTAGAACGGTCGCCTTGATCCGCCCGCCGCGTTCCACGGCCGCGAACACCGTTGCTCTACTACGTTCGCGGAGTTTCGCGGCCTCCGCGCGCTTCTCGGGCGTCATCGCCAGCCGCTCGCCCTGCTTGCGGCGCGGCCTGCCGTCAACGGACGCCTCATCGACCTCGACTTCGCCCTTCAGCGTCTCTCCGTCTTCGACCATCACCTCGTTGCGGATCTTGTTCAGCATCCGCCACGCCGTCCGGTATGAGACGCCAAGGGTGCGCTCAAGCTGCTTGGCCGAGATTCCGCAGCGAGTGCTTGTGACGAGATACATCGCGTAGTACCACAGGTGTAGCGAGGTTGACGACTTCGCGAAGATCGTTCCGGCCGTCGGGTGGACGTGATGACCGCAGCCGGTGCAGGTCCACGACTGCCTGCCCTGCGTGGTTGCGTACTTGCGAAAGACGCGCTCCTGCTTGCACTTCGGGCACTCTGCGTGTTCGCCGTCCGGCGCATGGCGGGCGCGCCATAGGTGCTCAAGGCAGGCGTCGTCGTCGGGGAACTCGCGCATGAACTCCATCAGCGAGTACGTGGACTCGGAGCAGTCGGCCCGGCGCGGCGCGTGGCGGTCTACCGGAGGCATGGTGTAAGGCTACCTTACAGACCGGCGTTTGTCAAGGTGCCTTACAAAAGGGAGGTCTGGCATGGAAGATGACGAAATAGGCCCAATGAGCGATCACGAGTGCTCCGACATGCCGAGCATGGCCGTCACTTTCCCTGGGCCGTTTAAGCATCACGATGTGGTCGTGCACGGGCACGCGGTCCCATTCCTCACGGCCACACCGAAAGAGGACGGCTCGATAGCCCTCCATCTTGACCGGCGCTTCGTAGTGGACCTCGATCCGGATGAGGTCGAGAGGGTGGTGCCGTTTCTCGCCGACTGTATGGCCGTTGCGCTCGGCCATACCTGCCATCCATGCTCTGAGGTGCCGGAACCACCGCCCCGTAGGGCGGCGGTTCGCGTGCACTCGTTCGTTTAGGAGCCGGCTACGACGACCAGCTACAGGCGCGGAGGTTGTCGAGGTTGTTGTCGGTGACTTCATCCGGATTGGTTCGGATGCCTTCGCCGTACAACTCGACATCTGCTTCATCGCCGGTGCTCGGACTGACCGTGTAGAAGCGGTCACCTTCTTTGATCGCCTTCCGGACCTGCGCAACGGTCCACCGCTCGTTCGCGGTCGTTTTCCCGTTGTCACTCGTGCCGACTGCAATGATCCCCTCGTGGGGCTCCTTCGTCTCCACACAAACCACTCGATAGGCGGACATGCCGCCCCCTTTCCTTCATGCTTCTGATGGCGTGCCCTGGCCTGCCAGGCGTGAGGGCACCTAACGAGCGGGATTATTTCCACCCGTTCGGACAGATCCGTGCCAACCCTTGCTGTCCGCAGTCGTCGATAGCTTTGCGGTCGTTCGCTGATGGCTCCGGGGTCGTCTCCGGCCTGCCAAGACCTTGGGAGAGCCCCCGACGGGAGCACCGCGCCGCTTGGACAGGGCGCGGTGCTCCCTCAACCTCTCCGCCGGGGCCTGCGCTCCCTCGGCGCGGGCAACCCGTCGAGCAGGACGTACGGCGAGACCTCCAGCGCGTGAGCGACGATCAGGAGTGTGAGCAGGCCCGGCTCGCACTGCCCCCGCTCCAGTACGCCGATCTCGTTGCGGTGGACGGAGGCGATCTCCGCGAGCGCTTCCTGCGCGAGACTCCGCTGCTTGCGCAGGCCGCGCAATTGCCCCCCGAACACGCTCAGCACCCGTGCGCGCTCGGCCGTGTAGACAGCACGAGCGCTGCTCATATGGCGATGAGGTCAAGGAAGTCGATGTGCCGCAGCCCATCGGACGCCCTGAAACGCGCGCCATTGCGGTCCAGCAGCCCGAGGCGCTCCAGGTGCGCCAGAGACCCCCGCACCGCGCCTGGGTCGATGTCTCGTAGTCGGCGCAGCACTTCCGCGCGGGGCCACCACTCAGAGCGGTCGTCGCGGAGGAACTGCAACACGATGATGCGCTCCGTTGCGGGCTCGCCATCGGGGAACTGCTTGGATTCGTCGTGCATGGGAAGGTCCGTCCTTTCCTTGCCACGACCCCCGGCCGGTTCGCCCCGGCGCGGGGGTCAAAGCGTCATTTGACTAGGACGGAGCACCGTAAACCCGCTCCAGGACAGGAAAAACCGATCAAATGCCGCTTATACAGAGAAGGCCCATCTGTGAGCTTACGCACACAGCGCCCCGGATCCCCACGACCCACCCACCGCGCTGTATAATT
>CAVXUO010000004.1:0-454073 GCA_963764915.1 uncultured Solirubrobacterales bacterium | reverse complement strand
GCCACAGGAAGGTGTTGTTGTTGAGGCCCGTGAAGGTGGCGTCGTAGGACTTGTTCTCGAGGATGATCAGCCACACGTGCTTGATCTTGCCTTTGCCGATGCCCAGGCCGTCCCCATACGATTTGGGCGCTTCGCCGGCGAGGGCGCTGGCCGACACCATCATCAGGACAGCAACCAACGCGGTCACTGTTATCGCTATGGTCGTCAACGCTCTGCGACGGCCGCGGGACTTTGCACTCATCGCTGGGATCATCTCCTTTTGCGCACGTGGTGATCTGAGACAGCTCGTACGCGTGAGTCTTTCCCGCCGGCCACTCCATCGACGTATTCATCTCGTGATCCCTCTGTGAACAAGTCGAGAACATCCCGACTCGGCTATTCACCTGAGCTTCACCGTGTGTTCACAATGACAGCTTCGTCACCGTGCCGTGACGCTGGACGCCGGAGCAGAGCGGGGATGAACAGGAGATGAAGAGGTGAACAGATGGAGAACGCCTTTTACCTTGCGTTCACCCCAACCCGGCTGGAACGATTGGCTGGGGGGCGACACTGTGATCGGCAAAGATATGCACGAGCGTCGCGGGGAACCCCACCTCGACGCGCAGGCCACCCCGCGGCTGTGCGTCGGCGGTGAGCGTGGCGCCGTGCGCGGTCGCGATCGCCTGCACGATCGAGAGGCCGAGGCCATGCCCTTCGCCGTGGTCGACGCGCCCACCCAAGCGCTCGAAGGGGCGCAGCAGCCGCTCGATCTCACGCTGGGGGATCACCGCCCCGCTGTTGGCAACCACGAGCGTCGCCCGTCCCGCCCGCTGAGTCGTCGCGATTTCGACGTGCCCTCCCGGGACGTTGTGGCGCAGCGCGTTGTCGATCAGGTTGCGCGCGAGGCGCTCGGCGAGGCGGGGATCGCCGACGGTAGGGGCGCGATCGATCGCGCAGTGCACGTGCAGCCCGCGGCGCTCGGCCTCCGCGGCGGTCGCGCTCACCACCTCGGCGGTGACGGCTCCGAGGTCGAAGGGCTCGCGGCGCTCCAGGCCGCGCTCGCTGCTGGCGAGCGTCAGCAGCGCCTCCAGCAGCCGCTCCTGCTCTGCGCTCGAAGCCAGCACGCGCTCGCAGGCGTGGCGCAGCGACTGCTCGCTGGCGTCGGGGTCGGCCAGCGCCACCTCCAGCAGTGCCCGCTCGACCGTCAGCGGCGTGCGCAGCTCGTGCGAGGCATTGGCGACGAACTGGCGCTGGGACTGGAAGGAGGCCTCCAGGCGCGCCAGCAGCCCGTCGAAGGTGTCGCCCAGCTCGCGCAGCTCGTCGTCGGGGCCCGTGAGCGCCAGGCGCTCGTGCAGGTTGCTGGCGGAGATCGCGCGCGCCTTGCCGGTGATCGTCTGCAGCGGTCGCAGCACGCGCCCGGCCAGCAGCCAACCGAGCCCCATCGAGACGACCGCCATGATCGCCAGCGCGATTCCCGACTCGCCCAGCAGGTTGTTGAGTTCGGCGCTGCGCTGGCTGCGCGCCTGGATCGTCAGCGCTTCGCCGTGCTTGTGCAGTTCTTCCAGCTGCTGCGGCGAGGGGTTGACCTGTGCGCCGTCGGGCAGATGCACGTGCACGTGCGGGGTCGGTTGCGGTTCAGGTCCACCGCCGGCTTCAGAGCCTTCGCCTGCGCCGGCTTCGGAGCCTCCGCCTTCGACGCGTTCGGGGCTGGCCGTTTCCGTGGCGATGACGCCGACGCCGCGGGCGCTCTTGACGTAGAGCACGCTGCTGCCCGAGCCGCTCACCAGCAGGTAGGTGACCGCCAGCAGCCCGGCGCCGCACACGAGAAACACGCAGCCGTACATCAACGTGAGACGCAGGCGCACCGTATAACGGGGCAGGCGCATGCCCGCCGGCAACATCCGGCGCAGCAGGCGCCGGTGGAGCGAGTCGATGCGGCTGCGCAGACGCACGCTCACCCCTCGATGCGGTAGCCCGCCTGCGGCACCGTCTCGATCAGCGACGGCTCACCGAGCTTGGCGCGCAGACGGCGGATCGTGACCTTCACGGTGGTGGTGAACGGGTCGGCGTTCTCGTCCCACACCCGGCGCAGCAGCTCCTCCGCCGACACCACCCGTCCCTGCGCGCCCAGCAGGTACTCCAGCACCGCAAACTCCTTGGGGCTGAGCGCCAAGCGCTCGCCCGCGCGCGACGCCACGCGGTGCGCCGGATCCAACCGCAGCTCGCCGCGCACCAGCATCGGCGGCAGCGGCGGGTGCGCGCGGCGGCCGAGCGCGCGGATGCGCGCCACCAACTCGGCGAACGCGAACGGCTTCGGCAGGTAGTCGTCGGCGCCGAGACCCAGCCCCTCCACGCGATCGGAGATCGTCGCCGCCGCCGTGAGCATCAAAATGCGGCTGTCGCCCTCGCCCGCCACCAGCTGACGGCACACCTCGTCGCCGTGCACGCCGGGCAGATCGCGATCGAGCACCACCACGTCGTAGTCGGTGAGCGCCATGTGCGACAGCGCGTCGCGGCCGTCGAGCGCCACGTCCACGGCGATCCCCTCGCGCCGCAGCCCGGTGGCGACCGTCTCGGCCAGCTCGGCGTGATCCTCCACCAGCAGCACCCGCATCGGTCAACTCCAGCAGTCGTTCATTAGCGCCTCCTAACCGTTGCAGGGTGCCCCGCCGGCGGTTACAGCGCGGTTACAGGCGCGCTCACCCCCGTGTAACCACCGACCTCGTAGAACCAACCCGACAAGCCGACCAGACACGGCCGACCAACCCGCACGGCCAACCAGACGCAGCTGACCGACCGGCCCAGGCGAAGCACCCGACGAAGGAGGACCACATCATGCATCCAATTCGATCTACGGCAAGCGTACTCGCGGGCGTGGCCGCCCTGGCGCTGCTCGTCTCCGGCTGCGGCGGCTCCACCGACCCCGGCGTGGCCAAACTCGCCAGCACCGCCGCCTCCAGCACCTCCACGGCGGGCAGTGAAGCGCCGGGCGGGGGCGGCTCGGTGTCGTCCTCCGGGGGCAGCGGCGGCAGCGGCAATGAACAGCACAGCGAAGCGGCGATCGCCGGTCCCGGCGGCCCGGAAGCGCAGAAGAAGATGGTGGCGTTCGCGCAGTGCATGCGCAGCCACGGGGTCCCCGACTTCCCGGAACCGAGCGAAGGGCATCTGTTGATCAAGGGCAACTCCAAGAATGGCCTCAACCCCGACTCGCCGCAATTCCAGGCGGCGATGAAAACCTGCCACTCGCTGGCGCCCGCGCCCAAGATCAGCCCCCAGCAGTCGGCCGCAATGCAGGCCCAAGCGCTGAAGTTCTCCGCATGCATGCGCTCGCACGGGGCGCCCGACTTCCCCGACCCCAAATTCGAAGGCGGCGGTGTGCAGCTGCAGATCAAGCGCGGTTCCGGGATCGACCCGCAGTCCTCGCAGTTCCAGGCGGCGCAGAAGGCGTGCCAGGGCGATATGCCCGGCCCCAAGGGCGGCCCGGAAGCGGCCCAGGCTGGTCCTGAAGGTCCATAGATGAGCGTCGAGGAGCGCAGTGGGCGCGCGCGCCGCAGGGTGCTCGCGGGGGTAGGGCTGGCGCTGGTGGCGGCCGTCGTGCTGGTGATCGCTACGAACCCGTTTGGCGGCTCGGGGAAAGCCACCGCCAGTGTCGCCGACAACGCCAGCGCGATCTCGCTGACGAGCGTGAAACGGCGGTCGCTCTCGCAGCAGACGCAGGTGAGCGGCACGCTCGGCTACGCGGGCGCCTCGAGCATCCGCGTGCCGTCTGGGACGGCGCCGTCCGCCGTCCAGCAGGCAAGCCAGCAGGCCACGAGCACCGAAGCGATGCTGGCGAGCGCCAGAGCGACGCTGGCCTCCGACACGCAGGCGCTCGCTGGCCACCAGGCGACGCTGGCGGCGGCGCGGGCGAAGGAGGAGGTCGACTGCGCGGGCGAGGGCGCCGCGGAAGCCACCTCCACGGGCTCCTCACCTGCCAACGAAGACGACTCGCCGGGTGCTGGCGGGAGCTCGTGCTCGAGCGACGTGCAGGCCGTCTCTCAAGCCCAGCAGAACGCCACCGGCACTGCCGCCAAGGTCACCACCGATCGCTCCCAGGTCTCCTCGGCCGGAAAACAACTCGCGAGCGCGCAGTCCAATTTGTCCACGGCACGCTCCTCGGCGGCGCTCTATGGCCAGGGATCCACGTTCACGACGCTGCCCTCGGTCGGTGAGGTCATCAGCCGCGGGCAGAGCCTGTATGAGATCGGCGGCCAGCCAGTGCTGCTGCTGTACGGCTCGCTGGCGCCGACGCGGGCATTCGTCACGGGGATGTCTCCGGGGTCGGATGTCGCGGAGCTGAACGCGAACCTGCAGGCGCTCGGCTATGGGCAGGACCTCGCCGGCGACGAGTTCACCACCGCCACCGCGGCCGCGATTCGCGCGCTGCAATCTGCCCACGGTGCCTCTGTCACCGGCGAGCTGCTGCTGGGGTCGGTCGTGTTCCACCCCGGGCCGGTGCGCGTCACGAGCGTGACGCCGACGGTCGGCGCGACGGTCATGCCCGGGCCGGTGCTCGCCATCACCTCGACCGCTCGGCAGGTCAAGCTCGCGCTCGACGCCTCCGAGCAGGGGAGCGTCAAGGTCGGCGACGCGGTCACGATCACGCTTCCGGACAACCAGACCACGCCGGGGAGGATCACCTACGTCTCCAGCGTCGCCACCACGCCGTCCAGCTCTGGCCACGCCGGCGAAGAAGAAAGCGCGCCTACCGTCGAAGTCGACGCCATCCCCACCAACCCGGCCGCGACGGGCCACCTCGACCAGGCACCGGTGAACGTCGAGATCACCACCGAACGCGCCGAAAACGCGCTGGCGGTGCCCGTCGACGCGCTGCTCGCGCTCGCCGGCGGCGGCTACGCGGTGGAGGTCGCCGCAGGCCACGTGCATCGTCTCGTGGCCGTCGCCATCGGCCTGTTCGACGACGCCGAAGGTGTCGTGCAGGTGAGCGGCCAGGGACTATCCGCCGGCCAGCGCGTGGTGGTGCCAACGACATCATGAGCGAGCAGGCAACAGGCGTGGCGTACGCGGACGGCGGCGAGGCGCCCGTGGTGCTGGAGCTGCGCGCGGTCAGCAAGGTCTACGGCTCCGGGGCGGGCGGGGCTCCAGTTCATGCGCTGCGCGAGGTCAGCTTCGCGGTGCGCGAGGGCGAGTTGGTGGCGATCGTGGGCCCCTCGGGCTCGGGCAAGACGACGCTGCTGCACGTGATGGGCACGCTCGAGCGCCCAAGCGCCGGCGTGGTGTCGATCACGGGCCTCGACGCGGCGGGACTCGCCGACCGCGAGCTCGCCACGCTGCGCGCCACCCGCATCGGCTTCGTCTTCCAACAGTTCTTCCTGGCCGAGCACTCCACCGCCCTGGAGAATGTCGCCGAAGGCCTGCTCTACGCCGGTGTTCCCGTCGCCGAGCGTCGCGAACGCGCCGCCGCCGCGCTCGCTCGCGTGGGGCTCGCCGAGCGCGCGCACTTCCGTCCGAGCAAGCTCTCCGGCGGCGAGCGCCAGCGCGTCGCGATCGCCCGTGCGCTGGTTGGCCGCCCCGCGATCGTGCTCGCCGACGAGCCCACCGGCAATCTCGACAGCGCCTCCGGCGCGGGCGTGCTGAAGCTGCTGCAAGAGCTCAATTCGCAGGGCGCCACGATCCTCGTGATCACCCACGACCACGACCTCGCCGCCCGCCTGCCCCGCCAGGTGCAGGTGCTCGACGGCCAGATCGTCGCCGACACCGTCACACAAGGAGCGCTCAGCCGGTGACCGCGCAAGACACCGACCGGCCGACTGGCCGCCTGGCCGCGGTGGGCCGCGCTGTGTGGGAACTGCCGCGCCACGGCGGGAGCCTCGCCGCGCCGGCGGGCGCGTGGGTACGGCTGCGCCGCGGTGGCCGCCACGCGGCGCTCGCGCTCCTGCTCGTCGCAGGCGTGGGCGCCTGGCTTGGCGGCGCGCCGGTGGCGGCTTCCGCCTTTGCCCTGCCGCTGCAGGTCATCCCCGGCGTTGGCTCCATGCAATCCACCGTCGTGGGAACCCCCTTCCCGATCCCGCTCGCTGTCACCGTCTCCGATGCTCACGAGAAGCCCGTCGCGGGAGCGATCGTCACATTCTCAGCGCCCGTGGCCGGCGCGAGCGGACGCTTCACGGTTCATGCTCGCGGCCGCCACCACCGCGTCAGCATCGTTCACCCTGACACGGTCAGGGTCAAGACTGACGCCCGCGGAATCGCCGTCGCGCCTACCTTCATCGCCAACGACACGCCGGGCGGCTACATCCTCATCGCGACCGTCAAGCACGCCAGACCAGCGGCGTTCGCGCTCGTCAACGAAGCCACCGCCCAGTCCCAGTGAGCGCGAGGTGAGCGTAGTCGTCGAGCGCACTCGAGCAGACGCGGGCGCCGCGGACCTCGCACCCCGGCGGCTGCGGAGCGCCGACCTCGCCCGCGTGGCGAGCGTGGGGCTGCGCACGCGGCGACTGCGTGCGGCGCTCTCCGCACTGGGGATCGCGATCGGGGTCGCCGCGATCGTAGCCGTGCTCGGCCTGTCCGCCTCCAGCCAGGCGGGGCTGCTCGAAGAGATCGACAAGCTCGGAACGAATCTGCTGACTGTCACCAACGGCCAGGGCTTCACCGGCAAGACCGCCGAGCTGCCCCTCCTCGCCCCCGCGATGATCGCCCGCATCTACCCCGTCGAAAGCGTCGCGGAGACCGGAAAGGTCGAAGGCAGCGTATACCGCACCCCGCTGATCCCGGAAGTCGACACCAACGCGCTCAACATCAAGGCGGCCAGCCTCGGCCTGTTGCACACCCTGGGCGTCCAGGTGGTGCAGGGCCGCTACCTGAACGCGGCAACCGCCACTGAGCCGGCAGCGGTGCTGGGCTCGGCCGCCGCCGGGCGGCTGGGGATCGACCACATCTACCCCGGTGAGCGGATCTGGGTGTCAAACCAGTGGTTCTACCTCGTCGGGATCCTCGGCGAATCGGTGCTCACGCCAGAAATCGAAAGCGCGGTGCTCGTCGGCTTCAAGGCCGCCGAACGCTACCTGCGCTTCAACGGGCACCCCAACACCGTCTACGTGCGCGCCCAGGACAGCCAGGTCGCGGCCGTTCAGTCGGTGCTCGCCGCGACCGCGAACCCCGAAGCGCCCAACGAAGTCGACGTCAGCCAACCGTCGGCCGCGCTCACAGCGCGCGCCGACGCCCAAGGGGCCTTCAACGGCCTGTTCCTCGGACTCGGCGCCGTGGCCCTGCTGGTAGGCGCCGTCGGCGTCGCCAACATCATGGTCATCTCCGTGCTCGAACGCCGCTCGGAGATCGGGCTGCGCCGCGCACTCGGCGCCACCCGCGGGCAGATCCGCAGCCAATTCCTCGCCGAGGCGATCCTGCTCGCGCTCGGCGGCGGCGCCGCCGGTGTCGCGACCGGGGCGCTCGCGACCGCGATCTACGCCTCCACCAAGGGCTGGACGATCGTCATTCCCACCCTCGCCTGGGCGGGCGGGTTCGGCGCGGCGCTGCTGATCGGCGCGATCGCCGGCCTGTTGCCGGCGCTGCGCGCCGCGCGGCTCTCCCCCACCGAGGCGCTGCGGACGGTGTGAATGACTACGGCGCCTTGGCGAGATAGTGGTGGCCGGCGCGCACCTCGACGCGGCGGTGGTTGACCAGATTGGTAACCGCAACCTTGTCGCGCGTGACCCGGATGAGAGTTCCTTCGCAGAGGTCCTCGGTCAGCCATTCGGTGCCCTGCACGGCCGCCGCGGCGTAGTTGCCCTTCGTCGAGAATTTGCCGTGGGCGTTGGCCCACAGTTTGCGCACGGCATGACTCCCCGAGGCGGTCGCCCGCGCGGCTACTGCGCCAGCACGTGCGATCCGGCTGCCCTCCTGCGCGGTTGGGCAGACCGAGAAGCTGCCGCCAGCGAGCGTCGCCAGCACCATCCCGCTTCGCCCCTGCGTCAAGACGAACTCGCCGCCGAAGAACTTCCCGGTCTGGGTGGCACCGCTCGGCGTGGCGGTGGTCACGCCGACGGTGCCGTTGGTGGCGTTGACGACTGTTCCAAACGGGATCTGCCGCAGCTTTGACAGCGCCACGAAACTCTTGCTGCCCGGCGGCTTTACCAGCACCCTCCCGGACACCGGCATCACATTGCCGGTCTTGGCGAGCACCGGCGATGGCTTCCCGCTCCCCAGCGGGCTCCGCTTCGCGGTGTCCGTGCCGCTCGTCCCGTTGTTGTCGTGCAGGGGGCCCGACCACGACAAGCCATCCGCCGCCACCGTAAGGGTCGCTTGCGCTTCGTAGCTACCCACGAAGCTGCGGTAGGTGAAGGTATTGCCCTTCAAAGTGCCGGAGATGCTTTCTCCGCCATCCGAGCCGGTCACCGTTTCCGAGCCTTCGGCCTGCGTCAGCGTGACCGTGGCCGGGAAGTCGATCTGGCCTCCCGGGCACGGCCCGGCTTCGCAGCGGTAGGTGGCCGACCATGTCCCGGTCAGATTGAGCGCCGACGCCGAGCCGCAGCCGACTGTGCCGCTCAGCAGCGCGACACACAGGACGATCCGCCGCAGTCGCGGCCTCAGCGCTCCGATCGGGGATCTGGCGGTTGGCATCGGCGTGTGCAGAGGCGGGGATTGTGACAGGATGCCGCTGACATGGTCAGGACGCGCAGGGAGCGGCGAAGGGCCGTGGCGCTGCTGGTGGTTGCGATCCTGGCCGTGGGGGTGGGTGTGGGCGCCTACGCGACCCACCTGCTGAGGGTCACCGAACTGCAGACGATCGACGCCCGATTCTCGATCCGCGGCAAGCAGGCGCCGCCCGCCGATGTCGTGCTCGTGGCGATCGATCCCGCCACGCTGCAGGAACTGAGGAATCGCCAGATGCCCTCGGAGTTCCCGTTTCCCCGTCGCTACTACGCCAAGGTCATCGACAACCTGCGCAAGGCCGGAGCGAAGGTGATCGCGGTGGACATCGAATTCACACACCCGACCGTGAAAAGCGAAGACGACGCGCTGTTCGAAGCAGTGGCCGAAGCCCACGGCAGCACCGTGCTCGGCACAATCGAAGTCGCCAAGGGTGGGCGCACGGAAGTGCTCGGCGGTGCCCAAAGCCTGCGCGAAGCGGGTGCGCGGGCCGCCTACGTGGGGCTGCCGGAGGACTCCGACGGAGCGATTCGCCGCCTCCCCTACTCCTTCGAAGGGCTTCGCAGCTTCGCCGTGGTCGCCGCCGAAACAGCGAGGGGACATGCGATCCCCGCCTCGCGATTCGAAGACGGAACGCTGCCGATCGACTTCGCCGGTCCGTCGGGGACAGTTAGGGCGCTCTCCTTCGACCAGGTGCTCAGCGGCAGGTTCTCGCGGAGCGCCGTCAGTGGCAAAGTCGTGATTGTGGGGGCCACGGATCCGATTCTCCAGGACATCCATGCAACATCCACCGGCGCGGGGATGCCGGGGCCGGAAATCTGGGCCAACGCGACGCAGACGCTGCTGCGGGGCGTACCGCTCAGGGATGCGCCCGGCTGGCTGGACGTGGCGCTGATCGCGCTGCTGGGGCTCGTGATTCCGCTGGGCAGCCTGCGCGTGCGCCGTCGGCGCTCGCTGCTGAGCGCGCTCGTGCTGGCGGTGCTCTTCACCGTCGCCGTCCAGGTCGCATTCGACAGAGGGCTGATCCTCGACTTCGTCTACCCACTGCTGGCACTGGCGCTCGGCGCGCTCGGCACGCTCGCGGTGGTGTACGCGAGTGAGACGATCGAGCACGAACGCGTGCGCGACGTGTTCTCGCGCTTCGTGCCCGCCGACATCGTCGATGAAGTGCTGGCCAGCGCCGATGAGAATCTGCGCTTGGGCGGCGTGGAGCGCGACTGCACCGTTCTGTTCTCCGACCTGCGTGACTTCACCGGCTTCTCGGAGACCCAGCCGGCCACGCGCGTGATCGAGGTCGTCAACTTCTATCTCAACGAGATGACCGAGGCGATCCTGGGCGCGGGAGGAACGTTGATCGCGTACATGGGCGACGGGATCATGGCGGTCTTTGGAGCACCGCTGGAACAGGAGGATCACGCCGACCGGGCGGTGGCGGCGGCGCGGGAGATGATCGGAGCACGCCTGAACCGCTTCAACTCGTGGCTCTCCGAGCAGGGCTTCGATCACAGCTTCGTGATGGGCGTCGGGCTCAACAGCGGCACGGTGATCGTCGGCAACGTCGGCTCCGAGCAGCGCGTGGAGTACACGGCAATCGGTGACACCACCAACACCGCCTCGCGTCTGGAGAGCATGACCAAGGACAGCGAGGCGATGCTGTTCATCTCGGCGACCACGCGCGAGCGCCTGCTCGAGATGCCGGATGACCTCTCATCGGTTGGTGAGCTCGAGATCCGTGGTCGAACGAGCCGGCTCGCGGTGTGGACGATCTGGCCCCGATGACGGTGTAAGGATCAGTCGGGACGCTTGCGTCTCTGCGGATGCGGGGTCTCGCCGCGGGCCAGCATCGCCACGAACTGCTCGATTCGCCGCGCGCGCGTGTCCGCCCGCTTCGCATTGTCGATTCGGTACAGCACGGCGTAGCGGTTCTGACTGGTGAGCACCTCCCACATCGCCTTCGCCGCCGGCCGCGCAGCGAGCGCCTCCGCGAGGTCCGCCGGCATCTCGATCGTCGCCTGCCCCGCATACGCCTGCTCCCAGCGCCCATCCGCCTTCGCCCGCTCCACCGCGTCGATTCCCGCCGGGCGCATCCGGCCTTCGCTCGTCAGCCGCTCCACGATCCCCACGTTGCGCTTCGACCACGCGCTGCGCGGGCGCCGGGGGGTGAAGCGCTGGCGGTAGATGCGCTCATCCAGCCGCCTCACCTGGCCATCGATCCAGCCGTGGCACAGCGCCTCCTGCAGCGCCTGATCGTAGGTGAGGCTGGTCGGCTCGGTGGTGCCCTTCTTCGCCAGGCCCAACCACACGCCCGAGGATTGCTCGTGATTGCCCGACAGCCACACCACCCACGCCGCCGCGTCGATCACGATCAGCGTCGGGGGGTCCTCGGCGCTCACCCGGCTCCCAGATCCAGCGCGGCGACCACGATTCCCGGCGTGTCCGAAGGAAGCGTTGTGGCCGTATCGGACCCCACCGAGACGAACGTCACATCATCTGCCGCCAGCAGCGTCGCCCAATCGCCGTCGCTCTCGCTCAGGCGACCCGCGGAGCCGCGAGCCACCCGCTGGGAGAGCTCGCTGAGCAGCGAATGCGAATCTTCTCCGCCCTCGCCGGCGACGAGGATTCGCACCACCCCAAGACGCGGGGCGCTCCCGCGCACGAACGCAACCGGCGGGGCACCCGAGAGCCCTTCGGCCACGATCTCGCGGGCGACTTCGAGCCCGGACCCGTCCAGCGCGGGCTCGGCGACGAGCACGAGCGTGGCTTCGGCCGCCACCCCGGCGTGCATCGCGCCGTGCAGCAGCGAGCGATCCACCACCGTCGAGACCATGCCATCGACTCCGGCCACCGCCGCTGCTTGCCGCAGGCGGCCGTGCGCGGCGCGGGGCGCGAACGGTGCCGACTGCGGCACGACCAGCACGGGTTGCACCACTCCTCCGTCCGCGCGGGCGATGCGTACCGCGATCGACAGCGCGCCCGCCGCCGACGCGGGATCGCCGACCCCCACCACTACGCGCGCGCCCATCGGCCGGGCTCGATCCTCGTGTCTGGCCATGGCGGCGCTCGCTCGGGCGCCGACGATCGTCGAGACCAGCACGCTCACGAAGATCAGCACCAGCACCGCGTTGACGACCGCGCTGCTGAACAGACCCAGCTGGAACCCCACCACGGTCGCCGCGAGCGTCGCCGCGGCCTGGGCGGCGCTCAGCGAGAACAGCAGTCCCGCCTGCGGGCGTGAAAAGCCCAGCAGCCGCGCCGAGAGCGCCGCCGCCAGCATCTTGCCACCAAGGCACGCAAGGATGAACAGGGCGGCGAGACCGAGCGTTTCACCTTTCACTATCACCGCCGGGTCGAGGATCAGCCCGATCGACACCAGGAACACGGGGATGAACACGGCGCCGCCGAAGAAGCCGATGCGATCCATCAGCTGCCCTTCGTTGGGCACCAGGCGATTGAGCGCGAGACCGGCGAAGAACGCGCCGACGATGCCCTCGATGCCGAACACCTCAGCGACCGTTGCCGCCGAGAGAAAGGCCGTGATCGCCACGATGTAGCGCACCGCGCGCTCGGCCCCGAACAGCCGAAAGGCCCAGCCTGCCAGCAGCGGCAACAGGAGCATGCTGAAGGCGATTAGCGCCGCCAGACCGACCATGATCTGAATCGCCACGTCGATCGTCGAGCGACTCCCTTCCGCGGCGCCCGCGACGGCTGCCAGCACGACCAGCGTGAGCGTATCGGTCAGCACGGTCGAGCCCACGACGGTGGCGACCGCCGGATCGGAGGCAAGCCCGGCGTCGCGCACTGTGGGATAGGTGATCAGCGTGTGCGAGGCCAGCAGCGAGCCGAGCAGGATCGCCGCCAGCACCTCCCACCCCAGCCCAAGACCGACGGTGGTGCCGAACGCCATCGGCAACAGAAACGTCAGCAGCCCGAACGCCACGGCCGAGCGCCTGTACTTGCGCAGCAGGTTGAGATCGAGCTCGACTCCCGCCACGAACATCAGGTACAGCAGCCCGAGCTGGCCGAGGTCGGGCACCGTGGTGTTGCCCGGGCCGATCAGGTCGAGCCCGTGTGGGCCGATCGCATACCCGCCGAGCAGCAGTCCGATCAGCCCGGGGACACGTGCGCGCTCGACGATCGCCGGCCCCAGCAGCAACGTGGCGAAGATGATCAGGAACTCCCAGGGCGCGCCCTTGGGAGATGAAAGCTCGACGACCTCCGCCAGCGCTCCGTGCAGTTGGGCCGCGGTCATTCTTCGCCCGTCCTCAACACCGGCACGTGTTCGGCCTGGCCTTCGCTCAGTTCAGTGTGCAGCCACCTGCGCCCCATGCGTTCGATCGTGCCGTCCGCCATCAGCGCCCGCAGCGCCGAGTCTACGGCTTCCACATTTTCCGATCCCTTCGGCAGCGCCGCCGCGAGTGTGTCCTCGCCAGGCAGCTGCGCGGCGACCGCGTAGTTGCTCGGCGCTTCACGCGCATAGGCAAGCGCCACGGGGAGATCCAGCATCACCGCCTCCACGCGGCCGGCGCGCAACGCCGCCAGCGCTTCGCGCTCATGCCGGACGATCAACGGCGCCTGGGAAGGTTCGATCGCTTCTTCGAGCGCACCTTGCAGGGTCGTCCCCCTCTCTACCGCCCAGCGCAGGCCTTGGGCGGCGTGCACGTCGGCGACCTGAGTGCCGGGGCGCACGAGAATCGCTGGGGGGGCAGGCAAGTAGGGCGTCGAGAAGCTCACGTGTTCGCCACGTTCCTGGGTCACCGTGATGTCCGATAGCGCAAGGTCGGCGCCGCCAAGATCGCCGGCGACCAGCCGCTCGAACGGCACCAGCACGACCTTCACCTGCGCCAAGCCAAACCGCTGCGCCAGCGCGTGTGCGAGCTCGTACTCGAAGCCTCCGGTCGGGTGTTGCGCCGTTCCCGTCCAGAACCCGGGATCTGGAATCTGAGCGGTCGCGACTGTCAGTGTCCCGGGGGTGCGCGGAGTGAAGGTGCCGGCCGACTCCAATCCTCCGCAGGCCGCAAGCCACAGGCCGAGCGTGGCGATGCTCGCCCCCACGAATAACGATCCTGCGGATCTCCCAGCCTTCACGAGTACAGCACTTTATCCCCGGGTGTACCAACTAAAACCAAGCGAACTTGCGAACGAAGCGCAAATCCGTGCGGCGCTGCTCAGACGCGTTGCGGGGTCCAATGGCCAACCGCTGGGGATGGTGCGATGCCGCCGGCCAGACGTGGGTCGGGTACCGGGGCGCCGGCGCGGGTGTGCAAAGGAATCACACCGGCCCACGCGGGGAGCGCATAGTCCTCCTCGTCATCGAGGGGTGGCCCGGTGCGGATCTTCGCCGATGCCTCGTCGAGCGGCAGGGCAAGCACGTCGATGGCCTTCAGCTCCTTGATGGTGGGCGGGCGAACCTCTTGCCAGCGCCCGGGGATGAGGCGTTCGGTGAAAGCCTGCACTGCCTGTGCGCGCCTGTCGAGATCCTCAACGGATCGAGCGCTGCCAAGCACGACAACCGAGCGGTAGTTGACGGAGTGGTGCACCGCCGAGCGGGCGAGCACCAGCCCGTCGAGCAGCGTCACCGTCAGACAGGCCGGCGCCCCGGCGCGCAGCGCGCGGATCGTGCGGCTGGCGGCGGAGCCGTGGAAGTACACCTCATCGCCGACGCGTGCATGCAGCGTTGGGATCACGAAGGGCTGACCCTCGAGTGCGCAACCGAGGTGCGCCACCATCGCCTCATCGAGGATCGCATCGATCGCCTCGCGGTCGTAGCGGGCGCGGGCGGGCATGCGACGAACCCTCGTGCGTGGAGAAGGGGCGGCTGGCATGCGAATACGCTAGGCCAACCTTGGCTCCCTGAACAGGGCCAAATAGATGCAAGAATCTAGGGCCAATGGATCTGCACCTCGACCTCGCGCGCACTCCCGGACGATCGCTGCGTGCGCGAGTCGAGCACGCACTGCGCGAAGCCGTACGCAGCGGGCGCCTGGCTCCCGGCACACGTCTACCCTCCACGCGCGCTCTATGTGCCGAGCTCGGCGTCTCGCGCGGCGTGGTGGTGGATGCCTACGCGCAGCTGGCCGCCGAGGGCTATCTGCACACACGCCGCGGCGGCGGAACGACGATTGCCGCGACACTCGCATACGAGCGCACTGCACGGTCCGACGTCACGCCGAGACCGGCGGTCCGCCACGACATGAATCCCTTCCGTCCCGCGTTGAGCGGCTTCCCGAGAGCGGCGTGGTCCGCTGCCTACGCGCGGGTGCTGCGCAAGGTGCCCGACGAGCGCTTGGCTTACCCCTACCCCGCCGGCGAGCCCGAGCTGCGCGCCACGCTCGCCGCCTACCTGGGCCGGGTGCGCGGGGTGCGCGCCGACCCCGCGCAGATCGTTGTGACAAACGGGCTGCGCCAGGGCATCGAGCTGCTGTGGTCAACCCTCGCCGCCGGCGGCGCCCGGCGACTCGCCGTCGAGGACCCCGGCTGGCAAGGCATACGCCAGACCGCGACAGCCGCCGGACTCGAGCTGGTGGCGCTCCCCGTCGACGACGATGGGCTGATCGTCGAGCGCCTCGAGCAGCAGGATGTCGACGCGGTGGCGGTAGCGCCCGCGCACCAGTACCCGACTGGCGCAGTCCTCTCACCCACTCGTCGCGCCGCGCTCGTGACGTGGGCGCAAACCCGGGATGCGCTGATCGTGGAGGACGACTACGACGCGGAGTATCGCTACGACCGTCAGCCGATCGGCTCGTTGCAGGGCCTTGAACCCCAACGCGTCGTCTACGGCGGCTCGGCAAGCAAGACCCTCGCCCCAGCGGTGCGCCTCGGCTGGCTGGCCCTCCCAGAACACCTCGTCGAGCCGATCGCCGCGCTCCAGCGCCTACGCAGCGGAATGCCCACGCCACTCGAGCAGCTCGCGCTGGCCGATCTGATCGAGCGCGGTGAGCTCGACCGTCACCTGCGCCGCCAACGCCGGCGATATCACCGCCAACGTGAGACGCTGCTGGCGGAGCTTGCCGGCCAGCTGCCCGAGGTGAGCGTCCACGGCGCCGCCGCCGGCCTATACGCCGTGCTGCGTCTCCCCGACGGCCTCAGCGAGCAAGCCGTGCTCGCCGCCGCATGGTCGCGAGGCATCGCCCTGGAGGGCCTCGCCACCACCGCCCCCGCACTCGTGGTCGGCTACGCCAACCTCACCGACGCCGCCATCGAACCCGCGGTGGCGGCGCTCGCGGCGAGCATCGCACAGGCCCGCGCAGAGGCTGGGAGGAGCCAATCCGCCTCAGCTCCCGGTCCTGCGGCGACGGTGCAATAGCCTGCTGCGGCGGATGGCCTCTGCTAATGCAAGCAAGGCCCATCCGGCCACCTCTGTCTGACCTGCAATGAGAGCGCGTAGGTAGGTGATGGGCTCAGAGCCCGTCGTGGACGGGGCACCACAGCTTGACCCCACAACCCCAACACTTGGAGATCCGCAAATGAGTCAGATCAACCGTCAGGTATGCCTCGCGGCACGTCCAACCGGGCTGCCGCAGGCCTCCGACTGGAACATCGTCGAGGAGCCTGTGCCGACGCCAGGCCCCGGAGAGTTCGTGGTGGCGATTTCCCACCTTTCGCTCGACCCGGCGATGCGTGGTTGGATGAACGCGGGAGCTTCATACATCGACCCGGTGGAGATCGGTGCGGTGATGCGCGCAGGCGCGATCGGACGGGTGACCGCCTCCGAGCACCCCGAGTTCGCGGTTGGCGAGCACGTGTACAGCGCCTTCGGCGTGCAGGAGTACGCGCTGTCGAATGGCGCTGGAGCGATGAAGATCAATCCGTCGTTGGCGCCGTTGCCCACGTATCTCGGCACGCTGGGAATGACGGGCATGACCGCCTACTTCGGGCTGCTCGACGTGGGCAAGGTGAGCGATGGAGACACGGTCGTCGTCTCAGGCGCCGCCGGCGCGGTTGGCAGCGTGGCGGGGCAGATCGCCAAGCTCAAGAACGCCCGGGTGATCGGCATCGCGGGGGGCGAGGAGAAGTGTCGCTGGATCGTCGAGGACCTCGGCTTCGACGCGGCGATCGACTACAAGGCAGAGGACGTCCGCACAGCCCTGCGCGGGCTGGCACCGAAGGGGGTTGACGTCTACTTCGACAACGTCGGCGGCGAGATCCTCGATGCGGTGCTCACGCGCCTGGCGCGCGGCGCGCGCATCGTGATCTGCGGTGCGGTCTCGCAGTACAACGCCACCGAGGGAATGCGCGGGCCGGCGAACTACATGGCGCTGCTGGTCGCGCGAGCGTCGATGACGGGCATGGTCGTATTCGACTACGCCGCGCGCTACGGAGAGGCGGCTGCAGAGATTGCCGGGTGGATGCGCGAAGGCAGATTGATCTCACGCGAGGATGTCGTCGAGGGCGGCGTGGGCGCCTTTCACGAGACGCTGCTCAAGCTGTTCAGAGGCGAGAACGTCGGCAAGCTCGTGCTGCGCATTGACTCAGACTGACGCGGTCGACACACCCTCGAATGGGAGGGACAGCTTACGTTGAGGCATCCACATTCGCGCCCTACGGTCTGAGAGACTGGGGGGAGAAAATGGCACCATCAGACAGCCACAGCGCCGCAGCCGAGGATCTCGCGCGTGCCGGGGGGCACGACGCCGAGGTGGAGATCGTCGAGTACGACCCTGCCTGGCCAGCTGCCTATCAAGCCGAGCGTGACCGGCTTGCGCCCCTGCTTCCCGCCAGGGTGCAGCTGCACCACTTCGGGTCCACCGCCGTACCGGGCCTGGCGGCCAAGCCGGTGATCGACATGATCGCACTCGTGGAGGACTTCGACGCCCCGATCGCGGCGCTGACGCAGCGCGGCGGCTATCAGTACCCGCAGGCGTTCAACGCGACCCTCATCCACCGGCGGTTCCTGTGTTACCCGACAGCCGCCCACCGTACTCATCATCTACATCTCGTAGACGAGCCGGGAGAGCTCGAGCGCCGTCTGCGCTTTCGCGACCGCCTGCGTGCCGATCCCGTCGTTGCGGGTGAATACGTGGCGCTGAAGCGTGCCCTCGCGGAGCGCTACTCCGACGATCGCGAGGCATATACCGAGGCCAAGAGCGGGTTCGTCAAGCGGTACACGCCGAGCCACGCCGGACCATGAGCGGCGACTATCTCTCGTCTACCGCTGCGTTTACTACCGCACCGAGCAACCGCTCGACCAGCAGCACGTCTCGCCACTCGCCGTCGAGGCGGCCGTGGCGATGGTGCAGACCGACCTCACGGAACCCACAGCGGCCGACCATCCGCACGCACGCCAGATTCTCCGGAAAGACTTTGCCGATCAACTTCCACAACCCACGGCCGGCCGCCTCCGGCGCGAGCCGCTGACAGAGCTCTGTCCCCACCCCACGACCACGCGCGTTGGTCGCCACGTAAATGCTGAACTCGGCGATGCCGGCATACGCCGCTCGCTCGCTGTAGGGAGCCAGCCCTGCCCAACCGACGAGCCGGCCATCCAACTCGGCGACCAGCAGCGGGTAACGGTCGGAGATGATCCGCTCGTGGAAGTCGGGGTCGTGGCGAGGATCGGTCTCGAACGTCGCTTCGCGCCCGGCGATCCCGTCGTTGTAGATCGACGCGATCATGCCGGCGTCAGACTCCCGTGCTGCGCGCACGCACACGCTGTCATTCTCATGCCGAGCCGATTCCACGCGGCCCCGAAGGTTATTGCCTCCTCCAGCAGGGACACGCTCGGACCACTCCATGCGTCGCGAGTGACGAACCGATGCTACGCCGCGGGGGTTGCCTGCCCGTAGACGAAGAACTCACCCGTCGTCTGCACCAGGACATTCCAACCGAGGTCGGCGAGTCGTTGCTGCAACGGCTGGGGTTCGTGGAACCGCTTGATAATGCGGTACTCACGGCCGTCCGCGAGTCGGCGGAGCATTGTTTCGTCACCCTGATCGGGGAGCACGTGATCGACGGCTGATGCTTGCTGGCTGCGCAGGCTGTCGATGAAGAACACCCGCCCCCTTGACCCGACAGCGCGCCGGACTTTCTCCCAGAACGCCTCGAAGCGCTCCTCGGGGACGTGGGAGAGCCAGAAGCCGAAGACACACACGTCGTATGTCCTGGTGGGCTCCCACGCGAACAGGTCCGCTTGGACATACGTGACGTGCGGGTCGTTTACGCGAGCGCGGCACAGCTCGATCATCTCCGGGGAGCCGTCGACCGCGGTCACGCCGGTGGCGTAAGAGGCCAGCCGCTGGGTCCATAGGCCGGTGCCGCACGCGAGCTCGAGGACGTCTCCGGCAGGGTCGAAGCGCTCCAGGGCAACTTCGACTTCGGCCGCGTCGGCGAACCACCGGGCGTTCGTCTGAGGGCCGTGGTCGTAGCGTCCGCGGCGGAACCACCAGTCCTCGTACTCGCCGGCACGCTCACGGTAGTAGTGGGCTTGCTCAGCCAGCAGGTCGTCTAGATCGATCATCGCGTCTGTCCTTTCCGATGCCGTCACAGCACGCCTTCCGAGAACGCCGTCGAAGCGATCAGCGGAGCGAGCGCACAGGCTTCTGTGGGATGGGGCGGGTGCGCCACAACCTCTACGGCGACTTCGTCGAGTTGCTCGTCTCCCTCATGCGCGAGAGCCCTCCTTCCACGAGATTCGTGACGGACTGATCTACCGCTGGATCGACTGCCCAGGCTGACCTGCTCGGACCCCACAAGCGTGGCAGTCTCCGCCGGGGACTTGTGAGCGGAAAGCGACCACGGTCAGACACGACGCGCCACGCCGAGCACATGCGGATCGGACGGGAGAAACGCGGTGGGGCTGTAGCGAAAGCGCTCGAACGTCTCGATTCGAAACCCCGCGCGCTCGATCTCGGTCATCGTGTCGCGCGCCAGATGACAGCCACCCGCGAGGCGGGGCCAGAAGGTCGCATCGAAGAACCGCTGAAACCGGGCCTCCCATTTGGAGTGGGCGCGCACATGCTCGTAGAAGCGCAGCTCGCCCCCGGAACGGATCACGCGGTAGAGCTCAGCGAGCGCGGACTGCGGATCGGGCACCGTGCAGAGCACGAGCGCCGCAACACCAGCATCGAAAGATTCCTCCTCCCCGGGAAGGCGGTCGGCGTCACCGTGCGCGACAGAGACCGAGACGGGCGCCCCCGATGCGGCGCGCTCGGCACGCCCACGCAGGTAGGGCTCGGGCTCGACGGCGACGACCTCATCGACCGAGGTCGGGTAATGCCGGAAGTTCGCACCGCTGCCGGCCCCCACCTCCACTACTCGACCCTGCAAGCCGGTGAGCAGCTTGCGGCGATGCTCCGCGCCGCCGCGACGCTCGCTGACCTCTGCGACCGTCGCATAGACGCGGGCGAACATCGGATGCGCAGCATGCTCGGGCATTGTTCGCCCGCCAGCGTAGCCGACAGCGCACCGTCTCTGGGGGGGAGCGGCAAACGATTGCAAGCGCCAGCTCTATGGCGAGGTCTGCAACCCCGCGGCTCGGCAGCGCATTCGCATTTCCGGCACCGCTCGCTAACGACGGGCGAACACGGTAAAGAGCGTAAGAGCCGCCACCGTTCGGCCCGCAACCGTGTCGTCCTCGGCGGCTGCGAGCAGCTCGTCGACGCCCTCGTGCCCCTGCGTGCGCAGATCGGCCGCGAGCAGCGGCAAATCGATGACGACGTCGGGATGGAAGTCACGAACCAGCAGCACCTCAGCCTGGACGGTGACGTCCGTCAGTCCAGCGTCAACGAACAGGCCCGCCAGCTCACGCCCGATCCACGGGTTTCGGATCTGCGCCTCGGCGACATCCAGCATCGCGCGGACGAGCACGCGCGGACGACCCGTGCTCGCAAGTGTGCCCCAGTCGGGCTCGTTTGCGAGCACCACACCACCCGGTCGCGTGACTCGCGCCAACTCACTCACCACAAGCGCTGGGTTCTCCAAGTGCTGGAGCGTGCGCTCGACTCGCGCGGCGTCGAAGACACCAACGTCGAAGGGCAGCTCGTGTGCGTCGGCGACAATGAACTGGATCGGACCATCCTCGGCCTCGCGGCGCGTTCGGGCGCGCTCCAGAAGTTCGGTGCTGGAGTCCACGCCAACGACTTCTCCGTGCTCACCGACGAGGCGTGACAGCGCTCGAGCATCATCACCCAACCCGCAACCGACATCGATCGCGCGCGAACCGGCACGCAACCCAAGCAGTCGTGCCCGTTCCCACTTGCCGGCCGCGACTGACTCGAGGCCGTTCACGTGGCTCAGGTAATCGGCGTAGGACTCCGCGTCGCCGGCAGCATCCACATCCCGGAAACCGGTTTCCAGGCGAGTCATCGCCAATCTTCCCTCACAGCTCGCGCCACCACACCAAAATACTGGGCGCTACGCATCCAAGTGACGCACGAAGCGCGCCCTGTGCTGCTGGCACTCGTAGCCGGCGGCCTGCCAAAAGCCCATCGCGCCGACCTCGTCGTCGGCGACGATCGCGGTGAGCCTGACCGCGCCCCGCTCGCGCAGACGCCGCTCGCCCGCCCTGAGCAACATCGTCGCGAGCCCCTCGCGGCGATGCTCAGGCGCCACGGCCAGGCGGTAGAAGCTCCCGCGCCAGCCGTCCCACGCGGCGATCAGCGAACCAACCAGGACGCCATCGAGCTCGGCAACCAGCAGCGCCTGGGGGTCCGTGGCCAGCAGTTGCGCCAGCCCCTCGGGAGAGTCGCTGACGCTCGGCGCGCTGCCCGCCAAGACCCACAGATCGAGCAGGGCCGGAATGTCCTCCTTGCCGCCACTGCGTATCGCCCATTCATCGTTGGCGTTGATGTCCACGCGCTCGATCAGTCCCCCAAGGATCACACTAGCCGCTACGCTGAGCTCGTCCGCGGCGGCAAATCAGCAACGCGCATCGGTGCTACGGTCGCCCCTTGGTATTGGAAGCGCTCACGGAACTCGCGTCTCGGTTGCGCAAAGTCGAGTACTGACCGAAACCCGTGAGCGGCACAAAAAAGCTCCATCCCAAAGTTCGAGATCGTACAAACGAGCGCGGGTTCTGGCCATTCGACGTTACTCTCTCTCTCGGCCAATTGCTCCGGGTTACCCGCTAGCCAGCCGCCCTTTGGGTGTATCAGTTCGACGCGTCTAAGGGCCCTCATGACGGAACCGAGCTGGTCTTCAGTCGGCTCGCCACCAACAGCGGCGAGAGACTCTTTGAATGCGACCAGCGATAGCACCGTGCGCCGCCATCCACCCCGGGGCTCCTCGTACCTAGCGTACGGGTCGAACGTCGGATCGCCCGCCACACTCTGCTGTGCAGCCGCATAGATCAGGAAATGTGCACGAAGTTGCAGACTCGATAGACCGCTCATCACGTTGAGTAGAGCTACGCCGCTGTCATCCCCGCCGCCAGTGGCGAGCGAGCCAGCCAGGACGCCGGCGTAATAGTCGCGCCCGACGTCGTCCTCGATGTAGGAGCCCTCGTCCATAATCCCGCGAAGAACGCGAAGCGAAACACTCTCTCCGTCGCCCGGGCTACTGCTCCGACCAAACTTGTGCTCCAGCAAGTCAAAGACGTAGCGCAGATTATCCAGCCGTCGTTGGGTCACACCTTGCAGGTATGCGCCTATTTCATCGGCGCTCGGCTTCAGCACCTGATACGCGATTGCAGACTCGACGACGTCAGTGGGGAACGGCATGGGCGCAAAGTCTAAACGGCGATCGAGACGGCTCGCGCCGTGCCAACCTCGCTGACGCGGTGCAGCGCGGGTCGGTGGCGCCGGCGCGGAAGGATCGCGATGGCGGGTCGCCGGCAAGCTCGACCAACTGCGTCTTGACCTCGGCAGACGTCACGTAGAAGAACTCGCGCCGCTCGTTGACGCAGCGTGACCTTGCGCTCTTCGAGCTCGATCGTAGACAACAGGTTGAGCCAATCCACGCAACGGCGCAGCTCGTCCAACTGCGCGCGGAACTCCTTTGCCTTGGAGCGGGCGCGGAACAGCGGGATGCCCGTCCGCGCCAGTCTCCTCGCCACCGTCCTCCCTGACTGGCGAGTTCATCGGCCAATCCTAACGATCAAACTTGATCCCGTATCCCTGGCCGTGTGCCCACCCCAAAGCGCCGCCATCCGCCGGGGGGAACCCCAGATAAGGCTCCACACGTTCCTGCCACAGATGTGAGGTCACAGAGCGATCGTGTGCTCATGCCCCAAACGACGAGCAAGCGGAGGGATCTGCCACTACTTGGGCAGGGCGCTACAGGTATCATGTGACCATCAAAGTGCCCAAAGTGCCCAAAGTGCCCACATGAAGGTCGTGACGGTACGGGACGGCCGCGACCACGCGACGGAGATGTTCCGCTCCGACGACGTGATCCTGGTGACCCGCGAAGGCACCCCCGCCGGGTTCTTCCTCCCGTGGGATACGCCCGAGCTGCCGGTAGAGGTTCGCCGCGAGGTCTTCGTGCGCCTATCCGAGCAGATCGGCGCGGAGCTCAATGCGAAGGGCGTCAGCGAGCGAGAGGTGCTCGGCGATTTCGCTGCCTCCCGCAGTCGTCGCTGACGCGAACGTCGTCCTCTCGGCACTTATCGGCGGCCGTGCCCGCCTGGTGATCGCCTCCGCTCACGGACCTCGGTGCATCGCCACGGAGGCCGTCGCCGGCACGGCGAGTAGGTCCACGCGACCGGTCCGCCTGAGCCTCAACTCGTGGGGGTCGCGGGGCTCGTGTGGGAAGCACGTGGGGAACTGGGTTTCGGAGCGCCCACCGGTACCGTGCCCTTAACGAGAAAACCCCCGCGTTAGCAGGGGGTTTCCCCGGATGGGCGATACTGGGCTCGAACCAGTGACCTCCGCCTTGTCGAGGCGGCGCTCTCCCAGCTGAGCTAATCGCCCAGGAATCGGCTGCAAGCGTATCAACGTGCCGCAGCCGATCAGGCCTGCCCAACTCGCCAATCCAGCATCAGGCAGATCACCCCCACCCATCACGGTACGATCACGACGCGCCCTTCCCCACCAGCGACCGCTCCATACCCGCCAGAGGCCGCTTCGCGCGCGCTTTCCACGCCGCCGGAACCGGATTCGCCCGCTTCTTCGCTACCTTCGGAGCCTTCCGTTTCGGCTTCTCCATATGGGCTCTGCGTCCCATAGGTGCTCTGCCCGGTAGCCGAGGCATAGGTGACGCCCTTGCCGGCTTCAATCGTGTGGACCGCCGAGGCCACCGTGTCGGAGGCGATCGCAAAACCCACGCCTGTGCTCCCCGGCTGCGAGCCGTCAACGCTCGCGGCATCGCTGGCGATCTGCGAGTTGACGCCGATTACTTCTCCCTTTTCGTTAAGTAGTGGCCCACCCGAGTTACCGGGGTTAAGCGCCGCGTCAGTCTGGATCGCACCCGCGATCTTGGCACCGTCGGGGGCGGAGATTTCGCGATCGAGGGCCGAGACGATGCCTTTGGTGAAGGTCTCTTCGAGGCCGTAGGGAGTGCCGATCGCGTACACGGTGTCGCCGACCTGCACCGAGCTGGAGTTCACGAATGTCAGCGGCTTCAAGCCGAGGCCCGTCGGATCGACGCGGATCAATGCCAGGTCCTTGTTGGCTTCTTCGCCGACAAGCGTCGCGCCACGGGTCGTGTTCGAGGATCCGCTGGCGTCGATCGTGATGCTCCTCGCGCCCTTGACCACATGATCGTTGGTGAGGATCAGGCCCTTTTCGTTCAAGACGATGCCGGTGCCCTCGTCCTCGCCTTCCGCGGTGACCACCTTGATCGCTACGATTCCCTTCGAGTCTCGTTCGTAGATCTGGGTCGCCGACGGCGTCGTCGAGGCGACATCGCGGCGGCTTCCGGCGGCGGAGGCCTGTACCGACGCCGTCGTCGTCGTGCGCGGCTTCTGCATTGTGCTCGAGGCCCCCCCACCGGTAAGCAGCACCGTCGCGCTCGCGGCAACGGCTCCGGTCAATCCTGCCAACAGCATGGGTAGAAATAGTCGCCTCATGGGTCACCTCCGGTTCGTGGGATGAGACGATGATCGGGGGGGCCGCTGTGCAGCCGCTAACCATGCGCGAAAGCGCGGCTAACGAACGACGAAGGAGTTCATAACGCCCCGCAAACAGCACGCTAAGCGGCCGCTGGTCCCCGGCGGCCCGGGGACCCCGATGGGCCGCTCCGCCTCATTCGACACCCGCCCGCACCCGATACCCTTGTGGGAGCAATCCCGGCGACGTGGCGGAGTGGCTACGCAGCGGCCTGCAAAGCCGTCTACACCGGTTCGATTCCGGTCGTCGCCTTCATGAGAAGTGCCTGCAAGAGAGCGGTGTTCAGGCAACCGGTTCAGGTGCGCAGGACGCCGAGAACCGCAAACTCTCCCAGAACTCTCCCAGAGCGCGCCCGGGCAAGGGCGAGCCAAACAGCTCGCCCCTCGTCGCTGTCGTTTGTCGACGCGTCAGGCCGCGCGGTGCAGCGGGACCACGTTGGCCACCTCGGCGCGCCCTGGCAGAGGGGTCTCCCCCACCGCCGCCTCCCAGAGTGCCGAGAGCCTGTCTGCAGCGTCCGCGTCGGGCGCGTAGTGGAGGTAGCGTTCCGTCGTCGTGATGTGTCGGTGGCCCATCAGCCGCTGGACCTCATGGATCTTGAAGCCGCGGATCGCCTGCGTGCCGAACGTGTGGCGCAGGTCGTGGAGTCGCAGCACGGGCAGGTCCGCCCGTTTGCTGGCGTTCAAGAACCGGCGGTAGAGCCCCGAGCCGCAGATCGGCTCGCCAGGCTTGGCGTCGTGCTCGAAGACCAGCATCTCAGCGCTCTTGCCGTCACAGAACGGCGCGAGCGCCTTGCGGACGTTCCTCGTCATGGGGACCGACCGCACCCTGCGGCCCTTGTTGCCGGCGTGGCCGCCAGTTGTCGTGAAGCCGTCCTCGAAGCGCAGAACGCCGGCGCCGAAGTCGACGTTGCCGACCTTCAGCGCGCGAATCTCGCTGAGACGCGGACCCGCCTCGGTCGCGAGCGTGTAGATGGCCTCGTCCATCACCGAGTACGCCTCCGCGATCAACTTGCGCACCTGCTCGGGTGTGTAGAACTGGAGCTTGCCCTCGCTCTCGACCTTCTGGGTCTTCCACGCCCAGGCGAGCGCCGGGCTCGACGGATGGGTGCCGAAGATGCCCCGCACGACGCGGCGGTAGTGGTTGATCGTGTCGGCGCTGCGTTCGGCCTGCGTCAGCTCCCGACGGACGGCCAGCAGATCCTCGGCGCTGAAGGTGTCAAGGATGCGGTCGGCCCAGGCCGATTCGCTGCGCCACGGACGCTCGGCGAGACGCTCCCCGATCTTCCGGTAGGCGTGCGCGGTGGAGCCGCGCAGACCCTTCTCCACGGTGCAGTGGCTCATGAACGCGTCCAGAGCGACGCGGAACGTGCGACGGGAGCTAGCGGAGTCCGTCGAGTGCTGCGCGGCAAAGGCCTCCGCCTTCACCAGCGCGTCGCCTTCGCTCAGGAATCCGTTCGCGGGGCGGCCCTTCCTCGTCCACGCGGGGCCGAGCACCTTGCGGGAGTCCTTCCCGGACGGAAGGACGTAGCGCATGACCCAGACCGGCTTGCGGCGCGGTTTGCCCTTGCACGACGTCGAGAGTTCGACCTTGACCAGCGCGTGCGTTTTCTTGGCTTGCATCGGGACCTCATTTCCTGATGCCGGGGTCGAGGGCGCTTTCTCGCCGCTCGACCGTCGTTCGGAGCGTCCCCGGGGCTGCAACCCCGGGGACGCGCCCTTATCTAGGCGCGGGATTTTATGGGAGCCGGCGGCGCGGTCATGATCCGCGACGCTGGCCCTCCAGCCACGCTTCGATACCTGGCCAGCGGAAGCGCCGGTAGCGACCGACGCAGATGTGAGGGATGCGGTTGGCGCGGGCGGCTTTGCTGACCCACGACGTCTGAACACCCAGGCGGGAGGCAACCTCCTCGGCCGTAAGCAGCCTCGTCGTGTCCGGGGGCCGCGGGAACGTGCTCGGGACGATCGCTGGTTCTGTGCTCATGGTGGTAATGACCCCAACCATGCGAAACCGGCCACTGACTTCGCTTGAGGTGCCGCTAGGACGTCTGAGGTCAGGCGGCGACGCTGGGCGCGAGCACCCGGATCCGGGCCTTGTTCGGCCCAAGATCCAATGCGGCGTAGACCACGTCGGGGTCAAGGTCGACATCACCCGGCCAGGTGATCGTGCCCGTCTGCTCATCCACCTTGACTTGGCCGAACATCCCCGGGTCCCGTAGGGGCGAGAAGGCCGGGGTATCGAGCAGAGGGGTGATGTCGACGTCCCGCACCTCGCCATCGGCGAAGACGATACGGACCGTGTACTCCGGCCGCGGGATCACGGCAACCATTTCGGGGGCGATGGCGGGCTCCATCACGATGAATCGTAGCGGCCGGTCGGGTGTTGGTCGAGCTGTGCACGCCGCCAGTCGGCGCTCAGTGCGTCGCCATGTCGCTGGCACCAGCTCGTCGCCGTCGCAAGCTTCGCTGCGGGAAGCGTGCCGTCGATCAGTTCGCCGGTGTCGATCGAGAAGCGCGCCGCCTGGACTCCCGGGTGTCCGATGCGTCCCGCGTAGATGTGGACGTGCGGCGGCGGGTGGTCGCCGAAATAGAGCTTGACGACCAGTCCTTGAAAGCTTGCTATCCGCGGCACCGACACAGCCTACGGTGGGCTCCGGTGGTGCACGAGTGCCGCCTCGTTCGGTACACGGGGGGAAGGCGCTGCCTCATCGGCCGCGGTCTGGTGATCGGTCGGGTTGGGTGATGCGGTGGAGCGTGCGCGCGAGTCCTGGCAGGGGGCTGCGGCTCGGTGCGAGTGTCCGTTTGAAGCCTGTCCCCCACTCGGGGTCTGGTAGCTCGGGGTGCGCGAGTGATGGTGTTTGGGCGCGGCTGTTTCTCATCTTGCCGGCGAGGCTCGTGACTCGCCGCTCGTCTTGGCCCTCGAGGCCGAGCTCGTCGCGGGCGAGGAACCACTCGGTGCCCTGGCGGGCGCGGCTGGCCTGGACGTAGGCGGACTCCTCGCTGGTCTGCCAGCCGCCTGTCACGACCACGGAGCGCTCTACGGTCGCGCCTTGCTGGCGGTAGACGTGCTGGGCGTAGCCGAGACGTAGCGACTCAAGGTCCTCGCCAGTGAGATTGACGTGGCGCTGCGACCCGTCAAGCGCCACAGTTACGCCGCGGGTGTCGTGGATCTCGGTGACCTGTTCGCGGGTGCCGTTCTCGACCCTGGGGTCTCCTGGCGGTTGGTGCTGTTTGGTGAACGCGATCAGGTCTCCTTCGCGCAGCCCGTAGTGCTGGTGGGTCAGCGGAATCTCGGCCTGTCCGAGTTCGCCGCGTTCGGCGCGGAGGTGCTGGGCGCGGGCGTTGAGCCGGTCGATCTCGACGTTCGACGCGTCGGCGATCAGCGCGACCTCACGAATATCTCTGGTCTCGGTGAGGTCGGCCCAGCGTTGCACGGCCGCCTCTCCTGCCTTCATCGCGGGAGTCGTTGAAGAACAGCTGTCCGCGGGCCTGGTAGTGCGCCATCGCCTGCTCGGGTTCCCCGGCACGGAGCGCCGCCCAGGCTTTGCGCTCGTGCGGGTCGCTGGTGCGGCGGACATCTGTGAGCTCCGCGGTGGGGGCTCGGCCGGCGATCCGGTCGAACATGCCGCCGGGTCCGATCGATGGGAGCTGCTTGCCGTCGCCGACCGCGATCAGCTTCGCCCCGGAGCGCTCTATCAGCTCGGTGAGGGCGTCCATGCGTTTGTGGTCGACCATCCCGGCCTCATCAAGGATCACCGTCGTACCAGCCCCGATCTGGACCCTCCCCGTGTCCGCCCGCGCAGTCAGGGCATCGAGGGTGAGCGTGCGTCCCGCGAGCGCCGGGCTGTCTGCGCCGAGACGCTCGGCCGTGGACCCCGACACCGCGATCCCGATTGTCTCCCGTCCGGCGATCTGCTCGGCCCGCGCGGCGGCGTCGATCACAACACCCTTCCCGGTGCCCGCCGGGCCGACGAGCACCCCCAGGCGCTCCGGGCCCGTCACGGTGCGCAGGGCCTGCTCCTGCTCGCGGGACAGCGGCGCGGCGATGCGCTCCGCCACCTCCCTGCGCGCGGTTGTCCGGGCGTGCTCGCCGACATCCCGCCCGGCTGGTTGGGCGAGCAGCCCGGAGCGTCGCTCGATCGCCTCCTCCCGCCCGCGCACCGCGAGCGTCGTCATCCGCCCGCCCTCCAACGTGAGCACACGACGGTCGGCAACCATTCCGCGTGTGACCGCCAGCGCTTCATCGGGGCTCATCTCCCCTGCTGTCTGCTCCAACGCGACGGTCCGCAGCGCTCCAGATGTCGCGCGCTCGCAATCGCAGAGAAGCAGTCGTCAGCGGGCGACGGCCCGACGCTGCTGCTTTTCGTCGTGGCTGTTGCGTAAAGGGTGCTGTCCGGCGGGTTGAAGAGGATCTTGGTTATGCCCCAGAACTTCATAGCTTGTGATCGTGAGCAGGAGTTGTTGTTGCCACCGAGTTTGAAGGAGTGGCTGCCGGAGGATCATTTGGCGTGGTTCGTGTTGGCGACGGTCGATGAGATGGATCTGTCGGCGTTTTATGGCGCCTACCGTGGGGATGGCCACGGCCGCGCGGCGCATGAGCCGGGGATGATGCCCTGAGCTCAACCGGTCGTCGCAACGCGGTTGGCCTGTGACTCTAAAGGGGGCAAGTGACGACTGGTTTGCTTGGGGGGTGCGGCTGTCGTCGTGGAGGCTCGCCCGGAGGGCGGGCCGGAACGGCGATAGCCGCGCGCGACCGTCTGGCACCCTAAGGGGATGCCATTGCTTCGGCGAGTTTCGGGCGCGTGGATGCTGCAGGGCGGCGGTCAGGCTGCGGCGTTCAAGTACTCGGTGAGTACCTCGGCGGGTGTCCGCCACGCGAGTGTCTTTCGTGGCCGACTGTTCAACGTTGCCGTGATCTGACCCGAGTTTCTCGGAGTCGATGATCTGGCCAGTGTCCGCCAAAGGGATCCACTCCACCTGGGACGCGACCTGCCGTTTCGAATCCCGTTGGCAGTATCGACGGAAAGCCTTTAGAGCGGAGTTTCCGCGACGCTCAGGCTAGGCCGGGGTTGCCAATGGAGTACCAATTCGCCAGGCAGAATGAGCCGGCCCCTTGGCAGCACGCGCCCTCAACGGTCGTCCGGAGGGCCGACCGGCTGGCCGGGCGTTCCGGTCTTGCGCAGGAACTCGGACTCGCCGCGGTCCTTGGCATCCCGCAGCGCCTCACCAAGCAGGCGATGGTCGGGACCGTCACCGGCGTGCCGGGCGCGATGGCTCCACACGAGCTGGCCTCCAGGCGCGAACACAAACGCACCACCGAGCTGGTGCCAGTCCTGTTCGGGCCGGGCTTTGGGGCGGTTGCCGCCCTCGGCTTGACGATCGAGGCCGACGCCCTTCGCGCGACGCCGCGCTACGCGCTGCGCCGCGATCCCAAAGATCTGCCTCAGGGAGCCGCGCGGCAGATTCATCGCCTCGTAGGCCCCCAGATCCGCGGACAGCAGCACCGGGAAGCGCACGCCGGTCTGCTGCTTGAAGGCCCGCGCCTGCGCCGCGGTGCCCATGCCGATCAGCCAAACATTGGGGTCGGGGGGAAGCAGGTCGCGGTCGCGTTCGAGCTCCATGGCTCCGACGCGGCACTGCACGCACAGATAGTGCCTCAGAAAGACGATCGCCGCGGGGCGGTCGCGCCACAGCCGGTCGAGCTGCACCTCCGCCTCGTCCTGGTCGTGCAGGACGAACCCCGACAGGGGGTTCGCGGCTGCCCCCGCAGCGGTTGCCTGCGCCATGGGAGCGACGCTACCACAGCGGGTTTGGCGCCACGCTCCTATCAAGCCGGTACGTCGGTCGTTGGATGCTTCGCGTCGATTTGGGTGGGACCCCTGGGGGGTCCGACGGGTTTGGGTCGATGTTCAGCTGGCGTAGGGCTGGCGCGCTGCTCTAGATGCGCACGCGAACTCGGCTGCGGGAGCGCGTGGCAGAGCTGCTCCCTCGCCGCCGCCCGGCTCGCCCGCGATGACTGGCCTGCTCGCCGTCGGCATCCTCCGCATCGCTGATCGCCCAGGCGACCCGCTCGAGGAACTGGGCCGCCGCTTGGTCGGTGCTCAAATGCACTGGCTGGACGTGCTCATCGAGCCAGACAGGCGCGTCGGCGGGCAAAGGGGATGGGTCGGTGGTGACGATGATTCTTGGCATCGAAGCTCCTTCTCGGGATTTTGGCGGTGATTTGATGGGGTGGGGCATCCGCTACGAAAGCGGCGCCTCTTAGGGGCGTCCGGGGAGGGCGAGGGCGCACCTCCCCGGACGCGAGGAGGAGAGAACGTCAGGGACGACAACAGCGTTCGAGCACGCCGCCATCCCCCGAGGAGACGCCGGTCACAGCGCACTGCCCAACCGCGCCATCTCGCTGGCGGATGTAAGGGGAGAACCAACATTGTGCATAAATTCTATCAAGATTCTAGGCTTTGTCAAGACACTGCTTTCGAATGGGTCCAGGCGCGTCGGTCGGCGCCGCTCACGGTCCCGCTCCGGACGTCCAAAGCGCTTGCGTCGGCAGCGCACAGCGGGACACCTGCTTTCGTGGCCACGCGGCGGCGGGCGCCGTGGCGGGTGGCCGGTCGCTAGTTGGTGGGCGGCCAGTTCTTGAGCAGGGCGCGAACGGTTCAGCTGTTGCCGAGATGAAGGACGGCGATGCCCGGGCCGTGCACTGCAGACGGCTCGATGGGCGGGCCTACGCAATTTCTCGGGTTGACGAGCCCACTCGTGCGCTCGGCTGCGCCCTCGCCAGGCGCGCCCACGATTCAGCTGGCGGTGGAGTACAGTCAACTGCATCGCTAGACAAACCACCGCGCAGACCGCGCGAAGGGGGTCGGATGATGCTCGGGTTCTATATCACTGCCAAGGGCTTTACGCAGGAGCGGTACGACACGACGCTCGTCCAGCTCGAGGAAGCGGGTGCCGGAGCCCCCGATGGACGTATCTCCCACGTCGCCCTAGAGACGGATGGCGAGATCCAGGTCTTCGACGTTTGGGAGTCTCAGGAGGCATTCGACGCATTCGGGGTAACCCTTTTGCCGATCCTCGCGGCGGCTGGCGTCGAGATAAACGAGCCGATAGTGGCTCGGGTTCACAACGAGATCAAGGGCTGATCGGCTAAAGCGAGCACGCGGCTCGGTAGCAGTATCGGCGGGCACCGGGCGCCCGAAGCGCCGAAATCAGGAGAGTCGGTCCCGCGCGAAAGCGGACAGTCTCCCCGTCCAGACGCCTCCTTCATCGCGAGCGAGCGTCCGGCCATGGGCTATGCGGGCGCCCGCTCCGGACAGCACTCTTCACGCAACACCCACCGCGCAAGGCGAAAGCCGGAGGCTTGCCACGGCCGGGCGTGTCGATCAGCGCCAAACTCCTTTTCTTGCAGGGTGACAGCTCGGCCGCGGGGCCTGTTCCCTCACGCCAGTGCATGAGGGAGGCCACCACGACTCACGGAGGATGAGAAGCTCGTGTGTGAGCCGATCCGATTTCATGAGGGCGGGGCCGTCGGATCAAACGTGGTGGCCTATAGCTGTACCATGGAACGAGATAGGGTCCCCGATCATCGCGGTATCGGGGGTAGACCCCGTCCGTAACCGGGGTATGAGTCCCAACTAGTGGAGGTGGCAGATGGCCGAGCTCAGAACGCCGGCAGAGGGAATCGTGCTGACCCACTTCATCGTCTCGGACGACGTCGAGCGCTCTCGGCGCTTCTACACCGACGTGCTCGGCGGCACGTTGGTCCGTTCCGGCGAACCGACCAACGTCATGCTCGCCAACAGCTGGATCGTCATCAATCGGGGAGGAGGCCCGACCGACGACAAGCCCGCGGTCACCCTGGAGACGCCACGCGACCTCAACCGGGTCAGCAGTTTCCTCAATATCCGGGTCAAGGACATCGAGACCGTGTACGCCGAATGGAGCACCCGTGGTGCTGATTTCCTGACGCCGCCAAAGCAGCACCTCTACGAGATCCGCTGCTACATCCGCGATCCCGACGGTCATCTGATCGAGGTGGGGCAAACCACGGACCTTGAGGGGGACTGGACCCCCCCTCAGTGGTTGTCGAGTACGGCCGGCGGGGAGCCCGAGTGAATAGCTCCAACCGGTCGCGAACATGGGGAGCAGTGTGACAGGGCTGCGCAGCAGCGTCTGGCGGAAATCGGACCGGACAGCTCCGCTCAGGCCGCTCAACGCCGACACAAATGCCCGAGGCTGAGCCACTACCGACCGAGTTGGATCGTCCGAGCGGGCGGGCCCGGCAACCGGAGGTGTCGCGGCGAGCGCCGCGCCACGGAGGCGTGCCTGGCCGCTCCGGCTCCCAGGGTCGGGTATCATCGCCCACGTTGTGCGACGAGGAGCCACGATCTCGGCGGCGGTGGTCCTGTGCTTGGCGCCCCTTCTCCCTGGGGCAGCACGGGCGACGCCCGGCCATCACTGGCGCACTCTTACGACACACCAAGCGTGGACCGTGACCGTGACGGGCGCCCGTCACGTTGCAAAGCAAGCAGAATCTTCCCCCCACACCTATGGGCCTTCGAGGCCAAGCAGCGACGAAGTCCAACCGCAATCCGCATGCGTGCGACACTCGCCGTATCAGATCGACTGCCCGTTCACCTACGTCCTTGGCTATACGTCCGAAGAAGTCTATACGCGGTGCCACGACACCGGGCAGGTCACAGAGATCGCCGAACAGCGATTCCGGTTCACATCACCCAAACCGCGGTGTCAGTTGATCTACAACAAAACGCCCTAACGCTGGGCCAAGCTACTGCTCCTCGATTGCTCCGCATAAGCGCTGCCGAAAATGCCTAACCGATGGTCCTTCCTATCAGCGTGGCGCGATCTGGATAAATCCCGCGGCTCACTCCGGTTCTTGAGCGTCTGATTGCGCCTGCGATAACGTGGCTGACGTACTTGTCGGGAGCACGCTGGCTTTCACGGAGCGCATCGGCTTTTTTTCGGCCGACTCGCGACCTACTTGCGGTAGCCTTCGCCTCGCACGGGGCGTCAAGGGGCTCGCTCGCGGCACAGCGCACCGCAATGTTCACGCAAGAGAGAGATCGGGGGAGAGATGGGATTCACGCTCGTAACGGCGTCACCAAAGCGACATCACATGCGCGCGATTGGGCTGGCAGTCGGCATCTTGCTGGCACTTGCGGCCTGCGGTTGTGGCGGGTCGAACTCATCGAAGACGAGCTCGAGCGGGGGTGCTCCCGCGACGACGTCATCCTCCACGTCAACCCCAACACAGGCAGCAAGCACAAGCGCCTCCACAAGCGCCACGTCTTCGGCCGGCGCGACGACCACCGCCGGTACGAAGCTTCCGTTTGGCACCCCGGCCATCGTGGACTACGAGCCCGGTGGGCAGCCAAAGCCGACCTATCGTCTCCAGCTGACCGTGCTCGGCATCAAGAGGGGCTCTCAGACCGAGCTCGACGGCGTGGAACTCGAAAAGTCCGAGCAGGGAAAGACCCCCTACTACGTCACGCTGCGAATTCAAAACATCGGCTCGGGCGACGCGGCCGCCGAAGAAAACCAGCCGGCGGCCAGCTTTCAGGCAATCGACGACCGCGGACAGCAGGGTCAGGAACTGACCGTGCTCGGCAACTTCCGGCCGTGCCCGAACGTCACCCAGCCCAAGCGGTTCACGCGCGGCGTCACCTATCAGACCTGTGTGATCTACATGGTCGGAGGCGACGGCTCGATCGTCCAGGAGGAGTGGACCGGGAACGGCGCCGATGCCTACACGGAAAACCCGATCGTGTGGAAGGCGAACTGAGCGAGCAGCTCGCCCCGCTGCCAGCAAGCACCGGTCGCCGAGCCGCCGAGTCTGGTGCGATCCGGATGCTCTTCGCACTGACCGCGTTCGAGGGACTCGAGCCGGCGGCCTGGTTCGATGACGTCAAGACGGGGCTCGGGCTCGGTATCGGACACCACTCGGCATGGAAGCGCTCAGCAATCGTCACCGACGTAGAGTGGATCGGAAAGGCGTACAAGATGTTCGCCTGGGTAACTCCAGGCGAAGTCAAGGTGTACAGCCCGGAGCAGCTCGAGGATGCCAAGAGCTGGGTCGCGGCCTAAGGCCTTCCCTGGCCAGGTCTGGGCGCACGAGAGCGCGACCCTTCGGTCGCCCGTGTGAAGCGCTCTGCGAGGCGGCGGATCTCGGCATCCAGCTCAGGTGGGTCGAGGACCTCGAAGTCGACACCGATCGCAGCGATGTAAATCGCAAGGCCGCCGAGCCAGTCGCCGCCGGTATGCAACAGGCAGGTGTGCTCGTCAACGCCCTCGAGCGTGCCACTGGCCGGGGGGACTCGCGATGCGACCTCGGCGAGCGGCGCACGCAGGAGCACACGTGCCTGGTGGTGCTCGCGAGCCGCGCTGACCCCGCGTGCGACATAAGCCGCGATGTCCACAGCGGGGGGTTCGCGGGCGGTATAACGGCCGGCGTTCGCAGGATCGGGCTCGACACGGTCCACGCGGAACGTACGCCAATCCTCACGACCCTGATCCCACGCGACGAGATACCAGCGACGTCCCGTGTGGACGAGGCGGTAAGGCTCGACGAGGCGCCGCGTCGGCACGCCCGCGTGATCGCGGTAGCGCAGGCGCAGCCGTTCTCGGTCACGGATCGCGCCCGCGAGCAGCGCGAGGAGTCCGGGATCGACGAGCGCCCCGAAGCTCGGGTAGGGCACCATCGCCGCGCCGAGCGCGGCGACACGATGACGCAACGGTGAGGGGAGCACTCCCTCGAGCTTGGTTAGTGCGCGTAGCGCGGTTTCCTCGATGCCGGTGACGGTTGCGCTCGCGGCGGTGCGAAGCGCCACCGCTACGGCGACGGCCTCTTCCTCGTCGAGGAGCAGCGGCGGCAGCGACGCGCCGGCGCCGAGGCGATAGGCCCCCCGCGACGCCTGGCGCGGCGTGGACGGGGTAGCCGAGTGTCCGCAGCCGCTCGACGTCGCGGCGCACCGTGCGAACGCCGACCTCGAGTCGCTCAGCGAGCTCGGGGCCGGTCCAGTCGGCCCGCGACTGCAGAAGCGAGAGGAGCTTCAGGAGCCTTGCCGAGGTCTCGAGCACGCCTGGAAGGCTCCCACAATATGCGGACAGGATCTGACCGCAATTGGCCGTAGCCTGGCGACATCACTACCAATACCGCCGAATCGAAAGGCAGACCGGCATGGACTTCAAGCTCGAGCTCGTGGCGATCCCCGTGACCGACGTGGACCGTGCGAAGGCGTTCTACACCGATCAGGTTGGCTTCATTGCCGAACACGACCACGCGGTGAGCGCTGAGATTCGCTTCGTGCAACTCACGCCCCCCGGCTCGGCGTGCTCGATCGCTCTCGGAACCGGGATCATCGACTCCGAGGCGGGCCCTGTGCGCGGTTTGCAGCTCACCGTCGCCGACGCTCACGCCGCCCGCGCCGAGCTCGCGGCACGCGGAGTGCAGGTAAGTGAGGTCACCGAGTTTCCGTGGGGCTCGTTCGTGTTCTTCGAAGACCCCGACGCCAACCGCTGGGCGCTCCAGCAGCTGCCGGTCCGGCAATAGCCCAGCGGAGATGGCAATGCCAGAGCCGGCCATTCCCAACGCGCCTCGGCACAGCCACCAGTGCCGAGGCTGTGCGGGCCCCATCTGAGACCGCCTGACAATCCGCAGGACGCGGCCGGCTCCCTCGAATGGTTGTATTCCATCCATCGACAACCACGAGGGAAGGCATAGAGAGATGGCGAAACGAGCGGCGATCGTTACAGGGGCTTCAAGCGGGATCGGACTGGCGATCGCGCGAGTGCTGGGCGAGGAGGGCTATGGGGTCACGATGGCGGCACGTCGCGCGGAGAAGCTCGAGGGCGCGGTGGCGGAGCTGTCCGGGGCCGGCTTCGACGTGCACGGGGTGCCGGCGAATGTCTCCCAAGAGGAGGAGATCCAGAAGGTGGTGGCGGCTCACCGGGAGCGGTATGAGCGGCTGGACGTGCTGGTCAACAACGCGGGGGTGGGGATCGGCGCTCCGCTCGCGGAGATCCAAACCAAGCGCCTGGACATGCAGCTCGACATCAACCTGCGCTCGATCGTGATCTTCTATCGCGAATGCGTGGAGCTGCTGCGGGCGGCGGGCGCCGAGCACCGCAATGCGCTCGTGGTCAACACCTCCTCGATCTCCGGCAAGCGTGCGGAGGCGTGGCTGTCGGTGTACTCGGCCTCCAAGCACGGCGTGGTCGGCTGGACCGAAGCGATGAACAAGGAGCTGGGAGCCGACGGGATCAAGTCGACCGCGCTGTGCCCCGCATTCGTCGACACCCCGATGACCGACTTCATCAAGGGTCAGGTCAAGCCCGAGGAGATGATCCGCTCTGAGGACATCGCCGAGGCGGTGCGCTACCTGCTGCGGGTCTCCCCCGCGTGCGTGGTGCCCGAGATGATGTTCGTGCGCCCGGGCGACGCACTGTAGAGCCCAGGCCGCCCCAGACCCCATCGCACTGAGCCGGGCGGCCGAGCATATAGCCGCCCAGGCTTGGCTTCAGGCGGGCACCCGCAGGCGGCGGCGACCCAACCAGCGCGGGGCGCGCAGACGCCGCGCGGTGATTTCGCCACCCGGCTCCAACGCGAGCATCGCCTCCGCGCGGGCTCGCTCCCGCTCGGCGCGCTCACGACTGGCGCGCAGCGCGGCGTGCTCGTCGATCGCCTGCGCGAGATCGACGCGCTCCTCGTCGAGCAGGCTGCCGCGCAGCAGCGCGACGAGCGTGGAGAGCTCGTGCGGGGTGGCGGGGCGCCGGCGTCGCGCGTACGTGAAGCGGTCCCAGGAGCGCGCGAAGGAGAGGAAGTTGGTGCGCCCGCCGCGGCGGTGGGCGGCGAGCATCGGACACACTCCACCCTCGCCGTCGGTGTAGGCGCCGACGATGATGCGGGGACTGCCGAGCACCCCGTCCAGCATCGCTTCGCGGGTGCCCACGGGCAGACACTCGATCGCGAGGCGCAGCTCGCGGATCGTGCGGGTGTTGCGATGAGAGCGGATTGACATAGGCTGTTAGCGCCAGCTGCCCACCTGCCGGCGGCGCGTCCAGCGTAAGGCACGGGGTCGCGCATGGCAACGAATCCCCTTCCCCTGAAAGGAAACTTGCGCATGAAGCTCGGCGTTCACATCGGCTACTGGGGCCTCGGCCTCACCTCGGAGGACCAGCTGCGCATCGTGCAGGAGGCGGAGCGGCTCGGGTACGACTCGGTGTGGGCGGCGGAGGCGTACGGCTCCGACACCGCCACCGTGCTGGCGTGGCTGGCGGGACAGACCTCGAAGATCCGTCTCGGCGCGGGGATCTTCCAGATGCCGGCGCGCTCGGCGGCGATGACCGCGATGACCGCCGCCACGATCGACCAGCTCTCCGGCGGGCGCATGATCCTTGGGATCGGCTCCTCCGGTCCGCAGGTCGCGGAGGGCTGGCATGGGCAGCGTTTCGCCAAACAACTGCAGCGCACGCGCGAGTACGTGGCGGTGGTGCGGATGGCGTTGGCGCGCGAGCGCGTGGAGTTCCACGGCGAGACACTCGAGCTGCCGCTCCCCGACGGCCCAGGCAAGGCGCTGAAGCTGACGATCGGCCCCGTGCAAGAGCGCATGCCGATCTACCTCGCGGCGATCGGCCCGAAGAACACGGCGCTCGCGGGCGAGATCGCCGACGGCTGGATCCCCACGCTGTTCTCCCCCGAGCACGTCTCCGAGCTGCGCCCGCTGCTGGAGGAGGGCGCTGCGCGCGCGGGGCGCACGCTCGATGGCTTCGACATCGCACCGACCGTCAACGCGTTCGTCACCGACGACCTGGAGGCGGCGCGCAACGCGACGCGGCCGTTCATCGCACTGTACGTCGGCGGGATGGGCTCGCGCAAGCAAAACTTCTACAACAACCTCGTCCAGCGCTACGGCTTCGAGGCGGAGGCCAAAACGATTCAGGACCTCTACCTCGAAGGCAAGCGCGGGGAGGCGATGGCGGCGATCCCCGACAAGCTGATCGACGCCGTCTCGCTCTGCGGCCCTCCCGACGTGGTGCGCGAGCGCCTCGCGATCTTCCGCGACGCGGGCGTCGGCACGCTCGGGATCACCCCGCTTGCGTTCACCGCCGAGGAGCGCCTCACGCAGCTGCGCTTGGTGGCGGAGCTGGCCGCCGCGTAGTGCACGGTCCCCGGCCGCGCATGCGAGGGGATTGTTTGAGGGACATGGGATGGGGCACGTAACGCGCGCCGCGGCCGATGCGCTAGCACCGGAGCGGGTGGGCGATGAGCGGGATATGAGCGCGATACAACCGCGGCGGATCCTGCTGGGTGCCTTTGGGGATCCGGGCCACGCCTTCCCGATGATCGCGCTCGGGCGCGCGCTTGCGGCACGCGGGCACGAGGTGACGTTGCAGACGTGGGAGCGCTGGCGCACACCCGTGGAGGCCGAGGGTGTGCGCTTCGCCGCCGCCCCCGAGTACCACGTCTTCCCGAATGGACCCGAGCCACTTGACTTCTACGAGGCCGTGGTGCACGCCACTCGCGACACGCTCCCGCTGGTGCGCGCGCTCGAACCGGAGGTCGTGGTCGCCGACATCCTCACGCTGGCCCCCGCGCTTGCCGCCGAGCTCGAGGAAGTTTCCGTCGCGACGCTCATCCCCCACGTGCACCCACACCCGCCGGCTGGCGCCCCGATCTACTCGATCGGTGCCCGCCTGCCGCGCACCACGCTCGGCCACGCCTTCTGGCGGCACGCAACGCGCCCAGTTGAGCACGGACTCGAGCGCGGCCGGCAGGACCTCAACTCCGTGCGGGAGCGTCTCGGCCTGCCGGCGCTCGGCCACGTCCACGGCGGCATCAGCCGGCAGCTGGCACTGGTCGGGACCTTCCCCCAACTCGAGTACCCCCGCGCTGAGGGTGGGTGGGGTCCGAATATACACGTGGTCGGCCCGCTGATCTGGGAGCCCCCCACCGCAGACGTGGAGCTCCCGCCAGGGGAGGACCCGCTCGTGCTGATAGCCCCCTCGACCGCCCAGGATCCCGAGCACCGCCTGCTGGGAGCGGCGCTGCGAGGTCTCGCCGACGCCCCGGTGCGCGTGCTCGCCACTTGGAACCGCCGTCTCCCCTCAGCCCCACTGCCGGTCCCCGCGAACGCGCGCGTGGTGGAGTGGCTCTCCTACGCGCGCACGATGGCCCACTGCGACGTGGTCATCTGCCATGCCGGTCACGGCACGCTCGCCCGCGCGCTCGCCAGCGGCTGCGCGGTGGTCGCCTGCCCGGTGGCGGGCGACATGAGCGAGAACGCCGCACGACTCGACTGGGCCGGCGCGGGCGTGCGCCTCCCCCGCCGCTTCATTGCGCCCCGGCCGTTGCGCCTCGCCGTGGAACGGGCGCTCAATGATCCGGCGATCCGTATTCGCGCGCGGGAGCTGACCGCGTGGTGGGTGGGGAATGACCCCGCTGACACTGCAGCCGGGCTGGTGGAATCACTAGCCGCTGCGACCCACCGAGCACCTCAGCAGGTGGAGGCTTAAGACTCCGGGGTCCGGCGCAGTAATTGTTCGACGGCTGCGCGCGGCTGTTCGAGTGCCGCGTCTGAGGCGATCAGCGCGGCAACCGCGCGGCCGCCCGCTCTACTCGCGGACACTGTTTAGTGGTGGCGCTTGGGTGCGGTGAAGGTCAGCGTGAGCGTCTCCACGACGACCTGTTTGCCGCCGGTCGTCTCCGTGGCGACGAGCTTGACGTGCAGTGAGCGGTATTGCGCGAGCAGCGCGCGCCCGGTGCTGTCGAGGGACACGCTCAGCGTCTTCGACGTCCCGCCCGCGAGCGATGCCGATATGTGCCCGAGCGTGAGGGTCCGCTTCTTCGTCTTAGTCTTCGCGGCCACCGCAACGACCTTGCCCGTGCGGAGCGTCTCGAGCGCCGACAGCACGAGCGAGTCCGCGCACGTGGCCGTGGCCGCACCTCCGCAGGCGAACGTGAGCGAGGCGACGTTCCCCTTTGTTTTCACATGCGCGAAGCTCGAAGTGCCTGCGCTCGCGCCCGCGTTGCCCGCCCCGCCGGGGTTGCCGACTCCGCCGGGATTGCCGGTCCCGCCACCGGGGTTGCCCGCCCCCGCGCTGCGGTACACGGTCGGGCAGGCGAAGACCCCCGTGGTGGAGACGACGTCGAGCGCGTCGGCGTAGACGATGTCGGCGCCCGGCCCGCAGGTGATCTGGTCCTGGATGCCGTCGGCGGCGTAGATTGTCGTGTTGCCGCCCGGGCAGGAGACTTCGAGGTTGCAGAAGGACTCGGCCGCGTAGATGCTGTCGGGACCGGCGCCGTCGGGACCGTCGGTCTTGATCGTGTTGTCGCCGGCGCCGCCGCGCAGCGTGTCGCCGCCGGGGCCGCCTTCGATCAGGTCGTTGCCGCCCTCGCCGTCGAGGATGATCGGTCCGGTGCCGGCGATCAGCGTGTCGTTGCCTTCGCTGCCATCGACCTCGGTCACGTTCGTCTCGATCGTGTCGTGTTGACCGGCGACGCCGCTGTCGGGCAGCCCGTCGACTTTCGCGGTCACCGGCCCCGGAGCGCCGAAGAAGGACACCGTCGAGATCCCGCCTTCGCCGTCGAAGGTCTCGTTGCCGCCGTCGTAGCTGTCGACGTCGGGCGCTTCGAGGTTGAACGTGAGCCCGAGTTTGTTGGTTCCTTCGCCGCCGGCCTCGAGGCTTTTGCCGCTCTTCCCGCCGGTGATTTCGTCGTTGCCGCCTTCGCCGTAGAGCTGGTCTTCCCCGCCGCGGCCGTCGAGCACGTCGTTGCCGGGGCCGCCGCGCAGGATGTCGTCGCCTGGACCGCCGACGAGGATGTCGTCGCCGGCGCCGCCGGTGAAGATGTCGTGGTCGGGGAACAGCGTGGGTTCGAATTCTTCGGCGCTCGGGTTGGTGCCGTAGATTTTCGAGCCGCCGTTGCCCGCATTGACGGTCGCGCTCTGATACTGCAGCGGAGCCAGCAGTTCGTAGCGATTGTTCGTGCCCGAACCGAGGTTGGCGACGAAGTATTCGGCGTCGGGGCAGTACACGGAAGAGGACCCGAAGTTCTGGCATGGCGCGACAGCCACTTCGTAAGCGTCTTCGGCCGGATAGATGTTGTAGCTGTCACAGGGTTCGGCCTGCGTGCAGTCCAGCGAGCCCACGACCTGCGGCCCGGCCTGAAACTGGACGACCGCATCCTCGAATTCGCCGTTGTGGCCCTGGAAGCTGCTCGTGCCGCCACGGGTCGCGGCCGAGTCCCCGGTCGGAGCGGTGTAGCTGATCGTCTCGCCCGCCGCGGTCGCGTCCCACCAGCCGGGGGATTTGAAGTTGCGGGCGTAGATGCTTCTATTAAGTCAAGGGGATGGTGATGAGGTGTTTGTAGAGTCTGCGGGAGAGGTGGCGCTTGAGGGCTCGCATGGCCTCGCGTTTGGTCTTTCCTTCGTTTGTGCGGCGGTCGAGGTAGGCGCGGGTTTGCTCGTCGCGGCGGGCACGGTGGAGGGCGATCGTGTGTAGTGCGGTGTTGGCTTGTCGGTCGCCTCCGCGGGAGAGGCGGTAGCGGACGGTCTGCCCGGAGCTGGCGGGCTTGGGTGCTGTGCCGTTGCAGCGCGCGAATGCTGCCTCGCTCTTTAGGCGTCTGGCGTCGCAGATCAGCAGCTTGGCCGCTGAGATCGGACCGACTCCTTGCTCTTGGAGGAGGGTCGGATCTAGTGAGCTGATCAGCAGAGTGAGCTCGTGCTTGTAGGCGGCTGCTTCGGTGGCGAGCTCTTCCGAACGGCGGGCAAGGTCGCGCAGGACGACGAAGACGAGCTGCTCGCTCCGCGGCCGATCGCTACGAGTGCGCATTTTGACCAGGCGTAGGGAGAGCTTGCGGCCATTACCCTCACCGATCCGCTCGCGTAGAGCCACGGGCGCGGTGGTGTGCAGCGCCTGAAGCTGGTTGAGTAGCCTCGTGCGCTCGCTAACGCATGAGCGCTGTGCGATGAGCAGCGCCGCCAGCGCCTGGCGAGTGCCGCCTGCGCGGGGCGTGGAAAGCCCGTCTTCAGCGAGCACCTTCTTCGCGGCCATCAGCGCGTCGATCTCGTCAGACTTCCCTCGTCGGTGTTCTTGACGCCGGGGGCGCTCGACCTCAACGACACTGATTCCTTCGGCGAGTAGAAACTCGCATAGGCCGGCGCCGTAGCTGCCGGCGCCCTCGATCCCGACCACGACGTCTTCCTCTAGCGTCCTGAGCCACTGCACCAGCTGCATATAGCCGTCCAGGCTCGCGTTGACGGTCAGGCCGCCCAGCGGCTGGCCGAGCCCGTCGAGGGCTCTTGCGAGGTGCTCATGCTTGTGCGTGTCCACACCTACTGCAATCATCGTTTCTCTCCTCATCGTCTGCTTGGGATGTGGAGGCCGTCGGACAGAGCTGTGTCGAGCGATGTCAGGCTTCTATGAAGTCACGACGGCATCCGGAGTGCGGTGGCGGTGGGAGACGGCTCTACGCAAAGGCACCGGTATGGGCCGGCTCCGCTTCGAGTCATCCCGCCGCCACCAGCACCCTCACGGCCGCGTCGGACGCCGCCGCCCGTCGTCTTCTCCACTTACCCAGGGGCTCGCTATGAAGACGACGCACCCACCACACTCACCGAGGGGGCACGCCGAAACTACACAGCCTCCGCTTTGTCCTGAGAAGACCAAGCGATGGAGGTACGCCCGCATGGAGAAGGTAGCCCCGAGCGAGAGGTTCCGCTCTGAACTGGATGAGGTGCTGGCCGGTGTTGGCGGCGAGGAGGACCCGATCGAGACGGTCGGCCGTCTCGGTGCCCGGCTGATTCTGCAGCAGGCGCTGGAGGACGAGGTCAGCGAGTTCCTCGGCCGCGGCCGCTATGAGCGCGCCGGGGAGGCGGTCGGTCACCGCAATGGCTATGAGGCGAGGACGGTCAAGACGACGAGCGGGGCGATGCGCCTGGAGCGCCCGAGGATCCGTGACGCTGGCAGGCTCGGGTTCGAGAGCCGGATCCTCGGCAAGGGCGTCGCTAGGACGCACGCGCTGGAGTCGCTGGTGATCTCAGGCTTCCTTCGGGGCCTCTCGACCCGGGATGTGGAGGCGGCGCTGGAGGAGGTCTTCGAGGAGCCGATCGCGTCCAAGAGCACCGTCTCGCGGATCTGTGAGGACACCCGGGAGCGATACCGCCAATGGTGTCGCCGGCGCCTTGAGCAGCACGACATCGTCTACTGCTTCTTGGACGCGATCTATCTGAAGCTGCGCCCCGACGACACGCCCTCCGAGGGCGTCCTGGTGTGCTGGGGGGTGACGCTTGAGGGCCGAAAGATCCTGCTCGGATTGGCTCTCGGGAGCCGCGAGAGCTATGACGCGTGGCTGGCGTTCGGGCGCGACATGATCACCCGTGGGCTCAGAGCACCGGCGCTCGTTGTCGCCGACGGGGCACCGGGGATCTGGAAGGCCACCCGTGAGCTCTGGCCGCACGCACTCGAGCAACGTTGCACCGTGCACGCGCTGCGGAACGTCACCGCAAAGCTCCCGGAGCGCCATCACGCAGAGGTCAAGGCGCGCTGGTGGAAAGCGTTCGATGAGGCCCGCTCGCCGGGCGAGGCGACCCGCGAGCTGCAGGGCATCATCGCTGACTACCGTAGCGCCTACCCCTCGGCGATAGCGGTCATCGAAACGGACCTGCCGGCCCTCGTCGCGCACCTGCGGTTTCCCTCCGAGCACCGAAAGCGGATACGCACCACGAATCTCCTTGAGAGGACGTTCGTGGAGGTCCGCCGACGCACCAAGGTCATCGGCCGGTTCCCCGGCGAGACCTCAGCCCTCTCACTGATCTGGGCGGTGCTGGAGCTCTCCTCCCGCGGCTGGCGCGGGGTGAAGATGAACCCCAAGACCGTCGCCGAGATCGAGCGGCTACGCCGTCAACTGCGCGAGGACCCAGCCCCACCCGCGACCGTCAACACCGAGGAGGTGATCGCCGCATAAGATCCGCAGCGAGCGGAGCTACACCTCGGCGAATTCACCCGGGAAATGGGACGCAACCCCCGCCGCGGCGTGCGCCGCGGCAGCGCTCACGAGCGAGCACACGATGCACGCGAAGAACACTGCGCAGGCGAGGGCCGGCGTGGCCTTGGTTAGCATGTTCGGGAACACCATGTGAGCGCTTGTGAAGATACCCGAGAGCGAACTGTTGCGGCGGGATCGTCCGGCCGGCGTGAGCGTCGATCGCCACGAGCAGCGCGGCGGACGCCTGACCTCTCCGAGCAGCGACACGCAGCCGACGACGCAACCAAACGCGCCCTGTTCGACGCCTTCGGCCTGCGCACCGCCTACGACAAGGCGAGCGATCGGCTCAGATCAGCGCGCCACGCTGACCGAAGCCGTCGCCACCATGCTCCGCACAGGTCTAGAGCCGCTGCGGAACGTCACTCTGGGGGTGGGACTCGAACCCACAACATCTCGGTTAACAGCCGAGCACTCTGCCAATTGAGTTACCCCAGACCGTGTACTACGCCGTAGGGTATCGACTCCGCCCCAGACTGGAATCGATGCCATTCCGTCCTCAACCTCAGCGTGGCAGTTGGAGCAAAGGAGCACGCACTTCTTTGCCTCTGCCCTCAGCTTCTCGAGCGAAAGCGCAACTCCCTTGGCGTTGATTTCAAGTCGCTTCCCGGATGGATCAAGGTGGTGGAAGTGCAGGGCGCGCATGTTGCGTGCATAGCCGCAGATGCAGCAAGAGCCCCCAGCCTCGCTGACGAGGATCATCTTCACCTTGCGCCGACGGCGCGTCACGGCTGCCGATCGACATCGCTTGCATCAGTAGTAGCCACGGCCATCCAGCCAGAACTCTGTCGTCCCATGGCGGGGACAGATCATGCTCACCGTGGTGAGGCCCTCGCTCTTCGCCGATTTCGCGATGGCTGAGGCCTTCCGCCCCCGACCATTGAGCGTTTTGAGGCCAAACCGTCTCAGCCAATGCCGCACGGTCGCCTTGCTCCGTCCGACCGCTTCTGCGATCTCGGCAATCGACGCGCCCGACACAACCAGTCGCTCCAATTCCTCGCGAGAGAGCGCACCGCTAGTCGCGTGCTTCTCGCGGTTCACCGCCTCAAGCCCATGCCGCTCAACCCAATAAGCAACCGTCGCTTCGTGTTTTCCGAAGCGACGTCCGATCTCCGCCAGCGATAGGCCACGATCCAGAAGCTGCTCCAACGAAGCTAGATCTATGCATCCTATTGTCCGCGATGGATCGGACAGAAAACGAACGTATGTTCGTCTTAGGGGACCTACCCCCCGGTCTCCGCCAGCGCCCGCTCGTAAGCCTGCTCGAACGCGCGTTTGACCTCGATGCGCCGACGCGCAAGGTCGCTCACCTCGCCGCTGCCCTGCGCGCGCGCGGCGAGGATGCGGCGGTCGATACGCGCGAGGTCGAGCTGCATCCGTTGCACGTCGAGCATCGCCGGCGCCGCGGCGCCCGGCAGGCGGCCAGCGGCGACGACCAGTTCCGCCAGTACGCCCGTCAGCTCTGGGTCCTCCGGCTCGATGCCCGCCATCGGTTCCGAGAGCCGCCCCGTGCGCAGGTGCGCGGCCGCGCGGCGCAGCCGCTCGCCGGTGAAGTGCTCCTCCGGGTCGAGCTCCGCCAGCGCCAGCTCGCCCTCGGCCGGCGCGGCGATGCACAGCGCCAGAAACGTTCGCTCGGTCTCCGCCCTGCGCGCTAGATCCCCCACCGCGAGCCGATCCGCCGCCCGCTCGCCCCCCGCTCTCCCGGCGAAGGCCCCGCTCCCATCCTCTGCACCGCGAGACTGACGCATGTTGGGCCTGCCCGGTGAGCGCGCCTCGAATCTCGTGCCCGCCGTACGGGCCGACTCGGACCTCGCGTCCGCCCCCCGGGCTGTCTCGCCACCCGCCCCGGGAGCACGGGCCTCGCCGCGCTGGGACGGAGCCGACAGCAGCGTCTCGGCGAGGCTCTCCGGCAGCTCCAAACGCCCGGCGACCAGCCGCGTCAGCTCCATCCGCATCGCACTGGGCGCCAGCGTGGCGAACACAGGGCGCAGCTCGTCCACCATGCGGTCGCGGCCCTCGGGACTGGAGTGATCGCCCGCCGCCAGCACGCGTTCCACGCGGAAGCGCACGAACGGCACCGACTGCGCCACCGCCGCCGCGATCCCCTCCGGCCCCTCGCGCTGCACGAGCTCCGCCGGATCCATCCCACCGGGGAGACTCACCACACGCAGCTCCAGGCGCCGGCGCGCCGCCAGCTGCGAGGCACGGAGCATCGCCTCCTGGCCGGCGGTGTCGGCGTCGAGCGCCAGCAGCACGGTGGTCGCCATCCGTGCCAGTTCCCCCACCTGCTCGGGCGTCAGCGCGGTGCCCATCAGGCCCACGGTGTTGGGCATCCCCGCCTGGTGCATCGCGATCACGTCGGTGTAGCCCTCGCACAGGATCACGCTGCCCGCGCGCGCCGCGTGGGCGCGGGCGAGGTCGGCGCCGTAGAGGTGGCGGCCCTTGTGGTAGACGTCGTTGTCGGAGGTGTTCAGGTACTTCGGTTTCTGCTCCTCACGCAGGGCGCGCGCCCCGAAGCCCAGCACCCTGCCGCGGGTGTCGGCCAGCGGGAACATGATCCGCGCGCGGAAGCGGTCGTACACACGCCCCCGGTCACTCGAGGAGCGCTGCACGAGGCCGGTCGCGTACAGCTCCTGCTCGGAGAAGCCCGCCCGCCGCGAGGCGCTCAGCACTCGATCCCACCCGCTCGGGGCATAGCCGACGCGGAACGCACGCAGCGTCTCCTCGCGCAAACCCCGGCGCTCCAGGTACTCGCGCGCGAGCGCCGCCTCCGGGGACTCCCACAGGCAACGCTCGTAGTAGCCGCTGGTGCGCGCCAGCAACTCCAACAGGCGTTCGCGGCGGCGGCGACGCTCGGCTTCGCGCGGGTCCTCCGCTTCACGCTCGAGCTCCACTCCACAGCGATCGGCAAGCTGCTCCAGCGCCTCTTTGAACTCCACGCCCTCGCTCTCCTGCACGAACGTGAACACATCCCCCTTCGCCCCGCAGCCGAAGCAGTAGTACACCTTGCGCGTCGGGTCGATCCCGAAGGAAGGGGTGCGCTCGTCGTGGAAGGGGCACAGCCCCTCGTAGGCGCTGGGGCCTGCGCGACGCAGGTCGGTACGGGTGGACACCAGCTCGACGAAGTCCACCGCGTCGCGCACCCTGTCCTTGGACTCCTGTGTGTAGCGGGCCATCTGGGCCTACGCTAGCCGCTCGCGCGCCCGCTCCGCCCCCCGCCTGCTGCGACGCTGCCCCCGGCCGCCTCGAGGCACGAGCGCCCATCGCCGCGCGAGTCCCCGCCCCTCCCCCGCCTCACTAGCGTGCAAACGCGCGCGGTACCTGCTGGCCGGTGCCCCATCGGTCCGTGTAGGCCCTGATGCAGTAGCGGTCGGTCATCCCGGCGATGTAGTCGGTCACTCGCTCGGCCAGGTCGGTGTCCCCGTCGGGCAGGCCGTGAGGCCGGGCGGGCAGCAGCTCGGGGTGCTCGACGTAGTGCTCGAACAGCATCCTCACCACCGTGGCGATGCGCTCGCGCTCGGCGCGCACCTCAGGCCCGAGGTAGACGCGCTCGAACATGAACTTGCGCAGCTGTCCCATCGCGCGCGCTGCCTCATCGCCCTGCACGATCTCACCGGCACGCTCGGAGTGCTCGACCATGTCGTGCACCAGCGCGTCGATTCGCGCCGAGCCCGAGCGCCCCAGTGCCGCGATCGGTTCCGCGGGAAGGTCGCGCTCGCGCAGCAGACCGGCGCGCACGGCGTCGTCGATGTCGTGGTTGATGTACGCCACGCGATCCATCACGCGCACGATCCGCCCCTCCAGCGTCGCGGGCTCGGGGGCACGGCTGGAGTGGCGGGCGATCCCGTCGCGCACCTGCTCCGTGAGGTTGAGGCCCTCGCCGTCGCGCTCGAGGCGCTCGACCACCCGCAGCGAGTGCTCGTAGTGGCGAAAGCCTCCGTCGAAGCGCTCGCGCAGGCAGGCGTCCAGCACCTCCTCGCCGATATGCCCGAACGGCGGGTGACCGAGGTCGTGGCCCATCCCGATCGCCTCCACGAGATCCTCGTTGAGGCGCAGCGCGCGCGCTACCGCGCGCGAGATCCCCGTCACCTCGAGCGTGTGCGTGAGCCGTGTGCGGTAGTGGTCGCCCATCGGCGCCACGAACACCTGCGTCTTGTGTTTCAGGCGGCGGAACGCCTTGCAGTGCACGATCCGGTCGCGATCGCGCTGGAAGGGGGTGCGCAGCGAGCAATCGTCCTCCGCGCGCGCGCGCCGCGGCGGGTAGGAGCGCGCCGCGAGGGGCGAGAGCGTCAGCTCCTCGAGCTCCTGGCGGCGCGCCGCGAATGCCGCTGCCACCGTCTGTTGGTGCGTTACGGTGCCCATCGCTCGATTGTGGCACCGCGCCCGGCGATCCTCAGCTGTGAGCAGGCCGCCTTCAGCGCTGCCGATTCCAGTCGTTGCGCCCCGTGATGCGGTGGACCCAGTGGTGCCAGCGCTGCTGCTTGTCGGGATCCTCGCTGTACACAGGTGCCTCGTGCTCCGGTTCGGGAAGGCTCAACGTGGCGACCGTGTCGATGCGCAGGTCGCAGCCGCGTTCGTGGATCGACGCAATCAGACCTGCCTCGACGAAGCGGACGCCATGGTTCGAGGTCGTGATCAGAAGTCCGTGGAAAACGTCCTCCTCGGGAGCAGCCAGCACACACAGCACGGTCCCCACCGGGGTGCCGTCCGACGCCAGCACCGGCACGCCGTCATCGAGCAGCTGGTATGCGATTGGCAACCCCTCGTCCACGGCCAGCACGATACAGGCAATTGGCCTCGCGACCATCGCGCGGGGACCACCGGAGCACCGCGGAACCACCATTGCACAGGACCACCGGAGCACCGCGGAACCACCATCGCGCAAGACCACCGGAGCACCACGGAACCACCATCGCGCAAGACCACCGGAGCACCACGGAACCACCATCGCGCAAGACCACCGGAGCGCCGCTCCCGGGCCCATTCCCGCATGACCCACAGCGGCGGATGCTCAGCCGGCGCGCCCCCCGGCCGGCATCAGCCGCAGGTGGGCGTGGTGCTCGAGCGTCTCGGAGATCGCGCGCTCGACCTGGCCGAGCGCGCGCTCGGGCGCCTCGGGAGTCTCGGCGAGCGCCCGCCCGAGCGCCTCGGTCATGAAGCCGTGAGCATCCTCCTCCAGCGGGAACGACCCCGCCTCACAGGCGCCGCACACGACCCCGCCCGCGGCGCCGGAGAAGCCGACGAGGTGCTCGCGCTCCCCGCAATGCGCACAGGCCCCCAGGTGGGGGGCGAGGCCCGCCGCGAGCAGCAGCTTCAGGCGGAACTGCAGCGCGCCCGCGCGTGTGGCGCCACCGGCCCGCGCATCCAGCAACGCGAGCTGGCGGCAGAGCAGGTTGAACACGCCGGGGTGAGGCTCGGATGTCTCGAACAGCCGTCCCACCGCGTCGCAGGCGCGCGCGGCGGCGTCCAGCGCGCCGGCGTCCTCACGCAGGCGGGGATGGCCGTCGATCGTGTCAGCGCCGGTGACCGTCAGCAGCTCGCCGCGCCCCTCGTGCAGCTCCAGGCGCAGGCGGAAGAACGGCTCCAGGCGACCCCCGAAGCGGCTGCGCGCGCGACGCACCCCCTTGGCGATCGCGCTCACCCGCCCGCGGTGGGGGGTGTAGACGTGCAGGATCCGATCCGCCTCCCCGTAGCGGATCGAGCGCAGCACCACGGCCTCGGTCTTCACTGGTCCGGCCATCTCGACCGCGAGTGTAGGCATCGCCTCGGCCGGCATACGAGATCGGTAACAGGAAACCCCGCCGCTCGCACTCGCAACAGGAGCCGGCCGATGCTCCGAATCACTGATTCGCCCGTGGCACCGAGCCATCGATTTTCGGACGCCCGATGGGTAGTTTGCCGTCAAAATCAGCCGGTCGCCAAACCCACCGTGCAATTTCGCACTATGCGTGATACATTCCGACTGAAGTAATTGTATAGATTCGTGCCACTGGCAAGGATCGTGTCCCCCAGCCCTGTGGACGCTCGGGCAGGCAAGCCGCTCGGTGGGTGGCGGACAGCGACAGTTGGCGGCACGGAAGCTCCATACAGCCGGTTGGGGCAGCACGGAAGCTCGCTGACACCGCTGAGAGAAACGGAATGAGACGGATGCAATGTCAGGCCTAGACGTCCTGCCCGGACCCCCCCTGCCCGCCGAAAACTCGACCGGCCTAGAAAACTCGACCGGCCTACCCACCGAATGGCGAGGTCGCCCCCACCTGGACCGTCCTCGACCCGCGATCACCATCGCGCTGATCGGTGGCCAGCGCCTGCTGCGGGACGCCACCGCCAGCCTGCTCACAGCCCAGGACGGGCTGCAGGTGCTGGGCACCTTTGCCACCGCGGCTGAATTTCTCGCCGCGGACTCGAGGCGTCCTCCGGCCGTGCTCCTGCTCGACTGCGACGGCGGGGAGCTCGGCGAGTGCGGCACCGCCATGCGCGAACTGAGCCCGACCCGCGGTCGCTCCCGGGTCGTGCTGCTCTGCCGCACGGCCCGCGAGGAGGTGGTCCATTGCGCGATCGAGCACCGGGCCAGCGGGGTCCTGCTGAAGAGTTACTCCACAGAGGACATACTCGCCGCGCTCGCCTACACCGCCACTGGGCGCACCGTGCTTCCAGCCGGATGGCAGCAGCAGCTCCCCGCCCAACCAGGGTGCGAAGCGAGGTTGAGCCCTCGTCACCGCCAGATCCTGGCGCTGATCGCCGCGGGCCGCCGCAACGATGAGATAGCCCTCGAGCTCAAACTCAGTCCGAACACGATCAAGTTTCACATCCGTGCCCTATATTCGCGACTGGGAGTGCGCAATCGTGTCGAGGCCGCCAACCTGCACGCGCAGATCGCCAGTGGCGACGGTTGAGCCCAGGATCGCGATCGTCGGCGGAGCCGAAACGCTGGTCGCCGAAGCGCTCGCCTGGATGCTCACGAAAGGCGGATACAGGGTGTTCGGCGTCTACCCGAGCTGGCGCGAGCTCAACACCGCAATGCGTACCGGCAGGTTGCGTCCCCAGGCCGCGATCGTCTATACCGACGATCCGGCCGCCGGCCCCGAGGCGGTTGCGGAGATCAAGTGCGCCCACCCCGACCTGAAGATCATGCTGCTGTGCGAGCTGGCCACACCGGCGGTTGTTCGCTGTGCGATCGAGGAGCGTGCCGAGGGCGTCGTGCTGACATCCGACACGGTCGAGGAGACGATCCTCGCTCTGCGTAACGTGCTCGAGGGCCGCGCGGTGATGCCCGCGGGTTGGCAGTCGGCCTCCGCGCAGGCGGACAACCCACTCGCCACACTGAGCGCGCGCGAGCGCGAGATCCTCGCGCTGCTCGCCTCCGGGATGAGCAACAAGCAGATCGCCAGCCACCTCACGATCTCATCGAACACGGTCAAGTTCCACCTGCGCACGATCTACTCCAAGCTGGGGGTGCGCAACCGCGTGCAGGCGATGCAGGCCGTCGGGCAGCAGGCCCAGGATCCCAATCAGTCTCTCACGCATCCGGCCGACGAGTTAATAGCCCAAGCGGATCGCATCCGGACAAGCTGACGCCGACCGCGGTGAGCCTTTGGGGTGGCGCTCCACCTACCCAAATTGGCGGGGCAAAAAACTACCCCACATGATGATTGTGCAATGAGCGCGATGCCCATAGCATCCCGGCGATGAAATACCCGTAGTGGGGATTTCGTGGCATTTCACACCTCGTGTCCGATGGAAGGCACTTTCAGCTCACTCACTCAAGGAGGAGGCCGCACACAATGCGACCACAAGTCAAACGGAAAATGATCGCGGGACTCGTTTCCGCGATAGGAGCGGCGGTGCTGGCCCTCGGCACGCTCACGGCCGGCGCCGCTGCCGCTCCAAGCCAGACGTTCACGTCCACATCCGACGGCCCGCAGAGCGCCAACATCCCGTATGTGGCGTGGGTTGGCGAGCACGTGCGTCTGGTGGCGTGCGACCCGGCAATCAACACCAGCGAAGAAGGCGGCCAGCGCGTCAACTTCCAGGAGGAGGACTGGTCGGGCAACCCGGATCCGGCTGAGATCCCGGCGCCCGAATCCGGAACCCAGGCCTTCTTCGCGCCGAGCGCGGGCAGCAGCCAGGCCGAAGCCGGCGACGGCTGCGTGAAGATCGACTACAAGTCACTGAATCCGGGCTTGGCGCGGATCAGGGCGGTCGTCACGAACAGCGCCGGAGCAGTCGTGTTCTCGCATCAGTTCCTGGCGATCTGGCTGACGGTCAACAAGCCGGCGCTCACCGAGCTCCCCTACGGTGGCGATCCTTCGGGCAGCGGCGAATTCGTGCCGTCGCCCCTCTCCGAACCCGAATCGAGCGCAGACCAGGGCCTCGTGCAGGTAAAGGTGACGGGCAGCTTCCCGGTCGAACCAGCCTCGCCGCTGCACAACGTCCTCCCCGAAGCAAGCTACAACCTGCCCGAAAGCTGGGCAACCCTGGCCGACGCGCTGGCGAGCAGCTCCGGAGAAACCGAACCGCCGGGCAGCAACCCGGGCCTGTGGGATATCCACGGAAGCCCGGAAGAAGGCACGAATTCAGATGTGGTCGGACCGTTCGATCCAGAGGTCACCGAAACGCTCCTCAGCAACGGCAGCCTCAACGCCGACGACGCCCCGATGCCGGCGATGCGTGTCGATGTGCATCTCGCGGCGAACGAAGGCGGCTCGAGTCTGGGTGGCGTGGGTCAGATCTCGGGCGCGAGCAAGGCCGGGATCTACTCGGACAACCCGTACTACAGCGCGTACATCCCGGCCACCGATCGCCCCGAAGCTCAGGCATCAGGGATCGACGGGCCAAGCCCCGGAGGCGACTTCCCCGGGTTCCTGAACAAACACCCCGAACCGTACAAGTTCTGGACATCGGTGCTCAGCAGCGGGTCGCGCACCGCCGAATCGACGGGCTGCCTGCAACGTACCGGCGGCCAGGACGATGAGGAAGGCTCGACCTACTACCAGACCCCGAGCGGTTCGTTGAACGAAACGTTCTACACCGACGAGCGCGGCGAAGTGCTCGTGACGTACACGCCGGGCGATGGGTTCTACCTGAACCACATCCCCGTGTTCGGCGGAGCCGAAGGCGAAAGCGAAGCAGGCAAGATCATCAAGAACGCCGACGGCGGCTGCGACCTGAAGAACCTGTACAACGAAGTCATCGGCGAATCGTCGATCTCCGCCACGGCCGTGTATCCGTACCAGCCGGTCGACTACAGGCAGCAGAGACTCAGAAGGATCGCTGGTCAAGAAAGTCAGGTCGAAGTGGGAAAAGGAATTCTTTGAGTTCCCGAAGGGCAACGGCAAAGAAGAAGCAGAACGTGCGGATCGTCGTCGCCAAGGCGCAGGACATCGACGGGCGTCCGATCATCGATGAGACGGTGTGCTTCCACGCACAGCAGGAAGCCGGGCTTTACAAGTTCAGCAACCCCACCAACGGCGACACGCTGTCTGACCCCGAACACATGTTGGGCAAAGGCGGCGAAGTCTACCTCGGCGGCAGCTACGTGACCAATCCCTATCTGGAAGGCACCAACAGCCTCTGCGCAACCACAAACGACGAAGGCCTGGCGGCGATCGATCTGGTGGACAGCACGTTCGCATCGGTCGATCTCACCGCGCGGTACGAAAACGAGGAGATCGTCCGCGATCATCTCGTCGACTTCTCGACGAACCTCGGCGCGAAGGAAAAGAAAGAAGCAGAAGAAAAAGCAAAAGAAGAAAAAGAAAAAGCAGAAGCAAAAGCTAAGGAAGAAAAGGAAGCAGAAGCAACAAAGGCAAAAGAAGAAAAAGAAGCAGAAGCAAAGAAAGCGAAAGAAGAAAGGGAAGCAGAAACAAAGGCGGCGGAAGAAAAACAGAAGGCCAGGGAAGTAGCGGCCGAAGAAGCACGCATCAAACGGGAAGCCGCCGCTGAAGAAAAACAGCACAAAAGAGAAGCCGAAAAGGAAGCGGAAGAAAAAAAGACCGCGGCAGAAATCGAAGCCGCCAACGCGAGGCGCGCAAAAGAAGAAGCGGAAGCAAAGGCAGCGCGAGAAGCGGAATTGGCAAAACGCAAATCAGAAATTGAAGCGTCAGCCAAACCGCTGGTGACCCCGATCGCGGGGGCACTTGCCAGCACGGGCGACAAGCAGGGCAAGGCAAACGCGGCCTCCAAGAAGAGGAAGAAGACCAAGAAGGTCAAGAAGCACAAGAAGAAGTAAGAGTTCGCGCCAAGCGATTGCCGAGGGCCCGCCCAGTGCGGGCCCTCGGTGTTTGTTGAGGACCCCGACTTGCTATACTTTATGAAGTAGTGGGCAAGATCACCGTCTACACGACCGAGCCGTGCGCTTACTGCGCGCGCGTAAAGGGCCTTTTGGGATCTCGCGGGCTCGAGTTCGCCGAGGTCAACCTCTCCAAGGACCCCGAGGGCCGCATGGAACTGGCAGCGAAAACAGGGATGATGACCTTCCCCCAGGTGCTGGTCGACGGCCGGTTGGTGGGAGGCTTCAACGAGACGCAAGCCGCCGCTGAGAGCGGCTGGCTGGACGAGCTGCTGGCGACCCGAGCCGCTGAGAGCACGCGCGCTTAGCTCGCGGCTCGCGGGAAATCCCTTTAGCGCCCGACCCTCCGACTGCCCGGCCCTCGGCCGCCAGCTTGCGCTCCTCCTCGAGGGGCGGCGCCCCGCGGACGCGGCTGGCAGCGCTCGCAGACATAGGTGCCACGCCCGCCGACGACCATCTTCACGATCGTGCGCCCGCAGCGCGGGCAGGGCAGGCCCTCGCGACGGTGCACCAGGAAGCGATCCTGGAAGGAGCCGCGCACCCCGTCAACGTGGCGGAAGTCGTCGATCGTGGCCCCGCGGGCGTCGATCCCTTCGCCCAACGCCTCGATCACGCCCTCGCGCAGGCGCGCGTACTGGGCGACCGAGAGCCGCCCCGCGGGACGCAGCGGGTGGACGCCGGCGCGGAAGAGCGCCTCGTCGGCGTAGATGTTGCCGACGCCGGCGATGCGGCGCTGGTCGAGCAGAAAGGCCTTCACCGGTGCGGTGCGCCCACGCGCGAGCGCACGCAGATGCTCGGCCGTGAAGCGCTCGTCCAGCGGCTCCAATCCCAGCCGTGCGGCGAAGAAGCGCTCCATCGCCTCCTCCCCCAGCAGCAGCTCGCCGGTGCCGAAGCGGCGGGGATCGACGATCACCAGGCGCCGCCGTCGGGGGCCGCGCGGCCGGGTGAGGGCGGTTTGCGGACGAGCTCCCGGCTTCCGCGTTGCGCTCGGTGCGCCCAGCTCGACGCGCACGCGCACATGCGCCGGCTCCGGCTCCGGTTCGCACAGAACCGCGCCCGTCATGCGTAGGTGTTGGGCAAGGAAGACCTCATCGGCGAGGCGCCAGAGCAGATACTTTCCGCGTCGGTCGAGGCGCTCGACGCGTCGCCCCACCAGTGCCTCTGCCAGCTCCTCGGGCGCGAGCGGGCGCGACCAGCGCGGGTCGAGGATCTCCACGCGCAGCAGGCGCCGACCCTCGACGAGCGGGGCGAGCTGGCGGCGGATGGTCTCGACCTCAGGAAGCTCGGGCAAGGTCGCCCCAGCATAGGGCCGCGGCTCACCCCTTCGCGCGCGGGTGAGCGTCGAAGTAGACGCCCTTCAGACGCTCGGAGGAGAGATGGGTGTAGATCTGGGTCGTCGCCAGGTCGGCGTGGCCGAGCATGTCCTGCACCGCGCGCAGGTCACAACCGCCCGCGAGCAGATGCGTGGCGAAGGTGTGACGCAGCGTGTGCGGGCTCATGCGCTCGGAGAGCCCGGCTGTGCGGGCGTGGGCCTGCACGATCTTGTAGAGGCCCTGGCGCGTGAGCGGCCGGCCGCGGTGGTTGAGGAAGAGCGCATGCACACCCGACGCACCCTGCACCGAGAGACGCATCTCCTCGGAGCCGCCACCCGCGGGTGGCGGGCGGGTCGCGGATCGGGCAACGGCCCCGGCCACAACAGGGCGCCCGCGCTCGCACCACACGCGCAACGCAGCGATGGCGGCACTCCCGACGGGGACGATTCGCTCCTTGGAGCCCTTGCCGCGCGCGCGCAGCATCCCCTCGTCGAGATCCACGTCGCCGAGCTCCAGCGCGATCGTCTCCGAGGCGCGCAGCCCGCACGCATACATCACCTCCAGCAGCGCACGGTCGCGCAGCGCGAGCGGCCCCATCCCCGCGGGCTGGCGCAACAGCAGCGAGACCTCCTCGCGCGTCAGCACCAGCGGCAGCTTCTGCAGGCGGGGCGGTCCTCGCAGCTCGGCGGTCGGATCGTGCTCGAGCAGACCCTCGCCGCGCAGATGCCGGTAGAAGGAGCGCAGGCAGGCGGCCTTGCGCTGCAACGTGGCGGGCGCCACCGCGGGGCGATCCTCGGTGCCATCGGCGAGCTCGGAGAGAAACGCCGCGAGGTCGCGATGCCCAACCGCGAGCGGGCTCAAATCACGACGGCGTAGAAACTCGCCGAACTGCAGCAGATCGATGCGATAGGCCTCCAGTGTGTTGCGCGAGAGCCCACGCTCGAGCTCCAGATAGGCGAGAAAGTCGAGCGCGAGGCTCTCGACGCCCGCGCTGGCGGTGGTGATGCTCACGGTCTGGGCATTTCGCCCTCTGTGGAGCTACTCCTGCGTAATAGCTGCAACTGCCGCGGGAAGCGCCAGCGCGATCTCCAGCGTCGCCTCCAACGCCGCGGCGCTGACCCGCTCGCCGGGCTCGTGGTTGCGCTCGGTGCCGTTGGCGAGGTTGACGACGGGCAGGCCGGCGGCGATCAGCGCGTTGGCGTCGGAGGCACCACCGCTTGCGATCCGCACCGGCTCATGCCCGCAGGCGCGCAGCGCATGTTCGGCGGCACGCACCGCCGGCGCGGAAGATGGGGTGCGGTAGCCGGTGAACATCCGCTGCACGGTGACGTCCACATCACATTCGCACTCTGGGAGGTTGGCGGCCTCGTGCACGCAGTCCAGCAGCTCCGCAAGGATCTCCTCGCCGCGCTCCTCGCGCTGGGCGCGGACCTCGGCGAGGATCGAGCAGCGCTCGGGGACGACGTTGATCGCCGAGCCGCCGGCGATCGTGCCGACGTTGGCGGTCGTGTGCGCGTCGATCCTGCCGAGACGCATGTCCGCGACCGCGCGCGCGGCAGCGAGGATCGCGCTACGGCCCTCCTCGGGTCGCACACCGGCGTGGGCGGCAGTGCCGCGGAAGGTCGCCTGCAGGCGGTGGTGGGTGGGCGCCGAGAGCACCAGCTCGCCGATTGGGGAGGCATGGTCGAAGACGTAGCCGAAGCTGCTGTGCAGGCACGCGCGGTCGAACGCGCGGGCGCCGGCGAGCATGCGCTCCTCGCCGACGGTGAACAGCAGCTCGATGTCCACCGACGCACCGGCGACCGCGGGGGGATGAACTCCGGGTGGGTGGCCTCCAGATCCGTGGACGCCGGGTGGGTGACCTGCGAAAGGATCGGCTCCGGGTCCTGGGACTCCGGGTCCGTGAACGCCGGCGCGATCGCGATGCAGGCGGCGGGCAAGCACCAGCAGCACGGCGATGGCGGCCTTGTTGTCGGCGCCCAGGATCCCCTCGTTGGTGTTTTCCCAGAACCCATCGCGCAGCACCGGCTCCACGGGGGCGAGCAGCGGCACGGTATCCATGTGCGCGCATAGCAAGATGCACCGCCGCTCGTCCGTGGAGCCTCCCAGGGAAGATGAGGCGCCGATCCGCGCGAGCAGGTTGCCGCAGTCCGAGCCCGCCACCGCCGCGGCGTCGTCCTCACACACCTCGATCCCCAGCGCCCCCAGCTCCCGTTCGATCAGCCGCGCGCAAGCGCGCTCGTGGCCGGATGGACTCTCGGCACGGCAGAGCTCGGCGAAGATGTCGTGCAGGTAACGGCGCTCCAGCTCGTCAGCGCGAGGCGGAGCGTTCACCGGTTCTCAGCGACCATCCGCGATCGGTCGGGCTCGTCGGCGGGCTCACCGCCGACCGACCCATCGCCCGCGCCCGCGTGCCGGCGCGCGGCGGCGACAAACTCGCGGAACAGCGGCGCAGGGCGCTCGGGGCGAGACTTGAACTCGGGATGAAACTGCGAGGCGACGAAGAAGGGATGCTCGGGTAGCTCGATCGTCTCCACGAGCCGCTCATCGGGCGAGGTGCCGCAGATGCCGAGGCCGGCGTTCTGCAGCTGGCGGCGCAACAGGTTGTTGACCTCGTAACGGTGGCGGTGGCGCTCATACACGACCGCCTCGCCGTAGATCGCCCGCGCGCGGGAGCCCTCGTGCAACTTGATCGGGTCGGCTCCGAGGCGCATCGTGCCGCCGAGGTCGGCGATCTCCTTCTGCTCGGGCAGCAGGTCGATCACGGGGAACGGGGTCTCGAGGTCGAACTCGGTCGAGTTGGCGCCCTCCATGCCGGCCACGTGACGCGCAAACTCGGCGACGGCGACCTGCATCCCGAGACAGATCCCCAGGTAGGGGATGCGCCGCTCGCGCGCGATCTGGGCAGCGACGATCTTGCCCTCGATCCCGCGCCCGCCGAAGCCGCCCGGGATCAGGATGCCGTCAACCGCGCTCAATGACTCGCGGGCGCGCTCGCGATCCTCGCGGTCGTGCCTCCCCCCCGCGCCGCCGCCCTCGAGCAGTTCGGAGTCCACCCACTCGATTCGCACGCGGGCGTCCTGCAGCGCGGCGGCGTGGCGCAGCGCCTCGGAGACCGACAGGTAGGCGTCCTCCAACTTCACGTACTTGCCGACGATTGCGATCCGCACGGCGTCGATCGCGCGCCCACCGGCCGCCTCGTCGGCTCCCCCGCCGGCCCGCTCCGCACTCTCGCCAGTCCGCTCCCCCGCCCCCACGCCGGCAGCACGCTCGGCCCGTTCGATCGGCTCAATCCAACTGGCGAGGTCGGGCTCCGGAGCCTGCACGCCGAAGTGCTCGAGGATGCAGTCGTCCACGCCCTGTTCGCGGAAGGTGAGCGGCACCTTGTAGATGTTGTCCACGTCGCATGCCGAGACGATCGCTTCGGGCGGCAGGCTGGCAAACAAGGCGATCTTCTTGCGGATCTCCTGCGAGAGCGAGCCCTCCGAGCGGCACATCAGCATGTCGGGGGCGATCCCGATACGCCGCAGCTCGTTGACGGAGTGCTGGGTGGGCTTGGTCTTCAGCTCGCCGGCGTGGCCGATGTAGGGGACGAGCGTGAGGTGGATGAACATGCAGCGCCGGCGCCCCACGTCAACGGGGAACTGGCGGATCGCCTCCAGGAACGGCAGCGACTCGATGTCCCCGACGGTGCCGCCGACCTCGGTGATCACGAAGTCAACGTCGCTGGATTGCGCGATCAGCGCGATGCGCTGCTTGATCTCGTCGGTGATGTGCGGCACGACCTGGACGGTGCCCCCGAGGTAGTCGCCGCGGCGCTCGCGACGAATCACGGTGTCGTAGATCCCGCCCGCTGTGACGTTGGAGGCGCGCGAGGTGTTGGCGTCGGTGAAGCGCTCGTAGTGACCGAGGTCGAGATCGGTCTCGGCGCCATCCTCGGTGACGAACACCTCCCCGTGCTGGTAGGGGGACATCGTGCCCGGGTCGACGTTGATGTAGGGGTCGAACTTCTGCAGCCCGACGGTCAGTCCCCGCGCAACCAGCAGCCGTCCGATCGACGCCGCGGCGATGCCCTTCCCGAGCGAGGAGACGACGCCACCGGTGATGAAGATGAACCGGGTCTTGGCCGGCGGGTCGGCGTGGCGGTCGGGCGCGTGGCGGCTCATGTACTACCTGAAGAGTCTAGCCCCCGGCCCCCCGGAACTCCTGACGCCGACTCAGCCGACGATCGTGAAGCTCAGCGACGCCGGCTTGGAGTGCGCTTGTTCGGAGTTGGTCGCAACGATTGTGAGCGTGTAGCGCCCCGGCGTGAGCTTCTTCGAGCGCGACACGCGGCCCTGGAAAACGACCTTGTTCGTTCCACCGTGCCCGTGGAAGGAAAGCGTGTCCGGCGCGGCAGTGCGTTTGCACCGTTCCCGCTTGGCATTGCCACGGCTCTTGGCAACGCACCGGCGGCCGACCTCGCGGCCCGTCAGGCGCTGGGTGAAGCTGAAGCTCACCGAGGCTTCCTCGCTGAGCGCGAACGAGAACGTGGTGCCTAGCGGCGGCAGCCGCTTCCTGGCGCGGCTCACCTGTGCAAGCCTGCCTCCCTCGCGCCAGCTCGAGGCCGACTGGCGCACGGCGGAGATCGCCGGCGGTGGCGGAGCCACCACCGTCACGGCGGCACTCGTCACCGGCGTTGTCACGTTCAACAGCGGGTACGTGACGGTCTCGGCGCAGGTGAGCAGATGCCCGATCGCTTCGGGGGAGGGCGTGTACGCCTGGCCGGTGGCCACCTGGGCACCGTCCAGCTGCCAGGTGTAGCCGTCGAAGCCGAAGAGGCTGGCGGAAGGCTGCAGCGCGGCCCAAGTCGTCCACGTCGCCTCACACGTCTGGGCCGCGCCCGCCTGTGCGTTGCCGGTCACGGTGGGCGGGGACGCCGACGCCGCGGGAGCGCCGGTGCCGATCTCGCCGATCTTATTGGCCTTTTCCTCGGTGAACCACATGCTCCCGTCGGGGCCCGGCGCGATCCAGCTCGGTCCGCTTTCAGCGCTTGGCAGCTGGAATTCGCCAATCGTGCCATTCGGCGCAATCCGTCCGATCTTGTCGGCGCCGGGCTCCGTGAACCAGAGGTTGCCGTCGGGACCGGGCGCGATGCTCGACGGAAAGCTTTGGGGAGAGGGGATCGGGAACTCGGTGATCGTGCCGCCCGGCGTGATCTGCCCGATCTTGTCGGCGCCGAACTCGGTGAACCACACATCCCCGTCAGGGCCGGGCGCGATCGCCCAGGGGCCGCTTTCAGCCGTCGGTATCGAGAACTCGGTGATCGCGCCACTCGGCGTTATGCGCCCGATCTTGTCCTTCTTGTACTCGGTGAACCAAAGGTTCCCGTCGGGGCCGGGCGCGATCGCGCGAGGGCCGCTTTCAGCGGTGGGAATCGGAAACTCGGTGATCGTCCAGGACGGCGTTATGCGCCCGATCTTGTCGCCTTGGTACTCGGTGAACCAGAGGTTGCCGTCAGGACCCAACACGATGTCTTCCGGGCTGCTTGCCGCGGTGGGTATGCCGAGCTCGCTGATCGCGCCAGCCGGCGTGATCTGCCCCACCTTGTCGCCCTTGCGCTCGACGAACCAAAGGTTGCCATCGGGACCCGACGCGATCCCTTCGGGTCGGCTTTCGGCGGTCGGTATCGAGAACTCGCTGAGCGCACCGCTCGTCGTGATCCGTCCGACCTTGCCGCCTTTGTACTCGGTGAACCACAGATTGCCGTCGGGGCCGGGGGTCACCCCACCCAGCTCGCTTTCGGCGGTGGGGATCGTAAATTCGGCGATCGCCCCTTCCGTGGCCGCCGCCGCCGAGCTGCACGCACACAACACCAACACACCCAGCGTCAGAGCAGCCACCGACGATATCGCTCTGGCGGGCACCTCAAGCCGCCTTGCGCAGCTCGCGCGCGTGGCGGCGCGCCGAGGCGTCGCGCTCGGGGGCGCCCAGCATCCGCACCAGCTCGCTGAGCACCTCGGGCTCGCCCAGTCGCTCCACTCGCGTGCGGGTGGAGCCCGCGGCCGCGTCCTTGACGACGGTGAAGTGGCGCGCGGCGAGCGAGGCGATTTGAGGCAGGTGGGTGATGCACAGCACCTGGCGTGCGCCCGCCAGCTCACGCAGCCGCTCCCCCACCGCCCGCGCGGTGTGCCCGCCGATGCCGGCGTCCACCTCGTCGAACACGAGCGTCGCCTCCGAGCCGCTGTTGGCGACGGTCATCAACGCCAGCATCACGCGCGAGAGCTCACCCCCGGAGGCGATCTCCCGCAGCGGCGCAGCGGGGACGCCGGGGTTGGGGGCGATCGTCAACTCGACCGTGTCGCCACCGGTTGGTCCGGGCTCGCGCGGGGACAGCTGCACCGCGAAGGTCGCGTCGGGCATCGCCAGCGCGGCGAGCTGCGCTCGCACCGCCTCCGCCAGGCGCGCCGCGGCGGCCTCGCGCGCGGCGCGCAGCTCCATCACGCGCTCCTCCAGCGTGGCCCGCGCGGCCTGCAGGCACCCTCCGACCTCCTCGATCGCCGCCGCCGCTCCCGCCAGCCGCTCGCGTCGCGCGCGTGCGTGCTCGGCGTGCTCCAGCACGGCAGCCACGGTGGGGCCGTGCTTGCGCAGCAAGCGCTCCAACGCCGCCAAACGCTCTTCCACCGCCTGCAGTCCCGCTTCCGCATGGCGCTCGTCCGCTGTGTCCTCGGCGCCCACCGCCTCACCCGCCAGCCGCTCGCCGTAGTCACGCAGCTCGCCGGCGAGATCCCCCGTCTCGATCGCCAGCGCACTGGCGCGCTCGGCGAGCGCATCGAGCGCGGGATCGACGCCCGCGAGCGGATCGAGGCGCGCGGCCGCCCCGGCCGCCAGCGCCATCGCCCCGGGTACATCGGAGCCGCCGTCGTAGCTCGGCCCACCGGCGAGCGCCTCGGCCGCGGCGGCGGCCGCCGCGAGCAGCGCATCGAGGCGCCGCAGCCGCTCGCGCTCGGCGCGCAGCCGCTGGAGCTCGCCCTCCTGCGGAGCAACCGCGTCGATCTCGGCCAGCTCGTGCTCGAGCAGGTCGAGCTCGCGCTCGCGGACGCCGTCCAGCTCACGCAGGTCCTCCAGCTGCTCGCTCAGCTCGCGCACCTCGCGATGGGCGGCCGCGCAGGCGGCGCGGCGCACGGCCTGCGCGGGTCCGGTGAAGCCGTCGAGGATCTCCAGCTGCGCGGTGGCGAGCGTGAGCTTGCGGTGCTCGTGCTGGCCGTAGAAGGACAGCAGCGCCTCCCCGATCCGACGCAGGTCGGCGAGCGCGACGGTGCGGCCGTTCAGGTAAGCGCGGGTGCGGCCATCGGCCCCCACGCGCCGCGCCAGCACGAGCTCCTCGGCGTCGGGCGCCAGCAGCTCCCCGTGCTCGCCCTCGCGCAGCCGCGCCAGCAGCGCCGGGGATGGCACGAACGCGCCCTCCACATACGCCTCGCCGGCGCCGGGCCGCACGATGCCAGTCCGCGCACGCCCCCCGAGCAGCAGATCGAGCGCGTGCGCGAGCACCGTCTTGCCAGCGCCGGTCTCGCCCGTGAGCACGTTCAACCCCGGCGCCAGCTCCAGCTCAGCCTGCTCGATCAGCAGCAGATTCTCGACACGCAACTCTTGCAGCACGCGTGCAGGTGTATCAGCAGGCACCGACGGATCGCCCGCGCGGGGCGCGGTCGTGGGGCAAGGATGCCCCACGCACACCGCCCTGGCGGCCACACCGCGCCGCGCGGATGATCTCAAATGACCACCCCCCTTCCCCCTCCGGCGCGGGCCGGCGGCCGGCGCCCCGCGTGAGGCCGGCCCATAGACTTGCGTTGGTTCGGTAAGACGTGCTTGCTCTTTCTCCCACGCATATATGGCATGGTCGCCCGCGAGCTCGATGACACCCAGCGCCCCCCGCGGGGCTCGATCGAGTTCCTCACGGAGGGTGCGCTGCGTGAGCGCCTGGAGGAGGAGGTCAACCGGGCGGCCCGCCACGGCACCGCGCTCAGCTGCCTGCTGCTCGACATCGCGGGTCTGCCCGCGCTGCGCCACGCTCACGGCGAGCTGTTGGTCGAGCGGGTGCTTGCGTACGTGGAGCTCGCGCTGCGCCGCGAGCTGCGCCGCTTCGACCGGGTCGGGCGCGCCTCCGAGGGCGAGTTGCTCGTGGTGCTCCCCGGCGCCGACCTGCCGCGCGGGGAGCTCGTCGCGCGGCGGATCCTCGCGCGTTTGCGCTCGATCAAGCTGGAATCCTCCGGCCGGCGCCGCTCGCTGACGGTCGCGGTCGGGGTCGCGCCGTGGCGCGCCGGGATGAGCGCGGGGGCGCTGCTCGGGGACGCGCGCACGGCGGCTCAGCTCGAGCGCTCCGAGAACGGCCGCGCTCACATCGCCGGGGGTAGGGCCGAGCTCCACCGGGGCGGATGCGCCCCGGGCGTGTGGCGGATGCGACCCCCTAGAACGTGTTTTGAAAAGACCGGCACACCCGGATACGTCCCTGGACACTGCGCTGGATCGCCACATGACGGCTCGCACATGCCACCAGCATGCGCTTCGCCGTCCTGTGTCGCCCAGCTTGGTCCAGGAACGCCCCGGTCGCACCGTCTATTTCAAAACACGTTCTGAGCGGATAGGTTTCCCGGATGCTCTCCGGCTCCGAGTTGTGGCTTCTGCGCCTGATGGCCGACCGCGGCCTCGCGCTGCTCGACGCCACCACGCTGCTGATGGTGATCGAGGAGCGCGCCGAGCTGCGCGTCGCCGCCGCCTCCGGCGCCGGCACGCCGCGGCTGCGGGTGATGCCGGTGGAGGGCTCCGCCTTGGGCGCTCTCTATCTGGCCGGGAAGCCGGTGGCGCTCGACCGCCCACGCGGACAGGAGGCGGCGTGGTTGCACGAACTCGGCCTCGAGGCACGCGCCGCGCTGGTCGAGCCGCTGCTCATGGAGGGCCACGGCGGCGGCCTCGTGATCGCGCTGCGCGCCGGCGGCGGCTTCCGCGGTCCCGACCGCCAGGCGCTGGCCGCGTTCGCGGCGAGCGTCGCACAGCGTCTGGCGGCCGAGCGCTCGGTCGAGATCGAGCGCCTGCGCTTCGGCATGGAAGCCCGCGAGCGCGAGCGCACCCGCTGGGCACGCGAGATCCACGACGAGACCGTGCAGGGTCTCGGCGCGCTGCGCCTGAAACTCGCCGACGCACGCGACCGCCATGACGAGGCGGCGCTCTCCGAGGCCGTCGACGGGGTGCTCGAGGGGCTCGGCGTGGAGATCGACGGGCTGCGCCACCTGATCACCGAGCTGCGCCCCGCGGCGCTGGACGACCTCGGCCTGGTGCCCGCGCTCGAAGCGCTCGCTCGCCGCGCGCACGCGATCGACGGCCTGGAGGTACGCACGGAGATCGCGCTTGTCCCCGACGGCGAGCGGCTCGACGCGGAGCTCGAGAGCACGATCTACCGCGTCGTGCAGGAGGCCCTCACCAACGTCTCCCGCCACGCGCAAGCCACACGGACGGTCGTCTCCGTGGCGCTCAACGGCGACGGCTCCACGGTCCGTGTGGCGGTCGCCGACGACGGCCGCGGCCTGCCCGCCGGCGGCGCCGGCCTCGGTCCGCGCGGCGATGGCCTGGAGGGCGGCTTCGGCATGTCCGGGATGCGCGAGCGCGCCGAGCTGGTCGGGGGCGAGCTGGAACTGGGGATGGGCGGCTGCGGCGACGCCGGCGAAGGCACCACGGTGCGCCTCACGGTGCCGCTCGCCGGGCGCCAGGCCGCGGTCTAATCGACGAGGCCCAGCCGCCGCGCGTATGCGGTGAGCTCCGCGCGCGAGGAGAAGCCGAGCTTCTCGATCGCGCGGGCACGGTAGGTCTTGACCGTGCGCTCGGCCACGTGCAGCTGCTCGGCGATCTGCGGGTTGGTGTGACCCAGCGCGATCAACCGCACCACCTCGCGCTCGCGCTCGGACAACGCCGCCCCCTCCTGCGTGTTCTCCCCGCCGGTCGCCATCAGCGCCCCGAGCCGCGGATGCAGGTAGTTGCCGCCGGCCACGGCGAGGCGGAAGGCTTGCAGCAGCTCGGCGGGCTCGGCCTCCTTGAGCACGTAGCTGCGCGCCCCCGCGCGCAGCGCCTGACGGGCATACTCGGGGTCCTCGCGCATCGTCAAGATCGCGACGGCCAGCGGCGGGTGCGCGACGAAGCACTGTGGCAGCGCGGCGAGGCTCGAACCGCCGGGCATCGTCAGATCGAGCGTCAGCAGGTCCGGCTTGTGGGCGCGTACTTCGCGGATCGTCGCCGGCACGTCCGCGGCCTCCGCGACCACGACGAACTCCTGCGCCTCGCGCTCCAGCACGGTGCGGATCCCGTCGCGCACGACGGCGTGGTCGTCGGCGATTATCACCTCGATCGGGCGATCCACGCCGGGCGTGCCAGCTTGCATCCGCACACCGTAGCGGCCGCTTAGGCGGCAAAGCTCCCCGTCCACGGGCGCTGTGACCCGCCCCAGCTCCCCACCCGAAGGTGCTGTGAGCCGCCCATTGCTCCGCGGCTGCACCCCCGGGACGACACCGATCGGCACCTTTGGGACGACACGATCGGCACCATCCGGACGGCAGACAAATGCCCGCGCAGGCCGCATCATGTCGTGTGCAGTGACCTATTCAACGGCACCCACCGTCGGGACGGCTTGCACACCGCGAGCGATTGGCAAGGGCGCCGCACGCACACCGAGAGGTGACACGATGCGCAATGCACATACACAAGCGAAACTGGGTGAGCGGCAATGACCGTGGTCGGCGTCGCACTCGTATGGCTGGCGATCGCCGCGGTGGCGTTCCTGGCCCTGTCGGCGCTCGCGCGCCTGTCGGCCAGCCGCAACGTCGACGCCGAACTGGGGATCGTCGGTGAGGCCGAACTGATCGACACCAGCTACATGACGACATGAGCCACGTGCTGACATGAGTCCCGCAACTCTCAGCGCCAAAAAGCACTCGCGCATCCTGGTCGCGGGCGCCGACCCTGCGCAGCGCGCGGCGGTGTTGCACGACCTCAGCGAGTCGCTGCCGGAAGGCGCCCAGCTCGGCGAGGCGGGCGTCGTCTCGGAGGTGCTGGAGCGAGCACCCGCAAGCAGCGTCGTGATGCTGGCGGGGGACCTCGACGACGTATCCGCCGAATCGCTGATGCACATGCTGGGCAGCCGCCACCCCAGCCTCCCCGTCGTGGCGCTGAGCCTCGCGGAGCAGCACGCTCCCCGCGAGGCGCCTCCGCTCGCCTGGTGATCTCGCCGCCGCGCCGTGCCGGTGCTCACCGACCTCTCCGACCCCGCGCGCGCTGACCTCTCAAGCCCCGCGCTCTCCGACCTCGCCAGCCGCGCGCGCGCCGACCTCACCGACCTCGCGTGCGCCGATCTTCGGCCGCTCCCGGCTGACGCCGTCTCCGCGGCGACCGCTCCACGGGCACGCCTGCACGAAATCCATCATCTCGTCCAGACGAATCGCTCTCCTCCGACCCAGTCGCTAGCGTGGCGGCGTGTCGATACTGCCCACCTCGCCCCGGCTGCGACGGATCCTGGCCGCCTACACGGTCAACAAGCTGGGCACCTGGTTTGGCATCGTCGCGCTGTCGCTGGCGATCTACGACCACACCCACAGCGCGGCGGCCGTCACGGCGCTGTTCGTGGCGCGCTACCTGCCGGCGCTGGCGGTGCCGGCGCTGGTCGCCCGCGTGGAGGCCTCCAAGCGCAGGCGCACGCTCAGCGGGTTGTATGCGTTCGAGGCTGCCTGCGCCGCGCTGCTGGCGGCACTGGTGTGGCACTTCCTGCTGGGCGCGATTCTCGTGCTGGTGGCACTCGACGGGGCGCTGGAACTGACCGCGAGCTCGCTGCTGCGTGCTCAGGCGGCCCGCGTCGGCGCGCAGCAGGGCGCGGAGCAGGGCATCTACGACGCCAACGCGGCGCTGAACATCGCGATGTCGGCTTCGGTCGTGATCGGGCCGGCGCTCGGCGCGCTCGCCGTACGGGCCTTCGGGGGGCCCGTCACGCTGCTGATCGACGCCGGCTCGTTCCTCGCCTGCGCGGCGCTGGTGGTGGATCTCTACGTGTATGTCGAGGAGCGCACCGGGACCTCGGTGCGGGCTCGGCTGGCATCGGCCTGGGGGTATGTGCAGGGGGCACCGGCGCTGCGCGCGGTGATGCTCACCCAGGCCGCGGCGCTCGTCTTCTTCGAGACCGCCGCGCCGGTGGAGGTGTTCTACGCGAAGGGCACCCTGCACGCCGGCGACGTCGGCTACGGCGCGCTGCTGGCGATTTGGGGCGTAGGGCAGCTCGGCGGCAGCATCCTCTTCGCGCGCGGCCCGCGGCGTGCGCTGGGGGCGATGCTGACGCTCGGCACACTCGCGGTGGGGCTCGCCTACATAGGGTTCGCCGCGGCGCCCACGCTCGCATTGGCGGCACTCGCGGCGCTGCTCGGCGGTGTCGGCAACGGCGTGCAATGGGCCTCGCTGCTGGGCACCGTGCAGTTGCTCTCGCCCGAGCGGCTGCACGGGCGGCTGATGGGCGGCGTGGAATCGATCGGCGCTCTCTGTCCTCTGATCGGGTTGCCGCTGAGCGGGCTGGTGATGGCACTCAGCTCGCCGCGGGCCGCGTTCGCGATCTTCGGCGCGATCCTCGCTGCCACAACCGTCGGGTTCGCCCGGCTGTGGGCCAGCGGCATGCTCCGCGCGGGCGACCCGAGTCGGCGAGCCGCGCCGGGCGATGCGCGCTCCCCGGCCGCGGCCTTCGACCTGCCCTCGGCGCAGGTCGCCTCCCCGGCTCCCACCGACGTGGGCGATCCGCCGCCGGGAGGGCCCGTTCGGACCACATACTCGGGATCTCGCGGGATATGACGGACCGTCGTTAAGTGCCACCTCGTATCGGCCGTTAAGGACGACAAGGACCGACAATGCCGGCATCCAAGATAACGACACGACTTTTCTGGCTGGCTGAGGCGATTCTGCTGGCGGGCGCGATCACGACCGCGGTGTTGACCTCTCGCGCCGAAGACTGGCAACCGCTCCAGCTCGTGGTGCTGCTGATGGCCCTCGCTCTGGGCGGGCAACGGTTGAGCATCAATCTCCGTGGACAGGAGATCACCGCGGCCTTCATCGCGTTGGTACTCGCGATGACCCTGCTGGGGCCAGCTCCCGCGGCGCTCTTTGGCATTGCCGCGATGGTTCTGACCTCAGCAAGTCGGAGGCTTCCACCTGCGGCATGGCTCAACAACCTCGCGACGTTCGCGGCCTTCCCGGTAGTGGGCGGCCTGCTGACTCGGGCGCTCGCCGGCAACGTCCACCACGATGTGCACCACTTCACCCAGGGCCTGACCTTCGCCCTCGTGGTTGTTGCCGTATTCGTCGTGACCGACGGCATGAACTTCCTCCTGATCGCCCTGGACAACAGCATTCTCGAAGGTCGTCGTCTCTCCAATCAGGTGCGCGATGTGCTGGTGCCGATTCTTCCTGGGCAGATTGCGGCCGCTGCGTTCGCTGCCGCGCTCGCCGTGGCGTACACCAACCTGGGCTTCCCGGTTCTGCTCAGCTCGGTGCTGGTGATCTTGATCTTCCAGTACCTGGCGATGGCGCTGTTGCGCTCGGAGGATCGCGCCGATCAGCTCGAGGCGCGCTCGATGCACCTCGCCTCGTTGCAACTTGGAGTGCTGACAACGTTGGTCGAGACGCTCGCGCTGCGCGACCGCGTGACCGCGCGCCATGCCGCCGCGGTCGCCCGCTACGCGCGCGCGCTCGCGCAGGAGGCCGGCTGCAGCGAGTCCGAACAGGACCTCGTGCACACGGCGGGGCTGCTGCACGACATCGGCAAGTTCGCGTTGCCCGACCGGATCCTCAACGCGGAGATCCTCTCCGACGAAGATTGGGCGCTGATCCGCCGCCACCCACAGGACGGCGCCACGCTGGTGGGGCGCCTCGATGGATACGGGCCGGTCGCAGACGCGATCCTCTACCACCACGAGCACATCGACGGCAGCGGCTACCCGGCGGGGCTGATCGGCAATGAGATCCCGCTGCCCTCGCGGATCCTCGCGATCTGCAGTGCCTACGACACGATGACCTCGCGCGACTCCTACCGCTCCGCGAAGACGCCGCAGGACGCGATCGCCGAGCTGCGGCGCATGTCTGGGCGCCAGTTCGACGGCGAGCTTGTGAACAGCTTCGTGGCGATGCTGGAGCGCAACGGCCCGGCAAAGCTTGCCTCGGGCGAGGAGGCAGACTTCGAGGCCGAGCTGGCCTTCGAGCGTCGCGCGCGCGCGATCGCGCAGCCCACGGCGAGGTAGTCACGGACCCCGGCCGCGTATGCCTTCGACTTACGTGGCACCCGGACGTCGGGATCAGGGCCCTCAACCTGTGTGGGGCATCGACGTCGGGACCCGAGGTCTCAGCCTGTGTGGGGGCATCCACGTCGGGACCCGAGGTCTCAACCTGTGCGGGGTCCTCGACATCGAGCCCTCAACAGCAAACGAGCGCCGCTGGGGGCGGCGCTCGCAAGCAAACGAACTAACTAACTAACTAACTAACTAACTTCCTGGCATAAATCGAGAGATTATTTGTTGAAACCCATGCTCGTCCTCCTTGCTCGGGGCCCAGGGCCGCATGACAGGGGGTTTTGCGGCCCCCGGTCCCTACCTCTCCAGAGCAACCGCGCCTACCCAAATGAGTAGGTTTGCGCAGGATAGTACCAGTGTTGGACGAATTGTCTAGTTTTGGTTGGCGATTCGCTGCAATGTGCAGCATTTCTTGCACATGCAGGGACTTTCGAAGGCCCCTCGACAGTCGCTTCGAGGCCGCCTCAGCGCCGACCTCAGCCAATCCATCGCCAGGCCGTTGCGCGAGAGCCGGCACGAATCGGCCCGGAAGCCGTGGTATGAGCCGGCCCGGAAGGGCGACCGACCCGGAAAGGGCGATAGGGCAAACGTCCACAAAGGTGCGCGACGCTCAACTTCCGGGGTCGAGGTGCCGACACCGACAGAGAGGCGCGCCGGAGCGCGGAGCGACATCCGGAGTGCCCGGCCCACCCGCTGCCACCGAGCCTTCGAATCGAGAGGACACACGACGATGCCCTTCGCCCCACCCAACTCCACCCACAGCGACCGCCAGCTGGTGTTCACCAGCTCGCAGGCGGCGCGCTACCTGGGCGTATCGCTCGCCACGATCCGCCGGTGGGCGGACGCGGGGCACCTCGACTGCTATCGCACGCCCGGTGGGCAACGGCGCTTCTCGCGCGAGCAGCTCGACGGCTTCGTGGGCTCGCTGCAACGCACCGGCGAGGGCGCGCCGGCGACGGTCCGCAGCGCCGCCTGAGCTGCCCGGCTGCGCCTGAGCCTGCCCAGCGCCACCTGAGCTCCGCCTGAGCCTGTCCAGGCCACCTGAGCTTGCCCAGCGCCACCTGAGACTGCCCGGCGCGCGAGCGACTTCAGGCCCGCTCGGGCGGATAGCCTGAGCCCGGCGAGGTGGCCCGCGGCGTGACCTCAGCGCGCGAGCCGGCCGAACTTCTCGCGCAGGCGGCGATAGAACGAGGAGCCGGGGAGCTGCGCGATCGTGCCGACGCCGTCGACGAAACGCGCGCGGATGTGCTCCTCGGGGCCCAGCTCGCAGACGGGGCGCCCGTCCACCGAAACGTCCAACGCCTCGCGCGAGCGGTTGTGGATCGTGATCGGGTCGGTCGGCGCCACGACCAGCGCGCGGGCGGTGAGCGAGTGAGGCGCGATGAAGGAGACCACGAACCCCTTCACCCCCCACGCCATCACGGGGCCGGCGTTGGCGAGGTTGTAGCCGGTCGAGCCCGCGGGCGTGGCGAGCACCAACCCATCGCAGCGCACCGAGCCGACCTCCTCGCCGCCGAGCGCGTACGCCAGCTCCGCCACGCGCTCGCCCACACGGCGGTGGATCGCGACGTCGTTGATCGCCGTCTCCTCGCCGCAGGGGGTCTCGAGCACGATCCCGGGGAGACGCAGCAGCTCGAAGCGGCCGGAGAGCGCACGGGCGACGCCATCCTCGATCTCCTCGGGCTCGACGGTGGCGAGAAAGCCGATCTCGCCGAAGTTGATCGCGAACACCGGCACCGAGCTGCCCGCGTAGAGCTGCAGCGCACGCAGGATCGTGCCGTCGCCGCCGAGCACTATGCACAGCTGCTCGGCGCCCCCGCCGATCACGGCGTCCACCTCGACCCCGGGCCCCGCGCGCAGGCCGTGCTTGACGGTCTCCTCCGCGTCGAAGCGCAGCGTCGCCCCGCTCGCGTGCGCCCGCTCGATCAGCGCACCCAGCGCCGCGTGGGTGTCCTCGACCCGCCGGTGGGTGAGCACGGCGACGTGCGTGGCGGGGGGGGCGAGCACCGCCGCTCCCGCGTGATCCGGATTTTTTTGATGAGCACCCTCCGGGTGCGGGCTGGTCAGTGACTGGTCAGCCACGCTCACCCCTCCTCCCCGCGGGCCATGGCCTCGATCTCCTCCGAGCTCTGCGCCGCGCCCACGCGACCCGGCTCGGCCAGCCAGACGAAGGTCTCGCGGTTGCCCTTGGGGCCGGGCAGGCCGGAGGAGCGGAAGCCCAGGACGGCTGGCGGGCCGGCCGGGCGCTCGATGGGCTGACCGACTGACCGCTCGGCGGGCGGACCAACTGAGCCCTTGACGGGCAGGACGGCCGGGCTCTCGATGAGCGAAGGGATTGGATCCCCACCCACCCGCTCGATGCCCGCGACGGCGAGCCCTACGGCCACGAGCGCGGCACGGCGCGCCGCGGGGTCGCGCACCACACCGCCTTTGCCGACTCGCTCGCGCGGCGCCTCGAACTGGGGCTTGATCAGCGCAAGCACGTCGTAGGGCGCGGCGAGGCAGCCGAGCACGGCGGGCAGCACCTTGGTGAGAGAGATGAACGAGACGTCCACCACCGCGAGGTTGGGCACGACGGGAAGCATCGCAGGCTCCAGCGCGCGCGCGTTGGTGCGCTCCAGCACGTGCACCCGCGAATCGGTGCGCAGGCGGTGGTGGAGCTCGCCATAACCAACGTCCACCGCGACCACCGCGGTGGCGCCGTGCTGCAGCAGACAATCCGTGAAGCCCCCCGTCGAGGCCCCCACGTCGAGCACGGTGCGCCCCCCCACCGTGATCTCGGTGCGCGCCAGCGCGTTCTCGAGCTTGATCCCGCCGCGCGAGACATACCGCGGGCGCTCCGCGACGCTCACGACCACATCGGCCGCCACCATCTCCCCCGCCTTCTCCGCGCGCCTGCCCGCGGCTCCCACCCGCACCTCGCCCGCCATCACCGAGGCCGCGGCGCGGCTGCGCGACTCAAACAGCCCGCGCTCCGCCAGAAGGGTGTCCAGCCGCTGCTTGCCCATCGCCCGAACGGTATCCGCTCCGCAGCGTTAAATGAAACGGCCCGCCTGGGAAGCGGGCCGTTTCGAGGGAGGAGGGATGCTGCTGTACTTCGGGTCTAAAAGCATGATGCCGATTGCGAGCCGCCCCGTGTGTGAGAGTGCGCACACATGTTCGGCCTTTGTGCAAGCAACAGAACGCACGTATGTTCGCGAGCGCGCACCGCAACGGCTCTGGAGTCCGGCCAACCCCCCAGCTGGAGCCCGCGAACCTCCCGGCTGAAGCCGGCCACTCTCCCGGCTAGGCCCGGCGAACCTCCCAGCCAGGGCTCGACCAACCTCCCGGCCTACGCCTCCACCGCCGCGGAGTCGCGGTCGAGAATCGCCGCCGCCACGCGCTCGGCGATCTTGGCGCCCGTGAAGCCGACCTCCTCGTGCAGCAGCGCCGGCTTGCCATGCGTTATGTAGCGGTCGGGCAGCCCCACGCGCAGGATCCTCGGGGTGAGCCCCATCTCGCTGAGGGTCTCCCACACGGCGCTGCCGAAGCCTCCCGCGAGCACGCCCTCCTCGATCGTCACGAGCAAGTCGTGCTCGGCGGCCAGCTGCGCCATCAGGCCCGCGTCGATCGGCTTGGCGAAGCGCGCGTCCGCGACCGTCACGCCGAGACCATGCCCCTCGAGCAGCGTCGCCGCCTCCAGCGCCTTGCCGACGCCGCTGCCGTAGCCGACCAGCGCCACGCGGCGCCCCTCACGCGCAAGCGGCATCGTTGAGATGGTCGTCCTCTCCGAGGGTTCACGCTCGGAGAGCGTCCGCTCGCCGTCGGGGCCGGTGGCGCGGGCGTGCTGGCCACCGGCCTCGCGCAGGATCTCGCCCGTGCCGATCGCGATCGCGCGCGGCTCCACGGGCAGCGGCACGCCCGTGCCCTCTCCGCGCGGGTAGCGCAGCGCGATCGGCCCGTCGAAGAGCAGCGCCGTGCGCAGCATGTGCACCAGCATCGCCTCGTCGCGCGGGGCCATCAGCACGATGTGGGGCAGGCAACGCAGGTAGGCGATGTCGAACACGCCGTGGTGGGTGGGGCCGTCATCGCCGACGAGGCCCGCACGGTCCATCGCGAACACCACGTTCAGCTTCTGCAGGCACACGTCGTGCACGATCTGGTCGTAGGCGCGCTGCAGGAACGTGGAGTAGATCGCCGCCACCGGCTTGACGCCCTCGAGCGCCAGACCGGCCGCGAACAGGATCGCCTGCTGCTCGGCGATCCCCACGTCGAAGTAGCGCTCGGGGAGCGCCTTTTGCAGGATGTTCAGACCGGTGCCCGAGTTCATCGCCGCGGTGATCCCCACCACACGCCGGTCGCGTTCGCACTCGCGCACCAGCGCCTCGCCAAAGACCTGGGTGTACTGCGGCCTCGCCACCGTCGCCCCCGACTGCGCCCCGCCCGTCTTCACGCCCGCCCCGGCGGGACTCACCCCTGCGGCCGCTGAGACCGTGGGCGCAGGGGTGGGCGCGGGTGTCGGCGAACCGTTGAGGATCGACTTCGGCTTCGCGGCATGCCACTTCTCCATGCCCTCCAGCCCACCGTCCTCCGCCGGCGCGAAACCCTTGCCCTTCACCGTGGCGATGTGCACCACCACTGGGCGTTCGGCCGCCAGCGCCTCGCGCAGCGCCTCGCGCAGCGCGCGCACGTCGTGGCCGTCGATCACGCCCATGTAGGCCCAGTCGAGTTCCTCCCACCACAAACCCGGGGCCCAAAACGCCTTCAGCGACTCCTTCAGCTGAGGGCCCAGCTTCTCGAATGCCGCCCCCACCGCGCCCGGCAGGCGCGCGAGGCCCCCCTCGACGCCCTCCCGCGCGTGCCACAGCTTGGGGTTCAGACGCACCCGGTTGAAGTAGCGCGACAGTGCGCCCACATTGGGGGAGATCGACATCCCGTTGTCGTTCAACACCACGACGATCGGGGTGCCCATCCCGCCGGCCTGGCCGATCGCCTCGAACGCCACGCCACCGGTCATCGCGCCGTCGCCGATCACCGCCACGACCTTGCCCTGGGGATGGGAGTCCCCACCCACCCTGTCACCGCCGCCGGCACGGAGGTGGCGCATCCCCTCCTTGATGCCGACGGCGTACCCGACCGAGGTCGAGGCGTGGCCGGCGCCCATGATGTCGTGCGGGGACTCTCCGATCGAGCAGAACGGCGCGAGACCCCCGTACTGGCGGATCGTGTCCAGCCGATCGCGACGGCCGGTCAGGACCTTGTGCGGGTAGGCCTGGTGGCCGACGTCCCACAGGATCTTGTCGCGGGGAGAGTCGAGCAGCGAGTGCAGCGCCACCGCCAGCTCGCAGGTGCCGAGGTTGGCCCCGAAGTGCCCCCCGATCTCTCCCACCGTGTCGATGATGTACTCGCGTACCTCCTGCGCCAGGCGCTGGAGCTCCTCTTCGGAGAGTCCGTGGAGGTCCTGCGGGCCCTCGACCGCACTCAGCAGGGAGCGCTTCGATCTGGAGCCATTGTCGCTAGCGCGCTTGTCGTTGCTCATGAGGTGCGGGTGTAGATGAAGTCCGTGATCCGCTCGAGCTCGCCCGTGTCGCGCGGCGTTTCGGCGCCCGCGCGCGCCGCCTCCGCCAGCGCCGCCCGCGCAGTGCGGTGGGACTCTGCGGCCAGATCCTTCGCTTGGTCGATTCCGAACTCGCTCACGTAGGTGCGCTTGCCGTGACGCTCATCGCTTCCTTGGGGCTTGCCGAGCGCATCCTCGGTCCCGGTCACGTCGAGTATGTCATCGACGATCTGGAACAGCACGCCCAACTCCGCCGCAAAGCGGTTGAACGCCATTGTCGCAGGTCCGTCGACTCCACCCAACGTCAGCACGCACAGCACCGACGCGCCGATCAACCGGCCGGTCTTCAGCTCGTGCAGACGCCGCAGGCCGGCCGGCCCCGCCGGTGCGGTGGCGCGCACGTCGGCGTACTGGCCCCCCACCATCCCCCCGGCACCCGTCGCCGCCGCGAGCTCCGCCGCCGCCGCCAGCACCCGCTCCGGCGCGGCGCGCTGGTGGGTCAGCAGATGCCGGAACGCCTCCGCGTACAGCCCGTCCCCGGCGAGGATCGCGACGTCCTCGCCGAAGGCCACGTGGCACGTGGGCTGGCCACGGCGCAGCCCGTCGTCGTCCATCGCGGGGAGGTCGTCGTGGATCAGCGAGTAGGTGTGGATCAGCTCGATCGCCCCCGCCAGCGGCAGCACCTCGCGACGCACCAGGCGCACGGCCTGGGCGGTGGCGAGCGCGAGCACGGGACGGATCCGCTTGCCCCCGGCCAGCAGCGAGTAGCGCATCGCCTCGTCCAGGCCCGCCGTCAGACCCTCCTCGGAGAAGCGCATCTTCTCCAGATAGCGCTCCACTTCGGCCCGCAGGTGTTCGGGGTAGGAGGCTGCGGGGGCCGGGCCGGCGTGCACTACAGCAGCGAGTCCTGGCCGGGGGGCGGCGCCAGCACCTCGGCGCGCGCCCGGCGCTCGAGCTCCGCCCCCGCGCGGTTGGCCAACGCCGCGCACTCGTCCACCAGCGTCGCCGCCGCGTCGGTGGAGAGCTCGCCGGAGCGCAGCTGCTCCGCGGCCCGTTCCAGGCGCCCGATCAGCTCATCGAGGGAGTCCGTCGCGTCGTTCATGAGATCGGTGCATTCTCCCGTACTTCGCGCAGCACCGCCGCCAGCACCCCGTTGACGAACGCCGGCGCGTCCGCGCCGCAGAAGGTCTTCGCGCTCCGCACCGCCTCCTCGATCGCGCCCTCCGGGGGGATCGGGGTTTCGCCCGGCGTGGCGTCGGGGTGCAGGATCTCGATCAGCGCCACCCGCAGAATGCTGCGCTCCAGCGGCTGGATGCGCTCCACCGACCAGCCGTGCGCGTGGCGGTCGATCACCTCGTCCAACTCCGGCGCCCGGTCGGCCGCGGCGTGCGCCAGCGCGCGCGTCATCAGCGAGGCCCCCGCGGGCAGCGTGTCCGCCAGTGGCAGGCGAGTGAGATCGTGCTGGTAGAGCGCGAACACCGCCTCCTGGCGCTGCTCGGAGCGGCGCACGCTAGGCCCCCACGCCGCGCAACATGGACACGCTGTCGGCGCCCGGCGGCAACCGCCTGCACCCGCCGGCACGGCGCCCAAGCCACGAGGAGCCCCAGGCACACATCTCCTCGCGGCCCCCGCGGATCGACTCAGGCGCGCGAGACATATTCGCCGGAGCGCGTGTCCACCCGCACCCGCTCCCCCACGTTCACGAACAGGGGAACACTGATCGTGGCACCGGTCTCGAGCGTCGCCGGCTTGGTGCCGCCTCCCGAGGCGGTGTCCCCGCGCAGGCCGGGCTCGGTCTCGGCGACCTCCAGGTCGACCGCGCTCGGGAGCTGCACGTCGGAGGGCTGCTCGTCGATGAACAACACGTCGACCTCGCTGGAAGGCTTGATCCAGCGCAGCGCCTCCTCGAAGCTGCTCTCGGGCACGGCCAGCTGCTCGTAGGACTCCGTGTCCATGAAGTGCGCATCGGTGCCATCCGCATAGAGGAACTGCATCTTGCGCGCCTCGGTGTGCACCGGGCGGAACTTCTCGCCCGCCCTGAACGTGCGGTCGATCGCCGCGCCGTCGGAGGCCCGGCGCAGCTTCGTGCGCACGAACGCCCCGCCCTTGCCCGGCTTGACGTGCTGGAATTCCACGATCTTGAAGACCGTGCCTTCCACCTCGATGTGATTTCCGTTCTTGAATTGATTGGTGCTGACGATGGTCGATCAGCCCTTTCTAGAGCCAAATTTCAATGGTGTTCGATTGCCGCCAGCGCCGCTGACTGCCCGATCACGATAGCTGTCTCGCGGGCCAGAGAACTCTGCGGCGGCCATGACGCAACAGGTGGTCCAAGCTCCGCCGCGTCAGATTGGAGGATCGGCACACCGTCCAGCAGCCTTCGCGGGCGTCGGTTCGAGGCAGTGATCCTGTACTCTGCTCGCACACGGATAGCAACCGAGGGGGCGGGATGGAGAGGCGGGGCGGCACGAGCATCGACACCACACGACGCGCGGGTCGCGGGCTTGGCGGGAAGCGCAAGCTCCTCGGAGCTGCGGTTGGAGCCGTGGCTTCGGTTGCGCTGGCGCTCATAGTCACATCGCCGGCATGGGCGAGCTTGAGCGCCACTGGCACGCAGGCTCCCATCGGCTCTGGGTCTCACCTTCTGACCGTTACGAATACCGGCTCTGAAGCGATTACCAGCTTCGCCGTCGAAGTGGGTGAGGGCTTCTCCGGCGTTGCCACCAACATAGTTCCCCACCCCGCGTGCGAGTTCGGCGCTCCTTCCAGCAGCTCAATACAGTGCACCGTTACGATAGCGCCAGGATCTATGACACGAATGTGTTACACCGGTCCGGCGCTAGGGGAACTGGACTTGACTCCGGGCAAGAGCAGCGGCTCCGGCACGTGGGGGCTGCTCGACGGCGCCGGCGGTGTCAGTGGTTTCAGTCTCACGATCAGCCCGTCACCCGCTGTGGCCTCATGCCCGCTACCGAACTTCAAAGCGGGCTCGAGGACGAGCACTTGGTCGCACACTCTATGCGAGAGCGCGTTCAATGCGTGGACGAAGAAAAACAAACACGCGACCAGCTCGCAGGAGAAAGCTGAGGCGCACAAGCTCCATAAGACGCACGGCTGTCCTCTGTCCGTACTGAAATAAGAAGGACGCGCTCAGGCTAAGTCCGCGCGTTCGACGAAGACCGGCCAGCAGGCGTGACATAGTGCCAGTGACCTCCCGGACGGTGTCATCGTTCCACGATCACCACGTCCGCATCGGACTCCGCGATCAGCGAGTCAGCAAACGCCACCACCAGGCACCCGGTCCGGTCGTCCTGCGGTTTCGCAACCTACCGCTTGGCGCGCCCGGATGCCTGCCGACGCGGCCACAAGCCGCTGTTCACCGCGGCCGGACTCGCCACGCGCCGCGCGGGAGGGCCTTGACTTCCGCTCGGATGAGAGGAAAGTGTGTGCGAACCGACAGGAGACCCTGCGCTCGAGGAACGGCCCGGGGGTGACCAGGAAAGGGCTCGTGCCAATTCCCTCCGCAGCGCCAGCTCGCAGCGTCAACTTGCTCGCCGTCGCTGCCTGCGCTGTGCGGATTGGCGAGAACATGGTGCCGTGTTGCGGCGCAACCAACGGATGGAGGCGACATGAGCAGTGTCGAGGCGAGTAGCGAGAGCGCGGCTGGCACCCCGCCTGTGAAGGCCGGGGAACTCAAGCTCGAGGTGGTTGTCTTGCCCGTCTCGGATGTCGACCGGGCGAAGGAGTTCTATGGAAGCCTTGGCTGGCGGCTCGACGCCGACGTTGCCCGCGGCGAGGACCTTCGCCTCGTCCAGTTCACGCCACCGGGCTCCGCGTGCTCGATCCAGTTTGGCACGAACATCGCTTCGGGCGCGCCCGGTTCGGTCCAGAGCCTGTATCTGAGTGTCGCCGACATCGAGGCTGCGCGTGAGGAGCTGCTCACGCGCGGTGTCGAAGTGGGCGAGGTATTCCACGAGGGCGCACTGGGCGCTCGCTTTCGCGACCCGGGTCGTGTGCCCGGGCCGGCGCCCGACCGCGACTCCTACGGCTCATTCGTGGCGTTCAGCGATCCGGATGGGAATGGCTGGCTGCTCCAGGAGATCACCACGCGGCTACCGGGTCGCTGAGAGGAGGGACCGATGATCACGACATACGAGTCCGTGGATGATCTGGCGGACGCGCTCAGGCGGGCGGCCGCGGCGCACGGCAAGCATGAGGAGCGAACGGGCCAGGCGGATCCGGACTGGCCGGCCTGGTATGCGCTCTACATGGTGCGCGAGCGCGCCGGTGAGGAGCTGCCGACATGACCAGCGACTATGACGTGATCGTGCTCGGCGGCGGCTCCCCGGGCGAGCACTGTGCGGGCGCTCTGGCGGAGGGCGGTCTGCGCGTGGCAGTCGTGGAGCGCGAGCTTGTAGGCGGGGAGTGTTCTTACTGGGCTTGCATTCCGTCCAAGACGCTGCTGCGGCCCGGCGAGGCGGCTCACGGGGCGCGCGAGGCAGCCGCCAACGCCGAGGTCGATGTGCAGGCTGCGCTCGCCTGGCGTGACTCCGTGGTCTCCGACTATTCCGACGCCGGCCAGGAGCGCTGGCTGGCCGATCGGGGCATCGACCTGTTGCGCGGCAGCGGGCGGCTCGCCGGGCCGGGTGTCGTCGAGGTCGACGGTGTGCGTCACACGGCGGACCACGTGGTCCTGGCGAACGGCGCCGATCCGGTCGTGCCGCCGGTACCGGGTTTGCGCGAGCTCGACGGCGTTTGGACCAGCCGCGAGGTGACATCCATGAAGGCCATTCCGCGCCGTCTGCTGATTCTCGGTGGCGGCCCGGTTGGCGTGGAGATGGGCCAGGCCGTCCGCCGGCTCGGCGGCGAGGTGGCAGTGATCGACATGGCCGAGCACGTGCTTGGGCGCGAGCCGGCGCCGCTGGGTGAGGCGCTCGGAGAGGTTCTACGCGACGAAGGCGTCGAGCTCGTCCTATCCGCGAATGTGACCGCCGCACGACGCGAGGGCGAGGACTACGTCCTCACTATCGACGACGGGCGCGAGCTGCGCGGTGAGAAGCTGCTCGCTGCCACCGGACGGCGTCCGCGGGTGCGCGGGCTCGGCCTCGAGACCGTGGGCGTCGATGCGGACGCGCACGGAGTTCCGGTCGACGCGCACCTGCGCGCGGCCGAGCGTCTGTGGGCGATCGGCGACGTGAACGGGCTCTGGCCGTTGACGCACGTCGGTAAGTACCAGGGCGAGGTGGTCGCCGCGAACATCCTCGGCCAGCCGCGGCAGGCCAACTACGAGGCCGTTCCGCGAGTTGTCTACACCGACCCGCAGGCCGCCGCAGTGGGCGCCTCCGCCAGCCGTTTCAGCGCCACGGTCGCACTTTCGGAAGTGGCGAAGACCGCGACGTACACGCGCGCGTACGCCGAGCAAAACGGCTTCCTGACGCTGCTCAGCGACGGCGAGCGGCTGACGGGCGCCTACGCGCTCGGCCCCGAGGCAGGCGAGTGGATGCAGCAGGCCACGCTTGCGATCCGCGCCCACATCCCGCTCGACGTTATGGCCGACACGATCCAGCCATTCCCCACGTTCTCGGAGATCTACGTTGGCGCGCTGAAGACACTTCGGGGCGAGATCGTGGCGGCGTCCAAGGCCGTCGGTGCGGGACCGCCGATGACGAACTGACCGAGAGCGCCGCGGTGGGGCTACAAGCGCGAGACGAGTTCGGCCACGATCTCCGCGGCGGACTGTGTGTGCTTGGCGAGCGCAACGCTCTGCCCAGCCCAGAGCGATAGCGCGTCGATCTCGCCGGTCGTTCCAACCATCGGTGGCGCGGGGGAGTATCGAAGGATCGCTTCGCCCGAGGCGAAGTGCGCGATGACTTCGCCTTCTCCCGGTCGGCTACCCGGCGCCGGCCGGCCTGCGGCCTCCCATATCTCGGCCGTCGAGTTGCGCAGGGCGCGGTGAGGAGCGTCCGGCCATCCCACCTCATAGAGGTTGGCGTACCACTGTGCACGGGTCTCGGGCGCGGCCATCAGCAGGCGTCGGTATTCCTCGTGGATCGGCATCTCGTCGGCGAGCAGGAAGCGAGTGCCAAGCCACGCGGCCTGGGCACCAAGGGCGAGCACGGCCGCGACACCGCGTGCGTCGCCGATCCCGCCGGCCGCGATCACCGGTACGGGTGCGACCGCGTCTACCACCGCTGGCACCAGCGGCAGCGTCGCCACACCACTCATGACGTGGCCGCCGGCCTCCCAGCCCTGCGCAACGACGATGTCCACACCGCATCCGACCGCCCGCCGGGCCTCCTCGGCGCTGCCGACCGTGTGCATCACCAGCGCTCCGGCATCGTGCACCGAGTCGACGTAGCCGCTGGGATCGCCGAACAGGAACGACACGCTGCGCAACCCAGCGGCAAGGGCCTGATCGACTCGACGGTGCTGATCGGAGGTGAGCACGAAGTTGCCAGAAAACGGCCGGTCGGTGAGCGCTGCCGTTTCACGAACCGGGTCGCCGGCGTCATCGGCCCACGACAGCCCCAGGCTGCCGAGGCCGCCGGCATTCGAAACCGCGGCGGGCAGGCGGGGGTCCGCAGCCACCGGCGCCTCGACAATCGGGTGCTCAATCCCCAGCAACTCGCACACCGGTGTGTGGGTACTCATGGGATCGCCCTTTCTGGCGCCCACGGCGCCGATTGACTAGGCTCATTGTGGACCCGAAAGGCTCCCAGTGACGCCCGGGTTACTTCCTGGTCCACACCCGTGACGCGGACGGTGGGTCCGGGCCTCTGGACCATTTGACCAATTGGGTGCGAGTGGCCTGGACGGCGGCCAGCGTTCTCGTCACTCCTCAACCATGGACAGGAGCAGATCATGCGCAGCGACATCGCCCCAGGCGGCACTTTCCCCGACTACGAGTTGCCCGATCATGAAAGCGTTCCTCGCAAGCTCAGCGAGATCCAAGGCGAGGACCCCCTGATCCTCACGCTCGCGCGCGGGAACTACTGCCCCAAGGAGCACCATCAGCACCTCGAGCTCGCGGCCAACTACCCGAAGATCGCGGTGGCCTACACGAAGGTCGCCACCATCTCGACCGACACCCATCACTCCAGCCAGGAGTTCCGCGCGTCGGTCGGCGCCCAGTGGCCCTTCCTCTCCGATCCGGAGCGGACCGTCCAGAAGGACCTCGAAATCCAGGAGTACACAGACCCCGAGCACGACCCGATGATCCCCCACACGCTCGTGCTCAAGCCCGGGCTGGTCATCCACAACATCTACAACGGCTACTGGTTCTGGGGGCGTCCCTCCTTCGTGGATCTCTGGCACGACCTACGGTCCGTGACCCGCGAGATCCGCCCCGACTGGGATCTGAGCAAGCCCGGGTTGCGCGAAGCGTGGGACGCTGGCGACTACTCGCCATTTCACGGATGGGACAAGCGCTCCCCGCAGTCGACGCCGTCGTCCTACAACGCTTGATCCACTGACCCCGAGCACGACCCGATGATCAGGAAACGACCGTCAGCTCCTTCGCCAGCCCGGTGAGCACCAGTGGACCGCTGTCGGTAACGGCGACGAGGTCCTCGATCCGCACGCCGTAGCGGCCGGGGAGGTAGATGCCGGGCTCGACCGTCACCACGGTGCCGGCGCGCAGCGGCCGCTCGCCGGCGGTGCGCGAGAGGCGGGGGCCCTCGTGCACCTCGAGGCCGACGCCGTGACCGAGACCATGACCGAAGTGCTCGCCGTGGCCGGCTGCCTCGATCATCTCGCGGGCAACCGCGTCGACCTCTTTGCCGTTGAGGCCCGTGCGCACGGCGGCGAGACCGGCGAGCTGGGCCGCCAGCACGAGCTCGTACACCTCGCGAGCGCCCTCGGGGAGGCGCTCCCCGGTGGCATAGGTGCGGGTGCAGTCGGAGCAGTAGCCGTCGAGCACCGCGCCCCAGTCGATCGTGACCAGCACGTCGCGCGGGATCGGCTCCTCGCGCGGCTCGGCGTGGGGCAGCGCGCTATGCGGGCCGGCGGCGACGATCGAGGGAAAGCTTGGGCCTACGGCGCCGAGTCGGCGCATCCGCAGCTCCAGGTCGATCGCCACCTCGCGCTCACTGCGGCCGACGAGTCCCGCTTCGAGCACTTCGCGCAACGCCGCGTCAGCGAGCTCGCTGACCGCGCGGATGCGTGCCAGCTCGGCTGGCTGCTTCACTTCGCGCAGCTCCTCGACGAGGCCTCCGCAGGGGACGAGCTCCCAGCTCGCGTCCAGCAGCTCACGCAGGCGCGTGTGCCGCTTGACCGTCATCGCGCCATCCTCGAAGCCGAGCCGACCGCCGCCGGCGAACAGCTCGGCGAGGTTGGTGCGAGGCGGCTCGACCTCCTCGGTCCCGCCCTCAACTCCCTCCTCGGTGGAATTCTCGCGCGGGGAGAGCTCTCCGGCGAGCGCCTCCACCAGGTCGATCTTGTAGATCTGGCGCTCGAACAGCTCGGGCACCTGGGCGGCGGACTGGGTTTCGTAGCGGAAGTCGGTGAAGAAGAGCTTCGGCCCGCCCTCGGCGGCGGCGATCAGCGCAAGCCCGTTGGTACCGGTGAAACCGGTTACGTAGCGCAGGTTGACGGGGTTGGTGAGCACCAGCAGATCGGGTCCGTCCTCGTGCGCCCGCAGCCGCTCGGCCAGCGCGTGTGCGCGCTCGACCTCGGGGCTGGCGCCCAACCGCTCGCTCACCGCCACGGCGATCGACCCCCCGCGCCGCTCCCGACGTTCCCCGCCACGTCCGCACTGCTCATGTCGTGGCTCGGTCGAGCACGGCGCGCAGGCGCTGCAGGGCGACGCGGTAGCCATCGGGCCCCTGGCCGCTGATCGAGGCGACGCAGAGATCCTCGATCACCGACACCCGCCGCCATGGCTCGCGCGCCTTCACGTCGGAGAGGTGCACCTCGACGGTCGGCAGCGCGGCGATCTCCAGAGCGTCGCGGATCGCCCACGCGTAGTGCGTCCACGCGCCGGGGTTGATCACGATCCCGTCGGCGTCCTCGCGCAGCAGATGCAAACGCTCGATCAGCTCGCTCTCGGAGTTCGTCTGAAAGAAGCGGGCGCGCAAGCCCAGCTCGGCGGCGAAGGCATCGATGTGCTGCTCGAGCTCGGAGAGGGTCAGCGTGCCGTAGAGCGCGGGATCGCGCTGACCCAGCATGTTGAGGTTGACCCCGTGCATGACCTCGATGCGGTAGGAGGCGTCGGCCATGCAGGCAGCCTACGCCAGCTCGGCGACCGCGGCGCGCAGGTCCTGCTCGGCCACCCCGCAGCCGACCCGCACATCGCCCGGGGTGTGCACGAGCACGAACGGGGTGCCGGCGGCCCCAACTCGCTTCTTGTCGTGGGCGACTGCTGCCACGATCTCCTCCACGCCCGCGCCCTCCAGCACCACGGGAAGGCCGCGGGCGCACAGCAGCTCGCGCACCTGCGCGCGCAGCTGCTCCTGGCCGGAGAGGCGCAGCGCGGCGAGCAGACCGAGCCCGACCGCCTCGCCGTGGCGGTAGCGCCCGTAGGCGGTCGCAGTCTCGATCGCGTGGCCGACCGTGTGTCCGAGGTTGAGCACCTGGCGGCGGCCGCCGTCGCGCTCGTCCTCGGCGACCACCGCGAGCTTCAGGCGCGCGCAGGCGAGAATCGTGCGCTCGTCGGGTGGCGTCCCCGGCGCTTCGGCGACAACACGATCCCATAGCGCGCCGCCGGCGATCAGCGCGGTCTTCAGCACCTCGACCCAGCCAGCGCTCAGCTCCGCCGGCGGCAGCGTGCGCAGCGTGTCGGGGTCGACCAGCACCGCCGCCGGCTGGTGGTAGGCGCCGACGTAGTTCTTCGCCTCGGGGAGATCGACGCCGGTCTTGCCGCCGTAGGCGGAGTCCACCTGCGCGACCAGCGTGGTCGGGACCTGCACGACCGGTACGCCGCGCTGGTAGGTGGCCGCGCAGAAGCCGGAGAGGTCCCCCACCACCCCGCCGCCGAGCGCCACGAGGTGGTCGGCCCGCGTCATGCCCGCGTGCGCCAGCTCACGCCACACCCGCTCGGCCGTTGCGAGCGTCTTGGCCGACTCGCCCGGGGGGATCGCGATCGTCTCTGCCACCCCCTCCCCCAGATGCCCGCCATAGAGCTCGCCGACGGTCTCGTCGGTGACGCAGAACGGCCGCGACGCGGCGCTGTCGAGCGGCCAGAGGCAGGCGAGACGCTCGCTGGCCGAAACGGGGATGCGAGCCGAAGGCGAGTGTCTCCCGGCTTCGGTCGAAACGGGGATGCTCGCCGAGGGCGAGCGTCTCCCGGCTTCGGTGAGCAGACCAGAACCAACGAATACCGGATAGTCACCCGAAGCGGACTCGGCCCACAGCAAGCGCGCATCGGCCACCTCCTCGTACAGCCCACGGCGCTCCGCGTACAGCGCCTCGAACGCCTCGCGATCACGGGCGAGGGGACGCTCGGAGCCGTCGTCGCGGTGTACGCGCCCCCACGCGACCTCCGGCGCGACCTCGATCAGCGCGGTCGTGTGACCTCCAAGCGCGGCCCGTACGCGCGCGGAGAGCACGCTGCCACCGCCGAGCGCGATCACGTCGCGGGCGTCGGCGCTCTCCAACAGCCCGCACGCGACCTCCTCCTCCGCCGCGCGAAACGCCTGCTCCCCATGAAGCTCGAACTCGCGGGCCACGGAGTGCCCGAAACGCTCCACCAGCGCCGCGTCGCCATCGATCGGTGTGCGTCCGCGCCGCTTCGCCAACCGGCCGGCAAGGGTCGACTTGCCGGCACCCATGAAGCCGATCAGGACGAGCGCCACGTCACCACACCTTCGCCGCCTGCTGCCCGCCGCGCGCCCGGTGCACGAGCGGCGTTCAACCGCGCCACGTCAAACCGTCCTCGCTAGCGATGCCGCACCGGCCCGTCAGAGACTTTGTCGTGGACCCTTAACGGCGCCAATCGATCCGCTCCTCGTAGGCGCGCACCGCCTCGCGGACGTCGTCGATGTGATCGCCGCCGAACTTGCGCCGGTAGGCGTCGGCCAGCACGAGCGCGACCATCGCCTCGCCCACCACGCCCGCGGCGGGGACCGTGCAGGAGTCGGTGCGCTCGCGCAACGCCTCGGCCGGCTGCAGGGTGGCGATGTCGACCGAGCGCAGCGGCTTGGTGAGCGTCGGCAGCGGCTTCATCGCGCCGCGCACGAGGAGCGGCTCGCCGGTCGTCATCCCCCCCTCCAGTCCGCCAGCGCGGTTGGTCTCGCGGTAGTAGCCGCGCTCGGGCGAGTGGAAGATCTCATCGTGCGCCTGTGAGCCCGGCACCCCTGCGACCTCGAAGCCGGCGCCGATTGAGACGCCCTTGAGCGCCTGGATCGAGAGGATCGCCATCGCCAGGCGGCCGTCGAGGCGCTCCTCCCAGGAGACGTGCGAGCCGAGGCCGGGCGTGAGCCCGAAGGCGAGCACCTCGAAGACGCCGCCGAGCGACTCGTTGGCCTTGCGCAGCGCGTCGATCTCGGCGACCATCGCGCGCGTGGCCTCGGCGTCCAGGCAGCGCACCGGCGACTCGTCCACCGCGGCGAAATCATCCAGCCTCGGCGCTCCCTCGCGCTCGGGAGCGCGCACCGAGGCGATCTGCACCACGTGCGAGCGCACCTGCACGCCGAGCGCGCGCAGGAATGCCTTCGCCAGCGCGCCGCCGGCGACGCGCGCGGCCGTCTCGCGCGCCGAGGCCCGCTCGAGGATGTTGCGCACGTCGCTCTGCTTGTACTTCCAGGTGCCCACGAGATCGGCGTGGCCGGGCCGCGGCAGGTGCACCTCGGGGACGGGGTCCGGCACCGGCCACGGGTTCATCCGCTCCTCCCAGTTGGCGTAGTCGCGGTTGGCGACCTGCAACGCCACAGGGCCGCCGAGCGTGCGCCCGTGCCGCACCCCCGCGGTCACGGTCGCCGCGTCGCGCTCGATCTTCATCCGCCCGCCGCGGCCATGCCCGAGCTGGCGGCGCGCCATGTCGGCGTCGATCTCCTCGGGGTGCAGCTCGAGCCCCGCCGGCAGGCCCTCGACGATCGCGGTCAGGCCGGGCCCGTGGGACTCGCCGGCGGTGGTCAGGCGCAAGATCACGCCGCCAGCATATGTCGTTCCGCTGCGCCTATCTGTGGTGGTGGTGATGGTGGTGCACGCGCGAGGCGCTCGCGGTGGGAGTTTCCTTGGTGATGCTGATGACCTTCAGTTCGTAGGGCACGCTCTGGCCATCCGGTTCGAGGTAGGTCAGTTCCTCGCTCTGGCCGACTTCGAGGTCGATCGCTTCGCACTGCGAAGGGGTCGGGATGCACGTCGCCTGACCTTTGAGGATCGCTTCGCGGCTGAGCTCGAACACCGCGCCCTTGCCGTTGCCGCGGGCGCCGGCGAAGATCAGCCGCTGGTCGTCCTTGGAGGGCAGCGGCTGCAGGCGCTTGAGATCGGAGTAGGGAGTCAGCTGCGCGAGCTCGGTGGTGGTCGAGGGCAGCAGGCCGAACTGCGCGGTGACGAGGTACACGGTTTTCGGCTTCTTCTTCGGCGCCGGCTTCACCGGGGTCGAAGGCGTCGTTTCCGCGCCGCCCGTGCCGGTCGAGCTGGGGCTGCTTTTTTCCACGCTGGTGGAGGTCGAGCTCGGGGAGGGCGAGGACACCGAGGAGGTCGTGCTCGTGCTGGTGGTTTCGCTCTTCGTCTTCGGCGAGGGCAGCGGCGCGAAGGGATCGCGCGTGCCGGGCTTGTGCCGGTAGCGCGCGCCGTCGGTCGTCTCGGCCACGGCCGCGTGCGGGTTTTCCGGCGCCTGCGTGACCGCGAGGTTGAGGCCCGGGGAAACCGGCGCCGGGTTCGGACTCACTTTCGCCGAGGGCGTCGCGAGTTCGCTCGATCCGCCCGCGAGCACCACGTATGCGACCGCGCCGGCGAGCAGTACGCCGATCGCCAGCAGGATCGGCAGCATGCGCCGGTCGAGCAGGTCCGACTTCAGCGATTGCAGCAGCTCGTTCATGGCGTCGCCTTCACGACGGCGGCGGTGGCCGGGGTGCTCGCAGCGCTCGAGCCGGCGCCCGCGGTGGTGGTGGCGCCCGCGGCGCCCGGCCCGCTCGCGGTCGCGCCGCCGGTCAGCCCCTGGGTGGCGGGCAGCACGTACGCGGTGGCGGTGACGGTCGCGCTGAGGGCACCCGAGCTCGCGCTGGAGGCGCCCGCCGTCTTGTTACCGGCCGAGCCGCCGTTTTCGGGCGTGATCGTGACGCCCTGGATCGTCAACAGGCGACCGCTGACGGCGAGGCCGCCGGCGTTGGTCCGCACCGCGAAGCCTTCGACCTGGTTGAACAGGTGGGCCAGCCCCGCGAAGCCGCCCTTGAAGATGAACGTGAACGGCATCTGCGTGAACCCACCGGACGCCGCCGTGGCGGCCGCGGTCGCGGCGCTCGCGCCAGCCGCGCCCGAGGCGCCGTTGGCGCTCGAGGTGATCGAGTTGAATGCCACGTTGCGCTGGTTGGAAGCCTGTTCGAGCTCGTAGATCAGCGAGGGCACTTCGTCGGCCGGCGGCACCGCCTTGCCGAGACTCACCACCGAGCTGTACGCGGCGGCGTAGCGGCGCTGCGCGGCCCGCGCGCTCGCGGCCTGCTGTTCGGCGCTTTCCAGCTGCCCCTTGGCGCTCTGCACCGCGGTCTGGGCTTCGACGGCCTGCTTGCGCTCCGGCGAGACCACCATCACGTAGCCGCCTCCGAGCAGCACGAGCACGACGATCGCCATCAACACGATTCGATCGCGACCGGTCATCGACTCGTTCCCTTCGCGACGCTGGACACGACGTGCTTGTGCGTGGCGCCGGCGCTCGAGCCGGGGTCGGCTGTCGCCTCGAGCGTTTCGGTGCTGGTCGCCGGCGGCGCTGGCAGCGGCGCGAAGGTGACGCTCACGGAGAACACGGGAGCTTCCGACGGGCACGAGCCGCTGCTGCTCGCGCCGCCACCGCCCGAGCCCGACTTGGTCGAGCTCGCCAGAGTCACGCTGCTGACGCCGCTGACGAGACGCAGGCGCACCAGCATCTGCGCGACCACGGTCTGACTCACGGCGCAGCCGGCGAGCGTGAAGGTCGGCGTCGCGCCCGCGGGGGTCGCGGAGGTGGCCGACGAGGTGGTGGCCGCTGCCGCCACGGCCGTGCCGTTCGCGGGGGTGGCGGAGGATGAGCTTGTGCTGGGCGTAGAGGAGGCAGAGGAGGAAGAGGAGGAAGAAGAAGAAGAAGCGGAAGATGAGGGGGAGGACGATGGGGATGTGCTTGCCGAGGAGCTCGTGCTACCGGTCGCCGACGAGGCGACCGTCGCCTCCAACGAACTGAGCGAGACGCCCTTGGGCAGCACGCGGCTCAGTTCGCCCATCGCGCTGGACCAGTCGAAGCGGGAGTTGATCAGCTGCGCGATCGTCTGCAGGCGCTGTTCGCGCATCTGCATGAAGCTCGTGTACGGGGTCAGCTGCGAGGCCTGCGCCTGCACCGTCGCCGCGCGGGCGCTGAGCACCGCCGCTTCGGACTTGCGACTTTCGACCTGATGGTCGGCCATCCCGTACATGAACGTCAGGATCGCCGCGCCGACCAGCAGCCCCAGCACTGCGAATGCGGCGCCCTGCGAGCGCTTGCCGACGGCGCCGCCCTTGCGCTGCTCGGTGGGGATCAGGTTGACAGCCCTCATCGGGGCGCCTCCTCGGTGGCAAGACCGGTGGCGATCGCCAGGCGGTGGGGTGAGATCGAGTGCGCGGCGCTCGGATCGGCGTTGTCGGCGAAGTGCACCGACTCGCGCTTTACCTCCATGCCGAGGTCGGCTTCGAGCGCCTCGGTGAAGCCGCGCATCTCGAGCACCGGCCCGCTCAGCACGACGCTGCGCACTTCGCCCCCGCCCTCCTGGGAGCGGTGGAAGTCGAGCGAGTTACGCACCTCCCCGACGATTTCGCGGATGCCGTTCTCCAGCACCATCCGCACCTCGGGATCGACGGCGGGCATGGGCGCAGGGGCGGGAGCGGCGGGCGCCGATTCCGGGGGCAGCTCGGGAATGTCCAGATGAATCGTCGGCCCGCTCTCGGGGTCCGGTGCGGGCGCTGCCTGGGCCTGTTCCGCGCCTGGGTCCTGCGCGAGCGCCCACGTCTCGACCGCCTCGGGGTCGGGCAGCACGAGGGCGGCCGGCGCGGGCGGCGCAGTGGCAGTGATCGGCCCGGGTTGCGTGGGCGCAGCGCCGGGGCGGGGCAGCTCGAACTCGGCCAGTAGCGCGCGCGCATCGACGAGCGGAATTCCCTTCCGCTCGGCGATCTCACTCGCCATCGCCTCCAATCCGCCGCCGACGACGCGGGTGAAACGGCACAGCGTCCCCTCGGCGATCGCCATGTTCGTGAGCCCGCCGACGTTCAGGTACAGCACGCGCTCGGTGCCCTCTCCCTCACCCTGGGCAACGCCGGGCCGGTAGAGCGAGCGGATCAACGCGAACGCGGAGAGGTCAACGCCCTCGGCACGCAAACCGGCATGGCTGACGGCGCGCAGCATGCGCTCCACCATCTCGCGCTGGGCCGCCACCACGATCACCCTCTGGCGCGGGCCGTTGGGAGTATCGAACACGCCGAGTGAGTGGTAATCCAGCACTGCGGAGGCCAGTGGCATCGGCACCTGGTCCTCGGCCTGGAAGCGCACGGCGGCGTCGAGCTCCTTGCGGTCGGTGACCGGCGGCAACTCCAGCGTGCGCAGCACCGTGCGCTGGTTGGCCAGCCCGACGCGCACGCGCTTGCCGAGCTGCCCATCCTCGAAGAGCTCGCGCAGCGCCAAACCCAGCTCGCGCTCGTCGAGCACCTCGCCCTCGCGCATGATGTCGGGCGCCAGAGGTGCCGCGGCGGCCCGTTCGACGACGATCCCGCCGTTGACGTGCGCCTGCACGGCGGCCACGTACCCGGGCTGGACATCCAGTCCGACGACGGTCCCACCCCCGCGGCCGAGGGAGAGATTCAGGTTGAGGTTGGGCTTCAGAGCGCTGAGCGACGGCATTGGCAGAGACGTCATCGACGTTTGCGACGCATCGCTGTAGGGGCAATTTTTCGCGATGCCAATTCGTCCACTCCGCGCGCTGAGCGGCCCGCCTCGTAGCGGCGGCCAGACGTGAGGGTTGGTCGAAGTGAGTGCATTTGATGCCGCTCAGTGCACGAAGCTGTGCAGGTACCAGTTGACGATCGGCTGCCCGGCAAACACCGCGACGATCCCCCCCAGCGCAAGGAAGGGCCCGAACGGCACCGCGGTCTTGCGCCCGGCGCGCGCCCCCTTGCGAGCGACGATCACGGCGCCGAGCGCCACCCCCGAGACCAGCGCGATCAAGATCGCGGGCGCTACGGCCGCGCCGAGGAACAGCCCCATCACGCCTGCCAACTTGACGTCACCCATCCCCATCCCGCCGGGGTACGCGAGCGCGGCGGCGAGCAGAAAGCCGCCGGCAGCCGCCCCCGCGATCAGCCGCGTGGGCTCGCCGGCGGGATCGAGCGCGGTCCCCAGTCCCAGTGCCAGCAGCGCCCCCGCCCCTGTGAGCTTGTTCGGGATGATGCGGTACTCGAGGTCGATCAGCGCGGCGGGCACGAGCAGCAATATCAACGTCACCGACAGCGCGATCCCCGCCGCGCTCTCGTGTGTGAGCACCGCGCCGGCACACAACAGTGCGGTCCCGGCCTCGACCAGCGGGTATCTGGGGGAGATCTTCGCGGAGCAGTTACGGCAGCGCGCGCGCAGTACGATCCACGAGAGGATCGGGATGTTGTCGTAAGGCTTGATCGGCGCCTGGCACGAGGTGCAGCGCGAGCGCGGCTTGACGATCGACTCGCGCCTGGGCAGCCGAAAGGCCACCACGTTCAGGAACGATCCGAACATGGCCCCCATCACTCCAGCGAAGGCTGCCTGCATGGAGTGTTGATCGACCTGGGTGGGGTTGGGCTTGAGCGTGGTCGGCCGTTGCAACGCGTGGCTTGAGAGGAGAGCGCCGCCGATGGCGGCTTAACGGCGAACGGGGGCGCAAAATGCCCGCCCCCGTTGCCATATCCACGCGATGCCGATCAAGTCGTGACACCCGCGTTGTCTCTGAGATTACTCGCTTACGAGGACCATTTTTCGGCCACGCAACCACCGTGAGTTTCTACGGCCTTTGCGTTGCACGTGCGTTCCAGTTCTCCGTTTGCCTTCCGTTCGATGGAGAACGTGGCTCCGTTCGGAGCTTCCGCGGTGACCTTGTACGAGTCCGAGGTAACGTTTTCCGTTTCCTTCAGGCAGGCTTCCGGCGCACCAGTACCGCAGGGCGCAGTACTGATCGATTGTTCGTATTCCTTCAAGTTTGCGACTTTCATGCCCGTATATTCCCCGTTGTGATCGCTCGCAAACGTTTCCGCGGTCGTCTCACCGGTGCTGACGAGGGTCTTCGCCCCGGAGTCCACGGCCTTGCTCTTCTGGCTGAGGAACGCGGGGATCGCAATCGCGGCAAGGATGCCGATGATCAGGATAACAACCAGCAATTCGATGAGCGTGAAACCACCCTCATCGCCTGTGCGCTGGCGCAGTCGATACAGCATGTTGATCCTCCTAGGATCCGGTTTCTGTGCGCCAGCCCGCGGTTCTCATCGCCCCAGATGGCGATGCTTCCCCCGTGCGTCGATTTGATTTCGGCTCGTGGAGGTCACCGGCTTTGTCACACGCGATCTGCGCTCTGCCCTGAGACCTTGGCCTGGCTCTTGTTGGCCACAGCATCGGCCGCCTGTACCCCCGCTTGAACGGCGCAAGCACGGTTGGACGCATGGCCGGGAGGCGCCGCCGATCAGATAGATCCGGGGCGATAAAGGTCGCGCTTGGCCCCCAGCGCGTCATACGGCCGGCCGCTGCCATCCTTGAGAGCAACGACGTGCTGGAAGAAGGGATCAGTCTCGACCTCGGGGTGTGCCGCGGGCTGGTCGATCAGGTCTCGCTCGCGGACGGCCTCCGCGGCATAACGCTCCGACTCGCGAATGTCCTCAACCTCCAGGTCCGGGTAGGCGGCGAGGATCTCTGCATCGCTCATACCGCCAGCGAGCATCCCAACCACGGTCGCGACCGATATCCGCAGACCGCGGATGGATGGAACGCCGCCCATCCGATCTCCTCGCACCGTGATCCCCGTGAAGGTCATCATTCCAGCCTACCGCGCGCGTCCTCGGTCGTAGCAAGCTCGGCGTCGGCTGCCGGTGCAACAGCGCGGGCTCGGTACGGCTCGCCGCGCGTAGCCTTCAAGCAGCGACGCTCGGCGTGAGCACATACACGCGCGCCTTGTCCGGCCGAGATCGATCGCCGCGTAGATCACGTCGGGATCGAGGTCAACGTCCCCAGGCCAAGCGATCGTGCCTCGTCCCCCTCTCAAGAAGTATCGATCGATCAAACGATTGGGGACAGCCGTCTGGCATCTTTCGTCTGCATCTGATAGAACCCGCGGCCATCGGTTCCTCAGAGCGAGATAGGGAGGCCCTCATGGGCGAGATGCGGTTCCGCGGGACGCGCTTGGTAGATGGGCGATGCGGGGGTCTTCGTGCCTCGCTTGGGTTGAGGGGTGTGGGCTTCTTGGTGGTGTTGCTCGTGGCGTTGGCGGTGGCACCATCTGGGGCATCGGCTGAATCCCTCTGTACGGACAACTTCACGGGCGCGAGCGAAGCGACCTGGCAGACCGCATCGAACTGGTCTACCGGCAAAGTGCCCACATCCTCCGATGTTGCGTGCGTCGGTTCGGCGAAGACGGTCAAGGTCACCAGCGCATCTCAGGTCGCCGGGGTGCTCCAGGGGGAAGGAGACGTCGTGATCTCGGGTGGCTCGCTCGAACTCACAAACACCCTGGAAGCATCGAGTATCCGTGCGTTGGTTTTGAGCAATGGGGGCACATTGACCGGCGCGGCCACGGTGACGGTGACAGGCTCGTTGGAATGGCCCAATGGCACGATGTCCGGGTCGGGTACGACCATCTTGGCGAGTGGTGCGTCTGGCTCTAAAGAAAACCTTATAGAAGTGACGCTGAAACAGCGTACGTTTATCAACGAAGGCACATTCACGATAACTCAGGGTGCTATCGGGATGCACGAAGGCGCGGAGTTCAAGAACACTGGCACCTTCGTCGCGAACGCGGGAGGCTCATTCTTGACAACGTCGGGCGGAGGCACTGCGCCTCTGTTCGTCAATTCCGGCACCTTGGAGAAAACATCCAGTAGTGAATCGTCCGTTAGCGTCGACTTCGAAAATCAGGGGACGGTCGACGGCGCTATCGGAAAGATTTTGTTTGCGTCCGAACGTACCGGCGTGCTCGCGAACGGGAGCAAGCTGGAAGGCTCAGTCACTTTCAACGGGCCAAGCATAACGGGATATGATTTTAGCGTTCCGAGTGGAACGCTAACGCTCCGTGGCGGCACGTTGAGTATCTCCGCCGGGAGTTCGGCGACGATGGGCAATCTCCTTATCAATGGGGGTACCTTGTCTGGCGCCGGTACGTTGACGATCACGGGTTCTCTTACGTGGGAAGAAGGCACGATGTCGGGGACCGGCACGACAGTAGTGCCTTTCGGCGCGACGGCTATAGAGAACCGTGCTCAGGTTTATCTCTACGAACGTACGCTGGTTAACGAAGGTAGCTACAAGATTGCCAAAGGCTTTATCTCCATGCAGTACGGTGCGGTAGTCGAAAATATTGGCACCTTTACCGTAAATGCCGAATCGACCGTGTTGATACGGGCAGGCGGCGCAAAAGGCGGCCCTGTTCTATTCCTTAACGATGGGGTATTTCAGAAGACGGAAGGTCTCGAAACCTACGTGGAAATGCCGTTCGAAAATCAGGGTGTCATTGACGTAAGCTCGGGGCTAATCAGGTTTCGGGAACCTCAGCACATCGAATATTCTGTTGGGTGGGGCGGCGGAGAAGACCCGCAGGAACCGGCTCAGTGCGGGGAAAGCGAATCGGTAGGTTGTCAGTCCGGGAACTACTCGCAGACGCAGACCGATTTCTCGATCGGCGGTCGAGGGGTTGGCTTGGATATGAGTCGGACGTACAACTCGCAGGCAGCGACTGCGGGAGACAAAGGAGTGTTTGGCTATGGCTGGTCGAGTTCATTCAGTGACCATCTCGTGGTCGAAAAAGCGAGTAAAAAAGTCACGCTCGTGCAGGCCGATGGGAGCACTATCACCTTCCTCGAAGGCTCGGGAGAAACCTTCACAGCACCAGCGTGGACCCAGGACACGCTCAGTGGCGCGGAAGGAACCGGTTATACCCTTACGCTTGAAAATCAGACGGTATACAAGTTCAGCGGTTCTACCGGGCGGCTGGAAAGTGTAACTGATCGCAACGGCAACGCGACGACGCTTTCCTACAACGGTAGCGGGAACCTCGAAACGATCACCGACCCAGCGGGTCGCAAGATCAAACTGGCGTACAACTCAGAAGGTCTTGTGGAAAGCGCCGAAGATCCGATGAAACACGTGGTCAAATACACGTATGAAAGCGGGAACCTCAAGAGCGTTACCCAGCCCGGCGAATCGGCTCTTCGCTGGCAGTTCAAATACGACGGGTCGCATAGGATGACAGAACTCGTCGACGGGCGGGGTGGCAAATCCACCCTCGAATACAATAGCTCCAATCAGGTGGTCTCCCAGACCGATCCGATGAAACGTACAACGAGCTTCGAATACGGAGGGTTTGATACAAAGACGACCAATCATGCGACCGGCGATGTGAGCGTTCAATACTTTACGAGTAATGGCGTGGGCACTTCGTCCACAAACGGGTATGGCACGTCGAGCGCGACAACCGAAACCCGCGTCTTCAATGCCGCCGACCAGCTGCTGAGCGCTACTGATGGCGATGGGCACACCACGAGGTATGGCTACGACACGCACGGCAACCGCACGAGCATGATCAATCCAGATAGCGATGAAACGAAATGGGAATACAACTCGACCCACGACGTGATTTCCACGACCACACCCGACGGCGAGACGACCACGATCAAACGCAACAGTGACGGGGACCCGGAAGTGATTGAACGCCCTGCACCCGGTGGGAAAACACAGATCACCAAATACAAATATGGCTCCCACGGTGAAGTGGAAAGCATGACCGATCCGCTGGAACGCACGTGGAAATACGAATATGACTCCTATGGCGATCGTACTGCGGAAATAGACCCGGAAGGCGACAAGCATACCTGGGGCTATAACGAAGACTCTCAGGAAACCTCAACGGTCAGCCCACGGGGTCACGTGTCTGGCGCGAAAGAATCCGAATTCACGACGACTACCGAACGCGACGCGCAGGGCCGCCCCATCAAGGTCACTGACCCGCTCGGCCACGAAACGAAATACACCTACGACGGCGACGGCAACGTCGAAACCGTGACCGACCCGGAAGGCCACAAGACGACATACACCTACGATGCCGACAACGAGCGGACCAAGGTCGAAGAACCCAACAAAACGATCACCGAAACCGAATACGACGGCGCTGGCCAGGTCAAGAAGCAGATCGACGGCAACAAACACGCGACTGAATACGTCCACAACGTCCTTGAGCAGGTCACCGAAGTGATTGATCCGCTCGTTGTCGGAAGACCCTCAAGGAATACGACAAGGCTGGCAACCTCGTGAGCGTCACCGACACCGCGAAACGGACCACGACCTACAAACACGACCTCGCCGACCGGCTCACCGAAATCAGCTACTCGGACGGCAAAACGCCAGCCGTCAAGTACGAATACAACAAAGACGGCGATCGGATCAAGATGGAAGATGGGATAGGCACGACCGCCTACGAATACGACCAGCTTGACCGCCTGATCGCGACCAAAGACGGACACGGCAACACCGCCGGCTACGAATACGACCTCGCCAACGAGCAGACCAAGATCACCTACCCCAACGGCAAAGTCGTCGAACGCGAATACGACAAAGCGGGACGGCTCAAGAGCACGACGGACTGGTCGAAAAACACCACGAAATTCACCTACGACGCAGACTCGGACCTCACAGCCACGACGTTCCCGAGCGGCACGAGCAACGAAGACACCTACAAATACGACGACTCCGACGCGATGACCGAAGTCAAGATGAAAGAAGGCAGCGAAACGCTCGCGTCTCTCGCCTACACCCGAAACAAAGATGGGCTAGTCGAAAAAACCACTAGCAAAGGGCTACCAGGGGAAGAAGAACCCGCCTACACCTACGACAAAAACAACCGGCTGACAAACGGAGTCGGCGTCTCCTACGAATACGATGCCGCCAACAACCCGACGACCATCGGCACCGAACACACCTACAGCTACAACGCCGCCGACGAGCTCGAAAAAAGCGAACTGAAAAAAGCCACCGCCGCGACCTACACCTACAACGAAGTCGGCGAGCGCACCAAGACCGAACCCGCCAGCGGACCCGCGACGACCTACGGCTACGACCAAGCCGGAAATCTCATATCCGTCACGCGACCCAAAGGCACAGAAGTGGCGGCGATCGAAGATGCCTACGGCTACAACGGCGATGGGCTACGCACCTCCGAAACGATCTCGGGCACCACCACTTACCTGGCGTGGGACTTCTCCGAAAAGCTACCACTGATTCTCAACGACGGTACCAACAGCTACATCTACGGCCCCGGGGGCCTTCCTGTCGAGCAAATCAACAACAGCAGCGGGACCGTGCTCTACGTGCATCACGACCAACAAGGCAGCACACGGCTGCTCACCGGCTCCACCGGCAAAGCGGAAGCCACCTTCACCTACGACTCCTATGGCAATCTCACCGGCAAAACCGGGACCGCCACCACCCCCCTAGGCTACGACAGCCAGTACACCAACTCAGACACCAGCCTCATCTACCTGCGCGCACGCGAGTACGACCCAGCCACTGGGCAGTTCCTCAGCGTCGATCCGGAAGTCGAACTAACACGTGAAGCCTATGGATACGTAAAAGATGATCCGCTGAGTTCTGACGATCCAACAGGGAAGGATTCCCCGACGCCTGAAGAAATCAACTTTAGTAACTGGTATCAGAGCGTGCAGAGTACAACAGTAGGAGAACTCAAAAGAAAACACGAGAGTGCCGAAGTAGTAAATGAATATCGTGAAGTAAGCGCGTACTACTACTTCGCTATCAAGGCGGAAATCGCATGTAACGATGACAATTTTGAATATTGCAGTTTCGATAAAAAATCATACCAAGAGCAATACGCAATTCTAGCCGCGCATATAGCTCACGATTTTGCTCCGCTCGTGAAGGCGGAGACGACGAAGGGTTGGGCTGGGGTGATTTGGGATATGGCCCAATTGATCAGAAAGCTATACCACTTTCACATCATCCTGCATAATTTCCCGTGATGGCGAAGCTGTACGCTTGCGCTTGTTGGAGGGCGATGTCTTGCGAGGTGTGGCGAGCTTAGGGGTCAGCCAAGAGTCACGACCCAGCACCCTTCGTGACAGGCGTGACTTCATAAACGGTGCCGCGCAGGCTTCGAACCACCTTCAGGTCCCGCGGTCTCAGTGAGCCTCTGCGCAGCACCTTGACCGAGGTGGCGAAGACCGCGAGTTCCACGGAGCCGAGGTCGGCACGCGCCTCGCAACTATCCCACGCGATGGCGGGGCGGTGGCGAGCCAAGTTCCGACACCACATAAGGGGTTCGCGGGCTACCTTGAGCCCCGACGCCGTTATGAGAGCGGTGAAACTTGCCGCGTCGATAGCAACAAACGGCCTGTGCCGGTAACATCGGGTGTTCGAGCCTGTCGATAGGAACTCGCACTTGCCGACACGAAAGCCAGGTGGCGCCTTTACTTGCTTCAGCGTCGCTTCGGCGGCACTTGGCATCGTGCGCGACAATAGCGTCCCGGCTGGCGTGCTCGCTCCGCAACCGACGAGCAACAAAGGGGCCGCCAGCACGGCGAGATAGCTGTGGCGAGTCGAGTTTCGCATGGGTGTCGCGTGCAGGACAGTCCCGCACGCGGGTAGGGGTAGATAAGTTCCCATCGGCAAAAGTCGTCAACCGCTTTAGCCGTATTGACCTGGCCTCGTTCATTCGTCCACGTGGCCTGGCCCCCTGCTCGTAAACGCGCACCTGCTGGCCCTCGGGGTCCCAAGCGCCGCCGAAATGGTCGCCGAAGCCGAACGCGAGCAGACCACCGCCTGAGTCGCACCCACAAGCCGCGACGCTCCCACTCGCGCGCCCGATACCTCCGCAGCGCGCCCTACAGTCGTGCGATGACCCCCTCGCTTGGTGCACCGTTCCGAGGATTCCGCGACGACAGCGAGTCGTCGTTCTTCTGCGCTGCCGGACATACCCCGGAGGAAACGTGGGATATCAGCATCGACCGGATGGCCCACCTGCTCGTGGACCTTGGCCCGCTCGCCAGGCGCGGCGGGATCGAGATGTCCACCCGGCTGCTGTGCTCCTGGCACCGCGAGATCTTCGGCGAGCTGTTCCCCCAGGACGCCGGCCGTCTGCGCAGCTTCCGAGAGGGACAGTGGGAGCACGTCTACTTCGGCGTGCACAAGCGCGGCTACCGCGGAACGACCCCGCGCGAACTCCGCCGGCGCTTGGACAAGATCTGCGCCGAGTTCAACACCGCCGCCGCCGGGATCCGCGAGTCCGCGGGCAGCGATAGCTTCAGTGCCATCCACGCCGCCACACGTCTCTACGCCAAGATGCTGCGCGCCCACCCTTGGGTTGACGGCAACCTCCGCGCCACGACCGTCGCGCTCAACGTCGGGCTGGTCATGTTCGACCTCGACATCCTCACTTTCAAGGATTTCGAGCGCCACAAGAGTTGCTCGGCATCGCGTTCGTCGGCAAACACGACCCCTACCGGCCGCTCGCGCAGCACATCGCTGAGATCATTCGCGACAGCGAATCCGCTTGATCGATGTCCTATCCTGAGTTCATGGCCAACAACGCCCACAGCAATGGCTCGGAGACCGTCTACGTCGTCGTCGACGGCAAGCGCGTCCCGCTCGACTATGCCTCCGCACGTGCCGTTGCCCTGAACGCGCACCTGCTGGCCCTCGGCGACCTCAAGCGCGCCTACGAAATGGTCGCCGAAGCCGAGCGCGAGCAGATCACCGCCTGAATCGCACCCACCAGCCACGAAAGCAGAGCCCCAGGCGGACCACATCAGGCCAGGATCTGGATCGCATCCGGACGGAACGCCATCCTGGATGGCCGTGGAGAACCAGCCCGGAGCAGTCGAGACAACCGATCCCGCGGGCGCGCGGGTGGTACTGGACGACACGCTCTGGCGCGAGAAGATCGCTCGCGACCATCCTGAGATCAACTCGCACAGGAAAGATGCATTGCGGGCGGTGTCCACGCCCGATCATGTAGCGCCCGATCCGAGCTTCGACGCCCGCACGCGCTACTACGCGCGCGGGGTCGGCCCAAGTCGGTGGCTGCTGGTCGTCGTAAGCTATGAACAGACGCCAGCGCGGATAGTGTCCGTGTTCGCCAACCGGAAGGCCCCCAAGTCATGGAGCGCGTGAACATCACCATCGGTCCTCTGATCTTCGATCATGCCGACTACGATGCCGAGGGCGACGTGCTCTACCTGCATATCGGTGAGCCTCAGGAGGGTGAGGGCGAGGAGACGCCGGAGGGGCATGTCGTGCGCTACGCGCCGGATACCAACCGTGTTGTTGGTCTGACCGTGCTCGGCGCAAGACGCATCCTGGCACGCGACGGACATCTTGCCGTCACAGTCCCCGAGACGGTTGAGACTACCGCCGAGGATTTGGCCCCAGCGCTCGCTGCGATCTAACGCTGAGCCGACCCACCAGATCGGCCATGAGGGCAAGCATCCGGCAGACTTCCGACATACGCACCGAATCGAGACTTGTGACGTATTCGGTCAGGAAGGCCTTCTGGGCCAGCAGTGTGTTGTGGACGGCAAGGACACAAGCGACGGGCATTCCATCTTGTGATCCGAATTCGATCTCTGTGTCCCAGCCGCGAGCGCGAGGTGATCAGGATTGATCCGGCTGGGGGCGCAAATGGCGGACGAGCCTGGCAACCAGGTACCCAGTGATACCCACGACCAGCGAAGCGGCTGCCGACACAACGGCTAGATAGAAAGCGAGCCCTGGTTGATCGGTAGGGACACCTGCAACCTCTACGGTAAGGCCGAGAACAATGCAAAGGGCTGGCATCGGAAGCAGCCACCGGATTGACCCGAGCGCACCAAAAACAAAGCCAAAAAAGACAGGCAGCAGAATCATGGCCTTACCGTAGGCAGCAGCAATGCTTGGATCCTCCTTGCTTGTCCCGCCACCGTCATCCTACCGCCATCTAAAGAATGGGTCTGTCGCGGGACTCGCGCTCGTAGCGCCCAGCCAGGTACTCCTCAACCCATTCGCGCGTGCTGCGCCACGTGCCGTCGGCGGCCTTGGAGGCCTTGAGACGCCCCCGCGTTGCGGCCACGCGTAGCGCGTTTGCGGAGATCTCCTCCGAGGCCAAAGCAGGCAACGGGACCAGGCGTGATGGACCGGCGACGGCGGGGACTACGAACTTGTGGAGGTTGTCGAGGATGGCGCGGGCGAGCAGCTCTCCGAGCGGGCCATGGTCGCCACGATCGGCGCTCTCCAGGGCGGCCAGGTATCGCCCGCGATCGCCCTTGAAGATGATCGCGGGGGGATAGCCAAGCCTGACCAGGAGCAGATTTAGAACGAGCCGGCCGGTGCGCCCGTTGCCGTCGAGGAATGGATGGATCTGCTCGAAGCGCGCATGCACCTTGGCTAGCGCTTCGGGCTCGATGCCCTCACCCTCACGACCCAGTGCTTGCACCTTGCGAATCCAGTCGGTGACCATGGCGGAGACCTCGGGCCACGGCGGTGGGCGCATACCGCCTGGAAACGGCTGGAGGTCGTGCTCGCGGAAGGAGCCCGGACGCTCGCTCTGACCGGCGCTTGGGTGAGGTGCGACATCCCATGCGGGTGTGAGCGCGAGTTGGTGGATGTGCCGAAGCTCGGTCAGCGAGAGCAGCTCGCCGCTCGACCATGCGCCAGGGTTGAGCGCCTGACCGTAGATCCAGTTGGCGGCATCGGCGTATCCACGCACCTCCATGTACTCCCTGAGCTCCTTGTTGCCCACTGCTCGGCCCTCCTCGAGCAGCTGCTCGACCTGCTTGAGCACGAGCGTGTTGCCCTCGATCGCAGTCGAGTGGTGAGCCTCCTCGAGCCATATCCCGCGCCAGATCCCATCTGCTTCGCCAGGCGAGGGCAGACCACCGAGCCGGTCACGCAGTTCGCCGATCTGCACACGCAGACGCTCGTAGACGGCAGCTCGCGTAGGCCGGCCGCGACTGCTCTTTGTGGTTTTGTTCGGTTGAGGCACTATCCAATTGTACCGAACATCTTCCTAAGTGTGCGGCTGATACCAAACTAATTGCACCGAACAAATACGCGAGTGCCCGTCCGTTGCGGCAGGACGAGGAAGCTGACTATTCGCACGCGAGATGGCGGCCCACTCTCAGGTGCTTGGTACTGGGCCTCTGCCACCTCTACGGCAAGTCCGTGAAAAAGGGAATCAGCCATTCAGCGAAGGTATTACAGCGAACAGTCAGGCGCCGACCGGCCAGTGCTCGACGTCGAGCTCCGACATCGGGAAGTGCTTCGGGTTCCCAGTCGTAAGCCGTGCTCCTACACCAACCGCGGCAGCAGCTATCAGACAATCGGCCTGGCTGAGGGTGATTCCCTGTCGCGCATGGTCTCTACGCCAGCGTCCCGCCAGTTCGCCCTCGGAACGGCCCACCGGCGCCAGGCGCAGGCCCTGCAGAAAGCGAAGCACGACCGCCTCCTCCTCATGGAGCGTCCCGCGCATGACCTCCTCGACGTTGATCGCGCAGATCCACGGGGGCGTCGCGGCATCACGCAAAGCTCGCACCCGAGCAGCGGCGGGCCGGCCGCGCAGCACGTCGATCAACACGGTCGTGTCGAGCAGCAGGCGCAAGCTTCAGCCAACGCGGCTGAGATCATCGTGCCGCTGCGCCCGCACCCAGGCGGCTGGATCGGCGTCCCACTCATGCTCCCGCTCTGCGAGCGCCCCGAAGCCCGCTTCGATGTCATCCCAGCGGCGCTCGTCGTCGAGCGCCTTGCGAATCGTCGCCGAGATGAACGCACTGCGCCGCCGCCGCCCCACACGGCTGTCGAGTTGACCCACCAGATCGTCGTCCAGCGTTATGTGCAAACGCATGGCCACAACTTAGCACACTGCTTTGGAGGATCGTCTGCGCGCCTATCGCACCCCGTCATCGTGCGGCGTTCGACCTTCTGCCATGACATCAAGCCCCACACGGGGGGTCCATCGTGCATTCAGCCGGATGGATCGGTCGACGCAATGACCAGCGAGGAGTGAAGGGCGATTGCGTTGAAGTCGCTGTCCTGATGGAGCAGTTCTGCGCCGGCTCTGATCGCGACGGCCGCGGTCAGGCAATCGGGGAGCCGGCGAATCGTCTTGCCCCCGCGCCGGCACGCGCGATACAACGAGGCAGCCGTCTCGTGATCCGATGGCTCCTCGAGTGCCAGGAACATGCAGCGATCGAGCAGGCGGCGCAGATCGCGGGCGTGGCGCTCGTCGCGAGCGCCGGCCAGGATCTCCAGGATCACGAGCCCTGTGGTCGCGAGCTCCTCGTCGGACTCGACGGCCGCCCTGAGGCGCAGATGGGCTGAGCTTCCGGTGGCCCGCTGAAACTCGATCCAGGCCGAGCTGTCAACGAGGATCACGATGCCTGCGAGGTTGCGGGCAACCAGCTGCCGCGCAGCTCGTCAAGGTCGCCCTCCCATCCGGTGCCCTGCATCTCCAGCGCTTCCTTGCGGCTCATAGGCTCCAGGTCGAGCCGGCGGAGCGCGAGATCGATCGCCGCACGCTTGGTCGAAACGCGGTAGCGGCGCATGACACGCTCCACCAATGCATCATCAAGATCGACGTTTGTGCGGCTCATGTGTAGAGCATACACCAAGGCGTCGGGGGGTCTACTCAGCCTCCTCGGCCGACGCGCCCTCGCCCTCCCCGCCCGAGCCCTCGCCCTCCAGCCACGCGGCCTGCGCTTCGATGCCGGAGGTGCGCACGCCGGTGCCCTGGCACCACGGGCACGGGAGTTTGCGGGTTTCGCCGCCGAGGGTCGAAACCACCTGGCCGGTGCCCCGGCAGGGCATGCACTCTGGCTCGTGTTTGGCCATCGGACCGCGACAATAGCGTTGTGGAGATGAGCACGGCGACAGAAGCGCCTCCAGAGCACCCAGAGGAATCGGTACGCCAGGCACCGGCGGCGCGGGCAGGCACCCTGGCGAGAGGGGCCGCATGGGTCGCGCTCGCCGCGATCACGGCCGGCGCCGCCGCACTGCGCTTCGCCCATCTCGGGCAGGTGATCGGCGACCCGTTCTACGACGGCGCGGTGCGCAGCATGGGGCTCTCGTGGCACAACTTCTACTTCGGCGCGGTGGAGCCCTCGGGGGCGATCGCGATCGACAAGCCGCCGGTGGACCTGTGGCTGCAGGTCGCGAGCGTCAAGCTGCTCGGCTTCGGCTCAGCCGCGCTGAAGACGCCCGAGGCGCTCGCCGGCACACTCGCCGTGCCGCTGCTGTACGCCGCGGTGAGGCCGGTGTTCGGCGTACGCGCCGGGCTCGCCGCGGCGCTCGCGCTCGCGGTGCTGCCGATCGAGGTGATCACGGCGCGCAGCGACACGATGGACGCGGTGATGATGGCGCTGACCGTGCTGGCGCTGGCGCTGCTGGTGCGGGCCGCACGCAGCGGGCGCACCGTGTGGCTGCTCGGCGCCGCCGCCGCGCTCGGGATCGCCTTCGACGTGAAGCTGCTGGAGTCGGTCGTGGCGCTGCCGGGGCTCGCACTGCTCGCCTGGCTGGGGCTGCCCGGCGCCCGCCGGCGCCGCACGGTGCAGCTGGCGCTGGCGGCGGTCGTGTACGTGGCGGTCGCGCTCGCGTGGCTGACCGGGACGCTGCTGTTCGCAGCGCACGACCGGCCGTGGGCGTACGGCTCGACCAACGGCAGCGCCTGGAACTCCGCGTTCGTGTTCAACGGCCTCGATCGCCTCGAGGGCAAGTCGCTGGAAGGCGCGCAGGCCGCCTACCAACCGAACCGCCACTACCCCGAGGCGACGCAGGCCGAGCGCGACGCGATCCCGATCCTGCCGCCCTCCCCGACACGCCTGCTCGACCGCATCGGCCCGCTCTCGGGCGAGCGGCTCGGTTTGGAGGTGCTCGCCGGACTGCTGCTGGGCGGCGCGGCGCTGGTGGCGCTGCTGTGGGAACGGCGCACGCGCAGGCGGGACGCGATCACAACCGAGGCCGCCGCCAATGCGCCGCCCGATCGGCCACGGGATACCGACCGAAGCCGGGAGACACTCGCCTTCGGCGAGCGGGCGGGTGGGGTCCAAATCATCGGCCAACGACTGCGCCTGGCGCTGCTGGCGGGCCTGATGGTGTGGCTGCTGACCGGCATCGCGCTGTTCAGCGACATGAGCCGCCTGCACCCCCGCTACACCGAGGCCTTCGCGCCCGCGGTCGCGGGAGCGCTCGGGATCGGTCTCGCGTGGGCGAGCGAGCGCCGCGGCCGCGACCGCACGCTCGTGCTGAGCGTGACGCTGCTCGCGGTGGCGCTATACGCCGAGCGACTGCTGTTCGGGACGAGCACGGTGTGGTGGCTCACGGCCGCCGCCGCGGTGAGCGCGGTGGCGCTCGCCTGCAGCGGTTTCCCGCGCGGGGACAGGCAGCGCACGGGTATTACCGTGTTGGCGCTCGTCGGCCTGCTGGCGATTCCGCTGTGGGCCTCGCTGAACGCGGTCCACGAAAACGTCTCGGACACGAATCCCCTCGGGATCCTGCACCACGGCGAGCTCGCGCCGCTCAGCGCGTACCTGCGCGCGCACCAGGGCGGCGCCTACTACGAGGTGGCGTTCGACTCGGGCACGAAGATGGGCGAGCTGGTCGAGCGCGACGCCAAGCCGATCCTCGTACTGAGCACCCTCGAAGGCCACGTCTTCACCTCGCTCGCGCGCCTACGGGCGCTCGCCGCCGCCGGCAAGGTGCGCTACGCCTTCCTCGACGAAGGGTGCGGGCCGCAATCGCCTTCGACCGACCCCGACTGCTCGGCGCCGGCCCGCTGGGTGAGCGAACACGGCACCGACGTCTCCAAGCAAGCGGGAATGCCGCGCCCGGGGATGTTGTGGCGGCTGCCTGCAAGACATCTCCCCTCCCCCTCAGGGGATCCCGGACGGCCCCGTCTGGGTCCCGGCGGAGGGGGGCCATGAGGCCGCCCGCGCCACGATGACGGGTACCCTCCGCGGGAGTGAGCGCAACCCCCGAGACCCCCACATCCCTGAAGATCCTCGTCGTCGACGACGAGGAGACGCTGCGCGAGACCCTGACCCGCTCGTTCTCGCGCGAGGGACACAGCGTCGAGGCGGTGGCCTCGGGTCGGGAGGCGATCGCGCGCGCCGGCGCGGAGCACTTCGACGTGGTGCTGCTCGATGTGGCGCTCGGCGCCGGGCCGAACGGCTACGAGGTGTGTCGCACGCTGCGCGAGCAGCGCAACGTGGTGCCGATCATCATGCTCACAGCACTGGATACCGAGGCCGACGCGGTGCAGGGGCTGGAGGCAGGCGCCGACGACTACGTGACCAAGCCGTTCGGCTTGGCCGAGTTGCGCAGCCGCGTGCGGGCCGTGCTGCGCCGCTCGGGACCGCGGGCGCTCGGACGCGAGACGATCGCCGTGGGGCCGGTGGCACTCGACCGCGGCCGTCGCGAGGTGACGGTGGGTGGCGAGCCGGTGCGGCTGACCTTCTCCGAGTTCGAGTTGCTCGCGCGGCTGATGTCCGAGCCGGGCCGCCTGCTCAACCGCCAGGAGCTGCTGCGCGCGATCTGGGGCGACTCCGCCTACCGCGACCCGCGCGCGATCGACGTTCACATCCGCCACCTACGCGAGAAGCTCGAGGAGCGCCCCGAGGAGCCGAAGCTGATCCTGACAGTGCGCGGGGCCGGCTACCGCTTCCAGGAGCCCTGATGTGGGGATGGCTGCTCGGCCTGCGCCCGCGGCTGCTCGCCGCACTGGTGCTGACGAGCGCGGTGACGCTCGCGGTGGCGGCGCTGGCGCTGCTCTCCCCGCTCGAGCAGCGGCTGCGCGCCGACGGCGAATCGACCGTGCTGACCGCGCTCGGCGCCACGCGCCCGGAGCTGGACGAGATCGCCGTCGAACCGGCGACGGGAAGCCTGAACGAAGCCGAAGTACGTCAGACAGCGCTGGTGCTGCGCCGCCGCTCGCAGGCGTCGCTCGCGATCCTCAACAGCCAACTCGACGTCGTCTACGCCGGCGACCAGCCGACCCAGGACGTCCCCGACTACTACGGTGAGGCACGCCGAGCGCTGAGGGCCGGCAGAGCGCCCGTCAGCGAAGTGCGCGACAACGAGCTGATCGTCGCGCAGCGGATCAAGATCTCCGGCCGCCATTACGTCGTGGTGCTGACCAAGCGCCTGGACTACGTCGGCTCCGCGGTACGCGTCGTGCGCACCGCCTTCCTGGAGGCGGCCGGCGCCGGCCTGCTGGTCGCGCTGCTGCTCGGGATCGGCCTGGCGACGACGCTGCTGCGCCGCCTCGAGCGGCTGCGCGACGCGACCCGGGAGCTCGAGCGCCGCGGGCCGGAGGCCGACCCACTGCCCGAGGATCGCGGCCGCGACGAGGTCGGCGAGCTGACGCGCGCGTTCGCGGGGATGCAGGCGCGGCTGCGCCGCCAGGAGGCCGCCCGCCGCGCGTTCGTGGCCACGGCCTCGCACGAGCTGCGCACGCCGTTGGCCTCGCTCGACGGGATGCTCGAGCTGCTCGAGGACGACCTGCGCTCCGAGCAGCTCGACATCGAGGATGCCCGGGAGCGCGCGACGCGCGCGCGGGCGCAGTCGCGGCGACTCTCGCGGCTGGCCTCCGACCTGCTCGACCTGAGCCGCCTCGACGCCGAGGTCGAGCTGCGCAGCGAGCCGCTGGAGCTCGGCGAGCTTGCCCGGGCCGTGGCCGCCGAGTTCGAGCTGGCCGCCGCCGAGCACCGGGCACGGCTGAGCCTCCATCCGCCGGCGCGAGCCTGCTGGGCGCAGGCCGACCCGGGAGCGGTGGCGCAGATCGTGCGCATCCTGTTGGACAACGCACTGCGCATCGCTCCCGCGGATTCGAACATCGAGGTGGAGGTCGGCCCCGCCGCGGGGTGGGCGCGGCTGAGCGTCCGCGACCGCGGCCCCGGGGTCCCGGCGAGCGAGCGCGAGCTGATCTTCGAGCGCTTCCAGCGCGGCTCGACGACCGGCGGGCACGGCGGCTTCGGCTTGGGCTTGGCGATCGGGCGCGAGCTCGCCACGCGCATGGGCGGGACGCTCGAGTTGGTCGAAAATGGATTGCCCGACCATCCCGGCGCGTGCTTTGCGCTGCGCCTGCCGAGGGCGCGGGAGGGCGAGGAGTAGATGTCCAGCCGCCGCGGCCAAACCCCCAGTCGAGGGCCGGAGCTGCCGGACGACATCGCGATCGCAGAGATCGCCGCGCAGGCGCGGCACAGCGGACGGCTGGCGCTCGACACCGAGTTCATGGGTGAGGGGCGCTACCGCACACTGCTGTGCCTCGTGCAGCTCGCGGTCCCCGACCACACCGCCGGGCTGCGGATCGAGCTGGTCGACCCGCTGCAGGAGCGCCTCGACGGCGCGCCGCTGGCAAGCGTGCTCGCCGACCCCGCGATCGAAGTGGTGGTGCACGCCGGCCGCCAGGACATCGCGCTGCTGCGCCGGCGCTTGCAGACCCCCGTGCGCAACGTGTTCGACACGCAAGTGGCCGCCGGCTTTGCGGGGATGGCGGCGCAAGCCTCCTACGAGACGCTGCTCGCCGAGCTGCTGGGGGTGCGTCTCGCCAAGAGCGCGAGCTTCACGCGCTGGGACGCGCGCCCGCTCTCGCGCGAGCAGCTCGCGTACGCGCGCGAGGACGTCGTGCACCTGCTGGAGCTCGCCGGTGAGCTGCAGCGGCGCCTCGGCGCCTCCGGACGCCTGCAGTGGGCCCGCGAGGAGTGCCGCGCCGTGGAAGAGGCGAGCGACGAGCGCGATGAGCAGACGATCCTCGCGCGCCTGCCGCGCATCCGCACCCTGAACACGACCTCGCAGGCGGTCGCACGGGAGCTGGTCGCCTGGCGCGAGCGGACGGCGGCCACGAAGGACCGCACCGTGCAGAGCGTGCTCCCCGACGCCGCGCTGGTCGAGCTTGCCAAGCGTCGACCGGCGTCGATACGCGAGCTGGAGCAGATCCGCGGCCTCGGCCAGGGCGGCCTGCGACGCAGCGGCCCGGAGCTGTTGGAGGCGGTGCGCAGCGGCGCCGAGCGAGCCGACGGGCCGCAGATCCCGCTGGAGCGTCTCGCGCGCGGCGGCTTCCCCGACCCCGCCGACGCCCCGCTGGTGGCGCTGTGCGAAGCGCTGGTGCGCGCCCGCGCGCGCGAGGCCGACCTGGCGTACGAGCTGATCGCCGCCCGCGCCGACCTGCAGGCGGTGGTCGCCGCGATGCGCACGGGATCGGAGGAGCCCGACGTGCGCACGCTGCGCGGCTGGCGCCGGGAGCTGGTCGGCGCGGAGCTGCTGGAGCTGCTCGACGGGCGCGTGTCGCTGTCGGTGCGCGAGGGAGCGCTGCGGATCGGCCCGTGACGCCTTAGCGACCCAAGCAAATGAGATCAGGTCTCATTTGTTTAGGGCCCGAAAAGAGAACATGGCGCAGCGCGGGGACGGTGGATCAAACGCATTGTTCTGGGACCTATACGAACAAGATCAAGTCTCATTCTTGTTTGTTTAAGGGCCTTACTGAATGTTGTTGTACACCGTGAACAGCGGCATGTACATCGAGATCACGATGAAGCCGACGATCGCGCCGATCACGATGATCATGATCGGCTCCATGATCGAGGTGAGAGCCTTCACCGAGGCATCAACGCGGTCGTCGTAAAAGTCGGCGATCTTGCCGAGCATCGAATCCAGGGCGCCGGTCTCCTCGCCGACGCCGACCATATTGGTCACCATCATCGGGAAGATCGGTATTTCGGCCAGCGGCGCGGAGATCGTGCCCCCGCGCTTGACCGAGGAGATCACGGAGTCCATCGCCTCCTCGACGACGATGTTGCCGCCGGTTTTGCCGGTGATCTCGAGCGCCTGCAGCAGCGGCACGCCGGCGCCGGTGAGGGCCGAGAGCGTGCGCGACCAGCGCGCGATCGCCACCTCCTGCACGATCGTGCCGATCTTCATCGGGATGCGTAGGCGGAAGCGGTCCCACTGCGGGCGCCCCCAAGAGCTCGACTTCCACTTCAGGAAGGCGAAGATCACCGCCCCGGTGCCGCCGAACAACAGCCACCAGTCGTTGGTCACGAGGTGGGAGAGTTTCACCGAGATCTTCGTGATCGCCGGCAGTTCGCCGCCGAATTCCTTGAACACGTTCTCGAACACCGGCACGAGGAAGGCGACGAGCGCCATCATCACGCCGATCGCGAACACGATCACGAGCGTCGGGTAGACCATCGCCGATTTGATCTGGCGGCGCAGCGAGGCGTCCTTCTCCAGCTGATCGGCGACACGCAGCAGCGAGCCCTCCAGCAGGCCGCCGGTCTCCCCCGCGCGCGTCATCGCGACGAACAGCGGGTTGAAGACCTTCGGGTGGCGCTCCATCGCGTCGCTCAGCGGCAGGCCGGCCTCGACGTCCTTGCGCACCGAGACGATCGTGCCCTTCAGCAGCTTGTTCTCAGTTTGGTCCTCCAGCACGTACAGCGCCCGCAGGATGCTCATGCCCGAGGTGATCATCGTTGCCAGCTGGCGCGAGAAGACAGCCAGGTCGGAGGCGGTGACCCGTTCCATGAAGGTGAGGTTGATCTCGCGCGAGGCGTGCTTGTCGGCGATCTCGATGACGATCAGCCCGCGCGCCTTCAGCTGGTCGGAGACCGCCTGCTTGGAGTCGGCGTCGACCTCCCCCTTCGCCTTCGCGCCGGCGAGGTCCATGGCCTTGAAGACATAGGTGCTCATCGGTGATCGTCCGCGTGAGTGGGTTGTGCGCCAGACGCGTGGGCGCCGGGCCTCCGGGTGGGCGGGCAATCAATCCGCGCGCATGTCTCAGCCGTGCGCATCACGCCGCCAGCGAGCCGGCGCCGAGCAAACGCCTGAGCTCCTCGGGGGTGGACGAGCGCGATTCGGCGGTCTTCTGCGAGATCTTGCCGGCGCGCACGAGCGTCGCCAGCGAGGCATCCATCGTCTGCATCCCGTGCGCGGTGCCGGTTTGCAGCGTCGAGTAGATCTGGTGGGTCTTGCCCTCGCGGATCAGGTTGCGCACCGCCGGCGTCGGCACCAGCACCTCGCAGGCGACCACGCGCCCGGAGCCGTCGGCGGTGGGGATCAGCTGCTGGGTCATGATCCCCTGCAGCGCGACCGACAGTTGCACGCGCACCTGCCCCTGCTGATGGGAGGGGAAGACGTCGATGATGCGGTCGATCGTCTGCGCGGTGTCCTGCGTGTGCAGCGTCGCGAACACGAGGTGGCCGGTCTCGGCGGCGGTCAGCGCCGTGGAGATCGTCTCCAGGTCGCGCATCTCGCCGACGAGGATCACGTCGGGGTCCTGACGCAGCGCGGCCTTCAGCGCGTCGCCGAAGCTCTGCGCGTCGGAGCCGAGCTCGCGCTGGTTGACCAGGCAGCGCTTATGCGGGTGCAGGAACTCGATCGGGTCCTCGATCGTCATGATGTGCTCGTCGCGGGTTTGGTTGATCTCATCGATCATCCCCGCCAGCGAGGTGGACTTGCCCGAGCCCGTCGGGCCGGTCACGAGCACGAAGCCGCGCGGCTTGCGCGTGAAGTCGTGCACGGTCGGGGGCAGGCCGAGCTCGTCGATCGAAGTGAGGCCGACCGGGATCAGGCGGAAGGCGGCGCCGATCGCTCCGCGCTGGTAGTAGGCGTTGACGCGGAAGCGGGCGTGGCCGGGGATCGAGTAGGCGAAGTCCAGCTGCCACTCGGTCTCCAGGCGCTGGCGCTGGTCGCCGGTAAGGATCGAGTAGACGATCTCGCGCGTATCGGTGGGCTGCAGCACCGGGTACTCCTCCAGCGGTGTCAGGCGCCCGCGCACGCGCACGGTCGGATGCGCCCCGGCGGCCATGTGCAGGTCCGACGCGCGGCGGGAGACGACCTCCATCAGCAGGTCTGCGAAGTCGATGTCCATCGCCCTGCCATCGACCCCGGTGCGCCCGTTGTGCGGCTGGGCGTGAGCGAGTGGACGAAAATTCGAGTGGCCGCCCCTGGTGCAAGAAATCCTGCTAGCCGGCGCCGAGCACCCGCGCGAGCTCCGCAATCGAGGTGCGGCCCTGGCGGACCTTGTCGAGGCCGTCGTCGCGCAGGCGGCGCATCCCCTGTTGCAGCGCCACCTCGCCGAGCTGCTCCGCGGAGCGGCGCTCGAGCGCCAGCGCGCGGATCTCGGGCGTGACGCTCATCACCTCGTAGATCCCGGCGCGGCCGCGGTAGCCCGAGCCGCCGCAGCGCCGGCAGCCGACGGGCTCGTAGGCCTCGAGGTCGACGAGCGCCTTGTAGCCGTTCTGGCGCAGCACCTCGGCGGAGATGATCGTGCGCTTCTTGCAGTGCGAGCAGAGCGTGCGCACGAGGCGCTGGGCGAGCACGCAGTCGAGCGCCGAGGCGACGAGGAACGGCTCGATGCCCATCTCGACCAGGCGGGTGATCGCCGAGGGAGCGTCGTTGGTGTGCAGCGTCGATAGCACGAGATGCCCCGTCAGCGCCGACTCGATCGCGATCTGCGCCGTCTCGCGGTCGCGAATCTCCCCGACCATGATCACGTCGGGGTCGGCGCGCACCATCGCGCGCAGGCCGGCCGCGAACGTGAGGCCGGCCTTCGGCGAGACCTGCACCTGGGTGATCCCCTCGACCTGGTACTCGACCGGGTCCTCGACGGTGATGATGTTCTTCTCCGGCGTGTTCAGTTCCTGCAGCGCCGCGTACAGCGTGGTCGACTTGCCGGAGCCGGTCGGGCCGGTGACGAGCACCGCGCCGTGGGTCTGGTGGAAGGCGTGCTCGAAGCGGTCGCGCTCGTCGCCGCCCATGCCGAGCTTGTCGAGCTTCATCACGACCGAATCCTTGTCGAGGATGCGCATCACAATCGACTCGCCGTGCACGCTCGGCAGCGTCACCACGCGCAGGTCGACGTGGCGGCCATCCACCGTCAGCCCGACGCGGCCGTCCTGCGGCAGCCGGCGCTCGGAGATGTCCAGTTCAGCCATGATCTTCACGCGCGAGACGACCCCCGGTCCCATTTTGCGTGGCACCGTGGTGATGTCGTGCAGCACCCCGTCGACGCGGAAGCGCACGCGCGTCTCTTTGCCGTCGGGCGCGAGGTGCACGTCGGAGGCGCCCTGCTCGACGGCCTGGGCGACGATCTGGTTGACCAGCTTGACGACGGGCGCGTCGTCGTCGGTCTCGTGCAGCTCGACGACCTCCGCCTGGGCCTCCTCGCTCGCGAGCTGGCCGGTCGCGGCAACGACGTCATCGAGACGGTCCAGGCGCGAGATCAGCGCGGCGATGTCCTCGGGCGCGGCGACCGCCACACGCACCTCGAAGCCGGTCATGATCGCGATGTCGTCGACCGCCAGCACGTTCGAGGGGTCGGTCATCGCCACCAGCAACGTGCGCTTGTCCACAAACGACACCGGCACCGCCTGGTAGCGCTTGGCCGCCGCCGTCGTCACGAGGTTGGCGGCGCCCATGTCGACCTGGAAGACCCCGAGGTCGAGATGGTCGAGGCCGTAGCGCTCGGCCAGCGCGCGTGCGAGGCCGTCGTGGCTGAGGATCCCTTCTTCGACCAGCACCCGCTCGGGCGTCGTCCCCGAGCTGCGCGAGGTCGCGATCGCGTCGTCCACCCGCTCGCGCGCCACCAGGCCCATGTCGACGATCACGTCGGTCAGGAAACGCGAGGAGGAGCCGCGACGCGTGGGCGTGGTGATGCCGATGCGGACCTCCGGCTCATTCGGGGGCCCCCCGCCGGCGTGTTCAGGCGACGTGGCGGACCCGCCGCCGGCGCCGCCCAGCTCCTCGCGGACGACCTCGGCTTCGACAGCCACGGTCTCGCGCTCGGGCAGCGCGAGCACGACCGGGTGCTCCCCCGTCTCCATGCCGAAGATCTCGTGCAGGTCCGGGCCGTCGTCGGAGGCATGGGCGCTCATCCTCGCCACCTCCCTGCACTCGCCTGGGAGGTCGTGACGGCGATGCTCCGCCACCACCGCGTCCGCGGGCAGGAGCTAGCCCGCGCCGGCAACCGGGTGCTCTCCGTCCGTCCTGCGCACCGCGCAGCGCATGACGTCGAGCAGCGATGGTCGACCTGACGATCGCGTCCGATCGTCGATCGGCCGGCCGGTCCACCGTTCGAGGCTGAGCGCGCCCTGGGCGACAAGCAGTTCCAGACCGTCGAGCGTCGGTACCCCCTGCTCGCCGGCATGGGCGAGCAGCTCAGTTGTGCCCTGGGCGTAGACGAAATCAACCACATACGAGTACCTACCGACCAGATCGTGCTCAAGGCTCAGCAGGTTGAGGCTGCTCTCGGGCGCGCTAGCCGGTCGTACTAGCCCGACCGAAGTGCAGTTGATCAGGATGTCGGCACTTTCGGGCAACCGCACTGCCCGAATCCCGCAAGCGCGCGCGAGCTCCTCCGCGCGCTCCGGCGTGCGATTCCAGACGGACACCTCCCGCGCCCCCGCTTCGCGCAGCGCCCACACCGCCGCGCGCGCGGTGCCGCCGGCACCGAGCACCGTTGCGGTGAGGCCCCGCGGGGAGTGGCCGGCGCGCTCCATCGCCGCGATCAGCCCCGGCGCGTCGGTGTTCTCGGCGACGATCGTCCCGCCGGGCGCGAACGTCAGCGTGTTGGCGGCGCCGATCGCGCGTGCCGCCTCGCTCGCCTCCTCGGCAAGCGCGAGCGCCGCCTGCTTGTGCGGGATCGTCACGTTCGCTCCGTGGAAGCCGGCGCCGCCGAGCGCGCGGGTCGTCTCGGCGAACAGCCGCGGCGCCACCGGCAGCCGCTGGTAGGTCCACGGCGGCGCGAGACCCAGCGCTCGCAGCGCGGCGGTGTGCATCGCCGGCGAGCGGCTGTGCGCCACCGGCCAGCCGAGCACGCCGAGGCGCGTGGCCCCGGGTGTGCGCGCCTCGGCGTCCACGGAACCTTGCACGCCGGGGCGAACCACCTCGAGCGTGCGCGCCTCCGCGGGGTTCTGCGCGCCAGGGCGGCTCGCGGGGCTCACCGCCCCCGCTTTCTTTTGCATGTCGGTTCGCGCCCGTCGTTGCGGCTCACCGCTTCCCGATAGGCGGCCGCGTTGCGTTCGAATTCGGCGCTGCTCGTCGAGAACACGAGGTTCCCGCAACCGTCGGCGCCGTTGACGTAGTAGAGGTAGGGCACGTTCGCCGGGTGCGCGGCCGCCTCGATCGAGGCCACCCCGGGGTTGCTGATCGGGGTCGGCGGCAGGCCCGCGTGGGTGCGCGTGTTGTAGGGGGAGCTCGTTTGCAGCTGCGCCTCGGTCAGCGCCCCCGAGAAGTCGTTCAGCGCATAGCGAATCGTCGCGTCGATTCCGAGTGGCATTCCCGAGCGCAGGCGGTTGTAGATCACCGCGGCGACCTTCGGGCGGTCGCTCTCCAGCAGCGCCTCACGTTCGACCATCGAGGCGACGATCAGCAGCCGGTAGGGCGTTATGTGAAGCTGATGCGCACGGCGCACCTCGTCACGGCCGAAGTTTTCTTCGAACGCCTGCAGCTGCTCGGCCACCAGTTGCCGCGCGGGCGAGCCGGCGTACAGTTCGTAGGTGGCGGGGAACAGGAAGCCTTCGAGGTTGGGCGTCCCCGCCGGCGCCCCATAGTGGGCCGGGTCGAGCAGCGCCGAGCGCCGCGCCGCCCTCAGGTAGCTGCCGCTCAGCCCCGCGGCCGTGGCGATCCGTGCGATCTGCCCGCGCGTCTCCCCCTCGGGGATCGTGACGCGCACGATCTTTGGCGGCGCCGGCGGTGGTGGGACTTTGGTTTTGTGCAACGCCAGGGCCAGCAGCAATGCCCCCGCCGCGACGAGGATCACGAAGGCGAGGGCCCCCAACCTGCGGCGCCGGACGTGCCTGTTCACGCTGATTGCCACGGCCACCTCTCCGCCGGGGATCCCCCGTCGAGGGAGGATGACGCTGACAGCCACGACTCCAGCATCAGCGCCGCGGCACGCGAGTCCTCGGAGGTCGAGGCGCCGTCCATCCGCTGCGCCATGCGCGTGGTGAGGCGCTCGTCGTGTAGCTCAATCGGGACCACCTCCCCCAGCCGCCGGGCCAGACGCGCGGCGAACTCTCGCGTCTCGCGCGTCTGCGCGCTCTCCTCGCCCGAGAGCGAAAGCGGCAGGCCGACGACGATCCGCTCGACCTCGTGCTCGGCTACGAGCGTGGCCAGCGTGTCGAGCCCGCGGCGGGTGGCCGGCCGCGTGACCACATCGATCGGCGTGACGATCGTTCCCGTGGGGTCCGCGAGCGCGCAGCCACAGCGGGCGCTGCCGTAGTCGAGGCCCAGGGTTCGCATCAACCGCCGACGAGCGCGGCCTCGATCGCGGCGCGGCCGGCCGCGATCGCCTCCTCCAGCTTCTCGACGTCGCGCCCGCCCGCCTGCGCGAGCGTGTCGCGTCCGCCGCCGCCGCCGCCCACCACCGCGGCCGCCGCCTTGACGATCGCGCCGGCCTTCACCCCTCGCGCGACCAGCGCGGGGGTGACGCCGACGATCAGGTGCACACGGCCGTCGAGCGCCCCACCGAGCACGATCGCCCCGTCGGGGAGCTTGCCCTTCAGGCGGTCGACCAGCTCCGGCAGGGTCTTCGGGTCGGCGACCTCGATGGTGGCACCGAGCACGCGCGCGCCGGCGACCTCGGTCGCCTGCGCGGCGAGCGCCTCCAGATCGACCGCGAGTCGATCCCCCGTCGAGCCCGCGCCACCCCCGTCGCCGCGAAGCTCCTCGAGCTCCTTCTCCAGCCGCCGGCGCTCGAGCTCCCGTTCGCGCACGGCCTCGGGCGCGCCCTCGGGGCGGGTGCGCAGGGTGGTGGCGATCTCGGCGAGCCAGCGATCGCGCGCGCGCAGCAGCTCGACCGCGGCCGGGCCGGTGAGCGCCTCGATGCGACGCACGTTGGCGGCGCTGGAGGTCTCGCTCTGGATGTGGAAGAGCCCGATCTCGGCCGTGGCGCGGACGTGCGTGCCGCCGCACAGCTCGCGTGAGTACTGATTTTCCCCCCCGTCTCCCCCCTCGCCGATCTGCACCATCCGCACGACCTCGCCGTACTTCTCGCCGAACAGCGCCATCGCGCCAAGCTGGCGGGCCTCCTCCAGCGTCGTCGTGATCGGGCGCACCGGGTCATCGGCGAGGATCCACTCGTTCACGCGATCCTCGATATCGCGCAGCTCCTCGGCGTCCAGCGCCGCGGAGTGACTGAAGTCGAAGCGCAGCTTGTCGGGGCCGACGTAGGAGCCGGCCTGGCGTACATGTTCGCCAAGGCGCTCGCGCAACGCGGCGTGCAGCAGATGCGTGGCGGTGTGGTTGCACTCGGTCGCGTGGCGGGCGGCGTGGTCGACGCGCGCGAGCACCGGCTCGTCGGGATCGAGCGTGCCCTGCTCGACGACGACGGCAAGCGCCTGGTCCTCGCCGAGGCGGAAGACGCCCTCCACGCGCGCGCGGCAATCGCCGTGCTCGCATTCGATCGTGCCGCCGTCGGAGACCTGACCGCCGCCGGCGGGGTAGAAGGGGGACTCGGCCAACTTGACGAGATAGCGCTCACCAACCTGCCCATCGGCCGCGTCCCCGCCGGTGTCACCCGCCGCCGCAACCCCGGCGCTCGCCTCGCCATCGACCGCAACGCCACCGCCCGCAACGCCACCGCCCGTTGGGGAGCCGTCGTCAGACACCGGGACCAGTGCGCCAAGCGCTGTCCGCTGCGTCTCGGTTTCATAGCCGGTGTAGCGCGTCTGAAAACCAGCCCGTGCCGCCAGCTCTCGGGCGCGCTCGCGAGGACCCTCTCCCGCGGGGTGGGCGGGATCCGATCCCGCGCCGGCCGCCGCGCGCGCCCGCGCGCGCTGGGCGTCCATCAGCCGCTCGAAGCTCTCGGGGTCGACGCCGAGACCGCGCTCGGCGACCAGTTCGCGCGTCAGGTCGAACGGGAAGCCGTAGGTGTCGTGCAGCTCGAAGGCGTCGGCCGCGGCGATCCCCTCCTCGTCGGCGTCGAGTGCCCGCTCGATCAACTCCTCCAGCAGCCGCGTGCCCTGCTCCAGCGTGCGCCCGAAGCTCTCCTCCTCGGCGGCCAGCCACTTCTCGATCGCCGCGCGCTGGGTGCTCAGCTCGGGATAGGCGCCGCCCATCAGCTCGCGGACGACCTCCGCGTAGCGCACGAGAAAGCCGCCCTCCATGCCGAGCGCGCGGCCCTGCTGGATCGCGCGGCGCATCACCCGGCGCAACACGTAGCCGCGCTCCTCGTTGGAGGGCACAACGCCGTCGGCGACCAAGAACGACATCCCGCGCGTGTGGTCGGCGAGGATCCGCAGCGCGCGATCGGTAGGGAACTCCTCGCCGTAGCGCCTGCCCGAAAGCTCCTGGCCGAGGTCGATCAGCGGCTGGAACTGGTCGGTCTCGAACACCGACTCCTTGCCCTGCAGGATCGCGGCCATGCGGTTGAGTCCGAGGCCGGTGTCGATGTTGCGCGTCGGCAGCCCCACGAGGTGGTCGTGCGGATCCTGGTTGTACTGCATGAAGACGAGGTTCCAGAACTCCAGGAAGCGCTCGTTCTCCCCGCCGGGGAGGTCGTCCTCCCTGCCGAAGTCAAGGCCGCGGTCGAGGTAGAGCTCCGAGCATGGCCCGCTCGGCCCGACCGGTCCCGCTTCCCAGAAGTTCTCCGAGCGGGGGCAGCCGACAATCCGCCCGCGCGGCACGCCCACCGCCTCCCACAGCTCGATCGCCTCCTCGTCGGCGCCCAGCCCGAGTGCGTCGTCGCCCTCGAACACCGTCACCCAGATGTCCTCGCCCTGGAAGCCGAAGACCTCCCGCGAGAGCTCCCACGCGAATTCGATCGCGCCCTGCTTGAAGTACTCGCCGATCGAGAAGTTCCCCAGCATCTCGAAGCACGTCAGATGCCGCAGCGTCGAGCCGACCTTCTCGATGTCAGGCGTGCGAAAGCACTTCTGGCAGCTGGTGAGCCTCGACGCGGGTGGCGCTTCGCGCCCGAGGAAGTAGGGCTTCAGCGGCTGCATCCCCGCCGTGGTCAGCAGCACCGAGCGATCCTCGGGCGGCGGCACCAGCGAGGCGGAGGGCAGCCGCCGGTGGCCGCGCTCCTCGAAGAAGGCCAGGTAGCGCTCGCGGATCTGATCCGAGGTCATTGTCGGATGATCTTAGAGTCCGACCGGCACGGCTCGCTCACGCGGCGGGCCATATCCGCGAGATGTGGCGCAAGCGCCGGCGCTCAAGCGGAGATCGTGCCGTAGCCCAAGATCACATCGCCGTCGTACAGACATGCGATCTGCCCCGGCGCGGCGCGCGTGATCGGTTCGTGCAGCTCCACCTCGACGCCCTCGTGCCGGCCGGGACCCGGATCGTGAGCCAGCCGGCAGGGGTGCAACGGCCCGTGCGAGCGGACGCGCACCCCATCGACCCGCGCCCCTGACCGGCGCAACGTCACGTCGCGCACAGGGACCGTGCGCGTCATCAGCGCCGCCCGCGGGCCGACCGTGATCGTGTTGGCGAGCGGGTCGGTGCGCAGCACGAACAGCGGCTCGGACCCACCGGGCAGGCCGAGGCCGTGGCGCTGACCGACGGTGAAGGCGTGCGCGCCCCGATGGGAGCCCAGCCGGCGGCCGTCGAGGTCGAGGATGCTGCCACCGTTCACCGCGACCGCCGCCCCATTGCCATTGCGACCGACCGCCACCCGATTGCCACCGCGGCCAGCCGCGGTCTCCTCCACGGCCTCCTCGATTGCAGAGCCGATCGCGCCGTGACGGGCCAGGAACCGCGGCAGCGATGTGCCGGCCAGGAAGCAAAGGTCCTGCGAGTCGGGCTTGTGCGCGACCGAGAGCCCCTCGCGCTCGGCGAGCTCGCGGACCTCGGGCTTGGTCAGGCCCCCGAGCGGAAAGGACAACCGCGCGAGCGAGTCCGGGTCGAGCCCGGCCAGCGCATAGCTCTGGTCCTTGAGCCGATCGGCGGCGATCCGCAGCAGCGGGACGGGGCCATCGACGACCCGCGCGTAGTGGCCGGTGACCAGGCGCGCGGCGCCAAGCCGCGTGGCGAGCTCGAGCATCGCGTCGAGGCGCACCGAGCCGTTGCAGCGAATGCAGGGGTTCGGGGTGACTCCATGCGCGTAGCCCTCCAACCAGCCCTCGACCACGCCGGCGCGGAACTCCTCGCGCAGGTCGATCGAGAAGTGGGGCAGGCCACGTGTCTGCGCGAGTGCGCGGGCTCCGCGCACGGCCTGCGCGGAGCAGCAGGAGCGCTCGCCGTCGTTCTCGGCGTCGGCCCACAGCTCGAGCGTCACGCACACCACCTCCTCCCCCCCGCGCGCGGTCAGCAGCGCGGCAACGGCGGAGTCCACGCCGCCGCTCATCGCGACCAGCGCGCGCCTGGCGCCATCGGGCGGCGGCGCAAGTGAGGCGGCGGCCCGCGCGGCGGCGCCGAGCGCGCGGTGCAGCGCGTCGGCGGCGAGCTCGGCGGCGTGGCGCTTGGCGGGGTGCAGCCCCCCCAGCTCAGCGGAGATCTCCTCCGCACCGACACGCGCGGCGGCCAGCAACGGCACCCTGCGCACGAGCGCGACCGTGGCCGAGCCGGCGGCGAGCGCCGCCCCGCAGCCGGAGGCGTCGAAGCCGGCGTCGGCGATCAAGCCCTCGGGTGAGGACTCCTCGAGCGCGAGCGAGATGCGCACCAGATCACCGCACGCCGCCCCGCCGGCGGCGCCGGTGTACGCGTCCGCGGGCGTGTGCCCGCGCCCGAGTGGGCTCTGCAAATGTGCGGCGAACGATGCCTCGGCGATCACTCAGCCGAGTTTAGGGACCGCAGCCCTACCCTTTGGCTTCGGCGATCGCCTGTTCGAGTGAGAATTCGTCGGTGAGCCCGGTGACCGTCGCGACTTCGCGCTTGGGGTTGATGATCAGCAGCGTCGGGGTCTGGTAGACCTGGATGTCGCGCGTGATCGAGCCGAACGAGTTGACCTGGTTGGCGAGCGCGAGGTGCGCCGCGACGTGGTGGCGAAGCTTGTAGGCGACTTCGGTGGTGCCGATCGCCGTGGCGTCGTCGTCGTAGGCGTGGGGGTTGAGGAAGAGCAGCAGCACGATCTTGCCCTGATGCAGCTCGGCGGCGATCGTCGCCGATGAGGCGGGTTGCAGATCGGCCTTCATCCGGGCGATGACGACGCCTTCGGCGTGCGCGAGCTTCCCCCTCAGCCCAAGAGCGGGATCGATCTCTTCGACGAGGTTGACGACGGCGTTCAGATGCACCGCTTCGGTGAGATGGTGAAGCGTGAGCGCAGCCGTCGCGGCCGCCGCACTCGATCCGTGCGTCTGCGCGTGCGGGCGAGCTGTGGTGGCGCCATGGTGCATGCGTACGGTCGCGGCGCCATGGTGCGTGTGCACGGTCGCGGTGGTGTGGTGCGTGTGCACGATCACAGTGGTGTGACGCGTATGCACGGCCGTGGTCGTGTGGCTCGTGGATGCGGCGGAGCTCGTCGAAGCATGCGTCTTGGCGGGAGATCCAGTAGAAGCGGAGGCAGTCGAGCCATGCGTTTCCCCGGCGTGCTTTTCGTCATACGCGCCGCCCCGTTCCTCCTTCCCGGCGGCTTCGTGTGCCCGTTTGACATCGCGCGTCAGACCTTCCAGGCCCGGCACGGGGCCGTGGTAGACGCGGCCGGAACCGGCACCGGGGGAGGCTGTGTGCGTGGCGACATGGCTGGCGGAGCTGCCGGCCGAGGAGGCAACGCTCGGCGAGGAGCTGCCGGCCGAGGAGGCGACGCTCGGTGAGGAGCTGCCGCTCGATTCCGTGCCGGTGGCGCGGTGCAGCACCATGAACCAGGCGACAATCAGCATCGCGAGCGCGAGCAGAGCCACCAGAGCGATCTGGAAGGGGCGCGAAATCTGGGCCATCAACTCCAACTTCGGCATCCGCGCCGCGCGAGTTGAGCCCCAAATCGCGCCTTGGACGACGGCTACAGATCGTGCAGGCCGCGCAGCACCGCGTGGACCAAGGTCTCCGTCGGAAGCTGCTCCTGCGTGCGGGCCTGCGTGTCCTTGAGTGTTGTCTGGCCCACCCCCGCGTCGGCGTGCTCCCCACCACCGACGACCGCCACGTAGCGTGCGCCGAGGCGCTCGGCGTGGCCGAGCTGGTTCTTCAGCGAGCGTCCAGCCAGCTCCATCTGCGCGGTCAGGCCCGCGCCGCGGGCTTCGTGGAGGACTTTGAAGGCGGCCCTGGTGACCGTGGCGGCGGGTGGGTGAGCTTCCCCCTGTGGCGCAGCCCCTGGCTCCCGCGTGACGGAGTCCCGCCCGCCCGGAGCCCCATCCCCATTCTCAAATGCGATGTACAGGTCGATCGCCGCGGGCACCTCCGCGGGGGCGTTGCCGGCCAGCAGCATCCGCTCGATCCCCGCGGCCCAACCCATGCCCGGGGTCGGGGGTCCGCCAAGCTCGGCCACCAAGCCGTCGTAACGGCCGCCGCCGCCCACCCCGCTCTGCGCGCCGAGCGCATCCGAGGTCAGCTCGAACACCGTGCGGCTGTAGTAGTCGAGGCCCCGCACCAGCGTCGGGTCGATCTCATACGCGACGCCCGCCTCCTCGAGCAGGGCACGGACCTCGGCGAAGTGGGCGGCGTCCTCGGGGCTCAGGTGGTCGAGCAGGCGGGGGGCCGTCGCCATCGTCGCGCGCGTGCCGGGGTGCTCGGAATCGAACGCGCGCAGGGGGTTGAGGTCGATCCGCTCGCGCACCTCGGGGGCGAGGTCCTCGGCGTGGGCGCGCAGGTGGGCCCGCAGCCGCTCGCGGTACTCGGCGCGGGCCTCGGGGCCGCCGAGGCTCGAGAGGCGCAGTCGCACCTCCCTGACACCCAGCTCGTCGAGCAGCGTGGCAAGCAGCACGATCGACTCCGCGTCCACGGCCGGCTCCTCCGAGCCGAGCGCCTCCGCGCCGACCTGCCAGAACTGGCGTTGGCGGCCCGCCTGAGCACGCTCGTAGCGGAAGAAGCTCGACAGGTACCACAGCTTCACCGGCTGGCGCAGCTTGTGCATGCCGTGCTCCACGTACGCGCGGCACACGGGCGCGGTGCCCTCGGGACGCAACGTAAGCGAGCGGTCTGAGCCATCGGTGAAGGTGTACATCTCCTTCTGCACGATGTCGGTCGAGGCGCCCACGCCGCGCGCGAACAGCTCGGTCGCCTCGAACGTCGGCGTCTCGATCCGCTCGTACCCCGCTCCCTCCAGCAGCGCGCGCGCACGAGCCTCGATGCGGCCACGGGCACTCGCCTGCTCGCCCAGCACGTCGTGGGTGCCGCGGGGGGCCTTCAGCTTCGGGGCGCTCACCGGCGGGACGGTTCGCCTGCTACCGCCGGCGCCTGCGTGGCGAGCCGGATCGGCTGGCTCGCATCCGCGGCGCTCGCTCTCGCGGTGCGGAGCTCGGCCAAGAACGGGTTGGTCTGCAGCTCGCGGCCCAGTGTCGTGACGCCCATGTGCCCCGGGTACACGACGCTCTCCGCGGGAAAGCGCTCCAGCAGCGTCCCGATCGACTGCTCCAGCGTGCTCCAGTCGCCGCCGGGCAAATCCACACGGCCGACCGAGCCCTGGAAGAGCACGTCCCCGGAGAGCAGCGCCGGGGCCTGTTGCGGTTGCGCGTCGCCGCCACGAGGGTGGCGCAGGCGGCCGGAGGCCGGCTGGCCGAACGGGGGATGCTCGCCGGCGAGCGTCCCCCCGCTTCGGTCGAAGGCGAGTGTCTCCCGGCTTCGGTCGGGCCCCTCGTTCTCGATCTCGCCGGCGGGGGTCAGCGCATAGGTCACATGCCCGGGGCTGTGACCCGGCGTGAAGATCACCTCGATGTCGAAGCCCGCCAGCCGCAGCCGCTCGCCCCCCGCGACGGTGTGCTCCGGCTCCCAGTTCTCGAACGGGCCGAAGCCGGGCGGCGTCCACGCCATGATGTCGCTCAGCAGCGGGCGCTCGAACTCCGGGCAGTACACCGGGGCGCCGGTGGCGCGGGCGACCGGGGCCACGGCCCCAATGTGGTCGAAGTGACAGTGGGTGACGAGGATCGCCTCGATCTCCACGTTCAGCGCCCGCGCCGCGGCCAGCAATCGCTCGGGCTCCTCGCCCGGGTCGATCATCACCGCGCGGCCGCTCGCGCGGTCGGGCGTGGCGATATAGGCGTTCTCCTGGACGGGGCCGACGGTGAACATCCGCACGTCGGAGACGCTGCTCACCGCGCGTCCGCCTTGGCCTTGGCCTCCGCCCTGGCCTTCGCCGTCGCGTTCGCTTTCTGGCGCTGGCGGCGTTTGTACATCCACACGTCGGTGTAGTAGCTGATCGGGATGTAGAAGACGAGCACGACCGGGAACAGCGCGATCGCCTCGTTGGAGTTTTTCAGCAACAGAATGCCGATCAGCAGCATCCCGATCGCCGCGATCATCGCGCGGACGATCGCGCCCCGCCACGTCGGCGGGCGGTCGAGCCGGTTCAGCTTCTGCTCGCGGGCCTTGGCCTTCTCACGCGCAGCGGTCCCGTTGCGCTCCGCGGCCGTCGGGGGACGGCCAGTGCGCCCACGCGACTCCACCATTCCCGCCGCGTTGCCCCGATGCTTGGTCTTGCGCTTGGTCTGTGCCATCCCGCTACAAGCCTAGTGCCTTCTCGATCACATGGCGCCCGGGATCGAAACCGGGCATCGGCAGGTCCGCGGGGAAGCCTTCCAGGGCTGCCGCGGGCGCGAGGCCGACGAGCTCGGCGCGTGCGATCGCGGCGTGCGCGCACACCGCCTCCACCACCGTGCGCAGTGGCACCTCGGTGGGGCGCTCGATGTTGAACGACACCTGCGGGGTGGGTGGGTCCCCATCAAGCGCCACCCCGATCGCGCGCACACCCGGCAGCCCATCGGCGCCGCCTTCGCGGATCAGTCCCGCGATCCGGCGCGCGTCCGCCACCGTGGCGGGGGGCGCCAGCTCGAGATTGAAAGCCACCAGCGGGGGGCGCGCCCCCACGAGCGTGGCGCCCGCGGTGGAGTGCGGAGCGGCAGGGCCGAAGTCCGGGGTCAGCTCTCCGGAGCGCATCCGCTCGGCCAGCGCTTTGATGCCGCCCCTGCGCAACTCGGCGCGAGTGCGCCCGTCGCCGAGCTCGCCATACAGGAACACCGGCACCCCGAGCGCCCCGATCTCCGCGGCCGCGACCAGCGCCTCGGCGCACGCGGCCCCCCGCAGCTCGTCGTTGAGGTGGACGACCGGCACCACGTCAACCGCGCCCACGTGCGGGTGCTGGGCGAAACGGGGATGCTGGCCGAGCGGGGGATGCTCGCCGGAGGCGCGTGTCTCCCCGCTTCGGTCGGAGGCGAGCGTCCCCCGGCTGCGGTCGCGCCCGTCGCCGATGTCCACGTGCTTCACCGCCTCCGCCGTGCCCGCCGCCAGCGCCCCCGCCAGCGAGCCGGGGCTGCCGGCGAGCGTGAACACCGCGCGGTGATGGTCCGCGTCGCGGTGCACGTCCAGCAGCCGCGTCTTGCCGCCGGCGGTGAAGGCCGCGACGATCGCCTCCACGTTCGCGAGGCTGCGGCCCTCGGAGACGTTGGGGACCGCCAGCAGCGGGAGGGCGCTCACAGCCGCGCCAGCACCAGACCGGTGGCGAGCAGCACCATCGCCAGCGCGCAAGCGCTGAGCGCGCCCTCGGCCGGGGCCGCCAGGCGGGCCGCGTCGAGCGACACCACGGTGCCGTCCGCCAGGCGCTGCTCGCCCTCGATCGAAACGGTGCGCCGGCGCAGCTCGCGCACCGGGGTGCTGAGGCGTCGCTGGGCGATCGTCATCATGAAGCAGCCCACGGCCGCGAGCACCGCCGCCGCGCGCAGTTCCAGGGCGTTGACCCAGTAGCCGGTCAACGCCGGGAACGCTCCCCACGAGGCCGCCAGCCAGAAGGCGGTGTGGAATCGGCCGCCGAACCACTCGAGGTTGTAGGCGAGCACGATGAACGCCCCCGCGCACACGAACGGGATCAACGTCAGCGAGATCGTGATCGCTCCCACGATCCCGATCGTCACGGCGCCGGCGAGCGAGAGCCCCGCCATCGCCACCAGCGCGCCCCGCGAAAGGCGGGTGCCGAGCGGGCGGCCGTTGAGCTCGTCGAGCACGTGTGCGCACACGCCCACCCCGAGCAGGAACGCAGCGAGCGTCGCGAGCAGCCGCCCACCGTACAGGTGAGGCGCGACCGCCGCCCCAATCGCCACGTTGGCGAGGTTCCATGCGGTGTACGGCGGGTGCAGCACCGTCACCAGGTCGCGCCAGCCACCTGGGCGCAGGGCGTAAAAGGCGGGGCGGTCCAGCGGCTTGGGGACCGATCCTCGTGTGGCCGCTGCGCCCAGGGGCTTAGGGGCCGATCCTCGTGCAGCCGCCGTCTCAGTCGGCATCGGTCGCGGCCTCAGTGGGCTTCGCCAGGTCCGTTTCTGGGTGTGCTGCTCTTTGTGGGCCGGCCGGCGCGCGCCCGGCGCCGCTCGTGCCCCACATCACCACGCCCCCGCCGAGGCTCATGCGCCTGACATGGACCCCCTCGATCCCGGCCGCGCGCCACAGCTGCACGATCCGCTCCAGCGGCACGCGCTCGTAGAAGTCGGGGACGCTGCGCGCGAGAAAGCTCCCCGTCGCTGACCACTCGCGCGAGAACAGCCGCCCCAGCACCGGCAGCCCCACGTGCGTGTACAGCCGCCACGCCGCGCGCCACAGTGGGGAGGGCGGCACCGCGAACTCGAGCATTGCGATGCGGCCCCCCGGGCGCACCACGCGCGCGAGCTCCACGAGCGTGGCCGCGGGGTCATCGACGTAGCGCAGCAGGTAGGTGAAGGTGAGGTGGTCGAACTCCGCGTCGGCAAACGGCAGCCGCTCGGCCTCGCCGTCCACCAGCGACACGCGCGCCGCGAGCGCCGGGTCACGCGCCAGCCGCGTCCGCGCGCCGGCGAGCATCCCCGGGCTCTGGTCGAGCCCCACGACGGTGCAGCCGTAGCGGCGCACCAGCTCCTGCGCGACCATCCCCGTGCCGGTCGCCACGTCGAGCACGCGCTCGCTCGGCGCCGCGTCGATCGCCGCGACCATCGCCCGCCGCCAGCGCGGGTCCTGGCCGAAGCTCAGCAGCGTCGCCACGCGGTCGTACTGGCGCCCCAGCGGCGCGAACAGCTCGCGCGCGTGGGGTTTGCGGGGCGGGTGGTTGGACGGGTCGGTTCCCATCCCTTGCCCTGCCCACTCGCCGGCGGCTGCTCTCATCGCACCGGACAGTGTCGCTCATCGAGACGCGCGGGGCGATGAGGCCCCGCGCGTCACTGCCAGACGATGCGCGCGAACGGGAGCTACGAGACGTTCACCGTAAACGACTCAGTCGCCATCTCGTGCACCTTCTTCGTGGAGTCGAGCACCTCAACCGTGATCGGGAACGAGGCCCCGCCGGGGTATTTTTTGGGGCCCACCTCACCCGACAGCAGCCCGGTGGTGCTCAATTTGATGCCCAGCGGCAGCTTCCCGGAGACTTTCCTCCATTTGTAAGGAGCGAGGCCGTCCGCCGCTTCCAGCTGAACGCTGTAGGCCACGCCGGGTTTGACCTCGGGCACCGAGGTGGTGGTGATGTGCAGGCCGACGATCTCGTCGGTGCTCCCCGACGAGCCGCCGTAGTTGGCATCGGCCATGTAGGTGACGGTGATTTCGTCGCTGCCCTGCTGTGCGGGGAGGTGCGTCGCACAGGTGGCGGTGTCGGGCGAGCCTTCGTTCAGCGGCCGGGCTTCGCAGCCGGCGATCGACCCGTGGCTGTCGGAGAACGAGACGGTGCCGGTGGGAGTGCCGACGCCTGGAGCCACGGGCGCCACCGTCGCGGTGTAGGTGACTGGTGCACCCACCGGCCCAGCGCCTTCGTTGGAGGAGCTCACCGAGGTGGTCGTCGGCACCCCCGGCGTGGTGGCCGAGGCGAGCTTGACCGTGAGGATGTTGCGGTACAGAGCCGGGTCTTTGGCGCCCACTACGTACGGGGCGGAGGTGTTGGTCCCGAGCTTCGTCCCCGCGGTGGTGACCGGTTTGGGGATGCGGTAGCCGGAGAACACCATCGTCAGCGACCCGTTGGGGTTCTGCACGACGGCGGGGCCGTACGCGCGCCCCTCGTAGTAGGCACTGACCCCGAGCGGCTTGTCTTCGCCGCGCGCAAGCGCTTCGTCCTGTTCGCGCGAGGCCGAGAAGGTGTAGTCGGTGCTCAGCACCACCTTCGGCACCGACCATTCCTTGCCGTTGGTCGATTCGGTGTAGAAGATCTGGTTGAACGCGTCGCTGTCGCCGTCGGTCGCCCACGACCCCGACAGGAACATGCCGTAGCTGCCGTCGGGGTTGGTGACGATCGTGCCGCGCGAGCCGACGAAGCGCAGCTCAGTCGTGTCGGGGCTGCCGGGAGCGAGGTCGGTCGGTTCAGTGTTGGAGGGACTCGTCTGCTGGTAGGGATTGGAGAGGTCGTTGTATTCGCCCGAGTCGTTGCCCGTGCTCGAATACGTCCCGCTGATCGGGCCGAGGTCGGTGAAGTTGATGCCGTTATCGGTGTAGGCGGCGCGCAGAACCGTGTAGTCCTCGTTGTTGGCGAACAGCTTCTCCGGCCCCTTCGAGGATGAGTTCTTACCCTCACCGATCTTTTCCAGCGTGGACACCGAAGCGACCGCGGCGTTCGGCCCGCCGACCCAGTTGCCTTCCTTGACAGATCCCGTGCCTCCGGTGCAGCCGGTGAGGTCGTAGCTGCCGGTCGGCACGCCGGTCTGCGAGGCAGGCGCATCGGCGCTGCACGTCACTTCCTGGATCGGTGAGCCCACGGCAGTGCCAAGGTAGATTTTGAACGAGCCCGTGGTAGGCAGCGGCTCGCTCGGGTGCACCGAGGGCGTGTAGTTGATCGTCGTCGTCCCCGCCCCGGGGAGCGTGATCGTCCCCGCTTTGAATTCGTTTTTGGTGTTCACCGCCCCGTTGGTGGTGCCGACGATGAAGTAGGCGAGGATCTTCTCGGTGTACAGCACTACCGTCGAGCCTTCGGGGGCACCCGGGTACTTGGGCAGCGTGCCGATGATCCCGTCGGGGGACTTCAGGCCGGTGGTGACCTGGGCGTGGGGCGGCAGGATCGGGTCCATCGTGATCGCGTCGCCCTGATGGACGGTCAGCGGCGAGCCGCTCGTGTTGGTGCAGTTCTCGATCTTCGTGGTCGGGTTGGCGTTGGACTGGGCGCAGTAGACCGTGTCCCCGTCGACGTAGAAGCGGTTGGGGGCGTTTTCGTTGAGGATGAAGGTCGTCAGGGGTGAGACGATGGCGTTGCCGTCGAGGATCCTGATTTCCGCCAGGCCGCCTTCCTCGCTGGGCAGGTTCGGCCCGGCAGGGATCGTGTAGGTGGCGCCCGGCACCACGGTTTTCGTCCCCAACGCTTCAGGGTTGGCCGTGGCGATGACCTGCACGAGGTCGTCGTCCGCTTTGACGGTGAGCGGCGAGCCGCCGCTGACGGTGCAGCCGGTGAGCGACGCCGGTTCGGTGCTCGTCCCCGTGCAGGTGACGATCGACTGCGAAGGCGAGGAGGCGTTGTAGTCCTCGTAGGGTCCGGCGACGACGTGCTCGGGCGAGCTCGCTTCGCCGAGCGTCGAGACGGGGATGCTCACACCGCTGCCGCTGGTCGGGACTTCGACTTCCGCTTCGGCGTACGCGTTGGGATCGATGCCGACCGGTTCGCTCCCCGGCAGCGCGGCGAGCGGGTCGGCCGCGGAGGGTTCGACGTTGTGCACGAGCAGGCCGACGCCTTCGTAGTCGCCCGCGGGGCGCTGCAGCGTGTAGAGCTTCGTGCTGCCACCGATCGGGGCGACGTAGGGGTGGCCCTGGCCGTCGTCGTTGGTGTCGGCCGTCGGGCAGTAGCCGGGGTTTTGCTCGAGCGCTTTGCCCTCGGCGACCCAGGCCTTGCCGTTGTCGGTCGAGCGCGCGACGGTGATCGCCTCGTCGGCGTCCTTCGGCCGGTAGTCGAAGTAGCCGGTGAGCGAGCCGTCGGGGTTGCGTACCACGTCGGGGAAGTAGTAGGGCGAGAACGGCAGCGTGCTGCCCGCCGGCTGGGAGACGGGCGAGCCGGTCTCGGGGTTGGCGCCGAGGCCCGAGCAGTAGCCGTCGAGCGGCCCCGGCGTACCCGCGACGCCGCTTGGGTAGGGGATCAGCCTCGTCACTTCTTTGCCGTTTTCCATCACTTTCTGTTCGCCGGGATAGACCGCCAGGTTGGGCTCGCTGACACCGCCGAGCGTCGTTTCGGGGCCGCCGAAGGAGAAGCTGGGCAGCAGGTCGGAGCTCGGGTATTCACCCCCCTGCGAGGGATCGCCCTGAGAGGTGTTCCAGGGCCCGCCTTCGATCGTGTCCACGACCGGTGTTTCCGCCGTATAGGCGGTCCCGCCGGCGAGGGCCAGCGGAGCGGCCACGAGCATCAGGGCGAGGATGCCGCCCCCGCAGAGCACGAACAGGGCACGTCGAAGAGCGTTGAAGCGGCGCACGGAATCCTCCATTGGGAAGTTGACGTCGGGGCTTCTACCACAGGCCCGGCGGCGCCCACCCACAAGTCACGGGATGTTCACGGGATCCGGCCCGAGGTCACGGGATCTTCACGAAATCGGCGCTGGCGACGAAACCGCGACGCCTCCGCGCCGTACGACCGGAGAGGCCGACGGGGACACACCACGACCGCCCCATCGACCGCGAAATCATCGAGCAACGGGTTCGGTCAAAAAATGTCGATTCGGCGAGCACCCGTTCGACGTATGGTCAGAGCCGGGTAGAACCTCTGTGATAACGAGCGCGGGCCGGCGGCCAACCACGACCACAAGGAGCAGCGCGATGCGATTCATGATGATCATGATCCCGAGTCCCAGGGCACAGGAGAACTGGGGCCCCAAGCCCGAGGACGTCGCGGCGATGGGCAAGTACAACAAGCAACTGGAAGAGGCGGGCGTGCTGCTGGCGCTCGACGGGCTGCACGAGACCGGCAAGGGCGCCCGCGTCGGCTTCGCCGGCGGCAAGCCGCGCGTCACCGACGGGCCGTTCCCGGAGGCCAAGGAGGTGATCGGCGGCTACTGGATGATCGAGGCGCCGTCCAAGGAGGAGGCGGTGGCGTGGGCCACGCGCTGCCCGGCGGCCGACGGCGACACCATCGAGATCCGCCAGGTGTACGAGATGACCGAATACTCGCCAGAGGTGCAGGCGGCCGCGGGGTAGGAACCGGTTTCAAAATAGGTGGTGCGTCCGGGGCGTTCCTGGACCAAGCTGGGCGGCGTGGGCCGGCGCAGCCCGTGCTGGTGGCACGGGCAAGACGGTCCGGGACGATCCAGCGCCGCGTATCAGGGACGCATCCGGGCGCGCCGATCTTTTTGAAACCGGTTCTAAGGCTTGGAGATCATCCGCGCGGCGCAACTGCTCCCCGTGCGCATGCGGCTGGGCCTCCATGCCCAGCCACGACGGGGCCCGCCCAACTGCGTGGGGGCTGGCACGGATGCCAGCCGCCATCACCTTCGCGCCCCCGCCAGCCCGCGCGGATGATCCCCAAATACAACCTCCATACTGGCCGCCCAGCCAGTATGCTTTGCGAACCCCTCGGCGACAACGGAGGTTCCCCATGGCAATACAGGCGGAGAGCGGCGCGCAGAGCATCGACGTGGACAGCCTCGACCTGGACGAGGTGCTGGTGACCGAGAATTCACTGTGGGAGGAGGGCCCACCGCACGAGCTGTTCGCGCGGCTGCGCGGCGAGTGCCCCGTGCACTGGACCAAGCGCATCACCGAATTCCCCGATGAGGCCGGGTTCTGGTCGATCACGACCGCCGACGACGTGCTCGCCGTCAGCCGCGACTGGAAGACGTTCTCCTCCGAAAAGGGCGGCGTCACCGGCGTCGAAGCGGTGTTCCCGCTGGAGCTCGTGCGGGCGATGTTCATCGGCATGGACCCCCCCAAGCACGACCGCATCAAGGCGCTCTTCCAGGCCGGCTTCACGCCGAAGCGGATCGCTGCGCACGAGCCTACGATCAGGGAAATCGTCACGCGCGTGCTCGACGGCGTCGCCGATCAAGAGACGTGCGATCTGGTGAACGATGTCGCCCAGCCGGTCGTCGCCCGCGTGATCGGCAGCTTCATGGGTATCTCCGAGGAGGACGACGTCGCGTGGGCGCGGCTGATGAACGCCACGCTCGGCGCCAACGACCCCGACCTCAACCCCGACGGCATCGACGGCGCGATCGCCAAAGAGGTGCCGGAGATCTTCGCGCGCTGCGGGAAGATGATCGCCGAACGGCGCGAGCACCCCACGGAGGATCTGACGAGCGTGCTGGTGCACGCCGAGATCGACGGCGAGCGCCTGGAGGAACACGAGATCGTGATGGGCTTCTTCCTGCTCGTCGCCGCCGGCAACGACTCCACCAAGGCCACCTACTGCAGCGGCATGCGCGCACTGATGGAAGACCCCTCCCAGCGTCGCCAGCTGCTGGAGGACCCCTCACTGATCCCGAGCGCCGTGGAGGAGGCGCTGCGGATGTTCCCCGCCTTCGCGCACTTCCGCCGCACCGCCACCTGCGATACCGAGGTCGGCGGACAGCCGATCAAGGAGGGCGAGAAGGTGATCATGTGGTACGCCTCCTCCAACCGCGACGAGGCCTGCTACGAGAACCCCGACGCCTTCGACGTCACCCGAAACCCTGAGCACCAGGCGTTCGGCGCGGGCGGCCGGCACTTCTGCCTCGGCACGGCGCTGGCACGCCTGGAGCTGCGGATCCTGCTGGAGGAGACACTGCTCCGCTTCCCGACGATGGAGCTGGTCGGGCAGCCGGCGTTCGTGCAGTCGCCGTTCCTCAACCAGCTGAAGACGCTGCCGGTGCGGCTGCGCGGGTAGGGGCTGCGGGGTAGGACCAACGCTCGGGGCGCGCGCCGCTCCGTGGGTGGGCGCGCGCAGCTCGGCGGGTAGCGCGCGGCCGCCCGCGCGTGCCCCTACCGGCGCCCTCGCCTCACGCCTCCCTCAGTACGGGCAGCCGAGCGTCCAGTGCTTCAGGCTGCCGACCGACGACGGCGCGCGGCGGGTGAAGCGCAGCGTGACCTTGTCGTACACCCGCAGGCCGGCCTTGCAGGTACGCGTGCCGCTGGCCCTCGCGGCAACCGGATAGCGGACGACTTTGCCGCTGGCGCAGTTGGGTTTGCAGGTGTTGGTCTGGAGCGTGCCGATCGCCAGGGCGCTGGCGCCCCCGAAGCTCGACCAGCGCAGGCCGGTGAGGAGGGTGTTGCCGTCGCCGCAGGCTAGCGTCACCGTCTTGGGACGGCTGCTGGCGCTGGTGCAGTTGGTGATCTTGATGGTGGACGTCGCCGAGGCGCCGGCCCCGACCACCGCGACCAGGGCAACCGCCACGATTCCGCCCGTCAAAATATATCTATTGAGGAGTCTCATCGCGCAATGATGGCACAGATGCGCAATGCCACGTACCTGTACGGTGGCGCCACACACACATACGGCGTGCGAGCGATAGGAGACGGCAGTGGAGCTGCTGAGCGAGTGGATCGACTACGAGAGCCCCGCCGGGGCGGTCGCCGGGTATCTCACCCGGCCCACCGCCGTGAGCGGGCCGGCGCCTGGAGTGGTGGTGATCCAGGAGGTGTGGGGGGTCGACGGGCACATTGCCGACGTGGCCGACCGCCTGGCGAACGCGGGTTATGTCGCGCTGGCGCCCGACCTGTACTCCGCGGGCGGGGGCAGGCCGCCGGCGCTCGCCGCCGAGCGGGTCGCGGCCGCCAAGGCGTTCCTGAACACGATCCCCACGGGGCAGTGGATGGCGGTGCTCGGCGACGAGCAGCGACGAGCCGAGGCGCTCTCACAGCTCCCCGCCGAGGAGGCCCGGGAGGTGGGTGAGACGATCGCGGCGCTGTTCGGCGGGGTGGGCGGCGACCCCACACGACACCTCGGCGTGCTGCGCGCGGCCGTCGCATTCCTGCACGCCCATCCCGCGTGCACGGGCCGGGCGGTCGGCTCGATCGGCTTCTGCCTCGGCGGCGGCCTGTCCGCACGGCTGGCCGGCGAGGAGCCCCAGCTCGGCGCGGCGGTGATCTTCTACGGCTCCTCGCCCACCACCGAGCAGGCCGGCTCGATCCATTGCCCGCTGCGAGGCTTCTACGGCCACGACGATCCCCGCATCGTCGCCGGCCTGCCCGCGTTCGACGCCGCCCTCGGCGCGGCGGGCGTGGATCACGAGCTGCGGATCTACCCCGACACCCCCCACGCCTTCTTCAACGACACCCGCCCGAGCTACCGTCCCGAGGCCGCGCGCGACGCGTGGGGTCGCACGCTGGCGTTCTTCGCCGACGCGCTCGGGTCGGTGCCCACCGTGCCGGCGCACGAAGCGGCGCCCGCAGCCTGAGGCATAACTCCCCTCACCTGCACAGGGGCTGATATGGTCGCCTGCCGGGCTCTCATCAAAATCGATGGCGTGGCCGAGACGGTCGGCCGGCACCCGACCGTCAGATATTTGATGTAGGCCTCACGTTGCTTGGCACCGCCGCACGTCGAAAGAGGATGGCATGTCCATACTGGCCGTATCGACCGCAGGAATCGGGGCCCTCGGGTTGCTGTACATCCTCGTGTTCCTCGTCCTTGGCCTGCGCTCGATCAAACACGGCCACTGGATCATGTTCCTGATCGGGATTCCGATTCCGGTGTTCTGGGTGATCGGCGGCTTGATGCCACCGGTGACCAGATAGCGCGTCTCTCACGCCTCGGCGATCGGCCGGGCGCCGACGTTCCCCAAGACCTCGCCCGGCGGGCCGGCGAAGGTCGGCATGGCAGGCGCGACGGGTCGCGTCTGCGCCAACCAGTCGCGCAGCGCCTCGTGCATCGCCTCCACGCCGACGATCGGGGCCCCTGGCTCGCTCCACGCGGAGGGCACGACGGCGAACGGCCTGGTCTGCGGTCCGCCGAGACCGCCGTGCGAGCCCATGAACTCCTCGAACGGGGCGACCTCGTCCGCATTCGGGTCGTACATGCAGTTGACGAGGATGTCGGGGCAGTGGGGGAAACGATCATGGCGGCGCAAGTGGTCGGCCGCCGTGGCGCCGAAGTGGGCGAGCGGGTCCTCGCCCTCGACGGCGTCGTCGCTCAGACGCCGCTGCCCGGCCCCGCCGAGCGCCAGCGCGCCGTGCGCCTGCGATCGCACCATCACGAACCCGATCCCGGGGTGAGCCGTCAGGGTGTCGACCAGTCGCGGATGCGCCTCGGCGATCTGCTCGAGCGTAAGCCGCTCGGCACTGAGCGGCAGGTAGACGAGCGCGAGGCCACCGGACACCATCACCACTGCCCCCTCCCCCTTCTCCGGACTCTTTTCCTTCTCCTTTCCCTTCTTGTCCTCCGCCGCTCGGCGCACACCGCGCTCGGCGAGCGCCTCCCGATTCGGTCCCAGCGCGACGGTGCCCTCGACCGATCTGGCGTTGGTCGCGCGTGCGAGCAACCGTCCCCCGACGCTCGGCTCCTGACTTGCATCGGCCAGCACGGCGCCCACGTCGCCCCACGCCTCGTCAACCGCCGCCGGCGCGTACACCTCACCCTGCTCGAGCGCCCCGCGCACGAGCGCTTCGAGCGTTTCTCCGTAGCGCTGGCGGAACGGCCTGCCCTGCGTCTGACCGTGGTCGGATAGCACCACCAGGTGGTAGGGGCGAGGCGACTGCGCCGTCGCGCGCTCCAGGCGGGCCAGCTGGCGATCGTGGCGCCCCAGCACCGCCAGCGCGTCGGGCGCGCGAATGCCCGAGTGGTGCGCGACCTCGTCGTAGCCCACGAAGGTGGCGTAGCTGGCCGGCACGCCCTCGACGATGTCCGCCATCAGCAGCGCCGTCACCAGGTCGCGCATCACCACGGCGATCGTCGCCCGGATCAGCGGGTAGGCGCCTTTCCGATCGACGTGCTCCTCGCCGCTGCGGCGCTGGCGGCGGGCCGCGCGGCGCTCGTACGCGATGTCGGCGAGCGACAGCACGATCGTGCGCATGAACCCGTAGGGATCGGAGAAGTAGGCGAACAGGTCGCCCGCCTTCGAGCGGCCGCGGTCGCGAATCACGCTCATCGTCGCCGTGCAGCGCGGCGCGTCGCCGGAGAACATGTTCCCCCGGCTCGTCCCCCCTGCCGCCAGCAGCCCCGCGCCGGTCGATCGGCGACGCTCGATCTCGGCCGCGTCGGCGGGATGGTTGGAAACCATCGTGCGCCCCGACTCCTTCTCATACCAGCGGAACGCGGGCATGTCCCAGTTGCTGCCCAGCAGCAGCCCGGCCTGGCTGGCGCCCGTCTGCGAGGAGAGGTCGCACTCCCAGCCCAGCATGCGGTGACTGCCGTCACCCAGCCAGCGCGCGATCGTCGGTACGTGCCCCTCCTGGATCGCCTCGCGCAACACCCCCTCCCCCAGCCCGTCGATCTCGAACAGGATCACCCCCGGGACGTCGGTGGGGCTGTGGCGGCGCGCACGGCGCACCCTGCGCCTGACCACGCTCAGATGGCGGGCGTCCCCGTCGACGTCGAGCAGCGGCGCCACCACCATCGAGACGAGCGCCAACCCGAACGCGATCGCCAGGTCGGCCCAGAACGACGGCGCCTTGCCATCGACCACGTAAAACGCGAGCGCGACCATGCCGGCGCTGAGCGCGAGCGAGCCCAGCCCGAACGTGACGATCGTGAGCGGCAGCGCGATGCGGGTGACGAGCGGCCACAGCACCGCGTTGAGAACCGCCATCGCCGCGGCAACCAGTGCGGCGGCGCCCAGCGAGAGCGACTCGTGGCTCGGCAGCAGCGCCGTCAACGCAATCAGCGCCAGCGCCTGCACCCCGAGCATGATCAGGGTCCTGATGCCGAACCCCAATAACCGACGCAAGCGGCTCAGGCGTCGTTGGGTTGCGCGCTCGTCGATCGCTGTGCTCATCCTCGTTGCTACCGTCTCGTGATGGTCGAAGATGCAGTCGCTGCCCGTCGCAGGGGCAGGACGGCAGACCGTATCGTTTTCCTCGGCCACGCGACTGTCCTGATCGAAGTGGATGGCGTGCGTCTGCTCACCGACCCGTTGTTGCGCGGCCGCGTCGCCCACCTGCGCCGCCGGGTCCCACCGGTGCCGAGGGAGCTGTTCACCAGCGTGGATGTGGTGTTGATCTCACACCTCCACCACGATCACCTCGACCTCGCCTCGCTGCGGCTCCTCGGTGAGGCGACCCACGTGGTCGTGCCAGCCGGCGCCGGCGCGTGGCTGCGGCGTAAGGGCTTTGGGGCGGTGACGGAGCTCCGGGTCGGTGAGGTCATGCAAGTCGTGAAGGTGACAGAGGTGGGTGTCGGTGAGGTCGCGCAAGTCGGGACAGCGACAGAGTCGGGGGCCAGTGAGGTCACGCATGTTGAGACGGCGACAGAGTCCGGGGCCGGTGAGGTCACGAAAGCCGGGATGCTCGCTGTAACCGCGGTGCGGGCTCACCACGACGGGCGCCGCCTCGGCGGCCCCCGCGCCGAGGCGCTCGGCTACCTGGTGAGCGGCGGGTACACCGTCTACTTTGCCGGCGACACCGAGCTGTTCGCGGAGATGTCCAACCTGCCGCGACCGCTCGACGCCGCCCTGCTGCCGGTCGCCGGCTGGGGCCCCACGCTTGGCGCGGGTCATATGGGTCCATTCGACGCGGCGCGAGCGGCAGGCCTGATCGAACCGCGTATCGCCATTCCCGTGCACTGGGGCACGCTCTCGCCGATCGGCCTCGGTCGCCACGACCGTGAGCGGCTCGATGACCCGCCGCGCCTGTTCGCAGAGCACGTCGCAAGTATCGCCCCGCGCGTCGAGGTGCGAATCCTCGCTCCCGGCCAGGAGACGAATCTCTAGGATGTGCGCCTCATGGCGGAGGGGCTCTCGGCAAGTGAGGTGGGCAAGGAGATCGGGGAGCACAACCACGCGGCCGAGGCTCCGCCGAAGGACGGCCGGGACCGGCTGCTGTCGATCACCGAGGCGATCCTGCTGTCGCTGGTGGCGGTGCTCGCGGCGTATTCGGGTTATGCCGCGGCCAAGTGGGGCACCCACTCATCGGTGTCGCTGGCGAAGGCGTCGGCGGCGCGCACCAAGGCCAACCGCGCCGACCTCGAAGCACTGCAGATCCGCACACTGGACTCGGTGTCGTTCAACGCATGGTTCAGCGCCTTCTCGGCCGGCAACACGCTCGCGGAGCACCTGGCGGAAAAGCGCCTGCGTCCGGGCTACCGACCCGCCTTCCATGCGTGGCTGGCCACCGATCCGGCGCACAACCCGAACGCGCCGCCCGGTCCCTCCTACATGCCCCAGTACGTGATTCCCCAGGAACACGCGGCGAACGCCGACGACGCCGAGGCGGACGCCAGCTTCGCTACGGGCACCGAAGCGGGGGCAGTCGGCGACAAGTACGTACGTGACACGGTGTTCCTCGCCACGGTGCTGTTCCTAGTCGGGATCAGCGGTCACTTCCCGCTGCGCCAAGCGCGCTACGGGCTGATCGCGATCGGCGCGCTGATCCTCGTGTTCGCGGTCATCCAGCTGCTCGGCCTGCCGGCTCCGCCGTAAGTCAAGTCCAGGTCATTGGGAGAAGCTGATCGGTACATGTACCGATCAGCCGGACCGTGCATGCACTGTCCGGCAGGGCCGCACATGTGCGGCCCTGGCCCTCGGCGCATGCGCCGAGGGCACATGGGCATAAGATCGGGCAATGGCAAGTGCTCCGGCGCTCGGGACCGCGAGCCACGGACGGATCCACCCGATGCGCATCCTGATCGGCGCGCTGGTCATCGTCGTGTTCGGCGCCGCCGCGACGCTCGCCGGGTGGGACATCACTGGCTGGTTCAAACACATCTGGGACACGATCACGAACATCCCGATCGGCTACGTGATCGCGGCCGTGGCGCTGATCACGTTGCAAACGACCGCAACCGCGTACGCCTGGTACTCGATCCTCCGCTACGGCTATCCCGACTCTGATGTGCGCTGGATCCAGATCCTGGCGTGCTACGCGGCAGCCGTCGCGCTGAACTCTGTCCTGCCGGCCAACCTCGGCACGCTGGTGATGCTGCTGATGTTCACCACGATCATCGCCGCCGCCACGTTCGCCGGCGTGCTCGCGGGGATGGCGGTCGAGAAGATCTTCTTCACCCTGATCGGGGCCTTCTGCTACATCTACCTCTTCCTGACGGTCGGTGGGTCGTTCTCGCTGCAGCTGGGATTCGTGAGCGAACACCCGTGGGCCACCGCGATTCTCCTTGTCGGTCTCGCCGTGCTCCTGTTCCTCGTCGGCCGGGTGCTGCGCCAGCGCGTCAAGCAGTGGTGGAAGCAGGCGAAGGTGGGCGCACAGATCCTCGTCCACCGCCGCGCCTTCCTCGGGCGCGTCGTGTTTCCAGAGGCGATCAGCTGGGTGGCGATGCTGGGCGTGATCGCCGTGTTCCTGTCCGCCTACAACATCCCCGTCAGCTTTCACATCCTGATGCGTGTGGTGGCCGGCAACTCGATCGCCAACGTCAGCGCGGTGACTCCGGGTGGGGCGGGCGTGGTGCAGGGCTTCAACGTGCTCTCGCTGAAGGGCGTCACCAGCGCCTCCAACGCCACCGCCTACTCCATATCCCAGCAGCTCCTGACCACGGTGTGGGGCATTCTCTTTGCGATCGCGCTGCTCGTCCGGGCCTTCGGCTGGTCCGACGGCAAGACGCTCGTCGCGCAGTCCTACAGCGAAGCGCGGGAGAAGAAGGCCGAGCACTCGGCGGCGCGCAAGGCCAAGGGCACGGCCAGCGCCCACAGCCACCCGGGTGATCTCACGGCCAAGGGCCACGGCGCCCACAGCGGCCCCGGGTGATCCACGCGGGCCGGTGATCTCACGCGGCCAATAGCTCGTGTGCCACCAGCCTCACGCACCACCACCGATGCCTCTCGCATCGGTTCTTTGTTTCGCCCTGACGAGCTTCGCACTCCAGGTGCCGTGGGCAGCGGATCACGACCCCGCGCCGGTGCGTGAACGCGGGGCCGTGGCGCTTCAGGAGAATCTCAGCGACCGGAGCGAGTGCGCAGCGCCAGGCGGATCGAGAGACCCGCACCGAGCAGCAACACGCCTGCTCCCACCACCCACGTCAGGTTCAGCCCGGTGAAGGGCAGCGTGGAGGCTTTGGGGGTGGTCGTCGTGGGCGTCGTAACCGGTTCTTTGGCCGGTTCCGGGGTGGCTGTCGGCGTCGTTTTCGATGCTTCTTTGGAGGGTTCGACTTCTTTTTTCGGTTCTGTTTTGGTCGTCGGGGTAGGCGGTTTCTGGTTGTAGCCCGACGTTCCCGTGCTCGAGGTGCCGGTGGTCACCGCGGCGAGGGCCGGCGCGGCGGGCACCAGCAGCGCCAGCGCGGCCGGCAGCGCCAGCAGCTCGCGGCGCACGAAGCGGCGGCCGCGGCCACGAAGTCCTGTACGGCTGCTGGCCCGGCCGATCGTCGCTGCATCTGCTGTTTGTGGCCTACTCGACACCGTTCCTTGGGTCGGAGTCATGCACACCTCCCGTATTCTGTGTGTTCGATTGGGGCCCCGGCGGGGTTGGGGCCGCTGGGTGGGTCTCGCGAAGTCTATTGCCAACGGTGGATCGCTTCTTTGCGGTCCATCTCAGCTTCTACTCCCCACCCGTTTCTCCTGCCCTGCGCCCTGTGCTCACGAAGTCGTCTGGCTGCCCACGCACACGCGGCCTTCCAGGGCATCCTCCCGCAGGCGCGCGCGCAGAACCATCACAAAATCAGCGGGAGGGGGTCAGGGCAGGCGGGCTCCCATCCGGACCTCCCCCCGGAGATACCCGGCCGGCAAGCGTCCCCTCGGCGAGCATGGCCCGCAAAACCTTCTTGTCGAACTTGCCGACGCTCGTTTTGGGCACCTCGGCGATGAACGCGAACTCGTCGGGCAACCACCACTTCGCCACGCGCGGGCGCAGGTGCTCGATCAGCTCCTGCGCGCTCGCGCTGGAGCCCTCGCACAGCACCACGCAGCACAGCGGCCGCTCCGCCCAGCGCTCGTCGGGCTTGGCGATCACCGCAGCTTCGAGCACATCGGGATGAGCCATCAGCTCGTTCTCGAGCTCCACCGAGGAGATCCACTCCCCGCCGGACTTGATCACGTCCTTGGAGCGGTCGGTGATCCGCACGAAGGCGTGCTCGTCGATCGCCGCGATGTCGCCCGTGCGCAGCCAGCCCGCGTCGAACTTCTCATCGCCCGAGGGATCGTCGTAGTAGCTGCGGGCGATCCACGGGCCGCGCACCTCGATCTCGCCGGTGGACTCGCCGTCCCAGGGGACCTCCTCGCCGTCGTCGCCGACCAGCCGCAGCTCGGTCCACGGCAGCGGCTTGCCCTGCAGCGCCCGTTCATCCCAGTAGCGCTCGTCGTGGCCACGCGCCTCGGAGGGGTCCGAGAAGGTCACCACCGGGCTGGTCTCGGTCATTCCCCACCCCTGGTGGATCACCACCCCGTGGCGCTCCTGGAAATCCTTCATCAGCTGTCGCGGCACGGCCGAGCCACCGCAAACCGAGTTGGTCAGCGAGGAGAGGTCGACCTCGTGCGAGTCGGCGTAGCGCAACATGTCGGCGAAGATCGTCGGCACGCAGCCCATCACCGTCGGGCGCTCGCGCTCGATCGCGCGCGCCAGCGGCTCGGCTTGCATGAAACGGTCCGGCAGCAAAAGGTCCGCGCCACACAGCGCCGCGGCGAACGGCAGCCCCCAGGCGTTGACGTGGAACATCGGCACGACCACGAGCACACGGTCGCGGCGCGAGAGGCCGAGGTTGTCCGCGATCAGCGCCCCGGTCGCATGCAGGCAGATCGAGCGATGCGAGTACAACACGCCCTTGGGATTGCCGGTGGTGCCGCTCGTGTAGCACAGCGACGCCGCCTGGCGCTCGTCGAGCTCGGGGTAGAGAGACTCGGAGCCCGCCGGGCGACCGGGCTGCGAATCAGAATCATTATCGGGATCCGCGTCCTCCAGGAGATCCTCGTAGCGCAGCACGTTGGGGAGACCGGGGCGGGCGGGGTTCGAATCTCCGTCGCCCATGATGACGAAATGCCGTACCCCCTTGAAGCTCGGCGCCAGCGGCTCCAGCAGCGGCACGAGCGAGTCGTCGACGAAGATCACCCGGTCCTCGGCATGGTTGACGATGTAGGTGACCTGCTCGGCGAACAGGCGGATGTTGAGCGTGTGCAGCACGGCCCCGATGCATGGGACCGCCATGTACAGCTCGAAGTGACGCTGGTTGTTCCACGCGAACGTCCCCACGCGATCGCCCTGCCCGATCCCCAAACGCTTCAGTGCCCGCGCGAGGCGATCGACGCGCTCGCACACCTCCCCGAAGCTCGCGCTCACAGTTCCCTCCGGCGTGAGCGTCATCACTCGCGCCGCCGGGTGGCAGTCGCGCATCCGCCGCCGCGCGTGCTGCAGGCTCAGCGGAAAATCATCCTGCATCAACCCCTCCAACATCCCCATCACGGCAGCATACCGACGAGCGCCCGCTCCTCGGAGCCAAGCGGGGTCGGCAGCCGATCGCGGGCAAACCACCCGACCTGGGCGATCTCCACGGGTTCGATGCGCACCTGCGTGGGATCCGCCACCTCGGCGTGCGCGCACGTCAGGCGCACGGCGATCCGCTCCAGGCGTGTCTCGAAAGTGGCCAACTCGCGCAGTTGCAACCCGTGCAGGCCCAGCTCCTCCTCCATCTCCCGCGCGGCCGCACGTAGGGGCGGCTCGCCGCGGTGCACGCCTCCGCCCGGCAGGTACCACACGTTGCGCCGGCCATAGGTGTGCCGCACCAGCAGGACCTCCTCGCCGTGGGTCAGCACACACTTCACGCCGCTGCTGCCGCGCCGCCACAATATCGCACGCAACTGCACCCCCCGCCACGCCACCTGGTACACACGGCGCATCACCGCTACGCGTAACGCATCTGCCCCCACTTACACCCGCTGGCTTGCGCGCCTGCCGGCCGTCAGGTCGCGGTATATGCCGCGCGTGCGGCGCGCCACATCGGTCCAATCGAAGCCCAGCACGTGCTCGGAGGCCTCCGCCACCAGGCGCTCGCGCAGCTGATCGTCGGTCAGCAGGCGCTCGATCATCGTGCCGAGGTGCGCCGCGTCGCCGCCGTTGAAGCGCAAGCCGACACGCTCGCCCGCGGGCACCACCTCGCGCAGGCCACCGGTGTCGGCGACGATGCAGGGGCAGCCTGACGCCATCGCCTCCAGCGCCACGAGCCCGAACGGCTCGTAGATCGAGGGCACCACGCACAGGTCCGCGATCCGGTACAGCGAGTGCAGCGCGTCGTCGCCGATCCATCCCAGGAAGGCGCCGTGCTCCAGCAGTCCCAGGCGCTCCGCCTGCGCCTTCAACTCCGCTTCGTGCGTACCGCTCCCCGCCACCAGGAAGCGCACGTTCCCGACGCGCTCGATCACGTCCGGCAGCGCGTCCAAGGCGAGCTGAAAGCCCTTCTCGTAAACCAGGCGCCCGACCAGCACCACCAGGCGCTCGTGCGGCTGCGCGAACTCCCGACGCAACGCCTTCAGATCCCCCACCGGGCGCAGGTCGCGCGGGTCGATTCCGTTCGGGATCACGCTCACCCGGTTCTCGTCGATGTCGAAGATGTCCGCCACGTGGCCGCGCATGTAGTGCGAGCATGTGATCACCGAGTCCGCGCGCCCCGCCATCCACTTCTCCACCGCGTGGATGTGGGCCTGCGGCTCGTCCTGCACCCACCCCTGGTGGCGCCCGTGCTCGGTCGCGTGGATCGTCGTCAAGTACGGCACCCCGAGGCGCTCCGCCAGCGCCATCCCGGCGTGCGCGACCAGCCAGTCATGGCCGTGCACCAACTCATATCCGCGTCCTTCGGCGCCGCGCTCGCGCGCGAGCGCCTCGCCCACCTGTCGCATGTCCCGGTTCATCCGCTCCACCCATCCCACGAAGCGCTCGAGGTCGCGCGGCCAATTCGGCTCGCGCACGCGGTACACGCCCACGCCGGCGCGCTCCTCCATCTCCAGGGATTCGCCGGTTCCGCGCGTCAGCACATCGACCGCCACGCCCTGGCGCACCAACTCCTCCGCCAGCTTGCGCACGTGCCGGGCCAGCCCGCCCTCGATCACCGGCGGGTACTCCCAGGAGAGGATCAGCACGCGCTCTGCCAAGTCCACCACCCTATCCCACGGCCCCGGGGTGGGTGGGCAAGGCCGTGGTCTTTCTGAAACAGGCTTAGGGCGGCCGGCGCCGGGGAAGGAAGGAAGGACCCCGACGCCGGCCAGCCAGCGCATGACATGCCCTTGGAGGAAGTCAGCGCCGGCACTTGGTGGAGCCGGACGCCACGTGGCCGCCGAGCGGTCCTCGGCGGCGGACGGGCGGGCGGGCTCACAATCTGGTTTTGAGCTTCCCTCGATGCCCTCTAGTGCACTTGTTTGTCTGAAGACTATTTGTCGTCGGCGAGCGGTGCTCCCTCCATGAAGATCCTAGAGCCTTTGGCGCCAATCTATGGCGCGCGCGCAAGGCGCCGGGCATCACCCAAGTCCCAGTGGCCGACCGTACGGCGCAACTGGAAGTAGGCGATCGCGCCCGGGACACTCGGCAACCAGAACGCCAGTAGGCGGTACGTCAACACCGCGATCAGCGCCAGCCCACCGCCCACCCCGAAGGCCACCAACGCCCCGATCATTCCGCCGTCCACCCCCCCGATGCCCCCGGGCAGCGGCAACAGATTGGCGAGCATTCCCACAAAGTAGGCCTGCACCAGCACCGCCACCGGCGGCGCGTCTCCGAAGGCGCGGAAGCACGCGTACAACACGGCGACGTTGAACCCCCACCACGTCATCACTCCAAGCAGCGCCCATTCCGGGTGGCGTAGCTTGCTCATCGCAAAGCGCACTCCCCCCGACGCCGATGCGGGACCTTTCGCGAGCCTTCCCAGCAGGCCCAACAATTTCTGGCCAAACTTCGATCGGTGGCGAGCGCTCGCGCGCTCCAAGCGCTCTTGGAGATCCTGCGGGACGAATGCGACCGCCAGGATCGCGAGCAGCCCCACCACACCGATGATCGCCGGGATCATCGTGATCGCGAACGGGTGGGAGCCGGGGAACACCCCGGTGTAGAGGCCCACCCCACACACGACCAGCGCCGCCATGTACACCCCGTACAGCAACACGAGGAACGCGATCATGCGCTCGGCGACCTCGCGGCTTTCCATGCCCGAGCGCCGCAGCGACCACGCGGTCACCGCCACCCCGCCCGCGCCGCCCGCCGCGAACAGGCGCGTCGCCGCCAGCCCCGCCATCGTGATCTGGTAGCTGTGGCGCCAGCGGATCGGCGAGCCCTTTGGCACGTGTACGCCTTGGAAGATCGCGATGTAACTCGCCATCGACACGATCTCCACGATCACCGCCACCGCGATCCACCAGGCATCGCCTTCGTTGAGACGGTCCCAGGTGTGCTTCACGCCGCCAAGCTGCGGCAGCACGAAGTACAGGAACGCCAGCGCCGCCACGACGAAGGTCCCAAACAGCAGCATCCGTCGGCCCGTCAGACGCACGCGCAGCATCTCTTCGTGGCTCGGCCCCTGGCTGCCTCGGTTGGCGCGCCGCAGCGGCGTTATCCGTCCGGCCCGCACGCCCGCGCGCCCCCCGCCGGGAGCGACGGGCGCTCTCACCCGGCCGCCGTCGGAGCCCGCGGTCCCCACAGTGCCCACTGACTCAGCCTGCAACAAAGCCATCCCACACTCCTTCGACGTCGCACGGCTCCCCCCCTGCGTGGCCGCCTCCTCCGGGCACAGCCCCACGCCGGCCTCCCTACTGGGCATGCCCGCCTCCGTGCGCTCTCGCCTCCAGTGCCGCCACCGCGCGCGCACAGCGGCTCACCGCCGGCGCGACCCGCGGTGCCAGACGGCGCACCGCGATCGTCAGCGCCGCACCTCCGAGCAGGTCCGCGACGTAGTGCTCCCCGAGATATACGAGCGCAAACCCCAGCGTCGACGCGTATGTCCACCCGGCCGCGCCGGCCACGGGCCCGCTCTCGCTGAGCAGCAGCGCAGCCATCACGGATGTGGCGAAGTGCAGCGAGGGCATCGCAGCCAGGGGGTTGCCTCCAAGCACACTGTAGAGGGGGCCCCAGCCGTCACGCCAGAACGACTCTCCGTACTCGACCATCATCCGCCGCACCTCGACCATCCGGTACGGCACCGGCTGCCCGCCGGAAGCCGAGCCATCCTGCCGACCCGTGGGCGAATCATCCTGCCCGCCCGTCCCCGAGTCGTCTCGCACGCTCGTGCCGCCGACCCCCCTCCCGGCCGGGCCGGCGGTCCCGCCGGCGACCGACCCCGTGCCGCTCTCCGGAGCAGACGCCGCGTACCACGGCGGGGCCGTCGGCAGCACCCAGTAGATCATCGCGCCGATGTCGAACACCGCGTAGGTCAGCGTCGCCGCCCGGTCGAAGCGCTCCGGGTTGCGCAGCATGACGTACACGAGCGCGCCGTGGGGCACCATGAACCATGACCAGTGCGCCCACACCAGCACCTTGTCGAGCGTGCGCCACTCGGGGCCGTCCGGGCCAACCCGGGCGAGCCGGTGCTGCAGGCGCGAGGTGGGAAGCTCGCCGAGACCGAGCGTGCGGTCGATCGCGATCGGATAGTCGACATGAACCCGCCGCGCCTGTTCAGTCGGGTCATCGTGGGGTGACTTGTAGGCCGCCACGTATGCCCACATCTGCAGGCAGCAGGTTGCGACGTCGCGACGGCGCGAGCGACGCGCCGCGACGCACAGGCCGACCGGCGCGCAGAAGGCAATCGTTTGCATCGCCAGCGGCGGTGCCTTCACTTTTCTGCGTACGACCGGCGCCAGCACCCCCGCTGCCACCACTCCCCATGCGGTTGCTCTGATCGCCCTCCCGTGCCGCACAGGGCGGGGAGTATATGGTCCCGCCTGCGGACCCCGTCCCCGGCGTTCCCGCCCTTTGGATCCGCCGCGCTCAGTGATCGCTCAGAGCCGCTCCCCTCGGAGCCGCTCCCGCCACTTCGCTCACTTCTCCCCGCGCCGCCGCTACCAGCGCGCCGACGACCGGGCTCGTCGCATCGGCCTCCGGGTGCCACTGCACACCGAGCACGAAGTGCCGGGCGAGATCGGCAGGTGAGCCGTCGCGTTCCAACTCGATCGCCTCGGGCAGACCATCCAACGTGGAGGTGCCGCTCACGACCAGGCCCTCACCCAGGCGGTCCACCCCCTGGTGGTGGTGGGACTTGGTCGCGTGGCGCGTCTCCCCCACCACCCGCGCCACCAGCGAGCCGTCCTTCAGCAGCACGTCGTGGTCGGCGTCGTCGAAGCTGCCCGCCACACGGCAGTGCTCGTGGTGGCCGAAGCGCTCGGGGAGGTGTTGAAACAGCGTGCCTCCGTACACCACGTTGATCAACTGCATGCCCCGGCAGATCCCCAGCACCGGTAGCTCGCGTGCGATCGCGGCGCGCACGAGGGCGATCTCGAAGGCATCGCGCTCGGGCACGGTGCTCATCGTCTCCTCGTGGCGCGGCTCGCCGTAGGAGGCGGGGTCGATGTCGGCGCCCCCAGCCAGCACCACCCCATCGAGCAGATCCAACACCTCGCTCGGATCCTCCACCAGCACCGGATCGGGCGGGATCATCACCGCCAGTCCACCGGCGCTCTGGATCGCCTCGATGTAGTTGCGCGGCAACAGCGCCGCCTCCTGGTCCCACACGCTCCAGCGAGCGCGCTCCAGGGCAGTGCATATTCCGATCACGGGACGTGCCATCCGCACCATAGGATGCCAGCCCACGCACGACACTGCAAAGGGACACAGCCACCCAGCACCGCTCGCGGCAGCCAACCCAGCACCGTCCCCAAACCAGCCAACCCGGCACCGTCCCCCACCAGCACCCGCGAGCTGTCTGCAACCGAAGTTCATCAGCCGCCATACCGGCGCCCACCACCGCACAGAGGAGCCTGCGATGAGCGATAGCGAGAGCCCAACCGAGAGCCGCACCGCTTTTGAGACCGTCAACCTCTCGATCGGCCCCGATGGGGTCGCCACGATCGAGCTCAACCGCCCGCAGGCGCTGAACGCATGGAACCGGCAGTTCGGCCGCGACCTCCTCGCCGCGCTGGGGCAGGCGAACGAGGACGATGCGGCGCGCGCCGTGCTGATCACCGGAGCCGGGCGAGCCTTCTCCTCCGGCGCCGACCTGAAGGACTTCGGCGTCGAGATGACCCCCGAGGGCCAACCCGACGTCTACAAAGTGCTGACCGAGCGCTACCACCCGATCATGCACGCGATCCGCGAGCTGCCACTGCCGGTGGTGGCTTGCGTCAACGGCCCCGCCGCCGGTATCGGCTGCTCGCTGGCGCTCTGCTGCGACCTCGTGATCGCTGCGCAAAGCTCCTACTTCCTGCTCGCCTTCGTCAACATCGGCCTGGTGCCCGACGGCGGCTCCTCGCTGTTCGTACCGACCCGCGTGGGCATGGCGCGCGCCGCCGAGATGGCGATGCTCGGCGAGCGCATCCCCGCCGCGCAGGCGCTCGAGTGGGGACTGATCAACCGCGTCGCGCCCGACGAGCAGCTCGCCGCGGAGGCCGGCGCGCTCGCGTCACGCCTCGCCGCCGGGCCGACGGGCTCCTACGCCGGCTCCAAGCGCCTGCTCAACAGCTGGCTGTACGCGCGCATGGACGAGCAGCTCGAGCTCGAGGCCCGGCTCCAGCAGGAGATGGTCGGCAGCGACGATTTCGTCGAGGGCGCGACGGCGTTCGTGGAGAAGCGACCCGCTCGTTTTTCGGGGCGGTAGGCGTGGCTCGAATGACGCATCGCGCGAGGACAGGCCGCCGATGACGAAGACTTCTCTTCTCGGCCTCCACCAAATGGCTTTCCAGCCTCAGCCCGCCAGGCAGAAGGGCCTTGAATCCCTCGTGGCAAACGTCATCAAGCGCATTCCGTCCCAGGCTGAATAGAATCCCCGCCGCCTTGCACCATCTCCTGCCCACAACCCTCGCGTCCTTCTCGTCCCTCTTTGTCCCGAAGTCGGGCGGCTCGTCGAACGCCAACGAGATCGACAGCCTCTACAAGATCACGCTGTACATCGCGCTCGTGATCTTCGTGTCCGTCGAGGGGGCGCTCGGATATGCGCTGTGGAAGTTCCGCAAGCGCAAGGGCGCCGTGGCTGCCCAGATCCACGGCAACACGCGCCTGGAGATCGGCTGGACCTTGGGAGCGGCGCTGATCCTGGTCGTGCTGTCGGTGGTCACGTTCGTCAAGCTCTCCTCGATCCAGGACCCCCCCAACTCGAGCGCCGGCGGCGACGCGCTGGGTGCGGACAGCGGCGAGCTGTACGCCACCGCCGACAAGCACCTGCCACCCGACGGCAAATCGCTGGAAATCCAGGTCATCGGCCGCCAGTTCATCTGGCAGTACGTCTACCCCGGGGCCAGCAACCCCGACGGCCTGGGGGCACCCTACGCCTACACGGAAATGGTCGTCCCCACGAAAACCACGGTGACGCTCAACATCGTCTCCTCCGACGTCGTGCACTCGTGGTGGATCCCCGCGCTCGGGGGCAAGTACCAGGCCGTCCCCGGCTACCACAACTACGGCTGGTTCAAGATCGAAAAGCCCGGCGTCTACCGCGGGCAGTGCGCCAACCTCTGCGGCCGCGGTCATGCCCGCATGATCGCGATCGTGCGGGCCGAGGAACCGGCCGAATTCGACATTTGGCTGGCCAACCAGAAGCGGATGCTCGAAGAAGCCAACGCCGAAGCGGCCAAGGAACGAGCCAAGATCAACTCCCAGGCCGGCGCGGCGGGGATCGAGAACCCCTGATCGCCGACCGATCGAGACCGAGAACCCCGCGCAGCCACAGCCCCACACGAGAGCACAGACCAAGACCCCACGGATAGATCCGCGACCGCACCCGCAAGAGAAAGAAAGCAAACACCGACCATGGCCACCTACGCCGCCCCCGCACCTCAGGTAGTCGCCCACCGCGTCGATCGCGAGGAGCGCGGCTTCATGAGCTGGTTCACGACCACCGATCACAAGCGGATCGGGATCATGTACATGGTCCTCACGTTCGTGTTCTTCATCCTCGGCGGCGTCGAGGCGTTGATGATCCGCCTGCAGCTGGGCGCTCCCGAGAATACGCTGGTCGCCCCCCAGACCTACAACGAGCTGTTCACGATGCACGGCACGACGATGATCTTCCTGTTCGTCGTGCCGATGATGGCGGGCTTGGCCAACTACTTCCTGCCGCTGATGATCGGCGCGCGCGACATGGCCTTCCCGCGCCTGAACGCGCTCTCCTTCTGGCTGTTGCTGGCCGGCGGGATCGTCTTCTACGCCTCGATCTTCTGGAACCCGCCGGAAGCCGGCTGGACCAGCTACCCGCCGCTCTCCAACGCCTTCTTCTCCCCCGGAGGCGGCCAGGACGCGTGGATCTACCTGATCCACCTCACCGGGATCTCCTCGCTCGTGGGGGCGATCAACTTCTACGTGACGGTCGCCAACATGCGCGCGCCCGGCATGAGCTGGGGTCGGCTGCCGCTGTTCATCTGGGCGATCCTCACCTACTCGGTGCTGCTGATCTTCGCGCTGCCGGTGATCGCCGCGGCGGTCACGATGCTGCTCACCGATCGACACTTCGGCACCCATTTCTTCGATGCCACCACCGGCGGCTCGCCGCTGTTGTGGCAGGACCTCTTCTGGTTCTTCGGGCATCCCGAGGTCTACATCATGGTGCTGCCCGCCTTCGGGGTCGTCTCGGAGATCCTGCCCGTGTTCGCGCGCAAGCCGATCTTCGGCTACAAGGCGATCGCCGCCTCCACCACCGCGATCGGCTTCCTCGGCTTCCTCGTGTGGGCCCACCACATGTTCGCGACGCCCCTGCCCGAGGCGATCGTCATCTTCGCGATGCTCAGCTCGATGCTGATCGCGATCCCCACCGGGGTGAAGATCTTCAACTGGATCGGCACGCTGTGGCGCGGGACGATCGAATACAAGGTGCCGCTGCTGTTCTGCGTGGGCTTCATCGCGCTGTTCATCATCGGGGGCATCTCCGGCGTCTTCCTGGCGATCTTCCCGGTGGACTGGCAGCTCAACGAAACCTACTTCGTGGTCGCCCACATCCACTTCGTGCTGGTCGGCGGCGCGGTGATGCCGATCTTCGCCTCGATCTACTACTGGTTCCCGAAGATCACCGGACGGATGCTCGGCGAAGGGCTCGGCAAGCTCAGCTTCTGGCTGATGTTCTGGGGCATCCTCGTGACCTTCATGATCCAGCACGCGATCGGCCTGGAAGGGATGCCGCGCCGGGTGTACGAGTACGAAAACGTCGGCCACCTCGCGCTCTACAACCAGATCTCGACGGTCGGCTCCTTCATCCTCGCCACCGGTGTGCTGGTCACCGTCATCAACGTCCTGCGCAGCCTCAAGCGCGGCGCGATCGCCGGGCCCGACCCGTGGAAAGCGAACACGCTCGAGTGGTTCACGACCTCGCCCCCGGCCGTCAACAACTTCGACGCGATCCCGCGCGTGCGCTCGGCCGAACCGATGAAGGACATTCGCCTGGAGATCGAGCGTCGCACCTCGTCCGAGCCGGCGCCCGGCCAGGCGACGGTGCCCGTCGGCGCCACGCAGGTGGGCGTGTAGCCTTGCTGGCCGATCGGCGAGAGCAGCTACTCGATCGATCGGCCGATCGGCAAGTGCATCGGCTTGGCCGATCGGTCTGCGCCCCGACCGCCCCATCCGCCTAGACTCTCTGCGATGGAGGGCTCCTCAGCACCCATCGCCGCCCCGGCGATCTCACACGCACGTCAAGTGGCGAGCGACTACCTGGAGCTGACCAAGCCGAAGGTCCAGTCGCTGCTGCTGTTGACCACGATCGCCACGATGTACGTGGCGGGCGATCCCTCCCCGTTGCTCGTCGCGCTCACCTGCCTCGGCGGCTACCTCTCCGCGGGTGGCGCGGGCGCCGTCAACCACTGGTTCGACCGCGACATCGACGCGCGCATGGCACGCACCGCCACGCGCCCGATCCCGGCCGGGCGGATCTCTCCCACCGCCGCGTTGACGTTCGGCTTGAGCCTGGCGGCGCTCTCGTTCCTAGAGCTCTCGCTGGCGGTCAACGTGCTCGCCGCCAGCCTCGCGCTCGCCGGCTTCCTTGGCTACGTGCTCGTGTACACCGTGTGGCTGAAGCGCCGCACCCCACAGAACATCGTAATCGGTGGCGCCGCCGGCGCCATGCCCCCGCTGGTCGGATGGGCCGCCGTGACGGGCTCGATCAGCGCCACCGCGGTGCTGCTGTTCTTCATCGTGTTTTTCTGGACCCCACCGCACTTCTGGGCGCTGTCGCTGTTGATGAAGGGGGAGTACGAAAAGGTCGGTGTGCCGATGCTGCCGGTCGTGCGCGGCGAGGCCGAGACACGCCGGCAGATCCTGTTGTACGCGGTGCTGCTGTACGCCGTCACGCAGTTGCCGTTCTGCGCCGGTGGCTTCGGGGTGATCTACCTGGCTGCCTCGCTGGTGCTCGGCCTCGGCTTCGTCGGCGGCGCCGTGCGCCTCTATCGGCGGGCCGATCGGCGCAGCGCACTGCAGCTCTACCTCTTCTCACTGGCCTACCTGGCGCTGCTGTTCAGCGCGATGGTGCTCGACGCCCGTCTTTCCTGAGCGGCGCCGCCACCGTGAGACCGCGCTCGAGACATGCCGTACGGCGGTGAGGTATTCTTCCGCCGATGGATCGTCGCCTCGCTCGCAAGAACATCCGTATGGCCCTGCTCGTCAGCGGGATCTGCCTGTTCATGTTCGGTATCACGTTTGTAGTGGCCGCCCTGTACGTCTCGTGAGCTCCTGGGCTCGCATAGCGACGCTGGATCTGCGTCCTCGATCGCTCATGTACCGAAGCCGGGAGACACTCGCTTCGCTCGCATCCCCGTTTCGGCCAGCACATTTCGCTCACTGCGTCCTTGACCAGCTTGCTCTGCGAGCCCAGGATGGGTGCTGGGTATACGCATGAGCCCGATCGATCCTGAGATCCCGCCCGTCGGCGAGGAGGTCCACCTCCCCGGTCCGAGTCTCCTGCCGCTGCTGACCGCGGTTGGGATCACACTCGCGCTGGTGGGCATCACCACGATGATCGAGCTGACGGTGATCGGCGTGATCCTCACGGTGTGGGCGGTGGCCCGCTGGATCAAAGACACCCGCCGCGAAATCGACGAGCTTCCGCTCGAGCATCACCACCACTGAGCCCGCCGAGGCTCGGTTCGTCGCTGCTCCCGACTCGGGGAACACCATGCATCTTTGGGGCCCTGACCGGGAACATATGCAGCTTTTGGGGCCCTAACGCTCATCTTTCGGGGCCTGGCCCGGGGCCTGACCCTTTACTTTGTGAAGTAGTTATAGGCCGTTTTTAGAGATATCTCCCCGACGTGCCGACGTCCGCAAGGAGACACAGGGCAAACATCGGTGGAGTACCGCGCATGGCCCCCTCAAATCCATGCGCGGCCCCATCGCTGGCGGCGCCGCCACCCGCCGTCCCCCGGCGGCGGGTGGGCGGGTGCCACCATACCCCTCCTACCCCACCGCGGCGCTCGCCGGAACGGGACAGGCAGCCCCATCTTCGGTCCAGCAGCGCACGATGTCGCGAACGGAGAGGACGCCCACGGTCTCCCCTCCCTCGACGACGATCAGGTGCCGGAAGCCACCCCGCGTCATCGCTGCGGCAGCCTCCTCGAGCGACCAATCAGGCGCGGCGTACACCGCCTCGCTGGTCAGGTGCTTCCCGACAAGCTCTCGGTCGGGATCCTGCCCGGCGCCCACTGAGTGCAGGATGTCGCGCTCGGTGAGGATCCCCGGACCGTTGCCCTCGGGATCCATCACGATCGCCGCACCCACACTCCGCTGAGACATCAGCCGGGCAGCGTCCCGCAGCGTATGACCAGGACCGGCCGTGACGACTATTGGACTCATCCCTTCGTGCACTCGCATCGGCGTGCTCCCTTCTGGAGTCGGTCTCCGCCCCCTTGCCGTAGAGCGTCGCGGCCGGCCGACATGCGCCGGCCACGCGACCCCTCTCCGGTGGAGATGCTTGCAACGATTGCCTCAATGTAGTGGTCTTCGGCAGCGCTGTCAAGTGCCGGGGGCGATCGTCGGTGAACGGCCGGGTTGCCATCCGTCGGGCAAAGGGAATAGGATCACGCATGGGATGGTTGGGTCTGCTGTAAAGCATGGGAGTGCTGCATCAGCGATCGAGCCCCAGATGGGGCCCGTGGGAGCTCTGATGGCGGGTGCCCGAGCAGCCTGAGTCGCGACGCTCGGTGATCCTCACGGCGATCGCCGGCGTGGTGGCGACGGCGATCGGGATCGTGCTGAGCTTCGTGATCCACTGGTTCCCGCCGCAGGCCTCCGAGCAGGCGAAGAACACCGACCAGCTTTACCACGTGCTGGTGATCGCCTCGATCCCGATCTTCGTGCTGGTCGCCACCGTGATCCTGTACTGCGTTTGGAAGTTCCGGATGCGCCCGGGACAGGAGCTGATGGACGGGCCGCCGATCCATGGAAACACTCGGCTGGAGGTTTTCTGGACGGCGCTCCCCGCCGCGCTGGTGCTGAGCCTCGTCTCCTACTCGTTCGTGGTGCTGCACGACAACGAAAAGAAACCGCCCGGCAAGGAAATCCAGGTGGGCGTGACCGGCCAGCAGTTCTTCTGGGATTACGAATACCCCTCGTCGGTGACCGGTGGCGCCCCGCTGAAGAGCTACTCGCTGTACGTTCCCAAGGGGGAGTCGGTGTACTTCAACATCCACTCCAAGGACGTCATCCACGCCTTCTGGATCCCAGCCTTCCGCCTGCAGGAGGACGCGGTGCCGGGCATCACCACCCACTACCGCGCGACTCCCATCCGGCTGGGCACCTACCCAGTCGTGTGCAATCTGCTGTGCGGAGTCGGACACTCGTTCATGCGCTCGGCGATCCACGTGGTCACGCCTGCCAAGTTCCAGGAATGGATCAAAAGCCAGATGAGCAAACCCTCGACCGTGGCAACGGGGTAGCAGGTAAGGTGTATGCGAACCACTAAGATCGTTCGAAGGAGGGCCGGCTGATGGCCGCCACCGCAAGCGCCGTGCCGCCTGGTATGCGTGAGGAACCTCCAAGGAGCGCCGGCTGGGGCGCCAAACTCCGCGCACCCGGCTTCTACCGCGCGTTCCTCGGGGTGGCGTTCGGGATCGCCCTCGCGACCGCGCTGACGTGGGTGGTGCGAACCGCCACGGGCCACGCGACCTACACGCACTACCTCAACCCCGATGCGATCCTGACCGTGTCGCTGATCGGCTGCCCGATCTTCTTCCTGATCGGGTTGGGGGCCTTCGACTACTGGTTCTACTGGGTCTCCGGCCGCCCCACGCGCCCCGAGAGCCACGCCAACCACGGGGCGTACAGCTGGAAGGACTACTTCAAGGTCAACACCGACCACAAGGTGATCGGCGTCCAGTACGTGGTCACCTCCTTCTTCTTCCTGCTCGTGGGCGGGCTGATCGCAATGTTGATGCGCATCCAGCTGGCGCAGCCGGGGTCGAAGTTCGTCGACGCCAACACCTACAACGGCCTCTTCTCGGTGCACGCCACGATCCTGATCTTCTTCTTCGTGATCCCCGTGTTCGCGGGCCTCGCCAACTTCGTGCTGCCGCTGATGATCGGCGCGCCCGACATGGCGTTCCCCCGCCTGAACGCGCTCTCCTTCTGGATGCTGCCGCTGGGCGGCGCGATCATGCTGCTGAGCTTCCTCGCGCCCGGTGGCTCGTTCTCGGACGGGTGGACGGCCTACGCGCCGCTCTCGACCGTGTCTCCGATCGGGCAGAACTTCTTCTCGATCGGGGTGCAGTTCGCGGGCGCCTCCTCGGTCGCCACCGCGCTCAATTTCCTTGTGACGATCATCACTATGCGCGCGCCGGGGATGAGCTTCTTCCGCATGCCGCTGCTGGTGTGGGCCAACTTCTCGACCTCGCTGCTGGTTGTGATCGCCACTCCGTTCGTGGCGGCCTCGCAGTTCATGGTGCTGCTCGACCGGGCGCTGGGCTTCAACTTCTTCGACGCCGACAAGGGCGGCAACGTGCTGATGTACCAGCACATCTTCTGGTTCTACTCGCACCCGGCGGTGTACATCATGATCCTGCCCGGCTTCGGGATCATCAGCGAGATCCTCGCCGTGAAGTCGCGCAAGCCGATCTTCGGCTACCGCATGATGGCGTTCTCGCTGCTGGCGATCGTGCTGCTGGGGTTCACCGTGTGGGCGCACCACATGTTCACCTCGGGGATGCCCGCGTGGCTGCGCATCCCGATGGCGATCACCACCGTGATCATCGCAGTGCCCACCGGCATCAAGATCTTCTCGTGGCTGGCAACGCTGTACCGCGGGGTGCTGCACCTCGACACCCCGATGCTGTTCGCGCTCGGCTTCATGATCACCTTCTCGGCGGGCGGCATCAGCGGCATCATGCTGGCGATGCTGCCGCTCGACATCCACGTGAGCGCCTCCTACTTCATCGTCGCCCACCTCCACTACGTGCTGTTCGGCGGCTCGCTGATGACGATCTTCGCGGGGGTGTACTACTGGTTCCCGAAGATGACCGGGCGCATGTACGACGAGCGCCTCGGCAAGTGGCACTTCTGGAGCACATTCATCTTCTTCAACCTGACGTTCGGGCCGATGCACATCCTCGGCCTGGATGGGATGCCGCGGCGCGTGTCTACCTACGCCGCCCAGTTCGCGAACCTCAACCTGTTCATCTCGATCTGCAGCTGGATCCTCGGCGCGGCGACGTTGATCTTCCTCTACAACATGGTCAACTCCTGGCGCGGGGGCCCGCGCGCCGAAGCCAATCCGTGGCGCGCGCTGACGCTCGAGTGGCAGGTCTCCTCGCCGCCCCCCGTCTTCAACTTCGACCGCGTCCCCACCGTCGTCGGCGGACCGTACGAGTACGGCGTACCGGGCGCGGTGCACGGCATCTTCACGCCGGCGCCGCTGCCCTCGGAAGTCCGAACGCAGACCGCCGGCAATGTGCCGGTGCCGAGCGGGGGCGAGTGAGGACGTGGAATCGACGAGGCACGACTCAGAGACACAGGGCATAGACCCTGACGGCATCCAGCAGCCGCGAGACATGGCGGGCCAACGGGTAGTCAGCAGGCTAAGAACTATTAGGGGAGGTAGATCGCGATGAAGGAGATACTGGTAGTCGCAAACCGCACGCTCGGTGGCAAGAAGCTGCTCGACAGAGTGCGCGAGCTGGCGGCGCCCGGAGACGTGCGCTTTCGCCTCGTGGTGCCCACGAGCAAGCCCTCCTCGGGCCTGGTGATCTACGACGAGGCCGTGCGCGACGCCAGCCAGGTGCGCATCGACCTCGCCGTGTCGCTGCTCGCCGACGAGGGCATCGAGGCCAGCGGCGCCGTCGGCGACGCCGACCCGTTCCTGGCGACGATGGACGCGATCAGCGAGTACCGCCCCAGCGAGGTGATCGTCTCCACGCACCCCACCACGCACTCGGGCTGGCTGCGGCGCGACCTGATCGAGCGCGTCCAAATCGCCTCGGGGCTGCCGGTGGAGCACATCGTCACCGACCTCGAGGCCGAGGGCCTGCCGTTCCGCGTGACGCTCGTGATTGCCAACAAAACCTCCAGCGGCGAGGAGCTGGTGGAGCGCCTGCGGGAGAAGGCCGCCCACGGAGAGCGCCATCTCTTCATCGCGGTCGTCCCCCAGCAAGGCGGCGACGGGGCCGCGCCCCGCGAGGCGCGCGCACGCCTCACGTCGATGCTCGCGAAGCTCCGTGCCGCCGGGCTGCTGTGCTCGGGCATGATCGGCGACCCCGATCCCTACACCGCGGCGATGAACGCGCTGGAGCTGTTCCGGGTCGACGACGTGGTCATCTCCACGCTTCCCGACGAGCGCTCGGGCTGGATGCGCTCCAACCTGATCGAGCGCGTGCGCGGCGCCACCACGGTGCCGGTGGAGCATGTCGTGGTCGATCTAGAGACGACGCGGGCAGCGGCTACGGCCGGCGCGGCGGGACGCTAGAGAGGAGCGAGCCGCATGGAGGCCGCCAGCATCGCGCGTGGATCAGGACCCCACCCGCCCACCCGCCCGCCCGGCCACCAATCCCCCGTCCACGAGCACGAGCACCACGGCCCGCCGCCGGCGCATCGCAGCTCGCGGGTCGATCCGCAGCTGCTGGGGATGCTGCTTTTCATCATCTCGGAGATCATGATCTTCGGGGCCTTCTTCACGGCCTACTTCTTCATCCGCGTGGCCCAGGGCGACCAGTGGCCGGCGCCCGGCACCCAGCTGCCGGTGTATCCCACGCTCGTCAACACCTGCATCCTGATCTCCTCCTCCTTCACGATGCACTGGGCGCAGACCTCGATCAAGAAAGGCAACCGCTTCGGGCTGAAGGCGGGCATCCTGACCACGTTCCTGCTCGGCGTGACGTTCCTGGTTCTGCAGATCAACGAGTACGCCAACATCGGCTTCGCCCCCCAGGACGCCGCCCAGCAGACGATCTTCTACTCGCTCACCGGCCTGCACGGTGCGCACGTGACAATCGGGCTGATCCTGCTGGCGATCGTCACCATCAGGTCGTGGCGCGGGCACTACACCCCCGAGGCGCACCGCGGCGTGGAGGTGCCGGGCATCTATTGGCACTTCGTGGACATCATGTGGATCGTGGTCTATTTCACGGTCTACATCGTCTGAGTCGATGGGTGCTCTGGGGGTCGTGGGCCAAGCGAGCCAAGGACGCAGGGAGCGAAGTGCGCTTTGCACACGAGCGACCGAGGACGCCGGCATGCGCCGTGCCCACGGCCGCCAGAGCCGATGTTGAATCCGCTGCGCTCCGAGGGCGAGATGTTTCGCCTGCTGCTCTACGTGATCGTCGTGTTCGCGGTGCTCATCGCCGCGATCCTGATCGTGCGCGCGATCACCTGATCTCCCCCACTTGGAACGGGTCGGCACATGTGCCGACCCGCGGACGCGCACATGTGCGCGTCCGGCCAGCGGCGCATGCGCCGCTGGCTACTTTACGGTGAGGGTCCCGTACATCCCCGCCGCGCGGTGGCCCGGGGCCTGGCAGAAGTAGGTGTAGGTACCCGGTTTCAGTTTGACCGCGAAGGAGGCGGTGCCCTTGGGCTCCAGCGGAGTCGCCCCAAGGACCGGGCCACTGGTGCCCGACTGGATCGCGAGGTTGTGGGTGACCCCGGAGACGTTCTTCATCGAGATCGTCAGCGCGCCGGCGGAGGCGGTGGCTTTGTTGGTCGTGTAGGCGAGCTGCCCGGCGGGATTGGCTTCCAGTTCGAGCTTGCCGTTCTTCGCGACCGCCGGCTTGCCCGAGCCCGGCGCGGCCACGGCGCTCGCGAGCAGGCCGGTGTCGCTGCCGGGGCGGGCCGCGGCGTAGGCGACGTAGGCGGCGATGTCCTTCAGCATGGACCCGTCGGCCAGCCCTTTGGGCATCACGTTTTCGGGGTTGGGGAATTCGACCTGGTATTGCACGATGCTTCGAATCGTGTTGCGCCCCAGCCCTTCCTCGACGCCGTGGCGAAACGCTTCGTCGAGGTCGGGCCCCACCGTGCCCTTGGTATTGGCGCGCGCAAGCGTGTGGCAGGCCCCGCACTTGGCGACAAACTGCTGCTTGCCGGCAACCAGGTTGGCTTCTTCGCCGTGCTTGGTCGAGCCGCAGCCAGCCACCGCGAGCAGCACCAGGCCACTAGCCAACAACGTCCCAGACTTACCCAACTCCCTCACAGCGACCGCAACTCTATCCGAACTGGCGGGCGACGTCTTGTGGCGTGCTCGGCGAGCGCCTCGAGGACCCACTATCGGACCACTCACGGCGAGGGCAGCACATCCAGCTCGCCGCTCGCGGCAGCGATGACTCCCCGCGCAACACCCTCCCACGACCAGTGGTCACGCACTGCCTCAACCAGCCCCGCGCGAGTCCGTTCGCGCAGCGCGGGATCGGCCCGCAGCCAGCCGACCAGACACCGCGCGATCGCGGGCACGGCATCGTCGTCGACGGGAAACGACAGCCAGCTCGCAGCCTGCGCCGGGACGGCGTGCGCCAGCACTCCGCTCACCTCGGCGAGGCCCGAGTGGCCGGCGCTCACCGGCAGCGCACCACACGCCGCCCCCTCGGCCGCCACCATGCCGAACGCCTCGGGAAAGGTGCTGGGCACGACCAGCGCCTCGCAGGCGGGCAGCAGCTCGGCGAGCCCCTCGTGCTCCATGCGCCCCGCGAAGCGAGCCCGCTCGGGCAACGTGCGCGCCGCCGCCAGGTAGCGCTCGCGCCGCTGACCGCGCAAAGCTCCGAGGAACGCCGCGAGGTGGCGCAGTGGCGCGGGTCGGGCATGGGTACCTGCCTGCGCGTTCGCCGCTCCCCGAGCACTGCTTACATGCGGTTCCGCCATGCCGCGAGCGCGACCGGCGCGCGCCACGTCGATCGCCCGCTCGAGGTCGCCGGCCGCCAGGGTCTCCAGCAGGAGCTCCAGCCACTCGGCGTCGCCGCCGAAGCCGACGATCTCCAGGCGCGCCCGCGGCACCTGCTCGAGCACCAGCGGCCACGCGGCGATCAGCAGGTCCACGCCCTTGTTGACGATCAGCTTGCCCACGAACGCCACGACGGGCTCCGGCGGCCTGTTCAGGGCGCGTTGTGGGAGCGGTTTGAAGAGCTCCACGTCCACCCCGGGAGGACCGAGACGGGTGCGGGCCTCGATTGCGGGGTCCCCCAGCGCATCCCACAGGCTGCGCGCGGTGTGCAGCGAACCGACGAGCACCCCCCCGGCTGGCTCCAGGCCCTCGCGGGCGTAGGGCAGGAAGCGCTCGGGCTCGGGCTTGACCGTGTACTCCAGAGCGCTGCCGTGCACCTTGACGGCGTACGGCACGCGGTGAGCGAGCGCTCGGGCGAGGATCGCGGGTCCCATCACCAGGTGGTTGGCGAGCGCGACATCGGGTTTCACACGCCCCACCAGCTCGCGCACGGCGGTGACGTTGGCCTCGATGTAGCGCTCGATCTCCGCCTCGCTGCAGCGCGCGAAGGCACGCGCTTCGATCCCCTCGTAGGGATCCTCGACGTACACCGGCAGCAGCGCGCCGATCTCGGGCCGGTATACGGTGCAGCGCACCGGCTCGCGCAGCGCGCGCACCCGCAGCCGCCCCTGCTCCCAATCCCCGACAGCGTCGACGAAGGGCTGGCGCTCGGAGTGGCGATCCTGGCAAAACAGGTGCACCTCGTGGCCGAGGCCCACCAGCGCCCGCGCGAGGCGCGCGTTGTAGATGTTGGAGCCCGTGCCCGCGAGCAGGTAGCCGTGGAAGATCAGGATGCGCACCGGCGGCCCACACTACCCTTTGCCAAGGCGGGGACCGGCGGGGCCCGCGGCTGCCCAGGTGGCATGACCTTCTCCCTCACCGGCGCCCCCTCCATCTGCTGGATGTCGCCGCCGAGACGCGTACCCGGTGGCAGGCATCCGGCATGATCCTCACGCGGCGCTCCCTCCGCCGGCTTCGCTAGAGTCTCGGCGATGAGCGTGCGGCAGCGATACCGTCTGCGCAATCCGGCGAGCGGTCGAGAAGTCCTCCTCGAGGCGCAGCCCGATGAGATCTATCTCGACCGGGAGTCCGGCGAGCCGCTGGAGGTCGTCGGCAAGGTACTGCCGCTGGCGCCCTCGACCTCCAAGCTGCCCTTCTCCGTTGAGAACCTCCGCTTCTGCCCCTGGTGCGAGCAGCTGGCCCAGAAGGACCTCAACGACTGTCCCACCTGCGGACGCCGGATGGGGCCGCTCCACTCGTGAGCGCACGCTGGTCGAAACGGGGATTCCCCCCGAAGGGGGGTGTCTCCCGGCTTCGGTCGCTCGCCCCCATCCTCGCGGGCGCCGCGGCACTGCTGGTGGGCCTCACACTCGCGGCCTGCGGAGGCGCCGGCAACTCGGCCGACGTGCCGCCGCACAGCACCCCGGAAATCACTCCGCCCACCAACACCCAGGCCGAAAGCGAAGCGACGCCCACGACCGCGACGTCGACCGTCGCCACCACCGCCAAGAGCGGCTCGGGCGCTACGGGCAGCTCGACGACCGAAAGCTCGAGCGAAGAACCCGCGAGCTCCAGCACGTCGGCAGGCACGGGCAACGGAAGCACGACCAGCGCCGGTGGCGCCTCGGCGGAAAAAACAAGCACCCCTGAACCTGAAGCAAGCTCGGGCGCGAGCGGCGGCACCGGGGAAAGTGGAGCCAAAGGCGGCTCCGAAGCCACGGGTGGCGGTGGCGCCGCGAGCAGCCCCACCGGCGGCGCCCAGGCGCCCTGAATTGCGGAACGTGCTCAGCCCACGCGACTGAGGCGCTCCTGGACCAAACTGGGCGGGGCCGGCCGATCGTCAGCCGTCACGCGGCGATCCTGCACAGTGTCCACGGATGGACCCCTCAGGGCGTCGAAATCAGCGTGGCGCTGTACGTGAGGCGTGCTTCGCGGTAGAGGCAGTAGTACTGGACGCTGGTTCCCAGCTGCTGCATCGACTGGACGCTGGTGTTGGTGCACTGCGAGCGCACGCGGCTGGCGCGCCAGGAGGTTTCGTTGGTGAAGCCCAGCGAGAGCGCCGGCGCCCAGGTGGGAACCGCGAGCGCGATGATGTCGCCCTTCTTGACCTGCAGGGTGCTCGCCAGCGGGAACTGGGCGGTCTTGCCGAAGTATTGCTGCAGCTGCACGAGCGGGCTCTGCGCCACCAGTTTGTAGGTGAGGTTGGGCTTGGGTTGCGGCGCCAGCACCGCGATTGCGGCCGAGGCGGTGCCGCCCTCGTTGGTGTTGAAGTACTTGACCTGGGTGGCGTTGGGCTTGCCGAGCGAGATCGTCCACGCCACGACGGTGCCGTTGCGGGGCACCGTGACGAGGCTGCGCGTTTTGCCCACCTTCACCTGGAAGCCGGTGGTGCGCGTGACGGCCAAGCATGACGTCGGGCAGCTTGGCGTGGCGGGGGGCGTGGTCGCCGGGATCACCCCGACTTCCGAGAGCGTCGCCAGCGCACCGATGGGCAACGACAGGGTCAATGCCACCCCTCCCAGGAGCGCAAGGAGGGATGTGCGGAGCATCTTTGACCTAAAGCGGAGCATATTGGGCATAGAACACGCCGAGAGCGGGTATGTAGCGGTTCGCTATCCGCGGCCGAGTTCCTGCGCGGCGGCGGCAATCTCGTCCGCGTCGCCCGCGGCGGGCAGCCACGGCAGCCGCAGCGGATCGCCGATGTAGCGCGGGATCACATGCAGGTGGAAGTGGAACACGGTCTGCCAGGCAGCGCCACCGCAGGAGTTGAGCACGTTGATCCCGGCGATGCCCAACCGCTCGCTCATCCGCCGCGCCAGTCGCTGGGCGGCGGCCGCCGTGGCGCACAGGTCCTCGGGGTCGATGCTCAGCAGGTCCCGCGCGTGACGGCGCGGCACCACCAGCACATGGCCGCGGGTGGCGGGGTTGATGTCCATGAAGGCCACCGTGCGCTCGTCTTCGTCGACGATCGTGGCGGGCAACTCGCCCGCGACAATTTTGCAGAAGATGCACTCGGGATCGGTCATTGACCCGCCATCCTACCCGCGTCGTGCGCAGGGCGTCGGTGATGTGCTCTTCGCCGGGCGTCGTGATGTGTTCTCTTTTTGCGCCCATACAAATAAGAACGAGACCCAGTCTCATTTGTATGGGCGCCATTAGAGAAGTGTTAGCCCACGCCGGAGATCGCCGCGGGCTCATCCTGAACCGCCGTCACGCAGGCGCTCCAACGCCTCCTCACGATTGGCGATCTCGCCCGCGTATTGGGACGCGGCAAGCTCCTCCAGCAGTTCGCCGAGACGCGGGCCGGTGGCGATGCCGAGCTCCCTCGCCAGCTCGTCTCCCCGCAGCAGCGGCTGCGGGGAGCCTCCTGCGGCACGCCAGTCGAGCGCGTCGACGAGCATCCCCCGCGCGAGGCGCAGGTGAGCATCGATCGCCTCCTGTGCGCGCTCGCCGCGGGTGGCGAGGCGGTCGGCGATGGAGAGCAGCGTGACGTCCACCTCCACCGGCTCACAGCTGCGCAGATAGGCGAACACACAGCGACGCGCCAGCGGCTGGGGCTGGTGCACGAGGAAGCCCAGCCGCAGGTGGTTGCGCACGAGCGCCGCCACATGGGCCTGCAACCGACCGCTCGCTCGCAACCCGGTGAGCACCTCACCGGCGAGTTGGGCGCCCCGCGCGTCGTGTCCGATGAACGTGACGCGTCCGTCGGAGGGACGCACCTCGCGGGTGAGCGGCTTGGCGGCGTCGTGCAGCAGCGCTCCCCAGCGCAGCGCTCCCCCGCGGGTCAGTCCATCGGCAAGCGGCTCGGCCAGCAGCGCGGTGAGCCCATCGCGGGAGCGCCCCTCGGTACCCCCAAGGACCGCGACGGGATCTTCCTGCAATGCGATCACCTGCTCGAGCACCTCCAGGGTGTGGCCGTACACGTCAAGGTGGTGGTAGTGGCTCTGGGTCACGCCGCGCAGCGCCTCCAACTCGGGCAGCACAACCGCGGTCGCGCCCACCTCGCCCATCAGCTCCAGGCCCGCAACCGCGCCGGGTGCATCGATGACGCGGCGCAGCTCCATGAAGATCCGCTCCGGCGCGACCTTGCCAAGCGCCGCCGCATGCGTTTGCGCGCGGGCCCGCGTGTCGCGGTCCGCTTCGAGATCGAGCTCCACGGCAAGCCGTACGAGGCGCAGCACGCGCAGCGGATCCTCGGCGAACGCACGTGGCCCGGCCTCGCGCAGCCGCCGCCGCGCGAGGTCCTCCAGACCGCCGAGCGGATCGATCAACTCCCTGACCGCGCCGGGGACCGATTCGGGGGACACTCGCTCCGCCGCGCCGGGCTCTCCCAGCGGCTCGGCGATCGCGTTGACGGTGAAGTCGCGTAGCGCCAGATCCTCCTCCAGTGAGACCCCCCGCAGGCGCTCGAAGTCGACCTGCCAGGCGCCGTCGCGAGCGACCACGCGCCAGCCCCCGTACTCCTCTGAGAGCGCAAACGCCGCGGCTCGCGCGGCGCCGGCAAGCGCACGGGCAGCCTCGCGCGGCTCCCCGTCGAGCACCACGTCGAGATCGGCGGTGCGCCTGCCGAGCACGCGGTCTCGCACGGCTCCCCCCACCAGCCATGCTGGCCGCCCGGCGAGCGCCGCACGGGTCAGCTCGAGCGGGTCGTCAGTCGGCGGCAAGTCGCGTCACCCCGTGGTCACCGTGGTGCACGCGCGCGACGCGTGCGGTGAGCCCACAAGTGATCTCATAGTTGATCGTGTCCAGGCGCCGGGCCACCTCCTCGGCGGTGATCCGCCCGGCGCCCTGACTGCCGATCAAGACGACGGGCTGGCCGAGCAGCGCGGGGGCGGTCGGGTCGGGGCCGAGGTCGACGGCGACGCTGTCCATGCTGACGGTACCCACCAGCGGGTGGCGGCGTCCCGCGATCAGCGCCTCAGCCTTGCCGGAGAGCCCACGCCGCCAGCCGTCGCCATAACCGATCGGAAGCAGACCGAGATGCGTCTCCCGCGTGGCGAGGAAGCGCCGGCCGTAGCCGGTGCTCTCACCGGCGAGGCAGCGCTTCACGGCCGCCACATAGGAGCTCAACCGCAGCGCCGGCTCCAAGCCGCGTGCGAGCGGGTCGTCGCCGAAGGGATCCATACCGTAAATCGCGATGCCGCAGCGCACCATGTCGAAGTGCGCGGCGGAATCGCGCAGCACCGCGGCACTGTTGGCGGCGTGCACGAGCACCGCGGGGTACTCCCGCTTGACACCCCGCGCCCAGCCGGCGAACCGCCGCAGCTGCTCGCCGAAGAAGCCGTCTCCAGGCTCGTCGGCGGTGGCGAAGTGGGTCATGACGCCGGCCAGCTCCACGTGGGGGTGAGCCGCCGCGGCCGCCACCAGATGGGAGGCGCGCTCGGGGTCGCACACGCCGAAGCGGCCCATGCCCGTGTCGAGCTTGACGTGCACGCGCGCAACCTTGCCTATGTCCTCGGCCGTCCGGGCAGCGTCGGCGAGCAGCTCCTCACCCCAGACGACGAAGTCCATGTCCAGATGCACGGCCTCCTCGACCTCCATCTCCCGCAGTGGGCCGAGCACGAGCAGACGGGCCTGTTGGCCGAAACGGGGATGCTCGCCGAAGGCGAGTGTCCCCCGGCTTCGGCCGATCTCCAATCGCTCGCCGACCAGCTCGCGCGCCTCCGGGACGCTCGCCACCGCAAGCCAGGTGGCGCCTCCGGCGAGCGCCGCATCGGCGCTGTCGAGCAGTCCGTGGCCGTAGCCGTCGGCCTTGACTACGGCACACAGCTGGACGCCCTCGCGCAGCTCCGCGCGCAACCGCTCGCAGTTGCGCGCGATCGCGTCGAGGTTGACGCGCGCGACCGCACGATCGACGCTCACGGCTGCACCACCTCGCCGCCGTCGACCCCTCGCAAGGCGATCGCGTCCGCAGGGATCACGCGCCGGGTGACGATGCGTCCGACGATCATCGTTCCCCCTCGCCAACGCGAGCGTGAGGCAGCGCGGCGATCACATCCGAGGCGATCACACCGTCGGCGCTGCCGACCGTCTGCGCCGCGACGCGCCCGGCGGCGGCGTGCAGCTGGACGCCGGCGGCGGCCGCCGCGAACGCCGGCAGACCCTGCGCGAGCAGCGCCGCGATCACGCCGGTGAGCACATCCCCGGTGCCCGCCGTCGCGAGCGCGGGACTGCCCCCCACGCTGATGGCCACCACGCCGGCGCCGGTGGGGTCGGCGACCAGGGTGTCGTCGCCCTTCAGCACCACTACCGCCCCCGCCAGCTCGGCGGCGGCGCGCGCGTGACGCAGGCGCTCGCGCTCGATCTCCTCGCTGGGTAGCTCCAGCAGCCGACCGAGCTCGCCGGCATGCGGGGTGAGTACCGTCGGGGCCACACGCGCGGCCAGATCGCCGAGGCGTCCGGCGTGGGCGTTCAAGCCGTCGGCGTCGATCACGGTGGGAACCGGCGCGCGGCGGGCCAGCTCGCGGGCGAACGCGGCGGCGCCGGGGCTGCGCCCGAGCCCGGGCCCGAGCGCGAGCGCTCCGCCTCGCTGTGCGGCTTCGCACACGACGTCGACGCCCGCACCGATGAGCGCACCGTCCTCGTCGGGCAGGCCGCGGGTCATCAGCTCGGGGAGTCCGCCGGTGGCGAGGATCCATTGCACCGAAGCGGGCACGCAGGCGGTGACGTAGCCGCCGCCGGCGCGCATCGCGGCGTGGGCGGCCATGCGTGGTGCGCCGGTGAGGCCGCGCGAGCCGCCGGCGATCAGCACGTGGCCGCTCGAGAACTTCGTCGATGAGGCACCCCGGTGCGGGAGCAGACCCAGCACGGCGCTCTCGACCAGGCCGATGTCGACGGCAGCCGGTGCGCCGCGGGGGATGCCGATGTCGAGCGTGCGCACCTCGCCGGCGTGGGCCTTGCCGGGGTGGATCCACAGGCCGGGCTTGGCGGCGTGGAAGGTGACGGTGATCGCGGCACGCACCGCGCGAGCGCAGACCACCCCCGTGGAAGCATCCACTCCGGAGGGCACATCCACGCTGACGACCGGCACACCGCAGGCGTTGGCGGCATCGATCGCCTCGGCGGTCGTTCCGCGGGGCTCGCCGGCGAAGCCGGTGCCGAGCAGCGCATCGACGATTGCAGCCGATCTCCGCAGGAGCCTCGCGCCCCCAACCGCGGAGGACCCGTCGGTGGCGGAAGGCGTGTCCGTCCCGCCATCGCCCACGCTCGTGGAGGAGCCGGCGCCCGCGTAGGAGCCGGTGCCCACGTAGGAGCCCACGCCCACGGAGGAGCCGGTGCCCGCGAAGTCCATCTGAACGGGCGCGGCGCCGGGCAGGCGCAGCAGGTTCTCGCGTGCGTCTCCCTTCAGCTCATCGGGAGGCCCGGCGGTGAGGACATCGACCTCGCGCCCGGCGCGGCGCAGCAGGCGCGCAGCCACCAGCCCGTCGCCGCCATTGTTGCCCTTGCCGCAGAGCACCGTCACGGGTCCGTCGGGCGCGAGCTGCTCGACCGCGCGGGCCACGCCGATCCCGGCGCGCTCCATCAAGTCCAGCGAGGGCACCCCCTGCTCGTCGATCGCCCAGCGGTCGATCGCCCGCATCGCCTCGGCGTCGGGCAGGGGCTGGCACCACTCGGGGAGGGTTCCCATGTGTTGCGATCCTAATGCGCCCGCGGCTAGGACCCGCCGTGCGGACCCGCCGAGCCCTACTCGACGGTGACAGTCTTCGCGAGGTTGCGCGGCTGGTCGACATCCAGGCCGCGGCGGCGTGCGATCTCGTAGGCGAGCAGCTGCAGCGGGATGACGGCGAGGATCGGCTGGAGCATCCAGTCGATCGCGGGAATCGGGATCGCGGCGTCGGCGTGCGCGACGATCTGCGCGTTGCCCTCGCTGACCACGGCGATCACGTGGGCGCCACGGGCACGGACCTCCTGGATGTTGGAGGCGACCTTCTCGAGCACGGGGGAGTCGGTGGCGATGCACACCACGGGCGTGGACTCGTCGAGCAGGGCGATCGGGCCGTGCTTCATCTCCCCGGCGGCATAGGCGTCGGTGGCGATGTAGGAGATCTCCTTGAGCTTGAGCGCGCCCTCCAAAGCGACCGGCAGGCCGACGTGACGGCCGATGTAAAGAAAAAACTCCCCCTGCCAATGCTGGTCAGCGATGCGCCTGACCTCGGTGACCACAGCGGTCGGCGAGCCGTGGGTGGGTGGGCCAGAGAGGGGCGGGCCGGAGGCAAGTGGGCCGGAGGCAGGTGGGCCAGGAGCGGGCGTGCCAGAGGCGGGCGGAGCTCCCAATCCACCGTCGGAGCCAGTGATCTCGGCGATGCAGTGCGGAAGCCGCTTGATCTCGCCGACCAGCTCGGCGATCCGCGCGGGCTCCATCGTGCCGCGCAGCTCGGCGAGACGCAGGCCAAGGAGATAGAGAACAGCCACCTGGCAGATGAAGGTCTTGGTGGCCGCCACCCCAATCTCCAAGCCCGCGCGGGTGAAGAGCACGCCGTCGGCGTCGCGCGTGGCCTGTGAGCCCATCACGTTGGTGATCGCAAGCACCGTCGCGCCGCGCTCGCGCGCAAGTCGCATTGCCGCAAGCGTGTCCGCCGTCTCGCCTGACTGGGAGATGCCGATCACGAGGTCGCCGGGCCCCACGACGGGATTGCGGTAGCGGTACTCCGAGGCGATGTCCATTTCCACGGGAACGCGCGCCCACTCCTCGATCGCGTAGCGCCCGATCAGGCCGGCGTGGTAAGAGGTTCCGCAGGCGACGATCACGATGCGCTCCACCCCGGCGAGTAATGCCTCGTCGAGCGCACCCTGCTCGTTGAGGCTCACGCCATCCCCACGGGCGGTGCGATCGGCGATCGTCTCGGCGACGGCGTCGGCCTGTTCGTGGATCTCCTTGAGCATGAACGTCTCGAAGCCGCCCTTCTCGGCGGCCTCCTCGTCCCACTCGACGGTCTCGACAGCCCGTTCCACGGGTACCCCGTCGGGCGTGGTGATCGTGACGCCGTCGGGAGTGAGTACAGCGATCTCACCGTTTTCGAGGTACTGCACGGTGCGAGTACGCGCAAGGAAGGCGGGCACGGCAGAAGCAAGGAACTGCTCCTCCTCCCCGCGCCCGACCACGAGCGGGCACTCACGGCGAGCCCCAACCAGCGTTTCGGGCTCGTCGAGGCTCATCGCCACGAACGCGAAATGGCCGTGCAGCTCGGCGTAGGCGGCACGCACGGCGTTGGCGAGGTCGCCCGCATAGTGGCCGGCGATCAGGTGGGCGATCACCTCCGCGTCGGTCTCCGAGGTGAAGACACAACCCTCGGCGAGCAGTCGCTCACGCAGCGGCATGTAGTTCTCGACGATCCCGTTGACCACCACGTGGACGCGGTCCGCGCTGTCGAAGTGGGGGTGGGCATTCTCCTCGCTGACGCGCCCGTGTGTGGCCCAGCGCGTGTGGGCGATACCGGTGGTAAGAGGTCGCGCGAGCGTGGCCACCGCCCCGCTCTCCCCGGCGTCGACCCGACCCCGCACACCATCCAGCTTGGCCTCCAACGCGCGCAGGTTGCCAACGGCGCGCACCGCCTCGATGTGATCGTCGGCGATCACCGAGATCCCGGCGCTGTCGTAGCCGCGGTACTCGAGCTTCTTCAGGCCGGCGAGCAATAGCTCCTGGACAGGAGGCCCACCCTCACGTCTGCCAACGTAGCCAACGATTCCGCACACCGCTTCGAAGATACCAGCGAACGTCTACGAGATATGCAGAATGGACGTTTAGGGCCCACGTCCCAATATCTGCCGGCCTGGATGCGGTCGGGCTTAGTCCGGCATCTATTGCGACGAGAGCCCTCAGGCCAGCTCGCGCTCGACGAGCGCGACGAGGCTGGAGCAGACCTGCTCGGCCTCCTCGTCGGTGGGCGCCTCGACCATCACTCGCACGAGTGGCTCGGTGCCGGAGGGGCGTACGAGCACCCGCCCGCGACCGGAGAGGGCCTCGTCCGCGGCGCGCACTGCATCGGTGACGGTATCGGCACGCTCCAGCGCCCCACGGTCGCGGACGCGCACGTTGACCAGTCGTTGGGGAAGCTTGTTCATCGCGTGGCGCTCGCTCAGCGGCGCGCCGTCGAGCGCCTCCAGCGCGAGCAAGGCACTGGCGATACCGTCGCCGGAGCGGTTGAAGCTGATGTCGATGATGTGCCCCGACTGCTCGCCGCCGAGCACCCACCCTCGCGCGCGCAGCTCCTCCAGTACATAGCGGTCGCCGACCTTCGTCGATGCCACGGCGATGTCCGCGGCGCGCATTGCGGCGTGGAAGCCGTAGTTGGTCATCACCGTCACGGCCACGCCTCCGCCGACGAGACGGCCGCCGCGCTTGAGGTGCAGCGCGGCGAGCGCCATCAGCTCGTCGCCGTCCACGACCTCTCCGGCCCCGTCCACGGCGAGTACACGGTCGCCATCGCCGTCGAATGCGAAGCCGACGGCGTGACCGCCGGCCAGCACCCGGGTGGCGAGCTCCTGCACGTGCGTGGAGCCACAGCCGGCGTTGATGTTGCGCCCGTCGGGGTGCTCGGCGATCACGCTCACGCTCGCGCCGAGACGCCTGAAGATCTCTGGTGCCACGCGGTGGGTGGCACCGTTGGCGCAGTCGAGCAGCACATCGAGTCCTTGTAGCTCGAGCGCGGCGAAGCGGGTGTGCAACTCGCGTAGATAATCCTCGCCAGTGCCGCGCAGCTCGCGGATGCGCCCGATGGCTGTGCCGCCGTCGCCTGCCCCGGCCTGCAGTGCCTGCTCGATCTCGAGCTCGGTTTGATCAGAGAGCTTGAAGCCGTCGGGGCCGAAGAACTTGATCCCATTGTCTTGGTAGGGGTTGTGCGAGGCGGAGATGACCGCGGCGAGGTCGAAGCCGTAGCGGGCGATCAGCAACGGCGCGGCGGGAGTGGGCAGTACCCCACCAAGCAGGGCATCCCCGCCGGCTGCGCCAACCCCTGCGGCGAGCGCCGCCTGGAGCATCTCCCCAGACTCGCGGGTGTCACGGATTATGAGCACCTGGGGACGCTCCGCCTCGGCGAGCGCAGTCGCCGCGCGGCCGAGGCCGAGCGCCAGCTCGGCGGTGAGCAACTCGCCGGCCGTACCCCGTACTCCGTCCGTCCCGAACAGATGCCGGGTCATGGGCGGGTCACCGAGTGCGGAATGTCGGCGCGCAGGGGTATCGGATGCGAACTCATGGGCGCAGACTCGGCCGGGAGCACATGTGACTTGACCTCCTCCGCGGTCATTGGACAAAGCCGTTGCGGGCCAGCATTGAGAATACGACGTGCGAAACTCGGTCTCATCTGGAGTACGCCACGGCACCAAACGGCCAAGACGCCGGGGTCTCGCCCCCACCTATTCTCGCCCCTCACCTGTTCATGACGCGAACCCCAAGGGGCCCACTTCGTGAACCCTAACGCTTGGAGAACTGCGGCCGCTTGCGTGCCTTCTTCAGACCGGCCTTCTTGCGCTCCTTCGCGCGCGAGTCGCGCGTGAGGAAGCCGCGTCGCTTGAGCTCGCCGCGCAGATTGGGGTCGGCCTCCAGCAGGGCGCGAGAGACGCCATGGCGCAGCGCGCCCGCCTGTGCGGAGATGCCTCCGCCATGCAACCTTGCCACCACGTCCATGCGCTCCTCATAGCCCACAGTCTCCAGCGGCTGACGGATGTTGCGCTGCAGCGTGGTGCGCGGGAAGTGCTCCTCGAGGGTGCGCCCGTTGACCAAGTAGACGCCGCTGCCAGGGCGCAGGATCACCCGTGCGATCGCGGTCTTGCGCTTGCCGGTCGCGCGGTAGCGCGCCCCGGCGGCGAGGTCGATCGCGGCTGTGGAGATCGGCTGCGGCAGCGGCTCCTCCGCCACCTCCTCCCCGGTCTCGGCGACATCCTCGGCGTACTCCTCGATCGCGTACGGGTCGGCCGGGGTCTCGCGCGCCAGCGGGTCGACACCTTCGGGGACGATGTCAACTTCCAGGTGCGCTCCCGGCACCGCGGGCTTCACGCGGGGGGCGGGCTCCTCGTCTTCCTCCTCCTCGAAGTCCTCCTCCTCGGCCTCGACCTCGGCGGTTGGCTCCTGGACAGCTGGCACAACGGACGACTGCTCCTCGGAAGGCGACTCGGCGGCATCCTGCGCTACGAGCTCTGCCACGACCTCCTCTGCAACAAGCTCTTCGACGGCCTCCTCCACAGCCAGCTCCGCCACGGCAAGCTCCTCCTCGAGGAGCTCCTCGACGGCCTCCTCCACGAGCTCATCGGCAACCGCCTCGACGGTCGCCTCCTCCGCAGCAAGCTCCTCGGCAACCTCCTCTACAGCAACCACGGCGGGCTCCCCCGCGGCGGCCTCCTCCTCGGCCGACGCCTGTGCGGGCTCCTCGACCTGGGCCTCGGTGGCCGACTGCGCCTCCTCGAAAGCCTCCAACGAGGCGTCCTCGACCGAGCCCGCGATTTCGGCGGCCTCCTCGGTCGGCACCGCGCGGTGCTCGGCGAACGCCGCGGCCTCCTCCTCGGAGCGCTCGGGGTCCTCGGGGCTCTGCGGCTCGTCGGCCATCAGACCTCGATCTCCAACGGCTCGGGCTTCTGCGCAATGTGCGGGTGCTCAGGCCCGGCGTAGATCTTCAGCTTCGTCAATTGCTTGCGCGCGAGACGGTTGCGGGGCATCATGCCCTTGACGGCGATCCGAATGATCTCCTCGGGTCGGCGCGCCAGCATCTCCTCAAAAGTGCGCGAACGCAGACCGCCCGGGTAGCCGGAGTGGCGGTAGTAGAGCTTGTCGGTGCGCTTCTTGCCGGTCACCGCGACCTTCTCCGCGTTGATGACCACGACGAAGTCGCCGGTGTCGATGTGCGGCGTGTACTCGGGCTTGCGCTTACCGCGCAGCACGTCGGCGAGCTGGGTCGCCAAACGGCCAAGGGTCTTGCCGTTGGCGTCGACGAGCAGCCAGTTGCGCTCGCGGTCGGTGGGCTTGGCGACGTAGGTTTTCATGACGTGAAAAAGGCCGCACGCAGGCTACCGCGCACGGCAAGACGGCGCATGATAGCTACTCCCACTCGATCGTGCCGGGGGGCTTCGACGTGATGTCCAAAACCACCCGGTTGACCTCGCGCAGTTCGCCGATCATGCGTGAGGCGATCGTCTCCAACAGGTCGTAGGGCAGCCGTGCCCAATCGGCCGTCATCGCGTCGTCGGAGGTGACCGCGCGGATCACCACCACGTGCCCGTAGGTGCGCTCGTCGCCCTGGACGCCGACGGTGCGGACGTCGGGGAGCACGCAGAAGGACTGCCACAGCTCGCGGTAGAGACCGGCCTTGCGGATCTCCTCCTGGAGGATGTGATCGGCCTCGCGCAGCACATCGAGGCGTTCCCGCGTCGCTTCGCCACCGACGATCCGGATCGCCAAGCCGGGCCCCGGGAATGGTTGGCGCCACACCAGGCGCTCGGGCAACCCCAGCTCGGCACCCACCGCGCGCACCTCATCCTTGAACAGCGCCCGCAGCGGCTCGACCAACTCGAAGCGCATGTCCTCGGGGAGGCCGCCGACGTTGTGGTGGGACTTGATCGTCGCCGCGCCAGTGCCACCGCCGGACTCGATCACGTCGGAGTAGAGCGTTCCCTGTACGAGGAAGCGGGCGCCCTCGACGCCTTCCCCGGCGGCGGCAGCCGCGCCCAACGCCGCAGGGGCGTCCTTCGGGCCACCGACCCCGGCAAGCTTCGACGCCTCCTCCTCGAAGACCCGGATGAACTCGGCGCCGATTGCCTTGCGCTTGGCCTCTGGCTCGGTGACCCCCCGCAGCCGCTCCAAAAAGCGCCGCTCGGCGTCCACCGCCACCAACGGCACGTGGAAGGTGTCGCGGAAGGTGGCGATCACCTGCTCGCCCTCGTCCTTGCGCATCAGGCCGTGGTCAACGAACACGCACGTCAACTGGTCGCCCACCGCGCGGTGCACCAACAGTGCCGCCACCGACGAGTCGACGCCGCCGGAGAGGCCGCAGATCACCCTCCCCTCCCCTACCTGGGCGCGAATGCGAGCGATCTGCTCCTCGACGATCGAAGCCGCCGACCATGTTGGCGGGCAATCGCACACCTCGGTGAGGTAGCGCTCGAGGATCGCCTGGCCGTAGGGGGTGTGGACGACCTCAGGGTGGAACTGGATGCCGTAGATACCCCGCTCGACGCTCTCTACGGCGGCCACCGGGGAGGTGGCGGTATGCGCGAGGGCGGTGAACCCGGGCGGCGCCTCATAGACGGTGTCGCGATGGGACATCCAGCAGGTCTGCTCGCGCGGCGTTTCCCTCAGCAGCGTCCCGTGCTCGTCCACCGAGAGATCGGAGCGGCCGAATTCTCCCACCTCCGCCTGCTCGACACGACCGCCGAGCTCATACACGAGCAGCTGCATTCCGTAGCAGATGCCGAGCACCGGCACCCCGAGCTCGAGCAGACCGCGCTCCAAGCGTGGGGCGTCTGGAGCGTACACCGACGCCGGGCCACCGGAGAGGATGATCCCGCGCGGGCGGCGTGCCACGATCTCCTGCAGCGGCACGTGGTGGGGCACCAATTCCGAGAACACCCCGCACTCCCGCACCCGGCGCGCGATCAGCTGTGAGTACTGACCGCCGTAGTCGATGACGACGACCGCATCGGTGGCGGGCACTGCGGGATTCCCGGCCGTAGCTGCGGATGCTCGGTCCTCACGTGCAGGCACCGGCGGGTCATCCCCCTGGCGGACACTCTGCTCGACGATCGGCACCCGCGGAGTTGCCGCGGCGGCGGGGACGGACTCGGACACAGCGGGTGGGCCGTCGGCGACGGGGGTCACCGCCAGGGCCGCCTGCTCACTCATTGACGAGCGCAGCCGCCTTCCCGTTCACCGCGCCCATGCCGACACCCTGGTCGCGCTGCAAAGCCTTGCCCTCCGTCTGCAGCGCCGGCGCGACCACAACCTCGGCGCGGTTGAACTCGGCGAGATCCTTGTGGCCACAGGTGGCCATCGAGGTACGCAGGCCACCGAACAGGTTGAAAGTGCCGTCGTTCTCGCGTGCGGGTCCGACGAGGATCTCCTCGAGCGTCCCGTTCTGGGCGGTGGCCACGCGCGCTCCGCGAGGAAGCGTCGGATGGAATGTCGCCATCCCCCAGTGGAAGCCATGCCCCGGGGCTTCGTGGGCGCGGGCGAGTGGCGAGCCGATCATCACCGCGTCGGCGCCGAGCGCGATCGCCTTGGCGACATCGCCGCCGTTGCGCATGCCCCCATCGGCGATCACCATCGAGTAGTCGCCGGTCTCCAGCATGTGCGTGGAGCGCGCGTGCGCGACGTCGGCGATCGCGGTGGCCTGCGGCACGCCGATGCCGAGCACTCCGCGCGTGGTGCACGCCGCACCAGGGCCGACCCCGACGAGCACGCCGGCGGCACCGGTGCGCATCAGGTGCAGGCCGGTGTGGTAGGAGGCGCAGCCGCCGACTACCACGGGCACATCGAGGGAGGGGATGAACTCCTTGAGGTTGAGCGGCTCAGACACCGTGGAGACGTGTTCGCCGGAGACGACCGTGCCTTGGATCACGAGCACGTCGAGTCCAGCCTCCAACGCGAGCTCGTGGTAGCGCAACACGCGCTGGGGCGTCAGCGAGGCGGCGACGACGACCTTCTGCTCCTTGATCTCCTGGATGCGCCGGGCGATCAACTCGGGCTTGACGGGCTCGCGGTAGATCTCCTGCATCTCGCGCGTGGCAAGCTCCTTGGGCAGCGCCGCGATCCGCTCCAACTGCTCCTCAGCGTCCTCGTAACGGGTGAAGATGCCCTCCAGGTTGAGCACCGCCAAGCCGCCGAGGCGGCCGATGATCCCGGCGGTCTCGGGAGACACCACGCCGTCCATCGCGGAGGCCATCATCGGCAGCTCGAACTGGTAGGGACCCAGCTTCCAGGAGATGTCGATGTCGTCGGGGTCGCGCGTGCGCCGCGAGGGCACGATCGCAATGTCGTCGAATCCGTATGCGCGGCGGGCTTTCTTGCCGCGGCCGATCTCTATCTCCATCTCAGGATCCTTGCAGTCGGGGCGGACGAGAAGACCCCGCACAGGGCGGGGCCAGAAGGTGGTCGGCGAGGTGCCGAGGCGTGCCTGTCGAGGGCGGCGACCAAGTGGCCTTGAGCATAGCAACGAGCCCTGCCGCCAGGCGCCTCGCACGACTCCGCGTGAGCGTCCCGGGGGCTCGGATATCCTCGCCCTGTGAGCGACGTGGATCACACCGCAGACGGCGGACGAGCGGCGGGGTACGACCCGCGCGCGATCGAGCGTCGCCGCCAGGAGGCGTGGCACGCGCGGGACGCGTACCGCACCCCGCCGATGAGGGCGAGCGACAGCGGCATCTACATCAAGGCCTCGGCGCCATTCACCTCCGGCAACGTGCACATCGGACACGTGCGCAGCTACGCGATTGGAGACGCCTACGCCCGCTTCCAGCGCGCGCGGGGGGAGCCGGTGCTGTTCGCGTTCGGCTACGACGCCTTCGGCCTGCCCGCCGAGTTGGGGGCAATCGCCAACGGCGAGTCCCCTGCCGAGTGGGTGACGCGCTGCGCCGAGCACATGACTGGCCAGCTCGAGCGGCTCGGATTCTCCTTCGACTGGGAGCGCACGTTCATGAGCTCCGACGCAATTATGTACCGCTGGTCGCAATGGCTGTTCCTCACGCTGCTGGACGCCGGGTTGATCTACCACGGCAGCGGCAGCGTGGACTGGTGCGACACCTGCCAGACCACACTGGCGACGATCCAGGTCGAGGACGGCACCTGCTGGCGCTGCCACAACCCGGTGCGGCTGATTCAGCGAGCGCAGTGGTACCTACGCGTCAGCGCCTACCTGGAGGAGAACGACCGCCGCACGGGGGAGCTCGAGAAATGGGACGAGACTTCGCTCGCCAGCCAACGCTTTGTGCTGGGCCGCGCGGACGGGGTCGAGCTGCAAGCGCGTGCCGCCGACGGGCGGGAGCTGACCGTGTTCACCCCTCACGCCGAGGGCATCGCGCGGGCGCGCTTCGTGCTGATCTCCCCCAAGCACCCGGAGGTTGAGCGCTGGAGCGCCGACCCCACGGTGGGTGAGCAGTTGGAGGAGATGCGCCTTGGCGGGTGGGAGCGCAGTGCGCGCGGCGCGGAGACGGTCGCGCTGGTGGATACGGGCTGCACCGTGTCGATAGCCGAGGGTCCATCGCTGCCGCTGCTGATATCCCCGGCGGTGGACGAGCGCTTCGGCGCCACCGCCGTGCTGGGGATCCCGGAGATGGATCGCACCGACGAGGTAATCGCCCAACGCCTGGGTATCCCCTTGGAGGAGGAGGAGGAGGGGATGGGAGTCGAGGCAGAGACCGATCCGAGCGAGAGCGGCTCCCCCGTTCATCCGGCGAAGACCGCGGTGGGAGGGACTGGTGGCGGGCAACCGCAGCCGGGAGACACGCGCCTTGGCGCTGGCCGATTCGGGGATGCGAGCAGAGCGAGTGTCGCCCCTAATCGGTCCCCATTTCGACCGAAGCCGGGAGACACTCGCCCGTGGCGGGAGTCCCCGTTTCGGCCAGCGGTGCGCTACAAGGCGGGCGACTTCTCGGTCTCCCGCCAGCGCGCGTGGGGCACGCCGATCCCGATCGTGTACTGCGACGGCTGCGGGACGGTGCCGATCCCCAAGGAGCAGTTGCCGGTGGAGCTGCCGCGCGATCTGAAACCGACCGGCGCCGGCAACCCGCTGGCTGAAAGGGAGGAGTTCGTCAACACCACCTGCCCCCGCTGTGGTGGGCCGGCCAAGCGCGAGACGGACACGCTGGACTGCCACTTCGATGCGCTGTGGCTGTGGATCCCCGCGTGCGTGCCCGCCTCCGAGCGCGCACGCTCGTTGGAGGAGATCCTGGCGCTGGAGGACCTACGCGCATGGCTGCCCTCCGAGCGGCTGGTGGCGGGCAGCGACAGCGGCAACTTCATGTTCGACCAGCGCATCACCACGAAGGCGCTGCGCGATATCGGCCCACTCGCGTTCCTCGCCGACGGCGAGCCCTTCGCGGGGGCGCTGATGCACGAGATGGTGATTCGCGACGGACGCAAGATGAGCAAGCACCTTGGCAATGTCGTCGATCCCGACGAGCTCGTCGCGTCCTTCGGTGCCGACACGGTGCGCATGGCCGTGCTGTGGGCGGCGCGGCCGCAGAAGTCGCTGAACTGGAGCGACAGCGCGGTGCAATTCTGCCAGCGCTTTCTGCACAACCTGTGGCAGTACTCCCAGGCGCGCTTCGCTCAGCAGGTGGAGGACTCGGAGGTGCTCGATCCACGCCGCACCGAGCACCTGCGCAGGCGTCTCGAGAAATGGTGCGACATCGCGGTCGAGAAGATCACCGAGGAGTTGACGGAGCTCGAGATGCACAGCGCGGTGCGCAACGCGATCCGACTGCTGGATCGCATCAAGGACTACGAGAAGCGCGTGCTCAAGCACAGCGGCGCGCTGTGCCGCGAGGATCACGAGGCGCTGCGCGATGCGCTGGGGCTGCTGGCCAGGGTGATCATGCCGTTCGCACCGCACATCGGCGAGGAGCTGTGGGAGTCCTCGGGGCTCGGCGAGTCGAAGGTCGATCCGACGTGGCCGCGGGCGGGCGAGTGGTCGCGCCAGCCTCCCGCCACCACGACCACGGGGGCCATCCCGCATACCGAGCCACTGCCTGTGGCGGGGGCGAAGGAGTAGTGGGATGAGAGCACAGGCGGATGACGTTATGGGCCGGGGCGTGGGAGGAGAAGTGCACCGCCTGGGCGGCAAAGAAGCACCGCCTGGGCAACAGACAGAAACAGCCACCGCCTGTGGCGAGGGCCCATGCGATGCTGCCCACACGGCGATCCCGACCCCGACTGTGTGGAAATTCACCGAATATGACCACTTCGCCGACCGCGTCCTCTGCGATGATGTGTTGAGACGCGGATGAGCACCGCACCGAACCAAGCCGGGGACCTCCAGCACACGCGCTCCTGCGCGACCGAGTTGGTGTGCCGCAAATGCGAGCTGCGCTCGCCCCTCGCCGAGGGCGGGGCGTATTGCCCGCGCTGCGGCAAGAGCCTCGACGTCGACTACGACTACGAGCTCGCCGCACGACGTATCCGCGAGACGCCGATGCATGAGCGCCCGCTCAACATCTGGTTCCTGGAGGAGCTACTGCCGATCCACGATGCCGTCGGCCCGGCGCGCGTGGGCGAGTTCGCGGGCTTCACGCCGCTGATCCGGGCGGACCGGCTGGGCGCCGCGGTGGGGTTGCGCAACCTCTACCTCAAGGACGACAGCACCTCCCGCCCGAGCCTCTCCTACAAGGACCGCGTGGTGAGCATGGCGGTGGCACGCCTCCTGGAGCTGGGTCGCAAGGAGATCGGGTGCGTCTCGACCGGCAACGTCGGCACCGCCGTGGCGGCGCTGGCGGCAAAGGCGGGCGTGGCCGCGTACGTCTTCTACCCCAACCGCCTGGAGAGCACCAAGGCTCACGCCTGCCGCGCGCTCGGCGCGAAGGTGTGCCAGGTCGAGGGCAACTACGACGAAGCCAACAAAGCCTGCCGCGCACTCGCCGAAGCGACGGGCCTGGAGTTCGCCAACATCACGCTGCGCCCCTTCTACGCCGAGGGCGCCAAGACCGAGGCGTACGAGATCGTGCAGCAGCTTGGCTGGCGCTCGCCCGATCACATCGTCTCCCCAGCCGCCGGGGGCACGCTCTCCTCGCGCATCCACAAGGGCCTGCAGGAGCTCGAAATGGTCGGCCTCGCGCAGACCGCGCATACCAAGATCGACATCGCCCAGCCCGACGGCTGCAACCCGATCGCCGAGGCGATCCTGGGCGGCGCCTCAGAGATCGTCCCCGTGAAGCCAACCACGCAAGCCCACTCGCTGGGGATCGGCTCGCCCGGCGACGGGGTGTTCGTGATCGAGGCCGTCCGCGGGCGCGGCGGCACCGCGGCATCGGTGAGCGACAAAGAGATCTTCGCGGGCATCGACCTGCTGGCATCGACCGAGGGCCTGCTCACCGAGCCGGCCGGCGGCACCACCGTGGCGGTCGTGAAGAAGCTCGCCGCCGAAGGCCGCCTCGACCCCGACGAGACGGTGGTTGCGATCGTCACCGGCAACGGGCTGAAGACCCTCTACGACCACCCCGCCAAGCCGTGGCCGTCGAAGGTGGAGTGCAACACCGAGACGATGCGCTCCGTGCTGGAGGGCTTCCAGCGCGAGGCCGGTCTCGTGCCCGCCAGCGAGCGGTTGCACGCGTAGGCCGCCCGCGGCGCCAGCCGTCGGCACCCGCGGCGAGTGGCCGCACGCAAAGAGCAGCGCACCTCTCCGCTCCTCATCGGCCACACGGCCCGTCGAGACCCCCGTGGCAGGGAACTGCAACCATCAAGCCGTGGGACGCTTGGACGAAGTCGACCTCAGCCTCTCGCTCTCGCGCGAGGAGTCCGAGAAGCGCCTGCGGGCACTGCAGGATCGCCTGCTCGCACTACGGTTGGTGCTCGCCGGACTGCGCGATGACGGGCACCTCGGCCCGCCCGTGTGCGTCCTGTTCGAGGGCTGGGACGCCTCCGGCAAGGGCGGCGCGATCAAGCGCCTCGTGGCACCGCTCGACCCCCGCCACGTGCGCGTCGCGGAGTTCGCCGCGCCGGATGCCACCGGCAAGCGCCACCACTTCCTGTGGCGCTTTTGGCCGGCGCTGCCCGGATGGGGCGGCTTCACCGTGCTCGACCGCTCATGGTATGGGCGCGTGCTGGTCGAGCGGGTGGAAAAGCTCGCCACCGAGGAGGAATGGACACGCGCGTACGGCGAGATAGTCGAGTTCGAGCGCATGCTCACCTCCGAGGGCGCCGTGCTGATCAAGCTCTGGTTGCACATCTCGAGCGACGAGCAGCTCAAGCGCTTCCAAGCGCGCGCAAACGACCCGCTCAAGAGCTGGAAGCTCGCCCCCGACGACTGGCGCAACCGCGGCCAGCGAGAGCTTTACGTGCAGGCGCTGGAGGAGATGTTCGAGCGCACCGACGCCAAGCACACCCGCTGGCACATCGTCGCAGCGGAGTCGAAGCACTACGCGCGGGTACAGGTGCTTGAAACCGTCAACGGCGAAATCGAACGGGCGCTGCACCAGCACGGGATGAAGCTGCCGGACGCGTAGACCCAATAGGGTGCAGGCCGTGGATGCCTCGCTCTACGCCGACGCGCTCGCACCGTTCCTCGCAGAAACGAGGGAATTGATGCCCGCCGACGCCGAGGTGCTCGACGCACACACCCACCTCGGGCTCGACGAGGATGGGCGTTCGCTGACACTCGAGCAGCTGCTCTCGCAGCTCGACGACGCCGGCGCCCGGCGCGCGTGCGTGTTCCCGCTGCACGACCCTGAGCGCCGCCCCGCCTACCGCGTGCCCAACGATCGCGTGCTCGCGTGGGCGGGCGAAAGCGACGGTCGTCTGATCCCCTTCTGCCGCCTCGATCCCTTCGACGACCCGATCGCCGAGGCCGAGCGTTGTCTTGCCGCCGGCGCCCGCGGGATCAAGCTGCACCCCCGCGCCCAGGAGTTTGCCTTCGACGGAAACGAGCTCGAGGGGATCTTCGAGGTGGCCGAAGAGGCGCGCGTGCCGATCTTGATCCACGCCGGTCGCGGCCTGCCCCCGATCGCCGAGGGACTCGCCGAGCTCGCGCTACGCCATCCCGAGGTCGTGTTGATCCTTGCTCATGGAGCGATCTGCGACCAGGGGATCCTCACCTCGATGCTCGCCGAGCACCCCAGTGTGCTGTACGACACCTCGTGCTTCTTCGGGCTCGACGTGGTGGAGCTGTTCGCGCGCGTGCCCGCCGAGCGGATCGTATTCGCCACCGACCCCCCCTATGGGCTCCCGCAGAGCGGGCTCTACATGACGCTGCGCATGGCCGCCCACGCCGGGCTCGACGAGGCGACCACCCGGCTGGTGCTCGGCGAGACGGTCGCGGGTCTGTTCGACGGGCAAGGGCTGCCGCCGGTGAGCCCCCCACGCCGTGGGCCCTCGATCACGCTCTCGGGACGTCTGGCTCGCGTCTACGGCTACGGCAGCCTCACCGGGCCCTCGCTCTTCGCCGGCATCCCCGCGCAGGCGCTGGCGGGGCTCGAGATGGCGCTCGCCGCCTGCCGCGACCCCTCGCCTGGGGACGTCGGCGAGGCGCTCGAGGTGATTGGCTCCGCGCTCGCCGCGGCTGCCACACTGCTGCAGAGCGATGGCGGTGTGCGACCCGCGATCGACCTGATCTACCGCGCGATGGCGCGCGCGGTCACCGAGGTGCCGAACCCCGTTTGATCGGGTCCACTCGCCGTTGCCCGGCATCACACCCAGCTGACTTGCTCCAGCTCGCGCACCCTGCGCAGCCACGCCGCCACTCACCGCCGCCACTCACTCGCCGCCGCGCAACCACACCGCGGCCCACTCGCCACTGGCACGACGTTGGTGCTCACGCATGTTCAAAGACTCACTGAAGGCCCCCACCACTTCGTCGACCTGCTCGGCGAGCAGCCCCCCGGCAATCAGGTGTTCGGGGGCCTGCTCGATCGATCGCGCGAGGCCCAGCAGCAGCGGCTTCAACAGGTTGGCGAGCACCGTTGGCGCGGCGACACCCGCAATGGTGGGCAGGCGCTCGCGGCGCAGGTCGAAGCAGCGAGTCTCCAACTCCACGCCGTTGACCAGCGCGTTCTCTCGGGCCGCGTTCACGCTCTCCAGCTCGTTGTCGACGCCGAGCACCGGCCCAAACCCGAGGCGGGCAGCCGCGATCGCCAGCACCCCCGAGCCGGTGCCGAGGTCCAACAGCGGCCCTCTGCCACGCGCAGGTGCTTCCCCTCTTCCTTGCCGCTCCCCCATCGCTTCCATCGCGGCTTGCCTGCCACCACCCGCCGGCCTCCCCGCGGCGCCCTGGTCGGCAGCCAGCTCCAGCAGCAGCTCAAGGCACATGCGGGTGGTGGCGTGCGCCCCCGTCCCAAACGCCTGGCCAGGGTCGATTACGATCTCCTCGACGTCATCCCTGTCGCTCGGGGGCTCCCACGGCGGGCGCACGTGCAGGTCCGCCACGATGCCAGGCGACTCGATCAACACGGGGCGATGAAAGCGCTTCCACCGCTCCCCCCAATCGTCGGGTAGCTCGCTGGTTGCGACCTCCACCAGCGACTCGCCCGCCGCGGCGCGAAGATCGGGCAGTTGCGGAAGCTCACCCGGGCTGCCATACACCGCGTACTCGACCACCCCGTCCCCCACCTCCGCCTCCTCCACGCCGGAGGGTGCCAGCTCCAGCAGCTGGGCAAGCACCAACTCCGCGTCCTCGCGGCGGACGCGCACCGCGAGACGGATCACGCCGCGCGGTGGTGCAGCGCGCGGCGCAGCTTGCCGAGGATTGACTCCTCGCCGCGCAGATTGTCCTCGGTGAGCGTCTCCTGCACTCGCTCCAGCAACTCGCGCTGCTCGGCGTTCAGGCGGCGGGGCACCACCACGTTGACAACCACCCGCAGGTCGCCACGCCGGCCGCTGCGTAGGCTGGGCATTCCCTGACCACGCACTGTCAACACCTCGCCTGGCTGGGTACCGGGGGCGATCTTCACCGGCGTCGTGCCCTCCAGCGTAGGCGCATCGAGCGTCGCCCCCACAGCCGCCAGCGGAGCGGAGACGTCAAGCGCTGTAATCAGATCGTCCGCTTCACGTACGAAGCGCTCGTCGGAACGCACCCGCACCAGCACGTACAGGTCACCCGCGGGCGCGCCGGTCTCGCCTGCGTGGCCCTTGCCGCCAAGGCGGATGCGCTGGCCGTCGGCAATCCCCGCCGGCACGTCCACCCTCAGCGTGCGCCTCGCGGCACGGCGGCCGCGGCCGCGGCACTCGCCACAGGGTTGCTTGGCGGTGCGACCGTCGCCTTGACAGCGATCGCACACGACGGTGCGCATCATCTGGCCGAAGGGAGTGCGCGTCACCGCCTGCAGTTGCCCCGCCCCGCCGCAGCGCTCGCAGGTCTCGATCGGGGTGCCAGGCTCAGCGCCGTTGCCGAGACAATGCTCGCAGCGCTCGACCACCTCGAAGGCTACCTCGGCGCTCTTGCCCGTCGCCGCCTCGCGTAGATCGATTGCGAGTGCCGCCGCCACATCCTGGCCCTGCGCGGGCCCTGCTCCGCGCCCACCTCCGAAGGGGCTGGCGCCGCCGAAGAAGGCATCGAACAGGTCGCCGATCGAGCCGAACGCGTCGAAGTTCGGGGCGTACCCGCCGGAGCGCAACCCGTCGTGGCCGTAGCGGTCGTAGGTGGCACGCCGCTGCGGGTCGGAGAGGATCTCGTACGCCTCGGCGGCCTCCTTGAACTTCTCCTCCGCTTGCGGATCATGAGCGTTGACGTCCGGATGCAGCTCCCTCGCCAGCCGGCGGAAGGATTTCTTGACGTCCTGCTCGGAGGCGTCACGGGTCACCCCGAGCACCTCGTAGGGATCGCGGGGGGTGGAGGCGCGGCTCACGGCTTCTGTGGATGGGCGGTCATGGGCACGGTGAGTGGGGTGTTGACGGACACAGTAGGGGCTCGCCGCTCCTCAGCCGGCAAAGAGCACTGAGGCTGCGTGCAACGTGACCGACGGGTCAACTCTCCGCATAAGTCGCTTCCACGAAGCGCGACAGCTCGTGCGCCATCTCCTGCACCGCGGGGATCGCGTATGCGTAGTTCATTCGCACCGGGCCGATCACCGACACGATCCCCAGTCGGCGCTGCGCCACGCCATACCCGGCTGCCACCATCGCCAGGGAGCGCATCGCCGGAATCTCGTTCTCGTGGCCGATGCGCACGTACACCCCCGGCTCGCTCAATGCGGCGCGGAACACATCCAGCAGCGCCACCCGGCGCTCCAGCATCTCCATCAGCTCGTTGATCTGGCCGACGTCGCGCAGGTGCGCCTCGGAGAACAGCCGCGCGGTGCCATCCAGGTAGAGCACGTGCTCGGAATCCGCTGCCAACTCGCCAAACGCGGGCGTCAGGCGATCCAGGAAGGCACGCTCCTGCGTCGGTAGCGTGAGATCGGCGAGGCGCTGATGGAGCATCCGCGCGCCCAGACCCAGTCCCACCAGCCGATCGTTGAGGTACTCCCCCGCCCATGCAACGAGTCCTGCGTCAACCGGCGTCGCGAACGTGGCGAACACCCTTGACACCTCGCCGGTGGAGGTGATTACCACGGCCACAACCACCTGCGGCTGCACCGCCAGCACCTCGACGCGGCGGATCGTGGCGGTGCTCGCCGAGGGCGCGGAAACGACCGCAAGCAGGTCGGTCACCTGCGAGAGCGTCTCGGTGGTTGCCCGCATCGCCTCCTCCACCTCCTGACGCGTCAGCGAGAGCTCCATGCGCGGCGCCCTCACCAGGCCCTCGCCCGAGGCCAGCATCCGGTCCACGACGTAGCGCTGGCCGGCGTCGGTGGGGACCCGCCCGGCGGAGGTGTGCGGATGCGCGAGCAACCCGTGCTCCTCGAGCAGCGCGAGCTCGTTGCGTACGGTGGAGGCTCCGCAGTCGAGCTCCGGGTCGGCGGCGATCGCCCTCGACGCCACCGGCTGGCCCTCCAACAGGTAACCCTCCACCACCTTGCACAGGATCAGCTCCTGCCGGGTGGTGAGCATACGTTTGATTGTACGAGCCGCCGGGGAAGCGACTCTCCGAAAACTGCTCAGATCGAGAGCTCGGCCTCGGCGTTGCGGACGATCTCCTGCTCGCCCTGCGTGGCCACGGTGTCGATCAGCACCGTCCCGTCGCGCGCCTCGCGCACCGTGCCGGTGACCACCACCTCCCGCTCAGGCACGCCCATGCCACGGAACTGCACGGCGAGGCGCCGCAGGTGCTCGGGACCGCCCGCTGCATCCGTCTGGGCGCGTGCCACCTGCGCCATCGACCACAGCCCGTGCAGGATGCGTCCGGGCAGGCCCACCGCACGGGCGAACTCGTCGTCGACATGGATCGGATTGAAGTCGCCCGAGGCGCCCGCGTAGCGGACGGTGAGGTACTTGTCGGGTGTGATCTTCAGCTCGGGAATCTGTGCTCCCGCGGTCAGGTCAGCCATTGCGCGCTCCTCGAAGGTCGGCCATGCTCATTCTCAAACTCCCCGAACGATGTTGGTCCACGTACCGCGGCATACCTGCTCGCCGCGCTGGTTGGTGGAGATCGACTCGAACACGTAGAAACCCTTGCCCTGGTGCTCGTAGATTTCCTTCACGCTCGCGGCGGTCGTGATCTCATCGCCGGCCACCACCAGCGGGCCCCACTCGAGCTCTTGCCCGCCGTGCACCATCATCGGGAAGTTGATCTCGATCTCGGGATCGAAGATCGGCGGCCCCACCGAGGGGGCGCAGTACACCACCGCGAACATCGGCGGCGCCACCACGTCGGCATAGCCGGCGGCGCGTGCCACCTCCACGTCGAGATGCACGGGGTTGGACTCGCCCACTGCCCGGGCGTACTCCTTGATCTTCTCGCGGCCCACCGCGTACACCGTGGGCTCGTACGTCTTGCCGACCGCTTTGTCGTTGACTGGCACCTGTTCGGATCTCCTTGCGCGGGAAGGTTTCGGCGCGGCAGTCTACGGCATATCCGGAGCCCCCATCGTATGGCCGGCCCTTAAACGCAAAAAGCGGCCCGGGGGCGCCTGCGGGGCGCCGGCAACCCGGCGCCCCGCAACATGTGCACCCAAACCAGCTAGAACACCAGGTCGATCTCGCCCGCCCCGGCGCCCACGAGCTCGCGTTCGTCCTCCTCCGCGCCCTCGCCCTGTTGGCCGAGCGGGGCGAGGGAACCGGAGGTGAGTGTCTCCCCACTTCGATCGCCCTCACCGCCCGTGGCGGGCCGCTCGAGGAACTGGACGGTCTCGGCCACCACGCTCACCGCCTGGCGCTTCAGTTGCTCGGCGGTTTCCCACTCGCTCCACTCCAGGCGCCCCGCGACCGCCACAAGGCTGCCCTTTCGCATGTAGCGGGCCACGTTCTCCGCCAGCCCGCCGAAAGTGGCGACGTCGAAGAAATGAGGACGGTCCTGGTATTCGCCCTCGGCGGTGCGCCGGTTGCCGTTGCACGCGATCCTGATGTTGCAGACGTGGTGACCGGAGGGCAACTCGCGCAGCTCGGGGTCCCGCGTGAGACGACCGATCAGCACTACGTGGTTGATGCTCGAGTACGACATGTTCGCTCCTTTGCTGTAAGCCACTGCCCCGCCAGAGAAGTTACGCGCTGCTTGGGACGGTACGCTCGGCTGGACGGACGAATTGCTCCGAAAGCGCGTCGAGCGAGACGACGACCACCCGCTCCCGAGCCTGCCCGCGGTCGATTGCGCGCTGCACGGCGCGCTCGACTTCGGGCGAGGCAAGGTAGAGCGCACCCGCCACGCAGCGCGCCCGCGCCCACGCCCGGCAGATCGCCGCCAGGCGCTCCGGCGCCTTGATGGTCAACTCCACCTCGACCGCCACCGGCGATCCGCCCGCGGGATCGATCGGCCACAGCACCAGATCGGGACGGTGGCGCAACCCTCCGGCGCGCTGACTCTCCCCAAGCTCGGCACTCGCGAGCACGCGGTGATGTTCACGCTCCTCGCCACGCAACTCCCGCTCGCCCTGCACTCGGTGATCGGGGTAGCAACGCTCGAGGGCCGCCGCCACGCGAGCGCATTCGATCAGGTGCAGCGCGTTGGAGGCGCTCACCCTGCACGGATCGAGACCGCGCACATCGGCCGTGCACAGACCGGCGCGTGTGACCGCGTACAGCGCCGGGTGATTGGTCAGCGGACGGCAGCGTTTCAGCAGCCGCTCACCTTCGGCCGCCCCCAACCGCCCCCGTGCCGAGGCGAGGCTGACGCCCAAATGCACGGCCACCGCCTCCGCCGTGACGGCGCCCATACCGGCTGCCCAGCGCACGAGCGCGATGCGGTCGGGGGGCTGGGAGGAGCTGTGGCCGCCGCGGTGGCAGTCGGGGTTGCGATGGTTGTACTCGTCACGGCGGTTGTCGTCGTGGCTACGGTCCTCGTGGTCGTTGCCGTGGTGGGAGGTGTCGATGTTGGTGTTTGTACATGCAGGGACCATCGTGTGGTCCTCCTTTCTGTGTTTGCTCTCAGAGGTTGCGATCGGGCGAGTGCATCCGCGCGATCACGGCACTGCGTGGACTGCTGAGACGGATCACCGCCGCGTGACCCGTGGGGAGGCTCATCACCTCTTCGGGGCCGATCAGGGGCTCGCTGACCCGGGTGCGCGTGGTGCGGCCTTCGCTGCTCACCGAGGTGCGCCACGCGCCCCGGCTGCCGGCCAGACGGGCGATCAGCTCGGCCGACGCCGGGACCGCTTGACGGTGGGCGATCAAGCCGGTGAGATTGCCCAGCACCTGCTCCTGCAACATCTCACGGCCGGGCAGGCGCAGGTCGGAGAGCTCCTGGGTTCCCAGCAGCATGCTGATCCCCGCAGAGCGAGCGCGAGCGAACAGGCCAGCGACATGCTCGGCGGCGATCGCGGAGAACTCGTCGATCGCCACCACGCATCGCGCCGGACGCTCCTGCAGCGCTGAGACGACGGTCTGCAGGTCCTGCACGATCGCCGCCGCGAGCATCTGCGCGAGCAGTGGGCGGGAGTCCGCGCAGAGGCTGAAATACACCACTGCTCCACCACGCACCGCGTCCAGCAACTCGATAGCCGCGCCCGGCGTGTCGGGGTCGAGCCATGGACTCACGTCGGACTCGGCCATGATCGCGAGGCGATCGCGCACGCCACCCAGCTCGCCGCGCTGACGGGAGGTGAGCGAGTCCAGGTAGGCGTGCGCCGCCCGCGCGCGCTCCTGTGGAAGCTCCCGCGCGAGCAGCTCCAGCCCCCCCGGATCGAGCGCCTCGACGAGACCGGCGAGGCTCACCTCCCGCCCAGCGGCACGCAGCGCGCGGACGGCGTGTCCGAGGTAACGCTGCGCCTGGCGTTGGTAGTGGGGCTCGGTGAAGCGCTCTCCGGCGAGCGCCTTGTCGGCGATCTCCGTCTCACCGCCGCGGGCGAACGGGTTGTACACCGCCGGCCCCTCTGGCGTCCACATGTAAAACGCCTTGCCCGTTGCGCGCGCCGCACGCCGCAGCCGCTCGCGCAGCCCCCTGTCGCCCTTCGGGTCCACCACGATCGCCGACATTCCGTACGTGATCGCCGCCGTGACGATCCACGCCTGCGTAAACGTCTTGCCGGCGCCGGTAGCCCCCACCACCAGGGTATGCGTGCCGGCACCTTCGCCGTCGAGCTCGATCGCCACGGAGCGTCCACGGCGATCCACGCCGACGCTCAGCCGGTTACCGCGCCACAGGCGCTCGCCTCGCTCTCGGTGCAACATGCGTTCGCTCAGCCGGCCGCCCTCGTGGGCGCCGGCAAGCCGCGAGCTCACACACGACCGATCGGCGACGCCACTGCCGGCGAGCCACAGGCGCACACCCTGGACACCGGCGTGTAGCCCGTCGAGCGGGGTGTTGCGCTCCGCGGCGATCTCCGCGAGATCGGCTCCGGCCTGCAGGTCTTCGCTGTGCCAGTGCCGGCCGCGAACGGCCGCGCCGAGCGCGGCCACGCCCAGCGACATTGCATCGCTCGCCAGGGCAGAGCGAGCGAGCACGACGAGCGCAAACGCCCACGCCGCCCAGCTCCAGTGCAAATGCCAACGGCGCATCAGGCGCGCCAGGAGCAAACCGAGAAGCAGGCCGATGACGACATGCAAGGTGGTGCCGACCACCCATTGGCAAACGTGTTCCAGCGAGGCCAGCGGATCGAGTTCCCGATTGAGGTTCGTTTCGTTCGGTGGAGACATGAGCAGTCCCCCTCCTTTCACTGAGGTAGGTGCTCAGCCAGAGCCGAGCGTGGGTTGACGAGCGACGGCGAGCCGTCGGCTCGCCGTCAGTGGTGCTACATGGGATGCGCTCGGGTTCGAGGACCCGCGGCGATGGTGCATGGGCCCGTCCCGCATCCGCGTCGGACCCCGCGGGCCGGCCAGAAGCGGGTTCAGAAGCGCGGGCTCAGATCAGGCGGTAGCCGACGCCGCGCACGTTGATCACCCACCGCTCGTCGCTCTCCGCGCGAAGCTTCCGACGCAGGCGACTGGCATGGGAGTCGAGCGTGCGGGTGCACACCGGCGTCGGGTAGCCCCACACGGCGCACAACAGCTGTCCCTTGGCGAACACACGCTGAGGCTCGCGGGCTAGGTGCGCGAGCAGCTCGTACTCCAAGCGGCGCAGCCGCAGCGGGCGGCCATGCAGAGTCGCCGCATGAGCGTGGAGGTCGATCGTGAGGGCTCCCACCTCGACGAGTCGTGCGGGGTGGGAGCCGGCGCGCGCGAGCAGCGTGCGCAGGCGCGCACGCAGCTCCAGGTAGCCGGGCGGCCGAGCGAGGAAGTCGTCGGCGCCGGCTTCGAAGGCACGCAGCAGGTCGGGCTCGCCGACCTGGGGACTCATCACGATCACGGGCAGTCGGCCGGGCCAGGTGCCCTCCGCGCCGCGCCGCGCGAGCGTGACGCCGCCGCGGATCTCCGCCAGCAGCTCGAGTGCGGCTCGCGGCGTCTCCAGTTCGCCGAGCAGCGCGAGCTGTGGAGGATCGGCCCGCGCCAGGACCCGCGCGTGCTCGGTCGTCCGCGCCAGCCGCGCCCGGTAACCGTCGGCCACGAGCTGATCGACCAGCGGGCAAGCGATTCGCTCGTCGTGCTCCGCCACAAGCAGAGGATGCGCACCATCCGCGCAAGCGCGATCGGCGTTCACAGCTCGACCTCGCGAGGAGAGATGCCGAGGCCCTCACGCGCGATCAGTGCGAGCACCTCGCTGTGGATCCACGGCGTGGGCTGACCGTCGCCACCGCTCTCGGGCGCGATGCCAACTCGGCGAGAGAGCCAACTGGTCTCGCCGCTGCAATTGCCTTTGCCGTCTCGCTTGATCCGCCCGCAGCGAAAGGCGATCTCGCTGAGGCTGAGACCCTGGGTGCGCATCGAGTGCAGCACGGCTCGGCGCAGACCCCGGTTGAGGACGATGCGGCTGGCATCGATGCGCCGCAACTCGGAGCGCAGCACCGCCACCGACACCGTGGTGTCATCGCGGTGTCGCTCGAGCGCCCTGACGGTGAGCTCGCGCACGGGCTCGTAGCCGTCCATGCACGCGATCGCGTCGCGCACGCTCTCGGGCTGAGGCTCGCCGACACCCTCGGCCCGCAAGCAACACCAGCGCAACTCCGGGATCCCCAGGCCGGCAGCGACCGGCACCAGTCGGTGGCGAGCACCGTGGCCGTCGCTCAACTCGACCGTGCCCGGCGCCGGTCGGAGATCGCGCTCGCGGCAATCCCGCTTGCTCGCCCCCCGCCGGGAACGGGGCCGTGAGGAGATCCTCGGGGGCGAGCGCACGGCAGCGGTCAGGGCGGGGATCGCGCATGTAGTCGCGGCACACGAACTGCGCGTTCTCCAGCGGCTCGTCGGCGGCAAGATGCGCCACCAGTCGTCGATCGCCCCAAGTGGCAGCGTCGCGGTCGAGCACCAGCACGCTGGCCCCGTGGCCGGGCAGGGCAAGGACCTCGCGCCGGCGACCGGCACGGTCGGTGTAGCCGGCGAGCACTCCGGGAGTTGTGAGACGGGCGGCTCGAGTGAGCGGGCGAGCGCGCGCGGTGAAGTGGGATCGTGAGGTGCGCAGTGACGTTGCGGGGAGCGTGGTGAGGGGCATGACGCGTCTCCTGGCCCACGGGGCCGTCGGGCGGTGGTTGAGTGGGGAGCGGCTTGTAGGGCTCCGGCGGACGGCCGTCAAGCGGCGGGCGCGCGGTGCTGAGACAGCGGCGAGCGGTCGAGATCCCCTATAGGGGATCTCGGGTGGCGGCTTGTGTGCACCGTGCAAGTGCGAAGTTGGCGCGATCGGGTCCATCGTGGCTGCGCACAAGGGGCCAAACCGAAACGCATGGATGCGCGTGCCGGAAGAGACTTCAGAGCAGCGACGCCGAGGGTGCCATGCGCCGAGCGTGCGCGATCACGATCAGGGCAAAGACCGTAGGCGTGGGTGGTGCTGTTGGAAGTGCGGTGCGGCCTGGGAGAAGGGGAAACGGAGGGCAGCGATCCTAGCCCCGTCGGGGACGAGCTACGCCCTGCAGCGGTGCGCTGCCTGTCTGGCAGTGCAGTCGCCTGCGCCGACCGGGCGCAACCTGGCTCAACAGCGCCGCCCCTGGCGCCCGTGGCGTGCAGTCGGGCCCACGCGGAACGGTCGGCCGGCTGCGCCAATGAGCTCGCGCGGGATGCCGTGACTGCACCTCAGGCGGGGGTAAACGCACATCCAGGCGGGCGATTGCGAGCGTCTCATCCCGCCAGCAACTCCCGCGGCACGGCCGCCGCATCGCGCGCACGAGCATCATCGTGCGCCACCGCACTGCGCACCGCAGGTGGCAAAGCGGGGACGCCATAGACGAGCAGCAGCCCCTCGTGGGCGTCGCGCTCGGAGGCGAACACGATGCCGGCACGACCGTGGTACTCCCACTCGTGGGGGTGCTCGCCGGCGTAGGCGCGGCAGGCGCACAGCAGGTGGTCGGCCAGCCGGGCGCACTCGCGCGCGCGGGGGCGGTCGCGGCAGAGGAACACGACCCGCGGGTCGGACTCCGTCCGCCCGGCGCCGTGGCCGGCAAAGCGGGGGATGGACAGCGACCAGCCCGCAAGCAGATGGTCGTAGCGCTCGAGCTTGGCGGCCACGGGCGGGTGGGAGCGAGTCGGAAGGCGATCGTCGCGCTCGATCAACAGGCACCCGCCGGCATCCGGCAACTCGATGCTCGCGTCAGGGCGCACCGTCTCAAAGCATTCGATCTCGGTGCGGACGCCGGTGACGTCGGTGCGCAGGAAGTCGTGCGGGGCGCGCCCCCCCGGCAGGCGCAACTCGCCGGGGCCGATCGCCATGCGTCCGGCGGGCGTGGAGCGCAGTGGCGGCGTCAGCACCGACTCCCCCGATCCCCGCAGCCGCAACGCACCGGCGTCAAGGGTGCGCTCCAGTGCGAGCACCCACCCGGTGACGTGCACCTCGTGGCGAGCTTGGCGCAACCGCCGATCACCGGCAACGGGCAACGAGGACGGCGCCGATGCGCCCAGCGAGCGTGGCGGGGATGAGGACGGAGAGGATGAGGATTTGGATTTGGAGGAGAGCCCGCGCGCCTCGTCGACCGCGCGCTGGGCTAGGACATCCAGGCGCCCGTGCGCACCGAGCAGCTCGCTTCCGAGAGGGGCGATCACGTAACACATGGGCGCCCCTCCACCGTCGCGACGATGAAACTGAAAACGTTCCACCAGGCCGGCGTCGGAGAGGCGCTTGAGGCGCCGCTGCGTGGTACTGACGGCGCGCCGGGGGTTGAAGCGACGGTGGATCTGGCTGGTGAGCACATGACTCATCGCAGCGATGAGCGCGAGGATCTCCAGGTCGAGCGGGTCGGGATCGAGCGGGCGAGGCGACCCGATCGACCGGGCCCAACGCACGCGGTGAGCCGCGTCGAGGTCCACCAACTCGGCGTAGCTTTCCGCGGCGGTGTCGGGCAGCAGCGGCACCTCCGCATCCCCGTTGCCTCCTCTCGCCATGCCGACGTCCTGTGGTTTCTGGCCAATCACCGCTTCCTCTCCGCGCTGGCCCCCGCTGCCCGTCCCCACATGAGACGCACGGCCCGCAGCCATGTCGCGTGGCGGCGCCGAGATCTCCGCACCGCCCTCCGCGACCTGATTGCCACGGTTGCGCTCCCCGGCCTCACGCCCACCGCCGTCGGGGGGCATGGATGCACCGCGCCCCGGCGCCTGGTCCCCGCGCCCACCCGCGCGGAGGATCCCGCCTGATTCGCTCCCGTCCTCCCCGCGCCCTGGATCTGTCACCCGTTGGCCGTAACGGGGATGCGAGCTTGCGAGTGTCTCCCGGCTTCGGTCCCAGTGCGGCTGGCTGAGGTCGGCAAGGTGACGCCCTCCGCGCTCGGCCTGGCGGGCGGCGTGCCACGCGAGGCGCTCCCGGTCGATGCGCAGCGGAATCGTGCTTGCGATGAATGGGGCCTGGCGACCCTCCGGCGCGACCCAGCTGACGATCGCGTGATGCTTGGGCAGGTGCAGGCGCGCGTCGGGCCGACCGAGGGCCGAGAGGCCAGTGATGTCGGGGCGCACGGTGTCCGAGTACTCCGCCATCATCAGGCTCGCGGCGTCGCGCGCGTCCGCCACGGAGGCGGTGGCGAAGTACACGCGATGCGCAAACAGCGCGTCGAGTTGCGCGCGCACCTCGCGGTCGGTCCACTGAGAGTCGGCCTGCCAGCACGCCACCGTCTCCAGTCCCGCGGAGCGCTTCAGCGCCAACGTCTCGGCGAAACCGCGGTTGAGCGCGAGCGGGGCCTCGTCCACCTTGAGCGCGACCGTCACGCGCTGCTCGGCGGGGACGGTGTCTTGCTGGCGGGCCAGCGCGGCGTCGAGCATCCCCATCAACAGCTGCATGAGCACGGAGGTGTTGCCGGCGCCCATCGCCCCGAGCGCGCCCTTGACGACCAGCACCTCCCCGTCCGCGATCACGCGGTCGAGGTCCACCGTGAGGGAGTCGTTGAGCAGCACCCGCTTGATCGACGGCGAGTTGAGCAGCCGCGCCAGCTTGTTCACCGGCGCGTCCAGCTTCGCGGTGGTCGTGCTGCGGGAGTCCGCCAGCTGCGCGGCCAACTCGGCGGTGAAAAACTCGGCGATCTCCTTGTACGCGGGCAACGTGCGCACGTGGGCGCCGACCCGGGAGCGGTATGCGTAGCCCTCCTCGCCCACCGTGAGCAGGCGCGCGGCGTCCCACAGGCTCGCGCGCCGGTCGTGGGCCAGCACCGCGATGATCGCGTTGCGCAGGTACCGGTCCGAGGATGCGCGAATGTCGGCATCTGTGAAGAGGTTTTTGAGCGCCCCCACCACGTAGTCGGCGATCGTGTCCGCGGGCGCGTCCACGGCAAGCGGGTTGAAGCCGCAGGTGGGGTGGGCGAAATCCAGCAGCGTGCACGTGCGCTGTTCCGGCACCGCGCTCAGGGCGGCCTCCGCGGCGTCGCCCTTGGGGTCCAGCACGATCACCGCACAGCGCTCCCTGCGCAGGTCCTCCGCCACGGTCGCCGCCAGGTAGCTCGACTTGCCCTGCTCCACTGCACCGGGCACCGCGGTGTTCTGGCGACGCATGCGCGGATCGATCGCCACCGGCCCGTGCGCGTCGCGCAACACCCCGTCCCCCTCGCGGGGGCGCATGATCGCCGGCGGCGCCGGCGCCAGCGGCAGCGCACTGCGGGCGAAGGGCACGGTGGCGTAGTCGATCGAGGGCGCATGCCACAGCGCCGCCAGCTCGGTCGACGCCATCACCCCCTTGTGCAGCCCCGGGCAGGGGTTTCCCTCGCCGCGCTGCACCCGCCGGCCGTACAGCCCGAGTAGGCCATGACGCACCGTGGTGCCGCGTTCCACGAGGCGGTTCTCGGCGCCCTCGGCGCGCAGCTCCGAGGCGATCTGCTCGCACGCACGCCGTGTCGGCGCCAGGACGCGCAGGTCGGCGAAGTACAGCGGTCGGTGCTGCACTTCCAGGCCGCCACGCAGCTCGGCCTCCTCGACGAGGGAGCGATCGCGCACGAACAGGTGCTCGCGCCGCTCGCGCGAGAGGCGGTCCTCGTGGCGCTTGTAGCGCCACTTGGCCCACCGTTCGAGCCCCGCGGGCGCCGGCGTCAGCGCCAGCTGCACCAGTGTCTCCTCCCCACACGCCCCCATCACGGTCATCAACCTGTCCATCGGAGGCTCGCGCACGAGCTCGTAGCGGTCGAGCTGCTTCACGCGCTTGATGAACCCCGCGTGCTTCTTCAAGCGCAGCAGCGTGTGTGGCTGGCGGAGAGGCTGCGCCGCGTCGGAAGGCGCCACACGGCAGTTGGGGTAGGCGCTGCGAAGCGCCGTCTCCACACCCCTCTCCACCCCCACCGGACACGCAACCGCCAGCAGCACTCTGGCAGCCCCCTCCTCGGCGCGGATGTGGTGCACCTCGAGCGCGACCGAGGGCTGGCCGTGCAGCAGGCGCCGCCACCAGCGGCGCTGCAGGCGCTTATGCAGTGACTCGTACATCGCCACCACGCCCTCCACACTGGTGCGGTCGGTGCGGTAGGGCTCCACGCGCAAACGTACATATCGCCGTCCGTTGCGCGCTCGCCGGCGGGCGCCGAGGCACAGCACCGCACCGCCGAACACGAGCGCTACGAGTAGCTCTGCCAGCCGCGCCACTTGGACGCCGCCCCCCAGGGTGCGCGAGGCGAGTCGTCGTGACGGGAGCGCCGCGCGCGCTGTCGCCGCGCCACGCAGCGTCGCTCCGATACCGCCGTGCAGCAACCACTCGAGCGCCGCGACCCCCACGATCAGGGCGGCGAGGCCGAGCACTCTCCAGAGCAGCAGCCGCGTGAGCATCTCCTCCCTCTGCTCCGACCACGTGAGCGCGCCGGGACTGGCTCATGGTTTGCGATGAGCCCCGCGGCCCTGCCGAGGCTGAGGGGCAACGAGCCTTGAGGCCGGTCGAGGCCGCGTACCCGCCGCACGCGCGCGACCCCCCTCTCGCCTCGCGAGTCGGGCGGCGTGTGCTCCCCCGCGAGGGCGCTACCGTGGGCGCGTGGCCCGCTCCACCTGACCGCCGCGGTCGGTGAGGTACCACTCGTTCGAGGAGCCCATGATCTGACCTTCCCCGATGTTGTGCACCAGCTGCAGTCGCTCCAGGCGGGTCAGCAGCTTTGAGATCTGCCCCTGGTCGGTGATCCCGGCGCCTTCGGCGATCTCGCGGTTGCTGGCGCCGGAGTGCTCGCCAATGAAGGTGAGCACGCGCACCGTGCGGTAGGTGAGGCGCATGTCGAGGCCCTCCAACGGATCCCTGACCACGCGTCGCGGCGGCCTGCTGCGCTTGGGCAGCGGGGGCGGCTCGCGGGTCAGCTCGCTGCTGGCCGCGCGCGCGCCTAGGTAAGGCAGCACGATCATGCTCATCAGCGGGCCCAACAGCGCCGTGAACGGCTCTCTGCTATGCGCCAGCAGCCGCGAGTGCAGGACGGCAAACACGGCTCCGATGACACCTTCGGCGGTGACGTCGGGGGATTCCTCGGTGGCCCGCGCCACGCGAGCGCCGGCGCTCGTGCGCCCTTGGTCGATGACCGCTCTGAGCTGGGCGATCACTTCGGTGCGCCGCTTCAGCACTCGGGGGCCCGCCCCCAACGCCTCCACCACACAGATCCGCGCAAGGCCGGGCTCGTCGTCCATGAACCGCAGCATCGCCAGCACACCGGCGCGCAGGCCGTCACGCCAGTTCTGCTCCCGGGTATACGCCTCGGTGACGAGCGCACTGATTTGCTCGACGGTTTGGTCGAACACGGCGAGAAAGCAGTCCTCCCGATCTTCGAAGAGGTCATAGAACGTCTTGCGGGACACACGCGCCCGGGCGATCACCTGCGCGACGGTCAGGCGCGCATAGCCGACCTCCTCGACCGCCTCCGCCGCCGCCGTGAGCATGCGGCTGCGCTGAATCTCCGAAACCTGTCCACGCGGTAGGCCACTGGGACCGGAGCGCAGCCGCGGGCCACCCGAGCGCGTCTTATCTTTCGAAGCCATTTTATTCCACCTAATCGGTCAGTCTTGTTCGCTGTGGACGATACGGTGGGTGCTGTGGCGCATTCGCGTCACAGCACCCGACGAGGATCCGCGGCGCGGCCGCGAGGGCACCATTGCCCCCTGGTGCTCCACACAAAGGTTCATGGGTTGACGCCAAGAAGTCGAGTCGCGTCTCCCACTCGCCGCCACCAGCTTTCGTGCGATGGGCAAGGTTCCGATAAATCAGATTCTTGGTACGGGATTGACTGAAGAATGGGGCCATGCAGAAAGCACGTCGCCGAGCAAGTGTCATTGACAGTGATGGAACGATCGTAACGGGAGCGCCCGACGGACGCTCTGCGGGTGCCACCAGCCCGGATGATCGGCGATGTTCGTCCACACGCAGCCCGCCTCCACCACGCCGCTTTGCGCCGACCGGCCACCCCCGGATGCGGCGCAGGGCCGCGCCATCCACGGCGATGTCTAGCTGTGCCTACGTCGGGCGGCACACGGTGGGTTCTTTTTGGCGGCGGATCTGCTGGACTACCGTGATGGCCGCCGACCCCCGCGCCCGAGAACTCCTCGAACTGGTGTCGCGTACGGTCGAGGCCCACCCGGGGGCCGATGCGCGGACGCTCCGTGTGCGGGCCGGGGTCAAGCGAGTCAACGGCGACAAAGCGCTCGAGCTCCTGGAGCGCGCCGGGTTCGTCGAGCGCAAGACGATCCAGGCGCAGGACACCTACCGCAGCCTCAAGCCCTACCGCGCGAGCGTGGAGGCTCCGCGCACCGCATTCGCCAAGACCCACTCGGTGGGCGAGGGCGGCGGGTGATGGGATCGCCTCCACGCCGGCGCCCGTAGGATCGCCGCCGCCCTCGACCCGAGCCCGATCGCGTGGGGCTGTTTGCGGTGACCCATTGCCCACCGGCCACACCTGGGGGCCCCCATGACAACCTTGGCCGCCGCCCGCGCCGGCGTCCGCGCAATCCCGCACCGCCAGCCGTAGCCGGTGCGAACGCTCGGGTGCGGGAGACGGACACGATCGTGCTTACACTCACCCTTGAAGGAGGAAGCACGATGGCTCAATCGCGCGTCGAGCGACGAGGTCGGCGAAATGATGCACCGCGGCATGGTGGGTTCTCTGGCGAGCACCCGGGAGCTCGCTCGATGAGCCCGTGCGGGCGAGTCCACCCATCATGTGTTGTGGGCGGATTGACGGCGGTTTTGCTGCTGGCCGGCTGTGGGCAGTCCTCCGATGGTAAATCCACCCAGACCTCCACCGTCAAGTCCACCCAGCCGACCGCCGGCACGCCCGACCGACAGGCCGCCAGCGGCGTCACGGTTCAGCGACCGTCCGTGTCGTCGAGCACCAGCGCCGCCGGCATTGTCACAGGCTCCTCCGGTGGGGTGACGGTCACTCTGCACGCCGGCACCCACCATCCCCGGGTCGAAGTTCCCTGGCCAATCCGGTTCACGGTCTCGAGTGGCGGGCGCCCGGCACGGGCCAGCGTGCGCTACGAGTACCTGTTCGGTGGCCAGGTCGTCGCGCATCGCTCCCACTACGCCTTTGCGGGGCGTTTTTCAGATGTCTTCAAATGGCCCTCCTCGGCGGTCGGCTACCCGCTTACGTTCCGCGCCGTGATCGCCTCAGAAGGGAAGACCATCGACCTGGATTATGCCGTGCGGGTCATTGCATGAACGGACCGGCGGGAGCGGGGGTGGCCGTCGATCGCACCAGCAAGAGCTTCGGGCGGATCGGCGCCCTGCGCGAGGTGTCGCTGCGCGTCGACCCGGGCGAGGCCGTCGCCATCACCGGCCGCTCGGGGTCGGGCAAGAGCACGCTCCTGAGTCTGATCGGCGGCTTGGAGCAGCCCGACGAGGGACGGGTACTGATCGACGGGCGAGCGATCTGGAAGGAGGCACATCCAGCCCATGCACGCCGCGAGCTCGTCGGCTTCATCTTCCAGCGCCACCTGCTGCTGGGAACGCTCTCGGCATGCGCGAACGTGGAAGTTCCGCTGATCGGCGCGGGCATGCGCCACGCCGAGCGACGCCGTCGCGCGCTCGCACTGTTGGAGGAGGTGGGGCTGGCTGACCGCGCCGATCACCTCCCCAGCGAGCTCTCCGGCGGCGAGCGCCAGCGGGTCGCCGTGGCGCGCGCGCTCGCCAACGAACCGCGGCTGCTGCTCGCCGACGAGCCCACCGGAGCACTCGACTCGAACACCTCCGAGCGCGTGCTGGACCTGCTCTTCGGGCTGCGCGAGGAGCTCGGCATGACGATGGTCGTCGTCAGCTACGACCGAGCGGTGGGAGCGCGCGCGGACCGCACGATTACGCTCGTCGACGGACAGGTCCAAACTCCGTCGGAGACCACCGCGCTCTCCGCGCCTTAGGCAGGGCTCGATGTTCGCGATCGTCACGACCAACCTGCTGCGTAGCCGCGCACGCACCGTTTTCACCGCCGGGGGCATCGCCGTCGGCGTGGCCACCATCGTCGCGCTGCTGTCCTTCACCCAAGGTCTGCGGGATACGGCGGACGAATTCATCCATCTCGGCGGGTCGGAGCTCGGGATCTTCCAGGCGAACGTCTCCGATCCGACCGCCTCGGTGCTGCCCGCGGCGACCGTGAGGCAGATCGCCGCACAGCCCGGCGTCGCGCGCGCGACGCCGCTGCTGTTGATGGTCGAAACGGTCAACGCCGCCCCCGGTGCAGTCGTGTTCGGCGCCGATCCGAGCGGCTTCTTCTCGCACAACCTGGTGATCGTCGCCGGCAGTCGCCCACGACCCGGTGCCCGCGAAATCTTGATCGGGGACCGCCTCGCCGAACAGCTCCACCTCGCCCCCGGCGGGATGCTCGTCCTCAAGGGACGCGCCTACCGGGTCGCGGGGGTGTATCACGCGGGCGTGCTGTTCGAGGACTCCGGCGCGGTGCTGGCGATCGCCCAAGCCCGCCAGCTCACCGGCCGCTCCGGCGAGGAGACCGACGTGGTCGTGCAACTGGCGCCGGGCGTGCGGGCATCGGCCGCCGGCAAGGCGATCGAACGCGCGCTGCCGGGCACCCAGGCGATCACCGACCCCCAGCAGGCTCTGCGGGCCGGCGCCAACGGCACGCTCATCTCCAACGCGATCCTCGTGATCGTCGTGATCGCGCTGATCGTGGGAGCAATCAGCGTCGCCAATACGATGGCCATGTCGATCATGGAGCGCCAGGGCGAGCTCGCGCTGTTGAGCACCGTCGGCTGGTCGCCGCTGCGCGTCGCGTCGCTGATCTTCGGCGAAGGGATCGCACTCAGCACACTCGGCGCCGCGCTCGGCCTGCTGTTCGGGGTGATCGGCGGCGGCCTTCTGGTGCACGCCCTCGGGGTGAGCGCCTACGTGTCGCCATCGGTCACCGCGTGGGGGCTCGGGCGCGCACTGCTGGTCGGCGTCGCGATCGGCGTCCTCGGGGGCATCTACCCCGCGTGGCGGGTTACGCGCATGACGCCGCTGAAGGCTCTCGCGGGTACGTAGCGGTCGATCCGGCCCGACGCCGCATCCGAAGCGGCCCCTCACGCGGTTCGGCAACGCAGGTGAAGGCGCGGCACAAATCCTGCGCGCAGCGCCTCTGAAGGCGAAAGCCCTGTCATTTACAGGGCTTCGTGAGTACCGCCAACGGGATTCGAACCCGTGTTACCGCCGTGAGAGGGCGGCGTCCTAGTCCCCTAGACGATGGCGGCCAGCACAAGAGGAGCTTCGAGGCTAGCAAAGCGGGTCGTCGTGCAGCCGTGGGATGGGGATGCCGGCCCGCCGAGCGGCCCGTGCGATATCGTCGCTCCACCATCCTGCGGATGTGGCGGAATTGGTAGACGCGCACGGTTCAGGTCCGTGTGGATGTAAGTCCGTGGAGGTTCGAGTCCTCTCATCCGCATCGAAGAAAATGCCCGCAAATACCGTGTTTTGAGTAGGCGTTCAGTTGGTTTGGTTGCTTACGTGAGTAGTGGTGTTGGGTCGCCTCGGGCGTGCGCCTGGAGGGCATCGGTGAGGTAGACGAACATCGAGCGCGCTTGTAGGCGGCAGGTGGTGTGTACGGAGAGGAGTCGTGCGGTGCGTCGCTCGCCGGCTGTGGTTGGCTTCCGAGGGAGAGCTTGCGGTAGATGACGGCGCTGCGTAGCGCGCGCTCGGCGTGATTGTTGGTTGGCTGCACGTCCTCGTGGGCGGCGAACGTCCAGAGTGCGGGCTATGCCTTCTGGAGGTTGCGCGCCATCCCGCGGCATTATTTGCTGCGTGCTCGGGGAACCCCTTCAGCCCGTCCACGCAGCAGATCAGGATGTCCCGCACGCCGCGCTGCTTGAGATCGGTCAGGCCCTGCATCCAGAACTTGGCGCCCTCGTTAGCCTGGAACCACATGCCGAGCACTTCGCGCTCGCCACACCGGGACGGATACCAGCATCGCGCCCGCGGGCATTTCGCTGCGCTCGCCCTCCAGACTCGCTCCGCGAAACACCCGCGGCAACCCCGTCCTGCCTCTGCACCTGCATCGCTGTAGACATGAGTCTCCCTTCGACTCAATGCCTACACAGAAGACCGGACACTCTCCAAGTCCACGGTGGGTGTCGCACAAACCGGGTTCGTCCGGGGGGTTGAGGACCATTCTGGGTATGCCCCAGAACTTTCTTGAGTGTGATCGTGAGCAGGTGTTTTTGATGCCGCCGGACCCGCGGGATTGGCTGCCGGAGGGTCATTTGGCGTGGTTCGTGTTGGCGTCGGTGGAGGAGATGGATCTTTCGGTGTTCTACGGCTCCTACCGGGTGGATGGTTGGGGTCGGGCGGCGTTTGAGCCCTCGATGATGGTCTCGCTGCTGTTGTACTCCTACGCGATGGGTGAGCGCTCATCGCGCGGGATCGAGCGCAAGTGTGTGGAGGATGTCGCCTACCGGGTGATCGCCGCGCAGCAGAAGCCTGATCACGCGACCATCGCGAGGTTCCGTGTCCGCCATGAGAATGCGCTGGCGGAGCTGTTCGGCTCGGTGCTGGGGCTGTGCTGGGAGGCGGGGTTGGTGAAGGTCGGGGTGGTCGCGATCGACGGCACGAAGGTGCACGCGAATGCTTCGCATCACTCCAACGTTGACTATGAGCAGCTCGCGCGGGAGATTCTGAAGGAGGCTGGCGAGATCGACGCGGCCGAGGACAAGCTCTACGGGGAGGATCGTGGCGATGAGCTGCCCGAGCACCTGCGCACCCGCGAGGGGCGTCGCGCCGCGCTGGCAGAGGCGAAGCGAAAGCTCGAGCAGGAGCGCGAGAGTGGGTGCGCGCAAGGCGAGGCTGCTGGTGAGGCCGCGGTGAAGATCGAGCTTGATCCGGATGTCATCGTGGCTCGCACTCAGGGTCGTGAGGGATGGCTGCGTGAGGCCCGCCATCAGCTCGATGAGCACCGTCGCCGGGAAGCGAGACCGATCGTACGCTCGCGTGCGCAGCGGCTGTTGGAGGCGGAGCGGCGGATGGTGCAAGACCTCGAAGTCGAGCGTGCGGCGAACGAGGCGTATGAGCATTACCGCGCGCATGGACGAGACACGCAAGGCCGACGACTCAGTCGCCCGCCGACTCCATATGAGCCACCCAACATCCCGGCGGGGAAGATCAACACGACCGACCTGGACTCGCGCAACGTGAAGACTCCGCGCAGCTACACCCAGGGCTATAACGTCCAGGCCGTCGTTACCGAGGAGCAGATCGTGCTCGCGGCCGAGGTGAGCGCGAGCTCACCGGACTTCGGTCACCTCGCGCCAATGGTCAAGGCGACCAAGAGGGAACTCCGGGCGATCGGTGTCACTGATATTCCTGCGGTCGCGGTCGCCGATAGCGGTTACTGGAATGAGCAGCAGATGGACGATGTTGTGGCCAACGAGCATATCCAGGTATTGATTCCCCCGGACGCTGGCAAGCGCCAGACCCCGCGGCCGGGATGGCAAGGCGGGAGATACACGGCGATGCGCCAGGCACTGGCGAGCGACTACGGCGGCTGGCTCTACCGGCGACGAAAGGCGATGGTCGAGCCCGTATTCGCACAGACCAAGCACAACCGCCGCATCAACCAGTTCCAGCGACGAGGAAGATCGGCCGCGCTCTCGGAATGGCGGCTGATTACCGCCACCCACAACCTCCTCAAGCTCCACAAGCACCAAATAGCCGCTGCAGCGGCCTGACGGCTCGCCTGTTGGCTGCACACGCCCACCCAACGTCCACGAGGACACGGCAGCCAAACCCAGCGACCACCGACACGAACGGCCCGACCCCACCCGCCGCGAACCTTTACGCGACACCCACGACGGGGAAGAGTCGTCAAATGCCCCGCACCGGGTCAGGTCGTGAATGTGTGTCAGTAGTGAGGAACTCCCGCATGTGCGCGGTTAGCTGTGCGGGTTGGTCCTCGGAGATCAGGGTGCGGGAGTCGGCGATCTTCACGAGACGCCCTTGGGGCAGCAGTTCGGCGAGGCGGGGGCCGTGCTCGATCGGCATCAGACGATCCTCCTCGGCCCACACGACGAGCGCGGGACGCTCGAAGGAGCGAAGCACCTCGGCGGCGACGAGCAGCTCGCGCCGGCCCTGCGCGGCGCTGAGTACATACTTGCGCAGATCGCGGCGGACGTTGCGCTGTGAGGTGACCGGTCCGAACCAGCGGTCCATCACCTCGCGCGGGACGGGCCGTTTGCTCAGATGGCCATAGGTGATCGGCAGCCTGCGCAGGCGATCGAAACGGAACGGCATCGCGGTCATGAAGATACCGCCCGGCACCCTGGCGATGTAGGGCAGCAGCCGCGCCGCACCTTTCGGCGGCACATTGTCAAACGCCTCGCACGAGCACAGCACCAGTCGCGCGATCCGCTCATCGCGGGCGCCACCGATCAACAGCTGCGGCCCGCCCCAGTCGCTGGCCACGAGCGTGATCTCGCGCAGGTCCAAACGCTCGATGAGCTCGCCGAGGATCTCTGCGACCCCGCTCATCGACAGGTCCGCATCGGCGCGCATCGGGTGGCGATGACCGCCGAGCGGCAGCGTCGGCAGCACGCAGCGATAATCGCGACGCAGATCCGCCACAACGTACCGCCACAGCGAGCCGTCCATCATCGGCCCATGCACGAACACGATCACAGGACCAGTTCCGCCGGTGTCCTCGTACTCGATCGTTCCCGCCGACAACTCCACCTCAGGCATAGACACCTCCGACACTCATTAGATAGATCGCTCTAGCGAGCAGGCAGCCTATCATCACGAGCATGCCCAGCACCACCAGGGACCGCATCATCGAGTCGAGCGCCGAGCTGTTCCGTCGCCAGGGCTACACCGGTACCGGCGTCAAACAGATCGTGACGGCGGCAAACGCTCCGTTCGGGTCGATCTACCACTTTTTCCCCGAAGGCAAGGAGCAGCTCGGGGCGGAGACGATCCGCTCCTCCGGCCGGCTCTACATCCAACTGTTCGCGACGATCGCCATGCAGGCACCGGATGTCCTTACAGCCGTCGGCGAGTTCTTCAGCGGCGCCGCCGAGACGCTCGAAGAAACCGACTACGCCGACGCCTGCCCGATCGCCACGGTCGCCCTGGAGGTCGCCAGCACCAGCGAGCCGCTGCGCGAAGCGACCGCCGAGGTGTTCGAGACCTGGATCTCCGGCGCGACCGAGTACTTCGCTGCCGCCGGCATCCCCCGCGACACCGCGCGCGACCTGGCGTTCACGATGCTCTCCCTGCTGGAGGGCGCATTCATCTTCTGCCGCGCCATGCGCACCGTCGAGCCGCTGCACGTAGCCGGCGCGCACGCGGTCACCGCCGTACGAGCCGCTCTCGCCGCCGCCGAGGCCTAGCCCGCTCGCGCCCGGACGGACGACCCAAGACGCCGATGAGCCGCGGGGGCCTCAGCCAACCTCGCCCGACGATTTGCGCGCCCCGCCGGCCCTCTAGCACCGCCCCACCTCGCTGACAAGCCGGCCGAAGAGCTTCGGCTCCCGCCCTTGACAACATACCGACTGGTCGGTATAAACGCGGAACGATGGCAGCATCCCCCAAGCTTGACCGTCGCCGCGCCGCCTCCAGGCCCCAACCCGGCGACGCGACTTCGCGCGAGCAGCTCCTCACGGCAGCCGCCCGCGTCTTCGCCCGCGCGGGTTACCACGGCGCGTCGATGAGCGAGATCGCTGCCGAGGCGGGGTTCTCGAAGGGCGCGCTGTACTGGAGCTTCGCGAGCAAGGAGGAGCTGTTCTTCGCGCTGCTCGACGAGCTCGACGAGCAGTTGCGCACGCTGATCGCCGCCTCGGCCTCGCAGGAGCGCACCGGGGAGCTCAGCCGCGGGATCTCTGCCGTGCTCACGGATGCGCGCGAGGTGGTGCTGCTCTTCCACGAGTACTCCGCGCTCGCCGTACGCGATCCCAAGGTCGCGGCGCGCTACGCGCAGCGCAACGCACGGCTGCGCGAGGAGATCGTCACTGCGGTGCGCCGGCGCCACGAGACCATCGGTGTGCCGCTGGCGATACCCGCGGAGGATCTCGCGACGGCACTGATCGCGCTGGTCGACGGACTTTCGATTCAGCAGCTCACCGAGCCCGACGCGGTTCCCGAGGATCTCTTTGGACAGATCGCGGCCCTCATCGAGGACGGCATGACCCTCCGATCTAAGGAGTCCACATGAGCACCGAAGCACCCACAGCTGGACTGATACCGCCGCCCACATCCCCCAACACACCAGCCCCCACCTCCATACGCCGCGTTTCCCGCTGGCGCGACGTCCCACCGTGCGAACCGCAGGCACCTCCCGCTGACATCTCCCAGGCCCCACCTGGCCCCAACGTCCCGCGGCACCTGCTGGGCGCGTACTGGCTGCTCGCCGAGCATGACCTGCTCGCGCGCTGCCGTCACCGCTACGGGGACGTCTTCTCGCTGCGGATCTGGCCAATCGGCTTCCTCGTCGTGATCGCCGACCCCGCGGAGATCAAGCGCGTATTCACGAGCGACCCCGACCAGCTGCGCGCGGGCGAAGGGAACATCGTGATGCAGCCCGTCGCGGGGCCCGAGTCGGTGCTGCTGCTCGACGGCAAGCGCCATCTGAACCGCCGCAAACTGATGCTGCCGCCATTCCACGGCGAGCGCATGGGTGTCTACGCGGACCTGATCGGCGAGATCGCCGACGAGGAGATCGCGCACTGGCCGCTCGGCGAGCCGTTCTCCGCCCACGCCTCGATGCAGCGGATCACGCTGCGCGTGATCCTGCGCGCGGTGCTCGGCATCGAAGATGCGGCCCGCGGCGCGGAGCTCGAGCGCCTGCTGCCAAAGCTCCTGAACTCCCCGGCACTGCTGTGGCCGTTCCTGCAGCGCGACATGGGCGCGCGTAGCCCTTGGCGGCGCTTCACGGCGCTGCGCGAGCACGTCGACGCGATCCTCTTCGATGAGATCGCCCGCAAGCGCGCCGACCCCAACCTCGCCGAGCACGAGGACATCCTCTCGATGCTGCTCGGCGCGCGCGATGAGCACGGCGAGTCGATGACCGACGAGGAGCTGCGCGATCAGCTCGTCACGTTGCTGCTCGCGGGCCACGAGACGACGGCCACTGGACTGGCGTGGATCTTCGAGCGCGTGCTGCGCACCCCAGAGGTCCACGCGCGCCTACGCACGGCAGTCGCCGAGGACGACGACAGGTACCTGGAGTGCCTCATCAAGGAGGGGCTGCGACTGCGCCCCGTGGTGCCGCTGGTGGCGCGGCAGGTCAACGCGCCGTTCCCCATCGGCGATTACACCATCCCGCCGGGCACGCTTCTCACCTGCTCGATGATCCTCACGCACAGCCGACCCGACCTGTACCCCGAGCCGGACACGTTCCGCCCCGAGCGCTTCATGGCAGACGCTCCCGATACTTACACCTGGCTCCCCTTCGGCGGCGGCACGCGCCGCTGCATCGGGGCGGCCTTCGCAACGCTCGAGATGAAGGTGATCCTGCGCCATGTCTTCGCCCAATGCGAGCTCGAGGCTCCCGACCAGAAGCCCGAGCGCCCGCGTCGGCGCTTCGTCACCTACCCACCGAACCGCGGGGCGAAAGTGGTGCTCCGCGGCAGGGCAGCCGCGTGACGTTCGGCGACGCGCTCGGCAATCGCGTGCGGGATGATGCGCTGGCCCGCGGTGTAGCACCAGTGCGGCGGCGAATTGGTCGCTGCGTCCCATGTAGCGACAGCGTCAGCGTGTGATGGCGCTCTCATCCGCCACGGCGCGGCGGTTGCGACTCAGCCTGGTGCGAGCGGGTTCAGGTCGTGGTGGCTCGCTGCGGTGTTCAGATCCGTGTCATAGACGAACATCGCGCCGAGCTCCTCGCGGACGGACAGCGCGCTCGCCAGATGCAGTGCGTCCATCGCACGGAGCGCTGGCCGATGCTCGCCGGTGGCAAGATCGATGATCTCAGAGGTCAGGGGCAGCAAGGTCAGGCGGGTGAGCGCCGTCTTCGCGCGCTCGATCATTGCCGGGTCGCCGAGTCGTCGTGCCGTGCAGATCGCCTCGACGCGGATCAACTCGCTTGCGACCCGAACCGGCCAGTGCGCGAGCGCTTGGCGCAGAGCCTGGGTCTCCGGCTCGTCCTTGAACAGCTTGACCAGAGCGGATGCGTCGAGGTAGGCGGCGCTCACTCGCCGCGAACCCATTGCAAGGCGTCGCTCGCCGGCGTCACGCTCGCCCCATGCGGGTCCGCCGCCGGCGTGTCCAGGTCCAACAGATCGCCTTGGGCGGGCGTCGCTCCGTAGCGCTCAACGAGTCGCGCCTGTAGCCGCGAGGACTCATCGGCGGTAGCCAGTACCGACCGTGCCCCGCGCAGCGTCAGCGCCCTGATCTGGGCGGCAGCCGACCGGGTCTCAGCGGGGTCCAGCAATGGTTGAGTGAGCGCGAGCGCGCGCTCCATCTCTGGGTCGCGCTCAACGCCAAGACGAGGATGACGTGCAGCCATTAGACGATGGTAGCACTCGCTGGTAGCACCGTGGGCGGCTCCCAGGCGACACGGCGCCACCACGGTATGTTCTACCCCTGTTTGGTGGAGTCGGTTTGCTGAATTCGGTCGGCTTCAAACATCGAATCTGAGGATGTCAGTCCAGACCTCCAACTCCAAGAAACCCGGGTCAGATCAGTCGCGGGCTTTAGTTGCCCGCTGGGCCTCACGTAGGAGCAACTGCACGGCCCAATCGCCGACAGCACGCACGTAGAGGTTCAAGCAAGTGGTCGTGCGGGCCATGTGCCTACGCGCGCATGCCGTGCAGAATCAGGGTGAGGTAGCGTTGCCAATCCCAGCCGGGCTTGCTCACGTCGATCGTCGCACAGATGCCGCACATGACCATCGGGATGTCGCTCGCCTGGAAGTCATCGCGCAGCTCGCCGGCGAGGTGGGCGCGCCGGACGAGCTCGCCGGCTAGGAGCATGAACTCCTCCATCTCCGAGGCGGCATGGGCGAAGACGTGCTCGCCACCGCTCATGAACGCGAAGCGTGTCGCGGCGTCCTCAGCGACCGATACCAAGTTCGCGCGCAGCGCCGCGGCGAGCGCGGCGAACGCGCCGGAGTGCTCGTCCGCGAGCGCTTGGCGCAGGTTCTCGTTGAAGAGATCGAAGCGTTGGCGGACGAGCTCGCCCATCAGCGCCTCCTTGTCGGGGAAGTGCCGATAGACGGTGCCGACGCCGACACCGGCGCGCTGCGCGACCTCGTCCATCTGGACGTTGGGCCGCTCGCCCGCGAACAGCTCGCGCGCCGCCTCGATGATGCGTTCGCGGTTGCGGCGCGCATCCGCGCGCAACGGGCGCTCGTTCTCCAGCTCGGTGTCCGTAGAGGTCTTGGTCGGCATTTTCTCGCCCTCCCCTTGAAAGCGGAATCATAGTTCACTATAGTCGCCGACGCAACCGGAACCGGAGGTCAGCTTCCTGATGAGCACGCTCGCCCAAGCCAAAGCCCACGGGCCGTCGCTTGACACGCCCCGTGCGAAGAACCTCGCCTTGATGCTGTTGGCGATGACGCAGTTCGTGGTCGTGATCGACGCGTCGATCGTCAACGTCGCGCTGCCCTCGATCGGCGCGGCCCTGCACTTTTCCCGCGACAACCTCTCATGGGTTGTGAACGCCTACACCCTCACCTTCGGCGGGTTCCTGCTGCTCGGCGGGCGTCTCGCCGACCTGCTCGGGCGCAGGCGCATGTTCATGCTCGGCCTCGTCGTGTTCTCGTTGGCTTCGCTCGCCGGCGGCCTGGCGCAGTCGGAGGCGTGGCTGATCATCGCGCGCGCGATCCAGGGCTTGGGCGCGGCGATCGTCTCCCCGGCGGCGCTGTCGATCATCACGACCACGTTCGCCGAAGGCGCCGAGCGCAACCGCGCGCTCGGCATCTGGGGCGCGGTCGCGGGCATGGGCGGCGCCGCGGGCGTGCTGCTCGGTGGCATCCTGACAAGCGGGTTGAGCTGGCGCTGGGTGCTGTTCGTCAACGTCCCGATCGGCCTGATCGCCGCCGCGCTCGCCCCGCGCCTGCTGCTGGAGAGCCGTGCCGAGAACGGCACCGAAGGCTTCGACGTCCCCGGGGCGGTGACGGTCACGGCCGGTCTTGCGCTGCTCGTGTACACGGTCGTCGACGCCGTGAACGTCGGCTGGGGCTCGACCGGGACGCTGCTGCGCCTCGCGGGGTCCGCCGCGCTGCTCGTCGCGTTCGTCGTCATCGAGAGCCGTCAGCGCCACCCGCTGATGCCATTCTCGATCTTCCGCCTGCGGACGCTCAGGGGAGCAAACATCGTCGGCCTGCTGATCGGCATGTCGCTGTTCTCGATGTTCTTCTTCATCTCCCTCTACCTGCAAGACGTGCTCGGCTTCTCGCCGATCAAGACCGGCGTCTCCTACCTCCCGCTCGCGGGCGGGATCGTCCTCGCCGCGGGCGCCGCCTCGCAACTCACCACGCGGGTCGGGTTCAAGCCGACGCTGATCGCGGGACTGCTGTTCATCGCGGGTGCGCTGCTGTGGTTCTCGCGCGTCCCCGCGGTGGGAGGCTCCTTCGTCGCGGACGTCCTCGGCCCCTCGCTGCTCGCCGCGATCGGACTCGGCCTGGCGTTCGTGTCGGTGACGATCGCGGCGGTGACGGGAACCAAGCCGCACGAGGCCGGTCTCGCCTCGGGGCTGATCAACACCGCCCAGCAGGTCGGGGGCGCGCTCGGCCTCGCGATCCTCGCCACCGTCGCCAACAGCCGCACCCAGAGCCTGCTTCACGCAGGGGTGCACAGCAACGCGATTGCCCTGACGAAAGGCTTCGACCGCGCGTTCCTGGTCGGCGCGGGCTTCGCGATCACCGGGGCGATCCTCGCCGCGGTGCTGATCTCCTCGCGAGATAGTCGCGAGCACTCCGAGGCCGCCCGGCGAGAGGGGACCGCGCTCGCACCCGCGGGCGGGGCCTGACCCTCCAGTACAGTGGCGTCCAGGTAGCGACGAACCTAGCGAATCGTCTCCCGCCGGTGGGTGGCAAACAGGGTAAGCGCGTAGCGTCCGGCGGGATGCTCGCGCGCACGTTCGACGAGCGCCCTCATGCGGGGAGGCAGCATCGCAAGCCGCGGGAGCGGAACGCCGTAAACCGACGGAACGACGAGCGGGGCGGAGAGCGCCGCGAACGTCAGGTCGGCCGCGCTGAAGCGCTCTCCGCACAGGTGCGGACGGCCGTCCGCGAGCAGCTCTGCCACATGGTCAAACTCGCTGAAGACCGCCGTCTCGTCGGCAGCCTCGTCCCCTGGATGGATCCCCAGCTCACGTCTGATCACGCCCTGAGCGAGCGGCCATCCGAGACGGATAGCACGGTCCTCCCAAAGCGGTACGCCCTGGTTGTTGAAGCGCAGCGCGAGCTTGCGTTGGCTGAACATGTGGACGTACAGGAGCCGCCGCCCGTCCGGTCCGAGTCCCTCATCCAGGCGCAGACAGAGATGCTCGACATCGTCGCGTGCGGCAGGCTCCACCGGGAACAGCCGGTGCTCCAGTGGTGTGCGCTCGTCGACCCATGCAAGGATCTCCGCTGAGTCTCCGATGGCGCCGTCGGAGGTCACGAGGACCGGCACTGTCTTCCCGCCACCGGCACGCCGCGCGGCGAATTGGTGGATGCCTTGAACGTGACGCTCCTCGCGGTAGCGCATCCCTGCCCGCTCGAGCGCCCACCGCGCCTTCTCGCAGTAATGGCTGATCGGCAGCGTGATGAGCCGCAACACAACGTGGGAGTATGCCGACTGGCTCGGTTCGTGAAGGCGCTCGACGGCGCGAGGCAGATGAGCTAGGCACTTGGGCCCCGACCGGCGGGCGCGCCTCCGTGCTCCCCGCGCGGCCCCTAGCTACGACGAGCCGCCGGCGCCAACGCGGGGTTGGTCCAACCCGCGTCCGTGGGGTTCACGGTCCTCCCCGGCACAACGATCTCGTCGCTACCCCGCTTCCGCCCCCCCACCGCTGGCGCCCAGCCGGTAGGCGACCAATTCCGGGGTCTGACCTTCCGCCGAAGCAAGGCCGGCGGGTGCGATCAGGGTGTCGCCTGAGACCGCCACCCCGGTGTTGGACCCGGCGGGCAGCTGGGCCTGCCAGGCGACTTCGCCGGTGGAGTCGTCGAACGCGTACAGCGTGCCGGAGGCGATCGGCATGAACACGATGTCGTTGACCGCCGTGGCCGCCCCGAAGGCCGGCGAGGAGAGCTTCTGCACCCAGCGCACCGCTCCCGTGGCCGCGTCGATCGCGACCAGTTCACCGGTCGAGGCGGGGCCTTCAGTGTCTTCGGTTTGCGAGGTGTAGTGCACAGGGAGGTTGACGACGGGCACGAACACGGTCGACCCGTTGGTGGCCATCGGCGCGATCACGCCCCCCAGCAGCCCCGGTTCGACGGTCTCGGGCATGTGGAGCTTTGAGTATTCGTGTTTCATCGCGTAGAGACCGTCGTTTTCGTGGCCGTTGTGCTGCCCCACGTTGCGCTTCCACAGCAGCTTGCCGGTGCCCTGTTCGAGCGACACCACGGTGCCGCCCTTGCCGGCGGTGATCACCACCGGCTTGCCGCCGACGCTCATCAGGATCGGCGGGTCCTGCAGGTCGTGGTCGTAGAGGTCGTGCGGCGCCAGTTGGTAGTACCACTGCAGCTTGCCGGTGGCGGCGTTGAGCTTCACGAGCGAGTCGGTGTAGAGGTCGGGGCCGGGACGGCTCGATCCCCACGGGTACCGGGCGGTGCCGGGGAACGGCGCGGGGTTGCCGGTGCCGAAGTAGATCGAGCCCTCCTCGTCGAACGCCGGCGCGTACCACACGCCCCCACCGGAGTTGACTTCGGGGTGCCCCCAGAGGTTTTCCGGCGCCGTGTCGAAGTGCCACAGCTTCTTGCCGCTGGAGGCTTCCAGCGCCCACAGGATGCCGACGCCGCCGGAGCCGTAGAACTTGGCGTTGTTGCCGGGCACCGTTGCGATGTACATGATGCCGTTGTGATAGCCGGGCGCCATGTCGATGCCCTCGCTGGAGTTGCGCACCAGTTCGACCGACCACAGCTGCGCGCCGGTTTTCTCGTTCAGCGCGAACGCCGACGTGGCCGTGGCCCCGTACACGCGCCCTCCTCCCACGGAGAGACCGTTGGGCCCCTGGTCGGCGGATTCATAGGTTTTCGTCCACAGCACCTTCCCCGTCTGCAGCGAGATCGCCTGCACATTGGACTCCAGGTCCTCCGAATAGATCACGCCATTGCTGATGATCGGCGTGGAGGAGTAGGCGCCGTACAGGCTTTTGGCGGTGAGCGGCATGTGCCACGCGACGCCGAGTTTCGTCACCGTCGAGCTGTCGATCGGGCCGCCCGCGAAGCGGGCGTTGGCGAGGTTGCCGTTGGGAGAGCCGGAGCCATTGAGCGCGTACGTCGGCGCCGAGGAGTCACCGCAGGAGGACAGGGCAATGCCCGCGAGCACCAGCAACGCGATGGACAGGGCTGCACGCGGTGCCAGCTTCCGGGCGACCACGCGGTCCACGTGACGCGGCGCGGCCTTCGTGGAGGTTGCGCGGCCGCCGGGACGCCCCGCCCCAATCAACGACGCGAGCGCGCCGCATTGGGAACGGGGGCGGCACCGGGGGCCGCGGTGGTGTCTATCAGGGACGAGTTCCATGTCGATCCATCCAATCGTGAGGGGTTGTCATTCGAGGTGAAAAGCCACGGGACGCGCTGCCCGATGACGGCTCCGCGGAAGCGCTTGCGTGGCCCGTACACCACCCAAGTGGTGTCCACCGGGCCGTAGTACTCCTCCACGCGCAGCAGGTCGGGGTGTTCTTCGGCGTGGTGGACGTGCGTCAGGCCGGCGTCGTAGCGGCCCGCCAGCAGATGGCGGGCGACCACTGGCTTGGAGGGCTCGTCCACCACCGTGGGAAAGCGCGAGAGGTCGAGGTAGCCACGAGTGGCGGACACGATCCCGAGGCTCTGTGGCTCGCTGACATCGGTGCGGACCAACAGCGACAGCGCCTTGGTGGGGTAGATGAAGGTGTCAACCACGAACACCTCCTCGTGAAAGCGCTCGGTGACGAGGTGCACCTGCACGTGCGCGGAGCACTGCACGAGAAACGTGTTGGGCTCCTCCCGCACCCGGCCGATCGCCTCCAGGAGGTCCTCCACGAGGACGAGGTCGAACTCGGCGAGACCCTGGAACTCGAGGTAGCGAAGCAGCGCATTCTCGTGACAGGTGCCCGACGGACCGAGCGTGATGAACGTCGGGCGTGCCATCACACCTCCCGCGGCTCCCGCGCGGGCGTTCGGGAGTCGCGGGCCGCGACAGACGGCCCACCCTCGGCCGACGGCGCTCGGGCGGCGTCGGCGGCCGCGATCAGCTCGTCCTCCAGCTTGCAGGTGGCGCCGATCAACAGCTCGAACAGCGTCGCGGTGAAGTCCGGCGGCAGATCGACCTCGGCACCGCGCGTCAGGTAACGGGCGCGTACCTCGGCGACGCGGCCCGGCTGCATCATCGGGATGTCGTGGACCCGCTTGTAGTGAGCGATCTCCCGGCACACCTCAAAGCGCTCGCCGAGCAGACGGGCGATACCCTCGTCCAACCGATCCAACCGTCGGCGGAAAGGCTCCAGACCGCTCACCTCAGCGCACCTTCCAGTCGCGAGCTCGCCTGGCGGCGGGTCGCGGTCGGGTGGCCGCGTCCACTCCAGGCGCGCTCGTGCGCACCCGCCCAACCTTCGTCGAGCAGGCCCGTGGCAAACGCCTCGCTGCACGACGCGAGCGTGTGCAGGGCATAGCCGCCCTCTTGGATCACGCAAACCGGCAGCCCGGAAGCCGCCAACAGGCGGCCGATCGGCGCAAAGACCGCCGGGGGCAGGCGCCACGAGCCATGCGGATCGCCCGCGACCGTGTCGTAGCCGAGCGACACGACCAGCGCGCGGCAGGACAACGCGAGCGCGTCGATCGAGGCGGCGACCGCGTCGAGGTAGAGATCGGCCTCGGGAGTGCCCTCAAACTCCACGACGTGTTCGCGAACAGTACGCGGGTGCACCGTCAACGCCGGCACGTTGGTGACCGGGAAAGCGTGCAGCGAGTGCAAGTGGGCGTCGGCCAGCGGCGCCAGGATCGCCGCCGTGCCGTTGGGGTAGTGCAGATCGAGGTCGAGCACCCCGACCGGCGAAACCCCGCCCTCGCGCAGCGTCCACACCGCGGCCGCGGCGGTGTTGAGGTAGCAATAGCCGGCCAGCCACCCCGGCCCGGCGTGGTGGCCGGGCGGGCGGCAGAGCGCGTAGGTGAAGCGCGCACCCGCCGCAAGACGGTGGGCCGCCGTGATCCCTGTGCGCACCGCCTCGTGAGCGGCGGCGACGAGGCCCGCGCGCACCGGGATGTCAACCGGCAGACCGGGCGGCGCGAGCTCGGGGAGCACCACGGGCTCGTCGGAGCGGACCTCGCGCAGCGCCTGCAGGTAGGCCGGCTCGTGCAGCGCGCTCAACGTCAGCTCGACCTGCTCGCGGGAGGCGTCGGCGCCGATCGCGCGCACGCCAGGGTGGCGCAGCAGCCCGCGCCGCAGCGCCGCCAGGCGGCGGTTGTCGTCGTGGCCACGCAGCCGCCGCCCGCCTTCCAGCACCCACGGCGCCTCATCGCGCCGGCCAAGGCGCTGTTCGACCATCAGCAGCTCGCTCACCCACGCCCCCAGCGCGTCGCGCACGTGCTCACTCGCAGCCCGCTCCGCCGTGCTCGCAGCCCGGTGCGCAGCGAGCGGGGGGCCACCCAGCACCAGCTCATACGAGCCCCCTGCGCATCCGCAAGCCGAGCGGGGTGAAGCCGTTGGCGCGATAGAAGGCCTCGGTGGCGGCGAGACCGGAGAAGCGCTCGCCGGGCAGGCCGACCTCGACGCGCGCGAGCCCCCGCTCCCGGGCGAGCTCGAACAGACCCGCGAGCAGCCCGGCGCCGACGCCACTACTGCGCCAGGCGGGGTGCACCCACAGGTCCTGGATCGACGCGTAGCGGCCGGGAACGTGCATGGCGCTCTGCCAGCTGGCGGCGAGCACACCGATGATCGCGCTATCTCCCTCAGCGACGAACAGCGCTCCCGCCGGCGGATCGCCGAGCAGCCCCCGCGCCGCGGTCTCCATGGCGGGCAGCGGCGGCGGCGTGCCGCCAAGCTCGCGCAGCAGTTCCCCAACCGCGGCAGCCGCCGCCGCGACATCGCTGTGGGTGGCTTGACGAACCCGCCAGCTCGCAGACCCGCCTCCGGCCCTCACGCCAGCCTCGATCGGCAGCGAGCCGCTCACGACGCTGTGACCTCCACGGCAGCGATCGGTCCCATGCCGCCCCCGCCACCAGGAGCATTTACGGCAGCGATCGGCACCGAGCCACTCATGCCGCCGTGGCCATCGCGTGAGCGGGCTCGAGCTCCACGGTGAACGCGTCGGGCCCCTCGCGGCCGCAGACGACCCGCGCGACAGCGGCCATCGGCGCGCGCGCCTTCAGCAGGATCTCGTCGAACTCCTCGGCGGGGTCGGACTGCATCACGATCGCCCCGCCCGCGCCGATCGTGGTGGCGTTGGGGCCCCCACCCGCCCGCATCACGACGGTGCGGATCACGATCGAGAGGTCGACGACACCGTCGAGGCCGAAGTAACCGATCGCGCCCGAGTAGACGCCACGGGCAACGCGCTCGATGTCGTCGATGATGCCCATCGTGCGCAGCTTCGGCGCACCCGTCATCGAGCCACCGGGGAAGCACGCGCGCACGCATTCGACCGAGGTGCGCGCCGGTTCGAGCGTGCCGGTCACCGTCGAGATCATCTGGTGAACCGTCGGATAGGACTCGATGATCATCAGCTCCGGCACAGCGACGGAGTCCAGGGCGCACACGCGACCGAGGTCGTTGCGCAGGAGGTCGACGATCATCAGGTGCTCGGCGAAGGTCTTCTCGTCGCGCTGCAGCTCGGCGCGCAGCGCCTCGTCACGGCCGGGATCGACGTCGCGCGGCGCGGTGCCCTTGATCGGACGGGCCTGCACGACCCGATCGCGGTCGACGGACAGGAAGCGCTCGGGCGAGGAGCTCAGCACCGCCAACGCACCGAGCTTCAGGTAGGCCGCGAATGGCGCGGGGTTGGAACGGCGCAGCGCGCGGTAGAGCTCGAACGGCGGCGGGGAGGCAGCGGTGGAGAGTTGGTCGGTGAGACAGACCTCATACGACTCGCCCGCGGCGAGCTCGGCCTTGCAGCGCCGGATGTCGGCGAGGTACTGCCGCCGGCCACGCCCACAGTGGAAGCTCACCGGGCTCGCGGTTGCGGCAGGGGACGCAGTGTCGGCGTCGGCGTCGGGCAACTCCGCGTCGGCGTCGGGCAACGCGACATCCGCGCCGGCACGCGGCCGGCCCGCCGTATCCACCCTGGCCGACGCCGGGTCGCCGACCCCGGCGCCGCCCCGAGCGTCCCCACCCTCACCCGCGCGGGTGCAGGCCGCAAGCACCTCGCGCACGACAGCAGAGGCCTCGTCGAGCCACCACTGCACCTCCGCCTCCCTCTCGCGGCCGAGCGCAAGCAGATGCGTCACGCCCCGAACGTGATCTACGGCGACGACCCGCGTGGCGAGCATCTGCACCGCGTCGGGCACGTCGGAGCGGTGGACGTTGGGGGATCCGCAGTCGGCCTTGCACTCGTAGCCGAGGTAGCCGACGAAGCCACAGAGCGGGCCACGCATGTCACCCTCGGGTGACGGCAGCGCACGCGCGGAGAGCTCGCGGTCGAGCACATCGAAGATCGAAGCCTCCTCGACCGAGACGCCGGTGGCGTCATGGCGGGTGACCCGACCGCCGTGCACGTCGTATTCGAGCACGCACCGCTCGGGGCCGGCGGAGGTGCCGAGAAAGGAGCACTGCGCCAGGCGCGAGGGCGCGTCGGCGGAGTCCAGCCAGAAGGCGTGGTCACACGCGCCGAAGAGACGTTCGAACAGCGGCTCGGTGGGAGCGGCGCCCGCGAGTGTGCGCACGCTCAGCCGCGGCGCCCCGACGCCATCAACAGGCGCCACGCGCGGGCGCCGCGTGCGCGTGCGGGGCGCCGTGGGCGAGCGCATCGTGGAAAAGGCGTGCGCGGGGCGAGCACGACGAGCGAGTGAATAGAAGTTCTCGACGACCGCCCGCCCATACTCCGTGGCGATCGACTCGGGGTGAAACTGCACTCCCCACAGCGGTCGGTGGCGGTGCTCGATCCCCATCACCACGCCGTCGTCGGTCCACGCGGTGACACGGCCCGCGGGCCCGATCGGGCCCGACACCGCGAGCGAGTGGTAGCGCACTACCGAGAACTCCTGGGGGAGCCCCTCGAACAGGCCGCTGCCGAGATGGCGAACCTGGCTGAGACGCCCGTGCATCGCGCACGGCGCGCTCTCGACCAGTCCGCTGAGCGCGCGCCCGAGGCCCTGGTGGCCAAGGCAGATGCCGAGTACCGGGATAGCGCTCGAGCGCAAGATGTCAGCGCACACCCCGAAGTCATGCCAGCGTCCCGGGTGGCCGGGGCCGGGCGAGAGCACGATCGCGTCGAAGTCCCAGCGCGAGAGCGCCCGCCAGGAGACCATGTCGTTGTGAATCACGATCGGCTCCTCGCCGGAGACGGAGGCGAGCAGGTGAAAGACGTTGTAGGTGTAAGAGTCGTAGTTGTCGACGAGCAGGGTGCTCATGGGAGATCGTCCGCGTGGGTGTGTGACAGGACATGCGCACGGGCGCCGGGCCTCGTGCCCGGCGACGACGCGAGGCTTCTCGTCGAGCGGCCTACTGCACGTGCCTCCGCGGCACCGCCGCCAACTCCGACCCCCGCGCCGCCGCCCGCGGCACCGCTGCCGACATTCCAGCCATCGCCGCCGAGCCCGAGCACCGGTACAGTCACCTCACCGCCTCCAGCCCCAACCCCCGCGCACCGCGGTCGAGCAGCGTCTGCACCACCCGCTCGACGTGTTCGCCGCGCGGGCGCTCCATGTACCAGCGTGCGAGGTGCTTGAGGTAGAGCGCCAGCGGTCCGACGTCATAGCGCTGCACCGCGAGTCGCAGGTAGCGCCGGTAGAGCTCGGCCTGCACGACCGCGAAGCGGTAGTCGGGGTCATCGGCTGGCCGGCGGCCATCGGCGGGAACGCCACCGTGGTGGGCACGCGCGCGGACCACATCCCAGCCAAGGCTCTCGCCGTCGTCGAGCAGCTGCGTGGGCTCGAAGTCGATCGGCGGCGCGACCGGGTAGGAGACGAAATACCCGAGCGCGATCTCCGAGGCTAGGCGTTCCGGGAAAGGGTGACCGTGGCGCACCGCGCGACCGGCGGGCGAGGCGTCGATCTGCCGGTCGAGCGCCTCGATCAGATCGTCGATCAGCAGCGCCCCCTCGCTGGATGCAAGCGCGCGCTTCTGGCGGGACACCATCCCGTTGAAGATGTCGAGCGTCGGGTGCATCGGCGCCCGCCCGCCAGGAGCCCCGGCGCCGTTCGACCCACGCGTGTTCAGCCCATTTCCACCGTTCGGCCCGGCGACCTCCCCCGCCCCATTGGCCGCGCCACCGTGCCCATTCCCTCCCGGCAGCAGCTCTCCCATCAGCTTGCGCCGGCAGGTGACGTGCGATACCCACTCGGTGCCGCACACCTGCATCGAGGTCATGTCCTCCAGTTCGGGGGCCGCCATCCAGTAGGCGAGCGAGCGCATGTGCTGCGTCGGCACGCCGTCGGCGCGCACCAGCGGGAATTCCTCGAAGTCCTTCAGGCCGGTCGCATAGATCACGACGCCGTCCTCGCGCCGGCGCAAGCGTCCGTCGCGCAGGCCGGCAGCGGTGAGCCGGGCGGCGTCGGCGAGGAAGTCGGACTCGAAGAAGACCCGGTCGAAGGCGACCCCGAGCCGCGCGAGCGTCTTGCGCTGGCCGGCGATCACCCAGGCGCGAGTCTTGTACCAGAGTTGCAGCGCCTCCAATTCACCGCCCATCACGCGCCGCAGCAGCTCGTCGGCGGCGTCGTCGCGCAGCGCCAGCTCGCGCGTCAGTGAATCTTCGGGGTACTCGATCTCGGCGCCGTTGAAGGAGCCGTTGGCGGCGACGTAGTCGGCGTAGCAGACACCGACGAAGTGATCGCTCTTCTCGTCACCGTCGGGCCATGAGTGCCCGTGGCGGCCGCTGTTCATCACGCCCGCCATCGCCTCGCCCATCGAGCGGCCGGCGTCGGAGATCAGGGAGCGCCGCTCGACCTGCGCGCCGGCCTGGGCGAGCGCGGCGGCGAGCGCGTTGCCGATCGCGAGGTTGCGCAGGTGTCCGATGTGCAGCGCCTTGGTGGCGTTGGCGTCCCAGAACTGCACCGAGAAGCGTTCCCCGTGCGCAAGGTCGGCGAGCGCCGCTCCGGTGGAGGCACCGGCCTCCAGAGCAGCCCCGATTGTTTCTATCCAACCGTCGTCGAGACGCAGCTGCACGCAGTCACCCTCGCGCCGCACCTGCTTGACCCAGGACTCGCACTCGATCTGCTCCAGCACCGCTAGTGACTCTCGATCCTCCCGCCAGCCGGGCAGGCGCGGGGTGAGCTTGATGTCGAAGTTCTCGTGTGGGCGCCGCGGCGCTCGAGCGGCCCACCGCGCGGGCGTGCCGTCGGCGGGAGACTCCTCGAAGTAGTCAAAGAGATTGGTCATGCGCAGGCGCGAAGCTGGGTCGTCACTGCGCGCATGGCTGCGCGAGTGCGAAATCCGCAGGACACGGCATCGATGGTCATGCGCGGGTGAGAAGTTGGATCGTCATGGCATGCACCAGCCGGGGCTCGAACCCGGATCAGCGGCGTTTAAGGCCGCCCCTTAACCGATTAAGGTACTGGTGCGCTGGCCGGGTGGGCACCCGACGGGTTTTTTCCAGAGATTCCCTTCGATCGCGTTCTCGATCAAGTCCGCTATGTTGAGCTTACTGGATACCATAACTTCAACTCGATGGCCATCGAATCCAACCAAGCGGAGAATATGGCGAGCGCCTGGAGCCCCCAATGAGCAGAGCAAAGCAAAAAACAGTGAAGTGAGAGACATCGACTGGCAACTGGACGTAAGAGACATTCACAGATAACTCAGTGAGGACATCGATGAGTGCCATGCGAAGCCTGCACAAAAACGGTCACAAAGATGGACAGCTACCCCCCGGGCCGCGCCTGCCCAACGAGCTGCAGGCACTCGGCTGGGCGCTGCGCCCGCTGCCGCTCATGACGAGCTGCCGTAGGCGCTACGGAGATATTTTCACTCTGCGCGTGCGCCGCGGACGGCCGTGGGTGTTTCTGAGTAACCCCGAGGACGTCGGCAGGGTGCTGACGATCGCCCCCGAGCTGGTGCGCGCCGGCGCCGGCGAGGCCAACCCGCTGCTCGGCCCGCTGTTGGGACCACGCTCGGTGATGCTGCTCGACGAGCCCGAGCACATGGCCCACCGGCGCTTCATGCTGCCCTCATTCCACGGCGAGCGGATGCGCGCCTACGGGGAGATGATGGTGGAGGTCACGCGCGCGGAGATCGCGCGCTGGCCGGTGGGCGAGCCGTTCGCGCTGTGGCCGCGGATGCAGGCGATCAGCAACGAGGTGGTGATGCGCGCGACCTTCGGCAGCACCGAGAGCCAGCAGATGGAGCGTCTGCGCGCGTTACTGCAGCGCCTCACCGATTTCCTCAACGACTCCGCGCGATTGACGCTGCTCGCCACCTTCGGCTCGCGCTGGCTGTCGCGCAACGCGGGCTTTCGCGAAGCGATCGCGCCGGTGGAAGCGGCGCTCATGACGGAGGTGCGCCGCCGCCGCGCCGCGCCCGGCAACCCGGGGGACGAGGGGATCCTCTCGATGCTCGAGCAGGCATACGACGAGAACGGCGCGCCGATGACCGAGCAGGAGTTGCGCGACGAACTGATCACGCTGCTCTCCGACGGCCCCACCGCGACCTCGCTGTCGTGGGCCTTCGAGCGCCTGCTGCGCCACCCCGAGAAGTTGGCGCGCCTGCGCGAGGAGGTGCTCGACGGCGAGGATGAGTCCTACATCGATGCGGTGGTGAAAGAGACACTGCGCCTGGCACCGGCGGTGCCCCTGGTGATGCGCGGCCTGGTCGAGCCGATGCGCCTCGGTAGCCACGAGATCCCCGCGGGCACGATCGTGGCGCCGTGCATCTACCTGGTGCACCATCGGGAGGACATTTACCCCCGCCCCTTCAGCTTCACCCCCGAGCGCTTCCTCGGCAAAGCGCCGGAGAACTACACCTGGATCCCGTTCGGCAGCGGCGTGCGCCGCTGCGTGGCGGCGGCTTTCGCGCAGCTGGAGATGAAGCGGGTGATGCAGACGGTGCTCGAAGAGGTGGAGCTCGCACCGGCCCCGGCCGACGGCTCACAGCGGGCCACACGCAGCTCGGTCGCGTTCGCCCCGGGGGACCAGGCGCCCGTGATCGTCACGCGCCGCCGGACGGGTAACGCCAAAGCGCCGACGCTCGCCGCGGCGTGAGCCGGCGGGCCACGATCGACCTCGTGCGCGCGGGACGGATACCACGGTGGACCTCGGCATGAGCGGGCACAACGGCATGAGCGGACACAACGGCATGAACGGGCACAACGGCATGAAAGGGCGAGCCGCGGGACGGATGCAACGGTGGACCTCGGCATGAACGGACACAACGGCATGAACGGGCACAACGGCATGAAAGGGCGAGCCGCGGGACGGATGCAACGGTGGACCTCGGCATGAGCGGACACAACGGCATGAACGGGAAAATCGACCTGCTGGTCGTCGGCGCCGGCGCCAAGGCCACGGCGCTGGCGGCGAAGGTCCACGCGCTCAACACGCTCGGCGCCGGGCCGCTGTCGCTGACGATCGTCGAGGCGACCGAACTGGCCGCGTCGTGGTTGGGACGCAACGGGATGACCTCGGGCGAGGAGCCACTGGCGATCCCGCCGATCAAGGACATCGGCTTCCCATACCAGAGCACCAAGACCTTCGGCGAGCTCGGCGCGGAGCTCGACCGCGCGATGATGCCGTTCACCTGGCAGCGGTACATGATCGACAAAGGCGAGTATGCGCGGTGGGTGAACGCCGGCTCGCCGGCGGTGCAACACCGCGACTACGGTCGCTACCTCACCTGGGTCCTCTCACAGGCGACCGCGGGGGTGACGATCGTGCGCGGGCGTGTCACGCAGGTGTCGATGCCCGCGCAACGCGGCCGTTGGACGGTGGAGGTGATGGAGCCCTCTGCCCACGCCGACACCAACGGCAGCCCGCCGGCGCCATCCGAGCGTGCGGTGGAACCCGACCGCGCGAGCCCCAAGAGCTCCGAGCCGGTGGGCCGTCGCCGGTACGAGTGCGACGCGCTGGCGCTCACCGGCCCGGGCGTCCACCGCGCCCTCCCCCACGACCCCGCCGCCGCGGCGCGGATCTTCCACTGCGACAGCCGGCGCGGCGAGCTGGCGCGCATTCCGCCGAAACACAGCAGCGACATCGCGATCGTGGGCGGCGGCGAGAGCGCGCTCAGCGCCGTGGCCTTCCTGCGCGACTTTCGCCCGACGTCCCGGATGACGGTATACACGCCGATGCTTCCATTGAGCCGCGGCGAGAGCTTCCTGGAGAACCGCGTCTTCTCCAACCCCGACGAGGTCTCGTGGAGCGACCTGGACTTGCAGACGCGCCGGGACTTCGTCAAGCACTGCGACCGCGGCGTGTTCGACCCGGGGACGCTGGCGAGCATCGCCTACGACGACCGCTGCCGCTTCGTCACCGGCCGCGTGGTGCACGTCGGCTCGCACACCGAGCGCGACGGCAGGGGTGGGATCGCGGGCGACAACGAGCACAGGGACGACAGCGGGGTATATGTGGATTACGCCTCGGCGGAGGGTCTCACGAGCGCGCGCCACGACTACCTGATCAACTGCACCGGGTTTGACCTGCTGGAGCAGTTGCGCGGCCTCTTCTCCCCCGCGCTGCGCGCGGAGATCGAGCGCCAGGCGGGCCCGGTGTGGGAGCGCCCACCCGGCGCGGATGTGGCGATCGGACGGGCATTGGAGCTGCAAGGGATGCGCCCGCGGCTCTACATCCCGGGGCTGGCGGCGCTCAGCCAGGGACCGGGCTTCGCCAACCTCGGCTGCCTGGGGCTGCTCGCCAACCGCGTGCTGGCGCCGCTGGTGCTCGGCGAGGACGCGCCGCGCCAGCTCGAGGCGATGGCCTCGGGGTAAGCGATGCTCGCCCGCCCCTCGCCTGGGTCATAGACACGGGCGGACGGCCTCACGCACCGTGCCACGGGCCGGCCTCGGGGTAAGCGATGCTCGCCCACCCTCGCCTGGGTCATAGACACGGGCGGACGGCCTCACGCACCGGCGGCCTCAGGCATGGCGACCCCCTCCCGCGCGGTGGCAAAGCCGGCGATCAGCTCACGTGCCTGCGGGCTGGTCTCAATCGTGCGGATCAACACCGAGATCGTGGCGCCGAGCAGCGTGGGTGACACCGCGCCGGGGTCCGTGAGCTCGAGCATGCCGAGACCGAGCCCGAGCGCGAGCATCACATTGGCGAACTGCTCGGCGGCGTGCGCAGGTGGCTCCAGACCGGCGTCGGCGGCGCTGGCGGCGGCGAAGCCAGCGAAGGTGGCACGCAGCTGCGCCAGCGCCGCGGCAAGGCGCGGGCGCAGCTGCTCGTCACGCTGAGCTTGGGCCCACAGCTCGATGAACAGGCGAAATCGCTCGGGCTCCCCCTGCAGGCTCTCCATCCAGCGCTCACTGCCGGCGAGCGGGCGCTCCCAGGTGACCCGCTCGCGGTCGAACAGCTCCAGTTGTTCGGCAACCTGTCCCGCGAGGTGCTCCTCCACCAGGGCGAGCAGCAGGTTCTCCTTGCTGCCGAAGTGCGCGTAGACGGCGCCCTTGGTGAAGCCCGCGTCGGCGGCGACCTCTTCGAGCGTAGCGCCGGCGAAGCCGGAGCGCGCGTAGACCCGCGCGGCAGCCTCCAGCAGACACGAGCGGGTGTGGGCCTTGCGCGCGCTGCGATCGAACTTGCCGCGCGGCATCAGCGCTCCCGCCCGGGCATCGAGCGCGGCTGTCGCGGTCGAGCGGGTCGCCGACGCATGTCCCACGATCGCCCACGCCGGCATCTGCCCGATTTCGGAAAAACGCTTGACATATACTCACTAGTAGATATACTCATCGGTACCCCTCGATTCTAGCCTCAAAGGAGCGGTGCCATGAAGACCCAGTTGCCCCCCGGTCCCAACATGCCCGTAGCGTTGCAGACGCTCGCCTTCTGGAGTCGCCCCAACGCCTTCGCGGAGCGCTGTGCGGCGCGCTACGGCCGCCGCTTTACACTGCGCATCATCGGCCAGCCACCGTTTGTGGTGCTGTGGGATCCGCAAGAGATCAAGGAAGTCTTCCAGGCGCCCCCGGACGTCCTGCATCCGGGCGAGGGAGCGCGGATCCTTGAACCGCTCGTCGGCCGCCATTCGGTGATCCTGCTCGACGAGGCTCCGCATCTGGAGCAGCGCAAGCTGCTGCTGCCCGCCTTCCACGGCGAGCGCATGCAGCGCCTGACGGGCCTGATGGAAGAGCTGGCTGAGCGCGAGGTCGAATCGTGGCCGCGCGGGGAGCGAATTGTGCTGCACGGGCGGCTGCAGCGGCTGACGCTGGAGATCATCCTGCGCGCGGTGTTCGGGTTGGAGCGTGGGTCACAGCTGGATGAGATGCGCGAGCTGCTCGGCGAGATCCTCGCGTTCGCCGAGAACCCCCTCTCGATGCTGCCGCGCCCGCCACGACCCTTCACCCTGCGCGGGCCAATCGCCCATCAGGACCGCCTACATGCCCGCAACGACGAGCTGATCTTCGAGCTGATCGCCGAGCGCCAGCGTGCCGGGGAGGGCGAGGAGGGCGACGATGTGCTGGCGATGCTGCTCGCCGCGCGGCATGAGGACGGCTCGCCGATGAGCCCGGAGGAGTTGCGCGATGAGCTGATGACCGCGCTGGTCGCCGGCCACGAGACGACCGCCTCCGAGTTGGCGTGGGGCTTCGAGCGTCTCTCCCGCGAGCCGGCGGTGCTGGAGCGCCTGTACGAGGAGATCGACGGCGACGCCGACGAGTCTTATCTGACAGCGACCGTCCAGGAGATTCTGCGCCATCGCCCGGTGCTCCCCCACGCCGAGCCGCGCCTGGTGAAGCAGCCGGTGGAGATCGGCGGCTTCACCTACCAGCCGGGGACAATGCTGGCGGCATTCGCCCACCTGGTGCACCACGACCCCGCGATCTACCCCGAGCCGCAGGCGTTCCGCCCCGAGCGCTTCATCGAGAGCGAGGGCGGGAAGGCGCCGGGCACCTACACGTGGATCCCGTTCGGCGGCGGCCGGCGGCGCTGCCTCGGCGCGAGCTTCGCGCTGCTGGAGATGAAGCTGGCGCTGCGAGCGGTGCTGGAGCGCTGCGAGCTGCACCCGGTGGGCGCGCGCGGCGAGCGGGCGCGCAGGCGCAACATCACCGTCAGCCCCACCAAGGGATGCGAGGTGATCGTGCGCGCGCGGACTACCAGGCAACGCGTGACCAACCCGCCGGTGGCCGAGCCGGTCGCGGCCTGAGGCACAAGCAGCCGGGGATCGCCGGCCGCCGGGCTCGCGCCGCGGCGGTCCGCTACTGACTACCGCAGCCTCCCACCTCTACGGCACCGCGTCCGCCGGCGCCTCCTCGACCGTCCGCGCCGGCGCCTCGCCCCAAAGCTGTTCAAGTCGGTAGAACTCGCGCGTGGTGGGCGTGAAGATGTGGACAACCACGTCGAGGTAGTCCATCAGGACCCACTGCGCGCGTCCCACCCCTTCCACTCGCCGAGGCAGAATGCCGAGCGTGCGCTTGGCGCCCTCGTGTATCGCGTCGTGAATCGCCTTCACCTGACGGTCGGTGTTGCCGGAGCAGATCAGGAAGAAGTCGGTGTAACCGACGAGCCCACGCATGTCGAGCTCGAGCACCTCGTGCGCCTTCTTCTCCAACGCAAACCCTGCCAGCTCGTGCGCCAGCTCGACCGGGGTGAGCACCTGCGCGGTGGAGCTCACGCGTCCCCACCATTCGCGCGCACCGGCGCCATACCACCGCTCGCGACACTCCCGATCCCACGCCCACCGGTCGGGTTCCTAGCGCGGTAGAGGCCATGCTCGGCGATGTAGGAGGCCACCGCCCGCCCGACCAGCTCCTCCACGGACAAGCCGCGGCGCACGCGCTCGCGCACCAGCGACGAGGAGACGTCGATCATCGGCATGTGCAGGCGGACGATCGAAAAAGAGGGGCCCGGCTCGCCGGCCTGCGGCCGGCTGCGCCACCCTCTAGTCGGCAAGCCAACGCGATCGGGCTCGGCGATTGGACGTCCGCCCACCCGCAGCGCGACCGCGAAGCGAGCGAGCGCGGGCAGTGCCGCGGCCTCGTACCAGGTGGGCAGGGTCGAAGCGACATCGGCGCCAAGGATGAATGTGAGCTCAGTATCGGGATGTTCGTCATGCAGTGCCCTCAGAGTATCCACCGTGTAAGACGGCCCGTCCCGTTCGACCTCCAGCGCGCACGCTTCGACTCCCTCGACGTCCTCGGCCACCAGGCGGCACATCTCCAGACGGTCCTGCGGGTGGGCGGGATTCGGTTCGTCCTCGACCGGCTTGCCGGGCGAGACGCGGGCGGGCATCAGCAGCACGCGTCCCAGACCCAGCTCCCGCAGGGCGTGGCGCGCAAGCGCGACATGCCCCCGGTGAGGCGGGTTGAAGCTACCGCCGAGGATGCCGAGGCCCCCTCGCGACGGCTCGCCGGCGCCGACCGGAGCCGTGGGGTGGGCGTCCCCCTCGGGCGCCCCGCCGCGCCCGACCGCGTCGTGAGGGCTCGCCACGGGCGTCGTCTCAGGAGCGGACGTGTCCGTCGCCCTCGACGAGGTACTTGGACGTGCACAGCTCGCGCAACCCGATCGGCCCACGCGCGTGGAGCTTCTGCGTGGAGTTGCCGATCTCGGCGCCCATCCCGAACTCGCCCCCGTCGGTGAAGCGGGTGGAGGCGTTGACGTACACACAGGCGGCGTCCACCCCGCGCTGGAAGGCGCGCGCGGCGGCGGTGTCGTGGGTGAGGATCGCCTCGGAGTGACCGGACCCGTAGCGGCCGATGTGCGCGATCGCCTCCTCCAGCGAGCCCACCACACGGACGGCGAGCGTCAGCGCGAGGTACTCCGTCGCCCAATCCTCCTCGGTGGCGGGCTCCACGGCGACACCGGCCATCAGCTCGAGACCGGATGCTGCGCGAGCGCCATTCCCCCCAGCCATCCCTCCCGGCCTGGCCACTCCCGGGGTGCCACCTTCGCCACCGGCCAACTCGAGCGTGCGCTCGTCCCCGCGCACCAACACGCCGGCGTGGCCCAGCGCGGAGAGCATCGCCGGCAGAAAGCGCGCGGCGGCGGCCCCGTGCACGAGCAGCGTCTCGGCGGCGTTGCACACGCCGGGGCGTTGCGTCTTGGCGTTGAGCACGATCGCGACAGCCTGATCGACGTCGGCGGACTCGTCCACATACACGTGGCAGTTACCCGAGGCGGCGTAGATCACCGGCACGGTGGCCACCGCTTTGAGCGCAGCCTTCAACCCCTCCCCCCCGCGCGGGATGATCAGGTCGAGCGTGTCGTTCTGCGTGGCCAGCTCCGCCAGCTCCTCGCGCCCGCCGCCGGCAACGAGGCTGACGCACCCCTCCGGCAGCCCGGCGGCGACGGCCGCCTCGGAGGCGATCGCGGCCAGCACCGAGTTGGAGTGCACGGCGATCGAAGAGCCGCGCAGCACGATCGCGTTGCCGGCCTTCAGACACAACGCGGCGGCGTCGATCGTCACGTTGGGCCGCGCCTCGTAGACGACGGCGACCACGCCGAGCGGCACGCGCACCTTGCGCACGTCCAGGCCATTGGGCAGCCGCCGTCCCTCGATCAGCTCACCGACGGGGTCGGGCAGACCCGCGATCGCGCGCACCCCCGTGGCGATCGCGGCGATTCGCGCGGGGTCGAGCGCGAGGCGGTCGAGCAGCGCCTCCCCAATCTCCCCCTCCCGTCCAGCGGCTATGTCCAGCTCATTGGCGGCGAGGATCTCCGGCGTGCGCGCGAGCAGCGCGTCGGCGATCGCGTGCAGCGCGGCGTCCTTGACGGCCGTGTCCACCGCCGCCAGCCGTCGGGCGGCACGGCGCGCGGCGGCGCAGAGGTCGGAGATCGATGCCGTGGTCGTGGCCGTCGCCATATTCCACACAGGGTACGACAGCCGCTCCTCGCCGCACCTGGTCGGGGGCGCACTCAACCATAACCGCGGCCTCCTGACAGTGCGCATGGCATACCAAGCGCGAACCATCCCTGACCCCCCTTGTGGGGGTCCTTCTCCCAACCCCCACCACCTGGTCTACGCCAAAACCAACTGATCCCGATGCACCGCCTCGTCGGTGGCGTGCGGCAGGATCTCGCGCACGGCCTCCGACTGCAGGCCCTTGGCGCGGCGCAGCTCCAGCGCGGAGTAGTTGCACAGGCCCTTGGCGATCACGCCGCCACCGGGCCCGGCGATCTCGACCGCGTCGCCGGCGTCGAACTCGCCCCGAACCTCCACGACGCCGACCGGCAGCAGCGAGGTGCCCTGCTCACGCAGCGCGCGCGTGGCGCCCGCGTCGATCACCAGCGTGCCGTGGGCGGGCTTGGCGTAGCGCAGCCACAGCTTGAACGAGTTGTGGCGGGCGGGGCCGGGGTGAAAGCGGGTGCCCACCGGCTCGCCCGCGAGCGCCGCCTCCAGCGCGCCGGCGCGCACGCCATTGCAGATCACCGCGGGGATTCCCGCCGCGCCGGCGATCTCGGCGGCGAGCACCTTCGAGCGCATCCCCCCGGAGCCGAGCGGCGAGGTTGAATCTCCGATCTCGAGACCCTCCAGCTCGCGCAGGTCGCGCACCTCGCCAATCAGGCGCGCCCCCGGCTCCTTGCGCGGATCGGCACTGTGCAGACCGTCGATGTCGGTGAGCAGGATCAGCTCGTCGGCGCCAACCAGCACCGCCACCTGCGCGGCGAGGAAGTCGTTGTCGCCAAAGGAGATCTCGTCCGTTGCCGTGGTGTCGTTCTCGTTGATCACCGGCACCACCCGCCAGTCCAGCAGCGTGCGCAGCGTGCGCCGCGCGTTGAGGTACTGCGCGCGCCCCCCGAGGTCCTCGGCGGTGAGCAGCACCTGCCCCGATGTCAGGCCCCGCGCGCGCAGCAGCTCGTCGTAGGAGCGGTACAACTTGCCCTGCCCCACTGCCGAGGCGGCCTGCAGCTCCGGGATGGCGGTCGGGCGGGTGGGGAGTCCCATCGTTCGCACCCCGCGTGCGATCGCGCCCGAGGAGACCAGCACGCACCGCTCACCGGCGCCGTGCAGCGCGGCGACGGCGTCGCAGATCCGCCCCAGCACCTCCTCGCGCAGCTCGCCGTCGTCGCGCGCGACGATCGAAGAGCCCAGCTTGATCACAACAGTTCGCATGAGGTCATGTAGCGTAGATGGAGAGCCATGAGCAGCGAGACCACGCCTTCCGCCCAGCCCGTCCTCCTGATCACCGGCGCCTCCACTGGAATCGGCGCGGCCACGGCCAAGCTCGCCGCCGAGGAGGGCTACCGGCTGGTGCTGGCGGCGCGCTCGCGTGAGCGCCTGGAGGAGCTGGCGAGCGAACTGGGTGGCCGCGGGCACGCACTCGCGGTGGTGTGCGATGTCACCGAGTGGGAGGACCAGCAGCGGATGGTCGCGGCCGCGCTGGAGGCGTACGGACGGATCGACGTGGCGTTCGCAAACGCCGGCTTCGGTGGGGCACGCGGCTTCCTCGAGGACACCCCGGAGCACTGGAAGGAGATGGTCCTCACCAACGTGTACGGCGCGGCGCTGACACTGCGCGCGACGATCCCCGCACTGAAGGAGAGCCGCGGCCACCTGCTGCTGATATCGAGCGTCGCCGGGCGGCGTGTGCTCCCAGGGTCGCTGTACTCCTGCACCAAGCACGCGGTCACCGCGATGGGCGAGGCCGTGCGCCAGGATCTGCACGGCAGCGGCGTGCGCGTGACCGTGATCGAGCCCGGGATGACCGACACCCCTTTCTTCGAGAACCGCCCCACCGACCCGCTGGAGGCCGAGGACATCGCCCGCGGCATCCTCTACGCGATCGCTCAGCCTCCGCACGTCAACGTCAACGAGATCCTGATTCGCCCCACCGCGCAGCAGGGGTGAGCGGTCCTACCCCGCCGCGTCCAGCTCCAGCACGATCCCAGCTATCTGCAACTCGTCGCCCGGCTGGAAGCCCTCGTCTTGCAGGGCGCGGAGCACCCCAAGACGGCGCAGGCGGCCCTCGACATAGGCCATCGCGTCGTCGTTCTCGACGTCGAAGCGCCGGATCAGGCGCTCGACCGAGGGGCCCCGCACGGCGAAGGCACCATCGCCGACGCGCTCCACCTTGAAACCGGTGCGCTCGGCCGGTCGAAAGACCATGTGCTCGGCGAGCTGCTCGGGCTCGGCAAGGCCCCCAGAGCTCGCTTGCTCCTCGGCGACCTGCCCGGCTGTGGGCCGCTCGCCGACCGGCACCAGCCGCAGCAGGGTGGCCGCCAGCTCGGCGAGGCCCGCACCCGTGGCGGCGGAGGTCGCGATCACCGGGACCTCGCCGCCGGAGCTCTCTGACCACTCCCCGAGACGCTCGCACCATTCTGCGACCGCCGCGCGTGCGCGCTCCGGCGGGACGAGGTCGGCCTTGGAGAGCGCCAGCACTCGCGGGAGCGCCGCCAGGCGCGGGTCGTGCGCGGCCAGCTCCTGCTCGATCGTCGTGTAGTTGGCGAGCGGGTCCGCGTCGTGCTCGCCGGAGAGCTCCGGGGCGAGGTCGAGCACGTGCACCAACAGGCGGGTGCGCTCAACGTGCGCGAGGAACTCGTGACCGAGCCCGGCGCCCTCGCTGGCACCCTCGATCAGGCCGGGGATGTCGGCCACCACCAGCTGGCGCTCATCGGACTCGAGCACCCCCAGCACCGGCTCCAGTGTCGTGAACGGATAGGAGGCGACCTTCGGCGCCGCCCGCGTGAGGCGCGCTAGCAGCGATGACTTGCCGGCGTTGGGCAGGCCCACGAGGCCGACGTCGGCGAGCAAACGCAGCCGCAGCGCCAGCCAGCCTTCCTCGCCCGGCAGCCCGCGCTCGGCGAAGCGCGGCGCCTGACGGGTGGGGGTGGCAAAGCGCTTGTTGCCGCTGCCCCCCGCGCCCCCGCGCGCGAGCGGCGCGCGCTGTCCATGGTGCAGCAGCTCCCAGCGACGGCCCTCGAGATCGCCCTCCTCACCGGCCGCCTCGGTACCCGGTGGCACGCGTATGACCAGCGCCTCGCCGTTGGCTCCGTGGCGCAGCGAGCTTTCCCCGCGCCCGCCCCGCGCGGCGCGGTGGTGAGCGCGGCGGGTGAAGCTCTGCAGATCGCGCAGCGAGTCGTCGCACAACAACACCACGTCGCCTCCGCGACCGCCGTCGCCGCCGTCGGGGCCGCCGCGTGGCACGTGTGCTTCGCGGCGGAAGCTCGCGCAGCCCTCCCCCCCGCGCCCGCCTGGACGTGGATGCGCGCGCGGTCGTGGAGCATCACCGCATCCTGACATGCGGCGACCCCTCGTGGCGAGGGCTCAGCGCACCGCCGCGCGCAACGAGCGCTACGCCCCGTCGGCCACGACGTTCACCACGCGGCCACGGCGGCCGGCGGTGAACTGCACGGTGCCCGCTGAGCGCGCGTACAGCGTGTCATCCTTGCCGATCCCGACGCCCTCGCCGGGCTTGAAGCGGGTGCCGCGCTGGCGCACGATGATCTCCCCGCCGGTGACCGCCTGCCCGGCGAAGGTCTTCACGCCGAGCCGTTTGGCGTTGGAGTCGCGGCCGTTGCGGCTGGAGCCGAGGCCCTTCTTATGCGCCATGCTTGATCTCCGTTATCTCGATGCGCGTCAGCTCCTGGCGGTGGCCGGTGCGCCGTTTGTAGCCCCGCTTGGGCTTGAACTTGACGACGCGCAGCTTCTCCCCGCGCTCGTGGGCGAGCACCTTGGCGGTGACCTTCACCTGCTCGAGGCCCTTGCTGTCGAAGACGGCCTCCTCGGAGCGGTACATCAACGGCTGCAGCGCGACGCTCGCGCCCACCTCCTCGGGGAGGCGCTCGACCAGCAGGTACTGGCCGCGCTCGACGCGGTACTGCTTGCCGCCTGTCTTCACGATTGCATACATGTTTGCCCTTGGTCCTTGTTTCTCGGCGCAAGCGCCGCCAGCTACTCGGTGCTCGCCTCGGCCTTGGCAGCCGAACGGCGCCGTCCACCCCTGCGGCCGCGGCGCCGAGGTTTGGATTGTACGGCATCCTCCTCCGCAACCTCGGCCGGCGGCTCGGAGAGCGCGACCGGCGACTCGGAGGACTCGGCCGGCGACTCGGCGGGCTCAGACGCCCCGTTCGCCGAGGGCTCCTCCACGACCAGCTCGACCGGCACCGGTTCTGGTTTTGGTTTGGCCGCGGCGCGCGGTTTGCGAGGGGCGCGGCGCCGGGGGGGCGCAGCCGGTCGGGGGACCGGGCGCACCACCTCGCCGTTCTCGTCCAACAACAGCGCGCTCGCGGCCGTACGGCCGACCTGCTCGATGCGCACCATCCGCTTCTCCCCCACGTGCGGGGAGGCGCCGGAGATCGAGATTATGTAGCCGTCGATCTTCGCCACCGCGTCGTCGACGTCGTACATGTGCGGCTCGACGATCTCGACCAGCACCTCGTCGCCGGCGTGGAACGGCAGCGCGCGCTCCTCGACCTCCTCGCGACTGCCCTGAAAGGTGATCGCGAAGTGGTCTAGCACCAGTCCTTCGGAGCCCTCGAAGTGGAATGAGCGGCCGGTCTGCTCCTCCAGGGCATGCAACACGCGCGAATGCTGGCCGGTGAACTGCGCGGTCACGCGCGGGTTGATCTGCACCAGGAACGCCTCCGCGTCGGGGTGCTCGGCGGCGATGTCGCGCAGGCGGCGCTCGAAGTCGATCGCGATCGTCTCCTCCGAGCGGATCACCCCGTCCCCGTCGCACGTCGAGCAGGGGCGACTGATGATCTCGCGCACCCCCTCGGTAACGTTCTGGCGGGTCATCTCCACCAGCCCGAGCTTGGAGATCTCCGCCGTAAACGTCTTCGTGCGGTCCTCGTCGAGCGACTTGCGCAGCGTCTTCATCACCGCGTCGCGGTTCTTCGCGCGCGCCATGTCGATGAAGTCGATCACGATGATCCCACCGATGTCGCGTAGGCGCAACTGATCGACCACGGCCTCGGCGGCCTCGAGGTTGGTGCGGGTGATCGTCTCCTCCAGCCCGGCGCTACGCCCACGGCCGGTGAAGCTGCCGGAGTTGACGTCGATCACCGTGAGCGCCTCGGCGTAGTCGATCATCAGATAACCGCCGCTGGGCAGGTCCACGCGGCGTGAGAGCACCCCCTCGATCGCCCGCTCCACCCCGTATGCCTCGAACAGCGGCTGGAGCTCCTGCCACAGCTCCACGCGCTGCACCAGCTCGGGGGCGGTGCGCGTGAAGAACGACACGAGCCTGTGGTACTGCTGCTCGTCGTCGACGATCGCGCGCTCGAAGTGTTCGGAGAAGATGTCGCGCACGACCCGCACGGAGAGGTCGGCCTCCTGAAAGACCATCTCCGGCGCCGTGGTGTCCTCGACGCGCTTGACCAGCACCTCGTGCAGCTTGTGCAGGTAGAGCAGCTCCCGCTCGAAGTCCTCGCGCTTGGCGCCGTGCGCGGCGGTGCGCACGATCGCGCCCCCACCGCCGAGATCGAGCTTGGCGGTCTGCTTGCGCAGGCGCTCGCGCTCCTTGTCTTCCAAGCGTCGCGAGACGCCCACGCCCTCGCCCGTCGGCTGGTAGACCATGTAGCGGCCGGCAATCGCCAGCTCCATCGAAAGGCGCGCCCCCTTGGTCTTCAAGGGGTCCTTGATCACCTGCACCACGACCTCCTGACCGGGCTTCAAGAGCTCGGTGATCTTGCGCCCGCCGCCGCGTCCGCGCCGCGGCGCCTCAACGCCTGGGAGCACGATCTCATCGACGTGCAGGAAGCCGTTCTTCTCCAGGCCGATGTCGACGAACGCCGCCTCCAGGCCGGGCAGCACGTTGTCGACCTTGCCCTTGTAGATGTTGCCGACGATCGAGCGAGCGCCGCGGCGCTCGATGTAGAGCTCAGCGATCCGGTAGTCGGCCTCCGGCGGGGCGCTCCCCCCGCGTTTGCGCCGTCGGCCAGAGGATGTTGTTGCCGCGACCGGCGCGCTGGCTGAAACGGGGATTCCGGCCGCAGGCCGGTTTCCTCCGGCTTCGGTCGCCTCCATGAGCGCCACGCGCGTCTCCGCGCGATCGACGCTGACAAGCACTTGCTTTTTCAATGTAGATCGGTCTTTCGGTATCGATTTTGGCCGAGCCCCAGATGGCCTGCCCAACCGGCCGGTTGGCCGAAGCCGGGCGACACGCGCCTTCGGCGCGCATCCCCGTTTCGGCCAGCGTGCACGGTATGGCGCACGATGGAGCGTCCCTGGCGCGGCGGACGGAAGTCCGCGCGTATGCCTCTACGGGGACGCCACGCAGCACGGAGATCGTGCGAGTTGGCGTTGTGGGGTTCTCGGTGAGCATTGTCTGTACGACTAAGGCCGCAGCACGCGGCCCTTCAAAGCCTCGGCGGCGCGCGCCTGAACGTAGATCGACTGCAGCAGGCCGATGGCCAGCAGCGTCGCGATCACCGACGAGCCGCCATAGCTCATGAGCGGCAGCGTCACGCCGGTAACGGGCATGATGTCTACAGCCACGCCCACGTTGACGAACACCTGAAACATAAGCATAGCCACCACGCCCCCGGCAACCAGCGCACCGAACAGATCCTTCGCCAGCGTCAGGATCCGCAGCGTGCGCCAGATCAGCAGCGCATACAGCGAGAGCACGAGCGCCGCGCCGACGAAGCCGTAGCGCTCGCCGACCGCCGCGAAGACGAAATCGGTGCTGTCCTCGGGCACGAATTCGCCCTGGATCTGGGTGCTGTTGTCGCCGCTGCCGGTGCGCTGCCCCGCGCCGATCGCGATCTTCGACTCGAGCTGCTGGTAGCCTTCTTTCTGCGGATTGCTGGACGGGTTCAAAAAGCTCGTAAGGCGTTCGACCTCGTAGGGCTTCAGCACCTGCACCCCAGCCGCCGGGGCGACCACCAGCACGAGCGCGATCGCCGTCGCGCCAAGCGCCAGCAGACCCGCCAGGTGACTCCAGGGGACGCCGGCGACGAACAGCAGCGTGACCGCGATCGTGAGGTACACGAGGCCCGAGCCGAGATCCGGCTGGGCGATCACGAGCATCGCCGGCAGCAGCGCCGCCAGCATCACCCGTGCGGTGGTCTCACGTTCCTGCAGCTGACGCGAGCGGTCCACCACGAGCGCCGAGAGCGCGAGGATCAGTAGCACCTTGCCGAGCTCCGACCCTTGGAAGGAGAACAGCGGGAAGCTGATCGCCCGTACCGAGCCCTGGGCCGAGCTCCCGGCGCCCAGCACCGCCAGGATGCTCAGAACCAGCGCCACGTAGATCGCGACTTTGTGGTGGCGCAGGCGCGAGTAGTCGATCCGCGCCAGCGCCGCCATCCCCGCCACGCCGATCAGCAGGTAGACGATCTGGCGCTCGGAGTAGTAGTGCGGCTGGCCGGGCACCGCCTTGGCGGTGACCCACCCCAGCACGACGACCGAGCAGATCCCCAGGGCGAGCACCGTCAGCGTCAGCACCGGGTCGAGCATCAGGCGCGGGCCCCGGCGCGGCTCCTGGGCGCCACCCTGCGCGCGGCGTTCGGCCTCGGGGGCCGTGATCGGGCTGAGCGGGCTCATCGGATCATTTGTCCACGCTCGAGCCGTTGACCAGCTTCAGCGGCTGGTTGAACCACTTCGAGGCGATCAGCCGCGCCACCGGCGCCGCCGCCTGGTCGCCGAAGCCGCCCTGTTCGACGGTCACCGCGATCACGATCGGCCGGCCGGCGTCGGGCAGGATGCACATGTACCACGCCTGTTCTACGTACGGCGGACGTTCGGCGGTCCCGGTCTTGCCGTACACCGGAAGCTTTGCCTGGTTCCAGCCCGACCACACATCCGCCGACGTCCCCCGCGGCTCGGAGGTCGCATCATGGATCCCTTCCATGACGAGGCCGAGGTTGGCGGGGTTGAGCTTGACCTTGCGCCGTGGCGGGAATTTCAGCGTCTGCACGATCCCCCCGCTGGGGCTTTCGATCGCCTCCCCCAGGTGCGGAGTGGGCACCCATCCTTCGCCGTTGTTCATGAACGCGTTGGCGAGCGTCGAGTAAGCCACCGCCATCTGCAGCGGGTCGGTCTGCAGATCCCCCTGGCCGACCGCGAGGTCCATGTTGTGACCGACGCTCCAGGGCGCCCCCGGTTCGGCGACGATTTCACACGAGTGGCCGTGGTGTTCGCGCGTGCACTTCGCTTCGAGCGCGTTGCGTTCTTCCAGCCACTTCGGGCTCGGCACCGTGCCTTCTTCTTCGTTGGGCAAATCGATCCCCGTGGGACGCCCGATGCCCAGCTCGTGCGCCATGTGCTGGATCACTTCGCCGTGGCTGTTGTCCATCTCGCCGACCGTGAAGAAGTAGGTGTCGGAGGAGACCTTCAGCGCTTCCACGAGCGGCAGCGCGCCGTAGTCGTTTTTACCCGAGTTGCAGAACTGCTCCGCGCCAACGGTGATGCAGCTGCCCCCCCCGAGGTCTTCGTAAGGGTTGAGCACCCCCGCTTCGAGGCTCCCGATCGCGGTGATCGGCTTGAACGTCGATCCGGTCGGGTAGGCGCCTTCGGTCGCGCGATCGACCAGCGGGGCCGGTTCGGGCTCGCCGTTCTTCGCGCCCACCCCGACCTGCTCGATTTCGTCCAGTTCCCGTTCGGAGAGCGCGTTGGTGAAGCGGTTGGGATTGAAGCTCGGGTCGGAGCCCATCGCGAGGATCTCGCCGGTGCGCGGTTCCATTGCCAGGAACGCCCCACCGTTGCCCGGGTTGCCGAGCGCGTGAGCTAGTTCCATGCCCTTGCGCAGCGCGATTTCGCCCTCCTTCTGCAGCGCCAGGTCGAGCGTCAACCGCAGCGTGTAGCCCGCGCGAGGCTTGGTCGCGGGCAATTTGGCGGGCTGCACTTGATTTTCAGAGTCGATCTCCACCGGCTGCTCCCCCGGGGTGCCGAGCAGGTAGCGGTCGTACTCGTACTCGAGGCCCTGCTGTCCGACGATCGTCCCGGGCTTGACGTCCTTGAAGTTGGCGTGCAGGGGATTGCGCGGGTCCTCCTCCGCTGCGCTGATCTGGCTGACGTAGCCGAACACCTGCGCGGCCATTCCCCCGTGCGGGTATTCGCGCACCGAGACTTCTTCCTGCTTTACGCCCGGAAACTCGTTCTGGCGCTCCGCAAGCACCGTCAGCGCACCGCGGCCGGCGTTGGTCTTGATCGTCACCGGGGCGTAGGGCACTTCTTTATCGCCCTTTTCTTGAATTTCCCTGATCGTGCGAGGGCTCATTTCAAGCTGCTTGCCCAATCTTCGGTAGAGCGCCCGTCGACGCGGTCCTTTCGGGGGCAGTTCCGAGGGGACAAGCTGCACCGCGTTGGTGACCTTGCTCGTCACCAGCACATTGCCTTCACGGTCGACGATCTGCCCACGTGGAGCGGCGATCGGCAGTTCGCGCAGCGTGTTCTTGGCGGCCTTCTCGACGTACTGTTCGCCGGTCAGGATCTGCAGGTACCAGAGGCGAAAGAAGACGATCCCGAACATCACCAGCGCGATGCCGCCCAGCACCGCCACCCGCAGCCCGAGCTGCGAGGAGATCGGCGGCGGCGTGCGTTGGCCGAAACGGGGATTCGCGCCAGAGGCGCGTGTCTCCCGGCTTCGGTCGGGGGTGCGGACGCGCTCCAGGGAGCTCCGTGGGCTCATCAAACCGCGCCCCCACGAGTCCGCAGAGCAAGCCGGCCAAGGACGCAAGGAGCGAAGTGTGCTGTGCACACGAGCGACTGAGGACGCCGGTCCGGCGCAGCTATGCGGGCTCGTGGGGTCATGCTTTTGACAGGGGGCTCAGCCCACCGGTCGTGTATGCACGACGGCTCCGACGGCGTTGGCGCGGGTCATCGGGGAGACTGGGCGCCAGCCAGCGGTGCACTAGCGCCCACACCGGCAGCGCGACGACCGTGTCGAGCGCGACCCCGACCACGATCTGACGCAGCAGCTCGAGGCTGACGGGGGCATCGACTCCGAGCGCGATCTCCATCACCGAGTAGCCGATCATCGAGGTGGCGGCAGCGGCGGCGCCGACCAACAGCGGGGTGAGCGCCGCGCGGGGGTCGCGCAGCTCGCGCAGGCGCCCTGCCCCGTAGCCGATCACCGTGAAGATCAGCGATGTGAGACCGAGCGTCTGCACCAGCGTGAGGTCGACCAGCAGCCCGATTCCGAAGCCGGCAACGGCGCCCTCCAGCGAGCCGCACTGCAAGCCCACGAAGGCCACCACCAGCGGCGTCAGGTCGATCGCTACCCCGAACACCGGCACCTCGGAGACGACGCCCGTCTGCAGGAACACGACCACCACCGCCAGCGCCGCCACGCGTGCCGCCACGGCGCCATTTGGCTGGCCTGCCATCAGCGACCGTCCCCTGCGAACGCGGATTGCATCAGCCACAGACCACTGCGGAGCGTCCTCGCCATCAGCCACCGCTCCCTGTCGAAGCCAGCTGTCCACCGCTGGTTCCGCCAGCCGCTTCGGAGGACTGTTCGGGGGGCAGTGAGGCCGTCACGCTGTTGGCCCGCGCCGGCGCCGAGCCTGGCGCCGAGGTCAGCACCTGCACCGTTTCCAGCCCACGCAGGTTGGCGAGCGGGCGGATTTCAACGGTCTTGTACGGTGCTTCTTCGCCAACCGAGCTCACCTGCCCGATCGGGATCCCGCGCGGGAACAACGAAGGACCTTTGCTCGAGATCGTGCCCGACGTGACCACGTAGTTGCCGACGCTCACCGGGGTATTGGCCGGCAGGTAGCGGATCACGAGCGTGTTGGGTTCGCCGACCTTCGGATACACCATCCCAGGGGCGCCCGTTTCGTTGATCATCGCCCCGACCGCCACCGCGCTGTCGGTGATCAGGCTCACCTGCGCCCCATCGGGAGCCGTGGCCGTGACCTTGCCGATCAGGCCTTCGCCGTCGATCACAGGGTCGTTGACCTGCACCCCGGCGGAGCTGCCTTTGTCGATGTTGACCGTCGAGTACCACAGGTTGGCCGGCTGCGCGATCACTTCACCCGTGACCGGCCGGTAATCGGAGAGGTGCAGGCCACCGTCGAGCTTGTAGAGCCGCAAAAACTGCTTATAGCCACGTTCGTCATTGATGCGCGACAGCAGCTCTGCGCGCAGCCGATTGTTCTGCTTGCGCACTTCGGCGAGCTGGTGTTTGGCGTGCAGCGCATTGCCAAACCAGCCGAACAGGTTGCGCACCGGTTTGAGCGCGGCGTTGGCGCCCTCCTGGATCGGCGAGACGACCGTCAGAAAGCCGCGCTGCACGTCGTGCAAACGCCCGTTGGGGGACTCGCCGAAGTAGGCGGTGAGCAGTATCAGCGAAAGCGCCACGAGGGCGACGAGCACCGCTCGCCGCCGCCGGGCAGTCTTGTCGTGCACGAGCGGAAACCTTCCTGAGCTTTTACAAAGCGTACGCACACCGCCCGCCTCGCGTACCGCCGGGTCCTCATCCCCGCCAGGCCTCCCCCCACGCCCCCCACGGGCTCGTCAATCATCGGCCGCTCCTCCAATCCGATACCGCTCGCCAGCTCGTCGAGCCCGGCCATCGCTCGCCGTGCCCGTCGCCCCGAGGTCACCGCCGCCGCCTGCGGTGGGAGTGGTTGCGGTTGGCGCGGTGAATCGTCTCGAACTCCTCGAGCGAGCGCCCCGAGCCGACCGCCACGCACGTCAGCGGCGACTCCGCCAGGTGCGCGGGCATCTGCGTCTCCTCGCGCAGGCGCTCGTCGAGGCCCTGCAGCAGTGAGCCGCCGCCGGCGAGCATGATCCCCCGGTCCATGATGTCCGAGGCCAACTCCGGCGGGGTGCGGTCGAGCGTCTCCTTGACCGCGTCCACGATCTGCACGACCGGTTCCTCCAAGGCTTGGCGGATCTCCTCGCTGGTGAGCACCACCGTCTTGGGCAGCCCCGACACCATGTCGCGCCCGCGAATCTCTGCCTGCAACTCCTCGGGCATTGGGCACGCCGAGCCGATCTCGAGCTTCAGCTCCTCGGCCGTTTGCTGGCCGATCAGCAGCTTGTACTCCTTCTTGGCGTAGGAGATGATCGCCTCGTCCATCTCGTCCCCGCCGACGCGGATCGACTGCGATACGACGATCCCCCCGAGCGAGATCACCGCAACCTCCGAGGTGCCCCCACCGATGTCCACCACCATCGAGCCGGTCGGCTCCCCCACCGGCAGGCCGGCGCCGATCGCGGCCGCCATCGGCTCCTCGATCAGGTAGGCAGTGCGCGCGCCCGCCGACAGGCAGGCCTCCTCGACCGCGCGCTTCTCCACGCCGGTGACACCGGAGGGTACGCACACGACCACGCGCGGGTGCGCGAAGCGGTTTTGGTGGACCTTCTGGATGAAGTGGCGCAGCATCTCCTCGGTTACGTCGAAGTCCGCGATCACCCCATCCTTCAGCGGCCGGATCGCCTGGATCGTGCCCGGCGTGCGCCCCAGCATCCGCTTCGCCTCGATCCCCACCGCGTGCACCTCGCCCGTGCGTGAGTCGATCGCCACCACGCTCGGCTCGGAGAGCACGATTCCACGCCCACGCACATACACCAGCGTGTTGGCCGTGCCCAGATCGACCGCCATGTCGCGGCCGCCAAACCCGGTGAGGTAGCTGAAGATGCCCATGTATCGATCGAGGAGAGGGACGCCTCGCTGGTAGTCCGCGCCGACGGACGCGGCCTGCCTGCACCGCCATCCTCCGCCGCCTGATGACAAGCGCGCGTCCGCGGGCAGTCTAGCGGAAGCCCCCACCTCCTCGACCCCCTTGCCAGCTTATTTGCAGGGGAAAATCACGTCTGGCGGCTGCGGGGCAGAGAGTCTCAGGTCTTCAGCAACTCCGGGCACAGATCCAGCAGAGTCGCCAGCGGAAGCCCCACCACATTCTCGTAGTCGCCCCGTACCTCGCGCACCAGCGCCGCCCCCGCTCCCTGGATCCCATAGCCGCCGGCCCGCTCGCGCCACTCCCCCAGAGCAACGTACCAATCGATCAACCCGTCGTCGAGCCTCCGAAAGACGACCTCGGTGGCGGCCAGCGCCGTGCGCTCACGCCCATCCTCGATCAGCGCGAGGCCGCTGAGCACCGTGTGCGTGGAGCCGCTCAGCGCGTGCAGCGTCTCGCGGGCGTGGTCCTCATTCGCCGGCTTGCCATAAACCCTGCCCGCCAAGGCCACGACCGTGTCCACACCCAACACCAGCGCCACCGGGGCATCAGCCGCCACCACGGCACGCGCCTTGCGCAGCGCGTTCTCCACGGCCACCTCTCCAGGATCCCCCTTCTCGAGCTCCGCGACATCCGCCGGTCGCACCTCGAAGGAGACCCCCAGCCGCTTGAGGATCGCCCGCCGCTGCGGCGAGCGCGAGGCAAGTACCAAGCCCCGGGTCAGCTCAACTCCGGGAAGAACAGGGCAGCCTCACGCGCGGCGGACTCCGGAGAATCCGACCCATGAACCATGTTACGCCCAGTCTCGACCGCAAAATCCCCCCGAATAGAGCCGGGCGCGGCCTCGAGAGGATTGGTGGCCCCAATCACCTGCCGAGCTGCCCGCACCGCCTCGGCCCCCTCCAGCACCATCGCCACCAGCGGCCCCGAGGTGATGAACTCCACAAGCTCCCCAAAGAAGGGACGCTCGGCGTGCTCGGCGTAGTGCCGTTCAGCAAGCTCACGCTCGAGCGTCATATGACGCAAAGCCACGAGGCGCAGCCCCTTGCGCTCAAAGCGAGCGACGATCTCGCCAGTCAGCGAGCGAGCAAAGGCATCTGGCTTCACGAGGATCAAAGTACGGTCCATGGGTTCCTTTTCGGTCGAGATCGATCTCTAGAAAAAACGCGGGAGATGCGTCGTCGTAGCGCTAGATGAGGTCTTCGCTGGGCCCAGCCCCAGGACGAGCGCGAGCAACGGGGGCCCGGCCGGCCCGGCCCGAACCCCGCGAAGCAGGCTCGGGAGCAGCAACGGTGGGAAGCTCCTCAGAGGCGGTCACCGCAAGCTCCCCACCGTCGGGCGGCGCATCGGCCGCGGCCGCGCGCCGCCGCGTACGACGACGAGGCGCGGACTCAGGCGGGACCTCCGTCTCGCAATACGGGCAGATCGTCCAAGCCCGATCAAGCGGCTTGGAGCAGCTGACGCAGCGCTCCTTGAGCTTGCGCAAACAGCTGGGGCAGCGGATGAAGTCACGCTCGACCGGGTAGTCGCAGTGCGGGCAGAGCGTGCGCTCGAGCCCATTGAGGCGCGCTTCGGCAGCCTGGATCTCCAGTTCGCGCTCCTGCACGTCCTCCAGGTACTCCGGTGGGCGCAGGATGATGTACACCAGCGTGCCCACGAACGGGAACAACGAGGCCGCCGTGGCGCAGCCGATCAGCATCGGATCGGCGATCCGCCGCCGCGCGTCGGCGTAGGTCCAGTAGATCAGCGACAGGTAGATGACCGCCGCGACGACGATCAGGAGGTCGACCGCTGTCGTGAAGGCGTTGCTTTCGATTCCGAAGTATGCGAGCGGCAGCATCGATCCCTCAGTGCTCAGGAGTTCCCGGCCGGGTCATGGGGGTGCCGAGTTTAGACATTCTGACGGAAGACGCCTGCATTTGCGCGCAAAATGTCATCCGCACCAGGCGAAGCGTATTTCCAACCGCGGGCGCGAGACCCTTCCCGATCGTGGGAATCTCGGTCGCTGACGCGAGCGGTGCCAGCCATCAGTTGTGGCCTGCGCCGGAGGTCGCTCACAAAAGTACCCGACCCACCACATAGCCGGCCGCGAAGAACAGCAGGATCACGAGCGCCACGATCAGCGCGACGGCGCCCACCATCGCGAGCACCGATGGGCCGTCGTCGTTCATGCTCGCCTCTCCGCCACCCCGGTGCTGGCCGCATCCCCGAGAGCCTCGCCGCGCTCGGCACAGTACGCCAGCAGATCGCCGACCAGATAGACCGAGCCCGTCGCGAGCACCGCCGTCGGGGCGGGCAGCGCGCGCGCCCACGCCTGAGCCTGCTCCAACGCCCGCCGCGGATTGGGCTCGCAGGCGGTCTGCTCGAAGCCCTGCTGGCGGGCCAGCGACTGCAGCGCGGCCGGCGAGAGAGCGCGCACGCTGGGCGGGGCGGTGAACCACGCCCGTGTGCAAAGCGGCAGCAGCGCCGCCAACATGCTCGCGGCATCCTTGTCCTCGAGCACGCCCATGACCAGCGCCAGCTGAGGATTAGATCCCCCCTCCACCACGTGGGCCGGTCGACACCCGGTCGGATCTCCCTCATCCACCACATGCCCCGGCCGACGCCCAACCGGATCCGCGAGACACCTGCCCTCCAGCAGCGCCGGTAGCGACTCCACCAGCGCCCTTGCCGCATCGGGGTTGTGCGCCCCGTCGAGCACCGTCAGCGGGTCATCGGTCACGATCTGCATGCGCCCGGGCACGTCCACCGCGAGCGCCGCCTCTCGCACCGCCTCCTCCCGCACGGCGATCCCCGCGTCCGCCAGATACGCCATCGCCGCGACGCGCGCGAGAGCGAAGTTGCGTCGTTGGAAGGCGGGCACCGTGGACGCCGCGGGAGCAGCGGTCGCGGCGAGCGGCGTCGCCGAGGCAGAAGGGGTGGGCCACGCAGCAAGCTCCTCGGGCGTGACCTCGACGATGCGCGTGCCCGCATCGCCCGCGACCGTGCGGGCAACGGCGAGCGCCTCGGGGTGCAGGTTGGCGCCCAGCGCAAGTGTCCCGCCCGCCCGCACCACCGCGAGCTTCTCCGTGGCGATGTCGCGCACCGTCGGTCCCAGCCAACGGGTGTGCTCGAGGCCGACGTTCGTCAGCACCGTCACCGTCGATTCCACCACCGCCGTGGCGTCGTAGCGGCCGCCGAGGCCGGCCTCGACCACCGCGACCTCGACCTCACGCTCGGCGAGCACCCAGAAGGCGGCGGCGGTGAGCAGCTCGAACTGGGTGACGTGGTCGTCCTCGGCCAGCGTGTGGTTGACGCGCTCCGCCGCCCACGCCGCGCGGGCAACAGCGGCGGCAAAGGCGGAGCTGGAGATGTCGCGCTCGGCCACCTGCACCCGTTCGGCGTAGGAGATCAGGTGCGGGGATAAGTAGGCGCCAGTATGCAGCCCGTGTCGCTCGAGGATCGCCGCGGTCATCCGTGTGGTCGATGTCTTGCCGTTGGTGCCGACCACGTGCACCGAGCGAAAGCGCCGCTGCGGAGAGCCGAGCACGGTCATCATGCGCCGCATCCGGTCGAGGCCGAAGCGCATCCCGAACAGCTCCAGCGAGCGTAGGTGACGCTCGGCGCGCTCGCCGCTCCAGGACTCGCTCACAGCGCCTCCAGCTCGCCGCGCAAACGAGCCAGCTTGGCGCGCTCGCCTTCGACCACCTCCGCCGGCGCGCGCAGCACGAAGCCGGCGTTGGCGAGCTTGCCTTCGACGCGGGCGATCTCTCCCTCGAGCTTCGCCCGCGCGGCCGCGCGCCGTCGCTCGGTCGCGGCAAGATCCAGCCCCTGCGCGGAGAGCACCTCGACCGTGCCGCACGGCACCGAGATCGAGGCCACCGATGGCACACCGACGTCACCGGCGCCGGCATCGTCACCAAGGTCGAGCCGGGCGAGGTTGGCGAAGATCGCGGCGGTGGAGTCGTATCCCGTCGCGTCGATGCGCGCGCGCACGAGCGCTCCCGGGGGCGCGTTCACGGAGTCGCGCCAGCCGCGCACGAGCGCGATGGCCTCGATGACTCGCTCCAGCTCGATCTCGACGTCGCGGTCGATCAGCGCGGCCTCGGCGCGCGGGTAGCGACTGCCCGCGAGCAGTTCGCCTGTGTGATCCAGATACGACCACAGCTCCTCGGTGACGAACGGGATCACCGGGTGCGCCAGCGCCACCGTGCAGCGCAGCACATACAGCAGCGTCGCGGCGAGCGCCGCACGATCCTCGTCGGTTCCCTGCGCCGCCGCTTCGGTGGCCAGCCGCGGCTTGACGATCTCCAGGTACCGGTCGCACAGCTCGGCGTAGACGAAGTCGTAGAGCCCCAAGGCGGCATGGGAGAAGTCGTAGTCCTCGATCCGGGCGGCGGTGTCGGCGACGATCTCCTGCAGGCGCGAGAGGATCCAGCGGTCCTCGATCGTGGTGGGCCGCGGCGCCGGCTCAATCTCACCGAGCTCCACTCCGGGCAACCCTGCGATCCGCAGCAGCGCGAAGCGCGTGGCGTTGAACAGCTTGTTGGCGAGCGCCTGCCCCTGGCGTACCTTCTCGGCCGAGTAGCGCACGTCCTGGGAGGAGGACATCGCCAGCAAACCGAAGCGCACCGCGTCGGCACCGTGGCGATCGATCTCGTCGAGCGGGTCGATGCCGGTGCCAAGCGACTTCGACATGCGCCGGCCGTCGGGCGCCTGGATCACCGAGTGGATGTAAACGTCGGCGAACGGCACCTCCCCGGTGAAGCGCAGCCCCATCATGATCATCCGCGCCACCCACAGAAAGAGGATGTCGCGCGCGGTGGAGAGCACCGCCGTGGGGTAGAAGGCGCGCAACTGTGGCGTCTGCTCAGGCCACCCGAGCGTGGCGAACGGCCACAGCGCCGAGGAGAACCACGTGTCGAGCACGTCCTCCTCCTGGCGCAGCTCACCGCCGCATGCTGCGCAACGCTCGGGGGCGACGGCCGCGACGTGGAGGTGAGAGCAGGTGGCGCAGTAGTACACCGGCAACCGGTGCCCCCACCACAGCTGCCGCGAGATGCACCAGGGACGGATGTTCTCCATCCAGTCGAGGTAGACGCGGCGATGGTTGTCGGGGACGATCCGCACGCGGCCGTCGCGCACCGCCTCGATCGCGGGCGCGACGAGCTCGTCCATGCGCATGAACCACTGCAGCGAGATCAGCGGCTCGATCCGCTCGCCGGAGCGGTGGGAGTAGGGGACTTCGTGCTCGTACTCCTCCTCCCCCACGATCCGACCTTCCTCGCGCAACGCCGCCACCACCGCCGCGCGCGCCTCCATCACCGTGAGCCCGGCGAAGCGCTCGCCCGCCTCGGCGGACATACGCCCGTCCTCGCCGATCACCGACACCTGGTCGAGCTCGTGGCGGCGGCCGATCTCGAAGTCGTTGGGGTCGTGCGCGGGGGTGACCTTCAGCTGGCCGGTGCCGAACTCCACCTTCACGTACTCGTCGGCGATGATCGGCAGGTGGCGCCCGACGAGCGGCAGGATCGCGGAGCGCCCCACGAGCTTGCGGTAGCGCTCGTCCTCGGGGTGCACCGCCACCGCGGTGTCGCCCAGCATCGTCTCCGGACGCACGGTGGCGATCGTCACGCTGCCGCCGCCCTCCAGGTCGTAGCGGATCGAATACAGCGTGTCGCGCTCGCGGCGCTCCTCCACCTCGAGGTCGGAGATCGCCGAGCGCGAGCCGGGGTCCCAGTTGACGATGTAGCGGTCGCGGTAGATCAGGCCCTGCTCGTACAGCGCGACGAACACCGCCACCACCGCGCGGTGGTAGCCATCGTCGAGCGTGAAGCGCTCTTCGGAGTAGTCGCAGGAGGCGCCGAGGCGCTTGAACTGCTCGACGATCGTGTGGCCGTAGTGCTCGCGCCACTCCCACACACGGCGCACGAACTCCTCGCGCCCGAGCTGCTGGCGGGTGAGGCCCTCCGCGCGCAGCGCCTTCTCGACCTGCGCCTGGGTGGCGATGCCGGCGTGGTCGGTGCCGAGGATCCACTTCGTGCGCCGACCGGCCATGCGGTGGTAGCGAATCAAGACGTCCTGGATCGAGCCGTTGAGCGCATGGCCCATGTGCAGCGAGCCGGTGACGTTGGGCGGAGGGATCGCGATCGAGTAGTTCTCGGCGGCCTCGCCCTCGGGCGCGGGGTGAAACAGCCCGCTCTCCATCCAGCGCGCGGCGATCCGCGGCTCGATCTCCGCGGGCTCGAAGCGGGTTCTGCTCTCCAGATCGTCGGAACGCTCACTCATAGGAGCGTGAGTGTAAGTCAGTTGGCGATTCCGCCAAGGTAGGCGTAGGGGTGCAGCAGCTGCCAGTACTCCAGGCCGTTGCCCTCCGCGGTGATCTCGCTGCCCGCGGGTGCCTCGGTGCGCAGCCGCGCCGCCAGCGCGGCGGCGTCGTCCTCGTCGCTGGCGCCGACCAGCAGGTGGCGCCAGAGCTGCTTGGTGGGAATCCCCTCGCTGCGCAGGCGCTCGGCGAAGGAGCGCGCGTCGTGGTGGGTGGGCAGCGTGATGCGCACCTCCCACTCGGCGTGGCCGGCCTGCTGGGACTCGTCGGTCTCGAGCTCCTCCAAACGGGCGTGCTCGGCCGAGCGATCGGCCTCGGTGGCGGGCAGCGGCGCCGAGGCATCCTCCCAGCGCTCCTCCAGCGGATGCCAGCGCGTGACGCTCACCTCCCCGGCGATCGAGTGCTCGGCCATCGCCTGCGCCACCACTTCGCGCGCGTGCTCGGCAGCGTCGGGCGAGTCGGCGTACAGGAAGACGTGGTCGCCCTCGTGCGTGATCGCCAACCGCGGCAGCTCGCGGTGGGCGTCATCGGCAACCTGGAGGGCCTTCAGCGCATCGATCACCTTGCCGGGCGCGTGAGCGCGAACCTGCACGCGAAACTCGTCGTGCATGGACGCTAGGCGGACTCTTCGCGCAGACGCCGCGTGCGCGGTTTGGCCTCGGCCACGGCGGCGGGGGCCTCCTCCGGGGCGGCCTCGGTGACCAGCGTCGGGGGCCGACCCTGCTCGACGGTCTCGCGCGTGACCACGCACTTCTTGACGTCGCGGCGAGAGGGCAGCTCGAACTGAACCTCGAGCAGGATCTCCTCGATGATCGAGCGCAGACCGCGCGCGCCGGTGTTGCGCTCGAGCGCCCGCTCGGCGACCGCCTTCAACGAGTCCTCGGCGAACACCAGCTCGATGCCGTCGAAGGAGAAGAAGCGCTGGAACTGCTTCACCAGCGCGTTGCGCGGCTCGACCAGGATCGAGACGAGATCCTCGCGCGAGAGCTGGTGCACGGCGCTCATCACCGGCAGGCGGCCGATGAACTCTGGTATCAGCCCGTACTCGATCAGATCCTCTGGCAGGCACTTCTCGAACACCTCGCCGGTGTCGTGATCGGCGGGGGCGTCGATCACCGATCCGAAGCCGACGCCCTTGTGCCCGATGCGCTTCTCGATCACCTTGTCGAGGTTGGCGAACGCCCCGCCACACACGAACAGCACGTTGGTCGTATCGATCGTGAGGAACTCCTGATGAGGATGCTTGCGCCCGCCCTGGGGCGGCACCGAAGCCTGCGTGCCCTCGAGGATCTTCAACAGCGCCTGCTGCACGCCCTCGCCGGAGACGTCGCGTGTGATCGAGGGGTTGTCGGCCTTGCGCGCGATCTTGTCGACCTCGTCGATGTAGATGATCCCGGTCTCGGCCTTCTTGACGTCGTAGTCGGCGGCCTGGATCAGCTTCAGCAGGATGTTCTCGACGTCCTCCCCGACATACCCGGCCTCGGTGAGCGCCGTGGCGTCGGCGATCGCGAACGGCACGTTGAGGATCCGCGCGAGCGTCTGCGCGAGCAGCGTCTTGCCGCACCCGGTCGGGCCGAGCAGGAGGATGTTGGACTTCTGCAGCTCGACGTCGGAGTCGCCGGTCTGCATCATCTGCACGCGCTTGTAGTGGTTGTAGACCGCGACGGACAGCGTGCGCTTGGAGGTCTCCTGACCGATCACGTACTCGTCGAGCACCTGGTAGATCTCCCGTGGGGTGGGGAGTTTCTCGAGGTCGAACATCGGCGTGGGCGCGAGCTCCTCGTCGATGATCTCGTTGCAGAGGTCGATGCACTCGTCGCAGATGTACACGCCGGGGCCGGCGATCAGCTTCTTGACCTGGCGCTGGGACTTGCCGCAGAAGCTGCAGAGGAGCTGCTCGTTTGAATCAGTGGGGCGGGCCATTGCGATTTCTTCCCTGGGGCGCCGTGTGCTCGAACCTAGTGCTCGGAGATAACGCGGTCGATGATCCCGTACTCACGGGCCTCCTCGGAGCTCATGAAGTAATCGCGCTCGGTGTCGTTGCTGACCTGCTCGAGTGATTTGCCGGTGTGCTTGGCGATGATCTCGTCGAGGCGATGGCGCACGTCGATGATCTCTTTGGCGTGGATCTCGATGTCGGTGGCCTGACCCTGGAAGCTGGAGGAGACCTGGTGGATCAGGATCTTCGCGTTGGGCAGCGCCATGCGCTTGCCGTGCGCGCCGCCGGCCAGCAGCAGTGCACCCATCGACATCGCGATCCCTACGCAGATCGTCTGCACGTCGGGCTTGATGAACTGCATCGTGTCGTAGATCGCCAGGCCGGCGTAGACGGAGCCACCGGGCGTGTTGATGTACAACGAGACATCCTTCTCGGGATCCTCGGACTCCAGGTGCAGCAGCTGGGCGACCACGAGGTTGGCGATCTGGTCGTCCACGGGGGTTCCGAGGAAGATGATCCGCTCGTTGAGTAGGCGGCTGTAGATGTCGAAAGCGCGCTCCCCCCGGGAGGTCTGCTCGACGACCATTGGTACAAGTGGGCTCATCGTCCTCGCTTCAGTTTCGCTTCGCCCGTGGGATTCCTCCCACCGCAACGCCGATATTCCGAACCGCCCGTCCGCACCCGCCCGGGCGTCCTCCATGAAGGCTAGCGGGCCGGCGCGGGTGGGTGACCGGGAAGGCTACCGATCCGGCGTCCACAGACCCCCCACCTCCTGCCGCCCCTGCTCGCCGTGGGTGTGCTCCCGCGCCTCGTGGACCTGCTCCTCACGCGCGCGCTCGGTGCGCTCCTTCTCGGGCGTCCACAGCTGCTCGCGCGCACGGGCCTGATCGAGCGCGATCGGCACGGCGGCGGAAGCGATCAGGTCGATCGCGTTCCGCGCGGCGAGGTCCTCCCGGATCTCCTCCAGGCGCCCGGCATCGCGCAGCCGCTGCAGCACCTGCTCGACGGGTAGCTGCTCGCGCTCGGCGACGGGACCCAGCGCCTCGAGCAGCTCCTCCTCGCTGGGCTCGATGTGCTCCGCCTCCACGACCGCGGTGAGAACCGCCTCGCGGCGCAACGCGCGCTCGGCGGCGGGCGCGTTCTCGGCGAGGATCTCCTGCTCGTCGCGACCGGTGAGTTGCAGATAGGCCTCGCGCGTGATCCCCCGGTGGGAGAGCGTGTGCAGAACGCGCTCCCACATCTCCCGGGCACGGGCCTCGATCAGCGCTCCGGGCACCTGCACCTGCGCGTGCTCGACCGCGGCGTCGAGCGCGGCGGTGCGGAACTCCTCCTCGATCCGCCGCTGCTCGGCCTCCAGCAGGCGGCCGCTGATGTCCGCGCGCAGATCCTCGAGCGTGTCGAAGCCACTGTCGATCGCCAGGTCGTCGTCGACCTCGGGAAGCTGCCGGCGCTTGACCTCCTTGACAGTCACCTCGAAGGAAACGTCGCGACCGGCGAGATCCTCGCGCTCATAGTCGGCGGGGAAGGTGAGGGCAAGTGTGCGGCTCTCCCCGGCGGACGCGCCTGTCAGTTCCCGCTCGAAGCCCTCGATCAGATTGCCCGACCCAAGCTCCACGAGCTGGTCGCGCCCCTCGCCGCCCGCGAATGGCTCCTGGGCGCCGTCCTCCCCCACGAGCGCGCCGGCGTAGTCGATCACGATGAAGTCGCCCTCGGCGGCTGCTCGCGCGACCGTCTCCAAGCGCCCGAGGCGCTCGCGCAGCCCGTCGAGCTCGCGCTGGATCTGCTCCTCCTGCACTGCCGGCTCGGCGCGGCCGACCTCCAGGCCCCGGTACTCCCCGAGCGTGGCGCGCGGGAGCACGCCGATCTCGAAAGAGAACTCGAGGCTCTCCCCGCGCGGGGGCAGCTCGCCGAGGTTGACGTCGGGATCGCCGACGGGCACGATCCCGGTGTCCTCGAGGGCGTCCACATACCAGTGCGAGAGCGTGTCGCGCACCGCTTCATCGAGCACCGCCTCGCGCCCCACGCGCTGGATCACCAGCGGCGCGGGCACCTTGCCACGGCGAAAGCCGGGGAGCTTCAGTTTGCCGCCCAGCTCACGTGCCTTGCCCTCGACGCGCCGCTCGAGCTCCTCGGGCGCCACCTTGACCTGCACGCGCACGCGCGATTCGGGCAGCTCGGTGACGGTCGTCGTGAGGGTGGTGGGCATCGGTGCCGCACGATACCGTGCCGCCAGATGCGAGTGCTGCGGCGAGCGGAGCGATGGTGGTGGACCGGGCCGCTCGGTCATCTCGTCGGCGTCGGCGCGGACTTCACGCAAGAGCTCGCACGTTATGTGCGCTTGCGCTTGGCCGCTCGACGGCGGCGGTGCCGCCGAGGGCCGGTTCGGTGACCGCGGGCGCCGTGGCGGAGGGTCCGGCGGCACGAGGCTCGGCGAACGCCCCTGGCCAGGTGGCGGTAATCGGACGCGGGCGGCCGATGCCGTAGCCCTGCGCGTAGTGCACACCGTAGCTGTGCACCAGCTCGCGGGTGACGTCATCGGTGACGAACTCGGCCACCGTTTCGGCGCCGAGGTCGCGTGCGACGCGAGCGATCCCCTCGACCATGATCTGGTCGCGCTCGCAGTCCACCAAGCCGCGGATGAACTCGCCGTCGATCTTGACCGTGTCGAAGGGAATGTGTTTGAGGTAGAAGAATGAACCGAACCCCGCGCCGAAGTCGTCCAGCGCGAAGCCGCAACCGAGCTCGCCGAGGCATAGAGCAAACTGCTGCGCGAGCTCGATGTCCACGATCGCGGCGGTCTCGGTGATCTCGAAGGTCAGGCAGGCGGGGTCGATCTCGGCGAGCGCGAGCTCGCGTTGCACCAGGGCGAGCAACTCGAGGTCGGTGACCGACGCACCGGAGATGTTGACATCGAGGTGCAAGCGCTGACCGCGCCGCGCCTGGCGGGCGATCAGATCGATCGCCCCCCGGATCACCCAGGCGTCGATCGCCTGCACGAGACCGGCCTGCTCGGCGGTGGGGAGAAAGGCCATCGGGGCAATGTGCTCGCCGTCCTCGGCGACCATCCGCAACAGGATCTCGTGGCGCGCTACGGCGCCGCTGCAAAGCTCCAGCAGCGGCTGCTCGTAGAGCACGAAACGGTCGTCCTCCAGCGCGGCGCGGATCCGCGGCACCCAACTCAGGGCGCAGTCGGCGTGACGTGGTGGTTCCGCCATGGGGCCTCCACAATTCGCCGTAGCGGGCCGGTGGCCCTTCCCATTGCAACCTGCCTTGCCGGCGCCGGCTGCGAGAAGGGCCACCAGTGGTGCTGCCCGGTGCGCTGAGAAGCGCGCTTACACGCCGACCGATGCGGGGGTGGGATTGTGGGGCTCCGGGGCGGGATTGCGGGACCCAAAAACAAGCGCCACACCACGCGGCACGACCAGCACGGCGCCGGCGTCTTCCTCCACGAGGCTGAGCACCGCTGCGCTGAGCGCGACCTGACCCTGTCCGGCCTCGGGCCGCGAGCCGAGCACGAGCAGGTCCGCGTCGTGGCCTCTGGCCGCGGGGCTGACACTCGCCCCGAGCGCCTGTGCAAGCGCGTCCGCCGTGACCTGGGCGCTGGAGTCGGTGGGGTCCTCGGTGACCGCGATCCGCTGGATCGGCTCGCCCTGGCTGTCGGCGAGACCGGCGGAGGCGATCGCGATCGCGAAGCGGCCGCCGTCCAGCAGGCGCTGGGCGGAGTTGCCGACGGTTACGTGCCGCGGCGCGGTGTGAGAGTCCGAGCAGAACACGATCGCGTCGGCACCCTCGCGCTCGGCGAGCGCCCGCAGCCCCTCGGGGGTCGAACGATCGGCGACGACATGGGCGACGGCGGGAACCCCGAGCAGCTCGACACCGCGCTGCAGCAATGCCGCGGCCTCCTGCTCGGCGAGCACCTCGCGCTCGGGCTCGGGCTCTTGAGTGTGACGCACGTACGCGAGCGCGACCTCCGCGCCGGCGCGAGCGAACACGCGCCCGAGAGCTATCGCGTCGTCCTCGTTGTTGGTGCCGTCGTAGGAGACGATGATCTTGGTGGCGGGCATGGCTGTGGCTCCTGTGTGGTTTGCATGTGGTGGCAGGTTTCGCTCTTAGGGTGGCACCATCCTGCCATCAGCACAAGTGATCTTTTTGATAGATACGATAAGCTGTGCTTATGCTCAACGTGCCCCGTTTGCGAGTCCTCAGAGAAGTCGCCCAGCGCGGCTCGTTCTCGGCCGCGGCGGAGTCGCTTTCCTACACACAATCGGCCGTCTCTCAGCAGATCGCCGCGCTCGAGGCGGAGACCGGGATGACGCTGCTGGAACGCCTGCCCCGCGGGGTGCGCCTGACTGGCGCCGGGCGCACGCTGGTGGAGCACACCGACGGGATTCTCGCCCGCCTGGAGGCTGCCGAGGAGGAGCTCGCGGCGCTGGCGGGCCTGCGCGGAGGGCAGCTGCGGATGGCCTCCTTTCCAACCGCGGGCGCGACGCTGATGCCGGTGGCGATCGCCGCGTTCCGCGCCGCCTACCCCGAGGTCGAGCTGACGCTCGCCGAGGGCGAGCCGCAGGAGATCGTCCCACGGTTGCGCGTCGGCGAGTTCGACCTCGCGCTGCTGTTCGAGTTCGAAGAGCGCCACAGTGAGGGGCTCAAGCGGGTGGAGCTGCTGGAGGACCCGCTGCACCTCGTGCTCCCCCGCGGCCACCGGCTAGCCGACAAGCGCACGCTGCGCCTGGAGGAGTTGCGCGGCGAGGCGTGGGTGCAGACCTCACAGGCGAGCCCGTGCGCGCGTCACGTGGTGCGTTGCTGCCACGCGGCTGGGTTCGATCCCAACGTGGCGTTCGAGAGCGACGACTACCAGACCGTGCAGGGGCTGGTGGCGGCGGGCGTCGGCGTGGCGCTGATCCCCGAGCTCGCGCTGCCACACCCTCACCGCGAGGACATCGTCGTCAGAACGCTCGCTCCCCACCCACCGATGCGCAGCGTGATCGCGGCGCTGCCGGGCAAGGTCGGCTCGCGGACCCGCCTGGTCCCCGCCGCCTCGGCGATGTTGCGGATCCTCGAAGAGGCCGCCGCCGCGCGCGAACGGCCGCTACAAGCCACGCGCGCGGCGGCGTGAGGAGAGCCTCAAAGGCTGGCCTGCACCGCTCTTGGTAGGACGGGTCCGTTCACGGCAGGCGGTGGGGGCCGATATGGAAATGGCCGAGCGGTCCTCGTGCAAACGGCGGCAAACCCAACACGTACTGCTGCAGCACCAGCCCGCCGAGGACCTTGTAGCCGAGATCGGTTGGGTGGATGTCCACGAGCGGCGTGCACATATTGGTAAGCAGGCAGATCGTCGGCGCTTCGAGCGCCCCCGGCGGATTGAAGAACGGCAGCGGATCGGCGAACCGGGCTCCGACCCCGGCCGCGACTTTGGCCTCCACTTCATTGAGATCGGCGGTCAGGGCGTCACCGCCGGTGATCGTTTCCCCGAAGGGGTTGTACAGGCCCAACACGATGATCTGCGCATGCGGCGCGGCGGCCCGCAGCTGACCGAGGATCAGACCGAGGTTGGCGCCGATTTTCGCGAACACTCCGGGCGCCCCGGCAGCGATGCAGGCCGCTTCCAGTTTGCACGTGGTCTTGATCAACCCCAGCGCGTCGTTGGCGCCGATGTCGATCGTGATCGGGTTGACGCTCCGCGGGTGCGCCTCCAGGTAGGCAAGCGCGTCGGACAGTTGGGAGGAGTCGGTCCCACCGGTGTAGGGGTGGTGGAGCGGGAACTCCAGCTGGTACGCGCAGGGACCTTTGATGAACGATTCCGTGGTCTCCCCCGGGCAGCCGTCGTTGACGATCCGCAGAGCGGGATTGAACACTTTGAGCACGTCGGCGAAGTCGTTGACGTAGCCCGTTTCGTAATCGGCGGGGTTCTCGTCGGGGTACAGTTCGTTGAACTTCGCCTGCGAGTAGCCGAACGCCAGCGAATCCCCGAGCGCCAGATAGGCGCCCGCCACCGGCGGCCTGAAGCCCGGACGCGTCGGGCCCCCCCACCCCCGCGCCCCCGCGGGGCCGGCAACAAGCGCGGCGGCGAGCACGAGCGAGAGGATGCCCAGTAGCGCCCCCCGACGCCGGCCGAGCCGAAGGTGGAAACGGAACCTGACAGCCATCGCATGCCTCCTCTAGCGTGGGTTGGGTCCACCACGAGCGCGCATCGGGCAAGTCCGTCGCTCTGTCTGAGCCGCAGCTCACCACCGCGATCCTCGTCGCTCTGTCTGAGCAGCGGCGCACCGCCGCGATCCGCTCGTTATGTCAACTCAACGTAGCTCGCATGTCGCTTCTTGTCAAACGGAACCATGCCGTCCACGGGGAGCGCATGGTCCGGCAATCACACTCCGCGATTGCGCCCAGCAGAGACCTCGTCATCGACAGTGGCTCCCGCCGGTATCCGCCTCGCCTCGACTGCCGTCGGGAGGCCGTGGCGCAAGCCCTCGACTCAGCCGCGCCTGGGCGCGCAGAAGCTCTGGCTCCGCAGGTCCTCCCACGCGTCCCGGGGGTTCAGACGGCGCTCCTCTCGTTCGCGCTCCGCTTCGCGTTGCTGGAGCCATTCGGCGTATGGATCGGCCGGCACGATGCGCCTGGTGAACACCTGCGCGTCGTGGCGACTGGCCGTGAGGCTGGGGGCATCCCGTGCGGGCGCCGGGATGCTCTGCGGGGACGTGCCGTCGCCGGTGGATGCACCATGTCGCAGTGAGTGTCTGAGAGCTTGAAGCGGTCGCATAACGGTCTCCTGACTCAATCGTTACTCGTTGTTCGCGTGGTCTCACGCATCGTGTGTGAGGCACACTCGAGGCGCAGCGGGCGCCCCTCGAAGGAGAGCAAGAATGCTCGCTACAGCGAGGATTTGCACGGGCCTTGGACGAACGCATTAGGGGCCTCCCTGAAGGCCATACATGCATGTCGTCCGAGAGTGTCGAACGGGCTGCCCGATTCGGGCAGCCCGTGGGTATCGACCGCGAGCGGCATGCAATCCGCCGAGAGCGCCGCCCGGTCGGACCGTCGTAAACGGCTTGCCCGACGTTACCGCGCAGTCGATCGCGCCTTCTCTGCTTTTGTGTATGGAGGGGCAAGCTCACAGCCGACAGGAGGCGTAAGACGATGACCGAAAACCAGCAAGATCCCGAGCTCGATGCCACTGAGCACGAGCAAGACGCCGAACCGGATATCTCCGAGCACCAGGAGGATGCCAAGTGGAGCGTTGCCGAGTGGCACGGCAAGATGCTGGTGGACCGCGACGGCGAGAAGATCGGCAAGCTCCAAGACGTCTATGTCGACGTCGAGACGGACGAGCCGCAGTTCGCGACTGTCAAGGAGGGCTTTATCGCTCGCCACTTGACCTTTGTGCCGCTCGGCGGAATCAAGGTCGGACCCGACAACCTCCAGGCGGCGGTCTCCAAGGCGCAGGTCGAAGACGCCCCCAACATCGAGCAGCACGGCGAGGAGCTCTCCCAGGCAGATGAGTCAAGCCTGTACCACCACTTCGAGCTCAACTACACGCCTCCTCAGACCGAGAGTGGACGTCGGCTCGCCCGCCGCTGACTGGCTCAGGCCAGCGCGCCGGCCGGCAGCACGAAGCGAAGCGGCGGCCGTGGCGCCGCGCCGCCGCTGTAGCTCAGCCGCGAGCCGTGCAGGCCGTGGCTGGTGGCTTTCGCAACCTGCGCCTCGGGTATCCCGTCGTGAGCGGTGATCCACGCCATGACCGCCGTGAAGTCGGCGCCCTCGGCGAGGATCGCGGCACGCTCGATGACCTCGCCCCCGGAAGGGTGGGGACGTGCCAGTCGCGTTACCAGAGTTCGAATCGCGTCGTCGTCCACTCTGTCCACACTAGTCTCTTTGCGAGCGCAGCGCGAGGTGGCCGATGCCACACGGGACCTCGACGTCCGTATCGGTGCTCCCGGGATGGAGGTCGAGCAGCGTGCTCAACAGCAGCAGCGGGGTTCCCGCGGCCCAGGCCTGGGGACGCGAGGCCGTCGGGAACGCCACTGGGACCGACGTCACCGACGCGGGGTAGCCGGCGAAGACCTCGGGCAGGCGGTGCTCGAAGTACGGCGCCGCCTGAAGGATCGTGGAGGCGATCGTGCTCGCCGCCTCGCGGTGGCCGTAGCGCGCAAGGCCGGCGGCGATCAGCGAGTTCTCGTGGGGCCACACGGTCCCGGTGTGGTAGCCGAGCGGGTTGTAGCCGGACTCGCGGGTGCCGAGGGTGCGCACGCCCCAGCCGGAGTAGAGCTGCTCGTCGAGCAGCCGCTCGGCGGTCGCGGCCGCCTCGCCCTCGTCCAGCAGGCCCGACCACAGCAGATGACCAATGTTGGAGGTCAGACTGTCCACCTGGCGCTTCTCGCCGTCCAGCGCAAGCGCGTGGCAGCCGCGCTCGGGCATCCAGAAGTCGCGGCGGAAGCGCTCGCGCAGGTCGGCTGCCTGGCGCTCGAGGCGCTCGGCGAGCGCCAGATCGCCCCACACCTCGCGCGCCAGACGGGCGCAGCGGCGCCGTGCGTCGTACACGTAGCCTTGGATCTCGCAGGTCGCGATCGACCCCCGGGCCAGCGTGCCATCGGCGCGCTGGATTGCGTCCCAGCTGTCCTTCCAGCATTGGTTGACCAGCCCTGTAGCCTGGTTGCGGCAGGCGTACTCGACGTACCCGTCGCCATCGGCGTCTCCGCTGTCCTCGATCCACGCAAGAGCGGCCCGGGCGTTGGGCTCCAAGGTCCGGACGAGCTCCGCGTCCCCCGACCAGCGGTGGTACTCGTCCAGGAGGACGAGGAACAGAGGCGTGGCGTCGGCGGTCCCGTAGTACGGGGAGTGCGGACGCTCCCCACGCGCGGTGAGCTCGCCGAATCGCAACTCGTGCAGGATCTTGCCCGGCTCCCGCTCGTGGAAGTCATCGCGGCTCTCGGCCTGGCGCGCCGCGAGCACACGCAGGGTGGTGGCGGCCAGCCCAGGCAGGTAGGGCAGCGCCTGGAAACTCGTGATCAGGCTGTCGCGGCCGAAGAGCGCCATGAACCACGGCAGCCCTGCCGCGGGGAGAGTCGCGCCCTCGACGAGATCGGGGTGCAGGCGCAGCGCGCCGAGATCGCTGAGACTCGCGCGGTACGTGCGCGCTAGCGCCATGTCCTGGGTCTGCAACACCGGCGCCCTAGCCAGCCACTGCTCGAGCTCAGCCGATTTGGAGGCACTCAGCTGTGCGAGGCTGCCGCGCTGCTCGCGTCGCGCGAAGGCGACTCCCGGCTGTGCGGCGTGCGGGGTGAGGGTGAAGGTTGTCGACCACTGCTCGCCGGGCGCGAGCCGCAGCGAGTAGGCGAAGCCCTGGCGGGTGACCGCCGCGGTGCGGCTGGCGGCGATCGTCACCGAGCGCTGGAAGCCTGTGCGCTCGTAGGCCAACGTGAGGGTTCCGTCGTCGTGGCGGCAGCTCACCTCCCGCTTGGCCACCACCCCGTCCTTGACCTCGAACAGGTCGGCGAAATCGGTCTCCACCTCCAACACCACCCGCATCTCGCTGTGCTCGTGGCGGTGGTTGGTCACCGTCACCTCCTCCATCCACACGTGGTCGATCAGCCGGCGGCGCATGATCGAGCACGGCGCCTCCTCGTCGGGCCCCACGCGGGGGGTCAGGAAGAACTGCGCCGCGAAGTGCGCGCTCTGGTCGAGGCCCAGCAGCTCCAGCGGTGTCTCGCCGACGCGCAGGACCCAGCGAGAGAGGAAACGGGTGTCGTCGCAGAAGAAACCATGCTCGCGGCCCGCGTCGACCCGCACGTCGCCGCGGCGGTCCCCGACCACGAAGGTGCTGCCGTCCAAGACGCTCGAGGTGCGCTCAGACAAGCGCGACGGCCTCCGCGATTCGCCCGTGCATGACTGACCGGTAGGTCCGCTCATAGGCGGCGGCGACCACGTCGAGATCGCAATGCTCGGCGACCCACGCCCGGCAGTCCCGCGGAGCGATGTGGGGCAGCCGACCAACGGCCGCACCCATCGCCTGCTCGTCCTCGACGAGGAAGCCGGTCTGCCCGTCGCAGACGAGCTCGCGGGCGGCGCCTTCGGGAAACGCGATCACTGGGGTCCCGCAGGCCAGTGCCTCGACCATGACCATCCCGAAGGGCTCCTCCCAGCGGATCGGCATCAGCAGCGCGCGGGCGCCCGCGAAGGCCGCGAGCTTGACCGACCCACCGATCTCGCCGATGAAGCGGACGCGCTCGCCGTCGATGTGCGGGGCGACCTCGCGGTCGAAGAACGCCTGCTGGCCGGGCTGGATGACTCCCGCCAGGACGAGCGGCACACCCGCGGCACGGGCGGCGGCGATCGCGCGATGGGGACCCTTCTCGGCCGTCATCCTCCCGATCCACAGCAGGTAGTCGTCCTTGTGCTCGCGCAGCGGCCAGGCCCGCACGTCAATGGGGTTCGGGATCGCGCCGACCGATTCCATGCCCACCGGCGCAGATGCGAGCTGCGCCCGACTGATGCCGACGAGCGCCGCCTTGTGACCGTGGCGGGAATAGAAGGCTGCGGTGGCGGCGGTGAACTGCCCGTGCAGGGTATGCACGAGCGGCGTGTCGAGGCGGTCGGCCATCGCAAGGGCGGTGAAGCCGCAGTGATCGTGAACCACGTCAAAGGGCTCCTCGTAGACGGCGAGGTCGATCTCCTCGAACGCCCGCGCGACGTGGTCAACCTCATACAGCGAACGCTCGATCTCCTCAGGGTGATCCTCCTCGAGCAGTGGCACCACCCGCGCACTGGACCGTGAGCCCGGGGCGCAGAAGAGCGTCACCGCGTGCCCGCGCTGGACCAGGGCGTCCGTCAACACGCCAACCACCGACTCCACGCCCCCATACCCCGGCGGGGGAACGGAGATCCACGGTGGGGCAAGCATCGCCACACGCAGCGGCGCCGCGGTAGGCCGGGAAGACCTCCCGGCGCCGGCGCGGGTCGGTAGATGCCCCACCGACCCGCGAGCCGACCTGCTCTCGAGCCCTACGGCCACAACACTCACGGGCACTCCTCACGAAGCCTCTCAAGGGCTGCGGTCGCGAGGCAGAGAGGTCAGAAGGACCGAGCGAACGCACAATCGCCGACCCACAATAGGAGCGCGATGGACCCATCCACCGTAACAGCGGAGGGATCACCACCCCGGGGGCGCGCGCGCAAACGGTGCGCGCGGCCCGCATTCGCCCATGTTCAGTGAAGCGGGGGACCGAGGAATCGAACCTCGAGCAAGGGTTTTGGAGACCCCCATGTTACCGTTACACCAGTCCCCCGGGGGAAGGGGATTGTAGGCGCTGCGGTCCAAGCCGGGCCCCAAAGGGCCTACCGACGCACAGCCTCACGTGCATACGCGCTTGGAGCCGAGGTGTCCCGGCGGAAAGCACGGTCTCGCGCCCGTGTACACGCATCTAGACCTGGCCCAGCCCTGGCCCAGCGTCTCCAGGCGGACAGCAGACGGCAGGCACGGTCTCGCGCCCGCGTACGCGCGTCTAGACCCAACCCAGCGTCCAGGCCAGGCGCCACAGGACTCAAGCCGGCCATGCGCTCTGCCGAGAGGGATCAAGAGACGAGCGCACAGTGTTTGTGATGATCCATACAAACTTTTATCGCCGCATGGCCGCCGAGGCGGGCGACACCCTGATCGAGGTGCTGATCAGCGCCGTCCTGATCGCACTGATCGTGGCGGCCACGACCTTCGGTCTCAACAGCACCAACCACGCCACCGCCTACGACCGCGCCCGCTCCCAGGCCGACGCGCTGGCCCAGCAGACCGAGGACGAACTGCGCAGCGAACCGGTCGAAAAGCTCTCCGAATTGGATCGCACACAGGTGGTGACCGAGGGCAAGACGCAGTACACGATCACCTCGACGTCCACATACATCGCGGACGCCTCGGCCACCTCGAGCTGCAACTCCAGCACACCGCACGCCGACTACCTGCAGACCACCTCGAAGGTGAGTTGGCCCGCGATGGGGGCCTCCAAGCCGGTCGAGGAGTCAAGCCTCATCAGTCCTCCCCCCGGCGCCGCCCTGATCGTGCAGGTCACCGAAGACGGCAACGCCCTCGAAGACGCGAACGTGAGCGCCACCGGACCCTCTCCCGCCTCGACCGCACACACACTCGAGACCTCCTCCGACGGCTGCGCAATCCTGGCGCTGGCACCGGGCAACTACGAAATCAACGTCAGCAAGGCGGGCTACGTCGATCCCAATTGGTACGTGAATACCCGCGAAGACCCGACCACCACGCACAGCGCCTACCTCGCCCCGTTCCTCGTGGCCGAGACCACGACCAAGGAGGCCTACGACCTCGGGCGGGCGGGGACCTTGGAAGTCAGCTTCCTCAGCGGGTCCACCCCGGCTGAAGACGACTCGGTCATCGCCTTCAACAGCTTCATGTCCTCGTTCAAGCAGCTCGGGACCGTTGGTACCTACAAGTCCATCGTAGCGACTGGAAAAGAAGTCTATCCCTACCCCGAATCCTCCCCCTACACCGTGTATGCGGGCACCTGTGAAGCCGACTCGCCCGGCAAGTTTGGTCTGAAACCCGCTGAAATCGTGGTCCCGCCCGGTGCCACCGGTGCCGTCACCGTGCCATTGCCGCCGGTGAACATCAGGGTGATGAGCGGGACCAGCGCAGGCACATCCACCGAAGGCAGCCCGGTGGCAAACGCGACGGTCTATACCGACGATACCGGCTGCGGCACCACCCGCTCCTTTGCGACCACCTCGAGCGGCGCGCTCCCCCATGCCGGTCTGCCGTTCGGAAAATACTCGATGTGCGTGAGCAACGCGGGCAGGAAGTGGGAAGGAGAATTTGAAAACAACACGACCGCCGGACCTTCCGCCAACTGGACAAACGGCGGCGGCAGCCCAGGCAACGCCATCATCTATCTGGGTGCGAGCCCATCCGAACCAGGATCCTGCCCGTGAGGCCGCTGGCGTCATATCTCAGTGAATATGCGCGGCTGGGGAGCGCACTGCGCGACGAGCGTGGCTTCACGCTGATCGAACTGCTGGTCTCGATGGCGCTGGGAACGATCCTGCTGCTGGCAGCCTTCTCCTTCTTGGAGTTCACCACGAACGACGTCTCCCGCATCGACGCCAGGGCGCAGGTCGACCGGACGGGACGGACGACGTTGGAAAACATCATGATGGAGCTGCACTCCGCCTGCGTCGCACCCAATGTCATCCCCATCCAACCGGGCAGCACCGCCACCACCATCAAGTTCATCAGCGAAACCAGCCCTCTGAACACAAACGGAGAACCCGTGTCTGCGCTCGAAACCGTCAGATTGCACGAAATCACCTACACGCCCGCCGCGGGCAAAACGCAGGGCACGCTCATCGAACAATCGTGGCCAAGCTCCGGGACGGTGTCCAAATACACCTTCAACACAGCAGCGACACCCACCGTCCGCAAGCTGCTCACTGGGGTGAAACAGTCAGGCGAACATGAAACTACCCCCATCTTCCGGTACTACCGTTACTATCGCGAAGGCGATTCGGGAGCAAAGCTTGGGTCACTGGACCCCGCCGAAATGACGGTTCTAACAGAAGCAGAAGCCAGAGAAATCGCCAAGACGACCGTCAGCTTCACACTGGCGCCCGAAGGCCATGAATACACCACGTTCGGCAACGATCGTCCCGTCGCACTGGAAGACTCAGCCGTCTTCCGCCTGGAAACCTCCTCGGAAGCCGCCGGCACCACCAACCTACCCTGCCAGCAACGGCAATGACCACACCCATCCCCCAACGACCCCGCCGTCTCGCCGCGCTGCGCAGCCAGGAGGGCATCACGATGATCGTCACGATGGGAGTGATGGTCGTCACCTCGCTGCTGCTGGCGGCCACGTTCACGCTGGCACGCAGCGAAATCCATCTCACCAGCACCGACACCGCGGAGAAGAAGGCCTACTACGCGGCCGAGGCCGGGATCGAGGACTACGAGGACCACCTCACCCAGGACGGCAACTACCTGAGCTACTGCACCGATCCGCCCTCCCCCAACCCGGCGCTCAACCAGATCGGCGAAACCGTTCATCGGGCCACGATTCCCAGCACGATTCCAGGCGAAGCGACCGCCGAGCAGTATGCGATCCAACTGCTGCCGGCCGAATCCCACCCCGCGAACGACCGGCAATGCGACCCCAATCGTCTCGTGGAAACCATGCTCGAAGAGAAGGGCGCGGCAACGGGAACCTTCCGCATCGAGTCCACCGGCTACTCCGGCAACACCGAACGCTCGATCGTCGCCACCTTCAAAAACGCGAACTTCGTCAGCTTCGTGTGGTACACGAAGTACGAAACCGGCGACCCGAGCCTCTACGGCGAACCTCCCGCGTCGGAACTCAATCGCTATACGCAGTGCGGGCAGTTCTACGGAGAACGCCCGGGGTCACCGTGCAGTGAATTCGACAACTACTTCATCTCCGGCGAATCCGTCAAAGGCCCCATGCACACCGAGGACCACGCCGGCATCTGCGGCAACCCCGTCTTCGGTCGCAACTCGAGCGACCGGATCGAATTCCGCTCGGAGGGCCTCCACGGCGACGAAGGCTTCTCCGGAGAGAGCTACTGCCCCGGGGGGTCGAACCCCACCTTCGCCGGATCGCACATCCTGCCGAATGAAGTTCCTTCGATCGAGCCGCCCCCGGGAGACGAAGAACTGAAGCACATCGTCGAACCGGCCTACCTCTACGAAGACAAGACGGAAATCATCCTGGAAGGCAGCACCATGACGGTGAAAAAGCACGTCGGTGTAACCACGGGACCTGACAAAGAAACCACAGAAACCGCCGTCCCGTTCCCGTCCAACGGCGTGATCTACGTCGAGGGCGGCTGCTCCAAGGCCTATTCGCCGTTCGGCCCGGTCCCCAATTACAATGAAGACAGCGGCTGCGGCAACGTGTACGTGCACGGCCACTACACCGAATCGCTGACGATCGCCTCGGAAAACGACATCGTCATCAACGGCAACATCACCACCCCGGTCAACGCCGAAGGGACGCCCACGAGCAACGCGCTGCTGGGGCTGATCGCGAACAACTTCGTGCGCATCTTCCACCCGGTCGTCGGCGGACCCCGCGGCCCACACTTCTACTACGACTGCAACGGTGCGGGAGATAGCCCAGAAGACCTCAAAGAACCGACCATCTACGCCGCGATCCTGGCGGTCAAACACGCGGTGATCGTCGACAACTTCGACTGCGGGGCGCCCTCGCTCGGGCACCTGAACATCTACGGCGCGGTCGCCGGGCTCTTCAGCAACGGAATGACCGGCGTGTTCAGTGGCAGCTCGATCGTCGCCGGATACCCCTACGACGCCAACTACGACGACCGCCTGCAGATCGAGGAGCCGCCGCACTTCCTCAACCCGGTGCAGGCCGCGTGGTACGTCCAGCGTCAAACGCTGGTACCCAATCCCACGCCCTAGCGAGAGAGAAAGAGAAAGAGCGGGCGCGCCGCGAGGTCGGCCCTACCGCGCGGGGACCGCCACCCACACGCCGCGCGGCAGCACGCCGGGCGGGATGCGGCCCTACCGCGAGGGGACCGGCACGGGAACCGCGACCCGCACGCCGCGCAGCAGCACGCCGGGCGGGATGTCCAGGGCCCGGGCGAGGCGCAGGAGGGTACGCAGGTTGGGGTTGCGCTTGCCGCGCTCGAACACGCTGATCGCGGCGCGATCGACGTGGGCGTTGTTGGCGAGCGCTTCCTGAGAGATGCCCACGCGTTCGCGCGCCCAGCGCAGGTTGACGCCGAAACGGGCAGCGGGCACCAGGACCTCATCCCCGCAACGTGGGCCACGCACGGCCGAGTCGGGACCGATGCCCTGCAGCAGCGCGGCAGGCTTGACACCAACGGCACCGGCGACGCGCACAATCGTCGAGAGGTCGGGGGCCCGCTCGGCGCGCTCGAGGAAGCTGACGGCCGCCCGGTCGAGGTTGGCTCTGAGACTCAGATCGATCTGCGAGAGGCCCGCGTGCTTGCGAGCCTCTCGCATGTTCTGGCCAAACCTCTCCAATTGTTCGTCAAGATCGCGGTCTCCGGTACTTCGCATGCGCCCATACTCTTGAGTCGCGCACACAAAGACCACTGCGCAAACACGAGAAACGCCAAGCGAGCCGACGGTCAGTGGGAGGCGCGCCGGGCCCGCCAGAGGAAGGCAGCCGGTAAACGACCTTGCAGGAAGAACCCCGGGATCGGTGGGTCTCAGTCAGGTGCGGCGGGTGGGATTCGAACCCACACGCCCTTGCGGACAAGGCCTTTTGAGGGCCCCGCGTCTACCGTTCCGCCACCGCCGCACGCCGGGCCTCAATATAGGCCCTCACGGCTCATCCGGGGCACACCCGGACCTCACTCGGGATCGGAGGGACACACCGGACCTCACGCGAGATCGAGCGCTACCAACCCAACCCCTTGCTCAAACAGGATGCGCAGCGACGTCCCCGTAGCCGCCCACCTGGGCGCCGGGGTCACGCTGCTCGAGCTCCACGTTCCAGCCCTGCGAGAAGCCGCGCATCGCGAAGATCACGAGCAGGACCTGCACGGGGATCACAAGCAGCGTCAGCACGCCCAGCAGGTTGGATTCGAGCGCGGGCTGAGCGAAGGCGGAGGAGTCGCGCTCGAACCAACTGGGGGCGGCGACCAGCGCAAAGGTACCCAGCAGCACCGCGATCACCGAGGCCACGGGCAGCACGCCACGGTTCCAGCGCCCCGCGTAGAACGCCAGCAGCAGGTAGAAGACCACGAACAGGCACTGCACGATCACGGGCCCGATGCCCTCTAGCGCTTCGAAGCCGCCGATCGTGATCAACAGCACGAGCGCCGCGGTGGCGAGCAGCAGCACGATCACCGTGGCACGCGTCGCCTGCACGACGGGCTTGTCGCGGTTGGGATGGGTGATACGGACGCCGGCGGGGGCGCGACTGGTGGCCTGAGTGGACATCGTCAAAGATGACCATACAATCTTCGGCGGTCCCCGTAAAGCACCACCCCCGTGGGAGGCGCTGCGCGGGCGTGGTGGAACTGGTAGACACGCCGGCCTTAGGAGCCGGTGGGCGCAAGCCCTTGGGGGTTCGAGTCCCTCCGCCCGCACCTTGCCGCTCGATATCGTGGCGGAGCGTACCTGCATAGCCCCACGAACAAAGGCGCCGCCATTCGGGAGCCCACACACGCCGCGCCCACGTCTTCCCGAGCAGCACGGTCTTCACGCACGGCTCATGTGCGGGGCGCGGCGCGGACGACCTTCGCGGCGATCGCGGTTCCCAACTACCGCCGCTACATCTCCGGCCAGGCGATCTCGCTGATCGGCACGTGGATGCAGATGGCGGCGCAGGCGTGGCTGGTGCTCACGCTCACGGGCTCGGCCACCGCGTTGGGGGCGATCGTGGCGCTGCAGACGCTGCCGGTGCTGCTGCTGGGCCCCTACGGCGGGGTGGTCGCCGACCGCGTCGACAAGCGCCGCTTGATGGTTGCGCTGCAGTGCCTGATGGGACTGCAGGCGCTGGCGCTCGGGCTGTTGACGGTCACGGGCATCGTCGCGGTATGGCAGATCGGCGCACTGGCGCTGCTGCTGGGGCTCAACAACGCGTTCGAGAACCCCGCGCGGCAGTCGTTCATGCTGGAGATGGTCGGCGCGGAGCACCTGCGCAACGCGATCAGCCTCAACTCGGTGCTGGTCAACGTCGCGCGCACGATCGGCCCGGCGGTCGGCGGCATCCTGATCGCGACGGTCGGCACGGGCGTGTGCTTCCTGTTCAATGCGGCCAGCTTCGTAGCCGTCGTGTTCTCGCTGACGACACTCGACCGCGCGGCGCTGCACCCCAGCCCGCCCACGCCCCGTGCCCCGGGACAGCTGCGCGAAGGGCTGCGCTACGTTCGCCGCACGCCCGCGCTCGCCGTGCCGCTGTTGATGATGGCGCTCGTCGGCTGCCTCGCCTACGAGTTCCAGGTCTCGCTGCCGTTCATGGCCCGCGAGGGGCTGCACGTGGGCGCGGCAGGGTATGGCTTCATGACGGCCGCGATGGGCGTCGGCGCGGTCGCCGGCGGCCTCGTGGTGGCGGCGCGCGGGCGCACCGGGCTACCCACGCTGATCCTCGCCGCGGCGGGCTTCGCGCTGGTGTTGATGCTCGCCGCGCTCGCCCCTACGCTGGCGCTGGAGCTGATCGCGCTCGCGCTGGCGGGGTGGGCCAGCATCTCGTTCATGGCGACCGGCAACTCGACGTTGCAGTTGAGCTCCGAGCCGACGATGCGCGGGCGGGTGATGTCGCTGTGGTTTGTCGCCTTCCAGGGCTCCACGCCGATCGGAGGGCCGATCGTCGGCTTCGTGATGGCCCAGCTCGGCGCCCGCGCCGGCCTCGGTCTCGGCGCGATCACGTGCGTGGTGGCGGCCGCAATCGGCCTGCTGGTGCTCCGCCGGCTGCACCCCGGGAGGCCCAGGCCCGTCAGCGCAAGCGGTGCGCCACCGTGGTGAGGCGGGAGCGGACCGGCGCGGGCCGCTCGAGGCTTGAGTGCAGCTCGCGCACCCGCTGCAGCGTCGTGTCGGCGACCGCCTGCCGTTCCTCGCGCGTGCTGAGGGCGACGCGCTCGCGGCGCAGCGGCTCGCCGTAGCGCACCGTCACCCGTGGGAACTCCAGGCGCTTCCAGTTGCGCGCGCGCTCGGTGCCGTGGATCGCGACCGGCACGATCGGGGCGCCGCTCTCCAGCGCCAGGCGACCGACGCCCACACGGGCGCGCTCGCTGATGCGCCCGCTGCGCGAGCGGCCGCCCTCGGGGTAGATCACGACGACCCCGCCGCGCTCGAGGATCGCCAGCGCCGTGGCGATCGAACGCTCATCGCGGCGACCCCGCTGCACCGGGAAGGCGCCGCCGTGGCGCAGGATCCAGCTGAGCACGCCGCTGAACAGCTGCGACTTGGCCATGAAGGAGACGCGCCGGCGCAGGAACACGCCGCAGAAGAAGTGGTCCATTGCGGAGAAGTGGTTGGGGGCGATGATCGCCGGCCCCGAACGGGGCACGTTGGGCGCGTCCACGCAGCGGGCCCGGTACACCACCAGGCACACCGGCGTGAGCAGCAGGCGGGCGAGCGTGTACACCCAGTCGGGGCCGTGTGTGGAGGCGTGCTCGTAGTAGCGCTCGAAGCGCTCCGAGGGGCGCTCGTCCACGTAGACCTGCGGCTTCATACCGGACATGCCTGTCTTCTCTACACACGCAGCCCGCGTGCGGTTACGCCGCGTCGCGAGCGCTCGGCGCGGCGTAACGTGAGCAGCAGGAGGATTAAGCCAACCGCCACCGGCACTGTGGCGGGGAGCTCGTCGACGGTGAAGAACAGCAGATCGAACGCCAGCGCGAGTCCGACCACCAGGACCGCCACCCGCACCTGCTGCGCCCGCGTGGAGCTTCCCTCGCGCGGGGAGGGCCAGCCGCGGGCAAGCAGGCCACCGAGCACACCTGCGACGAACAGGTCGCCATAACCCATCGCGGCCGAGCCGAATACCTCCGCCTGCAGTTTGGGCAGACCTGCCGGGGGGTGCGCGGCGCCCAGCACTTCGTTGGGATGTTGCAGCAGTTCGGAGACGACCAGCGCGGCGTCGGCGCACGCCATCAACACGATCCCGGCCGCCAGCCACCGCGGCGGCGTGACCGCGGCAAGCAGCACCCCCAGCGCGGCGCAGCTGAGCGCCGAGAGCGCCAGCGCCGCGCCCTGCCCCGCCAACCCGCCGCGGTCGGCCCACGCCAGCGCGAACAGCACGGGCGCCGCCAGCGCGAGTGCCGGTCGCGCGCCATGACCCCACCAGCCGAGCGCGAGCGCCGCCAGGATCGGGACCGCCACCAGCGCGAGGTAGGTGAGGCTCTGCGCGCTCGCATGCTCCGCAGCTCGCGCGACGAACACGAACAGGATCACCGACAGCGGCGGGATCGCGGCCCACAGGCGGCTGCGCCGGCGCTCCACCCACGGGATCGAGATCCTGCCTGGGAACGCCACCAAAGCGCCCTGGGTGGCGGAGAGCACGCCGATCGACAGCCAGAAGGGCAGCATCGCCACAACATAGGGCTCCGCAGACGCTCAGTGGCCAAGCTGCACGGTCTTCACGACCAGCAACGCCACCGCGACCACCAGGTAGCCGCGCAGCAGCAGCATCGCCGCGCGCCGGCCGGGCGACCACACGGGCCGCTCCAGCAGCGCCAGCGGCGGCATCGCCCACGCGTGGCGGCGCTCCTTCGACAGGCTCGCCGCCTCCGCGCCGCCCGTCGCCCCCGCGGCACCGGCCGCCGAGGTCCCCGAACGTGCCCGGCGCATCAACAGGTACCCACCGATCGCCGCCAGCGCCACCGCCAGCGCGATCGACAGGTCGATGAAGAGATCCGTCACGTTCACGTGCGGGAAGGCGGTCGAGGCGACCAGCACCAGCGAGAGCTCGACCAGCACGCCGATGATCACCGCCGCCAGCGCGTTCAGCCACGGGGCGTTGACCCACGGACCCAGCACCGCGCGATCGTTGCAGAGCAGCAGCAGGAACACCGTGGCGCTCGGCAGCAGCACCCCCGCAAGCGCCTGCACCGAGGTCGTGATCAGCCCCAGTGGCGCACCCGGCAGCAGCACGATCCCCGCCGCCGCGCACACCATCAACGCGAACGTGGCGTAGAACATCTTCGCGTCGCGGATGCCGCGGTGCAGCGAGTGGCTGGCGCCGAACACGTCGCCGAAGGCGTAGGAGGTCGCGAGCGTCACCGCCGCGGCGCCGATCAGCGAGGCGTTGAGCAGCACGATCGCAAAGCACGCCCCCGCCGCCGGGCCGACATAGGTGCGCAGCGCGCTCGCCACCGTGCCCGCGTTGCCGAAGTGCCCCGCCGCCGGCGTGCCCGCGAACGCGAACGCCGCCACCGAGATGATCGCCCCCGCGCCGATCACCACCACGAACGCCCCGATCACCGTGTCGGCGCGCTCGTAGTTGATCCAGCGCGGGGTGATCCGCTTGTCGATGATGTTGGACTGCTGGAAGAACAGCTGCCATGGGGCGACCGTGGTGCCGACGATCGCGATGATCAGCAGCACCGCCGTCGAGCTGGCGCCGCCGGCGATCGAGGGGGTCACGGTGTCGTGAGCGATCGTGCCGAAGTCGGGGTGCACCAGCACCAGCAGCGGGATCACCAGGAAGTTGGCGACCACGAACACGTACATGAAGCGCTCCCAGCTGCGGAAGCTGCCCGTGGCGGTGATCGCCACCAGCGCGGCGGCGGCAGCCGGCACAGCGACGAACTTGCTCACGCCGAAGTATCCCAGCGCGAGGCTGACGCCGATGAACTCGGTGACGATCGTGAGGAAGTTGAGGATGAACAGGTCTCCCACGGAGAACCAGCCCCAGAAGCGCCCGAAGCGCTCGTTGATCAGCCGCGCGTGGCCGACGCCGGTGACGGCGCCGAGGCGGATCACCATCTCCTGGTTGACGATCAATACGGGGATCAGCAGGACCAGCACCCACAGCAGCGAGGTGCCGTAGTTCTGCCCGGCCTGCGCGTAGGTGGAGACCCCGCCGGCGTCGTTGTCGCCCACCATCACGATCAGCCCCGGACCCATGATCGCCAGCAGCGCCATCGCGCGCGAGCGCCAGCCGTGGCGCGCGCCGGTGTCGTCCATGCGGATCGTGCCGAGCGCCCCGCGGATGTCGCCGATGTGGGCCTCGTCGAGGACCGGCGGCACGCCCTCGAGCACGGGCGGCTGGGGCTGCGCGGGCAGCTGCGTGTCGTCCAGCGTCGTCGGGTTGTCGGCCATCTCGGTCACCTCCTTTGGGCGGGCATTCGGGACAAGTCAAAGCGACGCGCGTAACCCCATACCCCGACCCCGAAATGGAGGTCCGACTGAAAGAAGAGGGACCCGACCGAAGCCGGGAGACACTCGCCTTTCGACCGAAGCCGGGAGACACTCGCCTTCGGCGCGAATCCCCGTTTCGGCCAGCATCCTCCGTTTCGCAGCCGGCCTCGGCCGGCTGCGCCACCCTCTTAGACCAGCAGGGACGGGCTCGACGTACGCGCGAGCGGCTGGGTACTTCGCGGCTGTTCTCGATCCATCCCAGCCTCCTTTCCGCGCATGATGGTCAGGCCCGTTCGGGCCTCAGGGTAGCACTGCCCGTTTTCAGTCGCTCACAAGCCCGAAGCGCCGCCGCCAGCCCACGGGCAGCGTCTGCTCGAGCACGTCGTCCACCGTGACGACCCCCACCACCTGCTGGCCCTCGTCCACGACGGGGAGCGAGGCGAGGTTGTAGTCGGTCATCGTCCTCGCCACCTCCGGCAGGTCGGCGTCGGTGGGCACCGACTCGGGCTCGCGCTCGGCGACTTCCGCGAGCGGCGCGTCACGCTCGGAGCGCAGCAGCGTGACGATCGCCACCGAGCCGCTCAGCACCCCCGCGTCGTCGTGCAGGTACACCGTGCTCAGCATCCCCGGCGCGATCGTGGAGCGGCGCACCGCGTCGAGCGCGTCCCCGACCGTGGCGTGCTCGGCGAGCGCGATGAAGTCCGGGCTCATCATGCCGCCAGCCGTCGAGGGGTTGTAGCCGAGCAGCGTTTCGATCCGCCGCCGGCCGGCCAGCGGCAGCAGCTCGAGGATCCGCCCGCGGCGCTCCTGGTCGATCTCGCCGATCAGGTCGGCGGCGTCGTCGGGCGCCATCCGCGCGATCACCGCCGCCACCTGCGCGTCGGGGCGCTCGGCGATGAACTCGAGCTGGTGGTGCTCGTCGAGCTCCTCGAAGACGTCGGCCTCGAGCTCGCGGTCCTGGCCGACCGCCTCGATCAGCTCCTCCCCCTCCTCGTGCGAGGCGGCCTCGACCAGATCGGCGATCTCCGCCGGGTGCAGGTTGGCGAGCTTGCGGTGGGAGAAGCGCAGGCGCGCGGTGGGCACGTGGCCGACGAACGGCTCCATGTCGGTCCAGTCGAGAAACGGCCGGTCGGCGACCAGCCGCCTCAATCCGTGCGGCAGCGAGCGGCGCAGCTGCGCGCGGAAGGATGGGTCCACGCCAACCACGCGCCACCAGCCCTCGATGCAGGCAAGCTCGATCTCGTGCGCGCTCACCAGGCGGGGCGGGTCGGCCTCGACGTTGACCAGCTTGCGCCCCAGCAGGTCCTGGCGCAGCAGCACCTCGCCTTCGCGGCGCTCGAATTTCCCGAGGCTCAGTTTCTGGCCGGACAACCTCGCGGCTCCCGCCTCCAGGCTGGCGATCTTGTCGACGGGCACGAACAGCTCACGGCCGCCGATCCGCGCCTTCAGCCCCGTCACCGGCGGGTAGCCACCGTCGGCGAGGCGCACGATCACGTCCTCCACCCTCCCCAACCGCTCTCCCGTGCGGTCGAGCAGCGGACTGTGCAGCAGCATCGATAGGTGCATCACTTGCTCGGGCAATGCTCCCGGTACGTTAGGGCATCCGGCGGAGGTTCCCGCCCTCGCGACCGCGCGTCACCGTGGGGATGGCGCGCGGGGGTGTGGTTGGGTCGCATCCGCGCGGCTCGCCGCGTGTCCGACGCGGGTGGGCGCGGGGACCTCCATGTCCCCGCCTCGGCGCTCGCCGTCCACCCCGTGGCTCACACTGCTCACACTCTTTTTAGGAGCGCTTGCAGCCTTTCTTCGCCCCTTCTTATGGCCTCGACACAAGATCAGATCATGCGTCCACGCACGCAACGGCCGTGGCCGACCTACCTGCTGGCCACGCTCTGCGTGGGGGCGATCGTCGCCGCCGCGCTCGTCGTCGGGCCCTCCTCCGGCACCGCGAGCGCCACCGGGCGCACGGTCACCGTCGGCAAGGGGGTCGTCCAGTCGACAGTGTCCGGCAGCGGCAACGTCCAGGCCGCGACGCAGCTCGATCTCGGCTTCAAGACCTCCGGCGTGGTCACCCAGATCTACGTCCACCAGGGCCAGCACGTCACCGAGGGACAACTGCTGGCCGAACTGAACCCCGACAGCGCCGAAGTCACGCTGGAACAGGCCCGGGCTTCGCTACAGGCCGCCGAAGCGAGCCTCGTGCAGGAGGAAGAAACCGACGGCGAAGGCTCCTCCGGCACGGGCTCCTCAGGCACGGGCGCAAGTCACGCCACCGCGTCGGCCGCCTCGGTGGAGGACGTCGCCTACAGCCCCCCGACCACCCCGACGACCGCCGCTCCAATATCCACGCCCCCCACGACCACCACCACACCCACACAAACCACCTCCCCGCCGGCAACCACCACGCCTACGAGCACCACCCCGGGCACGACCACCGCTCCCTCGCACGTCGTCCCCCACACTGAGCACGCCAAAACACGCTCCCACGAAACCTCCTCGGAATCCGGCGCGGCGGGCGCCGGCAACTCCTCGACGAGCCGTGAATCCGACTCGGGCTCCTCCACCGCCAAAGCCACGCTCAGCGCCGCCGCCCGGGAAGCCAACATCGCCTCCGCCCGTGCCGCTGTCAAGAGCGACCGCCTGACCGTGCAAAGCGCCGAGGAGGCGCTGTCCGACACGAAGCTGATCGCCCCCACCACCGGCACGATCGTCTCGCTCTCGGGTGAGGTAGGCGAAGCCGTCTCTGCCAGCGGCACGACCAAGGGCGCTTCCAGCTCCTCCGGGTCAGGGTCCTCCGGCTCGGGCTCCTCCTCCGCAGCGTCGGCCTTCGGGGCCTCATCCGCCGCAACAGGCGCCTCCAGCTCGGGTTCCTCGGGGTCGGGCTCCAGTTCGTCGAGCTCGTTCGCCGTGCTCAGCGATCTCTCCTCGATGCAGCTCGTCGTGCCGCTCAGCGAGTCCGAAGTCATCAATGTGCGCGACGGCCAGCCGGCCACCGTCACGATCGAAGCGCTCGAAGGGCTCGAGCTCGCCGCGCACGTGGTGAGTGTCGCCACGCTCCCGACCTCCTCGAGCGGCGTGGTCAGCTACGACGTCACCTTCCAGCTCGACCAGCTCGAAAGCGGGTTGAAACCGGGGATGAGCGCCACCGCCGAAGTCGTGGTCAAGCAGGCCGAAGGTGTCAACGTCCCCACCTCCGCGATCACCGCCGACACCGTCACGGTCGTCCACGACGGCACCCAGACCCGCCGTAGGGTCGTCACCGGCCTGGCCGGCAACAGCTCCACGATCATCCTCTCCGGCCTTTCCGCCGGAGAGCAGATCGTCCTGCCCGTCGCCCGCAGCTCCTCCACGACCTCCAGTCTCCTGTCGCGGCTGGGCAGCCGCACGGGAACGCTCGGCGGCGCCGCCGGCGGCCTCGGCGGTGGCGGCGCGGCGTTCTTTGGGGGAGCGGGCGGAGGCGGTGCCTTCCGAGGCGGCTGATGCGCCCCCCACGCTCACCCCTTCGCATGCGCGCCGCGCGCAGCCAGCCGCTCGTGGCGCGCACCGCGGCCGCCACACCGGGCGAAGACATGCCGCCCTCCGGAGCAGACCCGCATGCCATGTTCGCCCACCGGGACATGCGGGGCGATGGCCGCCGCCAGCCGCCCCGCCCCGTGATCGATGTCCGCGACGTCAGCAAGACCTACGCGATCGGCACGATCCGCGTGCCCGCACTGCGCGGCGTGTCGCTGAGCATCGAGCGCGGGGACTTCGTCGCGATCATGGGCAGCTCGGGCAGCGGCAAGAGCACGCTGATGAACATCCTCGGCTGCCTCGACATCCCCACCAGCGGGCGCTACCTGATCGACGGCACCGACGCCCACGACCTCGACGAGGACGAGCTCTCCGACCTGCGCAACCGCAAGCTCGGGTTCGTCTTCCAGTCCTTCAACCTCGTCGCCCGCACCCCCGCGCTCGCCAACGTCGAGCTGCCGCTCGCCTACGCCGGCTTGCCCCGCGCCGAGCGTCGCAGCCGCGCCGAACGGGCGCTCGCGTCAGTCGGCATGGCCAATCGCCTGCACCACCTCCCGTCCGAGCTCTCCGGGGGTCAACAACAGCGGGTGGCGGTGGCCCGCGCGATCGTCACCAACCCCTCGCTGATCCTCGCCGACGAGCCGACCGGCAACCTCGACTCCCATTCGACCGAGGACGTACTGGAGATCTTCGCCGGCCTCAACGCCGAAGGGCGCACCGTCGTGCTGATCACGCACGAGCCCGACGTCGCCGCCCAGGCCAAGCGCGTGGTGCGCCTCAGCGACGGGCAGATCGTCGAGGACCGGCGTTCGCTCGGCGTCCACGAGCCCCCGCCTCCCTCCCACCGACTGAAGTCCGCCCACCTCGCCGCCCCGGTCGAGGCACAACCGTGATCACACCCGTCCCCCTCCCACCGGCTGAAGTCCGCCCACCTCGCGGCACAGCCATCACTGCGCCCGCCCCCCACCGCCCACGCTCGTGCCCGCTCCAGGGCCTCACTGTCGAGGCCCAGCCATGATCGGCGCCGAGACGCTGCGTATCGCGTGGGGCGGGATCCTCGCCAACAAGCTCCGCTCGGGGCTGACGATCCTCGGCATGACGATCGGCGTGGCCGCCGTGATCATCCTGATCGCGGTCGGCAACGGCTCCTCCAAAGCCGTAGAGGAACGGATCGAGAGCCTCGGCACAAACGTGCTGCTGGTCGAGTCCGGCGCCGCCCGTGGCGGCGCGCGCTTCGCCGCGCTCGGCGGTGGGGTGGGGGGGGATCCCATCTCGCTGACCAGACAGGACGCCGAGGCGCTGCAGAGCCACTCCGAAGCGCCCGACGTCAAGAGCGCCTCGCCCGTCGTCAACGCCACCGGCGTGACGCTCGTCTTCGACGGCACCTCCTACGAGCCCGGCACGTTCGTCGGCACCACCCCCTCCTACCTCCCCGCCCACGGCTACCACCTGCAGGAAGGCACCGCATTCACCGAAGCCGACGTCGCCCACCACGCGCGCGTGGCGGTGATCGGGCAGACGGTCGTCGAAGAGCTGTTCCCCGGACAGGACCCGATCGGGCAGACGATGCGCGCCAACGGCGTCAACTTCGAGGTGATCGGTGTGCTCGCCGCCAAGGGTTCCAACGGCGTGTCCAACCTCGATGAAATCGTCGCCGCTCCGATCACCACCGTCCAGGACTCCCTCTCCGGCTACGGCCCGATCGACTCGATCACCGTCGAGGCCACCTCAGAGTCCGCGCTCAGCTCCGCCGAAGCCGAGGTGACGCAGATCCTCGAGCAGCGCCACAAAGTCAAGGACACCGCCGAACCGGGCTTCCAGGTGATCAACCAGGGCTCGCTGCTCGAAACCACCTCCTCGACCACCTCCGTCTTCACCACCCTGCTCGGCGAGGTCGCGGCGATCTCGCTGCTGGTGGGCGGCATCGGCGTGATGAACATCATGCTCGTGTCCGTCACCGAGCGCACCCGCGAGATCGGCATTCGCAAGGCGGTGGGCGCACGCCGCAGCGACATCCTCACGCAGTTCCTCACCGAGGCCGTGCTGGTGTCGCTGATCGGCGGCCTCACGGGGGTGCTGCTCGGGGTGGTGGGCAGCCAGTTCGAAATCGCCGGCGTGCACCCTGCGATCGCCACCTACTCGATCTTCCTGGCGTTCGGGGCGGCCGTGCTCACCGGCCTCTTCTTCGGCACCTATCCGGCGGGGCGTGCCGCGCGCCTGCGGCCGATCGAGGCATTGCGCTTTGAGTGAGAAGCCGTCTCATATCGCAGGTGAGGAGCCTCCGGTCAGGCCCGCTCGCGCCGGGAACGGCGAGGAGCGCCGCATCGCACCCCCAATTCCCAACGAGGAGCCAGTCATGCCAGTCGAGGACACGACCACCGATACTCCTGCCGCCGCCCCGGAGCCGTACGTCTCCTCCGTCGATGACGCGTGGGCGCGGGAGCCGCGCGAGGAGTTGCCCCCGCGCCCGCGCCGGCGCCTGCTCGGCACGGGCGGGAATCCGATCTTTCTCGCGCTGCTCAGCGTGCTGCTGATCGCCTGCGGCTTCATCGGCGGCGTGCTCGTCGAGAAGGGCGAAACCTCATCGAGCTCGGGCTCCGGCGCGGCCGGGCTGGCCTCCCGGTTCGCGGCCCTGCGCGGCGCCGCCGGCGTCGGGTCCACCTCGCCGGGCAACGGCGCCGGAAGCGCTGGCGCCGGCGGCACGGGCGGCGCGGCGGGCAGCGGCGCGGTCGGCGGCGGCGCCTCGGGTGCCGGCGGCTTCGCGGGGCGCTTCGGCGGCGCGGGCGGCGCCACGATCGGCGAAGTTGCCTACATCTCCGGCCGCACCCTGTACGTGACCAACGCCGAAGGCAACACGATCAAGGTCACCGCCTCGCCCGCCGCGACGATCACCAAGACCGTCAAAACCGATGCGCACGGCATCCACCCCGGTGAAACCGTGGTCGTTCGCGGCACCAAAGACTCGAGCGGCGCCGTCAGCGCCGAATCGATCAGCGTCAGCACGGCGGGCGTCGGCCTCGGCGGAGGCGGCGGCCTCGGCGCGCTGTTCGGGGGCGCCGGCGCGGGTCGCGGCGGCGCAGGCGCGGCTGGCGGCGGCCTCTTCGGCGGCTGATCACCGAGGCTGATCACCGATCGTGACACCCCGAGCCATCAGATATTCCTTGACGGACCCTTTAGGTGGATCGATCAAAGTGTTGGATTCATCTAACCTGCAGCGCAGAACCGGCATGACCGACAAAGGAGCCTCATGTCCCACCACAGGACCCCACGCCGCAGGCCAGCGACCTTCACATCGCTGATCGCGCTGACCGCCACGCTCGTGGCCGCCTCGCTCGGCCTGGCGGCATGTGGCGGCTCTACGAGCACCACGACCACCGAGACCACCGCCAACGCGGCGGCGACCGGCACGACCACCGCGGGCACGAGCTCCACGGGCACCACATCTACTTCAACGTCGTCCACCGCCACGACCCCCGGTGCCTCCACCGCCGGCACCAATCCCGCCGCTCGCACGGCGCGCTTGACCGCTGTGCGCACGTGCCTCTCGAAAAAAGGCATCACGCTCCCCCAGCGTGGAGCGGGAGGATTCCCCGGCAGCGGCGCGCAGCTGCCCAGCGGCATGTCCCGCGCGCAGTTCGCCGAAGCGCTCAGGAGCTGTGGGGCGGGCTTCAAGGGCGGCCGCCTCGGCAAGGGCCACAGCGGCTTCAAAAACCCCTTCAACAACCCCCGCTTCCACGCCGTGCTGGCCCGCTTCGCGGCGTGCTTGCGTCAGAACGGAGTCAACGTCGGCGAACCCAACACCTCAGGCAAAGGCCCGATCTTCGACACCAAAGGGATCAACACCGGCAGCGCGAAGTTCAAAGCGGCGTCGGTGAATTGCCGGAGCACGCTGCTGGGCGCATTGAAATCGAACAAGCCTCATCCTGGCGCCACCGGCTAGGTGACGTGCCTACAAGGCGACGTGCCCACACACGTGGTTTAACGGATAGGAGGCTTTGACTCCAGAGGCCGCGGGCACCGCGGCGCCGTCTCAGCCGGCGCCGAGCCCGCGGTTGGTGGGCGCTGCCTGCGGGTCGCGGATCGCCGCCGAGCTCGGAGTGACCGAGACCGTGGGCTTCGGCAGCGTGGCGATGCGCTCGATCAGCTGGCTCCACTGACCCTCGTTCAGCTGGCCGCTCGCCGCCAACGGCGAAGCCGCGGACGGACCAGCCGCGGCCGCGTGCGCGCTTGCCGTGGCGCGCGCCGGGGGGAACTGGAGGTGGATGTGGTTCCAAGCGGTCGGCAGCGCCTGGGTTGAAGGCGCTTCGGGGTACTGCATCAGGCTCACGATCCGGCGAGGGGCGAACTGGCCGTGGAGCGCAAGCAGCGTGCGGATCGCGGTATCGGTGACCGAACCCGGGCCCTGGTGGCCGGCGATCGGGATGTCGTTGATCGCCGTGATGTCCACCGCCAGGCCGCCACCGTGGGCCGCCATCTGCTGAGCAGCCGAGCGCAGCGCGGCGCCCGCACTCGCGCCAGCGCCGCTCACGACACTCAATCCGGAGGTGGTGTCCCCGCCGCGGGGGCAGCGCAGCCCGGACACGGTCGGCTGCAGGCCGCTGCGCGAGAGGAACAGGAGCGCCGCCAGCACGCGCTTGTCCACCGCGCCCCCCGCGACGTCCCGGCGGCCGCAGGCGTCGAGCTGGATCCCGGGATCGGCGAGCACCGCGCGCTCGAGCGCCCCCTTGGACATCGGGAGCGCGTCCGCGGCGGTCGCCCCGAGCAGCGCGTCAGTGCCCTTGGAGCCCTTCGGGTGCAGCGCCGCATCGAGCTGGCGCCAGTTTTGCAACAGCGGTTGGGGGTCGATCGTGACGCTGTCACCCGCGGGACGCACCGCGAAACGCAGCTGCCCGGCACTCGCGCCGGGCGGGGTGGCGAGATGGCCGAGCACCGTGCCCTTGGAGACGATCGAGCCGGCGCTCAGCGCCACCCAGCCGTCACTCCCGCTCGCCGGACCGGCGACATGGGCCGCCGCACGGGCAACCGGGTTGTCGGGGCGTGCGAACAGGCGCACCCGGCCCATCCCCGCGGGCGCCGTTTCGCCTTCGGATTCGACCGGCGCACTCACCGGCGTAAGCGTCTGGGCGGTGTGCGCCTTGACCTTCAGGGTCAGCGGCGACTGATGCCCGGCGGTCGCGGCCCTGGTGGGACTGGGGTCCCGCGACGGCGTGACGCGGGGCTTGACCGCGGGGACCGTGGGACGGTAGCGGGGGGCGATGCTGCCGAGGCCCGCGTAGGTGAAGACGTCCCCGTAGATGTCGCGCAACACCAGATAGCGCCCGAGCGCGCGTGAGTGCCCGAGGTGTTCGATGCGACCATCCTCCGCCGCCACCACCGGCGCGTCGGGCGCACCGAGCAGCTCGACCAGCTGAGACGGTTTGGCGGGCGCGTTGGCGGCAGCCCGCGCACGGGCCGCCGCAACCCGCGGCGAGGGGGCGGGCGTCGAGCCGGGCGTGGCGGGCGCATGCGCGGCCGCGGCGGGCGCCGTCTGCCCCACGGCGGCGGGCGGAGCGTCGCTGCTCGCCTGCGCGCCGGCCGCGGCCGGAGTGGGTGCCGCACCGACGGGCACCGCTCCCGCGGTGGCGCTCGAAGCGCTGCCGGCCGCCGGGCTCACCGATGTGGCGCCTTCACCTGAGGCGCCACCGCCGGTGACCATGCCCGCTGCTTGGGCTTCCAGCACGGCCTTCGCCCCCGGGGCCAGGCGAGCGCCGGCGGTCGGCGCGCGTCCCGCGACGAGACCGGTGAGCGTGGCGATCGTCGAGCTCGGGTAGCTGGCGATCAAACGCGCGCGCAACAGCACCGATTCGACATATTCCTGGGAGTGGTTGTAGGAGAAGATCGCGGCGCGCAGGTGGTGGTAGGCGCCGGCGGCGTGCAGGTAGCGCGCGGCGGCGAAGATCGCGTCCACGGGGTTGTAGGGGTCGGCGTAGCCGGCGTCGGTGGCGTCCACCCCGTACTGCAGCCAGGTACCGGGCATGAACTGCATCCACCCCAGCGCGCCCGCGCTCGACACGGAGAGGTCGGTGCCGTAGTCGGTCTCGATTTCGTTGATCCCCGCGAGGATCTGCCATGGCACGTCGTACTGGAAGGCGGCGGCCTGGTAGACCGGGAGCAGGAAGAGGGGGATGCGATAGAAGTCGAGCGCCTGCGCCGAGACCGTCGAGCCCGCGAGCAGCGTCGCCAGCACACCCGCTTCTTCGCCGGCCGTCTGGGGTGCGGGCGCAACCCCGTTCGGTGTGCCGGCGGGGACGGTGGTGGGACCGCTGTTGGCAGCTTCGCCCTGACCGGCGCCGCCCGCTTCGGTGGAGTCGGCGGCGCCATTGGAGGAGCCGGTGACACTTGCGCCGTGGCGTCGGCCGGGAGTGGTCTGCTGGCTGTGCTGCACCACCACGGTCGGTCCCGTTCCTTCGCCGCTCGCCGGCGGGGCCGCGGGCGCGGTGGGCGCCGTCGAGGTGCTGGAGGGCGTTGTGGCGGTGGTGGGAGCGGCCGTGGTCGTGGTCGAGCCCGCGGCGCTGGTCCCGTTCGCATTGGCGCTGCCGCTCGCTCCGGTCGCGCCACCGCTCCCTTCTGGCCCCGGGGCCGGCGCCTGGGGGGTGGTTTCGGTGACCGCGGGAGCCTGGTCTTCGGGAGTGGTGGTGCCGGTCGATACTTCGGCGCCCAGCGCCCCGCCGGCGAGGGGCCCGCCGAAGCCGGCCGCGCCGAGGCCGCCGCCGGCCAGTATCGAGAGCACCGCGCGACGCGCCCACCGGCGCGGAGCGCTCATTGGCGGCCTCCGTGGGCAGTGGTCATCGGTCGGGTGGGCGGGTTGTCGTCTCGCATGGCATGCCAAGGCGGGGCCGCATTTCATCGGACCGACCACCCTGGTCAGGGTTCATATCGGCAGACAACCACCCCGCGGTAAAGGATTTGTAATCTCCCTCGCACGCAAGGCTACGGCAGAGGCCCGTCATCGCGCGCAGATTCCCTGTGTGGCGGCCAAGGCCGCTGCACTGTACAGGCCCTCGAGGCGGAGCCCGGAGGGTGGCCGGATCCCTCAGACGGAGCAGGATCCGTTGCAGAACAGTTGCCTGACCTCCCCGCCGCTCGCTCCGCCATCGCCGCCGATTCCGAGTCGGCGCCGGCTCCGCTCCGTTGCCCGAGCTCAGGGGTTGATGAGGGTGGGAGCTCAACGAGCAGTGGGAGATCAAGGCATACGCAATGGGACCCATACGCATGATGAGTTGCAATCGAGACCGCCGGCCGGTAGGTTCCGGTTGCCAAGGTTGGAGGCCGCGGCCAGCCGTGGCGCCAGTCGAATGCTTGGCGGTCGGGTCATCGAGGAGCCACAGAGTGAGGGGTGAAGCCGCATGTCCAGAACCAGAGTTCTCGTAGCAGCAACGGTCTCCTGCGTCTGCCTGATGGCCGCCACGGCAGCGTGGGCGGCAGAGACGTTGGAAGTGACCGCGAGCTTCTCCCCCGAGAAGCTGGGGGCTCCCACCAACGTGCACGGCACCGCGACGATCGGCTCGACCAGCGGCCCCCTGCCCTCGCCGCCCGCCGAAATCACGGTGATGGGCCCGCCCGGGCTCACGGTGAACACCAAGGGCGTCGGCATCTGCACTGCCGCCATACTTGAAACTCACGGACCGGAAGGCTGCCCGAAGACCTCGAAGGCCGGTTTCGGGGGTGGCGTGGGGGCCTATGAAATCGCGCACGAAATCAACGAAGAGCCGTTCACGCTGAACTTCTTCCGCGGGCCCAACGAAGATGGGCACGTCGTGCTGTTGACCTATCTCAATGCCGTGTCGCCGGTCTCGGTGCAGCTCGTGCTCACGGCTCAGGTGGTCAATGAGCCCAAGCCCTATGGGCTCGGCTTCACGTTCAAAGTGCCTCCGATCGAATCCCTTCCCGGCGCTTCGAATGCGACAGCGAAGAGCATCTTCATCACGCTGGGCGCGGCCAACGCCGCCTACTTCGAGAAGGTCGGCGGCAAGCGCAAGCTGGTGCACATCAAGGGGATCGTCCTCCCCAAGACATGCCCCAAGGGAGGCTTCCCCTACGAGACGCGGTTCGTCTTCGAGGACGGCACGACCAACACCGTCACCCACACGGTTCCCTGCCCGCACAAGTGAGAGCCGCGACGATGTGGTCCAACCAAGCAAGCAGAACGCACCTGGCGCTCGCCGTGGGCGCCCTGCTCGCGCTCGGGGGCGCGCTGCCCGCGGCCGTGGACGCATCGTCCACCCCCCAGTTCAACCCGTCGCCGCCACCGGCCCCCGAAGCGACGACGGCGACGATCCAACCCTCGTTCTCGCCCGACAAACTGGGTGCGAAGGCGGCCTTCACGTTCGCCGCCCACTTCGCCGGCGGGGAGCTCGGCGTGCCCTCGCCGCTGCGCCGGGCGGTGGTGCACTTCCCGCCGGGGCTGACGCTCAACGTGCCTAAGCTCCGCAGCTGCACGAAGGCGCGGTTGCAAGCGCGCGGCGCGCACGGCTGCCCGGCACGGTCGCAGATCGGCGCCGGGTACGCGCTGGCCGATGTGCATGCGGGTTCGACGGTTGAACGCGAGGAAGCCTCGATCGCAGTCTTCGTGGGACCGCCGCAGGGCAGCAACCCAACGGTTGAGATCCTCGGTCAGGGCTACTCGCCTCTGGAAGAGCGCGTGGTGATCGCGGCCACGACGCTGCCGGACAACCCGCCGTACGGCGAAAAGCTCGTGATGTCGGTGCCGGCGATTCCCACGCTCCCCCTGGAGCCCAACGCCTCGGTGGTCTCCTTCTCCGTGACGGTCGGCGGGAAGGCAGCCAGAAAGCATCACAACCCCAACACGGCCCTGCTCCCCTCCCACTGCCCGGCCGGCGGCTTCCCGTTCGCGGCCGAATTCAGCTACGAAGACGGCTCCACCAGCACCAGCACCGCGACGGTCCCCTGCCCGTAGTGGCGCCGCCGCGACGGCAGGCGCCGGTGGTTCTGTACGCTTAGGCCATGGAAGCGATTCTCTCGATCCTGCAGGTGATCATCGCGGTGGTGCTGATCTTCCTGGTGTTGATGCACTCCGGGAAAGACGCGGGGCTCTCCGGTGCGTTCGGGGTCGGCACCGGCCAGGGCCCGTTGGGGGGCGGCTCACTCGTGGAGCGCAACCTCAACCGCTGGACTGTCTTCTTCGCGATCCTGTTCGTCGGAAACACCATCATCCTGCTGAAGAAGCCCTGGTAGCGACCCCTGCCCGCGCGGGCCGGTGGGACTAGTGGGCTCGGGCGAGCCGGTGGGGCTGGTGGGGTCGGCTGCATCAGTGGACAGCTCGCGCTCGGGTTCGAGCTGGTCCAGGATCTCGAGCGCCTCCGCCCGCAGGGTGGCGTTGGTCGCTTCATAGTCCTCGCGAGAGAGCTTGCCGGTGGCGAGGTCGAGCTCCAGGTCGCGCAACTCGCGGTACTTGACTTCGCGGGCGAGCTCCAGCGCAAGGACATCCCGCGGAGCGAGGCCACCGGCGTGTGCGGGGCTGGCAGCTCGCGGGAGACCAAGGGCGACGCGGCGGCGCAGTGCCCCAGGCGAGGGCGAGAGCGCGAGCAGGCCCCCGGCGAAGACGATCAGGCCTCCCAGCCAGATCCACATGATCAGCGGCGAGACGATCAGCCGGAACTGCGCCGGCGGCGGGTGCTTGAGGTATTCGTGGGCGAGGAAGTCGATCACGAACAGGCCCTCGTCGGGGCGCGAGAAGGGAATCGTCTTGTTGCCGACTTCGATGATGTGCTTCAGCCGCGGGGTTTCCAGTTCGGGGGCGATCGCGCTCCATACGTCGCGCGTGAGGCTGGCGTTGATGCCCACGTTGCTCACAGGCTGCCCCCCGATCAGGTGCCCGACCGAGCCCTGGCCTTCTTCCTGGGATTCGTAGAAGTCCTCGCTGGGGCGCAGCGTGGTGACGTAGTGCCCGTCCTTGGTCACCGGCAGCACGGCGCCGACGTTGAGCGTGGAGCCCGTGTGGGTGGGGTCGTCGTGGGGAGTGAGGGCCGCGGTGGGCCGCAGGTAGTGGACGGTGTAGGCGCCCACGCGCGCGGACTGCCCCGGAGAGAGGGAGAGCTGAGTGACGTGCTGGAAGGAGGAGGACGCGGCAACGCCGACGAACAGCACCGCCATCCCGACGTGCACGATGTAGCCACCGTAGCGCCGGCGGTTGCGCCGGATCAACGCCATCAGCGCGACCGGTGGCGCCTCGCCCGAGGCGCCCCGGCGCACCCGCGTCCCGCGCCACAGCTCCTGCGCGACGCTGCCGAGCGCGAAGGCCGCGCAGCAGAACATCGCGATCGCCGCGGGCTTCTGGGTGACGCCGGCGGCGATCAGCACCCCCAGCGTGAGCAGCGCGGCGGCGCAGGGCACGGCGAGGTTGCGCAACACCCCGCGCGGCGTGGCGCGACGCCAGGCGATCACCGGCCCGATGCCGGAGAGCAGCACGAGGATCAGCGCCAGTGGCACGGTGTAGCGATCGAACCACGGCGGCCCCACCGAGGCGGCCTGGCCGGTGAGCGCTTCGGAGATCTTGGGAAACCAGGTGCCCCAGAAGATCACGAAGGCGAGGCCCACCAGCACGAGGTTGTTGAATAGGAAGATCGCCTCGCGTGAGAGCAGCGAGTCCAGGTGGTGGGTGCTGGCCAGGATCGCGCGGCGGGAGACGACCAGATAGATCGAGCCGGCGAGCAGCGCGGCGATCAGCAGCAGGAAGGGGACGCCGAGGGTTGCCCCGCCGAAGGCGTGGATCGAGTCGAGGATCCCGCTGCGCACCATGAAGGTGCCCATGATCGCCAGGATCCCGGTGGCGAGCGGGAGCGATACGTTCCACACCTTCAGCATCCCGCGGCGCTCCTGGATCATCAGCGAGTGCAGGAACGCGGTGCCGGTCAGCCACGGCAAGAGCGAGGCGTTCTCGACCGCGTCCCAGCCCCAGTAGCCCCCCCAGCCGAGCTCCGAGAACGACCAGGAGGCCCCGAGCAGGATGCCGATGCCGAGGAACAGCCACGCGGCCATCGCGAAGCGACGCACCACCGCGATCCACTCCCCGTCCACCCTGCGAGCGATCAAGGCCCCCATCGCGAACGCGAGGGGGATCGTGCAGAGCGTGTACCCCGAGTAGAGCATCGGGGGGTGGATCATCATCGTGGGGAAGCGCAGCAGCGGGTCCAGCCCCACCCCTTCGGCGGGCACCGGGTTGGTCGTCGTGAACGGGTTGGCGTAGAACACCATCAGCCCGACGAAGAACCCGCCGAAGCCGAGCAGGATCGCGGTCGCGTAGGAGGCGACCTCGCGCAGGCGCCGGCGCGTGAGGAACAGCACGAGGCTCGACCACATCGAGAGCAGCCACGCCCACAGCAGCAGCGAGCCTTCCTGGGATGACCACAGCGCCGCCAGGCGATAGAGCAGCGGCGTGGTGCGCGAGGAGGTGTCGGCGACGGCGTTGAAGGCGAAGTCGTTGCCCACGAACGCGATCTCGAGCAGAACCATCCCGACGGTGAGCAGGCCGGCGAGCGCGTACACCGAGCGGCGGCCCGCCAGCGAGAACTCAGCCCGGTCGCTGCGCGCCCCGTAGACGGAGACGACGATGCCGTACGCGCACACGATCAGTGCGAGCACCAGGCAAACGTGTCCAAGCAGCGCCATCAGGCCTCGATCAGGCGTTCTGCTTCTCGGAGGGCGGCGCGACCGTGTACTTGGAGGGGCACTTGGTGATCAGGGAGTTCTGTTCCCCGGTGTAGCCGGCGCCCTGTTTCTGCACGGTGACGATGATCTCACGCCCTTCTTTGAAGGGGTCGGGGACGACCCCGGTGTAGGCGACCGGCACCGCGGCGGTGCCATTCGCCCGGTCGGCGACGCTGAAGTGGAGCACACCGCCGACGTGGCGCACCGAGCCCTTGACGACGGTGCCGGTGAGCTGGTAGCTGCGCCCCGGCTGGGCCTCGCGCAGCAGCTGGGTGGGCGTGAGCGCGGGGCTGGCGGCGTTGAAGCTCGTGTAGATCAGCGCGCTGGCCAGCAGCACGGCGGCGCTGAGCGCCACGACCAGCCGCACGGTGCGCTTGCGAGCGGGGTTCATCGCGCCCAGTATCTCAAACAGACGCCGGGGATTCGCTGGTGGGTCGAGGGCCGCACACCCCAACACGCCGGTGCGCATCCTCCGCTCGCGCCGGGGATTCGCCTACGAGGAGAGCTCTCGAGCCCAACCACGTCTGCCCGACGCAGACGGCTCCACCGAGGGATTCGCGCATAGGGAGCGAAACATTCAGGCATGCGGCGGGTCTTATTGAGTGGAGAGCAATGAGAGGGAGCCTCCTACATCCAATCGGCGTGCGGCGCCGAGCACAGCGCATTCGCGGCGAGCATCTCGCCGCCTACGCACTCGAGCCCCTCCCCCCACCGCCACTCATCCTCGCCCCTCAACCGCCTGACGTCGCCGCCCAGCGCGTGCGGGAGTCCGGTGGCCCGACCGACCTGGCATGCTACGCGTGCCAGTGCGGCTATGTGTTCGCGGCCGCCGTGAGCACCACCGTGGAGTGTCCGCACTGCGGCACGCCACAGGCTTGGTGACGGCCCGGTGGCCGCCTCGCGGCTGGACGCACGACTCTCCAGCCGCGGCTCCTATCTAGAGCCGGCACCGAGCTACCCGGCCGCGGCCCCGATCAGAGCCAGCGCTGAGCTAGCGAATATGCATCCCCGAGATCGCGCGCGCGATCACGAGCTGCTGGATCTCGGCGGTGCCCTCGAAGATGTCGTAGATCTTGGCGTCGCGGTGCCAGCGCTCGACGGGAAACTCGCGGGTGTAGCCGTTGCCGCCGAGGATCTGGATCGCGCGCTCGGTCACCCACACGGCGACCTCGCCGGCCTTGAGCTTTGACATTGAGCCCTCGGCGTTCTCGAACGGAACCTGGTTGCGGCCCATCCACGAGGCGCGCCACACGAGCAGGCGGGCGGCGTCGATCTCCATCTTCATGCGGGCCAGCGTGAAGGCGATCGCCTGGTTCTCGATGATCTTCTTGCCGAACTGCTCGCGCTCCTTGGCGTACTCCAGCGCGTACTCGTAGGCGGCCCGTGCGATGCCGAGCGCCTGCGAGCCGACCGTCGGGCGGGAGGCCTCGAAGGTCTGCATCGCGGCCTGCGACTTGCCTTTCTTGCCCTCACGCACGCGGGCGATACGCTCGTCGAGCTTCTCCTTGCCGCCGAGCACGTAGCCGGCGGGGATGCGGCAATCGTCGAGGAACACGTCGGCGGTGTGCGAGGCGCGCAGGCCGTGCTTGGAGACCTTGGTGCCCTGGGAGATGCCCTGCACTTCGCTCATCGGCACGACGAACGCGGCGTGGCCTTTGGAGCCGAGTTCGGGATCGACGGTGGCGATCACCACGTGCACGTCGGAGATGCCGCCGTTGGTGGCCCACGCCTTCTGGCCGTTGATCACCCACTCGCCCGCGGCCTCGTCGAACTTCGCGCGGGTGCGCACGCCCGAGACGTCCGAGCCGGCGTTGGGCTCGGAGGCGCAGAACGCGGCGACCTTGATGTCGTCCTCGGTGCCGAAGCAGCGGGGAATCCACTCCCCGATCTGCTCGCCGGAGCCCTGGCCGAAGATCGCGGCGACCGCAAGCGCGGTGCCCATGATCGACATGCCGATGCCGGCGTCGCCCCAGAACAGCTCTTCGTTGACGATCGGCAGCGTCAGGCCGGTCGGGTCGGCGAAGAACTGGGCGAGCCCTTCGAAGCCATAGAGCCCGATTTTGGCGGCCTCCTGGATGATCGGCCACGGCGTGGACTCCTTCTCGTCCCACTCGTGAGCGGCGGGGCGGATCACGTCAGCCGCGAATCCATGCACCCAGTCGCGCAGATCCTTCTGGTCCTGGGAGAGCGCAAGCGAGAAGGTCGCCTCCTTGTTTGCCGCGCTGGTGATCGCCTCGACAGCCGCCTCGGCTGCTTCGGTGGTGTCGGCGACAGAGGTGGCTGACATCGAGAAGGGCTCCTTTTTTCTCTTCTTGGAAAGATGGATGGGTGAGGGAGCGACGATCCCGGACGCCGCTCAACATCCGCGCAAAGCAGCCGCAGGCTGCCGCACAGAGAGAGGGAGTCTACCGGAAGAACGCCGTTTTTGGGCCGATTTGACTGAAGGATGCCCGCGGGACGTGCCACGGGCGGCGGGCACACTCAGCGTGTATGCCACGCATCCTCTCCGCGGGTGAGCGCGATCACCTCTTTGGGCAGCTTGCCGGCGGCGACGTCGGCGACGGAGGTCCGCTCCAAGACCTTGCGCAGGTTGGCGCGCAGCGCGATCCACACCTGCTGCAGGGCCTCCGCGGAGCCGCTGTAGGCGACCTCCTCGGGGCGCTGGCCGCGCACCCCCACCAGCGGGCCTTCGACGGCGCGGATCACGTCGGCGAGCGTCACCTCGGCGGCGGGGTGGGCCAGCCAGTAGCCGCCCTCGGGGCCGCGCTGGCTGCGCACGATCCCGGCGGAGCGCAGCTGCGTGAGGATGTTCTCCAAGAACGACAGGGGAATCCCCTGGGCCTGGGCGATCTCATCGACCTTGCGGGGAGCGTCGGCGCCGCTGCCCGCCAGCTCCACGGTCGCCCGTACGGCGTAGTCGGCCTTCGCGGTCACTCGCATACCTCAGACTCTACGGAATCGGTCGGTCCCGTCCGCGTCCCGCCGTCCCGGGGAGCTTCAACGCGCGGATCGAAGCCCCGGCCGCAGCGTCACGCCCGGAGGCGGGGCATGGAGGTCCCGCCCACCAGCGCTCCTCGCCAGCCGGCAGCCGCGCGGACGATCACCAACTGAGACTCGCGCCCTACAGCACCCGGCGCGCCCAGGTGAAGCTTTCGGACAGCCAGCCGGAGGTGAGCGGCAGCACGTAGACCCCCTGGCCGGAGGAGTTGATCGCCCATTCGCTGCTCATCGCGATCGCCTCGTGGATCACGTTGGACTCGGTGGCGGTCGAGTCGAAGTGCGCCGAGCCGAAGAACAGCAGGTCGCCGCCCGCCACGTCGTGCAGGCGGATGCGCTCGCGCTTGGGGATTTCGCCGGCCTGTTCGGCTGCCGTGCGCCCGCGGATCTGCCTACCCCACGGCAGGCCGGAGAGCTTGTACACGCGCCACGCGAAGCCCGAGCAGTCGTAGCCGCCGTGTTCGAGGCCGTCGGCGGTGTTGTCGGTGGTGCCGCCCCACACGTAGGGCATGCCGATCTTCGCGACGGCGATGTGCAGCACCTCGCGCTGCGCGGCGGTGTAGGTGGGCAGCGAGAAGGCCATCAGCGCTTCGCGCGCGGCGGTGATCGCCCAGCCGGTCGGCGGGGCGACCGGCGCGGGAGCCGGGATGCCTTCGCCGTCGGTGCCTCCTTCGGCGCTGCCTTCCTCCCCGCTCGCCGGTTGCGTGGCGCTCGCACCACCCACCAGGCCGAGCACCACGGCGAACGAGTGGGCGGCTTCGGCGCGCGTGATCGGGTTCCACGGGTACAGCGCGAGCTTCTGTTCGCCGGGGGGATGGGTGTAGCGCAGACCGAGGTAGCGCGCCACCACCTCGCTGCCGAAGTAGCTGGGCGGGGCAAGACCGGCGCTCGCGGCGACCTGCTGGACGTGTTCGGCGACTGCGCCGAGCCCGAGCTGGTCGTCGAGCAGCGCGTCGAAGCGCACGACGGTGAGTGGCTGGCCGGTGTCGAAGGCGATCAGGGCCATGCCCTCGCGCGTGGCGATCGCGGCCAGCGCGGAGCTCTCGGCGGCGGCGCTCAAGGGGCTGGAGCCCGCGAAGCCTCCGCCTTGTTCGCTCATCACCGCTTCGTGAACCACGAGGCGCTGTTCGGCGCTGTCCCAGTTGGCGGCTGTGAGCTTCTTGGCGGCGGCGGAGCCGGCGAATGGCCCGGCAGCCACCGCGACCCCCATGGAGGCAACTGCGCAGACCAGCGCGAACCGGTGCACCGGGGAGACGCGGGAGAGCGAGGCGATGCAACCCACATCCGTGCATCGGCGGCGGCAGCGGGCCTCTTGAGCTCAGGCGAGCGCGCCCTCGTGCGCCGGCCGCGGCTCCTCGTGCAGACCGGCCGCGTCAGGGGAGGCGCCGACGAGCGGGCCGCCGGCGCACTCCTCCGCACACACCGCGCGGCGCGGGTTCTGGATGCCCACCGCGCCGATCACGCCCCCGAGCAGCACGAGGCCACCCGCGATCGCGATACCGGCGCGGAAGCTCTCCAGCGACGCTGCGTCGGCGGCGGCGGTGACCGCGCGGGCCTGGCGCGGCGGGAGGCCCGCCACCGAGGGGCGCCCGAGCGTCAGGCGCTTGGCCTGCGCCACCGCCGCTTCGGCGCGCGGGTCGAGCCGCACGCCCGCCAGATGCGAGTCGAGCGAGGCGGAGAACTGCACCGCCACGACGGCGCCGAGCGCCGCGATCCCGAGCAGGCCGGCGACCCGCGCCACGGCGTTGTTGACGCCCGAGGCGATCCCCGCCTGGCACTCCTCGACGCCCGCGAGCACCGCCGCGGTGAGCGGCGCGACCGTCATCGACAGCCCCAGCGAGAACACCAGCAGCCCCGGCAGCACCTCGGTGTAGTAGTCGACGTCGACGCCGACGCGCAGGAGCAGCAGCAACCCGGCGCCCGCCACCAGTGGCCCGCCCCCCATGAACAGCCGCGGCCCGTGGCGGTCGGCGAGCCCCCCGAAGCGGCGAGAGAGCACCAGCATCACCACGGTGACGGGCAGCGTCGAGAGGCCGGCGCGCAGTGGCGAGTAGCCGGCGACCTGCTGCAGGAAGAGCGTGAGGAAGAAGAACAGCACCGACAGGCCTGCGTACATCGCGAACGTCTCGACGTTGCCGACCCCGAAGTTGCGCCGCTTGAACAGCCCCAGCGGGAGCATCGGGTGCGAGGCGTAGCGGGACTCGTACAGCAGGAACGCGGCGAACAACGCCACGCCGCCGATCAGCCCCGCCATCACCGCGGGGCTCGACCAGCCCAGGCGCGGCTGCTCGATCAGCGCGAACACCGGGCCGCCGAGACCGAGCGCGCACAGCAGCGCCCCGACGTAATCGACCGCTGGGCCGTCGGCGCCGGCGGCGCGCGGCGCGGCGCGGGGGATCACCGCGAGGATCAACACCAGGCAGAGCGCCACGAACGGGAGGTTGATCAGGAAGATCCACCGCCACGAGCCGATCCCGAGCAGCAGGCCCCCGCCGAGCGGGCCGATCGCCGCGGCGATCGCCCCGAACGCGGTCCACGTGCCGATCGCGGCGCCGCGCTCCGACTCCGGGAAGGTGGCGACGATCACCGCCAGCGAGCTCGGGATCAGCAGCGCCCCGGCGACGCCCTCGAGTGCGCGGAACGCGATCAGCAGGCCGATCGTGGGCGCGAGCGCGCACATCAGCGAGGTGACCCCGAAGCCGCCGACGCCGAGCGCGAAGATCCGCCGCTCGCCGAACAGGTCGCCGAGCGAGCCGCCCACCAGGATCAACGAGGAGAGCGTCAGCAGGTAGGCGTTTGAGACCCACTGCTGACCGGCCAGCCCACCCCCGAGGTCACGCTGGATCGTGGGCAGCGCCACGTTGACGACACTGCCGTCGAGCACCGCGATCCCCGACCCGATGATGCACGCGGCGAGCGTGACCTGCTTGACCTGGGCGGCCGAGAGCTTCACGCCTACCAATGTACGGCAGGGGCTACCCGACCCAATGTATATGGCACGGCCTACCCGACCTCGGGCGGCGTGGCAGGCTGGGCCAGGGCGGGGCTCTCTGTCGCGAGAGGCCCGAGCGCTCTCGCGGTGCGCACATAGGCCCGACCCGACCGCGGGCGTGTAACGCATCGGTGGGTGAACGGACTGCACCCCACAAGCCGACCCAAGCGAAGGAGACTTTGATGAGAGCGATAACCCGATTCGGCGTGGCGGCAGCCACCACCCTGGCAGTGATGGGCGGCGCCGCCGGCGCCGCGAGCGCGTTCGGCGGCCACGGCGGCCCACCCTTCGGCGGCGGATTCGGGGGTCGCTCGGCGCCCGTGTTCACACAGACCGACAACACGGCCGGCAACCAGGTCGTCGTCTACGACAGCGCCGCCAACGGCGTCCTCGCCCAGGCCGGCGTGTACAACACCGGCGGGCTGGGCGGCGCGCTGGCGGGATCGGTCGTCGACCACCTCGCCTCGCAGGGCTCGCTCGCCTACGACCCGGCCGCCGGGGAGCTGTATGCGGTCAACGCTGGCAGCAACACGATCTCCGTGTTCGCCGTGTTCGGCGACCATCTGGCGCTGCGCCAGGTGATCGGCTCGGGGGGGACGTTCCCCGTGAGCATCGCCGTTCACGGAGGCGTCGTGTATGTGCTGAACGCCGAGAACGGCGGCGAGGTGCAGGGGTTCGTGTCGTTCTTCGGGCGCCTGCTGCCGCTGCCCGGTTCGGGCCGCGCGCTGGGGTTGAACCCGACCGAAGAACCGCAGTTTACCCACACGCCCGGGCAGGTCGCCTTCTCGCCCAATGGCCGGCAGCTGATCGTCACGACCAAGGGCAACGGCAGCGACATCGACGTGTTCGCCGTCGCGCCGTTTGGCCGCCTGTCGGCGGCGCCCGTCGTCAACTCCGAGCCCGGCGCCGTGCCGTTCGCGGTGACCTTCGACCAGGAGGGGCATCTGATCGTGGCCGATGCGGGCACCAACGCGCTGAGCGACTTCGCGCTGAACGGCAACGGGACGCTCACTCCGCTCGACGCAGTGGGGACCGGCCAGGAAGCCACCTGCTGGGTGGTGGCGACCAACGGGCGCTTCTACGCCTCCAACGCCGCCAGCGCATCGTTGACGGGCTTCCAGTCGATCAACGGCGGTACGCAGCTGACCTCGTTGGGTAACACGCCCACTGATGGCGGCACCGTCGACGCCACGGTGAGCGGCGACGGTCGCTTCCTCTACGTGCAGACCGGCGCGGCGGGGGTCGTCGACGAGTTCGCGATTGGCGCGGGCGGCGCGCTGAGCAAAATCGGGTCGGTGACCGTCCCCGGCGCCATCGGTGGCGAGGGTATTGTGGCCGGCTAGTGAACGAGGACGCTGAGTTGGTGGCGCGTATGCGCGCGGGCGAGGAGCAGGCGTTCGTGACTCTCGCGGCGCGCCACCACTCGACGATGCAGCGAATCGCCCGCACCTACGTGACGAGCGCCGCGGTGGCCGAGGAGGTCGTGCAGGACACCTGGCTGGCGGTGCTGCGCGGCCTCGACGGCTTCAAGGGGCGCTCGTCGTTTCAGACGTGGTTGCTGGCGATCCTCGTCAACCGAGCCAGGAGCACGGGCGTGCGCGAGCATCGAAGCGTGGCGATCGGCGATGCCGGGCCGGCCGTGGACAGCACCAGGTTCGACGAGTCGGGCGCCTGGATGTCCCCGCCCCGGCACTGGGTGGAGGAGAGCGAGAGCAGGCTGCTCGCCGAGGGCCTCGCGGATCGCATCCAAGCGACGATGCGGGAGTTGCCGGAACGCCAGCGCGAGGTTGTGATGCTGCGCGACGTGGCTGAGCTGAGCGCGCGCGAGGTGTGCGAGGCGCTGGAGATCAGCGAAGTCAACCAGCGCGTGCTGCTGCACCGGGGCCGCAGCCACCTGCGCCAGGCGCTCGAAGCGGAGTTGGGGAGGGCATGAGGATGCTGTTGCGTCGCAAAGAGCTCGTGTGTCAGGAGATGGTCGAGCTGATCACCGACTACCTGGAGGGGGGGCTGTCGCGGGCGCAGCGACGGCGCTTCGAGGCACACATTGCCAAGTGCGAGCACTGCACGGAGTACCTGCAGCAGATGCGCGCCACGATCCGGCTGACGGGCGGTTTGCGCGCCGATGACCTGACGCCCGAGATGAGCGCCGAGTTCGCGGCGCTCTATCAGAGGTGGCGCGCCGAAGAGCAGTAGGCGCCGGGTTCTCGAGTGCCGCGTCGCGTAGGCTGCGCCGGCGATGAAGGACGACACCGCTGGCAACGACCCCACCGCCCCCTCCGAGACCCTGCCCGCCGGGGCCGGAGCTTCCGACACCGCCGACACAGCTCCCACGCCCGCCACCGACACGGTTCCCACGCCTAACCCCGCCGCCCCCCACGAGCCGACCTTCGACGGGGAGTTGTTCATGTGGCTGGAGGACGAGCCCCCGGCCGTGCGCGCCGCCGACGCCGAGCGGGTGCGCGACATCGCCTCCGAGCTGGCGGGCGGCTTCGACGCGCTCGCGCGGATCGGGCGCGCGGTGACCGTGTTCGGATCGGCGCGCACCCCCCGCGACCATCCCCACTACGCGCTGGTGCGCGAGATCGGCAGGTGCCTGGGCGATTCCGGCTACGCGGTGATCACAGGCGGCGGGGGCGGCCTGATGGAGGCCGCCAACCGCGGCGCGCGCGACGCCGGCGCGGTGTCCGTCGGCTGCAACATCGAGCTCCCCCACGAGCAGGCGCTCAACCCCTATGTGGACATCGGCCTGCGCTTCCGCCACTTCTTCGCTCGCAAGGTGATGTTCGTCCGCTACGCCTGCGCCTTCGTGGTCGCCCCCGGCGGGTATGGCACGCTCGACGAGCTGTTCGAGTCGCTCACGCTGATCCAGACCGCCACGATCCGCCACTTCCCGGCGATCCTGGTGGGCGACGGCGAGTGGGATGGCCTGGTCGAGTGGCTGCGCGCCCACGCCCTCGCCGACCACCGCATCGACGCCGAGGACCTCGCGATCTTGCGCGTGGTGGAGCACCCCTCCGAAGTGTGCGCGATCGTCGACGAGGCGCTCCGCCACCAGCGCGAGCACGGCCGCAGGCAGCGGCGGCGCACCGCGCCGCTGTCTCTGCCCGGCGACTCGCCGGCACAGACCTGAGGCATCCCCGCGCGCCGATCTGACCACATCGGCGGCGTGTGGTGCGCCGGGCCCCGACCGCACAGGCCCCGCCGTAACAACACAGCGAGCTATGCGCCAACCTCATCGAGCGTGCGCCCGCTGAGCACGGAGCGGGGCTGTTCGGCGACGACGTCCGAGCCGGGACGCGCGTGCTCGTCGCGACGCTTGATCAGAAGCCACTGCGCCTTCGGCCCCCCGCTGGTGCGCTGCAGGGCGAAGCCACCGCTCAGCTTCTCGCCGTGCAGCACGAACACGGCGTGGCCGCGCTCGAGCGCCGGTGGCCACGTGACGCGCCCACCCTGCTCGTAGACGCCGCGATCCCACACGATCACCCGACCCGCCGCGAGCACGCCCTCAAAGGCGTTGTGCGTCATCGAGTGGTCGGGGACCTGGACGGCGAGACGCTTGACGGCCGGGTCGAGCGAGGGCCCCTTCGGGACCGCCCACGAGCGCATCACCCCGCCGACCTCCAGGCGCAGGTCGAAGTGGTGGGCCCGCGCCAGATGCTCCTGCACGACGAACACCCCGGCGCTGACGCCGCGCACGGCGAACTGCTCGTGACCCTCGACGGCGACCTTGTCAACGTCGACCCCGGCGACCTGCGCAAGTGGAGGTCCCTCGCCCAGGAAGGCCACCAGCTCCTCGATCGCGCGCGCCGTACCCTCGGCGTGGACCTCCACAGTGTCCTGCTCGCCGTTGCGCACCCAGCCCAGCACCGCAAGCTCGCGCGCCCGCTTGACAGTGGCATCGCGGAACCCAACGCCCTGCACCTCACCGCGCACGACGGCGCGAATGGCTGAGCGCGGGGTCATTGGAGCCGCACCTTGCGGAGGATGTGTGTACCGACGACGGTCACGATCACCTCACCGACGCTGGAGCCCTGCTGGGGGAGGACGGCGCCGGCGACGAGCCTCACGATCCGCTCGACCTCGTCCAAAACGGCGGCCATATCGGCGACCTGCCGGTATGCGCTGCTGATCGTCATCTCCACCGTGTAGTTCTTGGCGCGCTGGGCCGCGTCCAGCCGGTCGGCGAGCGCGCGGGCGAAGTCCTGCGCTCCGCTCAGAGAGTCGGCGAGGGGCTTGCCGCGTGCGTCGGGGGGTGTGAGCGCGTTGTCGTCCAAGCCTTGGATGACCTGCTCGACGGCGGCCGGCGTGGGCGTTACCGGCGTGGGCCGCCTCCTCGCGTCCGGCGTGTCGGGAATCGGGATCTTGGGCAAGTTCACCGCCCCCGGCACGGGCGGCAGCGGAGGGGCGGTGGTCAGGGGCGGCTGCGGAGGGGCGGTGGTCGGGGACGGCTGCGGAGGCATGTCGGAACCAGCCGGCGGAGGCTTGCGGGTCTGCTTGATGGCCGCCTCGATCGCGGCGGAGAGGGACGCCTGGGCCTGCGGATCCAGACTGGCGGCGCTGATCGCCGCGCTCGCGGCTGCGGCGACGCCGCTGGCGACGGCCGCGCGGGCGGCCTCGATCAGCTTGGCCTGTGTCGCCTTTGATACGTGCAACTTCCTGATGAGCGGCGCGATCGTCTGGTCCACGACCAGGCGGCCAAGGGCGTCGCCCACCGAGGTCGGCGCAGCCGACGCCGACGGCGCGGACGGGATCTTGTCGAGCGTCGCCAGCTGCGCCTTCGAGATTCCCTGGGGAAGGTGGGCCCGGGCCGCCTTGGCGTACTCGGTTGGCGAGCTGGGGTGGAATTTCTGCGCCAGGAATGCGTCAATCGTCAGGACCGCGCCGACGTTGCCCTGAGCAAGCGTGCGCAGCGCCTGGGCGATCACCGGCGAATCCTTCAGCGTCTGTCCCCCCTGAGCGGTGAGCACTCTGGCCAAGAACTCGGTCAGCTTGGTCTCGATCTCGGCGTCGGTGGCGCGGTCGCCGCTGGGCCTGTCCGGCAGTCCGGTTGGTGCGGGACCCTGGCGTTGAATCGCCGGGACGGCCGTCGCCACCGATGGCGCTGGCGGCAGCCCTGCCGCCAGCGACGGCCGCGGCGACACCCGCGCCGCGACCCGCTCCGCCGCCAGCTCAGACGCGTCGTGCGGCTGGCCGACCGTCGGCAGGATGCTGGCCGCCTCCCGCTGCTGCACCACGTGGACCAGCTCGTGGACCAGCAGTCGGCGGCCGGCCGGCGTGTAGGGCAGGTAGCGACCGTGGCCGAACACGACCGAGGAGCCCACCGTGTAGGCAGCGGCGTGGAGCTCCCGGGCAGACGTGTCGGCCCCCGCGCCGTCGTGGATTCGGACGCCGCTGAGGTCGCGCCCCACCCATGCCTGCAGCTCGCGCCGCACGTCGCTCTCGAGCGGCCGGCCCGGACGAGCCAGCGTCTGTCGCACGCTCGTCGGCGCGGCGGGTGACGCCTGCGCGGGCTTGGCTCGTTCAGGCGGGACGTGCATCGCGGCGTGCATGCAACGGGGGTTCGGTCGCGCAGGCCACGACCCGGGAACGCGACGGGCGCAGGCCGGTCACGGCGCTCGTCCAGTGTCCGTCGCGAGCATCAGCAGCGCGCCGTCGGCGATATCGGCCACCATCCACCCGTCCACCCCGAACCTGCACGCTACCGCACGCTCGGTCAGCTCGCCGGGCGCAAACCACGGGGGAGGCACCTCGGAGGACACGTTCCATCCCGAGGACAGGAAGAAATCGGTCACGTCGTCCGCCCCGCGAGGACTCATCCCCAACTGGCTCACCAGGAGCGCCGCCTCCGCCGCGGGCATCTCCAGGCTGACGAAAGCGACGAAGAACGAGATGTCTCCGCCGGGGCGATGGCGCTCGAAGCGCACCTCTCCCACGCTGGGCGGCAGCGCGACCCCCAGCAGCTCCTCGACGGCGCGACGTGTGTCAGCGCTCATTTATTCAGGTCCCCTGAGGAATGCGCCCCGACCTCGGCTCCTCCGGTCCCGACCTCGGCCCCTGCCCCGGCCCCCACATCGGGTCCGGCGATGTCCCCTCCCGCGCCGCCGACCACGTCGCCTCCCGCACCACCGCCCGCGATGTCGGCGCCCGTCCGGGTGGCGTGATCTCCCACGGGCCTCGGCGGTCCCGCGGCCATCCACGTGGCCCGACCGTCGGAATTGGTTTGGCTAGCCGGCACGCGGACGCTGTGGATGTGAAATGGCCGGCCCGGGAGGGCGAGATTCGCGATCCGCACCTTGAGCTCGGCGGCCACCGGTCGGCCCGAGGCGCCTCCGAACGGCTTCGGGTCGAAGTCCCAGTAGTCGTAGAAGTCGATCGTCCCGGTGAACGCCCAGCTCCCGGACGGCGACACGGTGAGTATGCCTTTCCAGTGGATCGTGAAGTTTCCGAGGGTGCCGTTGGTGAGCGCTCCCCCCCACCCGCTGATGTCGATTACGGACGTTCCGCCGCCCGCCGCCTTCAACTTCGACACTTCGACGGGAAACTTGGTGCTGCGTCGGATATCGAGGATCGGGTTGCAGTCGGTCATCTCCTGCTGGGTGAGGGTGATCGGCGTACCCGTGTCGTCCATGTAGTTGTTGAGGAACTTCCGGGGCAGGTAGTGATCGAAGGAGGCCAGCCAGGCCCCGCGCTCGACCGCCGTTGCGCGACGCGCATAGACGCGGTCATCGACAAGCGTGGCTGCGTGCACGAGCTCGTGCGCGAGGTCGAGCCCGTCGGTCATCGTCGCGCCCTCGCCGAGGAAGACATCCTGGCGATGTGTGAGCGCCCGCGCTCCCGCGAGCGAGGTGATCGTCCGGGCACGCAGATCGTCGTGGACGCGAACCTGGCTCAGATCCACCCTCAACTCGCGTTCGGTGGCCCCGCGGACGTCGTCGCCGGGTTGACGGCCGGGCCCGCCGACCAGATCTGACCGCGGTCCACGGCCCGGGAACGGGGCGCGGAGCTGGCCGGTCGGGAGGTGGTAGCCCGTTGCACGGCGGTCGGCCGCCAGATGGTGGCCCGTGGCACCGCGGTGAGCGCTCGTGGGCCGCCCGGCCGCCTGCGCCCCGATGCGTGTGGCCAGCTCGCTCGCCACACGCTCAGCCGGGTCGGTGGCGGGGGCGAGCCCGTGGCGGCCAATGCGCTCCAGGGCGTGGCGCGGATCGCCCACTGGAATCGAAGCTGTTGCTGTGCTGGCCCGGACCGTTGTCGGGTTGCCCCGGACCGCCGCTGGTTTGGCATGGACCGCCGCCAGGCTGCCCCCAGACGCTGCCGGGCGGGGCGCAGACTCTCCGGCCTCCCGAGCGGGCCGTTTCGCAAAGTGAGTGGGCGCCGGCGAACGGTCCGCCAACTCGGCAGGCGCGCGGGCGTGCTTCATCAGCCGACCAACCACGTCGCGCGCATGGCTTTCGCAACCCTCACTTGACCGTTCCTTTCACTTTGGGCCGCTCCTGCTGCTGTCCTGCGGTCACCTTGAAGCTCGCGCTCGACGACGAGGGGGGCCCCGCGGCTGGAGTGATGGTCGCGGCGATCTCGAATGAGAGTGTGACCTTCTGACCCGGATCGGACAGGACGGTGATCGGGAAGGTGACCGAGCGTTCGCCGACTGGGATCGTCACCGACGAGGGGATGCTGAGGACCGTTCCAACGCCCTTTTCACCGGTGAGGGCGAGTGCCAGACTGGTTTCCGCGACCGCCGGATAGTTGAGGTAGGCGGTGGCGGTAGGACTGACCTTGCCCTTCGTTCCAGGCGCTTCAACCGTCACGCTTTCGTCGGAGTCGGCGATCACCGTTAGTTCCGAGTAGGCGACTTCCAGCGAATCGACCGCCAGAGTGGGGGCCAGGTAGAACCAGCCGTCGAGGTCGCTGGCACGCTCACCGTCGCCCGACGGCAGCTGCAGTTCGATGCGTGCTTCGCCGTCGGCGCGCTCGGCGAGCGTTCCGAACGCCCGCCCGTCCAGGAACAGCGATCCCGCTTCACCGGACGCGAAGATCATCTGGCCGAGCAGCCGGATGCGAACGCGGGCCCAGAGACCAGCTGTGGCGCCCGGCAGGATCAGCGCGTCGAGGTTGGCGATCGTGAGCCGCTGCAGGTAGGAGCCGGTCTCGAAGGGAAGTTGCCAGCTGAGCGTCGGGCCGTCGACCACGATCGCCGAGGGAACGCCGATCGAGTCGACGATCGTGACGCTGCGCAGCAGCGTGGACGGCAAGCCCTTCTCGGGCTGGAGGGGAATCAGGTGCGTCTCGCCGTCCTCTCGGGCGGGCACGACCGCCGGCTCGACGGTGACGATGAAGTTCGCGCCGCTGATCGGCGATGACGGCTGCTGGTCGAGCTGCACCGTCAGGCCGTCGGCGAGGAGCCGATCGAGCGTGGTGACGTCATCGTTGACCCAGCTGACGTGCTCCACGTGTATCGCCTGCGGAGTGACCGGGGCGGTGAGGATGCTCAGCGGCTCGAACAGCACCCGGCAGTCCTCCGCGATGAAGCCGCCGCGCCCCAGCGGATTCTGCACTGCGATGCCGCCACCCTCGAGCGGTTTCTCCACCGTGACACCGCCACCCTCGAGCGGTTTCTCCACCGTGACACCGCCACCCTCGAGCGGGCTCTGCACCGCGACAGCGCCACCCATCGCAAGCGCACGGCTGGCGGTCGCCTCTGCCTTTTTAGCCAGCCGACGAATTGGTCGTGACGGAGGCTGCCAGTGGATGCAGGCCAGGGGCGCCCGGTGAGTCTCGATCGACGTCGGCGGCTGAGTCGGGCTGCCGTCGCTGCCGCACGGGGGCCACTCGATCGTGCCGGTCGCCGTCCGCGCCGGGATCGTCCAGTAGTCGCCGGACCGGTACGTGCCGGCGGTGAACGACACCTGGATGCCGTTCTCGAGTTCGATCCAGGTGCCGGCGGCGAGCGGGATCCCGTTCGCGCCTGCCGCCGGCCCGGATTGGTCCCAGCGCCGCAGGCGCGCATTGCGGGTCGGATCGACAGGCGTCACCGTCCCGGCCAGCGTGACCGACGGATCGGTGGTCTGGATTTTTTTGACCAGGTACAAGCCTCCCGGCTTGTTGGCCTCGACGCCGAACACGTCGTTGTCGTCGCTGAGCTCGACCCACTGCTGAGCCTGGAAGCCGAGGTTGGCGTCGCGCCCCAGCGAGTTGACCTTGACCGTCGAGCCCGCGACTTCCGTTACCGCCGCCACCACCGAGCCGTTCTCCCGCGACCACTTGAAGGTCGCTTCGGTGTCGGCGCCGCCGTTGTGGATCTCGATCCGGTAGAGCTGGTTCTCGACGCCCTGGTATCCGGCGGCGGCGACCGGCTGGCAGCCGCAGTCAGCCGAGGACCCGCTGGTTTCGGCGCTCATCGTCCCGGTGCTCTGCGCCGTGGGCACGCCGTACATGGCCCGGCAGCAGGGCGACAGGCCGGCCGGTGTGTCCGTCGAGGGCTTCTGTTCGGGGAGCACTTCGCTTGTGATCACGCGCCAGACCGTCTGCAGCCGCCCCGTGGTGTCGGCCTGGCCGAGCGCCGGCTCCCGCAGGCAGGGGTCATCCAGGGCGGTCACGAAGCGCTGCCAGGTCTCCAGGTACAGCTGCACCACGGAGTTGGCGCCCGCGGCGCTCAGCTCTTCCAGCAGCTTGGCGGCGGTGAGGTCGGCGCCGAGCAGGAATGGCTGGTCGTCGTAGGAGAGGCTGGTCGGGTTCTCGCACAGCAGCCCATCGACGTAGTAGCGACCGGGGCCGATCTCGATCTCGTCACCGACGATGCTGATTTCGAAGCCGGCGTCGTCCTTCGGGGCGCCGTACTCGCCGATCACATCGACGGTCTCGGTGCGCCGCAGGTAGTCGTCGGTGAAGCACTGCTCGTTGGCGTCGGCGTCGAGCGCGACGCGCCCCTGCTGGTCCAATACCGCCGTATACCCCTTCAGGCGGTTGAACCTGATGCGGCTGAAGTCGCCTCTCATGACTACTCGTCCTCTCACGCTCTGGCGGTCGACATTTTCAGTGTGCTCCTAGATCGGTCCGGCGCCGATTCCCGGCAGGTGCGCAGACCGGCCACAAGCTGGCTGCGATGGGTGGATGAACACGCCGCTCTCGAGCATCGCCGGCAGGTACTCCGCCGCTCGCAGCTGCACGTTGGTCACGGCCTCGGTCTCCTGGATCTGCAGGTAGACCCCGATCTGAGACCCGTTGGCGGCGCCATTCCAGATCGCGGCCGGGCAGTCGCCGCTCAGCAGCGCGTAGGCGGGCAGGCCGTAGCGGAGTGTCACGAACGAGGGCTCGAGCGCCGGCCCCTGCGAGTCTTCGCCCGCCAGACAGTGATAGCGCCGGGGAGTGATGGAGTCGAGCGCCAGCACGCAGAAGCGCACGCAGCCCGTCTGCCTGCGGCTGGCCCAGACGGCGGCCAGCCAGCTATCTTCGCTGCTGAGGCAACTGTGGAAGATGGTGTTGGACGCGAGCGTGATCGTCCGCGCCCGGACCTTGCCGATGATCGTGCTGTCCTCCACGTGCAGGTCGGCGCCGGCCGAGGCGAGGTCGGCGGCGGCGTAGGCCACACCGGAGGCGGAGCTCGCGTCGAGGATGCTTGCGCAGATCCTCGTGGTCGCTGCGGGGTCGGCGGCCACCGGCCCGCTGATCACCCGGTTGAGCACCAGCGTGGCGCCCGGCGCCGCGACGACCGCGCTTGGCTTGCCCGGCGTCGCCGTGTCGGCAGCGCCTGGTTCGCCCGGCGTCGTGCCAGCAGTGTTTGGCTTGCCCGGCGCTGGCCCGGCGCTTGGCGCGCCCGGGCTGGTCGGCTGGTCGTCGGTGAGCCCGAGCCCGGGGACCAGCGTCGTGTCGGAGAGGGTGATGCTCGAGGCGGCGCCGCCTACCAGCAGCTGCCCCGCGATCCGCACGCCGCTGATCAACAGCTGTCCGGCGGCCGGCGGCGCACCGTCCGCCGTGGGCCCCGCGGCGACGCCGGTCACTTCGATGTTGCCGAAGACCGTGGGCCACGATTCATTCCAGATCACATCACGCGGGCCGCCCGCGGGATCCGGCGTGCCGGCGAGGATCGACAGGCTGCTCCCCGCCGGCAACTGCACCGCTGAGGAGCCCGTCAGATCGACCGTCAGCGATTCGAAGCCGGGGAGGACGATGATCCCCGACGAGCCCGGCGCGACCTCGTTCCACGCGGCGACCGCACTCGCCGCGTCCGGCCAGTCGACGGAGCCGACGAGCGCGAAGAAGTTGGCGTCGCCGGCGCTCACGACCTGCTCGAGGGTGCTCGAGCGGTCATAGCCGCCGCCACCGATCGCCGCTGGGAAGCCGTAGAGGTAATTCAGGCGCAGGGTCTGCGGCGGCGGCACGTCGGCGGCATACTGGATCCGCCCCAACTCAGGGTCGATTGCGATCTTGCCGGATTCCACGACGCACAGGGCGCCGCCGGGCCGGTCCGACAGGTTGGCGGCGCAGATCTGGCTCGCGTCGACCGGGACGCCGTCGGCGATCAGCAGGACACTGCCGCCCGGCCCGTAGTAGTCGAGCAGCTCATCGCGAGCGATCGGCTGCGGCGTGTTCGCGCGCGTGAGCAGCGTGGTGAACGGCAGCGGTCGCGCCCAGCGAGAGAACAGGGGCATGTCGGCGCCGAGGGGACTGAACGTATACCGCCCGCCGCCGAGCACGAACGCGGGCGCATCGACCACCGGCCAGCTCTGCCAGCGCCACAGGTGGATGGCGACGTTTGGGATGTTGAAACGGCCGCCGCCGTGCAGCACCATGTCGAGCGGAGTCGCGTCGGGCCCTGAGATCTCGCTGACCCGCGGGGCGATCCGGCGGACGTCGATCGTGTGGTTCTCGACGTCGAAGGCCGTGCCGAGCCGTTCGAGCGCACGCCCGGCACGGAGATCGACCGTCGCCCGGTGGTGGGCCTCGACGTGGCGCATGCTCTCGGTCGTGATCAGGCGCCGGAACTCCTCGACCGCGACGGCGGCTCGCCCGGAGACGTCGCCGCACATCTGCTCGAGCGCCAGCAGTGTCCCCTTGCGGCGGCGGTAGCCGATCGTGTTGGCGACCTCGGCGCGGCGCTCGCCACTGGCGGAGCTCACCTCATAGATCGAGTCGTAGCCAATCAGGTCCCCGATGTAAGGAATCGCCCAGGGGGCGCAGGTCTCGATGAACTGATCGTCGTAGAGCTGCTGGATGTTGTCCTGCACGATCTCCGACTGCGCCGCCATGACTTCGAACAGAGCCCGCAGCGGACCGCCCGACTGCGCGTCGCGCGTGCGATGCACCGCGGGCAGGAGCGCGAACAGTTGCTCGGCGTCGACGCTCATGACCATTGCCCGATCGCGCGCTCGGTGGCCGGGTCCAGCGCAAACATCTGCTCGGCGTCGAAGCTCACGACCACTGTCCGATCGCGCCCTCGGTGGCGGGGTCCAACACGAGCAGCCGCGCGCCCGTAGGGGGCGCGGGGCCGGCGGCGCACAGCATCGGCGCGGCGGGGGAAGTCAAGGGTTCGCCGCTGTAGCTGAGCGTCTGCAGCTGCACGGCGACCACGCCCGGGACCCGCTGGATGATCTCGACGATCAGGCTGGCGGCGACGCTCTGTCCCAGATCGCGCTGCTCGAAGGCGAAGGCGGCGCAGACGTTCTGCCAGACCTGTGCCAGCACCTGGTCGGGGTCGTAGGTCGGCTGGTCGACCGCGACGGTCGCCGAGAACCTGAACAGCACCGGCACGTAGGAGGCAACCCGCAGCGGGACCCAGGGCTCGCCGCAGAGTCCGATCGCTTCGATCAACGCCGCGAGGATCGGGTCATCGTCGTCCAGGGTCGCGCCGTCGGCTCCGGCGACCGTCAGGAACACGCCGCGGACGTCGCCAAACCAGGTCCACGAGGCCAGCGCCTTGGCGATGCCGGCGAAGGCGAGCGCGAAGTTCTGGTAGTCCTGCAGCGAAACCACGCGGCCGATCGTCAATGCCGGCAGCGGGGCGCTGGCGCGGGCCTGCTCGGCGGTGGCCGGATCGGCGGCGCCCGAACCGGGGCTCGGGTTGGTCACCGAGGAGAGGCCCTGCGGCCGGTCCAGCGGCTGCGTGAGCTGCCCGGCGCTCACCATGCCGGCGCTGCCGATGCCCTTGCGGTAGGTGGCCCGGATGTTCGAGGTCCCGGTCGCGGGGCGTGCGCCCTGCAGGCCATCGCCGAACCTCACCACTCGGCTACCGGCCGCATTCGCCGCGGTCACAAACGCGCGGTCGGCCGGGCCGGAGCCGAGCAGGTTGGGCGCCTCGGTCCACTGCAGGTTGTTGACCCAAACCTGCAGCGTGGACTGCGCTCCGGATCCCGAGGGCGCGGTGAGATAGGTAAGCGGCGCCTGCTTGAGCTTGAACTGCAACGGATCGGTGGCAGCGTTCCCGGAGCCCAGGATCTCCTGCACGGTTTCGCCGTTGGTGGCCTGCACGGCGTTGGCGTTGATGCTAACCGTGCTCGCGTCGTAGATGCGCGACAGCGCGGCATTGAGGGTGAGCGTGGTCACGTCGCCTGCGACTGTCACCGACTGGACCACCGCCGCCTCGCCCACGCTCGCGTCGGCCTTGGATTCGCATGGCTGCAGCTGGACGGAGGTGCCGGGCGGGACGCTCAGCGAGCCCGCCACCCCGCTGAGCGTCTCGACGCTCCACAGCATGTTTTCGGTGTTGGCCGGATCGCTCGCCGGCGGAAAGGCGTCGACCACGAACACCTGCCCGCCGGCCTCCGAGCCGCTCGCGAACCCCGCGGGGACGAAGCTCGCGCTGTGGTTGAGCGCCACCTGCAGGCGCAGCCGCCTTCCCGATACCCCGATCGGCTGTCCCGCGGCGATCTGCTGCCCACCGACGACGGACACCGTCGTGCCGGCCACCGGCGTGAGCATCCCGGGCTGGCGTTCGTAGGTTGAGTCTTCGCGCCTGCTGGTCAGCGGGAGCGGGCAGGGCGTGAGCGGGGCGCTCTGGATGAAAGCGGTGATCGCGGGTGTCTCCTCCACGAACTTTTCGATCACCTCTTCCTGGCTGAGATGGGTGTCGCCGGTGAGGATCTGGAGCAGCGCCAGCGTCAACTGAGTGGTCTTCGCCGTCAGCGTGAAGTAGTTGGGGTTGGTGTCGAGCGCACGCTCGATCTTGAACACCGACCGGTAGTCGTGGCTGGTGCCGGCGAGCACGATCCACTGCGGAGGGCCGTGGAACCGCGGCGTCAGGCCGGAGTAGGAGGTGTCCAGGTTGATCTGCGAGCCGTCCCCCGACCGATACAGCGCGCCGTAGTCCCAGCTCGCCCCGGTGGATTTCCCAGCCGGTGCGCCGTTCACGTATTTGATGCTGGATTCGGACAGTGTTTCGGGATTCGGCGCCTGCACGCCATAGAGCGCCGCCTTCTTGCGGAACACGTACACGCAGGCCTCGGTGCTGCCGGCCCGGTGGGCGAAGGTCGAGGACAGCGGCTGATCCCAGGTGATCTGGGTCGAGCCCGGCGTGGCGGCCGCTCCCGGCACGACGTTCACCGCGGTGACGTAGTGGAAGTCCGCCGCTTCAGGGGCGCCGCCCGGTTCCAGGACGAACAGCAACGCGTCGCCGACGTTGATGTTGTTGGCGGCGCCGGCGATCCACGTGTTCGTGTCTCCTTCGGCCAGCGCCCACGCCCCCGTGGTGTGCGCCGGCAGCGCATTCCAACCGATCTGCGCGGCCAGGTCGGAGGAGGTCTCGAACACCTGTGGCGTCTGGCCCGGCCCCGGCACGCTCTGCACCCGCGTGCCCGCGGGGATGAGGACGTTCTCGGGCGAGCCGGGAGCGCTGGACAACGTGAACGCGAGCGCCGCCGAGGCGGCCACGCCCGGGGAGGGCTCGTACCCCACCAGGGCCGCCAGCTCGATCACCGAGCGCTGTTCCACGGCGGTGCGCAGGAACGCCTCGTTGGCGAAGCGCTCCTGGTAGAAGGTCAGGATGTCCAGGGTGAGCGCCCAGGCGTCGAGCAGCGCGATCGAGAAGTCGCTGGCGTCACGCGTGCGCAGCTGTCCCAGAGGCGCGAACTTTGAGTTGGAGAGCGCGGCGAGCATGCTGGCGTCGAACGTCGCCCAGCGGCCGACCCGGTAGGCGATCGACGACAGCGCGGGCCGGTTGCCGATGATCTCGGGGGTCTCGTCCGTCACGCCCGTGCAGCAGTCGCACAGCTGCTGCTCACAGGGCTGGCAATCGCCGCTCACCTGCCACCACCGTCCGTTTCGAGCTCGAGCGTGCCGTGATCGCGGTTCACTTGCCAGTCCATTTCGAGTGCGAACGTGCCGTGATCGCCGCTCACTTGCCACCATCCATTTCAAGTTCGAACGTGCCGTGATCGAGGTGGTTGGGGTCGTTGTCGCAGCGCGGGATGTCGAGGCGACCCATCGTCAGGCAGCCATTGGCGATGCCGTCGACCCACGGCGCGTCCAGGCGGGTGAACTTCGTCAGCCTGACCGACACCACCCCTTCGACGGCCTGGGCGGCCGCGATCAGCGGGCTCGCGTATACCGTCTGTCCGAAGCTGAAGTTCGCGGCGTTGAGCAGGCCGGGGGTGCCGTCGCACTGGTTGCCGCTGATGAAGATCTCCATCAGCGCGCCGTAGACGTCGCCCCGGAGGTGCTGCGGGTCGACGCAGATCGCCAGTTCGATCGCCAGCCCGACGATCACCGCCGCCTCAACGGCCACGTCGGTGCCCATCATCCGCCACTTTGCCAGGCCACTGGTCGTCTCGGACAGGACGGTCGGGGTGAGCTGCGTCGGATCGATCGAGGCGAACGCGGTGTACCAGCTTCCCGTCCAGCGAAGCGTCCCCCGGGCCTGCAGGCCACCGGTCAGCTGCGTGGTCGCATGCCCGTAGTCGGCTTCGGTGACACACCGTTCCTGGGCCTGGTAGGCGAACGGCGCGAACTGCCGTATGTGCTCCATCGTCTCGGGGTCGACGCCGCCGGTGGCGGGCAGCGGGTTACGCACTGCCGCGATCCCGTCCAGCGCGGGCAGGTAGGCCGCGGGCAGCACGGCGTGGGCGAGGGAATCGTGCCCGATGTCCCCGGCGGCGCCGTTGCCGACCCGGTAGACGGCGCTGAACTTGCGGTCGGTTTCGGGTGCCATCCCATACTGGCCGTCGCCAAAGCGCAGGAAGATGGTCCCGTCGTACTCGATCTCCGCAACGAACGCCCTGTCCGCGGGGCCGCTGGAGAGAAGACTCGGCTGCGCCTCCCACACGTGTCCGTCGTCGCTGATGACCGTGATGTTGGGGGCGGCGTCTTCGGTGTCAGGTGAAAAGAACGCCGCAGCCGAGCTCGCGCCTTGATAGGGGACGCTGAAGGTCAGTGGCGAGCGCTCAAGCGATGGATAGAAGCGCGGCAGCGGCGCGGGTGTGGTGCTGTCGGTGCCACAGCTGCAGCCGGCGCCCGCCACCGGCGTCGGTGGGGGAGCCGGCACGGTGCCGAGCGCCTCGCCGGGAGCGCTCAGCCACACGCCATGATCGGCGGGCACGACGTTCGCCCGGGCGACGGAGACCCCCTCGATCGGCTGGGAGCCGTGTTCGGCGTCGGTGGTGCAGGAGATGCACAGTGGGAAAGGCAGTGCGTCGGCGGGGGCCCAGGCGATCTGCGTCACCGGCGTGCCGGTGAGCGGATCGACGAGCGTTTTGTTCCCGGGGCCCGTGGTGCTTACGGCAGTCAGGCATACGGCGCAGCGGCGGCCGGGGTCGGCGTCCTCGGGCTGGCCGGTGTCGGGTCCGAGGACCTCCTCGAAGATCAGCATGTCGCCGACCGCCAGGTTCGCCAGCGTTCCCTGCAGGGTTGCCTGCGTGGCCCCCTGCGGCAGGCAGCAGTCTGCGTCCGCCCAGGTGTAGAAGTCGATCTCGTTGTGGGCGAGGTACAGCACGCTTTCCCGCATCGCCGTGAACACGGGCTGCGCGGCCTCGGCCAGCTGCTGGGCGACGGGATCGTCGTCACGGGCGGCGCACGGCAGGCCGGGGGCGCCGGTGTAGAAAAGCGTTCCGGCAGGGATCGGCAGACCTTCGGTGGCCGTCGTCACAGCCACCAGCGTGCGGGCGTTGCAGCCCTCGCTGAGCCGGTAGTCGACCAGGCGAGCGTGGCGGCGCAGCGAGATGCGGCTGCGGGCCGTGTCGATGTAGGCCTCGGTGCTGACCGCATCCTGCTGATAGCTGAGGTGATCGGCTGCATAGGCGAGCGCCTCGGTGATCGCCACCCCCAGGTCGGCGGCGTGGGTCTCCGTCCACGCCGGGTTGAGCACGGCCAGGCGGTCGCGCATCACCTGCAGGAAGCCGGGGTAGTCCTTGGCCAGGTAGTTGATGTCGGGCGGCGCCGGCAGGTTCGAGGGGCAGCAGTCGCTCGGCAGGCAATCCGCGGGAGTGGGGCAGCCGGCCTTGAAGGAGAATTCGACGCTCGCCAGCACCGGATCCATGCCGGGTGGCGGTTCGCCGTTTTTCGGGCCAGCCACCAGAGCGAATGTGTAGGTCGAGAAGTCGCCGGTGTGGTTGAGATCGAAGGTGACCACCGTGGGGTCTTCTCCGGCGATCGGTTCGATCGAGGAAGCTTCGACCGCTGTGCCGCCGCCGATGCTCACGTTGGCGGTGGTCAGCCCCAGCGGGCGCGCGTCCTTGAGGAACGTGACCGCCAGCTGCTTGCCGCAGCCCGGTTCGCCCAGCACCTCGAGGTAGTCGATGCCGTTGAGCTGCGGGCTGGAGAGAACCAGCTCCCGGCGGTTGGCCTGTGAGCAGAAGTAGATCACGCGCCGCCAGCTCCGTAGACGAACTGCTGTGTCTGCTGTTGCTGAGACTGGATGACGGTGTAGATCACGGTCACCTGCAGGGTCGCCTCCTCGGCGCTCACTTTGACCGACTGCACCCGGATCAGATCCGACAGCCACTGCTGAAGTCCCGACTGGACCGCCTGCTGCTGCGCCGCCGCCAGCACGTCGCTGTTGGGCGCGAACACCAGCTGGGCGGTGCCGCTGCCGAATGTGGGCCGGTTGACCCGCTCGCCCGGGGAGGTGAACAGGATCTGCTCGATCATGTCGCCGATGTGCGTGAGCGGATCGGTCTGCGCGGTGTGGCCGCCGGCGTCGAAGGCGTACGGGAAGGCCACGTTCATCGGCGTGCTCATGTCGCGGTGACCCTGACCTGGGTGACGATCGGCAGCAGCGGAGTGCCGCCCGGCACGCACACCGCCACTCCGCCGTCGATGACAAGCGGTTGTCCGTATGAGGTGACGCGCGTGGTGCCGAGCATCCACTGCGCGGTGACGCAGGGAGGGATCGTCGCCGCCGGGATGCCGGGGCAGCCGGCCACCGTCCATGGATCCGACACGACCGACGCGGGCATGCCCTCGAGGCTGACGTCGGGGCTGGGCACCGTCGGCAGCGCCTGCCCGCCGTGCGCGCACATCACCGTCGCGCCCTCCTGGATCAGGAACCCGGGCATCCTCAGATGACCTCCAGCGCGCCCTCGTTGATGGTGACGGCCGGACCGTTGAGGGCGATCGTCGCCCCCTGCCCGTTGCTGATGATGATCCCGGTGTCCGAGATCGAGATCAGCGCGCCCGTCGAGGACTTGAGCATGATCCCCCCCGTCGGGCCGGGCACGTCGCTGATCATCAGCGTGTTCTGCTCCAGCGTCTGGATCACCACCTGCTGCAGGTCCGGGGGCGCGGCCAGCGCAAGCGCCGGGACGTCGGCCGCCGAGCCCCAGAAGCAGCCGACCCAGACGGGGTAGTCCGGATTGCCCTGCTCGAACTCGATCCACACGGTCGAGCCGATGTCGGGAACCACATACAGACCGGACTGGATACCTGCGAACGGCAGGCAGGGCAACGCCCAGGTGGAGGGCAGTACGTTTGACACGTCGGGCACCTGCACCATCAGGCGTCCCGTCTGCAGCGGATCGACATTGTCGATGACAAAACCGCGGTACTTGCCAAACCATGTGTTCTTGTTGCTCACGGGACAGAGACCTCAGTAGGGGAGCGACGGCACCACCGGCACGTCGGCGATCAGAGCGTTGCGCTTGAGGACAAAGGTCTGCTTGTACTCACCGGGCTTGAGGTTGTGGGTGACGCTGTCGACGTAGTGCATGCCGTCGAACGCAAGCCCGGCGCCGCGCACGCCGACGAGGCTGCGAGCCCGCAGCACCTGCCCATAGCGAATGACGTCGAGGGTGCCGTTGCCGGTGACCACGTCGGCGTTCTTGACCGCCTCGGCCATGCCCAGCATCAGCGCCTGCGCCGGGGAGCGCTTGGCGGTGGCGTCGAGCTGGAGGAACTGCTGGGGCACCGGCACGGCAAGCCCGAGCGGCGGGTTGAACGGGGTGACCGGCGGAATCGGGATCGGCAGTGTCACTCCGGTGGTCTGGTCCTGGATGAACACGATCGGGGTCACCGAGCTCTGGGGCTGGTAGCTGAAGCTCAGGCTCTCCACGTTGGTCCAGGCATCCATGTTCACGTTCAGAGACGGCTGCGGTATGCCCACCCGCACCTGGGGTCCCCAATAGGCCTGGCTCATCCCCGGAAGTGGGCCCGGCGTGATGTAGAAGACGTAGCCAGCCTCGGTGGCCAGGAACTTCACGTAGTTGAGGTCGCTGCCCCGCTGCACCGGGATCTGTTGCACAGGCACGGAGATGTCCGGTATCGGGACCGGGATGACCTCGGGGACGATGCCGAAGACCGCGTACTTGGCGAGGATCGTCTCCACGCGCAGGTCGGGGCTCATGCCGGGGTAGGGCAGCCCGCTGAAGTCGATCAGGCCCATCATCGCCGACAGGTCGCGACCGCTGACCACCAGCTTCGATGATCCCTGCATCGTGTTGGGGACAACCTCGTGGTGCTCGATCACGCCGTCGACGATCACCTGCGGCAGGCCGCCGAAGCTCACCACCAGGATCACGCGCAGAACCGGGATCGGCGCGCCCGCGCTCAGCAGCAGGAAGCTCTGCAGGATCGAGTCGTCGGCCAGCGTGAACGTCAGCTGGAAGCCGCTCGAGCCGGTGGCCGACTCGGTCACCTCGGCCGAGGTGAAGGCGTCGATCAGCGGCTTGGGCACGGGCAGGGCCTCCATGGGGCCGGCCAGCAGGGTGAGATATAGAGGACTATCCACTGCGAGCTCCCGACGGCGCGAGGTGGCGAGGGCTATCCATTGCGAGCTCCGGGGGAGGTGGCGGAGGCCACGGGGATGACGATCTGGCGGCCGGCCTGTGCGGTCAGCTCGTCAGGGTCGACCGAGCCGTTGGCGTCACAGATCATCCAGTACAGCAACGGGTCACCGAGGAAGCTCGCCGACAGATTGTCCAAGCGATCGCCGTCGGCGATCACGTAGGTCTGGGTGTTGGCATAGCTCGAAATCTGGGGGACGATCCGCCGCGCGAGGTACATGACCGGTGCGCCGTCGGGAAGCGTGAACGGCTGCACGGCCGAGCCGTAGTAACGGCTGCTCGGATTGGTGGGGGCGCCGGTCCCGGCCGCCGCGATGATGAGTGCTGCCAGTGCTTGATCCATACGTCTCCTAGACCTGCTGGGCCATTGCCTCCTTGGCCAGCTGGTAGGCCATGTAGAGGCCGCCGGCCGGGCTGGTGAAACTCACGTCGCTGATGCTCAGCACCCGCATGCTCAGGGTGACCTTGGCCCGGATCGGGTTGAGCTGTGGGTCGAAGGCCTCCTCCGCGATCTCCAGCTCGGTGATCCGGATCGGGGTCATCCGATTGCGATTCCAGGCAAACACCGTCAGTGCCGAGTCCATCGGCAGGATCTCGATCGTGCCGAGCAGCGAGAGCACCTCGTTGGCGATCAGCGCGGAGCTGGAGGGGTATACCAGCAGCTCGAGCGCCGACAGCTGGGGCTGGATGCCCAGGCTCGTTGCCACGGGGTCGGACGCGGCCAGCTGATCGGTGGCGTCGATCTCGACCTCGCCCCGGATGGTCTCGATCGGGGGGCCCTTGAGGCGCAGGATCTCGCTCCGGTCGGGCTCCTCGCCGACCGACTGCGGCTTGAGCGAGCGTGTCAGCGTATCCGGGTTGTACTGCAACAAGATCGTGCCCAGCGGGGTGCCGGTCACGGGATCCAGCGACACGATCGCGCCCTGGCGGACGAGCGGCGAGACGCTCATGGCACCGGCTCCCGGCTGGGCGCCGAAGCGATCGCGGCACGGATCTGCGCCGTCACCAGCCCGGCGGCCTCCTCCGGGGACGCTCCCGCGCTCAGGGGACCGGCGTCCACACGACCGAGCTGACGCGGCGACGCGGGCGACCAGTCGCCGCTGGTCCCGAGCTCGGTCAGCGAGGTTTGCAGCGACGCCAGGAAGCGGGCGCGGTGGGCGGGCGGGAAGCCGTGCAGCGTGATCCGTCCGATCTCGAAGTGGATCGCTCCGCCGCTCACAAGAGCCCTCGCGTCTCCGCGGCGGTCAGCGGCTTCTCCAGCTTGCCGTACTCGGTGCGCGCCGCTTCCAGGATGTGCCTGGCCTCCACCAGCTGCGAGTCGTCAGCGGCGAGGAACGCCGCACCCAGTGCGATGTTGCGGATCACTCCACCGGACACGTTGAGCTGCGCGAGCACCCTGTGGTCGAGCTCCGAGATCGGCGTGTCCGCCGGGAATATGCGCCGCCAGATGTCGGCTCGTGCGGCGTGATCGGGGAAGGGGAACTGCACGATGAAGCGGATCCTTCGCATGAACGCCGCGTCGAGAGCGTGCTGCATATTGGTGGTGAGGATCGCGATCCCGCGGTAGGCCTCCATCTGCTGGAGCAGGTAGCTGATCTCGAGGTTGGCGTAGCGGTCGTGGCTGTCGCGCACCTCGCTGCGCTTGCCGAACAGGGCGTCCGCCTCGTCGAAGAGCAGGACCGCGCCGCTCTGCGCCGCCCCGTCGAAGATCACCCGCAGGTTCTTCTCGGTCTCCCCGATCCACTTGCTGACCACCGCGGCGAGATCCACCCTGTAGAGGTCGAGATCGAGCTCTGCGGCGAGGACCTCCGCTGCCATCGTCTTGCCGGTGCCGCTGGCTCCGGCGAACAGAACGGTCAGTCCGAGGCCGCGAGCGTGCTTACCGGCGAAGCCCCAACGATGGTTGACCAGCGAGCGCCGTTGCACGTGAACGACGATCTGGCGCAATGTCTGCACCTGCGAGCTCGGGAGCACGATGTCACTCCAGGCGGCTGCGACGTCGATCCGCTGGGCGAGGGACTCCAGCGATCGCCGGCTGTGCTCTCGGCAGGCACGCCAGCACAGCTGTCCCGCATCGGTTTCATCGCCGGCGGCCGCCGTCTCCCGCACCTGCGCCGCGGTCAGCCGGATGGCAGGCTCGTCGAAGTCGAAGTACTCCACGATCCGGTCCAACTGGCCGTCCATTCCCTCGGCCAGCGCGCCGAGGTCCCGGCTCCACAGCTCGCGCCGCTGCTGCGCGGTGATCGGGCTAAGGTGCAGGCGGACGCCCTCGAGCCGCTCCGCGGGGCTGCCGGGCTGGACCTCGACCGCGATCGGCGCTCGCACAGTCTCGAGCCACGCCGCCGTGTTGGCCGACGTCTCGCAGCGCTCGGTTCGCACGTATAGGGCGGCGCCGGAGAGAATCGCCTCCCGCGTCCACAGGCGGGCGAGGTGCTCGCGCTCGACCGCCTCGCTCGGAAGGTCGGCGGCGTCGAGCAAGTACGGCGATAGAGCCAGCTCGCGGCATATCTGTACGAAGGTTGCCTCGCGGCCGGAGCGGTGGCGGCCGACCAGCAGCAGAGGCTCGCGCGGCGCCGGGGACCGGTTCCAGTGGCGCACGCCGACCGCGATCGCGTTGTCCCGCGGCGCGGTCCCCGTGGCGCCGTCATGGGATGGCCCGGCCCCCGTAGCGCCGTCCTGGGGCTCGGCCCCCGTTGCACCGTCCAGGGGTGGATCGCCGTCCGCCGCCAGCGAGATCGGCCGCACCAGCGACTGCAGGCGCGCGTCCAGAGCGGGCACGCCGAGCACGAACTCCAGGACCCGCTCATCGAGCTGCAGCGAGGCATCGAGCAGGTTCCCGCCTCCGAGCTCGATCAGGCGCCAGTACCGCAGCGGCGCGCCCGGGGTGATGGCGCTCCAGTGCGGGTCCTCGAGCACGGTCAGGGCAAGCGCCAGCGTGGGACGGCGCGCGCCTTCCCCGGTCGCGGCGCCGGCGCGGGACGAGATGAACCTGCGCTCCAGCTCGAAGCCGGTACAGAGAACGACCAGATCGCGCTCGAATGGGGTCAGGTCGAACAGGCGGCTCAGGTGCGCGAACGGATGCCACGCATCGGCGCCGGTGGTTGACGAGCGCAAAGCGGCCCCGTCGAGAACGCGCTCATCCTCAGCCGGCCTCCCGGTGTGTTCGGCCAGCGCGCGGTAGACACGGTCAAGCGCCTCGGCGAGCGACTCCGGTGGTGTCTGTCTAGGCTCGGGCCGTGCCTGCCCAGATTCCGGCCGCACCTGTCCGGGCTCCAGCCGCCCCCCCCCAGATTCCGGCCGCACCTGTCCGGGCTCGGGCCGTGCCTGCTCAGATTCCGGCCGCACCTGTGCGGACTCAGGCCGCACCTGTCCAGGCTCCGTCCCCGCCTGCGCGGATCCGACGGTCACGGCGCCAGTCATGCGCGCACCGGGGGCTCGAGGGGTTCCGCGACAACGTTGCGTGTTTCGACTTCCTTGTTGGAGGGGTACGCGGTGGTGTCCTGGACGACGACGACGGATACCTGCAGCGCGGTGCTGGGCCGGTAGGCGGTCTGAAACGCGGCCCACAGGCGGTAGATCTCCTCGGTGGTCAGGGTCTCGGGCGTGATCCGCAGATGCTCGGTCTGCTCGGCCAGACCGCTTCCCGCGATCAGTGTCGCCGCGATGCTGGGCGAGCTTTCCGCCAGTAGGCCGGTGAGCGCGACCTGGATCGTCGCGGGGGGCACGACCGGGTTGTCGTGGAAGACCTTCATCGCCCACGCCAGCAGGATCTCCGGGTCGAACTGCTGCGCGCCGTAGGCGGACACCAGATAATGCAGGTTGAGCGCCAGCGGAGGGTTACTGATCGGTTCGCCCTGTCCGTTCATCGAGGGCAGATCGAGGTTGCGCAGCGCCGGGTTGAGGCTGACGTAGTACATGAACAGGTTCAGCTGCGGCTGCTCCTCCAAGCCCGTGGTGATCAGATCGGGCGAGACGGCGGTGATCCCGGGAGTGGAGGAGTTGAGCAGCGTGCTCGGACCGTCAGTGGGCAAAGCACTACTGAGCAGCGAGCGCAGCACGGCGCTGACGCCGCCGACGGCGAGGTAGCTACTCATGGTCGCCGGTCCTGACTGGCAGTGAGGAACTCATCGAGCGTGACGCGCGGGCGGAACGCCGGGCGGCTACGTGCCGGCGCCGGTGGCGCCGCGCGCACATCGATGTGGCCGATCGAGATCGTCACCTCGGGCGCGGTGGCGGGCGCTGCAGCTGGCGGCTCGTTGGCCGGCGGGCGGAGGGACGGCTGGCGCCGCCGCACGCGGCCGGCCGCTGTCGGTGCTGGCGGTCGGTCCGCGAGCGATGATGGTGATGCGGGCTCAGTCGAGCCGGTGGGCGAGACCGGGACCGCTGGTGGGGTGACGGTTGTGCTCATGGTCTCATCCCGGCCGGGGGTCGCTGCGCTCATGACTTCATCGCGGCCGGCGGTGGCGGCGCCGGCCTGGTCCAGCGGCGCCGCGCTGCCCGGGGCCTCTCCGGACTCCTGCCGACGGTCCCACTCGGCGTCATCGCGCTGGCCGGCCGGCGTGGCACGGGCAGGCGTCGATGCGTCGGCCGAGACCTCGCGATCGGCGTCCTCGGACCGTGGCGCCGGCGCGCGCTCGCCTGTGAGCCGCCGGGTTGCCGGGCCGGCCGTCGGCGAAGCCGGAAACGCTTCGGCAGACCCTTCGGACCTGTCTGGAACGCCAAGCGCGAGCCCCGGGTCGCCGGGGGCGAAGAACGGGCGCGTTGCCGGTTGCGCCGAGGACAGCGGAGCCCGCGTGCGCATCACCATGCGTTGCAGAAGCGTGGTCACGGAGCGACCATCTCCAAGTAGGCGATGCGGCGACGCTCGCTCATCGCCAGGATCGCCTGCTCGCTCCAGCCGTAGCCTGCGGCCAGCACATGGATCTCCCGCAGCAGCCGCGACGCGGCTCGGCGGATCTCAGTCCAGAGGATGCGCCCGATGTCGAGGTCGACCACCTCCTCGCTTGCGCACTCGGGGCAGGCCATGTTGCATCTCAGCTCCGCTGTCGCGTGCAGCCGCTCGAACTGCTCGAGCACGATGGGTGTCTCGGACAGCCGATCGATGTCCTGCGGCGGGTCCACCGTCAGGCATCGCGATAGCAGCAGCTCCTGGGCGGCGCCAACCTCGGCCAGCTCCAGTGAGGCCAGCAGATCGGCCGTGGTTGCGGGGCGCAGCTCGAAGCGCCGGCCCCCATCGGTCCAAGCGAGCTCCGGGCACGCGTCGGTCTCCGTCAGCGCCGCCAGCTCCCCCACGGGCACCGAGAGCTCGAGCTGCGCCGAGCAACTCGAGCAAGCGGCGATCATGCTCAGCTCGTTGCCGAAGCTGAGCTCCCGCAGGCGCAACAGCAGCCGATTGCACTCGGCCACGGGGACGTCGGCCAGCTCCAATGGGTCTCGATCCGGCATCGCGACGCCAAGCAGCGCCAGCGGACGGCTCGGCTCGGCCGCGGACGCGCCCTCCTCCCAGGCCTGCAGCAAGAGCTCTCCGGCGAGCGCGTGCACAGCTGGCTAGGCGTGGGTCGAGGTGAAGCTGGGCTCGGTCGGCTCGGTCACGGAGACATCACGGTCCCAGCCCTCGTTCTCGAGCTTCAGCCGCTGGATCGCCACAGCATTGGCGTTGGCATCCAGCTCGGGCAGCGCCTCGTACTCCGATACCCAGGCGCGGTAGATCTTGTAGCTGATCGCCAGCTGCCCGGCCTCGTTGTAGAAGTCGAGGATCACATCCTTGCGGAAGTCCGCCAGCGACACCTCGGAGCCAAGCGTGGCGCCGATCTGCCACACCTTGGCCGCCCATGCCTCGAAGGCGACGTCGTGGGTCACGCCGCGCTCCAGGGTGATGGCCTCGTACTCGGTGCGCCCGGGCGACTTGCGGCTTGTGCTGGGGTCACCCCCATCGCGGTGCTTGACCGTCTCCGTGGTTCGCTTGAGCGCGCTCACCTTGGAGACGCCGGCCACGTACAGGCCGTCCCACTTGAGCCTGAACTTGAAGTTCTTGTAGGGATCGAAGCGCGTCGGATTTGCGACAAATTCGGCCATGGCTGCTCTCCCGTCTGTCTGTTTCTCGCCGCCCTAGCGCTAGGACTGCGCCTGCCCGGTCAGCTGCTCGATCTGGATCACGACGAACTCGGCCGGCTGCAGGGGAGCGAAGCCGACGAGGATGTTGACGAGGCCGTTGTCGATGTCGGTCTGCGTCGTGGTCTCGCCGTCGCACTTCACGAAGTAGGCCTGATCCGGCGTTTGCCCCTGGAATGCGCCCTTCAGGAAGTAGGTCTGCATGAACGAGCCGACGTTGAGCCTGATTGCCGCCCACAGCGGCTCGTCGTTGGGCTGGAAGACGACCCACTGCGTACCCTGGTAGAGACTCGACTCGAGGAACAGGGCCATGCGCCGGACCGGTACGTACTTCCACTGGCTGGTCATCACGTCGGCGCCGGCCAGCGTGCGCGCCCCCCACAGGACGGGGCCGATGACAGGGAACGTGCGCAAGCAGTTGAGGCCGAGCGGGTTGAGCTGGCCGTTCTCCTGATCGGAGAGCTGGTAGGTCATGCTCTGCACGCCGTTGAGGCTTGCCTGGATACCCGCGGGGGCGGTCCAAATACCGCCGCGGGTATCGCTGGCGGCATACGCGCCCGCGACGATGCCGGAGGGGGCAAATGTGCGCAGGCTGTAGTTGTTGAGCGGGTCGGGCAGCCGTGGCCGTGGCCAGAAGGCCGCGCCGTTGGAGTCGGTGATGCCCAGCGTGTACGACTTCCAATCGATCGCGCCGCTCACCGTCGTGACTTCCGGGGGTGGGTCCACCAGCAGGAAGGCGCGCAGCTTGTCGCACAGGGTGATGGCGGCGTCGTAGATTGCGACCGGGTTGAGTGCCCCGGCGGGGTTGCTGTCGAGCTCGTTGGGGCTGCTCGCCTTCGCACGCGTGGCATCCGGGATGCTCAGCATGTTGAAGCTCGGGACCTTCAACAGCGCATAGATGCCGGTGAAGTTGCCTTCTTCGCCGATCAGGTCAGACGACTGGGGCAGAATCGCCGGCGTCGTCGGTCCGTTCGTGCCGGCGACCGACTTCGTCTGAGCTTCGTAGTGTTCAGCGGCGCCGTGACCCGTGCCCAGCGCGTAATGGGCCACGTTGGGCTTCACCGTGCTGGGATTGAGGCCGAGGGCTTTCCCGACGTCCCCACCGGAAGACGGCTTTTCGAGCTCGAGCACAGCGTCGGGGAATCCCGGAACCTGCGCGCTGACGCGCAACGCCTGTCCGCCGCCTGGGACTTCCGTCACCGTGACGACGACAGAGGCTCCGACCAGCAGGCCCGCTTCGGACTGCGCCGACAGCGCCGACAGCGCCTGGTTGATCGTCTGCTGGAGCTGCGCGGCCAGGCCGGCCATGCTCTGCGGAATCGGCGCGCCTTTGGCCAGCACCGTCACCGGGACCGGCTTCGAGCCCGCGAGGGGCGCAGGCGCCGAGGTGCTCAGGGAGAGGCCGAAGTCCTTCGTGGCTTCGGTGGCGCTGGTGGTGCCACCGATTTCTTTATTGACGGCGGAGCTCGTGATCAGGCTGCCGACGATCCCTGTTTGCGTCACGGGCGCCGTCGGCTCGCCTTCCACCTTCACCAACTGCGAGCCGTTGTCGGGGTCGTTGATCACCGTCGAGACGTAGTTCATCGCGCTGGCGTTCAGTGTCACGTCGGGGAAGGACTCGCTGGTCTGGTCGGCGAGGTCGGTCACCGTGAGGTTGAACGCTTCTTTGTCCGCGCTCAGGTCGACGTTCTGGAGATCGATGTCGATCAAGAGCTGCCCGTTCGTCCACGCGCCCGTACTCAGCGCCGTGAAGGTGAGCCCGTTGAAGGTGACACTCGAGGCCGTGGCGCCGTGGGATTTGACGCGCACGACGTATGCCTGAGTGCCGCCGTTCTGGAAGAACTGCGCAACCGCATAGCTAAGCTCGCTATCGGAGGCCAGCCCACCGTACAGCCGTTCGAAGTCCGAGAAGCTGAAGATGGCCTGGGCACGATCGTCGATGCCGCGCGCCGTGTAGCCGACGAAAGCCACAATCGAGGTGGCCACCCCAGCGATCGTGTGGACAGGGCTGGGAAGCTCCTGGATGTAAACGCCTGGATAAGAATAGGTAGCCGGCATGACTCAAACGCACCTTTCTCGGGCCTGCACTCTGATCGCCTCTGGCAGCTTTGCGGCCCCCCGTCACGGCAGCGTCACGTAGCCGTCACGGTGACTGTGCCATGAAGGAGGCGATCCACTCACCCACCGCGTCGAAGATCTGCTCGGTGCTCGCGGCGCCCCGCGACGGATGGTCGCGGGCTGTCACATCGAGCGTGGAGGTCATCCTCGCGCGCAGCGACCCGTTCGATGCCTCGGTCCATATGCTGATGACCATTACGCCCACCCGATCGGTGTCGGGGGTCATATCGATCGTGTTCTATACGGTGGCCGTCACGGCTCCGTCACCGCCAGTGCACCGCTGCCGTAGCGTCTCGGTCTCCGGCGAGGGCGCCAGCCCAAGGGGGGCGAGCGCGCGGCGGCAGAGCTCGTACTGGCGCAGGGCCTCGTGGCGATTGCCCTCGGCCAGGTGCACACGCATCACGGCGCGGTGGGCGCTCTCACGCAGCGGCTCACCGGCGACTGCGGCCAGGCCGACCTCGATCGCCTTGCCATAACGGCCGCTCCGGGTGAGTTGACCACACCGTGCTTCCAGGGCGTGCAGTCGCACCTGGCGGAACTGCTCCCGGCCGATTACGAGCCAGTCGTCGTACCAGTCCGGCAGCAGCTCGCCGGCCGACAGGATGCTCTCGAGCTGCTCGTCGCTGAAGTCTGAGCCATCGGCCGTGGCGTGCCGTGCCGCCTCCCTGGCGGCATGCAGATCGACCACCACCTCGGACGCCAGCGACAGGTGCGTGGCGGTACTGTCCACCAGCGGGCAGGACACCCGCCTCAGTCGCCACAGCGCCGTGCGCAGGTTCGCGTTGGCGGCCTCCTGGCTGTAGTCGATCCAGAGCGAGCCGGCAACGTAGACTCGCGTGAGCACGCCGCCATCCAGCGCCAGGAAGGCCAGCAGCCGCTGCGCTCCGGGCGGCAGCAGGACGCGCCTCGGGCCGTGGCGCAGCTCGAAGCTGCGCAGGAGCTTGACGCTGGTGAAGGCCAGCTCGCCGGAGGCGCCCCAAGGGGCCGCCCGCTGAGCGTGTATCACTTCCGCTGGCATCCCGCTCATCGGTCATCATTGCACAGACGGGTCAGCGTGAGATTGTGCACTTTAGGTGAACTTTTGTCAGGTTTGGTACAGAAAGGTAGCGATCTGACATGGTGGCGCCATGCCACGGGAGGGTCTCTTGAAGGATGCCGTCGAAGGTCGGCAAAGCCGCCCTCAGCTACAGTCACATTGGGATCTGGACTAGCGCCGTTCGCCCGCGACATTCGAGGGTGCTCCCGCGGTACTCTCGACATCAGACCATGAGCGAAAGTTCGCAACGAAAGGCTTCGGCAGCGCCTCCGAGGCGGGGGTAGAGGAGTTCGCAGTGGCCCGTGGGCTATCGCTGAGCCTGCCGTTGAGCGCGCTTGCGGTGAGCGCGGCACTCGCCGGATGCGGCGCAGGCTCTAGGTCCGCAACCGAGCGCACGCACAGTCCCACCGGCACCGGCACCAGCGTTGGTCGCGGCGCGCGAGCGCCGATCGGACGGCGCCAACCCGGCGCGCAGCCATTGACTCCTGAAGAGATGCGCGAATACGACGCCAACGAAGGTCGCTGCGACGACGATCGCGGAAGCGTCCGCGATGTCGGGACGCTGGAGGCCTACTGCTCCTTCCCCACTCGCTCGAACGACTTCCACCTCATCGAATCCTCGCACGAGAAGGAACCTGCCGGCGAAGAAGAATGAGTGGTCAATCCTCGAGCGCGTAGCTTTCGATGTCGTGATCGAACGTCCCCTGCGCCTCGTACTGGCCGGAGTGCACGTAGACGAGCTTTCCTTCGCGATCGAAGAACATCGTGGTGGGGACGCCCTCGAACGCGGCGAGCGAGCTGAGTGCTTCCGTGCTGGCTTCGTAGCTGGGGTATGCGACGTGGTGGTCGGCTAGGAATGAGCGGGCGTTCGCCGCCTGGTCTTCGGTGTCTGCGCCGAGGAACGCGACCCTCCGTCCGTACGTCACGGATGCGTTCGCGAGCAGCGGGAACTCCGAGCGGCAGGGCCCGCACCACGACGCCCACACGTTGAGCACCACTGGATAACCGCGCAGGCCACGCAGGCGAGCCGCAAGCGCCGACTCGGAGCCGATGAGCTGACCGGCCTGGCGGTGCAGTTCTGCAAGCGCGGGGGGCGAGCTCGCCAGTTGTTGACGCGCATCGGCGCCCATCTCCTTGGCACTTGGGGCGGGGGCGAGCGCGGCATGTATCTGGCTGACCAGCGCGGCGCGCATGAGCCACCCTCCCGTGCTCACATCGTGGTACCAGAGGAAGCCGCCCGACGGCGAGATCAGCTCCAGGTACGGCTCGTCCTGAACCCGGTAGCCGTCCGCGAGACGGCCGCTCGAGTCGATCGCGACCGGGTAGGAGAGCGGGTGGGGCAGTGATCGGAGCAAGCGCGGGAGTGCGGCGGGCGATGGCTCGACGCTCGCCTCGTCGACCGCCGTGAGCGCCGGCAGTCCCTCGCGGCCCGCGGATTCGGCATAGGCGTCGAGTGCCTCGAGCTGCCGTGCGAGGCCCGTCACCTCGGAGTCCCACGTATCGAAGAACAGGATCAGCCGCGGTTTGGCGCCCGGGCCGAGCTGCACGCTGCCACCGCCGGCTCGCGGCAACGTGACGTTGATCGTTGGTTCGCTCAAGGGGATCTGGGCGTAGGAGACCGCGGAACGCACCGGCGGATGCCCCGGCAGCAAGCTCGCGGCCGCCCGTGCGAAGAGCGATGCGAGCTGTCCCACGCTCGCGTAGGACATCTGGGTCATGAACAGGCGTGAGAGCTTCCCTTGCGTGCCGATCACGTACACGGCGGGGGTGTGGTCGACCTGACCAGCCACGATCTGCGCTTCGATCCCGTACGCGTGCCAAACGCGCTCCAGGCGTGCGAGCGGACCGTTGAGGAAGTGCCAGGCGTGCATCATCCCGTGCGCTTGCGAGTACGCGCGCACCCAGCGTGTTTCGGTCGCAGCGGGATTTGCGCCGACGCCCAGCAGTTCCACCTGAGCGCCCGCCGGCCCGAGGAGCCGCTTGGCCTTGACCATCGCGGCGGTGGTGAGCGGGCAGATCGTCGTGCACTGCGGGTCGTTGAAGGCGAGGATCACGACCTTGCCGCGGAAGGCGGACAGCGACACGGCTCGACCAAACTGATCGGTCAGCGTGAAGTCGGGGGCGGCCCCGCGGAGCGGCGTGCCGGGGTCGAGCGTAGGGTTACTCGCGAGCGCCCCGGTCTGTGACAGTGGCGACGGTGACGGCCGGGTGAACGCGAGGGCGCCCACCACGAGCGCGGCGACGCCGGCGCCGAGGAGGACACCGAGCACGAGTGCCCGCCGCGTGTCCGAGCCGAGAGCCCGCGGCACGATCGCCCCTACGCCGCCGCCACGGCGGCGAGCCAGGGCCAGCCACGGACACTCCGAGACCGCCATGCTCCCAGCGGCGTCGCCGGCGCGGAAGTGGGGTCCATCAGCCCTCCTGGGGCGAGCGCGAACCCTGGGGCGCGTCCGCACCTGCTGGCGGTCGGTTGCGCGAATCGACGTGCTCGCGATGACGCTCGTGACGCCGTATCAGGAACACGCCCCAGGCGACCATGGCGACCACCGCGGCCATCGGGACAAGCATCGTCAGCAGCGACGCCGACAGGAACGACGAGCCCAACACCACTGTTGTCATCCGCTTGGCCTCCTCATCTCGCTTGCGTGTCCTGCGCCAGCACCGGGATGGGGGAGCCGTTCGGGGCAGGCGTTGGGCCGTCGGGGGAACCTGGGAAGCCGACCGTGTCGAGTACCGGCGCGCGCGGCGGCGGCTCCGGGGCGACCCACTGATACAGCCCGATCAGCAGCGCGATCGTGTATGCGATCGAGCCCCCGACCCACATCATCCCGCCCGCGAGCTGCTGGTCGGTGAGCGCACTGATCCCACCGGGACGGCTCGGAAGGTCCGCGTAGTGCTGGTAGATCGGTTCGGGCGCCACGACGAAGATGATCGCGAGGACCCAGCCGACGATCATGGCACCCACGATGTAGGCGATCCGGGCCGGCCACGCGAGGTGCGGCCGCAGCGGGCCGGTGTCGATGACCCGCGCCCAGAACAGCAGGCCAAAGAAGAAGAACATCGCGTGCTCGGCGGCGTGCACCGCGCCGTTGCGCTCTGTGAGGTCGTACGCGGCGGGAACGTGCCAGATCACGATCGCCCCGTTGAAGAGCATCCACGCCGCGAGCGGCCCCGCGAGGGCGCGCAACGGGGCGGCGAGGTGCGATTTGACGACTCCGCGCGCGAGCACGGTACGCGAGTGCAACGGCAGCGCTCGCCACATCGTCGGCCACGGGCGCCCGAGCAGGATCAGCGGCGGCGCGACGGTGAGCAGGATGATGTGCTGGAGCATGTGCACCCACAGCAGTTCGTCCGCATAGGCGTCGATCGGAGAGGCGACCGCGATCACGATCGACAGCAGCCCTGTGTAGAAGACGGCCGCCTGGAGCGCGCTCGGCCGCCCTGCCTTCGACCGGCTCCCCAGCGCGTAGAGGACCGCTGCCGGCACCACGTACACGAGCGAGAGATCCCACGACCAGCGGCTCACGTTCATCGCCTCATACCAGATACAGGACGATGAACGCGATCACGCCGATCGCCGCGAAGTAGGACCAGTAGAAGGAGGACGCCTCGATGCCCGCGCGCAGCAGCTCGTCGTCGTCGGAGGGCACGCCCTCGCGCCGCAAGCGTCGCTCGCTCGCACCGGCTCGCCAGCGCGCGAGGCTCGCGACCTGGATCTCGATCCAGCAGGCGCCGATCAGCGCGAGCACCGCATACCACAGGGTCCAGCCGAAGAAGACCGCTGCATATCCCCCACTCGCGGCACCGAAGCTGAGCGTCGTGTACTCGTAGAACTGCAGCGCGACCGCGGCGAGCGTGCACACCAGCGCGACGATCCCGGCTCCCAACACGTCCGCAAACCGGCGCCGCGCGGCCAGGCGATAGACGATCGCGCCGATCAGCATCAGCCCGGCGATCGGCGTACCCAGGCCCACCGGCGGCTGCGTGCTCCCGATCCTGAAGTGGCCGTTGGTGTTGAGAGCGAGCAGGTAGAAGTACGCGAACAGAAACGCGAGGAAGAAGAACGTGATCGAGCCGCACAGCAGCCGTCCGCCGAACCGCAGCGCATGCGGCTGCCAGTCGGGCGGCTCGGCCTGCAAGCGCTCGTCGAGTGGAGCCGAGGCCTCCATCGCCTACGCTCCTTCCCCGGCCGGCGCCACCGCTGGCACCGGCGCACGTTCGTCGCCGTAGGGATAGGGATCGCCGTCGAACACGGGCAGCTGCTCGAAGTCGTGCAGCGGAACCGGCGTCGGCAGCTGCCACTCGATCGACTTCGACTGCCACGGGTTGCGCTCCGCGGGCTCGCGCTTGAAGAGGAGCGACCGGACTACGTTCACGAGGAACAGCAGCAGTGAGAGCCCGAGCACGTACGCCGAGGCGCTCACCCAGTCGTTCAAGCCCTGCAGGTTCGTCGCGTAGGTGACTACACGCCGTGGCATGCCCATGAAGCCGAGCGCGAAGAGCGGCGCGAAGGTCGAGTTGAAGGCCAGGAACATAATCCAAAAATGCCACTTGCCGAGGCGTTCGGAGAGCTTGTAGCCATACATCTTCGGCACCCAGTAGTAGATCGCCGCGAAGAACGTGAAGATCAGCCCGCCCATGATCGTGTAGTGGAAGTGGGCCATCACGAAGAAGCTGCCGTGCGTCGTCACGTCGCTCGGCACGTCCGAGAGGAAGATGCCCGAGACACCGCCCCAGAGGAAGTTGAACGCCCACCCGAGGCAGAAGAGCATCGGCACCGTGAAGCGGATGCGACCGCGCCAGAGCGTGCCGAGCGCGCACAGGAAGATGAACCCGGTGGGAATCGAGATGAGCTCGGTGGAGAACGAGAAGAACGGCCGCAGGTCGGCGTTCAGGCCGGACACGAACAGGTGGTGCTGCCAGACGAAGAAGCTCAGGATCCCGACGCCGAGCATCCCCGCGACCGCGAGCCGATAGCCCCACAGCGGCTTGCGCGTGAACACGGGCAGCAGCTCGAGCACGATCCCGAAGCCCGGGAGCGCCAGCACATAGACCTCCGGGTGGCCGAACACCCAGAAGAGGTTCTGGAAGAGGTAGGGGCTCCCGCCCTGGCCGGGGATGAAGAACGCCGTCTGCACGGTGCGATCCATCGCCGCCATCAGCAACGTCGCGATCAGCGTCGGCCCCGCGAGCAACATCAGCCCGGACGTCGCGAGCACCGACCAGACGAAGATCGGCAGGCGCGACCAGGTCATGCCCGGAGCGCGCATCGTGACGATCGTGGCGATCAGATTGAAGCCCAGCAGCGTCATCGAGACACCGACGAGCGCGAAGAAGCCGATGTAGGCGTCGTAGCCCGCCGTGCCCTGGCCGCCGAGTGGCTGGTAGCCCGTCCAGCCCGTCTGGAAGCCGCCGAAGAAGATCGTCGTGATCAAGACGACGCCGGCGGCCATCAGCAGCCAGAAGGTGAGCGACTCGATACGCGGGAAGGCCATTCGCCGCGAGCCGATCATGATCGGGACGAGCCAGTTGGCGAAGGGCCCGAGCACGCCCGAGGTGAACATGCCCATCATCATCGAACCGTGCATCCCGACGAGCGTGAGGTACTGGTTGGCGCCGAAGACATGGGTGTTGGGCTGCAGCAGCTCGGTGCGTATCAGCATCGCGTTCAGCCCGCCGATGAAGAAGAAGAACCCAATGCCGATCATGTACTGCTTCGCGACCACCTTGTGGTCGGTCGAGAGGCCGAAGTAACGCAGCAGCCCGTGCTCGTGGGACTCTCGCTCGGCGAGCGTCGGTTGGCCGCCAAGCAGCCGCTGGACCGGGTAAACGGCGAAGCCGAGGCCGATCAGGAAGCCGATCACGCCGAACAGGTAGCCGAGCATGATGGCGACGTCGTTTTCGCCCGCCTCCGCGGAGTAGTAGACGAGGTTCTGGCCGTGCACCTTGGTGCCGACCCAGTAGCCGAGGAACCAGCCACCGATGCCGAGCACGATCCCCGTCAGGAGGTTGAAGCCGATCAGCCGTCGCCACAACGGCGCGGTGGGGGACATCGATCCGGGGGACATCCCGAGGGGCTCGGTGGTGCTCATCCGCCCCTCCTCTGCGGTTCGGGGAAGTAGCCCTTCGAGTACGGCGAGAGGTTGCGCGTCGCCGGCGCGTACTGGAGGCGTTGGCGCGCGATCCAGGAGGCGAACGTCGCGCGTGGCACGACCTGCCCGCCGTTGTACATGTATCCGTGCCACACCCCGCAGAGCTCGGCGCAGCGGACCTCGAACGCCAGCGGCCCCCTGGTCGTGACGTAGGCGATGTTGTTGATGCCCGGGTTGGCGTCGGCCTTGACCCCGAGCTGATACGCCCAGAAGGAGTGGATCACGTCGAGCGAGGTGACGTTGAACTCGATCAGCGTGTGGGCCGGGAGCTCGATTTGGCGTGTCTCGACGCCGCCGAAGGCGGGCCAGCGGTAGGTGAACTGCCACTGCTGGGCGATCACCTGCACCTGCAGCGCGCGCGAGGCGTGCGGCGGAAGCGCGATCGGTTCCGGTCCCTGGCCGCCGCCGGCGCCGGTTTCGAGCAGCCGGATGGTCCCGTAGCCGGTGAGCGAGAGCGCCACCGTAGTCGTTGCGACGATCCACCAGAACTGCACGCTCGAGTGCCCGCGCAGCGCGGCGCCTTCCGACTGCAGCCGCGGCTCACGGTCGCGGAAGGCCCACAGGGAATAGGCGATGAACACGAGCACACCCAGCGCGATCGGCGTCGCGGTGGCGAGCAGCACCGTGTTGTCCACGACCTGGCCCGCAGCTTCATTGGACCCGTGCCCCGGCGGCAGGTGGGGCCCGAAGACGAAGACGACGATCGGCGTCATGATCGCGCTCGCGAGCAGCCACACCAGGGTGACGTTGCGCGCGTCGTGACGCGAGCCATCCTCCCGCGTGCGGCCGTACCCGTTCATACGACCTTGAGGAAGCCGCCCATATAGCCGACCGTCTGCATCGGGCCGCCGAAGCCCTGGATGAACCCCGCCGCGCACGGAACGAAGCACTGCCAGCGATAGAGGCCCTTGCCCGGCGTGTGGATCACGAAGGAGATCGTGTGGTGGGCGTTGGCGAGCGAGCAGGGCGCGTGTTCGCACGGGTTCTTGGCTTCTTCTTCCACGCCCTGGAGCGGGACGGAGATGCCCAGCTGCGGGATCGCGAACGCGTGCGAGGCTTCTTCGGGGGGGATCGTCCGCGTGAGCTTCCCGTCGAGGGTCATCACGCCCCCGACGGTGCCGGCAACCTGGCTGATGAACGGGTTGCGCAGACCCGAGGGGCCGTCGAACTGGTAGATCGTCATGCGCACCAGCGAATTGGCCGGGACTTCGTAAGTCGTGACGTGGCGCCAGTCGCCGGCGCTTGCATCAACGGCAAAGAACGAGACCCACGTCGGGTGGGGATCGCTCGGTCCCGCTTCCGGCACGGTGGCAAGGAAGAGCTGCGCCCCGACGGGGGTGCGGGTGGCCGCGGCCGATCCCGGCACGTTTGTCAGGTAGAGCGCGATGTAGAGCACTGTCGCGGCCACTACCGCGGCCGTAACGATTGCCGTGCCAATAGCTCGCTTGGCGTACCCACTCATGCGTGGCTCACTTGACCCGTGGACGATCGTAATCGTCTTGCTAAACGCTACAGATACCCAGCTCGTGCGTTATGGAAACCTCGAGCGGGGCGGCGGCGCGCCAGCGAACGGTTCAGATTGGCTTGCGGACGCGGTTTTTTGGGGGGGTCTGCGTCGTTTGCGGTCAGACTCGAATCGGGGCGACCAGTTCAAGTTGGCTTAGATAAGCCATTTTCGGCCGGTTTGCAACGGGTTTGCAACGGCCATACCGCGCCTATGCCGAGCTTCTAGTCGCCCGAAGCCAGGTGTATGCCATCGTGAACGCGCGTATCGGCGCACGGGCGCTGCGAGCCGCGCCGAGCGACCCTCAATCGGTCAGCGTGGCAGCTTCGTAGCCGAGCGACCAGTGCCCGCGCTGGAACTCGTGGAAACAGGGCTCGCGCACGAGCCAGGCTCGCGTTGCCGTCTCGTGCCGGACCTCGCCCCTGAAGGAATAGCCCCGATGCCGCAGCTCGCGGGCGACCTCAACCGTGGACATCATCGTCCGCCCCACCGCCAAGTGCCGGGCAAGCACCGCGAGGGGATCAGGCTCGCCTACCCGCTCGATCGCAAACTCTCCCACACGCTCGCTTGCCGCGATGCCTTCCGCCACCCATTCCATCAGCGGCGGTCCGTACTCCTGGGCCGCCTTGCCGACCTTGGCGCGGAAGCTGCGCCCCCGCTCGCTCATAAGGAACAGGACAAACCCGCCGAGGGTCACCAAGCCGGCGAGCGCTACGGCCTCGTTGCCGAGCTTCGCGCTTGCCTTCATAGCTCCGTCGACCACCAGCGCCCCGCTGAGCCGTGGGACTAGGATGGCGCTGTTAACGCCGGTTCCATACTGGCCCACGGCGTACAGGTCGATCGCCACGGCATCGGTCTTGATCTCGTCAGGGAGCCCAAAGGGCAGGAAGTCCTTGCGGTTGTCGGTGGCAAGGACAGCCGGGGCGAGGAGACAGGCGAGGATGGCCGTGGGGACACCCTTCCAATGCACACCCTCGATCCGCGAATCGCTCACCGCATCATCGCCCAGCTCGACAAAGCGGACGTTCGGGACGATGAGCGAGTTCCAGGTTGCCCAGACCGTCTGTAGATCAACGCCCTGACGTTCAGCAACCTCGGGCAGATGCCGGATCGCCTCGCCGCCCGCAGGTGCAGCGGCGAACAGGACGACTCCGGTGGCGAGCGAGTAGCCGCCGCTCGCCCGGCCGAGCAGCGCGCCGGCCCAGCCCTTGCGGGTCGTGTACTCGACGTTGCGGATCAGCACGTCGGCGTCAACGACCACAGGGACAGGCATCGAGGTTGTCCCGTAGCTCGTAGAAGTTTGTAGGTGGCGGTCCTTCCGCCTCGTCCGGTCCCGTTGGGACTGTGGCGAGTGCGAAGTCATCCACCGAGACGAAGGGACCGCCATGAAGACCGTAGAGCAGGAGCAGGTCGGGAGCGCTTCGCTGGGACTTCCAGCGAGTGTGCAGGACGCGTTGGGAGAGCTGGCCGGTGCGGCGAAGGAGGGGCTGTTGGCGCTCAGCGTGGGTGTCGGCCTCGGGGTGCTGGGCGAGATGATGGAGGCCGAGCTCGATGAGGTCGTCGGCACGAAGCACGCCCGGATCTCAGAGCGCACCGCGGTCCGTCATGGCCACGAGGACGGCGAGGTCACCCTTGGTGGGCGGCGGGTCGCGGTGAAGCGTCCGCGTGCCAGGAGCGCCGATGGCGAGCAGGAGGTGCCGCTTGGGACGTATGAGTATTTCGCTGACCGGGACCCCTTGACGCGGGTAGTGTTGGAGCAGATGCTCGCCGGGGTCAGCACCAGGCGCTTCTCACGAACTCGTGAGCCGGTTGGTGAGAAAGTGGCCGTGAGTGAGCGCTCGGCGTCGAAGTCAGCGGTCAGCCGCGAGTTCATCGGCCGCACCCGTGAGCACCTGGACGCCCTGATGAGCCGAGACCTCGCAGACGTGCGCCTCGCGGCGTTGATGGTCGACGGGATCGAGCTGAAGGGGCGCTGCTGCATTGTCGCGCTCGGCGTCAGCACCGACGGCGTGAAGCTTCCGCTTGGTTTGTGGGATGGCTCCACGGAGAACAAGACCGTCACAGCGCATCTCCTCGCCGACCTCGTTGGCCGGGGCCTTGACGTCGAGCAGGGCATCCTCGTCGTCCTCGACGGGTCAAAGGCACTCCGGTCAGCCGTCGATGAGGTCTTCGGTCCAGTACCGGTGCAGCGCTGTATCCGTCACAAGGAAAGAAATGTGCTGGAGCACCTCCCCGAGCGCGACCGACCCGCGGTGAAGGCGCGCCTGCGGCGCGCATGGGCAAGCGACAACCACACGCTCGCGCTGGAAGGTCTGCAGGCCCTCGCCGGTGAACTGGAGCGCTCCCATCCCGGAGCGGCCGCGTCCCTGAACGAGGGGCTGGAGGAGACCCTGACGCTCACACGCCTGGGAATCCGCGGACGGCTGAAGAAGACCTTGGCGTCAACGAACCCGATCGAGTCGATGATCGAGATCATCCGCCGCACCTCCCGCAACGTCAAGCGCTGGCAGTCCGGCGATATGTGTCTGCGCTGGACCGCCGCCGGGATGCTCGAGGCCGAGACCCAGTTCCGTAAGGTCGTCGGCTACACAGACCTCGCGAAGCTCGCCGTCGCCGTCGAACGCGACCTCGCCACCCGCCGCGCGCCCATTCACACCACCACCCACGAAGAGGCCCTCACACCCGCCACCGTGTAACCATCACACCAGCCGCCACCAAGAACTTCTACGGCGAACGGGACAACCTCCAGGCATCAGCATCATCGGTCTGTTGTAGCGATCACATCGACCGACCCGTGTACCGTGTCTCAGAGTGCCGCTCGCGGCGGAAGCTGAATCTCCCAGAATGGCTTGGGTCAAGGCCCACGTAAGCGAGCTAATGGCGATTGCGGAGAGGCTGGGAGCAGGGCGCATCAGCCTCTGTGGATCGGTTGCACGCGGCACCGACACGGAAAGCAGCGACATCGACTTCTACGTGTGGGAGTTTGATGAAGGTGCCTCTGGAACAATTGAGCACAGCGAAGCGCGTCAAAGGGCTCGAAACCTCGTCAACGAGTTCCGTGCGATGTCGCCATATAACGTTGACGTCCTCGGCATTCCTGGCTGGCTGCTGGGTCCATCCCATGAGGCGAGTATGCAACGGGATTCGATTGATCTCTCTAGCCTGGTCGAGTAGCCCCGACAAGCGCTAGGCGGCCTGCGGGTCGTCGCCCCGATAGGTGCCGAACAGCGCCAGGAGTTCGTTTCGCGGGCGTACCGGCAAAGCGACCGTCGAATGGCACGGTAGGTCACGTACCCCGTGCTTGCAGAACAAGGCCAGCCCGAGACGCCGGCAAGGGTCTTGCCCGAGGCGATAGCGGATGCCGTAGTAGCCCGCCTCACGGGCAGCAAGTGCCCAGCGTCGGCCGTCGGCACGACTGAGTAGCGGTCCGCCGCGCTCGGCGACGGAAGGCGACGCGAAGTCGGCAAGCAGCTTTCCAAACCACGGATTCAAGGGCATGGCGGTCAACGCGCGCTTGTTCGCGCTCTCCTGCGCTTCGTGGGCCGATACGTCTGGGGTGCGAAGGTGCTCAGTCATCCCCGGAAGCGGCTGCACTGTCACGTAGCACGTCCCGAGCGGTAGCGGAAGATCGAACCGACCGACCTTCGCCTCAGCACGGCTACCGTCGTCAGCCGCAAAGAACCAAGGGCCAAGATCGTCCCAATGGATGCGCCACCAATGCCCCCACGACGCGTCTGGGATCAAACTCGGAAACCTGTCCGGCAGACGCTCCGGGATCGCAGCGCTAGTCACCGTCCGGTCCCACCGCATACAGACTACGCTCAGAAGCTATGCGTGATCTCATCGAGAGCAGCATTGGTAATCCGGGGGACGACGAGGACATCGTGCTCTCGGTGATCGCCGACCGATCCGCGTCCGGCGACTGGCGTCTGCGTTACGCCACGTGCCTAGTTGTGCCGCGAGAGTGCGCGGAGATGAGCTGGAGTGCGTGGTGCGCCCGCGAGAGCGGGGAGAGCGAGGGAACGGTCCTCAACGGCCCATTGCCCACGACGTTTCGGGCGAATGGAGAGAACTGGCTCATGGCGCGCGAGCAGCTTGACCCCGACAATGCACGTCGCTTGCTCGGCGCCATCGCGCGCCTGGCGGAAGGCTCCGGGGACGGAGTTTTGCCCAGCATCGGGAACATCCCGGTGCTTGAGGTGTCGCTGTCAAAGGCGACCGGAGTCATCAGGGCGATGCCCGGCGCCGACAACGCGGCCGGCAGTCTCCTGGCTGGCGCGGCACGCCCCGCGGAGGGCATCCTTTGGCGCGCGGCGCACCAACCGGAGCCGGTCGAGTCGCCCCCCAGCATCGAGATCGAGGGCGCCAGCACAACTTGGCCGTCGCGCGACCTCTGTGGCATCCATCTCACACCCGAATGGGTCGAGTCACGCCTGCAGACCCCGGAGGGCGTATTCGCCGGTCGCATCGAGCGACGAGCCTGGCTGATCGAGCAAGAAGGCACAAGCGAGGGCGACCATAAGCGGGTACGTATTGGGTGGGAGCCGACACGGATTGACCCTGGAGAGATCGTCGTGCAAACCGAGGAGTTCGACGGCGCAAGCGAGATGCTGCTCAGCGAGCAGATTCCACTTGCGGACCTCGATCTATCGTCAGTGCGTGAGACAGGCCGCCTTGAGGTGTCAGTGCCGTCGCTTGGTCCGGGGCTTCGCCACGGGCTCTCGCTCTACGGACTCGACGGGCGCCTGCTGGACCGCACAGCTCCGGCACCATTTGCGGAATTGGTCACACTCGCCGTTTCCATAGATGGCGGGGAGCCCATGACGACGACGATTGGAGCCCGTGCGAGTCCTCCGACGCTGGCCGAGCGACAAGCGCTTAAGGCCGACGCTCAAGGTTCGTTGGAGGCGCTGCGCAGAGCCGGCGCTGAGAATCGAGTGCTCCGGGAGCGGGCACCGGGGCTCGCTCGCCTGCGAGAGCTGCTTGAGAACGCTCGCGGCGCACTACTGGTGAGCGATCCCTTCTTCGGCCAGCTAGAGGAAGACTGGGATCTCATCAAGAACCTCGCGGTTCCGGTTCGGGTTCTTACACGCAAGGTCGAGAGTGAGCCAGCACCAGTTCCCTCCAACGTCGCCGCTCGTATCAGGCCGAAGGCGAGCAAGCTGATGCACGAGCGCCTCTACGTGTGGGACGGCGGGGGCTTCCTACTCGGCGGCTCTCCATCGACAATCGGAGGGCCACCCGTCACGATCCAGCCACTCAGCGCAATCGACGCAGATGTACAACACGCGATATTCGAGGGTATTTGGGCATCACCACACTTCCGCGATGTCGAACGCCTCCCGACGTAACTCGCGACCGTGACTCCGACCGAGAGTTCAAGTTCGTCTCGCTGGAACCCCAATCTCACCGTCGCGGTAATCGCTGCACTCGCGGCCATCGCTGGAGCAGCAGTAGGCGGGTTTGCCACCTACTTCGGTAATCACGAGCTTCAAGAATCAGCAGCCCACGCAGCCGCGAAGGGTGCAGCGCGGGTCCTACAAGGTGATCTCGCGAGCATAGCTACTCGTATCGAAATTGAGCTGACGCAACATCGATACCTCGCCATTGGCGCTCAAGCCGCAATCACGATCAGTGCCGAAGATGAAAAGGAGATCGCGGCAAACGTGAGTGCCCGTACCTGGGATCGTATCGCGTCGGCAAAACTAGTAGTTCAGGATGAGCAGGAAAGCTCAAACGAACTCGGTGACATCGAAGTCCTAGAAGCACGCAAATACCTGCCCGTCACCCTAAAAGGAGCGAGATTGCACTTCGAGGAAAGCAGTTTTCAAGCACTTAGAGAAGCGGTCGCCGCGCTCAAAGAACTCACTGGCGCTGATTCGGGCGATTGACTGGCGCAATGGCCCCCGCCCCGTCAGAGTCGTCCTGGCGTCGATGGGATACGCAGCCTGGAACGCTCGCAGCTAGAGAGACGCGGCCGGAGCGAGCAGCCACCACTCTTCAGCCCTGTGGATACCGAAATACTGACCACCGTCGGGCATGTCGCTGTAGCTGAAGCCGATGTGGCCTAGCCAAGCCTCCAGGTGCTTCTCGATGAGCGCGGCCCATCCGTCGAGTTGCTCGCGCGGAGTGGGCACATTGGCTGGTGGCAACAGCCGAAGAGCCTCTACCACCGCGTGCCACGGTGCTCCGAGCATACGCCGCTCAACGGCCCCGCCAATGCTCGGGAGCTCTCGACCAGTCGCGTCGATCTCGGCCGCGACGTAGCCGGTCCACGTTGCGAACGCGTGGAAACACTCCATGACGGTCTTGCAAATCGTGCGGAGGTCGTGGTCGTCTTGATATTGGTTGGAAGCGAGACGAATGTGATCCTGCGCGCCCAGAGTCATCTGTCCAAATGCCGCGAGCACACTGTCTGGGCTCCCGTCAGCCGCACTCTCCCAGAGGGCGCGCTCAACGCGGTACTCCTCGGCAGCGATGCCAGCAACGCTAGAGAACGTGCCCTCGGCTCCCTGGTCCAATCCACGGCGAAGCCGCAGGTCGTTAAGAGACTCGCCGCGCTTGGCGACAGCTATGTGAAGCGCCTCGTGTTCGACGGTTCGTTGAGCTGTCCCGCCAGCGGCAGCGCGGCTGAAGACCCTCGCATCAAGAATCAGGTCGGTGCTTTGATCCATACGTGCGATGGTCTTCGCCATCGCCACAGCGAACTGGCGCTCTTGCTCGTAGGCGGCAGCGTACTCGGGATCGTCAACCTTGGCCCGAACTTCCTCCTCGAACCTATTGGTCACCGTTACATGCACATTATCGTGCTCGGGAACTATCTCCATCAATCGGTCGAGCGCGCGCTCCAACGCGATCTTGTCGAAATCTTCTCTTGAGGCTGAAATATCTAGCTGCACGTCTCTAGTTTCTCCACAAGTCCGGTCGTACCTAGCCGGTGCGTAGCACGGCACGTCCTGCCGCCAACAGTGAATGTACAGCGGAGGCGTCAAGGTGAATCGTCTCCTCCCCCACACGGAACGGGATTGATATATGCGTTCCTATGAAGCTCTTTCCGTTCAATGCTCCCGCAACCAAGAATGGGCGAAGCTCCTGCACCTGTGCCGGAATGTAGATCCAGCCGTAGCTGTGACCTCCACGCGCCTCCGATACCCCTACATCAAGATCAGGTATGAGCGGCACGATTCTCTCGCGCAAAGTCGAGCGCAGCGCGATTACATCCAGCCCAGAAAGCGGGAATGGCCGAAGGGAATCGAGAACGTCGCCGTTTGGGTCCTTCTTGGTTACGACGCCAAAAACAAGCAGGGCATCATGGCCAGTGTTTGCGAAGGCTGCAACGTCCTTCGCGACCTCCCACTTCTCACCCTCCGTTGCAAGTTTATAAGGAATAGCCTTAGCGTCGAGCCAGGCGCACTCGCGTTGGCCCAGCAGCAATTTCGTCTGTCCGCCCGAAATAAGATGCCGCGCAATTGAGGGCGTCAGCTCAGTCATTCCTTCAAGTGCGGACAGTAGAAGCAGCATGTCCATGCCGAGCTCATACAGTTCAGACAGGTTACGGCTACCCGGTACCAGTGCCGCAGAGATGTGAAGCGAGGGACTACCTTCGTCGCTGACCCATGACTCGTACCACGTCGCGCGATGACGTACCAGCATCGGCGCAAAGAGCTTTCCTAGCTCAGACGCTCTTGGGGCGTCCCGGCTAGCAACCAGTGTTCCGGCTTGCACTCTGATTGCGCCCTTCTCGTATTCAACACACACCTCACCCTGATGCCCGTCAGGTCGCAAGTCAGCAGCCGGAGTCTCGGTAAGCCAGATAGTCTCTAGATACCCTCCGTAGTACTCCTCGTAACGTTTGAGCGCCGCCGCTAGCCAAGCAACACTCACCTCCCCAGCCAGATCTAGCGGGAATAACAGACCACCGTCGCGGGAGAACTCGACCTGACCCCCGCCTTCGATCCGAAAGACCGATTCACCATCCTCATATTTGATCCTTCGGAGAGCCATGCTCCAACACTAACGTCCGTTCGCCCGAGCCACGGAGCTGAGCGACGGCCGACCTCCGACACGACCCGGCCGCGATCCTACGAGCGTCGCCGGGGTGCGATGAGCGTCATGTCCGGTAGTCTGCGAGCTTCCCGGAGATGCGAGACTTACCGCCGAGACAGCCAGCGCCGCGATGGCAACGATCAATGCCACGAAGGCGATGCCGAGCGTGAGGCGCTGGACTCGTAGACCTGCACCGGCACCCAGCAGCTGAGCCTCGATGAGCAGCCTTCCGCGCACGCGCTCCTCACTGTCGAGGAGCCGCTTGGCGGACTCGGGACACCACTCAAGCGCCTCTCCGATCCACGAAACGTGACTCCGCGCCTGTGCTGGGCCCCCGACGACAGTCTCGACGCGCTTCCAATCATTTCCGTCATACCCGGCGAAAGCGTGGACACCCGTCCATCGAGCCACGTCGGCCGCGATCGCACGTGCGTCGGATGCAACGGCGAGCTGATGCTGAGCCCTTACCAGCTGACGCTCCGAATCTTTGGGCGCAATCCCCACCGACGGAGGAATGTCCCTCATGGTCGCCAACCGAGAGTGGTAACTGCGAAGCAGGCAGATCGCAGTCCAGAGCGCTGCGGTCCCTTCGATGCTCCCATTCAACTCGCCCACCAGCGGACGCCAGCCCTGCTCCTCGCTCAGCGTTTCACCTGCCGGTCCTTGCGTCGGCAGGATCGCCGACTCGCGCGATCGGAGTCGCAGAACGTATGGGTCGGACTCTCGATCGGGGCTCTCAACCATATGAATGTCGGGCCGCTTGGTGGAGCGCCACAGTGGCCATCCTTCGAACCCCAGGCTCCATGCCCACTCCTTTCCCATTGAGAGCTTCACCGCGCCGTCCGTTCGGTGAGTTACGAGTTCAACGGTCGGAAGATCGCTCTCCGGCTGCTGTCCGAAAGCGCCTTCAAAGTGGCCCGTGAACCAACTTGTGAGTGACCGTCGGACTTGCTGCCGCGCCGCAGTGACAGCGGCGCGCTGCTGGGTCATCGGCATTGAAAACGAGGTCCCGCGCTCACTTACCTCAACAATCTCTGAACGATGCTCGGCGCGTAGCGCTTCGTCTACGGCGAGTCCGGTTTGGTGATCGAGCAGGAAGCAGATGCCAAGTATGGTCAACGTCCCCTGCACCACCGTGATGGTCGGGATAGCCAACAGGACGCCGGTCGGCAGTTCGGCACGGGTTGCCTGAAAGAAGCCCTTCGCATCCGGAGGAACGATCGTGTTCAGATGGGTTCGTCCCGACGCATACGCTCCTCCGCGCATTTGCACAACCCAGTCGGATGGCTTCTGATTACCTGAACCCGCGTCCATGCCGGAGGCGCGCAAGCCCGTGATCAGGCGCTCCACGTGTGTCGGGCCAAAGGCGTCTGCCACCCAGAAAATGCGCTGCTGGATCAGCTCCTCCGAGGGCGGGAGCAGAGAAGCAAGTTTCCCGTCGGTGAGCCTCATCCCCTCCAGTTCGGAGCGAGCCCGCTCCAGGCGGGCACGCTGCCGTCTTGCGGCACGCGGATGCATCGCGGCCTGTATTTGCGCATGGACATTCATCATGCGCAAGGATGACAGGAGCAGCGGCTAGGCCATGACTTTCGAGCAGGCGTCCCTACCAGCGCACTATTCGCCGACGACCCGCAGGTGACGAGACTCGTCCGTGGCTTGGCGCTGCTGGTAGGCGTCCATCGCGCGCTGCGCGCGGGCGATGGCGCGGCGCTGGCCTAGCTTCGTGTAGACGGTGGCGATGAGGTAGCCGCCGTCGTCGTGGCCGACCATCTCTGCCGCCGTGGCAGGATCGAGGCCAAGTCCGCCCTCATCGACGGAATCGACCATCCATTGGATCGCGCGGTGCTTCAGGTCGTAGAACTCTTGACCGGGCATCCCAGAGGCGGCGCATATGGCTTTCCACCATGACGACCACGTACTGCGTCGCATGTAGCCGCCTTGCGGTGCTGGAAAGACGATCTCGCCCATGTGCGGGTGTACGACGTTGCCCATGTGTGGCATACGTTCTAGGTGCTCGCGCCATGCCGGGCTCATCACTACCCACCGTCCGTCGTCATCCTTGGGCCATGTGATCTTGCCGGTGTGTAGGTCGATCTGGCGCTTGACATGGATCAGGTTCTTGTCCCAGTGAAGCTCAGAGCGGTGCAGTGCGAAGATTTCACCGGGGCGTAGCGCCTCGTCGCCGATCGTGAGAACGGCTCCCTCGAGCACAAGCCCGTAGTCATCGGCGCGGCAGTTTCGCGCGCCTTCCCGAAGGCGTGCGTATTGCTCGTCGGTGATGATCTAGGACATGGCAAACTGACCGTGATCTTTATCCTATCGGTGCGAGCTGCCGCTCATGCCACGATTCGGGTAAGTGCGCAACTTATCCACAACCCTCCGGCTACAAGCACGCCGAACCCCGACACGCGGATTATGATTCGCGTGCCTCCACCTCAAATTAGCTCCAGTTGGCGGGTTTTCGCCTTAGATACAGGCCCTTCTTCGGCCTGGGACGTAGCCCGCTAGGGAAATCGTCGGGAAATCGCCCGGTCCCGTCCACACAACTCGTTGGATGCTTCTATGTTGTCAAGGGCGTTTTTGTTAAGTGTTGGTAGATGTCGCGGGAGAGATACCGGCCAAGTGGCTAAGCGAGGTCGAACGCATCTTCGCCAAGGAGCACACGCCGCTGCCAGCTGGTGGCCCGGCGCGTAACGACGAAGCAGCCAAGCTACCTCGGCATCTGACAGCATTCTAGGCGCGCAGAGACTGATCCACGCCCTCTGCTCGGAGGTCTCGCGCTCGTGTGACGCCGACAGGCAGGTAAGACGCTACGCGAAGAGCTCCTGCCCGACGAACCCGCCGGGCTGTGCGCCGGGTGGGCACGCGAAGATCGCGCTGGAGGTGTGGAGCGTGTGCTTATTGAGCGCGTCGGCGGCGGCGAGGCGCTGCTGGATCGGGATGAATTGCCGCGTGGGGCTGCGCTGGAAGGCAATGAAGAACAGGCCGGCATCGATCTGGCCACTACGCGGTTCCACGCTTTCGCTGTAGGAGTAGCCACGCCTGAGGATGCGCTGCCCCTCGTTGACCCGCGGGCCGGCGAGACGGATGTGCGCATCGGCGGGGATCACCAGTTCGCCGTTCGCTGTGGTCCCCTGCAGGTTCACGGGGTCATACTCGTGCTCGCCGCCGAGCGGCGCGCCGCTGAGCTTCTCGCGGCCGATCACGCGCTGCTGGTCTTCGAGCGTCGTCGCGTCCCACACGTCGAAGAGGATCCTGATGCGCCGCGCGATCAGGTAGCTCCCGCCGATCATCCACCCCGGCCCGTCGCCGTCTTGGACCCATACGAAGTCGTTCATCGCCTGGGTGTCCTCGGCGCGAATGTTGTCGGTGCCGTCCTTGAAGCCCATCAGGTTGCGCGGCGTCTGCTGGCTGCGACTGGTGGACGACGTCCGGCCGAACCCGGCCTGGGTGTAGCGCACCGTCGCCACGCTGCTCGCCACACGCGCGAGGACGTGGATGGCATGGAAGGCGACCTGCGGGTCATCCGCGCACGCCTGCACGCACAGATCCCCACCCGAGCTCCCCGGGTCAAGACTCTCGCCCCGAAAGGACGGCAGTACGCGCAGCTCGCTGGGGCATCTGTGCGCGAGCCCGAAGCGGTCGCGGCCCGGCGACCCGAACACGCCCGGGCCCACGCCGATCGTGACCGTAAGCCGCGACGGCGCCAAACCAATCGCCTCACCGGTATCCACCGGCGGCTCGTCCAGCGTCGCCGTCGCCGGCCCATACGGCTTCCCTGCGGTCAGCAGACCCGCCACGGCCGTCCATTGTTCAAGGACGCCCCGCAGATCATCAGCGGCGTCACTCGTGACATCGAATGCGGCGAACTGCAGATAGTCCTGCGCCGGGGTGCCGATCCCGGCTTGGTGGAAACCATAGAAATCCTCCGTAGAGACAGGCGACGCTGATTGAGCGGCGATGCTACGTGCTGACCCGCCCAGAACGCGCTCCAGCCCTGCTCCTATGCCTACGAGCGCGGCACCAGCGATCGCGCCCCTGCGCGTGAAGCCCGCCGAGGTATTGGTCACCGCGATGCACGCTCGGCAACGTACGCCGCAATCGCACACACAGCCAGGAAGACAAGACCCGGCACCACCCCAAACTGATGCGTTACCCAGGCACCGGCGCCCAAAATCACCCACGCCACCACTTGCCATCTCCAGCCTGTCCAGCGCAGCATCGCAGTTTACCTACGAAGACGTATGCCACCGCAAGTAGATGGCGTTAGCCGTGGCGCGGCCATACAGTAGTCGTAGCGCCTCCTTCTCCGTCGGAGCCGGAATGGGATGGCCGAAGCCGATAGCTTCAAGTTCAATTTCCGCGGGGCCGGTGATGAACCCGAAAATATCACGGTAGATGTGAGCACGGATCGCTCCGGTGCGGAGCAGCCGTGTTTCGTCGATCTTCGTTAGAAAGCTATGGCTAACGCCAGGCAATGGGTTGGGCACAATCGTGATCGTGAATGGCCCGATTTGCTCTCTCCCTTTGCGTTCCCGATCGATCTGTTTATCGACCGCTTCGAGGTAGCGTACGAGGCAAGCTCGGCCGCGGGAGCTATGTAATCTGGTGTTGTTGAGGGCGACAATGGCTGACGTCGGCCATACTTCGACAGTAGATCGCACAATCTTGCCGTAAAAGGCGCGTCCAGCGGAGAATTCGGGTGAGAAGACCTCTGCGATCCGGCGGGCAGGGTTGACGCCACCGCGGCAGCGGTTGTATTCAAGGCTGTATCGCCCCGGCTTGGGTGCTTCCGTTTCGCTTCCGGTGCTGGTGAACCCCGGCAGATCCCCAGCTCGCAGGTTGACGGCGTGCGCATACGCTACTGCTTGGGCCTTGGTTACCTGCCTCGACGTTGGTAGAGTCACGCCGACCACCGAAGCGGCGGCGCCTCCGCATCCGGCAAGTAGACCGGCGGCAAGCAGGATGGCAGCACTCCGTGCCCCTCGAGGCCGAGGCCAACGACTACTCATGCGATCAATATCGACATCCGGCTCCGTTCGCTAAAGCCTTGCTGGTGGTCGTACCAACGTCCGTCCGCTGCCCCTTCTACCGGTGGCAGTCCGAGTGCTCCCTGGGGATGCCCCTGAGCCGGCTTGGAAGACCCCGGACGGTCGTGGGTAGCGATCGCCAGTGCTGGGAGCGCGGCCCACCGCCCGAGCCCGGGCGACAGCGAACGACACGAGCGATTCATGTTGCGCAGCCCTCCAGTGGACCCACCAGGGGAGCAGATGTAGACGTGGCTTGTGAGCGAGTCGAACATGGGCCCTTGCGCTCGCGTTCCTTATCCAAGCCCAGGGCCCTTCTCGTGACCCACGCCTCCGCCGCCGTGACTGCCACCACCACCGCTTCCGCCAGAACCTTCTTCTTTATGTTCGGGAGGAAAGGCCGCTTCGCAAATCCCTTGCTCCACCCTACCCGCTACAATTTTTGTTACAGCACCGCCCGGGTTCGGAACCCATGTTGTACCCGCCTCACAAAGTCCCGTTTCGACACTTCTCGGGACTTCAGCTGGCGCACACGACACGCTAGATTCTTCGCTACTCGTCCCTGCGTAGAGCGCCTTTTCTCTTTCGCACTGGCCCTTTGGTGCCGTTTCGAGAGAATTGTATTCTGTTCCCAGCGGATCAGTCGCGTTCATCGGGTTGTCGCCGGTATACTCGTACAGATTTGGTCCCTCGGCTTGACCTAGGGGGTCTTGACTGATGAAGCGCGCAGCCGCTGGATTGTAGTACCGGGCGCGGTCGTAGTAGATGTTGTTGCCGTCGTTTTCCTGACCCGCGTACTGCGTGGTGTTTTCGCTGGCGGTGCCTTCTTTGGTGGTTGTGCCAAAGGGGTCGTAGGTGTAGCTGGTTTCGACACTGCCGGTGCTGTCTGCGAGGCCGATGGTGCTTCCGAGTTGGTCGGTGAGCAGGTTTTCGGTGGTTTTACTTGTGGTGCGAGCGAACACCTTATCGGGGAGTAGGCCGGTTAGGAGGTTGGCTGTGGCTTTGCCGCCCTGGATTTCCTGGACGACGTTCGGGCCGTCGTAGAGGAGTTCGGTTGTCGTGCTGCCGAGGGTCCGGGTGGTGCGGCGCCCGAACGGGTCGTAGCCATAGGTCGCTTTAATCGTGCCGGTGATGTTGGTGAGTTGATTGCGAGCGTTCCATTTGTATTCGGAGGTACCGTCGGACGTGAGGTTGCCGTTGGCGTCGTAGGTGAATTTTTTGCTGCCACGTTCGGCCTGCTCATTGTCGGCGTTGTATGTGGCTGAGCTGAAGGCTTCGGGTAGCGCGGTACGCGCGTATCTTCCCCAGACGGCTTCCTTCTGGCCATCGAGGTCGTAGCTGTAGTCCAGTTCGCCGAGGGTGGTGGAGCCTTTTTTGTACGCAATGGAGGTGACCTCGTTGGCTTCGTCGTAGCCGTACTGCTCTTCTACGCCATCCGGGAGCGTTGTGGTGGTCGGGAGGTTGTCTTCGTTGTAGGCGAAGGAGACGGTCTGGCTGCCGCGTGTGAGTTCTTTGAGGCGGTTGGCTTCGTCATAGGTATATTTGACCGCTTCCTGCCCGGGGACGGTCATGCTTGTGCGGCGGTTGGCTTCGTCATATTCGTATTTGATCGTCCCCTGTGGTGTGGCGAGCGACTTCAGCCGGTTAAGTTCGTCATATTCAGGCGTGTACGTGCCGCTCGTACCGTCGACGATCTTCGTGAGACGGTTGCCGTTGTCGTATTCGTATTTGATCGTGCTTTCCGCGGTTTCACCGGAGACGCCGTACTTGGCTTCGGTCAGCCGGTTGAGGGCGTCGTAGACGAACTTGTCCACGTTGCCTCGGCGGTCGGTGAGTTCGGTGAGGTTGCCCTCTGTGTCGTACACTACCGTGGTTTTCTTTTCAAGCGGGTCCTCTTCGCTTTCCAGCAGATCCATTTTGGTATAGGCGAATATGCTCTTGTGTTTCAAGGGATCTGTTACTGCGGTCAGGTCGCCATCAGCGTCGTATTCGTAGGAGGTCGCGTCTCCCGCGGGGTCAGTCGTCTTGAGCAACTGGTTGTCGTTGTTGTATTCGTTGAGAGTTTGCTCGCCGCCTGGGGTGGTCGTCGATGCGACCCGACCCATCACGTCCACGAACTGCTTGCTAGTGCGGCCCAGCGGATCTGTCACGCTAGCGGGCTCGCCACGTTCGTAGGTGATGGTCGTTTTGTGGCCAAGTGGGTCGGTGATTACCGCTGGCTGTCCGTCGCTGTTGTATTCGTAGTGCGTGGTGTGACCGAGCGCGTCCTTCTTGGCGATCATTTCTCCTTGGCTGTTGTATTCATAGGTGGTCGCGTGACCCAGCGGATCGGTTTCCTTGGTGAGCTCGTTGGTAGTCGGTTCATAGGTGAATTTGTAGGTCTGTGCTGAGGACGTACCCGCAAGATGCGTAATCGAGGTCACGTTGCCGTAGCTGTCGTATTCGTACGCGGTCTTGCGGGAGCGAGCGTCTGTGCTTGAGAGCAGAAGCCCAGTGCCTGCCTGCGGTTCGAGTGTGGTTTTTTGTTCGATGGCGCTGCCGAGCCCGAGCGTTTCGCTGGTCGGGTAGCCTTCGGTGTTGAAGGTGATCTTGCGTTTGCTTTCGCGCGGTTCGGTGATCGTCGTGTTTTCGACGTTACCTTCGCCGTTCAGGGCATAGCTGAATTCGAAGGTCCCACCGTTCGCCATTTTCTGCTTCGACACCCTGTTGTGAGATTCGTATTCATTTTCGATGTACTTGTTCCCACGAGAGTCCGTGATTGAGGCCATGTCGCCTTCGGAGTTGTATTCGTATTTGGTCGTTCGTTCAGCCGCGTCGGTCGCTGATTCGAGCAGGCCCGCTTTGTTGTAGGTGTATTTGAGCGTGCGGCCACCATTGTCTTTGATTTCTGTGATGTCGCTGGAACTGTTGTACGTAAACTTCACCCAACGGCCATGCGGCGACGTGATCTGCGTGATGTTGCCGGTCAGACCTTTTTCGCGTGTGATCGTCAGCTGCTGCCCCCGCCTGTTGCGGATCGCCTCCAACGGAGCGTCCTCCCCGAACACGTAGGTGGTGCCATTCGTCAGCGTCAGATCCCAACCCGGAATGGATTCATTCCACGTGATCGTCGAATCGTAGTATACGCTCGGCGTACTGGTCGCCTTGTATTCGGCTTCTTTATACCCTTCCCCAGCCGAGACACGTTTGTAAAGCACCCTACCTCCGTTGGGGAGCACAAGGTCCGCTTCGTGATAGTTGTTTTCCGACCACATTCGAAGGTCGTAGAGGTTGGTGGTGCCAACGCCAAAACTATAAGAGTTCGAATCGCTCTGCCGGTAGGTCCGTTCGATCACAATCGGGATCGTGTCCGGAATCACAAGATCCGTCTTGTGGTAGACAAACAGGCCAGTCCCCAGATCTACAGGATCTCCGCCTTCATGTGGAGGCCCTGGCGTAGGGCCCGTTTTCGGCGGTTTTGGTTCATGGACGAACATCGACCCGGTGAATTCCCAGATCCGCACGCCGGGGTCTGGGACGACCTGCTTGCCGTTGGGTGTCACCATACCCTGGCCGTAGATGTACCAGCCACGCCCAGTTGGATCGTAGTTCCAGAATGAGACACGCTGCCCCGGGGGCAGATGGCTGTAGTTGGGGTAGATTATCTGCGCACCCTTACTCAGATAGGCGCGACCAGGCTGCACCGTAAAGTACAACGGAATCGTGCCAAAGAACGGCAACGGGAACGATGGACGGTCCAGCGGGATCGCGGTGATGTTCAGATTGCGCACGATACGGCCGGCAGCATCCCGGATCACGGTCCCCGCCGGCAGCACGACTTCAAGACCTGGGATCCTCGGCGTCGTGAGTCTCACAGGCACCCTCGTTGGCGAGGCAATCCGATGGTCACCCGCCGGGTCCAGCGGGGTCATCCAGACCGGCGCATCAAGTGTGGTCTCCGTATGCGCCGCGATCTGGACACCGATCGCGAACGTGCCATAGCGCTGCCCGTCGATCGTACCCCCTTCCACTACCAGCACCTGATGCCCAGCCGGCAGCCCTGCGAGCAGAAACTGGCCATTGGCATCTGTCACGGCCGCAACCGATGTATCCTCGATCGCTACATGCAGGCCCACAAGCGGAAGGCCGTTGAGCTTCAGCGCCTGCCCAGCTAGTGCCGTGGTGGTGCTCTCTGCCGGCGCCGGAGGTGCCAGATTGGCCCACGGGCTGACCGGCTGCCCGGTACTCCAAACAACATTCCCGCGGCTCGTCCTTGGGAACCACTGGCCTGAGCTGGTTGGGTGGAACGACCTGACCGCCCGTGGCAACGTGATCTTGGTGATCCCGCCCGTCACCGCTGCCCCCGCATGGGCCGCAAACCTGGGTTTCTTGGTTGCGCCCGAGCCGAAGACCAGATGATGGGACACGGCGCCGTTGGCGCCCTGGCTGCCTTTTGCTTTATGGCGGAGCCTTCCTGGCAGGGCGATGGTAGCTGCTCGCGGGGCCGGGTCGGCAATATCTTTCTTCCGAACTAGCCCGACATGGCTATCGAGTGCCTGGTGCCCGCCCGTTTCGAGTAGGACCGCGAATGTCTGGTTCCCAGGAGCTGGCGACGCTGCGGCCGAGGCGATACTCAGCGTGCCTTCATCAGGCCCCGCCTGACCCGTCGCCGCCGTGGAACTCGTACCGCCCGATCCTCGGCGGACGATCATGCCGTGCGGAGGCGAGCCCGTATACGCCGTCAGCTTGACCGAACCGGTGTATTCCGCTTCGGGCTTGATGAAGATCGTGTACGTGCCTGTTGTCGATAGCGAAACGGGTCCTAGCGCGGTTTCTCCACTGGACCCAAACGTCTTTTCTTCTCCGATTTTTGATCCCGACGGGTTATCGATAACCACGTGCCCGGATTTGATCGTGGATTCTGAAAGTACAATGGACACTTCTTCTCCAGATTTGCCAGAGAATGTAATTTTGGCGTTCTGCCCCGGCCCGTTCGTCGTGACGGTTTTCGATTCGCCGCCGCTGCTCGGTGTAATCGAGCCGGTGACCGCGGAATACACCGTAGCCTTCAACGAGCCCGTGTTCAGCCCATAGGGGTAAACCACCAGATGATAGGTGCCTGTGGTCGCACACGTAATCGCTTCCATGAACCCATTACTCGTAAATTCCTTTTCCTTGATGTCCGTGCCCCCAGGGTTGAACCATTCCACGTAGACCCTTTTAGAGAACCCCGTGAATTCACTGATTTTCACCGATAGTTCTTCACCGGCTGAGCACGAGACCGCGTACTTCGCTTTCTGCCCAGGGATCAGCAATGAGACACTCTGCGATGCGCCACTCGTCGTCGGCGTAATCGACCCCGTGACTTCAGGAGCCTTATACGCGGTGAGCTTTACGCTACCAGTTTCTTCACCCAACGCCGTTATATGAATCGTATACGTACCCGTTTTCGGCAGCGCAAACGACTGGTGCGTACCGTCCATCGTCGTCGACGTACCGAAGCTCACATTCGATTCCGATACTTCCGAGCCTTCCGGCGTCAATACCCTGACTGACCCCGATTTGATCGTCGATTCCGACAACACCAACGAAACTCCTTCACCCGCCGTACCCGAGAACGTGATTTTCGCGCCCTGCCCAGGAACAGTCGTCGTCACCGTTTTCGATTCGCCACCACTCGTTGGCGTAATCGACCCCGTCCCCGCCGACGCGTTATACACCGTAGCCTTCAACGAGCCCGTGTTCAGCCCATAGGGGTAAACCACCAGATGATAGGTGCCTGTGGTCGCACACGTAATCGCTTCCATGAACCCATTACTCGTAAATTCCTTTTCCTTGATGTCCGTGCCCCCAGGGTTGAACCATTCCACGTAGACCCTTTTAGAGAACCCCGTGAATTCACTGATTTTCACCGATAGTTCTTCACCGGCTGAGCACGAGACCGCGTACTTCGCTTTCTGCCCAGGGATCAGCAATGAGACGCTTTCTGATGCGCCACTCGTCGTCGGCGTAATCGACCCCGTGACTTCAGGAGCCTTATACGCGGTGAGCTTTACGCTACCAGTTTCTTCACCCAACGCCGTTATATAAATCGTATACGTACCCGTTTTCGGCAGCGCAAACGACTGGTGCGTACCGTCCATCGTCGTCGACGTACCGAAGCTCACATTCGATTCCGATACTTCCGAGCCTTCCGGCGTCAATACCCTGACTGACCCCGATTTGATCGTCGATTCCGACAACACCAACGAAACTCCTTCACCCGCCGTACCCGAGAACGTGATTTTCGCGCCCTGCCCAGGAACAGTCGTCGTCACCGTTTTCGATTCGCCACCACTCGTCGGCGTAATCGACCCCGTCACCGCCGTAGCATTATACGCCGTCAACTTCAACGAGCCCGTATTGAACCCATTCGGGTTGACGACCAGTGTGTAGGTCCCCGTCGTCGGGAACACTACTGGTTCCATGAACCCGTTACTTGTAAACGCCTTTTCTTTGATGTTTTTGCCTTCCGGGTTGAACCATTCCAGGTAGAGAGTTTTGGAGAACCCCGTAAATTCGCTGACCTTCAACGACACTTCCTCCCCGGCTGCCCCAGACACTGTGTACTTCGCCTCTTGCCCTGGAATTAGCAAAGAGGTTGCCTTGCTCGATCCTTCGGCGCTGGGCGCTATCGTACCTGTGACGGTGTCCGCATAGTAAGGTGTCACTTCAACTTTGCCCGTATATTCGCCCCCAGGCACAATTAGGATCGTGTAGGTCCCCGTCATCGGCAACGTGACTGCTTCCATCAACTGTTCGCTACCACTCGAAAAACCCTTTGCAGCGCCGAGGTCCGTATTGCGGGGGGTGTAGATATAGGCGGTGCCAGATGTAACCGTTATATTTTTCAATACAGCCGATAGCATTTCCCCACTGCTCGCTTCGACAGTAGCAATACCTATAGTTTTAGCGGTCGTTATCGTCAGAGCCGAGCCGGTACCAGCGTTAGATTCGCAGTTGGCCCGATTTGAGTAGTCGTATATCCTGGCGGAGGGATATAGAGATACGGTCCAGCAGCCGACCCATGCGGTGTAGAAATCGATACCTTCCCGCTGGCGGTTGCTTCAGGCACCACGAATTTAAGAGACGTGCTCGTCGTCGAGGTCACTTCGGCCATCGTTTGATTGACCGACACGTAATCATTGTCTGTGTCTGTTTCAAAATTTGTACCCGTCATCGTAATAACGGTTCCTGCTGCCACAATCGAAGCTGAAAGTGACGTGATCGTCGGAGCCGGAGACGCCGCAACCGTAAAGCTCTGAGAACTCGTGACCGGCCCTTCAGTCGTGGTCTGCACAGTCACTGTGCCAGTCGTCGCGCCCGTCGGCACTTTGACAGCCAGCGTATAGGCCGTCGCCGCGGACACGGTCGCCGCGGTGCCGTTGAACTTGACGGTGTCGTTGCTCGGCGTCGCGGAAAAGCCGGTCCCCCAGATATTGATCGTTTCCCCGACAGCTCCCTCTGTCGGTTCAAGTTGGATGATCGACAGTTTCGTCGACGATTTGCGCGCGATCGAGGAGAGATTGCCCGCAGCGTCCCAGCTATAGAGCGCGTATTCGGCTTCCGGTTTGATCACCGCACTCAGCCGGTTGTTCGGCGTGTAGAAATAGCGGATCGCGGTGCTCGGCACCGACGCCTCCGCGGGTAGGGCGCCCAGCCCACAGCCCAAAAGAAGCACCGCGACGGCCACGCCAAGCAAAGCACCAAGATAGAGGCGTTGGCTCCGCGGCTCTATATAGCGCAACGACTCTCCAGACATCGATATCGCTCCCCTGTTTGATCGCAGCAACTTCTTACTCCTTTGGTCGGCCGCAACGGCACGCCAATATGCGCACCGCTGGGCGGCTTCTCCGGCTACCTCTTGATGCAGCAGCAACTTACTAATGCTCTGCGGCATCACGCAGGGGATGTTTCTCATTACAAGATCCCTTCCGCTCATTAGTAGGCTGTGGACAGGTCGATGTGGCTCTGGCCGTTGTGCATCGGATTGCCTGGAGCTCTCAGCCCAGAGCCTCGGCGATGTGCTGAGCTGTGGCTGTGATCTTCGGGCCGAGAGCCATCAATTCCTTACGGGTGTAAGCCTCCGCCGGCACTGCGAGCTCGACCGCCGCGACCGGTCGTCCCTCCGCGTCCACTACTACAGCGGCAATGGCACGCCTGCCAGCAGACAGCTCTCCATCATCGACCGCCACACCACTGTCAGCAGCGATGTACTCAAGCTCCGTGCGCAACGCGGTCTTGGTCGTGATCGTCGTGGGGGTACGCCGGGTAAGGCGTAGTCTCGTGATCAGCTTTTGCTGCTCCGCCGCGGGCAGGCGTGTCAGGAGCGCCTTACCCGCGGCGGTGCAGTGGATGGGCAGGCGAGCGCCCATCCCGATGCCCTGATCGACCGCGTACTGCCCTTGGAGGTACCCCCGCCAGCGATCGATGTAGGCAACCTCGGTTTCCCACAGCACCACCAGGCTTGCCGTTCGCCCGGTGCGAGCCCGTAGCTCTCGCAGAGGGCCGCTGGCCGCTTGACGAACGGCCATCGAGTCCAGTAGCGAGAGCCCGACGTCCGCGACGCGCGAGGCCAGCCTGTACTTGCGTGCCGCCCCCTGCTCGAGATAGCCGAGCGTCACCAGTGTCGTGGCGTAGCGATGCGTGGTCGATCGGCCCAGGCCAAGCTCCTCGGCCATGTCGGCGATACCACGTACCGGGTGCTCGGAGGTGAAGCAGGCCAGCATGGCTAGACCGGCCACCATCGATGAGGAGAACCTGCCGGGGTTCTCAGGATCAAGTGGTTGTGCCATAGCGTGGAGCCGAGTGCCGGTCACGATCTCAATCGCGGTGCCAGCGAGGTTGCTGATCAGAGCGGTGAGCCGACCAGCGACCGGGTAGGTCCGCCGCCGTCGGTGTTGCGATCCCCAGTACCTGCGTCTCGCGCCTGAAGCAGCCGGGGAGCGCGTGGCCACGCTTGAGCAGTTGGGAGTAGCGCGGCTCGCGCAGGGTAGGTCTCGATTGCCAATCACTGAGTTGCGTCGGTGCAGCGGTGCGGGGCATTACGGTGCCCCCTTGGTGCCCATCGACGTGCTGGGCGGACGTCATCGCCAGCACCGGGGCGATTTGAGCGTGCCCCGGCGCTGGCCTGCCAACGCCTCGTCCTGTGGGGATGAAGGCGTTGGAGCTTGGGCCGGTCCGGACGGCCTGCAGGCAGGCCGAGGGCCCAGCACCAAGATTGCACGGACGCTCGGCCTGCGGGATCCCACCCCAAGGCAGCGAGTCAAAGACATAAGCGGCATATCGCCGGCACCTCCCTCGGGGCTCACGGAAGACCTTCTCGACCATGCGATAGATGCTCCGCCGAGAAGGACCCAAAGGTCAATACTTTTAAGCAAGCATTCCTTTCGTACTCTCGGCGACTAGACTCCGACCCGGATTCTGGCCTCGACCTCTAGCACCCGCCTGGGTTTTGAGCTAGGCCCTGGAGTCGCCGGGCCCCGGCAGGGGTCGCTCGCCGAGGTCGGTCGCGGGGCTTGCAAGCAAGCGTTTGTTGGGGGCGCCCGACGCCGATTGGCCGCCCGGTGTAGGGTTGCAGACGTTGGAACGCTTCCCATTCCGGGGATACCTGTCTACTAGTTTGTTGGCCGGGAGGAGATCGATTGTCAGCCAAGCATGCGCTGTTGGGGCTGCTGCTCCATAGACCGGCCTACCGCTACCAGCTCGGGGATAGCCTGCAGAAACTCCTGGGCCCAGCATGGAAGATCAACCCCGGCCAGCTATATCGAACCGTCGAACAGCTTGAGCAGGGTGGGCTGATCGAGCGCATCGATAACGCCGCCGACGACCAAGACGAACGGCACGTTTTCGCGATCACCGACAACGGAGCGGAGCAGTTCGAGCGCTGGTTTGAGGAGGGCACGACCAAGGCTCGGCTGTTGCGCCGACCGCTGCTGGTCAAGATCGCGCTTGCTGGCCCAGGGCGTCTGGAGAGCGCGCTGAAGCAGATCGCTTCCTACGAGCAGGCGTGCGCGGCCCGCGTGGAAGAGCTTATGCGCCAGCAGGAACAGATCCCGCCGGGGGGCCGGCAAGTGCTGGCGAATGATGAGCTGCTCCGATTCGCGCTGAGCGGAGACATCTCCTTCGCTGAAGGAGAGCTGCGATGGGCGAGGTATATGCACGAGAGGGTCTCCTGGCTGAAAAACCAGGATGTGGTCTGGCCCGCCACCTATGAGCACACTGGGGCCGGTGACAGGGCACGCGATCGCCAGCTCGCTCGAAGTGAGCTGTTCGGCAGGATCGCGGGTAGGCAAGAGCAGACGATGCCTGGGAGTCCGGCGCAGGAGTGTGATGATGGGTCTGCGTCGGCGGAGGTAGGCTGAGGCGATGCTCCGTCTTGAGCGGGTCTCTAAGCGCTATGACAGGCCCAGCGGGACCAGGACGGCGCTGGACGATGTTTCCCTTGAGGTCGACCGTGGTCAGATAATCGGCATTTTTGGTCCCAGCGGTGCGGGCAAGACGACGCTCTTGCGGATCGCGGCCGGTCTGCGCAGCCCGGATAGCGGGACCGTCGCCTACAACGGGCGGCGCTTGGATGAGATGTCCGCGGCGGAACGGACGCGCTTTCGCCGGCGCGAAATCGCGTGCGTATGGGCATCGCAGTCCTTCTCCCAGGAGCGCCTTGACGTGTTCGATCATGTGGCGCTGCCGCTGCTCGTGGACCGCTGCGGCCACCGCGACACCGACTGGCGGGTGCGTGAGGCGCTGCTTGCGTGCGAGGCCGAGCAGTGCGCTGGCATGGAGCTGTGCGAGCTTTCCGATGGGGAGCGCCAGCGCGTGGACATCGCTCGTGCGCTCATCACCGAACCCCAGCTGCTGCTGGCTGACGGGCCTGCCTCCAACCTCTCGCTGATCGAGCAGGAGGAGATCATGAGGCTCCTATCGGACCTCGCCAGGGAAGCGCGCGTCGCGGTGCTCGTCACCGCCAGCGACGCCCAGTCGCTGCTCGGAGCGCACCCGCTGCATTACTTGCGCGACGGTAAACTGATCGATCCTGAGCCCGTTGCCGAGCGCGGCAAGGTCTATCCCTTCCCGGGCACCGGGTCACGCCGCGCCAGTAACGATGCTGGAGCTTGACCGCGCACGCCGCTACTACGCGAGTCCCGGCGGCGCGGTCCACGCCGTCGACGATGTGAGCATGGGCGTCGGCGCGGGCGAGCTGGTGGCGATCTTCGGCCCAAGCGGCTCTGGCAAGAGCACGCTGCTGCTGCTCGCCGCGGGCCTTCTGCGGGTTGACGCCGGCAGTGTGCGCTTCGAAGGCAGCGACCTCGCCAAACTGCCCAAGGGCGAGCTGCTTGCCTACCGTCGCATGAAGCTCGGCTTCGTCTTCCAGGGCTTCAACCTCGTCGCTGGCCTCACCGCCGAGGAGAACGTCGCGATGCCCCTCCTGCTGCGCAGGACGCATCACCGCGAGGCCAGCGAGCGTGCTCGTGCGGCACTCGATGACGTGGGGCTTCTGCACCGCTGCACGCATACCCCGTCGAAGCTCTCCGGCGGAGAGCAGCAGCGCGTCGCGATCGCACGGGCGCTCGTGGGAGAGCCAAGGCTGATCCTCGCGGATGAGCCGACGGGCAACCTCGATACAGAGACAGGCGACGCAGTGCTCTCCCTGCTGAGCGCGCTGCCGCGCGAACGAGGAGCAGCCATTGTCTTGGTAACGCACGACGCGCGCGTTGCGCGCTACGCCGACCGGGTGCTCGGGATGCGCGACGGCCGGCTCACGGAGCCCGACCTGGAAGCGCAGGCTGTGATCGGGCGATGATCGGCTATCTGCGTACGCTGCTGATCTTCTACCGCCGCCATCTGCGCGTGCAGCCACTGCGCGAGCTCATGGCGATCGTGGGGGTCGCCGCCGGCGTGGCGCTTTTGTTCGCCGTCCAGGTCGCTCACCGCAGCATCACGGGCTCCTTTGAAGAAATCACTCACGGTGTCGCAGGGCACGCGACGCTCGAACTCGCCGCACGATCCCCCGAGGGGTTTGACCAGAGCGTCGCTGAAGAAGTCGAACATATGCCCGGCGTCAAGGCGACCGCTCCGATCATGCAGCAGCCGGTCGTCGTGATCGGACCGAAGGGCCGCAGGGCGCTCACCCTCGTGGGCTCAACCGAACAAGTCACCGCACTGGGAGGCAAGCTCGCCTTGCAGTTTCAGCGAGCAGGCGAAGCATCTCGAGGCGGGACGCTGGTCTTGACCGAACCGACCGCGCACGCCATCGGCGCCAAGCCCGGCCGCGTACTCGCCGTCCAAGTCGGCGATCGCACCGAACACCTCGCGCTTGATGCGCTCGTGCCAAGTGGCGAGATCGGCGCGGTAGCCGAAAGCCCGGTCGCCGCGGCGCCGTTGCCGATCGTGCAGAGCATCGCCGGGTTGCCCGGCCGCCTGACGAGGGTTCTGATCGAGCCCAAGCCCGGACGCGAAGCAGCACTTCACCGCGCACTCACGCAGCGCTTCGGGGGGACGTTGAACGCTCGCCCGATCGACACCGAAGCGATCCTGTTGGGGAACGCCGCCGGCCCCGAAAAGCAGGTCACGCTGCTGTTCAGCGCGATCAGCCTCGTCGCCGGCATCATCCTTGCCTACAACGCGCTGCTGCTCGCCAGTGACGAGCGCCGGCGCTTCATCGTCTACCTGATCGAGACCGGCACCCCGGACTCGATGATCGTCGCCTCACTCGCCTTCGACGCCTTCATTCTCGGCCTCGCCGGCTCGCTGCTCGGCCTGCTCGCTGGCGACATCATCTCGCTCATCGCCTACCGGACCGTGCCCGGCTACATCGCAGCTGCCTTCGCGATCGGCGGCCAGCGCGTCGTCGCGACGCCAACAGTCCTGATCGCGCTGGCGGGCGGGATGCTCGCGGCGTTCGCTGCCGCGGTACTGCCCGCGATCGTGGCGCTGCGCGGAGGCGTCGCCGCCGAGCCCGACGCGGTTGGACGCACACTCTCATTCGCGCGTAGGCTCCACTTCTCCGAGGCGGCCGTCTTCGCGGGTGGCGTGCTCCTTGTCTGCGTCTCGATCCTCGGGTCGCTGCTGGCACCGACGGTGACGGTCGCGGCGGTCGTTGGGCTCGTGGCCGGCCTCGTGATTTGCCTGCCGATGATCCTGCGCTACATCCTCAAGTTGGCGCGCATACTGTCACGGCGCTCAAGTGACCCTGCTGCGCGTCTCGCGACTGCTGAGCTGCGCGGCTCGCCCACCCGGTCGGTCGCGCTCCTGGCTACCGGGATGGTCGCAAGTCTCCTGATGGTCCTGATCGGGGGCTCGGTCGCCGATGTGCAGCGGGCGGTACGCACAGGCGCCGGCGACCTTCTCTCGAGCGCCAGCATCTGGATCAAGCCCGGCGGCCCGGAGAACGTCTACACCACCCAGCCCTTCGCATACACCGAAACCCAACACCGCCTGCAACACCTCGGTGTCGTGAGGTCTGTGCTGCCGTGGCGCGACGCTTTCCTCGACCTGCCCGGAAGGCGCGTATGGGTCCTCGGCGTCCCGCCCCAGACCTCGGCGCAGATCGCACCAAGCCAGCTCATCGAAGGGTCGCTCCACACCGCCGACAGGCATCTACGCGAAGGTGGCTGGGCCGCGATCAGCCAGACAATCGCCCACGAAGACCACCTACGGCTGGGTGAGCGCTTCACGATCCCCACCCCCACCGGCGACGCCACTCTGCGGCTCGCGGCGACGATCGCCAACTACGGCTGGCTCTCAGGCGCGATCGTCATGAACAGCGAAGATCAAGCAAAGCTATGGGGCAGCAACACCGCCTCCCAGCTCGCCGTCACACTCAGGCCGGGCATCTCAATCGAGCAGGGCAAGCAAGCGATAGAAGCCGCGCTGCCGCCTGGCGGCGCGCTCACCGTCGAGACCGTCGATGAACGGCGCTCGGAAGTCAGCGCGGTGCTCGGCAGCACCCTCTCGCGGTTGAACGACACAACGATCGTCGTGCTAGTCGCCACGATCGCGTCCGTCATCGCGCTGATGATCGCCGCGGTCTGGCAGCGCCGAGGCAGACTCGAATCGCTGATCGCGATCGGCATGAGCTTCGGCCAGTTCACCCGGCTGATCTTCTACGAGACCGGCACGCTGCTGACCTCAGGCTGCCTCATCGGCATGGCCGCCGGCATCATCGGCCAATACCTGATCGATGGCTGGCTTCACCAGACCACCGGCTCCCCCGTCAAGTTCGTGCCCGCCTGGCAACTCGGTCTACGCACCGTCGTGATCGTCGGCGGGATCTCGATCATCGCCTCGATGATCGCCGTGGTACAGACCAGCCGCTTCAACCCACGAACCGCCTTCTCAACCGAATGACCCCAACAACACCACCAACACCGCTCCCACCCTCATCAAAGACACGCAGCGACACCACTGTCAGGCCACCACGATGGGATCATGCCCTATGCCCTCAGGAGGAGCCCCGCCCCAAACCGCAACGCTCAAGACGGCGAGCGCCCTGGACACAAGCACCTTCAGTGCGGGTATCCGCTTGCTGCCTAGCAACCTCCAAGCCGACGCCCGCCACCTCTACCGCGTTCTGCGCACAATCGATGACCTCGTAGACGACGAAGACCCCCACGCAGAGAGCCGAGTGCAAGCTATCGAGAATTGGGCGAACGGCGAAAAGACAGACACACCAGAGACACGCATACTCATCGGCCTCTCGCGCCGCTACCCACTGCCGCCCGGGGCGATGCTCGAATTCTGCCAAGGGATGCGCGACGACCTCGAGCGCAAGCCGATCGACACCGAAGCCGACCTCGAACGCTACTGCCAGTACGTCGGCGGAGCAGTCGGAGTCGTACTCGCCAAGATCTTCGGTACCTCCCACCCCGACGGCGAGCGCAAGATGGCGATCCTCGGACGCGCGTTTCAGCGCACGAACATCCTGCGCGACATCGACGAGGACCACGCCCACGGCCGCTTCTACATCGCCCGCACCACAATCGACCGGTACGGGCCCCCACAACCCGGCGCCCGCGAAGAGCTCCTACGCGACCAGATAGCCCGCGCCGACCGCATGTACGAAGAAGGACTCGAAGCGATACCCCTCCTGTCTCGCGGACGCAAAGGAATGGCTCTCTCAGCCGCACTCTACCGCGAGATCCTGCGCCAGATCGAACGAGACGGATACGGACGCAACCCCGGACGCGCGACCATACCCGCCTGGCGCAGACACCTCCTGACCGCCAAGCACCGCGTCATCCGACACAGACCCCCCAGCACGACCATCCACAATGGTCGCCTCAACACGGCTAACGACCCAGCGGCCAACCGGCCATCAAACAAGCTGGACAAATCAATAGACTCCGTTCAAGCTGAAGATACTATTTAGAGAGCCGCAAGTCGCCGGTCGCAACAATCGCCAGATCAGCCCACCCTGCCATGAGTCGCAATCTCAACCTTCAAGGCCGAACTGCCGCCGTCGCGGTGCTGGCGACCCTCGTTGCAGGCGCCATATCGATGAGCGCAGCAGTGTCATCCGCTGCCCAACACCAGTCGGCAGCGCATACCGCAGGGTCGATCGACGGCACCGCCACCGCGCACCTGCACCTCGTCAAACCGAACGGGACACAGCTAAAGGAGGAAGGACCAGTAACAGGAGCGCTTCCTGGCTCAATGAGCGCCATCATCTCCACCGGCAAAGTCATCACCGGAAACTTCACGATCCATACCCACGGCGGCACGATCTACGGCACCGGGCGCGCAACACCACACGGCACAGGGCGCTACCAAAACTTCAGCGGCACACTCACAATCACCGGCGGAAACGGCCGCTACAGCCACGCCCACGGACGCGCCGGACTATCCGGCACCTTCGACCGCCGAACCTACGCCCTCCTCATCCAAACAACAGGCAGATTCTCGTACTAACCCTCAAACGCCACAAACGCGCCACGCGCCGCATACACAGGCTCGTTGGCTCGCTCTTGGCCTGCGCGTGCCTGCCGACCACAGCACACGCCGCCCAGGTGGCCAACCTCCACGTCACATTTACCCCCGACCGTCTAGGCGCAGCCACCACAGTCGAATTCACCATCCAGATCAAAGCACCCGCCGACGTCATCCCCTCACCACTGACCGCGCTCAATGTGAGCTACCCAGGAAACCTCGGCATCACCACAAGCGGCCTCGGACTCGCCACCTGCACACAAACCACACTCGAAGACCTCGGCCCCGAAAGCTGCCCAGCCAACTCCCGCATGGGCCAAGGCAGCGCCCTCACCGAGATCCCCATCGGACCAGACATCGACCGCGAGACCGCCGAAGTCGAAATCTTCCGCACCCCCGAACGCAACGGACAACTCGCAATCCTCTTCTACGCCCACGCCCCAACCCCCATCAGCGCCCTAGCCGTGCTCCCCGGCCAGCTACTCCAAGCACCCAACCAAGGACACCTCAACATCGAGGTACCACTCATTACCAGCCTCCCCGAAGGATCCAACGTCGCCATCACCAGGCTCCACGCCACACTCGGCCCACGAGGGCTCACCTACTACGAACACACCCACAACAAACTCATCAGCTACCACCCAAACGGCATCCTAATACCAGACCACTGCCCCAACGGAGGCTTTCCCTTCACCGCCTCACTCACCTTCGAAGACAGATCACACACCACAACATCAACCGCTGTCCCATGCACCACCCCACACCAGCGCCCGGGCAGCCACAAGGGAGGCAGCTAGCCTCGGTTCACTGGCAGGATTACTCCGGTGTCCACCCAGGAGGCGGAGCGCCGGGTTTCCATGCCTTGGTGACGCCGCCACCTTCTTGGCGGAGGGTGTGGGCGTAGTCGTTGAGCTGGGTCTGGAAGGCGAGCTCTTCGCGGGGGTCGGCGCCAGTGTCGTCGATTTCTATGCGCCAGACGGCGAGCGCGCAGAGTATCTCGGTGTGCTGCTCGTCGGTCCACCACTCGTCTTTGAGGTTCGCGAGCGCACGGGAGTAGCGCCCGTGCAGCGCGACGATCGCGCCCCACATCTCCGTCCGGCAGCCCGGGGCGCCGCCGAAGGGCTCAAGCCACCGGGCACGCTCGCCGGTACAGCCGACGGCAATGGGTCTGTTTGCAAGGACGGATCTTGCCATCGTTGGGGAGCCTGCAATCGTCTGCTGAATCCAGTAGCTTGTTGCGGGTGTCCTGGGACGAGGCTGCTCACTTCCACGATAGTGGTCCAGTGGAGCGGGCAGAACTTTGGCTGGAGCACGCACTGGCACGTCAGTTCGACGCGGTCTGGCCGCTCACTGCCCTCGGAATGCGCCGTGTGCTCGCTGAACGCTGGGTGCAGGGTCGTGTGGCTGAGGGCAGCATGACCCAGAAGGAGGCCGCTGACCTCGTTCGAGCCCTTGAGCGTGCAGTGCCGAGTCACCCAAGACTTGAGGAGTTTGCTGACGTGATTCTCTACAACACGACGCGCACGTTTATAGAGGCCGGCACTACCGAGGACTGGGGTTGGAACGAGACGCCACACGTACTCGATACGCGGACCGCAGTCGCCACTGTCCATGCGGCAGGACCGGGAGCGGGCTCGGCGACCGCCAAGACCTATCCAGCCATGCACTTCATCATGACGCACGACGACGCCGGCTGGCTCTTGAGCGACCTAAAGCCCGGCGTCTTCGAAATCGATCCGCAGAAGCTTGACACTTCCTTCCTGCCAATCAAATCGGTCGATCACTAACGCTCCCGCGCAGCGAGCATGAAGGCTTCCCCTTCACCGCCTCACTCACCTTCGAAGACAGGATCGCACACCACAACATCGACCACGGTTCCATCACGCTCCAACACTGCGGTCATAGAATCGAACGAGCTAGTGGGGTAATCAACTAGCTCTCATTGGGTGAAAAAATAGTTGCTCAGAACTGAGTCACGTTATCGGCCTTTGAGAATGGCGATCCCGGCTGGATTACCCACCGTAACTGTCTCGCCAGATGCCTTCGTGGTACTGACGGCTTTGACTTGCCCACTCTCGTCGTAGCCCCAAGTGACCTCTCGCCCATAGGGGGCATAGGGGAGAGTTTCGAGTACTGCGATCACAGCGGGGTCGGATGTTGTGGATGTATCGCCATCCTCCCAAGTGATGGTGACGAGCTCGGGCAGCCCGGCATTGTCATAGCGCCAATTTGTTTTTTGCACGCCAGGAAGACCAAATGTTTCATAGCTACCGGTGTTCTCGGCGCGTGGCATCTCGACCAGATCTCTCATCTCATGCTCTTTCTCGGCCTTCTTTCTCCTGCTCTGGACCATACCTCACGCGCAACTCTCCCGAGAGAACCTCGGCCTCGCCGAGTGTCTCATTACTCCTTAGTCGGTGATGCTCGTGTACGCGAGTCCAGCGACCGTAATGATCGTCAGAACGAACAGGCGATGTGTTGGTAGGTGCTCCATATTTGGTATAGGAACGCCTCGGCCCGCCCAAAGTTTGCGCGGCGCTTTGGTGTGCGTTCGTTGATGCTAACAGCCAGCACCGTGGCCCCGAGCTGCTTGCCGAGACCGGCTGCGGCCCGCTCTGCGCGGCGATCCTGATCGGGCAGACCGCCGGCGCGCAGCGTTTCCCCAGCGACGCGCATTGCGCAAGGACCGCCGGCGTCGCGCCGATCCCCGTCTCCTCCGGCCGCTACGAGCGTCACCGCCTCGACCGCGGCGGCAACCGCCAGCTCAACCGGGCGCTTCACGTCATCGCGATCACCCGTGGCCGGATCGACCCCGAGACCCGCGCTTACCTGCAGCGAAAGGAAGCCGAGGGCAAGAGCCGTATGGAGGCGATGCGCTGCCTCAAGCGCCACCTCGCACGCCACTACCACCGGCTCCTGCTCCGTCCCCCGGCGCCAGCCGGTACGACTTGTGCGCTGAGAACCGCTGCGCCCAACGGCGTGCCGTACGAGACGTAAGTCTCAGCTGGCGTGTAGTTTGTCGATGTTGATGCTGACGAGGGTGGGCGTGGGCAGCCCACAACGACACGGGAGGTCCACTGTTGCGTTTCATCGGCCTGGATATCCACCGCGACTTTTGCGAGGTCGCGATCTCCGAAGGAGGCCCTGCCCGCTCGGCCGGCCGGGTTGAGAGCGACCCCGAGCATCTGGAGCTCTTTGCTCAGAGTCTCGCGCCGAGCGATCGAGTGGTGCTCGAGTCGACCGGCAACGCCCTCGCGATCGCGAGGATCTTGCAGCCGCACGTCGAGGAGGTTGTTCTCGCTAACCCAATGCACGTGCGGGCGATCAGCCACGCCAAGGTCAAGAACGATCGGTTCGACGCACGAACTCTCGCCGAGTTGCTGGCCGCCGACTTGGTCCCGCGGGTCTGGATCAGCGATGAGCAGACTCGGTTGTTGCGGCGGCTGACTTCCAGGCGCACGCAACTGATCCGTCAGCGCACCCGCACCAAGAACGAGATATCTGCGGTGCTGGTGCGCAATCTCAAGGGCCGCCCACCCATCAGCGACCTGTTCGGCAAGAAAGGACGAGCATGGCTTGATGGGCTGGTGTTGCCCGTCGACGAGCGCCAGACCGTGCAGGGCTGCCTGCGCCAACTCGACTTCCTGTGCGGCGAGATCGAGCTGATCGATCGTGGCCTTGCCGAGCAGGCACTCGCTACCCGGGAGATCCGCCGGCTGATGACGATCCCCGGTGTTGGCGTCACGACCGCGGCCACGGTGATGGCGACGATCGGCGATGTCCAACGCTTTGCGAATGCTGACCGTCTTGTTGGCTATCTCGGGCTGGACCCCCGTAGCCGCCAGTCCGGCGCTGCGCCCGCCAGGCACGGGCGGATCTCCAAGCAGGGCTCCTCAGCGGCACGCCACGTGCTTGTCGAGGCCGCCTGGGCAGCGATCAAGACACCAGGCCCACTGCGGGCGTTCTACCAGCGCGTCCGTGCCCGCCGCGGAGCCCAGATAGCGATCGTCGCTGTCGCACGCAAGCTCGCGATCCTCTGCTGGCATCTGCTCATCAGCCAACAGGACTACGCCTACCAGCGCCCCAGCCACGTCGCTCGCAAGCTCCGCTCCCTCGAGCTACGCGCCGGCGCCGACGGCCAGAAGGGCAAGCCGCTGAACTCTCACCCTGGAAACGCAACCGACCGCGCGACCCAGGAGCGAGCGCTCACCGAGCAAGCCGAGCACGCCTACCGCCGCCTCGTCGCCGACTGGAAAGCGGCGCTCCCAGCAAGAAGAATGCGGGTGCCGCACCGGGGCGCGCATCAAATGCAGCGCGACAGGGAGCAAACCCAAACCCTGTGCTTTAGCTCGCGGGTCACCCGCACCAACACAAACCCTGCCACAGGAAGAGACAATCACGCAAGTGCCACTTGACTTTCATGCGTAGGAGCAACGGACGTGGTGCTGTGCGCAGCGAAGCGAAGGCGAGCGGCGCAGGCCGGAGGGTCTGCGCAGGCCGCCGCGAAGCGGCATGGCCGTGCTGGCTGCGGCGAAGCCAGCAGTTCAGCGAGCAGACCCGTAGGCCGTAGGCGTGCAGCACCGGGTTCGATCAGAGAGCCGACCCGTAGGGAGGCTCGGTCACAGCGGGCGAAGCCTGCGCACGCTATCGACTGTTGGTGTCCGCGAGCTGCGAGACCTCGTGCTTGCTCAGCGCCCCGAGACCGGCCGCGGCACGCTGAACGCCGCGATCGCGATCGGCCAGACCGCCGGCGCGCAGCATTTCGAAGCGACGCGCACTTCGCAAGGACCGCGGGTGTCGCACCGATCCCTGTTTCTTCCGGCTGCCACGACTGTCACAGCCTCGACTGCAGCGGCAACCGCCAGCTCAACCGCGCGCTGCACGTCATCACGATCACCAGTGGGCGTATCGACCCAGAGACCCGCGCCGGCCTTGCAGCGCAAGGAAGCCGAGGGCGAGAGCCGTATGGAGGCGATGCGCTGCCTCAAGCGCCACCTCACCCGCCACCACCACCGGCTGCTACGACCGCCGGCTACACGTCACAAATCGCCCCTGGATCTCCCGAACAGCTCCAATGGCGCTGCTCGACCTCGTAGGGTAATGGCGCGGAGACGATCATTTCCTGTCCGTGGTCCCGCTACGCAAGCCCGCAGCACAAGCGTCTCGGCGAGCGAGCGCACTCGCAAGCAGCGAGACGACGTACAGAACCGCAGCGACCGCGCGCGACCATCCGGGGCCCGCGGCAAACCAGATCAAAATGGCTACGCCGAATGCAAGCACCGCGAACCAGTAGTAGGGGGACCTGATCTGCGCCCGAAACGAAGGGTTCCGGTGGCGTCTCGCGGGATCGTTCGCGGCCTCCCACGACTCCCGAGCCAGATGCTCAGTCAGTCTCTGATCCCAAGGCACCTTCTTCGAAGTACCAGCCACGACAAAGAATCTACTGCCTCAATCGAGCCACCGCCACCTCACCCGACTAGGATTATGCCGTGGAAGACCCAGCTCTCGGGCATCCGGCAGCACGTGTTCGTCCGTTGCGGCCGTCGGCGCCACCGCCGATCTCGGTGACGATCGCCGTCGATGCCTGCCTGTTCGCGTGCGCTGGCCTGATGGCGCTGGCCGATGCTCCGTGGTGGAGCTTTGTGCTGCCGTTGGTCTTGGGAGCTGCCATCCTCATTGTCTACGGGTGGAGAGCCGCAACGGCACTGGGCATTCGTTCTCGTGATGAAACGCCGCGCGGGTGGCTCATCGCCTTGGCCGTCCCCGGCGGTCTCGCCGGTGCCCTGGCAGCCCATGCCGGCCGATACGCGGGTCTTGTGATCGTGGCCTACCTCGTGTGTGCTCACCTCGGAGAACGGATCGTATGGAGCCGGTTCCGAGCGATGTCCAGTCAGATGGTCGGGGAACGCTAAACCAGCGATCCGCCATTACACGCGCCTGTCAACGGTTCGTCTGTGGCGCTGTCAAATATCCGCAAAATGTCGGATCTCGCTTGACATAAGACCACGAGTGCGGGAGTGCCAGACGCGGGATGGCGGTGTCGCGCACGGCGCTCAGGTTCGTGTAGTCTCAGCTTACTGAGACCGTGCTTTCTAGGCCGTTCGAGGTGGTGTCCGATCGGCCGGTTTAGGTCCGGGTCGGCGGCGGGTTGACTCGTAGTCTGTCTGTCAGCGTTCGTACCTGACGTACGGCCGTTGTGCCGCCGCCGCCAGCCTGGGATCAACGGCGTGACTCGAGAGAAGCCTGGCGCGTATCTGCGACTGTCCTCCGGAGCCGGTCGCAGATGATCTATGACTTGATTCCAGCACCCATGTTCCTCTGAGCTCCCAGGACGCGCGGCGTTACCATCGCGCCGCATCGACGATTACAACCCTCCCTGGGAACTTTGTGCCAAGTCCCGTGCACCGCGCTACGTCGTTGCTACCTGGACGTGGGTCGGCGATGACGGCACCTTCAACACGGTAGGCACGACAACGTCCAAGGAGCTTCCCAGTCTCGGCAGAGTAAACTTCAAGCTGCGTCACTGGCGCGGAGGAGCTACCGGTGACTGCAGCCACTCGCGTGAACTTTAAGCACGAGCACCAGCACAGCAGCGATCGATATCGCCCACATAAGGATGACCGCGGGGTAGCGAAATTCGGGAGGACGGACGCTCTCAAGCACGCGCCTGATGCGCTCACGCCGCAGTGTCGATGTTCGCTTAGTAGATATAATCCGACTCTACCATGCAGCCATGACGGGCTGCCAGTCGCGAGACCTTGTACTCCCTCCGAGCCCATCCCTGCCACAGTCTCGCAACCATGTCTCATCGATCGTCACGATATTGCGCCGCCCATCACCCGAAGGGAGGCTCGGTCACAGCGAGCGAAGCCCGCGCATCGGTATCTCGCCTTTTGCCGTCGGTTGGCCGCTCGCCTCCGACGGCCTGGGCGACCCCCGCGGTCGCCCACCGGCCGAGCACTCACAGGGCGCCGAGCCCACGCGAAGGCGATCGCTGTCAGGCGGAGGATCTAAGCGAGTGTCAGCGAGCCTGTGCGCAAGCGGCAGGACTCAGCGAGCCTGCTCTACTCGCGGTAGTCGGGCCTGCGGTGCCTGACGCGCCCAGCGGTGTCGGCGCAGACGAAACAGATGGTGTAGTCGCCGGCGTCCCCTCCCCGTTATTTCCGACGTAGAAGGCGTCTCCCGTTGTGTCGTGACCGATCGGCACGCTCCTGGAAAGGACGACCGAGGGCGGTCCGGCCCCGCCCGTTGGAGCACGCCTGCTCGCGCCGGGCGAGGCGGAAGTGCGCGCGCCGCTGCAATCAGGCTTCCTCCTCGTCCCCTGCGGCAGTCGCGTACGGTCGTTGGACGTTCCCGCTTCGATGGGGGTCCAGGCATGCGCTGTCCGCATCGAAGCCCTGCCAGGTCTGAGCGTAGCGGGGGTCCAGCTCCAGCCGTCCAAGATGTGGCACGCCCCTATTGCGCGTCGGATCGGGGCACGTTGCCCCAAGCGTTGCCCCAGGGCGACTTTTCGATGCTCGCGCGGCTCCCCTGAACGCGCGGAACCCGCTCAACGAAGCGGGTTCCGGGAGATGCGCCTGGGGGGAATCGAACCCCCGACCTGCGGCTTGAAAGTACGATCATGGCGATCTGGCCGTTTGCGGCCGTGCCGGATTTTGGCTCTCCGACACGGTTTCCAACGCCTCGCCCAATCAAACCCCGGCTGGGCGACGGTACGCGCCATCGCCGACGCGCTCGGCGTCAAGCTGACCGAACTGGCAGCCGCTGTCGAAGCAGAGGGCCGGCCGCAGGGACTCGATGACCAAGCACAAAAGAGCAGCCAGCGGTGATCGACAGCTGCAAGCGCGCCTGAAGTCTTGCTCTGCGTAAATCTCATGGGTCGTAGACGGGCGCGATCAGCAGGGCCGGCGGCGGACCTTCTACTACGGCTTCTCGGCTGTCTTGGCTGACGCGATCGGAACACAAAACTCGCACGTGACCTCGAGCGACCAGCCGTGCAACGGATCTGCAACGGATTTTGGGGTCGGCTGCAACGGATCTGCAACGGACAAACCGGCGAACCGCACGAACTCATACGATCTGGCTCCCCACAAAGCCCGTACTTACTGGCCCAATCGCCCGTGTTCGTGCGGGCTCGTCCTGCTTGAACTTATCGGGGCGCCCAGATTCGAACTGGGGACCTCGGCCACCCAAAGGCCGCGCGCTACCAGGCTGCGCCACGCCCCGACGCGCACTCAGTCTACTGCCACCTGCCGCTCAGACGGCTGTCTACCCAGCGCGAGCCCCACCCATCCCCAACCAAAACCCCCACAAGCCCCCGCCCACTGGTAGGGTCCCGCCCCGCGATGGCTGATGTTCAACCTCTGCGGGCGCTGCACTACCACCTCTCCACAGTGAGAGCCCTCGGCGACGTGGTGGCCCCGCCCTACGACGTGATCGACGCCGACCAGCGGGCCGCGCTGATCGCGCGCTCGCCGTTCAATGTGGTTGCGGTGGATCTCCCCCGGGCACCCACCGCCGGCAAGGGTGGCGCCGATGGCCAAGAGAGCATTGAGAGCGAGCTCACCGACCCCTACCGGGCGGCGGGCGAGCTGTTCGAGAGCTGGCAGCTGCAGGGCGCCGTGGCGCGCGACTCGCAGCCCGCGATCTGGGCGCACACGCAGCAGTACACCGGACCCGACGGGGTGACGCAGACCCGGCGCGGGTTCTTCTGCCGGGTGCGCATCGAGGAGTACGGGGCAGGGCGGGTGCGCCCGCACGAGCGCACGCACCCGGGTCCGAAGGAGGACCGGCTGCGCCTGACGCGCGCCACGCGCGCCAACATGTCGCCGATCTTCTCGCTCTACTCCGACCCCGCCGGCGCGGCGTGGGGAGCGCTCGAGCCTCCCGCCGCACAGGCGCCGTGGGGCGAAGCGACCGACGCGGAGGGCACCGTCCACCGCCTGTGGCGCGTCACTGACGAGGCGACCATCGCCGCGGTGCAGGCCGCCGCGCGCGGGTCCGAGCTGCTGATCGCCGACGGCCACCACCGCTATGAGACCGCGCGGGCCTATGCCGAGGAGGTGGGCGGGGAGGGCGATCACCGTTACGTGCTGATGTGCCTGGTGGCCCTGGAGGATCCCGGACTGACGGTGTTCCCGACCCACCGACTCGTCAAGGGCCTCGACGCCACACGCCGCGAGGCGCTGGCGGAGGCGCTGCGACGCGACTTCGAGCTCACCGAGGTTCCGCTCGGGCAACTTGCGCCGCCGCCCGGCGACGGCCCGCTGCAGCTCGGCTACATCGACTCCCAGTCACAGCGCCCGCTACGACTGACGCTGAAGGACCAGGCGATCGCCGACGCCGCCCTGCCGGGCTTCTCCGCTGCCTACCGGCGCCTGGACACGGGCGTGCTGGAGACGCTGCTGCTGAAGGGCGCGTTGGGGCTCTCCGACGAGGACATCTCCCATCTGCACGATTTCCGCTACGCCCGCTCGGCCGGTGAGGCGATCGAGCTGGTGCGCAGCGGCGAATACGATGCGGCCTTTCTGATGCGACCGACCCCCATCGGGCAAGTCAGAGACGTTGCGGGCGCCGGCGAGAACATGCCGCCGAAGTCCACCTTCTTCTTCCCCAAGCTGCTGACGGGACTCCTGTTCAACCCTCTTTGAGGCCCCGCGTCCACCCCTTGGAAAAGACCCTTACATAACTACCATCTGTAGTGGGGTGCCGGCAGGTTGACGAACGGATCGGAAAGGCGCACGACCATGAAGGCAACAGCGAAGCGCAACGGTGGGATGTTCAGGCACAGCGTGCGGGTACGCGACCATGAGCTCACGATCGACGAGGGCACCGAGGCGGGGGGCGGCGACGCCGGTCCCGATCCTCAGGAGCTGCTGGCGGCGAGCCTCGCGTCGTGCACGGCGATCACGCTGGAGATGTACGCGGCCCGCAAGGGCTGGGAGATTGGAGCGGTGGAGGTGGCGGTGGAGTACACACCCGGCGAGCGGGGCTGCCCGACGAGGTTCGAGCTCGTGGTGGGGCTGCCCGAGGATCTCCCCCCCGAGCAGGTGGAGCGTCTGCGGGTGATCGCGGCGAAGTGCCCCGTGCACCGCACGCTCGACGGGGAGGTGATGTTCGAGGAACGCCTCGAGCGGATCGCTCCCCTCCAGCCCGCGTCGAGCGCGGCGGCCTAGCGCCCTGACCACGCCGGCGGATCAGATTTCGGCGGCGGTGCTGGTGCCGCTGTTCCTCGCCGCGGACGGCGAGCCCTACGCGGTGCTCACCCGCCGCCGCGCCGACCTGCGCCGCCACGCGGGGGAGATTTCCTTTCCCGGCGGGCGGCGCGACCCCGAGGATCGCGACCTGCGCGAGACGGCGCTGCGCGAGGCCGAGGAGGAGATCGGCCTGGCGCGCAGGGAGGTGCGGATGCTCGGGGAACTTCCCCCCGTCTCCACGTTTGTGACGGGCTATCTGATCCACCCCTTCGTCGGGATGATCACAGCTGGCCGACCTTCGATCGGCCAGAGCTGGCGCCCCTCCCCACACGAGGTGGACGCGGTGCTGGAGCTGCCGCTGCGCACGCTGCGCGAGAGCCGGACGCGCACGCCGATGGAACGTCGTGGGATCTCCTTCGAAACCGACGCTTACATCGTCGCCGAGCACCTCATCTGGGGCGCCACCGCGCGGATCCTCGACGACCTCTACGAGCGCATCGACACGATCCTGCCCGACGGGGCGATGCCATCGGCGAAGCCCTGAGACCCGTCGCCGTCTTCGGAGCCATCGGTCGAGCCCTGAGATGCCTGTCTCCGTCTCGCGCAGCCTTCGCCCGTACGCTTGGTCGGCCTCAGGGGGCCAACATCGAGGACAGCGCGCCGCTCGCTTGCTCCAGCCAGCGGGGAATGTCCGCCGGGTCAGCGTGCAGGACGGCCAGCGGGATCGAGTTCCGCTGAGCAATCTCTCGCGTGATCCGCTCACCCCCGGCGAGGGCGCCGGCGGGGATCGAGGACCCGACAGCCTCGTAGAGCAGGCCGCGCACAGTGGAGTCGATCGCGCTCTCCAGAAAGGCACGCAAACGTTCGTTGTGCAACGCACGCAGCTGCCCTTCGGGGCCGGTGGCGCCACCCAGCAGCCAGCAGGCGATCGTGACGCCGTCCAGCACCCCGCGCAGCGTGCCGAGGCGGTTGGGGTCGCCGATCCAGCACTCGGCGCCTGCCGCCTCGATCTCCGGACGGCGATCCTCGCCGCGCGTGACGATGCGCACGGCGTGCCCGTCCCGCTGCGCCTCCTCGGCGAACCGCAGGCCCCGGCAGCCACCCCCGATGATCAGCGCTCGCGCCACGGCCGGAGCCTACCCACACGGCGGTCGAACGCACAGGCGGGCAGGCGTGTAGCAGATCGGTTGGCGGAGCGGGGGATTGCCGCCGGCGAGCTTCTAAAAAGCCAGCGAACTAAAAAGCCGGCGAACTTTTAAAAACTTGGGCGCCGCGACCACTGCGGCCACGGCGCCCCTGTGAGGAGACCGGCACTGAGCTTTGGCCTTCATGCCGAGGCTCACTCGAGCGCCACCGGAGAGGTATGGGTAGCGGCGCTCGAGCAAGCTCCGGCAGCAAGACGTTCAGCCTTGTCTGGCCCTCCCCTGCCTGTCCCTCGGGTAGATCCCTGCCATCCACCCAAATGAAAACACAAAACGAGAATCTTGTCAAGGGGGATATGTCAAAGAGAGTTTTTTTGGGTTGGACATCGCGGCCTACAGCGGCCCACAGAACCGGGGGCCCAAGCTCGAGCGAGGGATGGGCCCAAAGTCTCGCCGGCCTCCAATACCATCCGGCACCGATGACCGACCGTCCCAGCAGAACACGATGAGCAGCCATCCCCCTCAGTCCGAGCCCGACAGCGCGGGCGAGACCGGCGAGACCGCGCGCGCCGCGGAGATCGTGAGCATGGACAAGATCGTGGCGCTGTGCAAGCGCCGCGGCTTCATCTTCCCCTCCTCGGAGATCTACGGCGGGGTGGGCTCGACGTATGACTTCGGCCACTATGGGGTGCTGCTGAAGGGCAACGTCAAGGCCGAGTGGTGGCGCGCGCTGCTGCAGGAGCGCGACGACATCGTGGCGCTCGACTCGGCGATCCTGCAGCACCCGCGCGTGTGGGAGGCCTCCGGCCACCTCGCGGGCTTCACCGACCCGCTGGTGGACTGCCGCACCTGCGGACAGCGCTTCCGCGCCGACCACCTCGGGGACCTCGCGTGCGGGCGCAAACCCTCGAAGCACCCCGGCGAGGCCGAGGAGTGCGATCTGACCGAGGCGCGCGACTTCAACCTGATGTTCGAGACCACGATCGGCCCCGTCAAGGAGTCGGGCGCGACCGCCTACCTGCGCCCCGAGACCGCGCAGGGGATCTTCATCAACTTCAAGAACGTGTTGCAGTTCTCGCGCAAGAAGCCCCCCTTCGGGATCGCCCAGATCGGCAAGTCGTTCCGTAACGAGATCACCCCGGGCAACTTCATCTTCCGCACGCGCGAGTTCGAGCAGATGGAGATGGAGTACTTCGTCCCCCCCGCCGAGGCCCCGAAGTGGTTTGCGCACTGGCTGGCGGAGCGGATGCGCTGGTATGCCGAGCTCGGCCTGCGCCCCGACCACCTGCGTCTGCGCGCACACGACCCCGACGAGCTCTCCCACTACTCCTCCGGCACCTCCGACGTCGAGTACCTGTTCCCGATCGGGTGGTCGGAGCTAGAGGGGATCGCCAACCGCGGCGACTTCGATCTCACCCAGCACGCCAAGTTCTCCGGCGAGAAGCTCGAGTACTTCGACCAGGCCACCGGGGAGCGCTACGTGCCGCACGTGATCGAGCCGGCGGCGGGGGCGGACCGGGCGACGCTGGCGTTCATGGTGGACGCCTACGACGAGGAAGTCGTCGAGCGCGAGGGCGCGGGCGAGGGCGAGCGCCGCACCGTCCTGCGCCTGCATCCACGCCTCGCGCCCGTGAAGGTGGCGGTGCTGCCGCTCGTCAAGAAGGACGGTCAGCCCGAGCTTGCGCGGGAGGTGTATCGCGTGGTGCGCGGTCTGGTGCAGGCCGAGTACGACGACGGCGGTGCGATCGGCAAGCGCTACCGCCGCCAGGACGAGATCGGGACGCCCTTCTGCGTGACCGTCGACCACGACAGCGTCACGGAGGGCACCGTGACCGTGCGCGACCGCGATTCGCTCACCCAGGAGCGCCTGCCGATCGAGGGACTGGCGCAGGAGCTACAACGGCGCGTGCAGGCGCCGTGGACCACACCGAAGCTCGTGCCGGGCAGCGAGAGAGCATCTTGAACGGCCGGGGAAGTATTGAAAAATTCAAGAGCCGTGCGCAATGGCACACGCCTTTTAAAAAGTACATATGTACCTGCACCCCGACCGCAGCGACCTTTGTATATACCTGCATCCCCACGCACGGACGCGACTTTCGCGGCCAGCGGAAGATAGGAGCGACATGGACTTCGACCTAACCGACGAGCAGCGCCTGATCCGCGACACCGCGCGGGAGTTCACCGACAAGGAGATCGTCGAGCGCACGCGCGAAAACGCCCGCAACCACCACTTCGACTTGGAGCTGGTCAAGAAGGTCGCCGCGCAGGGCTACCTCGGCGCGATCGTCCCCCACGAGTACGGCGGCGCCGGCCTCGACTACTTCAGCTACGGCCTCGTCGTCGAGGAGATCGGCCGCGGCGACTCCGCGATCCGCACGGTGATCTCGGTCCAGACGTCGCTCGTGTGCTCGGGCATCGTCAAGTTTGGCACCGAGGAGCAGAAGCACAAGTACCTGCCGAAGCTCTGCTCGGGTGAGTGGCTCGGCTGCTTCGGACTGACCGAGCCGGACACGGGCTCCGACGCGGCCAACCAGAAGACGCGCGCGCGCAAGACCGACTCCGGCTGGGTGCTCAACGGGGCGAAGATGTGGATCTCGATGGGCAACTACGCGAAGGTGGCAATGATCTTCGCCCAGACCGACCCGGCGCTCGGACACAAGGGCATAGCGTGCTTCCTCGTCGACACCGACCAACCCGGATACACGGCGCAGACGATCGAGCACAAGATGGGGCTGCACGCTTCCGACACCGCCTCGATCTCGCTGGAAGATGTCGAGGTCGCGGACGAGGACATGCTCGGCGAGGTCGGCGACGGTTTCAAAATCGCGATGTCCAACCTCGACTCCGGGCGCTACTCGGTCGCCGCCGGCTGCGTGGGGATCTGCCGGGGCTGCGTCGAGGAGTCGGTCTCCTACGCCAAGGAGCGCGAGCAGTTCGGCAAACCAATCGCGTCCTTCCAGCTCGTCCAGGCGATGATCGCCGACATGGTCCTGAAGACCGACGCCTCGCGGATGCTCGTCTGGCGCGCGGGGTGGCTGAAGGACCAGGGCCGGCCGAACACGCTGGAGACCTCGATCGCGAAGCTCCATGCAACCGAGGCCTCGCTCGAATGCGCGAACCTCGCGATCCAGATCCACGGCGGCGCCGGCTACGTCGACGACCATCCGGTCGAGCGCTACTTCCGCGACGCGCGTGTCACGACGCTATATGAGGGGACCTCGCAGATCCAGAAACTGATCATCGGCCGCGCCCTCACCGGCATCAACGCGCTGGTGCCCTCCTGAGATGGAGCCCGCACGTGTAATCGGAGTGCTGGGCGCCGGCACGATGGGGGCCGGCATCGCCCAGCTCGCCTGCCGCGCCGGGGCGCGCACGCTACTGCACGACCCGATTGCCGAGGCGCTCCAACGGGGGGCCGAGAAGGCGCGCGGGGGCCTGGAGAAAGAAGCCGCCAAGGGACGGATCACCGCCGCCGAGGCGCAGGCAGCCGCCGCGCGGCTGGAGGTCGTCGCGGACATCGAGGGGCTGGCCCCGTGCGAGCTGGTGATCGAGGCCGCGCCGGAGCTCCCCGAGCTCAAGCGCGAGCTGTACGGGCGGCTGTCGGAGATCGTCAGCGGCGAGTGCGTGCTCGCCACCAACACCTCCTCGCTGCCCGTCACCGGAATCGCCGCCGGCGCCACCCACCCCGAGCGCGTGGTGGGGATGCACTTCTTCAACCCCGCGCCCCTGATGGCGCTCGTCGAGGTGATCGCCGGCCTGCGCTCGAGCGAGAGCGCACTGGCGTTGGCCGATGCGACGGGCCGCGCGATGGGCAAGACCGTGATCCGCGCCACCGACGGCCCCGGGTTCCTCGTCAACCGCTGCAACCGCCCATTCGGCCTGGAGGCTCTGCGGCTGCTGGGCGAGCAGATCGCCGACATCGAGACGATCGATCGCATCGTGCGCCTCGGCGGCGGCTTTCGCATGGGGCCCTTCGAGCTCTCCGACCTCGTGGGGGTCGACACCGGCTTCGACGTCGCCCGCTCCTTTTACGAGCTCTCCTTCGGCGAGCCCCGCTGGCGGCCCTCCCCGATCCAGGCCCAGCGCGTCGCCGCCGGGCTGCACGGGCGCAAGACCGGGCGCGGCTACTACGACTACTCCGGCGATGCCCACCGTCCCCCCGACCCCGAGCCGCCTCCGCGCGAGGGCGACGTCCGGGTGCAGGGCGCCGGCCCCGTCGCCGACGCGCTGCGCGAGCTAGCGCCCGGGACCTCCGGCCCGGAGATCCTCGTCGATGGGCTGGGCGGCACCGTTGCGGGCGAGCCCTTCTACGCGCTCCCCTCCCCCGCGCGTGGCGAGACGCAAGATGCCATGGCGCAGGCATCCACCGGGATACGGACGTCCCCCGCGGCGCAACCATCTCTCACGCTCGTCGAGGTCACCGGCGAGGCCGGCGAGCGGGCGTTCGCGAGCCTCGGCCTGCACACCGCGCGCGTGCGGCCCTCCGCCGTCGGAGTGCTCCCCCGGATCGTCTGCCAGGTGATCAACGAGTGCGCGTTCGCGCTGGGCGAAGGGGTCGGCAGCGAGCAGGACATCGACGCCGGGATGACCCTCGGCATGAACTACCCCCGCGGCCCACTCGCGTGGGCGCATGCGATCGGCGTGGAGCACGCGATGGCGACGCTGGATGCGCTGTGGCGGGAGTACCGCGAGGAGCGCTACCGCATGGCGCCCGCGCTACACCGTATGGCGCGCTCCTAACCCTTACCTGTTGAGTGTGGTGGTGCGGTTTGATGTTTCGTTTTAAGACCTAAACACTTCATTTTGTAAAGTGTTTAGGGCCGTTTTTAACGACATCGCACCCCCGTCCCCCACAGCGCCAACCTGTGGGGGACGGCGGGCTGGCGCAGGCCTACTCCCCGCCGGCCGTCTGCACCGCGGCGGGCGTCGTCGACCACTGCTCTTCGGCGAGATCACCGATCGGCATCCCCTCGGGCGTGGGCACCTCCGGGGTGTCGCGCAGGTACCACTCGGCGTCCAGCGCCGCCTGACAGCCCGACCCGGCGGCCGTGACCGCCTGGCGGTAGGTGTGGTCGACCAGATCGCCCGCGGCGAACACGCCCGGGCGGTTGGTGAGCGTGGAGCGGCCCGCGGTGACCACGTACCCGTTCTCGTCGACCTCCACCTGCCCGCGCACCAGCTCCGACTGGGGCTGGTGACCGACTGCGATGAAGGCGCCCGAGATCTCGAGCTCGCGCTCCGCGCCGCTGCCGACGTCGAACAACAGCGCGCGGTCGAGCGCACCGTTCTCGCCGGGCAAGAACTCCTTGACGGTGTAGGGCGTGAGGAACTCGATGTTCTCCTGCGCGCGGGCGCGCTCCAGCATGATCTTCGAGGCGCGCCACTCCGGCCGGCGGTGTACGACGGCGACCTTGGAGGCAAACTTCGAGAGGAAGATCGCCTCCTCCATCGCCGAGTCCCCCCCGCCGACGATCATCGTCGGGGCGTTCTTGAAGAAGGCCGCGTCGCAGGTGGCGCAGTAGCTCACGCCCCGGCCGCCCAGCTCCTGCTCGCCGGGCACCCCCAGCCGCTTGTGCTCGGCGCCCATCGCGAGGATCACGGTGCGCGCGCGGTGCTCGGTGTCGCCCACCCACACGGAGTGCACGCCTCCGGGCTCGCTCGCCAGCAGCACGCGCTCGGCCTGGTCTGTCTCCAGCCGCGCACCGAAGCGCTCGGCCTGCGCGCGCATCTTGCTCATCAGCTCCGGCCCCATCATCCCCTCGGGAAAGCCGGGGTAGTTCTCGACGTCGGTCGTCTGCTGCAACAGCCCGCCCCACGCAAACCCCTCGATCACCAGCGGCGCGAGGTTGGCGCGCGCGGTGTACAGCGCGGCGGTATACCCGGCGGGGCCACTGCCGACGATGATCGTGTTCTCGATGTCCGCCATGCTCATCCCTTTCGCGAGTGGTCTGCCCGTCGCGTCCAGCCTACAAGATCCCATTACTTTACTTTGTAAAGTATAGCAACGGAGTCATTCGCGATCGTCCGCGTGGGTCAGCGCGGAACCCGAGCGCGTGGGGGCTGGGCCTCCCTGCCCAGCCGCCCGGCGCAGCTCACCCCCACGCAGCTCCAACACTTCGTCGAACAGCTCGACGCCGAGCGCGCTGTGGGTGATCACGAGCACGCCGCGCTCCCCGGCGCCCGTGACGATCGCGCGCATCACCGACTCCGCCGTGGCGGCGTCGAGGTGCGCGGTGGGCTCGTCCAACACGAGGAAGCGCGCGTCGCTGAGCAGCGCTCGCGCGAGCGCGATTCGCTGGCGCTGGCCGCCTGAGAGCGCGCCGCCATCCTCGCCGACGAGCGTGTCCAGGCCGTCGGGCAGGGTACGCACCCACGCGGCGGCGCCGGCCGCCTCCAACGCCGCCCACAACTCCGCTTCGCTCGCCTCGCGCCGCGCGAGCTGCACGTTTTCACGCAGCGTGGTGTTGAACAGGTGCGCGTCCTGCGCGGCGAGCGTAACCGCGCGGCGGATGTCGTCCTGGGCGAGCTCGCGCAGATCGACGCCGCCGATCCGCACGCTGCCCGCGTCGGGGTCGCGAAAGCGCACCAGCAGCTGCGCGAGCGTGCTCTTGCCGGCGCCGCTCGGGCCCATCAGCGCGACCCGGCGGCCGGGCGCCAGGCGCAGGCAGGCGTGCTCCAGCACCCACGGCTCCTCGCGTGAATAGCGCGCGCTGAGGCCCTCCACGACCAGCTCGCCGTCGTCGGGGAGCGCTCGCGGACGGGTCGGGTCGCGCACCGAGGGCTCGCGCGCACACAGCTCCTCCAGACGATCGGCCGCCTCCGCGCAGGCGCGCAAGCGCCGCGCCGCCAGCGGCAGCGGCGCAAGCCCTTCGAACGCGGCGAGCACCAGCAGCGCGATCGCCGCCACCAACACCCCCGCGAGCATGCCGCCGTGCACCGCGGGGATCGCCACCAGCAGAACCGCCACCACGCTTCCGCCGGCCGCCGCCGACCCGAGCGCCGTCGCGGCACCCGCCGCCATCCCATCGCGACGGGCGAGCACCGCGAGACGCCCGTCGGCGGCGCGCAGCCGCGCGATCCGCTCCCGCGCACGCCCCGCCACCGCGAGCTCGGCGGCGCCTTCGATCGTCTCCACCAGCTCCGTCGTCAACACGGCGCGCGCCGGCGCCTGGCGACGGCCCGAAGCGGAGGCGAGCAGCGCCGCGAGCGCCGGCACCACCGTGGCGGCCAACAGCAGACACACGAACACGACCGGGCCGGCCGCCGGCAGGATCGCCCACGCAACGAGCGACGCGGCGCAGATCGTCAGCGCCGCCACCACCGGTGGCGCGAGCGCGCGCAGGTAGAGATCCTGCAGCGCATCCACGTCCCCCACGAAGCGCGACAGCAGGTCGCCGGAACGGGGGCCGCCCACGTCGCCGGGGACGAGGGGCGCAAGACGGCGGTAGAAGCGCGCGCGCACGCGCCCCAGCAGCCGCAGCGCGGCATCGTGCGAAGCCAGCCGCTCGCTGTAGCGCAGCAGCGCGCGAGAGATCGCAAACGCGCGCACGCACACGATCGCCACGCTCAGCGCGAGCACCGGTGGGCGTTGGGCGGCGCGTGAGATCAAATAGCCGGAGGTGGCCAGCAGGCCGCCGGAGGCGACGACCGCGCCGAAGCCCAACGCGATCGCCAACCCGAGCCGACGGCGCTCGGTGCGCCCGGCGCGCGCCGCGGCCACCAGGCTAGCGTAGCTGCCGCTCACACGAGCACCTCCAGCGCAGCGACCCGCGCGCGGCCGCGCTCGAGCGTCACGGTGCGCTCGGCGCGGGCCGCCAGCGTGGCGTCGTGGGCGATCAGCAGCGTGGTACGACCCTCGGCGAGTCGTGCGATCGCCTCGCCCACCGCGGCGGCCGTGTCGGCGTCGAGGTGGGCAGTGGGCTCGTCCAGCACCACCAGCGCGGCGTCGCGCAGGAACGCGCGCGCCAACCCGACCCGCTGGGCCTGGCCGGCGGATAGGCCGCGGCCGCCCTCCCCAACCCGCGTGTCCAAGCCGTCGGGGAGCTGACCCAGCAGCTCCTCCAACCCGGCGGCGTGCGCGGCCACGAGAATCCGCTCCCGCGCGGCGCCCGGAACGGCGAGCGCGATGTTCTGCGCGATCGTGCCCGCGAACAGGCGCGTGCGCTGCGGCACCCAGGCGACGTGTTCGCGCCACGCCTCCGGGGCGATCTCACGCAGGTCGCGCCCACCGCAGCTGACACGCCCGGCGCTCGGGTCGGCCAGGCGCAGGGCGAGCGCCGCCACCGTGCTCTTGCCCACGCCGCTGGGGCCCACCAGCGCGGTGGTGCGGCCGGGCTCGAGGTCCAACTCCAGCCCGTTCAACACCGGCGCGGGGCGATCGGGGTAGGCGAACGACACCGCCTCGAAGCGCAGCGGCTCACGCGCCGGATCGGGCACTCGACCGCCACCGCTTGCGTGGGCCACCAGCGCCGGCGGCGCGTCCAGCACCGCGAAGATCCGCTCCGCCGCCGCCATCCCGTCGGTGCTCGCGTGGAACTGCTGGCCGACGGCGCGCAGCGGCCCGTACAGCTCGGGCGCCAGCAGCAGCACGGTGAGGCCCGCCTGCAGGCTGAGGTGGCCGCCGTCGAGCTGCAGGCCGATCGTCACCGCCACCAGCGCGGTGCCGATCATCGCGCACAGCTCCAGCACCAGCGCGGAGAGGAACGCGACCCGCAGCGTCCCCATCGTCTCCACGCGGTAGCGCTCGCTGACGCGCTCGATCGTCTGCGCCTGCGCGGCCTCGCGACGATAGGCGCGCAGCGTCGCAAGGCCACGCACCACGTCGAGGAAGTGCCCGCTCAGCAGGGCAAGCGCGCGCCAGCGCGAGCGCGCGCGGGCGCGCGCGCCACTGCCGACGAGGATCATGAACACGATCAGCAGCGGGACCGTCAGCGCCAGCACGCCGGCGGCGATCGCGTCCACCGGCGCCACCCACAGCAGAATCGCTGCGGGCACCGCCGCTGCCAACACGAGCTGTGGCAGGTAGCCGGCGAAGTAGGCCTCCAGCGCATCCACTCCCTGCACGGCGGCCGCGGCGAGCTCGCCGGTGCGGTCCTCGACGCGGCTGATCGGGGAGCGGACGAGCAGCTGCTCAGCCAGGCGCCCGCGCAGCTCCGACATCACGCGCGTCGCGCCGATCCGTCCCGAGGTCTCGAACGCGCCGGCGAGCAGCGCCCGCGCCACGATCGCCGCTGCCAGCGCAACCAGCGAGCCGCTGACCGAAGCCGGGGGACGCCGGCCTTGGGCCGACATCCCCGTTTCGGCCAGCGCCGGCGCCGTGTGGTGCACGGCGGCGCTCGCGATCACGTGCGCCAGCAGCGCCGCCTGCGCGACCACCGCGGCGGCCATCGCCACGCCCAGCCCCGCCGCCAGCCACAGCTGCACGCGCGCGGCGCGGCTCTCGCGCAGCAGGCGGCGGTCGACGCGCGCTCCCTCACGCGACGCGCGACCTTTGCGTGGCCGGCGGCGGTCGATCCGCCCCCCAGGCATAGATTTCATATATCCGGAACCAAACCGTCGATTCGGGCAAAAGGCAAGTTTCGATAAGCACGTTTATACTGCCTTGAACTGCGGTGCTTCACGGATAGGGAGCCGGGAGCGAGCTGACAGAGTTTGTTTTCAGCGAACCCTCGCCGTCGCCGGATGGATCCGTGCGAGCCGAGTCGGCCGATCAGACACCCGCATGAGGAGGACCAGCGTGATGTCAAGCCCATCGTCTGAACCGGATCAACCGGCAGGGACGGGGCGCCGGGCGCGACCCCCGCTTGAGGTCCCGGCCCCGCCCCTCGCCGCCGCGCCGATCTCGGCCGCACCCCTCGCGGCCGCACCCCTCCCACCAATCCCCGCCGCCCCGATCCCGACGGTCGCCACCAAGCTGCTGATCCCTCCACCCTCGCGCCACCTGATCGAGCGCGAGCGTCTGTACGACGCCCTCGACGAGGGTGTCCGACAGCGGCATCGTGCTGCTCTCGGCGCCGGCCGGCGCCGGCAAGACCGTGCTGCTCTCGGCGTGGATCGCGGCACGCCAGCTGCCCGGCCCCGCTTGCTGGCTGTCGCTGGATGGCGAGGACAACGACGCCAATCGGCTGCTCGAGAACCTCCTGGGCGCGCTGCGCGGCGCGGGCGCGCTCGAACCCGGCAGCGCGCTCGATGACCTCGTCGCGCCGGCGGGAGCCGGCGCCGAGCGCTTCCTCGCGCTGCTGGTCAACGGCCTCGCCGAGCTGCGCTCGCCGATCGTGTTGGTGCTCGACGAGATTCACGAGCTCACCAGCCCCCGGGCGACGGCCGCGATCGACTTCCTCGTACGCCACGCCCCCGAGCAGCTGCGCCTCGTGCTGGCCGGCCGCGCCGATCCACCGCTGCCGACCGAGCGCCTGCGCGCCGGCGGCGCGCTCACCGAGCTGCGTATCGCCGAGCTCGCGTTCGACCGCGCAGAGACCGCCGAGCTGTGCAGGCGGCTGGAGCTCGCGCTCTCCGATGCAGAGATCGACTCGCTGTGGGCGCGCACCGAGGGCTGGCCGGCGGCGGTGCGACTGGCGGCGCTGTCGCTGCGCGGGCACCCCGAGCCGGCACGCTTCCTGGCGGAGTTCGCGGGCACCGACCGAGCGGTGGCGGACTATCTGATCGCGGAGGTGCTGGCCCGTCTGCCGGAGGACAACCGCGAGTTCATGCTGCACACCTGCCTGGTGGATGCGGTCAGCCCCGAGCTGGCGGACGCCCTCACCGGGGGCGAGGGCGGGACGCTGCCGCTCGCTGAACTCGAGCGTCTCGGCGCGCCGGTGCAGCCGACCGCTGCCGACGGCCGCTGGTATCGCTACCACCCGCTGTTCAGGGAGCTGCTGCGCGCCCACCTGCACCACGCCCACCCGCGGCAGATTCCCTCGCTGCACCGCCGCGCGGCGTGCTGGTATGCAGAGCAGGGACAGGCGATGCTCGCCATCCGCCACGCCCTCGCCGGCGGGGATTCCCAGCAAGCCGGCGGGCTGATCGCCGAGCACTGGCTGGAGCTGTTCCTGCGCGGCGGCTCGGCGGCGATGCGCGGCCCGATGGCGCAGCTGCCGCCCGACGTCGTCGCGTCCGACCCACGTCTGGCGGCAGCCGTCGCCGGCAGTCGCCTGCAGGACGGCGACCTCCAGGATGCCGAGCGCCACCTGGCGATCGCGCGGGAGGCGGACCGGCCGGCGAGCCGGCCGGTCGAGCAGGGCCAGAGCGAGGCGAGACCGGGAAGCCAGAGCGAGAGCCACACCGACACCAGCCAGACCGATGCGATCATCGCCGCCGTCGCGCTGCGCGCCGCGCGCTTGCGCGTGCACCCCGCCGACGCCAAGCGCTTCGCGACGGAGCTCAGCGCCGCCGCGCACGATTGCACGCGCCACTGCTGGACGGCGCTGCGCAGCTTCGCCCTCTGTGACCTCGGCGCCACGCTGCTGTGGAGCGGCGGCGAACGGGAGACGGCGATCGCCCACCTGCACGAGGCGCTCGCCCTCGCGACCGAGCACCAACACGAGCAGATCGCGCTCGACTGCCTCGCACAGCTGGCGGTCGTGGATGTGCTGCGCGGCGAGCTGACGCAGGCCGAGGAACGCAGCACGCGCGCGGTGGAGCTGGCCGAGCAGCGCGGCTGGTGCGAGGGCCCCGCGGCGGCGTGCGCGCAGCTGACGGCGGCGACCTGCGCCTACCAGCGGGGAGAGTTCGAGCGCGCCGAGGGCCTGCTGGCACGGGCCGCGGTCGCCGCCGACACCGCCGAGACGCCGGTGAGACTCGCAATCGGCATGTTGCAGGCGCTGACGCTCGCCGCCGCCGGGCAACGCTCCGCCGCACGCGGCGCGCTGAAGCTGAGCGCGATCCGCTCCGAGCTGGCGGACGGCGCGCCGGCGCCGGATTTCGTGCGCGCCGTGCTCGACGACATCGAGCCGCGCGTGCTGATGGCCGCCGGAGAGGTCGAGCAGGCACGCGCGACCCTTGCGGGCGCACTCGAGGGGGCGCCCGACAGCGTCGCCCTGTTGGTCCGTCAGGCGAGCTTCGAGCTGCGCGACGGCGAGCCCGCGCTGGCACGCGCGTCGCTTGCACGGGCGCACGCGGAGCAGCGCCAGAGGCCGCACCCGCATCCGGCGGTCCTCCTCGAAGCGTGGTTGCTGCAAGCGCTTGCGGATCGGGCCGCCGGCGATCCCCAGGCCGCCTCCGACGCGCTCGATCGCGCGCTCGCGCTGGCCGAGCGGGAGCCCTTCCGCGACGCCTTCCTGCTGAACGGACCGGAGGTGCGCGAGCTGCTGGAGCTCCAGGCGCGGGACGGCACCGCCCACCCCGCGCTGCTCGAGGTGCTGCTCGACGGCGTCGGCCAGGGCCCCGCGAGTGGTGCAACGCTGGCCGAGCCGCTGACCGAGCGCGAGCAGCGGATCCTGCGCTACCTGCCGACGATGCTCACCAACGCCGAGATCGGCGCCGAGGTGTTCGTGTCGCTGAACACCGTCAAGACCCACCTGCGCAGCATCTATCGCAAGCTCGACGCCAATGGGCGCGCCGACGCGGTGGAGCGGGCGCGCCGGCTGGGGCTGCTTCCCGCGGGGATCAAGCGCCCGCGCGTCGTACAGCGGGTCTGAGGCGCTTCACTGTGAGTCCATCGCCCTCGGGTAGGCGCCTCACTTCCACCAACTCCAGACCCAGGGCCTGAATCCTGTCGAGCATCCCGTGCAGCGCAGCCTGGTCGAGCACCGGGCCGCGCAGCACCGTCTCCACCGACTGGACAGTCGCGTCCATGCCCTCGAAGACGCCGAGCAGCTGGTCGCTCACCCGTCCCTTGATGTGGATCTCATAGCTTGTGCGTCTCACGCCGACCACGCCGCATGTCTCTCCTCAACTACCCCGTCAGTCTTCGGCAAACACCTCGCGCAATTTGGCCTCGTCCTCCTTGGAGAGGTTGGTCTCGAGCAGTTCGGCTTTGAGGCCGCCGAGGGCGCCACGGACCCTGTCGACGACCGCGTCGGAGGTGAGCACGAACAGCGCCGAGGTGCCCGGGGTCACCTGCTCACGCACGCGCTTGATGAAGTCGTCGTCGATTCCGACATCGGCGAACGATCCTCCGATCGCGCCGGCGGCGGCGCCGATCGCCAGCCCGAACAGCGGCACGAAGAAGATCAACCCGAACAGCAGCCCCCAGAAAGCCCCGCCAAGGGCGCCCGCGCCGGCCATGTTGTGAAGCTGGCGGGTACGCGGCTTTTTCTTGTCGGCGGGCCAGCTCACGACGGCGGCGTCGTGCACCTTGATCAGTTCCTGGCTCTGCAGCTGCTCGAGCGTGCGTACCGCCTCCTCAGCCGCGTCCGCGGTGGGGAACTTCCAGACAGTGAGGGTCGCCATTGCCACCTATCTCCTTTTGAGTCGTCGTTTGCCGTCCGATCCCGCCTGGATCGCGATGCGTCAATGCGTCGATGCGGCGCCGCTGCAAACGCGGTGGTCGATCACATTCAGGCCACGCTAGGCCCAATGGGGATGAGCGGTCGTCACCCAACGGGGATGAGGATCGCCAGGATCGCGAGACGAGGTCGTTTACGGGATCGCGAGGACCATGGGATGCGGTCGATTACGCGGGCAGAGGCCGCATGCGTGCATTCCCAGCGACTGCCTCAAGCCGGTGAGAGCGTCGAGCTGCCGTGGCGCTCGCGCCGCGAGAGCATGATCCCCGCGAGCGCCAGCCACGCCTCGACGATGCCGCGCACGATCAGCGCGATGCCGAGCACGATCGCGAAGGTGTAAATGCCGAACTGCGGCCAGGAGACGATCAGGATGCCAACCGCGAGATCGACCAGCCCCTCGAGGATTCTCCACCCGCGTCGCTCGCGGTACTCGACCGCGGCGACGAGCTCGAACACCCCGGCGACCATCAGGAAGATCCCGAAGGCCAGCGCCAGCACGGTGATCGAGTCCGAGGGATGCCTGATCACGATCGCCCCGGCGATCAACGCGATCACCCCCCGCCACACACCGGCGCCGCGCACCTCCTTGACGACGATCCCCACGCAGATCCAGAGCACCCCCACCACCAGCAGGTATATCCCGAGGATCACGGCCAGCGTGCTCAGCGTGCGGTGCGGAGCGACGAGCAGCAGCACGCCGACCGCCAGCGTGCAGACCGCGACGAGCAGCAGCACCCACCACGTCCAGCTCGGCGCCTCCTCAGTACTTGGAGTGCCATCGCGACTGATGAATGCTTGGCTTGACATTGCTGTGAGACTGCGCGGGATCTGGGTGAGCCGTCCTCACCCGCGAGGGGTGAGCTGCTGCGGACATTCCCGCCAGGATCAACGAAACCGTCGAGCGTCGCGGGTCGCGGGCCGCGGGGGTGGACTCACTCGCAGGACCCTCACGCCGCCCCGCTCAACTGAGCGACTGCTCGGCCTCCTCGGCGGCGAGCAGACCGACCTCGATCAGGTCGCGGGGGTGCACCCACGTGTCGAGGATCGGGAAGCCCCCGGCGCGCACGATCGCCTCGCGCAGGGGGATCGCCCAGCGGTGCTCGAGCAGCGCGATCGCCACCGCCGTGTCGGGCGGAATCTCCTCGAGCACGTCGAGCAGATCCTCCTCGCCGAGGCCACCGCCCTCCTGCGACCACAGCCGGGCAGCGCCCTCGAGCATCGCCGCCCGCCATCTCGCCGAGGCCGACCAGCGCCTTCACCACGGCGCCGAACTCCTGCGCCTCCTCCTCTGAGAGGTCGCTGATCTGGGCCGTGGTGACGACGCCGTCGGCATCCTTGTTCACCACCAGCACGTCGATCACACGAGCGACGTCATGCTCCCTGAGGCTCTCCAGGTGGGCGAGCACCTCGCCCTGAAAATTGGGCTGGTCGAAGCCCACCACAAGCAATTGCACGGGGCCGATCATTGCGTCACCTCCTGTTGTGTGGTGTGAGCCGCCCCCGCTGTCGCGACCCACCTATCGATCCAATCCCTCTCCACCTCGGCTCCCTCGATCGCAGCCGTCACCACGTCAGCCATCCTCCGCTTCACAGCTCAACCCGCGGCGAGGATCTTCTGCTTCTCGCGCTCGAACTCCTCAGGCGTCAACACGCCGCTGTCGCGCAGTTCCCCGAGCTGCTTGAGCTGTTCGACGACCGATCCCGCCAGCAGCCGGCGCCGCGGCCGGCGGCGGGGCGCTTGGCTGAGCCTGCTGGCTTTCCACTTCGGCGAGCCGCTGCTCCTGCGAGGACTCCTGCGAGGCGCGGTTGGCGCCCGCCTTGCCGGCCATGTAACCCACCCCGCCGACCATCGCGCCCCGCATCAGGGGCCTGCGCCGGCGCATCATCGCGTCTGCTCCTTCCGGCCAGCGCGCCGTGAGCTGGTAGAGATCACGATGTTGATCGCGATGATCATGATCGACCACAGCGGGAACAGCGTGAAGGTGCCGAACTGCACGAGTAGGTCGAGCGACACGAAGATGATCCCCAGCACGCGCGCCCACCTCGCCCCCGCCAGCAGACCGAGGCCGGTGCACGCGACCAACGTTCCGAGGATCAGGTGGCCCCAGCCCCACGCCGGGATATCCCACACGACCACGCCGTGGCCGCCGACCGTGATCACTTCGTTGTTGATCACCGCCGCCAGACCCCACATCGCGTCGAGGAAACCCCCGATCAGCATGATCACGCCGGCGAAGACGATCCAGCCGCCGACCCCGGCGGGTTCGCGACTCGTAGCGCGTACCGGCGCCTGGCTCGGGAATCGTGCTGGACATGGCGGCTCCTCCTATATGAAGACGTTTGCATCGTGAGGATTGCCGCGCGACGGGTGAGAGCTCATCACCCCCCTGGGATGACCTGCACTCACCCCCCGTATCGTGAAGATCATCGACATGGCGAGCGCGAGCGAAGCTTCGACGGCATCCGCGGTCGAGACGGCATCCGCGGTCGAAGCCTCCACGGCCCCCAAACGCGCGGGGCTCGTGCTCGCCGCCCTGATCCTCGTCGCCTCGGTCGCCAACCTCAACCTCGCCGTTGCGAACACGGCGCTGCCTGACATCGGCAAGGGACTGAACGCCTCGCAGACCGCACTCGACCTGATCGCGGTCGGCTATTCGCTCGGGCTGGCGGCGTCCGTCCTGTATCTCGGCGCGCTCGGCGACCGCTACGGGCGCAAGCTGATGCTCGTGCTGGGCACGTTCCTCGCGATCCCCGCCTCGCTCCTCGCCGCGACCGCCTCCAGCGCCGGCATCCTCGTCGGCGCTCGGATCTTCGGCGGACTCGCGGCCGGGATGGCCTTCCCTACGACACTCGCGCTCGTCACCGCGCTGTGGGCGGGCCCGGCGCGCACGAAGGCGATCGCCCTGTGGTCGAGCATCGGCGCCTCGATGTCGGCGCTCGGCCCGCTCCTGGCGGGCGCGCTGCTCGAGCACCACGCCTGGGGCTCGGTGTTCCTGATCACCATCCCGCTCGCCGCGGTCGCCTTCGTGCTCGCGATCCTGCTCGTGCCGGTCCACGTCAACGAGACCACCAACCCCGTCGACAACCCCGGCGGGGTCCTCTCGATCGTCGCGGTCGCCGCGCTCGTGCTGGCGATCAACTTCGCGCCCGTCCCCGGGAAGGGGAGGGTGGCGATCGCGCTGGGTATCCTCACGCTCGTCGCACTCGCGGGCTTCTACATTCGCCAGCGACGCACGCGCTTCCCGCTGTTCGACCTGCAGGTGGCTTCGCGGCGGATCTTCTGGGTGGCCGCGCTCGGAGGGATCGTCGTGTTCGGCAGCCTGATGGGCGCGATCTTCGTCGGCCAGCAGTTCCTGCAGAACGTGCTCGGCTACTCGACCCTCGGCGCCGGCGCCTCGATCCTGCCGGCGGCGGTGCTGATGGTGCTGATCGCGCCGCACTCGGCCAAACTCGTGGAGACGCGCGGCGCGCGCTTCACGCTGCTGATCGGCTACGGCTTCTGCCTGCTCGGCTTCATCGCGATGCTCGCTCTCTGGGAAACGGGCATCCCCTACTGGAAGGTTGGGCTCGCCTACGGCCTGATCGGGATCGGCGTCGGCTTCGCCGGCACCCCCGCCTCGCGCTCGCTGACCGGCTCGGTGCCGGTCAAGCGCGCCGGCATGGCCTCAGGCACGGCCGACCTGCAGCGCGACCTCGGCGGCGCGATCATCCAGTCGATCATGGGCGCGCTGCTCACTGCCGGCTTCGCGACGGCAGTTTCGAAGGCGATCGCTGACGCGCCCAACAAAGCTCTGATCACAAGCTCTGTGCAGAACACCTTGACGAAGTCGTTCTCCAGCGCTGAAGCTGTCGCCAAGCAGTACCCGCACTACTCCAACGCGATCATCGCCGGCGCGCGCTCCTCGTTCGTGTCCGGCTCGGACTGGTCCTACATCGCCGGCATCATCGCGATCGTGTTCGGCGCCGGGCTGATCTTCTTCAAGTTCCCGGGCAAGCTCGACGAGGAGCGCCTGCTGAGCGCTTACCACGCGCAGGACACTGCGCAACATGTCGCCGCTGGCTCGGCGAGCTGAGCCGGCACGCAACTGACCGAGCCACTCAAACCATGGACCCACAGAGAGACAACCACAAGATACCCACCGTGGGTGAGGCAGCCTCACCCACACAGGCGACATCGTGCGAGCGGCAGGGCCGGAGCCCCAAGCGGCGTATGAAGCACTCATGAACGATTCCCATAAGACTCCCTCCGCCGACGTGCTCGTAGTCTTCGGCATCACCGGCGACCTCGCCAAGGTGATGACCTTCCGCTCGCTCTACCGCCTGGAGAAGCGGGGGCTCTTGAACTGCCCGATCGTCGGGGTCGCCGGCGACGACTGGACGCTCGAGCATCTGCGCACCCACGCGCGCGAGTGCATCGCGGGGACCGGCGAGACCCTCGACGACACCGTCTTCGAGCGCTTCGCCGCGCGGCTCTCCTACGTCAGCGGCGACTTCACCAACGCCGCCACCTACGAGCGCCTGACCGCCGCGGTGGGCGATGCGCGCAGCCCCGTCTTCTACCTGGAGATCCCCCCTTTCCTGTTTGGGGCCGTGATCGGGCAGCTCGCCGCCGCCGGCCTCACCAAGAGCGGGCGCGTCGTCGTCGAGAAGCCCTTCGGCCACGACCTCGGCCTCCGCGCGCGCGCTCGCCGCCGAAGTCCACCAGTACATCGATGAGTCCCAGCTTTACCGCATCGACCATTTCCTGGGCAAGATGGGCACCGACGAGTTCCTGTACCTGCGCTTCGCCAACACGATGATCGAGCCGATCTGGAACCGCAACCACATCGCCTGCGTGCAGATCACGATGGCCGAGAGCTTCGGCGTCGAGGACCGCGGGCACTTCTACGACCCCGTCGGCGCCGTCCGCGACGTCGTCGTCAACCACCTCATGCAGGTCGTCGCCGTCGCCGCGATGGAGGCCCCCGCGGGCGATGACGCCGAAACGGTCAAGGATGCCAAGTACGCCGTCTTCCGCTCCACCGCCGACACCAACCCCGCTCACTACGTCCGCGGGCAATACGACGGCTACCTCGACATCGACGGCGTCGCGAAGGACTCCACCACCGAGACCTACGCCGCGATGCGCCTGGAGATCGACAACTGGCGCTGGTCGGGGGTGCCGTGGTTCATCCGCACGGGCAAGAGGCTGCCCGTCACCCAGACCGAGCTGCGCGTCGTGTTCCGCCATCCCCCCCGCCTCGGCTTCATGGAGCATGGACACCGCCGCCCCGAACCCAACCAGCTCGTGATCAAGCTCGACCCCACAACTGGCACCCAGGTGATCCTCGACGCCCACCGCGCCGACCGCGGCGGACCCCAGGCGATCACGCTCGACATGGAGTTCGCCGACGAGGGCGGCGAGGCGCCGACGCCGTACGAGGTGCTGCTGCTCGACGCGATGAACGGCGACTCCACACGCTTCACCCGCCAGGACAGCGTCGAAGAGGCGTGGCGCATCTTCGAACCGCTGCTGAACGCCCCTCCGCCCGTGCATCCCTATGAGCCGGGCACATGGGGACCGAAGGAGGGCGATCGCCTGGTGAACGGCTACGGCGCCTGGCACGGACCGTGGGTGGCGAAGTGACCCCCCTTCGCATCGCCACCACGTGCGGATGCGAGGCATGGATGCCTCGCGCCCACAGCTCTGGGACCGAACGTACCCGCGCGGACGATCCCAAATTGACGCTTCCGGAAACGACCGCCGCATGAGTGACACCGCCCCCCAGAGCGCTGCCGCGCCCTCCCCCTTTCCGCCAATCGCCGACTACGCGTTCCTCTCGGACTGCCACACCGGCGCGCTGGTGGCACCCGACGGGGCGATCGACTGGCTGTGCGTGCCGCGCTTCGACGCGCCCTCGGTGTTCGGCATGCTGCTCGACCGCGAGGCCGGGGCGTTCCGGTTCGGGCCGTTCGGGATCAACGTGCCGACCGCGCGCGTGTACGAGCCCGGCACCAACACGCTGCTGACGACGTGGACGACGTCGAGCGGCTGGGTCGCGGTGCGCGACGCCCTCACGCTCGGGCCCCGCCGCGGAGTGGACATCGTCACCCCCCACACCCGGCCCCCCACCGACGAAGACGCCGAGCACCTGCTCGTGCGGGTTGCGTTCTGCATCGAGGGCGAAGTCGAGGTGGAGCTCACCTGCGAACCGGTCTTCGACTACGGGCGCGTCCCCGCCGAGTGGACCGTTGCCGAGGACGGCCACCAGGCCGATGCCTCCGGCGCCGGGCTGACGATCCGCCTGCACACCGACATGGCCCTCGGCGTCGAGGGCAACTGGGTCAGGGCCCGCCACGTGCTCAAACAGGGCGAGCAGATCTTCTGCTCCCTCTCCTGGGGCGGGCACCTGGAAGGGCCTGCCGACGTCGATGACGCCAACGCCCGCCTCGCCACCACCGGCCGCTACTGGCGCGACTGGCTCGGGCGCGCCCGGCTGCCCGACCACCGCTGGCGCGAGCCGATCCAGCGCTCGGCGCTGGCGATCAAGGGCCTCACCTACATGCCCACCGGCGCGACCGTCGCCGCGCTCACCACCTCGCTGCCCGAGACCCCCGGCGGCGAGCGCAACTGGGACTACCGCTACACGTGGCTGCGCGACTCCACCTTCACGCTGCAGGCGCTGCACTACCTCAATCTCGACTGGGAGGCCCAGGAGTTCATGCAGTTCGTCGCCGACTTGGAGTGCAACGAGGACGGGGCGCTGCAGATCATGTACGGGATCGACGGGCGGCGCGATTTGACGGAGTCCACCCGCGACGATCTCTCCGGCTACGCCGGCGCCAGTCCCGTGCGGGTCGGCAACGGCGCCTTCGACCAGCGCCAGAACGACGTCTTTGGGGCCGCCCTCGATTCGATCTTCCTGCACAGCCGTCGCTCCCAACGCCTGCCCCGGCGGCTGTGGCCGATCGTCGAGGCCCAGGCCGAGTGCGCCACGCGTGTGTGGGGCGAACCCGATCAGGGCATCTGGGAGGCCCGCGGCGCGCCCCAGCAGTACGTCTCCTCGAAGCTGATGTGCTGGGTCGCGATGGACCGCGCCGCCAAGCTCGCCGCGATGCGCGGCGACGCCAAGCGCCAGGGGTCGTGGGGCGCCACCGCCGAGGAGATCCGCGCCGACATCCTCGCCCACGGGCTCACCAAGGACGGCGTCCTGCGCCAGCACTACGACACTGACGCGCTGGATGCCTCCACGCTGCTCGCCGCGATCTTCGGCTTCCTCCCCCCCGGCGACGAGCGCCTGAAGGCCTCCGTGCTCGCGATCGCCGACGACCTCACCGAGGACGGCTTCGTGCTGCGCTACCGCACCGGTGAGACCGACGACGGCATGTCGGGCAAGGAGGGATCCTTCTTGATCTGCTCCTTCTGGCTGGTGTCGGCGCTCGCGATCGTCGGCGAAGAGCAGCGAGCCCGCGACCTGATGGAACGGCTGCTGCGCGTCGCCTCCCCGCTCGGGCTGTACGCGGAGGAGTTCGACACCTCCACCGGGCGGCACCTCGGCAATTTTCCCCAAGCCTTCTCCCACCTCGCCCTGATCGAGGCCGCCTCGCGCATCATCCTCGCCGAGCGTCTCGCGGAGCTCTCGTGATGGACTCCACCACGACCTCCCTCCAGTCCTTCGCCCGCGGAATGGTCGCTGCAGGGATCTAGCCGCGAGACCTCGTGATGGACTCCTACGACGTCATCATCATCGGCAGCGGCGCCGGCGGAGGCACGCTCGCGCGCCACCTCGCTCCGTCAGGCAAGCGCATCCTGTTGCTCGAGCGCGGCGACTGGCTGCCCCGCGAGCCCCAGTGCTGGTCGGCCGCCGACGTGTTCGTAGACAATCGCTACGTCTCCCCCGACACCTGGTACGACGGCGAGGGCAAGCCCTTCCAGCCGCAGGTCCACTACTACGTCGGGGGCGCGACCAAGCTGTACGGCGCCGCGCTGTACAGGATGCGCAAAGAGGACTTCGGCGAGCTGCGCCACCACGGCGGCATCTCCCCCGCCTGGCCAATCACCTACGAGGAGATGGAGCCCTACTACACGAAGGCCGAGCAGCTCTACGAAGTGCACGGCGTGCGTGGCGAGGACCCCACCGAACCGCCCGCCAGCGCGCCCTACCCCCACCCCGCCGTCTCGCACGAGCCGCGCATCGCGCAGCTCGCCGAGGACTTCGCCGCCGCCGGCCTGCACCCCTTCCACGCCCCCTGCGGGGTGATGCTGCGCGAGGACAACATGCCCAACAGCGCCTGTGTGCGCTGCTCTACCTGCGATGGCTTCCCCTGTCTCGTGCACGCCAAGTCCGACGCCGAGGTACTGGGGGTGCGGCCAGCGCTCGAGCATCCCAACGTGACGCTGCTGACCGGGGCCACCGCCGTGACGCTGCGCACCAACCCCTCGGGGAGCGCCGTCACGGAAGTAGTCGTGGAGCGCGATGGAGACGGGAGCCGGGGCGGGAAGGACAACCAGAGTGGAGCGGGCAGCGGCACGCGAGAAACCTACGCCGCTGACATCGTCGTCGTCTCCTGCGGCGCCGCCAACACCGCCAAGCTGCTGTTGAGCTCCGCCACCGACAAGCACCCTGCCGGCCTCGCCAACGGCTCCGACCAGGTTGGGCGCAACTACATGTTCCACAACAGCCAAGCCGTGCTGGCGATCTCCAAAGAGCCCAACCCCACCCGCTTCCAGAAGACACTCGGGGTCAACGATTACTACTTCGCCTCCGACGCCTGGGAGTACCCGATGGGCAACATCCAGATGGTCGGCAAGTCGGTGCCCGACATGTACCGCGGCGAGAAGCCCCTGATCACCAAACTCGCCCCTTTTGGGCTCTCCCTCGAGGAGGTCGCCGAGCACGCCGTCGACTTCTGGCTCTCCACCGAGGACATCCCCCAGGCTGAGAACCGCGTCACCGTCGATCGCGCCGGCAAGTTGACGCTCGCCTACGCCTCCTCCAACGACAGCGCCCGCGATCGGCTGCTCGAGGAGCTGCGCTCCCTGCTCGGACACCTCGGCATGCACCAGCACCACCTGATCCCCAGGTGGGCTTACCTCGAGAACAAGATCCCCGTCGCCGGCGTAGCCCACCAGGCCGGCACCTGCCGCTTCGGCTCGGATCCCGCCACCTCGGCGCTCGACACCGACTGTCGCGCACACGAGCTCGACAACCTCTACGTCGTCGACACCAGCTTCTTCCCGTCCATCTCCGCCGTCAACCCCGCGCTGACTGCGATGGCCAACGCCGTGCGCGTTGGCGACCACCTGCTGGAGCGCCTCGGGGCCAATGGCCGGTGAAGGCGAGAGCGCGCGCCCGTTGCCCTCGGCGCACAAGGCTGGCGTAGCCGCGCCGAGCGCGGCCGGAGTGAGCGGCGATTCGCCGCGCGCCGGCCGCCGCCGCGTGGTGATCGTCGGCGGCGGCTTCGGCGGGCTCGCTGCGGCGCGCGAGTTGCGCGGCGCCGATGTCGAGGTGACAGTGGTGGATCGCGTCCACCACCACCTCTTCCAGCCGCTGCTCTACCAGGTGGCGTGCGGGGGCCTCTCCACGGGTGAGATCGCCTCGCCGATCCGCGCGGCGCTGCGCGGCCACCCCAACATGACCGTGCTGATGGCCACCGCCACCGGCCTCGACGTCGAGCGCCGCCAGCTCGAGCTCGACGGCGGCGAGCGCCTGGATTACGACAGCCTGATCGTCGCCTGTGGCGCGCACACCTCCTACTTCGGCAACGAGGCTTGGCAGGAGGTCACATGCGGCCTGAAGACGCTCGCCGACGCGATCGAGCTGCGCAACCGCATCTACGGCGCGTTCGAGCGCGCGGAGCGCACCGACGACGCGGCCGAGCGCCGCGAGTTGATGACGTTCGTCGTGATCGGCGGCGGGCCGACCGGCGTGGAGGTCGCCGGAGAGCTGGCGATCATCTCCAAAGACACGATGAGCCGCGACTACGCGCGGATCCAACCCCGTGACACCCGTGTGATCCTGCTCGACGCCGGCGAGCGCGTGGTCTCGGCGTTCAGCGAGCGCCTCTCGCGCAAGGCCGCCAAGCAGCTCGCCTCGATCGGGGTCACCGTCCGCGAGCGCACCCGCGTCACAGCGATCGACGAACGCGGTGTGAGCGTCGAGGTCATGGGCGCGCCCAAGCGTGGAGGGGCACCTGAGGGCGGCGCGCAACACCAGGTCCCCGAGGGCGAGGAGGCGACGCAGGAGCGAATCGCCGCGCGCACGGTGATATGGGCCGCCGGCGTGCAGGCCGTGCCGTTCGCCGCCACGCTCGCCGCCGCGACCGGGGCGAGCGCCGACCGCGCAGGGCGCGTGCAGATCGAACCCGACCTGACCGTGCCCGGGCACCGCGAGATCTCGATGATCGGCGATGCCACCTCGCTGGCCGCGCCCGACGGCAAGCCGCTGCCCGGGCTCGCGACGGTCGCGATCCAACAGGCCCGCCACGTCGCCAAGGCGATCCGCGCCGGCGAGTCGAGCGCCTCGACGCCGTTTCGCTACTTCGACAAGGGCGCGCTCGCGGTGGTCGGGCGCGGGCGGGCGGTGTGCGCGATCCGCGGCCTCGAGCTCTCAGGTCGGCCTGCTTTCTTCACGTACCTCACCGTGCACATGTACTACCTGGGCGGCGTCCCCGGGCAGCGCGTGAAGGTGCTGATCGACTGGGCCACCTCGCGGCTGGGGAAACTTCAGAATCAGGTGATCGAGGGGGAACTGTCGAAAGAGGGGGAGCTGCCGAAAGCTTCTTGAGGCGCGGCACCGCTCACGCCCCTCTTCAGACCGTCGGCGCAGCAGGACTGCCCGGCACACGCGCGGCCGGCGCCGCGGGTGCCTTGACCCGGGCGCGAAAGATGTAGAACGACCAGCCCTGGTAGAGCAGCACCAGCGGCAGGAAGAGCACCGTCACGATCGACATCACCACCAGCGCATAGTGGCCGGAAGCCGCGTTGTTCACGGTCAGGTTGTAAGCGGCGTTGGTGCTCGACACCATCACGCGCGGATACAGGTCGATGAAGATCGAGCCGACCGTCGCGGCGATCGCCACCGCGGAGGAGGTGAAGGCCCAGCCGTCGTGGTCACTGCTGGCCAGCCGGGCGGCGAACACGACCGCGATCACCGCCAGCACCTGCACCGGCCCGGGGACCTGGGTGTGGTCGGCGACGGAGAGCGTCCAGGCCACGAAGCCCACCACCAACGCGATCGCCACCCAGCCCAGCGGCCGCGCCGCGGCGGCCGCGCGCTCGCGCAGCTCGCCCGTGGTGCGCAGCTTCAGGAACGTGGCGCCGTGCAGCAGGCACAGCCCCAGCAACGTCACGCCCGTCCACAGTCCGTAGGGGGTGAGCAGGTCGAAGAAGTTGCCGGTGAAGTCGTGGTGGGAGTCGATCGGCAGACCGTTCAACAGGTCGCCGAGGCCGACGCCGATCAGCAACGGAATCAAGAGGCTGCCGAGCGTCATGCCCCAAGTCCACGTCGCTCGCCAGCGGGGATCCTCGCTCTTGCCCCGGAACTCGAACGCCACCCCGCGCGCCATCAGCGCGAGCAGCACCAGCAGCAGCGCCAGGTAGAGGGCGGAGAACATCGTCGCGTACCACGCCGGGAAGGCCGCGAACGTACCCGCGCCGGCCACCACCAGCCACACCTCGTTGCCGTCCCACCAGGGGCCGATCGTGTTGATCGCCACGCGCCGCTCGGGGTCGGTGCGGCCGACGAGCGCGTGCAGCGCGCCGACGCCGAAGTCGAAGCCCTCCAGCACGAAGAACCCCACCCACAGGATCGCGAGGATCACAAACCAGAGCGTGTGCAGGTGCATACTGCCTCAATCCCAGCGGCATCGGCATCGGTGTTGTATGTGTATTTTTTCAGCCCCATATACTTCATTTTGTGAAGTGGCAGGGTGCATTGGATGACATATCCACCCCTCCTCAATAGGTCAGCGCCGGAATCGAGGTCCCGCCCACACTGTCCCCGACGGTCGCACCCGCCGTCGGACCGCTGGGCGTCGAGTCCGACTCGCCATCGCCGGCGCCCTCGGGCTCGAGGCCTTTGCGCGCGTAGCGCGTCATCAGCACGACCTCGACGGCCCCAAGCGCGATGTAGACCAGCACGAACGCTGTCAGGCTGATCCAGATGTCGGTGGCGCTCACCGAGGGCGAGTTGGCGTTGGCGGTCTTCATCAGGCCCTGCACGATCCACGGCTGGCGCCCGCTCTCGGTGAGCAGCCAGCCGGCGGTGTTCATCAGGAAGGGCGTGACCACCGCCCAGATCGACAGCCGCAGGAACCACTTCGAACGATCGAAGCGCCCGCGATGCAGCAGCCATCCGCCCCACAGCGCCAGCAGCACGATCAACGACGCCAGATAGGCCATCACCCGCATCGACCAGTACTGAATGAACACGTCGGGCACGTAGTTGCCGGGCCCGTATTTCTGTTCGTATTCGTGCTGCAGTTGGTTGAGGCCGGTCACGCCACCGCTGAAGGAGTTGGTCGCCAGCAGCGACAGCAGGTAGGGCACTTCGATGATCTGCGAGGGCGTCTTGTCGTTGTTGCCGCCGCCGATCTGAAACAGCGAGAACGAGCACGGTTTGCAGTTTTCCCACTGCGCCTCCGCGGCGGCGATCTTCATCGGCTGGTACTTGGTCTCGACCACGCCCAGCTCGCTGCCCACGAACATCGTCACCAGGATCGAGGGCAGCAGCACCGCCACCGAGATCTGCGCCGCTTTGTGGAAGGCGGCGACCTCGCGCTGCCTGCGCAGGTGCCAGGCCGCCACGGCAAGCATCACGAGCGCACCGGTGATCAGCGACGCGAGGATCACGTGCACGTACCCCCACAGGAACGTCGGGTTGGTAAACAACGCGCCGACGTTGTTCAGCTGCGGTTCACCATGGCTGTTCATCGTGTAGCCGACCGGGTGCTGCATCCACGAGTTGGCGACCATGATGAACATCGCCGAGAGCATCGCCCCGCCCGCCACCAGCCAGATGCACGCCAGATGGATGCGCTTGGGCAGCCGCCCCCAGCCGAACAGCCACAGCCCGAGGAACGTGGACTCCAGGAAGAACGCTGCCAGCCCCTCCATCGCCAGCGGCCCGCCGAACACGTCGCCGACATAGCGCGAGTAGGTCGACCAGTTCATCCCGAACTCGAACTCCTGCACGAGGCCGGTGACGACCCCCACCGCGACGTTGATCAACAGCAGCGTGCCGAAGAAGCGCGTCAGGCGCCGGTAGTCGTCGTTGCCGCCCCGGTGCCACGCCGTCTGCAAGATCGCGACGAGAAACGCCAGCCCGATCGTCACGGGAACGAACAGGAAGTGGTAGATGCTCGTGGTCGCGAACTGCCAGCGCGCGAGGTCGTTGGTCATCCGCGGGCGGCCTCCGGATGGGAGATGGGTGGGAACGGACCGCCCGATCCTCACGCCGCGCGGGGTGAGCGGTCCTCACCCCCGGAGAGCGAACCGCCCCTTTCACCCGGGCGGAGTGAGGGTCACTCACCCGCCGCCCGCATAGCGTGACGGCGTGCGCTACCGCGTCGCCCTTCTCGGCCTGCTGCTGCCGCTCGCATTCGCAACGGGATGCGGCGAATCGGCACAGGCGAAGGCCGAAAAGACCGTGTGCGAAGGCAAGCAGGAAATCGGCACGAGCGTGGACAGCCTGAAGAGCATGAGCCTCACAACCGCCAGCGCGAGCACGGTGCAGAACGACATCAAAGGGATCGAAGCGGGGCTGCAGAAGGTCAAAGGGGCCCAGGACCAGTTGAGCAGCTCGCGACGGGCAGCGGCCGAAAAAGCCAATGCCCAGCTGTCCGCGGAAGTGAGCAGCATCTCGCACGAACTGACCAGCCTCACGCTCCCGCAGGCGCTGACAAGCGTGGTGACCGCTGGCGAAAAGCTCGCCGCGAGTTACAAGACGGCGTTCGCGCCGGTCGAATGCTGAGCGGTCTCAAGTAGGCGGACCGGCCGCCTCCCCCGCTCCTGCTCGATCTGACGGCGCAGCGCAAGCACGCCGACGACGACCAGCACGAGCTCGATCAGCAGCGGCAGCGCCTGACCGGGGGTGCGTGTCGGGCCGAGCGTGGCGATCAACAGCACGATTGCGGCCGCCCCCGTGGCGAACCACCCCGGGTGGTGCTCGAGCGGCTCGGCGATCAGGTCGCGCAGGCGCCTGGCCCAGCGCATCGGGCCGGCCAGCCAGCCGGCGAAGATCACCACGACACCGGTGATCAAAAGCCACAGCGCGCGGCTGCGCCAGCCGGCGGTGAAGATCTCCATGACTTCGCGCATCGCCGGGCGCAAGCCTTCGTTGTGCACGAGGCTGCTGACGACGTAGGACTCGATCCAGCGGCGCAGGACGAGCGAGATGAGCGCAGCGGCGATGATCCCCACGCCGATCTCCAGCAGCACCCGCCGGCGGTAGCCGGCGCCAAGCGCGAGCGCGCCGATGTACATCAAGATCACCAACAGCGGCAGGATGAAGGAAAGGCCTTTCATCGCTTTGACGCCGTCCTGGGCGAGCTTCAGCTGAGAGGAGCGCAGCAGCACGAGCTTGCGCCGGTTGGCGGGAAGTTTCGAGCCGACGTCGCTGCCTACCCCCAGCCGTTCGCCGATCCGGTCGACCAGCAGTTCGAGGTTGATGCTCACCACGCCCCCCGACGTCGAGAGCGCGCCGCTGCCCCCGTTGAGGATCCTCGTCACCTGTTCGTGCGTGATGTGGTTGGCGCGTCCCCACAGTTCCTGGATCGCGGGGACTTCGAGCGCCTTTTCGATCGCCTGGGGCACGACCTGCGCCGCGGCGGTGGAGAGCGCCGGCGCCAGCGGGCGCAGCACCTTCGGCAGCTTTTCGGCGGCCAGGTTCTGGACGTCCACGACGGTGAGCAGGCGTTCGGAGAGATCGCTGGCGACGACCCCGCGGACCTTTTCGTTCTGCAGCAGCCGCACGCTGGTTTGCGTCCAGCCTTCGGTGTCGATGATCTGCGCGCGGATCCAGGTCGCCATGATCGAGAAGACGATCAGGATGCTGGCCACTATCACCAGCGTCCGCGCGCGCCAGAACCCCGGCGGGTGCCGTCGCGTCGCGACCGCGCCACCGGCGACCCCACCGCCACCGGACGCGGCAGGGGCTCCGGTCGCGGCAGGGCCTCCCGCCTCCGGGGACGGGTTCGCTCCGGTGGGGCCTGCGCTCGTCATCCGCTTGCAGCCTCCCCGCCGCGAAGGTGATCCGGCCTCGCCCGCCAAGGGTGGTAGGGCGTTCGGCGCACCCTACACCGCCGGTTGCGGGCGAGATGTCGAGGCCACCGGCTGGTCCTCCGTTGTGGCAAGCGCCTCGCCGGGCAGGGAGCGAGCGAACCACAGCCCCACGAGCGCGAACGCGCAGGCCACGAGCAGCGAGCGCTTGAGCGCTTCGATCTGGGCGTCGTTGTAGAAGCCGACCAGCTTGGCGGCCTGCTCGGGCGCCAGCCCGGCCTGCTCGACCTCGGCCTTGAACTGTGCTTTGGAGACCATCGGCAGACCATTCTCGGTGCCGTGCACCACCTGCTGTTGCACCTGCGAGGGGATCGCGGGGTCAGCGAGCACGCGCTGGTGGAAGCCGGTGGTCAAACCGGTGAGCAGCACGGCGCCGATCAGCGCCGTGCCGAGCGACTGGCCGAGGTTCTGCGCGGCGCCCTGCACACCGCCGGCCTCGCTGGAGCGCGATTCTCCGACGGATGACATCACGACGTTGCCGAGCTGGGAGAACGCCAGGCCGATCCCGACGCCGAAGCCAGCCAGCGAGAGCGCGAACGCGACGGAGGAGAGCGACGGGGTGATGCTAGCCATCAGGCAGCCGATCGAGACGAACAGGAAGCCGAGCCCGATCTGCACGACTTTGCGCGGTGAGGTGCGGGTTGCCAGGCGCGGGCCAAGCACCGCAGCGAGCATCATCGTCACGGAGATCGGCAGGATCTTCACCCCGGTTTCCAGCGCGTTGTAGCCGAGCACCAGCTGCAGGTAGAGCGGCAGCACGAAGAAGGTGCCGGCGAGAATCAGGTACTGCGAGACGAGCGTCGAGAGGCCCGCGCGCAGCTGCGGGATGCGCAGCAGGTCGGGCGCCAGCAGCGGCGTGCGCCCGGCGGCCGCCACGCGCTGCTCCCAGCGGGCGAAGAGGCCGAGGATCACGAGGCCGGCGAGGATCAGGAAGGGAACGACCGAGAAGCCGAACGGGGTGATCTCCGTGCCGCCGATCGTGAGCGCCCCGATCGGTTTGAACAGGCCCCACGTGGAGATCTTGAGGATCGAGAAAACCGTGAGACCGAGGCCAAGCGCCGACAGCGCCGCCCCGACGAGGTCGAGCTTGACCCGCTCGCCGGTCGGCCGGTCACCGATCCGGCGCACCAACGTGAGCAGCACGAGCACGATCACGGTCTCCGCGGCGAACACCACCCGCCAGCTGAACTCGGTGGTGATGAAGCCCCCGATCAGCGGCCCGGCGGCCGCGCCGGCGCCGGCGATCCCACCGAGCAGCCCGTACGCGAGCGCCCGTTCGCGGCCGCTGTAGTTGGCCGCGGTGAGCGAGGCGATCGCGGGGATCACCAACACCGCGCCGAGCCCCTCGATCCCCGACCAGCCGATCAACAGGACGCCGAGGTTGGGGCTGAGCGCGGTCGTCAGCGACCCCACCCCGTAGATCGCAAGACCGATCGAGAAGGCCCGCCGGCGCCCCCAGATGTCCCCGAGCTTCGCGCCGGTCAGCATGAAGGCCGCCATCACCAGCGTGTAGGCGGTGATCGCCAGCTGCACCCCCGTTACGGTTGTGTGCAGATCGGCCACGACCTGGGAGATCGAGACGTTCATGACGGTGCTGTCGAGCACCATCACGAACTGCGCCGTGCCGAGGATCAGGATCGTCGTGCGGCTGCGCACCTCAGCGTGCCGATCTGTGTCGCGCCGCCCTCATCCCCAGGGCACGGTAGACGATGCGCGGGTGGCACGCGGGTAGCGCAACGCACGCGCCGCACGAACCGTCGGGCCCCTCTTACGGCGCGAACTCGCGCCCAAAGAGGTGGCGCGCGGCCACGAGCTTGGCGATCTGGGCGGTGCCGTCGCCGATCTCCAGGCCGATCACGTCACGCAAGCGCTGGGCCTGGGGCAGCTCCTCGCTGTAGGCGGCGTGCCCGAAGGCCAGCAGCGCCTGGTGGCAAACCTCGGCCGCCAGCCGCGGACCCCACCACTTCACCATGTTGGCCTCCAGCGTATGGGGCAGCCCCTGGTCCTTGCGCCACAGCGCCTCGTAGGAGAGCAACCGCGCGCCGCGCAGCTGGGCCGCTAGTTCGACCAGCGGGAAGGCGACGGCCTGCTGGCGGGAGATCGGCTGGCCGAAGGCGCGCCGTTCGCGCGTGTAGGCGATCGCCTCGTCGAGGGACTGCTGAGCGCAGGCCAGGCACATCAGCGCAATCAGCGCGCGCGAGTAGTCGAAGCCCTGCATGCAGCGCACGAACCCCTCGCCTTCGCGGCCCACCAGGCTCTCCTCGCCGACCGGGTGGCCGTCGAACGCCAGTGAGGCCCGGCCGATCGCCCGCTCGCCGAGATCCTCAAAGGGCGAGCGCTGGACGTGGCGATCGTCGAGCTCCACGTAGAACGCGCTGATGCCGCGCGCGCCGTCGCCGCCGGTGCGCGCGAACACGAGCGCCGTGTGCGCGCTCATCCCGAGTGAGATCGAGGTCTTCTCGCCCGTGAGCCGCCAGCCCGTGCTGTCGCGCTCGGCGCGCAACCCGAGGTGCGCCGCGTCGGAGCCGTGCTCGGGCTCGGTCAGGCAGAAGCACGGGAGCGTTTCGCCCGCCGCGATCGCCGGCAGCCAGCGCTCTCGCTGACGCTCGTCGGCCGCGCCCACCAGCACCTCCGCCACCAGCGCGGGCAGGAAGACGAGGTAGGAGGCATTCAGATCGGCGCGCGCCACCTCCTCGACGGCGATCCCGGCGCTGAGCGCATCGGCGCCCTGGCCGCCGTGCTCCTGCGGGATGCGCAGCCCCACCAGGCCCAGCTCCGTCATCTCGCGCACGAGCCCCTCGCGGAACGCCCCGCGCCGGTCGGCGCCGGCGTAGTCGCCGGCCAGCCGGTCGTGGGCGAAGGCGGCGACGGCCTCGCGAAAGGCGCGCTGCTCGTCGTTCAGGGCGAAGTCCATCGGCGAGCGCCACAAGATAGCGAGCGCATCTACGCGCCAGTTTTCTCAGGCGAGCACGAGCTGGTGGACCTGGTTGCCGTGCTCGTCGACGTATTCCACTTCGACCTGCGGACCGTCGAAGTCGAGAACCGCGAAGCCGAAGCGCAGCCACTGGTTGCCGTCGGCCGGCTCCTCCCCGTCGTAGGCCCAGCTCAGCGGCGCATAGCCTTCGACGTCTCGCGCGTCGCCCGTGAGCGGAGGGTCGGGAAGGATCTGCGGCACGCCGCCGTTGCCCACACATGAGCCGAAGCGCAGCCACGGCACTGGGCCACCAGGGTGTTCCGGATCGGGGCCGTACGCGGTGCAACGGTGCTCGTGGCCCCAGAACCACGCGTCCAGCCGCTTGGCGTCGCTGAACAGTGGCTCGATCTGCTTGGTCATCTTCTGCGTGACCTGTTCGTAGGCGCTGAACGGCTGGTGGTGGGTGAGTAGCATCGTTTTGCGCGCGCCACCAAGCTTGCTCGCCACCCACTCGGCCTGCGAACCGGCGAGGCCGTGGTCGACGTAGGCGCTGTCGAGCCCAAGAATCTGCCAATCGTCGTTCTCCAGGCTGAAGTGACTCGAGGGCGTCTGCTCGGGATGCCCGCCGAGCCAGTGCCCGCGGAAACGCGGATCGTGCAGCAGATAGCCGAAGTAGCCGTGGCCGCCCGAGTACATGTCGTGGTTGCCGTTGAGCGACCAGCACAGCACGTCCTGCTCCTTGCGGTCCACAGGCCAGTAGCGCAGAAAGCGCGTTTCATACTCCTCCTGCCAGCCGGAGTAATAGGTGTCACCGAGGTGAATCAGGTGCTGCTCGCGGCCCCGTCCTTCGTCGAGTCGCCGGCGTATCTGCGTGGCGACCGCGACCGCGCCGGGCAGACCGGTGGCCCAATCCCCGACCAGGATCACCCGCGCGTTGGGGGCGAGCGCCACCGGGCCGGCGGGGACGTCCGGGAAGTCGGGTCGGCCATCGATCTTGGCGAGCTCTTCGGCGAGCTTCGTCTCCATCCACAGCGGGTCGCAGGGACCGAACTTGCGGAAGATCTCGATGTCGCCGATGATCGCGTGCGCCAGCCTGTCGAGTCCCTCCGGGAGCGCTTTCAGCAGGTTCTCCAACCTCGACTCGATACAGGTCGTGAGTACCGACTGCAGGTTGCTGTTGGTGGCGGTGCGCGGCATGAACGGCGTCGCCTGATCGCCCGCTTTGGCTTCCTCGAGCTCTTCATACGCCTCCTCGTAGGCAGCCTGCGGGAGCTTGTTGCCACCTGGGCTTTGCGCGCCGGCAGCCTGGATGCCGTCGAGCTGGCGCTTGAGGAAAGCGGGGTCCATCACATCGCGGATGACCCGCCCCGCCGCGGGCGCGCCGGCCGCAGGCCCACCGACGGGCACATCGGCAGCTGGCCCGCCGGCGGGCGCGTCGCGATGCCGTAGCCACGCGAGCACCTCGCGAAAGCGCTCCTCGATCTCCTCGAACATCCGGTCCTCCTTTCTTTGCAAACCTTTGGAAGGTAGGGTCGCGCGCATGGATGCGACCTACGACGCAATCGTGGTCGGATCGGGCTTTGGCGGCGGAGTCGCGGCCTGCCGGCTGGCCGAAGCCGGGCTCCGCGTAGCGGTGCTCGAGCGGGGGCGACGCTTCGCGCCGGCGGACTTCCCGGCCACGCCCGCGCAGGCGCCCGCGGCGCTATGGCATCCGACGCTCAACCCGCACGGGCTGTTCGACTTGAGGCTGATGCGCGACCTCTCGGTGCTGACCGCCGCGGGCGTCGGCGGGGGCTCGCTCGTGTACGCCAACGTGCAGCTGCGCACCCCGGCGGACGTGTTCGACAGGGGCTGGCCGGAGGCGATCGATCGCGATGCGCTCGACCCCTATTACGACCGCACCGAGGAAGCGCTGCTGCCGATGCAGACGCCTCCGGGGCTGCCCAAGATAAACGCGTTCGACGACGCCGGGGAGCGCGTCGGCAAGCAAGTTGAGCGCCTGCCGCTGGCGGTCAACTTCGAAGGGGAGCGCGAGCACCCGTTCAGCGGCGTTCACCAGAGGCCATGTGAAAACCTGGGCCGCTGTGACAGCGGCTGTCCGATCCACGCCAAGAACACGATCGATATCACCTACGTGGCCCGCGCCGAGCAGCGGGGCGCGCAGGTGTATCCACTCCACGAAGTGCAGCGCTTGGAGCCGCCCGGACGCGCCGGCGCGATGTGGAACATCGGCTTCCGCGACCTGGAAGCACGGAAGAGCGGGACGGTGCAGGCACCGACAGTCGTGCTCGCTGCCGGGACGCTCGGGTCCACGCGGCTGCTGTTGAAGAACCGCGCGCGTCTCCCCCACCTCGCCCCCACCCTGGGGAGCCGTTTCTCGGGCAACGGCGACGCGCTGGGCGCGGCGTTCGACCCGCGCGCGAGCGAGGTCGGCAACCCGCGCACCGACTTCGGCCCGTCGATGACGAGCGTGCTCGACTACACCGCGGAGCACGGCTTCCTGCTGGCCGACGGCGGGCTGCCCTCGAGCTTCGGCGGACTGCTCGAGATCGTGCGCGTCGTGGACCGGATCCACGGCTGGCGCACGCTGCTGCTGCGCGCCAAGCGACTGGCAGCACGCCTGGGCTTCAGCGACCAGCACATCACCCACCGTCACCTGCGCCCGCTTCCTCCAGAGCGGCCGATCGACGATTCGCTCGTGTTCCTGATGATCGGCCGCGACGCCGCCGACGGTCAGATGCGCCTGACGCCGCTGCTGAAATGCTTCGACATCCGCTGGAGCCGACGCGGCAGCGAAACCCTGTTCGCGGCGATGAAGCAGGTTTCGTACGAGTTGGCCCGCGGCGTCGGCGCCGAGCCGTTCTTTGCGCTCGACACCTGGCCGCTCAGCGGTTACATCACCGTGCACCCACTGGGGGGCTGCCCGATGGCCGACGATCCCTCCTTGGGCGTCGTCGACGACGCGGGGAAGGTGTACGGCTACGAGGGGCTGCACGTGCTCGACGGATCGATCGTGCCGAGCGCGTTGGGAGTGAATCCGTCAAAGACGATCGCCGCGCTCGCCGAGCGGGGCATCGAGCGGCTGATCGGCGAGCTGGACGCCTGAGCGATGGGGCTGCGCGAGCGTGTCACCCTGCGCAAGCGCTGGCGCAACGACACCGGCAACGAGGGCATCGACCCGCTGCGCCAGGTGACTCCGACGACGCTCGAGGAGCTCTGCGCGATCATCCGCGAAGCCGAACGCGACGGCTGCGCGGTGCGCGCCGTCGGATCGGGTCACTCCTGGTCGGACGTTGCGCTGACCGACGGCATTCTCATCCACCCCACCGGAATGAACCGGCCGCTCGAGCTGGAGCCGGATCTGCTGCACCCCGGGGTTGCGGGAACGCACGCGGGCACACGTGACACGGACGCCGACCCGGCGGACACACCCGACGCCGGAGCCCACCACAGCGACACGGCCGACGCCGGAGCCCACCAGCCTGACGCGCACGATGCCGGCGGCCGCGCGCTCGTGCGAGTGCAAGCCGGGATGACGATCGCCCAGCTCAACGCCTACCTGCAGGGACGCAAGCTCGCGCTGCCGAACATGGGTGGCTTCGACGGCCAAACCGTCGCGGGGGTGATCTCGACCTCGACCCACGGATCGGGGATCGACTTCGGGCCACTGTCAGACTTCGTCCGCTCGCTCGACATCGTCGCCGCCGGCGGCACCGTCCACCGGATCGAGCCGAACGACGGGCCAAGCGACCCCGACGCCTACCGGGCGCGCTACCCCGACCATCAAATCCACCAGGATGACCGCTGGTTCAACGCCGCCGTGGTGGGCGTGGGCTGCATGGGAGTGATCCACTCCTTGATCCTGGAGGTGGGGCCACTGTTCTACCTGCGCGAGGTGCGCGCGATGAGCACCTGGTCACAGGTGCGCGAGGAGCTCGCACGCGGTGAGGTGCTCGCGCAGAACGCCCACTACGAGCTGATCTTCAGCCCCTACCCCAACGGGGATGGGGAGATCGAATGCCTCGTCACCACGCGCAACCCGATCCCTCCCTCCGAATACCGTCACGACCACCGCCGCAGCCGCAGCCTGCTGATGGAACTGGTCGCGCGCTTTCCACTCACCCCGCTGCTGATCAACCTCGCCGTCGGCCTGCGCCCGCAGATCTCCCCGTTCCTGCTCAAACAGTCGCTCAAAGCGCTGGTCAACGACGACTACGTCAACATCAGCCACCGGGTGTTCAACATCGGCGCGGCCAACTACCTGCCCGCCTACTCGTGCGAGATCGGCGTCCCGGTCGACGAGCGCCAGTTTCACCTCGCCGCGGTCGAGCGGATCGTCGAGGTCGCCGCCCAGCGCCGGCGCCTCGGCGGCATCTACCACAGCGCCCCGATCTCGCTGCGCTTCGTGAAGGCCAGCGACGCCTACCTGTCGATGATGCAGGGCCAGGACACGATGATGATCGAGCTGATCATGGCCACCCACACCGTGGGCGGCATGGAGCTGCAGGCCGCCCACGAAACCGCACTCCAGGCGCTCGGCGGCCGACCACACTGGGGCCAGGTGAACACGCTCACCGGCAGCCACGGTTTGGTGGAAGCGATGTATCCCCGCTACCAGGATTGGCAGGCGATCCACGCCGTGCTCAACTCGAGCGGGGTGTTCGACGGCCCCTTCAGCAAGCGCGTGGGGATCTCGGGGTGAGAAACCATTCGCAAGGTGTCAGGGAAGTGCGTGGCGCCGAGCGCCAAGAACCGCAGAAAGTCCCCCTCTGCACGCTTACGCTTGGAGCGGTCACGCTCGCCGGCAAGGCCGGCGAGAACTCCGTCAAGTTCACCGGCAAGCTCTCCGGCGACGGCGAGCTGAAGCCAGGCGGCTACACCGTCACGATCATGGTGAGGGGCGCGGACGGAACGAGCTCGAAGCCGATCAGCCTCGAGCTCACGATCGTGAAGTGAGCGGGCCGAGAGAGCGACGGGCGAACGCCTAGCGCTGTCTGATTGTCGTCCGAGGGCGCCGATACCTTCTTCGGCGGGATGATCGGAGCCTGTTGGCCCTCGTCCCATCTCCCATTTCGACCATGAAGGAGATCAGATGGCTGACACAGCGGTAGCAGAGGCCCTCGCCGACCAGGCACTGACCGTCGCGTGCTCTGCGGTCGGCACACACTGGGCGCAAGACTTTCCGATCTGCGTCAAACGCGGGATCTGGGGCTCGAAGAGCAGCACCGCGAGCAAGATGAGCCACATGCCGGCATTCGCGCGGATCCAGCCTGGGCAGCTCGGGATCGCGGTGCACGGGTTCGGCTGGCAGAGCCCGGAGCAGCCGCCCCGCAACGCGAAGGGATCCACCTACGGTCCACGCACGCCACTGAAGCATTTCACGCGAGCGCAGTTCTCGGAGTACATGCTGTTCGAAGTCGAGGGACCGGCCTACACCTCCATCACAAGGGTCTGGAGCCAAGCCGAGCCCGATGAGTGGGACCTCCGCGTCCCGATCAACGTCTACGCACACGAGAAGCACGTCGCCCTGCGCATGAACGAGATCAACCCCCTGCTCGCAGAGGCGATTCGCATGTCGGGCATCTTCGCCTCGATGCCGTGGGTGATCGCCCCGGCGACGCTCGGAAGCCCCTCGATCGGCGCCCCCTCCAACCGTCTGGCGACAAGCGGTCCGACCGACGTGCTCGGCAAGATCGTGCATCGGCGTGAGGCCAGCGCACTGCGAGCAGTGTTGCTCGCGGGACGGCCAGTCGCACCATGTGCATTCTGTGAGCGGGAGTGCGTCGCAGAAGACCTCGAGGTCGCGCATTTGAAGAAGCGACGCTCCTGCGAGGAGGACGAGCGGCTCGACCCCGGGGTGGCAGTGCTTGCGTGCGTTGCATGTCACCACTGCTTCGACGTCGGGGCAATCCTCGTGGATGAGACAGGCACGATGAGAACTACCAAGGCAGCCACAATGAGCATCTGGCGAGAAGAGATGCTCTCCTACCTGGCGGGGCGAACGTTCAGCTGCTTCGGACCTTCGAATGAAGGCTACCTCGCATGGCACCGCGAGCAAGTAGCCAACGCCTCGACACCCGACGGCTCATCCCCTGGTGATGGAGCGAGGAACATTGACTGATGCAAGGGGCAAGTCGCCCGAGCTCGAACATTTGAAGCAGCGGCTGCGCGAGTTCGCGCACGCTCGCTCCTGGGAGCAGTTTCATACAGCCAAGAACCTCACCACGGCAGTCGCATCCGAGGCCGGGGAGCTGGCGGCGGTTTTGCAATGGACCAAGGGGGACGAGGACGTCAGCCCCTTCATCCCGCGGCTCGAAGACGAGATCGCAGACGTGGTCATCTACCTCGCCTACCTCTGCGACGTCTTGGATATCGATCCGCTCGACGCCGCTCGCGAGAAGATCGAACGCAACGAGCAAAGGTTTCCGCCCTCCGACTCAGCATGGACGCCTGCCCCTGATGATCGGGCTGATGGTCGTCCGACACCTCCGAGGTGAGCTTGTCGACGCCATTGACGAGTCGGCAAGCTCGCGGTCGGTTAGACCCGCGTGTCGAGTTCGTGAACGAGTTGATCGACGCGACGCGCTATCTCATCGCGTGTTGCTCTGACCTCCTCAAGCGGCCGGCCCTTTGGGTCGGGGAGGTTCCAGGCGATGTAACGCTTGCCAGGGATATAGGGGCAGGCGTCGCCGCAGCCCATCGTTACAACTATGTCGGCCTGCTGAGCAAGCTCGACCGTCAATCCTTGCGGGAGGCGATCGGCGAGGTCGATGCCAAGCTCGCGCATGACCTCGACGACCTCAGGATGGACGTGCTCGCCGGGAGTGGTGCCTGCCGAGAGCGCGGAGTGCCGCCCCTCGGCTGCGCGCTCGAACAGGGCCTGGCTCATCTGTGAGCGCCCGGCGTTGTGCAAGCACACGAACAGAGCGGTCGCCATCTAGCCACCGATCGCCGGTTGCCCGACTGCCCGCTCGTGGTGGGGCACGACTAGCTCGGCAGCCTCGCCGGGTGTCACGTCCGGGTAGAGCACCCGAATGGCGAGAATCGCGCAGACGCCTCCGAGGAGCTGCGCCAGGACGAAAGTCGGCACGGAGGAGGGCGCGATGCCGGCGAACGTGTCCGAGAACATGCGCCCGACGCTGATCGCGGGGTTGGCGAAACTGGCTGAGCTCGTGAAGAAGTAGGCGGCGCCGATGTAGGCGCCGACAGCTGCCGGGGCGGCGCTCAGGCGTTTGGTGCGCGCGAGAGAGAAGATCACCAACAGCAGCCCGGCGGTGGCGATCACCTCCGAGAATAGATGCGCGGGCGTGGCCCGGTGGTGCGTTGAGATGCTGACAGCGGCGAGCGCGAACATGCCATTGGCGGTGATCGCGCCGAGCACACAGCCGGCTACCTGCGCCGGGATATAGGCGAGCGCATCCCGCCATGCGATGCCGCCAAATGTCGCATCGGCGAGCGAAACAACGGGGTTGAAGTGCCCGCCCGAGACGGGGCCGAACATGACGATGATCGTCGCCAGCCCCATCGCGGTCGCGGCGGCGTTCTCGAACAGCTCCAAGCCCACGTCTCCCGGCGAGAGGGTCTGCGCCGCGATGCCCGAGCCAATCACCAGCGCCGCCAGGAACGCCGAGCCAAGCAGCTCGGCGAGGAGGCGGCGGGCGAGCGGGACATCCACGCCGGGATCGTATTACATCGACGGACATGAGTCTTATTGATATAAGTTGATCGATGCCCGTCGATTTGGAGCTTGCCCCCAAGCAGAAGCGAGCCAACGGCGCTCCCTGCTGTGAGCCCGTCGTCTACCCCGACGTACAGCGCGAGGAAGCGCTGCGCATGGCCGAGGTCGCCAAGGCCCTCGGCGACCCGATCCGCCTGCAGCTCGTGGACGTACTCCGCAAGCACGCCGGGAAGGTCTGCGTCTGCGAGCTGGTGCCGCTGTTCGACATCTCACAGTCCACGCTCTCCCACCATCTAGGCAAGCTGCGCACCGCCGGGATCGTGGACTCCGAGCGCAAGGGCCTATGGGCCTACTACTACGTCATCCCCGACGCACTCAAGGAGCTATCCGCATGGAGTGGGCACCTTTTGACGGACAGTTTGATCTGACCTTGGTTTAGCGGAGCGTTGATCTGCCCCTGTTTTGGTGGAGTCGGTGATCTGACCCGGCTTTCTCGGAGTCGGTGCTCTGGAATCAGGCGGCGATCTCTTGTTGTTGGTGTTGGTTCTCGTATTCGCTGGGTGTGAGCATGTTCAGAGCGCTGTGGCGTCTGCGGGTGTTGTGCCAGATCTCGATGTAGTCATGGATCGCAGCGGCGAGTTCGACACGTGTCTTCCATCTTCTGCGGTTGAGCAGCTCGACCTGCATGCGGGCCCAGAACGCCTCGACCATCGCATTGTCGAACGGGGCGCCGACAGCACCCACGGACGGCGCGAGGCCGGCCTCTGTGACCTTCTGGCTGAACACCCAGGAAGCGAACTGCACCCCCTGATCGGAATGTATGATCCCGCCCTCTCTCGGTGCTCTGCGGTTCAACGCCATGCCGAGCGCGTTCGTGACTAGCAGCCCGGTCTGGCGGCTGTCGATCGACCAGCCAACGACCATGCGTGAGAACGCGTCGATGACCGCGCAGCAGTAGATCTTGCCCTCGCGGGTGGGGTGCTCGGTGATGTCTGTCATCCACAGCCGGTCAGGCCCCTCAGCAGTGAAGCGTCGACGCACCAGATCCAGCGAGCTCGACTTGCCGACCATCGCACCCCGCGGCAGCCGGCGCCTCGGTAGCCCATAGATCCCCAGGCGTCTCATCAGCAGATGCACCTGCTCCTTGCCGACGTGGATCCCACGGCCGTACCTCAGCTCGGCGGTCACACGCAGCGTCCCGTAGGTGCCGCCAGAGTCCTTGTGCACCTGTGCGATCTCACCAGCAAGCCAAGCATGTCTCAGTGTCCGGGCGGATGGTGGACGTACCTTCCAGTCGTAGTAGCCAGAGACCGACACGCCGAGCATCAAGCAGGCCCGCTGCACGTCAAACCCCTGCCCGGTCAGGGAGGCGATCACCGGGAAGAGGCTTTTGGGGGCAGGTTCTGCTCCAGGAACACCTCATTGACCTTCCGGGAGACCGCGAGTTCAGTCTCGAGCTGGCGGATACGCCTCTTAGCGGCCGCGAGCTCCATCTGCCCCTCGGTACTCAGCCCAGGCGCCTCACCGCGGTCGATGCGCTCCTGCTTCAGCCAGCCATAGATCACAGCCTCGCTCATCCCAAACGTCTCGGCGAGCTGCGCGACCCGCGTCCCGGAGCGAGCGAGCTCGACAACCTGTTTGCGCACCTCGACTGGATACCTGCTGGGCATTGCTTCCTCCTCGCTGAACGCCGGAGGATTCCAGAAACACAACTCCGCTAAACCCGGGGCAGATCACGGTTTGCTGAACTCGGGTCAGATCAGCCAGAGATTTGAGAAGGGCCATCGCAACCCCTGGCTTGATCGCCGGTCAGTGTGGCAGGCAATCGCCATGCTTTGCAAGTTGTCCGAGAAATTGTTCCCCGTGGGGCCTTCTCTTTCGCGAGGGAGCTAGCCGCAGTTTTTGGCTCTACTACTTGCTTTTCCTGTAGTCGGGGAGACTGGTTTAATTTGGCTTAGATCCTGGTTTTCGGCGGGTTCGCAGCCGTTTTGCAGCCGGTATACACGCCGAGCGCACGCCACGAGGCTCCGCGATGCACGCTCGATGCACATCCTACCGTGCACCTGGCGTAACCAGCGACCGCCAGCCCGGGGGCGGTGTCCCTGCTCACCGGTGGGTCCTGCGTGTGGCGCGTCGGGTCCTCCCCAGCGGGTAGCGGCGGCGCATGAACGGCGAGAACTTGGGCACCGTGAAGTCCACCTGGCCGCGGTCGGGGCTGTAGATGAGGCCCTTCTTGATGAGCGAGTCGCGTTGCGGGGAGGTGTAGGGCTGGCTGCGTCCGAGGCACTCGGCGACCTGGGAGGTGCGGTAAGGGCCCTCGCCGAGGTCCGCCATCGCCGCCATGTACTCCCGCTCGCGGTCTGTGGCCTTCTCGAAGCGCACATGGAAGAACTCCTCATCGAGCTGTTCGTGGATGAGCGGTTCGGCCGCCAGCACGTCGGTGAGACGGATCGGCGAGGCCGGTGCCTGGTTCCACGCCTCCTTGCCGTAGGCCTGGATGAAGGCGGGGTAGCACCCGGACTCCCCAACGATCTGCGCGAGCGCGTCATCCTCCCAAGAGACGCCTGCCGCCTCGGCTGGCACGACGAGCGCTCGACGGGCCGCTGCGTCGTCGAGCACCCCCAGCTTGGGATAGGCGAACAGGCGCTCCGCGTAGGACTTGGCGTCAACCATCAGGCCGGGGAGCTGCGGCAGACCCGCGCCGACCAGGGCCACGGGGAGCTTCGTCTGCGACATGCGGTGCATGGCGGCGACGATGGCCTCCAGCTCCCCGCGCGCCAGGAACTGCATCTCATCAATGAGGAACACCACGCCTGTTTCGTGCTCGCGGGCCGTTTCACCGAGCTCCTCGAAGAGGGAGGTCAGATCCCGCTCCAGATCGCCCGTCACGCCGCTTACGGCGTCCGGGTCGAACGAGAACTCGAGGCTGCCGGCGGTACTCGCGCCGATCTTGAAGCCTCGCAGCAGCCCGGTGAGCGATCGCACGCGATCTCCGAGCGCCTTACGAGCGCTGATAGCCAACAGGGCCTGGTACGCGGCGTTCGCGAGCTCGCCGCGGAAGTCGGTATCCGACTTGATCTCGATCGGCCGCGGCGCGGTCCACCCGGCATCCTTGGCGATGCTCTCGAACTCGAGCAAGAGCACCGTCTTCCCCACCCCGCGTAGGCCAGACACGATGATGCTGCGGTCGCTCAGACCGCCCCGCAGGCGAGCGAGCAGCGTCTTGAACTGCCGCTCCTGGGTCTCGCGGCCGGTCAGCGCCGGCGGTGGGTTGCCGGCACCCATCGAGTACGGGTTGGTGTCGGGGTCCATCAGAGCCCAAAGGCTATCAGGCTTATAGGATGCTATATGCCATTATCGGCTGATAAGTACATAATCATGTAGAAATCCTTAGACGCCTACCCGTCACACGACAACCGCTGTGTCTCTTCCGCGACAAGCGCGGTGTGCTCGGCGCCAAAGCGCTCTTTCCGCCGCGCCACGTAGGCGAGCCGCCGCCCCCACCCACTGGGTTACCGGCCGTAGACCGATGGCCCACACCACTTCGACTTCCACAACCCCGACCGACGCCGCCCGGCACCAGCTCACCGACGTTGCACACCTCGCTTGGCCCTGGCCAGCGCGCTCAATGAGCGCCAGCGCGCGGCGGGCTCGCGTATGGAACGGGAGCCGTGCAACACGAGACGAACGCTCTCGTGGTGCGTGCTCGTGAGGCCGGCATATGACTCGACGATCGTGAGGCTGGCATTCAGCGTCCCATGGCCCGCTTTGAGCAGCATGCGTCCGGCGGAGGTGAGCGCGAGCATGATGGTCGCGCGCTTTCCCACAGGAATGGAGAAGGTCGCCGAGCCGACGGTCGTCGTCTTGAAGCGCCTCTTCTCGACCTCCCTGTTTTTCGCCGCAGGCCGGCGCCCGGCGCCGTCCGGCGCTGCGCTGGTGACGGTGAGGGTGAGCTTCCCGCTGCACGTACCCCCGCCGGCGCAGGCGAGCCTGACGGCCGCTTCGCCGTCGCGCTCCGTCGTGATGCGCGTGTCCATGAGCATCACTTCGCCGGACCCGGAGACCGCAGGAGTGCTCCCGAGTATCGGGCCGGTCGCGCCTGTGGCCGTGATTGTCGACGTAGCGAGAACCGGTGCGGGGCTCGTCACAGTCACCGCCTGTGCCGCGGATGACGAGCCTGTGAAGTTGTCGTCGCCGGAGTAGGTCGCGGTGATGCTGTGCTTGCCCGCAGCGGCGTACGTCAAATGGCAACTCGCGTCGAGGCCACCAGCGGAAAGCGGCTGGCTCTCGCACCCGACGATGGGCGTCCCTTCGTCGAAAAACTCAACCGACCCCGACGGCCAGTTCGGTCCACCGCCACTCGCGGGATGCACGCGTGCCGTCAGAGTCACGCTCCCGCCAGTCGCGATCACCCCTTCAGACACACTTAGCGTTGTGGTCGTCGGGCTCGCGCTCACCTCCAGATCCTCAGTCGGAGACGCCGATCCCTGGAGGTCAACACTCGGATATGGGGTGTAGAGCGCAGAGAGGCGCACCGGGGATTCAGAGGCGGCGAACACAGTTGTACACGTGGCGATGCCCGTACGCGTCACCGGCGCGCGGCTGCAGTTCGGGATAGAGTCGGCGCCGTTCTTGAATTCAACGGTACCCAAAGGCGCTTCCGAACTCGCGGTGACGGTCGCTGTCAACGTCACCACCCCGTTGGTGACGGGATCGCTCGGGAGCACCGAAAGCGTCGTCGAGGATTCCGGGCCTCCAATCACCGTCCCCGTGATCGTCTTTGTATCGCCCGTCCGGTGGTATTCGATCCGCATTCTCTGCGCGACCTTTTTACACACTTGGGCAAATTCAACCGGTATTTCGCTGCCTTCAGGAGCGTTGCCGAAGCTGCCCGAGAGCGCTCCGGCAGCGGTAACCAGCACATACGTCGCGTTCGGTACGAGCGTGGGACAAGGTTCGCCAGCCTTCGGCGGCGCCACAAGCACCCCCAACGATGCGCCGCCCAATTCGATCGCCCCGGACGAATACAGGTCCGACCAATCGATCCCCGCGTTCGGGCCTGAACCAGTGATCTCGAGTTCGAGCGCGCTTTGCGCGTCGAACTCGACGCTACTTGCGGCTAGTGTGCCTCCTTCGTATCCATCCGTAGTCACATCCACTTCGCTGCCTACGCTCCGCAGCGGTCCCGTCGATCCCGCACCGATGAGGAATATGTGTTTGAGATTTACAGGATTGTTGTTCTCGGAGTTCAATCGCTTGTCGAACAGACCCACGATACCGTTGAAGATGCCGGGTTCGGCGGCGTTCGCTCCGGCGAAGTTGACGGCCCCGAGCTCATTGTTGGAGTCGAGATAGAGGGCGCCGCCTCCTTCCATATCGACGGTCAGTTCGCCACCGCCATCGCCGCTCAGTTCGCCCGCGAGCAGAAGCGCGTTCTCGCCGACGTGTTCCAGCCCGAGGCCGGCGACGCTCCAAGTCTGTGTGGAGCCGATGTCGATCGGATTCGAGATCGTGGCGAGCGTCGCTTCGCTGGTCGGCGATGCCGGCAACGCGGATAGCCCCCGTTCGAGGGTGAATGGCTTTCCGGATATTTTGTAGTTCTGCCCGTCATCGATCCGCAGCGATTCGGCGGTGAGGCCGTCAAGATCGTTTTCGCTTTCATAGCAGTTGCGTGAGCACGAGCTGGCTGCTGGGAAGCTCAGGGTGCCAATCGCTGTCCGATTACCAGGTGCGACGTCTCCTGCCCAGTTTTCCGCTGAAGACCACGTGATTCGGCCGCCGAGGGCGCCGACCCAGGTCAGGTCGAGCGGTGGACGGGGCGGTTCAGGCTCCAGTTCGGCGTCGATTCCGGCTGTGTCGTGACTCTGCGCAACAGAGACGGGGGTGGCTTCAGACTCAGCCGTCTTCCCGTCGTAGAACTGGTGCACATAGTCAGCTTCATTGCTGTTGAATTCGACCGTATATTCACCAGTGTGAAGTAGGTTGACATCATATTCGCCATTTGCGTTGGTCGCAGCACATTGATACCCTTCGCCACCCACGATCAGATGTGCACAGACGTTGATCGCACCAACCGGGTTCTTTGTCACGGCGTTGATCGCCTTACCCGTGATCTGGCCGTCTTCCACAAGTTCAGCGTCCACTTCCGATGCTTCCCTCCCGAGCGGCAGCTTCACCGGATGTTCCCATGGGGTTGCCGCCGGCCCACCGTAGTATTGGCTGAAGTAGTTGATACCACTGTTGCTCGGCACAGTGAATGATACTGAGTATTCCTGGCTGGAATCCGCCAGATGAGTGATGGTATATTCGCCGTTGGAATTCGTCATACTGCTTTGCCCGGTGTAGCCGGTATATGCCTCGACCCAGATCCCCGCCACCGGTGCCTTTGTCGTCGAGTTGATGACGCGGCCGCTCATGCGACTGAATTCCTGCATTTCCTGGTTGATGCCAGCCGCGACGCCGCCGACTGGAACCAGTACTTTGATGGGCTCGTGTTCAAAAGTTGGGAAGACATTATTCTTGTAGTACTCAGGTGCTACATACTTTTCACCGAGGCTGCCCCCATATCCAAACCTGAACGAGACCTGATATTCGCCACCCGGCAGTCCGGAGATCGCGTATTCGCCCTTGGCGTTTGTCAATACACATTCCACAGGCCCCCCACAGACTTCGACTTCGGGCGCGGGAGCACGCGTCTCCGCGTTTGTGACCGTACCGATGATCTGCCCGCCTTCGGGTAGCTGTGCGTCGATTTCCGACGTGGTATAGCCCACCACCGCGATCACCGTTTCCTGTTCGGATTCGGAGTACTTGTTGTTGTAGTAGGAGCGTTCGACATACCCGCTCCCGGCAGGGGCCGTGAAGTGTACGTAGTATGAGCCATCTTCAAACACAGATGCGGTGTATTCGCCTTTCGCACCGGTGGTCGTACAGCCCCATGGACCGACGCCATTGCGGTTGATCGCGCAGACCTTGACCCCGGCAATCGGAGCGCCCGTCGCGGCGGCGGTCACCTTGCCCGTGACATACCCGTGTTCTTCGGCGGCCAGGGCATTCGCGTCGAAGCCAAGAGACACCGCGACGGTCACAAGCAGGACGACGAAGAAGGCGACGAGCACGGCCCCTGAATCCCGGGCTGCTCTGAGATTGCGCGCGGGTCGTCGGCGACGCACGGTGACTTCTACCCCCTACCCTGCTTGCTGCGCCGCTCGAGCATATCCACGATCGACCACGTATGGGCCACGGGGTCGCCACCCAGCGAGGAGCGAAACATCAGGGTCGCCGTGACCGGCAGACCCCGACCCCGTTCGAACGCCTGCGCGAGCGCAGTCCTCGCGTACGCGCTCGGCTTGACCGCGAAGCTGACGGCGCCCGCGTCCGCCGCGACCGCGCTGCCCCTCCCAAACACGACCCTCTTCGGGAGGCACCTGCTGCCGAGCCTGACCTGATCCGTGCGGCACTCCGCGCTGGTCGCACGAAAGACACCAAACCGCCCGTTCTGAAAGGTCAACAGCCAACTGAACGTCCCCGGACCCGCAACCGACGCCGTGAACCTGATCGCGCCCGTCCTGATGTTGACCTTTGGGTTGCCCAGCAGACTGAAGTCGCTATTCGGCGCCGGTGTGCGTAGTGGCGCAGATGCGAGTGGGGATGAGGTAAGCGCTGGCGTAGGCGTGGGCATCGGCGAGGGCGAGGGTGACGGTGTGACGGGCGGTGCGGACCGGGGAGAGGATGGAGGCACCGCTGCCGCGGGAGCGACGATAACTGTCTGGCGCACCGGGGGCGCCGCGACATATTCGCCGTTGCCCGCCTGGGCGGCTTCGATCGTGCACACCCCGGGGGCGATGAAGTTCACGGTCGAGCCTTCCAGCGAACACGCGGACGGCGTCGCTGACGAATACGAGACAGGCAACCCCGAGGAGGCCAGCGCTGAGACGGCATAGGTTGGGCCGCCGACGGTTGCGGAAGCCGGCGCGGTCGAGAGGAATTCGATCAGCTGCGTTTCCTTGACCACCACCGAGCGTGTGACCCGGCCAGTCAGGCCGAGGTTGTCGGTGACCGTGAGCGTTACGGAGTAGGTGCCGGCCGCCGCGTAGGTGTGAGTCGGCGCGGCTCCTTCGGCGCCGTCGCCGTCGCCGAAGCTCCAGTCGTAGCCGCTGATTGAGCCATCGGGGGCGCTCGAGCTTTCGCCGCTGAAGTGGACCGGCGTACCCGCGATGGCCAGTTCGCCGGTAGGTGCCGTCACAGCAGTCGGTGGCTGGGCTCCGGTGCCACGGAGAGCCACGGATGGGGCCATCGCGGCGCCGTTATTCGTTCCGAAGCTCAGCGCCGCTGAGCGCCAGCCAACGGTACCGGCGGTGAACTGCACGCCGATCATGCAGGTCTGGCCGGGCTCAAGCGTTTCGCCTTCGCAGAGATCGTCACCTTCGGGAATCGCGAAGTCTGCCGCGTCGGGGCCGGTGATCTGCGCAGGCCCGCTGAAGATGAGCGGGGCGACGGGCGCGCTGCCCGCATTACGCGCCTGCACCCACAGGACGGGTCCCGCCTGGCCGACCGTCTGCGACCCAAAGCTCAGGCTCGTGGGACTGGTTATCTGGGGAGAGACGATATATGTTGACACCGAGTCACCGTCGCCAATCACGATGGTGCTGCCTTCCGCGGAGAACGCGAGGCTCGCGCCGCGCGGGAGCTTTTCGCCTTCCTCGGTCCAGATCCCACCCGAGCGCGTGAAGACCAGCGCGACTTCGTTCGCGTCGATCAAAGCGGTTCCGCCATCAGAGGAGAGAACGATCCCAGAGCCGAAGTAATCTTCGCCGGTCTCCCCGTTGCCGGTGAGCTTCGATCCATCCTGTGTCCAGGTCGAGCCCGAGCGAGTGTAGGTCCACGCTGCCCCCGCTCCTTCGTTGTCGCGTGGGGCACCGACCAGCGCGGTTGCGCCGTCCGTGGATAGCGCGACGCTTGAACCGAGCCCGCCTGCTCCGATCTCCCCGCCGCCAGTGAGCTTTGCTCCCTGCTGGGTCCAGGTGGAGTTCGAGCGCGTGAACACCCATGCGGCTCCCTGATGACCGTTGTCGTCGGGACCGCCGATCAGCGCGGTGTCGCCGTCGGCTGACAGCGCAACGCTGGAGCCAAAGCGGCTTTCTTCTGGTTCGCTCTCGTCGTTTGCGGCGAGCTTTTCTCCCTCCTGGGTCCAGGTCGCACCCGCCCGTGCGAACACCCACGCCGCGCCTGCGTACCCGTAATCGTCAGGGGCTCCGATCAGCGCGGTATTGCCATCGGCCGATAGAGCGACGCTTGCGCCGAACTCGCCTGTGCCGATCTCCCCCGTACCGGTGAGCGCGGGACCCTGCTGTGTCCAGGTGGTGCCCGAGCGCGTGAACACCCATGCGGCTCCTATCCCGCCAGCGTTGCCATAGCCGGCGATGAGAGCGGTATCGCCGTCTGCGGAGAGCGCGACGCTGTAGCCCACGTAGGCTCCGCAGTAGAAGCCGCCGCAGCTCACTTCGCTCGCGTCGAGCTTAGCTTGCTCGATCCACGTGGACCCGGAGCGTGTGTAGACCCACGCCGATCCGCCGTAGAGCTCGTCGCCCGGACCACCCACCAACATCGTGTCGCCGTCCGCGGAGAGCGCAACGCTGGCGCCGAACTGCGTGCTGATGCCCTGTTCTCCAGGCGCCGCGGTCAGCGTTTCGCCTTGCTGGAGAAATGTCGCACGTGTCGCTGCGACGGACGGGAGCGTGGTCGCCCCGGGTTCGCCGGTGCTTGGGGAGGCAGGCGCGATCGACAGGGATGCGCTCGGCTGTGCTCGCTTGCTCACCACAAAGGTCTGCTGCGCTTCGGGCGCGGCGGCATATTCGGCGCTGCCGGCCTGGTTGGCGTCGATCGTGCACGTACCCGCGCCGATAAAGCTCACGGTCGATCCCAACACCGAGCACGCCGAGGACGTACCAGATGAGAACGATACATCGAGGCCCGAGGACGCGTCGGCGGCGACAGCGTAGGTGGGGCCATCGATGGTCGCCGCGGTCGGTGGGCTCGAAGTGAATTCGATTGACTGTGAGCGGCTGCTCACGGCGAAGGATTGCCGTGCTTCGGGCGCCGCGTCGTAGTTGGAGTCACCTGCCTGTTTGGCGTCGATCGTGCACGTTCCCGCACCAATGAAGCTGACGGTTGTGCCCGATATTGAACACACCGACGAGGCCCCGGACGAGAACGACACCGGCAACCCCGAGGTGGCGTGCGCTGCCACGGTATATGTGGAGCCATCAATGGCCGCCGCGGCGGGCGGCTCGGAGGTAAACGTCAGGTGCTGTAGACCCATGCCAACGGTGAACGACTGTCGTACTTCGGGTGCCGCGTCGTAGTTGGAGTTACCGGCTTGTTCGGCGTCGATCGTGCAGGTTCCCGCTCCGATGAAGCTCACCATCGACCATTCCAGCGAGCAGATGGAGGGCGTACCGGACGAGAACGCCACCTCGAGACCCGAGGAAGCTGTGGCCTGCACCGCATAGCTGAGGCCGCCGACGGTCGCCGAACCCGGCGCGATCGAGACGAAGGTCGTGCGCTGCGAGCCCTTGCCCACCGTGAAGGACTGATGCGCCTCCGGCGCCGCGTCATATTCGGCGCTGCCCGCCTGGGTGGCGTCGATCGTGCACGTGCCCGCGCCGATGAGGCTTACCGTCGTCCCAGCCAATGAGCACACCCAGGGCGTTCCCGAGGTCAACGACACCGGCAGGCCGGAGGACGCCGTGGCGGCCACCGTGTAGATCGGCCCAGCGAGTTCCGCGGAGGCGAGCGCAGTCGAGCTGAATTTGATCGTCTGTGTTTTCCTGGCCGGCCCGACGGACGGCTTGAATGCGCCGAGTCCGTCCGGGGTCCCCACGCCGGAGGGGCCGTCGTAGCCGGGTCCCGCCAGACAGATCGCCCTGCTGTCGCAGCTGCTTTCCGCCTCTTCCAGCGCCGTGCAGCCGGAGAGGCCGGTTTCGTAGTTGTACGGCTTCAGACATTCGCCGTTGGAGCCACTTTCGACATCGTGTAGTGAGCCGGGAGAAGTGAGCTCGTTTATGTAGAGGGTCTGGGCGGCATACGCCACGCCACCCGCACCTCCGGCAAGTGCGAAGGTCGCGGCGACGAGCGGTGAAGAGAGACTCGTGCCGCCGACCGTCCCCCAGTCGAGCGGCCCAACTGTGCCGTCCCTTTCCACGAGCGTTGCGGAGTCGTAGACCGCCACCCCGGTGTAGGGGTCCGCGTCGGCGGACACGTCGGCGACAGCGCGCATGGACCCACAGCCGACGGCCGACCAGTTCGCGAGTTCGCGCTGCCACGATGGCGCTTCGTAGTGTTCGCTGCAGCCGCCGCCGGTGGCGCCGTCGCCATTCCACACCGTCTCGCCGGCCCAAGCGCCTTCGGCGGTGACGTTCAGACGCGTACCCCCGACGCCGACCACGCGCGGTGATGAAGCCGGCCAACCCACACTCCCCCTCGCCGTCAGAGCCTGCGGCTCCCAGTTGAGGTAGCCATAGTCACCCGCAGCCGCGGTGATCACAACGCCGGGATGGTCGAAGGCGGGGCTGGCGGCTGCCGGCTCGCCTCCCGCCCACGAGTTCGAGATCTCGGTCGCGCCCATTTTCGTGGCGGTTTCCTCGGCCGCCTCGAGGTCCGTGTAGGAGGTTTCGTTGGCCTCCACGAGCAGGATATGGCAGTTCTGGCAGATTGCGTGGGCGGTCTCGATGTCGAGCGAGATCTCGACCGACCACCCCCCTTCGGATTCGGGCAAGGGGCCGGCGTGGCCTTTCTGATTGACCTTCGTGAAGCAGCCGTTTGCAGTGGTACACGCGGGTAGATGAAACTCTTCGTCATAGACTTTGAGATCCGCTTCGGCAGCGGGATCGTCGTAAGCGTCGACGAGCGCGATCGTCTGTTTGGAGAGGGCTGTGGTGGGCAGGCCGTAGGCGCTGTGCAGGTCCTGTGGACGCAGGCCGTAGCAGCCTTCCGCGGCGGTCGGCTGTTCGCAGACACCGACAGCCCTGCCCGCCTTCCTGGGCGCGAGCGGGGCTCTGCGCGTCATGCCCAGAGGACGGGTATGGGCGCGCGCGGCCGAGGTCTCGGGCACCAGTTCGAGCGCCAAGCAGCTGGCGTGCCCCGGCGTGGGCGCCGGACATACCGAGCGCACCGCGTAGGCGGAGGCGGGCAGTGGCGCGACCGGGAGTCCTTGGCGGCCCTGCGCGGGCGCAGGCTGCGGTGCGAGCCATAGAAGCACCGACAGCGACGCACAGCCCATCGCGAGCAGGCCCAGCACGCGCGCGATGCGCGCGCTCACCTCGCCAACACCGAACTGCTGGTGATCTTTGCGCCCTGCACGGACAGGACGAGACTCGCGCTGAGGGGGTGACGCTTGGCACGGCCGAGTCGCCGAATCCCCGCGGGGGTGAGACGAAGCACGACGGTGGCTGCTTTGCCCCGTGTGAGCGAGAACGTGCCCCGAGCGAGCACAAGCGCTGCTCGACGCGTGATTGCCCTCGCTCCCCTGCGACGCCCACCCGGGACTCGTACGGTCAACTCGGCAGTTCCCCGACATGTCGCGTGGTCGCACGTCAGACGTACTGATGCCGAACGCCCCGACACGACGATCCGCAACCCCACGATCGTGACGATGGGAAGCGGCGACGATGCGGGATGCGCCGTGGTCGGCGTTGTGAACGTGGCAGGCCGACTCGACGTAGCGGTGGTGGCAATGGTGCTTGCCGGGGGCGCGATGATCACCGGAGGGACGGTGTCGACAGGCGGCACCAAAGCGCTCGTGCCCATTGCGGCATCGATAGGGGCCGTGGTGTCGCCGAGGGTGACCGCCACGGCCTGCGCTGCGGCGAACGAGAGCTTATCGTCGTAGTACTGGACGAGGTAGGCTTTCCCGGCGTCGAACCCGACCTCGTAATTGCCGGCAGGAAGTCCCGAGATCGTGTATTCGCCGCTCTCATCGGTAAGTGCACAGCCCACGCTTTCGGTGGCCGACCTCAGCGCACAGACGAGAACTTCCTTGATGGCTGCCTCCGTCGAGGCGTCCGTCACCACACCGACGATCCGACCGCCTTCCCCGAGTTGCGCGTCTATTTCTGTGTCCGCGCTGTCGGCACTCACGGAAACCGGAGTGGAGTTGGCGACGGTCGCGGATTCCTTGTAGTACCGGGTCACATAGTTGAGGCCGCTGTCGAACGGCGACAGGAATTCGACGATGTATTCGCCGCTCGGCAATCCTGAGGCGGCATATTCGCCCAGCCCGTTGGTTTCGACGCATTCGCCGAAGAGTCCTTCCGGATTTTCGCCGTCGAGCTCATACGCGCAGACTTCGATGCCTTTAATCCCATTTTTGGTCGATGCGCTCGTCACCTGCCCCGCGATGCCCTGGCCGGTGAGATGCACCGGTTCTTCCATCTCCGCATCGACTCCCGAAGTCAGTTGCCCGGCCGCGACCGTTACCGAGGTCGCTTCGGACCGCGAGTACATTCCATTGTAGTACTGAGCGATGTAGTTGGATGTACTCTTGTTGGATGCCAAGAATTCAACCTGGTAGTTGCCGCTCGCCAGCCCTGAGACGGTGTATTCACCGCTCGCGTTGGTGAGCGCGCAGCGTTCGCCGAAGCCGCCGCCGCCCGCCTCGCTCGCGCAGACTTCGATTTCCGCTAGCTTCTTGGCTCCCTCGGCGCTGGTCACTTCACCGCCGATCTGGCCGCCCACTTCGAGCTTCGCATCGACTTCCGGTGTGGTGTCCGCGGCCGTGACCGGCACCGGCTGCGCTTCGGACAAGGACTTGCCTCCATAGTACTGGGCGACATAGTCGAGCGTGCTCTTACTGGGAGGCGAGAATTCGACGGTGTATTCGCCGCCGACGAGCCCCGAGATCATGTATTCGCCGTTGGCCTTGGTCTGCGCGCACCGCCCGTGGAGGGCTCCATCGCGAATATACGCGCAGATGTCCACGCCTTCGAGCAGCGTTCCTGACGCGCTCGTCACCTTGCCGGCGATCTGGCCGGTTTCTCCATGGAGCTCCGCCATGCTGAAGACATCGCCGCCCGCGATCGAGGTGACCCCGCTGAGTCCGCTCACCGCTACCGGCACGTCGATGCCCGGCATGGCGGTGCCATTGCCCACCTGTCCACTGAAGTCTTCGCCCCAGCCCATGACGGTTTCATTGGCAAGCAGCGCGAGACTCTGGCCATAGCCGGTCGCGATGGCGGTAGCATCGCTCACTCCGCTCACTGGAACGGGGATTGTGCTGCAGGTCGTCGACGCACAAGTTTCCGGGCCACCTTTGCTGCCATAACCTCCGTCAAAGCCATCGCCCAGTTGCCCCCAGTCGTTCTGGCCCCATGCCATCACCATCCCGCTCTTCAGCAGGGCCAGGTTGTGGTCGGCGCCATCCGAGATGGCCACGACTTCCCTGAGTCCACTCACCCGAACCGGCATATCGCTGTTGTGGGTGGTGCCATCGCCGAGTTCGCCATACTCGTTTTCACCCCAAGCCATGACCGTCCCATTTTTCAAGAGCGCCAGGCTGTGGCCACCGTCGGCGGCAATGGCGGTGACTTCGCTCAGGCCACTCACCTGCACCGGAATGTAGCTGTTCTTTGCGCCCCCGCCGGAGCCCCACGTCATGACCGTTCCATTTCTCAGCAGGGCCAGGCCATAGCTTCCACCGGCCGCGATGGCGGTGACTTCTTTGAGCATGAACACCCGTACCGGAGCGGGAGTGTCTTCTTCGTAGGTGCCGTCGCCAAGCTGACCGTTGCCGTTTTCGCCCCAGTCCATGACGGTACCGTTACTCAGCAGCGCCATGCTGATCCCGTAGGACGCGGCGACGGCCGTGACGCCGCTCAGCCCCGGTACTGGCTCCGGCACGTCGCTGTTCTCGCAACATCCGTTGCCCAGCTGACCGCGCGCGTTCCTCCCCCAAGCCATGACCGTGCCGTTGCTCAGCAGCGCCAGACCCTGACTCCCACCGGCCAAATCCGTGACCCCGCTCAGCCCACTCACAGGCACCGGTGTCTGACTGCACCAGCCGGCGCCTTCGGGGCATGATTCGGGGCCCGGGAAAATGCCGCTGCCGAGCTGCCCGTCGCCGTTTTCGCCCCATGCGACAACGCTGGACGCCGCCGACGCGCCAGCCGCTCCCGACAGGCTCGCTGTCAACGCGACGAGCACACACAGCGCACGGGCCACCCGCAGATCAGCCCGTGCAGCACCGAATGGCCCGCGGCGCAACCGCGTCCACGGCCCCACCGGGCGCCTCCCCGACGATCCGGCGATCATGTCGGAAAGATACTGAATGCCGGACTTGTAGGCGTTGATCTGCTTCGGTTTGGCGGGTCGGCGGTCCCCACAGTCGAGCGAAACCACCTACGTCGCGGCAACCAAATACAAACTCCCACGGCTCCGGACCCGCGATGCCGATGCAGATCCGCAATCGGGGCGGCACCGCCCGCCCTAGGCAAAGTCCAAAAATCCGAATCGGGGAGACTGGATTCGAACCAGCGACCGCCCGGCCCCCAGCCCGAGAGATACGGTGGCTGCTACTGCTCAGGCCCCGTGTTTACTGGGTTCCGGTGCGTCTGAGTCCTCCTGAGTTGCTCTCACTTTGGACCCCAAATTGGACCCCAGACCCTCGCCGGAGAAGCCCGCGTTGACCATCTCGACCTCGTGCTCGTCGGGCGAGTAGTGCATGTAGATCTGGGTCGTCTTGATGTCCGCGTGCCCGAGCCACTCCTGGAGCTTGCGCAGCGGCACTCCCTGAGCGGCCATACGAGTCGCAAACGTGTGTCGTAGCTCGTGAAACGTGATGACCGTCACGCTGGCGTCGGTGCACGCTTCCTGGAAACGTCGCGTGACCTTCGTGCGGTCAAGCGGGTTACCGGTCTGTGGATGCGCGAAGACGAGGTTTGTCTCGCCCGTGTAGGGAGAGCGCTTGGACCAGCGGTCCAGCTCGGCGAGCACGCGGTCGGCCAACGGCACCGAGCGGCGGGTCGACAGGTCTGACTTGCCGCGAGAGGAGTGCTCGCCGCGCGTGAAGGCGTTGCGGACCCGGATGCGCTGGGCGGTCCAGTCGACGTCGCGCCAACGCAACCCGAGCAGCTCGGACTGGCGTAGCCCCGTCATCGCGGCTGTGAGGACGAGCACGCGCAGGACGGGCCCGAGCACGTCCGGCGGTGGTGGCGGCGCCGGGCCGGGCCGGCCCCGTCGCGTGGGCGCGGGTTTGCGGATGACCGTTTCGTCGGGTATCGCCCGGATAACGGCCTCGAGCTCGTCCAGCGTAAGGAACTGAAGGTCTGGCTCGACGTCCCTGGCGCGCTGGCGTCTTGGACGCGTTGCCCGGCGGACCGGGTTCTCCTGGCACCAGCCTTCGTCGATGGAGTGCTCAAAGATGCTGTGTAGGAACGTGAGCACGTTGCGGACCGTCTTTCCGCTCCTGCCGGCCTTCAACATGGCTTCAGCGAGGGCTTCGACATCCGTCCGCTCGACCACTGCGATGGGCGCTCCGTCGAGACCCGGCACGATGTGGACGCGCTGCATCGACTCGCAGCCCTCCAGGTAGGACTTGCGCGAGCCCTGCATCGCGAGCTTGCGCCGCAGGGAGTCGGCTGCCTCGTTGATCGTGACGCGGCTCGCGATCAACGGGCGCGGCGTGGCCTCCTCGGCCTCTCGCGCTTTCCGGAAGACCCGCTCGACCTCGCGGCGGGTGAGCCCCGTCGCACTCCCCGGCTCGCGTGCAAGCCCCAGGCGACGGTTCAGCCGGCGTCCGTCGCTTGTACGCCAGCGCCCATACCACGCGCCCTGCTTGGTGTAGAGCTGACCCGTTCCGTAGCTCCGCTTCGCCATGAGGATCATGCTACGGCTCGCCGCGGCCGCTTTTGCAGCCGGCGGAGCCGCAATTGTGTCATCGCAGCGCACTGCGATTGCCGTCTCGACGCCGGCCTGGCGGCAATGACGAGGAACTCTCGACCTGCTCGATCCACTCGTCCAGCGCCTCGCGCCGGTAACGAACGTAGCGGCCCAGTCTCAGATGCGGAATCCGCCGTCGCCGAGTCTGAGCATAGACCCACGCAGGCGTCATGCGTAGGAGGGGATGCAACCTCCTCGGCCGTCAGCAGATCCCCGACAGGGCCGGCCGTCTTATGCGCCGAGTCTGCGGAATACGACGGCGCCTTCATCCTTGGGTTTGACGAATCGGCTTCATCCATTCCCGTATATGACCCCGAACGGCTCAAACCGGCCATGAAATTTGGGCTCTGAAAGCGCGTAGGGCGGGGACCACCTCGTCCAAGCCGAAATCTCGGGGCGGCTCGCCGCCTAAGCTCGTTCGCCGAGAATGCGGCAACGCATCGGGGATGGTCCGTATTGAGGGGGAGTCTTACGCGCGGATGCTGCGGCGACCGCGGCCTGCGGCTCGCGCAGTGGCTACAGCGCCGGCTGCGAAGATGAGAGCGCCGACAAGCGCGCCCGGTCCTGCTTTGTCTTTGGCCGCGGCTACCAGAAGCGCGGCGGCAGTCAGGGCCAGCAGTGCCGCGATAACCCACATCAGTGACGGGCGGATGAGGGGTCTTGGGGCCTGGCCGATCGCAGCGCGCGACGCGTGTTCGGCCTGCTGGTAGAGCACGGCCCGGCCGACCAGCGCCGCCAACGCACCTGTGATGGCGAGGCTCGTTCGCGCTCCGGGCGGTGCGATTGACGCCGCGACGATCGCAATCCCCGCGAGAGCCTCCGATACGGCGGCCCTCCGTATCGTCCCCGCGTGAAAGAGAAGCTCACGGACGCGCTGGCGGACAGGGTGCGTCGATCGCGCGAGGAAGCGCCAGGCGTAGTAACCGGGTATCGCCAGAAACAGGAGAGGCAGGAGCCTCGCTGCGCTGCTGCTCGATGGCGAGTTAGCCCGGTCGACGACGTACGCGTCGATGAACATAAGGTAGGCGACTTTCGAGAAGAACACCCGGAGAATCAGCTCTAGTTTTAGGCGGCTTCGCTCGGTTGGAGCGTCTGCCCTGGTAGCTCTTGCGAAGCCGGCGGCGGCTTCCGCTAAAACGGATGGGGCGTTTGCTCGTCGGCGCAGTCGGAGCTGCGCGAGCTCGTGCTGAGCCTGACTGCTCGCCGGATCGAGATCGAGGACTCGGCGAAAAGCGCCCTTCGCCGCGTCTCTGTCGCCCACCACCGCGAATACTTGGCCCCGGTTCAGGTGCGCGGTGGGTTGATTGGGAGCCAGTTGGACGACGCGGTCGACGAGCGCGCGCGCCTCCTGCGATGTCTTTCTATCGCCGGCGAGGAGGTGTGCGAGCACGCTCAGGGCCCTCCAGTCGAATGGGTCGACCTGAACGGCATCGCGAGCGCGGGCTACAGCTCGATCTTTGTCGCCGAGGTGGAGGAGCGCGAGCGATGCAATTACGCGCGGTGTGCTCGAGGTAGGCGCGAGCTCGGCGGCCTTGTCGGCGGAAGCCAAGGCTGGCCCAGGTTGCCCGGCGCCGAGTTGGGCTCGCGCGAGTTGAACCCACGCATCGACGTTGCCCGGTTGGTCGGCGACGATCGGCTGCAGGATCTCGCTGGCCTCAGCGAATCTCCCCTCCTCGCTCAAGGCTATGGCGCGATCGAATGCCTCATCGCTGGGCGACACGACTAAGCATCGGCAGCAGGTGTCAACGGCTCAAGCTGCCCGCTCTCCAGCTAGCCGATCAAACTCGTGGAGGGGAGTCTGCCGCGGCAAGGTCGGCGACCGACCGGGCCCCCGACTGTTGCTTCTGGCGGCCGCGAGCGGCCGGTGCCCCTGGGCTCGCGTCACCGTCCGCGGTCTGGTGATCGGTCGGGTTGGGTGATGCGGTGGATGGTGCGTGCGAGTCCCGGCAGGCGGCTGCGGCTGGGTGCGAGTGTCGGCTTGAAGCCGTATCCCCATTCTGGGTCTAGCAGTTCGGGGTGCGCGAGTGACGGTGTGTGGGCGCGGCTGTTTCTCATCTTGTTGGCGAGGCTCGTGACTCGCCGCTCGTCTTGGCCTTGGAGGCCGAGCTCGTCGCGTGCGAGGAACCACTCGGTGCCCTGCCGGGCGCGGCTGGCCTGGACGTAGGCGGACTCCTTGCTGGTCTGCCATCCGCCGGTCACGACGACGGAGCGCTCTACGGTCGCTCCCTGCTGGCGATAGACATGCTGGGCGTAGCCGAGACGTAGCGACTCAAGGTCCTCGCCGGTGAGATTGACGTGGCGCTCGGACCCGTCGAGCGCGACCGTCACGCCGCCGGTGTCGTCGATGTTGGTGACCTGTCCGCGGGTGCCGTTCTCGACCCTGGCCTCTTCTGGAGTCTGGTGCTGTTTGGTGAACGCGATCAGGTCTCCCTCGCGCAGCCCGTAGTGCTGGTGCGGCAACGGAACCTCAGCCTGTCCGAGTTCGCCGCGTTCGGCACGGAGATTCTGGGCGCGGGCGTTGAGCCGGTCGATCTCGACGTTCGACGCGTCGGCGATCAGCGCGACGTCACGGATGTCGCGGGTCTCAGTCAGCTCGGCCCAACGCTGCACGGCGGCCTCACCGGCCTCATCACGGGAGTCGTTGAAGAACAGCTGCCCGCGGGCCTGGTAGTGGGCCATCGCCCGCTCGGGCTCCCCGGCACGCAGCGCCGCCCACGCTCGGCGCTCCTCGGGATCGCTCGTGCGGTGGACATCTGCCAGCTCGGCGGTGGGCGCTCGGCCGGCGATGCGGTCGAACATGCCGCCGGGTCCGATCGAGGGCAGCTGCTTGCCGTCGCCGACGGCGATCAGCTTCGCCCCCGAACGCTCGACGAGCTCGGTGAGGGCGTCCATGCGCTTGTGGTCGACCATCCCGGCCTCATCAAGGATCACTGTCGTGCCGGCTCCGATCTGGACCCTCCCCGTGTCCGCCCGTGCGGTCAGGGCGTCGAGGGTGAGTGTGCGCCCCGCGAGAGCCGGGCTGTCCGCACCGAGACGGTCGGCTGTGGAACCCGACACCGCGATGCCGATCGTCTCCCGTCCGGCGATCTGCTCCGCGCGAACGGCCGCGTCGATCACAACACCCTTCCCGGTGCCCGCCGGTCCGACGAGGACCACCAGGCGCTCGGGGCCGGTCACGGTGCGCAGGGCCTGCTCCTGCTCCCGGGATAGCGGCGCGGCGATGCGCTCCGCCACCTCCCTACTCGCCGTTGCCCGGGCGAGCTCTCCGACATCTCGGCCGGCGGACTGGGCGAGCAACCCGGAGCGTCGCTCGATCGCCTCCTCCTGAGCACGCACAGCCAGCGTCGTCATCCGCCCGCCCTCCAAAGTCAGCACACGACGGTCGGCAACCATTTCCCGTGCGACCACCAGCGCCTCATCCGGGCTCATCTCCCCCGCTGTCTGCTCCAGCGCGACCGTGCGCAACGCTCCAGCGTCGAAGACGGCCTGTTGCTCGGTCAGCTTCGCTTCGATGCGATCCTCCAACGCCCGCTCCGGCGGCGTGTGCATGGGGGAGCCGATCAGATGCACCGCCTCATCAGGGCCGAACCCGTGACGCTCACCCGTCTGTGCCCAGACACGCTGCAGGTCCCCACGGGTTGTGAGCTCCTTGGCGCGGCGGTTCTCGAGCGCCAGGTCGCGCAGCTCCCCACGTTCGGGAGCGCGGCCGTGCTTGGCACGGAAACGCTCCGCCGCCTTTGCGATCTCGCGGTGGCGGCCGGAGAACGCGTCACGCAGCTCCCGCGGGACCCCGGCGATCTCGAAGTACCGGCCGTCGCGGCCGGTTGCCTGCTCGATCGGATACCCCTCCCCCGCCAGCTCCTCGGCGAGCGCGGAGCGGTAGAACGCGCGTACCTCACGGGCACCACGGAATACGGGCCGCGAGGCGACCGCGACGATCCGATCGTCCTCGCGCACTGCCCCCGAGATCACGACATGGGTATGCAGCTGCGGGTCGGGCGCCTCAGCGCCCGAGACGCCCCTCGCGGTCGTGTGGCGGTAGGCGGCCGCGATCAGGTCCTTTGCGGGCTCCTCGATGACCTCGGCGCCATAGCGGCGGCGAACGACCGGCACCCGCTCACGCAGATAACCGACCGAGCGCTCAACCGCCCTCGCGTGTGCTGCCTCGATCTGCTCTCGCTGCCACGGATCCCCGAGCGCCCACACGACCGACACCGACTTCGGGGCGCTGAACGTCACGTCGATCCCGCCACCCCGCGAACCATCCGCGCCCGCCCTGCGCAGCCACCGGCCGGTTCCGGGATGCTTCCCATCCATCAGCGCGATGAAATCTTCACCCGCCACCGGGGCATTCGGATCGACGCCCAGACGAGCCAATGTGTCCGGGGCCGAGAGCCAGCTGCCCGGCGCCTCCGCCAGCTCCCCACCCGGGGTTAGGTAGTAGTCCCCGCGCTCAGGGGCGACCGTCTTGCCCTCCAGATAGCGGGCATAACCCCCACCCTTGCCGGCACCGATGCTCGAAGCGCTCATCATCCACGGGTACAAGACCCCCAACACCCCAAACCGGCCAACGAACAGCACAGCGATCACACCGCGATCGCACTCCTGTGCATATTGTGTGGATGGGCTGTTGCTGTGCTGCGCGGAGCGAGGAAGGTCGGGCTTGACGGCGAGGCTGGTTGAGCGCGAGGACGAGCCTTGCTTGCGGCGACGAGCGATCTCGAGTGCCTTGATCTCGAGGAGGATCGGGCGACGTGACGAGGTCGCTGGCTCGTTCAGGAAATTCGGGCTCGGTGTTGAGACGCCCCGCCGGGTGTGGCGCTACGTGCGGGATCTGGCACCTTGGGTGTGTGGCCCGCGTGTGTCAGCGAGGAAATGGGTGACAGGCGGTTCGTCGTGGCCCCCGCATCTAGAGGCTGCTGACTCGCTGCTTGGCCGTTTGCAGCGCGGGCTGGGCTCAGCGGCTCGCGAGGTGCTAGACGGTCCCCCCGGCGACACGCGCGAATTGGTGCAGTCGTGCTTGGAGGCCGATCCGCGCTGGGACACCGACCTCGACCATCGCGCGGACTACTACGCCCTGCTTGCGATCTCGGCCGGCGTTGATGTTGCGGTCCTGGAGGCGCTTGCCCGCGACCCTCCGCGCGGCGATGGTGCCGACCGGGGGCCATCGTCGGTGCTGAACGTGCTCGCGCGGATGGCCGCGCGAGGAAACACGGAGGCGATCAGTGCGATACGACGCTACGTCGCAACTGGGCGCTACTGGGAGTGGGTGATCCCCTGGCTCCTGCCCGAGGGCCGGCCCACGCGGGCTTCGCCGGGATGGCCGGAATGGGTCGATGGGCTCGCGCCGCTGTTGTGCGAACGGTTCCCAACCGCCGAACGGATGAGCGAGGCGCTTACGGACGCCTGGTCGGTGACAGCCACGGACGCGCCGTGGGATGAGTGGCGGACGGCGTACCCATTGATCGGGGCCGCGCTCGAGGCCGCCACAAGGGGCCACCAGCACCTCGCCGCGCGCGATCAGTACGCGGAAGCAACGACTTGGGAGCTCCTCGCGATCGAGAAGGCGACGCTCGCTCGGCGGGTTGCAAGCGCGTTGGCTTGCAAGACCAAGGACGAGGACGTCCAGCTGATGCTTCGCGCGTCCGAGGACCCCTCGCTGGCGATGCACGCCGCCGCCGTCAGCGCCCTCGCCGCCCAACAGCACTCCGAGGTACTACCTGCCGTGCTGAGGCTCTCCGACGAGACCGGCCGCGGCATAACGCGGGCACTTCTGTACCGAGCTTTCGTGGCGCTGCCCTACGCGGCGACGCGAGCCACCGCCACAGAGTGGCTGACTGGAGGCGATCGAACACGTCGTGGTGCTGCTGCCAATGCGATGGGCGCGCACGCGATCGCCGACGATGTCCGGCTCGTCGCGGCCGAGCTGTCTCGAGAGCTCGATCAAGGACTGAGTGGCGACCAGTACGTCGTCTGCTCCCTCGCCGAGGCCTTGGGCCGCCACCCGGAGCGTGGGCCATACCCGGAGCTCGCCCGCGCATTTGATGACATGCCGTACTCGTTTGGACGGGGATACGTCGTCAATGCCATCGCCGCGACCGATCCGCAATTTCCTCAAAAGCTCGCGATCGACTGCCTCTGGGACTGCGAGCCCGCCGTCCGCGCCACAGCCGCCAAACACGTAAACCGCGCGAAACCGATCGCTGCGGCTCGACTCCGACAGATGGGCACCGACCCCCTCGAAGACAAGGAACCGCGAGAAGCGGCAATGTAGAGCGCCGCGCCGCCGCAAAAGAGAGGCCCGCTCGAGGCGAGCGAGTACGAGCGCCGCCGAGTGTTGAGCGCGTTGCCCAGGGCGGACGAGCTTCTCACCCTTGCGAGCAATCGCAAACGGAGCCATGCGAGACGAGTAGCCCATTAGTTGGCCGCGGGCGCACCTACGATGGACCGATGACGAGTGTTGAGGCTCAGCCGCTGTCGTTCGCCGTTCGGCAGGCGCTGATCCAGGCTTGCGGCACTGTCTTTCACTGGAAGAGCGGGCTCGTGCAGTTGTTCGTCGCGTCGGGCGTCCCGGAGGTCGCGGTGACTCGCTACGTCGACCAAGGTCTCGCGAAGTTCAAGATCGCGCGTGCCGTATTGGAGGATCTCGACGCGCGGGGCGCCGCTGGCCACCGTGTGCAGTGGCAGATCGTGCAGTCGATGCTCGAACTCGACGGAGCTGCCGACAACGACGCAGATATGGGCGAGGCCCGAAGCGCGTTGGCCGCGCTGCGCAAGGCGGCAGGCCCGCGCGCATCGGCACCCGGCGCAGGCGGCGACGCGGAGGCGCTGGCCCGTCGCCGCCGGACCGAGATGCAGGCGGCAGCACAAAGGCGCCAAGGCGAACAGATCGCGGCACTCCATGCGCGCTTCGCCGCGCTTGAGAATGAGCGTAACCCGCAGAAGCGCGGGTACGAGTTCGAGCGCTTTCTCGTTGAGCTGTTTCGCGCCTTCGACATCGAGTACCGCGCGTCCTACCGAACTGGTGTCGAGCAGATCGACGGTGCGTTTCACCACGGGGGACGCGACTACCTAGTGGAGGCCAAGTGGCAAAAGCTTCCGCCGGATGCCAACGACCTTTTCGACTTCGCGATGAAGGTTTCGGGCAAGCTCGAGGGCACGCTCGGCCTTGTCGTATCTATGGTCCCTCCGAGCCCTGAGATCCTCGATCACGTCTCGCGGCAGACGCGCTGCGTGCTCGTGATGGATGGGCGTGACCTCGCGCTCATCCTCGAAGGGCAGATCACGCTGCCTGAGGCGCTAGACCTCAAGAGCCGCCGGGCTGCGCAGGAAGGTGTGCTCTTCACGAGCCTCTCCGGGTGAACTCCGCCGCCCGTGTCGCCCCTGCTGGCGCCGGCTGAGCGCGAACGGGCATTTAGGGCTCAACCACGGTACCCACGATCTACAGCCGTGGGTCAACGGGCTCGCTCTCCATCGCGAGCACGCCGAAAACGCATTCGTGGACCCGGTAGAGCGGCTCGCGCCTGACGAATCGGTCGAGCGCCTCTATCCCGAGCCCGAACTCGCGGACTGCGAGTCCGCGCTTGCGACCGAGGTTCCGGGATCTCAGCCTCTCGATCTGGTCGGGGTCGGTGTACTCGGGGCCGTAGATGATCCGCAGGTACTCACGGCCTCGGCACTTGATGCCCGGCTGGACCATTCCTTTGCGTCCTTGGGCTACGAAGCTCATCGGCTTGACGACCATTCCCTCGCCGCCGCGGCCTGTCAGCTCCTCCCACCAGGCGACGCCCAGCGCCTCCTGCTCGGCGTCGGTCACGTTGACGAGGAGCCGACCGGTGCTTTGCAGCCAGCCCGGGTCCGCGGCGACGAGTCGATCGCAGCGCTCGAGATGCCAGCCGTGGTTGTGGTCGGAGTAGACCCCTGTCTCCGCGGCCAGGATGTGGAACGGGGCCAAGCGCAGGTCTGCGACGCCGTTCACGGGCCACACGTACTGTCGGTAGGCATCCACGTAGCGGTCGATGCTTGAGATCCTGCCGCGTTGCTTCTCGAGCAGGGGCGCAACATCCAGGCCTCGGCCTTGCGCTGTTTCGAGCGTTGAAACGGTGGCCGCGAGGCCGGCGTTCGCGGCGGCTCCCACGGCAGCGTACTGGCGCCTGATTAGTTCGATCGCCTTGGCTGACCAGGGCATCAGCTCGCAGTCGAGCACGAGCCAGTCTGTGTCGAGCTCTCCCCATAGGCCGGCCGCATCGATTGATGCCCGGACGCGAGAAAGCGCGTACTCGGTGTCTGCTTGGCCTGCGAGAAACGGTCGTCCTGTGCGGGTGTAGATCGCGCCGGTCTCGCCGCTGTCGACTCCGAACCTTTCTTTGGCGACGTCGGCATCGCGGCAGACGATCACGATCGCACGCGAGCCCATGTGCTTCTCCTCGCATATGACCTGTGGCACGCCGTCGGAGCGGTATTCGGCGAATGCGCTGGCGGGATGCTCCAGCAGGTCAGGGCGGTTGGACGTTGCGGTGGGCGCCATCGTCGGCGGCAGGTAGACGATCCACCTGGGGTCCATGGCGTAGCGGCTCATGACCTCCAGGGCCGCCGCGGCGTTCTCCTCGCGAACGGTGACCGCGCGCGTCAGCCTCGTCTGGATGATCCGCTTGCCAGCAACGTCATCAATGTCGAGCAGTTGGGCCGGTCGGGGCTCGTCTTCACCCGCGGCGATCTCATCCGGCGCGAGGAACGGCTTGGCAGGCTCGTAGTAGACGCGCTGGGCCGGGACGGACACGAGCTCCCGCTCGGGCCAACGGAGAGCCGTGAGCTTGCCGCCGAACACACAGCCAGTGTCGATATTGATCGTGTTGTTCAGCCACTCAGGATCGGCCACTGGAGTGTGGCCGTACACAACGACCGCACTACCGCGATAGTCGGCCGCCCATTGACCGCGAACGGGTAGACCGAACTCATCTGTCTCGCCTGTTGTTTCTCCGTAGAGCGCGAAGTCTCTGACCCGCGCGGAGGAGCGGCCCTGGTAGGCCTGCTTCATCCCGGCGTGCGCCACAACGAGAGCCCCGCCATCGAGGATCGCGTGGCTGACCAGCCGATCGAGAAAGTCACGGGTCTGCTCGCGGAACTCATCGCTCTCCGTCTCGAGCTGCTCGAGGGTCTCCGCGAGCCCATGGGCGACCTTGACGTCCCGCCCTTTGAGCTTCCGTGCCAACTTGACGTCGTGGTTACCTGGGAGGCAGATCGCCGTGCCGACGTCCGCCATCGCCATGACCAACCGCAGGACCGCAGGAGTGTTGGGCCCGCGGTCGCCGTAGTCGCCCACGAACACAGCGCGCCGTCGCTCCGGCGGCGTGACAGTGACCCCGTCCGGGGCGACGGCGTAGCCGAGCTGCGCGAGCAGAGCGACGAGCTCGTCGTAGCAGCCGTGGATGTCCCCGATGACATCGAACGGCCCATGCTCGGCGCGGCGGTCCGTCCAAAGCTGAGCTCGGGTCACCTCGACCGCAGCGATCTCCTCAAGGGAGTCGAGCACCCAGACGTTGCGAAACCCCTCGCGCTTGAGGTGTTTGATTGAGCGATGAAGCTGCGTGCGTTGCCTACGGACGACGTGTGCCCCGAATGCACGGTCGGCTCGTGAGCTGTTGCGCTCGAGACAGACCGACTCGGGTGGGTCAAGCACGATCGCGACGGGGAACAGGTCGTGCGCCTTGGCGAGCTCGACCAGCGGCTTCCTCGCCTCGCGCTGTACGTTCGTCGCGTCGACGACCGTAAACCTGGGCTGAGCCAGGCGCCGCCCCGCGATGAAGTGCAGGACAGCGAACGCATCAGACGTAGCCGCCTGGTCGTTTTCGTCATCGGAGACAAGGCCGCGGCAGAAGTCTGAGGAAATGACCTCGGTCGCCTTGAAGTGCTCGCGGGCGAACGTGCTCTTGCCCGAGCCCGACGCGCCAACGAGCACAACGAGGCTGGGGTCCGGGAGCGCGATCCTCATCGGCTGAACACCGCCATCTGCGTCGGCGGTCCGACCTCATCGTCGACGGGGCCGACGGGCAGGTAGCGAACTCCGTAACCGTGACGCGACGAGACGCCCTCGGCCCACGCGGCAAACTCCTCGCGGGTCCATTCGAAGCGATGGTCGGGGTGGCGAAGCTCCCCGGCCGGGAGAGTCTCCCAGCGCACGTTGTACTCAACGTTGGGTGTCGTGACGACAATCGTCGTCGGCCGGGCCGAGCCAAAGATGCTCTGCTCGAACGCAGCGAGACGGGGCGGATCGAGATGCTCGATCACCTCCACGAGAGCGGCGGCGTCGAAGCCTTTCAGCCGCTTGTCCCGGTAGGTCAGCGCGCTGTGGAGAAGGCTGATCTTTTGACGCTGCGCGTCGTGCATGGTGTCGAGCCTCAGCCGGCGGGCGGCCTCTTCCAATGACCGGACGCTGACGTCGACACCCACAACCAGGTCGTAGTCCTCCTTGATCAGGCGGGTGAGCAGGGCGCCTGCGCCGCAGCCAAGGTCCAGCACCCTGCGGGCCCCTGATGCCTTGAGGACGGCCTGGACGCTTCCGAGGCGCTGCTCTCGCAGGGAGACGCGCTCCTCCAGATTCTCCTCCCGATCAGGTGCATCCGGATCCTCGGACGGAGGCGCTGCCTCGTCCATCGCGAGCAGAACAGGCGCGTAAAGACGAGCTTGCTTCTTCAGGTAGCGACGGACGATGAGGTCGCGCTCGGGGTGAGCGGCCAGCCACCCCTCGCCGCGGCGCATGAGCTTTTCAACCTCTGCCTCGTCCACCCAGTAGTGCTTGTCATCGTCGAGCACCGGAATCAGCACGTAGAGGTGCGTCAGCAGGTCAGCGAGTCGCACCTCCCCGCTGATCCGAAGCGAGACGTGGCGGCTACCCCACTCGGGGAACATCGAGTCGAGCTCGATCGCCTCCACATCCACCTCGTATCCGAGGGGCTCAAAGAGCGCACGTACGAGCAACTCGCCGCCACGCGCCGGGACAACGGGCAGCACTGCCTCCAGGGGGATCGCGGTCGCAGCGAGCTCCTCATGCCCCTTGCATACACCGGCCATGGCGCTCTTGAAAACCGTCAGGAGCGCGACCGACAAAAACGATGATGCGACGTAGGGACGATCGTTGACGTACTGCGCGAGCGCGAAGCTGTTGGGCCCGCGCCCTCGCCTTACGAGCCCGACCGGGTCGATGTCGAGAAAGAGCGCCGCAGTGCACCTGTCCTCGGCCGCCTCCGGATAGAACACGTGCGCCTCCCCGAACGGGACCTCAAACGTCTGGACGCGGTCGGGATGCTTGTGCAGCAGGAACCCGAGATCAGTGGCGGGGCGATGGGTGGTCGTGACGGTCAGGAGCACAGACGTCGAGGCTACCGGCCTGTGCCCGCAGGTCCCCGAGACGCCGGCACCGCCCGGGCAATGCCGCGGCGCTTCACGCCGACCTGTGCGAGCTGATTGAACGTCTTGCCGTGGGCAAGCGGCGGCGACCCGCACGCCTCCGGGTCGTGGTAGCCGAGCGAAGGCTCCTACGGCCGCGCACGCGGTGACCCCCGTGCGCGCCAAGCTCGATCACGAGGTCGCGGTGACGAGCACACCTAGCCGCCCCGGGCAGTAGAAGCTCGTTCTAAAGGCCGGCGGAGCAGCGGCCGATGCAGAAAACGAGCTTTCCCCCTTTATGGAGCGATATATCAAGATTGTTGTAAGATCGTGCAGGGAAAGAGGATATGGCTTCGACTGTGATCCCACTATCAGACCGGCCTTTGCCTGAGCGAGCGTTCATAGCGCTGAACCGGCGGGCTAACGCTCAGCGACGCTACCCGGTCGTCCTGCTCGACGAGGACATGGAAGCGCTTGACGAGTCGACTGGCAGCAGGCGCAGGAGCCATGACGCTTTGCGGCAGTTGACGGCCGACGGGCGTTTGCGGCAGGTGCGCCGCGGCGCGTATGTTTTGGGTGCCCCGACGGGCGGGAGCGATGCGCGGCTGCTGGCCATTCTCGACGCGGTCACCCCTCGCCCCTATCTCGTTACCGCTGGGCGGGCGCTCGCCGAGACCGGCCTGAGCGATCAGCATTTCTTCCGTGTCGTCGTCCTGGCGGCGGGCCGCTTGGCCGAATGGAGCTGGCAGGGCGAGCAGGTCTACTACGTCGAATCGGCACCTGACCGGATTTGGGGCGAGCTTGGTCCTGATGGGCCGGCGATCGCGCGTCCGGAGCGAGCGATTCTCGATTGCCTTGCAGACCGCCGGTTCGGCGTCAGCCTCCCGCAGACGGCAGAGGCGATTGACCGTGCGATGAGGATCGGAATGCCGCTGTCGCGACTCGTGAAAGCAACGAGGCGTTACGAGACGGCCGCGGTCTCGCGACGGCTGGGCTTTCTGGTCGAACTTCTCGTCGGCGCGGACGCCGCCGCTCCTTTCCTGAGACTGCGAGGCGCCAGCAACAAGTACGTGCCGCTATCGCCGTTTCAACCCGCGAAGGGCCCCGCGGACTCGACATGGCGGGTTCACGTGAACATCGAGCCCGAGCTTCTGCTGGCCCACCGGATCACCGGATGACTCTCCCTCGCAGGCTTGTCCACAACGAGTTCGACCTGCAAGACATCGCAGAGAGTTCGGGACGCCCGATCGAGCTCGTGGAGCGTGACTTCGCCCTCGTTACGCTCGCCGCCCACCTGACTGACCAATTCCCCGACCAGCTGTGTTTCAAGGGCGGCTTCGTCCTTCGTCATGTCCGCGGCTCGGGGCGCCTTTCAGGCGACATCGACGCGACACGGACGAACCCGGGCAAGCACAAGCTCGACGCCCAGGAGGTCGCGGACGCGATCCGACGCGCGAGCGATGAGCCGCTGCTGCGTTTTGACCCCGGCGCGCCGGAGACCGATAGCAAGCAGAGCTTGGACTTCGACGGGGTCGAGTACTTCACCGAGCGCGAGAAAGGAAGACTCGCGGTCGAGGTGTCCTACCGCGAGGAGGTCGTGGATAAGCCGGATCTGGTGATGGTCGGCCCTCCCTACTACGACCCGTTTGAGATTCCGGTCCTAACGCTTGAGGAGGGGACCGCCGAGAAGCTGCGGACTCTGCTGCAGCGCCGCCGGCCGACGGACCTGTCGGATATCGCACTGATCCTCGACAACTACGGCGACGAGCTGAACCGCGGGCGCGTCAGAGAGCTCGCTGTCGTGAAGTTCGAGCTCGTCAAGCAAGGCAACTACCGCGGGCGCGTCGAGGAGACCGTGGACGCGCTGGCCGCGGAATATGCCACGACGTTGCCCGGCCTCGACCCAGACGCCCCTTCCTACGAGGAGGCCAGAGCGACGCTTCTCCGTGATCTGGGGGACCTGCTGCCATAGCCGCAGGGCTGGTTCGCCGGAGGCGCCGACCCGACGGCCTCAATAGCGTATGGGCGTGAGCGCGAAAGAACCCGACGCGGAGGCCACCGCCGACGAGCCGGAAACCACCGACCCGCGAGCCCGGATGGCACTCCGGCGCTGGCGCCTGTGGTGGCGCTTCCAGCTTCGTGTGCTGCCCAGGCGGGGCCCGCTGCGCAGGGCTCGGCTGCTGAGCAAACCCGACGAAGATGCTCCGTTCCGCGGCCAGCAGCTTGCGGTCGGGCGGCTGCTTGGCCGGGGCTACCTCGGGCTGATCTCCGCCCGTGAGAAGGCTCGGATCGAGCGTGCTCGCGTACCGGGGCGCGTGCGGCCGCTGAGGACGGTGCTCGAGCTGCTCGGACGCCAGCGGGCGTTGCTCGCGGGCCTGCTCGCGTTGATCGTGATCGGAGCGGGTCTGGACATCCTGCTGAGGGAACTCGGCCCCCATGTCGCGCACGCGCTCGGCGTCGAGGGATGGTTGCGCTCGACGTTTACCCGGCCGAGCGCGGAAACGCTTCGGATCGTGCTCGCGGCCGCGGCGGGCGGGACCGCGACGATCCTCGGCTTGGTGCTGTCGATCAGCCTGATCTCCTGGCAGGCGACCGCGGATCGCTACCGCAGCACGAGCATCGTCGCTTTCCTGCTTCGCGAGCGGCTCGGGTCCGCCGTCGTGAGACTGCTCGCGCTCGGCTTCGCCTATTCGCTGTGGGTGCTTGCGCTGTTCGAAGTCTCCGGGCACCGTCCCTATGCCTCAACTGCGCTCGCCGTCGGCCTCTGCACTGCGGCGGTGCTCTCGCTGATCAGCTACCGCGAGTCAGCCTTGATCGGCTACCTGCCGGTCAGCATCGCTCACAGCCTCAAGGAGGAGATCATCGCCGAGCTCGATCGCGCCAGACGGAGAGGTGCTGGTCGCTCGGTGGAGAACCGCAGCCGCATCATCATCGCGGCCGACCTGCAGATCTTCGCGGATCTGATTGCGCGCCTGCTCGCAGAGGGCGACCCGATCGATCTCACGGCGTGCCTCGGCGAGTTGGCGAAGGCCCTCTCCTACCACGCAATCGTCAAGCCCTCGATCGCACCGGACAGCATGGTCTTCCAGCGGCGTAAGGCCCGCCTCGGTCACGGCGGGTACAGCATCGAGGAGTCGATCCTCAGCCAGGGACTGATGAACCCCACGAGCGAGGTACCTGACCACCTTTGGTTCGAGCGCCGCGTGATGGAGCTCACGCGCACAGTGACGGATTCCGACGCGTTGCGCCGGCCCGAGGTCGCAGACGCCCTGTTTGCTGTTTGGGCCGCAGCACTCCAGTACTCCTGGTACTCCGAGGACCCCGACGCGGTCGAGGTGATACTCGTCGAGGTAGAGCAATTCGCCCACGACCCTAGGGTTCGCGAGAGCGAGCAGCTCGCCGGCGCATTGACGAACACGCTCTGGGTCACGATCGAGGCCGTCGGCAACGGATTCCCAACCACCTCCGAGACGATCGTCGCCAGCGAACCCTGGAAGGACGCCGACACACCGCAGCTTCCCTGGCTCGCCCGCGAGGACGCATCCGAGCTTGCCCGGCAAATCCGAGCCGAGATCCAGATCGCGGGCGCAGTGATCTCCCCACGCTGGGCGATGGCGGCCGAGGTACAAGCAATCCGCGGACCACGTGTCGAGGCGCTTCGGCGCACGGTGATCGGGCAGGTGATGAACATCTGCCTCGCGCAGCTATGCGATGTATCCGAGAGCGATACGGCTGGCGTACCGACTCTTGCGCGGATGACGATCAGGATCCTGCTGCGCGTCCTGCACCACGGGCTGGCGCTGCCGGACCTCGACGGTCTCGCACCGCTACTGACTCGCGCGAGCTATCTCGCAACAGGCGAGGACGCGCAGGACATCCGCAGCGAAGCGGCGCGCGCCGCACGCGTGCTCGCCGAGGCTCAAGAGTGGGTGGGCGCCGACGCGCTGCTCGCCGTGGCCGCGGACAGCGCGCTAATTGCCGCCAGCCGTGAGCAGGACGAGCAACGCAAACTAGTCATCTCCTTCGACCTCCTTTTCACCGTCGCCGCCGTCTACGGGTGGGGTGAGCTTCACCAGCGCCCCGGTCGGCTCGCCGCGGCCGCGAGGTACATCGCCGCCCCCTACATCAACATCGACGCGCTCGCGGGAGTGATCGAGCAGCACGCACTGTTTCGGCTGATGCTGCCGGTCATCACCTATGCGGAGTGGTTCGGGGCACTCAAACAGGCGGTGGCGGCGCTGCCCGAGCGCCAGGTGTTTGACGGCGGCATCGGCTACAGCCTCGAAAAGGACCATCCGTCGTCGCTGTTCGCCCGAGCCGAGATCATGTTCGGCCCCGACGATTGTCTGGAGCATCTCGTCGCGGCGGTGCTCGTCGAGCGCGAAGCGCTGCGACCCAGGCTGCTCCAGGTGCTCGACGTCGTACTGCGGATACGCGAGGCGCAGCGTTGAGCCCGCGGCGCGCGCCCACCTTCCACCTCGGCGATCGCTACGCCGCGTTCTCACTGCGCGGCCCGGATGGACTCGACGCCTCGTTTGCAGGCACCGACGTGTACGTGGCCGCGCGCGGTGTGTCTAACAGCGTGATCCCGGGCATCGATGAGGACGAGCTGATCCTCACGGGCGCCAACGACATCGAGGTCGAGCAGGTCACAGAGGTGCTGTTGGCGCGCTACTCCCAACGTGACCTGTGGTCGCAGCCGACGATCGCGATGGAGCTCCAGAGCTACGTGACTCAACTGATTTACCACGGCGAGGTATTCGTGCGTCTGCACCTCGACCGCGCCGAGTGTGAGGGGCCATACTCGCTGTTCGCGATGGACTGGCTGGCGCCGGAGACGATGCTCCGGCGCAGAAGGGCAGGCAAGGTTGTGTATGAGCAGTACGTCAGCCTGCGCGCATTCGAGGGCAGCAACTACGTGATGGATGGCGGGCCTCGGGAGCACTTCGCTGAGTTCGATGAGCAAGAAGTTCTGCACCTGCGCTGGCCGCTCCCGGAGCCGGGCGGCGCACGGTCCCCAGCGGCTGCGGCGCTACGCGCGGGTCGTGACATCGGGCACAACGCCGAGCGAATGGTCCTCGTGGCGCAGGCCGGAGCCGAACCCAAGGAGACGTTCCTATCGCTCGCCCGCGCACGCGCCGGGGCGTTCAGCGACGCGCTCGAAAGCGAGCAGATCGGCTCGGCAAAGGTGAAGGACATGCTGTTCTACCCCGGCGCGTATGAGGCACCCGTCTTTCCCTGGGTTGAGCACGCGACCGACTACTTCCTCGCCGACCGCGCCCTTCGTTCACGAGTAGCGATCTGCAAGCTACGCGACTACCTGTTCGCGGCGTTCAACGAGCAGCTGCTCGCTCGGTGGACGCACCTGAACGGTTGGGGCGAGGTGAAGCTCCGTCTGCGCCGCGATGTGTTCAGCGAAGCAGATTGGCTTGAGATGCACGAGGAACTGAGGAAAGGGACGATCGACCTACAGGACGTGCGCGCGGCGATAGCGGCCGAGAGCGAGAGCCGCTGAGGACCCCACGCCCTCGTTCTTCTGCTCGTCGCTCCTGTGTTGAAGGATCGTGTCTGGGTGGGACGGCGCGGCGGAGGCGCCGGCGAAAGGCTTCGGTGGTCACACCCGTTCGGCGAAGGCATCCTCGAAGTGCTCGCCAATGAGCTCGTTCCCGCGGAAGAACAGGCCGACGACCTCCATCCACTGCTCGTCGCTCATCGGCCCGTCCACTCTCCACAACTTCCGCTTCCGCTCGTACGGACCAGGCAGCGCCCGCGGACGGCTCGCTGTCGGCCCATACGTCTCGGTTAGGTAGCGGACGATCTTCCCGTCCACGTGCGTGAACTTCTTAGTGCGCGTGTCGCGCTCGGTATGAAGCTCTCGGTTCAAGACAGCCTCGAACGCATCACCTGAGCGATCCTCGCTCGGCTTGAGCTCTTGTATGTAAAGACGCTTGACTGGATCGGACTCGTTGTCGGCTCACGCTTTCCAGTGAAACCAAGTGCCGAGCAGCGGGTGCAGGAATGCCTCGGCCTCGCCACGCTCGCCGGCGGCGTGAAACGAAGACCCCTGGTCGTGACGATCAAGCGAGTCGAGCGCCTGCGGCGTGAGTTTAAGCCCGTCCCAATAGTCCACAAGCAAGCACTGTTGCAGTTGGTCGCGCCGGCCTACGCGGTAGGGGTCGATGGCGACATACACGGCCAGCGCTGGGTCCTCGGAGAGCTCGGCGAGCACTCCCAGCAGCTCTCGGTACTCGGCCAGGAACGGGTGAGGGAAAAGGGCGCTCTCGCCCACGAAGAACGTGGCATTTTCCGCGACCCACGGCTCCTCGATGTGCGCCGGCGTCAGGCGCATGAGACCGTCGGTCAACGTGTCGTACAGCGCGGGATGCTCGCGAAAAACCAGATCTCCGCGGGCGGGTGGCAGTAGGGAAGCAAGCGTCAGCTCATGCTCGGCATCGGCGATCGCGTGGTGGAGTTCGGCGAAGGCGCAAAGGCGCGCGTAGTCGGCGTCCGTTTCTGCAGCCTTCGCCCGGTCAGGCACCCATTTGCGAAGGTACTCAGCGTGCTGTCGAACAGCGGCCTCAAGCCCAGGGCGATCGAGGCCAACGACATACTCGCGTACGAATGCCTCGACCTCGTCCTTCTCGGCGCGGTGCGCCGGGTAGGCGGCCTCGTCGAAGAACTCCCACGGATCGAAGCGGACAGGTCCTAGGGTAAGTCTCAGCAGCGCAGACTCGCGGAGTTCAAAGATCATCCGCGCGAACGCGTTGGCCGCCCAGTCGCCTCATAAGAGCATTGTCGCAGCAGCTCGACCCGTCGTTCTCGGGGAGACGGGTTCACCTTGGGGCGGCGTCGAGGTCAACCAACATTGGACCCCAAATTGGACCCCACGAACGAACGTAGCTCGTCACGAAAACACAAAGAGCCCGTGGATACGGGCTCTTTGCTAGTCGGGGAGACAGGATTTGAACCTGCGACCGCCCGGCCCCCAGCCCGCGCGCTCCAGTGTAGCTGAGTGATTGGAGCCCATTCTTGCTGGGTTTCTAGGCGCTCAGTTGCTCTCGCTTTCGCTCAATTTGTTCCCCGTATTGTTCCCCGTCGCGTCCGTCGTGGTGCCTGGAGCCTGCGCCTCGGGGTCTCCCCCGGCGCTGGCTTCGACGCGCGGATCAGATGCGGGAGGATCGCGTTCGGCCTTGCCGGCCGGCTTGGGGGCGAAGGCGTCGTTGACGACCTGGACCTCGTGCTCTGAGGGGGCGTAGTGCGAGTAGATCTGTGTCGTCTCGCTGTCGGCGTGCCCCATGAACTCCTGGATCAGCCGCAGCGGCTGCCCGGAGGCGGCGAGCCGAGTTGCGAAGGTGTGGCGCAGATCGTGGAACTTGATGACCTGCACGCCAGCGTCCCCGCAGGCCGTCTGGAAGCGTCTTGTGACCTTGGATCGGTCGATCGGATTGCCGGTCTGTGGGTGGGCGAACACGAGATGGCGCTCGGCGCGATAGGCGGTGCGCTTTGACCAGCGATCGAGCTCGCCGGCGAGTCGGTCGGCCATCGGCACGGATCGCTTGGTGGAGAGGTCGGACTTGCCATCGCCGGAGTGCTCGCCGCGAACATAGGTGTTGCGCACGCGGATTCGCTGGGCGATCCAGTCGACGTCTCGCCAGCGCAGGCCGAGTAGCTCGGATTGGCGCAGGCCGGTCATCGCCGCGGCGAGAACCACGACTCGCAGGACTGGCCCGAGGACATCGGGCGGCGGCGGCGGCGCCGGCCCGCGGCGTCCGCGCCGAGTGGGTTTCGGCTGTCGGATGACGGTCTCGTCGGGGATCGCCCGCAGCACGGCGTCGAGCTCTGCGACCGTGAGGAACTGTAGGTCAGGGTCGGCGTCGCCGGTGCGCTTACGGCCTGGGCGGGTCGCCTCGCTCACCGGGTTGTCGCTGATGAACTTCCCTTTTTTCGCGTGCTCGAAGATCGAGTGCAGGAACGAGAGCACGTTGCGAACGGTCTTCGGGGCGCTGCCGTCGTTGAGCATTTCGCTCGCAAGCCGGTCGATGTGGGCTGTCTCGATCTCGGTGACGGGAAGGGCGCCGATGCGCGGGGAGATGTGGATGCGCTGCATCGACTCGCAGCCCTGGCGGTAGGAGAGCCGAGCGCCCGCGATCGTTTGGCGCTGGCGCAGCGAGTCGGCGATCGCGTCGACGGTTGGGATCTCAGATCCCGGTGCGGGACGCGGCGCGTTGTCCTCCTCCTCGCGTCTGCGCGCCATCTCGCGCTCGGCCTGAACGCGCGTGAGGCCGCCGCTGCGCTGACCGACCGGGCGCACCTTGCCGAGCTTGCGGTTGACCAGTCGCCCGTCAAGCGTCCGCCAGCGCCCGTAGTAGGAGCCCCACTTGATGTAGACGTGGCCGGTGCCGTAGTCGCGCTTGCCCATGTTCAAGGGTTATACGCCCCAGGTACGTCGTTACGCTCGCATGGCGGGCCGCCTGGCGGATGCGGCCCTTCGAGCGCCGAGAGACACCATCGGGGCGAGCGTCCTTCCCGTCTCGATCTCCCCCATCCACTGTTCGATCGCAGAGCGCCGGTAGCGCACGTAGCGCCCGAGTCGCAGATGCGGGATACGTTTCGCGCGGGTCTCGGCGTAGACCCAGCCTGAAGTCATGCGCAGTAGCGCCGCGACCTCGGCCGCAGTGAGCAGATCCTCGCCTGAGTCAGCTGTGGGAGCAATCATGGCCAACTTCCTTTCGATGCGAACAAAATTGGTGGTGGGACGTGGGTTTGCCGTTCATGTGGGGTACTGACCCCCAGGCACGTCAAGCGGCCAACGAGTTCGCCGGCGTCCTACAGTCCAGGGTCCGATGTCTGGTCAACCGTGTTCAGTCCACCCGTGTCGCGGGCAGGGCGTTGCGTGAGCGGGCAGGGCACTCTCAGATCGGGGGCGGCGGGCCTCTACTTCAGCGACCCGGCGTGTCTTGAGCATGATCCGCGGGTGCTCATGCCCGAGCACCCGGACACGCCTGAGCGCCTTGAGGCAATCGAGCGGATGCTGGCCGAGCATGACTGGCTGGGCTGGGAGTGCCGTGCTGCACCGCCTGCGAAGGAGATCGAGCTCGAGCTCATCCACAGCGCGAGGCACGTGCAGAGGATCAAGGAGATGTCGCTGGCCGGTGGCGGCGCGATCGACCCGGACACATTCGTCGGAGAGCCCTCCTACCGGGCGGCGCTGCACGCCGCCGGGGGCGCTTGCGAGATGACGAGGGCGCTGATGACGGGCGAGGCGAGGCTCGGATTCTGTGGCGTGCGTCCCTCGGGCCACCATGCCGAGCCGGATCGCGCGATGGGCTTCTGCTTGTTCAACAACGTGGCGATCGCCGCGGAGCTGGCGATCCGCGAGCTGGGCGTCCGGCGAGTGTTGATCCTCGATTGGGATGTGCACCACGGCAACGGGACCGCGGAGGCGTTCCGGCGCCACTCGGATGTCTTGTTCGTCAGCATCCACCAGGCGGGGATCTATCCGGGCACGGGCTCGATCAGCGACGTTGGCTCGGGTCCGGGCGAGGGCTACACGATCAACTTGCCTGTTCCGGCGGGCTCTGAGGAGGATCTGTGGCTGTCGCTCTTGGAGCACATCGTGGTCCCGGTCGCTGAGAGCTTCGCGCCGGAGCTCGTGCTGATCTCCGCCGGTTTTGATGCGCACCGTGAGGACCCGCTGGCTGGGTGTCGCCTGGAGACGGGCTCGTTCGCGGAGATGGCCCGCCATGTGCGCGGGCTCGCCGTATCGCTCGGTGTGCCTCTCGGCGCTGTGCTGGAGGGTGGCTATCAGCCGGCGGTGCTGGCGGAGTGTGTGCGGGATACGCTTGCCGCGCTCGCCTCTGAGGAGCCGGCGCAATCTGCCGCGCCGGAGCCGCTTTTGACCTCGCGCGCCGCCGCTCACGTGGGCCACTACTGGCCCTTGTAGATGCGTGCCCGGCACGGGCACTGAGCGTCTTCCGGCGCCACGAGGGAGCAACTGAAGGGTGGGTAGTTTCCACGTCGCGGGTGGGTATTGATGACCGATGCTCCGCTTCTGCCTGGATGATCTGATCTGCGTGGCCAATGTCCCACGATCGAGATATCTCCGCGGCTTGTGCCGGCGACTGGCTTGAGGTCAGGGGTATCGCCGAGCGCCCGTCGAGGCGTGGGGAAATCAAGGAGGTGCTCGGTACTCCTGAGCATCCCCACTTCCGCGTCCGATGGGATGAAGGACACGAGTCGATCGTCTACCCCGCCGATCACGAAGCAATCGTGCACCACCCAGCCCGACAGGCCGACCCGGCATGAGCACAGCGCACGCATCGAGGTCGGTCGGTTTTCGCCGCCCGCGTAGTTTCTCCCCGCCACCGCCAGGGACGGCAACGGATGCACCGGGCGGCGCCGGGCGCGAGACTGCGAACACCATGACGATTCCTTCACTGTCACAGGCACCCAGCGCTGTCGCAGATGTAGACGAGCCCGAGCTTGTCCGGCTGCGCGATGGGTCGCTGGTCACGCTGCGTCCCACCACGGCTGCTGATGAGCCCGCGCTGCGCTCGTTCCTGGCGGGACTGTGCCTGGAGGCGCGGCGTCTGCGGTTCTTCAGCGGTGCCGTGGACATAGACTGTGCTGCTCATTTGGCGGCGGACACCAGGACGGGTCGCTTCGGGCTGGTTGCCCATGACGAGATGGGGGCGATGGTCGCTCACGCCCTGTATATCCAGCTGGATGGCACGCGGGCGGAAGTCGCGGTCGAGGTCGCCGATCATCTCCACGGCCGCGGCCTCGGGACGATCCTCATCGAACAGCTGGCGATCGTCGCCGAGCAGCGTGGGATCACGCATTTCGTAGCCGAGGTTCTCTGTGAAAACCGGGCGATGCTGGATGTCTTTCGAGAGGGCTTCGATGGGCGTGTGGTACGCCACGATGGGCCGGAGCAGAGAGTCGAGTTCCTCACCGCGGGCTGGCGGCTGGCTCACAAACGCTTCGCATCGGATGCTCGGGCGTAGTGCCGAGCCCGAGCAGCGCGGCTTGCTCGCGTAGCTGCTCGCGGGCGTCGGGATGCGCGGCGTGCTCGATGATGAGGCGGGCCTGGGCGCGCTGGCTGCGTCCGAAGATGTGCGCGGCGCCGTGCTCGGTGATGACTGCGGAGTGCTGGAAGGAGGTGACGGGTCCATCCAGGCGGGGCACAATCGTTGAGGTGTCGCTGCGTTCGTGCCAGGAGCCCAGCGCGATCACGGCGTGCCCGCCGGGCGAGTGCAGGGCGCCCTCCACGAAGTCGGGCTGGCCACCGAAGCCGGAGTACACGCGCCCGGCGATGTGGCTTGCGCCGGCCTGGTCGTGAAGGTCGACCTTCAGCGCCGTGTTGACCGAGATCATCTGCGCTCTGGCCGCGATCCTGGAGGGATCGTTGGTCGTCTCGGTGCGCGTCATGCGCAGCCTGGGGTTGTGGTGAACCCACTCGTATAGCTCCCTGGAGCCGAACATGAAGGAGCACACGATCTGCCGATGGTGGTCAAGCGCCCCGGCGTGCTCAAGGCGCATTACTCCATCGGAGATCATCTCCGAGTAGATCGCCAGGTCGCGTCGGCTGGCGAGTGCGCGCAGCGTGGCGTCGGGGACCTGACCGATCCCGAGCTGCAGGGTGGCGGCGTCTCCCACCAGGCCGGCGACGTGCTCGGCGATGGTCTCTGCGTGGTCGTGGCTGGCGCTGATGGCGGTGGTCGGGAGGTCTTGCTGGGCTTCGATTGCGAGGTCGATGAGGTCTTCGCCCAGCTCGCCGTCGCCGAGCGTGTAGGGCATCTCGGGGTTCAGCTGGGCGATGACGAGCCCGCCGCGGGCGCGCACATGCTCGACGGCCGCCGGCAGGATGTTCACCTCGATCCCAAGCGAGACCTTCCCGTTGCAGGGTGTGGAGGTGTGCAGCAGCACGACCTCGGGCGGGCGCAGCGTGCTGAACAGCCTTGGCACGAGCGAGAGGCGCATCGGTAGGTAGTCCAGCCGCTCACCTGCATCACGCATTCCGGGACCGACGAACGGCGTCTCGAAGATGACGCCCTCGCGGGCGGGCAGCGGGGACTGCGCGGCGAGCATGAACAGCCGGTAGCGCTCCACCTCGCTCTCCAGGGCATCAAGCAGGAGGCGCGGGGTGCCGAGGTTCCCGCTGGCGACGACCCGCGGCTCGCCGACGCTCAGCGCGGCGAGCGCCGTGTGCAACTCGCGCTCACTGATGACCTTCATCTGGCGCTCAACACTACGCGCCGGGCGCGAGCACGGTCATGGGTGGTAACTACCGAGCCCGTTCCGCAAGGAGTGCGGTGGGCGCCCGCACTGGTAGCGAGTTGACTTGATAGCGGTCATAGCGACCGTGATCGAGCATCCGCGACACAGGGAGTCGGTAGATACATGAGCGTCTCGCCCGTAGCATCTGTCGTGTCCGGCCTAGAGGCGGTGCGGTCGTTCGCGCAGCTCGGCCGCGAGGATGTCCAGTTCGCCGGCGGCAAGGGCGCGAACCTGGGCGAGCTGACCCGTGCTGGGCTGCCTGTACCAGACGGCTTTGTGGTCGGCGCCCCGGCCTACGCGGCGTTCTGCGCGGAGAGCGGGCTACGCGAGCGCCTGGCGGAGCTGCTTGACGGAGTGGATGTCGAGGACACCAAGGCTTTGCAGGCGGCGAGCGTTGCCGCGCGGGAGATGCTCGACGCCGCCCCGATGCCGCCGGCGCTGGCGCAGGAGATCCGCTTGCGCTATGAGCAGCTCGTCGGCGAGGACACGGAGGCGCCTGTGGCGGTGCGCTCCTCAGCGACGGCGGAGGACACCGCCGAGACCTCGTTTGCGGGAATGAACGAGACCTTCCTGAACGTCCGTGGCGCCGAGGCGGTGATCGACGCGGTGCGCCGGTGCTGGCGATCGCTGTTTGGGACGCGCACGATCTACTACCGCGGCGTGAACGGATTTGGGCAGGCCGAAATGGATATCGCGGTCGTCGTGCAGCGCCAGGTGGCTTCGACGCGCGCCGGTGTGATGTTCACCGTCAACCCAGCGACGGGCGAGCGCGACCAGCTCGTAGTTGAGGCTTCGTTCGGGCTCGGTGAGGCCGTCGTCTCAGGCTCCGTGTCACCCGATCGTTATCTGATCGAGAAGGACCCGCTCTGGTTGCGCGAGCGCGACGTTCACTGCAAGGAGCTGGTGATCGAGTATGACCCGCAGGGCGGCACCTGCCAGCGGTCCCTTTCGCGCGAGGAGGGTTTCCGGCCGACGCTCGATGAGCGTGAGGTCATGGCCGTGGCCGCGCTCGGCCTGCGGATCGAGCAGCACTATGGCTCCCCGCAGGACACCGAGTGGGCATTTGACCCCGATGGGGTGCTGTGGATGCTGCAGAGTCGTCCGATCACCACGCTTCACGACGAGCACCCGGATGACACCAGCGAGTCTGTGGCCAGCGCCCCGGAGGCTAGCTCTGCGCAGCCGCAGACTGTGCTGTTGCGTGGGCTGGGTGGAGCACCGGGCAGCGCGAGCGGCGCCGCCCGAGTGCTCACCTCGCTCGCGGACGCCGCTGCGCTCGGCGATGGGGATGTGCTCGTCACCCACATGACCTCCCCCGACTGGCTGCCGTTGCTGCGACGGGCGGCCGGCGTCGTCACCGACTCGGGCGGCATGACCTGCCATGCCGCGATTGTCTCGCGCGAGCTTGGCATCCCGTGCGTTGTCGGGACGCGCGAGGCGACCAAGCGGCTGCGCGACGGCGAGGTCGTGACCGTCGATGCGACCCGAGGGCTCGTATTGGAGGGCGCCTGCGCACCCGAGCCCGCGCGGGCGCCCTCTG
>CAVXUO010000003.1:0-271808 GCA_963764915.1 uncultured Solirubrobacterales bacterium | reverse complement strand
GTTGCGGGGTAGTGGGTCAGTTTGGGTTGGGAGGATCGCTGGTTAGGCGTGTCGAACTCTTAGGACAGCGACGCAACTGGTCGATGATCGGGTATACAGCGGGACGAACATGCTGGCGACGGGATTTGCACCCGCATCCTCCAGGTTGAAAGCCTGGGGCTCTTAGGACACCGGCGGTTTATGGCCTTCCGTGGTCCGTTGCTTTGAGCTACGCCAGCTCGTTCGAATCAAGGGCGGGAGGGGCTTGCCTCTCCCGCCCGCATTGAGGCGTTTCGGAACGCTATAGATCGGTTCGGTCGTACTCAGTGCACGACGGTTGGTCGGTCGAGTAGCGCCACGATCTCCCGCAGCGTCCAGATGTGATCCGCTACGCCTGCGGCCATCGCTGGCGTGCGCGGGTACGGGTTCGCAAGGGTCTTGTGTGGCCGGGCGAAGTTGTAGTGCATGAAGTGGATCGCGACTGCGGCGGCGTGGTTCTCGACCTTCTTCGAGAAGGCGTTCGTGAGCCGCGTGAACCGCCGCATACTCATCCGCATGGTGAGGTTCTGCCGCTCGACGTAGCTGGTGCTGATCCGCGTGGGGTCCGGGTAGCCGAGACGCGACTTTCGTGCGTGTCCCGACGCAGACGGGCGGGCTGTAGCGGCGCTCGCCGAGCTGCTCCGTCCGGTATTCCTTGACTGCTGAGCCCAATCGATGTCTCCGCCGAAGATCATAGCCGACGGGCCCTGGTAGGCGGCGAGCCCGTCCGTGCTCAACTGGATGCGCCCGCGCATACGGCCCTTGAGGTCTTCGATGAACGTCCAGCAGTCGCCGAGGTTGCGTTCCCCGACCTGCCATGACGGGACCAGCTTCGTGTCGGCGCAGATCGCGGTCCATGTCCACACGTCGCCGTAGCCGAACTCGCCTTGTGCTCATCCGGGACGTTGCTGGCCTTCGCGTAGCAGAAGCCCAAATCTCGTCCGCCTGGATCGTCTTGCACGGCAGGTCCCGCAGAGTCCGGTCCTGGTACTCCGTGCACGCCTCGCCCACGTCGAGCAGGAGCTTGGAGACGGTGTTGATCGAGCAGCCCGCCATGCGGGTCGTCGCGCGAAGGCTGTTGCCCTCGACCAGCATCCCGAGTATCTGTGCGCGTTTCTCAAGGCCCAGCCTGTTCATACTGACATTATGCGTGAGCGGTCGGACGGAAAGTTCACGTTGGTGGTTAAGTGTTTGCTGGGTAGCCCTCCTGTGGGTCGTTCGCGTGCGAGGGAGCACAAGCGCAGGCGATGCGATAGCTTCGCCGAGAAACTGCGATGCTAAAGCGACGGATCGTGCTTGTAGCGCACGCCGTCCTCGAACAAGAACTTTGGGTCTGGACGCGGGTTAGACGGTATGCAACGGCCGTTTAGGAAACAGTACTTGTGAGCCCACGCGATCGTGCGACCGTGTTGGTCATGGTACGCAACCATGCGGCTACGCGCTCCACGCGGTGCCCACGGAGGCGCAGGTCCAATATCAGCTTCTTGACCAACACAGACCGATGGGTCGGTATCGTCCTCGGCACGGTCTGCATACCGACCTTTGTTGAACCGAGTACGGATGTCGGCAGCGCTGAGCCAAACTAGGGGAGCAGGAACCATGATCGATCAGGTGCAAAGCACAATCATCGAATATCTAGCGGGGCGTTTTTCGGCGGCCGAGCTAGCCACGCGGCTCCCCGATCCTTGGGAGCTTGACGACGCGGTGGCCGACGCTGCCGCTCGCGACATGGCGTTGCGCGCGGTCGGCTACCTGGCAGAGCTTGAACGAAACGATCGCAGCGAGGGCGAGTTGCGGGAAGCACTTGTTTCCCTGGTCGTCGGACCTGAGCCGGCAACATCCGTGACGATGACCTCGACCAAGACCACGATCATCGAATTTGGGCAGCCCGCTATCCAGCTCGCTGGTACACCACGTCGAGAGGTACCCGCGTAAGGAACTGGTCCTCTCCCTCGCCTGAGGGATCGGTCAGCAGCAGGTCGAACCAGTAGACGCCCGGGGCGCTGACGGCGAACTGCATCGGCAAGATGACGGTGGCCCCCCAGGCGTCGCCCTGCAACTGAATCGTCGTCTCAAAGGGCGGCATCTGAAAACCGCCGGGCGCCTCGGGGCGGATCATCAGCCCGAACTGACCTTTGGCCTGGCCAGACTTGAGCGTAACGGCCAGTGTGATGTTCGCCATGAATGGCTGCATCTCGCGGGGGGCATCGCTCCCCATCGCTGCTTGCTGGATCGTGTCTGTGACCCGGATGAGGCTCATCGGGCCGCCCGCCTCTTGCAGGACTTTCTCACAGAAGACCGCGACGGCCACATATGGGCCCGTGTTGGGAAGCGTTGGCACGATCGCTAGCCTATCGTTTCAGCCAACTGGGCTTGGCTCGCCGCCTAGCTGTCCGATCTGCGGCGCCAGCGCGCATGCGCTGCTTTTCGAGCCGAATCTGACCGCTGCTCTGGCGTGAGTTTCTCCGCCCTCGCACGACCGCCCTTCAAGCCACCCTTGCGCCCCAGCTCGACAGCGGCCGGGTCCTTCCCGGCGTCCGGGTCGGGCTCCTCGATCTCACCCGTGGCGATGTCCACGATGAGCTTCGCGAGCTGGTTGGGGTCGCGCGGGCGTTTGCGTGAGCGCTCGGGCACGTCCCTGAGCGTACCAGCGCGAACCGTCGATGTTGCGGAGCTGGATGGGCCGAGCCGTCGCGTCCACCCCTAGCAGGGATGGCCCTTCTGCCGTCGAAACCGTGCTGCGCGGGCCACTTTTTACGGGCGACCCGCGCGAACACGATCAGCCCTCAGCGCGCCCTTCTTACGCTGAGGGCCTAGCTACATGCCCGAGTCGAAGCCGAGCTTCCCCATTGGGCATCACCTCCCTTGGGCGTTGGTTGCCTGAGCTGTCGCTCCGTCGCTGGGGCCGGACAGCCAGGCGCCCTCGCCTGAGGGCAATTTGTAAGCATCCGCCTCGGGCCGGACGGAGACCGGGCGTCACGCCCAGCCCTGCGGCGTGGCGCTCCCTTCCGATCAGCTTCTCCGGGGTCTGCGCTCCCTTGGTACGGATAGTCCGTAGAGCAGGGCGCACGGCGGAACTCCAAGCGTGTCCGCGAGGATCATCAACGTCGATACGTATGGCTCCTGCTCGCCACGCTCCAGATAGCCGATCTCGTTCCGGTGCAGGCTGGCGATGTTCGCGAGCGCTTCCTGTGAGAGGTTCCGGTGCTCGCGCTCGGCACGGAGCTTCCAGCCGAACGCAAGCAGGAACCGGGACCGCTCAGCCTCATAGGCCGTGGAAAGCATGGTCTCAGAGGACTTGGCCGACGATCTGGACCATGCGGGAGCCAGCACGGGTGGCGAATACGTAGCCGTCGCTGGTTTTGTGGATGAGGCCCGCGCCGTGAAGGTTCCGTACGGCGTCTACGGCATCGCTGTTTTCGATCGTGCGGCAGATGTCCGGGACACTCCAGATCGGCAGGTCATCGCCGGTGAGCAGGTACATCACGTCGCGTTCCATCGCGTCCCACCGTTCGGCGGGGATAGGGTTCTCGTCGGGCATGAGGAGTTCACAGCTCCTTTATGTCTAGGCCCCGGCGTGGACCACCATCCGCGTCGGGGCCGCTGGCTACTCGGATGCCAGCGAGACTAAACCCTCGCGTGCCCAAGCGGACACGCATATTCAAACTGAGACACTACCCGTTGCGGGGTAGTGGGTCAGTTTGAGTATGCTGCGGCGTCCCGTCTATATGAGACGGGAATCCCGCCTATCTGAGACGGCGTAATCTCGCCCATGTGAGACGGGCGGGCTGAGACAGATTCGAGCCAGAAGGGCTCCTGTCGCCGCAGGTCAGACCCGGTTCTCGTTTGAGGCGGAACCAAACGGAGGTTGTCCCGTAGCGCGTAGATCTTTTGTAGGTGGCGCTGGCAGTCCGGCGACATGTGCCTGCGGTGAACCGCCGCCGGGATGCTCGAGGCCGAGACCCAGTTCCGCAGGGTCGTCGGCTACACAGATCTCGCGAAGCTCGCCATCGCCGTCGAACGCGACCTCGCCACCCCTCGCGCACCCATCCACACCACCACTCACAAGGAGGCGCTCACACTCGCCACCGTGTAACCATCACACCCGACCGCCACCACGAACTTCTACAGCGAACGGGACGACCTCCCTCCTCGCGGGCTGGTCCCGTGACCGGGCAACTTAGTGGACGGCGTCGGCCCAGTCGCGCAGGCGGTTTGAGAACTGCGGTGTGCCTGCGCTTACCTCGACGACGACGTCGGCCGGGACGTTCGCCTTACGGGCGGCGGCGAGGATCGCGTCGGGTGATGGCGCCTCGTAGAGGCAATAGGTGCGTCGCCGGTCGGCGCTCAGGAACGAGAAGAGCCAGCGGACTCCCTCATCGCTGTTGACCTCCTCGATCAGCTCGACGTCGTCGTCGGTGAGGTCAAGCTGATCAGCGAAGCTGCGCTCGATCACGAACAGGGCCATCGACTAATCGTAGCTAGGATTTCCGCTCATCCCGGAGCGAGCCCGTGCCGGTGAGCGTAGGACGCGGCCTCGGTGCGGTTCGTGCAATCGGTCTTGCGCAGGATGCTCCGGATGTGGTTGGCTGCGGTGTGTTCGCTGATCGTCAGCTCTTCGCCGATCTCGCGGTTGCTGAGCCCGGTTGCGACTAGCTTCAGGATTTGCGCCTCGCGTGGGGAGAGCCCGCCCGGGAGACCAACGTCTGGTGCTGGCACGCCGAGCGAGCGGATCTTTCCGAGCAGTCCTTCCATGCCGATCTGCTCGGCCAGGCCGGCGGCCTCACCGAGTAGGGCCTCCGCGCGGTCGCGCACCCCTGGCCCCCGTCGGAGCAGGAGGCGCCCATACTCGTAACCCGTGTGAGCCAGCCAAGTCGACGCTCCCATCCGCTTGTTCTGCTCCATGGCCCGCTCGAAGTGCTCCTCGGCTAGCCCCGGCTCCCCCAGCGTCGCGGCGAGCATCCCCAGATAGCGATCGGCGGCTCCGTAGCACGCAACCAGGTGACCGATCATGACCGTGGTCCCCGCAAGCGGCTCCAGCTCGGGATAGACGATCGCCGCCATCGCCTCGTCGCCCAGCGCAGCGCAGGCGTCGGTCAGGTAGGTGAGCGTCGCCACCCACAGCGATGCCTGGAAGCCGTCGATGCCCTCGGCTGCAAGCCTCGAGAGCTCCCGCCTCGCCTCGCTCTGCATGCCCAACTCGGCGAGCACGGCGACGAGCCCGGGATGCCATGGCCCCTCTCGGTCGCCTTGGCCGGCGAGGATCCTGACCACCGGCGCGAGCTCTGCTAGGCGCCCCTGCTCGCGGCGAACACCGAACATCTGGATGCCGTGGGTGCCCGATGCATCGCGACCGGTCAGGAGCTGGCCCCAATCGTGCGAGCGCTCCGCCATCGCCTCTGCGTCCGCGAGGTTCCCGTCACAGAGAGCGATCGCTGACCCGTAGTGCTCGGCAATGTGGTTCATGACCGGCTGCGCGGTACGCTCGGCCATCTCGCGCAGGACAACGATCTCTGCCCTGGCGGACTCGAGGTCGCCTAGCGCGACGAAGGTCGGTACGCGCCAGGCCATAGCCTCCGCGTTGGTCTCGGCGTCCGCCAATTCCTGTGCCAGGTCCCTCGCCTCGGTTAGCATGGAGAGGATCTCCTCCAGCGGGGTCGTGCCGCGCGCCCAGTAGGAGCGAACCAGCACCTTCGCGAGCCCCGCGCGGTCGTCGTGTCGCCTGGCTAGCGCGACGGCGTTTTCGCGCACGAGCGCCCCACGCTCACGTTCCCCCTCGAAGTCGAGCGCTCGCGCGAGTCCCGCCAGTAGGCCGATTCGCAGCTCCTCGCTGTTGTCATCGACCGCCGCGAGCGCCTCTTCGAGCAGCTCGACCGCATCCCGTATCGCTACCACGGGACGCCAGCTGGCGTCCTCGTAGCCGATCGCCGCTCGGGCGAGCAGCTCCGAGCTGTCCAGCGAACGGGCAATCGCGGCTGCTGATGCGAAGGACTCCAGCGCATCGGTCGCCTTGCCCGCCCGATGGCTGACCGAGCCGAGCTCGAGCAGGGCGTTGGCGCGCTCGGACTCGCCCTGGATCCCGATCTGGATCGCGGTGCGCAACCGCATTGCGGCATCGTCGAAGGCCAGGGCGACTCGCGCCGCACGCGCCGCACGCAGGTTGTAGTCGATCGCCCGCTCGGCCCCGCCGAACGGGGCGGCCGCGCCGAAGTGATGCGCGAGGTCCGCGAGTGCACGGTCCGAGCCCGCGCCGGCGCTCTCGAGGGCTTCCCCAACGCGCAGATGCAGCTCGGCCCGCCGCAACCGCGAGAGCCGGTCATAAAGCGCCCGTCGCACGATCTCGTGGGTGAAGCGACAGGCCAGCCGCTGCGAGGAGAGCTCCTCGATCATTCCGCTGCCCATCGCCTCCTCGAGAACGGCGAGCAGCTCGGACTCGGCAAGACCAGCGGCGCAACGAACCGGCTCCAACTCGAACTCCGGCCCGGCCACGGCAGCGAGCTCGAGCAGGTCTGTGGTCCTCGGTGCGAGGCGCGATAGCCGCTGGTTGACTACCTCGCGGACACTTTCGGGCGTGCCGAGCTCGGTCAGTGGGCGGGTCACCCTGACCTGCCCGGAGGTGACCTCGACGATCCCCGTCTCAACCAGGGCACGCCAGAGCTCGCAGACGAGAAAGGCGTTGCCCCCGGTGAGATCGTGGATCGTGGTTGCAAGCTCGCGTAGCTCGGGGTCGGGGTCGCTTCCGGCGGCACGACTGACCAGATCAGCGACCTCCGCCCCAGAGAGCCCTTCCAGACGCATTCGCACGACGTCGTCGGCGCGGCGCAGGTCCGCAAGTGTCTCTGAGAGCTCCACCGGCACGTCGGCCTCGCCGTCGCGGAAGGTTGCGAGGATCAGCAGGCGGGCGCTCCACGCGGAGCGCGCCAGGTGGCGCAGGAGCAGAAGCGTAGTTGCGTCCGCCCAATGCCCGTCCTCGAGTACAAGCAGTATCGGTCTCCTGCGGCTGACGTTCGCGAGCAGGTCGGCAACCGACGTGTGGAGGCGATGGCGCTCGGTATCGGGATCGGCCTCAACCGGCCTCGGCAGCTCACCGACCTGGGCGGGCAGATCGGGCAGCAGCCGGGTCAGCTCGCCGCCGCCGGCGCCGAGCGCGGCGCGCAGCTCCGCCACCTCGGTTACGCGCACTAGGCGTTCGAGTGCCTCGACGAAAGGCCCGTAGGGCGTGCGCACCACTGCGTCGCAGGCACCGTAGAGAACAAGCGCCCCTTCGATTGCGGCCTGGCTGGCGAACTCGCGCGCTAGGCGGCTCTTCCCGGCGCCGGGCTCGCCCGCGAGCAGTGCGATGCGGCGCCTCTCGCCTTCCGCTCGCGGCATCAGGGTTCGAAGCTTCTCCAGCTCGCCCGCGCGCCCGACGAACGGGGAAGTCGAGGTTGGGCGAAGCGGGCCCGGAAGGTCCAGGATCTCGGCGTCCATGCAAAGACCCTAGTCAGTCTTGATCATGCCGCCTGGGATCGATGGAGGCCGGCGGCACTCGAATTGGGTCAGGTCAGGTCATCACAGAGAGATACGACTGCCCTAGGTTTGACCGAGACGAGTTGAGACGACCAGCCAGGGAGGAACGCATGAGCACCACCAACGCTTTGATACAGACGGCCCGCAGCGGGATGCCTGGATTCCAGGGACGGCTTACAGCCCCCGAGGACCCCGGCTACGACGAAGCTCGCAAGGTCTACAACGCGATGATCGACCGGCGGCCGGCCCTGATCGCAGCTTGCGCTGACTCCGGCGACGTCGCGAAGGTCGTCTCGTTCGCTGGCAACAACGAGCTTTTGCTGGCCGTGCGCGGCGGCGCCCATAACGGCGCCGGGCTGGGAACGTGCGACGACGGTGTGGTTCTCGACCTCTCGGGCCTGAAGGGGGTCGCGGTGGATCCCGGCGCGCGGACGGCGAGGGTCGGCGGCGGCTGCACCTGGGGCGAAGTGGACGCCGCTACCAACGAGCACGGCCTGGCGACGCCGAGCGGGATCATCTCGACCACCGGCGTCGGCGGTCTCACACTGGGTGGCGGCCTCGGGCACCTGACCCGCAGGTACGGCCTTACGGTCGACAACCTGCTCGAGGCTGAGGTCGTGCTCGCGAGCGGCGACACGGTTCGTGCCGCCGCGGACGAGCACCCCGACCTCTACTGGGCGATCCGGGGCGGTGGCGGCAACTTCGGCGTCGTGACGTCCTTCCTGTTCAGGCTGCACGAGGTGGGAACGGTCGTCGGGGGCCCGACCTTCTGGCCGGTCGAGGCGGGCGCCGAGGTGCTCGCCGCCTACCGAGACTTTCTGCCCAGCGCCCCGCGCGAGCTCAACGGCTTCTTCGCCTTCGCGTCGGTCCCGCCGGCGCCGCCCTTCCCGGAGGCGCTGCATCTCCGCAAGGTCTGCGGGGTGGTCTGGTGCTACGCGGGCGCTCCCGAGGACGCCGCCGCGGCGATGGCCCCGCTGCTGGACGCCCTGCCGGAGCCCTTGCTGCACGCGGTTCAGCCGATGCCCCTCCCTGCCCTCCAGGGCGCCTTCGACCCCGTTTATCCCGCCGGCGACCAGTGGTACTGGCGCGCCGATTTCGTCAAGGAGATCCCCGACGCCGCCGTCGAGGCGCACGCCATGTTCGGCGCTGAGATGCCGACGTGGCAGTCGACGATGCACCTGTACCCGATCGACGGAGCGGCCCACGACGTCGGCCCCTCCGACACCCCGTGGAGCTATCGCGATGCGGTCTGGGGCTCGGTCTTCGCCGGTGTCGATCACGACCCCGCCAACGCGGAGGTCATCCGCCGCTGGTGCGTGGATTACTTCGAGGCGCTGCACCCCTACTCCGCCGGCGGCGCCTATGTGAACATGATGATGGACGAGGGCCAGGAGCGGGTACGGGCGAGCTACCGCGACAACTACGATCGCCTGGCGCAGATCAAGAGCACCTACGACCCGGGAAACCTCTTCCGGGTGAACCAGAACATCCAGCCACAGGCGTAGGGAATCAGCGCGGCCAATGGAACAATTTGATGTGATCGTGGTCGGGGCGCGCTGTGCGGGATCGCCGCTGGCGGCGTTGCTTGCTGATCGCGGCGTGCGCGTTGCCGTGATAGAGCAAGCCACATTTCCACGCGACACCCTCTCCACGCACTTCATCCAAGCGCAGGCGCTGGCGTTCCTCGATCGGCTCGGGGTCATGGAGAAGATCCGCGCCACCGGCGCGCCACTCGTCGACCACTTTGACGTGCGCCAGGAGGATCTGCGGTATGTCACCTCGATTCCCCAGCGGCCGGGTGACGTAGGCGGTGCGGTGTCGGTGCGACGCACGGTGCTCGATCCGATCCTGGTGCAAGCTGCCGCGGATGCGGGCGCCGATGTGCGTATGGCGAGCAAGGTGACAGGGCTGGTGTACGATCGCGACCGCGTGGCCGGCGTGCAGGTGGCACAGAACGGCTCACAGACCACCCTGCAGGCGCGGCTGGTGGTCGGGGCCGACGGTCGCAACTCCACGATCGCGAACCTCGTCGGGGCGCGCAAGTACAACCTCACACCGAACGAGCGCTTCGCCTACTGGTCATTCTTTGAAGGCGCCGACCCGTGCCCCGATCCGGCGTTCGTTCAGCATCGCTGGGACGAGCGACTCGTGTTCGCGACGCCCGCCGACAGCGGGCTGTATCAGGCCGGTGTCATTGCCGACCTGCGTGAGCTCCCTCGTTTCCGGGCGGACCTGGAGGGCAGCTTCACGGAGTACGTCCGCAGCTGCGAGCCGGTGGCGCAGGCGTTGCGGAGCGCGCGGCGGGTGGGAAAGATCTTCGGGATGCTGCGCTGGGAGGGGTTCTTCCGGGAGGCGTCTGGCCCTGGCTGGGTGCTGGCGGGCGACGCCGGCCACTTCAAGGACCCGACGCCCGGCCAGGGGATCCAGGACGCGTTCCGGCAGGTCGACGCGCTCGCGCCGGCGATCGCCGGCGCTCTGGATGACTCCGGCGAGGACCTTGACCGTGCACTGGCGGATTGGGCCCACTGGCGAGACCGGGATGCCGCCGGGCACTACTGGCTGGCAACCGATATGGGCAGGGCGGGCGCGATGCCCACCGTGTTTCCCGAGATGCAGAAGCGGCTGCTCGAGCAGGGCAAGATCGACACGGTCATCGATCTGTTCACCCACCGCTCGCATCCCTCGCAGGTCGTCACGCCACCACGCCTGCTGGGCGCCACCGGCCGGCTGCTCCTGCGGCCGGGATGCCAGCGACGGAAGCTGTTGCGCGAGGTCGGCGCGCTCATCAGCGCGGATGTCCGCAGAAAGCGTCTCAACCGGCGCCCCGCATACGTGGCGGCCGCTGCCTGCACGGACGCGGGACCAACAGAGGTGCAAGACAGCGCGATGCGCTGACACCGGCAAAGCGATCACGATGCCCCTCTACATCGACCGCCACGATCTCCCGGACGCGACGGCTGCCGACGTCGCCGCCGCCCACATGCGCGACCTCGAGGTTCAGGACGGATTCGGCGTGCGCTTCGTCACCTACTGGTTCGAAGAGGGAGCGGGGAGTGGCTTTTGCCTGGTCGAGGGCCCGGACGAGGAGGCCGTTGAGGCAGCCCATCGGGCAGCCCATGGGCTGCTTCCGTCGAACGTCATTGAGGTTGATCAGGCCGCCGTGCGTGGCTTCTTCGGCCGGCTCGCTACGCATCCGCCTGGCGAGCCATACACGGAAAGCGCGTTCCGGGCCATCCTCTTTACCGACATGGTCGACTCCACTCGTCTTACCCAACAATTGGGAGACCGTGCTGCGATGCAGCTTCTCCGGGTACACGACTCAGTCGTACGCGCCGTCCTGGCACGCTTCGGCGGCAGCGAGGTCAAGCACACCGGCGATGGGATCATGGCCGCGTTCACCTCGGCCTCCCAGGCGGTCGCTGCGGCGATGCAAATCCAGCGGGCCCTGCAGGAGCGCGACGAACCGGCGCAGGGGCGCCTGCACGTGCGCGTCGGGGTGGCGGCCGGGGAGCCTGTCACCGAGCAAAACGATCTCTTTGGTGCGGCGGTGCAGCAGGCCGCGCGATTGTGCGCGTGGGCTCAGCCGGATTGCATCGTCGTTTCGTCCGGGGTGCACGATCTCTGCCGCGGCAAGGGCATCCGGTTTTCCGATGGCGGGCCCATCGCCGTGAAGGGCTTCGACGAACCGATCGGTCACTTCGAGGTCGAGTGGCGCGATTGACCCTCAGGACTTCGCGGCGGCGAAGCGCCCAACTTCGGGGTCCGGCGACGCTGCTTCACAGACGTTCGCTTGGATCTCTCCGGCCAGCTTCGCGTGATGCGTTTCGACGCGCGCGCGATCGCCCGCGCAGCAGCAGGACGCCGCGGAAATGACGTCGCCGAGAGCTCCTGTACCGAAACAGCATCCATACACGAGGAGGACACACCATGAAGGCAATCACGCTCGAGGACCTGCCGATCGTCATCGACGACGGCGTGCAGCTCCGTCTCCGCGACGAGAACGGCATGTCCGTCGGCTTCGCCCGTTTGCCTGCCGGCGCGGACCTGCGTCCGGCCACAACGGGCCTCCCCGATGACCTCTGCCCCTGCCCGCACTGGGGCTACATGATCAAGGGCCGCGTGCGCATGCACACGGCCGACGGGCATCAGGACTTCGCCGCTGGCGAGGCCTTCTACTGGGCACCCGGCCATGCCCCGGAGGCGCTCGAGGACTCCGAGTACGTCGACTTCTCCCCCACCGAGGAGTTCCACCGAGTGATCAACCACATCACCGCCGCCGCGGCGCGTCAGCAGTAGAGGTCTACTCCGAGGTTGACCGCTCGGCAATCGCCGGAGACGACAACCGCCGCGATGGTGCTCGAGGCCGCCGCACGGGCGTCGGGTGAACTCATCAATCACCTCGGCCGCCACCCTCAGCGCAGACCGCAGCCGCAAGGACCGGCGGGTGCAGGCCAAACTTGCCGGGTACCGCGGCGCGTTCTTGTCGATGATATGGGTTGCTGGCTCGTCTTCGCGCATCGCTTGGCGCATGCCGCGGCCTCCGTCGTCTCCGCCCCATTTGCTCACCCCTACCGGCAGATCCTCGTCGGCATCCTCATCGCCCTGTTGGCGTTCACGGTCGCCGAGGCGATCAGCCGCGGTGGGCCACAGCGATCGAGTTCGCCGGAGCAGCCGCGGCGGGCATCATCGCCGTCACTGTCTCATAGCCCTCTCATGATCTCTGAACCGCGGACCTCCCCCCTACACTTCAGGGATCGTGTCGACACATCCTGCCAGCCAGAGCGAACCCGAGCACTTGGAGCTTCCAGTCAAGGAGCTGTTGCGCCGGGTACGTCCGTTGCCTGACCACGATGAGATGGTGATCGAGGATCTCAGCGAAGAGGAGGGCGAGGCCTTCCTCGCAGCCGTCCAGTCGTGACCGCGCCAGGATCGCGCGGCGCGATCGTGATCGATACTGATGTCTTCAGCGCTGACCTTGTCCCGACGTCACGGCTGGCTGAACGCTACGCGCCGATCATCACCGGCCGGCCAGCGTTCATCTCCTTCCAGACGGCCATGGAGCTGCGCTACGGGGCGATCCGCCGCGGCTGGGGCGAGGCGCGGATACTGAAGCTCAACAGCAAGATCCAGCGCGCGGAGGTCATCCACACCGGCCCCGAACTCGTGGCGATATGCGCCCAGCTGCGCGCCGACTGCGCCGCGACCGGCCATGCTCGCGCAGCGCGAGCACAACGCCGACCGCTGGATCGCCGCGACCGCGCTCCGACTCGGGATCCCGCTCGTCTCCAACGACACCATCTTCAAAGCTGTACCCGGCCTCACGCTCGAATCGCGCGCGTGACGGGCGGGATGGCGGACGGGCATCCGGGCTCTTGGGGGCGTCAGTGTTGTCCGACGTCTCGCTAGGCCCCTCGCACGATCTCGTAGGTGAGGAAGGCGAGGCCGTCACCGATGGTCCTGGCGTCGAGGAGGCGCATAGGCTTGATGTCGCTGGTCTCCCCGAACAAGCGCTCGCCGGCACCGAGCATGACCGGGAAGACGACCAGCCGCAGCTCGTCGACCAGGCCGTGCTCGATTAGCGTGCGCCCGAGCCGATAGCTGGCAGGGACGACGATCTCTCCGTCCACCTGCTGCTTGAGCTTCGAGACCTCGGTCACGACGTCGCCCTCGAGGACTGTCGAGTTGTTCCACTCGGCATCTTCGAGGGTCGAGGACACGACGTACTTGGGCATGCTGTTGATCCTGTCCGCGAGCTCGCCATTCCGGGGTCGCCAGCGCGTCCCGAAAAACTCGTAGCTCTTCCGACCCAGCAGCCATGCCGCGGCGCCCAGCGCCTCTTCGAGCGCGACCTTGTTCCACGCTTCGAGGTCCTTGCCCCCAAACTGCACGAACCAGCCGCCCAGCCTGAAGCCCTCCTGGCCGTCCGGGTCCTGGACCACGCCGTCGAGCGAGACATTCTGCGGGCCACTCATTACGATCTTTCCCATCTCGGTTCTCCCTTCGTCGGACTGTTAGTTGCTGCGTTCGTTGAGGCGTCGGCCGCGACGAAAATTGCGCGGCGAATTTCGAGCCGCCGCGACGTCATTACTCGTGATGCCCGTGACACGAAGAGTTGGTGCGAGGATGCGAGCGTGACCGAGCAGACCCTCGCCCGTGCACGCGCTGGCGACGAGGACGCGTTCCGCGAGCTGACCGAGCCATACCGGCGTGAGCTCCAAGTGCACATCTACCGGATCGTTGGCTCGGCTCAGGACGCGGAGGACCTCCTCCAAGAGACCTTGCTCGCCGCTTGGCGGGGCCTTGGGCAGTTCGAGGAACGCGCCACGGTGCGTGCCTGGCTTTACCGGATCGCCACCAATCGCTCGCTGGATGCTCTCCGTTCTAGCCGGCGCCGTCCGGAAGAGGAGCGGATGCCCCAGATGCCCGAGCCGACACGCTGGAACGAGCCGACATGGCTCGAGCCCTACGCCGACGTTCTCCTCGATGGGGTCGCGGACGAAGCCCCGGGACCGGAGGCGCGCTATGAGACCAAGGAGGCGATCGCGCTGGCGTTCGTCGTCGGTCTTCAGCACCTCCCGCCCCAACAGCGCGCGGTACTCGTGCTACGCGACGTGCTGGGCTATCGCGCCGGCGAGGTTGCCGAGATGCTGGAGACCAGCGAGGCCTCGGTCAACAACCTGCTGCGCCGCGCGCGTGCGGCGTTCGAGACCCGGCTGCCGGCGACCGGCCGCGAACGAGCGCCGCTGCCGAACTCCAAGCTCGAGCGCGACATCGTCGGCCGCTTCGCCGAAACGGTCGAGAATGGCGACATCGATGGCATGGTCGCGCTCCTGACCGAGGACGCGTGGGTCACGATGCCACCCCTCCCCCACGCTTACCAGGGACACGACGCGATCGGCGCGTTCCTACGTGGCTCTGCGGAGCGGCGCGGCGCACCGATGCGGCTGGTGGCGACGCGCGCCAACACACAGCCGGCGTTCGGCTGCTACCTCCCGGTGCCCGACACCGACATCGCGCGCGCGTACGCGCTGTTCGTACTGACCCTTGAAGGCGACCACATCTCGGCCATCACCTGGTTCGCCGACAGCAGCGTCTTTCCACAGTTCGGCCTACCACGGATGCTGCCCGGCAGAGCGCGATGACGCACGCCGATCGTCTGTTGTGGCTACGGTCAGGAGCCGTGGCGGGTCTAGATCAAGCAGCCGGCAGCGCGTGGATCAGATGGGTAACGCGCGCCTGGTCTGGCAATGGCCAGTACGCGGTCTCGGGTACCAGAAGGCAGTGAAGGGCGCCAGCCGCAGACAGCTGTTCGAGCAGGTCCCCTGGGGTCGCGATCCAGTCGAACGCTCGCAGCGCCTGCTTGCAGGCGAGGACCCCTCGATCTCGGGTGAGGAAGACGTGCGCGTCCAGTTCCACAGCATCGGCGACGAGCGGGCGGTCCTCGGCGGGTACCCGCGACGGACTCGGTGAGACCGGCATTGCCTTTCAGCAGCCGCACATGGGCGTCGCGGGTTACTGGCGGCGAAAGCCGCGGTCCGACCTGGGATCGAGCGGGCTCGGCGGCAGACCGGGCGGTGGATCCTCGAGGTTGTAGCCCGACGGCGCGATGTCGTTGGGCGCGCCGGGATGGAAGAGCGACGCGAGCAGCTGGGCCTGCCCGCGGCCGACGCCGAGCTCGCCCATGCCGCCGTTGTACATCTGGATGCCGGCGGACTCGCAGTGTGCGTCAAGCGGCTGAGCTCCTGCAGGCGGCCGACGCGGCAGGGCTTGACATTGACGATCCGTACCTCGATAGGGGTCGCGCCGATCGATGCGACGCTCGTGATCGGCGCGTCGTACGAGACGCGATCCGCGATCGGCCTGAGCAGCTCCAGTACCGCGGGATGGTCGTGCGGGTCCTCGAAGACGACCTCGGTTAACGTGGCCAGCGTTCGTTCGTACATCGCCAGCAGCGCCGCCTCGTCCTCGACCTCGAGGCCGTACTGGCCCTTGAAGTCGATCGTTGCGACGCCCTCGACCGCCGCAACGCGGTCCATGATCTCCTGCGTCCACGACGGCGCGACGTCCAGCTTGAAGCCGACCGTCGGATGCATCGCCCGCCGGTTGGCGACCTTGTCGATGTCCGGTGGATCGCCGAGCCCGAACGAGTTGACGAACGTCACCGGCTGGGGTGTACGGCCGAGGACCTCGGGCAGGCTCGTGGCCGCCTGCCGCAGCGCGAGATCGAGCGCCGCGGACTCGAACGTCCAGCGCCGCCAGTTGCGCTGCAGCTCGTACTCGGGCGGCTCGGGCCACATGTCGATCGCGTCGAGGTGGGCGAGGAAGCCGGCGAGCGTTGCCCACTCGCCGGTCAGCGGGAAGTCGCTCGCGCGCAGGCTCTCCTGGGCCTCCCCCATGCCGACCTGCTCGCCTACGCCCTCCTCGCCACGGCCCTGCAGTCGCAGTTGCGTCGTCGAGAAGTCCTCGAGCCCGGTCGGGCCGCTCGGCACAAGCGCCTCGAACGAGGACGACTCGATCGCGATCGGCAGGTCCTTGACGGCGCGCCAGAGGTCGATCATGAGCGGGTCCCGTAGCTCTTGGTGATCGGTGCATGGGTGACACCCTATGTGGTCGCGGCGAGCGCGTGGACGTGGCCTCGCGCCGTCGCCGCGCCGACGGCCCGGCGCCCTTTTCGCCCACGTCCGGCCGTACTGCCACGCTCGCCAAATGAGCAGCGAGAGCCCTCCCCGCGCGGGGATCGCGCGGGGCGCGCGCGGAACCGGGGAAGTAAGCTCCCAGTCTGGCGAGGGCTGAGGTGACCCAGAGATGCAGCCCGGCCTAGCATGTTCCAGGGACCAGCGAACGTCTGGGTGATGATGGGAGTCGTTATGAGCGAAAGAGACACCATGCGGGCCAGGGTGCTGCGTCAGCGCGGGGCCAGACTAGTCGTGTTCACGTTGCTGGGCGCGGCCCTGCTCGGGGTCAGCGCGTACGCGCAATCGCCAAAGCCAGTGAAGGTCACGCGCTGCGGCTATGTGAACGCCACCTATGGCAGGAGTGCGCTGTACCCCTGGCACATGTTGTGCGCCGCGGCGCGCAACGTGGTTACAGCGAGCGATAGTCCCCACGCCCACGTGATCGATTTCGGGCCGGGCTGGGATGGCGGCGCGGTGCGCATCAACGGCCGTTACTGGGTCTGCACAGGCCAAATGGGCTTCTACAACTGTGGCTACCCGTACCGGCCGCGGAAGGTCGACGGGGAGCAAGGCTACAAGGGGCCATTCACCAAGGACGTGGAGTACCGGACGTGCTCCTCGATCGTGCCCGCGGGCTCGGGGTGCACTAAGACGGTCGAATTCAGTCAGCCCCAGAGCTGACGGCCGCCCCGCGTCGCACCAGGGCGCAGAATCGGTCTCTGGCTCAGCCAAGCGGACAGCTCCTCATGCGCGTCGGGGATCACGTAGTAGTAGGCCCACAGGCCGCGGCGCTCAGAGTCGACGATCCTCGCGGCGCGCAGCTTGCCGAGATGGTGGGAGAGCGTGGGCTGGGAGATGTCGAACAGCGGCACGAGCTCGCACACGCACACACGCGGCTCAGTCTGCGGGCGAGCGCCAGTTGAGCTCGGGGAAGCGGGCGAAGTCGCGGTCGAAACTCACCCATTCGCAGCCAGACTCGATCGCGAGCGCTGCCAGGGAGGCGTCGGCCGCCAGATTGCCGACGGCGTCGACTCGCCGGCAGAGGTCGGCGAACAGTATCCAATGGCGGCGACCGGGAGTGACGATACGTGCGTTGGGCCGGGTGCGAAGCCCGTCGCAGAAATCGAGAGCATCACCGAGAGGGGTTGGCGGGTTAAGTGCGCGGCGATGCGTGACGATGCGCACGAAGGAGCTGAGGATGAGCTCGGAGAGAGCGAAGGGACGCACATCCCCGGCGGTGCGTTCGAGCAGATCGCGTGCGACATCGTGGTGGGGCTGCTCCACGCGGTGGGCGTTGAGCAGCACATTGACGTCGAAGAGGATCACCCGGTGCGATCGAGGATGTCGGCCAGCGCCGCGTTGCTGTTCAGGTCGACGCCGGGCACTGGCGCCGCACCGTGAAAGGTCGGGACCCGGTAGGGCTCGGATTGTGCCGCCTCGACACGTGTGGCCAGTTCGGAGCGCAGTGCCTCCTCGATCTCGTGGGCCAGCGTCGTGCCGTGCTCCGCGGCGCGCTGCTTGAACGCGCGGAACACCTCGTCATCGAGCTGAATCGTCGTGCGCACGCATATTAGTGTAGTGCCCCCTCATAAATATGCGCCCCAATCTTTCGGGCGGCAGTCGTCGTCGCAAGCATCAGCCATCGCCGGGCTGTCTCACACCGATGGACACCGTTCGTCTCAGGCAGATGAGATCGAGCTGTCCCATATCGATGAGACGTCGCAACGACGGTGTGGTGGCACTCCTGGAAAGATAACGACGTGGAACGTGTGCTTGGAATCGGTGGACACTTCATGCGGGCCGCCGACCCGGTGGCCCTGGGCGCGTGGTATCGCGATTGCCTAGGCCTGGACGCCGACGAGAACGGCCTGTGGCATCAGGAAGCCGGGCCGACCGTGTTCGCGACGTTCGAGTCCGAGACCGACTACTTCGGGTCCCGTGCGCAGCAGACCATGATCAACTTCCGGGTCCGCGACCTGGATGCGATGCTCACACAACTGCGCGCGAAGGGAGCGGACGTGGCTGAAGAGACGCAGGACATGGAGGGTGTCGGTCGATTCGGCTGGGTCACCGATCCCGAGGGCAATCGGATCGAGCTGTGGCAGCCCGCCTGACCATGTCTTCACGCAGGCGGTGACGTGCTGGTGGCCCGCTCCGCCAGCTTCGCCAACCCGTGATCGGCGTCGGGCGCATGCCCTTCAACACTTCGCCGGCATCGCGCCCGCGTCCGTACCCGGCTACATCGTGGCGCAACTCGTCGGCTGCGTTGCGCGATCCTTCTCGTGAGAGCCCTCTACCCGGCGTGGCGCCAGCCGAGGCATCCGAGATTCTGATGCCTCACGACGACGGGCGACCAAGCGCCGACGGCTCGATCAGCCAGCCGATCTGGCGCTAGCGCCGCCGTACTGCGCTACCGTGGAGGCCGTAGTTCTACCATCGAGCACATGACGATCCAGCGGATGGACCATGTGGGCATAATCGTCGACGACCTCGCCGACGCGGTGGCGTTCTTCGTCGAGCTCGGACTCGAGCTGCGAGGCGAGGCGCCGGTTGAGGGCGATTGGGTGGACCGCGTCGTCGGGCTCGACGGCATCCGAGCCCAGATCGCCATGCTGCAGACCCCAGACGGGCACGGACGAGTCGAGCTGGCGAAGTTTCACGCGCCGTCGACCGACGGCGGCTCCCAGCGCGCGCCAGCGAACGCTTTGGGCATCCGCCACGTCGCGTTCGTCGTCGATGACATCGACGACGTCGTCGCTCGCCTCCGAGCTCGCGGCGCACAGCTCGTCGGCGAGCTGGAGCGCTACAAGGACAGCTACAGACTCTGCTATGTCCGCGGCCCCGAGGGGATCATCGTTGAGTTGGCAGAACCGATCCACGAACAACGCCAATGAGGCCGGCCGAGGGGCGTGACTACTCTCGTGGACGTTGGTGGTAACGGTCGAAGTCGGCCGGCCAGGGCAGCGGGAACAGATGCCGGTAGGGACGCGCGTCCGCGATCACCTTGGCGAAGGACGGCCGGTGCGCCAGCGCCCGGTAGTAGCGCGTCAGCCGCGGGTGGGTGTCCTCACTCCATGGGTGAATCGCCAGGGCGTAGAACAGGCTCGGCGCGGCGGCACAGTCGGCGATCGTGAACGTGTCGCCGGCCAGGAACTCGTGCTGGGCGAGCTGCGTCTCGAGCATGCCGTAGATCATGTCGAGCCGGCCACGCGCACGTGCGACGGCGCGCTCGTCGAAGCGCTCCTCGATCGTGTCCAAGACGATCGCCTGAACGGCCTCGGAGATGTACTGGTCGCAGAGACGGTCCCACTTGCGGGCCTCCAGCGACGGCACCAGCCGCGCGCCGGCGACGTGCTCGATGATGATCGAGGTCTCGCCGATGATCTGCTCGCCGTCGCGTAGCACCGGGATCGACGCCGGCGGCCACAGCTCGGCCAGCTCCGCGCGGTCGAAGTCACGCTGCTCCTCGAGGACGTCGTAGGCCACGCCCATCTCGCCCAGCGCGACCAGGACCTTCTGGCAGTAAAGCGCGAAGGGGTGCTCGTAGAGCGTGAGCATCGGTCAATCCTCCCCCCCACCGCTGTGCATCAGCGCCCGGATCTCCATGCCCCAGTGCCGGGCGTCGGGCCAGCGCGCGGCGATCTCCTCAGCGCGTCCCGGGGTGGCGACGTCGACGATGCAGTAGCCGGCGAGCGCCTCCTTGGCCTCCAGAAACGGTCCGTCTGTAACCGTGACGACGCCGTCGCGCACCCGCGTCGACCGCGCCTGCGAGGCGTCGGTCAGGCCCTCGCCGCCGACCCACTCGCCGGTAGCGGACAGCTCCTCGACGATATCGCCGGCGGCGTGCATGAGGACGTCCTTGTCCTCCTGGGAGAGCCCGTTCCAGGCTTTGGTGTTCTGATAGATCAGCAGGATGTAGCGCATCGAGATGCTCCTCTTGGTTGGGGGTGTTCACCCTACGGTCGGAGCCGTCGGCGGGTTCTCGACATCAAAGCGCAGCCGTTCGGCCTGGGCACGCAGGTAGCGTTGCTCGGGGATGCTTGTTGTGCGGCGGGCGGCTCTCTCGTACCCGGCCACCGCTGCCTGCGTGTCGCCAGCCATTTCGTGCAAATGGGCGCGGACCGACGCGAGCCGGTGCTGTGACGCGAGGCGGCGGTCGCCGGACAGTGCATCGAGGCCGGCCAGCCCGGCGCGCGGGCCGTCGACCATCGCGACCGCGACCGCCCGGTTGAGCGTGACGACCGGGCTCGGCGCCAGCGCGTGCAGCAGGTCGTAGAGCTTGAGCACCTGCAGCCAGTCGGTATCGACAGCGGTCGGTGCCTCGGCGTGAACGGCAGCGATCGCCGCCTGCAACTGGTAGGGACCAAGCGGCGCGCGCGACAGGGTCTCCTGGATCAGCTGGACGCCCTCATCCAGCAGCGCACCGTCCCAGCTGAGGCGATCCTGCTCCGCCAACGGGATGAGCGTGCCGTCAGAGCTCTCGCGCGCACCGCTGCGCGCCTCGGTCAGCAGCATCAGGGCCAGCAGCCCCGCGACCTCGCCGTCTCCGGGCAGCAGCGCATGCGCTATCCGCGTCAGGCGGATCGCCTCGCGCGCGAGCTCACGGCGCTGCAGCCGCCCGCCGGACGTCGCGGTGTAGCCCTCGTTGAACATCAGGTAGAGCACATGCAGCACGACGCCCAGGCGCGCGGCGCGCTGATCATCGGGCGGCAGCGCGAAGCGGCCGCCGGCGTCGGCGATCGTCGCCTTCGCGCGACTGATGCGCTGGGCCATGGTGGCCTCCGGCACGAGGAACGCGGCGGCGATCTCGGCGCTCGTCAGACCGCCGACCGCCCGCAGCGTCAGCGCCAGCTGCGAGGGCGGCGAGAGCGCCGGGTGGCAGCACAGGAACAGCACCGTCAGCGTGTCGTCCTCGTCGGGGACGTCGACGCCGGGCGGTGGCTCCTGGGCCAACGCGACCTCCTCGCGCTGGGTCCGCGACGCCTCGGCGCGTAGCGCGTCGATCAGCCGCCGGGTGGCGACCGCGATCAGCCAGCCGCGCGGATTTACGGGTACGCCCTCAACCGGCCACTGCTGCGCGGCCGCGATCAGCGCCTCCTGGGTGGCGTCCTCAGCGAGGTCGAAGCGGCCGTGGCGCCGGGCGACGGCGGCTAGGACCTGGGGTGCGAGCTCCCGCAGGAGTCGCTCGCTCACAGCGCCCTTCGCGTCAGGACCTGATAGACGGCCGTTTCACCCGTCTCGAAGCCGCGGCGCGCGGCACGGAGATACAGACGCCAGATGCGAGTTCGCTGCTCGCCAGCCAGCGTCTTGGCCGCATCCAAGTGCTCGTCCAGCCGCTGGCCCCAGTGACGCAGGGTGACCGCGTAGTCCTCCCTGAACTCCTCTACATGCTCGCTCTCGAAGCCGGCGCGCTCGAGCGCGAGCTGGATGCGTGACAGTGGCAGGGGCTCGCCGTCGGGGAAAACGTAGCGAGTGGAGAAGATGTCATCGAGCGGTTTGTGGTCGGGATCAAGGGCCGCGATTGCATGGTTGAGGAGCAGCCCGCCGGGACGCAACAGCGCGTATAGAGACCGTGCGTAGAGGTCGATCTGGCGCTCGCCGACGTGCTCGGCCATGCCGACGCTCGCGATCGCGTCGAAGGACGTGTGCGGCAACTGGCGGTAATCCGTTACGCGGATGTCCACCCGATCCTCGACCCCGGCCTCGGCCACCCGCTTGCGTGCGAGCTCAGCCTGCGGCTGTGAGAGCGTGACGCCGGTCACGCTCACGCCATAGCTCTGGGCCGCGTGGATCGCGAAGCTGCCCCAGCCGCAGCCGACGTCGAGCACGCGCATCCCGGGCGCCAGCCCGAGCTTGCTAGTCACCAGCTCGAGTTTCGTGTGTTGGGCGTCCTCGAGCGTCTGCGCGCCGCGCGAGAAGATCGCGCAGCTGTAGGTCATCGACTCGTCCAGGAACAGGCCGAAGAAGTCGTTGCCTACGTCGTAGTGGTAGCGGACCGCCGCCGCGTCGCGCTCGATGCTGTGAAGGCCCCCGCGGAGGATCAGCTCGAGAGTCGGACGGCGCGGGAACCCACCGGGCGCTGCCGCGGCCATGATGGCCAATACCAGACGTACACGCTCAGCGCTGCTCAGCGGCGGTGGCTCCCACTCGTCGACCACGACGAGCGCCGCATCGAGATCATCCACTGCCAGCGAACCATCCGTGTAGGCGCGACCGAGACCCAGCGATCCTGGAGCTCGAAGGAAGTGCGCGAGGGCCGAGGGTCCTCGCACGAGGAACGTCGGGGTGTTGGGTACAGTCGCCCCGACGACCCCTCCGTCCCAGAAGCGCACATGGAAGGGCCGTGAGGGGAACAGACGTCGAAGCTCTCCACAGAGGGGGCCGCTTGCTTGAATCAGGGCCATCGCGACCGGTTTAGCAAAGCGTTGGCCCGGTGCCAGAACATAGGCACAGATGGGTGCCGCGATACGCCACTCAGTGGTTGATCAGCGCCGTTCCGAACCACCACCGGTGGCCCTCGGGATCTCGCGCCGCGTACTCCCGCCGGCCGTAGGGCTGATCGACGGGCGGGCGCTCGATTCGGGCCCCGGCAGCGTGCGCTCGCTCATAGTGATCGTCGACGTCATCGACGGTTACAGCCAGGCCACCATGAGCATCCGCCTGGGGGCCTGGTGAGATCAGGTGGTGCTCTGTGGTCACGCGATGCAACCAGATGGTCTCGATTCCCACGAGAACCTCGCCGTGCACGATGCGACCGTCGTCGTCTCGGTCGATTCGCCCGGCCTGAAACCCGAACGCGTTGACCAGGAAGTCGTGGGCAGCCTCGATGTCTTCGTAGACGAGCACTGCGATGATCCGCTGAGCGTGAGGCACGCGACCGCGCTCAGTCCGCCGCGCCGTTCGCCTCCTCGACCGCGAGCTCTACGCGGTCGGGATAGAAAGCGACATGGTCCTTGATCTCGGCGACTGCCGGACGGGGATCGGCGTAGAACCAGACCGCGTCGGTACCACGCTCCGCGTCAGCATTGATCGAGTAGTAGGACGCCTCGCCCTTGTACGGGCAGTAGGTGGTCAGCTCGCTGGCCGCGAGCTGTGATCGGTCGACGTCGGCGATCGGGATGTAGCGGACCGGCGGGTAGTTGGCCTCCCGCAGCACGAGCGTCGAGTGGCTGTCGGCGATCGTCGCCTCACCGCTGCGAACGACGACATGGTCGCTGCTCGAGGTGATCGTGATCGGGTGATCGGGACCGGGGATCTTGATGTCACGTGACATGCTGGGCTCCTTCGCGCATTTGGCGAGGTTGGGGACAAGCAGCGCCTAGCGCAGCCGGAACACCGGATGCTTGGGCGCGGCGTCGCGCAACTGCTCGACCGAGGAGTCTGGCCCAACGCCGTCGAAGAACACGCCGACCTCGAACTTCCAGCGCTTCAGGTAGGCGCGCAGGACGGGCGGCTTTTCGTCGTCCGCAAGCTCGACAGCGGCGAAGTGCTCGCTGCGCGAACCAACCAGCAGACAACCCTCCCCGCTGGCTCGCAGGTTGCGCACCCACTGCGTTTCGCCGCGCGGCGCGACGAGGTAGCGCTCACCTTCGAAGGTCAGGAGATTCACGGGAGTGCGACGCGGCTCGCCGGAGGTGCGCCCTGGCACCTCCAGCACGCGCGAGCCGAATAGGCTGATGCCGAGGCGGGTCAGGCCGGCAACGGCAGGATTGAACACTCGCCTGGTGAACCAGCCAGGACGCTTACGCTCGAAGTGAGCCGTGGCCGAGCCGTCCGTCTGCACACGGCAAAGGCTACCTCTTGTGGAAATAATGCCCCTGGTCGAGGTCGGGGATGAGCCCCGGGTGGGTCGGCTCCCACCCCAGCAGTTCCCGCGTCCATGCGCTGGAAGCAGGAGCGTCGAGCCCAAGGAATCCCCCCAGCCAAGTGAAGTGCTCCCCCGCGTCCTGCGCAGCGACGGACACGACCGGGATGTCCAGATGCCGCCCGATGACCTCAGCGATCTCCTTGACCGGCACGCCTTCCTCGGCGACTGCGTGCAGCGTCGTCCCTGCCGGCGCCCCTTCCAGCGCGAGGCGGAACAGGCGCGCTGAGTCGAGCCGGTGCACGGCGGGCCAGCGGTTGACCCCATCACCGATGTACCCCGAGACGCCCTTCTCGCGGGCGATGCCGACGAGCGCCGCGATGAAGCCGTTATCTCCGTCGCCGTGATTCGTCGGAGGGAGTCGCACAATCGACGAGCGGACGCCGCGGGAGGCCAGAGACAGCGTGAGCTCGGCCGTTTCCCATCGGACCCGCGGACCGCCGCCGAAAGCAGCCACGGCGGCGTGGGAGCCATGCCCGTCCTGCTCGCTCACCACACGCCCCGGTGCCACCCCGAGGATCCCCGAGGCGATCAGGAGCGGCCGGTCGGAGCCTGCGAGCGCCTCGCCGAATGTCTCGACGGCGCGGCGATCCGCCTCGGCGGCGGCCTGAAAATCACCAGAGAACGCGAGCTCGTGCTTGAACGCCAGGTGGATCACGCCATCCGACGCCGCCGCGGCATCGTGCAAGGCGTCGAGATCATCGAGATCGCCGCGGTGCACATCGGCGCCGGCGGCCGTGAGGGCGTCGGCCGAGGCATCCGAGCGAGCCAGCCCGATGACCTGATGGCCCGCGCCGAGGAGCTCGGGGACGACGGCGCAGCCAATCCAGCCGGACGCGCCGGTAACGAATATGCGCATGAGAGAACCTCTGAGTAGACGATCGATGGTAGGCCCTAGATCCGTTCGATCTGTGTCAACCAGGCCGGTACGTTCGGCACCTCGAACCGTGTCTGGATTCGATCCGGACTGACGGAGGCAATGCTCCAGCCGCTGGAGCGCGTGAATGCTGCCCTCAACTCCTCCTGCCTGATGGGATGCGGGCCGCTCCGATCAGGTCCGACGTCACTGAAACAGAGCACGTACACGTTCCCGCCACGACCAGTCACGGACGCCAGGCTCGCCACATACTCTTGCCGCTCATCGCTCTCGAACGAGTGGAACAACCCGCAGTCGAGCACCGTCTCAAACATTTGACCCAAACGGTCCAGGTGCAATGCATCGGCAACCATGAAGTCAGCTTCTATACGGCGATCCGCGGCCTTCTCCCGCGCGCTCGCCAGTGCGGTCTCAGCCACATCGATTCCCATGACATGCAGCCCCAGAGAGGCGATGTGAAGGGCATTCTCGCCCGTCCCGCAGCCTGCATCGAGAACTACGCCGGCGAATGCGCCTTCGCTCGCCAGGCGCAGGATCGCTGGCTGTGGTTGTCCGATGTCCCAGGGCGGCGGGCCATCGAGGTACGACGCATCCCAGGGCTGGCCCGCCCGCCGCTCATGGCTGGTCGGCTGTCGCCTGCTGTATGAAGCGTCGGCTGGGATCCCTGTCTGCTCGGACATCTGTTCCTTCTCGCACCAGCGAGACGCCACATGTAGGAAGTCTCGTGTATCGAGTAAAGCCTAGCTGTACCCGTTGCCAGATACAGCCCGATCCACACGACCGCGAGTGAGCAGAGAATGATCGCGCTCTCCAGCGCGTGCAGTTGCGGACGGCGCATGTGCCAGAGGACGAGTACGGCGATCAGGACGACGAGCGCGAGCTTGATCTGGAAGGTGCCATCGCTCCAGAGGTGCTTGTGCGGTATGGAGTGTCATCTCATGCCAGCTCTGAGCGGGAGTCGGGGAGCCACGGCGGACGTGCGCGCAGCAAGCGCTCGCGCCGGCGCTCCTCGTGGACGTCGCGCAGGCGAGCGTGTAGGAGGCTCTCGACCGTGACGAGGCCGAGCAGCCGGTCGGGCCGGCCGCGCTCGACGACCGGTGCGCATCCCAGCGAGGACCCGGCGAAGCGCTGGGCGACCTCGCGCAGGGTGTCGTCGGCATGGACCGTCAGCGGGTCACGGATCGCCACCTCACCGGTGAGCGCCGTCGAGTCCGCTCCGAGCAGCTCGCGCAACAGCCGGCCGCGCGTGAGCACGCCGAGGAGCCGCTCGCGCTCGTCGAGCACCGGGTAGAGCGGCTGGCGCGAGCCGACCGCGGTGTCGCGCAGCTCCTCGAGTCGCTCACGGCTGTTGATCGTGGTGAAGTCCCGGTCCATGACCTCCTCGACGAGCAGCGCCTCCAACGGATCGACGGAGTACTCGCGGGTGAGGTGCAGGCCGCGTCGCGCGACCTTCTCCGTGAGCACCGAGCGGCGCAGCACCAACGCGGAAAGCGCATACGCGCTCGTCGCCGCGAGCAGCAGCGGGAGCACGAGCGGCCAGGCGTGCGTCAGCTCCAACGGGAAGACGACGCCTGTCAGCGGTGAGCGCATCACGCCGCCGAGCACCCCCGCGAGCCCGATGAGCGCCCAGAACCCGGGGGTCACGCCCGGCAGCACCGTGCCCTCCAGCGCACCGAGTGCCGCGCCGATCATGAACGTCGGGGCGAGCACCCCTCCGGAGGTGCCCGAGCCCAGCGAGAGCCCCCAGATGGTGGTCTTTACGAGCAGGATCCCGACGATCAGCGCAATCGTCGCGCGGCCCTGCAGCAGTTCGCGGATGACGTCGTAGCCGACGCCCAGCGCGCGCGGCTCGATCAACCCCCCCACTCCAACGATCAGCCCGCCGATCGCCGGCCACCACATCCAGTGCACCGGCAGCCGCGCGAACGTGTCCTCGGAGAAGTACACGAGCCCCGTCGCGGCGATCGCGAGCAGCCCTCCGCTGAGGCCCGCAAGCACGCACAAGAGCTCGACGTTCGCGCCGATGTGCACAGCGCCGACGTGCACGCCGAACACGGGCCCGGCGCCGAGCAGCGACCAGCGTGCCACCGTGCTCGCGCCGACCGCCGTCACGACCGGGATGAAGCTCCGCGGGCGCCACTCGAACAGCAGCAGCTCGACCGCGAGCAGCACCGAGGCCAGCGGCGCGTTGAACGTCGCCGCCATTCCGCCCGCGGCGCCCGCGACGAGCAGCGTCTTGCGTTCGTCGGCGCTCGTGTGCAGAAACTGCGCGAGCACCGAGCCCACAGCTCCGCCCGTCATGATGATCGGGCCCTCCGCGCCGAACGGGCCGCCGCTGCCGATGCTGATCGCCGCCGAGATCGGCTTCAGCAGCGCCACTCGCGGCTGGATGCGACTGCCGCGGGTGAGGATCGCCTCGATCGCCTCGGGCATCCCGTGCCCGCGGATCCGCTCGGAGCCGAAGCGCGCCATCAAGCCGACAACGAGTCCTCCGAGAGCGGGCGCGAGCAAGATCAGCAGCGGCGAGTGGCGACCGGCGCCGGGCGCCACCAGCGACGTGGCAAAGCGCCCGTAGAAGACGAGGTTCGTGATCAGGCCGATCAGTCGCAGCAGCCCAAGTGCGCACATCGCGCTCGCGGCGCCCAACGGCACCGCCAGCGCGCAGAGTCGCAGCACCCCTCGCTCCAGCGTGAAATCGCCGAGATGCGAGACGCGCTCGCGCGAACTCACTGCGCCTGCACCGTCAGCGCGGCGACCGTGGATTCCCCCGCGGGAGGATCGCCGGCCGCGGCAATCGCCTGCCAAAGGGCCTGCATCGCGGGAGCAAGCTCGGTGATCTCTCGCAAATGCACCAGCGCGAGGCTCCGCAGCGCCCGCCGGCCACGATCGGTAAGCCGGACATGCACGAGCGACTGGCGAGTGGGATCGCGTCTGCGTGTCACAAGGCCCGAGCTCTGCGCGCGATCGACAAGGCCGACAACGCTGTGGTGGCGCAGCACAAGCGCGTGTGAGAGCTCACCGATCGTCGGCCCGCGGGGCGCGTCGCTGCCGCGCACCGCGAGCAGGAGCTGATGCTGGGCCGGCGTTAGACCATGCTCTTCGGCGCGCTCCTCGCTCCAATGCAGAAACCGGCGCAGACCAGTGCGCAGCTGCAAGAGCTGCGCGTACTGCTGTTGGGTCAAATCATCATGCACACCCAAAATATATCGTGCCACGATATAAGGGGGACCTTGTGACGTGACGCGCTGGCACGGCGCTTGGATGCGATGGCAGACGATCGACACCGGCTCATCGGCCGACGGCTGCAGTCGCGGAACCCCCCGACCAGTTGGCGCTTGCTTGCGACGTGCCGGCTGTTAGGCGTGCTCGCGGCTGATGCAGCGGAAGCCGATGTGGCTGGTGCTGGTGTCGATCGCCTCGGGCTGGCGGGCGGCGGGACGGTAGCGCAGGCAGTAGCTTGGGGCGCAGAGGTGCGAGCCGCCCTTGATGACACGGCGCGGGATGCTCGCGCCGGGACGTCCCAGGTCATAGCTCCGATCTGGAGTCTCCACACGCGGGTTCAGTGGCGGCTTGCAACAGGCGCTGGGGGGCGCCTCGGCGTCATCGCTGCGGGCGACGTAGTAGTCGGTCGTCCACTCCCACACGTTGCCCGTGGCGTCGTGGAGCCCAAAGCCGTTGGGGGGAAAGAGCCCGACAGGCGATGTGCCGCGCCACCCCTTCGCGCCGGTGTTGCGCCAGGGAAACTCGCCCTGCCAGCAGTTCGCCATCAGCTCGCCGCCCGGTCGCTCCTGCTCGCCCCAGGCGAAGATTGCACCTTCGAGCCCGCCCCGCGCCGCGTACTCCCACTCGGCCTCGCTCGGCAGCTGCTTACCGGCCCATTTCGCATACGCCTCGGCGTCTTGGAAGGCGACGTGGGCGACCGGATGATCGTCTCGCCCGGAGTTGTCGCTGTCCGGCCCCCAGGGTGCTCGCCAGCTCGCGCCGGGCACGTAGGCCCACCAGCGGGTCGGGTCGCCCAGCGGCACGGGTCCGGGCGTGGGATGAAAGACGGCCGATCCCTCGCGCAGCAGCGCGGGATCGGCGTCGGGATACTGGGCGGGATCGGGGGGACGCTCGGCGAGGGTGAGGTATCCCGTCTCCTCGACGAAGCGGGCGAACCGCGCGACCGTGACCGGTCCGCGGTCGATCGCGAAGCCGTCGAGCACCACCTCGCGGATCGGCGCCTCTTCGGGGTAGAAGGCGGCCGAGCCCATCCGGAAGCGGCCCGCCGGGATCTCGAGCATGTCCTCGCGGCTCATCCCAACCCGATGGTAGACACCCGGCGCCCGCGGCAGTGTTCACGGCGCCCGGAGCGGTGTTCATCCGGCGCCCGCGGCAGTGCTCTCACCCCGGCCGGGTGAGGGCTGCTCACCCCGGATCGGTGCAGGCTTGCTCAGCTGGAGTCGTGCCGCTCATGAGCGCTCGAGCGGCGGGACTCCGATGGTGCCGCCAACGTTTCGTTGCCGGTCCACCCCCCTTTCCGGGATGGGCCGTTCAGCCCGAGAGCCCGAAGGAGAGTGAGTCCATGGCCAGGCCATTCAGCGGCGTCGTCAACGTCGACATACGCGACTCCGAAGCTGATTGGGCTCCGTTCGAGCCCCCTAAAGCGCCTGACGGTGCACCGAACGTGGTCTACATCGTGCTCGACGACGTCGGGTTCTCTGCGACGAGCTGTTACGGCGGACCGATCGAGACACCGAACATCGACAGGATCGCCTCGCGGGGTGTGCGCTACACGCAGTGGCATACGACGGCGCTGTGCTCGCCGACGCGCTCGTGTCTGCTGACGGGGCGCAACCACACGCGCAACAGCATGGCGTGCATCACCGAGGCGGCGATCGGCTTTCCCAACGCGAGCGGCACGGTGCCACCGGAGAACGGAATGCTTCCGGAGATCCTCGGCGAGCAGGGGTGGAACACGTTCATGGTGGGCAAGTGGCATCTGTGCCCGACCGACGAGATGAACCTTGCTTCGACGCGCCGCAACTGGCCGAGCGGCCGTGGCTTTGAGCGCTGGTACGGGTTCCTCGGCGCCGAGACCAACCAGTGGTATCCGGATCTGGTTCACGACAATCATCCAGTCGATCAGCCGAGCACCCCCGAGGAGGGCTATCACCTCACCGAGGACCTCACCGACAAGGCGCTGGAGTTCATCAAGGACGCCAAGGCCGTGGCGCCCGAGAAGCCGTTCTTCCTGTATTACGCGCCGGGCGCCTGCCACGCCCCGCACCACGCGCCGAAGGAGTGGATCGAGAAGTACAAGGGGCGCTTCGACGCGGGCTATGAGGCGATGCGCGAGCAGACGCTCGCCCAACAGAAGAAGCTCGGCATCGTGCCGCCCGACACGGAGCTGCCGCCGATCAATCCGATCGGCACACCCGAGACGCGCTCCAGCGCCGATGGCAAGCCGTTCCCTGAAATCGACACGACGCGGCCCTGGGACTCGCTGAATGACGAGGAGCAGCGGCTGTTCGCGCGGATGGCCGAGGTATACGGTGGCTTTCTCGGCCACGCCGATCACGAGATCGGGCGCGTGCTCGACTACCTCGAGCAGAGCGAGCTGCTCGAGAACACCCTTGTGGTGGTCGTGTCGGACAACGGCGCCAGCGGCGAGGGCGGCCCGAACGGCTCGGTCAACGAGATGAAGTTCGCCAACGGAGTCCCCGACGACCTGGCGGCGAATCTCGCACAGATCGACGACCTCGGCGGCACGAAGACCTACAACCACTACCCGACCGGCTGGGCGATGGCGTTCAACACGCCGTTCAAGATGTGGAAGCGCTACGAGTTCAACGGAGGAACGTCCGACCCTTGCGTCATCTCCTGGCCGGCCGGGACGAAGGCGCGCGGTGAGCTGCGTGAGCAGTACTACCACGCGATCGATCTCGTCCCGACGATCCTCGACGCGCTCGGTGTCAGCGCTCCCGAGTCCGTCAAGGGTCACGTGCAGACGCCGTTCGACGGGGTCAGCATGCTCGACAGCTTCGATGACGCCTCCGCCAAGTCGAAGCGCAAGACGCAGTTCTACTCGATGCTTGGCTCGCGCTCGATCTGGCACGAGGGCTGGAAGGCGGTGACGACACACCCCACGATGGCCGGCTGGAGCGATTTCAACGCCGACGACTGGGAGCTGTACAACACGGACGTCGATCGCTCGGAGCTGAACGACCTCGCCGCCGCCCAGCCGGACAAGCTCAGGGAGCTCGTCAACATCTGGTTCGCGGAGGCAGGCGCAAACGGGGCGTTCCCGCTCGACGATCGCTCACCCGTCGAAATCCTGATGACGCCCCGACCGCAGCTTGCGGCGCCGCGCGAGCGGTACGTGTACTACCCGGACGCGGCGCCCGTCAGCGAGTGGCAGGCGGTCAATACGCGCAACCGCTCGTTCGTGATCGGCGCGCTTCTCGACATACCCGCACCAGGCGCGCAGGGCGTGCTGTTTGCGATCGGCTCGCGCTTCGGCGGCCACGCGCTGTATGTCAAGGACAACAGGCTGCACTACGTCAACAGCTTCGTCGGCATCACCGAGCAGCTGATCGTCGGCTCGGAGGACTTGCCCACGGGCGAGAACCAGATCCTGTCCGCGTCGTTTGAGAAGGAAGCCCAGGAGCCCGGTTGCGCCACTGGCACGCTCACGCTCTATCACGCAGACAAGCAGGTGGGCGAGGGGCCACTCAAAACCCAGCTGGGGGCGTTCGCGGTAGCGGGCGCGGGCCTGTACGTCGGGCGCCACGCGGGCGACCCGCTCACAGACGACTACCCGGGCGCGCCCCCATACCGATTCACCGGAGGGACGATCAATCGAGTCGCGATCGACGTCAGCGGCGAGCCCTACGTCGATCTCGAGCGCGAAGCAGAGACGCTGCTCAGGAACCAATGACCCGCGGCGCACGGCTCGATTTCGAGACCCGTAATCGGAGGGGCGCTGATCGCCCATGTCTACCGACCGTTCAGGAGGCCGTGGCCGCGGCCCAGACCAGGACACGATCGATCAGGAATCGAGAAACGCCGGTCACCGAGGTCACCTAGAGTGACCGCCAAGGACATCACCACCACTACTTCAGGAGTGACCATGACCGGCTCTTCCACCGAGGGAATCAAGATCGTGCTGCATCCCGTGTCCGACTTGTCGGCGGCCAAGGCCGTGTACACCGCCCTGCTCGGCATTCCACCACAGGCCGACTCCTCCTACTACGTCGGCTTCGACACCGGGGGCCAGCACATCGGGCTGGTGCCGGGCGGCGGAGCGCAGGGCGCTGACTCGCCGGTGGCCTACTGGCAAGTGCCGGACATCGAGGCGAAGCTGGCCGAGGTGACCGCCGCGGGCGCAACCGTGAAGGAGCCCGCGCACGAGGTCGGTCCCGGCCGCACCGTGGCCACCTTCACCGACCTCGACGGCAACGTCCTCGGGCTGCTTCAAGATCGCTGAGCAGCTCCGTCGGAGAGACGGACGCGACGAGTATGGCCACGAAGACGAACACGCGATCGCCCGTGCCGCGCACTGCCGACAGCCACGATCTGATCCGCGTGCACGGCGCGCGCGTGAACAACCTCAAGGACATCAGCCTGGAGATCCCGAAGCGTCGGCTGACGGTGTTCACCGGCATCTCCGGCTCGGGCAAGAGCTCACTGGTGTTCGGCACGATCGCCGCGGAGTCACAGCGGCTGATCAACGAGACCTACAGCGCCTTCGTGCAGGGCTTCATGCCGACGCCGGCGCGACCCGAGGTCGACGTGCTCGAAGGACTGACGACCGCGATCGTCGTCGACCAGGAGCGGATGGGCGCGGACGCTCGCTCCACGGTCGGCACCGCCACCGACGCGGGCGCGATGCTGCGCATCCTCTTCAGCCGACTGGGAAAACCGCACATCGGCTCACCTCAGGCTTTCTCTTTCAACGTCGCCTCGATCTCAGGGGCTGGAGCGGTTACCTTCGAGCGTGCTGGTCGCACGACGAAAGAGAAGCGAAGCTTCAGCATCCTCGGCGGCATGTGCCCCCGCTGCGAGGGTCGGGGCACCGTGTCCGACATCGACCTCACTCAGCTCTACGACGAGAGCAAGTCTCTGCGCGAAGGCGCGCTGACGATCCCCGGCTACAGCATGGATGGCTGGTACGGCCGGATCTTCCTGGGCTGCGGCTTCTTCGACCCGGACAAGCCGATCAAGAGGTTCACCAAGAAGGAACTTGGTGAGCTCCTCCACAAGGAGCCGACCAGGATCAAGGTCGACGGCGTCAACCTGACCTACGAGGGCCTGATCCCGCGGATCCAGAAGTCGATGCTTGCCAAGGACGTCGACTCGCTGCAGCCTCACATCCGTGCCTTCGTGGAGCGGGCGGTCACCTTCGCGATCTGTCCCGAGTGCGACGGGACCCGGCTCAGTGCGCAGGCACGGTCGTCGAAGATCGAGGGGCTCAACATCGCCGACGCCTGCGCGATGCAGATCAGCGACCTCGCCGCGTGGGTGGGCAAACTCGAGCACAAGTCACTCGCGCCGCTGCTCGAGGCGCTGCGGGCGACACTCGACTCGTTCGCGGACATCGGGCTGGGCTACCTCTCGCTCGAGCGGCCCTCGGGCACGCTTTCGGGTGGGGAGGCCCAGCGCGTCAAGATGGTCCGCCAGCTCGGCTCTTCGCTCACCGATGTCACCTATGTCTTCGACGAGCCCACGATCGGACTGCACCCACACGACATCGAGCGAATGAACGGGCTGCTGCTGGCGCTGCGCGACAAGGGCAACACCGTGCTCGTCGTGGAGCACAAGCCGGAGACGATCACGATCGCCGACCATGCCGTCGACCTCGGCCCACAGGCCGGGACCGAGGGCGGCGAGGTGATGTTCGAGGGGACCGTCGAGGGGCTGAGGGCGAGCGACACGATCACCGGCCGCCACCTCGACGATCGGGCAACGCTCAAGGAGACGGTGCGATCGCCGCGCGGCGCCCTCGAGATCCGCGGCGCCGCCACCCACAACCTGCGGGATGTCGACGTCGACATCCCGCTCGGCATGCTGGTCGTCGTCACAGGCGTGGCGGGCTCGGGCAAGAGCTCGCTGATCGGCGGCTCGATTGTCAATTCCCGCCCGCCCCGCGACGGTGTCGTAGCGATCGACCAGGCGGCGATCAAAGGCTCGCGGCGCAGCAACCCGGCGACCTACACGGGTCTACTCGACCCGATCCGCAAGGCGTTCGCGCAGGAGAACGGCGTGAAGCCCGCCCTCTTCAGCGCCAACTCCGAGGGCGCCTGCCCCAACTGCAACGGCGCCGGCGTGATCTATACCGACCTGGCGATGATGGCCGGCGTTGCCGTCCCCTGCGAGGTGTGCGAGGGCAAGCGCTTCCAAGCTGAGGTGCTCGAGTACAAGTTCGGTGGCAAGGACATCAGCGAGGTGCTCGCGATGCCGGTTGCCGAGGCCGCGAGTTTCTTCGGCGCCGGCAAGGCGAAGACGCCGGCGGCGCACAGGATCCTCGAGCAGCTTGCCGATGTCGGGCTCGGCTACCTCATGCTCGGCCAGCCGCTCCCCACGCTCTCAGGCGGCGAGCGACAGCGACTCAAGCTGGCCACGCGACTGGCGGAAAAACAGGCCCACCGTGTGAGCGGGACCGATGGGGTGGGTGGCAATTCCATCCTCATCCTCGACGAGCCCACCGCCGGCCTGCACCTGGCGGACGTCGAGCAGCTGCTCGGCCTGCTCGACCGGCTGGTCGACTCCGGCAAGTCGGTCATCGTCATCGAGCATCACCAGGCGGTGATGGCGCACGCCGATTGGATCATCGATCTCGGCCCCGGCGCCGGCCACGACGGCGGCCGGATCGTCTTCGAGGGCACACCCGCCGACCTCGTCGCCGCGCGCTCCACCCTCACCGGCGAGCACCTCGCGGCCTACGTCAGCGGTTGACCGAGGCCCTCCGGAGGTCCCCGCCGGACACCGTAGACCAGCGCGCCCAGGACGGGTTGGAGCGACTCACGGCGCGCAACAGAACGACTCCCTCCCGCGCCGCATCGCTACGGCAGGTGGCGCACGAAATCGGCGACCGGTGCCCGCTCGGGCACGTGCTGCTCCTGGCGAGGACGGCCGAGGTGCAGCAGCCCGATCGGGGTCTCGAGTGGGTCGAGCTCGAGCACCTCCCGGCCGGCGGGCGAGTCGAGCAGTGGCAGGGTCCGCCAGTAGCCGGCGAGCCCCGCTCCGTGAGCGGCGAGCAGCACGAGATAAGCGGCGACCGCGCTCGCCAGCAGATCCTCCATCTGCTGAGCGCTGTCGCCCTGCGTGTAAACCGATGCAACCACAAGCGTGGGCGCGCGCTCGAGCTTGCTGGCCGAGCCGGGGGCGACGTTCTCGGCGATCTGCTTGAGCCGCTCCACCGTGCCGGGGCCGAGCACCCGAAAGCGCCATGGGTTGGTGAGGTGGTGGTTCGGCGCCCAGCGGGCCAGCTCGAACAGCTGTTGCAGCAGCTCCGGCGCCACCGGTTCCGAGGCGAACACCTTGTGGGTGCGCCTGGTGCGGATTGCGTGCTCGAGCTCCATGCCTTGATGCCTCAATGCGCTGGCGAAAGCGCTCAGTGGGGAGAGCTGGTGGCAGCCGTCAGGTGCTCGTGCACGAGGCGCACGACCGTCGCGCCCTCCGCGACCGCGGTCGCGCAGCGCTTGATCGATCCCGCCCGCACGTCGCCGGCAGCGTAGATGCCGGGCACGTTGGTCTCGTGCAGGAAGCCCGCACCGGCGTCCGGGCCGGTGAGGATGAATCCATGCGTGTCTCGTGCGACGACATCGCCGAGCCAGTCGGTGCAGGGCGCGGCGCCCAGGAAGAGGAACAGGAAGGAGAGCGGCAGTTTCGCGCCGTCGGTGAGCGTGACGGCCTCGAGCTGCCCCTCCTCCCCATGCAGCTCGGCGATTTCGGCGCGGTCGCGGACCGCGACCCCGTAGCGATCGAGATCGTTGATCAGATACTGCGACATCGTCTCGCTCAAAGCTTGGCGGCGGTGCAGCAGGGTGACGAGGGCGCCACCGCGCGCCAACCAAATGGCGGCCTGCCCCGCGGAGTTGCCGCCGCCGACCACCGCAAGGCGTCGTCCCGCGCAGATCTGCCCCTCGAGCGGGCCGGCGGCATAGAAGACGCTGAGTCCCTCATAGCGGTCGAGACCATCCACGGGCAAGCGCCGGTATTGAGCGCCGGTGGCGAGCAGCACCGTCCGGGCCGCGATCTGGTTGCCCTCCTCGAGCCTCACCACGTGCCGCTCAGTACCTGGTTCGAGCAGCTGGGCACGATAGGGCGTGGCGGCGCGGGCGCCGAACTTCCGCGCCTGCGTGATCGCGCGACTGGTCAGTTCGGTGCCGCTGATCCCCGCGGGAAAGCCGAGATAGTTCTCGATCCTGCGCGAGGTGCCCGCCTGGCCGCCGAGCACGGTGCTCTCGACCACAAGCGTGTCGAGCCCCTCCGAGGCGCCGTAGACGGCGGCGCCGAGGCCGGCCGGCCCGCCTCCGACGATCAGCAGGTCCACCTCCTCGAGTGGTGCGAGCTCGCGTCCGATGCCCAGCGCACGGGAGAGCTCGCCATTGCTGGGGTTGTGCAGCTCCGCGCCTCCAGGTAGACGGACGACGGGCATGTCGGCGGCGGCGAACGTGGCACCCAAGGCGTCTGGCTGTGCACTCTGCGCAGGGTCGATCCATGAGTGGGGAAGCCGCTGGATCCGAGCGAAGTCGAGCAGCCGCCGCGTCTGCGGGGAATCGCGTGAGCCGATGATCTCGAATCCGACTCCTTCCTGGCGTTGGAGCATCTCGCGACGCTCGACGAAAGCGTTGAGGAGCAGGTCCGAGAGCGAGCCGTCCTCGAACAGCAGCCGCCGGAGCACTTCGCGGTCGACCGCGATGTAGCGCATCGGCTCGGTGACGACGGCGGTGAGGAACACCGTCTGCCCGGAGAGGAGGTTCATCTCCCCCAGGAAGCCCGAGGCGCCGTGGCGGACGAGCTCCTGCCCCGCGGCGTCGGTCACCATCACCTCGCCCTCGATGATCGCGACGAACGGATAGCTCGCGTCGCCAATCTGAAACAGCGTCTCCCCCACCTCCGCGGTCCGCTGCTCGCCGTGGTCGGCGAGCAGCGCGAGCTGCGAGCTCGACAACACTCGACTGGCCGGTCGGTCCATCCTCAGCCCAGCGGCGATGGAGGGATGCGCGTCTCCCCCTGGATGCCGGGGAGCGCCAGCGCGACCTGGTCCACGAAGCACCACGACCAGGTCTCGCCGGGCTCGAGCGAGCGGATCAGCGGGTGCCCGCTGCTGTGCGCGTGCGCGCGAGCGTGGCGATTTGGGGAGTCGTCGCAGCAGCCGACCTTGCCGCACTCCAGGCAGATGCGCAGATGCAGCCACTTCCCGCCGCTGGCCAGGCAGTCCTCGCAGCCCGCGACCGACTCTGGCAGCTGGGTGATCAGAACGTGATCGAGATGGTTGCACGATGGCATCGGGAAAACCAAGCCTAGAGACTCTCAACTGCGGAGGAGTCCTCGAGCGCGATCGGATGCCGGCTGCGTGGACCCGGCAGCCCCAGACCCGGACCTTGGCCGAGAGGGAGCATCTTGTCATCAAGCCGTGCGGACGTGCCCATGCATAATAGGACGCCACACGAACGAACCAGGAGCACCTGCCATGACCCAAGAGCTGTGGACCGGAATGGATCGCTACATCTGCGATCGCCTGCTCCCCGAGGACGCGGCGCTCGATGCCGCCCTCGCCGCCTGCGAGGCCGCTGGCCTTCCCCCGATCGCGGTCACCCCGGCTCAGGGCAAGCTGCTCGAACTGCTGGTGCGCATCCACGGTGCCCGCCGCATCCTCGAGCTGGGCACCCTCGGCGGCTACAGCACGATCTGGCTGGCGCGCGGGCTGCCGCCGGATGGGAGCATCGTGACGCTGGAGCTCGACCCCCACCACGCCGAGGTCGCAGAGGCGAACCTGAAGCGGGCCGGCGTGGCGGAGATGGTGGAGTTGCGCGTGGGTGCCGCGCTGCAGACGCTGCCCGAACTGCACGCCGAGGGCGCCGGCCCGTTCGACCTGATCTTCATCGACGCGGACAAGCGCAACTACCCTGGATACCTGGAGTGGTCGCTGAAGCTCTCCCGTCCCGGCAGCGTGATCATCGGCGACAACGTCGTTCGCGCCGGCGTGATCCTCGACCCCGACGGCTACGACCCGCGGCTGGGCGAGGGCGGTGTGCAAGAGGTGCGCCGCTTCTACGATCTGCTCGCCGCCGAGCCCCGGGTGAGCGCGACCGCGGTCCAGACGGTTGGCGAAAAGGGCCACGACGGCTTTGTCATCGCGCTGGTCGAAGGCGAGTGCCTACCCGCTTCGGTCGGCGACGGCGGCGACACCAACGCACCTTGATCGACGGGAAACGACAATGCGGATCCCGTTGCGGCTGGCCGACACCCAACGGGGACCGTTGCGGCTGCTGCTCGCCCCCGCGGGGCCGCTCGTGGCGTGGGTGGAACGCCTCGCGGCGATCCAGGCGGTCGATCGTGGTGTCGCGCTCGGCGCGCTGGCGTTCAGCTCCCTGTTTCCGCTGCTGATCGTCTACAGCGCGGTCGTGCCGCTCGCCAATGCGCACGACTTCGCCAACGGGATCATCAAGCGACTGGCGCTCTCAGGCGCGGCCGCGGAGAGCGTGCGCGAAGTGTTTGCCCCCGCTGCCACCGTCGCCCACAGCGTGACCGTGATCGGCTTCGTGCTCGTGCTGTTCTCGGCGCTGTCGCTCGCGCGCGCCCTGCAGCGGCTGTACGAGCTCGCTTACGAGCTGCCGGCCGTCGGCATTCGCGGCACTCCGTGGCACCTGCTGTGGATCGCGCTGATCCCCGTCTACATCAGCGTGCGGCCGCTGGTGGCGGAGATCGCCGGCGGCTGGTGGCACCTCGCGGGATCGCTGCTGGTGGGGGTCATCGCGTGGTTGGCGACGCCGTATGTGCTGCTGGGACGGCGTCTGCCGTGGCGCGATCTGCTCCCGGGCGCGGCGCTGGCGGCGCTCGGGATGACGGTGCTGATGGGTTTCTCGGTGGTGTATCTCCCCCACTCCCTCGGCGCTTCGGCAAAACAGTTCGGCACGATCGGCATCGCCTTCGCGTTGTTGAGCTGGTTGGTGCTGGCCGGCTTCGTGCTCGTCGGCAGCGCCGCCGGCGGGGCGGTTGCGCGGCGGCTGCTCCAAGAGCCGCGGCAGGGCGCCGTCAAAGCTCCATAACGCTTGCCTGCGCGGTCGTGCTAGCGCTCGTCGTCGCGGCGGTAGCCGACGCGGGCCGAGATACGATCCGCGGTGGAGATCAGATGCGGCCCGAGACCATCGACGAGCTGCTCCAGGGAGATCGTCGCGCTGTGCGCCTGCATGCCCACGGCGGCGATCACCTCGCGCGTCTCCGTGCGCACGGGCGCCGCGATCTCGTACAGCCCGGGCGCCAGCTCCTCCTCGCTGAGGACCAGTGCCTTGTCACGGCAGCGGGCGAGCTCGAGGCGCAGCGCGTTCTTGCTCGTGCTCGTGCGGGGTCCCAGCCTCGTCAAGGTCAGCTCCGCGATCCGCCGGCGTTGCTCCGCCTCGGGGAGGCCGGCCAGCAGCAGCTTGCCCATCGCGCTGCAGTGCGGCGGCAGGCGCGCGGCGGCGCCGGCGTCGAGACCGATCTGGGGCTGTCCCCGGCGGGTGGCGCGGATGTGGTCGATGTATACGAGCTCTGGACCGTCCAGCATGCCGATCGCCAGCGTGTAAGGAGCACGTCTGCTCAGCTCCCGTAACGGCGCGTGCGCATGCTCGATTAGGCTGGTCGAGCTCAACGCCGACATCCCCAGCTCGGTCACCGCCAACCCCAGGCGGTACTTGCGGCGCGAGCCCTGCACGAGATGACCCAACGCGGTCAGCGTAATCACGTAGCGGTGCGTGGTGCTGCGGCTCATCCCGAGCTCTTCGGCGAGGTCTGCGATCCCCCATACCGGACGCTCCGGGGTGAAGCACTCGAGGATCGCCAGCCCGCGCTCCAGCGACTGCGAGTAACGCGGTTCGCGCAGGTGAGGAACCGGCTCGCGCCAATCCGCTTCCGAACCCGCGAGGGGCCCGGCCGGGGGTCGATTCACCCGCGGCATTCGGTCATCGCTCCTGCTGGGGCGTAAGCGACGCGGAGCGGCGGTAGCGATGCGTGCGAGGGTCCCGTTCCAGTAGCCCCACCGCCCGCAGCGTGTGTGCGTAGCGGTGGGTGGTCGACGTCGGTAGATCGAGCTCCAGGGCGACCTCCTTGATGCCCCGATCAGTTCCGTCGGCGGGAAACGCAATCAGAACGACCAGGCCGAATAGCAGCGACCGCGACATGGTGCGGTCCTCGAGCAGCGGCGAGGTGGTCAGTTGCCCCGGGGCCGTCAGGCCGGCGAGCAGCGTGGCGCCATCGGCACCGGCAGCGCTCGCCGCGGCGATCACGCCTGCCACCTGCTCGGCGGTCAGCCCGAGCGAGACGCCCCGCCCGCTCAAGCCGACCGCTCCCGAATAACCGACCCCCGTGGCCTCATCGCCATGATCTTTACGCACACGGTCCGCGCCGAGAACGCAACTTGTTTTCATAAAACAAGAAATGCGCAGACAAAACGCGACACGCGAGCTTCCGTTTCCCGCCGGGCCGATATGGCCGCCCGATCGAACGTGCTCGTCCTTTGCGCGGCTTTCAAAAATGACTGGCACGCCCCGCTGCGCCCCCGACGTACGCCTATTTTGCCAGACGTCCTTGGGCGGGGCGATGGGTGCGCCCGCTAGTCGTCGCGCTGGGAGTACAACACCCGCCAGGTGCGCAGCACCGGCAGCAGCAGCCGCGACAACGAGCCGCCGGCCGCGGCGAGGCTGCGCGTGCTCGCGCGCATCTGTGGCGTGCGCGAGCTGTCCTTCGAGAGATACATCGCGACCATGCAGGTGAGAATCACCGTATGCCTGGTGCCGTCGGGCAGCGCGCGCGCCCGCCGTGCGGCCTCGCCCACGATCTCGCCGACACGCTCCACAGCCACCTCGGCGCACGGGTAGTGGGCGATGTAGCTGTGCTGAGCCTCGGCGGCGTCCTGGGCCTGGTCGGCATAGCTGTCGAGCATCGTGGCCGCCAGCGAGATCCACGGCAGATAGGCGGCGCAGGTGGCGCGCACGCGACCCTCCTCCGGTTCCCCCCGTCCGGCGGCGAGCGCCAGCAGCGCGAGCACCGTCAGCCAGCCGCTGGCGGCCGCCGTGGACTCAAACCAGGCAAGCTCCTCCCAGCCGCGCGCCTCGCGCCGCGCCCACTCCCGCAACCCCGGGTCGCGCAGTTCGGGATCGGGCTCGTGATTGAGGCCCAGCATCCGGGCGAGGGTGGCCGCGTGGATCGCCCGTGAGCGCACGTTCCCGTAGTGGGGAAGCCGCGTGCAGCGCTCGCGACAGGCCTCCACCAGTGCACGCAGATAGCCGCCATCCTCACACCAGGGATGGTGGCGGTAGTAGGCGGACACCGGAGCACCGGGATCGAGCGCCTCGCTGAGCGCGGCGTGCAGCTGGATGCCGTTCGCCGAGCCAGCCCGCACGCCCCGCTCGCTCACATTGTCCAGGAAGTCTGCCATCACCTCGAAGGCGACCAGCAGGCGCAGCAGGTTGAGGCTGCGCCCCTCGGGAAGCGTCCAGAAGAGAGCTGCCCCGTCGGTGCTGGCGCGCTTGCGCTTCAGCGAACGCAGCGCATCGTCGCGCAGCGCATCGTCGGGGATGCTCGAGGCTCGCATGTGCCAGCCGTGTACCTCGCGCGAGACCGCGCGCAGTCCCCACAGCAGCTCACGCGCCATGGCGCCCGTCAGCGAACAGAACTGCCCCGGCGAGAGGGCCGTCGTGTGGGGATGCGAGCTGGTCGTCGGATCGGATCCCTCAGAAAACCGGGGTTCGAAATGGGCGGCGTACCCGGGTGCACCGATCCTTCGAGACCCGCTCAGCCGCGCGGGGCTTGGCACCGCATCGGACGGCAGCGGCTAGGCCGTGCTGACAGTTGTCGGACGCACACGTACCGCAAGATAACCCGGAAGGGCGAGGATTGCCACCGCCGCGGCGCTGACGAGCGCGAAGCTCCAGAACGCGGCGGGGCCGCCGATCGAGAAGACGATCGGGAAGCCGGTGACGCTCGCCAACGCGTGGCTGAGCAGCAGCTGGCCGTAGATCCCGAAGAGCGCCCCCAGCGAGCAGCCGGCCCCCAGCAGCAGCGCGCTCTCGCACAGCAGGGCCCGCCATAGCACGCCCCGTTTGTAACCCTGGCGCTTGATGTACGCCAGCTGGGGCCGGCGCTGCCAGATCATCGAGCCCATCGCGCCCGCCATCGCGAGCACGGCGGCGATCAGGACCAGGGTGCCGATCTGCGCCAGGCGCGAGAGCGACTGGCGCGTGGTGGTGTAGTTGGCGTGGCGCCGCTGGGCGGCGGTTTCCGCGACCAGCGCGGTGTGGGGTCCCAGCGCGTGTTGAATCCGCGCGCGCACCGCCGCCGGTGAGGCTCCCGGCTGGACCTGGACCTGGTAGGCGCTCGGATCGGAGCTGCCCCACGCACTCGCGTACTCCTGCGCATTCATGATGACCGCGCCGGAAGGCCAGGCGAGGTTGGTGCTGAGCGCCGCGATGCGCAGTGCCACGGGGTGTGGCGAGGGCAGTGTGAAGCGCTCGCCGATCCGCAGCTGGTGCGCGGCGGCGAGCGCCTGCGAGAGCACCGCCCAGCCACCCCGGCGGATCGCGGCGGTGGCGGGCCCGAGCGCTCCCCGCACGAGCTGACCGGCTGGAACCGGTTGCGCCGCGACGCGCGGCGGTGCGAGCACCCACACGCGACGGTCGCCCCAGTCCAGAAAGCCGCCGCGGTACACGCTGACGGCGCGCACCCCCGGTATGTGGGAAAGCGTGTGCACGTCATCGCCTTCGAAGGGAAGGGTCGTGAATGTGTTCGCCGCGCCCTGGGGGCTCACCCATACCGCCGCGTTGGCGTCGATCTCCCGCGCGGAGGCGTCCAGGCCCCGCAGCAGGTTGCTCCTGGCGCCCTCGATCGCGACGCTGCCGAACACCGCGATGGCTCCGGTCGCGGCGATCGCCAGTGAGCGCATGCGGTTGTGGGACGCCCGCAGTTCAACCAGCGCGATGCGGGTCGAAGCCGCGTAGAACGGGCGCTGGAGCGCCGCGAAGCCGACGAGGATCGCATCGAAGACGATTGGCAGCAGCAACAGCAACGCCACCACGAGCGTGAAGCTGCCGAGGATCGCGGATTGGGGACGCGCGAGCAGGATCGCCGTGGTGATTGCCAGGCAGCCGATCCCCAGCGCTGGGCGTAGCACCCCGGGGCGCCGAGCTCGGCCGCCCCACCGCCGCCCGGCGGGCGGGCGGGCTCCCCTCGCCCGGCTGGATGTCGCCCGCAGACGCTGCGTGAGGACGTCGCGCAAGGGGGCCAATACGCCGATGCAGGCGGCCAGCAGACCCGCCGTGACCGCCAGCGCGACGCTCTGCCAGGCGACGATCCGCTGTTCGCCGACGGCGAATGCGAACGCGAGGTAGCCGGGGTCGGCGCGGAATACGAGCAACGAGAGCGCCTCGCCGAGCGCCAGCCCGAGCAGGGTGCCGAGGACGCCGAGAACGAGCGCGTCGAACAGCAGCACCTGCACGGTCATCGTGCGGGTCGCCCCACGGCGGCGCAGGCTTTCGACCAGGCCGCGGCGCAGGTGTGCGGTGACCAGCATCGCGTTGAACGCGAACATGAAGCCGACCAGCGCGCTGATCGCCGAGAACAGCTCCTCGCTCTGGTTGGCGGGCGCGGCGGCGGCGGCGAACAGCCGTGCGTCGATGTCGGCCGGCTCCACGTTGAGCGGCTGGCTCGCCGCGAGCGCGGCGAGCTCAGCGCGCACCTCGCGCGTGCGTCCGGGCTGGGCGCGCACGAGGATGCGCGTGATCCGTCCCCGCAGACCGGTCGCTTCCTGCGCATACGCCAGCGGCGCGATCGCGACCGGGCTGCGCACGAGCCCACCGATGTCCCCCGCGTCGAGCTTCGCCCCCATCAGCACGGTGAGCCGGCGCGCGCCGAGCTCCAGTTCGACCGGCTGCAGCGAGTCGACCCCGACCGCCTGTGCGACCGGAGCGGGCAGGGCGATCACCCGCAGCGTGCCCAACTGCGCGGCGGTGAAGTGCTGCAGCAGGGCACCACCGAGATTGGCGTAGCGGGGGTCGCTGGCGATCAGTTCGACGGTGCGAGCACCGTCCGGGCCGATCACCGTGGCGCGCGCCTCGAGCACCGGCTCGGCGCCGCTGACGCCGGGGAGCCTCCGCACCCGGCCGAGCAGCGCCTGATCGAAGCCACGTGGATCGCGCGCGAGCAGCTGCACGCTGGCGCGTCCGACGATCCCGTCGGAGAGCTGGCGGATCGAGCCGTCGAGGCTGGTGCTGGCCACCTGTGAGGCGAACAGCAGCGCCACGCCGACAGCGATTCCGAGGATCGCCAGCAACTCCTGTACGAGCACCAGCCGCGCGCGCAGACGGGCCCGGTAGATGTAGAGGATCTCCCACGTCGCCACGTGCTCAGAGCTCCATGGGGCGCGACACGAGCGAGCCGGGTGAGTGTGGTGCAAACGGAGACTCCGCCGCACGGTCGGGCTCTGCTCGCCGATCGCGGGCGGGTGGCGGCTCGGGCCAATACTCCCGCAGGCGTCCGTCGCACAGCTCCTGCACACGGTCGGCGAAGGCGGCCGCCTGGGGATCGTGGGTGGCGAGCAGCACCGCGGTGCCGCGCTCGCGGCAGAGCTCGGCGAGCAGTTCGAGCACCTCGCGGCTGCGCTGCGTGTCGAGGTTGCCCGTCGGCTCGTCGGCCAGCACCAGCTTCGGCTCGGTGGAGAGCGCCTGGGCAAGCAGCACCCGCTGACGCTCGCCCATCGAGAGCTGCTCGGTGTGATGGCGCATGCGAGCACCCAAGCCGAGCCGTTCGAGCAGCGGTTCGACCCGCCGTTCGGCGTCACGCGCGTGGGTCAGCCACAGCTTCAGGGCGGCGTTCTCGATCGCGCGCGCCCCCGCCAGCAGGTCGGAGGGCGCGCCGACGATCCCCACCTCGCGCAAGCGGTAGCGGGCACCCTCGTTCTCGCTGAACGCCGAGACCTCGCGACCGTCGAGCAGCACCGCGCCGCTGTCGGGGCGCAACAGAGCGCCAACCAGCAGCAGCAGCGTGGTCTTGCCCGAACCGCTAGGCCCGTACAGCGCCACCAGCTCGCCGGGGGCAATCGTGCCGGACACGCCGTCCACGGCGCGCACCGGCTCGCCGTCGCCGACCTGGTAGTGCTTGACCAGCTCGCGCAGCTCCAGTACGCCGCTCATCGCCGGCGCGCGTCACGCAGGCGTGGTTCGGGGCTGCGCGGAAAATCGATCACATTCTCGAAGCTCGGCACGGTGAGGTCCGCGGATAGCGCCGCCATCGAGGACAGGCGTCCGTCGGCGAGCGAGAGCACGCGGTGTGAGCAGAGTGCCGCCTCGGCGTCAGAGACCGCCATCAGTACGCCGATCCCGCGATCTTCGGCGAGCCCCCGCAGGAGCTGCGCGAGCTCGTCGGTCTCGCGCATCCCCAGCCCGTCGAGCACATCGTCGATCAGCAGCAGTCGCGGCGTGCCGGCGATCGCCTGTGCGAGCTCCACCAACGCGCGCTCCCAATTGGAGAGCTCCTCCCAGTGACGCTCAGCGCAGTGCTCCGCTCCAACCTGCTCGAGTACCGCCAATGCGTGGGAGCGGACCTCGCGCCGGCGGCTGCGTCCCCCGATCGCCAGGCGCATTGCCACGTAGTCGAGCATCTGCACGCCGAGACCCGGGCCGAGCCGTCCGGCCAACCCGACCTGCTCGCGCAGCAGCCGCGCGTGCGCCTGATCGGAGAGACCGTCCAGGTCGCATTCGTCGAGGAGCACCTGGCCCTCATCCGGCGCCACCATGCCGGCGGCGATGCGTAGCAGCGTGGTCTTGCCCTGACTGCGCATGGCCACCACCGCGACGACCTCTCCGGTGCGGATCTCGAGCGTCGCGCCCCGCAGCAGCCAGTGCGAGCGCTCGCCGCGACGGTAGCGCTTGCCGACCCCCTCCAGCGAGAGCAGGGCGCTCATGCCCGCGCCGCCGCTTGGATTTCGCCCGCGGGGACCTCGTTGGCGGGGCCACCCGCGATCGAGATGGTGGGGTCCCCCACCTCGGCGCCGATCTCTTCGAGGCGCGCACGCAGCCGCTCGAGGCGCTTGAAGCGCATCCCCCACATCGCCGCTTCGTCGCGCAACACCGCTCGGTGGGCCAGCAGCGAGAACCGCTCAGCCTCGGTGGGGCGCCGCGGCGCGACGAGCTCGGCCGCGCTGAGGCGACCCTGTGCCGCGGCGAACATGCTCGCGCACGCGTGTTCCTCAGCACAGATCGCATCGATCAACCGCGGCAGGTCCTCCGGCGCGCAGAATGCGATCTTCGCCTGCAACTCCTCGCGTAGCGCCGGCGCCGCGGTCGAGCTGGAGTGAAGCCACGCGCGAAAGTGCTCGAGTCCGCGCGGCGTGGCTTCGTAGTGCTCCTCCTCGCCGGAAGAGCGTCCGTCGGCGACCACCCGCACGAGCCCCTGGCGAGCCAGCCGGGCGAGCGCATTGTGACCGGTGGAGCGGGTGAACTGCGCCGAGCGGAAGCGCTCGACCAGCCGTCGGCCGAGCTGCGAGGCGCTGTCGGGCTGCTCGATCACCAGGCCCAGCATGGCCTCCCCGGCCGATAGTCCAACTGTTCGCTTGCGTGGCACTAGCGCGAACGGTACCGCAAACGGGGACGCGGTGCCGTGTTTATAGAATCATTTGGATTCGTTGGGCATTTACTAGACAGTGAGCGCAACAAAGCTCAACCTTGGAGTTTTGCCGCCGCAGACAAGCATCTGCGCCAAGGAAGTCGCCACCTGGTCTGGCAATCTTCTGGGCCGATGCGCAACCGCGAGCCAGAACCGGTGTTAGGGGTGGACGTGCACTTGGACCGTCTCCGTGGGCCCGTCCCCAGCGAGTCGATGGCAGCCGTTCGCGCCGTGAGCGCGGCTACGGCGTTGCTGTGCGCTGTGCTGCTCGCCTGCTTGGTGGCCGCTTCGGCCGGCGCAGCACCCTCACTGCAATGGAGAACGACCGAAAAAATCGACGGCACGCTCACGGGAGTCTCGTGCGCTTCAGTCTCGCTGTGCGTGGCGGTCGACGGGTCGGGCCACGCGCTCCTCAGCACCAACCCGGCCGCCGACAGCGCATCGACGTGGCACGAAGCGGGGCTTCCCAACGCGGGGGTGCTCACTGGGGTCTCATGTCCCTCCAGCTCCTTGTGCGTAGCGGTCGATGAGGAAGGGCACGCGGCGATCAGCACCAATCCCGTCGGCGGCGGCCCGACCTGGCACACCACGAAAATCTCCAGCGAGGCGCTCACCGGGGTCTCCTGCGCCTCCAACTCCCTCTGCGTGGCGGTCGATGCGAGCGGCAACGTGTTCGTCAGCTCCAATCCCGGCGAAGGCGCGGGCGAAGGCGCGAGCTGGAGGGAAATCTCGACCGGGCACGCGTTGACGGCGGTGTCCTGCGTCGCGGGCCCCCTGTGCGTGGCGGTGGACAAAGCGGGCGAGGTGCTGGAGAGCAGCGAACCGGTGGGTTCGTGGGTCACGCGCCAGATCGACAACTCCCCCCTGCTCGCGGTTTCGTGCGCCTCCGCGCCCGCCGACGTGTGCGTGGCCGTCGATGAAACCGGCGTGGCGTTGGCGAGCGGGAACCCCAGCGCGGGTCTCCCCCACTCCTCCACCGCCACCTGGAACGCGACCCCGCTGGAACTGCCGGGCAGCAGCACGCCGACGGCTGCCTCCTGCGCCGCGGCAGGGCTCTGTGTGCTGGGCGCCGACAACGGGAGCGCCTACGTCGGCGACAACCCCACCGCGGCGGTCCCGTCCTGGGCGTCCTCCCCGATCGATTCCCCCACGAAGCTGACCGGGGTCTCGTGCGTATCCGAAGGGCTGTGCGCAGCCGTCGACGAAGCCGGTCGGGTGCTCGTCACCCGTGTCCCCGCAGCCGCCGTCGTCACCGGCACCCCGAGCGCCGTGGGCGAAACCACCGCGACCGTCACCGGCACGGTGGACACCAACGACGCGACGCTCGCAAGCTGCCGCTTCGAATACGGCACGACCGAAGCGTACGGCCAGAGCGTGCCATGCGGGGCGGGCGGAGCTCAGGTCCTCGCGGCGGGCAGCGCCAACCAGCCTGTCGGCGCGGCGCTGAGCGGGTTGGCGGCGAACGTCACCTACGATTATCGCCTGACGGCGGTGAGCGCGAGCGGCGAAGCGAGAACCGCGAACGCGACGTTCAAGACGACCTCCCCGCCGCTGGTGCAGCCGCACCCCTCGATCGGGGGGATCCCCGCGCCCGGGCAGAAACTGACGTGCAAATCGGGCGTGAGCGGCAGCGGCGCGAGCAGCGCGACCCTGAGCTACGCGTGGCTGCGCGACACCAGGGCGATCTCCGGCGCGAGCGGCTCGACCTACGTGGTGGCGAGCGCCGATGTCACACATCATCTGCAGTGCCGCGTCACCGCCACCAACGCGGGCGGCAGCGTAAGCGCCACGAGCGCCTTCGTGACCGTGCCGGCGGGCGGGCTCGGCACGATCTCCGAGACCCAAGTGGGGACCCCGCGTGTGGCGGGTCGCACGGTGAGCGTGCCGCTGACGTGCTCGGCGCAGGCGGCGGGGAGCTGCAAGATCGTGCTGCGCCTGACCGTCCTCGAGACACTGCGCGGGAGCCGCGTGATCGCGGTGGCAGCGCGACGTACAGCGCGCCTCGCCAGGGTGAGGGCCGCGCGCCGGACCTCGCACAAGACGGTGACGGTGGGCGCGGTCACCGTGCACGTGCCGGCCGGTCAGCGGCGCACGGTCACAGTCGCTCTGAACACGGCGGGCAGGCGTCTGCTCGCAAGCCAACACAAACTCACCGCGAAGCTCTCGGTGAGCGGCACCGTGGTGGGCGCGCTCAGCGCTCAGCTGCGCAGCGCCACGGTGACCCTCGGCGGCGCAGGCAAGGCGTCCTCCCGCAAGGCATCGACCCACCGTCGACGATGAGCAGGCTCGCCAAGATCTGCGGCGTCTGTGCGGCGATCCTGGCAGTGTCGCCCATCGCTCAGAGTGCCAGCGCTCGGGCCACACACCACCCGCAGGCTGCCCGTCACACCACCGCCAGACAGGCCAGCGGCGCGGCGACACCAGTAGGCGTGCTGGCGCCCACGCCGTACATGGGCTGGGACACCTACTTCGCGTTCGGCTCGCACTACAACGAGGCGACGGTGCTGGAGCAGGCCAGCCAGATGCGCACGAAAGGGCTGATCAAAGCCGGGTATGACTACCTGTGGCTGGACGTGGGCTGGTGGGAAGGGACGCGCAACGCGGCGGGTGAAATCACCGTCAACCCCAAGCAATGGCCGCGCGGGATGGCGTGGCTGACGCGCACGCTGCACGAAGCGGGGCTGAAAGTGGGTCTGTACACAGATGCGGGCATCAACGGCTGCGGCGGCAAGGGGCAGGGCAGCTACGGCCACTACCAGCAGGACGTGGACACGTTCGCGAAGTGGGGTTTCGACGCGGTGAAGGTGGACTACTGCGGGGGCATCCAGCAGCGCCTCGACCCCGCGAGCGCGTACGCGGAAATCCACGAAGCGATCGTGCACAATTCCAGCAACCGCCCGATGCTGCTGTCGGTGTGCGACTACCTGCAGCCCGGCCAGTACGAAAGCGAAGTGCCGACGCTCGAAAACTCGGCCTTCAGCTCATACACGTTCGGGCCGAGCGTGGGCAACAGCTGGCGCACCAACACCGACGTGGGGGTGCCGGGCGATGTGGCATTCAGCTCGGTGCTGCGCAACCTCGACGCCGACGCCGCCCAACCGGAAGCGGCCGGACCGGGCCACTGGAACGACCCCGACTACCTCGGCCCCGACCAGGGGATGTCGGCGGCACAGTTCCGCACGCAGTTCAGCATGTGGGCGATGCTGGCGGCGCCGCTGATGATCAGCGAGGACCTGATCTCGATGTCGAGCGCCACCCACACGACTGTGACCAACAGGGAAGCGATCGCGATCGACCAGGATCCCGCCGGCCAACAGGCGCGCCTGCTCTCCTCGAGCGGCTCGGGCGAGGTGTGGGTGAAGCCGCTGGCCAACGGCACGCGCGCGGTGGCGCTGCTGAACCGCTCCTCGAAAACGCTCGAGCTCACGACCAGCGCCGCCGCGGCGGGGATGCCAGCCGCGAACGCCTACCAACTGCGCAACGTGTGGAGCGGCGCGGTCACCAGCACCACGAGCGGGATCGGCGCGAGCGTGCCAGGCGAATCGACCGTGTTGTTACGCGTCTCGACCGCGGCACAGGCGATCGAAGCGGTGCCCAAGCGTCAAGGTTGAAGTACGCCCCTAGGGCGTACGCTGGGCAAGCGAGGCAAGGACGCAGTGAGCGAAGTGTGCTTTTTGCACACGAGCGATCGAGGACGCCGCATCGCGCCGCCCAGCGGGCGTCCTAGATCGCGCCGACCGCGGCGATCTCGTCATCGCGGCGGTAGCCGAGGCGCGCGGAGATGCGGTCGGCGGTGGCGACGAGGTGCGGGCCAAGGTGGTCGATCAGATCCTGCAGCGAGATCATCGAGGAGTGCGCGGCCATGTTGGCGGCGGCGACGACCTCGCGCGAGTCGGAGCGGATCGGGGCGGCGATCGAATGCAGTTCGGGGGTGAGCTCCTGGTCGTTGACGGCCAGGCCGTCATCGCGGATGCGCTCGAACTCGATCGCCAGCAGACGCCTGCTGGTGATCGTCGCGGGGGTGCGGCGCTCCAGTTTGATTTCGCCGAGCAGTTCGCGCCGCTCGCTGTCGGGGAGGTAGGCGAGCAGCAGCTTGCCCATCGCGGTGCAGTAGGCGGGCAAACGCGAGCCGAGCGCGAGGCCGAGGTCAATCCGCTGCTGGCCACGGCGGTGGGAGCGGGCACGCGCGACGTAGACGATCTCGGGGCCGTCGAGCACGGCGACGTTGATCGTGTAGCCGGTGCGCCGGCGCAGTTCGTCGAGGTAGGGTTGGGCGTGCTCGCGCAGGGAGGTCGAGTTGAGCGCCGACATCCCCAGGTCGGTGACGTGCAGACCGAGGCGGTACTTGCGCGAGGCGCCCTGCTCGAGGTAGCCGAGCGCAACGAGCGTGATCACGTAGCGGTGCGTGGTGGAGCGGCTCATGCCGAGCGAGTCGGCGATGTCGGCGATCCCGAGCACGGGCTGATCGGGCGTGAAGCAGGCGAGGATCGCGAGGCCGCGCTCCAGGGACTGCGAGTAGCGTGGTTCGCGCAGGCTCGGGACCGTCCACTCGTTCTGAGGTATTGCTGTACGCGGCATGCTGGATGGATCCTCCCCTATGTCAAAACCGGTTCGTCGATCTCGTCAACCCAAATGTTACCCCAGACCGGGCTTTTGGAAACATGGGGTGTAAATCATGCGTATTTTGAACCGCTTTTCGTCTACATCGAACCCGTAAGTTGCGCCCCAACGAGCGCGAAGCAGCCTGCCCGGGGGCGCCGCCGGCGGGCCCCGACGAACGCTGCTGCCGCCGGCGGGCCCCGACGAACGCTGCTGCCGCCGGCGAAGGCTCGACTGGGCGCGGACCACGGTTCAATCAGGCGTGGGCGCCGTTTCGGAGGTGTCGCGCAGATGGGCGGCGTAGGCCTTGTAGCTCTCGGATTCCTCCACCGACTCGTAGTTGACCAAGCCACGGCGCTGGGCGGCGTGCAGCGAGGCGGGTAGCGGTGCGCGCAGCTCGCCGGGGAGCGCCTGTTCTTCGAGCGTGACCCACAATTCCTCTTCCAGAGCCCCCGCGGCGCCGGCGCTGTTGAGCAGCTCCAGCTGCCCATCGGGAGAGGAGTAGTCGTAGAGCTCGAATTCCTGGCCGGCCGCTTCGGGCGTGAGCGCACCTTCGCGCCAATTCGAGTAAGTCGCAAGCTTGCCCCGTTGGGTGCGCAGCGCAACCACGTGGCGAGGCGCGGAGGCGGCGTACGGTTCGGTGGCGAACTCGGTCACGTCCTCGTCGGTGGCGTGCAGGATCCAAGGGCGCCCGGGAGCGGCGGGGTGGGCGCAGATCGCGGCGAGATCCTGGCGGGTGGCGAGGTGGCGGTAGCGCTCGCGATGGCGCCAGGCGGAGGAGCCCGTGGCGAGCGTGAGCAGCAGTGGCGCGACGTCCACCGAGGAGGTGAGCTGCCTGCGGCCCACCCCGGGCACGGCGCAGGCAAGCCCGCGGAAGTCACGCACATACAGCGGCACCCTGATCGCCTCCTCGTAGGCGGAGGCCCCCTTGCCGCGCATCCCGTGCGAGCCGCCGTACTCGCCGTGGTCGGAGGTGAACAGCACCACGGTGTTGGCCTGCACCGCAGGCTGGGAGGCGAGCGCGGAGAGCACCGTGCCGATCTGTGCGTCGACGTGGCCCTGCAGCATCAGGTAGGTGTTCATCAGCCCCGTCCACCAGGCGAGCGCTTCGGGGCCGGTGAAGGGCACGGCGCCGAACGAGCGCGCGGCGGTGTCCTGCAACGAGCGCTGCAACTGGGGCTTGCGCTGCGCTTCGAGCGCTTCGGGGGTCTCGAAGTTGCCGGGCAGCGCCGCGGCGAGCGCCGGGGGGAAGCTCTCCGCGGGGATCTGTTCGGTGAAGCGGTACCACCAGGCGATGTCGTGGGGGTTGACGAACGACACCGTCGCGCACCACGGTCCCCCGCCCCCTTCGACGCGCAGCCATTCGCTGAACTGGGCGGCGATCGACGGATCGACGGCGGTGCCCTGCCCCGGGGAGCCGTTGGGCGAGGGGTAGGTGCCGCCGGAGAAGCCGTAGGGCTCAAGCGTCGCGTCCGGGTTGGGGTTGAGATGCCACTTGCCCCACCACCAGGTCGAGTAGCCGAGCTCGCGCAGCAGCGTCCCCCACGTCGGAAAGCCAGGGTCCAGACGGCTGTTGCCGGTGATCAGGCAGCCCGTCTGGTGGGAGTAGAGCCCGGTGAGCAGCGCCCCGCGCGAGGGGGTGCAGTCGTTGGAGGCGGTGTAGTGGCGTTCGAAGCTGACGGCGCCGGCGCGCAGCGCGGCCAGGTTGGGCATCACCGCCGCGGGCGACGCGGCGGCCGGCATCCACACGGGCGTGCGCAGCTGATCGACGACGACCACCAGGATGTTCGGCGCTCGCGCGGGACGCGTGCGCCCGTGTCCACGGCGCCCCGAGCCGAGCGCCAGTCCGCCGGCAGCGAGCAGCCCCTGCTTGAGGAAGGTGCGCCGATCGCTGGCGCCGGAGATCTGGGGCATATCAGGATGCACCTTTGAGCTTCCGAACAACGCGCACCGACCAACGGTGCGCTGTGGTGAAGGATTCTTAAGGATTTGGATGGGGGGCCGACAAGCGCGCCGGAGCCCGGAGCGTTTCAGGCCCGCCTCGCGCCTCGCGCAGACGGCGGTGCGTTGGCGCCTACGGTACGAGGTTGGGCGTCTGCGCGCCGCCAGCTTCCGCCGTGGCAGGCCGGCGCGTCTTGGCGGGCGTGAAGCGCGGCAGCTCCAGCTCGATGCGAGCACCGCCGGCAGCGCTCGCCGAGGCGCTCACGCGCCCCCCGTGGGCCTCGGCGATCGCACGCACGATCGCCAGCCCGAGGCCGGTGCCGCCCGAGGCACGGTCGCGGGCGGCGTCGGTGCGGTGGAAGCGGTCGAACACCCGCTCGCGCTGCGCGAGGGCGATCCCGGGCCCGTCGTCCTCCACGGTGAAGCGCAGCGATCCACCAGCCTGCTCTCCCACGGGCTCGCTTGCGGAATCCGCCCCGAATCCATGGCGGTGTCCGCCGACCTCGACACGCAGGCGCACGAGCCCATCCTTGGCGCGCGTGTGCTCGACCGCGTTGCCGATCAGATTGCGCAACGCCTGCGCGAGACGGTCGGGGTCCGCGAGCAGCGTGCCGGCCGGCACCGCGCCCAGCTCAAAGTTTCGCGGGGCAAGCAATGTGGCGCCGTCCCACAGCTCTTCGACGAAGCTTTCGAGCACAATCGGCTCCACGCGCAGGAACTGTGTCTGCTCGGCCTTGGCGAGCAGCAGCAGGTCGTCGACGAGGCGCGTGATGCGAGCGATCTCCGCCTGCGCGAGGCGCTCGACGCGGCGCACCTCCTCACCGGAGGGGTTGGGCTGGGCGGCGAGCACCTCCAGCTGCCCGCGGATCACCGTCAGCGGGGTGCGCAGCTCGTGCGAGGCGTCGGCGACGAACTCGCGCTGGCCGGCGAACGCGGCCGTGAGGCGGTCGAGCATGTGGTTGAAAGCGTCCGCCAACACCTGCACCTCGCGGCCGTCGTGCTCGACGTCGTGAATGCGGGGGTGCAGGTCGCCCGCGTCGACCTGCGCCGCGACGGCGGCCATCCGCCGCAGCGGGCGTGAGAAGCGGCTGCCGATCAGCAGCGAAGCGAGTAGCGCGCCGGCGAGCGCGAGGAAGCCGGCAAGAATGAAGGCCCGCGCGACCCCGTGCTGGGCGCGCGCCACGCTCGCCAGCGGCTCCCCCACGCCGACGGTCACGAGTTGGGCGGCGTGTCTGCGCCCGCCGAGGATGCGCACCGGGCGATCGAGCAGACGCAGATAGCCGACGTCGGGGAGGTTCAGCGTCGAGAAGCCGTCGTGCGCGGCCAGCAACTGGTGAGCCAGCCGGTCCTCCTGTTCCTGCACGGCGACGCTCTCGCCGTCGTCGGGGGGATGGTTGCCGAACAGCTCGGGCGTGTTGGTGGCAGTGCCGGCCCCGCGCACGCGCGCAAACAGCACGGTGGAGCTGGTGTTGAACGGCTGTCCGGCTACGTACGTGCGCGCGGCGGACAACATGGCGGCGGGCGTGCGCGCGCCGGAGGCGCTCAGCGCGTGAGCGAACTCGCCCGAGTCGCCGGTGATCTCGCTGTCGATCTGGCGACGCAACTGCGTCCCGGTGCCGCGGTACACCGCGAAGAATGTGATCCCCGAGGAGACAACCACCACCAGCGCCACCCACACCGCCAGCCGCCAGCGCAGGCTGGTGGGCATCCAGCTCGGCCGCCGCCCTCGCCAGCGCCGCGCGGCTTCAGGCCCGGCGCCGGCCGCGGCGTGCGCGGCGCCGTCCATCCCCTCCGGGCTCGCCGCCATGGGAGTCAGACCCCCTCCCGGCCACCATCAGCCGGCATGGTTTTCTGACAGATGAGGGGCCCGGCCTGCCGGCCGTTGGCCGGCTGCGCCACCCTCGAGGCGGTAGCCGACCGCGCGCACGGTGTGGATCGGCGCGGGGGATTGGTCCCCGCCCACCCGGCGCAGCTTGCGGCGCAGATAGCCGATGTACACATCCACGATGTTGGTGGCGGGGTCGTGCTGGTAACCCCACACCGCGCTCAGGATCTGCTCGCGGGTGAGCACCCTGCCGCGATGGCGCATCAGGTACACGAGCAGCTCAAACTCGGTCGTGGAGAGCGCCACCGGCTGCCCGGCGCGCCGCACCTTGCGGCTGAGCATGTCCACTTCGATGTCCGCCACCCGCAGTGTCGTGGTCGAGCCCTGCGCGGCGCTGCGCAGCTGGGCGCGCACCCGCGCGAGCAGCTCCGCCAACGAGAACGGCTTGACGAGGTAGTCCACCGCGCCCGCGTCCAGCCCGGCGACGCGATCCTCAACCTCTCCTCGGGCGGTGAGAACGATCACCGGCAGCGTGGGCCTGGCGGCGCGCAGCGCCCCCAGCACCCCCATGCCGCCCTTGCCGGGAAGCATCAGGTCGAGCACGACCGCGTCGAAGCTGTCGCTGAGCGCGCGGCGCTCGCCCTCGGCCCCGTCGTGCTCGGCCTGCACGGCGAAGCCCTCGGCTTCCATGCCACGGCGCACAAAATCGACGATCCCCGGCTCGTCCTCGATCAGCAGGATCGACGGCGCCGTGGTCGCCGCCGGCTCGGAGGATTCCACCAACTGCCCCATCCCTCGCCAGGATAGGGGCCCGACGGCGCGAGGGCGGCTGTGCGAGAGCCGACGGTCCGATCATATGAGCTCTCTCATCCGGCGATTACGCCGTTCTTAGCAGCCGTGCCGACACTCGCGGGGATGGAGAGTGGACACCTGACGGCGGGGGGCGGCGACGGCAATCAACGGCTGACGGTGCTCACCGGCGCGGTATTGATCGTGCTGCTGGCGGTGCTCGGCGTGACGATCCTGCGGCTGCACTCCACGCTGCTGTGGGTACACCTATTTCTCGGATTGCTGCTGATCGGACCAGTGGTGCTGAAGCTCTCCAGCACCGGCTACCGGTTCGTGCGCTACTACACCCGTAATCCCGTTTACCGGCGTAAGGGTCCGCCGCCCCCCTATCTGCGCGCGCTCGCCCCCCTGGTCGTGCTCAGCACGATCGTGGTGTTCGCCAGTGGCGTGGCGCTGCTGCTGATCGGGCCAAGCTCGCGGGGCGTGCTGTTGCCCCTGCACAAGGTCAGTTTCATCGTGTGGGTGGCGGTCACCGCGGTGCACGTGCTCGGCCATCTGCCCGAGGTAGCGCAGTTGCTGAGCGGTGGACGCCCCCGCTCCGAACAGCGTGGCGCGGTGCTCGCGGAGGTGGCAGCCTTTGCCGAGCGCTTCGACGGGCGCCCGATCGACCCGTGGCGCCCAGTCGGGCCGTTGGATGGTGGGGCGCACGACTCGCAGTGGCGCAACCCGCGAGCGGGGCGGGCCGGCCGGGCTCTCGCCCTGGCGGGCGCACTCGCCGCGGGGCTCGTGCTGGCGCTGTTGCTGATCCCCGAATTCGGCCCGTGGCTGCACTACCACCGCGTCCTCCTCGACCATTGAGGTCGCGTACGCCAGCCGTGCTGGTTGCAGGCGTTCCGCCGGGAAGATCGAGCGGCATCTCGGGCTCTGCACTCTTATGGAACCTCTCATGCCCTCTTTAGCCACAGCTTGCGTTGCCGCCGCACACTGAGAGCGTCACCTTCCACCCGTACACCGGGATTCCGTACCGAACCACCGATGTCAGGCAACCCTCACACCTCCCGCACTCGCGACGCCGCGCTACGCCGGCTGAGCCGCGCCAACCGCTGGTTGATCGCCGGCAGCGCGGCCTTCACCGGTGTGCTGACAGCGGTTGCGGCCAACGCTTTCCCGGGCAAAACGCTCAAATCGACCCGCTCCTCCACCGCCGCCGCGCAGCGCTCCGCCGCGCGTGGCTCCAGCAGATCTTCGGGCTCCGCGTCGAGCTCCTCCGGCTCGCTGCACCCGCCTGCCGAAGCCCCCAGGTCGAGCACCACGGAATCGGCGCCCGCGCAGGAAGCGGCGCCCTCACAGGAATCCGCCCCATCCGGGGAAGGTTCCTCTGAAGCGTCCTCCCAGGAAGCAGCCCCCTCGCAGGAAGCGGCGCCGTCGGAAAAAAGTCTCCTCGGAATACTCCCTAGCCAGGAAGTGGCACCTTCCCAGGAAGCGGCTCCCCCCTCGGAAAGCGAAAGCCCGGTCGTCTCCGGCGGATCGTGAGGCGTGCAGGCGTGATGCGCGGCGAGGCAGAGTGCGCGCGGTCTCCCCGCGATAGGGCGCGCGCGACAGCGCGCTGGGAGGCGCTCGGCAGCACCGTCGTGTTGCGCGTCACCGAGCCATTGTGGCTACCCCGCGCCAGCGCGATTCTCGCGCGCGAGCTCGACGCGATCGACCGTGCCTGCAGCCGTTTCCGCGCCGACTCCGACCTGACCCGGGTCAACGAGCACACCGGGGGGCGCCCGGTGCGGGTCGCGCCGCTGCTGCTCGAGGCGCTGCAGGTAGCCCTGCGTGCCGCCCAGATAACCGGCGGTGACGTCGATCCAACGGTTGGCGCCGCGCTGATGCTGGCGGGCTACGACCGCGACTTTTCGCTGCTGCGCCAGGGTGCGGGTGAGCCGGCCACGGAGGTGTCGCCCACGCTGATCGCCCGGCGGCTCAGCGGCCACCGCACCGTCGAGCTTGACACGGCGCGCGCCACCGTGCGGATTCCCAGCGGGATCGTGCTCGACCTCGGCGCCACCGCCAAAGCGTGGGCCGCCGACCGCGGCGCCCGGGCGGTGTGGCAGGCTGCGCGCTGCGGGGTGCTGGTCAGCCTCGGCGGCGACATCGCCACCGCCGGGGGCGGGATCCGGACCCCCCGGCGGCTGGCGGATCCACGTCACCGACGACCACCGCTCCGGACCCGACGCCCCCGGACAGACGATCGCGATCGCCGACGGGGGCCTTGCGACCTCCAGCGTCGCCGTGCGCCGCTGGCGCCGTGGTGGGCGGACGATGCACCACATCATCGACCCCTCCTCGGGTGCTCCCGCGCGTGGCCCCTGGCGCACGGTCAGCGTCGCCGCGGCCGACTGTACCGACGCCAACATCGCCGCCACGGCCGCGCTCGTGCGCGGCGAGCGCGCGCCGGCTTGGCTTGACGCGCTCGGACTGCCCGCTCGTCTGGTCGCGCACGACGGCGCGGTGCTGCGGCTCGGCGACTGGCCGTTGGAGGGGCCCGCGCCTCCCCGGCATGGCCGCTCACTCACCGCCGTGGTGGGACATGGAGGTCCCACCCCCGAGCCCGCGGTTGGGTCGATGCGCCGCGCGGATGATCGCCAATGATCACCCAGTCGCTCCCACTCGCCACGTCCGGGCCCAGCCTCGACTGGTACATCACCCGCTCCACCGGCGCCGTCGCGCTGCTGCTGCTGAGTGTCGCCGTCACGCTCGGGGTCGCGGATGTGCAGCGCTTCAGCACGCCCTCGTGGCCGCGTTTCGTCATCGACGCGCTGCACCGCAACGTCTCGCTGCTGGCGCTCGTGTTCCTCGTGCTGCACATTCTCACCGCGGTGCTCGACTCCTTCGCCTCGATCTCGCTGGTGGCAGCGTTCATCCCGTTCACCGGCTCCTACCGGCCCTTCTGGCTGGGGCTTGGCGCGGTTGCGTTCGACCTGCTGCTCGCGGTGATCCTCACCAGCATGATGCGTGCCCGCGTCGGCCCGCGCGCCTGGCGTGCCACCCACTGGCTCGTCTACGCCTGCTGGCCGATCGCGCTGCTGCACACGCTCGGCACCGGCAGCGACGTCAAAAGCACGTGGCTGCTCGCGCTCTCGGTCGCCTGCCTGGCGCTGGTGCTCGGCGCCGTGCTCCTGCGCACGCTCGCCGGCTTCTCGCGTGAGAGCGCGCGCGGACGCGGCCTCGCGATCGGCGGCGCCTTCGCGTTCGCGCTCGGCCTCGTTCTGTGGCTGCCCTCCGGGCCGCTGGGCTCGGAATGGGCACGGCGCTCGGGCACCCCCTCAACGCTGCTCGGCCACCGCTCGGCCTCGCGCTCGAAGATCGTGGTCGGCCCGTGAGCACGTACACCCACCAGGGGCTCAATGCTGTCCCGTCCGGCGCGCCCAGCCTGCCGCGGCTGCTCGCCGGCATCCCCTCCCGCGGCGCGCTTGCTCTGCACGAGCATCTGGCGCTCCACGGCGAGCTTCCCGCCATCGAGGGCCGCGGGCGCTCCCGCCGCGGCGCCGCCTCCGGCCTGATCGACGAGGTCGAGCGCGCCGGGCTGCTGGGTCGCGGCGGAGCGGGGTTCCCCACTGCCGCCAAGCTGCGGGCCGTCGCCGGGGCGTCGTCGCGTTCGGCGCTGGGCGGCGGGCACCCGATCGTGGTCGTCAACGGCGCCGAGGGCGAGCCCGCCTCCGCCAAGGACCGCACCCTGCTGCGCTTCCTCCCGCACCTCGTGATCGACGGCGCCGAGCTGGCCGCCGGCGCGGTCGGCGCGCGGGAGGTCCTGCTCGGAGTGTGCGAGTCGTCGCCTTCCGCGCTCGACGCGGTTGCGCGCGCGCTCGGTGAACGCGGCGGTTCTGGTGGCGCAGAGCGGGTGGGCAGGGCCCATATCCGGCCGCGCCCCGTCCCCAACCGTTACATCGCCGGCCACGAGTCGGCGCTCGTCAACCACCTCTCCGGCGGCCCCGCGCTGCCGACCTTCACCCCCCCGCGGCCCTTCGAACGGGGCGTGCACGGACGCCCCACGCTGGTTTGCAACGTCGAGACCCTCGCCCACCTCGCGCTGATCGCACGCTACGGCTCCGCGTGGTTCCGCGAGCTCGGCACCCCCGAGCAGCCCGGCTCGGCGCTGGTCACGCTCGCCGGCTCCGTGGCCGCGCCAGGGGTCTATGAGATCGAGCACGGCTCCCCGCTCCCGGCGCTGCTCGACGCCGCCGACGGCCTCACCGCGCGGCCGCGCGCGGTGCTCGTGGGCGGCTACTCGGGGACCTGGATCGACGGCTCCTCTCTGCGCGAGGTGGCACTCTCCGATCGCCACCTCTCCCCTTTCGGCGCCTCGCTCGGCGCCGGGGTGGTGGTCGTGCTTTCCGCCGAGGCCTGCCCCGTCGCCGAGCTCGCCCGGCTCACTCGCTGGCTCGCCTCACAGAGCGCCCGTCAGTGCGGGCCGTGCGTGTTCGGGCTCGACGCGGTCGCCCGCGCCTTTGAGCAGCTCGCTGGAAGCGCTGGCGATCGGCTGCGTGCGGGCAATGTGCGCGACGAGGGTGGCCGCGGCGGACAGCTTGCGCTGGGTAACGGCGAGCGGGACGCAGCCGCCCGGCGCCTGCACTCCCTCGCGGGCCTGGTCCGCGGCCGCGGCGCCTGCTCCCATCCCGACGGCGTCGCCCGCCTCGTTTCGAGCGCGCTCGAGGTGTTTGCGCCGGAGCTCTCCGCCCACGCCCACCACGGCCCCTGCGCGGCCTGCACCCTGCCCTCGGAGCTGCCGCGGCCGCGCGTCTTCAGTCCGCCGATTCCCGTCCCAGCATGAGCCCCACCTCGCACCGTTTGCGTGTCAACCCGATCGCCTGCGAGGCCCACGGCATGTGTCATGAGTTGCTGCCCGAGCGCATCTCCCTGGACGAGTGGGGCTACCCGATCCTCGACGGCGCGCCGCTCGACCCGGCGTTGCTCGCCCACGCGCGCCGCGCCGTCGCAGCCTGCCCCACGCTCGCTCTGTTGGTGGAGCGGCGCGGCGATTGAGCTCAATCGCCCGATGAGCGGCCGCCATCCATGACGGTCGCTCACCGGGGTGCTGCGCCCTGGCAGGGGCTCCTTCGAACCCTGCGACTCCGGACGCGCCCGATCCTTCCCGATTCGTTGGCGCCTCGCTCGGCCCCGGTCTGCCAGCCGGTGAGCGCCCCCGGCCCTACGAGCCGGTGATCTTGCTGCCACTCGGCGACAGCACCCACCAGGCGGCCCCGAAGCTCTGGACGCCCTGCCCGGTGGTTTCGCCCGCCTTGGAGTCGCTCACATACCAGTACAGCGGGTGCCCCTTGTAGGTGACCTGCTTGGTCCCTTCCGAGCGGGTGGTCGTGCCGAGGTCGGAGGCCACCGCTTCGCCTTCGGCCTTCGGGGTGCCGGTCGTCGTCACCGGCGGCCACACCTGCGCGCACGCGCCCGAGCAGGTCGAGCTCGAGCCGGTGTCGGCCGCGAACAGGTACACCGTCAGGTGTTTGGGGCCCGCCGCGAGGATCGTCCCGAGCGGCGTGTGTTCGGTCGTGATCGCGATCCCGGCGCCCGTCGCCCCGGAGGCCGCCGCGCTTTTGGGTGTCGTCGACGCGCTCGTCGCGGGATAACCGTTCGATTCGGTTTTACCCGAGCCGGAGCTGCTGGATCCGCAGCCGGCAACCGCCAGCCCGGCGACCGCGAGCGCGCTCGCAGCAAGAATTGAAGGGTGTCGCACGATCGTCTCCTGAGTTGATTGTCCGGGCCTCGTCGCGGGCGCCGATTCTGGGCGCTCCTACTTGCACGAGACTCCACGGCAACGATAAACCTTTCAGGAGCCCCCAGCCGGCACGACGAAGACACGCTTGCGTCACGGTGCCCGAGGACACACTTGCGTGGCGGTGCCGGTGCGCGGGCCGTCGCGGTGTGCACCGCGGCCGGTGGATGACTTTCACGATCCGGCACGCCGCGCGCTACAGTCGAGCGCGATGCCCGCGCTCGATCCCGAGTCGCTGCCGCGCCATCTCGACCGACTCTACCGCGCCGCGTGGGCCCTTTGCGGCTCGCCCCACGAGGCGGAAGACCTCGTTCAAGAGACGTTCGCGCGCGTGCTCGCCCGCCCGCGGCTGCTACGTGGCCAGGACGAGCTCGCCTACCTGATGACGGTGCTGCGCAACACCTTCCTCACCGCGCGGCGCACCGCCACGCGCCGTCCCCGCGTCAGTTCGACCACGATCGATGAGATCGAGCCGGTCGATCCCCGCAGCGGCGAGCGCCCCGAGGAGGCGCTGCAGGCGCAGGAGGTGTTCACGGCGATCGCCGGGCTTCCCGAACGCTACCGCCTCGCGCTCGTCGCATGCGACATCGCCGGGCTCTCCCACCGCGAGGCCGCGCAGGTCCTCGACACCAAGGAGGCGACCGTCGCCACACGGCTGTTCCGCGCACGGGCGTTCGTCGTGCACGCGCTCGAATCGTCCTCGCCGTCGAAGGGCCTCTCCGCACCCAAGCGCGAGGATCTGGCTGCCCCCGGGGAGGGCGTGGTGCTCACGAGCGAAAACGCACCGGTGGACAAGGGCAAGGCTGTGGCAGCGGCCGAGGATCGTCCCGCCCCGCGGGAAGGTGAGCCCTCCGCGCGGCGTCTTAGGAGTGAGAGCACCACATGAGCCGAGAGCCTGAAGACATCCACGCGGCGCTGGCGGCGCTCGCCGACGGGACGCTGCCTGAGCAACGGCGCGAGTCTGTGCTGGCCCGCGTCGCCGCATCCCCCGAGCTGGCCGCCGAACTGGAGGATCAGCGCCGTGCGGTGATCCTCGTACGCTCACTGGAGCGGGTCGAGGCCCCCGCCCTGCTGCGCCGCTCGATCGAGCTGGCCGCCGCCGGGGACACCGCCACCGCGGGCGAGGGCCGGCCCGCGGGCACCGGCGCAGCCGTCCCCCCCGCCTACGTGCGAGCCCGTACCCGCGACGCGCGACGCTCCCTCACTCGAAGGCGGCCCCCGCGGCTGGTGGCTGGCGTCGCCTTCGCGGCCGCCGTGGCGGTGGTGCTCGTACTGGTGCTGGCCACGGGAGGCGGCACGAGCGCGCCCACCGTGCTGCAAGCGTCGGGCGCGGGTCTGCGTACCGCCACCGGGGCCGCGCCCACCGAGAACCCACACAACCCCCGCCTGCTGGCGGCCTCCGCCGCCGGGATCGACTACCCCTACTGGGGCGGCAAGCTCGGCTGGCGGGCAGTCGGGGCACGGACCGACACGGTCGGCGGACGCACCGTCACCACCGTCTTCTACACCAACTCCCGTGCACGGCGGATCGGCTACTCGATCGTCTCCGGCGCCGCGCTGGCGATCCCCCCCGGCAGCGCCTCGGTGCAGCGCAACGGCGTGAGCTTCCACGTCCTCAGCCATGCCAACCCGACGATCGTCACCTGGCGCGAAGCCGGCCACACCTGCGTCCTCACCGCCCGTGGCGTGGGTGCCGGCACGCTGATGCGCCTCGCCACGTGGCAGCGGGCGTAAGCAGTTCTGATGTGGGGAGGGTCAGCTTCATCTACGTAACGGTTGTTGACAGAGAGGTAGTAGGGCCGCTCTGTAGACAATAGTCAGAGACGGGTGTGGGTCGCCGACTAGGTCGGGCTGTATGGTTCGCCCTGCGTGCAAGGAACGATCTTCAGAGTCCGAATATCGCCTGCCGCCTGCGTCGTGCTTGTGCTGTTGACCGCGCTCGGGTGTGCGCGGTGCGCCGCTGCCACCCCGGCATCCACCGCCGCCGGCGAGCCGAAGGCGAAGCTGAGCGCCGCGCTCTCCCCCGAGCACCTCGGGCAGGGGACCACGATCATCTTCGGTTTCACGCTTGCCACCACCAGCGGACAGGTTCCCTCCCCGCTGACCTCGCTCGACCTTTACTACCCCGACAATCTCGGGATCGGCACCAGCGGCCTCGGCCTCGAAACCTGCAGCCCCGCGATCCTCGAACGCTACGGCCCCGAAGGCTGCCCCTCCCAGTCGCAGATGGGCTACGGCAAAGGCGTCGTCGAGATCCCCTTCGGCCCGGAAATCCTCACCGAGACCGCCCAAACCACGATCTTCATGGCGCACGTCCACGACGGGCACCTCGGCCTGCTCTTCTACGCCAACGGCCACTCCCCCGTCGCCGCCCAGATCGTCTTCCACGGCGTCGTGCTCCCCGCAAGCAGTCCCTTCGGGGGTGACCTCGCCACTACGATCCCGCTCGTCCCCACCCTGCCGGAAGCGCCCAACGCCTCCGTCGTGCAGTTGCGTTCCACGATCGGGCCCCTGCACCTCACCTACTACGAACGCACCCGCGGCAGGTATCGCGGCTACCACCCCCGCGGCATCGTCCTGCCTCGCGCCTGTCCACGCGGCGGCTTTCGCTTCGCCGCCTCGTTCGCTTTCGAAAACGGCTCTCACACCAGCGCGCGCACGGCCGTGCCGTGTCCGCGATAGGGGACGGACGGCACGCGCCCAAAGCGTGTTGAATGTGGCCCCCGGATGCGGCGGGAGCGTGCAGACGCAATGAAGGCAATCCAGATCGTAGACCTCACGGGCCCCACCAGCGCTCTGCGCCTGGTCGATCTGCCTGTGCCCGAGTCACCTCCGTCGCACATGTTCACGCCGGGAGAGGGCGTGGTGATCGACGTGCACGCCGCCGGGGTCTCCTTCCCCGAGGTGCTGCAAACGCGCGGGGAGTACCAGTACAAACCGCCGCTGCCGTTCGTCCCGGGCGGCGAGGTCGCCGGCGTGGTGCGCGAGACGAGCGGGCAGGCCGCTGAGCTCGGGATACGTCCGGGTGAGCGCGTGGCCGCCTTCTGCATGGGGGGCGGCTTCGCCGAGGCGGCCGTGGCGCCCCCATTCCTCACCTTTCCCCTGCCCGACGCGCTCGACTTCGCGCAGGGCGCCGGCCTGATCCTCAACTACCACACCGCCTACTTCGCGCTCGCGCTGCGCGGACGGCTGCGCGAGGGCGAGACCGTGCTCGTGCACGGGGCCGCCGGGGGCGTGGGCACAGCCGTGCTGCAGGTCGCAAAGGGGCTCGGCGCACGCACGATCGCGGTCGTCTCCAGCGAGCAGAAGGCGCTGGTGGCGCGCGAGGCCGGTGCCGATGAGGTGCTGCGCTCCGATGGTCCCTGGCGGGAGGAGGCAAAGGAGCTGTCGGGTGGCGGTGTGGACGTGGTGCTCGACCCCGTCGGCGGGGACCGCTTCACCGACAGCCTGCGCTCGCTGCGTTCCGACGGTCGCCTGGTGGTGGTCGGATTCACCGGCGGGTCGATCCCCGAGGTGCGGGTCAACCGGCTGCTGCTCGCCAACATCGAGGTGGTCGGCGCCGGCTGGGGCGCCTACGCGCTCACCCGCCCCGAGCTCTGCCGCGAGATCGGCGCGCGCCTGCAGCCGATGATCGAGCAGCGCGTCGTGCGCCCGATCGTCGGCGCGCGCTTTGCGCTGGAGCAGGCCGCCGACGCGCTGCGGGAGATCGATGAGCGGCGCGCCACCGGCAAGGTCGTGCTCGACGTCCGCGAAGGGAGCTGAGCGGGCATGCCGACGACAGCGGCGAGCGTGGCATCGCTGCCCCCCGCCCCGCCCGCCCGCGCGGCAAACGGGAGCTAGCGGGCGATGGACTTTGAGCACTCCCCCCGCGCACGCGAGCTGCTGGAGCGCTTGGACGCCTTCATCGCACGCGAGGTGGTCCCGCGCGAGGAGCCCTACCACCGCGAGATCCTCGCGAGCTCCGACCCGTGGATCGTGCACTCGGCGATCGAGGATTTGAAGGCCAAAGCGCGCGAGGAGGGTTTGTGGAACCTGTTCCTGCCGGGCAGCCCTGAGGTCGGCGGGCAGGCACAGGGCGCGGGGCTCTCGAACGTCGAGTACGCGCCCTTGGCCGAGCGCATGGGCCGCTCGCTGATCGCCAGCGAGGTGTGCAACTGCAACGCGCCTGACACCGGCAACATGGAGGTGCTGCTGCACTTCGGCTCGCCCGAGCAGCACGAGCGCTGGCTGGAGCCGCTGCTGGGCGGGGAGATCCGCTCGGCCTTCTGCATGACCGAGCCCGACGTCGCCTCCGCCGACGCGACCAACATGCAGGCCACGGCCACGCTCGACGGCGAGGAGGTGGTGCTCAACGGGCGCAAGTGGTGGAGCACCGGCGTCGGGCACCCCAACTGCAAGGTGGCGATCTTCATGGGGCTCACCGACCCCACCGCTGGCCGATTTGGGGATGCGAGCGCAGCGAGTGTCTCCCCAATCGGTCGCTACCACCAGCACTCGATGGTGCTCGTCCCGCTCGACACCCCCGGGGTGAAGGTCGAGCGGATGCTCTCCACGATGGGCTTCGACGATGCCCCCGGCGGCCACGGCGAGGTCTCCTTCACCGACGTGCGCCTGCCCGCAAGCGCGATCGTCGGCGGCCCCGGCCAGGCGTTCGGGATCGCCCAGGCGCGCCTCGGTCCCGGGCGCGTGCACCACTGCATGCGGCTGATCGGCCTCGCCGAGCTGGCGCTGGAGCTCGCCTGCCGCCGCGCCACCGAGCGCGTTGCGTTCGGCCGGCCGCTGGCCAACCTCGGCGGCAATCGCGAGCGGATCGCCGACGCGCGGATCGCGATCGACCAGGCGCGCCTGCACGTGCTGCACGCCGCTTGGCTGATCGACACACAGTCCCCGGCGATGCTGGGCGCGGTCTCGCAGATCAAGGTCGCGGTGCCCAACATGGCCCAGCGCGTGGTGGACATGGCGATGCAGCTGCACGGCGGCGCCGGCCTCTCCGACGACTTCCCGCTCGGCGCCGCGTGGACGGTGGCCCGCGCGCTGCGCCTCGCCGACGGCCCCGACGAGGTCCACCGCGGCGTGATCGCGCGCCTGGAGCTCGCCCGCTACGGGCAGGGCAAGTGGGGCTCGCAGATGAGGGCGCCGCGTCGGCGGCATGGCTCTCCTCGCCAGCAGGTCGCGCGCACCGATCTGAGCGCCGCGTCAGATCCGCCGCCGTCCGCGCCATCCTTTCCTGAGTGTCGCCGGAACCGCACCGCGTCGTCTAAGCGCGCCCGATCCTCGCAGCACCGCTACGGCGTCGTGCTCGCGCTCACGATCCTGGCAGTGCTGTTCTCGATCATCGCGCCCGACACTCCCGCCGGCCGTGCCGTCTCGGTGATCCTGCAGGGGACGATGCTGTTCGCAATCATCGTCACCTCACGTGATCCTCCGACGACGCGAGGTCTCGCGGCGACGCTCACCGTCGTCGCGCTGATCGTCCTGGCGGTGTTGGTTGGGCTCTCCGTCGTGCCACTCTGGGTGGGCGCCGCGGGCGCCGCTCTCGCGGTGCTGGCGGTCCTGATCGTGCTCACCCGCGGCGTGGTACGGCTGGTGCGCGATCGTGGTGTCACGCTGCAGGCGGTGGCGGGCGCACTCACCAGCTACCTGCTGATCGGGCTGCTCTTCGCGCTGGTCGTGCGTGTGATCGTAAGCCTCAGCACCCACCCCTACTTCGAGCAGGTCTCCAATGCGGCAGTCACTCAGAGCCAGCAGATCTACTTCAGCTTCACCACGCTCACCACCACCGGCTACGGCGACCTCACCCCGACGCTCAACCTCGGACGAGCTCTCTCAGTACTCGAGATGCTCTTCGGCCAGATCTACCTCGTTACTGTGATTGGCCTGTTGATCGGCAACCTACGCCGCGGGTCCGAGCGCGCGCCGGAGGCGTGACCGACTGCTTTCGGCTACTCATCTGCGTCTTCCGCGTCGTCCTCGTCCTCGCCACCCGGTTTGCGCAGCCAGTCGGCGAGCTGCTGGCCGACGGAGTTGATCGACTCGCCGGCGTCGCGGAAGGCGTCGCGAAAGCGCTCGGAGTAGTGGGACACCGCTTCGCTGCCCTCGGCGCGGGCATCGACCGGCTCGTCGCGGGTCGGGTACTCGCCGCCGACGATCCGGTCGAACTCGCCTGAGCGCACCCATGCCATCAGCTCATGCGTGCGCTTCACCGGCATCGGATGGCTGACACCCAGGTCGATCAACAGTCGCGTGAGGCGCTCGAGACCGCTGCCCTTCTCGGTGTAGTCGAGGCCCTGGCGCATGAACTCGTCGAGGTCGAGCTCGTCGACCATCGCCCCGGCGGAGAGGCACATCAGCGTGCGGCACACCGTCAGCGGGTCGCGCGTGACGAGCGCCGCGGCACGGTCGGCGCTCAGCTCGGTCGCGCGCTCCCACTCCGTCAACGCGGTGCGGATCGGGGCCAGCGGCAGCAGCAGCCGCGATGTCCGCCCCAACAACATCAGGATGTACAGCGCGGTGCGATACAGCTGGTGGTCGGCAAGGATGTGCGCGGCCTCGTGCGCGAACACCGCGCGGCGCTGCCCGGCGTCCAGCAGCCCCACGAGCTCCGATTGCACCACCACGATCGGACGCTTGGCACCGATCGCCATCGCGTTCGGCGAGGGGTACTGCGTGAGGTAGAGATCGGGCACGTCGTGCATGTCGAGCGTGGTGTACGCGATCGCGTGCTCGCGCCACACATCGCCCAGCTGCGCTTCGGAGAGCCTCACGGCCGAGCCCAGGTAGCTCTGGCGCAGCGCGCGCTCGTAGCCCAGCTCGATCAGCTTGCGCACGACGGTGTCCAGGTACGGGATCGATTTCAACGCCGCCGTCGCGGCGCGGTCCGCGGGGTGCTGAAAGGCGCGCGGGGAGATGCCGGTCAGGTGGTGGCCTTCGACCGGCAGCAGCTCACCCGAGGACTCCATGACCACAGGCTACCTGGCGCCGGCGAGGAGGGTGGCCGGCTCGGGTCGATGCGGAGACCGAAGCCATTGGCGCGGCGTCGTTGTGCTGGTTGGCAATGCGTCGCTGCTGGTTGGCGCGGCGTCGTTGCTGTAAGGTCGCGCTCGTGAGCGCACCACTCGTCGCGGTCATCACCGGCGCCTCCAGCGGGATCGGCGAGGCGACCGCGAGGCGACTGGCGCGCGAGCCCGACGCGCAGCTGGTGCTGGTCGCGCGCCGCGGGGAGCTGCTGCACGGACTCACCGAAACGCTGCCTGCCGCGTGCAGTTACCTGGCGCTCGACCTCACCGAAGAGGATGCCCCCGCGCGTGTGCTCGAGCACGTGCGTGAGCAGTACGGAGGGCGCTTGACGCTGCTGGTCAACAACGCCGGGGCGGCGTGGCGCGCGCCCTTCGCCGAAGGCGGGTACGCCAACGTGCGGCGCACGATGGAGCTCAACTTCGACGCGCCCGTACGGCTCACCGAGGCGCTGCTGCCGCTGCTGCGGGAGTCCGCGCCGAGCGCGATTGTCAATGTCTCCAGCACCGCCGCGCGGGTCACGCGCCCCGGCACCGGAGCCTACTCGGCGAGCAAGTTCGCGCTCACCGGTTGGAGCGACGCGCTGTACGCCGAGGAGCACGCCCACGGCGTTCATGTGGGAACGGTGTTTCCCGGGTTCATCGCCACCGAGGGCTTCCCCGCCCGCGAGCTGCTCGCACGGCCGCAGACGGCGTGGATCGTCTCCACTCCCGATCGCGTGGCGGAGGCGATCGTCGAGGTGGGTCTCGGGCGCCGAGCCGAGCGCTACGTGCCCCGCCCCTACTTCCTGGCCGCCGCCGCCCGTCTGCTGCTCCCCGGGCTCGTGCGCCGCACACTCACCCGTGGCAGCGCTGCGGTCCTCACGACCACGACCGGGGCCGAACAGGCCGCGCGCAGCCCCGATCGGGCACCGGTGGGCAGTCCGTAGGGCGCCGGGCGTAGGTCCTCTCGAGGCGTACGCTCGGCCAGTGAGCGCACCGGCAGCTTGCGCGAATCGCCTCTACGTCCGATGAGCCGAACATCGCGTCGCAGGTTTCTCGGCCTGGCGCGCGAATAAGAAGCGCATCACGACCAGATAACCGCTGAATAACGATTTGCCCGAATGGGTAGTCGATGGTCTCGGGTAGAGCAACTTATGGGTCGCCGATGGGCTCCAACAAGAGTGCATGCCCGTGTACAGGGTGGACTAACGCGCCCGCCGACCCACTACGCCAGGAATAATTGACAACGCAACTACCGTGCCCTATAATTCCGACTTCAAGCATCGGAGATTGCGGCCGTAGCCGCGCCTCCCTCTCCAATAAAGGGTCCCAATCTCGTGGACCCCTCTTTCAATTCGAAGGACCGACTCATGACAGACGATAGCCGCCAGATCACCACCCTAGACACTTTGGAGTCCGCGGACACCCCGGACAGCGCCGTGCATGCGCCTGCGGCACTCGATTCGCCCTTTGCGGAGAACCGCGCCGAGCCTGCAGCCAGCGCCCGTCGCCGGCGCCCCGTGGCGGCCCCCGAACCGGAAAGCTTCATCCCCGAGTCAGTCGACCAGCTGCTCGCGCACTCGCGGCGCTACCCCCTGCTCACGCCCGACCAGGAGATCGAACTCGCGCAGCGGATCGAGCGCGGGGACCTGCGCGCGAAGGAACTGATGATCAACTCCAACCTGCGCCTGGTCGCCTCCAATGCGCGTCGCTACCAGAACCAGGGCCTGCCGCTCGCCGACCTCGTGCAGGAGGGGATGCTCGGCCTGATCCGCGCCAGCGAGAAGTTCGACTGGCGCAAGGGCTTCCGCTTCTCCACCTACGCCACGCTGTGGATCCGCCAGGCGATCCAGCGGGGCCTCGAGAACTCCGGGCGCACGATCCGCCTGCCCGTGCACGTCGCGCAGCGCACCCGCAAGGTGGGCCGCGTAGAGCGCGAGCTCTCGGTGCGCCTCGGGCGCGAGCCGACCTCCGAGGAGATCGCCCTGGAGACCGGCCTCGAGCTCGACCAGGTCGAGGAAGTCCGCCACCAGCGTGCGGCGCTCGTCAGCCTCGACCAGCAGGTCGGGGAGGACGGCGACACCGCGCTCGGCGACCTGCTGCCCTCCGACCAGGAGCCGCCCGAGGAGACCGCCTACGAAAACGAGCGCGAGCGCCTCGTGCAGCTCGCGATCTCGCAGCTGCCCGAAACCGAGCGCACCGTGCTGACGCTGCGCTTCGGCACCGGGCACGAGGCGCCGCAGACGCTCACCGCGATCGGCAAGCGCCTCGGCTTCTCGGCGGAGCGGGCCTCACAGCTGGAGCAGCGCGCGCTGAAGAAGCTCGCGGAGTCGCCAGAGCTCGCAGCTTTGCGTGAGGCGGCGTAAGATCTAAAGCCGTATGTGGGATCGTGTCGTCCAATGGACGATCGCCGTAGGTGAACGGATCCTCGCCCCGATCGAGCGCTTCATCGGCAAACGCTCGCTGGTGGGCGACGCGACGTTCTTTCCGCTGGAACGCTTCCCGTGGGTGGAGCACATCGAGCGCAACTGGGAGGTGATCCGCGACGAGGCCGCCGCGCTGCTCGAGGACCACGCCGCGCTGGCCAACTTCCAGGACATCTCCAAGGACCAGATCGAGATCACCGACGACGATCGCTGGAAGACGTTCTTCCTGTACGGGTACGGCTTCGAGGCGAAGCTGGGAGTGGAGATGTGCCCACGCACGGCCGCCCTGATGCGCGAGATACCCGGGATGAAGACGGCGATGATCTCGATCCTCTCCCCTCGCAAGCACATCCTCGACCACCGCGGCCCCTACAAGGGTGTGCTGCGCTATCACCTCGGGCTGATCGTGCCACAGGACGCCGAGTCCTGCAGGATCCGCGTCGGCGAAGACATTCGCCACTGGGAGGAGGGCAAGAGCATGGTGTTCGACGACACCTTCAACCACGAGGTGTGGAACGACACCGACGAGACGCGCGTGGTGCTGTTCGTGGACGTGATGCGCCCCCTACCGTTCCCCGAGTCAGCGATCAACGAGGGGATCGTCAAAGCGATCGGCTACTCCCCGTTCGTGCTGGATGCCAAGCGCAACCAGGAAGCTTGGGAACAGCGCTACCGCGCCCGCAAGGCCGCCGCGAGCGCGCAGCCGCACACCGCCGCCGCGACCCATGGTCCGACCTGAGCCGCGCCGGGTGCTTCAAATGTTGGTGACGTCGAGCCCGGTGCCCTGAAGCCAGCTGTTGGCTTGCGAGTTGAGCACCGTGAACTCGCCCGTGACGATCAGCAGGCCCAGCGCGATCATCACCAGCCCGCCGACGCCTACAATCACCGAGAAGTGGCGCTTCACGATCGCCAGCGCGTCGGTGGCGCGCTCGAACGCGAGCGCGATCAACAGGAACGGGATCGCCAGGCCCGCGGAGTAGAAGGCGAGCAGCAGCGCGCCGTGGGCGGCGGAGTTGGATACGGCCGCCTGGGTGAGGATCGCCCCGAGCGTGATGCTCGTGCAGGGCGTCCATGCGATCGCGAACGCAGCCCCCGCCACCAATGGCCCGCCGCGGCCGGCGAGTCGCTGCAAGGGCTCCGAGTGCCACTGGAAGTTGAGCGCGTCCACGAACGGCGTGGCGAGGAACAGCACCCCCATCGCGATGATCAGCACGCCCCCGATCGTGCGCAGCGTGACGATGTGATCGGTGAGCACCGAGCCGATCTGCGTGGCCGTCAAGCCGAGCAGGATGAAGATCAGCGAGAAGCTCGCGATGAACAGCAGGCTCGGGCCCAGCACGCGGCGCGCGCCAGCGTGCTGGATGTCCGCCGGGGCGACCCCGATCACGGTTGAAAGGTAGCCCGGCACCAACGGCAGCACGCAGGGCGATAGGAACGACACGAGCCCGGCCGCCAGCGCCAGGGGAATGCCCACCCCGGTGGCGGTGTCCCCGGTCGAGCTGGCCGTCGCGGCGAGGATCGCGGTGGCGTGGCTGACGTGGCTCACGTCCATTCGCGCGTCTCCCCCGCCTCCTTGTCGTCTGGCATTGCCGAAAGCTCCACATCGGCTCGCTCAGCCCCGTTGTCGGGAGACGTGTAAGGGGAGTCCTCCCTGGGCTCGACGCGAGAGGGTTCCTCTTCAGGCCCGGCATGAGAGGGTTCCTCCTCCGGCCTGGGATGAGAGGATTCCTCCTCGGGCCCGGGGTGAGAAGCCTGCTCGTCTCCGGGCCCATCCCCCAGCGCGGCACGCAGCTGCGCCACTTCGCGCTCCAGCCGCGCCACCCGCTCCTCCAGGCCGTCGACCGCGCGAGGGACCGGCGCGGGCATCGACATGGACACCGGCGCCGCGTCGGGTGCCTCGGCCTCCTCCCCCAGCAGCTGGACGTAGCGCTCCTCCTTCTGGCCGGGCCGGCGCTCCAGGACCGCTACCAGCCCGCGGCCGATCAGCCGCTCGAGCGTCTCGTGCACCCCGCCAAGATCGGCGAAGGCGTGCATCCGCTCGGCGCGCTGCTTGAGCTCACCCGGGGTTTGGGGACCGCGCAGCATCAGCACGCACACCACGGCCTGCTCGTCCTCACCCATCGGCAGCGCCTCCGCCAGCAGGTGGCGGTACTTCGGCGCGCGGCTGCCCGCGCCGCTGGCCAGGCGCGTATAGCCGCGGCGCTGAAGGCGATGCAGGGCGTCGCGCAGCACCTCCTCGTCGTACTGCACCACCGGGTCGCGGTTGGTGGACTGGTTGCACGCCAGCCGCAACGAGTTGAGGCTCAGGGGGTAGACGTCCGGGGTCGTGCGCCGCTTTTCCATCAGGCAGCCCAGCACGCGGATCTCCGACGGGGTGAGGTTCATGGCCTTAACCCTAGCTGCGCTCCAGCAACTGGCGTGCGACGCTTACGGCCAGTCGATCTGCGCGGCCAGCTGATCGGAGCCGAGGTCGATCAGGCCGCTGCGCTCGATCGGGCGAGACTCGCCGTCGGCGAGCCCAAGCCAAGCGACGGAGTGCTCCCGCGGGTCGATGATCAACACCTCGTCAACGTCGTGGGCGGCGTAGAACGGCAGCTTCGCCCAGCTCTCATCGCCTGGGGAGACGATCTCGATCACCAGTGCCGCGGTACGCTGCCACACGCCGCGAGGCTGCTCGCGATGGAGGCCACCGTCGGGCGCGCGGTAATTGTCCTTGCCCTCGCCCACCGCAAACACCTGGAGAAGAGGCACCAGGCCGGCGCGTCGTGCCAGCGGGCCGAGCAAGTCATACAGCTGCTGGACCAAGTACTGGTGCTCGAAGGTTGGTGGTGGGTTCATGTGCAGCACGCCCTCCCACACCTCGTCGTAGTGATCTAGGTCCAGGCGACGCCGACGCTCAATCAGCGCGTCGATCTCGGCCGGAGCGGGGTCCATCACCAGCGTGGGCATGAGCTAAGGATAACCCTGGGGGTTGGGGCAAGCAGGTCACGCAGAGGAACGTTCGCGCCCGAAAAGGTCGCCTCAACCCGGATCGGGAGGCGAGGAAGCGGCACCGGAGTCCTCCCTGACGAGCTGGAGCGGGACGTCGAGCTCGATTCGTGTCCAAGCGGTATCGGTGGTCATCGCCACACCCTCGAGGCGGCGGGCAAGAGCGAGGCAGGCGCGGTCGCCGAGGGATAGCCCGGCCACACGGGTGAGCGGGCGCAGGCGCGCGGCCTCGATCGCGTCCGCGACGGTAAACGGCTCCGTGGCGATCGCGCCTTCCAAGAGCCCTCGGTCGGTCAACTCACGGGCGAGCCGCGCGGGGTTCACGCCGTTGTCGGTGGCGCGGCTGAGCACCTCGGCGAGGTTGACGGTCGAGATCGTGGCGCCGCCGGCAATCGCCTCGGAAACGACCTCGGCGCCCGGCTCACCCCGCAGGTACGCGAGCAACGCCGAGGCGTCCAGCACCGGCACTGCCATGTCAGCCTTCGCGCGCGGCTTCCCCCCGCCGCTGAGCAATCAGATCCTCCGTCCAGGAGACGTCGGGGTCCCCAACGCCGGCGAGCAGACCCCGCCCCCGCTCGGCGGCGGCACGGAACGGCTGGAGCCTCAGCGACCCGTCGGGCTCGACGTCCAGCAACAGGCGCGTACCCGCGGTCAGCCCCAACTTGCGGCGCACGACGGAAGGTAGAACCATCCGCCCCCGATCTCCGACAACCACAACCGTGTGGGACATGCGGAGAGCGTACCACGTTTTCAGAATGGCGGCCTGCACAACACGCGCAACCCGCCCGGCGCGTGGGTCACGTCCATTCAGCGCGACCCATTGCCACCTGCACCTACTTCCTTTGCTCTTTTTTCCGCTTCGCCTTGTGACTCGTCTTCTTTGGCGCCGTCTGGGCTTTCGGGCAGCCGGTGACCGTGATCGACGTGGTCTGGTGGATTTCGGCGCCGTTCTGCGCAACGAATTCGGTAGGCATCTGCAGCGTCGCGGGCTCTGTCTGCTTGATCCCGCGGGTGATCGTCTTCCTGCGGCCGTGAACCCTGACCGTAACCTTCTTCTTGACCGTGACGGTCTTCGTCAGCGAGCAGAGGTTCCCGGCGGTCGTCAGCGCGGAGTAGGGGCCCTCGGGGAGCGTCAGTTCGAAGCTCGAGAACGGCTCGTCGGGAACCGTCTTGAACGTCGTCGAGGTGACCCCGTTCTTGATGTCGTGTCGTACCAACGAAGTCGATCGTGATGCCATACCCCTGCAGCACCAGCGTCAGCGACGGGAACGCTTCACCGCCGTGCGAGACGAAGATACGCGGGGCCCTGCAGCGGGACCGGGATCAACGGCGTGTGCGCGTTCGCGTAGCCGACCTTCGACGCCGCGGGGCACGCGGCCGGGTTCGCTTCGAACTGCGCCGCGGTGCACGCCTTCTGCAGTGTCGTCAGGCGGCTCGGGAGCTGCTTGGGGAGTTCGACTTTGACCTTCGCGATGTCCGCGTCGGTGCCCTGCGGCACGTTCGGGTAGGCCAGCTTCGCGCTCAGGCTCGCCCCATTCGCCCGGCTCGTCTTAGCGGACGTCGAGACGCTGAATTTCGGTTCGAACTTCAACGCGGCGCAGTTGGTGACCTGAAACGGCGTGGTGATCGTGCTCGAGCCGCCTTCGTTCAACTGCACCGTGCCGGTGAGCGACATCTTTGAGCAGTTGGTCGGGTTGAACTGGAAGTCCCCGCGTGTGGTCGTGGCGTTGACGTGCTGGATTTCCAGGGGGATCCCTTCGATGCTCGTAGGGATCGAGTCCGGGGAGCCGGGCGGGTTGGAGGTGATCGTGATCGCGGACGTCATCGGGTCCAGTTCGATCTTGCCCCGCACCACCACGCAGTCGCACGGAGGATGGTTGTTCTTCGTGTTCGCGAGGTCGAACGGGCCGGCCTTCGCGGGCACCTCGAACGTGATGCCGAACGGCGCGCACCCAGCTTCGCCGACCGTGCAGCTACCGTGCCGTTGTAGGGGCCGGTGAGATAGAACTTCCCGCCGGTGACCGTGAACGGCTGGTTGCCGACACCGACACCGATCGTCGCTTCGCCGACCTTGCTGTTTTCCCCGCACAACCCTTCATTGGCCCGCGGTTCGGGGCACAGTTCGACACCCGTCAGCACACCTGAGAGGCCCGGCGGTAGTTTCGCTTCGACCGACTTCAGGTTCTGTTCGCCGTCTTTACGGTTCAACGTCACCGTCAACGGCGAGAACGCACCCGCCTGAATGTTCGTCGCACCCGCGTTCACAGTCGGGTTGAACGGCAGGGTCTCACCCGGACACGGGCCACCGCCGGGACCGTGTTCGATATTGAACGACGATTCCGAGGTCACGGGACCGTTGCCGTCCCATGGCGTGAACACCGCGGTCGTCGTGTAGGTCCCGCAACGCGTCGGTGTCGCCAGCGGCGCGCGTTCCCCGCCGAAGAAATGCAGTTCGAGGTTTTCAAACGGCACGTCGGGCGTGTTCTTGAACGCCGTGACGATCTGCCCCGTCTGCGGGTTCAACGACACTTCGCCCGCGAGCTTGATCAAGCTCCCCGAATAGGGGTCTTCCGCGACGATATACATCGCGACCAGGCTCCCGAACGGGTTGGAGTCCTGGGCCGCCAAATACACCGAACCTTCCAGTTCGTGTTCGAGCAGCGGCGTCTTGATCTTCACAGTCCCGACCTTCGAACCATCCGGACAGAAATTGGACCCCGGCGCAAGCGGGCTCGCGACTCCCGGCGTGAACGTGTTCCACTTCACGCCCGGTTCGTATTCAGCGTTCAGTTCTTCCTGGCCCTTGTAGCCGATCTGATCGCCGGGGCTACCGAGCGCGCCCGCTGCGAGCGCTGCCGGTTCGGAGGTACACGCTTCAAGGCCGTCGCCACCCGACGGGTTGATCGCGACGCCCTGGGGCAGCGTCACGGTCGTGTCCCTGAGCGCCGACTCCGCCAGGCCGTTGGGGTTGAGCGCGGCGGTCTGTGGGACGTGGACGTTCACCGTCAGCCCCGAGGACGTGCTGGCGTTGCTGCTGTCCGGCGCGACGCTGATTTCCGCCGGGAACTTCAGCTTCGAGCAGCCCGTCAGCGACACGGGCGAGCCCGCGGCGTTGTGCGTGACCGAGGTCGCCTTCGCCCACTTGCCCGGTTCTTCCCACGACTCCGCTTCCATCGTCGAGCTCAGGGGACCGTGGCAGCCCGTCGGCAGCGTCAGGAAGGCTTTGCCGCTGGCCTGTTCCCTTTCGAATTCTCCTCTGCCAAATCCTTCGACCCCTTGGCAGCCTTCGCTGTATTTACCGCTCCCCAACGGCACCTTCACGCAGGGGGCAAGAACACCGGAGATCACCGCCCTGCTATTGATGACGGGCGCCGACGTCGGCGCTTCCGTCACCGTCACCTGCACGGGGTAATCGCCGCCCGCGACAACGCCGTTGTTGATATACAACAGGGGCAAGAAGAAATTGGTGCCGAGCTGCAAAGCCACGCCGCGCAGGGGCGCCATGGCGAAGAGGAAGTTCGCGAGTTTCGGTTGACGAACCGAGTTTTCTGACCAGTCCAGGCGCAGTTCGCCCACGCGCGATTCGAGTGGACAGGAGGTGAGAGATCCCAAACTCAAGCTCGAGTTGCTGTCCGGTGCACTTCTGGGAGGGCGCATTGGGGTCGCCGACGAAGCCGGGGGGCAGATCGATCTTGACATCCCGCAAGACGCCGTCGGGCAGGCGAATGTACGGTGAGTCAGCGTTCGATTCTTGGCGCTTGAAGTGCGAGTTCAGCGTGAAGCTGTCGACGAACTTGAACGGGTGCGAGCCCGCCTGCGTGTCGGGCGTGCCGTCTTCGTTTAGGAAGCTGATTTCATAGCTCTTGATGCCGAAGCCGACACCCTGCATCGCGAGCATACCGCTGCCCTCCCCCGCGCCGTTGGCGTTGCTCGCGACCAGGCGGAAATGGTAGAGTTCGCCGGCCACGAGGCCTTCGAGCTGCGCGGAGACCGCCACCGGACTGCTTCCCGCTCCGATCTCGACCGGCGTCTGCTTGCAGGGCACGCTGTGGTTATAGGGGCCGTTGCCGAATTCGTCGGTGAGGCCGTACTCGAACTCGCATTCGCTGACGGCGACGCCGCGCGGATCGACCGTGCCGCTCAGGCTCGCGGCTTCCCTGGTCACATCCGCCGGTTCGCCGGCTGTCACAGCGGGGGCGTCGCTGCCGAAGACGTAGACCTTGCCGTTGGCCGGGTTGGAGACGTAGATCTCCCCGCTCGCGCCGTCGACGGCAATCCCGCCCTGGCCCGAAGTCCCCGAAAGTTCGACCGAGCCGAAGCGCGCGACGAGCGTGCCAGCGCTGGCGCCGTTGGAGGCGCCAGCATCGCTGTTGCGGTTCATCGCGCCCGTGTCCCACTCGGCCACGGAGGACTGATCGTCCGCGTAGAGGTGGCCGGTCGCGGGGTCGACGGCCACCGCGACGTCGCCCGCTTCTTGCCGAGGTCCTCCACGCGGCCGAGCACGGAGAGCTTCTGCCCGAACTTCTCCGTACACGAGCACGACGGTTCGTACATCGGGTAGTCATCGCCCGTGGCGGAGACGGCGAAGCCGTGGGCCCGCTGTTCGGAGGGCACCCCCGCCGCCACCAGTTTCGTCCTCCACATGCAAATCCTGGCGAGCGATCAGACGATTCACGGCCGCGTCGTCGAATTCGTCGACCAGCAGTCACCTCGCCGCTCAGATCGACATGCACGGTGCCGCTCCCGTCAACGCCCAGCCCCAGCAGTTCTTCGCCTTCGAAGCCGCCGATCTGGCTCAGGTACCTGCCTTCGGGGCTGAACTTGTCGATCACGCCATGGCCGGAATCCATCACGTACAGATCGCCGGCCGAGGGGTCGAATTCTTCACAGGCCTTGCCGGTGAGCGACGGGTGTCTGCTCGAGTTATCGACCGCGATCGCCGCGGGGCTACCGTACACCGACGGGAACGAGAACGATCCGGCCGGCGTGGCGGCGCCGGTCAGCACATTGGAGTGCAGCGCCGGGAATTCGACCGGGTTGCCGTCGGCGTCGAACCTCGACACCGTGTCCGTGCCGATGTCCGCGACATACACGTCACCCGTCGATTCTTCCACCGCGATCCCGTTCGGGTTGGTGAACGAGTTCCGAAGCTGGTCACGAAGGGATGGGTTCTCGGCCAGGGCCGGGGAGGCTGAGAAAGCGAGAGTGGCGAGGACGAGTGTGAATACAAGTGCCAGAGGTCGCTGCAACCAAGCTACGCCGAGAGAGGCTAGTTTTGTGGACTTGGTGGTTCTCATTACTTGCCCCTCCGGTCGTTGATGGCTCTCTTTGCCTTTGTTTTCTTCTTCTTGGGTCTTTTGACGCACTTACCCTTCTTGTTCTTCACAAGGCCCTGCTTGCACTTCACGGTCTTCTTTGTAACCTTCTTGACGACCGTCGGCGGAGGCGGGGCGAGGTTCCCGACGCCGGAGAACGTCTGGCTCGCCGGCGCCCCGTAGACCGAGGGCTGTGGCGCGACCGGCGTGCGGCAGGCGTCGGCGGTCGTGCACGGCGGCGGGGAGGGGGGTTCGGCGAAGCCCCCGTTGACGCGCGCGTCGTAGGTGACGAGCTGTCCTGGCTGGTTGTCCTGCGGCACGAGCTGCTGGTTTGACCTGAAGAACACGTCATCGCCGCTTTCGCTCACGTCCTCCAGAGTCGTTTCGAAAGAGCTCGTCCCGCTCGAGATCAGGTACGCGCCGCCGCCCTCGTACTCGTAGACATCGCGCACGCCGTTCGTATCGGAGGGCACGAGCGCTTCATTCGTTTCGAAGAACACCTGGCCGGCGTCCGTGAGCACGTGCCGGCTCGGGAAGACTCCGTAGATTTCTCCATAGGCTTCTCCACGCCGCGCCACACCGCCTCCTCTGATCGCAGGTTCGCCCGTGGGGTTGCACGAGGCGCAGGCAAGCTGCCCTGTCGCGGCGCTATACAGGAAGAGCTCGGCGGATTCGCCTCCCAGCGCGGTGTTGTCATAACCGGTCAGGCTCTTTTTCGATTCGAACGCGAGCCACTTGCCGTCGGGCGAGGCCTGTTCGATGCCGAACGCGGGCTGTATTCGACGCCGCTGGCGATGAACGTCGTCTTTTCGCCGTTCCACAGATACAGGTTTTCCTTCCCGGCTTCCGCGCCTTCGACGACGGTCTTGCCTTCGCCGTTCGTGAATTCCCTCGTGTTGGACGCCAGCACGCCCTTGGCGACGAAGTAGACGTAGGAGCTGTCGTGGGGGCCGAGCGGCGTGACGCTGAGCACGTCGGCGTGTTCGCCCCCGCAGCGACCGTGAGGTCGGTCAATTCGCATTTGCTCGCGCCTTCAGGCAGCGCGCACTCGTACAGGTCAGGCTCGCCCGCTTCTGCGGTCGAGCCGGCCGTGAGCTTGCTTTCGTCGAGGAAGAAGACCTTCGAGCCGTCGGCGGTGGCGGACTTGAAGGAGCCGCCGCCGCTGGTGCCCGGCCCACCCTGCTGTTCGTCGATCTCGACGGTACGCTGCCCGCCGATGCGGTCATACAGGGCGCCACCGTAGGTGAAGAGGACGTGCGAACCGTCGCCGGAGACCACATTTTCGTGTTCGCGCGTATCCGCTTTTGCCGCAAACGATCCGGGGACCGTCGTGCCGTCCGGCAGCACGCTCACCAGCCGCAGCGCGCCTTCGTCCCATTCGTACAGGTTTTCGACGCCGTACCGCGCGCCTGCGGCCAGCGGCGAGGTCTCCGTGAAGATCACGTGGCTGAGATCGGCGGAGGCGGCCTGGAAGTGCGCGTCGGCCGGCGTCACGCCCGGCGGCGGGACGTTGACAAGCTGGTAGGTGCCGGTCGCGTTCTCGCGCACCAGCAGGTTTTCATAGCCCACCGGTTCGCCGCTCACGACCTGACGGCCTTCGGGGTTACACGATTCCGGGTCTTCGGCGTAGTTATTGGACGAGGTAGCGCGTGACCCTCCGCCAGCTTGGATCACGTCCTTGGTGACCTGTTCCGAGTAGGCGTACACGAATTGGTATTCCGTGCAACCCACCCCGTCATAGGATTCGAGCGGCATGATGTCTTCCTCGATCCAGCCGCCTGCGCCACGCGTCGCCACGTATGCTTGCCGGCGGTGGGCGCGCCCGGCCGCGGTTCCCGGGTGTAGAGCGTGAGCGCTTCGCCATCCGCGGCGGCCTTGCTCGCGTACGCCATTTCCGGCCCACCGTCGAACTCGACCCGTCGAACTGGGACCCACTCGTGACCGGCGGCGTCACCAGCTCGTAGGCGCGGCAGTCGGGCAACTTCCCGGAGAAGCCGCCGCGCAGCTGTTCGTTGGGGCACGCCGCCTGTTCGGCGCTCAGCGTGGTGAAGGTTTGGTCGGGGCCGTAGATCGTTCCCAGTTCGTTGGTCGCCACGATACGGTAGTGGTAGGTGCTCCCCGGCGCGAGGCCGTTTGCGGACGCCCACACCGCGTGCGATTCCACTCCTTCACCGACGCTTCCTTCCGGGAACGGCGTCGAGCTGCCGTATTCAGTCGTCGTGCCGTATTCGAAGCGGTAGGTCGTCTCGATGCCGCCGGGGTTGACGAGCGCGCCGAGCTTCGCTTCGGAGACGCCGACTTCGGCGGTGAGCTCCCTATAGACCACAGGCGCGACGGGAGGCCCGAACACCCAGACGGTTTCTCTGACGCCGTCAGTCACGTATACACGCCCGCTCGCTTCACTCACCGCGACCATGCTGAAGAAGCGTTCCCCTGCGCCACCTTGTTCGCCGAAAAAGCCGGCCCCCACATCGGCGAGCTGCCGGCCTTCCGAGCTGTACTCGACGAGATGGAGGCAGGGCGATTTCTTTTCGCCGCACGGGTCCGCGCCGTTGTCGACGACTGCGAACACGTCCCCATGCCCGTCGAGTGCCACGGACCCCACGCCTTCACTCTCGATTTCCACGGGCTTGCCATTCACTTCCACAGGCGCACCGCTGGAATCAAGCTCCACGATCCTGCCGTTGCCGGAGTCGGCCACCCATAGGTTGCCGGAGGAGTCGACCGCGACTCCTCTCGGTTCCTTCAGCGCACCGGCGCCGGAGCCCGTGAACGTCTTCAGCAGCGTGCCACTCGGGCTGTACTCGAGCACCTTGTTTTCCGGCACCACCGGCACGTACACGTTGCCGGCCGAGTCGGCGGCAATCTGCACATCTGTGAAGATTAAGTCATTGCGTGACGACGGCACTTCAAACGACGACAGCAACGCGCCCGTGTTGGGGTCGTAGACGAAGATCATCGTGGGCGTTGAGAAGCCTTCTTGGCCGAGCACGTACACGTCGCCGTTCGCCGGGTTCACCGCAACACCCGAGTAGTACCCAGACCCAAACGGGGACGGCGGCGAGAGCAACGTGCCCGAAGGACCAAGCTTGACCACCGACGAGGGGGCAAAACTTTCCCCTATGAGACCCGACACGAACAGGTCTCCAGAGCCTTCCACAGCGACGCCAACCGCGTGCGTCTCCTGCGCGCTGAACGATTCGTCGAGGACGAGCTTGGGAGGTTCGGCTTGGGCCGTGCCGGTGGAGAGGGCGAGCAGGACGAAGAAGGCACAGAGGACCGTCAGAGGAGTGGCGAGCAACCTGCGCGCGGGCGCACCACTCCCTTGGGCACGGTGCGGGCCACGGAGCGACGCGAAGCGGCCGGTCTTCGATGCGGAAGCGGGCTTCGCGGTGTGCTCTGTGAATTTCACCCTGTTCTCCTTCGTCGAGGTTGTGAAGCGATAAATCGATCGGAGTGGCGCGTCATGCATCCTCCCCCCGCTCGCGAGTGAGAACGCAAGACGTTGCGCGACCTGGCCACCCAGCGCCGTCAGCTGCCACGCGTTCGGCTCACCGCACAGGTGACCCCCGCCGGTGTTCACCGCGAGACCAAGGCCCTCCAGGCGCCGCAGAAGCTTTGAGATCTGCCCCGGGTCCGTGACCCCCGCGCGCTCCGCGACCGCCCGGTTACTGGCACCCGGCCGCTCGGCGATACACCCCAGCACCCGCGCAGTGCGGTAGGTGAGACGCATCTCCACCTCATCCAGCGGATCGCGCTCCGTGCCCACAGAGGACCGCTCGGCTCCGCCACCGGACACGGCTCCGGCGCAGGACGCCGCTGTTCGCGACGCGCCGCACGCGGCCCCAAGTACTGCAGCGCGATCATCCCCATCAGCTCGTCCAAGAGGCCCGTCAACGGCCCGGGGTCGCCGCTGCGCAACCGCGCGTATACCACGCCGAGCGCGCCGCCCACGAGGCCTTCCGCCGTCACCAGCGTGCACTCCGCCCCGCGCGGGCCCTCCCCGCGACCCTCGTCGAGGACCACCGCCAACCGCGCGAGTACCCGCTCGCGACGCTCCAGCGTCTGCGGCCCACCATGCAATGAGTGAACGACCCAGATCCGCGCCAGCAGCGGCTCGCGCTCCAGGAACGACAGGATCGCCCACAACCCGCCGCGCACCCGCTCACGCCACGCAAGACCCTCAAGACCCGCCGCCTCCAGATCCCGCTCCACCCGCTCCACGACCGCGTCGATCAACGCGACCAGACACGTTTCGCGGTTCTCGAACAACTCGTAGAACGTCCGCCGCGAAACCTTCGCCCGCGCGGCGATCCGCGTCACCGTGCTCTGCTCAAACCCAAACTCGTCGATCGTCGCCGCGACCGCGACCAGCAAACGCGAATGCTGAATCTCCTCGACCTGCACACGCGGCGCGCCCCGCGACGAAATCCGCTGCTCGCGCCGCCGCGCCAAACGCCCCTCGGCCGGCAACCTGCGCTTAGCAGCACTCCGTCGCGCGGCAGTCGCCCCACCGCTGCTGGCCGATCTCCGATCGGTCGGCGCGGCCATCAGCAGCCACCCCCCACGCGCAAGTGTGACTCCGGGGCCCCGCGCGAAGCCGCCGCAAGCCCAACCCCGGCGGGGACGAAGCAAAGACGGCGCGAATGCGCCCGACGAGAAGGCCCTTCGGCTAGCGGCCTAGCCGAAGAGAGAGAGAGAGAGAGAGAGAATGCGACAGCGCCAAGCTGGCGCATCTAGCATCAGCCCCACGGGCCGACGCGCACATCCCCATCATGAATCTCCCTCTAGAAACCACGCTCAAACAACTCCCTCATCGCTCTGATCCGACCCTCTCCCATAACTGCAAAACCCTGCGAGCGCTTCTTGACGTCAACCACAAGGCGGTATGACCCCAACCAGACCCTATGTTTGCCGGCCCCCGCAAACAGTGGGAAAACCAGCCCTGCTGTGCAACGTAGCCGACCCACGTATAAATGTCAAGCCCCAACCCGCCCGGCGGAGGCTCTTTAGAGCCGGAGCCCCCTCCCAATCCTTCCCTCGGTGGCCGGATACAGTCATCTGGATGAGCGCGCGGCGATTCGAGACGGTGCGATGAGCAGCTTCCACGGCGAGGGCCGCGGCGGAGGCGGCGGCGAAGGGCGTGGTGGCGGACGCCGCAAAGAGCTCCGCCCCGAGGACATCCCCGACCGGCCGGTCTCGCTGCGGCGGATTGGACGGCTGTTCGTGCCCTACCGCGTGCGGCTGGGGCTGCTGCTGGGGCTGATCGTGTTCGGCTCGATCCTCAGCGTCGCCTCGCCGTTCCTGCTGCGCGAAGCGGTCGACAAGGGGATCGTCGGGCACGACCTCGAACTGCTCACGTGGCTGGTGGCGGGCATGATCGCGCTGGCGATCATCAATGGCGTGATCGGCGTGGCGCAGACGTGGATCTCCAACCAGGTGGGGCAGCGCGTGATGCACGACCTGCGCGCCGCGGTGTACGCGCACCTGCAGCGGATGTCGCTGGCGTTCTTCACGCGCACCCGCTCGGGGGAGGTGCAGGCGCGGATCGCCTACGACATCGGCGGCATCGACGACGTCGTCACGAGTACTGCCACGTCGACGGTTTCGACGATCGCCACCGTCACCGCGACGATCGTGGCGATGTTCGCGTTGAGCTGGCAGCTGACCCTGTTCTCGCTGATCCTGCTGCCGTTCTTCGTGTGGCTGACGCGCCGCGTGGGCAACGAGCGCCGGCGCATCCAGTCGGTGCGCCAGGGCCGACTCGCCGACATGTCGACGCTGGTCGAGGAGTCGCTGTCGGTGTCGGGCATCCTGCTCGGGAAAACGATGGGCCGCTCCGGCGAGCTCGTCGAGCGCTTCTCCTCGGAGTCCAGCCAGCTCGCCGACCTGGAGGTGCGCGCGCGGATGGCGGGGCGCTGGCGGATGGCCTCGGTGCAGATGAGCTTCGCGATCATGCCCGCCGCCGTGTACTGGTTTGCGGGCTACAGCTCCGTCCACGGTCACGCCGTGATCTCGATCGGGACCGTGGTCGCCTTCACCACGCTGCAGACACGCCTGCTGTTCCCGATGCAGCAGCTGCTGTCGGTCGGCCTGGAAGTGCAGACTTCACTGGCGCTGTTCGGGCGGATCTTCGAGTACCTCGACCTGCCGATCGACATCGTCGAGCGCCCGGGCGCCACGCCGCTCGGGGCTGCGGGCCGGGGGGGCGTCGCCTGCGAGGTGCGCCTGGAGGACGTGTGGTTTCGCTACCGGCCCGACGGCCCGTGGACGTTGCAGGAGATCGCCGCCGAGATCCCCGCCGGGACGCGCACCGCGCTGGTCGGCGAGACCGGCTCGGGCAAGACCACGCTCGCCTACCTCGTCGCGCGCCTGTATGAGCCCGAGCGCGGGCGCATCACGATCGACGGCACCGACATCCGCGACGTGACGCTGGAGTCGCTCGCCGCCACGGTGGGGCTGGTGTCGCAGGAGACCTACCTGTTCCACGCCTCGATCGGCGACAACCTCCGCTTCGCCTGCCCGGACGCCAGCAAAGAGCAGATCGAAGCGGCCGCCCGCGCCGCGCAGATCCACGAGCTGATCGTCTCGCTGCCCGACGGCTACGACACGCCCGTGGGCGAGCGCGGGTATCGCTTCTCCGGCGGGGAGAAGCAGCGCATCGCGATCGCGCGCACGGTCTTGCGCAACCCGCCGGTGCTGATCCTCGACGAGGCGACCTCCGCCCTGGACACCGAGACCGAGCGCGCGGTGCAGTTCGCGCTCGACGAGCTCTCCCGCGGGCGCACCACGATCGCGATCGCCCACCGCCTCTCCACGGTGCGCGACGCCGACCAGATCCTCGTGCTCGACGGCGGGCAGATAGTGGAGCGCGGCACGCACGAGGAGCTGCTGGAGCTGGGCGGGCGCTACGCGGCGCTGGTCGAAACGGGGATGCCGGCCGAAGGCCGGTGTCCCCCGGCTTCGGCGGGGCGTGCCGCGACGGATTCCGCGGCGTTGGCGTGAGTGCGCAGTATTTGGGGATCGTCCGCGCGAGCATCGTCTGCGACACGCCTACCTGCGCTGGGCCTCCATGCCCAGCCGCCGGTCCCGCCGCTGCGGCCGTGGCTACGCGACGGCGTCGATGTTGAGGCGGATGTAGTCGACCACCACCGGCTCGCCCAGCCCGGCGAGCACGGTGTCCATGAACTGCTCGCGCAACTCCGCCGGTAGCTGCTGGTAGTGGGGGCCGAGCACGATCTCCGAGAGGAACGCGCGCGGGTGCTCGGGCTGCTGTGGGGCCGGCTGCAACCAGCACTCGGCGCTTGCGAAGCCGACGCCCAGCAGGTGTCCCTCGGTCTCCTCGGGGCCGGCGTAGTTCCACGGCGGCCGCCAGTCGCGGAAGTGGGCAGCGTACGGTTCGTGCGCCAGAACTTCGTTGGCGACGCCGCGCAAGACATCGATGTTGCCCTTCCCCCCACACTGCGCGACCAGCCGCCCACCGGGACGCAGCACCGAGTGCAGACGCGCGAACAGCCGCTCGTGGTCGAGAATCCAGTGGAACGTGGCGGTCGAGAAGATCGCGTCCACCGGCTCCGCCACCTCCAGCTCGAGCAGGTCCCCCTCGCGCACCTCCACGCGCTCCGGACCATACCCCGAGCGCTCCAGCCGCTCGCGCGCGGCGGCCACCATCGACGGCGAGGCGTCCACCGCGATCACCCGTCCGCGCGGCAGTCGTTCGATCAGCGCCTCGGTCACGCGCCCTGACCCGCAGCCGGCGTCGATCACGGTCTCGTCTCCATCCAGCGCCAACCGGTCGAGCACGGCCCGGCCCAGCGCCTCCATCGGCGCGGAGATGCGATCGTAGACGCCGCCGTCCCACTCGCGTACGGTCATGCTTCATGTATAACGCACGCGCCCGCTCGGACGCACGCCGCCGCTCGGGCAGGGTCGCGGCGCCCCGCGGTGGCACCCTGGCCGTGGATCACTCCACTTCGGCCCGGGCGAGCAGCTCCAGCAGCACCTTCGAGAGCTGCCCCCCCTGCCACGCGATCGGGGAAGAGATGGGACGCCCGCCCACCCCCCCCTCCTCGACGGTGAGCGTGGCCCCGGGAATCGCCCGCGCGTAGCGCTCGGCCAGCGCGAGCGGGTGGCCGGGATCGACCTCGTCGCGGGAGGCGACGACCACGGTGGGAACGGCGATCGCGGCCAGCTCGGCGAAGTCCTCGAACGGCCGTGAGCGAGACACGACTTCCATCGCGTCGGCCACGGCGGCGGGGTGCTCGTGCAGCGACAGGCGCTGCGAGACGACCCGCTCCACCGTCTCACGCCACGCCGGGGGCACGGTGGAGAAGTCGTAAGCCTGCACGAACGCCTCCACCCCACCCTCGCGCAGCGCCCGGGCGAGCTCGTCACGATCGTGATCGGATCCCGCCCGCCCGACCACTGTCTCACCGGACCTGGCGCCTACCCCGCCGAGCGTGGCGCCCGTGGCGCTGGGGGCGCCAACGTCCGCCGCGGGGTCGAAGGCCGGCGTCACGAGCCCCAGCGCCGCCACGCGCTCGGGGTGCTCGAGCGCGAAGCGAAGGATGGTGTGGGCCCCCATCGAGGCGCCGGCGAGCGCGGCGCGAGGGAGCTCCAGCGCGTCGAGCACCTCCTCCAGGTCGCGCGCCAGCCGCGCATAGCCGTACTCAGCCTCGCCCGCCGTCCCCCCGCCGGCCACGACAGCCGGAGTCGAACGCCCGTGCCCCCGCGCGTCGTAGGCGATCGTCCGATGACCGGAGCGCTCCAGCAGCCGCGAGCCCATCACGACATACCGCCGGGTGGCGGTGAGGCCGTGCAACAGGATGATGGGAACTCCACCCGCCCCCACACCCGCCCATGGGCGGGCGGGATCTGGTCCGACGGGATCTGCCTCCTCTCCGGAGAGCGTGACCCCGTCGTCGGTGAGGACACTCAGCTCGCGTGCGGTCATCGCGCGACGAGGTCGCTACACATTGACCAGCGCGTGCTCGCACACGAGCTCGGCGGAGCGCCGCGGAAGCTCCCAGAAGAAGAGGTGGCCGATGTCCTCGAGCAGCTCCAGGCGGGCGTCCGGCATGTGCCCCGCGATCACGTGTGCGTTCTGCGCGGGGATCAACTCGTCCACGGTGCCGTGCACGATCAGCGTCGGGACCCGCACCTCGGGGAGTCGCGCAGAGGTGTCGTGGGCGACGATCGCCTGCATCTGCATCGCGATCACCTCGCGCGCAACCGGCCGTTCTTTCGCGAGCGCGCTGAAGGCGGCGTAGAGCTCGGCGTCGTCGCGCAGGTGCGGCGAGATGCAGATCTCCCAGGTGGTACGGAGTAGGTCCTCGCGCTCGCCGGAGCCCATCGCCTCGAACAGCCGTTGGGCGACGGGCGGCGAGGCGAGCGCGCTGCCCTCGCCGCCGCAGTAGGTGCAGCCAAGGGTGAGGGTGCGAGCCCGCTGCGGGTGGGCGAGCACGAGCTCCTGGGCGACCATGCCGCCCATCGAGATGCCGAGCACGTGCGCGGACTCGACCTCCAGCGCATCGAGCAGCCCGGCGGCGTCCGCGGCGAGCTCGACGATCGTGAACGGCGCCTCCATGCGGCTGCTCTCGCCAACGCCACGGTGGTCGTAGGCGATCACCTCGAAGCGCTCGCACAGGGGCCCCATGAACGGCTCGCCCCAGGTCAGCAGCGTGCCGCTCATGCCCATGATCGCCAGCAACGGCGGCCCCGAGCCGCTGCGCTCGTAAGAGAGCTCTACCTCGCCGACGCGCGCGATGGGCATCGACGCATCCTATCCGTCTGTCCTGCACCGTATGATTTTCCGATGGCTCGATTGTCACGAGTGATGCTCCTCGCGCTCGCTCTGACGTGCGCGTTGGCCCTATCGCCCGCCGCCGGAGCCGCCTCGAGCGAAGCCCCGAAGCCGCCGGCGAACGACGAAGTCGCGAACGCACAGGCCATTCATGCGCTGCCGCAGAGCATCGAAGGGACGACTGTGGGAGCGACGATCGCGCCGGGAGAAGCGCAGTCGAGCTGTGTCCCCGGCACGGTCAGCTCGGTGTGGTACAGCCTGCACACCACGGTCGGGCAGCGGGTCGCGGTCGAACTGGCCGCGGGAGGCAAGCTGGACGGCACGATCGACGTGTACAAGGCGGTGCGCTCGCAGCTGGTGCCGGTCGCCTGCCAGCAGACCGAAGAAGAAGGCAAGGCGTCGCTGTCGTTCAAGGCGAGGAAGAACGCCGAATACGAGATCCGCGTGGCGGCGCTCCCCAACTCCCAACTGGCCGCCTTCACGCTCAACGTGTTCCAGCCCACCCCCGCGATCGCGCCGCCGGGGACACGGTTGCCCAGCGCCGGCGCAAGCGGCCAGGTCGATCGCATCCAGAACATCAACGCCGCCTATTCGATCGTCATGCACGCTGGTGTCAGCTACCTGATCAACCTCGTCAACGAGACCAAAGGAGGGTGCGTGAACGGCGCGTTGTTCGGACCGGGGACGCACTCCTTCGAAGGGGCCTCCGCGCGCTTGCGCGTGAACTGCGGCGGCTACCGGCTGTTCACGCCCGGGCAGGGCAAGGGCGGGATCTACAGCTTCGAGGTTACGCCGGACCCCGAACGCAAGGGCGAGCAGCGCTTTCACCTGCAGGTGACCGTGGCCAACGGCATGCAAATCACCCCGGGGGAAGAGCTCGGCAACTACGGGCGCTCCAGCGGGCGCCTGGAGGGCAGCGGCGTCCAGGTGCTGCGCCTCTACCGGATCGACGTCACCAGCCACTCCAACCTGACCTTGCGGCTGAGCGCACCGGCGAGCGCGGAATTCAACCTGCAGCTGCGTGACCAGAACGGCGGTCTGATCGCGTGCTCGTGCAGCGGCAGCGGCTCGCAGAAGCTCCAGCAGCAGCTGCGCAAGGGCCACTACTACGCGGTCGTCTCAGAGCGCAACCACACCTCCGGCAACTTCACACTCACGCGCGAGTCGCGCACGATCACTCACACGTTGGTCGCCTTCGGCGCCGAGCACGGCGTCGCGGGCCGGGCGGTGGAACTCAAGGTCCGCGTCACGCCGGGTGCGATCGGCCCGGTGAAGGTCGAAGTGCAGCGCTTCGACCCCGTCTTCGGCTGGCAGTTCTACCGCACGCTCGAAACGACGGTGAACGAAGGCACGGCGTCGATTCCCTTCACGCCGCCCTCACCGGGAAACTGGCGGGTGAACGCCACCTACGCCGGCTCGCGGGTCTTCAGCCCGAGCAGGGTGGGGTTCACCTACCTCTTCGTGAACTGAGGGAACCGCCATCTATGGTGGCGAGAGCCCTGATCACACCGGCAGCGCGAGCTGGTCCTCGGCCGGGGTCTGCGAGTCGCTCTGGTCATGTGAGTCAGCGTTAGACCCCTGTTTTCCGAGGCCGGCGACACGCACACCCAGTAGCCGTACCGGGCGCGGCGGGGCATACTCGCGCAGCAGGCGTTGGGCGACCGCGTCGACCACCCGCGGGTCGCAGGTGGGCTCGGCGAGCGTGTGGGCGCGCGTGACCGTGGTGAAGTCGTCGAGGCGCACCTTGATCCCGATCGTGCGCCCGCTGCGCCCGTGCGTGGCGAGGCTGGCGCACAGCTCGGCGGACATCCGCTCCAGCAGCGCGCTCAGCTGCGCGGTGTCGTGGAGGTCGTGGTCGAAGGTGCGCTCGCGCGACTCCGAGACGACCTTGCGCGCGGCGCCGACCTCGCCGTCGTGTTCGAAGCGCGCGCGGCGGCGCAGCTCGCGGCCGAGGTTGGGGCCGAAGCGCTCCACCAGCGCGGCCTCGGGCGCGGCGGCGAGGGCGGCGAGCGTGGTGAGGCCGAGCTGCGCCAGTCGCGCCGCGGTCTTGGGGCCGATCCCGGGCACGAGGCCGGGCGGCGAGCCGCCGAAGCGCGCGCACGCCTGCTCGCGGCTCAGCACCACGAAGCCCGCGGGCTTCTCCGCGTCGGAGGCGACCTTCGCCACCAGCTTGTTGGGGCCGATCCCCACCGAGCACACGATCCCGGTCGCCTCGCGGATCTCGTGCACCAGCCGGCGCATCGCCGCGCGCGGGGAGTAGAGCCCGCTGACGTCGAGGTAGGCCTCGTCGAGCCCCACCACCTCGACCCGCTCGACCTGGGCGCGCACGATCCCCATCAGGCGCCCCGACACCTCGCGGTAGGTGGGGAAGTCGGGCGGGAGGAACACCGCCTGCGGACACAGCCGCCGGGCGCGCGCGGCGGGGATCGCCGAGCCGACGCCGAAGCGCCGCGCCTCATAGCTCGCGGTGGTGACCACCGCGCGCGGCCCGGTGCCGGCGACCACCACCGGCAGCCCGCGCAGCTCGGGCCGGCGCTGCAGCTCGATCGAGACGTAGAAGGCGTCGCAGTCGATGTGGGCTGTGCTCAGTCCGGAGGGCTCGGGGTACTCGGCAGACACTCTCGGGCGAATCTAGCGCCCCATCCGGCGGGCACGAGACGGTCCGCTGTGTCCCCCAGTGTCTCTACCCGCCCGACGTCGATCTGCCTGACCCGCTCGAGACGGCTTCCCACGTTGGGTGCTCTACTGGCGCTGCTCGACCAGCGCCTCAGGCCCTACCTCGTCGATCGACGCGTAGCCGCTGAGCGCCATCGCGAGGTCGAGGTCGGCGAGGAACGAGCGCAGCACCTCGACCACGCCGGTGGCGCCGCCCAGCGCGAGGCCCCAGATGTAGGGGCGGCCGAGCAGCACCGCGCTGGCGCCGAGCGCGAGTGCCTTCAGCGCATCCGAGCCGCTGCGGATGCCACTGTCGAACAGCACCTCGCAGCGGCCTTCGACCGCCGCGACGACCCCAGGCAAGGCGTCGAGCGCGCCGACGGCGCCATCGACCTGGCGCCCACCGTGGTTTGAGACCAGCACGCCCTGCACCCCGTGCTCGACCGCGAGGTGGGCGTCGTCGGGGTGCAGGATGCCCTTCAGCACGATCGGCAGCTCGGTGCACTCGCGCAGGAACGCAAGGTCCTTCCAGGTGATCGCCGGGTTGGCGAACTGCCAGGCCCAGTGGCCGATCGCTGCCTGCATGTTCTCCTCGGGCGGGGCCGGCAGCGCGGCGCGGAAGACGGGGTCCTCCAGGTAGTTGCGATTGCCCTCGCCCCACAGGAACGGCAGGAAGCCGTTGGTGAGGTCGGCCGGGCGCCAGCCCAGCATCCAGGTGTCGAGCGTCAGCACGATCGCGCTGTAACCGGCGCGCTCGGCGCGCTGCACGAAGCTGCGGGCGAGCTCGCGGTCGCGCGGCCAGTAGAGCTGATACCAGCGTGGCAGCTCTCCGGCGGCCTGGGCGATCTGCTCGATCGTGTGCGAAGCGGCGGTGCTCGCCACGAACGGCACCCCCACCTCCGCCGCGGCGCGCGCCATTGCCAGCTCACCGTCGGCGTGGGCGAGCGTCTGCACGCCGATCGGCGCGAGCAGCACCGGCGCCGGCAGCTCGGTCCCCAGCAGCGTGCGCGCGAGCGTGCGCTCGGAGACGTCGCGCAGCATCCGCGGCGCGATCCGCCAGTGATCGAACGCCTCGCGGTTGGCGCGGATCGTCTTGCCGCGCCCTGCGCCGCCAGCGATGTAGCCGCGCGGGCCGTCGGCGAGCAGCCGGTAGGCGTCGCGCTCCAGCCGGCGCCAGTCCAGCGGCCGCGCGGGGCGTTGCCCACCCAGCCCGCGCAGGTAGATCTCGTACTGGTAGTTGGCGTAGGGAACTTGCTCGCTCATCGTGGTCGCGGGAACTCTACCGGCGCAGGGGCCTGCCCTCAACGGCTCGCCCACACCTCCCCCACCCCTTCGAAGCCGAGCGCTCGCTTGGTCGCTTCGGTGAGGTCGTATTCGCGGCCGGCCACATACGGGCCGCGGTCGATCACCGGTACACGTACCGTGCGCCCGTCGTAGCGCAGCGTGACGAGCGTGCCGCACGGCAGCGTCTTGTTCGCGACGCCCAGCGTGGCGCTCGTCAGCCAGCCGCCGCAGGCGAGACTGCCTTCGCCCCCGTACCACGACGCCTCGGCCAGGCGATAGACGTTGAGCCGGCCCGCTGCGCGCCCGGAGCCATCCTCGCCGGGAACGCCCGCGAAGCGCACCCGCAGCAGCTCGCTGCCGATACGACCGGTCCGATAGCGCAGCCGGAAGCGCCCACGTGCGCCGGTGCGCCCCGTGGCGATCGTGCGCCAACCACGGCGCCCGCGCGCCTGCATGACGACCATCCGCCCCGCGACCCGCGCCTGGTGTGCCACGGCCGTCGGGGGCGTGGCACCCGCCACCGGCGTTACGCCTGACGGCTGCGTCGTCGTGCCCGCCGGCCGACTCGCGCCCACCGTTTGCCTCGCACCCCACCGGGCCGTGACGCGCAGCGAGCCCGCGATCGACGCCGTGCGTCCGTCGAGCACGTTCAGGACGGAGCTCCGGATGCGCAGACGCGTCAGCTGTGGCGCGACGGTCGCGGGCGGCGGGGCGGCTTCGCCCGCGGCGATCGCGTTGGGCGGCAGTGCCGTCACCGTCAGCGCAGGCGTGGCGGGTACGTACATATGGTCCTCCTTGGTCACCGCCTACGGGGTTAGCTGTCGGGCTCACGCGCCGCCCACGCACGATCGCGTGCGTCGGCGAAGGCGTTACCGCCGCATCAGCGGCCGATTCGCCCCATCCAGACCGTCCTCTCACGATCCGGCAGTGGGTCCCCCGCTCGCCTCCAACGACGGAGGCGACTCGGCTAAGTCAAGCGGGGCACGATAGAGCGGCCGCTGCCCCTTTTAGTGTGCGTTTGATCACAGAAGGCCGGGGCGTGCTGTAAAACAAGGGCGCGATCAGTCAAAGACACGGGTTTTCTACGGAAGACACCGGTTTCTACGGGCTTGTCGAGGACATCGGAGGTGCGCGGCGAGGCGAATTCCCGCCCGTGCGTTGACGGGCGGCCTTCAACCAGCGACAATCACGCCCCGTGGCAAACCCCGACCGTCTCACCGGCCTCGATACCGCTTTCCTGCACTTGGAGGATCACTCCACCGCGCACATGCACGTGGCGTCGGTGATGATCTTCGAAGGCCGCGCGCCGACGCCGCGGGAGCTCGTCGAGCACGTCCAGAGCCGACTGCACCTCGTCCCGCGCTACCGCCAGCGCCTGGCGTATGTGCCGCTCGATCAGGGACGCCCGGTGTGGACCGACGACCCCCACTTCAATCCCCACTACCACATCCGCCACACCGCGCTGCCGCGACCGGGGGACGAGGCCGCGCTGAAGCGGCTCGCGGGGCGGCTCTTCTCCCAGCGGCTAGACCGTTCCAAGCCGCTGTGGGAGATCTGGCTGGTGGAGCGGATGGCGGGGCGGCGTTTCGCGCTGATCGCCAAGACCCACCACGCGCTGGTGGATGGGATCTCTGGGGTGGACATAACCACCGTGCTGTTCGACACCACGCCCGAGCCGCTCTCGAGCTCGCGGGATGGGCGGGCATCCGATCCCGGGGGGCGGGCAGCCGGTCCTCCGTGGAGCCCGCGTCCGCTGCCGGGCTCGGCCAAGCTGCTCGGCGAGGCGCTGCTGGAGCGCACGACCGTGCCCGGGGAGATGGCGCGCGGTGCGCGGCGGATCGTGCGCCGCCCGCTGCGCGCGCTGGGGCAGCTGCGCGAGGGTCTTGCGAGCATCGGTGCCACCACGCTGGCGGGCATCAACGCGCCCGCCCCCTCCTCGCCGCTGAATGTCGACATCGGGCCTCACCGTCGCTACACCTGGGTCGACGCCGACCTCGCTCGCTTCAAGGCGATCAAGGACTCGCTCGGCGGCACCCTCAACGACGTGGTGCTGGCCGCCGTCACCCTCGCGCTCGGCCGCTGGCTGCGCGCGCACGACCATGCGACCGAGGGGCTGGTGCTGAAGGCGATGGTGCCCGTCTCGGTGCGCGCCGACGTCGAGCGTGGCGCACTCGGCAACCGCGTCGCCGCGATGTGGGCGCCGCTGCCGGTCGGGATCGAGGACCCCGCCGAGTGCTACGAGCAGATCCGCGTGGCGATGGACGCGCTCAAGCACTCCGGCCAGGCGGTCGGCGCCCAGGTGCTCACCAACCTCGCCGGCTTCGCCCCCCCGACGATCCTCAGCCAGGCCGCACGCCTGCAGGCCCGCCAGCGCTACTTCAACCTCGTCGTCACCAACGTTCCGGGTCCTCAGTTCCCGCTCTACCTGCTCGGGCGCCGCCTGCGCTCGCTCTACCCGGTGGTGCCGCTCGCCCGCCGCCAGGCGCTGGGGATCGCGGTGATGAGCTACAACGGTCACCTCGGCTTCGGTCTGCTCGGGGACTACGACGCGCTGCCCGACCTCGACGCGATCGCACAGGAGCTCGACCGCGCGATACGCCGCCTCGCGCGCGCCGCGAACCCCCCGAAAGCCACCCGGCGGGCTTCCCGCAGCAACCCCTCGAAGCGGATCTCCCCGCGCGACACCACCACGAAGCGGACTGCCCCGCGCGGCACCACCACGAAGCAGACCGCCCCACGCGGCACCACCACGAAGCAAACCACCCCACGCGGGGGTGGTGGGGCCAAGAAGCTCGCGGCATCGTCTTCTCCGGACGGCGCCGGCGCAAACGGGCGTGAGGATAAAGCGGCAAGCCGCACCCGCTCCGCTGGTCGGGCCGCCGCCAAGTCATAGTGCGCTTGGCGCTCTGCCAGATGAACGCGACTGTCGGCGACATCGCCGGCAATGCCCAGCGCATCCGTGCGGGCATCGCCTCCGCGCGGGCCCAGGGCGCACAGCTCGTACTGTTCGGAGAGCTCGCGCTCACCGGCTACCCGCCCGAGGATCTGCTGCTGCGCAAGCACTTTCTGCAGGACACCGCCATCGCGCTGCGGGAGCTGGCGGCCGATGTCGAGGGCATCGTCGCCGTGGTGGGGTACCCGGAGTGGATACGGGATGCGGTTGGGGCGAGAGACGCAGAGGGGGCCCAGAACCGAGCGCAGGCCGCGGCGGCGACGGTCGAGCAGGAGAACGAGGAGTTCGTGGGCACACCGCAGACGCCGTGCGTGTACAACGCCGCGGCGGTGCTAGCCGACCGCGACGTGCGCTCGATCTATCGCAAGGTGCACCTCCCCAACTACGGTGTCTTCGACGAGCAGCGCTACTTCGCGGCCGGACACACCGGCGCGGTGATCGAGGTCGACGGCCGGCCCATCGGGTTGACGGTGTGCGAGGACCTGTGGCGGCCCGGGGTGGGTGGGGATCCCGTCCTCGAAGAGGCCGCCGCGGGCGCCCGGCTGATCCTCAACATCTCCGCCTCCCCCTACCACGTCGGCAAGGGGCTCGAGCGCGAGCATCTGTTTGCGCAGCGCGCCCGCGAATGTCACACCCACATCGCCTTCTGCGGGCTTGTCGGTGGCCAGGATGAGCTCGTCTTCGACGGGCACTCCTTCGTGCTCGACCCGACCGGCGCGACGATCGCTCGCGCCGCGCAGTTCGAGGAGGACATGCTGGTGTGCGAGCTCGATCTCGCCGCATCCTCGGCCCCCACGGCAGCGCGAGCGCTGCCGGCGCCAATCGCCCCACCGGAGGCCGAGATCTACGCCGCGCTGTGCCTCGGCCTACGCGACTACGTTCGGAAGAACGGCTTCTCCCGCGTGGTGCTCGGCCTCTCCGGTGGAATCGACTCCGCCCTGGTCGGCTGCCTCGCCGTGGACGCGCTCGGAGCCGAGCGGGTGAGCGTGGCGATCATGCCCTCCCCCTATTCATCCGCGGCGACCCAGGACGACGCCCGCGCGCTGGCTCGCGCACTCGGGGCACGCGTCCACGAGCTGCCGATCGCCGCGCCGATGGACGCTTACACGACGACTCTGCGCACCGAGCTCGCCGGCACGCAGGCCGACCTCACAGAGGAGAACCTGCAGGCCCGGATCCGTGGCAACCTGCTGATGGCGCTCTCCAACAAGTTCGGCTGGCTGGTGCTGACCACGGGCAACAAGTCGGAGATGTCGGTCGGCTACACCACCCTCTACGGCGACCTCGCCGGCGGCTTCGCCGTGATCAAGGATGTATCCAAGACACTCGTCTACCGGCTGTGCGAATGGCGCAACTCCGCGGCCGGCTCACAGCCGCAGTCGCCGGCCGCAACGGGCACCGATCAGGGGGACATTCGCTGCGCTCGCATCCCCGAATCGACCAGCGCCGCAGGCGCGTGTCTCCCGGCTTCGGTCGGCAAGCGGAGCGGGCGCGTCGCGGCGCCGATCCCCCCATCGATCATCGCCCGCGCCCCATCCGCGGAGCTGCGCGAGAACCAGCGCGACGAGGATTCGCTGCCCCCGTACGAGCTGCTCGACCGGATCCTGCACGGCTACATCGAGCTCGACCACGGCCGCGAGCAGCTGATCGCCGAAGGGCTGCCCGCCGGGGAGGTGGACCGCACGATTCGCCTCGTGGATCTCGCCGAGTACAAGCGCCGCCAGGCGCCCCCTGGGATCAAGATCACCACTCGCGCCTTCGGCCGCGACCGGCGCATGCCGATCACGAACTGGTACCGATGACCCCGCGCGCCCGCCCCGTCGCGGCGCTTGCGCTGCTCCTGCTCGGCGCCCTCGGGGTGGGCGCCTGCGCCGACACCATCCAGGACCAGCCAACCCCGCCGAGTGCGCTGGAGTCGCTGGTGATACAGGAAGACTTCCCGGTGTACTGGCTGGGGAGCACATTCCAGGGGCTGCCGATCACCAACGTGGGACGCGACCCCAGCGGCGCCTACGAAATCCAGTACGGCAACTGCCTCGTCGGCGGCGAGACCGTGTGCGTGACTCCCCTGCAGATCGTCACCTCGCCCGACAACAGCTTCCTGCCCGGGGGCAACGCCGCGCAGAGCACGGTGCTGATCAGGGGCATCCACGGCCACTCGGCACTCGACGGCAAGGCGCTGGCGCTGGCGACCGGCAGCGTGGTGGTCGACCTCTACGCGAATCGGCCGGTGCTCGCGCGTGCCGCCGCCGAAGCGATGGTGAGGATCAATTCCCTCAGTCTCCCCGGGGCGCCGCTCGCTCCACCGCTGCCCAACACCGGCTACGGCGAACAGCCGCTGCCCTCCCAGCAACCGGCGATTGCGCCGGCGGAGGTCGAACCCTCAGGCGCCCTCAGATGATGGAGGCGGCGTGTTCGGCAGTGGGCGCACGGCGATCGTCATGCGCGTCACCGCGCACAGCTTGCCCGCGTCGTCGCTGAAACGCACATCCCACACCCACGTGGTGCGGCCCCTGTGCAGGCGCGTGCCGTGCGCGTGCACCGTGCCCGCGGTGATCGGGCGCAGGAAGTTCGTGCTGTTCGACAGGCCCATCGCCGCGGAGCCCTCCGGGAACACCGCCACCGCGGTTGCCAGCGAGGTCATCGACTCCGCCAGCGAGGCGTACACACCCCCGTGCACCAAGCCGTACGGCTGCCTGAGCTCATCGCGCACCTGCACGCGGGCGCGCACCTCCTCGCCGGACACCTCCAGCAGCTCCAGACCGTAGAGGCGGTCGAATCCCTGCAGCACCTCGTTGATCTGCTCGGCGGGGTTCGTCAAGAAAGAGATGGCGGGATCGGGGTGGTCGATTCGGGGATGGGATGCGACGCACGCGAGCGCAGATTTGATCAATGCCCACCCACCCGCACGGCGAGCATCGCGGGTGGCGCAGACCGCCGCGAAGCGGCCGCACCGGACCGTCAGATCTTACTTGGCGGACCCCTATACGGGGTCTCCATCGCGGCGCCACGATAGCCTACACGGGTGGAGGGAGCATCGCGAGCTCTGCCGCAGCGTGGCAGGACGCGTCATACTCGGCCGCCGCCGAGGGCTTCCGCGACCAACCGATGACACTGCAAGAGCTCCCCCCCGACCTGCGCGCGACGCTCGCCCTACTGCTGGGGCAGCACAAGGGCTACCGCGAGATTGCCGCCCTGCTCGAGATCGAGGAGCACGCGGTGCACGACCGCGCGCACGCCGCGCTCGCACTGCTCGCCCCGCGCCAGGCGCGCGGGCTGAATACCGCGCAGCGCGAGCAGGTCGGCGAGTATCTGCTTGGGCAGGCCTCGCCGACGGAGCAGTCGGCCGCCGTCGCATACCTGCAGAGCTCGGCCGCCGCGCGCGCCTGGGCGCAGGCGCTCGCGGACCAGCTCGACCCGCTTGCAAGCGTTGAGCTGCCCGCGATCCCCGCCGGACCCGCACCAGCCGCCCCGGAGACGCCGATCGCGAAAAATGAGGCGGCCGAGGGGAGTGTGGCGCCCGCGTCGCAGGAGACGCGGGCCCCCAGCTCGCGGCGGGGCGGCGCGATCCTGCTGGGTGGGCTGGCCGTCGTCGTGGTGGTCGCCGTCGCGCTGATCGTGGGATTCGGCGGGGGCTCCTCTCCCAGCTCCGCCACGTCCTCCACGGCGCCGGGCGCCTCGGGCGAAGCGGGCGGGTCCGCGACGACCACGACCTCCTCCGGCCCGGGCACCACCTCGAGCACACCCGCCAAATCCACCAAATCCGGGAAATCCGCAAGCGAACCTCGGATCACCGCGACGCTGCCGCTCGATCCTCCCGACACCACGAGCAAGGCGCTGGGGCTGGTCGAGGTGATCGCCGAGGGCAACGAACACGCCTTCATCCTCGCCGCCGAACACCTCCCGCCGACCAACGGCTTCCACTACGCGGCCTGGCTGTACAACACACCGACCGACGCCTACTTCCTCGGCGGGGGCACCACCGTGAGCGCCAAGGGCACTCTCAAAGCAGCCCAGGCGCTACCCCGCAACGCGGCCCACTACGCCACGATCATCCTCACCGAAGAGCATGAAGAAAAGCCCAAGCAGCCCGGCCCGATCGTGCTGAGCGGGTCGTTCAAGCTGGGCTAGAGGGTGGCGCAGCCGGCCGCAGGCCGGCGAGCCGGGCCCCTCTTCAATCGGACAACCACCCGCGCGGTACGCGGGCACGGAGGCCCGCGTGCAAAACGCTCGGGAGAGAGCTCAGCCGCGCGGACGATCCCTGATGCCGCTCACGGCAACAGCTTCCCCGGGTTCATGATCCCCGCCGGGTCCAGCTGACGCTTGAGCGCGCGCAGGGCCTCGACCCCCTGCGCGCCCAGCTCGTGCTGCATCCACGGGAGGTGGTCGCGTCCGACGCCGTGGTGGTGGGTGATCGTGCCGCCGTGGCGCGCGATCGCGTCGCCCGCCGCGCGCTTCACCGCCTGCCACTGCTCGATCTCCGCGCCCTCGCGCTGTCGCGCCAGCAGCGTGAAGTACAGCGAGGCGCCGGTCTCGTAGAGGTGCGAGACGTGGCACATCGCCACGCCGTCGCTGCCCTGGGCGCGCAGCTGCTGCTCGATCGCCGCGCGCGTCTCGCGGTGCAGCCGCCGCACGTTCGACCACCTCGTGGCGGTCTCCAACGTCTCGACCATCACCCCGTGCGTGAGCAGCTCGTCGCGCAGGTACGGTGCGGCGAAGCGCTGCCTGCGCCACGCCTCGCCGGGCGAGCGTCCCACCGGCAGGCCGCCGTGGCTGCGCACCACCGCGTGCGTGTGCTCGCGGGCTCGCTCCACCTCCTCCGGGGTGCCCTCGAAGCCGAGGATCGTCAAGCACCCCTCGCCGTAGCCGCGCGCGCGCAGGTACGCCCTGCCGAAGCGGCTCCTCGCCCGAGCCTGCAGCGCGCCGCGGATGCTCTGGTGTGCCCCCTCCTCCCCGCTCCCCGCCCCGCCTGCCGCCGCCTGCGCCTGGGCGAGCGACATACGCGTCTCCGCCTCGTCGGACAGCCGCGTCACCGCAGGCGCCGCGTGCTCCTGCGCGAGCGTCCGCAGCGCGCTCACACCCGAGGGAAAGTCCGCGAAGAACACGCCCTCGTAGTAGCGCTCCCGCGGCGCCGGGCGCACGCGCAGATCGAGCTCGCTGATGACTCCCAGCGTGCCCTCCGAGCCGACCACCAGCTTGCGCAGATCCGGCCCCGCCGCGCTCGCCGGCCACGCCGGCAGGGCGAGCGCGCCCGCGGGTGCGCTCAGGCGGATGCCGACCACCATCTCCTCGAAGCGCCCGTACCCGGTGGATGCCTGCCCGGCACCGCCGCTGGCCGCACAGCCGCCCAGCGAGACGTACTCGAATGACTGCGGGAAGTGCCCGAGCGTCAGGCCGCGCGCCGCGAGGCGCCGCTCGAGCGCGGGCACGCGCATGCCCGCCTGGGCGGTCGCCAACCGCGACTCGGCGTCGATGTTGATCAGCTCGGCGAGGTCGCGCATCTCGAGCGCCACGACCGCGGCGTGTGCTCCGCGCAGCGGCGCCACGCCTCCCACCACGCTCGTGCCACCCCCGAATGGCACCACCGCGATCGAGTGCTTCGCGCACAGCGCCATCACCGCTCCCAACTGCTCGGCGCTGCTCGGGTACAGCACCGCGTCGGGCGCCTCCGGAAGCTCGCCGGCACGCAGGCGCACAAGGTCGGGGTAGCCCTTGCCGGCGGCGTGCACTACGCGTTCGGCGTGATCGTCGCGCACGGCGTGCCCGCCGAGCAGCGTCTGCAGCTGTGCACGGGCACCCTCGGGGAGCCGCGTCGCCGGCAGCTGCACGCGCGCCAGCGCCACCGGCGGGCGTGCTCGCAGCGAGCTCCCCACCGTCTCCTCCAGCAGTCGCAGCGTCGTGGGGCCCACCGCCGGCGTCCGGTTCGGATCGCCCCACCCCCACCACCGCATCGTTGGAGCGTCGTCAGCCAAAGATCCGCTCCAGCCCGTCGAGTGCCTCGTCGAGCACCTTGCCCGCGGCGCCGCGCACGCGGCTGGCCCCCAGGTTGGCGAAGATCCCCCGCAGCTTCTGGCGCAGCTCGATCGTCACCTTCGTGTCCGTACCGGCGGGCTCCAGCCGCAGCTCCGTGCGGGCCGCCGACAGCACGCGCGCGAAGGGGGTGTCCTGCACCTGCTGCTCCCAGCGCAGTGTCAGCGCCCGCTCGTCAGCCTCCATGTGGAAATCGGCGCGCACCAGCCGGCCGTTGCGGCTGGCGTACACCTTCGTGAACGCATCCCGCTCGACGTCCTCGACACGTGTGACCCGTGGCCACCACCGCGGCAGGTGGGCGGGGTCGGCGATCAGCTCCCACACCTCGCCGGCGGGGGCGGCCACCGTGCGGGTGCGCGCAGTGGTGGGCACCGCTAGTGGTTCGTCCTGGAAACTCGTTGATGGGCCATTAGTTGGCGATCTTGCGCAGGTCGCGCACCAGCAGCAGATGCCGCAGATGCGAGGTGACCGCCGCGAGGTTCTCGAGCGCCTCCAGCGCCTCCTTGCGCCGCTGAGGGTTGCGCGAGCGCAGGGCTGGGGCGAGGATCTGCTGCAGCAGGCCCGCCTCGCGGTCGGCCGAGGTGCGGAACACGCGCAGGTTGCGCCCCCCCACGCCGTAGCGCGCCAGCTCGGACACGGCGCCGATGATCTCGCGCTCGGTTTCGTCGTAGTAGCGCTGCCCCCCGCGCTGCTCGCCTTTGACGACTCCGTACTCCTCGAGCTCGCGCACCAGCTTCGCGTCCGCCTGCGTCTCCTCCAGCACTTCCTCCAGGGAGTACAGCGCGCCGCTCTCCTCGCGCACGCTGATACTCGCGCGCCGCACGCGCGGAGTAAATGGATGCCCGCCGACCCCACGCCCGCTCGCATGGGCTGGGAGCGTGGGGTCGCCGTCCAGTCCGGGCGCCGGCGCCTCGCCGCTGCGGCCCGCGGCCAACTCCTGGCGGATCACCCGCAACGGCAGGAACTCGTCGCGCTGCATCCGCAGGATCGTGCGCAACCGCGCCACGTCGCCCTGGCTGTACAGGCGGTAGCCACCCGGGGTGCGGCGCGGGTTGAGCAGCTTCTGGTCCTCCAGGTAGCGGATCTTGGAGATCGAGATGTCGGGGAACTCCTGTGCCAGCGCCTTGCACACCGCGCCGATCGTGTACGGCTTCTGGTGTGACGCCACCTCCCTGCCCCCTCCTGGCGTGGCTGTCTCGGCGGCGGTTGCAGCGGCAGAAGCGCTGGTCGTGGTGCTCGCCATCGGCCTCACACCGCGCCGATCGCGTGCGAATTGGTGGGGAAGGTTGTCGGTGGAATTGACATCAGCGTGCGTGGTAGCTGAGCTTGTACTTGCCGATCTGCAGCTCGTCGCCGTCCTCGAGGCGGTGCGACTCGATGCGCTCACGGTTGACGTAGCTGCCGTTCAGCGAACCGCAATCATCCAGGTGCCAATCGTCGCCCCGGCGGATCAGCAGCGCATGGTCGCGCGAGACCGTGATGTCGTCGAGGAACACCGCGCTGTCGGGGCGACGGCCGATGCTCATGCGCTCACCCTCGATCGGGAAGCTCTCGCCGACGCGACCCCCGCCCGCTCTCACCACCAGCGCCGGCCCGCGCGCGGTGACATCCTCGAGCTCGACCGGTACCAGCTCGCCGCTCTCGTCGATACGGTAGGTGGCGGTGACCGAGTCGCCCGCCCCCTCGCCGATCTCGGCGCGCAGCGAGGCGCCACAGCGCTGGCAGAAGTTGGCACCCTCGCCGTTGGCGAAGCCGCACTCGGGGCAGAGCGTCGCCATTGCGCCGGCTCCCTCAGGCGTCGCTCTGGGGCTCGGGCAGCTGACGCCGGGCGAGGATCTCGGTGAGCTGCTCGACGTCCGCGCCGGTGATCAGCTGCTCGCCGTTGTCATGCTTGCGCTGCAGACGGTTGACCAGCTCCGCGCGCAGGATGTCGATCTTGCCGTGCAGGATGCGCCGCCGGTAGGAGATCTCGGTCTCCTCGTCGGTCAGCTCTCCGATCAAGCTCTTCAGCTCGGCGTCCGAGAGGGCACCTAGGTCGGGAAACGTATCCATAGCGGGTTCTCTGTGCTCCTCTCGCGCGGTTATCGCGGCTGTTTCAACAGGTATATCGGCCACTATAGCCGAAGCGTCAAGCTGAGGTTGAGGGCTTGCGCCGCAGCTGCCTTGCACCGTCGCGCACGTACAGCCCCGTGGCGGCGAGCGCCAGGGCGAGGCCGACGTACAGCAGGATCGCGCCGAGCCCTTCGAGGCCGACCATCGCGAAGAAGAAGCCGCCCATCAGCGGCGCCACCGAGAGGCGTCCCGGCCAGTTGATGCGCAGCTCCAAGCCGCGCGAGAGCCCGTAGCGGCCGAGCACGAGCATCGCCAGCTCGCGCGCCACCAGCACCGCCAGCGCCCAGCGGGGCAGCAACGTGAAGTGCCAGCACACGACCACCCCGGAGATCGCCAGCAGACGGTCGGTGAGGGGATCCATCAGCGCCCCCAGGCGGCTGTACTGGCCGGTGACGCGCGCCGCGATCCCATCGGCATAGTCCCCCCAGCCGATCACGGCGAACAGCGCGGCGGGCAGCGCGCCGGTGCCGTCCGTCGTCGAGAGCGCCACCACCAGGAACACCGGGATCAGCGCCAGCCGCACGAAGCCGATCGCGTTCGGCACGGTCCACGGCCGCAGCGGCTGCCCGGCGGCGGTCTCGAGCGGCGGTGGGCCGGAGCGGTCGAGGCCGACCAGGCGACGGACGGTCAGAGGGGCGCGGCGCCCACTCTCACCCGCGTGAGCTCCGGATGTGCCGTTGGCCATGCCGCAGTCCCCGCCCGGCTCTCTAGGGGAGCGCCTGGCACAGCTCGTCCACCGCCCGCAGCAGCGCCTCCGGCTCAGCCCCCAGGGGCAGGCCGGGCGCGCTTTGGCGGCCGCGGCGCAACTGCACCTCGATCTCGCCCGACTCAAGCGTTCGGCGCCCGACGGTGAGCCGCAGCGGACAGCCGAGCAGCTCGGCGTCGGCGAACTTCTCCCCCGCGCCGAGGTCGCGGTCGTCGTAGAGCACCTCCACCCCACCGCCGCGCAGTGTCTCGTATACCCCGTCGGCGGCATCGCGCTCGGGCGTGCCGGGCTTGCCGAGCGCCACCAGGTGCACAGCGAACGGCGCGAGCGCGCGAGGCCAGGAGATGCCGTGCTCGTCGGCGTACTGCTCGACCGCGGCGGCGACGATCCGCGCCGGGCCGATCCCGTAGCAGCCCATCCAGATCGCGTGCTCCTTGCCGTGCTCGTCGAGGTAGCGCGCCCCGAGCGGCTCGGAGTAGCGGGTCCCGAGCTTGAAGATGTTGGCGATCTCGATCGCCGTCTCCAACCGGATCGGCTCCCCGTTGACCTCCTCGCCCTCGCGCAGCTCCTCTTTGCCGAGCTGCGCGCGGACGACCTCGGCGTTGGCCGCGTACCCCGAGTCGGCGAGCACGACCTCATCCTCGCCGGCGGCGCACGGCGCCATGTACTCGTGCGCGCCGCTGCCGCCCATCATCCCGACGTCGCCCTCCACGCGGTAGAAGCGCAGGCCGGTGCGCTCCATGATGCGGTCGTAGGCGCCCACCTGCCGGTCGTAGCTCACATCCAACCCGGCGGCGTCGCGATCGAAGGTGTAGGCGTCCTTCATCACGAACTCGCGCGTGCGCAGCACCCCGGCGCGGGGGCGAGGCTCGTCGCGCTCCTTGACCTGGAAGTGATACACGGCGAGCGGCAGGTCGCGGTAGGAGCGCACGAGGTGGGCGATGTGAAAGGTGACGGCCTCCTCATGGGTCATCGCGAGCACGAGCTCCGAGCCCTTGCGGTCGGTGAGCTTGAACAGCTCCTCGATCTTGATGCGCCCGGTCTTGCGCCACGGCTCGGCCGGCTGCAGCACCGGCATCAACATCTCCTGCGTGCCGATCGCGTCCATCTCCTCGCGGATGATCCCCACCACGCGCTGGTGCACCCGCCACCCGGCCGGCAGCCACGTCCACATGCCGGCCCCCATCTGGCGCACCAGCCCGGCGCGCACCATCAGCTTGTGCGAGATCGCCTCGGCGTCGGCCGGGGCCTCCTTCTCGGTGGGCAGCAGGTACTCGGAGAGGCGGGTCATCAGTGGCATACCCTGGGTCTCATCGCGGACGTCATCGCGGTCACATCCTACGGGCCGTCTCGATTTCACGATTCGTGGCGCCGGCAAGCGGGCAGCCTCTGATAGAACAGCGGGCGATCGACAATCTTCAATCGAGCGACCCACGAGAACCAGACAAGGAGCTCCCGATGGCCTACACAGTTCCGCCGCTCCCCTACGCGTATGACGCGCTGGAGCCGCACATCGACAAGCTGACGATGGAAATCCATCACGACAAGCACCATCAGGCGTACGTGGACAAGGCCAACGCCGCGCTCGAGGACACCGAGTGGGCCGACAAGCCGGTCGAGGAGGTCCTCGAGAATCTCGACAGCCTCGGCGAGAAGAAGGGCCCGGTCAAAAACAACGGCGGCGGGCACTACAACCACACGCTGTTCTGGGCGAGCATGAGTGCTGGCGGCGGCGGCACGCCCGAGGGGGCGCTGGCGCAGGCGATCGACTCGGCGTTCGGCTCGTTCGCGGACTTTCAGGCGAAGCTGAAGGAAACCGGTATCAACCAGTTCGGCTCGGGCTGGTCGTGGCTGGTGCATGACGGCTCGGGACTAGCGGTCGTCGGCTCGGCCAACCAGGACAACCCGATCTCAAACGGCAAGACACCGCTGCTGGGCGTGGACGTGTGGGAGCACGCCTACTACCTCAAGTACCAGAACCGTCGCCCCGACTACCTCGACGCGTGGTGGAACGTCGTGGACTGGTCGAAGGTCGCGGAGCGGTTCGCCGCCGTCGGGTGAGCGCCCAATCACGCATGCTTTCTCAAAGCTGAGTGTGGTCCAACCGGCGCATGCGCCGGTTGGTGACGGGCCGCATGCGGCCCGTCCTATGGGACGTGCATGCACGTCCCATCCGCCGGCGCATGCGCCGGCGGCAGTGGGGCGCATGCGCCCCACTGAACAGCTTTATATATCCAGCATGCGCCGCGCGGAATACTCAACTGCGTGAGAAGCGCCGACCGGCGACGGGCGAGACGGTCTCGTCGAGTGGGGTCGGAACGCTTGAGCCGCCGTTCCCCACAGCCGGGGTGAGCATTGACTCCAGCACCGCGTCGGCCGCCTCGTCGTTCTCGGCGGCGGCTGCCTCCAGAGCCGCAAGTTTCTCGGGCGTCATCGCGGTGGCATCCTCGTTCGCCGCGAGCCACTCGCGCGCCTCGGCGGCGGCGGCCTCGTCGCGCTGCACCGTCTTGCCGGCTGCGTAGTAGCGGTCGATCTCTTTGAACAGCTCGTCCACGAGCTGCTCGGTGGGAACCTTCTTCAAAGGCTCGCCCTTGGAGTAGATCATCCCCATGTCTTTGGCCCCGGTGATCCCGAAGTCGGCGTGACGGGCCTCGCCGATGCCGTTGACCGCACAGCCGAGCACCGAGACCTCGATCGGGTCCTCGTACGCTTCCAGGCGCCGCTCGACCTCGGCGACGACGGAGTCCATGTCGAACTGCAGGCGTCCGCAGGTGGGGCACGCGATCAGGTCGGGGCCTCGCTGACGCAGCTTCAGCGCCTTGAGGATCTCCCAGGCGACCTTCACCTCCTCCTCGGCGTGGAACGTGGAGAGCGAGATGCGGATCGTGTCGCCCACCCCGTCGGCCAGCAGCGTGCCGAGCCCGACGGCGGACTTCAGCGAGCCCGACCACTTGGTGCCGGCCTCGGTCACGCCGAGGTGCAACGGGTAGGGGATCTTCTCCGCGAGCAGGCGGTTGGACGCAATCGTGTTGGGCACCGAGGTCGACTTCATCGAGACCTTGAAGTCGAAGAAGTCGAGGCTCTCCATCAACGCGACGGTCTCCAGCGCCGCCGTGACGAGCGCCTCGATCGGGTTGTCATACTCGAGCTGGCGCAGATGGCGAGGCAGCGAGCCGGAGTTGACACCGACGCGCAGCGGCACGCCACGCTCGCGGGCGAGCGCCACGACCTCCCCCACCTTCTGGGGGCCGCCGATGTTGCCGGGGTTGATCCGCACGCAGTGGGCGCCGGCCTCGATCGCCTTCAGCGCGAGCGTGTGGTTGAAGTGGATGTCGGCGATCACGGGGATCGGCGAGCGCTCGACGATGATCTTCAGCGCCTCGACGTCCTGCTCGCGGGGCACGGCGACGCGCACGATGTCGGCGCCGGCCTCGGCGACCGTCAGGATCTGGTTCATCGTGGCCGCGAGGTTGGCGGTCTCGGTCTTGGTCATCGTCTGCACGACGACCGGGGCGCCGCCGCCGATCGGGACGCCTCCTACAGTGATCTGTCGCTCCGAAGCCATGTGTACGGTGATTCTACGATGACGCGAGCCCCTTCCGAGGTCTACCCCACCTCGCGCGGGCCGCTGGCGCGGATCGCCTCCCCCTACGCCGCCCGCGCGCGCCGCCGGCGGCACGAGCGCTTCTTCAAGCTGACCGGCCTACCGCCCGGGGGTCGCGTGCTGGACGTGGGCTGCGGGCGAATCGGCCTCAGGGGGCTGGAGCCCGGGCTCGACATCACGGGCGTGGACATCGCGCCCAGCCAGGGCTACCCCGGCCCGTTCGTACAGGCCGACGCAGCCGAGGGGCTGCCGTTCGCCGACGGAGAGTTCGACCTCGTGTACTGCAACAGCGTGATCGAGCACGTCCCACCCAAGCGCCGTGAGGCGTTCGCCGCCGAGCTGCGGCGCGTGGGCAGGGGCTGGTATGTACAGACCCCGGCGTGGTCGTTCCCGCTCGAGCCGCACGCGCTGCTGCCATTCGCGCACTGGCTGCCCCCCCCCTGCGCCGCCCCTACTGGCGGCTGGGCGCCGCCGGCGAGTGGGAGGAGATCCAGCTGCTGCGTCGCGGGGAGATGGAAGCCCTGTTCGGTCCGGCGCTGCCCGAGCGCGCCGGGCCGCTCGTCAAGAGCTGGGTGTGCGTGCGCGCGCCCAGTGCCGCGGGCGACTGACACCCTCGTATCGAACTCTGGGGGAGGACCTGCTCGCCCCCAGCCAAAGACAAGGTGTGCGCCGCCGAGTGGGCGACGAAGTAGATGCGGGTGCGTGCGGGTGCGTGCGTGCGGGCCTACGTGGGGAATGGCGGTCGCCGGGGGCCAACCCCGGCGACGCCGCTATGAGCCTATTCTTTGTGGGCCCCAGCCTATTCTTTGTAAGCCCCGAATTTTAATTCTTCAGTCAACGTCCGGAATAATAAATCTGCGGTGAAGGTCGCCGTCTGACCACCGATTTCCATGCCGATGGCGACAGATTTATTGCCGATTTCGGCCGATGTGAGCGCCGGTTCGATGCACATGTATAAGCCGGATGTAGCTTCGACTTCCTGGTGGGTGTCCACAGACGCGACATCGTATTTGTCTTCTTTGGCCAATTTTACTTCGGTCGGGCTTAACGTAAAGGAGCACGTTTCGGTGCCTTTTTTGGCAATCGTGACCGTCGTAAACGCGCCCGCCGCATCGTACACGTCGACGATCTGCGTCGTGCCCGTTTCATAGCCGAGTTCAGTCGATGATTTGGTCCGTGCCAGGGTCACTTCACAGCCGGTGGAGCCTTCGAGCGCACACGAGCTGTATTCGATCGTCTCTTCATCTTTACCGGGGTTGCCGCCGATCAGCTTGCCTTCCATTTTGGCGACGCCGCAAAAGATCGTCGCTGCTTTTTCTTTGATGGTGGCTTTCAGCTTGACTAAGCTGCCGGAGAAGTTTTCGCCTCTGATTAATCTGGTTTCGTTGGTCGCCAGTTTGACGCCGTTGACGTGCCACACCGGGCCGGTCGCCGCCGACGCGACGGCACTCGTCGCGAGTAGGCCGATCGTCGTCAGCAGCGCAAATAGGATCACGCGTAGTTTGAACATAATGTTTTTATCTCCTTCCGCCCCGGCGCTGCCGGGACCGTTGCTATATGAATGAGGCGTCCATCCCCGCCACGTATGCGGGAAACGTCCGCTTCCTGCTCTTTAGGGGACCTCGCCGCTGCCTCGCTTATGGACAACGGCGCGGGCGCCGCAGTATCCCGCTTCGACTGGGCAAATACAACCGTTTGAGATGCCGGGTGCTACGCGTACATCGCCTCGATCTCGGCGGCGTACTTCTCCGAGATCGGCTTGCGCTTGAGCTTCATCGTGGGCGTGAGCTCGTCCTCGCCCGGCAGCCAGTCGCCGGGGACGATCGTGAACTTCTTGATCTGCTCCACACGCGCGAGACGCGCATTGGCGGCGTCGATCGCCTCCTGCACGGCGGCGCGCACCGCGGGCTCGCCGGCGAGCTGCTCCAAGGTGCGGCCCTCGAGGCCGTGCTGGGCGGCCCACATTGGGGCGAAGTCGGCGTCGAGCACGATCAGCGCGGTGTTGTAGGAGCGGCGGTCGCCGATCGCGCAGGCCTGGCCGATCAGCGGCGAGACGCTCTTGATCGCGGCCTCGATGTTGGCGGGCGACATGTTCTTGCCGGCGGCGTTGATGATCAGCTCCTTCTTGCGGTCGACGATCCGCAGGTAGCCGTCCTCGTCGAGCTCGCCGATGTCGCCGGTGTGCAGCCAGCCGTCGGGGTCGATCGTCTCGGCCGTCTTCTGCGGGTCGCCGCGATAGCCGAGCATCACCATCTCCCCGCGCACCAGCACCTCGCCATCCTCGGCGAGCGAGATCTCGACGCCCGGGGCGGGCGGCCCGACGGTGCCGAGCTTGATCCGCTCCGGCGGGTTCACGCAGCCGGCGCCGCACGTCTCCGACATCCCCCACAGCTCCGACACCGGGATGCCGATCGCGTGGAAGAACTCGAGCACCTCGATCGGCGTGGGGGCGGCGCCGACGTTGACGGCGCGTACCTCGTCGAAACCGAGCATCTTGCGCAGGCCGGCGAAGATCTGCTCGTCGGCGGCGGCGACCTCGGCCGCGAGCTCCGCCGGCACCGGCTCGCCGCGCTGCTCCAGGCGCACCTTCTCGACCGCGGCGGCGAGCGCGCGCTCGGTCTGGGCGCGCTGCTCATCGGGCTGGCCGGCGATCATCGTCTCCAGGCCCGCCTTCAGCTTCTCCCAGATGCGGGGCACGGCGAAGAACCAGTGAGGGCGCACCTCGGGCAGGTAGGAGAGCACCTGGCGGGGGTCCGGGCAGGTGGAGATCTGCAGCCCGTAGACGATCGGCAGGTAGTGGTGGGCGCCCCGCTCGGCGATGTGCGCGGCGGGCAGCCAGGAGACCACGCGGGATTCCTCGGGGAACTTCACCATCAGCTCGATCCCCCGCACGGCGGAGAGCAGGTTGCGGTGGGAGAGCTGCACGCCCTTCGGCGGCCCCGTGGTGCCGGAGGTGTAGATCAACGTCAGCACATCCTCCGGCTCGACCCGCGCCGCGGCCTCCTCGACGGCGGCCTGTGTCTGCGGGTCGCGCCCGAATGCCTCGACCTCGTCGAGCGTGAGCACGCCGTCGGAGAGGGACTCTTCGTCGGGGTGATCGAGAACGATCACGCGTTCCAGCTGGGGCAGGTTGTCGCGGGCCTCCAGGAACCGCTCGAGGTACTGGCGCTCGACCACGGCGATGTGGGCGTCGGCGTCGGCGACGACGTACTCGATCTGGTTGGCGGCGTAGGTCTGGTAGATCGAGAAGGGCGTCGCGCCGAGCGTGACCGCGGCGAGGTCGACGATGTGAAACTCGGGGCGGTTGGAGAGCATGATCGCGAGCGTCTGCCCGCGCCGCAGCCCCAGGCGGTGAAGCCCCCCGGCGAGGTCGCGCACACGCCGGTGCCACTGCGCCCAGGTGAGCGTCTGCTCGTCGCCCTTGGTGCGGATTGCCACGCGATCGGCCAGGCGTGAGCTGGTGAGCTCGAACGCCTCGACGATCGTCGTGGCGTGCGCAGCCGAGAAGCTCTCGCTATCGGGCGTGCGTCCGGTTGTGCTCGTCGTGGGGCCGCTCATCCGCCCAGTCGTGTGATGTCATTGCTGAGTCCGTTGATAACCAGAAAAGCTAGCAGCACGATCCCGACCGAGCTGAAGCGCCACATCGCGGCGAGCGAGACGCGCCGCCCGCGGACCTTCTCGGCGAGCGACCACAGCACGTGGCCGCCGTCGAGCGGCAGGAACGGGAAGAGATTGACGATCGCCAGTGCCAGCGAGACGAAGCCGATGATCACGAGCGCGTAGCCGGCCCCGGCGGTAACGGCTTCCTGCGTGGCGACCGTGATCCCGACGATGCTGCTGAATTCATGGCGCACCTTCGCGCTGGTGAAGGCGTGGCCGATGTTGGTGAGCGTGTGCGCGGTGATCCCCCACATCTCGCCGAGCGCCGTGGCGGCGGCCGCGAACGGCCCGTAGCGCTTGGGGGTGGCGCCGAAATCGAAGCCGATTAGCATGCGGTGCAAGGCGGCGCTGTAGCGGGGGTAGGTCGAGAGCGTCACCGTGCGACCCGCGCGCCTGACGGTGAGCTGCACCGGCGTCACCGCGCGACAGCCTTCGTGCGGAGTGCCCGCACAGCGGTGGGAGCCGATCGCCTTGATCGCGGATGTCTCGTTCACGTGCCGTCCGTCGATCGCGAGGATCCGATCGCCGAGCCTGAGGGTCCCATACGCAGGCTCTTTCTTCTCGATCGCCGCCACGGTGGTGCTGGGGACGCGCGTGTGGATCGAGGGGTTGAGGTTTTCGAGCGTGGCGATGCCGGCGAGGCTTCCGGAGAAGAGGATCGCCCAGAACAGCAGGAAGGCGATCAGCAGGTTGACGCCGGGGCCGGCGAGGATCACCACGATGCGCTTCCACGGCGGCTGCATGTAGTAAGCGCGCACCGCAACGCGAAGATCCATCTTCTTGAGCTCCTCGGGGGCCATGCCGGTGATCTTCACGAACCCCCCGGCGGGGATCGCCCCGATCATGTACTCCGTCTCGCCTCTGCGGATGCCCACGAGCTTCGGCGGGAAGAACAGCGAGAAGCGCTCCACGCGCATCCCTACAAGCTTGGCCACGGTGAAGTGGCCCGCCTCGTGCAGGATGACGAGCGCGGAGATGCCGAGGATCGTGAGTACCCAGCTCATGTGCCTCAGTGTGGCAGGCGGCGGCGGTCGATCACGCGCCTCCCCGCGCTCAGACGGCCTCCAACGCAAGTTGAGAGTCGAGGCGGCGCAGATCCTGTGGATCGCCGGTCACCACGGGCTGGCGATACCGGCGGGCACAGACGACGACGCTTGCGTCGACCACGTCGTCCGCACCACGAGCGCCGAGCAAGATACCCACGACCTGCGCGACGATGGCATCGAGGGGAACAACATTGGTCTGAGGGTGCTTCAGCAGTCGCGCCAGCCGCGCCTGACGCGAGCCGCCGCGAAAGGCCTGCGCCAACACCCCTGCCGGGATGTGAATCGCCGCATCGGGCATCGCGAGCGTCCGGGCGAGCAATGCGTCGATGCGCTCCTCTCCGCGCTCGAGCGCGATCAGCGCGCCGGTATCAAGCGTGAAACCTCTCAATCTTCAGTGTGGCTGAGGACTTTATCCGCCCAAGCATAGGCCTCGGCGCTTGGCTCACCGTGCTCGGCGATCAGTTCCGCGACGAGCTCAGCGAGGGCGCTCTCATCCTTCTCCGTCTCGGGGGCGGATTTCGCAAGGGCCCCGGTGAGGGCCGCGGAGACATAGCCGGACACGCTGGCGGCGTCGCCGCGGGCGACGGCTTCGCGTACCCGCTCAACCTGTTCCTCCGGCAGGGAGACGGTGATCTTCGCGACCCTGGTCATACCAAGATCATACCGGGTTGTCGGGTCCGTGACAACCTGGCTTGGCCCCGGGACGGGAGCTGTTTGAGAAGGCGACCGATGTAGGGCCATACTCCTTTATTCGGCCGCTGCCGGCGAATGGGACGTCATCCCTTTGTCTTCCGTGTGCGCTTGATCTTACGGTGGCGCTTCTTGCGCTGGTGGGTCTGCTTCGGGCAGTCGGTGACCGCGATCTTGGTGTTCTGCTTGATCTGTGCACCGTTCTGGGCGTCGAGTTCGGTCGGCATCGTGAGCTTCTTGCTCGTGCAGAGGTTCCCGAGAGCTGTGAGTGCGCTGTAGGGGCCCTCGGGGAGCGTCAGTTCAAAGCTCGTGACCGGCTGGTCCGGGACGGTCTTGAACGTGCTGCTGGTAACCCCGGCTTTGCTGATGAAGGTCGTACCGACGAGGTCGATCGTGACGCCGTAGCCCTGGAGCACGACGACCAGGCTTGGCCATCCTTCGCCACCATGGGATACGAAGTAGGCGGGGCCTTCGAGTGGGACGGGGAGGATCGGGGTGATCGCTTTGGCGTGCCCGATGATCGACGCGGCCGGGCACCCGGCTGGGTTGGTGTCGAACTGTGCGGCGGTGCAGGCTTTCTGCAGCGTCGGTAGGCGGGAGGGGAGCTGTTTGGGGAGTTCGACCCTGACCTGCTTGATGTTCGCGTCCTGTCCGAGCGCTCCTGTGGGGTAGGTCAGCTTGGCGGTGAGGCTCGCTCCGTTCGCTCTGCTTGTTTTTCCCGACGTGGAAACGGCGAATTTGGGGGCGAATTTAAGGTTTTGGCAGTTCGCGGCCTGAAAGTGGTTGGTAACCGTGACCGGATCCTCGTCTGCTGAATTGGTGGGGTCCGCGCCTCCTCCGATCACGGTCGCGGTGAATGTCTGCGGGTTGCAACTGGTCGGGTTCAGCGTGAAGTTCGGCCTGTCGATGTAGACGTGGACGTCGCGGACGTGGATCACGATGCCTTTGATGATGTGCGGGATCTGGTCGGCGGTGCCCGCGGGGATGCTGACGGCGGCGGTCAGCGGGTTGATCTGCAGGGGCAGATGCACGACGACGGTCCCCAAATCGAACGGGCCGACGTCCGCGGAGGTGATCGCGACGGCGGAGAATGGAGCGCCTTCGTAGGGGCCGGCCATGTAGATCTTGCCGGGGGCCTGCGCGAGGATCGGCCCGACACCGGCGTCGGCGATCGTGTGTCCGATTTCGCTCGCCGCCGGGCATGCCGGGTTGGCTTGCTCTTCAGCGCCGGTCTTGGTCCGCACGAGCGCGATCTGCGCTTCGGAGCAGAACGGAACGCCTGTGAGGTTCGCGGTCAGGCCGAGCGGGAACTGCTGAGCGAAGCCTGTGATCTCCTGTTCGCCGTCGTTGCGGGTGATGCGCACGTCGAGTGGGCTGTAGGAGCCGGCCGCGTTGTTCAGGGTACCCGCGACGATACCCGGCGCGAACGGTGGGATGCCGCCCGTGGGGCACGCGCCGCCGTTGACACCGCTCGAGATCGAGAACGGCGGGACCAGCGGCGTCAGCGGTGCGCCTTCGGTGCTCGAGTACGGCGTCAGTTCCGCTTTGACCGTATAGCTGCCGCACGCCGGTGGGGTCACGATCGGCGCGTTCGCGCCCGCGTTGAAGCTGAACGTCGCGAGGCTGAACGGCAGCGGCGGGAGATCGTCGAACGTCGTCACGAGCTGGCCGGTCTGCAGGTTCGGTTCGACTCTCCCGGGGGACTTCACGAGCACCCCGCGATCGGGGATCCGTGCGATCAGATACACGGCCAGCAGCGAGCCGAAGGGGTTCTTGCCCGCTTCGCCGAACGGTGCGGGTTCGGCGAGGAACAGCGATCCCTTGACGTGTTCTGAGAGCGACGGCGTGACTATTTCCACGCTCGCCAGCCGCGATTCGTTGGGGCACCCTCTGCCCGCGACGTACTGCGTGCCTTCTTCGGTGTACTGCGCTTCGGTGCACGCCCCCAGGCCAGCGCCCGCGGAGGGGTTGACCGTCATCCCTTCCGGGAGCGTCACGACCTCCTTCTTCAACGTCGAGGTCGCGAGCCCGTCGGCGTTTTCATACGTCTGCGGGATCTTCGTATCGACATCCAACCCGGTCGCCGAATACGCCTTATCGGACGTCACTTCAGCCGTCACCGACGGCGTCATCGTCACGCGATCACAGCCGACGATCGGACCGAAACCCATCCGTTCATGAATATCGCTGTCGGGATGCTCATACGACGTCACGCTGAATTCCGCATGCAACGGTTCCGACCCACACGATGTCGGATTGGAGAAAAACGGCGCCAGGGCGGCATCCGAGGACGCACCGAAACCGCCCAATTCGCCCCCGCGCACGCCCTGTTCGAGTACATGCCAGCGCAGCGGATCGTGCACGGGGGACGCCGGCACTCCCCAGATCGTCAGCGATACATTGTTGATCTCCAACAGCGACTCGGGGAGGTCGGCGAACACGGTGCGCAGGCCGTAATCGCCGGGCCGGACGGAGATGCCGGCCTCGATCGGGATTTTCTGCCCAGGTATGAAGCCGATCTTGGCCACTTCCCCGGGGTTCGGCGAGAGGTTGTACACCGGCCGCGTAAACGTCGTGTTGAGGATCCCGGTGAGCGTGACGGTCGTCACCCCGACCTGCGTGCCGACAGGGCATTCTCCAGTGAGAAACACCGCGGACTGGCAACTTGGGGTGTCGACGAGATCGCCCGCGAAGCCGGGCGGCAGATCGAACGCGACATTCTTGAAGTCTTCGGCCTGGGCGTTCTGTGGGTTGGTCGTGGTGAACGCGATCGTGTTCGTCAGATCGGGGTGAGCACCGGCCTGATTTGAGGAAAGCGCGGTCGTGGCGCCGCCCGGCGCGATGCCGAACCCCGCCGGCGTCGAGGAGATCGCCGTCGGCGTCGACACCGACACCGACGGTGCGCCGCCACCCGCGACACGAACCACGTTCGCCAGAGGCGACAGGGCCTGCGCTTGCGCGGAGACGTCCACGGGGAACGTCAACAACAGCGTCTGATCGGGCACGACCGTACCCGTGAACGTACACGTACGCAACACACATGCAAAACCCGCTTCGGGAGGCAGGCCGTCTACGAAGGCGAGCTGGTCACGACCGGACGCGCCGCTCGGGTCGAGGCTGAGCCCCGGCGGCAATTCGTCGGTGATCGTGACCGGCGTACCGTCGCTCGAGCCGCCACCCGTGTTCGTGACGCTCACCTTGTAGGAATCTTCACCCGCTTTACCTTCGCTACCGGGCTTGAAATTCGTCGGCAGCGATACTGATGTCACCGTCCATTGCGGAGCGGCTTCGTCCGCCAGCGCAGAGGACGCAGCGAACATGAGCGCGGCGAGGACAGCAACGGTCAGGGTAATCGTCTTGACGGACATCTACTTGGCCCTCCGCTCGTTGCCGGGTCTCTTTGCCTTGGCTTTCTTTGACTTCCGCTTGACCGGCACGCACTTGCCGCGCTTCTTGACAAGCCCCTTCCGGCACTTGGCGGTCGCCTTCTTCATCACCGCTTTCTTGGGCGCGACCGGCGTCCCCAGTCCGCTCACGAGGTCACCGGCGCCGGCAAACGCCAGGGACGTCGGGGTCTGATCGATCGGTTCCACCGGCGGGTTCTGACACGTACCGCCTTCACACTGCGCCGTTTCACCCGCCGGCGGCGCGATACACGGATCCGATTCCGTGCAGATACGCGCATCGTAGACATCACCGCTGCTGTCGGTGTCCTGCGGAACCAACCGCGCATGCGTACCAAAAAACACGTTCGAGCCATCAGGGCTCGCACCGAGAAAAAACGAGTTCGCGGAATCCTGACCGGAACTGATCAGCGACACCTTCCCCTCGTGCCACTCATACACGTCGAGCTTACCGTTGCCGTCCTGAGGGACGAGCGGGTCGGCCGTGTCAAAGAAAGCGTACGAGCCGTCGTCAGACATCGCGCGAACGGGTCCAGCACTCGGCACCCCTTCAAGCCCGGCGGAGTGACCGAAAAAGGCATTGGAAACCGGCGCAGCGCCACTGGGATCACACGAGAGGCACGCAAGACTGCCACCACTACCGGCATCGTAACGATAGACCTCATCGCAGTCACCGGCCGAGTTTCCGATTGATTCCACTTCTATCTTCGGGCACTCATGCCCAGGCTCGGACCCAGAAGCTTCCTCGTTGTCGTAACCCGTGAGCCCACGTCGACTGACGAAAAGCAGATAATTGCCATCGGGAGTCGCGTACCAGTTGGCAGTCGGCGCGAGGGCGACATCCTGCCCTAACGATGATGTTTGGGGCCCCTCCGCCGTGTTCCACCAGGGACCGCTAAGCCCGTTGGGGTAGTCAGTGCCTTCGACCGTAGCAATATAAGAGGTGGCGCCGCTGAGCGTGTCGTAACGGTAAAGGTTGCAAGACCCGGTCTCTAACCCGCAGTCTCCGAGTTTGGCACGAGCGCCGTCGGCGCCCGAGTTGGCGGCAAGAACGCCGTTGGCGAGAAAGTAAACGGCCGAGCCCTCGGCCGAGACCGCCGGCACGTGACTCACTCCACCTTCGGTTTGACCCGATTCGCCGCGGGAGACGCGGATCAGGCATCCCTTGGAGGTCGGGTTATAAGCAGGGCTGGATCCACCACAGGTGCCCGTGCCTTGCGCTTCCCACTCATACAGCTCGGGATCGTGGATGCCCGCATCATCCGCGGTCAGCTCGCCTTGGCTGATAAAGAACACCTTCGAACCATCTTCGGAAGCGCCGACGAAGATCGCCAAGTGACGAGTGGCTTCGGGGGCACCAGGAGCGGCAGCAGAGACTTCTATCGTGGCCCCGGCGGCACGCTGGTAGAGCTGGGGAGTGTCAACACCAGCATCAACTCCGTTCCAACAACCCACGCCGTCGTTCTGGGCTTCAGGGTCGGGAGCAGTGAAAAGGACACGAGAGCCGTCGGCGGAAACGGCATTATGGGCCAGCCCTCCGCCTACACTTGGTAGTGACGCGCCGAGGACCGCACCGCACTTCAACAAGGCGCCCTTCGAACTGAAGTTGACGAGCGACAGTACTCCATTGGAGTATTCATAAAGCGCATCGCTACCTTCATCCTGACCTTCAGCCGCCTTGACAAGCTTGTGGTTCTTGCTGACCAGGACGACATGATCGAGGTCGCGCGAGCCACCGACGATCCTGGTTTCTTCCACGTCATTGCTACCACCCTGCGTGGGGGCGTCCTGGTGGAGGACTTCGTAGGCGCCACCGGGAGGACCGACAAGGCTCGTACCTACGGTACCCGAAGCACCCGCCTGCGAGCCAACGCTGTCATCAAGACCAACCCGCGAGAGATCGAAGGGATCGAAGGCGCCAACCAGAAGGCTCTGCACGCCCATTCCCGGGTCGGTGAGCGATGTGGAATCCCACGTGCCGTGCTTGGGATCACGACTGAAAACGTATGCGTTGTGACCCGCCGCAGGGGAACTGCCAAACGCAGAGTTTGTTTCGAGAAAGAACTGATCGCCCGTTTCCGACGCATAACCAACGTCTGAATTCACGAACTTCTGGAATTCGGGTTCCTTGACACCGAACATGTCACCGGCGCTTTCCTTGTTCGGCGGGGTGACGAGTTCATACGCGCGATTATCGGGCAATCCCTGGACGGGCTCGGGCAGCGTCGTGAAGGTCCCCGCTTCACCGGGCGTGCTGCCGATCTCGTTGCCGGCCAGCACCCGGAAGCGATAGACCGTTCCCGGCGCGAGGCCGCCGATTTGGCGGACCACGCTTTCCGAGGCGCCACCGGTGGGACCGCCGGGCCCCAGTTCGCCATCGGGAACGGGAACGCTGATCGCGGGATCGGGACCAGCGAACGATTCCCCGTTCGCTTCAAACACCGCTTGTGTGAGATATTCGAAATGGTAAGCGGTGCCTGCCCCCAACGGGGAGATCTGCGCCTGCAACTCCGCGAACTCCGAAGATACATCCGTGACGGTGGTCGAGTCGACGCGGGGAGCGGCGAGCGCGGTGAACCCGAGAACGTTGCTTTCAGCGGTGCCGCCAAGGGCACCGCTAGTGCTCGCCACGAGGCGGTAACGATACGTCGTACCGGACGTGACATGTTGGGTGATCGTCGCGTGAACAGCATGATATTCGGAATCGACGGGCACGGACGGCGTGCAAGGAGCGCTACCGCCGCTGCTGAGATCTGCAAACCCGTCTTCCTGGTAAGCGGCTTCGCTGACATACTCGAAATGACAGTCCGAGAGGTTGAGGCCTTCGGGATCGACAGAGCCGTTCAGCACGGCGCTTTCGCGTTTTGCTTCGGACGCTTCACCGAGCTTCACGCTTGGATCGAAACGGCCCGTACCCCACATGTCGACGGCGTGTTCACGCACACCGTTCGTTTCGGTGGTGATGCCGGCGGTCAGACCATCATCGACGACGTAAAGATCGCCTTCGGAGTTGACGCTCACGTCCGCGGGATGACGCAGAGGCTTGCCGGCGGAGGTCTGCGTGATCTGGCTGAGGAACTTCCCGGTGGAGTCGAACTCGTCGATCGCGCCCTCTTCATGTTCGTCTACGGTGACCGAGACGGAAACGAGCACATCCCCGCTGACCGGATCGATAGCGACACCACTAAGCGTGCCGCCGAAACCACCCAGGTTGTGCTGTTCGCCGAGACCGGGGGTTTCTGTGCCGGTGAACGCCCGAATGAAGAGCCCAGCGGGGTTGTACTCGTCGATCTCGGGGGCATACGCCGTATCTCCTGGCGCCCCATCGTTGACCGTGTAGATGTCACCGTGAGAGTCGACGGTAACATCGAGATGCGTCTGAGATGGTTCGAATATTTCGTCAGGCTTGCCGATGATCTCGTTGCCGGAGACGTAGGATTGCTTACCCGCTTCGCCAAAGCTTTCAGGTTTCCCTTCAGCGTTGAACTTGAGGATCGCAGCAGAATCCGCCTTCGTCGCAACATATACAGTTCCGGCCGTTGGCCCCGTCGAGTTGTCCACCGCAACGTGTTGCGCATTTTGAAGCGGGCCCCATCCCGTAGAAAAGATACCGCCTTCATCAAACACTTCGACAAATCCGCTGGAGTCTTGCGCGGTGTTATTGCCCGTAATGTAAAACGAGCCGGTCGCCTGATTGATCGCGAGACTCTGGGGCATGGTAAAGAGCTTGAGCGATTCTACTTCGCGTTCCAGGCCGGTGATACTAAGCGTCTTCTCGTAGATCCCGGTCTTACCGAACTCAAACAGGGCATACGGAGGCCCGTTGCCCGCCGGTGGAGGAAAACTGTCGCTGACCCAGAGGTTGTCTTCGGCATCGACGGCGACACTGTTGGGCCCTTGAAAGGGGCCGCTGGGCGTCGTGGTGATCTGACCCACAAACGGACGGGTGAAGGCCGCGTCGGCGCCACCGGGAAGCAGCAGCCCAACAGCGAGCAGCGCACAGCCCGCGACCAGGCCGAGCCGCATGCCGAGCGCAGACGCACCGCTCCCACGCCCGCCAAAGACACCACGGAGCGCGGCGAAGACGCCGGTCCGGCGGGACGAGATCTGTGTGCTTCGCTCGGTAGGGTTCACTGTCAAGCCTTTCTCTATGGCGTGGCGCATGTCGTCGTCATCCAGTTCGTGCGGTAGTGATGCTTGTGGTGGTGGTGGTTGTGAGCGCCCAAGCCCCCGGTGCGGGACTGCCGCCTCGCAAAGGGACTCGGGCACACTCACGCTCAGGTGGTTGGGCTATTCAGCTTCGGCGGTCACCGCCCAGGATCCGAAAAAGGTGCGGAGTCCTTCCGCTTCTTCGCCGAGGAAGAGGACGCCGGCTCCGGTGGTACCAGCACCATCTGTGCCACCAAGTAACACGGGGCCGTCGGCAGGAGGAAAGATTTCTGCAGAAGGGGGAGATCCGTCGCCCTCGGTGCTCCCATTTTCCTTAAGACCCGACATGGACCCCTCGTATATGCAGAGGTTGCCCGGTTCGGCAGTCGGCGCGTTGGCGGTGCCGGGACATTCCGCGAGATGAGACGCGGCGTTGACAAGGTGAACGTTGCTCGCCGCCAGTTCTGTGTGCAGCGGGATTGTGAAGGACACCTGACCGATCATCACCGCCCCGCCGTTCTGGGAGACCGTCAAGGTGCCCGTCTCGGTCTGTTCGGCAGGAAGGGTTTCAGTGAAGCCAGTTGTACCGTTTTCGCCTTTGGGGCCCCGTTCACCCTGCTTACCTTCAGGCCCCTGCGGACCCGGTTCCCCCTTAGAAGCTGTCTCATAACCTCCGTAGGCTGTTTGGGCGGTGGCGCGGACGTGGCTTCGGATCAGGGTGGACTTGCTCGGCGGGTGTGGGGTCGCGTGCGACCCCACACCTGGGCGGATCTTTCTGGTCGGTCCGTCGCATTCGTTTGAGCAGTTCGCGGAGGCGATCGATGCGGCGTTCGCGCGGTGGGATCTCTCGCATCTGCACAACTTTGAGCTGGGTGATGGCCGGCTGATTGGCTATCCGGACGACTCGTTCGCGCCCGAAATGGTCTGGCTCGACCATGCCAAGCTGAAGGTCGCAAAAGAGGTCAAGCCGGGTGAGGAGTTCGAGTACGTCTTCGATCTCGGCGATAGCTGGCAGCACCGCTGCACGGTCGAGCCGGACAAGGGCGATCCCTTGGAGGAGTACGGGATCGTGCCCGAGCGGCCGGTCGCGATCTGGGGCTGGGGTTCGATCCCCGACCAGTACGGGCGACGCAACTTCGACGACGACGGAGAAGACGAGGATTGACTCAGGCGTCTGTGAGTTTGCGCTGGCAGACCACGGCGCAGCCGAGCAGCATGAACGCCATGTGCAGGCCGGGATCGCGCTCGTAACGGATCCTCAGCCGGCGTAGGTTGTGCAACCAGGCGAAGGTGCGCTCTACGACCCAGCGTTCCTTGCCGAGCCCCGAGCCGTGCTTGGTGCTGCGCCTGGCGATCACGGGCTTCACACCGCGTTTCCAGAGTTCGCGACGGTACTTGTCGTGGTCATAGCCCCGGTCAGCGAGCACCCGCTCGGCACGCCTGCGGGGACGTCCGGGCTTGCCGGTGACGGGACCAACGCCGTCGACGAGCGGCAGTAGCTGGGTCACGTCGTTGCGGTTGCCTCCGGTGAGGGTGATCGCGAGCGGGATCCCGCCAGAGTCGGTGATCAGATGATGCTTGGAGCCTGCGCGGGCACGGTCAACCGGCGAGGGGCCGGTGTGGAGCCCCCCAAAAGCGCACGAATATGGCTGCCATCAACCACCGCAGTGGACCAGTCGATCCTGCCCGCGGCATTCAACCGTCGCAGCAGCTCGCGATGCAGCCGCTCCCACACACCGGCGGCCTGCCAGGCGGCCAGCCTGCGGTGCGCGGTCGCCGGCGAGCAGCCCATCTCCGCTGGAAGATGCCGCCACGCGATCCCCGTGAACAACACGAACACGATCGCGTTGAAGCACACACGATCATCTACACGCGGACGCCCGCCACGCGGGTCCGGCGGACACTCCGGGAGCAACGGCTCGACCGCCTCCCATAGCTCGTCCCGCACCCGCCAAACCGAGCCCGCCATAGAGCACCTCCCTCACCAGGGTTATGTCACCCTAAAAAGGTTCGCCCCCCAACGCCCAAGCCCTCCCCCGAGAGGTATTGAGACAGCCTCTTAGGGCCCTGCGCACCACCTGGTCCCTGCGCGCCGGCTGGTCCCTGCCCGCCGCCTGGACCCTGGGCGCCATTCGCCCCGGGCTTACCGTTAGCGCTTTTTTTCAACAAGGCGAGCACGCTCGGCTTGATCTGTTTGGTCGAGGTGATCACGTATTTGCTCGCGGCATAAGCTCCGCCAGTCATTGCGAACACCAACGCAAGCGAGGCGATCACGGTCGCGGGACTCAAGTGCATCCGTCTGCGTATAGCTGAGGACATCGGTTATCTCTCCTTTGGGGAGTCGAACGTGCCGGCGCTCAGCGCAGCACACGTGAATTTGACAAGCCAACCGGAGGCAGCCGGCCGGCCCTGCAAGACTGGAATGCGAAGATTGGGGCTGGGCATCACGCAGCCTCATGCCGGTCGCGGGCGTGCATGCGAATGCTGTGAGTGATCTGCCGGCCCTTGTCGGTGAGCACCCACGCGTTGGGCTCACCTTTGGCGTGTCCGGCTCCGGTGTTGACCAACAGCCCGAGACGCTCCAGGCGGCGCAGCAACTTCGAGATCTGCCCGGGGTCGGTGATCCCCGCGAAAGTGGCGACCTCGCGGTTGCTGGGATCCGCGCCGCGCCCGTTCAGCTCGGCGATGCCCTCCAGCACCCTGGCCGTCCGGTGGGTCAAGCGCAGATTCACATCCGCAAGCGGGTCACGCGCACTCCGCGGAGCAGCGGCGTGCACCTCCGGGGTCGCCACCGCCGCGACGGGCGCCGGCAGGATCCGCGCGCGGCGCGCCACAGCGGGGCCGAGGTAGGGCAGCACGATCATCGCCGTCAACTCGCCCAGCAAGCCAGCCAGCGACTCACCGTCGCGGTGAGAGAGTCGCGCATAAAGGATCGCGTACGCCGCTCCAACCAGACCCTCAGCGGTCAGCGGCGTGCAACCCTCCCCGCGAGTGCCTTCCCGGCGACCCTCGTCGACCACCGCCGCAAGCCGCGCGAGCACCGTCTCGCGATGCTCCAGCACCAGCGGGCCCGCCCGCAACGCCTGCACCACACACACCCGCGCCAACGCTGGCTCCCGGTCGAAGAACACGAGGAGCGTCCACGCGCCCACGCGGACCCGCTCGCGCCACGCCAACCCCTCCAGACCCGCCGCCGCAAGCTCCCCACCGACCGTGGCGGCCACCTCCTCCAGCACCGCCGCGAAACACTCATCGCGATTCGCAAACATCTGGTAGAAGGTGCGCCGCGAAACACGCGCACGCGCAGTGATACGTCCGACTGTCGCCCGGGGATAACCCAACTCGTCGATCGTGGCGACCGCACCGGCCAGCAGTCGCGAGCGCTGGATCCCCCCCACCCGCGTACGCGGCAACGTCACATCACTCAAACGCGCACGCGCCAACGCCGACTCGGGCTCACGGGTCAAACGAGCACGCCCGGCCCGCCCGGGCGCCCCCGCCACGCCGTGGCCACGCGCACCACTGCCACGCACAGGGCTCACGACAACCCCCCGGAGCACGAGCTGTGGCCACCCCACGCGGGGGACATTGCGGGGCCCGTTAGGACCCGAAGATGAGAGGTCCCAGCCCCCTGCGGACTAGGACAAGAGAGAGAGAGAGAGAGAGAGATGCGACAGCGCCAAGCTGGCGCATCTAGCATCAGCTCTCAAACGGGATGCGCACATCCCCACTACGTATCTCCCACTCGAAACCACGTTTAACCCAACTCCCTCATCCGTTGCGATCCGATCCCTCTACCAACCTACGTACCCTGCGAGCGCTTGAAGTCAACCACACGACGCGGTGACCCAACCGGATCCTATGTTTGTCGACCACCCTAGGGGGATGACCATGACAACGAAGACCGTACACCACCATCGCACGGTTGTCAATACCCCACACTCGAGCCCGGTCGCACATACCTCCGGCTTCAAAGGGCCCTCGCGATTTGAACAGGGACCCATGATCAATACCACCCCCACAATCAACCCAGCCGACCATGCGCCGCCACATAGTCCGCGACGCGGGAAGTCCGCGTCGGCCCTTCAAGCCAGCGCGGCGACCGCCTCCGCGGCGAGGACGCGGGCCTCGCGGTCGGCTTCGTAGAGCGACTCGAAGGCACGCACAGGCGCCGCGGGGAGTCGCTCCAGCGTCGCCTCGATCACGGCCGGGATGCAGGTGAAGGGCAGCCCTCCGTTGACGAAGGCGTGGACGGCGACCTCGTTGGCGGCGTTCAGCACACACGGCGCGGTGCCGCCCGCGAGAGCCGCCTCGCGCGCAAGCCCGAGACAGGGAAACGCGTCGAGATCGACCGCTTCGAACGTCAGCTCGCCGACCTGCACGAGGTCGAGCGGCGCGATCGGGAGGTCCACGCTTTCGCCGCCGTGCAGCGCGTAGGAGATCGCAACGCGCATGTCGCGCGGGCCGATGTGCGCGAGCATCGCGCCATCGGCCAGCTGGATCAGCCCGTGGATCAGGGACTGCGGGTGGATGACCACGTCGATCCGCTCGTACGGCGTGCCGAACAGATGGTGGGCCTCCATCAGCTCCAGGCCCTTGTTCATCAGCGTGGCCGAGCCGATCGTGTTCATGCTCCCCATCTCCCAGGTCGGGTGGGTCAGCGCCTGCGCGACCGTCACCTCCTGAAGTTGCGCGCGCGTGTAGCCGCGGAACGGCCCGCCGGAGGCGGTGATCGTCAGCCGCTCCACGGCGCCCGGGGGCTGGCCGGAAAGCAGCTGGTGCAGGGCGGTGTGCTCGGAGTCGACCGGGACGATCTGCGCACCGGTCGCTTCCGCGAGCGCGGTCACGAGCTCGCCGCCGACGACCAGCGACTCCTTGTTGGCGAGCGCGAGGTCGATTCCCTCGCCCAGCGTCGCCACCGTGGGCCCGAGGCCGGCGGAGCCGACGAGCGCGTTGAGCACCAGGTCGGCGCCGGACTCGACCACCAGCCGCACGAGCCCCTCGGCGCCACCCAGCACCTCCCCCCCGGTCCACGTCTCGGCCGCGCGCGCGGCGGCGTCGGGGTCGACCAGCGCGATCCGCTCCACGCCGTGGGCGAGGGCCTGCTCGAGTAGTGCCTCCCAGGAACGCTCGGCGGAGAGGCCGACCAGCTCGAACGCCTCGCCGCGAGCCACGATGTCGAGCGCCTGCGTGCCGATCGAGCCGGTCGAGCCGAGAATCAAAAGACGCTTGGGCATGGGCAGGAGGGTAGTGCCACGGCGGCGTAGCCGTGCGCCCCTACCCCCTGCCCGGTCGCCCTACGACGCGTGTCTCACGGCTTGGGCTTGCGGTGCCCCGCCGTCTTGCGCCGATGGCGCGCCTGCTTCTTCGCCGCCTGCTTGTGCTTCGGGCAGCCGACGACCGCGATCTTGGTGCTGGTGTGGATTTCGGCGCCGTTTTGGCCGACGAATTCGGTGGGCATTGCGAGGCCTTTGGTCTGGCAAAGGTTCCCGTCGGTGGTGAGCGCGGAGTAGGGGCCCTGGGGTAGCGTCAGTTCGAACGTGCCGACGGGGACGTCGGGGATCGTCTTGAAGGTGCTGCTCGTGACCCCCGCTTTGCTGATGAACGTCGAGCCGACCAGATCGACGGTCGCGCCGTAGCCCTGCAACACGACGATCAGGCTCGGGAACGCTTCGCCGCCGTGGGAGACGAAGTACGCCGGCCCGGTCAGCGAGACTGGGAGGACTGGCGTCGTCGCGGTTGCGTGGCCGATGATCGACGCGGATGGGCAGTTCGCGGGATTCGCTTCGAACGTCGCGGCGAGGCACGCTTTCTGCAGCGTCGGCAGCCGCGAGGGCAGCGCCTTCGGCAGTTCGACTTTCACGCGCGCGATGTTCGCGTCGTAGGGGCCCGCGGGGTAAGTGAGCTTCACGCCGAGGCTCGCGCCGTCCAACCGCGACGTCTTACCCGAGGAGCTCGCCGCGAGTTTCGGCTTGAACGCGAGGGTCGCGCAATTGGTCGCTTGAAAGGGCACCGACAGCGCCGAGCTGGAGCCTTCGCTGCTGCCGAGCGTGCCCGTGATCGCAAGCTTGTCGCAGTTGGTTGGGTTGAACGTGAAGTTCGCCCGGTTGATGTCAACATTGACGTGCTTGATCTGCAGCGGGATCCCGTCGAGAATGTGTGGGATCGCATACGGCCCCGACTGGTCGGTCGTGATTGTCAGCGCCGCCGTGGTCGGATCGACTTCGATCTTCGCACGGACGATCACCTCACCGAGGTCGAATGGCCCCGCCTTGGCGGGGTTGATGATCGACAGGCCGTATGGGGCGCCGTTGTAGGGGCCGGTGATGTAGACCTTCCCGCCGGTCACGGTGTAGGGGTTGCCGCCCAAGCCGACTGAGACCGTTGTTTCGCCGATCAGGCTTTCGGGGCCGCACGTGCCCTCGTCGGCCTGCGGTTCGCCGCAGAGCTTTACGCTTGAGAGCGTGCCCAGCAGGCCGGGGGGCATGTGCAGCAGGATCGATTGCAGGTTCTGGTTGCCGTCTTCGCGGCTCATCGTCATCGTGAAGGGGCTGAACCCGCCCGCTTGGATACTCGTTGTGCCGGCCGTCAACGACGGCACGAACGGCAACGGGCTCGCACACGGCGCACCGTTCGGGCCACTCGTGATATCGAATTCCGACGACGCACTCACCGGTTGGTTGCCCGACCACGGCGCGATCGACGCCGTAGTCGTATACCCACCGCACAGCGACGGCGTGCCCAGCGGCGCCCGCGAGCCGCCAAAGAAATGCAGGCTCAAATCTTCGAACGGCAACTGCGGCGTGTTCTTGAACGTCGCGACGAGCTGTCCCGTCACGGGGTCAGGCTGGACTTCGCCCGCCAGCTTCACCAACACCCCGGACACCGGGTCCCTCGCGACGATGTAAAGGGCCACGAGCGAACCGAACGGGTTGGCGTTCTGCGTCGCCAGATACACCGCGCCGACGAGCGGGTTGGGCAGCAACGGCGAATGGATTTCCACCGTAGCCACCTTCGCCGATTCCGGACACGTCTGTTCAGCCGGACTTTCCAGGGCGATTTCGCCCATACCGCAGGCCGCCAGCCCATCCGCGCCGGCCGGGTTGAGCCCCACACCCGAGGGCAGCGCAACCGTCGTGTCCCTCACGGTCGAGTCGGCCAACCCGGTCGGGCTCAGGCTCGCCTGCTGGGGGACGTGCACACCTACCGTCAATCCCGTCGGGGTACTCCCCTGCTGCCCGTCGGGCGCAACCCTGATCGACGGTTCGAAGCTCAACCGGTTGCACCCATCCAGGCCATATGGTTCGCCAATGCCGCCCTGTCCCGTTTGGAACGTGTATTCCTGGGGCGAGGTGAACGCCCCCGGTGTCGACCACGAGTCGGCTTCCACCGTCGTATGCAAGGGGCCCGTGCACGACGTCGGCATGATCAGGAACGGCTGCGGCTTTTCAGTCACCGGACACGGCTTTTCTTCTCCTTCGCCGTATACGTCCGGCAGATAGTCTTCAAGGCACGCCTTGCCGCGCGCGCCATCGTGGCGAGGGTCGGAAGGGACACCCCAGAACGTCACCTGATTGCCCATGAACGGGTAGTTCACGATGTTCGGCACCGTCACCGTCACTCCGTAATCCCCGCCCGTGCGCACCGACGTATCGAGAATCACCGGTCCCGCCGGCGTCTGAAAACCGAACCGGGCCGGCTCGCCCGGCGCCGGTTCCAGATTGTAGAGGGGCACGGAGAACACATACGGCATGTACAAGTTGTTGTGGATGCTTGTCACGATTGGAGTCGAGACACCCACAACAGTGTCGGGCGGGCACGATTGCGCCCCCGGAAGCTGCTCCGACTGGAGCGTTTCCTGTGTGAACACACCCAAACTGCACTGTGGTATCGGGACGGGATCGCCGATCAAGCCCGCCGGCAGGTTGAAACGCAGGTCCTTCGTCAGCGCCAGCGGCTGCACTTCCGGCACAATCTTCCCTTCGCCAATGTCTTTGCCCGCGCCCGTCCTGAGCGACCGCACCGTCTGCGTGTCGAGTGCGAGGGTCGTCGTCAGCTGGAAGGGGTGCGAGCCGGCCTGGGTATCGACCACGCCGCCTTCTTCTTCGGGTGTGACTTCATAGTTTTCCACGCCGTAGGTCGGCACGCCCCCATCCGGTGAGATCATCCGTCGTGAGGTCACCGGTGCGGCACCTCCCCCGGAGACGCGGACTTCGTTCATGCCCGCAGCCGCGCCGGCGGTGGCAACGACGTTGATCGCCAGCATGATACGCCCGTACGGCCGCACGGGCATGCCATACAAACAGCTGACCGTCTGCCCCGAAATCGTGCAGGGTTTCGGCACTTCGAGCCCGGCGCGTCCGAAGAGTTCCAGGTCTTCCTGCAGTTCGCGCTCGTTCGAATGATTCGTCGTCTCTTCGCCTCCTGTGTCCACCTGCACCGGCGTTTCCGCCCCCGATACCGTCAATCCCGCCGGCAGGGTCTCCACCACGGTGACGAATCCACGCGTTTCGTCTTTGAAAAGCGCTTCCTGGAGATGTTCCACCCAGGTTCCCGGCGTGCGCGCGTCACCGAGGTTGCTGACTTCGACGTCGACGGTGCCTTCGCCGCCGCTCTTCTGCGCGGGCGCGTACACCGTGTTCACGTGCCACCACGGCTCGGTTGCGCCGGCCCGCGAGGCCCCGCCCAGCAAACCCAACGCCACCAGGATGGGGAGGCCCAGCCTCAACGCAATCGGACGCCTCATCGCTTTGCCCTCCTGTGGTTGGCGGTTCTCCTGGCTCTGCGCTTCTGCTTGGGCTTGCGCTTGCGCACACACTCGTGGCGCTTCTCGACCAAGCCCTTCTTGCAGGTGAGCGATCGGGCGACACTCGTCTTCGTGGCCGGCCCAGCCGGACTCACATTGCCCGCTCCGTTGAACGTCGCGCTCGCGGGCGCCCCGAAGATCGCCGGCTGCGGAGAGGGAGCCGCCTTGCACGAATCGCCGGAGGTGCAGGGCGGCGGGGACACGGGGGCGGTCGAGCAGGGCGCTTCAGGCGAGCAGACGTGCGCGTCATACACGTCGTACGAGGTGTCGACATCTTCCGATACGAGCCTGCTCGAGGTGATGAAGTAGACATCATCGCCATTTTCGCTCGCGTCGTAGAACGACGATTCGCCGCGCGAGGTACCGGAGGAGATCAGGCTCACACACCCACCGGCCGCTTCGCTGTACGTCGAGCTCGCCAGCGAGCAGCTCCCCACGCCGGCCGGCTCATACTCGTACACATTCATCAGCCCATCCGTCGCCTGCGGGACGAGCGAGTCGGCGCTGTCAAAGAACACGCGACCGTTGTTGGACAAGAACCGAGGCTGATAGTACGAGGCGCTGCCCCTCGAGCTCAGGGCAATTTGCCAGGTGGGCAGCATCCCCGCCAGCCAATGCCCGTCCGTGGCGGAGCTTTCACCGGGCACTCCCCACGCCGTCGACGGATCCACCAGCAGAGGCAGGTTGCCGTCGAGTACGCCGATCAGCCTGGCGCCGGTCGGATTGCAGGAAACACACGTCAGGCGCCCCGCGACGGCATCATAGAGGAACACCTCATCGTCAGGTTGGCCACTGACCGCGTCGGTGTTGTCATAGCCCGTCAGCGGTTCGCTGGACATGAAGGTGACGTAGCGACCATTCGGGGAAACCCGCGAGCTCACCTTATTATGTTCGACTCCGTTGCAGAAGCACGACCCGGCGGTGACCTTGCCATTAGCGTACCAGCTGTGTTCGTCTTCCTTCGACAGGGTGGCGATGTGCGTGGCGCTCCAGCCCCCCGGACCGTCGTGCATCACATAGAGGTTGTCAGCGCCTCTGGTCGCGCCGCTCGCGAGTACACCGGTGGCCACAAAGTAGATGTAAGAGCCGTCTTCGCTGGCACCCAGCACCGCGTCCCGCACACCCGCGTTCGCTTCGCCGGCGCCGTGGCTCGCCGTCAGATCGACCTGAACCCCGGTCTCGACGTTCACTTCATAAAGTTCACCGTTTTCGCGATAGAAAACGCGCGATCCGTCGCTGCTCATCGTCTGGTAGTTCGCGCTCGACCCGCCGAGCTTCAGAGTCCGCTTCTCCGCCATGTCGCGTACAAACAATTCAATTTGACCTGGTTGCTGCAGGCCAAAGCTCCATACAATCCGCCGCCCATCGTTGGAGATGCTGTGCGCGACGACGTCAGACGAGCCACCCCCACCCGTGCTGTAGCCGAGCACCGCCCCGGGCCGCGACGTTTCGTCCGGGAGCACGTTCACGAGTTGCAGGCCGCCGGCGTACCACTCGTACAGATTCGCCAGAGGCTGGCTTCCCGCTTGTTCTCCGGACACCGCATTCTCCGTCAATCGCGCCGACGAGCTGACGACGACGTGACTCAAGTCGGGCGTCGCCCCGGCGATGCTCACCTCAGCGCTTGATCCCTGACCGGGCGCGGTGCCCCCAAAGGCCTGCCCCTGGGGTTCCACGTTCGCCGGGGTCACCAGCGGCGTGTAACACCCCTGGGCCTGATCTTCACACGCGGACTCGTTGCGAATATAGGGCGTCCTTTCGGTAGCTTCCGGCGACAGCGGCCGCACCGCCACACCCTTCTGTTCGATCAGCCCCTTCGAGAGATCCGAGGAGAAGATGCTGAAGTTCTGATTTTCCCCGCCTTCGGCGGCGACGCCTTCGGGCGGCAGGGTGCTGGGCATTGAGATGTCCTGCGAGCGCCAGCCCGTGGGGCCGCGTACGGACAGGACCTCTGTCACGTTGCCCTTACCCACCGGGTTTTCGCCGATCGCGTCGCTCGCTTCGTATGCGATCGCGCCGCCGCCGGCCGCGGCCTCCACCGTCTGGTAGCTCGTGATCGTGGGCTCGATGAGCGCGCCTCCCTTCTTCGCCGGGGACACGAGTTCCCAGGCACGGCCGTCGGGCAGGGTCAGCTCTTCGCCGGATAGCTGGGTCGTGAAGGCATGGTCGGAGCCGACGATCGTGCCCTCGCTGCTGGTCGTGATCAGCCGGTAGTGGTAGGTGGTGCCGGGTTCGAGGCTCTGGACGTGAAAGCCCCCGACCGGCACGGATTCAAGACCTTCACCCACACTCCCGCTGAACACGCTCCCATACGCGGTGCTCGGCCCCCATTCCAGGTGGTATTCCGTGCTCGAGCCCAGCGGGTCGACGCGCGCCGCGAGCGTCGCGCTGGTCGCCGCCACATCCGCGACCCACGGCCCTTCGACCCGCGCGATGGGGAAGGTTTCAAATGTCTGGTCGGGGCCGGTCGCGGTGCCCAGCGAGTTGGTCGCGACGATCCGATAGTGATAGGTCTTGCTCGGCAGCAGCCCCGTCAACCGCACGCCGGCCGCCTGATCTTCAAAGCTCGACCCGACGGACACGGCCGGAGTGCTCGACGCGCTCGCATATCCAGTTTCATTGAAATGAGCTTCGTCGACGTACTGAAAGGTGTAGGTCGTTTCGCCGCCCTCGGGGTTGACGGTCGCCGCCAACTTCGCCGCTCCCCGGGGACCGGGGGACGCGGACTCGCTACCGGCCTCGATCACGGGGCCGGGCGCCGGCACGGGCAATGTCCATATGTCATCCTGCTCCGCGTCGGAGACGTACAGTGAGCCCGGTGCGCCAGCGCTTTCTGAAAACGCCATTCCCCCCAGCGTGCCCACCAGCGTGTGCGAGGCGAAGCTGTCGAGCTCCCGCCCGGAGGGGCTGTACTTCAGCACGTGAAAACCGCCACTGGCATCGCCGACGAACAGATCGCCCGCCGGGTCCAGCGCGATTGCCTGCACCGTGTTGCTCCCCGCGTCGAACTGCGCCTTTTCCGTGCCGTTCGGCGCGAACTCCCGCACCCCGGCCACTCCCTGGTCGACGACGAACACATCCCCCGCCGCGTCGACCGCGAGCGCCGTGACACGGCCTTCGCTAGAGAGCCCGGCCAGCGAGATGTTTTCCCGCCATGCGCCGGATGGTTCGAACACCTGCACGCGTGCTCGGTCGCCGACATACACCGCGCCACCCGGCCCCACCGCTATGTAGCTGCCCCGAAAGGCCCATTCGAACTGGCCGTCAGCGGTGCCCGCCGTGCCTTTCCGGCAAATTTCGTGCACGACGCACACGTCTCCGCCGCCAGTTTCGTCCACGCCCCCGCCAAACATCAATAGGAATTCTCCTGAGGGACCGAACTTTTGCACACGGAAGTTTTCGTCATCGACGACATAGACATCGCCGGCGGAGGCGCTCAACGGATCGTCGTCCACCGCTAGACCCAGGGGGCCTCCCTGGCCAAACTGGCCGAACTGGCCCGCGCCCACCCCCGGCGATCCTTCCCGGCACGAGGCGGCACAAGTCTGCAATTCGGTGGCGGGAGCGGCTTCGTCCACTTCCCAACCGAATGCGCCCAGAAAACCCCCGGAGCCGTCGAACCTGTCAACGCGATAGTTAAAGAAGTCCGCGACGTACACATCGCCCGTCGCCCGATCGACCCCAACCCCATCGGGAGAATGGAACTGTCCGGCGCCGGAGCCGGCCTGACCGAAGGGTGGGGGAGCAACGGCGGACGTGGTGAAATGTATCGCGGGCCCAAACGCTTCCGGTGGAGATTCGCCTCCATATGCCACCAGGCAAGCGGTGTATTCGGTGCCCGGCAGCAGGTTCGCGACTTCGGCGTGCACCGCTTCATCCTCGACTTCGGCGCCTTTCGATTCGCGCTGTGTTTGCCCGCCGCCTTCGCACGTCACCGAGCTCGGGGCATAGTCAAAGGCCCACCCGACAGAAGCTTTGGAGTGCGGGTTCAGGACGCCGTTCAGCACCGCGGTCCCCGCGGTGACGTTCGTCGCCGCGGTCGTTTCCGGGGTCGGAGGGGCCGCGGCAAGGGCGGCGGCAGCCGTCGAGAGCATGATCGCGGCGAGCGCGCAGAGCGCACCCAGGCCAACCGAGAGCGACCTGCGGCCACCTACAGACATATCTCCTCCTCCGATGCAATAGCGAACGCTTGATGGTCACTGCCGGTAATCACGCTGCCTCCCTGTGGTCCTCGCATCACGCGGCCTCGAGCTGGTCGCGGGCGTGTGTCCGGATGCTGTGGGTCACCCTCTGGCCCTTGTCGGTGAGCGCCCACGCGTTCGGCTCACCCTTGGCGTGACCTGCCCCGGTGTTGAGGAGCAGCCCGAGGCCCTCCAGTCGGCGCAGGAGCTTCGAGATCTGCCCGGGGTCGGTGATCCCCGCAAACGTCGCGACCTGCTGGTTGCTGGGATCCGACCCGTGCCCACTGAGCTCGGCGATGCTTTCCAGCACCCTGGCGGTCCTGTGCGTCAAACGCAGGTTGACGTCCGCGAGCGGGTCACGGGCGGCGCTCCGCGGAGCCACGGCGCCCGTGCTCGACGCCACCGGGCCCGCCACGGGCACCGGACGAGTCCGTTCGCGCCGCGCGGCGGCGGGGCCAAGATAGGGCAGCACGATCATTGCCATCAATTCGCCGAGCAAGCCCGTCAGCAGTTCAGCATCCCGCCGCAACAGCCGGGCGTAGAGAATCGCGCTCGCCGCGCCGACCACACCCTCAGCGGTCAGCGACGTGCAGCCCTCGCCACGAGCACCCTCGGTGCGACCCTCGTCGACCACCGCGGCAAGCTGTGCGAGCACCGCCTCGCGGCGCTCCAGCACCAGCGGACCCGCGCGCAGCGCCTGCACCACACACATCCGCGCCAGCGCCGGCTCACGATCGCAGAACGCAAGGATCCCCCACACCCCCATGCGGACCCGCTCACGCCACGGCAACGCTTCCAGGCCCACAGCCGAAAGCTCCCCCGCGACCGTGGCAACCAACTCCTCCAACACCGCCGCGAAACACTCATCGCGGTTGGCGAACATCTGGTAGAAGGTCCGCCGCGAAACACGCGCCCGCGCCGTGATCCGCCCTACCGTCGCACGCGAATAACCCAACTCGTCGATCACCGCGACCGCACCCGCAAGCAACCGCGAACGCTGAATCTCGCCCACCCGCGTACGCGGCAACGTCACATCACTCAACCGCGCACGCGCCAACGCCGACTCAGGCGTCACACAAGCACGTCCCGCCCGCCTCGGCGGGACGTGCGGGCCCAATACCAAACCGCTGTTACGCGCGGGGCTCATGACAGCCCCCCCCAACACAGCCTGTGCCCACCCAACGAGGGGGAAACCGCGAGGCCGGTTACGACCTGAAGATGAGGAGCCCCAACCCTTAGCGGGCTAGGACAAGAGAGAGAGAGAGAGAGAGAGATGCGACAGCGCCAAGCTGGCGCATCTAGCATCAGCCCTCAGACGGGACGCGCACATCCCCACTACGTATCTCCCACTCGAAACCACGCTAAACCCAACTCCCTCATCCGTTGCGACCCGGTCCCTCTACACCAACCTGCACCCTGCTAAGCGCTTGAAGTCGACCACACGACGCGGCGACCCAACCGGATCCTATGTTCGCCAGCCACCCCAGTGGGATGACCATGACAAAGGAGACCGTACACCACCCCCGCACGGTTGTCAATACCCCACACCAAAAGCTCCACCACACACCCCCCAACGACCCTGACTTCGCCATCGGGCGAGCGAATCAGTGAACGTACGCGAACCAGATGTAGTACCCCACCACCGCTGTAAACAGCACCGCGTCGAGGCGGTCGAGCGCCCCGCCATGCGCGCCGAACAGCTTGCCGGCGTCCTTGACGCCGGCCTCGCGCTTGACGAACGACTCGAACAGGTCGCCGACGGGGCCGGCGACCGCTACGCCGAGGCCGAGCACGAGCGCGTGCGTGCCGGGCAGCCATTCCTGGTAGCGCCCGGCCAGCCACACGGCGACCACGGCGCACACCATGCCGGCCACCAGCCCCTCGACGGTCTTGCCGGGCGAGATCTTCGGCGCCAGCAAGCGACGCCCGAACAGGCGCCCGCCGAGGTAGGCGCCGGTGTCGCCGAGGAAGGTGCCCACCAGCACGTCGATCACGATCCCCTCGCCGTGGGGCAGCTGACGCAGCATCACCGCGTGGGCGAGCGCGAGGCCGATCCAGAAGATCCCCAGCAGCGTGATCACCAGCCCGGCGACGGAGGGATGGGGCTGGCGGATCGTCAGCAGAAATAGCAACGGCAGCGAGGCGACGGCGACGAGCAGGACTTTTTCCGGGGGCGAGGGGCTTCCATACAGCGCCGCCGCGAGCAACCCCGCGAGCGCGATGAAGCCCGCGAGGCGCACAGGGTGGGTGCGTTCGTACATCGCGAACAGCTCGTGCATGCAGATCCAGCCGAGCGCCAGCAGGCCGAGCGCGAACACGGGGCCGCCCTCGATCACGATGAACAGCGCGAAGGCGATCGCCGGCAGCGCGGCGAGGACACGGGCGGCGAGGTCGGAGCGCCCGGAGCTCATCGCCCACCGAAGCGCCGCCGCCGGGCGCTGAACTCGGCGAGCGACTGTTCCAGCGCCGCGCGCGTGAAGTCGGGCCACAGCTCCTCGCGGAAGACCAGCTCGGAGTAGGCCGACTGCCACAGCAGGTAGTTGGAGAGGCGCCGCTCGCCGGAGGTGCGGATGATCAGGTCGGGATCGTGCATCTCCGGCGCGTACAGACAGCGGCGGAAGCGCTCCTCGATCGACCGGACCTCCCCGGATGCCTCCGCCACCGCCTCGATTTGCTTGGCGCGTTCGCCCGCGGACTCCGGTGCGTCGCCAGATTGGGGAGCGAGGGGCCCGACCGAAGCCGGGAGACACTCGCCTGCGGCTCGCATCCCCGTTTCGGCCAGCCGGCCTTCGGCCGCCTGCGCCACCCTCTCGGCGGCCGCGAAACGCACGGCAGCGTCGACGATCTCCGCGCGCCCGCCATAGTTGAAGGCGACGAACAGCGTGATCGTGGTGTTGGCGTCGGTCAGCTCCTCAGCCCAGCGCATCTGCTCCCGCAGCTCCTCGGGGATGCCCTCGCGGCGGCCCATGAAGCGCATCCGCACCCCTTCGGCGTGCAGCTCGGGCGTCTCGCCGGCGATGCGGCGCGAGAACATCTCGAACAGCCCCTGCACCTCGGTGGGCGAGCGCGACCAGTTCTCCGTTGAGAAGGAGTACACCGTCAGCTCCTCGATGCCGAGCTCCACCGAGTCGCGCAGGCGCGCCTTGACGGTGTCGGCGCCGGCCTCGTGTCCCGCGTTGACAGGCAGCTCCCGCGCACGCGCCCAGCGGCCGTTGCCGTCGGTGATGATCGCCACGTACCGCGCGCTCGTCGGCCCAGCACGCTCGGCCGATGCGGGAGACATGGGCGCCGCAGGAGCCTCGTCCTCGTCATGGGAGGGGCGGTTTGGAGTCCCGCCCGCCCTGGGCCTGCCCTCCCCCCGCCAAGGCTCGGCGCCCGCCATCAGACTTCGAGGATCTCCTCTTCCTTGGCCTTGAGCACCCCGTCGAGGTCGGCGACGCGGGCGTCGGTGAGCTTCTGCAGCTCGACCTCGGCGCGGTGCTCGTCGTCGGAGCCGGCCTCGCCGGCCTCCTTCAGCTCGCGCAGGTCGTGCATCACGTCGCGGCGCACGTTGCGGATCTTGATGCGGCCCTCCTCGATCAGGTGGCGCACGACCTTGACCAGCTCGCGGCGGCGTTCCTCGGTCAGCTCGGGCACGACCAGGCGCACGAGGTTGCCGTCGTTGGAGGGGTTCAGACCGACGTCGGACTCGTTGATCGCCTTCTCGATGAACTTGATCGAGGACTTGTCGTAGGGCTGCACGGTGAGCAGGCGCGCCTCGGGCGCGGAGATCGTGGCCAGCTGATTCAAGGGTGTGGGCGCGCCGTAGTAGTCGACCACGACGCGCTCGAGCAGCGCGGGCGAGGCGCGGCCGGTGCGCACCGTGGCGAGCTCGTGCTGGGTCGCCTCGACGGACTTGGCCATCCGCCCGCGTGCGTCCTCGATCAGCTCGTCGATCATCTCAGCGGCCATCGCGCCCACCTCCGGCCAGTCGCTCGGCAGCAGTCCCACACAGCTCAACCATGACCGCTACTGCCCTCCTCGTCACTTGGGTTTGTCGATACCAGCGTGCCCACCCGCTCGCCGGAGATTATCCGCGAGATCGAGCGCTCGTCGTCCATGTTGAAGACGTTCAACGGCATCCCGTTCTCCATGCACAGCGCCAGCGCCGTGGAGTCCATCACACGCAGACGGCGCTCGAGCGCCTCCATGTGGGTGATCTCGGGGATGAACTCGGCCTTCGGGTCGAGCGCGGGATCGGCCGTATAGACACCCTCGACGCCGTTCTTGGCCATCAGGATGATCTCGGCGTGCACCTCGGCGGCGCGCAGCGCGGCGGCGGTGTCGGTAGTGAAGAACGGGTTGCCGGTGCCGGCGGCGAAGATCACCACGCGCCCCTTCTCCAGGTGGCGCATCGCGCGGCGGCGGATGTAGGGCTCGGCGACCTCGGAGATCGCCAGCGCCGACTGCACACGGGTGTCGATGCCACTCTTCTCCAGCGCATCCTGCAGCGGCAGCGCGTTGAGCACGGTGGCGAGCATCCCCATGTAGTCAGCGGTCGAGCGGTCCATCCCCGCGGCGGCGCCCTGCATGCCGCGGTAGATGTTTCCGGCCCCGACCACGATCGCGACCTCGACCCCCCGGTCGCGCACCTCGCTCACCTGGCGCGCGACGGCGACGACGCGCGCGGGGTCGGTGCCGAACTCGAGCTCCCCCATCAGCGCCTCGCCGGAGAGCTTCAGCAGGATCCGTTTGAAGACGGGCGCCATGTGGCCGAGAGCCTACTGGCCGACGGCGAAGCGCATGAAACGGCGGATCACGACGTTCTCGCCGGTCTTGGCGGTGAGCTCGTCGCGCAGCTGCTGCACGGTCTTGCCCTCGAACTTGGGGTTGTGCAGCTCCTGCTCGAGCAGCACGATCGTCTTGTACCAGGCGTCGAGCTTGCCCTCGACGATTTTCCCGCGTACGTTCTCGGGCTTGTCGGCGGCCTCCTGCTCGTAGAGGCTCGCCTCCGCCTCGCGTGCATCGGCGGGGACCTCGTCGCGGGTGACGTAGGCGACGGTGGGGCTGGCGGCGACCTGCATCGCGACGTCGCGGGCGAAGCCGGTGAAGTCCTCGTTGGTCGCGACGAAGTCGGTGTTGCAGTCGACCTCGATCAGCACCCCGACCTTGGCGCCGGGGTGGATGTATGCCTGCACCGTGCCCTCGGTGGCGACCCGCTCGCCGAGGTCCTGGATCTTCTTGCCCTGGCGCAGGCGCAGGAGCTCGATCGCCTTCTCCAGGTCCCCCGCCGCCTCGGTGAGGGCCTTCTTGCAGTCCATCATCCCCGCGCCGGTGCGGTCGCGCAGGGCCTTCACATCTTTGGCGCTGATCTCGACAGCGTTCATGCCTGCGCCTCCTCAGGGGTCTCGACGGGGGTGGCTCCATCTGGCTGAGCTTCGGCCGGCGGCGCGACCTCGACGCTCTCCGGAGCCTCCGAGGCGGCGACCGGCTTGGGCGGCGCCTCAGCGACGGGCGCTGCCTGCGCTGGCTCCGCGGGGGCCTCGGCGGCGGGCGGCGGCGGAGAGGGAGCGCTCGCGGGAGTCGGCGCGGAGGCCTCCGCCGGCTGCGGCGCCGGCGCGGGAGCAGCGGCAGCCGGAGCTGCTTGCGGGGCGGCCTGGGCGGGCACGCGTGCCTCCGGCGGCGCCTGTGGGGCAGTCTTTGCCCGCGCTGCCTGCGCCGGCGCCTGAGGGGCCGTCCGGGCCGGCGCGGGCGTCTCCGGCGGCGCTTGCGGGGCTGTCTTTGCCTGCGCTGACGCCTGAGGGGCCGTCTGGGCCGGCACGGACGCCTGGGCCGCCTCCGCTGGCGCCTGAGGGGCCGTCTGGGCCGGCGCGGGCGTGGCCTCAGCGGCAGCAGCAGCCGCGGCGGCAGCGGCCTGCTGCGCGGCGAGGCGTTCCTGGGCCTGTTGGGCGGCCTGTTCCTCGGCCTCGCGGCGCGCGGCATCTTCCTCGGCTTCGCGTTTGGCCCGCGCCTCGGCCTCGACCCGAGCGCGCTCTTCGGCTTCCTGGCGGGCGCGTTCCTCCTCGGCGCGGAACACGTTGCGCCCCTCCGCGACCACGTCGCCGATCGCGCGGGTGATCAGCGAGCAGGAGCGGATCGCGTCGTCGTTGCCGGGGATCACGAAGTCGATCCCGTCGGGGTCGCAGTTGGTGTCGACCAGGCCGATGATCGGGATCCGCAGCCGCTGCGCCTCGCGCACCGCGATTGCCTCGGTTTTGAGGTCGATCACGAACATCGCGTCGGGGACGCGCTGCATGTCTTTGACTCCGCCGAGGTTGGCGCGCAGCTTGATGAGGTCGGCCTGGCGGGCCATCCGCTCACGCGTCGGCAGCAGCGCGAGCTGACCGTCGGCCTCGTAGCCTTCGAGGTCGTGCAGGCGGCGGATGCGGAGGTTGATCGTCTGGAAGTTGGTGAGCAGCCCGCCCAGCCAGCGGTGGTTGACGTACGGCATGCCGGCGGCCGAGGCGACGTCGCGAACGATGTCCTGGGCCTGCTTCTTGGTGCCGACGAACAGCACCACCCCGCCGCGGTGGGCGAGGGTGCCGGCGAACTCGCGCGCCTGTTCCAGCAGGACGGCGGTCTTGAGCAGATCGATGATGTAGATGCCGCCGCGCTCGCCATGGATGAAGCGGCGCATCTTGGGGTTCCAGCGGCGCGTCTGGTGGCCGAAGTGAACGCCGGCCTCCAGCAGTTCCGCGATGCCTACTTGTGCCACGGTGTCTCCCTTACATGCCTTTGGGTGGATTGCTCTAGTGAGTCCGTACGGCGGGTCGCGGACTCGTGGGAAGATGACCGGCGCAGGCCGGGTACCACGAGCAGGGCCGCGATCCGTGCCCCGTACGGGTCGAGGGTCGGAATCAGTCGATCAGGATAGCCCAAAGACCCCGCTCCGTCCGGCCTGGCGGCCGGCCGGGATCCTCCGTGGTGGAGGAAAAGGTGGGCATCTGCTAGCCCTCCGCGCGTTCGAGTGCGGCGGCAAGATCGGCGGGCAGGGCCGAATGCACCTCCAACCGCTCCCCGGTCAGCGGGTGCTCGAGCGCCAGGCGGGTGGCGTGCAGGAACTGGCGCTCCAAGCCAAGCGCCCCCGCGGTGCCGTACTCGGGGTCGCCGGCGACAGGGTTGCCGATCGCCTGCAGGTGCACGCGGATCTGGTGGGTGCGGCCCGTGTCGAGCCGCAGGCGCAGCAGCGAATGCGCGGGAAGCGCACGATCGAGCGTGAAGTGGGTGCGGGCCTCGCGCGGAAAATTGCCGCCGACCGCCATGCGCGTGCGCACCGTGGGGTCGCGCCCGATCGGCGCCTCGATCGTGCCGCTGCGCGCGCGCGGGCGGCCCTCGACCAGCGCGAGGTATTCGCGCTCGATCTGCCTCGCGGCGAGCGCCTGTTGCAGCAGCCGGTGGGACTCCTCGGAGCGGGCGACCACGAGCAGACCGGAGGTGTCGCGGTCCAGGCGATGGACGATGCCGGCGCGCTCCGGATCGCCGCCCGCGGCGACGCCGGCAAGCAGCTGTGAGAGCGTGCCCTCGCGGTGCCCCCGCGCAGGGTGCACCACCAGGCCCGCGGGCTTGTCGACGACGAGCAGGTGGTCATCCTGGTAGGCGATCGAGAAGGCAGGCGGTGTGGTGGGCGGGCGAGGGGTCATAACCAAAGCACTGTGAGGACGTGCGACGCAGCACCCCGTCTGGTCAGGTGCCCGCCCCGCGCGGATCGCCGGCCGGCGGATCGAGCTCGGAAGCGCCGGCTGGCGGATTGAGCTCGGAAGGCCGCTCTTCCCGAGGACGCTCGATGATCAGCAGAAGGATCAGCACCCCAAGTGTGATGGAGACATCGGCAAGGTTGAAGGGCGGCCAGCCGAGCGGCAGCTTGACGAAGTCGGTGACGTACCCGGCGCGCAGACGATCGATCACGTTGCCGAGCGCGCCGCCGAGCAGCATCCCCGTCGGCAGCCAGATCAGCGGACGGGTGCGGTGCAGCGCGAAGTACACGAGCAGCGCCGCCAGCGCGAGCGCGATGACGACCGTGACCGCGGCAGGGTCGCCGGGGAGGAAGCCGAAGGCGACTCCGCGGTTGCGCGTGTTCACGAGCTCGATCCCGGGCAGCACCCCACGTTCTTCGCCCTGCACGATCGATGCCCGCACGGCGTGCTTGGCGAGCTGGTCGAGGGCGACGACGGCAAGCGCGACGAGCGCGACGCGGATCCAGGGGGAGCGTGCCAACCGGGGGAGTGTGTCAACCGCCGATGATGCCGTGTACGACGATGCTGTTGACGAGCTCCAGCGCGATGATCGCGACGATCGGGCTGAGGTCGAGGCCGCCGAAGGAGGGCAGCACGCGGCGGAAGATCCGCAGGAACGGTTCGCACACGTCGCGCAGAAAGGCGATCACGGTGCCCACCCCACGCGAATAGGGCGGGCGCACGCCGAAGGCGAACAGCCAGCCCACGACGATGTGGGCGAAGATCACCAGGATGTAGACGTAGATCAGCGTCGAGAGGTAGTTGGCGACCTCGGTGCGAGCGCTGGCGATGAGCATCATGGCTGTGGCCCTCGACGGCGGACACCAACGAGCGGCAGGCCCAGAGTGCCGTTGCGCAGAGCGGTCAAAGCTCAGCCCCCCGCGCCCAGCACGGCGTCGAGGGCATCGCTGAAGGCCGCGCGCACCCCGCCGCGCTCCAACGCGTCCAGCCCGCGAGCGGTGACCCCCCCGGGAGAGGAGACCTCGCGACGCACGGCGAGCGTGTCGTACCCGCGCCGGCGCAGCAGCTCCGCCGTGCCGGCGAGCGTCTGCACGACCAGTTCAGCGCCCGCGGAGGCGGGGACGCCGCGGCGCACCCCGGCGTCGATTTGGGCCTCCGCGACGAGCGCCACATAGGCTGGCCCGCACGACATCAGGCCCATCGCGGTATCGACGAGCGCATCGTCGAGCACCACCAGGGTGCCGAGCTCGGCAAACAACTCGCGCACCCGCGCGTCGATCGCGCGATCTTCGGTAAGCGCCTGCGCCTCCCGCTCGGGGTCGGCCGCCTGCACCACCGCACCCTGGCGAACCTCGACGGGCAGCGAAGGTATGAAGCGGTAGACCGGCCGGTCACGGTAGACGCCCTTGAGCGCCTCGAGCGGCACCCCGGCAAGGATCGAGGCGACCGCACGCGCCCGGGGAGCGATCTCCTCGGCGACACCGCGCAGCTGGGCGGGCTTGTGGCAGAGCACCACCAGCTCGGCGCGGACCGCCACCTCGGCGTTGCTCGCCAGCGCCTCCCCCCCGGTCTCCCGCGCAAGCGCATCGGCGCGCTCGGCGACGGGATCGAAGCACAGCACCGGGCGCCCCCACCCGCGGGCGAGCGCGCGTGCCATGTTGCCTGCGCCAATCAAACCAATCTGCATAGGGCGCCTACCCTATCGACTGCTCAGCTTTGATTAAAAAAGCCCTTCTCGATCAGTCGCGCCCGCTCCTCCGCGGAGATCTCGACGTTGCGCGGGGTGAGCATGAACACCTTGTCGGCGATCCGCTGCATACCGCCGTCGAGCGCGTAGGTGAGGCCCGAAGCGAAGTCGATCAGGCGCTTGGCGAGATCGGTTTCGGAGTTTTGCAGGTTGAGGATCACGGGGATCGAGTCCTTGAAGCGGTCGGCCACCTGCTGGGCGTCGTTGAAGGACTTGGGGATCACGAGGTGCACGCGCACGTCGCCGTTGGTGCGCGAGCCGACGGAGCGCAGCACGGTCGTCGGACCCCCGGCCGATCGACTCCCGCCCGCGCGGGCGGGCGGATCCTGTTCATCCTCGGCGAAGATCTCGTCGTAGTCGTCGCGGCGGCGGCGCAGGCGCCGGACGTTCGGGCGCTCGCGGTAGCGATCCTCGATCGCCGCCTCGGGCGGGGCCTCGTCCTCGTACTCCTCGTGGTACTCCTCGGCGAGGCCGAAGTACACGAGTGCACGGTGCCATGAGTCTCGAAACGCCATTCTAGGGTGGAGTCTTCGCTGGATGCGCGAATTTCCCTGCTTATCGTAGCGTTTTGCCTAGAACCGGTTTCAAAATAGGCGGTGCGTCCGGGGCGGTCCTGGACCAAGCTGGGCGACGCGGGCCGGCGCAGCCCGTGCTGGTGGCACGGGCAAGACGGTCTGGGTCGATCCAGCGCCGTGTACCAGGGACGCATCCGGGCGTGCCGATCTTTTTGAAACCGGTTCTTAGGCTGGGCGACTGGCGTTCGCCCGATGCGTGACGGCTGGTTGCCCGGGGTTGGTGGTCGGTTGCCTTGGCGAGGTTGGCGGCCGGCGCCGCCAGAGACGCTCAGCGCAATAGCGCGGAGCCCAGCCTGACGATCGTCGCGCCCTCCTCCACCGCCGTCGCGTAGTCCTGGGAGGTGCCCATCGAGAGCTCTGCCAGCCCGTTCTCCCAGGCAAGCTCGCGCAGCGCCGCAAACCAGCGGCGGCTCTGCTCGGGGTCGGCGACGAACGGGGGCATCGTCATCAGGCCGACAACGCGAAACGGGGAGCGCTCCAGATAGCGCGGCAGCTCCTCCGGGCGCACCCCGGCCTTGCCCTCCTCGCGGGCGATGTTCACCTGCACGAGCACCTCCATCCCCGGCCTCGCCTGCTCGCGGTGGCGCTCCAGCGCGAGCAGCGCCGACTCGCTGGCAAGCGAGTGGATCAGGCGCACGTGGGGCACGATCAGCGGCACGCGGCGACTCTGGAGCTGGCCGATGAAGTGCCAGGCGAAGCGCTCGCCGTGGGCGGCGACCTTCTCCTGCAGGTCCTGCGCGCGGTTCTCGCCCACCAGCCAGATGCCGGCCTCGGCGAGCGCGGGGAGATCCGCGAGCGCGACGTACTTGGTGGCGGCGAGCACCTGCACCTCGGAGGGGTCGCGCCCCGCCTCGGCGGCGGCGAGCACGATCTCCTCGCGCACGCGCGCGAGGTTGGCGCGAACCCGTTCGGTGGTGATGGGGGAGATCAGCTCAGCCATGCGCTCGACTCGGCCCTGCCCTGCGTGGCGCCCCACAGCGAACGCCTCGGCGGCAGCCGTGGGAACGGCTCCTCGTCGGCGATCAACTCCGCCATGCGATCCCCGCCTGGCGCCCGGCGCGGAGCCCTTCGCGGCGGTGAGAGAAGAAGCGCTCCTCGCAGATCGTGCACACCCCGGCATCCTCGACGCGCGCCACCCCGACAGCTTGCAGACGATCTCGCGCGAGCGCCGCGAGGTCGAGGTTGCGACCATCGCGGTGGGCGTTGCCGAACACTTCGTGCACCTCCTCGCCGACCTCATAGCAGCAGCCGCGCGCGCCGGGGCCCACCACGGCGACGAGCTCCCCCGCTCCACCGAGCTCGCGCACGGCGCGCACCCCCTCCTCGATCACGCCGCCGGCGAGCCCGCGCCAGCCCGCGTGCAGCGCCGCGACGGCGCCCTCGGAGCCGATCACCACAGGCAGGCAGTCGGCCACCAACACCATCGCGCCGATGTCACACAGCCCGGTCGCGTGGCCGTCGGCGTCGAGCTCCACCGCCTGCCCCCCGCTGCCGGCCGCGGACACCACGCGCTGCACCGCGGTGCCATGCACCTGGCGACTGGCACACAGCCAACGCAGGTCGAGCTGCTCGCAGAGCCGGTCGCGTTCGTGGCGGCCGCGCTCGTGCCCGGGGCCGCGCATCGTCGAGAGGTTGCCATCGGCGCGGGTGGTGAACAGCGCATGACCGCCGCCAGGGAGCTCGAAGCACAGACGCGGGGCCAGATCGAGCGCGTCAATGTCGAGCCGGTTCCCCATCTAGTGGCCCATCCTGGAAATTCGCTGCGGTCTGGCGGCTGCAAATCGGCGCCCGCCGGCGTCCTCAGAAGCCGCAATAGCACCACTATTGCGGCTTCCTGCGTCCTGGGCGGGCTTGATTTTCGCTCGCCAGCCCATCAACGAATTTCCAGGATGAACCACGGCGCTCACCGTAGCCGCAGCGCCGCGGCGAGCTCGGCCTCGCGACCGTCGGGCAGTGCGCCGTCCAGCTTCGCGCACAGGGCAGCCTGCAGGCGGCGGCCCACCTCGGGGCCCTCCGGGATCCCTGCCGCCAGCAGGTCGGCGCCGGTTATCTGCAGCTGGACGTTGCGCAACTCCGAGAGCCAGCGGCGGGCCGAGACGCCCGCGTCGCCCGATTGCGGCTCACTCCACGCGCCGGCGAGGGCGACACCCTCCAGCGATTCGTGGAAGGCCGCCTCGTAGATCTCCGAGCCCGCTTCGGCGCGGGCGAGGTCGTCGGCTACAGCCTCGGCACAGATCGCCGCCTGAAGCGCCAGATCCCGCTCGGCCGCCGGAAACTCCATGCCGTCCACCAGTGCGCGCATCTCGCGCTCGACGCCCTCCCGCAAGTCGGCCGCCATCGGTTGCAACAGTATGGCCAGCAGCAACAGATCGGGCCGGGTGTGCGACCCGGCGCCGTTTCGCACCGCGGCCAGCAGCCTAAGCGCATCGCGGGCCAGTCGCACGTCGAAACGCAAGCGCGGGTGCAGCGCGGCGAGCACGCCGAGCTCCTCCAGCGCGGCGAGGGCCGCGACAGCATCGGCTTCCCCCAGCGCCAGGCGCAGCTCGGCGCCGGCACGCGCGAGGGAGACCGTCCGCAGCGCGCCGCCCGCGACCGCGTCGGCGGCCAGCCGCGCGGTTTGCTCCTCGACCGCGAAACCGAGGCGGGCGCGGTAGCGCCCGAGGCGCCACAGGCGCGTGGGATCGTCGAGGAAGCTCTGCTCGTGCAGCACCCGCAGGCGCCCGGCGCGCAGATCCTCCAGCGCGTGGGGCACGGTGTGCAGCTCGCCAGGTTGCGCGCCGTCCAGCGCGACGGCGAGCGCGTTGACCGTGAAGTCGCGCCGCTGCAGGTCGTCGGCCAGCGATGCCGCCTGCACCTCGGGCAGTGCCCCAGGGATGGGGTAGCGCTCGCGGCGAGCGGTGGCGATGTCGATCCGGCCCCCTTGCTCCTGCCTCTTCCCATCCGCCTCCCCCTCTGCACCCCTTTCGCGCTGCTCGTCGCCCGCCCACTCCACGGTCGCGGTGCCGAAACGCTCGTGCTCGTGCACGGAGGCGCGGGCGCCCAGGCGTGAGGCGAGTGCAGTCGCCAACTGCGCGGCGGCGCGGCCGAAGGGGGCATCGCCGCCCTCCACCACCACGTCCAGCTCGCGGGGACGTCGGCCGGCCGAAGCCGGGGGATGCGCACCTTCGGCTCGCATCCCCCGTTCGGCCGGCATCCACGTTGCGGCCAGCAAATCGCGCACGGCGCCGCCGACCAGGAAGGCTCCCTTGGGGGCGGCCTCCAGCAGCTGTGCTCCGCCGGGCTGCGCCCGCAACCGCTCCAGCAGATCGGCCGCGCTCGGCGACGTCTCAACCATCACCGCCGCACGGGGATGCCGTCGCGCTCGAGGTGCTCCTTGGCCTCGCCGATCGTGTGCCGGCCGTAGTGGAAGATCGACGCGCACAGCGCGGCGTCGGCGCCCGCGTGCAGCGCATCGGCGAGGTGCGAGAGCTCGCCCGCGCCGCCGGAGGCGATCACGGGCACCCCCACGGCCTCGCTCACCGCGGCGGTCAGCGGCAGGTCGTAGCCGTCGGCGGTGCCGTCGCGGTCCATGCTCGTGAGCAGGATCTCCCCCGCCCCCCGCTCGGTCGCCTCGCGCGCCCACTCCAACACGTCGCGGCCGGAGGGGGTGCGCCCGCCCGCGACGTACGCCTCCCACCTCCGTTCGCGATCCACATCCTCCGCGCCGTTCGGCCGGGCATGGTTGGTGGCCGCCGCGCGCGCGTGCGCCTTGGCGTCGATCGCCAGCACCACGCACTGCGCGCCGAACACCCGCGCCAGCTCGTCGATCAGCTGCGGGCGCGCGAGCGCGGCGGAGTTGACCGACACCTTGTCGGCGCCCGCGTCCAGCACCGCCTGCGCGTCCGCCACCGAGCGGATGCCACCGCCGATCGTGAACGGCACGAACACCTCGTCGGCCGTGCGCCGCGCGAGCGCCACGATCGTCTCGCGCCGCTCGTGGGTCGCGGTGATGTCGAGAAACACCAGCTCGTCGGCGCCTTCGCGGTCGTAGTGAGCCGCCAGCTCCACCGGGTCCCCGGCGTCGCGGATGTCGTGGAATTCGACGCCCTTGACGACACGGCCGCGGTCCACGTCCAGACAGGGGATGACGCGCTTGAGGTGCACGCGCTCACGGTAGCGCCCACGGCGCGCGGTGCTACGTGCGCCTGGCGGGAGTGCCGTTCCGTCGGCGCATGCGCCGACGGCGGGGACGCGCATGCGCGTCCCCGGGACCGGCCGCATGCGGCCGGTCCAAGCAGGGCCGCATGCGGCCCTGCTCAGGATGCCGTATACGGCATCCTGCACAACCCCTACCCCAACGCGGCCCGCGCCTGTGCCACCGTGAAGCGCTCCTCGTACAGCGCCTTGCCGACGATCACGCCGGTAAGGCTAGGCTCGCCGAGCGCCGCCAGCATGCGCAGATCCTCCAGCCCGCCGATCCCGCCCGAGTAGATCAGGTGGCCGCCGGTGGCCGCCCGAGCGACCCACACCACGTCGTCGCGACTCACCCCGTCGAGCATCCCGTCGCGGTCCACGTTGGTGTAGGCGAGCTCACGCACTCCGCGAGCGATCAGACCCGCGAAGACATCGCCGGGGCTCACGTCCGCCGCCTTCGTCCATCCCTCCGTCGTCACGCGGCCCTCGCGGATGTCCACGGACACCACCACGCGGCCGGGCCCATGTTGTTCGAGCGCCCGCTCCAGCAGATCGGGGTCGGTGAACGCGGCGGTGCCGAGGATCACGCGCTCGACGCCCGCTTCGAGCGCTTCGGAGATCGCCGCCAGCGTGCGCAGCCCGCCGCCCAGCTGCACCGGCACGTCGAGCTCGCTCGCGACGCGGCGCACGTGCTCGAGGTTCACGGGGTGCCCCGCACGGGCGCCGTCGAGGTCGACCATGTGCAGGTGCTCGGCGCCTTCCTCCACCCACCGGCGCGCCGCCGCCAGCGGGTCCTGGTCATACACCTTGCTCGCGTCGAAGTCGCCCTTCACGAGCCGCACCGCGTTGCCGCCAAGGATGTCGATCGCGGGGTAGAGGATCATCGGGCGCTCACGGCCTCGCTGGCCGTCGGTGCAAGCACGGGCCGGCTCACGACGCCAGTGGCATCCGTGCGGCCGCCGCGGCGGCGCAGATGCCGACGAAGTTGCCCAGCAGCCGCAACCCGTGCGTCGAGGACTTCTCGGGGTGCGACTGCGCGCCAAAGATGTTTCCCTGTTCCACCATCGCGGGAAAGATCTCCCCGTACTCCGCCGTCCCCAGCACTACCTCCGGGTCGGCGGGGTACGCTACAAAGGAGTGCACGTGGTAGAGGAACGCGGGGTCGGGCAAGCTCTCGTTCAGCGCCGAGCGCCGCCGCCAGCGCACCTCGCTCCAACCGATGTGCGGCAGCTTCAGCTCCGGCGCCGCCAACCCACTCACCTCGCCGCGCAGCAGGCCGAGCCCCTCCGCGCCGCCGTGCTCCGCGGAGCGCTCGAACAGCAGCTGCATCCCCATGCACGAGCCGAACAGCGGCATCCCCGCCGCGGCCAGCCTGCGCAGCAGCTCGTCGAGGCCGAGCTCGCGAATCACCTCCATCGCCGCCGGGAACGCGCCCACGCCGGGAAGCAGCAGCCCGTCCGCCCCCTGCAGCTCGGTGTGGTCGCGGCTGACGAACGCGCGTGCGCCCACGTGCTCCAGCGCCTTCTCCACCGAGCGGCGGTTTCCCATCCCATAGTCCACCACCGCGATCTGAGGCGTCATCTCCGGCGCCTCACTGCGTCCTCGGTCGCTCGTGTGCAGAGCACACTTCGCTCACTGCGTCCTTGCGAGGCTTGGATCTGACACCTCAGATAGTCTCGGTTCATGAGGTGAGCGTCCCCTTCGTGCTCGGCACGCCCGTCTCGGTGGGGTCGAGCGCCACGGCGGCCCGCAGGGCGCGCGCGAACGCCTTGAACGCCGCCTCGATCATGTGGTGGGCGTTGCTGCCGGCTTCGATACGCAGGTGCAGCGTCAGCTTCGCGGCGTTGGCGAGCGCGCGGAAGAACTCCTCGGTCAGCTCGTGCTCGAAGCCGCCGGTGGCGCCGGGCGGCAGGTCGGCCTCGAACAGCGTGTAGGGGCGCCCGGAGATGTCGATCGCGCAGCTGGCGCGCGCCTCGTCCATCGGCACTTGCGCCTCGCCGTAGCGGACGATCCCGGCGCGGTCGCCGAGCGCCTCGTCGAGCGCCTGCCCGAGCACGATCGCGGTGTCCTCGGCGGTGTGGTGGGCGCCGGTTTGCAGGTCGCCGCTCACCTGCACGTCGAGGTCGAGGCGCCCGTGGCGCGCCAGCAGGTCGAGCATGTGGTCGAGGAAGCCCACGCCGGTCGCGCGCGCGCCCTTGCCGGCGCCGTCGAGGGCGAGCGTCAGCTTGACGTCGGTCTCCCCCGTGCGGCGCTCGATCGTGGCGGTGCGGGTCATGGTTGTGGATTCTCCCCGACTGGGCGCTCCGGTGGCATTCTCGCCGTCGCGGACTCCGCGCCGGGCCCCGCCGCGCGCGCCTCCATCGACCGTGCGTGCCACTCGAAGCCCTCGGCGCGAGCGATCGGCGCGCCCGCGGCGGCGAGTTTGCGCGCCGTCTCGCCCCCCACCTCGCCGAGGCGCACCTCCGCCATCCGCCGGCGGAAGTGCCGCGGAGAGAGCCCCGAGGCGAAGCGGGCAGCGCCCGCCGTGGGCAGGATGTGGTTGGAGCCGGCCACGTAGTCGCCAAATGCGGTAGCGGCCGCCGCCCCCACGAACAGGCAGCCGGCCGTGGCGATGAGTGGGGCGAGCGCCTCGGCCTCGGCGCCGATCAGCTGCAGGTGCTCGGGGGCGAACTCGTTGGCGATCGTCGCCGCCTCGCGCATGTCGGCGCTCTGTACCAGCACGCACGCCTCGGGCTCCGGCTCGGGTCGCTGCGCCGCCAGGCGCTCCAGCTCGTGGGCGAGCGCGTCGAGGGCGCTCGACGAAGGGGAGATCGCCGCGACGAAACTGCCCCTGCCGTGCTCGGCCTGGGCGAGCAGGTCGAGCGCCACCAGGTGGGTGTCGCCGTCCTCGCCGAGCACCACCAGCAGGTCGCTGGGGCCGGCGTAGGAGTCGATCCCGACGATCTGCGAGAGCTGGCGCTTGGCCTCCTGCACGTAGACGTTGCCGGGGCCCACGATCACGTCCACGCGCGCCACCGTTTCGGTGCCGTGGGCGAGCGCCGCGATCGCCTGCGCGCCGCCCATCCGGTAGACACGCTCCACCCCGAGCAGGCGGCAGGTGCCGAGGATCAGTGGGTCGACCCGACCGTCGCGCCCCGGGGGCGAGCACACAACCACGTCCAATACGCCTGCGGCGCGGGCGGTGACGACTCCCATCACGGCGGTGCTCGGGTAGGGAGCGCGACCGCCCGGCACGTACACCGCCGCCGAGCGCACCGGCAGCTCGCGCACGGTGACGCGCTGGCCCTGGGGCAACTGCACCGTGACGTCCTGCTCCATGCTCGCCTGCGCGACCTCGGCGACGTTGGCGATTGCCACCTGCAGGCCGGCCACGACATCCAGCGACAGGCCCTTGATCGCCTCGTCGAGCTCCGCGGGCTCCACCAGCAGCGGCGGGGGGTCGGCGCCGCCCGTGTCGAGCTCGCGGGTGTACTGTCGCAAGGCCTCGTCGCCCTCGTGGTGGACGACCGCGATCATCTCCGCCACCACCTCCTCGGCGTCGGCGCCCGGTGGAGCCAGCTGGCGCAGGCGTCTGGCGAGGGCGACGGGTCGGCCGTCGGTGTCGAGGCGCTCAACTCGCACGTTCGCCACCCTCATCGAGACTCTCAACTCGCACGCGCCCCTCCACCTCAAGCCCCACGCAAACGCTCCAGCAGGTCGTCGATCGCCGCCGCCTTGAGCTTGTGCGCAACCGGGTTGGCGATCAGGCGGGCGGTGCACTCGAACAGCTCCTCGCGCACCTCCAGGTCGTTCTCGCGCAGCGTGGTGCCGGTCGCGGTGAGGTCCACGATCGCCTCCACGAGCCCGGTGAGCGGGGCCAGCTCGACCGAGCCCTTGACCTCGACGATCTCCGCCTGGCGGCCGGTCTCCTCGAAGTGGCGCGCGGCGGTCAGGGGGTACTTCGTGGCGACGCGCATCACCCCCAGGCGGCGCAGCGCCTCGGCCGCCGGGTCGGGCTCGCCGGCGATCGAGGCGAGCACCATCGTGCAGCGGCCGTACCCGAGGTCGAGCAGCTCGTACACCTCGCGGCCGGTCACCGACCGGCCGGCTCCCCCCACTTCGTCGATCGCGCGCTCGGTCAGCACGTCCTTGCCGGTGACGCCGATGTCGGCGGCTCCCGCCTCCACATAGGTGGGGACGTCGGAGGGGCGCATCGTGATCACGCCGATCTCCGCGAACAGCAGCTTGCGGTCGTTGGAGCGCAACTCGTCGGTGTCCAGTCCCAGCTGCGTGAGCAGCGCGACGGTGTCCTTGAAGAGCGCGCCGCGTGGCACGGCGATCGTAAGGCCGTTGACGGCGCTCACCGCGTCAGCCCCGCTCCCCTGCCGCGCTCCTCCCCGGCGAGCGCGATGTGCAGGCGGTCGATGCCGAGCGCGAAACCGACCGCCGGCAGCGAACGCCCGAAGCGCCCGAGCAGCTCGTCGTAGCGTCCGCCACCGCCCAGCGGAGCGCCGAGCGCGGGGTCGTACACCTCGAACACGGCACCGGTGTAGTAGCCGAGAGAGCGCACCAGGCCGAGGTCGAAGATCACCCGCTCGGCGGCCGCGGGCTCGAGCAGCTCGTACACCATGCGCATCCCCGCGACCGCGTCGGCGGCCGGGCGCGGCAGGTCGGCGAGCACCTCGGGCCCGCCACGGCGCTGGGGGACGCTGAGCAGCAGCTCGGCCTCGCGCGCCGGCAGGCCGGCGGCGCCCAAACGGCGCCCGAGCTCCACGAAATCTCTACGCGCGAGCGCCTCCAGCAGACCGGGGCGGACGTGCTCGTGAACCTGCAGCCCCGCCATCAGGGAGGGGAACAGCGAGGCGTCGCCCAGCCCGACGCGGTAGCCCTCGAGGCCCGTGGCGTCGAGGGCACGGCAGAGCACGGTGAGCGCCTCCGCGGTGCCCTCGGGCGCGGGCGAGCCGATCAGCTCGATTCCGGCCTGCAGCAGCTCTCGGGGCTGCCCCCGCTGGGCGCGCACCGCGCGATAGCAGTGGGCGAGGTAGCAGAACCGCAGCGGCGGCGGGACGTGCGGGTAGCGGGTGGCGACCACGCGCGCAATCGGAACGGTCATGTCGGAGCGCAGCACCAGCAGCGCCCCGCTCTCGTCGAACAGCCGGTAGGCGGGCGGGGCTGGCAGGGCTTCCGCGCGCTCGGCGCGCGCGAGCACCGCTTCGTACTCCAGGGCGGGCGTGTACACCTCGCCGTAGCCGGCGCGCTCGAACACGCCGCGCAGCGACTCGGTGATCGCGCGCATCTCGCGCATCTCGTCGGGCAGCACGTCGCGCGTGCCGCTGGGGATTGGGTGGGTCATGGCCCGTAGGCTATGCGTGGAGGGCGGGCGATGGCTCGACCGCCACGCGCTCGATGTTGGCGCCGAGCTCGCGCAGACGCTCGTCGATCCGCTCATACCCGCGGTCGATCTGGCGGATGTTGCCGATAACGCTTTGCCCGTCCGCGCACAGGGCGGCCAGCAGCATCGCCATGCCGGCACGGATGTCGGGCGACTCGACGCGCTCGCCGCGCAGCCGCCGAGGCCCGGTGACGATCGCGCGGTGGGGGTCGCACAGCACGATGTCGGCCCCCATCAGGATCAGCTTGTCGGTGAAAATCAGGCGGTTCTCGAACATCCACTCGTGGACCAGGATCGAGCCCTCGGCTTGCGTGGCGAGCGCGAGCGCGATCGAGGTCAGGTCGGCGGGGAAGGCCGGCCAGGGGCCATCCTGGATCTTGCTCTTGTACTCCCCCACGTCGGCCTGCACCACCAGTCGCTGTCCACCGGGCACGAGGACGTCCTCGCCATGCACCTCGGTGCGCAGGCCCAGCCGTTCGAAGACGAGGCGGATCATGCGCAGATCGCCGGGGACGGTGTCACGCACGCGCAGCTCGCCGCCGGTGACGCCGGCGAGCGCGATGAAGCTGCCGATCTCGATGTGGTCGGGAGCAACGCGGTGCTCGCAGCCGTGCAGTTGCGAGCGTCCGTTGACCGTCAGCAGGTTGGAGCCGATGCCCTGGATGTCGGCGCCCATCTTCACCAGCATCCGCGCGAGGTCCTGCACGTGCGGCTCGGATGCGGCGTTGCCGATCACGGTCTGCCCGGGGATGAGCGCGGCAGCCATCAGCGCGTTCTCGGTCGCCATCACAGAGGGCTCGTCCATGAACACGTCGGTGGGCCGCAGGCCGCCGGTGGCCGTGAGCAGGATGTCGCGCCCGCAGTTCACGCGCGCGCCCATCGCGCGGAAGGCGTCGAGATGCGGGTCCAGGCGCCGGCGGCCGATCACGTCACCCCCGGGCGGGGGCATCACGGCACGCTGGAAGCGCGCCAGCAGCGGCGCGGCAAGCAGGAATGAGGCGCGGATCTGCTCGGCGAGCTCGGGCTCGACCTCGACGCCGTGCACACCGGCGGCGCACAGCGAGAGCTCGTTGGGCCCCACCCACGCGACGCGCACCCCCAGTTGCTCGAGGATCGCGACCATCGCCTCGACGTCGCGAATGCGGGGCACATTGCGCACGAGCACCTCGTCCTCGGTGAGGACGCAAGCGGCGAGGATCGGCAGCGCCGCGTTCTTGTTCCCGGCCGGGGTGAGCGTGCCGGAGAGCGGGACGCCGCCTTCGATGACGAACTTCTCCATGGGCTTCGAGCGCCCCCCGCGGCCGAGGATCGGGCCGGCGCGGCGTCGTGAGCCAAGGGTAACAGCCATATGGGTGTGGAGTTCGCGCACGGCGCCGGGGGACCTGCATACGCGACAGCGTGGTCTCATTCGAGGGCCAAACCATCGACTGGGACCTGCGTGACAGCGGCCAGTGGCCGCCAGGAGAGGGCCGGTAGCCGGCGGTCGCCCTATGCACGTCGTCCAGTAGCCGGCGGTCGCCCTATGCACATCGTCCGGTAGCCGGCGGTCGCCGATGCACGTCAAATGGCGTCCTGCCCAAGCCGAGACCGCTCGAGCGGCGGTCGCCAGCTCGGCGCCGCGCAATTTTCCTTGCAGCATCGAGCGCCCGATCTGGCTCAACCGTGCCACTTCCGTGGTCGACGGCAGACCCGCACGTATGTTCGCACGCTTCCGCCCGAGGGAACGCCTACAGTGCGAACACATGTTCTGTTCACCCCGGACATCGAAGCTCACGCAGCGCGCCCGGGATGCGCTCGCGCTGACCCGCGCGTTCCTCCTGCTCGAGGACGACAACCGAGTCGACTGGGAGGTCGGCGAGGAGGATTTCGCGGCAGCGTCCACGGAGGGCCAACGCTCTCACGAGCCCGCTTGGGCTCCCGCGCACCGCGCGTCGCTGCGTGTTCTGAGGGCCCCGCGGCGGGGAGGCCAGCCGGTCGCCCCGCCGCAGGTGTGCCTCTGCCCCAAGGGGAGCCCGTCACCTGCTTCGAGCGTGCAGAGGCCGCCTCGGCCTCGAGCTCAGCGCCCCGCGATTTGCAGCGCCTCTCAGCGAGGCTCGAGCACCACGACCGGCAGCTCGCGCTTGGCGATCGACTCGTAGTGGGCGTAGCCGCTGTAGAGCCGCACGAGCCGCGGCCACAGCTCGGCGCGCTCCTGCTCAGTGGCGGCGCGCGCACGGACGGGGTGTGTATGCCCGCGCAGCACGGCCTCGGCATCGGGGTGGTCTTGCAGGTTGAACCACCACGCAGGCGGACGGGTGGAGGCGGCGTTGGACGCAACGATCACGAACCCGTCTCCCTGGGCGACGTACAGCAGGGGAGCATCGCGCATCCGGCCACTGCGGCGGCCGGTGGTGCGCAGTACGAGGATGTCTCCCCCTAGCGCACGGCCGGCGATCCGCCCACCGCTGTGCCGCACGAGCCAGCCGTGCAACTGCGTCGCGCGAGCGCTCCCGGGGCGATGAGCGAGGTGGGGACTGATGCGGGCGAATACGTCGGCGACACTGAACATGGCGCAAGCGTATCCGAGGCCAGGAACCATCGCCGTCCGAAGCCAGGAACCCCATCGCCGTCCGAAGCCAGAGAACCATCGCCGGCGACCCGGCGCCAGCCGACGACCCCCGACGCCAGGGGATCGCCCACAACCACAACGAGCCGCCCCGGAGGGCGGCTCGTTGATAGAAAAACCGGCGGCGTCCTACTCTCCCGGGCCCTTGCGAGCCAAGTACCATCGGCGCTGAGAGGCTTAACTGCTCTGTTCGGAATGGGAAGAGGTGTTTCCCTCTCGCCAAAGCCACCGGAAAAAGGCGAGAAACCGAGCCTCCCCGGTCCTTCAAAACTGCACAGCGCCACGCGGGTACCACCTGAAATCAAAAATCCGTCAAGCCCTCGAACCATTAGTACCGGTCTCCTACGGACGTTACCGCCCTTCCAGATCCGGCCTATCAACCTGGTGGTCTACCAGGGGTCTTACTCCCTCTAGGGGATGGGAGAACTCATCTTGAGGCCGGCTTCCCGCTTAGATGCTTTCAGCGGTTATCCGATCCACACGTAGCTAGCCTGCTATGCCCTTGGCAGGACAACAGATACACCAGAGGTGCGTTCATCCCGGTCCTCTCGTACTAGGGACAAATCCTCGCAATTCTCCAACGCCCACGGCAGATAGGGACCGAACTGTCTCACGACGTTCTGAACCCAGCTCGCGTACCGCTTTAATGGGCGAACAGCCCAACCCTTGGGAGCAACTCCACCCCCAGGATGCGACGAGCCGACATCGAGGTGCCAAACCGGGCCGTCGATGTGGACTCTTGGGCCCGATAAGCCTGTTATCCCCGGAGTACCTTTTATCCGTTGAGCGACGGCACTTCCACTTGCTACCGCCGGATCACTAAGACCTGCTTTCGCACCTGCTCGACCTGTCAGTCTCGCAGTCAAGCTCCCTTGCTACCTTTGCGCTCTACGCACGATTTCCAACCGTGCTGAGGGAACCTTTGTGCGCCTCCGTTACATTTTGGGAGGCGACCGCCCCAGTCAAACTACCCGCCTGGCACTGTCCAGCACCCGGATTCACGGAATGCTGTTAGAAACCCAATACACCAAGGGTGGTATCTAAAGGATGGCTCCACACCGGCCGCAACCGGCGCTTCAAAGCCTCCCACCTATCCTGAGCGAGATGCACCGAATCCCAATACCAGGTTGTAGTAAAGGTTCACGGGGTCTTTCCGTCTAGCCGCGGGTACTCGGCATCTTCACCGAGACTGCAATTTCACCGAGCCCCTCGTTGAGACAGTGCTGAAGTCGTTACGCCATTCGTGCAGGTCGGAACTTACCCGACAAGGAATTTCGCTCTAGCTGTTACTAACCAGACTCCTCAAGGCACGATCTGGTTTGAACTGATCACTTTGATCAGCGGGTCGATCATCTCTGTCGACCTCTTCATGTCGCCATGAAGAACGGACTGTATCTTCACCTCACTTTGAGGCGGCTGGCGTACAGTCTCTGAGGATTCTCAGATATGAGGAGGGCTTCCTTCTATTCATGCCCTCGACGATCATCGCAATTTCTGCGATCCCGTCGACCTCCAGATGACGACCGGCACCCATCAGGCTCAACACCTCGACGAACAGCTCGAAGTCTTGGGCCTTTGCCGTCCGCAAAGGCACCTTGTACATGAAGGGCAAAACCCGCTCTCGCAAGTCCGTACCCTTCCGTACGCACCACCGAAACACATCCTCACGATGATTATCGCGTCGCGTGTTGCGGTAGATAGCACCACATCCAAAGAACTCCTGCAGGATCTCAAGAGCACCAACATTGCGCGCTCCCTGGGTCACGACGAACTCCGGCCGAACCTGCCAGCCGAGGCTAACTGCCGCGCAACGATTCACGTTGACGCAGAAGCAGCCCTCGCCGTCGATCATTCCTGAGACCCAGCCTTCTAACCTGAGCCTTTCCTGCTGATTGTCCGCACCCGTCACATTGTCACGGTACCGCCCAGATCGGACGGAACTCGTAGTGCGGGATACTCGGATATTCCAGCATACGGCCAGCTGCACCTGCCGCATTACTGCGACAGGGGGCACCGATTATGTACGGAACCTTAGGACCGTTATAGTTACGGCCGCCGTTTACCGGGGCTTAGCTTCGCTGCTTCGGGTCAAGCCCTAACAACTCCACGTAACCTTCCGGCACCGGGCAGGCGTCAGCCCCTATACGTCGTCTTACGACTTAGCAGAGACCTGTGTTTTTGGTAAACAGTCGCTTCAGCCTATTCACTGCGGCCCCCTCAGGCTCCACTCGCGAAGAGCTTCACCCTACTGGGGCGCCCCTTATCCCGAAGTTACGGGGCAATTTTGCCGAGTTCCTTAACGAGGGTTATCTCGATCACCTTAGTATTCTCTACTTGCCCACCTGTGTCGGTTTTGGTACGGGCACGCGCTTCCTCCCTAGAGGCTTTTCTTGGAGGTATGGCGTCGGGGAGGCGCCGGCTTGTACGCCAGCTCACATCGCACCTCGGGTTGAATGCAGCCCCGCATTTGACTGGAGCCGCCCCTACATGCTTGTCCCAGGACAACCATCGCCTGAGTTCCCTTAGCCTTCCTCGTCCCCCCATCGGTCAAACGGAAGCGACGTGGTACAGGAATATCAACCTGTTGGCCATCGACTACGCCTTTCGGCCTCGCCTTAGGTCCCGACTAACCCTTAGTAGACGAACTTTACTAAGGAATCCTTGGGCAATCGGTGGAGAGGATTCTCACCTCTCTTTCGTTACTCATGCCGGCATTCTCACTTCCCAGGCCTCCACGGCTGGCTTACGCCGCCGCTTTACTGGCATGGGAACGCTCTCCTACCGCGTGATCGACCCGAAGGTCTCACACACCCGCAGCTTCGGTGACTAGCTTGAGCCCCGTTACATTGTCCGCGCTCGAACACTTGACCAGTGAGCTGTTACGCACTCTTTCAAGGGTGGCTGCCTCTAAGCCAACCTCCTGGTTGTCTATGCACTCGAACATCGTTTCCCACTTAGCTAGTACTTAGGGACCTTAGCTGGCGGTCTGGGCTGTTTCCCTTTCGACGCTGAAGTTTATCCCCCAGCAACTGACTCCCGGAGTAAACGTGATGGTCTTCGGAGTTTGCCTGAAGTCGGTAACCTGGTAGGGCCCCTAGTCCAAACAGTGCTCTACGGCCAACACGCAATTTATCCGAGGCTATACCTAAATATATTTCGGAGAGAACCAGATATCACTGAGCTTGATTAGCCTTTCACTCCGACCCACAGGTCATCCGCCCAGTTTTCAACCTAGGTCGGTTCGGCCCTCCACGAGGTCTTACCCCCGCTTCAGCCTGCCCATGGGTAGCTCGCTCAGTTTCGGGTATACCGCCTACGACTATGTCGCCCTATTAGGACTCGCTTTCGCTACGGCTCCGCTCATCGCTTAACCTTGCCGCAGACGAGTAACTCGCCGGCTCGTTATGCAAAAAGCACGCGGTCACAGGACAAGCCTGCTCCCACCGCTTGTAGGCACGCGGTTTCAGGTACTATTTCACTCCCCTTCCGGGGTACTTTTCACCTTTCCCTCACGGTACTTGTCCGCTATCGGTCACCAAGGAGTACTTAGCCTTGGAGGGTGGTCCCCCCAGGTTCAGTCCGCGTTTCACGGGCACGGACTTACTCAGGAACGCTTGACGGAAGATCATGCAGTTTCGTCTACGGGACGGTTGCCCTCTATGGTGCGCGGTTCCACACGCTTCGACTACCACATGATTTTGTAACTTCCGCCGAGCCGGCCACGGCTCGGAACAAGCGCCCTACAACCCCCGCTACGCAACGCGTGGCCGCTTACACGCAGCAGGTTTGGGCTGATCCCTTTTCGCTCGCCACTACTCAGGGAGTCTCTGTTGATTTACTTTCCTCGGGGTACTGAGATGTTTCACTTCCCCCGCTTGTCCTCCACCGGCCTATGTGTTCAGCCGGGGATAACGCCGCATTACCAGCGCTGGGTTTCCCCATTCGGGAATCCACGGGTCAAAGGCTATTCAGCGCCTAACCGTGGCTTATCGCAGCCGTTCACGCCCTTCATCGACTCTTGGTGCCAAGGCATCCACCATGTGCCCTTACTATCTTGACGGTGATCAGACCGATCGTGATCCTCCGCACCCCTGTATGAGCAGGAACGGATGAGAATGATCGCGAGCGGCCCGGTGATACCCGTTTTCAGCCGCCGCTTATCGATGGCGGCTGAATGTGGCTTCTGTGCAGTTTTCAAGGACCGTGGAGAGGCTGTACACCGGCCTGCGCTGGGCATGTGCGGAGGCGATCTCTATATCGCCACTGCGCCTGACGCCGGGCGGGCGCCGGTCTCTCAAAGCTCAACAGCATGCTGGCGGGTTGTATGCCGGCCCTCCCCAGGCCCCGAGTAGGTCGGGGCCTGACGAAAGACGCGGCGCGCCAGTCAGGTTCGGTCGACATGCTAGGCCCGGTCTGCTCTTGTCACCGCCCGAGCTCACGTTGAGACCCGTAGGTCTCGATGAGATCGAGCGGCCGCTGGGACCGGGGCACTGTTATGTGCTCCCTAGAAAGGAGGTGATCCAGCCGCAGCTTCCGCTACGGCTACCTTGTTACGACTTCACCCCAGTCACGAGCCCCACCTTCGACGGCTCCCTCCCTTGCGGGTTAGGCCACCGGCTTCGGGTGTTGCTCACTCCCGTGGTGTGACGGGCGGTGTGTACAAGGCCCGGGAACGTATTCACCGCGGCATTGCTGATCCGCGATTACTAGCAACTCCGCCTTCATGCAGGCGAGTTTCAGCCTGCAATCCGAACCGAGACGCGCTTTAAGGGATTCGCTCCACCTCGCGGTATCGCAACCCTCTGTACGCGCCAATGTAGCACGTGTGTAGCCCTGAACATAAGGGGCATGATGACTTGACGTCATCCCCACCTTCCTCCGGTTTGTCACCGGCAGTCTCGCATGAGTCCCCAACTGAATGCTGGCAACATGCGACGGGGGTTGCGCTCGTTGCGGGACTTAACCCAACATCTCACGACACGAGCTGACGACAGCCATGCACCACCTGTGAAAGTGCCCCGAAGGGAAGCCGTGTTTCCACGGCGGTCACTCACATGTCAAGCCCAGGTAAGGTTCTTCGCGTCGCGTCGAATTAAACCACATGCTCCGCTGCTTGTGCGGGCCCCCGTCAATTCCTTTGAGTTTTAGCCTTGCGGCCGTACTCCCCAGGCGGACAACTTAATGCGTTAGCTTCGACACGGGGGGAGTCGACACCCCCCACATCTAGTTGTCATCGTTTACAGCGTGGACTACCAGGGTATCTAATCCTGTTTGCTCCCCACGCTTTCGCGTCTCAGCGTCAGTCACGTCCCAGCGAGCTGCCTTCGCCATTGGTGTTCCTCCTGATATCTGCGCATTTCACCGCTACACCAGGAATTCCACTCGCCCCTTCCGGACTCTAGCTTGACAGTATCCACCGGCTTTCCAGGGTTGAGCCCTGGACTTTCACAGCAGACTTATCAAGCCGCCTACACGCTCTTTACGCCCAATAATTCCGGACAACGCTTGCACCCTACGTATTACCGCGGCTGCTGGCACGTAGTTAGCCGGTGCTTCTTGTGAAGGTACCGTCACTCCATCCGGCTATTCACCGGAGAAGCTTCGTCCCAACTGAAAGGGGTTTACAACCCGAAAGCCTTCTTCCCCCACGCGGCGTTGCTGCGTCACGCTTTCGCGCATTGCGCAAGATTCCCCACTGCTGCCTCCCGTAGGAGTCTGGGCCGTGTCTCAGTCCCAGTGTGGCTGATCGTCCTCTCAGACCAGCTACCCATCGAAGCCTTGGTGAGCCGTTACCTCACCAACAAGCTAATGGGCCGCGGGCCCATCTCGATGCGGAGGCCGAAGCTTCCTTTCCCCTTGCGGGCACATCCGGTATTAGCCCGAGTTTCCTCGGGTTGTCCCGGTCATCGAGGCAGGTGACCCACGTGTTACTCACCCGTTCGCGGCTCTGCCCCAGGGCAAGCCCTGGTTCGTCGCTCCACTTGCATGTGTTAAGCACGCCGCCAGCGTTCGTCCTGAGCCAGGATCAAACTCTCCGTGAAGAACTTCACGAAAAGCTGTCATGGAGTTGCCGGCGCTCGCTTGCGCGGGTGCCGGACGGCCCGGGACCTATACACGTGGCCCCGAGACCATGACGGGGTACTGCTCCTACTTGACTCTTTGTCCGCCCCCGGGAAACCGATCGAGATCGGCCAAGACGCACATGGCGCCTCGCCCGGCGGCGGGTCGAACCTGGACGCACACCACGATCGATTCTCGATCGTCGGTGCGCATGCTGTTGAGTTTTCAAAGACCGTCGAGCCTCTTTGGGGAGGACTTCCCCGGAGAAGACCGATCCGGACCAACGCCCGAAGGCGTCTTTAGGACCGGCCGAGCAGTATAGCGCGCGGACCCCGAGTGGTGCGGGCACCTGCCCACAACGCTCGGCCTCACGGTCCGAACCGCTAGTGCACGCATAGTACTGCGCCCCTCGGACGGCAGGGGAGCCTACTCCACGATCAGCCGTCGGAAGCGGCGTTTGCCGACCCGCAGCACCTGCCCGTCGGCGCGCTCGATCGGAGCGTCGTACTCCCGGCTCTTGACCGCCACCTCCCCGAGCGACACCGCGCCCTGGTCGATCAGGCGGCGGGCGTGGGCGCGCGAGAAGCCGAACTCATCGGCGATCACGGCCGGCAGGTGGACGACCCCGTCCTCGGGGGCAACACGCGCTTCGGGCATCTCGCCGGGGGCGCGGCGATGGACGAAGACGAGGTCGAACTCGGCCTCGGCGGCCGCGGCGTCCTGCGGGGAGTACAGCCACGAGACGATCCCGCGGGCGAGCTCGCGCTTGGCGTCGCGCGGGGAGGCGCCGGCCGTCGGCTCACCGGAGAGCAGCAGGCGAAAGTAGTCGCCCACGACCTCGTCGGGGATGCTCAACGTCTTGCCGTAGATCTCCGCGGGCGGATCGGTGATGCCGATCTGGTTGCCCAGCGACTTGGACATCTTGCGGCGCCCTTCCACGCCGACGAGCAGCGGCATCGTGAGGATCGCCTGGGAAGGCTGACCGTAGGCGCGCTGGATGTCGCGCCCCAGCAGCAGGTTGAACTTCTGGTCGGTGCCGCCGAGCTCGAGGTCGGCGCGCACCGCGACGGAGTCGTACCCCTGCAGCAGCGGGTACATCAGCTCGAGCATCGAAATCGGAGCACGGGCGGAGTAGCGCTGGGCGAAATCGTCACGTTCGAGCAGCTGCGCCACGGTGGTCGTGCCGAGGAGCCGCAGCAGCTCGGCCATCGGCATGTCCAGCCATTCGCTGTTGAAACGCACCTCCAGGCGCGCGGGGTCAGGGTCGAGGATGCGCAGCGCCTGCTCGCGGAACGTCGCGGCGTTGGCGGCGATCTCCTCATCGGAGAGCATCGGCCGCAGCGCCGAGCGCCCGGAGGGATCCCCGACGCGTGCGGTGAAGTCGCCGACGATCAGCACCACCAGTTGACCGGCGTCCTGCAGCTCGCGCAACTTGCGCAGCACCACCGCGTGGCCGAGATGGATGTCGGGGGCGGTCGGGTCGATCCCGAGCTTCACGCGCAGCGGTCGGCCGGCACGACGCGCCTCGGCGAGCTTCTCCGCGAGTGCCCCCTCGGGCAGCGAGTCGACGGCATTTTCCTGGAGTTGGCCGGCGAGCCGCCCAACTGGCTCGGCGTGCGCGCCGCGATCGCCCGCGGCATGGCCGGCAGAGCGGGCGGGGATCTCATCATCCGGCCGATCGGGGGCGCCACGCGCAGCTGCGGGCTCTGCGGCGGGCTCGTGACCGGTGCGCGACATGGGCGCGCCCATGCTAATAGACTCTCTCCCCCGTTTGATGGAGTCCGCCTTGCTGCCCGAACACGCCCCGCGGGCGCGACGCCTCGGTGGTTCGCGCATGACGCGGCTGAAGAAGCTTCGCTTCCTGCTGATCTTCCTGGCGCTCGCGCTGCTCGGCGTGGTGTCGTTCGCGTTCGGCGTGTTCATGGCCGTGGCCTCCGACCTGCCGCACCTGGAAGCGAAGTACCGCCAGGACAATGCGCGCAACTCGGTGCTGCTGGACGATCGCGACACCCCGATCGGGATGCTGAGCGAGCGCAACCAGATCCTCGTCACCCAGCGGCAGATCCCGCCGATCGTGCGCGACGCGGTGATCTCGATCGAGGACAAGCGCTTCATGACCAACAGCGGCGTCGACCTGCGCTCGCTGGCGCGGGCGCTCCTCACCGACGTGCTGCACCAGGGCGCGGTGCAGGGCGCCTCGACGATCGAGGAGCAGTTCGTCAAGAACGCGCTGGGGCAGCAGTCACACCGCACGGTCTTCGAGAAGCTGCGTGAGGGGGCGCTGGCCTTCCACCTCTCCCACCACTGGTCGAAGCTGAAGATCCTCACGGAGTACCTGAACACGATCTACTTCGGCAACGGCGCGTACGGGATCGAGGCGGCGGCGCAGACCTACTTCGGCCAGGAGTCCGCCCACCGCGACTGCGGCCTGCCGAAATACCCCCTGTGCCTGCAGGAGCTCTCTCCGGCGGAGGCGGCCCTGCTGGCGGGGATCATCCAGTCACCCACCGGCTACAACCCGGTGACCGACCCCGCAGCCGCGCGCGAACGGCGCAACGTGGTGCTCGCGCAGATGCACGAACAGGGGTACCTGACGCGCCGCCGGTACGAAGCGGCCACGGTTCAGCCGCTGCCCTCCCCACAGGAGATCGCGCCCCCCAACCAGCCGCTGGTCGACGGGATCGACACCGGCTACTTCGACAGCTGGGTGGGGCCGCAGGTGGTCGCCCGCTACGGCGCCGAGCGCGCCTACTACGGCGGCCTGCAGATCCACACCACGCTCGACCTCGGCCTGCAGCGCGCGGCCGAACAGGCGATCGCGGGCTACCTGCCGGGCCCGGAAAGCCCCACCGCGGCGCTGGTGGCGATCGAAAACTCCACCGGCAAGGTGCGCGCGATGGTGGGCGGGCGCAGCTACGACGAAAGCCCGTTCAACCTCGCCACCGACGGCGAGCGTCAGCCGGGCTCCTCGTTCAAGGCGTTCGACCTTGCCGCGGCGCTCGAGGACGGCATCTCACCCGACTCGGTGTGGAGCTCCAAGGAAAAGGAATTCATCGTGCCGGGCACCAACGGCCGCGAAAAGTTCGTCGTACACAACGACGAAGGCGCCTACGTGGGCGAACGAACGCTGACCAACGCCCTCGCCTACTCGGACAACTCTGTCTTCGCCGAAGTCGGCCTGCGGGTCGGCACCCACCGCATCGCGGATCTCGCCCACCGGATGGGAATCACAACCCCGATCTCGACCAATCCGGCGATGACGATCGGGGGCTTGCACGTGGGCGTCACGCCGCTGGACATGGCCCACGCGTACGAGACGATCGCGCACAGCGGGCAGCGGGTCAGCGGCACGCTTGCCGAACCGGGCGCGCCGGTGGGCATCGAAGGCGTCGGGGGCGGCCCACACGCGCAGGTCGACCACACCGTGCTGAACCAGGTGCTGCCGCCGGAGGTGGCGAGCACCGAGACCGAAATGCTCGAGACGGTGCTGGAGTACGGCACCGCGCACGCCGCCGCGTTGGGTCAGTTCGCGGCGGGCAAGACCGGCACCACCTCCAACTACGGCGACGCGTGGTTCGTCGGCTGGGATCGCCGTTACACGGTCGCCGTGTGGGTTGGCTTCCCCAACGCACTGGTCCCAATGACCACTGAGTACGACGGTGGCCCGGTGCTCGGCGGCACCTTCCCCGCGCTGATCTGGCACAACTTCATGATCGGCGCGATGCATGTCGAAAAGGAACGCGCCGAAGAAGAAGACGCCAAGCACCCAAGCACCTTGGCCAAGCGCGCGGGCGGCGCAAACGGCGCGGGAGCGCCCGGCGAAACGGGAGCCACGACAAGCCCCGCCGCCCCCTCCCCCTCCCCCTCCTCCTCCCCGCGCGAAGCGCCCCCCGCCGGAGCCGGCGCCAAAGGCCATGTGAACGCGCCTGCCAGCCCCACCACCGGGCAGAGCGGCAAACCGACCGGCAGCGAAGGTGGCGAAGGCACCCAGGCGCCGGCGGACAAAAGCCCCGCGGCGAGCGCGCCCGCACCCGCGCCCCAAGCGCCTGCCAGCCCGACGCCCGCGGCAGGCGGCGGGGCGACGAACCCGGCGCCGGCGCCCGAAACAGCGGCGCCGCCGGCGAGCGGCGGCACGAGCGCCCCCACGGGCGGCGCCAAGCCCTGAGGTCCCCCATGGGCGGCGCCAAACCCTGAAGTTCACCCATGGGCGGCGCCAAGCCCTGAGGTCTTACATCATCTATCGCGGCTCCGAGCGGCCAAGCTGGGAGTGCTCAGGGCCGCGGGCGCGACACGTGCGGATTGCCCGCCAGGCAGAAGCGCCACTGCAGATCGACCGCCTTGCTGATGCCGATGCGGGTGCCGCTGTGCACCTCGTGCGGAGTCTGCAGCCATGACTCGCGCGGCGGACGGATCGTGATCGGCCCGCGCGTGAGGTCGGAGTCGTTGTGCAGCAACCCAATCGCGAGCGCCACCGTGAGCTTGCCCGGGCCCGAGCAGAGATCCTCGCGGCGGTGCAGCCCGCGGCGCTCGCGCATGCGCCCCACGCCGCGCAGCGGCTCCAGTGCGCGGATCAGCACCGCGGCACCCACGCCCTGCTCCTCGCAGACGGCGTTCAACAGCGCGTGGATGCCGTAGGAGCGGTAGACGTAGGCGCGGCCGGGGCTGCCGAACAGCGTGCGGGTGCGCGGGGTCAGCCCGACGTAGGCATGGCAGGCTGGCTCGTGCTCGTGGTAGGCCTCGGTCTCGACGATCATGCCGGCGGCGGCTCGGTATTCCACGATGCAGCCGATCAGATCCCGTGCGACCTCCAGCACCGGCCGCCGGTAGAACTCGACCGGCAGCGCGCCCGGGGCCGGCCTGCGCGGAGCGCGCACGGCGAAGCCGGTGGCAGCGGACGCTCCGGGCACGTCAATCCCAGGGTTCGTTCGACGCTTCGGCGGGTGGGTGGGTGAGCACACCGTGCGCAAGCGCCAGCTGCTCCTGAAGCCGCCCCGAGGCGGTCCCACCCTCCGAGACCTTGCTCTCCAGCCACGCGCTCTGGCGCAGCAGCGCCTGGTACTCCTCGCTGTGCTCGCCCAGCAGGGGGCTGTGCGCGGCAAGCTCCGCGGGCGTCAGCTCGGAGAGGCTCTTGCCGGCCTCGAGCGTGGAGCGCACGAGGCCGGCAAGGATGCCGTGCGCTTGGCGGAAGGGCACCCCGTGACGCACCAGCATGTCGGCGATGTCGGTCGCGCCGAGCAGCTCATCGGAGGCGGCCTGCGCCATCCGCTCGCGCTTGAAGCGCACCCCCTCGATCATCCCCCGCGCCGCGATCAGGGCGAGCTCCAGCGTGTCGGCCGTGTCGAACAGGTGCTCCTTGTCCTCCTGCAGGTCCTTGTTGTAGGTGAGCGGCAGCGCGTGCAACACCCCCTGCAACGCGGTCAGGTGCCCGAGGATGCGAGGCGCCTTGGCGCGCAGCAGCTCCGCGGCGTCGGGGTTCTTCTTCTGCGGCATGATCGAGCTGCCCGACGACCACGCGTCCGGCAGCTCGCAGAAGCCGACCTCCGAGCTCGACCACGACACGAGCTCGGCACCCAGGCGCGAGAGGTGGGTGGCGCAGGTCGCGGCCGCGTACAGGTAATCGAGCGCGAAGTCACGGTTGGACACCGCGTCGATCGAGTTGGGCACGATGTCATGGAAGCCGAGCTGGCGGGCGACCGAGCGACGGTCGGTGTCGAAGTTGACGCCCGCCAGCGCGCCGGCGCCGAGTGGCAGGCGCCCAGCCTGTTCCAGGGCGAACGCGAAGCGCTGGCGGTCGCGCTCGAGCATCCAGAAGTAGGCGAGCAGATGGTGGCCGAGGTACACCGGCTGCGCGCGCTGGGAGTGGGTATAGCCGGGCAGTGGCCAATCGGTGTGCTGCTCGGCGCGGGCGAGGATCGCTTCCATCAGCTCACCCAAGGCATCGTGCGCGGCACGCGCCTGCGCGCGCACGAACATCGCGACGTCGGTGGCGACTTGGTCATTGCGCGAACGCGCGGTGTGCAGCTTGCCGCCGACCGGCCCGGCGAGCTCAGTCACGCGCCGCTCGATCGCGGTGTGGATGTCTTCGTCGGCGTCCTCGAAGGCGAACATACCCAGCGCAAGCTCGGCCTCGGTCTCTTCGATGGCTTCGATCAGATTGTTGCGGTCCTCGATCGAGATGATCCCTCGCTCGGCGAGCATCCAAACGTGGGCCCGCGTCTGCTCGATGTCCTGCGGCCACAGTCGCCGGTCGAAGCTCAATGACGCGTTCAGGCGCCGGAAGTCGGGGTGCTGGGGCTCGCTGAAGCGGGACATGTGATTAGCAGAAGACCCGGTTGGGAGGAGGCACAGAAGGAGGGCCTGCCCGGGGCGGGAGGAAACCCAACCAAGGCGGGGTGCTGGGGCTCGCTGAAGCGGGACATGGATGCGGTCTGCTGGACAGTAGCGGAGATCGCCGGTGTCGGCAGCGTGCTTCGAGCTGCCCGAAGCGACCGAAGACGAGGGACGCTCGCCTTCCCCGTTCCGCCAGCCGAGCGGCACACGCGTGCATCCGCCGTAGGCTAGATCATACGACCCAAGATTTCTGACCGTCCCGATATTCTTAATCTAAGGTGTGGGTAGGACCGACGTCACCGTGAAGATGGAAACGCCACCTGCATCGATCGACCGGACGCGCGATAATCACAGGATGCCCGACGTACTCGAACAACCTCGGATCGGCCCCACGCCGGGACTGCCACGGGGGCCGCACTCGCTCACACGCGAGCAGGTGGCAAGCAACCAGCGCCTGCGTCTGCTGGAGGGGATGATCGACGCAATCGGGGAAAAGGGCTACGCGGCGACGACGGTATCGGACGTGATTCGACGCGCGGGGGTTTCGCGCAAGGCCTTCTACGAGCACTTCGCCAACAAGGAGGAGTGCTTCCTGGCGACGTACGACTCGATCGCCGCGGTCGGCCGACGCGGGGTGTCGATGGCATTCCGCCGCGCCGAGGGCCTGCCCGACAGCGTGCAGGCGGCGCTCGGCGAGCTGATCGAGCTGGCGGTCGCACGGCCGCAAGCGCTGCGGGTGCTGATGGTCGAGATCGGCGCGGCCGGCCCCGCGGGGATCGAGCGCCGCGAACAGCTGGTCGTGCGCTATGAGGATTTCCTGCGCGAGAGCATCGGTCTGCCGGCCGGCCCCGGCGCGATCCCCAATCCGATCCTGCGTGGCGTCGTCGGAGGCATTCTGCACGTGATCTACACCCACCTGCGCCGCGGCGAGCGCAAACAACTGCGCAGGCGTCTGCCCGGCCTCGTCGCCTGGGCCACCTCCTACTGGCCGGCGCCGGAGTCGATCATGACGCTGGTGGACCCCACGCCGCAGGAACTGCATCTCGACCTGACCGGTGGACTGGCGGGTGAGTGGGCGGGCGGGCGAGCACCCGGCTCCCTCTCGCTCGGCGCCGCGACCAGCCGCCGGCGGCGGCTGCCGCGCGGGGAGAACGGGATGCCGAGAAGCTTCGTCGTGCACAGCCAACGCGAGCGAATCCTCGACGCCGTCACCAACTTGACGGCCAAGGGCGGCTATGCGGCGCTCACGGTCGAGGGGATCGCCGCCGAGGCGGCGGTGTCGCTGCAGGCCTTCTACGAACATTTCAGCGACAAGGAGGACGCCTTCCTCGTGGCCTACGAGATTGGCCAGGACAAAGCGCTGGCCCTGGTCGAGCGCGCTTACGACGCCCAGTCCGACTGGCGCTACGGCGTGCGCGCAGGCTTGTCAGCGCTGTTCAGCTTCCTCGCCGGCGAGCCAGCGTTCGCGCACATGGCAATGATCGATGTCCTGGCGGCGACCGAACGCACCTCCGCGCGGGCGCTCAAGGGAGCGGCCCCGTTCGGCCAGATGCTGCGCCCCGACCCCGAACATGCCTCCAACGGGCGCCCCCCGGAGGTCACAGTGCAGGCAATCGCCGGAGGCCTGTTCGAGCTGGTGCTCCACCATGCCCTGCAGCGCCGCGTGCACGAGCTCCCCGTGATGGTCCCGAGGGCAACATACTTTGCGCTGGCGCCGTTCATCGGCGCCGAGGCCGCGGGGGAGGTCGCCACCGCCGCGATGCCCGCTCCCACGCTTGCCCGGGCGTAGGCGGCTGCCGCTCGCGCGCCGAAGGCGCAGAATCGAACCGCTCGACATCTTCCACCAGAGTGCGCTATGCTGCCCGCGGCGCATAGCCAGGGATGTGGCGATGCGCCGGGCTTCACTCGAGCTCGGCGCATCCCACAATTGTCGAAGCGCTCCGCAGAAGCAGGTGTTTGCGCAGACGTCCTCGAGCAGGCGGGCGTCTCACCTCAGCCGTAGTACCGCGCGATGACCTGCAGCTGGCTGAAGAGGTCGTGCGCGAAGAGGAGAACCACGACCAGCGCTCCCACCATGGGCCCCCAGCGCCGTCCGGCTCCGCGCGTGGCGAGCGCCAGCGTGATCCCGAACAGGGGGATCAGCGGCAGCAGATAGCGCGGCTCGGGAAACGCCGCGGCTTCGGCGGGAAACGACAGGTAGGCGCTGGCGCCGATCAGCATCATCAGCCCGCCGGCAAGCGCGAGGTAGGTGACGAGCTCGCCCGCCCGGCGCCCGAGTGCGCGACCGTGCACGTAAACCTCGCGGACGGCCAGCGCGACGAGCGCAAGCGCCGGGATCAACGCGAGGTTGTCGACCCACCGCGGGAAGAAGGTGTCCTCGTAGCCGTAGTCGCCCACCAGCCCGTCGAACCACAACTCGCGCGGCGGCGAGATGTCGGCGAAGTCGATGTGCATACCCGGCAAACGCGGCAGATAGAGCTGCCAGATGTAGCTCAGCTCGCCCGGGATGGACCGGTGCGCGACCGTGACGGAGAACACGCCCCCGGCGATCCCCAACGCGCGATCGTGGGAGAGCAGGTTGGCCACGACGTATACGCACGCCGGCAGCGCGGCGATCACAAGCGCCGGCGCGACTATGCGCGTGGCGGCGCGCGGGCCGAGCGCTCGCGACGCGCGCGTGGCGAGCACTGCCAACCCCACCGCCACCCCCGGCAGCAACCCGAGGAAGTTCAGCTTGGTGAGCATGCCAACCGCTGTCAGCACGCCGATCGCCATCGCCAGCCGTGGTGTGAGTCCCCGCCGAAAACCACGGGCGAAGCAGAAGAAGATCGCGGCCGACACCGCGCAGAGCATCGCTTCGGGGTTGACCGCCCCGGAGATCGATGCGAGCGCCGGCATGAATGCCGCGCCCAGCCCGGCGACGGTCCACGCCCTCGGAACCGCCGGGAGCGCCTCGCGCGCGAACAGGAACACGAACAACGCGGTGATACCGCACATCAGCGCACTCATCAGCCTGATCAGCTCGAGCTGGTCGAGCACGCCTCCACTCGACCCGAGGGCGTACGGAATCGTCGCCAGCGCGTAATAGAGCGGTGGCTGTGAGGCGGCGACACCGGCAGCACCCCTGTCGGGCGGCGAGCTTGCCGCGGCACGCGCCAGATCCCGTTCGAGCTTGCGCTGCCGGCCCTCCGAGGCGATCGTGTGATTCTGGGGCTGGAGGCTCACGCGGCTCACTTCGAGATCTGCGAGCGCCGCCACCTCGTCGGGCGCAAATTCCTGGGTGCTCGACGTCGGCAGGCGGCCGTTTCTCGCAAGCTGCTCGACATAGGCGAAGTGGGACTGCTCGTCCGGGGCCTGGAACGGCGGGGTGATCAACGACCAGCTGGCGGCGTTGACGCACGCCACGAGCGCGCACAGCCAGGCGGCGAGGGGAACGCGTCCGAGGCTTCGCTGCGCCCCACGCCACCACGGGTCCTGTTGCTCGTGCGGCCTCCCCCACCCCCGCGCCCGCGCCCGGCGCTGTGCGGGTCCCCCCACCCGCCGGGTGGGCGCTGGCGCCGAGGCGTGCGCCGGCCTGGCGTCAGTCCCTCGCCGTACGGACGTGCGCCTGCTCATCGCGACTCCCGCAGCGTCAGCCATGACGCGAGCACGATGCCCGTGGCCATCAGGAGGGCCACTATCGCGGCCACCCAGGTGCCGGCCCAGGCCCGGCCGAGGCCCATGCGCCGCGCCACCGAGGACGCCAGCGACCACCACGACGACGACCCTGCTCGCACGTATTCGACGGCGATGCGTCCCGGCAGCGCGCGGGCGCCGCTGCTGGCTGCACTCCGCGGCGCAGTGCGCACGCCCAGGAGCGACACGCGTTCCTCAGCGCCCGCGAACGAGAAGCAGACGGTCGCGTGGTGGACTGTGCGTTCGAGCGGCGCGATGGGCACCGTCACGACCTTGCCGAGCCATCCCTGCACGCTCACGCCGCGCGCGACCGTCCTCCCGCCGACCCGCACGGCGACGGACACGCGCGGGCCCGCGGAGGCTTCGAGCGAGAGGCGGATAGCCGAGGAGTCGGCCGGCACGGTTTCGCCCGCCTGGCAACCGCCTCCACCTCCGGGCACCGAGGTCAGCGGCGGATAAGGGACGGGGATAACCCCGTTGGTGCCGGCCAGCACCGGCGGAGATCCCGACAGCACAATCACTGCCGCGATCGCGATCAGAGCGAGCCCGCCTACGAGTGCGACTCGCGCGTCCCGCATCACCCACACCGAACTTTGGGGCGCTCGGACGTGGGTCCTCGCCGTCCGTCGCCGCAACCTGGTGGGAGTCATCGACCACGGCATCTGGCAAGGATGAATGGGCACGCGACGCCAACTGATACTGTCGTCCACCTCCTCGGTCAAGTTTGCGCTGAGGGAATCGCCGAACGCGCTCAGGCAGACGGAACTCGAGCGGTCACCCATACATACCTGTTTCCGATTCGGCGCCACCACCAGACGATCGCCCAACGCCAACAGACCCATCCACAAAACGCCACAACACGAATGGCGACCTAATGGGCACTATTAAAGAAGCCGCCGGCGAATTGCCAAAGATGTCACATTTAGGTTCCATGGAGGTCTCGATTGCGCCGTGGCGCTTGGTCGTAACGAGTCGGAGACATCGTCCAGTGAGCTCGTTGCCATTCCATAGTCCGACGAAATGCCTGCGGACGGCTGAAACCCTTCTCTGGCGAGCATTTAGGACGCAGCCTCGGTACGCGATGAGGCGGACCTTCGGCACAAGCGAGCGTCCTCTCCGTTTCGCTAAGAGCCTCTGATACAAACGCCTTCCCAATCAAGTGAGGCATTTGACCGGAGCCGTGTTCAGTTTCATCACGAAAAACGCGAAGGCGGGCGGCGACGCAACGATCACGATCGTCCTCGGGGTGATCGTGCTGGCAGTCGTGGGCGCCATCACCTTGACTGACGCTCCGCCGCGCGTAGTGCGGTCGGTCGGTCGCGAACTGGTGGGGCGCGGCGAAAACGCACCGATCGCCTTCGCCACGAGCCACCTCGTGGTCTGTCAGGCCAACGAAACGCTGCCGGCCGGAGTGGTCGGCGTGCGGCTGTGGATGCGCGCGTTCTACGGGACACCGGTGCATCTCGCGCTGTACCAGGGCTCACGCATACTCGCCACCGGCGCTCATAGCGCCGCGTGGACGGGGCAATCGGTGACCGTGCCCGTCACGCCGCTCTCGCACGAGGTCTCAAACGTGAATCTCTGCTTCGCGATCGGACCCAACAGCGAGCCGGTGACGATCCTCGGGGCCCACGCTCCGGCGAGGCTGAGGGCGGTTTCGGCCAGGAGCGAAAATCTCGCCGAACCCGGGGCTGGGGCGACCGAAGGGGAACCGCTCACAGGCCGGATCGAGGTCGAATACCTGGCAGCCGGCAACGGCTCGTGGTGGTCGCGTATCCTCGCGGTCGCACGGCGCATGGGCCTGGGCCGTGCCGTTACGGGAACCTGGATCGCGCTGCTGGCCGCGGCCCTGATGGCCGCCACGGCGACACTCGCGATCCGGCACGCGCTGCGAGAGCTGCCATGAGCGTCGCGCTCCGTGACGGCGGTGCAGCGACGAAGGTGTCGCCTGCGTGGACGCTCACCGCGCTCAGGCGCGTGCCCGCGGCGGCCCGCGTGTGCGCCATGATCGCGCTGCTGAACGCCTGCGTCTGGTCACTGGTCACGCCGCCGTTCCAGGGCAAGGACGAGGTCGACCACTTCGCGTACGTCGCGCAACTCGCGGAAAACGGTGCGCTGCCAAGCACCAAGCCGGGGGCATACTCTCCGCAGGAGACGCTGCTGCTGCGCGGGCTGCACTACTACGAAATGCGCTTCTCTCCCGCCACGCCCGCGATCGGCTCGGACGCCGAACAGCGCACCCTCGCCGCGGACGCCAACGCCGGCCGCTCGACGACGGGCTCCGGATACGCGGGCGTCGCCTCACCCGAGCCGCCGCTGTACTACGCGCTCCAGGTGGTTCCCTACCTCCTGGGTGGCGGCAACTTGCTCGCCAAACTGCAGCTGATGAGGCTGCTGAGCGCGCTGTTCGCCGCGATCACCGCGCTGCTCGTGTTTTGCTTCCTGCGCGAGCTGCTGCCGGGCGTGCCGTGGGCGGCGTCCGTGGGCGCACTGTGCATCGCGCTGCAGCCGCTGCTGGGGTCGATCTCGGGGAGTGTCAACCCGGAAGCGATGCTGTACGCGGTCTCGGCGGCACTGTTTCTCTGCCTGGCACGGGCATTCCGCCGCGGGTTCACCCGTCGTCTCTCGGTGGTGCTCGGGATCCTGATCGCGGTCGGGTTTCTCACCAAGCTCAACTTCGTCGGGGTCGCATTCGGCGTGTACGTCGGCCTCGTGGTGCTCACGGTTCGCGAGGCCCGCGTCAACCGCCGGGAGGCGCTTTGGTCGCTTGCGAGGGCCGGCGGCATCGGCGCCGCGCCGGTGCTGCTCTATGCGCTTGTGAACCTGCTCTCGCACCATTCCACATTCGGGCTCGCCTCGGGGATCGCCGATGCGCTTTCGCCGAAGCTGCTGGTCAAAGAGATCAGCTACACATGGCAGATGTACCTGCCACGCCTGCCGGGAATGCCGCACTACTTCCTCGGAATAACCCCGTACCGGGACGTGTGGTTCGACCGTTCCGTCGGCCTCTACGGCTGGATGGAAACCACGTTCCCGGCCTGGGTCGACAACGTCGCGCTGGCGCTTGCGGCTGTGGTTGCGGTGCTCTGTGGCCTGGAGCTGGTTGCTCGCAGGGGGGTGCTCCGGGCGCGACTGCCTGAGCTGGGTGTCTACGCCGCGATTGCGATTGGGGTGCTGGTGCTGCTCGGATTCTCCTCATACCACACCGACGTGGTGGTTCACGAACTGGCGCTGGGCGAGCCACGCTATCTGCTGGTGATGTTGCCGCTGCTTGGCGCGGTGCTGGTGCTGGCGATGCGCGGAGCCGGCCGAAGGTGGGCGCCGGTGGTGGGCGCGGCGATGGTCGTCCTGTTCATCGGGCACGACATCTTCAGCCAGCTGCAGGTGATCGCGCGGTATTACGGTTAGGCGTATTAAAAGTTTCTAATAGTTCCAACCAAACGGTTTTTTTGGGTTCGTTTCCTGCTGGGTTTCAGTTTCCTCAAAAACTTCGCCTATCAGCGATCCTGCTTCGAGCTTTGCTTTGATAATTTCATATTTTTCTGTTGTGGTATTGTACAGTTCGGCTTCTTTGATCGGTGTGGTTTTGGGTAGTATCAGTAACCCTACTTCCGACGTTTCTCCGGGAAGGGATAAAACGAAAGAAGTGCCGTTGGAACGTCCAACTTGCGCTATCGCCCCAGCATTTCTTGTCTCGGTTTTGATTTTTATCGCCGTGCCAACTGCCGTGCATTTTATCTCATCGCCTTCAAAGGCGCTGCATGTTTCTTCGGTGGCCCCGGCTTTGGTTTTGAATTCGAATTCAGTGAATAGGTTTTCGTTGCCGGTTTCGCCCTCGGGGGCAAGGATGTCGACCGCAGACGTTCTACTACCCTTCGCAAATGCGAGAATGGTTAATACGTCCGTTATGATTTCACCTTTGTTGGTAGCCGGTAACGGCTTCAGGCCGGTCGCTATGTAATTTTTCTTGCCTAGAAGGTGGCAGTTTTCGACTGTTATCTTTGCGTGATCGGTGCCGGGACTACCTCCTAACAGGAAGCCAATGTTGATCGCTTTTTCGCATTCGATGCTGGCGAGTTTCCCGCGAAATATCAGCGGCGCCTCCGTTCTCGATACTACTGCTCTAGTTTCACCCGCTTTCAGCCATTTGGCCGGGCTCCCAACGATCCATAACGGTCCTTTGTTTTCTTCAGCCTGCGCGATGGTGGACCCAAGCATGCTGATTACCGCCAGAGCTATGGAGCATGACGATAGGATTCCCAATTTGTTCAACATCGTTTATCTACACTCCTTTATAGTTGCGTTCCCTTTGGTGATTGTACCATATATCGAGAGAATTCTAGATAAGCGAGATCAAGTCCAATTGGCGTGGAGTGCGCAAAAAAGGGCACCTGCCCCTAGTAGCCGACGTCCCGGTGCTTGTCCGAACTCGTGGAGAGGATCACGATTCGGATCCCGCGGGCGCTCAGGGAGGTCACGGCGCCCGAGAGTTTGTGAGCCCGCTTACTTCTTCTTGCTGTGTCGAGCTCCGTGCGACTTGTGCTTCTTCCCATGACCTTTGCCCACTCTGTGGCTGAGGCAGCCGATGATGGCGAGCTTGATGCTCTCTTTATTGACCGCACCGTTCTGGCCTTCGATCGTAGCCGGAATCACGGGGGTACGTCCACAGAAGTTGCCTTTCGCCTTCGCGGGGAGGTCGGTCCCGAAGATCGCATTCGCAGCATGGCCAGCTTCGCGGGCAAGACTTTGGGGAACTGCAAGCGCACCCTGTGGATGTTGGCTTCGCCCGGTTTGGCCGTGACCTTCACGGTGAGACTGGCACCGTCTACCCTGCTTGTCTTGCCCTGAGTGGAGGCCGTGAACACAGGCTTGAACGGCAGGTCTGCACAGCCGGTCACGGCGAAGGGCTCGACACCGTCGCGCTGCCTCCCTGTGCGGCGGTGATCGTACCGGGTCACCGACTGCGAGTCTCAGTCAGTCGGGTTGAACGTGAACCCGGGCGGGCGCCGAGCCCAACTCGGTGCCGCAAATACTGATCAATTCCGCGCTTTCATCGATGTGAAAGCCGCCTGAACTTCGGAGGGTCCAAGCAACTCGTTCGCCAGAATCTCTTCGCCCTATGGAGGGTGGGGCCGTCCGTAGACGGCCCCACCTGCCATCGTTGCTCTATCTCTCAGCGTTTACTAGTAATTCCAACCAACCGGTTCTTTCGGATTCGTTTCCTGCTGGGTTTCAGCTTCCTCAAAGACTTCGCCTACCAGCGCTCCCGCTTCGAGCTTTGCTTTGATCACTTCATATTTTTCTGTTGCCGTATTGTACAGTTCGGCTTCCTTGATCGGTGTGGTTTTGGGCAGTATGAGTAATCCGACTTCCGAGGTTTCTCCGGGAAGGGATAACACGAAAGAAGTGCCGTTGGAACGTCCAACTTGCGCTATCGCCCCAGCATTTCTTGTCTCGGTTTTGATTTTTATCGCAGTGCCAACCGCCGTGACTTTTATCTTAACATTTTCAAAAGCGCCACATACTTCTTCGGTGGCCCCAGCTTTGGTTTTGAATTCGAATTCCGTGAATAGATTTTCATTGCCGGTTTCGCCCTCGGGGGCAGGGATGGCGACTGCGGACGTTCTACTACCTTTCGCAAATGCCAAAATGGTTAATGTATCTGTGATGATTTCCCCGGCATTAGTTGTCAACGGCCTTAGCCCGGTCATCACGCAGTTTCTCTTGCCTAGGAGATGGCAGTCTTCGGCTGTTGTCTTTGCGTAGGCGGTACCAGGACTGCCGCCTAAAAGCACCCCGACGGAAGTCGCTTTTTCGCATTCAACGCTGGAGAGTCTCCCTCGAAGGATCGGCGCCGCCTCCGTTTTTGAGCTGACTCGCTCTAGTTTCACCTGTTTTCAACCCTTTAGCAGGGCTCCCGACGATCCATAACGGTCCTTTGTTTTCTTCCGCCTGGGCGGCGGCAGCCCCAAGCATGCTGACCACCACCATCGCCATGGCGAAAGCAGCAGGATTCCTAGCTTATTCAACATCGTTTATCTACGCTCCTTTATCAGTTGCGTTCCTCCTTTCTGATCATACCAGATAACGAGAGAATTCTGGATAAACGGATCAGCCACGACTGACGTGGAGCGCGCAAAAAAGGGGCGCCGGCCCCTGGCGGCCGACGCCCCAATTGTCCGAACTCGTGGAGAGGGTCACGATTCGGATCCCGCGGGCGCCCAGGGAGGTCACGGCACCCGAGAGTTTGTGAGTCCGCTTACTTCTTCTTGCTGTGCCGGACTCCATGCCGCTTGTGCTTCTTCCCATGACCTTTGCCCACCTTGTGGCGGGGGCAGCCGGTGATGGCGAGCTTGATGCTTTCTTTGTTGACCGCGCCGTTCTGGCCTTCGATCGTGGCCGGAATCACGGGGGTGCGTCCACAGAAGCTGCCTTTCGCCTTCGCGGGGAGGTCGGTCCCGAAGATCGCATCCGGCCCCTCTGGGAATTTGCTTTCGAACGAGGTTATCGGGGCGTCGGGGACCGATTCGAATGTGGAGTAGGTGATGCCCTTTTTGATGTCGGTCGCGCCCGTTAGATCTATCTTGACGCCGTCGCCTTGCAGCACGAAGACGACGTCGGGGTATGCCGCGTTACCGTGCGATACGAGGTAGGCAGGCCCGGTGAGCGGTTCGCCGAGCACCGGCGTGACGACCGTTGCGGTGCCGATCGCCGAGGCCGCCGGGCACCCCGCCGGGTTGCTGGCAAACTGCGTTTCGGTGCATGCCTTGCGCAGCACCGCCAGCCTTGCGGGCAAGACTTTGGGGAACTGCAGGCGCACCTTGTGCATGTTGGCTTCGCCCGGTTTGGCTGTGACCTTCACGGTGAGACTGGCACCGCCTACCCTGCTCGTCGTCCCCTGGGTGGAGGCTGTGAACACAGGCTTGAACGGCAGGTTTGCGCAGCCGGTCACGGCGAATGGGCTCGACACCGTCGCGCTGCCTCCCTGTGCGGCAGTGATCGTGGCGGTCACCGACTGCGAGTCGCAGTCGGTCGGATTGAACGTGAACCCGGGCCGGTTGACTTCCACATCGACGCTGCGCAGCCTCACCGGCACCCCATCCACCAGCGTCGGGAGCGGGTTTGAGACGATGCTCGCCCGCGCCGTGTTCGGGTCGATGCGGATCGAGCCCCTGACGACGATCTTACCGAGGTTGAAGGGGCCGGCGACCGCCGGCACCACGGCCACCTCCCCGAACGGACCGCCGTTGTAAGGGCCGGTGAGATACACCTTGCCGGTCTGGACGAGCGGCTGTGAGCCCGGCCCGGCGGTTGCTGTCACGGTGCCAATTTCCGAGGCGCTCGAGCACGTTCCCGCGTTCGCTTCCGCTTCCCCGCACTCCGGAACGCCCGCGAGCTTCGCGAGCATGCCCTCGGGAAGCGTCGCCTGCAGGCCGGAGATGTCCTGTTCGCCGTCCTGGCGGGTGAGCTGCAGTACGAACGGGCTGTAGCCACCGGCGATCGGAGTCACAGTGCCTGCCTGGAAGCCCGGCTTGAACGGCATCGGACCGTCGCAGCCAGTTACTGCGAATGACGAGAAGGGCATCGCGCGTTCGGACTCGAGGCCGGCTGCGCTCGACGGTTCCAATTCGCTCGTGGTCGTCGCCGTCCCACAGGTCTGCGGGTTCGCGAGCGCCGCACGTGGCCCACCGGGGAGGATCACCTTCACTTCTTCGAAGGGGAACTGCGCGATTTCGTCGAAGCGCATACGCACCTGGCCCAGCGTCAGGCCCGTGGCAGCACTGTGCGCACCGTTGCCTCCCACTTCGACGGTGCCGGCTTCCTTGACGATCACACCTGAACCGGCCACTTCGATGTATACCCCGAAGACCTTGCCTTCTTCGGCTTCTGCTTCCGTGCAGGACGCCCGTCCGGCCTGGCCACAGCTCGGCTCGGCGATGTAGAGGTGGCCGCGCAGTGGTTCGGCGAGATCTGGCGTCTTGACTTCGACTTCGCCGACGCGCGAGTTCTGCGGGCAGTGGCCGGGAGTGGTGTGGTATTCGCCATCGTCGTAGGGGCTGCTGTCCCCGCCGGGGTGGCCTGCGCCGAGTTCGGTCGCTTCAAGGTCGCCGAGATCCTGGCCGTCAGGAGCCACTTCGTCGCTGCCGATATTGATCCCTTCTTTCCCGGTCGCCGGGCAGCCCGCCAGCGCGTCAGGTCCGCTCGCCGCCGACGGCGAGATCGACAGGCCCGGGGGAAGCGTGACCGTGACATTCTTCAACTCGGGTGTTGCCAACGAGCCGAATACGTTCGAGGCCTGCGGCAGCTTCACCTCGGCGGTGTAGCCGGAGGGCGTGTCGGCCTGGGTTGTTTCGGGTTCCAGAGCAAGGCTCGAGTTAAACGCCGCGGAGCCCTGCAGCAGGTTGCAGCCCGTCACTTCGGGGTAGGCGGTCGCTTCAGCGCTCGCGGAGCTCCCTTCCCACGAAGACACATACGTGCTGACGTTCAGCGGGGGGGTCACGCAGCTTGTCGGATTCGTGACGAACGCAGCATTGTCACCCGTGCCATTCACAGCACCAGGATCACCGAATATCTCCACTCGGACCGCTTCGGGTTCCAGGTTGGTCACACGCAGAGCACCCGGCGTGGCGATCCGCAACCGATACCCGGACCGGTCATGCACAACGCTCGCATAGAGAAAGATCGGCTGACCAGAGCCCGCATTGAACCCAAGCTCGGCGGGGTAGCCACGACTGGGCACCACGTTATAGATCGGATACGGGATCGTGTGTTCGCCACCTGCCCATACGAGGCTAATCGTTCCCACCTGACTCGCCGCGGGACAGGCCGTATGGTAACTGGGCTTGTCCACAACGCCTTCGGTGTCGGTCAGATCTATCTCCGGGCACCGTTCTGTCGCCAGCGGATCGCCGGCGAAACCGAGTGGAAGCTCGACCGCCACGTCCTTGACGTCCTGCACCACCTGAGGCAACCCTCCCGCCTCGAGCGCGGTGTTGAACCCGATCGTGGTCGTCACCCCGTAAGGGTGGCCGCCGGCCTGCAGATCCGGTGCCCCGGCGACTCCATTTGCTTCGAACTTGAACCCGGCGAGGCCGAACGGCAGGTGGCTCAGATTCACCGGACTCGCCGCGCTCGTCGACGCTTCGCCGCCACCACCTCCCGACACGCTCGCCCTGTTGACCAGCAGACCCGTTAGCGCCGGCGAAGTGACCGCCACATGGATGAGCATCACCAGTTCACGGCCAGGCGGAATCGGTTTAGAATACGTGCACTGAAGTTCCGCCGCCACGCACGTCCCAAAATGGCTTTCGGGAACCACCGGTTCCGTAACCTTTGGTACTCCAACCAGATTGAGCCCCGGCGGCAGCTCGTCGCTGATCGTGATGTTGCCTTCCGACGGACGGCTGCCGACGTTGACAACCGCCACAGCGATCCGGTCAAGCGCGCCTGGCAGTGTGATCACTTCGCTCACGGCCGAGCCATTTGCCCCACCATTTTTGAGTGCTGCTTCTTCCACGTTCATAACACCCAGGTAACCGCCGCTCAAAGCCCCGATCGAGGTGATCGTATACGGTTTGCTCCCGCTGGCGTCCCCGGGGCCACCGGTCACCGCGACATTGCCTTCGCCGATTTCCGGAAGCGCTTCGAGGGCCTTTTCTATGCTCTCTGGGCCCCCGGGGGTTTCTTCGCTCTTTTTAGCCGGAGCGTCCCATTCGAGGGTCGCCGTCGAGCCGTTAAATAAGACCTGGGTGCAGCTTGTAATGCCCTTCGGTCGCCGTCACAATCAGTTCGTAAGCCGTATCTTGCACGTCGGCGGCGTTGAAGCTCGTCGGTTCTGCCACGGAGTGGATCGCCCAGCCGGCGCGTGGTGCTTCGGGCGTCGCGGAAGCTGTCGAGGTGGCGCACATGCACAGCATCGCGACAACGGATGCCGCCATCGATCGGACCCTCATCGCCCAGCCTCCCTCTTCGCCCTTGTCGTTCGTGCGCTCTTGCGCGCCTTGCTCGCGGCAGACGTCTTGCCATACCTTCTCCGCACCCGCGCTTCGCACGCTGCTCGCCGTTTCCGAGCGCGCTTCGCCCTGCACGTCCGCAGCGCGTTTGCGAGCCGCTGAGAACGAGTGGGCATCAGCGGTCCGGCTGCTTCGGTCCGCACAGAGGCCGGGGGTGAGACGTTGCCTGCGCTCGTCTGGCTTGCGCTTCCCGGCATCTGGTACGCAGGGGCCGCGCCCGATGGCCCGCGGCAGGCTTCTCCGGAGCATCCCGGTTCGAGCGCGGGTGCGGGGAATCCGCCTTCTTCGCGCGCGTCGTAGAGCGCCACCTGCGTGTCGCCGTACTGTGGCACGAGCTTGGTCTCGCTCAGGAAGAAGACGTCCCGGCCGGATGGGTCGGTGCCCAGCAGGGTCACGGTCGGTGTACCGTTGGCAGAGGAGGCGTCGCCGCCGCCGCTGATCAGATATACGCCTCCACCACTGTACTCGTAGACGTTGGTGGCCTTGTTTTCAGCTTGAGGGACGAGATCCGCGGCACTGGTGGAAAATATCCGCGAGCCATCTTCGGAGAGAGCAAGGCCGGTGGCGGCGGCGGTTGGGCGATCCACGCTGTTGAACGACGGTGCGGGAATCCGCGGCGCGTCCCGGAACGTGTCGATGTTGCCGCTGGCGGGCCCCGCTTGGCCGATTGAGACTCGCGTCAGCGATTGATCGCCGGCGTCGTAGGTAAAGAGCTGGGGTACGCTGCTCGTATCCTGTGGCGTGAGCTTGGCGGAGCTGAGAAACGCCAAGATGTCCCCATCGGGAGTCGTCTGCACCGGCCGGGTGTCTTCGGCCTGCCATGCACTCCGATCCTCGGGCAATGTTCCGGTTGGCCCAAGCGTTCCCACCGTATTCCGGATGAACGCCCTTTCTCTTTCTCGGGGTGCCGCTTCTTCTTCCTTAAGCAGTTCCTCGGCCTGTGCGAGTTCGATTTCACCTTTGATGAATTTCTGGATGATTTCCGTTTCAAGAGGTTCAAATTCGAACGTAAAGGTCCTTTTGGCCTGTGTTTCGATGGCTTCCCGTTCTTCTGCTTCCGCGGTAGGCAGTGTCGCTTCTTCGCTGGGGGTGAGCAACGTGGCCACGAATACGGTTTGATAGACGCCCGGACTACCGGGTTCCGGTTCGTAGACGTAGAGGTTGTCCGCTCCCTGTTCCGGTTCTGCTGCCTCGGGTTCGCGACCCGCGACCTTGTCGCTGCCGGTCAGCTTGCCCTTCGCGACGAAATAGATCCGTTCGCCATTCTCTGATATGCGGGCGACTCCCTGGACTTCGGGGTCGATCTCGGCGGCGATGCCCTGGTTCGAGACATCAACGACCCGCACGACGCTCGTGCCTTCCAAGCGCTCCTCATAGAGCTTCATGCCTTCCGTCGGGGCGCCGTTGACGAGTGGCTGTTCGCTCAGAAAGAAGATACGCCGGCCGTCTTCGGAGGCGCCCTCGAACACGGCCGCCTGCTCTTTGGCGCCATGGCACGGTTCGGAGCTTGCGCATTCCCCCGCGGCGCCGCCCGGCAGCGCCGGCTCGGAGATCGCCACGGTGTGTTCGCCGCTGACCCGCGCATAGAGTTCATCGACTTCCGGAGATCCGGCGCAGGCACGCGCCGTAAAGTAAACGACTTCTCCGCTTGGCGAAACCGCATTGTATACCGAGCCAGTGTTGCCTGATCCCAATTCCGTGCCGCAGCTGCTTATCAATTCTGCTTCTGCGTTGATGGGATGGCCTTTGAGGGCTCCGTTGTTCTTGACCCCAACCAAAACCGGTTCGCTGTCTTCGGTTCCGGTATGGACATACTCGTAAAGCGACTCCTTGTTCGATTCGGTGGTGTCGCCTTCCCACAGGTCGCTATGGCCAAGTCGGCTGGATGACTCGATTTTGAACAGAGAATGGCTCAGATCTTGAGAGGCGCCGACGAGGTTGAGCTCTTCCTTGAGCCCCAGTTTTCCATTTGCCAAGATCTGTTCACCTTTTTCATTGCGAGGCGTTCCCGGACCGATCAAATTGAATTCCGACGGTTCAGGGCCGGTGCGAAGATAGATGTCTTCGTGGTAAGGCAAGCCTGTTTTCTCGGCGCCCCACAATGTGACTTCGAAGTTCCCCGAGCTCGCCGCCATCAACGCGCTGTGCGAATACTCGCTCGCAGGCGGCGTCAGTGCCGAGGACCCCCAGCCATCGGCCCCGCGCACGAGCTGATAAGTGGCAGCATTAGGGTTACGAGCCGGATCGTACCAGAAGTTGCCGGTACCCGAGAAGGCCCCCCCGGCCCCAACGATCACCCGCAAACCGCTCGCAGAGACAGCCCCGGGTTCGTCCAACACAACCCCACCAGCTTTATAGGGCGGCGTAACAAGCTCATAAGCACGGCAATCGGGAAGATACGCTCGATAGCCGGGAGATGTTTCAGTTTCCGCGGGGCACTGCGCCTCGTTCACATCACCGACAGCCGGCGCAATGCTCGGCACGACCAAGATGACGATCACGACACCCAACAGCAGGCACAGTACTCGAACCCATTTTGCCTTCCCCATCGCCGCCTCCCGATTCCCTCTCGATTGACCCAATCACATGCCTGAACTTGCCAGGACAGGTGGGGCCACCAAGGGCGGCCCCACCTGCTGCCATCATCGTCTACTTCTCAACTATTGCTAATAATTCCAGCCAAATGCTTCTGCCGGGCTCGTTTCGATTTCGATGGTAGTTTCCTCAAAAACCGTACCTAGCGCTCCCGCATTGAGTTCAGCTTTGATTACTTCATATTTTTCTTTTCCTGCTTCAGTATTGTAGAGTTCCGCTTCTGTTACAGGAACTCCTCCTTTGGCGAACCTGAGTAACCCTATCGTTGCTGTTTCTCCGAAGGTCGTTAAGGAAGAATGCTCCGGCATTGATACGACCAACTTCTCCTATCTGGCCCGCTTTTCTAGTCAAGCCTTTGATTTTTAATGCAGTACCAGTCGATTCAACGATGACCTTTTGTTTATTGAGAAGATTGCACAGTTCGGTGCTAGCTCCCACCTTGTTTAGCAATTCAAATTCTGAGAATAGATTTTCCTTGCCAGTTTCGCCCTGGGGGGCAAAGAGATCGACCGCGGACGCTCTACTACCCTTGGCAAACGCTAAAATAGTATATACATCGACTCTTATTTCGCCCACATTGGCGGCGGCTACCGGCTTTAGGCCGGTAGCAAGACAATTTTTCTGACCGACAACGTTACATTTTTCGAATTTTGTCGTTGAAACGTCGGTACCGGGGCTACCTCCTAAGAGGAACCCCGTGGTCGCCGCTTTTTCACATTCAATACTGGCGGCCGTCCCGCGGAGAATCGGTACGGTCCCCACCACCGCTTTTGACTTAATCGCTCTAGTTTCACCGGTTTTCAGCCCTTTGGCCGGGCTCCCGACGATCCATAACGGTCCTTTGTTTTCTTCCGCCTGGGCGGCACTCGCCACCAAGGCGCTCATCGCAAACACCGCCACGAGGCAAAGCCCCAGGCTCTTGAAATACTTCATGTGTACTGCTCCTTTACCCTTGAGAATTGGTTGCCGGCGTTACCGCAGCGCCCATCTTCAAGCAGAGACGCCTCGGTGCCAGCCATATTTAGATGTTGGTGCTGCTCTGGTTTAGATGTTGGTACTGCTTGGCACCTTTCTCCGGACCGCTCACGCCTTGACGGTCGCGGCCCGATTCGGGACTACCACCACAAAAATACCGCGCCCTCAAAGCAGAATCAAGAGGTGTTTCTCATTTGCTGGAACGTATTGGCCAGGTCTGCTCGTGTTTCCAACTCAGACCCTTTCGCGCCACCGAACGCGTACTACGGCGCGAATCCCCCCCGAGCTTCATGGCCCTCCAGGGCGCTCCGCGGACGCCGCGGCGGGTGGCCGCCGGCGCCCGCGGAGCTGTGCGCTTTGGCTATGATGACTCTACCCAACCGGTTTCGGCCGGTGAGGGTTGGTTGCCGGTGCCGGGGCGCTCATCTTCAAGGCAGAGACGCCTCGGCGCCGGGTGTTCCGCATCTTTGACCAAAGCCCCTCTTTGCTATCACCATGGAGGCCTGCCGTCAAGGGCTTCGCGCGAGAAGTTCCGTGGCGACCGCCGTCGGCTTGCCCGCTCCCACGGGCGCCGTCCGCACACAGCGGCGTGTTGAGGGGTTCGCTCCGCCCTACCGCCCCACGGCCTCGCGCAGCACGTCAGCCACGCAACGCACCTGCCACTCCTCCATCCCAACGAAGAACGGCAGCGCAATCGAGCGAGCCGCCACGTCCTCGCAGACCGGAAAATCGCCAGGCTGGTAGCCGAAGCGCTCACGGTAGTAGCGCATCAGGTGGATCGCCGGAAGGTAGGGCTTGCTCTGAACGCCTTCGGCCGCCAGCTCCTTGATCACCGCGTCACGGTCACAACGGCGGGGAACCTGCACGACGAACACGAACCAGCCACGGCGGCTGCCTTCCATATCGGGGCAGGGAGCCTGCACGCCCCTGACGCTCTCCAGCGCCTCGCGGTACTGGCCCGCCACACGGGCCCTCGCGGCAAGCAGGCCATCGAGGCGCTCCAGCTGCGCGAGGCCCAGCGCGCAGGCGATCTCGGAGAGGCGATAGTTGAAGCCGAGGCGATCGTGATCCAGCCAACCCATATCGGGGGCACGACCCTGGTTACGCTCACTATCGATCCGCGCCTTCATTTCCGGGTCGCCCAACGCGATCATGCCGCCCTCGCCCGTCGTGATCTGCTTGTTGGCGTAGAAGCCGAACACCGCCGGGTTACCACGGCCCCCGACCGACGTGCCGTCAGAGTGACGCGCACCGAGCGCCTGACACGCATCCTCAACGATCGCCAGACCGTGGCGGCGCGCGATCGCCTCGAAGGTGCCCATCTCGGCCGGGTAGCCGAAGATGTGCACGGGCAGAAGTGCCCTCGTACGCTCGGTGATCGCGGCCTCGGCGGCCTCGGGGTCGAGGTTGAGCGTCACCGGGTCGATGTCCGCGAACACCGGGCGTGCGCCCTCATATAGCGCCGCGTTGGCCGAAGCCACGAACGAGAGCGGGCTGGTGATCACCTCGTCGCCCCGTTTCACCCCCACCGCGCGCAGCGCCAGGTGCAGCCCCGCCGTACCGCTCGACACGGCGCTCGCATGTATAGGACCCCCGTCCACCCGGCCGACCCGCCGCGCGAACGCCCGCTCGAACTCGCCCACCTTTGGGCCCAGCGAGAGCACGCCGGAGCGCAGCACCTCGAGCACCGCCCGCTCCTCCTCGGCGCCCAGCGTCGGCCGCGCCAGCGGGATCGTCTCGTCCTCCTCCTCCAACGGGCCCAGCACCTCGTCGTCACTCCCCTCCACGGGGACTGGGACATATCGCAGCGGGCGCCCCGTCGGGCGCCTTTCCGAGCCCTCGGCCACCTCGCCTCCCTCTACCGTCCGCCACCCGTCGAAACCGCCGCCGGGCGCGGAGACTGCATCCCCGACTCCAGCGAATCCACCAGCGCACCCCACGAAGCCGCGATCAGGTTCTCCGAGACGCCGATCGCGCCCCACACGCGCTGGCCGTCGGAGGCGTCGATCAGCACGCGCGTGACCGCGCCGGTGCCCTTGTCCTCGTCGAGAATCCGCACCTTGTAGTTGACCAGCTCGATCTCGCGCAGGTGCGGGTGGATCTCGCCGATCGCCTCGCGCAGCGCGGTGTCGAGCGCGTTCACCGGCCCGTTGCCCTCCGCGGTGCGCACGTAACGGCGGTCCTCACCGCTCTCGGGGTCGGGGATCCAGATCTTGATCGTCGCCTCCGTCTCCACCACGCCGTCGGCGCGCTGCTCGACGATCACGCGCCACGCCTCCAGCCGGAACAGCGGCTCGTACGCACCCGCCTCCCTGCGCATCAGGAGCTCGAACGAACCGTCGGCGGCCTCGAACTGGAAGCCGCGGTGCTCGAGCTCCTTGACGCGCTCGGCCGTGCGTAACGCGGCCTCGCCGTCCAGCTCGATCCCCGCCTCGCGCGCCTTCTCCATCACCGTCGCCTTACCCCCCAACTCGGATATCAACACCTCGCGGTCGTTGCCAACGAGGGCCGGGTCCACGTGCTCGAAGGTCTGCGTGTCGGCACTCACGCCGGCCGCGTGCAGACCGGCCTTGTGCGCGAACGCGTGCTTGCCCACATACGGCTGCGCCGGGTTGGGCACGCGGTTGAGCAACTCGTCGAGGAAGTGAGCGGTCTCCGTCAGGCGCGCGAGCTGCTCGGGCTCGAGCGCCTCCTTGCCGAGCTTCAGTTGCAGATCGGCGATGATCGTCACCAGGTTGGCATTGCCGGTGCGCTCGCCGATCCCGTTGATCGTGCCCTGCACCTGAGTCGCGCCGGCGGCGACCGCCACCAGCGTGTTGGCCACCGCGCAGCCGGCGTCGTCGTGGGTGTGAATCCCGAGCGCCACGTCGGGCAGCGCCGCGTGCACCTCCTCGACCACCTGGTGCACGTACGTCGGCAGCGAGCCGCCGTTGGTGTCGCACAGCACGACCCGCTCGGCGCCGGCCCGCGCCGCCGCGCGCAGACACTCGAGCGCGTAGCGGGCATCCAGCGCATAGCCGTCGAAGAAGTGCTCGGCGTCGAGCAGCACGCGCTTGCCGGCGCTCGCGAGGAAGGCGATCGACTCCCCGATCATCTCCAGGTTCTCCTCGCGCGAGACGCGCAGCACCTTCTCGACGTGCAGCGGCGAGGCCTTCCCCACCAACGTGCAGGCCGCCGCATTGCACTCCGCGAGCACGCGCAAGCCGTCGTCGGCCGCCGCTTCGATGCCACGCCGGCGGGTCATCCCGAAGGCGACGATCTCGGCGTGCTCGAGCGGCTCGCGCTCGAGCAGCTCGAACAGCGCCCGCTCCTTCGGGTTGGATGCCGGGAAGCCGGCCTCGATCAAATCGACGCCGAGCTCGTCGAGCGCGTGCACGACGCGCAGCTTCTCATCCGCCGTCAGGCTCAGCCCGCCGCCGCCCATGCCGTCGCGCAGGGTGGCGTCGTAGAGCTCGACCCTGGACATTGGCTCAACCGCTCGCGGCGGCGCTCCGCGACTGCGCGGCGGGCGCCGGGGCTTCGCCGGCGGGGGTCTCGAGCGCCGGGGCGCTCACCACGTCCAGCCACTCCCGGTAGCGCTCGGTGCGACCGTGGATCGCGTCGTCGAAGGCTGCTTGCAGCACACGCGTGATCTCGCCCGGGCGACCCGTGCCGATCGCGTGGTCGTCGATCTCGCGCACCGGCACGAGCTCGGCCGCGGTGCCCGACAGGAAGACCTCGTCGGCGAGGTACATCTCGGCGCGCGCCACGTTGCGCTCGACCACGGTGTAGCCGAGGTCCTGGGCGATTTGCATCACCGAGCGGCGCGTGATCCCGTCGAGGATCGAGTTGTGCTGGCCGGGCGTGGCGATCTCGCCGTCGCGCACCACATATATGTTCTCGCCCGTGCCCTCGCACACGTGGCCGTGTTCGTCGAGCAGGATCGCCTCCTCGTAGCCGGCCTTCGTCGCCTCGATCTTCGCGAGCACGCTGTTGAGGTACTGTCCGGAGGCCTTCGCGTGCGGGATCAGCGAGCGCGGGCCGATTCGCTCCCACGAGGAGACCTTCGCGCGCACGCCGTTGCGCATCCCCTCCTCCCCCAGATACGTCCCCCACTCCCAGCAGGCGATCGTCACGTCCACGGGTGAGTCGAGCGGGTTGAGCCCCATCGAGCCGGAGCCGCGGAAGACGATCGGGCGGATGTAGCAGGAGGAGAGGCCGTTGCGCGCGACCAGCTCGCGCGTGGCCTCGCGCAGCTGCGCTTCGGAGTAGGGCACCGGCATGTAGTACAGCTCGGCCGAGCGCAGCAGCCGCTGCACGTGCTCGGCGTTGCGGAACACCGCCGGGCCGAGCTCGGTGTCGTAGCAGCGCACACCCTCGAACACTCCCGTGCCGTAGTGCAGGCCGTGCGTCAGGACGTGGACCTTGGCGTCCTCCCAGGGAACGAAGTCTCCGTTCATCCAGATGAGGTCTGTGGGTTCCAAGATCCGCTCCTGTTCTCGTCTCGTTGGTTGGGGAGATTGGGCCGGCTTCGCCACGACCTCCCTTTCATAGGTAGTACAGCACCGCCCGCGTCGCGTCGGCCGTGCTGGCCGCGCCTCCCAGGTCGGGGGTGCGCACGCCGTCGTCGAGCGCGCGTTCCACGGCTGATTCTACCTCCAGCGCCTGCTCATCCATGTCGAGGCTGTTGCGCAACATCAAAGCGGCCGAAAGGAACATCGCCATCGGGTTGGCGATCCCCTCCCCGGCGATGTCCGGTGCCGAGCCGTGCACCGGCTCGTACAGCCCCGGTGCGTGCTGGCCGATCTCCGATCGGTCGCGGTCGCCCAACGAGGCGCTCGGCAGCATCCCGATCGAGCCCGTCAGCATCGCCGCCTCGTCGGAGAGGATGTCCCCGAACATGTTCTCGGTGAGCAGCACGTCGAAGTGGCGGGGGTTGGCGATCAGCTGCATCGCGGCGTTGTCCACCAGCATGTGCTCGAGCTCGACGTGCGGGTATTCACGGTCCTGCACGCCGCTGACGACCTCGCGCCACAGCCGCGACGTTTCCAGCACGTTCGCCTTGTCGACGCTCGTAACCTTCGTGTGCGCGGCGTTGAAGGCGGTGCGCGCCACCCGTTCGATCTCCTTGACGGTGTAGGTGCAGAGATCGCTGGCGCGCTCGGACGTGCGCGTCTTCTCGCCGAAGTAGATCCCGCCCGTCAGCTCGCGTACGACCAGCAGGTCGACGTCTTCGATCCGCTCGCGTCGCAGCGGCGAGGACTCATACAGCTGGCGCAGCGGGCGCACCGGGCGCACGTTCGCGTACAGCTCGAGGCCTTGGCGCAGCTCCAGCAGACCCCGCTCCGGGCGCGGCGCCCCCGGCACGGTGCTGTCCCACTTCGGGCCCCCCACCGCACCGAGCAGCACCGCGTCGGCGCGTTTGCAGGCGGCCAGCGTCTCCGCGGTCAGCGGCTCGCCGTGGGCGTCGATCGAGGCACCGCCGATCGGCCGCTCGTCGAGCTCGAACTCACCGACGGCGTTCAGCACTTCACGCGTCGCCGCCATGATTTCTGGCCCGATCCCGTCGCCGGGAAGTATCGCTATGCGCTTGCTCATCGGTGTCTCCTCGCCGTCCACAGAGGGGGAAGCGTAGCCGGGCAGCGCTTTGGCCGCGAGCGAGGGTTCGGTGGGATCGCTCACAGCGCGGTGGTGTCCGCCCCCACCAGCGCGTGGGCGGGATCCGCTCCACTCGCCCGCGCGGCCTCGAAGGCGACGATCCGATCCTCCTCGCCGAACGTCACCGCGATGTCATCGAGGCCATCCAGCAGCCGCCGGCGCGTCTCGGCGTCGATCTCGAACGCAACCGCCACGAGCTGTCCGTCAGGGCCTGGGTAACGCACCTCCTGCGCGCGCAGATCGACCTGTCCCTCCCCCGCCTGCGCCAGCGCGCGGCAGTGCGCTTCGTCGATCGCCACCGGCAGCAGCCCGATCTTCGTGCAGTTGGAGTAGAAGATATCCCCGAACGAGGGCGCCACGATCGCCCTGAAGCCATAGTCCTCCAGGCCCCACGGCGCGTGCTCGCGCGAGGAGCCGCAGCCGAAGTTCTCGCCCGCCACGAGGATCGGGTTGGCCGGCAGCTCCCAGCCGGGCTCCTTCGCCCAGTCGTAGAAAAGGAACTGCCCGAAGCCCGAGCGCTCCACGCGCTTGAGGAACTGCTTGGGCATGATCTGGTCGGTGTCCACGTTGGCGCGGTCGAGGTAGCTGATCGCGCCGGAGATCGTCTCTATCGGCTCCATCCTGGCCCTCCCTAGTTCCAGTTCCTGATGTCGGTGAAGTGCCCTTCGATCGCCGCGGCCGCCGCCATCTGCGGCGAGACCAGATGCGTGCGGCCTCCGCGTCCCTGCCTGCCCTCGAAATTGCGGTTGGAGGTCGAGGCGCAGCGCTCGCCCGGCGCGAGGATGTCGGGGTTCATCCCCAGGCACATCGAGCAGCCCGCCACGCGCCAGTCGAAGCCGGCGTCGCGGAAGATCCGGTCGAGGCCCTCCTGCTCGGCCTGCGCCTTCACCTGCTGGGAGCCGGGCACCACCATCGCGTCCACGGTCGATGCCACCTTGCGCCCGGCGACCACCTCGGCGGCCGCTCGCAGGTCGCCGATCCGCGAGTTGGTGCAGGAGCCGATGAACACGCGGTCGATCGCGATCTGCTCGATCGGCGTCCCCGGCTCCAGCGCCATGTAGTGCAGCGCCCGCTCGGCGGCCTCGCGCTCGGCGCGCTCGGCGAGCTCGCCCGGATCGGGTACCTTGGCGGTGACCGGCGCGACCATCGCCGGCGTCGTGCCCCACGTCACCTGTGGCGAGAGCGCCGCGGCGTCGACCACCAGCTCGCGGTCATAGCCGGCGCCCTCGTCGCTCGCCAGCTCGCTCCAGCGCGCGAACGCCTCCTGCAGCGCCGCGCCCTTCGGCGCGCCCGGGCGCTCCCGTTCGGTGAACCACGCGAACGTCGTCTCGTCGGGGGCGACCATCCCCGCGCGCCCGCCGCCCTCGATCGTCATGTTGCAGACCGTCATCCGCCCCTCCATCGAGAGGCGCTCGATCGCCGGGCCGACGTACTCGACCACGTGGCCGCCGGCGCCGCCGACGCCCATCTGCCCGATCGTGCCGAGGATCAGGTCCTTCGCGGTCACCCCGAAGCCGAGCTCGCCCTCGTAGCGGATCCGCATCGAGCGGGGGCGGTGCTGCACCATGCACTGCGTCGCCAGCACGTGCTCGACCTCGCTCGTGCCGATCCCGAAGGCGAGCGCGCCGAAGGCGCCGTGGGTGGCGGTGTGCGAGTCGCCGCAGACGATCGTCAGGCCCGGTTGGGTGACGCCCAGCTCGGGGCCGATCACGTGCACGATCCCCTGGCGCTTTGAGCCGAGCGAGTACACCGGCACGCCGAACTCGGCGCAGTTGCGCTCGAGCGTCTGCACCTGCACGCGCGAGAGCTCTTCCTTGATCGCCGCCGCATTGGGCGTGCCGTCGGTCGGCGTGTTGTGGTCGGCGGTCGCCAGCGTGCGCTCCGGCCGGCGCACTCGGCGACCGGCCAGGCGCAGCCCGTCGAACGCCTGGGGGCTGGTCACCTCGTGCACGAGGTGCAGATCAATGTACAGCAGCCCAGGCGTCACCTCGTGCGCCTCCCAGATCTTCTCGAACAGTGTCTTTGGCATTATTCCGATCCTCGGTCTATCTGTTAGCAGTATTTGGGTTTCACGTGCGTCCCTCTGGACGCATTGCAGCGCCCCGCGGGGCTCCTGCGAGCCCGGCGGACCGCCGCGGGTCGAGACTCACGGCGCCGTCGTCGGCAGACCGACCGCGTTTGCGTCGCGCTGCGCGCGGGCGAGCGCGACCGACAGCGCCCGCACGTATGCGCGCGCAGCCGCCTCGATGATGTCCGTCGAGACGCCCTGGCCGGAGCCGGTCTGGCCCTGCACCTCGACGACCACCGACACCTCCCCCAGCGCGTCCTGGCCCTCGGTGACGGCGTCGATGTGGAACTCGCGCAGCGCGGCGCCGACGCCGCTGGCGGCGTTGATCGCGCGGAAGATCGCATCGACCGGGCCATCGCCCGAGGACTCGGCGCGAACCTCCTCGCCCTCCGGGGGCGCGATCACCACGCTCGCACGGGGCGCCTCGCTCGTGGAGGCGTGCACCTCGAAGCCCCGCAGCGTGTACGCCTGCAGCTCGCCGCCGCCGCTACGCAGCTCATCGGCGACGAGCGCCTCCAGGTCCATCGCCGTCACCGACTTCTTGCGGTCGGCGATCTCCTTGAAACGCTTGAACGCCGCGTTCAGCGCCTGGCCATCGACCGTGATGCCCTGCTCCTGGAGCGCCTCGCGCAGCGCGTGGCGGCCGGAGTGCTTGCCCAGCACGATCGCGTTGGAGCGCAGCCCCACCGTGGTGGCGTCCATGATCTCGTAGGTGGTGCGCTCCTTCAGCACCCCGTCCTGGTGGATGCCGGCCTCGTGCGCGAACGCGTTGCGCCCGACGATCGCCTTGTTGGGCTGCACCGGGTAGCCGGTCAGGCGCGAGACCATACGGCTGGTACGCGCGATCTCGGTCGTCTCGATCCCCGTCCACAGCCCCAGGGTGGGCTCGCGCGTGTGCAGCAGCATCACGATCTCCTCGAGCGAGGCGTTGCCGGCGCGCTCGCCGATCCCGTTGATCGCGCACTCGACCTGACGGCAGCCGGCTTCGATCCCGGCCAGCGAGTTGGCGACCGCCAGGCCCAGGTCGTCGTGGCAGTGCACCGACACCGTCACGTCGCGCAGGTCGGGCACCAGGCGGTAGAGCTCCTCGAACATCGCCGCGTACTCCTGCGGCATCGTGTAGCCGACCGTGTCGGGCACGTTGATCGTGGTCGCGCCCTCCTCCAGCGCGACCTTGATCACCTCGGCCATGTACTGGATGTCCGAGCGCGAGCCATCCTCGGGTGAGAACTCGACGTCGTCGGTGTATTCGCGCGCCTGCGCCACCGCCGCGCGCGCCTGGCCCACCACGTCCTCGCGCGTGGTCTGCAGCTTGCGCTCGATGTGGATGTCGCTGGTCGCGATGAAGATGTGGATGCGCGGGCGCTCGGAGTCGCGCACCGCCTCCCACGCCGCGTCGATGTCCTGCTTGCCGGTCCGCGCCAGGCCGCAGATCACCGGGCCTTCGACCTCCCGGGCGATCGCCTGCACGGCCTCGAAGTCGCCCGGCGAGGTGATCGGGAAGCCCGCCTCGATGATGTCCACGCCCAGCCGCGCCAGCTGCTGGGCGATCTCCAGCTTCTCCTGCCTGTTCAGCGAGATGCCGGGCGACTGCTCGCCATCTCGCAGCGTCGTATCGAAGACACGCACACGATCGCGCTCTTCTCGTACCGGTACCGCCGCTGGTGCCACCTGCTGATCCATGTCGTCTGCTCCTTCTAGGTCTCGTTCGAACTTCCTCCGGCTGTGTTTGCGGCTACGCGGCCGCCACGCACTATTCCCCCCGAGGGGGGAGGAGGAGAAGTCGAATCGAGATCTGCAACGACATGCTTCGCGGAGGGTAGCATCGCCGCGGCGCGATGCCAAGCGGATCCGGTCGACGCAGGCGTGAGACCGATCGCCGGAGCCGTCCGATGCGGCCGGCACCCCTCAGGGAGTGAGCACGACCTTGCCCACGTTGCGCCGTTCGGTGATCATGTTCTGCGCGGCGCCCGCATCCTCGAAGCTGAAGCTCTCAGCCACAACCGGCCGGACGGTGCCATCGTCGAGCAGCGCCTGCAGAGGCGCCACCCATGGCTCGATCGTCCCGCGGTCCTTCATCAGCGTGAGCATGTTCAGGCCGACAACGACCTTCGATTCAGACATCTGCTTGATCATGTTGAAGCGCGGCATCCGCGCGACCGCGCGCAGCGCCGTGACGGGGTTTCTGCGCTGTCCGGAGACAACGGCGGAAGCGCCGAACGCCACCAGGCGCCCTCCGGGGCGCAGCAGGTCGTAGCTGCGCCTGAAGCTCGCGCCGCCGACGGCGTCCATGATCACGTCGAACTTCGGCAGGCCGCGCTCCCAGCCAGACTTGGTGTAGTCGAGCGCGTGGTCGACGCCCAGCTCGGCGATGCGGGCATGCTTTCCAGGCGACGCGGTGCCGTAGACCTCGGCGCCCTCCCGCTTGGCGATCTGCGTGGCGGCGATGCCGACGCCACCACCGGCCGAGTGGATCAGAACGCGCCCCCCCGGCTGCAGGTCGCCGTAGTCCATCAGGCTCGCCCACGCGGTGGCGTAGTTGACCGGGATCGCCGCGCCCTGCGCGAAGCTCAGCTCGTCAGGCAGCGCGAACACGTCGATCGCCGGGACGACCACCTGGGAGGCGTAGCCGCCGAAGAACGTGCTCACGAACACGCGCTGCCCCACACTCAGGGGGTGGGCGGGACTCGACGCTCCCTCGCCCAGCTCGAGGATCGTGCCAGCGACCTCGTAGCCGACCACGCAGGGCGTCTTGGGCGCGTCGGGGTAGAAGCCCAGACGCGCCATGATGTCGGCAAAATTGATACCCGCCGCCGCGACATCGATGCGCACCTCGCCTGGACCGAGCGTTGGGTCGGGACGCTCCTGCACCTTCAGAACGCCGGGCCCGCCGTGCTTGGTGATGACTACCGCCCTCATCGGCACGTACCTTAGTCGATTGACTGGCCACGCGGCCAAATGGGGGCCAGCGGCCTCAACGGAGAGCCGCCTGCCGGCCGAATGTCACTGCAGCACCACGGCCCAACCGCCGGTGAACCCTTCCGAGGCGACGATCTCATCGACAACCTTGGCCGGCACCGGCGCGTCGGTCGTGACGACCATCGCCGCGACGCGCCGATCCTCGCTGGCCGCGTGGGAGGCTCCATCGGGAGTGTGCCCGACCGCGGCCGAGGAGATATTGATGCCGTGGCGGCCGAAGATCGTGCCGACGCGGCCGATCATGCCCGGCAGGTCGGCGTAGCGGAAGACCGTCACGTTGGGCTCGAGCTCCACCGTCAGGCGCCGGCCCTGCACCTCGACGAGGTGCGGTACGCGGTTGGGGCCGATGCCGGTGCCCGCCACCGCGACCTTGCGATCGCCGGCGATCACCGTGACACGGATCAGCTCGTTGTAGTCCTGGGCCTCGGAGACTGTCTTCTCCTCGACCACGATCCCCCGCTCCTCGGCCATTGAGGGGGCGTTGACGAGGTTGACCTGCTCCTCGGTGCGGCCCTGCAACGCGCCCTGGATCACCGCGAGCGTCAACAGGCGCGTGTCGAAGTCGGCGATGCGCCCCATGAAGGCGGCCTCGATCCGCTCGACCGAGCTGCCCTCGGCCAACTCCATCGCGAGACGCCCGAGTTGCCGGGCGAGCGGCAGGAACGGCCCCAGCACCTGCATGTCCTCGGCGCCGATCGCGGGGATGTTCACAGCCGTCGAGACCACCCCGCCGTCGAGCGCCGCCACGACCTGCTCGGCGCTCTGGTAGCCGGCCCTGTCGGTGGCCTCCGCGGTGGAGGCACCGAGGTGGGGCGTGACGATCACGTTGGAGTAGCCGAACAGCGGGCTCTCGGTCATCGGCTCGGTGGGGAACACGTCGAGCGCGGCCCCGCCGACCTTGCCGGAGTCGAGCGCCGCTTGCAGCGCCGCTTCGTCGATCAGCCCGCCGCGCGCGACGTTGAGGATCCGCACGCCGTCGCGCATCTGCGCGAACGCCTCCGCGTTCAGCCAGTTCTTGGTCTCATCCGTCTTGGGGAGATGAATCGAGATGAAGTCGGCCTGCGCGTAGATCTCCTCGCTGTTCTCGGCCTTCTCGACTCCCAGCTCGCGGTAGCGCTCAGCGCTGACGAACGGGTCGAACGCGACCACGCGCATCTGAAAGCCGCGCGCGCGCGCCGCCACCAGCTGGCCGATCCGCCCGAAGCCGACGATCCCGAGCGTCTTCTCGTACAGCTCCACGCCGGAGAACTTCGAGCGATCCCACTTCCCCGCGGTCAGCGAGATGTACGCCTGGGGGATGTTGCGCGCGAGCGCCAGCAGCAGCGCCATCGTGTGCTCGGCGGCGGTGACGACGTTGGACTGCGGCGCGTTGGCGACCACGATCCCGCGTTTGGTGGCGGCGTCCACGTCGACGTTGTCCACCCCCACGCCGGCGCGCCCGATCGCGCGCATGTTGGTCGCCCTGTCGATCAGCTCGGCGGTGAGCTTCGTCGCCGAGCGGATCAGGATGCCGTGGTACTCCCCGATCCGCTGCGCCAGCTGCTCGTCGCTCCAGTCGAAGCCGAGGTCGACGTCGAAGTGCTCGCGCAGCAGCTCCACCCCGGAGTCGCCGATGTTCTCCTTGACCAGCACCTTCAGACGCTCGCCGCCGGTCGCGGCGCTCTCTGCGGGGCTCATGACGCGCTCCTCTCCACGACCCACTCGATACACGCTGTCAGCGCCTGCACGTCGGAGGGCTCGACCGCGGGGAACATCCCGATCCGCAGCTGGTTGCGCCCCAGCTTGCGGTAGGGCTCGGTGTCCACGATCCCGTTCTCGCGCAGCGTCTTGGCGACCGCGGCGGCGTCGACGGAGTCATCGAAGTCGATCGTGCCGACGACCAGCGAGCGCTTCGCGGGGTCGGCGACGAACGGCGTGGTGTACGGCGTGCGCTCGGCCCAGCCGTACAGGTGCTCGGAGGAGGCGCGGGTGCGGGACACGCACCAGTCGAGGCCACCGCCGTCGAGCATCCAGCGGATCTGCTCGGCGAGCAGGAACAGCGTCGCGACCGCGGGCGTGTTGTAGGTCTGGTCTTTGAGCGAGTTCTCGAGCGCCGTCGCGAGCGAGAGGAACTGCGGAATCCAGCGCGGGTTGGCGGCAGGCCCCGATCCATTCGAGCCTGCGAGCTTCGCGATCCGCTCCTGCGCGGCCGGGCTCAGCAGCGCGACCCACAGCCCGCCGTCGGCGGCGAAGCTCTTCTGCGGCGCGAAGTAGTAGGCGTCGGTCTGCGCCACATCGACCGGCAGCCCGCCCGCGCCCGAGGTCGCGTCGATCAGCACGAGCGCCTCGCCCCCTTTGGATGCAACCACGTCCCTCCGGGACGTGGTTGGGGAAGTGGATGGTGGTTGACCTCCGTCCCGGGGGGACGGGGTGGTGGGAGGGGTTGAGGGGCGCACCACCGGCACCATCACGCCGGTGGATGTCTCGTTATGTGCCCACCCGACCACGTCGGCCCCGGCCTCGGTGGGGTCGGCCTGCGCCGGGTCGGGCGCGTCGCCGGGCTCCGCCTTCACCACCACCGGCTCCTCCAGGAATGGCGCCTCGCGCGCCACCTGAGCGAACTTCGAGGAGAACTCCCCGTAGGTCAGGTGCAGCGAGCGGCGCTCGATCAAGCCGCATGCGGCGGCGTCCCAGAAGGCCGTGGCCCCACCGTTGCCGAGTGCGACCTCGTACCCGTCGGGCGCGCTGAGGAGCTCACTCAGCCCGGAGCGAATCTCGCCGACGAGCGCCTTGACCGGCTTCTGCCGGTGCGAGGTGCCCATCGGCGCGGCGCCCTCGCCCAACCGCGTGAGCGCCTCGGGACGGACCTTCGAAGGGCCGCAGCCGAAGCGCCCGTCCACGGGCTTCAGCTCGGCTGGGATCGTCAACTGCTGCTCTGCGCTGGTGCTCATGGGCTTCCTCGCTTCGGCCTTCGAGGGTTACATAAGAGGTGCCCAGGCGCGCGGCGGTGCTCTTCGGTGTCGCTCCCCGGTGGTCGTTTCCACCTCGCTGCTGCGCCAGTCGCGACAGGCGCGATTCTAGCGAACCTCCGGAGCGCGTTGGCGCCAGGGGATTAGAAAGAGGGGTCGATCCAGCCCATGTGCGAGCGCAGCTCCTTGCCGACCGCTTCGATCTGCGTGTTGGCCTGCTCCTCGCGCATCCGCAGGAAGTTCTCCTGCCCCGCGCGGTTCTCCGCGATCCACTCGCGCGCGAAGTCCCCGGACTGGATCTCGCCGAGGATCTTGCGCATCGCCGCGCGCGTCTCCTCGGTGATCACCCGTTTGCCGCGCGTGTAGTCGCCGTACTCCGCCGTGTTGGAGATCGAGTAGCGCATCCCCGCGAGGCCCTTCTCGTACATCAGATCGACGATCAGCTTGACCTCGTGCAGGCACTCGAAATAGGCCATCTCGGGGTCGTATCCTGCCCCGACCAGCGTCTCGAAGCCGGCCTGCACGAGCTCGGAGACACCGCCGCAGAGGACGGCCTGCTCGCCGAAGAGATCGGTCTCGGTCTCGTCCTTGAAGGTCGTCTCGATCACGCCGCCGCGGGTGCAGCCGATCCCCTTCGCGTACGCCAGCGCGAGCGCGCGGGCAGCGCCGGTGGCGTCCTGGGCGACCGCGATCAGGCCGGGCACGCCGCTGCCTTCGAGGAACTGGCGGCGCACGAGGTGGCCGGGGCCCTTGGGGGCGACCATCGCCACGTCCACACCCGGAGGTGGGACCACCTCGCCGTAGTGGATCGAAAAGCCGTGGCCGAACAGCAGCATGTTGCCGGGCGCGATCCCGTCGGCGATATCCGTCTCCCACACCTGGTGGTGAAGCTCGTCGGGCAGCAGGATCATCACCAGGTCGCCGCGGCTGGCGGCCTCGACGACGCTCAGCACCTCGAGCCCCTGCTCGCGCGCCTGGGCGACCGAGGGCGAGGTCTCGCGCAAGCCCACCACCACCTGCACGCCGGAGTCCTTGAGGTTGAGCGCGTGGGCGTGGCCCTGGGAGCCGTAGCCGATGATTGCGACGGTCTTGCCGTCGAGCAGCTTGAGATCCGCGTCGTCGTCGTAGAGCATGCGGGCAGGCTATCCGAAAGCCGCCAAGTGTCGCGAGATCAGGCACACCCCCAGTCCACGGCGAGCAGCCGGAGACTCCATGCGAGGCCACGAGTGATCCGGTTACGCGATGTCAAGCGAACGCAACAGCCACCAGCGAGCGGCCGGGGATCTCGAGCGTGCCGTCGGTCGCCGTGTAGGGAGCCAGGCGCTCCACCAGCGAAGCTTCGATCGCCTCGATCTCGGCCGCGGGCTGGGCGAGCACGAGGTCGTGCAGCTCGCGCGAGATGTCGAGCATCGTCTCCCAGAAGGAGTCAAATGAGGGATGGTGCTGCACGACGTCGATCGCCTCGATGACGATTTCGGTGAAGCCTGCCTCGCCCAGCAGCGCGTGCAGGCGCACGTGGTCGCCGAGCCCGAACGGGCCGGGCGTGTACTCGGTGGACTGCGCCGGGGGCTGCGCCAGCCCGCGCTCCAGCAGCTCCATCCGCGGCGCGAGCGCCCACGGGTTGGCGGCGAGCGCGTCCCACACCGCCAGCGCCACGCGCCCGCCCGGGCGCAGCACGCGGCGCGTCTCCACCAGCGCGGCGAGCGGATCGGCCATCAGCATGTAGCCCCAGCGGCACAGCACCGCGTCGACGCTCGCCACCGGCAGGTCGATCCATTCGGCATTCCACACCTGGAACTCGATGTTGGTCAGATCGAGTTGTGCCGCGCGGGCGCGAGCGCCCTCGAGCATCGCCTCAGCCTGGTCGGAGAGGATCACCCCACCGGTGGGGGCGACCAGCTCGGCCGCCAGCAGACCCGTCTCCCCCACGCCGGCGGCCAACTCGAGCACGCGCTGGCCGTGCTGAGGCTCGATCGCCTCGACCATCCAGTGCGAAACGGGCGCGCCAAATGCGCGAATCGTCTCCTGGCGGCGCACCCAGCCGCTCGCCGCCTCCTCCCAGTGCTCGGCGCTGCGACGCCGATGCTCGTCGGCCGGGTGCTCGCGCTCGCCCACAGGATCGGTGCCGTTGCGCGCCGGCGCACCCGCCCCCGCTCCACTTCGGTGTGATCCGGCATCGGCCTTCATCGCAGCTCCCTTCGCAACAGCTTGCCCGATCGCGTGCGCGGCAGCGGCCCCTCCACCAGCGCCACCTCCTTTGGAACCTTGTATGGAGCCAGGCGCGCGGCGCAGTGCGCCCGCAGCTCCTCACCGTGCAGTTTGGCACCACCGCGCACCACGACCAGGGCGGTGACCGCCTCGCCCCAGCGTTCGTCGGCGCGGCCGAGCGCCGCCGCCTCGAGCACGCCGGGGTGCTCCTCGAGCACGGCCTCCACCTCGGTGGGCGCCACGTTCTCCCCCCGCTGACGATCGTGTCAGCCTTCCGTCCCGTTACCAACAGATTCCCCTCACCATTCAATTTACCCACATCTCCCGTTCGCAACCAGCCATCCTCGCCCGCGACGCCGCGCGCGAGGGTTGGACCGGCGACTTCGATCTCCCCGTCGGGGGCGGTGCGCACGCGCGTGCAGAACAGCGGTGGACCCGCCGTGGCGGACGCGACCGAGCCGCTCTCGACGGCAACCGATTGGGGAGACACTCGCTGTACCGAAGCCGGGAGACGCTCGCCTCCGGCGCTGGCCGATTCGGAGATGCGAGCGGAGCGAGTGTCTCCCTGATCGGTCCCCGTTTCGGCCAGCATCCCCAAATCGGCCAGCGGCAGTGTGGTCACTTGTGAGCAGGCCTCGGTCATGCCATAGGTGAGACTCACCGGCACTCCCACGGCGCGCGCCCGCTCCAGCAGCGCCGCCGGCACCGGCCCACCGCCGGTGAGCGCGCAACGCAACGCGGGCGGGCGCTCCAGGCCGGCGTCGAGCAGGCGGGTCAGGGTGGTGGCAACCAGCGAGACGAGCGTTACGGCGTCCTCCGGCGGACCCATCACCTTCCGCAGCGTGAGCTCTGTGTCAAAACGCTCGTGCACAACCCCCGTGGTGGCGTAGATCGCGCTGCGCAGCAGGATCGACAGCCCGCCGACGTGCGAGAGCGGCAGGTTGCACAGCCACCGCTCGTGCGGGTCGAGACCGAGCGCGACCGCCGAGCCGAGCGCGCTCCAGAGGAAGTTGCCGTAGGTCAGCTCGACCGGCTTGGGCGCCGAGGTCGTCCCCGAGGTGTGGATCACCGCGGCCACCGCGTCGAGGTCGTGCGTGGCGCCGGCGGGAACGCCTTGCTCGCCGGACACACGCAGTGGCTCATCCACGACGACCGCCGCCCCATCCACGATCGCCGCGCGCTCGCGCTCGCCCAAGCGCAAGTCCACGGGCACGGCCACCGCCCCGAGCAGCAGGCAGGCGTGCAGCGCGCACACGAAGTCGAAGCCCGCCGGCAGCGCGATCGCCACGCGCTCGCGGGGCGAGGCCCCACGAGCGGCGAGCTCCACGGCACCCCGCCGCGCCCGCTCAAGCAGCTCCGCGTAGGAGCAGGCCCCCGCCGTGGTCTCCACCGCGATCGCCGCGGGCGCGGTTCTCGCCGCGCGCTCCAGCCAAGCCTCAACCGCCATCCCCACAGGCTAGACCGAAAAGGAGGGGCCCGACCGAAACCGGGGGACACGGGCCTTTGGCCCGAATCCCCGTTTAGGCCAACCGGCCTTGGGCCGGCTACGCCGGGTGGGCGGGGTCCTTTAGCCTTCGCGCATGCCAATCACATGGATCGCCGCCGGCGAGTACACCGACATCCGCTACGAGAAGACCGAGGACGGGGGGATCGCGAAGATCACGATCGACCGGCCGGAGGTGCGCAACGCGTTCCGGCCGCTGACCGTGATCGAGATCTCGCGCGCGCTCACGCAAGCGCAGGAGGATCTCGACGTCGGGGCGATCGTGCTCACCGGCGAGGGGCCGCAGGCGTTCTGCGCCGGTGGCGACCAGCGCGTGCGCGGGGACTCGGGATACCTGAACGACGACGACGCCGGTAATCCGGACCCCACCCGCCCGGGGCGCTTTCACGTCACCGACCTGCACATCCAGATCCGCCGCCTGCCCAAGCCGGTGGTGGCGATGGTCGCGGGGTATGCGATCGGCGGCGGTCACGTGCTGCACCTGGTGTGCGACCTCACGATCGCCGCCGAGAACGCCCGCTTCGGCCAGGTGGGGCCGCGCGTGGGCTCCTTCGACGGCGGCTTCGGCGCGGGGCTGCTCGCCAACCTCGTGGGACCCAAGAAGGCGAAGGAGATCTGGTTTCTCTGCCGCCAGTACGACGCCGCGGAAGCGCTCGGGATGGGGCTCGTCAACACCGTCGTGCCGCTGGAGCGCCTGGAGGAGGAGACCGTGGGGTGGTGCCGGGAGATGCTCGCGCTCTCCCCTTTCGCGCTGCGCCTGCTGAAGGCCTCGTTCAACGCCGCCGAGGACGGCCTCTCCGGCGTGCAGCAGCTGGCGCATGACGCCAACCTGCTGTTCTACGGCAGCGAGGAGGCCCAGGAGGGCCGCAACGCCTACCGCGAGAAGCGCACCCCCGACTTCTCGCGCTTTCCGCGGAGGGCGTGACCGTGCGCACCCCGCTGGGCGGCGGCAGTGCCGCGAATCGGGCCCGATGACCCCGACCTCCTCCCCCCCGGCCCCCAGCGAGGGTCGCCCGCCGCTCGCGGTGCACTCCCCGAGCGCGGTTCGCATCTGGGTGATGGCGGCGCGCGTGCGCACGCTGCCGGCGGCGATCGCCCCGGTGCTCGTCGGCACCTCGCTGGCGCTGGGGGACGACCACTTCCGGGCGCTCGCGTTCGTGGCGGCGCTGCTCGGCGCGGTGTTCATCCAGGTGGGCACCAATTTGTCAAACGACTACTCCGACGCCCGCCGCGGCGCGGACACCGAGGATCGCCTGGGGCCGGTGCGCGTCACCGCGGGCGGCCTCGTGCCACCCCGCCAGGTGCTGATCGCCACCTACGTCACCTTCGGCCTGTCGGTGTTGTGCGGGGCCTACCTGATCTCGGTCGCCGGCTGGGGCCTGCTGGCGGTCGGCGCGGCGTCGATCCTCGCCGGCGTCCTCTACACGGGCGGGCCGCGCCCATACGGGTACGAAGGGTTGGGCGAGATCTTCGTGTTCCTCTTCTTCGGGATCGTCGCCGTGGCCGGCTCCTACTACGTGCAAGTGCAGCACCTGCCGTGGCAGGCGTTCGCGTGCGCGGTGCCGGTGGGCCTGCTGGCGAGCGCGATCCTCGTCGTCAACAACGTGCGCGACATCGACACCGACCGCCGCGCGGGCAAGCGCACGCTCGCGGTGCGCCTCGGGCGGCAGCGCACGCGCGGGTTGTACACCGCGATGCTGACGATCGCCTTCCTCGCCGCGCCGCTGCCGTGGGCGCTCGGCTCGATGACCGCGTGGCTGCTGCTTCCGTGGGCCGCGATCCCGCTGGCGCTCTCGCTGATCGGCGTGGTGCGCACCCGCATCGACGGCCCCGCGCTGAACGGGGCGCTCGCGCGCACGGGCCTGTTGCAGCTGCTGTTCTGCCTGCTGTTCGCCGCCGGGATCCTCGCCAGCGGAGGGATCGGCGGGTAGGAGGAGATTTGTGGGAGACACTGTCACGCTCGCCCGTGGAGTCGAGCTCGTGTGACCGGTCGCCAAGCGCCTGCAACGGGACCGGGCCTGGGGCCAGGGCCGAGACTACGGCCAGGACCAGGGAGATGATCCGATGCAGATGACCGTCACCGAGCGCACGCTGCACCTGCGCACGCCGTTGCGGACCGCGTACGGCGCGGTGCGCGAGCGAAGGTTGCTGGCGGTGACGCTGACCGACGCCGACGGCGTCAGCGGCCACGGCGAAGCGGCCCCGCTCGAGCCCTACGACGGCGTCAGCATCGCCCGGGTGCGCGCGGCGCTGGAGGCCTACCGGCCGGTGTTGATGCAGTCGGCGACCGCGAACGGCGCACAGCTGATCGAGGCATGCCGGCGCGTCGCGGATCTCCCCACGGCGCTCGCCGCGATCGACCTCGCGCTGTGGGATAGCGCCGGGCGACGCGCGGGCAAGCCGGTGGCGGCGCTGCTCACCGACGACCCCGCCGCGGAGATCCAGGTCAACGCGACCGTGGGCGCGACCGACCGCACGGGCGCCGTCGAGCAGGCAGCGCGCGCAGCGGGGCAGGGGTATCAGTGCGTCAAGCTGAAGGTCGGCGTCGGCGACGACGCAGGCAGGGTGGCGGCGGTGCGTGCCGCCGTTGGCCCCCATATCGCACTGCGCCTCGACGCGAACGGCGCCTGGGACGTGGAGGGGGCGGTGCGCGCGATCGAAGCGCTCACCCCTGTGGGCCTAGAGCTCGTGGAGGAGCCCACCCACGGCCTGCAGGCGGTGCGCGCGGTGCGCGAGCGCGTGGCGGTACGCGTGGCGATCGACGAGACCGCCGCCGAGCACGGAGCGCTGGGCGCGGGCGTCGCCGACGCGGTGTGCTTGAAGATCTCCCGCTGCGGGGGCATCGCCGGCCTGCTCGCCGCCGCCGCGCTCGTCAGAGCCTCCGGCGCTGAGGTCTACCTCGCATCGACGCTCGACGGGCCGCTCGGCGTGGCGGCCGCCGTGCACGCCGCCGCCGCGCTGGCTTCGCGCGGCCCGCTCCCGGCCTGCGGCCTGGCGACGCTTGGCCTGTTCGAGGAGCTGGAGGAGGAGGATGCTCTGCCCGTGCGCAACGGCCGCATCGCTGTGCCCCCAGCCCCGGGGCTGGGCATCGATCCGTATTAAAGCGTCTGAGCGACCGCCGCCGGGTTCTCCAGCGGCAAACCATGGCCCCCGGGCACAACTACCAGCTCCCCCGCCGGCAGCAGCCCGACCATCCGCCGCCCCAACGCCATGAACTTCGTATCGCGTTCCCCCACCAGCACCGTCACCGGCATCGCCAGCTCGGGGAGACGATCCCACAGCGGCCGCATCTCACCCGTGCCGAGTCCCCGCATGACGACGGCCAGCGCGTCGGGCCGGTTGCGACGCTGATCCTCGCGCGCCAGCGCCCCCACCTCCGGAGGATCGCCGGCAAATAGCGGCTGGGTGCGCCAGCGCTCGATGAACTCCTCGTAGGGCCCGCGTTCGAGATCGTCGGCAAGGGCGCGGTCTGAGCGTCGTCGCGCGGCGCGCTCGCCCGCATCCTCGATGCCGGGGTTGACCCCAATCAACACCAGCCGCGCCACCCGCTCGGGCACCGCCAGCGCCACGTGCAACGCGACGCGACCGCCGAGCGAGTAGCCGCAGAGCGCGAAGCGCTCGGGGCTGGCGGCGAGCACGTCGGCGACGCAACCGGCGAACGAGATCGGCCGCGGCGCGTCCGCTCGCGTGCCGTGGCCGGGGAGGTCGAGCGGCAGCGGACGATAGCGTTCACGATCGAGCAGCTCCACCACGCCGTCCCAGGCGCGGTGGGTGCCGCCGAAACCGTGCAGCAAAACGAGGTTCTCCGGCACCCCACGATCCTACTTTCGACGCCCCCACCCCATCCCGACCCTCAATCTTCATCCCGACCCTCAAATCCCTTTCCCGACCCTCAAATCCCTTTCCCGACCCTCAATCTTCATCCCGACCCTCCATCCTTTCCCGACTCTCCATCCTTTTCCCGACTCTCCATCCCTCATCTCAACCCGCCAACCCACCTCCCACCCGCCATCCAGCCAGTGACCGATTCCCAACCCCCATCCGCCACCGGCACCTACCTCCTGCTGCGCGCGTTCGTGGACGAGCTGGCACGCTGCGGACTGCGCGAGGCATGCACCTCGCCCGGCTCGCGCAGCACGCCGCTGGTGTTGAGCCTCGCCCGCGAGCCGAGGCTGCGCTGTCACTCGCACATCGACGAGCGCTGCAGCGGCTTCTTCGCACTGGGGCTGGCGAAGGCGACGGAAGCGCCGGTCGCGGTGACGTGCACCTCGGGGACCGCCGCCGCGGAGCTGCTGCCAGCCGCGATCGAGGCGTACGAGGCGGGCGTGCCGCTGTTGATCCTCACCGCCGACCGCCCCCCCGAGCTGCGCGAGAACGGCGCGGGCCAGACGATCGACCAGGTGAAGATCTTCGGGCGGGCCGCGAAGTGGTTCTTCGAGGTGGGCACACACGAGCCGACGCGCGAGCGTCTGCGCTGGATGCGCACGCTCGCCTGCCGCGCGTACTGGTGTGCGCTGGAGGGCCGGCCCGGCGTGGTGCATCTCAACTTCCCGCTGCGCGAGCCGCTGGTGGAGGATACGCCGCTGCCGGCGGACGGCAGCGGACGCCCCGATGGCCGTCCGCTCGTTACCTGCACGCCCGCGCGGGCGACGGCGCCCGAGGACGCTCACTCGCTCGCCGGGCCGGTGGCCGCCGCCCGCCGGGGCGTGGTCGTGGCCGGGCGCTACGAGCGCGACACCGAGCTCGGGGAGGCCGCGTCGGCGTTCTGCGCGGCTGCCGGCTGGCCGCTGCTGGCCGACCCGCTCTCGGGCGCGCGGCGCGGGGCGGCGGCGGTGGCGCACTACGACGCGCTGCTGCGTCACGGTCAGTTCGCCGCGAGCGTCAAGCCCGACATCGTGTTGCGCGTCGGAGACCTGCCCACTTCCAAGCCCCTGCGCGGGTGGCTGGCGAGCATGTGCGACGTCCCGCAGGCAGCGATCGACCAGGAGGGCCGCTGGCAGGATCCCGACGCGGCGCTCTGCCGGCGCTTCGCGCTCGAGCCCGCCGCAGCTTTGCGGGCGCTGGCGCAGGACCCGCCCGTACCCGATCCCGATTGGCTTGCGAGCTGGCGCAGCGGGGATGAGCGCGCCGCCGAGGCGCTGCTCGGAGTGCTGGGCGCTGAGGGTCTGAGCGAGCCCACGGTCGCCGCCGAGCTTGGCGTGTTGCTGCCCCAGGAGGCGACACTGTTCGTCGCCTCCTCGATGCCGGTACGTGACATCGAGAGCTTCTGGCCGGTGCGCGCCGATCCCCCACGGGTGTTGTGCAACCGTGGGGCCAATGGGATCGACGGTACCGTTTCGAGCGCGTTCGGCGCCGCGGCTGCGGCTCCGGGCCCGACAGTGCTGCTGATCGGCGACGTGGCGCTCGCGCACGACATCGGCGGCCTGCTCGCCGCGCGGCGCCTGGAGCTCGATTTGACGATTGTGCTGATCGACAACGGCGGCGGCGGCATCTTCGACTTCCTGCCCGTGGCCGCAACCCGGGAGGACATATACACTCGCCACATCGCCACCCCCCCCGGCCTCGATTTTGCTCACGCCGCGCGGTTGTACGGCCTCGAGCACGAGACCGCCACCGACGTGCTCGCCTTCCGCGCGGCGCTGGAGCGGTCCCTGACGCAGCGCCCACGGCGCACCGAGATCATCGAAGTCCGCACCGACCGCGCGGAGAACGTGGCGCTGCACCGCCGCGCGTGGGAGGCCGTCGCCGGCGTGTTGGACGGAGGAGCCTGAGCTCCCGACGGAGCTCGAGACACCAGATGCTCGCCTACCTCCTATGGCACCGCCCCGCCGACGGGGTCGAGCGCGAAGCCTACGAGCACGCCTGCGAGCGCTTTCACCGCTCGCTGCACCACTCCCCGCCGGCCGGCCTGCGCGGTTCGGCGGTGCTGCGTCTCGCCGAGTGCCCGTGGCTGGCCTCCCCGCAAGAAGCCACCTACGAAGATTGGTATCTACTCGACGACTTCACCGCCCTCGGCGTGCTGAACGAGGCGGCCGTGGCGCACGGCCACCGCAGCGCGCACGACGGAGTCGCCCGGCACTTCGGTTCCGGCGCGGGCGGACTGTACGGTCTGCTGGAGGGCCACGCCGACCTCACCCATGCGCCGCACGCCGTGTGGATTTCCCGCCCGCCGGGCGAGCCGCGCGGTGAGTTGGCGCAGCTACTCGCGGACGGCGTCGACCCCGCACACGCCAGCCTGTGGCGCCGAGCGCTCGTGTTCGGCCCTGCCCCCGAGTACTGCCTGCTCGCGCCTGAGACCCCACAGGGCGTCGCCCCCACCCGCCTACCTAGCGGCTGGCGCGCGCAGGCGGTCACCCGCGAGCTGATCGCACACTACGCCCCTGAGCCTCGTTGAGCAAGCGGAGCAAGGACGCAGTGAGCGAAATGTGCTCAGCACATGAGCGATCGAGGACGCAGCTACGCGCCGCTCAACGAGGCTCAGCCGGCGAGCAGCGGTAACAGCGCCGCGAGCTTGACCTCAGTCTCGGCCAGCTCCGAGGCGGGGTCGGAGTCGCGCACGACGCCCACGCCGGCGTAGCAGCGGGCGATGCGGCCGCGCAGCAGCGCACAGCGCAGCGCGACGCAGAACTCGCCGTCGCCGGTGGCATCGGCCCAGCCGACCGGGCCGGCGTACCAGCCGCGGTCGAGACCCTCGAGGGCGGGGATCAACGGCCGCGCGCGCTCGATCGGCTCGCCGCCGACCGCGGGCGTGGGGTGCATCAGCTCCAGCAGCTCGATCACGTCGAGCGGCTGCGCGAGCTGGGCGCGGATCGGGGTACCGAGGTGCTGGATGTTGGCGACCTTCACGAGCGTCGGCTCGGGCGAGGCGGCGGTCCACAGCGCGTGCTGGCGCAGCGCCTGCTCGATCCGACGGATCACGATCGCGTGCTCCTCGCGGTCCTTCTCGGAGTGCATCAGCTGTTCGCCGAGGTGATCATCGACGGCCGGATCGGCGCTGCGACGCATCGAGCCGGCGAGCGCGAGCGTACTGACGCGGTGGCCCTCGCGGCGCACCAGCAGCTCGGGGCTGGCGGCGACGAATGCGGCGTCCTCGCGGCCGACGCAGAAGACCGTGCACGATGGGAAGCCCTCGCGCAGCACCCCGAACAGCGCGGCGGGATCGTAAGCGCGGGGTGCATGCACCTGCACCTCGCGGGCGAGCACCACCTTCTCGAGCTGCCTGGCGCGGATCAGCTCGACCGCGCGCGCGACGGCGGCCTCGTAGTGCTCGGGCGGCATCGCGCTCGCGATCCGGTAACGCCCCGTGGGCGCGGGGTCGAGCAGCGCCAGCGGCTCCACCCGCAGCTCGCCGACCCGGCGCTCCAGGCGGGCGAGCAGCTGCTCAGCGGTGTCATCGGGAGCGGCGAGCGCGCACAGCGTCATCCGTACGCGCATGTCGTCCGTCGCGGCGCGCGGATCGGTGACTGGGTCGGCGACGCCCCACCCGTGCGGCAGCCCAGGGCGCCGCTCGCGTGTGAACGCGACCTCGGGCACGATCAGCGACGCGGGCGCGAAACCGCTCCACGCCAGGTCGGCGCCGCCTTCGGCGGCGAACGCGAAGCCACCCAGGGCGATCGGCCCACCGCTGGTGGACCCGGCGTCGGAGGGGTCCTCGGGCGGGTCGGAGACTGCCGCCGCGGCGAGCGCGCGCCAGCGGTCGGCCACCGTGGCGAAGCGCTCCGGCCCGGCGGCCGTCAGGCAGACGGCCTCGCCGAGCGCCGCCAGCGCGCGCGCCCCACGCTCGGGCTGCTCTAACAGGAACCACGGCTCGCCGGTCCGCCGCGAGGCACAGACGACCGCGCTGGGGTCGAGGTCGCCCGGCAGTGGCAGGGTGAGTGCCGCGAGCGTCTGGCGGCCGCTGCGCCGCGCGCGCTTGACAGCGAGCTGCAGGCGCGCCGCAAGCCGCTCGCGGTCGGCGTCGCTGAGCGCGAACGGGCTCTCGTGCCTCCGCACGAGCGTGCCCCTCACGTCTCGCTGCGACCCCTCGCGATCGCTATCTCCCCGGTGCGCATCATCTCGATCAGCCCGAACGGCCGCACCATGTCCTCAAAGGCCTGGATCTTCTCGGTCGTGCCGGTGATCTCGACGATGATCGAGCGCTTGGTGACGTCAACCACCTTGCCCCGGAAGATCTCGGTGATCTGCATCAACTCGCCGCGCTGGACGCCGTCGGCGGAGACCTTGAACATCGCGAGCTCGCGCGAGACCGTGTCGCCCGGGTCGAGGTCGCGGATCTTCAGCACGTTGATCAGCTTGTGCAGTTGCTTGGTGACCTGGTCGATCGGGTGCAGAGCGCCGTCGACGGTGAGCGTCACGCGCGAGACGCGCTCGTCGTCGGTCGGGCCGACCGTGAGCGTGTCGATGTTGAAGCCGCGGCGGGCGAACAGCCCCGCGATGCGCGTCAGCACCCCCGACTTGTTTTCGACCAGGATCGAGAGTACGTGCTTGCGCCCGGTGCGCAGGTTGCCGGACGCTTCGAGCTCGGCAAGGCTGAGCGGCGCCTTGGTGGCCGGCTCGCCCATCAGTGGCACCCTTGCGTCCGAGCGCCCTTGCAGTTCCCTGCGGGGCATGAGGCGGCGTGGAGTGGGCGCTCGGACGACATGCCCATCACCCCACCATCTCCCGCGCAGCCTGGCCAGCGGGAATCATCGGATAGGTATTCTCCTCGCGGGTTACGCGCACGTCCACGACCACAGGGCCCTCCGTGGCGATCGCCCGCTTGATGTCCTCGACGAGCGTGTGCTTGTCCTCGAAGCGCATCCCGGTGGCGCCGTAGGCCTCGGCGAGCTTGACGAAGTCGGGGAACTTGCCCATGTCGACGTGGGAGTAGCGGCCATCCCAGAACAGCTCCTGCCACTGGCGCACCATGCCGAGGTAGCCGTTGTTCATGATGAACACCTTGATCGGGATCTGATCCTGCGCGCAGGTCGCGAGCTCCTGGGCGTTCATCTGCACCGAGCCGTCGCCGGCGACGCAGCACACGAGGCGATCGGGGCAGCCGACGGCAGCGCCCATCGCGGCCGGGAGCCCGAAGCCCATCGTCCCCAGGCCGCCGGAGTTGATCCACCGCCGCGGGGCCGGAAAGTCGTAGTACTGGGCGGTCCACATCTGGTGCTGGCCGACGTCGCTGGAGATGATCGCCTCGCCGCCGGTCGCCTCGTACAGCGCCTGGATCATGTACTGGGGCTTGATCTCGGCGTCGGTGCTGTCCTCGTATTTGAGCGGGTACTGCTCGCGCCACCCCTCGATGCGACTCCACCACTCGGTGAGGCGCGCGGGGTCGGCCCCCAGCGCGCGGTACTCGATCGCGAGCTTGGCCAGCACGTTGCGGGCGTCGCCGACGATCGGGATGTGGGCGGGTACGTTCTTGGATATCTCCGCCGGATCCACGTCGATGTGGATGAACTTCGCGTGGGGCGCAAACTCCGAGAGCTTGCCGGTGATGCGATCGTCGAAGCGCGCGCCGACGGCGCAGATCAGATCGGCCTCGTCCATCGCGTAGTTGGCGGCGCGGGTGCCGTGCATTCCGAGCATCCCAAGCCACTGATGATTAAGTTCCCCAGCCCACCCCGAGCGGGGAACGCGCCGAGGCCCATCAGCGTGCAGGTGACGGGGAAGCGGTCACAGTCCGCGAGCTCGACCAGCTCCGCGGAGGCGTTCGCGTTGACGATGCCCCCACCGGCATAGATCACGGGACGCTGGGAGGCGGCCAGCGCCTTGGCGGCCTGGCGGATCTGCTTCTGGTTGCCCTCCACCGTCGGCTGGTAGCCGGGGAGGCGCACATCGGTGACCGGCTCATACGCGATCTCCGCGCGCGAAAGATCCTGGGGAATGTCAACAAGCACCGGCCCGGGTCGTCCGGTGGAGGCGATGTGGAATGCCTCGTGGATCGCCCGCGGGATCTCCAAAGGGTGCTGGATCATGAACGAGTGCTTGACGACGGGCATCGTGATCCCGATCGTGTCGGCCTCCTGGAAGCCGTCGGTGCCGAGCAGCTCGGTGCGCACCTGGCCGGTGATGAACACGACCGGCACCGAGTCCATCATCGCGTCGCAGATCGGGGTGATCAGGTTGGTGGCGCCAGGGCCGGAGGTGGCGAACGCGACCCCCACTTTGCCGGTTGCCTTGGCGTAGCCCTCGGCGGCATGACCGCCGCCGGCCTCGTGGCGCACGAGGATGTGGCGGATGCCGGCGTCCACGAAGGCGTCGTAGGTCGGGAGGTTGGCGCCTCCGGGCAGGCCAAAGACCACCTCCACACCCTCCGCCTTGAGGCACTCCATCAGTGCGTCAACCGCGCGCATGCAAGCCAACCGCCTTTCCACCACACTCGAACCGGGCCAAAAAGGCAGTGTACCAGCGGGTTTGTGCCCGCCAGCCCGCCGCTAGGAGGAACCGATCCCGATCCCGATCGCCAATGCAATCGCGCCGCCGACCGTGACGACCAGCAGCGAGGAGCGCATCGAGACGTGTAGGAAGCGTTTGCGTACCCAGGCGATCGCGAACAGCTCGAAGGCGACGACGCAGCCCGCCACCAGCAGCGCTTTGTGGACGTCGCTGATGAAGAACGGCAGTGTGTGGAAGATGCCACCCAGCGTGGTCATGCCGCCCGTGATCGCGCCGCGTACGACCGCCGAGCCGCGGCCGGTCTGCTCGCCGGTGTCCGACAGCGCCTCCGACCACCCCATGCTGACGCCCGCCCCAAGCGCGGTTGAGAAGCCGACGAGCAGCGCCACGCGCGAATCGGAGGAGATCGCCGCCGCAAAGATCGGCGGCAGCGAGGAGACGGTGCCGTCGATCATGCCGACGAGCGCCGGCTGCACGACGCGCAGCACGAAGTCGCGCTCGTCGGGGAAGCCGGCGCGGTGGATCAGGCGCGCGATCAGCGAGTCGTGTACGGGCACGGGCGGAGCCTTGGCGCTCATGCCACGTTTATAGAGACTGCGCCGTTTCGGGCTCCCTAATGGGTGGCCCTCACTCAGGCGCGCTTGACGTCGGGCATAGCCGGCAGGGAGGACGGCCCCTAAGCTGACAGCCCAACCTAAGCCGCGACCGCTCAGCCGCTTGCCGCAGACGGGGGCTGCCACGATTCCGGCGCGATCGCCGTCTCCGGAAAGTCGAGCTCAGTCCCACAGCGGGTACAGAGAGCGTCGTAGATCTTGGTGACGCGCCCACAATGGGGGCAGCGGCGGCGCAGCTCGTTGCTCTCCATACGGTAAGCGATCGCGGCGAGCAGCCCAAAGACGGGGACGACCGCCGAAATCAGGAACCACAGAACGAACGAGCTGCCCTTGACGCGACCGACGATCCCGCCGGCTAGCCCAAAGCCGAGGCAGATCACCACGTAACCCATCGCGCCGCCCTCTCAGAACAGTACGCGCACAGCCCAGACGATGGCCACGATGGCGGCCACCACGATGACGGGGATGGCGAGGAAGGTGACGATGCCGATCACGATGTGCAGCAGCACCCAGGCAGCGACCGCCAGGATCAGCACCGCAACGATCATCCGGCCCAGCGAGCGCGACGACGACGGTGTGGTTGTGGGCGACTCGTTCATATCCCCAGATGGTAGCGCTCGCAGGCCCAGCGGTTCACACGTGGTGCGCTACGGCCGGGCGGGAGCTGGCGCCCCGGCCCGGCCGCACGCATCATGCTCCGCCAATCCGCGGTCGAGGGGAGCCCGCGGAGGCGAGATTTGCATGTCACCCTTGGAGGCTCTTCGATTTTGGCGTCCACGCGTGCGCGTGTATTTGGCCCGCGGTACAAGATCTGAACGGTGGCTGTGTTAACGGTGGCCGGTGGCCGTGCTGCAATTGCCGATCGACCCCAGCCGCGCGACAGTCGCCCAGCTCAGATGCCGAGTTGCTCGTGCACCAGTCGGGTGACGGCGCCACCGTCCGCGCGACCTTTGGTCTCACGCATCACGTGGCCGACGATCGGGCCGATTGCCTTGGCGTTGCCAGCGCGCACGTTCTCGGCAGCCTCGGGGTGCGCGGCGAGCGCCGCGGCGACGATCGCGGCAAGCTCATCTCCCGCGTCCATCGCAGCGAGACCCTCGGCCTCGACGATCGCCGCTGGATCACCCCCCTCGGCGACTAGGCGGTCGAGCACCTGGCGACCGGCGCCGACGGAGATGCGCTTGGAGTCGGCCAAGCCCACGAGCAGAGCCAGTGCATCGGGTCGTACACGCGACTCAGCAGGGTCCTGCCCATCGCCAAGGCGCGCGAGCAGGTCGCCGGCGATCCAGTTGGCGAGCGCCTGGGCCGGTGGCACAGGATCGACCGTGGCGGCGAGCGCGGCCTCGAAGTAGTCGCCGAGCTCCGCGCGAAAGGCGAGCAGGTGGGCGCTGTCGGCGGAGAGCCCGATCTCGCGCTCGAAACGCTCAGCGCGCGCGGCGGGCAGCTCCGGAAGGGCGGCGCGGGCGGCGTCGAGCATCGCCGCATCGATCGCGACCGGCACGAGGTCGGGCTCGGGGAAGTAGCGGTAGTCGTGAGCCTCCTCCTTGGAGCGCAGCGAGGTGATGCGCTCGGAGGCGGGGTCGAAGTGCAAGGTCTCCTGCTGGACCCGCTCGCCGCCGCGCAGGATCGCCTCCTGGCGGGCGAGCTCGGCACGGATGCCGCGTTCGATGAAGCGGAAGGAGTTCATGTTCTTCAGCTCGGTCTTCACCCCGAGCTGATCGCTGCCGACAGGGCGCAGCGAGATGTTGGCGTCGCAGCGCAGCGAGCCCTCCTCCATGTTCACATCGGATACGCCGAGCACGCGCATCGTGGTGCGCAGCAGCCGCAGCCACTCGCCGGCGTCCTGCGCGGAGCGCAGGTCGGGCTCGGTGACGATCTCCGCGAGCGGGGTGCCGCCGCGGTTGAAGTCGACGATCGACACATCGGAGCCGTGGATGCGCCCGGAGGCGCCGACGTGCACGAGCTTGGCGGCGTCCTCCTCGAGGTGCACACGGTGGATGCGCACGTCCCCGAGTCGCCCGCCAAGGCAGAGCGGCAGGTCGTACTGGGAGATCTGGTAGCCCTTGGGAAGGTCCGGATAGAAGTAGTTCTTGCGATGGAAGATCGACCGCGGCGCCAACTCGGAGCCGAGCGCGAGGCCGATCATCAACCCGAAGTGCACGGCGCGCGCGTTGGCGACGGGCAGGCTGCCGGGCAAGCCCAAGCAGACCGGGCAGGTGCGGGTATTGGGCGGCTCGCCGAACGAAAGCGCACACCCGCAGAACATCTTTGTGGCCGTGGCCAGTTGGATGTGGATCTCCAGGCCGATGACCGGCTCGTACTCAGGCACGGGCGGCGCTCCCGTCGAAGCCGAGCGCCTGCTCCAGTGCGAACGCGGCATCGAGCAGGCGGTTCTCGCTGAACACCGGCCCGGCGATCTGCAGCCCCACGGGCAGCTCCCCCCCGCCCCGTCGCCGGCGAGCCCACAGGGAATCGAGATCGCGGGGATGCCGGCGAGCGACATCGGGACGGTGCAGAAGTCGTTGATGTACATCGACCACGGGTCGCCGGTGCGCTCGCCCAGCCGGAAGGCGACGGTGGGCGAAGTGGGCGTGAGGATGAAGTCAACCTCCGCGAACGCGGCGTCGAAGTCGGCGACGATCTTCGTGCGCACGCGCTGGGCGCGGCCGTAGTAGGCGTCGTAGTAGCCGGCGGAGAGCGCGTAGGTGCCGAGCATGATGCGTCGCTTGACCTCCGCGCCGAAGCCGTCGTGGCGGGTGTGGGTGTAGAGCTCGAGCAGGTCCTCGGCATTCTCGGCGCGCAGCCCGTAGCGCACGCCGTCGAAGCGTGCGAGGTTGGAGGATGCCTCGGCGGGCGCCAGCACGTAGTAGGCCGAGAGCCCGTGAGGAGCGTGGGGCAAGCGGACATCGTGGATCTCCGCACCGAGCTCCCGAGCGCGCGCAAGGGCACCGCGAAAGGCGTCCAGCACCCCGGGGTCGATCCCCTCGCCGGTGAGCTCCTCCGGCACGCCCAGACGTACGCCGGCAAGACTCTCAGCGCTGGGCAGCGCGATCTCCTCGGGGTGCCCCAGGGAGGTGGCGTCGCACTCGTCGCGACCGACCATGTGGCGCAGCAGCAGCGCCGCGTCGGTCACATCGCGGGTCAGCGGCCCGGCTTGATCGAGCGAGGAGGCGAAGGCGATCATCCCGTAGCGCGAGACGGAGCCGTAGGTCGGTTTCAGCCCGACGATCCCGCACAGCGCGGCGGGTTGGCGGATCGAGCCCCCCGTATCGGTGCCGAGCGCCCAGGGAGCGAGCCCGGCGGCGACGGCGGCGGCGCTGCCCCCCGAGGACCCACCGGGCACGCGGGCGCGATCCCACGGGTTGAGCACCGGGCCGAACGCCGAGTTCTCGTTGGATGAGCCCATCGCGAACTCGTCCTGATTGGTCTTGGCAAGCAGCGGCGCACCGGCCGCGGCGAGCCGCGCAACGGCGGTGGCGGTGTAGGGCGGGCGGTAGCCCTCGAGGATGCGCGAGCCAGACTGCGAGGGCACGCCGGCGGTGCAGAACAGGTCCTTGACGGCGAGCGGCACACCGCACAGGGGCGCGTCGGACGAGCGGACGGGCGGCGATCCATCCGCGCCGGGGGCAACCCACGTGAAGCAGTTCAGCTCGTCGGCGGCTGCCCGCGCTTGGTAGGCATCGAACAGCTCCGCCGCGGAGAGCCGGCCGGCCTCGATCTCGGCAACCGCCTGCGCAGCCGACAGCTCGATGATCTCGGGAGTGCTCACGCCTGGGGGCTGGGGACGAGAAAGCCCCCATCGGACACGGAAGGGGCCTGTTCGAGCGCGACCTCGCGTGGCAGACATGGGCGCGGCTCGTCGGGGCGCAGGCGGCCGACGACCTCCACCACATGCGAGGTGGGAGGCACGTCGTCCAGGTCGAGCTCGCCGATCTTGGCGATGTGGTCGAGCACGCCGGAGAGCTCGCGCGCCATCGACTCGACCTCGCCGTCGTCGAGCTTCAGCCGCGCCAGACGGGCCACGTGGAGGACTTCGTCACGATCGATCACGACGGTGATTGTGCCTGAAAAAAGAGGGGCCCGACCGAAGCCGGGAGACACGCGCCTCCGGCGCGCATCCCCGTTTCGGCCAGCCGGCCCTTTTTCGGCCGCTGCGCCACCCTCTATGCCCCGGCAGGTGGCGCCTTGCGTGGCGGCGTGGCGTCGGGCGGGTAGAGGCCGGTGCGTTCGTCGCGCATCGACTGCCAGCTCCCAGCCAGCACCAGCAGCGCGCCGATCAGCGCCAGCCATGGCCCCGAGCACAGCATCGTCGCGTGATCGGGGCGCTCCAGCAACCTCACCACGGCTGCGATCGTCGCGAGGATCCCGAACAGGGTGCTCCATACCGCGGCGGCGACGGGAATCGCGGTGGTGCGCTCGGTGACGGTGGCGATCGCCAGCACGAGGGCTCCGGCGGCAGCGAGGATCAGCAGCGCGACCGCCACGCCGAACGTCGCCCACGCGCTGAGCTTGCCTTGCGAGTTCTCGTACCAGGGCAGTGCCAGCGCGACGATCAGGCAGATCGCTCCCGCGAGCGCGATCAGCTCTCCGGAGCGCATGCGACGCAGGCTCATCGACGCTTCCCCACGGCCATCCAACAGCTCACACGACGCTCCCCCACGGTGACTCCGCGGCTCACACGACGCTTCTCCATGCCGGCTCGACGGCGCCGACTCATGCGAGCCCTGCCTGCGCGCGCGCGGCGTCGAGCGTGTTGCGCAGCAGCAGCGCGATCGTCGTCGGCCCGACGCCGCCGGGTACCGGCGTGATCGCGCCGGCGAGCGGGGACACCGCGGCGAAGTCCACATCGCCGACCAGCCCGTTCTTGTTGCCCGCCTGCTCCGGCGTCAGACGGTTGATGCCGACGTCGATCACCACCGCCCCGGGCTTGACGAACTCGGCTCCGACCAGCCGCGGCCGGCCGATCGCCGCGATCAGGACGTCGGCGCGGGCGCACACGCCGGCGAGATCGCGGGTGCGGGAGTGGCACACGGTGACGGTCGCGTTGGCGGCGAGCAGCAGCTGTGCCATCGGCTTACCGAACAGGTTGGAGCGGCCGACAATCACCGCCTCGACGCCCTCCAGCCAGGCATCCTCGCCACCGTCGACGCTCGCAAGCAGCTCCATCACCCCGAGAGGGGTGCACGGTCGCAGCCCCGGCTGCCCGAGCGAAAGCCGGCCGGCGTTGATCGGTGTCAGGCCATCCACGTCCTTGGCCGGATCGATCAGGCCGGTGAGCGTCGGGCCGTCGAGGTGGGCCGGCAGCGGCAGCTGCAGCAGCACCCCGTTGACGGAGTCGTCCCCGTTGAGATCCTCGAGCAGCCCGGCCACCTGCGCGAAGGAGGCGTCCGCGGGCAGGCGCTTGTCAAACGGCGACATCCCCACCTCGACGCAGGCGCGTTGCTTGCCCCCCACGTACACCGCCGAGCCCGGGTCATCCCCCACCAGCACGGTCGCTAGACCCGGCGTATGCCCGGTCAGCTCCACGAAGGCGCGCACGTCTTCGGCGGCCTGCGCGCGCACACCCGCGGCGATCGCTTTGCCGTCGATGATCGTGGCGCTCATTGCTGCCCGGATGCTAGTGATGGGAGGGGTCGTCGTGCCGCTCGCCGCCGCCCCCGGCGCGGGGCGCACGGCAGAGCTGGGCACGCCGCCGCGGCAACCATCCGCTCAGCGCCGTGTGACGGGGGCGAACTCGGACATCAGCTTGCGTTCGGAGCCGTCGCGCGCGAAGCGCACAACGATCACCCCGTGAGGCTCCACGGCGGTGACGACCCCCTCGCCGAAGGAGGGGTGGGTCACATCTTCGCCCATGCGGAACGACTCCCCGGAACCCGCCGGCACGCCGCCAGTGGCGCCGTTGCCACGCACCCCGGAACCGGCGCCGGCGCGGGCGGCCGCATCCCAGCCGCCGCCGACGCCGACGAGCGCCCGGTTGGAACGCGCGCCATTCGACCAGCTCATCCCCCCAGCGCCCCGCGCCGCGCTCGCGACCATCAGCTGCGGCTGCTCGCGTTCGGTGAGCTCGGCGGGGATCTCGTCGAGGAAGCGGCTGGGCAAACCGTACGCCTGCGCACCGAACACCACCCGGCGGCGCGCGTGGGTGAGGTAGAGCTTGCGCATCGCGCGGGTCACCCCGACGTAGAAGAGGCGCCGCTCCTCCTCCAAGCCGCCTTCGTCGAGCGCCCGCGAGTGTGGGAACACGCCGTCCTCGCAGCCCACGATGAACACCACGGGGTACTCCAGACCCTTGGCGTTGTGCAGCGTCATCAACGTCACCAACCCCTCCTCCTCGTCTTTGCGGGAGTCGGCGTCGGCGACGAGCGCAATCTGCTGCAGGAAGACGTCGAGTGCATCCTGGCCGGCCTCGGCGGTCGCGTCGAACTCACGGCCGACCGACACCAGCTCCTCGAGGTTCTCGATGCGCCCCTGCGCCTCGATCGTCCGCTCCGCCTCGAGTGCGTCGACGTAACCTGTCTGCGAGAGCACCGCCTCCAGCAGATCCCCCACCGGAACGCCTAGCTCCACGCGCGCGCGCAGCTCACCCATCGTGTCCATGAAGCGCCGCAACGCCTTCACCGCGGCCGCACCGAGGCCGGGGATCGCATCGGGCGCGGCGGCCGCCTCCCACACTGAGACGCCGACGGTGGCGGAGTACGCCACGATGCGCCCGAGCGAGGTCTGCCCGAGGCCGCGTCGGGGTGAATTGGCCACGCGCGTGAAGCTCACCACGTCGAACGGGTTGGCAAGCCATGAGAGGTAGGCGATCGCGTCCTTGATCTCGGCGCGCTCGTAGAACTTCGTCCCCCCGATCACCTGGTAGGCGATCTCGCGCCGCACGAGTGAATCCTCGATCACGCGCGACATCGCGTTGGTGCGGTAGAGCACGGCGATCTCCGCGCGCGAGGCGCCCTCGTCGACGAGGCGCTCGATCTCGCCCACCACGAAGCGCGCCTCGGCGTGCTCGTCCTCCAGCTCGCGCACCTGGATCGGCTCGCCGGTGCCCAGCTCGCTCCACAGGCGCTTGGCGATCCCGCCGCGGTTGTTGGCGATCACCGCGTTGGCGGCCTTCAGGATCGTCTCGGTGGAGCGGTAGTTCTGCTCGAGCTTCACCACACGCGCGTCGGGGAAGTCGTCCTGGAAGTCGAGGAGGTTGCGGATGTCGGCGTTGCGGAAGCTGTAGATCGACTGCGCGTCGTCGCCGACCACGGCGAGGTTGCGATGGCCTGTCAGATGGACGGGCGCCCCGCGCGCCGGCGCCTGGCGCCCGCCGCCGACCAGCAGCTGCAGGAAACGGTACTGCGCGTGGTTGGTGTCCTGGTACTCGTCGACCAGCACGTGGCGGAAGCTCTCGCTGTAGCGCTCGCGCACCTCGGGGTAGAGCTCCAGCAGGTTGACGGTGCGAAACAGCAGGTCGTCGAAGTCCATCGCGTTCATGCGCATCAGGTCGCGCTCGTACAGCGTGTACACCTCGCCGACCAGCTCCTCGAATTGCGAGCCGACCGCCTGGCTGTAGGCGGAGGCGTCGTTGAGCTTGTTCTTGGCGGAGGAGATCTGGTTGTGGATCGCCGCCGGCGTGTAGCGCTTGGGGTCGACTCCGACGGCGTCCATACAGCGCTTTGTGAGACGTCGCGCGTCGGCCTGATCGTAGATCGTGAACTGCCGCGTATACCCCAGCCGCTCGGCCTCGGCGCGCAGGATCCGCGCGCAGGCGGCGTGGAAGGTCATCAGCCACATGCCCCGCGTGCTGTGGCCGAGGAGCCGTTCGACGCGCTCGCGCATCTCCTTCGCGGCCTTGTTGGTGAAGGTGATCGCCAGGATCTCCCCCGCCTGCGCCTGGTCGGTGTAGATCAGGAAGGCGAGGCGATGGGTGAGCACGCGCGTCTTGCCCGAGCCCGCTCCCGCGAGGATCAAAAGCGGACCCTCGCCGTGCGTGACGGCCTCCCGCTGGGGCTCGTTGAGACCCTCCAGCAGCTCCTGGAGGTGCTCGGCGTGGGGGTTTTCGGGCATCTGCTCCAGCATAGTTGCGGGCTCGGCTGGCGTATCGCAGCGCAGTGGCCTAACGTCTGGCGCCATGCCGCTCCTGGAAGAGGTGCGCTCGAGCTGCGCACAGATCGCCGCCCAGGCGCGCTGGGTGCGGATCGACATGGACGTCATCGCCGACGACCAGGTCATCGCACAGATCGCCGCGCCCGGGCCGGAGGAGGCGCCCGTGGAGCTAGACCCGGTGCGCCACTATCTACTTGCCGCGGAAAAAGTAGGGGTGTTGGTGGCTTGTTCCGTCCGGTGTGATCGTCAGAATGTCCTGCAAATGAGTGGGTTTCTGGTTGAAGGGGGTCGGTATGTTGATGTTGTCGGCGGGGCAGGCGGAGTCGTTGTGGGACGAGGCTTTGCCGGTCGAGGTAAGGGAGTTGCCGGAGGATCTGGCGGCGTTGGATTTGTTGCTCTCGGATCCTGGGTTGTTTGGGCCGGTCGTGGAGCGCTTTCGACGGGAGGTAATCGAGCAGAAGCGGGCGGTGTTGACGGATGGTCGCCCGACGATCGCGATGGAGACGTTCATTCGATTGATGGTGCTCAAGACGCGCTATCGGTGGGGGTATCGGTCGCTGGTGGCGGAGGTCTCCGATTCGATTCACTTGCGGCGGTTCTGCCGGATCTCTTTGTGCGAGCGGGTGCCGGACGAGTCAACGGTCCGCAAGCTTGCCCGCAGGATCGGGCCCGAGACGGTCTCAGAGCTGACGCGCACGCTGATCGCCAGGACGATGCGCGAGAAGCGTTTTCGTCCGCGTGCGGTGCGGATCGACTCGACTGTCGTCGAGGCGGATGTGAGTATCCGACCGATGCGGGGTTGGCCTCGCATGGGGTGCGTGCGCTGGCGAGGGAGAGTCGCAAGTTGGCGCAGCGGATCGGCGAGAGCAAACGGCGGGTGCGGGATCGCTCACAAGCGATGGGCCGCCGGTTGCGGGGGATCACGCGCACGATCCGGGCTCGCTCAGGGGAAGCGAAAGCGCAGGTGCTCAAGCTCACGGCGCAGACCGGCGAGCTGTTGCGGCGTTCGGTGCGCGAGGCCAGGCGGCTCCTGACGCTCGCGCGGACCAAGGCGCGTGGCCGTGGCGCGAAGGCGAAGCTCAGGGCGGCGACCAAGCTCGAGCAGCTCGTGGATCGTTGCGAGAAGGTCGCCTCCCAGATCACGAAGCGTGTGCAGGGCGAACCGATCCGCGAGCGGATAGTGTCGCTCACAGACCCGGATGCCCGCCCGATCCGCAAGGGCAAGCTGGGCAAGCCGAACGAGTTTGGGTATGTGACCCAGCTCGCGGAGGTGACCGAGAACACCAAGCGCGGCGCGCGAGGACTGATCCTGCCGGCGTCGACCGCGCCGGGCAACCCGACCGAGAATACGCTGCTCCCAGGCACGATCGCCGAGCTCAAACGGCTTCAGATCTCCCCGCGGGAGCTGGCCCTCGACGGTGGGTTCATGCCCGGCCCGACGAACGACGCACTCAAAGATCTCACACCAGAGCGAGTGTTCATCTCCGGCCGCCAGGAACGAGGCTCCAGACGCACCAATCGACGGTTGCAGCGCTACCGAACAGGCGAGGAGGGCCGGATCAGCCACCTCAAGCGCCGCTACGGGATGGGCCGCAGCCGCCTGAAGGGCACCGAAGGCCAAGAGATCTGGACCGAGTGGGGAATCCTCGCCTATAACGCCGACACGCTCGCCGTCCGAGCCCGGTGAAACACTCCAAACGCTCCTAACCAGAGCACCACTCATTCACGAACGGCCGCGCCCTCAACAAGCGCGGCCGTTCGTCATCACAGAGACTTTTTCCGCGGCAAGTATCTAGAGGGCGAGCCTGCCGACGTCGCCGACTACCTGCTTGCGCTGGACGCGATCAACTTCGGCTCGGGATGGTTTCCGACGCTGCGCAAGCGCCTCGACGGAGGAGTGCCGATCGGCGGCTACTTCACGGTCGCGTGGGCACTCGCCGATTACGTACGCGCGCACCACGCGACGGGTAACGGGTGGGCGCTCGACGCAGCGTGGCTGCGCGCGGTCGACACCCGCGCGATCGCCGGGATCCTCGGACAGCGGCCCGACCACGAGCTGATGGGCCTCTACGCCCAGGCACTGCGCGAGCTGGGGCGCTTCCTCGGCGAGCGCCGCGCGCTGGATCTCGTGGCCGAGTGCGGTGGTTCGGCCGAGCGGCTGGCACAGGCGCTGGCGCGCCGCATGGCCATGTTCGATGACCGCGGCTTCTATAAGCGCGCCCAGATCGTCTCCGCCGACCTCGCGCTGGCGGGAGTCGCGAGCTTCACGGACCTCGATCGGCTGACGATCTTCGCGGACAACCTCGTCCCCCACGTGCTGCGCTGCGAGGGAGTGCTGGTCTACGAGAAGTCCCTTGCCGCTCGCATCGACGCCGGCGAGCTGCTCCCCGCGGGCGGCCCGGAGCGTGAGATCCGTGCCTGCGCTGTGCATGCCTGCGAGCTGATCTCTGCGCGCACGGGGATCCCGCCGCGCGTGCTCGATCACCGCCTGTGGAACCGCGGGCAGGCCCCGGAGTACAAGGCGCGGCCGCGGCATCGCTGCCGGTGCGTGTACTACTGAGCTGAGTTGCCCTGTGGGGTGCCGAGGCGAAGAACGGTGGCGATCGGTTGACGTTTACGTCTACGGGTGGAAAGCCCTGGCGTTGACTACTTCTTCTTTTTCCCTTTCGCCTTCTTCGGCTTGACGTACGCCTTGACGAGCACCTTGCCGCTGCTGGTCGCGCTCTGGCCGGAGGCGTCGTGCGATTCGAGCGCGACCGTGAGCGTGAGGTGGTGGTGGCGCTTGAGCAGTTGCAGCACCGGGGTGGGCAGCGCGATGCTCACCGCGGTCGAGGCCCCCGCCGCCGCGCTGAATGATGCATGGCCGGCAGCGACGGTCACGGGCGTGCCGTTCGTGCGGGCCGCCACCGCCAGGCCACTCGCGGTGGCAGGCAGGGTAAATGTCACCGTCCCCGCGCACGCCGCTCCGCCGGCGGGGCAGGCGACCTGCAGATGCAACCGGCCGTGGCTGTCCGCGGTGGCGGTCGCCGTGCCGAGCGTTGCCGCGTGGAATGCGGGGACCGCTGGGGGCACAGGAGCCACGATGGTGATCGTGGCGGTGTGCGTCGCGGAGTCGCCCGGCGCCGCTTCGGCCATCACCGACACGCCGTAGGTGCCCGGGTTGGCGAAGGTATGCGTCACTGTGTCTCCGCTCGCGGTCGAGGCGTCGCCGAAGGACCAGGAGACGCCGGGTGTTGGATCGACCTGGTCGACGGGCGCCACCGAGAAGCTCACGGGCGCCCCGGCGGTCGCGGTCGCGGGGATCGATACGTTCTTCAGGGTCGGCCCTCCCGCGTCGAGCAGGCTCACCTCGGGGAGATCTTCGCTGCCCTGGATGGTGTAGCCGACCGCGCCGTCGCCGTTGTTGTCCATCGCCGCGTTGAGCCCCTGCTCGTCGCTCTCGCCGTTGGGGCTCACGGTCTGTTCGGCTGGGGACACTTCGTGTGGCTCACCGAACCTGCCTCCGGCGGGACGCACGATCGCAAAGGCGCTGTAGCTCAGCGAGTTGCCGTAGCTGACCAGCGTGTCGCCGGCGGGGTCCTCGGCGATGCTGGGAGCCCACGACTCAAACGCGAGGTCCTGAACCGTCGGGAAGGCTCCCAATGATGTTCCGGCCGCGTATTGGACGATGAGATCACCGCCGAATTCAAGCGTCCACACAACGCCCGGATCCCCGCGGCCGTCGAGGGCCACCTGCGGGAACGCCGCGTTAGCCGCTTCGGTGGAGACGCTCACGGCTTTGTCGAACGTCCCACCGGCAGGCCGCACCGCGACCTGAACGACGTGTGCGGCGCCGTTGGAGGCGGCCCAGGTGACGGCCGTGTCACCCTCGGCGTTCATCACCACGAACGGCTGGATCGCGGATTCGGCTTCGTTGGAGAGCACCGCCGCTTTAGAGAAGCTGCCGGTCGCCGCCGGGCGCGTCGCTTCTTCCACGAGTTCGTGGCCGCCGTTGTTCCGATCCCAGACGACCGTGGCATCGCCGGCGTCGTCGATCGCAACCCTTGGCGCAGTGGCGCTTTCACCGCCGGGGGAGAGGCTCACGGGGGCGCCGAAGCTCCCCCCGGCCGGGCGGAACGACGCTTGGACGACCCCGATGGAGCCTTCGCCACGCGTCCAGGCCACGATGGTGTCCCCACGGTCATTCATGGCAACCGTCGGCAGTAGGGCTTTCTTCCCCGCTGCGGAGAGCGTCACCGGAACCGAAGGCATCCCGCCCGTCACGGTGGCGGCTTCCACGAGGAAATTCGACCCGAACGTGTACCAGACAACGGTCGCGTCCCCCGCGGCGTCCTCGGCCACTTGGGGAGCGCGGTTTTCTCCGGCCGGCGAGAGATCCAGCGGGGAGGAGAAGCCCCCGAGCGGCTGGCGCGTGGCAACCTGCACCACCTGTCCGGGTCCCAACCACGCCACGGCCGCACCGCCGCCCGATCCCATCGCCATGTCCGCAGACTCGGCCGCAGATTGCGATAGAGGGCTCGCTGCCAGCCACGTCGGGGTCGCACCGGCGACGACGGGTACCCCAAGCGCTACCGCTGCGCAAATCGCCGTGACCACTCCAATTCGTCCGCGCATCGTGCCCCCTTGTCGTTGGTCCCGCACACCCGCGGGCGGGCCATTCGGCCACTACGGGTATCGGCAAGGGCACGGCAAAGCTGAGCAGCGGCAGTGGCTCACTCCTCAACGCGTCGGCGAACCGCATCCAGGGCTCGTGGCTTGGCGCAGATCGGCGCTCGCTCCGACGGCCGAAGGTCCCAAGCCCCCGCGTCCTTCGGCCGATCCCGCCGGGTTCGCCCTACCCCCCCGCGGGGTTGGGGCCCTTCACCGGCCGCAGCGGCCTGACCTTGGCGACGGGCGGCTCGATGCGCCCGCCGGAGAGCTCGCCCACCGCGCGCTCCAACGCCCCGATGCGACTGGAGAGACCCCCGATCGCCTCCGCGATCGGGTCGGGCAGGTGGATCCAATCGGCGTCCGGCCCCTCCGGGCGGCGGCCGTCCACGCGCACCGGGTGGCCGGGGTTGCCCACCACGGTGGAGTTGGGCGGCACGTCGGTGATGACAACCGTGTTGGCGCCGATCTTCGCACCGTGGCCCACGGTGATCGGGCCCAGCAGCTTGGCGCCGGAGCCGATCGTCACGTTGTCCTCCACCGTCGGGTGACGCTTGCCGGTGGCGAAGCCCGTGCCGCCGAGGGTGACGCCCTGGTAGAGCGTCACGTCATCGCCGATCGTCGCAGTCTCGCCGACCACCACACCGGCGCCGTGGTCGATGAACAGGCCCTTGCCGATCTGCGCCGCCGGGTGGATCTCGATGCCGGTGAGCGTTCGCGTCAGCATCGACATCGTGCGCGGCAGGAGCGGCACTCCCGACTCGTGCAGCGCGTGCGCCACTCGGTGGGAGAGCAGCGCGTGGATGCCAGGCCACGTCGCCACGATCTCCGCGGGCCCCACCCCGCGGGCGGCGGGATCGCGGTCGCGTGCCGCCGCCACGTCGCGGCGCAACTCCTTGACGACCCCCGCGAAGGTGCCCAGCCCGAGCATGCCCACAGGGTAGCGTCGGCGACTACCCACCCAACCGCGCACTCGCCGACGCGAGCCAAGGATTTCGAGCTTCGAGCGGGGAAGTCACGCGCAACCCCACCCCCGACCCCCCTTGTGGGGGTCCCTATCCCTATCAAGACCTTACGGCGCGAAGAACGCCTGCGACACATAACGCTCGCCCGAGTCCGGCACGATCGCGACGATCCGCTTGCCGCTTGACTCCGGGCGCGCCGCCACTTGCAGCGCCGCCCACAGCGCCGCGCCACCGGAGATGCCCGCCAACAGGCCTGTACTCCGCGCGCAGCTCCATGCGGTGTGGATCGCGTCCTCGTCGCTCACCGCGATCACCTCGTCGAGCAGCTCGCGCTCCAGCACCGGCGGCACGAAGCCGGCGCCGATGCCCTGGATGCGATGAGGGCCGAGCCTCCCGCCCGACAGCACCGCCGAGCCCCGCGGCTCCACCGCGACGATCCGCATGTGGCGATTGCGCTCCCGCAGGTATCCCCCGGCGCCGGTGATCGTCCCGCCCGTGCCCACCCCCGCCACCAGCACGTCCGGCGCGCCTTCCAGCGCGCGCTCGATCTCCGGGCCGGTCGTGCGCCGGTGCGCCTGCGGGTTGGCGGGGTTTGAGAACTGGTCGGGCAGCCACACCTCCGGGTGGCGCGCGAGCTCCCGTGCGGCCGCCACCGCCTCGCTCATCCCCCCCAACGACTCGGTGATCCTCACCTCAGCCCCATACAGCTTCAGCAGGCTCTCGCGCTCGCGGCTCATCCCCTGCGGCAGCGTCAGCACCAGCTCATAGCCCTTCGCCGCGCATACCATCGCCAGCGCGATCCCCGTGTTGCCGCTGGTCGCCTCCACGATCGTCGTGCGACCCGGCTCGATCCTTCCCTCCGCCTCGGCCGCCTCGACCATCGCCACGCCGATCCTGTCCTTCACACTTCCCCCGGGGTTGGCCGACTCGACCTTCCCGTACAACCACACCCCGTCGCCCCGCTCCCTCTCGCTCAGCAGCCGCGGCAGTTCCACCAGCGGCGTCTCCCCCACCAGTTCCGTAATGTCGATCGGGATTCGGGGCATCCGCGCACGACAATAGTGGGCGCGTGGGCGCGTCGCCTCGAGGTCCGCATCAAACGACGCGGCGATCGGGGGCGTGCACTCAGATGTGGTACATGCTGGCGCCCGCCTCGCGCGTCTCGCGCTCGATCACGTCGGCGATCGTGGTGTCGCCCAGCACCTTGCGCGCTGCCCGGGCCGCGTCCGCGAACACGCCATCCGAGTCACGACCGAGCGGGCCGTCGAGCAACTCCACCACCTCCAGCACGCTCACGGTGGCGGGGTCTCGCGCGAAGGTGTAGCCGCCCTTGACGCCCCGCTGGGAGCTGAGGATCCCGGAGCGACGCAGCACCGCGAACAGCTGCTCGAGGAACTGCACCGGCACCTCGCGGCGGCGCGCCAGCTCGCCGATCGGCACCGGCCCCGAGCCTCCGCTGCGGCCCAGCTCCGCCAGCGCCTGTACCGCGTAGGGCGACTTGCTGGTAATCGAGATCATCGCGCTCTCACCCGCGCGATGCTAGGGATCTACAACCAACCTCGCTCTGTGGCGATAAGTACCGCCTGCGCGCGGTCGACTGCGCCGAGCTTGCCGTAGATGTTGTGCAGGTGCGTGCGCACCGTGCTCGTGGAGAGCGTCAGCTCGTGGGCGATCTGCTTGTACACCTTGCCTTCGGCGAGGCGCTGCAACACCCCCAGCTCGCGGCCCGACAGCGGGCAGGGATCGACGTGACGCTGACGCTGGTTGGTGGCGCTCGGCAGCTCGTACATCACGCGGCGCAGCTCCTCCGGGCCGAGGCCCACCAGGCGCGCGGTGCGCAGCATCTCCGTCGGGGACACCTGCGCGCCCTGGGTGTAGTGGGCGAGCATGTCGGCGATGCGCACGAACGCCGCCTCGCCAGCGGCCTCGGGGCTGTGATGGCGTTCGATCACGCTCGCGATCGACACCGGCATTCCCCACCGCCGCGCCAGCACCCCGCCGACGAGGGCGTGGTCCACGCCCAGCTCGCGGCGCTCCTGGTGGATGCGCTGCTCGGGGGTCTGCGCACCCTGGTGCACCTGCGCCGGATACCCGGGGTAGGCGTGCATCAGCACCAGCTTGCCGATGTCGTGCAGCAGGCTCGTCACCGTCAGGCGGTCGCGATTCTCATACCCAACCTCGGCGGCCACGCGGTCGGCCGCGTGCTGGGTGGCGAGGGCGTGCAGCCTGAAGCGCTCCGGCGCCGCGTCCCACACGCTTGCGCGCTCGAAGAAGTCGAACGTTCTCACCCTTGCCGCCAGCGCCTGCACGGTCTGAGGGGAGAGCACCTCCACCGCCGCCACCACCGTGTCCACCCGCCCACGTGTCCCCTGCGCTTGGTTGGCCATGCGCACCACCGCCGTCACCAGCGCCACATCGGACTCCACCGCCGTGACCACGTCCGCGGTCGCCACGTGGTCCTTGGACATCACCGCCAGCAGTCGCTTGCGCGACTCCGCCAGCGCCGGGAAGCCCTCGAGCGCTTCGAACGCCTGGGTCAGGCGCCGTCCGTGCCCCTCGTTCTGCTGGCGGCCGTTCCCCGAGGGGGCGGACTCGCCGGCCGCGTTGGGCCGCTCCTTGGCCCGCTGCCGCTGTGTGGTGGCTATTGCTTGCATGCTCCTGCGCACCTACCTTGATATCGCTCGCAGCCCAATCCATTGGGCTGCCTGGTCTGACCCTCTATCGGCAGGCGTGGACGTTCGGTTGAGGCATTTAGCCGCAGGTATGTCTCGGTAATCGACCGCCCACCGGTATTTTCAAGGGTGGTGGACGATCCGCCCGGGCTTGCTCAGTCGCTGCGTGCCAGAGCTATGTCGATCCGCCGCAGCGTCTCGTCGCGACCCAGCAGCGCCACGCTCTCGAAGATCCCGGGCGAAACCGTCGTTCCGGTGAGCGCCACGCGCAGCGGTTGATACACCTCGCGCGGCTTGGCGCCACGCTCGCCGATCACTGACTCCAGCCTCTCCCGCACGGAGGCCTCGTCGAAGCTTGCGGTCTCGCTCAGGGCCGAGCGGACCTGGCTGAGCGCCTGGCGCCCACTGTCGTCAAGCCAGCGCGTGCGCGCCGCGGGATCGTCGCGCGGACCGTCCAGCAGCGGGCCGGCGAGCGGCCAGAAGTCCGCGAGCGTCTGGATTTTCTCCTGGCTGATCCGTGCCGCCTGCTCGAGACCGGCGTGCCCGGTGTACTCCTCCAAGCGGCCTGCCAGCTCGGGGGACGAGAGCTCGCGGAGGTACACGCCGTTCAGCCAGCGCAGCTTCGCTTCGTCGAACTGCGCCGGGTTGCGACTGACGCGCTCCAGCGCGAAGCGTTCGACGAGCTGCCCGGTGGACATCACCGTGGCGTCGTCCCCTGCGCCCCAGCCGAGCAGCGCAAGATAGTTGCGCACCGCCTCGGGCAGATAGCCGGCGTCGCGCAGCTCTTGCACCGAGGCCGCGCCGTGGCGCTTTGAGAGCTTCTTGCCGTCCGGCCCGTGCAGCAGAGGCAGATGCGCATAGAGGGGCAGGGCAGCGTCGGGCGCGAAGCCGGCGGCGCGGGCGGCCTCCAGCACGAGCACCTGCTTGGGGGTGTTGGAGAGATGATCCTCGCCGCGCACCACATGCGTGATCCGCGCGTCGAGGTCGTCGATCGCGACGGCGAAGTTGTAGAGCACCGAGCCGTCGGCGCGGGCAATCACCGGGTCGTCGAGGTGGATGTGCTCGAAGCGCGTGTCCCCGCGGATCACGTCGTGGACGACCGTGGCGCCATCTTCGGGCACGCGTAGGCGCACCGCCCCCTCCGCCTCGGCTGCGCCGCGGAAGCCGCGCTCGGCCCCGTGCAGCTGCTTGTAGGCCTTCACGTCGTCGGCGGTCGCTCCTGAGCGGTAGGCGTGACCGCTCGCAAGCAGCGCGGCAAGCGCCTCCTGATGGCGCTCGGTGCGCTCCGTCTGGAAGATCGGCCCCTCGTCCCAGTCGAGCTCCAACCAGCGCAGCGCGTCGAGGATCTGCTCGACGTTCTCCGGCGTGGAGCGCTCGCGGTCGGTGTCCTCGATCCGCAGCACCAGCGTCCCCCCTTCGCCGCGCGCCAGCAGCCAGTTGAACAGGGCAGTACGGGCGCCGCCGATGTGCAGGGCGCCTGTGGGGGAGGGAGCAAACCTCACGCGCATGGGGCGCTCGATGCTGTCAGCCTGTCCGGGAGCGGTGGAAACCATAAGATCGCCGCCATGCTAATCGGAGCGCACGTCTCGCCGGCCGGCGGCCTGCCCAAAGCGATCGAGCGGGGGCAGGAGCGCGGCTGCCGCGCGATCCAGATCTTCAACCAGTCGCCGCGCATGTGGCAACCCACCGTGTACCGCGATGAGGACGTCGCCGCCTTCGTGGAGGCGCTCGCCGCCAGTCCGATCGACGCGGTGCTGATCCACGCGGTGTACCTGCTCAACTGCGCCAGCGAGGACCCCGACATTCGCGCCAAAACGCTCACCTCGCTGATCCACTCGCTGCGCGTGGGGGCTTCGATCGGCGCGAGCGGCGTGGTGCTGCATCCCGGCTCGGCCAAGACCGGTGACGTCGGCGAGGCGATCGTGCGTGCGGGCGCCACGATCCGCGAGGCGCTCGCCGAGAGCGAGGGTTGCGCGCTGCACCTGGAGAACACCGCCGGCGGCGGCGGCACCCTGGGGCGCTCGGTGGAGGAGCTGGCCGCGCTGATCGACGCCGCCGGGGGTGGGAAGCGGCTGGGGGTGTGCCTTGACTCCTGCCACCTGTTCGCCTCCGGCTATGACATCCGTACGCCCGCGGGTATGGACGAGCTGCTGGATGAAGTCTCCACGAAGATCGGCCTGGAGCGGTTGGGCTCGCTGCATCTCAACGACTCGCAGGGCACCCTCGGCTCCTGCCGCGACCGCCACGCCAACGTCGGGCAGGGCGAGTTGGGCGAGCGTGGCTGCGCGACCTTCCTCGCCGCCGCGCCCTTCGAGGATCTGCCCTGCGTCCTGGAGACCCCGGGCCCGGACGGCCACGGCGGCCCCACTGCGGAGGAGGTCACGCTGGCGGGATCCCTGCGCAAGCGGGGGCTACAGGCCCGGCGTCGGCGCGAAGCAACTGGACAAGCGAAACGGCCCTGAGGGTCGTGGGCCAAGCAGACCAGGACGCAGAGAGCGTGGCGTGCCTTAGCACGCGAGCGACCGAGGACGCAGGTATGCGCCGCGCCCACGACCCTCAGGCGACAGCGAGGCAGGCTGGCGCGAGCACCTGCTCCAGCTCAGCCCGCAGCGTGGGCGTGGGCGCCACCCGGTAGGCCTCTCCGAGGCGCAGGCGGCGAGGGCCCGTGGTGGTGTCCATCTCCAGCACGATCTCCGCGGGGCCCGGGAAGTTGCCGATCACGTGCTTGAGCTCGTCGATCGCGCTCGCCGGCAGCTTGGCGGCGTCGATCCGCAGGCACACTGGCCGGGCCGGCTTCGCCGCTCGCGCGGATGCCGCGCGAGCGTCCACTACCTCCTGCTCGCTGGGGGCGAAGGTCTCCGCCGACTGCACCACCAGACAGGTCTTGCCGGCTTCCTTGTGATCGACGCGCCCGCGCACCAGCACCACCTGATCGACGGCCAGCACCGCCTCGTGCTCGGCGAGCGCCTTGCCGAACACCAGCATCTCCACCGAGCCCTCGAGATCGTCGAGGGTGGCGAACATCATGTGGTCGCCGTTGCGGGTGCGGATGCGCTTTGACTCGGTCACGATTCCGCCGACGGTGACCCACTCCTTGTCGCGGCGCCCGGCGAGCTTCTCGAGCGGACAGTCGGCGCGGGCGCGCAGCGCCTCGCGCACGGGCTTGAGCGGGTGGGCGGAGACGAACAGCCCGATCGCCTCCTTCTCCGCGGCCAACAGCTCCGCCTGGTCGAACTCCTCGGTCGGAATCGGAAGCCCCCACCCACCCTGATCGAATCCTCGCCCGCCCGGTCGCGCCACGCCGGCTCCGGGCAGCGCACCCGCACCGGCGCCAGGCGCCCCCCCACCGTCCTGCGCGCCGCCCGTGTCTTCCAGGTCGAAGATCGAGCCCTGGCCGATCTGGGCGTCCTGCTGGGCCTTCTGCCCAGCGGATTGAGCCTGCTCGAGCACGGTGAGCATCCCCTTGCGGGAGGCTCCGGTGGAGCCGAACGCGCCGCACTTGATCAGCGCCTCGATCGCCTTCTTGTTGACGGCGCGGTTGTCCACGCGCTCGCAGAAGTCCCACAGCGAGGTGAACGCGGGGTGGGCGGGCTTCAAATCCCCCGCTTGCCCCACGAGCCTCGCTGCACCCCCGGGCGGGGTTTCCTCGCGTGCCCGCTTGATCGCCTCCACCGCCTGGTAGCCGACTCCCTTGACGGCATCCAGGCCAAAGCGGATGTTTCCCTCCACCACGGTGAACTCGTGGTCTGAGAGGTTGACGTCGGGGGGCAGGATCTCGATTCCCAGCTCCTCGCAGCGGGCCACGAAGAAGGGCACCTTGTCCTTGGTGGACATCACCGAGGAGATCAGCGCGGCCATGTACTCGGGGGTGTAGTTGGCCTTCAGCCAGGCCGTGCGGTAGGCGATCAGCCCGTAACAGGCGGCGTGGCTCTTGTTGAAGGAGTAGTCGGCCGACTTTTCGTTCGACTGCCAGAGGAACTCGATCACCTCGGGCCCGGTGCCGGAGGCGCGGCAGCCCTCGACGAACTCGGGCTTCAGGGCGGCCATCGCGGCGCGGTTCTTCTTGCCGATCGCCTTGCGCAGATCGTCGGCCTTGGCCCCGGAGAAGCCCGCGAGCTCCTTGGAGATCTGCATCGCCTGCTCCTGGTAGAGGATCACCCCGTTGGAGGACTCGAGGATCACTCGCAGGCGTTCGTCCGGATAGGAGATCGACTCGGGGTGGTGCTTGCCTTTGGCATACACCGGGATCTGGTCCATCGCGCCGGGGCGGTAGAGCGCGTTGAGCGCGACGAGGTCGTTGAACTCGTCGGGGCGCACCTTCTTCAGCGCCTCGCGCATGCCCTCGGACTCGAACTGGAAGACGCCGATCGAGTCGCCGCGCGCGAGCATCTCGTAGGTCTTCTGATCGTCGAGCGGCACCTTCGTCCAATCGGGGCGCTCGCCGGTGGAGCGCTCGATGATGTCGAGCGCGTCCTCGATCACATCGAGGTTGCGCAACCCGAGGAAGTCCATCTTCAGCAGGCCGATCTCCTCGATCGGCTTCATCGAGAACTGCGTGACGGTGCGGAAGTTGCGCTCGCCGTTCTCGCCGGTGCCGGCGTCGGCGAGCTGCAGCGGCACGATGTCGGTGAGCGGGCGGTCGGCGATCACGACGGCGGCGGCGTGGATCGAGGAGTTGCGCACGATCCCCTCCAGGCCCTGCGCGGTTTCGAGGACGCGCCGGGCATCGGGTTCCTCGTCGAAGGCCTTGCGCAGCGGTTCGCCCGGCTTCAGACATTCCTCGAAGGAGGGTGAGCGGCCCATGATCGGGTCGGGGATCAGCTTCGCCAGGCGATCCCCGGTCGCGTAGTCGAAGCCGAGCACGCGCGCCGCATCGCGGGTGGCGGCGCGGGGCAGCATCTTGCCGAAGGTGACGATCTGCGCGACCGACTCGCGCCCGTACTTCTCGGTCACATAGCGCATCACGCGCTCGCGTCCGCGCACGGAGAAATCGATGTCGATATCCGGCATCGACACCCGCTCGGGGTTGAGGAAACGCTCGAACAGCAACTCGTAGCGCAGCGGGTCAACGTCGGTGATCTGCAGGCAGTACGCCACGATCGAGCCGGCGGCCGAGCCGCGGCCGGGGCCCACGGCGATGCCGTTCTCCTTGGCGTACTTGACGAAGTCCCACACGATCAGGAAGTAGGCGTTGAAGCCCATCCGATCGATCACGCCGAGCTCCATCTCCATCCGCTCGAGCGCCTGCGCACTCGGGGGATCGCCGTAGCGCATGCGCATGCCGTCTTCGACACGCGCGCGCAGATACTCGCGCTCAGGTGCTCCGCCGGGAGTCGGGAAGCTCGGGATCAGCTGCTTGCCGAGCTCCAACCGCACCGAGCAGCGCTCAGCGATCTCAAGGGTATTGGCGAGCGCTTCCGGCCACTGCGCGAAAGATGTGGCCATTTCCGCGTTGTCGCGCAGGTAGAACTCGTTGGTGTCGAAGGTGAGCTTCGGGGCGGCGATCGTGCTCTTCGTCTGCACGCACAGCAGCGCGGTGTGGTGCCCATAGTCCTCGCGGCGCAGGTAGTGCACGTCGCCGGTGCCCACCAGCCGCCCGTCCAGCTCGCGTGCGATGCGCTCGATCCCCTCGTTGCACTTCTCCTGGGCGGCCAGCCCGTTCTTCTGCAGCTCGAAGTAGACGTTCTCGGAGCCGAAGATGCCGAGCAGCTCGTCGGCGTGGGCGCGCGCGTCCTCGTGCCGGTCTTCGGTGAGGCGCTGGCAGAAGCGGGAGGCGAGGCAGCCGGTGAGCGCGATCACGCCCTCGGAGTGGCGCGCGACCTGCTCGAGGTCGACGGTGGGCTTGCCGCGCTGCAACCCCTCCAGGAAGCCCGCCGAGGAGAGCTTGACGAGGTTGCGGTAGCCGGTGTCGTCGGCGGCCAGCAGCGTGAGGTGGTTGCGTTTGCTGCGGTTTCCGGAACTCGAGCCGCGGGTTGGGTCGGATCCGGCGGGGGACCCCGTGTGATCGTCCACGAGATAGATCTCGCAGCCGACGATCGGCTTGATGCCGTGCTTGGCGCATGCCTTGTGGAGCTCCACCGCGCCGTTCATCACACCGTGATCGGTGAGACCGAGGGCGGGCTGCTCGAACTGAGCCGCGCGCTCGGCGAGGGCATCGATCTTGCAGGCGCCGTCGAGCAGGGAGTACTCGGAGTGCACGTGCAGATGGGCGCAGGCGAGGTTGGACACCGGTGTGGATCTTAGGCTTGTGAGCGGCGGACCGGTGGGGCCGCTTTAGAACCGGCTCTCAGGAGCGGGGCGGCGCTTGGGCGGGGCCGGCCCACTCCGCCAAGCGCGCGGCGAGGCGCCGGGCCACCGGGCGCAACCGCCCGGTCCCGACGAACAGGCGTGGCACCACAAACACTGTGGTGACCTCCTGTGGCGGCGCAGGGGCCTTGGGAGCGGGGAGCTCAGGCGGAGCAGGCAGCTCAGAGGGCGCGGGGACGGCGCGCGCACGCAGACGCGCAACCGCGGCGGCGAGCGCCCCAGCCATCTCCTCGCGCCGCTGGGCCTCCTCGGCCGGCGAAGGCTGCTCGACGAGCGGCTGGGTGCGGGTGCGCTCGAGCTCGCCCTCGAGCTCGTGGATTCGCGCCCGGAAGGCACGATGCTCGTGCTCGAAGGTGGTGCGCAATTCGGTGGCGACGCTCTGCAGCGCGGCGACCCCAACCCGTAGGCGCTCGCAGCTCTCGTTGACCGCGGCGAGGCTGGCCGCGAGCGCGTCGCGCTGCTCCTCGGCCAACTGTGCGGCCGCCTGCGCCTCCTCGGCGCGCCGCTGCCAATGGTCGAGCTCGGCGCGCCGGCCGCGACGAGCGCGCACCGCCGCCTCCTCGGCCTCGACGCGCAGCTGCTGCTCGGCGTACTCGCGCTGCTTGACTCTGCGCAACTCCAGTTCGCGCTCGGCGAGTTGCGCGGTGGTGCTCTCCCGTAGACGCTCGCTCTCGGTCTGGCGTCGGCGCAGGTCGGCGAGGTGGGCCTCGAGCGTGCGCACTGATGCCTCAGCCGCCTCCGCGCGACGCAGCAGGGCCGCGTCACCCAGCCACGCGCGACGGGCACGGCGCTCGGCGAGCGTGTCGCGCTCCTCCTCCTGCGGGGTACGCTTGCGCCGCGCCTCGTCTTCCTCGGGGATCACCGCAACTCAGAGTATGGGCACGACCGGACGGCTGCCGGAGCTCGCGGGCCCCGGCCGCCGGGGCTCCTCGGGCCCGGCCGCCGGGCTCCTGGGAGACGGCCGCCCGGGGAGCCGGCGCCGGCGCCTGCTCGTCGACCGGCGCATCCCGGCGCAAACGCCTCCCATGGGTGCGTGGGAGCTACTCCTCCTCGCGCAGCCGCCACGCCATGCGCGACTGCAGCGACCACAGCTCGATGAACCCGGGCGAGGCGGTTTGCGAGAAGAGGCCGCCCGACTCCGAGAACGAGGCGAGGCTGGCGTCATACACGGCGTGCGGAGATTCGCGGGTTACGACCCGCGCATGGCCCTTGTAGAGCTTCAAGCCGATCGTGCCGGTGACGCGCTGGTTGACCGATTCCATGTAGGCGTCGAGGTCGCACCGCAGCGGCTCCCACCACAGCCCTGCATAGACGAGGTAGCCCCACTGGCGGTCGAGTTGGGGCTTGAACTGGTTCTGGTGGATCGTTCCCACCAGCCGCTCGAGCTCGTGATGGGCGGGAAGGATCAGTGCGGCGGCCGGCACCTCGTAGATATCGCGCACCTTCAAGCCGACGATGCGATCCTCAATGTGGTCGACGATCCCGACGCCGTGGCGAGCGCCGATCTCCGCGGCGCGTTCGAGCAGCTCCACAAGCTCCAAGGGCTCGTCGTTGAGCGCCACCGGCACCCCGTGCTCGAAGCCGATCCGCACCAGCTCGGGCTCATCGGGGGCGCGCTCGGGGGGAGTTACGAGCTGGAAGACGTCCTCGTCGGGCGCATGCTGGAGATCCTCGATCCAACGCCCCTCCGAGGAGCGCCCCCAGAGGTTGTCGTCGATCGAGTAGGGGACCTTCTCCGTTCCCCCCTTGACGGGGATCCCGTGCTCGCGCGCGTAGGCGATCTCCTCCTCGCGACCCATCTGCCAGGAGCGTACGGGCGCGATCACCTTCAACTCCGGGCCGAGCGTGGCGACCGTGGCCTCGATGCGCACCTGGTCGTTGCCCTTGCCGGTGCAGCCGTGCGCGATCGTGTCGCAGCCGCTGCGACGCGCGTACTCGACCGCGAGTTGAGCGATCAGCGGCCGCCCGAGCGCGGTGAACAGCGGGTAGCCGCCGCCGTATACGGCGTTGGCGCGGATCGCGGGCGCAAGGAAGTCGCGGGCGAACTGCTCGCGCGCGTCCACCACGTGGCACTCCACCGCACCCAGCCGCCGGGCCTTCTCCTCGATCACCGCGTAGTCCTCGCCGGGCTGCCCGAGATTCACGGTGAGACACACGACCTCGGCCTCGTAGCGGTCCTGGATCCACTTCAGCATCACACTGGTGTCGAGGCCACCGGAGTAGAGCAGCAGCACGCGGTGCACCTGCTCGGGGTCTGCCTCATAGGAGGCCGTGCGGGGGGGAAAGGGGCGTGGGTCGCTCACGGCGCAGAACCTTATCCGGCGAGCGCTGCGCCGAGCCGCTCCAGGCATTGCTCGACCTCGGCCTCGGTGAGGATCAGGGGGGGCAGCAGCCGCACGGTGGTGGGGCCGGTGGCGTTGAGGATCAACCGCTGCTCGAGCAGCGCGCGGCGCACGACCCCGGGGGCGGCGATGTCCAGCTCGCAGGCGAGCATCAGGCCGCGCCCGCGCACGGAGAGCACGTGCGCCAGACCCTCCAGCCCGGTGGCGAGGCGCAATCCGAGCTCGAGTACGCGCGCCAACAGCGCGGGGTCATCGACGATCTCGAGTGCGGCGAGCGCGGCGGCGCAGATCACCGGGCCGCCGGCGAAGGTCGAGCCGTGGTCGCCGGGGGCGAACACGTCGGCCAGGCGCTCGCCGGTGACGAGCGCGCCGATCGGCAGGCCACCGCCGAGCGCCTTGGCGGCCGTGAATGCGTCGGGCCGCACGCCGATCTGCTCGTAGGCCCACAGCGAGCCGGTGCGGCCCATGCCGCACTGGATCTCGTCGAAGATCAGCGCGGCGCCGTGCTCGTCGCAAGCCGCGCGCGCGGCGCGCAGCAGCTCCTCGGAAAGCACGTTGACGCCGGTCTCGCCCTGGATCGGCTCCAGCAGCACGGCGGCGGTGTGCGCGTCGACCGCGTCGTAGAGCGCCTCGGGCTCGGGGGCCACCGCGCGAAAGCCGGGCACCAGTGGCGCAAAGGGCGCCTGCTTGGACTCCTGCGGCGTGGCGGAGAGCGCGCCGTAGGTACGCCCGTGAAAGGCGTTGTACACCGAGACGATGTCTCCCCCGGGGCGCGCCTTGCGGGCGAGCTTGATCGCGGCCTCGTTGGCCTCGGCGCCGGAGTTGCACAGGTACACCTTGCCACCGAGGCCGCTCTCCGAGAGCCGCTGCGCGAGGCGCATCGCGGGCTCGGTGTAGAAGAGGTTGGAGACGTGCATCAGCCTGCCGGCCTGCTCGCGCACGGCCTCCACCACGCGCGGGTGGCAGTGCCCGACGTTGGTCACCGAGATGCCGCAGAGGAAGTCGAGGTACTCCTCGCCCTCGGCATCCCACAGCCACGCCCCCTCCCCACGCACGAACTCGACCGGAAAGCGCGCGTAGTTGGCCATCAGGCTCGACGCCTCGATCTCCTGCAGGTCGGTCAGTGTCATGAGACGCTCCCCCATGGACGTCCAGGGCAAGCTGGGCAAGGACGCAGTGAGCGAAGTGTGCTTTGCACACAAGCGATCGAGGACGCAGATCCAGCGCAGCCATGGGCGTTCATGGGGCGGCCTCGATCTTGGTGCCGATCCCTGCGTCGGTGAAGAACTCCAGCAGCAGCGAGTGAGGAATCCGCCCGTCGACGATGTGCGCGGAGCTGACACCTCCCTGGATCGCCTCCAGGCAGGCTTGCAGCTTGGGGCGCATCCCCCCTTCCAGGTCGGGCAGCGCCTCGCGCACCTGCTCGGCGGTGGCCTGGCCGACCAGGCTGGCGGGGTCCTCGGGGTCGGCCAGCCAGCCGGCGACGTCGGTGAGGAACACGATTTTGTAGGCGCCCAGCTCCCTCGCCACCGCGCCGGCGGCCTCGTCGGCGTTGATGTTGTAGGAGCGCCCCTCGCGGTCGGCGCCAACCGAGGCGATCACGGGGATGTAATCGCGCGCGATGTGGTGCAGAACGTCGACGTTGACGCGCTCGATGCGCCCGACGAAGCCGATGTCCTCGCCGCCGGGCGCGGTGCGGCGCTCGACGCGAAACAGCGCGCCGTCGTCGCCGCACAGGCCCACCGCCGGCTGGCCGTGGCGGTGGAGACGACCGACGATCTCCTTGTTGACCTTGCCGACGAGCACCATCTTGGCGACCTCGACCGTGGCCTCGTCGGAGACGCGCAGGCCGCCGACGAATCGCACAGGCAGGCCGAGGCGCTCCATGTAGGCGGTGATGTCGGGGCCACCGCCGTGCACCACGATCGGGCTGAGCCCCACATACTTGAGCAGCACCACGTCGCGCGCGAACTCCTCGCGCAGCGCGGGGTCCTCCATCGCCGCGCCCCCATACTTGATCACGGCGGTCTTGCCGTGGAACTCACGGATGTAGGGGAGCGCCTCGAGGAGGGTGGCGACGTCGCGCATCAGGTCGTGTACTCCGCGTTGATCGTCACGTACTCATGGGAGAGGTCGGAGAAGAAGACCTCGGTTTCGGCGCCATCACCGGGGAGCGTGATCTCGTATTCGACCTCACGCCTGTCGATCGCCTGGGCGAGGGCGTCGGCGTCGCAGTCGATCGCGGTGCCGGCCGAGCACACGAGGATGCCCTCGATCGAGATGTCGCAGGCCAGCGGGGCGGCGCCCGGCAATGCGGCTCCCACCGCCATCACGAGCCTTCCCCAGTTGGGGTCGGCGCTGTGCAGCGCCGCTTTCACCAGGGGTGAGTTCGCGACCCCGCGCGCGGCCGCCTCGACCGTATCGAGTGCGCTGCGCCCCTCACTCGCCCCGCCCCGCACCACCACGCGGGCGATCCGCGCCGCGCCCTCGCCGTCGGTGACCATCATGATCGCGAGCTGGCGCAGCAGTGCGTCGAGCGCCTCGCCGAAGCGCAGCTCGTCCTCGCTCTCCGGCGCGATCGCCACGCCGCTCGCGCCGGAGGCGATCAGCGCGGCCGTGTCGTTGGTCGAGAGGTCACCGTCCACGGTGCAGCGGTCGAAGGAGCGCTTCACACATACGCCGAGCAGCAGCTCGGCGGTGTGCGGCTGCAGCGCCGCGTCGGTCTCCACGAAGCAGAGCATCGTGGCGAAGTTCGGCGAGATCATCCCCGCTCCCTTGCACTGGGCGGCGAGGTGCACAGTCCCGCAGGACAGCTCGACCTCGAGGTTGGCGCGCTTCTCGAACGCGTCGGTCGTCTGGATCGCCTTCTGGAAGTCGACGTCGCCCTCGCGGCGCAGCTGCCCACTCGCGGCGAGGATCCCCTTCAACACAGCGTCGACCGGCAGATACCAGCTGATGCCGCCGGTCGAGCCGAGCAACACTTCCTCAGGCTGCACACCCAGCGCGATCGCGGCGGCGCCCTGCGTCTTGGTGGCGTCGTCCAAGCCACGCCTGCCGGTGGCGGCGTTGGCGCAGCCGGAGTTGACGAGCAGGGCACGCAGCGCATCCAGGCGGCAGCGCTCACGGCTGAGCAGCACCGGCGCGGCGGCGGTGCTGCTCGCGGTGAAACGCACGGCGCTGGTCGGATCGTCGGAGTCGCAGATCAGCAGGCCGAGATCGGTGTTGCCGCTGGGCTTGATCCCGCACGCGACGCCCGCCGCGCGGAAGCCGGCAGGCAGCCCCGCATCGGGCTCGAGTTCGCGCACGTGCGCGGGCGCCGCCACCCAGCGTGAGCCGAAGAACGGCCGCGGCGGGCCGTCGCTGGCGCGATCGCCCCACACGTCGTTGCCGGCGCTCACAACAGACCCGCCGTCTCGGGCAGGCCGAACATCAGGTTGAGGTTCTGGACCGCCTGCGATGAGGTGCCCTTCCACAGGTTGTCGATCGCCGAGAGCACCACGACCTTGCCGGTGTGCTCGCTGAGCGCCACGTGCAGCCGGCAGACGTTCGTTTCGCGCACGTCGCGCACCTCGACCGGGGCCGGCGCCAGCTCGACGAACGGCTCACCCGCGTAGGCGTCCTCATACATGACGTCGAGCTCGTCCTGCTCCATCGGTCGAGTGGTCGTCACGTAGCAGTTGACGAGCTCCCCTTGGTCGAGCGGCACGAGATGTGGAGTGAACTGCACTCGCAAACCGGGATGCGTGGGGTCCAGGTCGTCCAGCTGCTGCTCGATCTCCGGGGTGTGGCGGTGGTGGACGATGTTGTAGGGGAGGATGTTCTCGCCGCTGTTGGAGAAGTGCGTCTGCCAGGTCGCCGAGCGGCCCGCACCCGACAGGCCCTGCTTGGCGTCGATCACGAGGTCGGCGATCAGCCCAACGCGCGCCAGCGGGGCGAGGCCGAGCAGCGACGCCGTCGGGTAGCAGCCCGGTGTGGCGACGAGGTCGGCGGCCGCGATCGCCGCGCGATGAAGCTCGGGCAGTCCGTAGGAGGCGTCTTCGAGCAGCTCCGGGTGGGGATGCGGCCCGTACCATCGTTCATAGGTCGAGCGCTCGGTGAGACGAAAGTCTGCGCTGAGGTCGACGACGCGCACGCCGCGAGCACGCAGCGCGGCCACAACCGGAGCCGAGGCCGCATGCGGGTATGCGACGAGCGCGGCATCCACGTCGCCATGACGATCGAAGTCGAGCTCCTGCAGCTCCAATGGCACGCGGTAGCGCGGATAGAGCTCGTCCAAGCGCCGTCCAGCCTCCGCACGCGCGGTGACGGTGCGCAGCTCGAACCGCGGATGGCGCCACAACAAGTTTGCCGCGAGCGCACCCGCGAACCCCGTGGCACCCGCGACCAGCACACGCGGCGAGCCGGATGCGAACTGCTGCTCAACCACGCAACTCGCCCCCGATCTCGTGCAGCGCCGCGACGATCCTCTCGCGCGCGGGCGCCACGTCCTCGTCGGTAAGCGTGCGGTCGAGCGCACGGAAGGAGAGCGCAAGCGCGAGCGAGCGCCTCCCCGCTCCCACTTGCGCGCCGGTGTACACGTCGAACACCTCGGCCTCCTCCAGCGTCTCCCCGGCGGCGCGGCGCACAAGCGCGAGCAGCTCCTCAGCGCTGACGCTATCGGGCAACGTCACAGCGAGATCCTGGCGCAGTGCGGGAAAGGCGCCAAACGGCTGGAAGGAGACCGTCTCGGGAGCGATCGCGGCGAGCTCGCCGAGGTCGATCGCGAACGCCGCGGTGCGCTCGAGGCCCCACGTGTCGGCGACCAGCGGATGCAGCTCGCCGAGGAAGCCGAGCATCGCTTGTCCCTCGGAGGCGCGGTCGTCGTGCGCGCCGCCATCGGGCGCGGCGGCGAGCACGGCCGCGCTGCGCCCTGGATGCAGGAAGGGCCAGTCGGCGGCCACCGCCGACCAGCGCACATGGAAGCGATCGAGCAGCCCGGCCAGCAGCGCCTTGGCGGCGAAGAAGTCGGCCTGCGCGCGCTCCCCGCGCCACGCGCGGGGCGTGGTGTGCCCGCTCAACAGCGCCCCCAGCCCGTGGTGCTCGTCGGCGGGGCGTCTATGGGCGGCTGAGCGCTCCTCGGCGGTACCCGTGCCAGCGGCATGCTCCTCGACAGGTCGCATCTCGGAGGCCGCCCGATAGACGGTGCCGGACTCGAAGATCGCGATCTCGGGGCGCCCGCGCGAGACGTTGTGGCGGGCGGCGTCCAGCAGCGAGCCGAGCAGCGTGGGGCGCATCATCGACTGGCTGTCCGACAGCGGGTTGGCGAGCATCACAACGTTGCGCAGCGGGTGCTCGGGCGGGATCAGCAGGCGGTCGAGCAGCTGCGGGTCGGCGAAGCTCCAGCCGACGATCTCATGCAACCCGCGCCCCACCAGCGCGTCCTCGGCCGTGCGGCGCACGCGCTGGGCATGGGTGAGCCGCCCGGCGGCGCCCCGGCGGGCGGGCAGCGTGGCGGGCAGGCGCTCGAGGCCGTCGATGCGGGCAACCTCCTCGATCAGGTCCACCTCGCGGGTGACGTCCTCACGGCGCAGCGCCGGCACGGTGACGTCCAGGCCATCCTCGCTATGGGTGGTGGTGAAGTCGAGCGCAGCGAAGATCTCCGCTTGGCGCTCGACCGCGACGGGTACGCCGAGGATCGAACGCACGCGACGCTCGCGCAGCCGGATCGTCAGCGGAGCCTGTGGGACCCACGTTCCGCCAGCGCCGATGTCGATCGTGCCGGGCAGGAGCGTGGCGCCGCACAGCTCGATCATCAACCTCGAGGCGAGCGCCTGCGCGTGCATGCACTGCTCGGGGGCAAGGCCCTTCTCGAAGCGTCCCGACGCCTCGCTGCGCAACCCCAACGCCCAGGAGGAGCGGTGGATGTTGGGCCCGTGCCAGTTGGCAACCTCCAGCAGCACCCGCGTGGTCGCCTCCCCCACCTCCGAGCGCGCGCCGCCCATCAGCCCGGCGATCGACGTGGGGCCCTCGGCGTCCTCGATCACCACCATCTCGCCGTCGAGCGTGCGCGTCTGCCCGTCGAGCGTCTGCATCTGCTCGCCGTCGGCGGCGCGGCGCACCGTCAGGCGCCCGCCGGCAACGCGGTCGAGGTCGAAGGCGTGCAGCGGCTGGCCGGTGAGCAGCATCGCGTAGTTGGTTATGTCCACCACGTTGTTGATCGGGCGCTGCCCGGCGGCGCTCAGCCACGCCTTCAGCCATGGCGGCGACGGCGCGACGGTCACCCCGTCGAACACCCGCGCGGTGAAACGGGGACAGAGGTCGGGGCAGCGCACCTCGACCGCGCCCGGCACGACCCCCCCACTCGCCTGCAGCGGCCCCGGGCTGCCGGGGTCCTCGCCCCACGGCGCGGGCGCGAGCGCGGCGCCGGTGGCGGCGTGCAGCTCGCGCGCGACCCCGTACACACCCAGACAATCGGGGCGGTTGGGAGTGATCTCCAGCTCCAACACGTCCATCGAGATCGGCAGCACCTCCCGCAGCGGTGTGCCGGGCGCGAGCCCGCCGTCGATGCCTGTGCCGACCGAAGCCGGGAGACACTCGCCTTCGGCTCGCATCCCCGTTTCGGCCAGCACCATGATGCCCGCCCCGGTGGGCGGGCTCAGATCAATGTCGAGCTCGCTCTCGGCGAGGATCATCCCTTCGGAGACCACGCCGCGCAGCTTCGCCTTGCCGAGCTTCGTGCCGTCGGGCATCACCGCACCCGGGCGGGCGACCGCCACCGTCTGCCCGGCGGCAACATTGGGGGCGCCGCACACGATCCTCGCCGGGCCCTCCGGCAGGCCGAGCTCGACGCTGCACACCCGCAGCCGGTCGGCGTCGGGGTGCTGCTCGGCGCTCAGCACGCGCCCGAGCACGAAGTGCTCCGCGGAGGGCACCCCGTGGTGGTGGATCGCCTCGACCTTCGTCCCGGTCATCGTCAGGCGCTGCTCGATCGTCTGCACATCCATATCGGGATCGCAGTATTCGCGCAGCCACGGCAGCGGCACCCTCATCTCGGTGTCCCTCCCCCTATCTCTATGTGGGAGGGCCGCATGCGGCCCTCCCCGGGGTCGCGCATGCGCGCCCCCGCCGGCCGGCGCATGCGCCGGCCGGTTCCATGTGGGAAGGGGAATGTGCCCGCGCGCATTTAGAACTGCTCCAGGAAGCGCAGATCGTTTTCGAAATACAGCCGCAGATCGGGGATGCCGTGCTTGAGCATCGCGATCCGCTCCACGCCCATCCCCCACGCGAAGCCCTGCACCTTCTCGGGGTCATATCCGGGCGCGTTGGCGGGCGTGGTGGGCACGTACGAGTAGACGTTGGGGTCCACCTCGCCGGCGCCCAACACCTCCAGCCACCCCTCGCCCTTGCACAGGTAGCAGCGCGCGCCGTCGCGCAGGTGGCCCTTGCCGGAGCAGTGAAAACAGGAGACGTCCACCTCGACGGAGGGCTCGGTGAAGGGGAAGAAATGTGGCCGCAGACGCACGTCACGGGCGTCGCCGAACAGCTCGCGCGCAAACACCAGCAGCGTGCCCTTGAGGTCGGCGAGCGTGATGTCCTCGTCCACCGCCAACCCCTCGATCTGGTGGAACTGGGGGGTGTGCGTGGCGTCGGAGTCCGGCCGGTAGACGCGCCCGGGGATCACCACGTACAGCGGTGGCGGGTGCGCCTCCATCGCGCGCACCTGCATCGGCGAGGTGTGCGTGCGCAGCACCGTCTCCTCGCCACCTGGAGGGGTCTCGATGTAGAAGGTGTCGGTACGCGCCCTGGCGGGGTGCGTTGCGCTGTGGTTGAGCGCGTCGAAGTTGTAGTGGACGGTCTCCACCTCAGGTCCTTCCATCACGGTGAAGCCCAGCCCGAGGAACACGTCTTCGAGCTCGCGCATCGTCGCGGTGATGACGTGCAGGCGCCCGATCGACTGCGGCGGGGCGCCGGGCAGGGTGACGTCCACGCGGTCACGCCGCAGCTGTTCGCCCAGCTCCGCGCCGGCCAGCTCGCCCGCGCGCGCCTCGATCAGCCGCTCCAGGGCGACACGCGCCTCGTTGGCGGCCTTGCCCACCGTGCCCCGTTCCACGGGGGGCAGCTCACGTACACCGCGCAGCGTCTGCGGCAGCTCGGCCTTGCGCCCGAGGTGACGCACGCGCAGGGCCTCCAGCTCCTCGACGGTGGAGGCCGCGGCGATCTCGCTCTCCGCCTGCGCGCGCAGCTGTTCGATCCGCTCGATCACGACGGGGAGACCCTAGTCATTTCATACAACGCGATGGTCGCCGCCATCGCCGCGTTCAGCGAGTCGTTCGCGATCGGGATGTACGCAACGCGCTCGCAGACAGCCACGATCTCCGCTGGCAGGCCCTCGCGCTCGGCGCCCACCAGCAGCGTGATCGGGCCCTGCGCCGGCCCGCACAACGGCCGAGCGGGTGGGCTTGCGTCGGGCACCAGCGCGACGCGCTCCGGCGGCAGCTCCGCGATCGATCCGGCGCGCGCGAGCGCCACATGGAAGATCGCGCCCATGCTGGCCCGCACGGCCTTGGGCGACCACGGGTCGGCGCAGCCCGGGCCGAGCGCCACGCATGAGGCGCCGAACGCGTGGGCCGCGCGCAGTACCGCACCGACGTTGCCGGGGTCGGAGAGCCCGTGCAGGTAGACACACAGCGGCCCCAGCGGGCGCGGACTCCAGCGCTGCTCGTACACGCCGATCGCGCGTGTTCCCGACCCGAGCGTGCTGACCGCCGCCAGCACCGCCGGCTCCACATCGAGGAAGCCGGCACCCCCCAACGCGCTGCCGGCCACCCGATAGCCCTCCACCGGCTGCCACCTCGCGTCGGCGGCAGCCGCGAGCAGATCCTCGCCCTCGGCGAGGAAGCGGCCGCTGCGCGTGCGCTCGCGCCGACGCTGCAGGCGCCGCAGCTCCTGCAGACGGGGGTTGTGGGGGGAGGCGATGGTCGTCATTTGAGTGCCGCTGGAATCTTCCTCACTGCTTGGGATGGAACGCTCGTTCGACGGTGTGTCAGGGAAGTTGGGTGGCAAGATGGCAACAAAAAAGGCGCCGTCCTGGAGAGGAGCGGCGCCCGGGAGGCTGGGAATGTCGGCAACCTGAGCTCAGGCGGCCGACGCCTCGCGGGCAACCTCGGCGAAACGTCGGAACGCATCGGCGTCGCGCACGGCGATGTCGGCCAGCACCTTGCGATCGAGCTCGACGCCGGCCAGCAAGAGGCCGTGCATGAACTGGGAGTAGCTCATCCCGTTCTGGCGGGCGGCGGCGTTGATGCGGGTGATCCACAGCCGCCGGAAGTCGCGCTTGCGGTTGCGCCGATCGCGGTAGGCGTAGGTGTCCGCCTTGATCAACGCCTCCTTGGCGCGGCGGTAGTTGGAGTGCGCCTCTCCCCTGAAGCCCTTCGTCAGCTCGAGCGTGGCGCGGCGCTTCTTGCGCGCGTGAACGGAGCGCTTGACCCTCACGAGCCCACCTCACGCTTCGTCGTCGCCGGCGCGCCGCGCTTCGCGCTCTTCGTGGGCGCACCCAGCATCCGCTTGATCCGCGGGGTGTCGTCCGCCGAGAGTAAAGCGGGGGCCCCGAGAGCGCGCTTGCGCTTGGCGGACTTCTTCTCCAGGATGTGGCTGGTGAAGGCATGCCGTCCGCGCACCTTGCCGGTGGCGGTGAGCTTGAAGCGCTTCTTGGCGCCGGAGTGGGTCTTCATCTTGGGCATCGGCAATTAAAGAAGAGGGGCTCGGCTCGCCGGCCTCCGGCCGGCTGCGCCACCCTCTGGGCGGTGATTATGGCAGACCGGGCGCTTCAGACTACTCGCAGCACGGAAACGCTGCGTTCCAGCTGCTCTCGCGTGACAAACACACCCGTCCCAAACCGCAAATAGCTGTCATGTATCGGCCGTCGAGAGCCGATGAATCCACTGATGGATCGAGCCTCGATCGCGCACCTTCCCGTTGAACAGGCGCAACGGCTGCCGAACGCCGCCCCGAGCGCGATCGCCCACGCGCTGCGCGAGATCGCGGAGATCGGGGCGAGCGATCCCGATCGCGCCCTCGACCTGGCATGCGAGCGTCTCGTGCAGTCGATCGCCGCCACCGAGCGCATACGCGGCGAGCTGCGAGCGCGCCGCGCCGAGCTGCGCACGTTGGAGAACCGCATGCAGGTCACAACCGAGATGCTGGCGGAGGGCGTGCTCGTGTTCGACCTCCATGGACGTACCGTCTACGCCAACAACGCCGCCGCACGGATCCTCAGCATGAGCCACGATCAGCTGCTCGCCCGCCACGTCCGCGACCGCCGCTGGCACTTCCTGCATGAGGATGGCTCCCCCTGGCCGGTCGCCTCGCATCCGACCGTGGAAACGCTGCAGACGGGCCGCTCCGCGCGCTCGGTGGCGATCGGGCTGCAGAAGCCCACCGGCGCGGTGACGTGGATCTCACTCAGCTCGCGGCCCGCCCTGGACGAGCACGGGAACCAGTGCGGCGCGATCGCCATCTTCGCGGACATCAGCGAGCGGCGCACGATCCTCGAGCAGCTGCGCCACCAGGCCCATCACGACCAGCTCACCGACCTTGCCAACCGCAGGCTGTTCCACAAAGAGCTGGACCGCGCGATTTCCCGCGCCCAGCGTCACGGATGCGCGGTCGCGCTCGTCTACATGGACCTCAACGGCTTCAAGCAGGTCAACGACACGCTCGGCCACCACGCCGGCGACGAGGTACTGCGCACGCTGGCCGAGCGGCTGGGTGGCGCCGTGCGCGATGACGAGCTGATCTCCCGCTACGGCGGCGACGAGTTCGTCGCGCTGCTCAGCATGCTGCGCCACCCCACCACCGAGGTGCAGGCGTTCATGGAGCGCATGCGCCTCACGCTCGCCGAGCCGATCCGCGTGGAGGCGGGCGCAGTGAAAGTCGGCGCCAGCCTCGGCGCGAGCGTCTACCCGCACGACGGGTCCAACGCCGAGCAGCTGCTCCATCACGCCGACGCGGCAATGCTCTCGATGAAGGGCACGCGCGCGGCCTGAGGTACGGGTACGACACGCGCCGCCTGAGTACGACGCGCGCGGCCTGAGCCGCCGAGCCGCCCTGCTACGCGGTCTCGGAGGCGGGCGTCTTGGAGGGCTCGGGCATTTCGGCAGAGGCCGGGGCCTCAGCGGAGGCCGTCGGGGTCTCCCCGCTCTGCGCCTCGTCGGACGGCGCGTCGGCATCCCCCGCAGACGCAGCCGGCGCCTCCTGCGCAGCCACGCCCTCCGCGGGAGCGGCCGCAGCCGGCGCGCTCACCGAGCCGTCGCCCACCGCGGGAGCCGGGGCCTGTGGGGCGGCGTCCTCTTGCATGACCGGCTCGACGCCGTCGGGCGAAGCGTCGAAGCGCCCCGCCAGCACCGCTTTGGAGGGTCCGAGCATCATCGTCATGTTGCGGCCCTCCTGCATTGGACGCTGCTCGACGACGCCCAGCTCCGCGAGCTCCTCGGCGAGCCGGTCGAGGATCATGGTGCCGCGCTCGGGGTGGGTGACCTCGCGGCCGCGGAACATGATCGTGACCTTGACCTTGTCCTTGTGGCGCAGAAAGCGTTCGACGTGGTGCTTCTTGGTGTCGTAGTCGTGTTGAGCGATCTTCGGGCGGAACTTGATCTCGCGCACGGTGATCTGCTGCTGGTGCTTACGCGCCTGCTTCTGCTTCTGGGCCAGCTCGTACTTGTACTTGGAGTAGTCCAGCACGCGGCACACCGGGGGGCGCGCCTCCGGCGCGACCTCCACCAGGTCGAGGTCGCGCTCCTGGGCAAAGCGCAGCGCGTCGGGGGTCTTCAGCACCCCCACCTGCGCACCCTGATCGTCGATCAGGCGCACCTCGGGCACGCGGATCCGCTCGTTGACCCTGGTCGTGTCCCGCTCGGGCGGGCGCCGGTCGAACCTCCGGGGTACGGCCACTAGCTGTCCTGGCGGCGCGTCAAGCCGATTCGATGGCGCTGCACACTGAAAATGGGATGCGAGAACTCCTCAAGGCCGCGGAGTATAACGGGGTGTCGGCGACGCGCAAGGGAAGCTTTTCGACGACCGTCCGATTCCGCCCCGCCAACTGCGTCCCACCAACCCGACATCGGCCGAGGATGCTCACGCGTGACGGGACCGGGCCAGGCGAGCAGCACCAAGCCTGGATCCGCGCCCCTACCGGGATACGTCTACGCATCCTCGTGCAACGTGGGCGAGGCAGCGCGCCGTCGCACGTGCGCCACCAGCCGCTGCGCGAGCTCCTCCGCCGGGGCGCTGCCCGTGTCTCCAGCCCTGTGCTCGCGCACCGACACCGTGCCGTCGCGCTGCTCGCGCTCGCCGACCACCAGCATGTGCGGGATGCGGCGCAGCTCTGCCTCGCGCACCTTGCGACCGATCGACTCGGAGCGGTTGTCGAGCTCGACCCGCAGGCCATGCTCGCCCAAGCGCTCCCGCACCGAGGCGCCGTACTCGTTGAAGCGATCCGAGACGGGCAGCACGATCGCCTGCACGGGCGCCAGCCATAGCGGCAGCTCGCCAGCGTAGTGCTCGATCAGGATGCCGATGAAGCGCTCGAAGGAGCCCAGCAGCGCGCGGTGGATCATCACCGGCCGATGCTCGGCGTTGTCGGCGCCGGTGTAGGCCAGCTCGAAGCGCTCGGGCATCGAGTAATCGAGCTGCACGGTCCCCAGCTGCCAGGAGCGCCCGATCGAGTCGGCCATGTGCAGGTCGATCTTGGGGCCGTAGAACGCGCCATCGCCCGTGTTGACCTCATAAACGAGACCCTCGGCCTCGAGCGCCCCCTGCAGCGCCGCCTCAGCCCGGTCCCACATTTGCTCGCTGCCGATCCGCTGCGCAGGACGTGTGGAGAGCTCCAAGCGCGGCACGAAGCCGAACAGCTCGTAGATGTGAAAGCCGAAGCGCAGACAGCGCACCACCTCCTCCTGCACCTGCTCCTCGGTGCAGAAGATGTGCGCATCGTCCTGAGTTATGTGTCGCACCCGCAGCAGTCCGTGCAGCACCCCGGAGGGCTCGTGACGGTGCACCAGGCCGGCCTCGGAATAGCGGATCGGCAGGTCGCGATAGGAGCGGCGGGCATCCCTGTAGATCTGAATATGCGCCGGGCAGTTCATCGGCTTCAGGCCCATCGGGCGGGAGTCGACCTCGGTGAAGTACATGTTCTCGCGGTACTTCTCCCAATGGCCGGACTGCTTGAAGAGCTCGACGTCGAACAGGATCGGCGTTTTGACCTCCTCGTAGCCGCGCGCGCGGTTCTCCTCCCGCCACAGCTCGGTGAGCGCGTTCCACACCGCCATCCCCGCCGGCTTCCACAGCGGCGCGCCCGGGGAGAGCTCGGAGAACTGAAAGAGATCGAGCTCCCGTCCCAGCTTGCGGTGATCGCGCGCGCGCGCCTGCTCGAGGCGCTCCAGGTGCTCCTCGAGCGCCGCCTTCGTGAAGAACGCGGTGCCGTAGATTCGCGTGAGCATCGTGCGGGTCGAGTCCCCCCGCCAGTAGGCGCCCGCCACCGACTGCAGCCGGAAGGCGCCCACGGTCTTGGTGGAGGGGGCATGCGGACCGCGACAGAGGTCGGTGAAGGGGCCGTTGGTGTAGAGCGAAACGGTCTCCAGGGCACCGCGCTTCCCGTTCCCCGCGCTACCCCCCGCCGCGGCACTCACGAGATCGTCGATCAGCTCGACCTTGTAGTCCTGCCGGGCCGCCAGGAAGCGTGCCCGCGCATCCGCGACCGGAATGTCCTCGCGCTCGAATGGCTCAGCCGCCTTGATGTGCGCGCGCATCCGCTCTTCGATCGCTGGGAAGTCGGCCTCCGACACGCTCACGCCATCGGGAAACTCGAAGTCGTAGTAGAAGCCCTGCTCGATCGCCGGGCCGATCGAGATCTTCACGCCCGGGTAGAGCTCCATCACAGCGGCGGCGAGCACGTGAGCGGCGTCGTGGCGGATCAGTCGCAGCGGCTCCTCCCCCTCGCTGCGCGCGGTCACGATCGCGATTCGCGTGCCGTCCTCCAGCGGGCGCGCCAAGTCGCGCACCTCGGGTGCCTCGCCGCCGATCTCCACCGCCAGCGCCACTCGCGCCAACCCGGGGCCGATCGCCGCGGCCGCGTCGGCGCCGGTCGCACCGTCCTGCAGCGCCAGCGGCTTGCCGTCGGGGAGTGTCACGGTGATGCTCATCGCGGTTTGCAGGCTACCCAGCCGGCGAGCTGGTTGGTGCGCTCAGCGAAGAACGCAACCTCCGCGGCACACCCCGCCCGCGGCTCGCGCCTCGATGCAAGCGCCTTCTTCGCGCCCCCGCCCCTCCGCTCAAGCCGGCTGCCACAGCGCGTCATCGCCCAGCGGGGTGCGCCGCGCGCGGCTGTCTCCCACCAACTCGATCAGCGCGCGCTCGGTGGCGGCGCGGTCGGGAGGATTGTTGCCCTGCGCCATGATCGCCGCCACCTCCTGGGTGACCAGGCCGTCGGGGAAGCCCTCCAGCGCCGCCAGCGGGCTGTCGGGCGGGGGCTCGCGACGCAGCGTGGGGTCGAGATTGGCGATCAGCACGTCGTACGCCTCGATGGTCTGAAAGCCGCCGGCCTCCAGGCGCCGCTCCCGATCCGTGCCCGCACCGGCGGTGAACACCAGCGACGGCGCCGAGTAGCGCACCGGGCCGTCGGTCTGGCGGGCCTTGCCCTGGAAGTGGGTGGGGCCGCCCTCCGCTTGGCGGGTCTCGCGCTTGTCGGCCTCGTACGCCTCGATCACACGCGCGTCGTCGATCGCCGCCACCACCGCCTCCACGTCGACACCCTCCACGCCCGCCAGCGCCTGCGCGATCCCCTCGTCCTCCTCGAGCGGCAGGGTGGTTGTAAACCATCCAAGTTGCAGCGCCCTCAGCGCCTCCAACTCGCGGCCGGGGAACAGCAGGCGGGTGGCCACGATCGCACGGCAGGCGCGGGCGGTCGCCTGTACGCGTGCCCGCGGGGTCAGCAGGAAGGGCATCCCGTAGCGGGCGCGGAACATCAGCTGGCCTTGCGTCGAGCGCGTCGGCGTGTAGCCGCTCTGCACATACCGCTCGGCGCTCTCCGCCAGCCCGATCGTCACTAGGCGCCAGCGCAGCTGCGAGCCATAGCGCCAGCGCAGCACCGCGAGCGCCGGGCTGACCGAGTAGCCCCACGGACATCCGGGGTCGTTGAAGTAGGTGACGTCGATCCCGCTCACAGCCCCAAAGATAGCCGCGCCAACCCACCGAGCAGCGGCGCAGACAATCGTCCGCGGTATCTGCGAGGATGGCGCGATGGCAACCGAACCGCGAATCTCGATCACGCTCTCCCCCGGCCAGATCGAGGAGATCGTGCGCACTGCCGACCCGGGACGAGCGCCCGGCTTCGGCGCGTTGATTTCGGCGGCGCTCAATCGCGCCCACGAATCCGGCCTGCCCGCGTACGACGACCGCCGGCTGTCGCGGTCGCTGCTGCGGGGCCTGGCGATCCTGACCTGCTTTGGCCCCGACGAGCCGACGCTGGGGCTGATGGAGATCGCCGAGCGCCTCCAGATCAGCGCCAGCACGATCCACCGCTACGTGATCACGCTCGTGGAGGTCGGGCTGTTGGAGCAGTCGCCAAAGACGCGCAAGTACTCGCTGCCCGCGGTATGACACGCCGCATCGGGTCCCCTGCTGCCTCAACCCGAGAGCGCCCGGGCGAGCCGACCGAGTCGCCCCTCGACTCACCCAACCTCGATGCGGTAAAGCACGTGCGCAAACCCTGCGTGGCGCAGGTCGCGGACCGGAGTCATGCCGAGCTTGTCGATCACCCGCCGCGAGGCGAGATTGTCGGTGCGGCTGAGGGCAACCGCCACCCGCGCACCCCTCGCGGCCGCGAGCACGAGTGCTTCGGCGCCGATCGCGGTGGCGATCCCGCGACCCCACGCATCCGGGAGGACGGCCCAGGCGAGCTCGAGCTCCGGGCGGCCGTCCAGCAACCGCAGGCCGAGGCCGCCACAAGCGACCGTGCGTCCTCGCTCGCTGACGATCCAAGGGCCATAGCCGTGGGCCCTCCAGTGTGCCGCGCCAGCGCGCGCCCGTGCGGCGCACTCGGCCTCCGAGTGGGCTTGGGTGCGTCCCGCGGGCAGCACCCAGCGCGCAACCTCGGGTGCGCCAAACAGGTCCATCAGCACGGGGCCGTCGTTCTCGGAGAACGCCCTCAAGGAGAGCTTGGGGAGGCCGGACATCGACCGATGATGCCACTCAATCCGCACAGGTGAGCGATTTGCGCACGAGGTGCCTGGTACGGTGGCGAGCCGATGCCCGACGGGTACTTTCCACGAGGCGCGTCGATGCTGCGCCGAGTCCACGAAGAGAAGGCGGTGGGCCTCCTCTACGGGCAGCGCGCGCTGTGCGTCGGCGCGGTGAAGCCCCTCAACTATGTGGGCACGAGCAGACACACGCGCAACAAGAGCACGCCCTTCCGCCGCCTTTCGCACACCGGCGAGATGTTCGAGGCCGTCTTCTTCGGCACCCGTGCGGAGGCCGATCGCGTACTCGAGGCCGTGCGGCGCATGCACGAGCGCGTCGTCGGCGAGCTCCCCGAAGACGCCGGACCCCACTACCCGGCCGGCACTGCCTACTCGGCCGTCGACCCCGAGCTGATGTTGTGGACGGTGGCGGTGATCGCCGACTCGGCCGAGTGGTTCTACGAGCGGCTGGTGCGCCACATGAGCGACTCCGAGCGGGAGGCGCTGTGGCGCGACTATGTGCGCTTCGCCGAGCTGTTCGGCATGCCCGCCGAGTCCGCGCCCGCCACCTACGGCGAGTTCCGCGCATGGTATGAGCGCCAGCTCGTCGCCGAGGACCTCCACCTGACCGAGGAGGCCCGCTACATGGGCTATGCCTCAGCCTTCGCGATCCCGATGCCCGCGAGTCGCCAGCTGGGCAAGCGCGTCCATGACCTGGTGATGCTCTGCTCGCTGCCCACGCGTGTGCGCGAGCTGTACGGCCTGCGCTGCACCCCGCTTCACGAGGCGGCATGCGCGGCGCTGCTCGCCACCTCGCGTGGCACCCGGCCGCTGCTGCCGCGCAGGCTGGTGCGCGGCTCGTGCATCCCGGAGTTCCGGATGGTCGCCGCCACCGAGCGACGGCGGATCGCGCGGGGCGAGCCGACCCCGCAGCTCGCCGACTGACCCGCGGCCAAGAGCGGAGGCAAAAGGAAGGATGATCAAGGCTCAGGAGCCGATCGCCAGCGCCAAGGCCAGCAGCGCCAACAGATGAAACGTCTGATCGACGGCGATCGACACCGCGAGGTTTTCCTTCGGGTCCAGCCGCTTCACGCCCTTCATATATGCCTGCAGCAGCCTTCCGTCGTCCTGGATGAGGTGTGGGATGAAGATCGCTGGGATCACCCACACCAGTTCCACGCCGAGATCGGCCACCACCAGCGCCGGAACGAAGCACAGCGTGTAGAGGGTGACGTGGGTGAACAGCGCCCGGCGCGCGTCTGGGTCCCCCCGCCCCAGGCCGCCGCGCTTGTGCATGGCCTGCCAGTTGGTCTGCGAGAGGTAGTCCCCCACCAGGTGCGACACCACGAACGCGATGAAAACTTCTACCCAGGTCATCCAGCCAGAGCCTATCCGGACCCACCCGCCCTAGTAGCCTTCGCGCGGTGAGCGCCATACCCAACGGCAGCCAGGGGAGCCCGTTCCCGCCGATCGCCGACTACGGCTTCCTGTCGGACTGCGAGACATGCGCGCTGATCGCGCCGAGCGGCAACGTCGAGTGGATGTGCCTGCCGCGCCTGGACTCGCCGAGCGTGTTCGGGGCGATGCTCGACCGCGACGCCGGCGGCTTTCGGCTGGGACCCGCCGGCGTGACCGTGCCCGGCGCGGTGCGCTACCTGCCGGGCACACTGGTGCTCGAGACCAGCTGGGAGACGCGCACCGGCTGGGTGGTGGTCCGCGACGTGCTCTGCATCGGGCCCTGGTACCACAACCAGGAGCGCTCGCGCACCCACCGGCGCTCGCCCACCGACTACGACGCCGACCATGTGCTGCTACGGACCGCCTTCTGCGTGCAGGGGTGGGCCGAGATCCACCTCGACTGCGAACCGGTCTTCGACTACGGAGGCCTCGCCGCGGAGTGGTCCTACACCGGCCCCGGCTACAACGAGGCCACGGCCGGCTCGGAGGGCATGGACCTCAAGCTCCAGCTGGTCACCGACATGAACCTCGGCTTCGAGGGCCCGCGCGCCCGCGCCCGCACGATCCTGCACGAGGGGGAGTCGGTGTTCGCCGCGCTGGGGTGGTCCGAGCACCCGCTGCCCACGACCTACGCTGAGGCCAACGAGCGGCTCGTGCGCACCGCCCACCACTGGCAGGAGTGGCTCAAGCAGGGCACCTTCCCCGACCACCCCTGGCGCACCTACCTGCAGCGCAGCGCGCTGACGCTCAAGGGGCTGAGCTACGCCCCCACCGGCGCGATGGTCGCGGCGGCCACCACCTCGCTGCCCGAGACCCTCGGCGGAGAACGCAACTGGGACTACCGCTACACCTGGATCCGCGACTCCACCTTCATGCTGTGGGCGCTCTACACGCTGGGCTTCGACTGGGAGGCCAACGACTTCTTCTACTTCGTCGCCGACCTCGCCGAGGCGGAGGAGGGGGAGCTGCAGATCATGTACGGGATCGGCGGCGAGAGTCGCCTGGACGAGCAGGAGCTCGACCACCTCTCCGGCTACGGCGGCGCGCGGCCGGTGCGCATCGGCAACGGCGCCTACCGCCAGCGCCAGCACGACGTGTGGGGCGCCGTGCTCGACTCGATCTACCTGCACACCCGCTCGCGCGACCAACTCCCCGACCGGCTGTGGCCGATCATCAAGCGCCAGGTCGCAGGCGCCCTGGCGCACTGGCGCGAGCCCGACCACGGGATCTGGGAGGTCCGCGGCGAGCCCCAGCACTTCACCTCCTCCAAGCTCATGTGCTGGGTCGCCGCCGACCGCGGGGCCCGTCTCGCGCAGCTGCGCGACGACCGCGAGTGGGCCGAGCGCTGGCACGCCGCCGCCGAGGAGATCCACGCCGACATCTGCGCGCAGGGAGTCGACGAGCGCGGGGTCTTCACCCAGCACTACGGCACCACCACGCTCGACGCCTCGCTTTTGCTGGCGCCGCTCGTGCGCTTCCTGCCGGCCGATGACCCGCGCATCGTGGCCACGGTCCTGGCGATCGCCGAGGAGCTCACCGAGGATGGCCTGGTGCTGCGCTACCGCGTCGCCGACACCGACGACGGGCTCACCGGCGAGGAGGGCTCGTTCACGATCTGCTCCTTCTGGCTGGTCTCCGCGCTGTGCGAAATCGGCGAGCTGGAGCGGGCGCGAGCGCTGTGCGAGAAGCTCATCTCCCACGCCTCCGCGCTGGGGCTCTACGCCGAGGAGATCGATCCCCGCACCGGGCGCCATCTGGGCAACTTTCCCCAAGCCTTCACGCACCTGGCCCTGATCAACGCCGTCATGCATGTGATCCGAGCCGAGCGTGGCGAGCAGGATCCGACCTCCGCAATCGCTACGGTGCTCCGATGAACGCCGGCTCCACCTACCTGCGCCTCGAGGTGATCAGCGGCAACGCGATCGGCGACACGATCGTCGTCGATGACGAGCTCGTCATCGGGCGCCACGCCGAGGGGGCCGGCCGACTTTCCGAGGACGAGGAGATCTCCCGCCAGCACGCTCGCATCTCGCGCGAGGCCACCGGCGACTATGCGATCGAGGATCTTGGCTCTTCCAACGGCACGTTCGTCAATGGTCTGCGGATCCAGAGTCCCCGGCTGCTGGCGCTGAACGACTCGATCGAGGTCGGCGCCACGACGCTTCTCGTCAAGGCGATCGTCGAGCCCGAGCCAGTGGTGGTGGCCAACCCGACCGTCGTGTCGCGCGTGCCGGTGGAGCCCGTGGCTCCCGTTCCGCCGCTCGCGCTCGCGCTGGAGGTCGATTTCGACGCCCGCGAGGCACGCATCGCGCTCGGGGATGATGGGGATACGGTGCGTCTCGTGTTGGAGGACGGGGTCTGGCGGACCACCCTCGCAGAGCCCGACCAAGCTTCGTAACGCACCTCCCGCGGTCGCACGCCCGCGGCACTGAGCAGCTCGCCATATCGCGCGAACGCGCGCCCGCGCCTACATCGCGGATGGGGGCGCGATACCGGCCGCCTGATGCAGCAGGCGCGCGTACTCGCCGGCGCTCTGCGGGCGCTCGGCGGCACTCTTGGCGAGCGCGCGCAGCACCGTCGCTCCCAGCTCCGGCGGCGCGTCGGGCAGCTCCACGCAGGGGTCGGGCGGCTCGTCCTGCAACTGCGCCCACAGAATCCGCATCCCTTTGCGATCGGCGAACGGGGGCGTTCCACTGAGGCACTGGCAGATGACGCACCCGAGCGCATACACGTCGGTCGCGGCGCTCACCGCCTCGCCGCGGATCTGCTCGGGCGACATGTAGTCGAGCGAGCCCAGCGCCTGGCCGGGCCGCGTGAGGTTGGTGCCCTCGCTGTCCTTCGCCAGCCCGAAGTCGGTGATCAGCGCAGTGCCGTCCAGTTCGAGCAGGACGTTGGCGGGCTTCACGTCACGGTGCACCATCCCGCCGGCGAACAGGGCGTCCAGCCCATCCGCGACCTCGGCGCACAGCTTCAACGTCGTGGGCACATCGAGCTGGCCCTCGCGCTTGAGCTTCTGCTCCAGTGAGCCGCCTTCGATGAAGCGCTGGGAAAGGTAGGGAACGCCCTCGTGCTCGCCGGTGTCGAGCACTGGCACCACGTGGGGATTCTTCACCTGCTGGGCGATCATCGCCTCACGCTCGAAGCGCTTGCGAAAGACGCTGTCCTCGGCGAGGTCGCTACGTACCAGCTTGAGCGCCACCAACTCGCCCTCGGCGCCGGTCGCCCGGTACACGCGCCCCATGCCGCCCACCTCCAGCAGCGACTCGATCCGGTAGCGCCCGACGGTGACGCCGATCAACGGGTCGGACGCTTCGCCCGCCGCCCCCGGCTCCTTGTGCTCATGCTCATCGCTCACGCAGCACGAGTGTACCCGTGCGATCTATGATGCTGTGAGGCAATGAGGCGAGGTGCATCCTGATGCGGGCAACACTTGGGCGCTACTGGCGCATGATCGCGCTCGCGATGACGACGGCATTGCTGGCGATTGGAGCCACGACAACGATGGCAGCCACCGCCGCGGCGCCGGCCACCGTGCCCCCGATCAACGACAACTACCTCGACGCGCTCAACCTCAACGAACCGCCGACGCCGCACCATCCGGGCACGCCGCTGAACCGCACCGAAACTCTGCGCGACGAACGCAACACGACGGTGGCGACGGTCCAATCGGACATCCTCAGCCCGCAGGCCGGACCCGCCGAGCTGACGGGCTGCAACGGCGTTACCGAGGGTAAGACGATCTGGTACGACTTCTACCCGAACGCCAACGGATTGGTTCGGGTCCGCACCTCAGCCTCCTTCGGCACGGTGATGGCGGTCGTGCCCTACAACCCCACCTCGCTGCTGCCCGAAAATGCGCAGCGCCAATGCGCGGTCAACCAGCCCACGGCGGCCGGCGAACTGTTCGCCAACGTCCAGGCCGGCAAGCCCTACACGATCCAGCTCGGCGGCGTCGAATCGGCCGGTGGCAACATCGAGTTCCTGTTCGACTACGTCGTCCAACTCAAGCGCCTGCAAGCCGAAGCGACGCTCACCGCGCAGCCGCTCACCGGCGGGGTGCAGGTCGTGAACCTCGCCGTCAGCGCCCCGAAGAAGGCCCGCGTCGAAGTGCGCTGCACGCGTGGCTGCCGTCCCCAGGCCAAGACCGCTCGCTCGCTCGGCTTCCCCGGACTGCATGGGGCGATGCTGCCCAATGGCGCCGCACTGAAGATCTATGTGACCGCCAAGAACGAGATCGGCACCTATATCGAATACAAGATCGCGCACGCCAACTTCACCAAGATCCAGCGCTGCCTGGCCCCGGGCTCGAAGAGGCCCGAGCGCTGCGAATGACCGGGCGCCGCCGCCGATGACCGGGCATTGCGCATGAGCTCGACCTCCCAGGCCTCAGGCGGGCGTGCGGCAATCGCGGCGGCGGTCGTCGTCTTGGTGGTGTTCGGGGCGAGCTTCGGCGTACGCAAGGCGACGGCAAGCAGCGCGCAGGCGGCGCCGCTGCCGGCCCCCATGGTGGTCTCCTCAACGCCGGTGCACGTCTCCGGTATCGCAGCGCCCGCCACGCCACCGGCGCTGCGCCGTCCGCCGCGCCCCACCACTTCCACTCCAGCTTCCACTCCCACGCCGTCGAGCGCTCCCACCCCGGCCACCACCCCAGAATCGACTTCGACCCCCACCCCCGCTCCAACTCCCACGCCCTCCAAACCGGCCGCCCCGAGCGGTGGCAAAAGCAGCGGCCCAGTGCTCGTGGGCTAGTCTCGATGAGCGCGCGAGGCCGACCGATGCGCAAGCGACCGGTGGTCTGGTGGTTAATTCCGTGAATCGATTGGCGCCCTGCAGAGGGGACAACGAGTGGACTCGCTTGATAACCCCACCGTCGTAGCCGGCTACCGCATCGACGGCACGCTCGGCGAGGGCGGCATGGGCACCGTCTACCGCGCCACCCAACTCTCGCTGGAGCGCGTGGTGGCGCTGAAGGTGCTGACCGCGGAGCTTTCCGCCGACCCCGCCTTCCGCGAGCGCTTCCGGCGCGAGGGGCTGCTGCAGGCTGCGCTCGACCACCCCCACATCGTCACCGTCTACGAGGCCGGCGCCACCGACAACCGGCTGTTCCTGGCGATGCGCATGGTCGAGGGACCAACGCTCAAGGATCTGATCCTGCGCCGTCAGCTCGACGACCGGCGGGCGCTGCGCCTGCTCACGCAGGTGGCCGAGGCGCTCGACGCGGCGCACGCCAAAGGACTCATCCATCGCGACGTCAAGCCTCAGAACGTGCTCGTCGGCGCGGGCGACCACGCCTATCTGGCCGACTTCGGGCTGACGAAGGGCAACGACGACGCGGCGATGACCGAAACCGGCCAGTTCGTGGGCACGATCGACTACATCTCCCCCGAGCAGGCCCGAGGGACGCGCGCCACGGCCCGCAGCGACGTGTACGCGCTCACGGCCGTGCTCTGCGAGTGCCTCACCGGCCGGGTTCCATTCGAGCGGGCCACCGAAGAGCGGGCCCTGCTCGCGCACCTCACCGAGCGTCCACCGCGTCTCTCGGAGGTGCGCTCCGACCTCCCGGCCGCGATGGACGAGGTGGTCGCGAAGGGGATGGCCAAGGATCCCGCCGACCGGCCCGCATCCGCCGGAGAGCTGATGTTGCAGGCACGGCGAGCGCTCGGCGCCGCACCGGGGGAGGCCTCCGCGCCGCCCGCCTCCACCGACGCGACACGCCTGCGACCGGCGGTTGGCTCCCCAACACGAGCGCCGCGGACCGCCGCAAAGAGCGATCACGGCGCAACCCGCCTCGCCGCGGCTGCGGTGGCGTCTGACGCCGCGCAGGCATCCGGCGGTCAGCCTGGCGCGGCGGCGCACACCGCTGACCCGGAGGCCCGCGCCTCCACCGCGGCCCCGCCCGGGCAGGGCCCGACCGGCTCAAGCACTCCGACCGGCGCCGACGCCGTGACCGGCGCTCCCAACACGAGATACCTGCCGGTGCTGATCGTCGCCGCCGTGCTCGCGCTCGTCGCCGGCCTGCTCCTGGGCGGAAGTTCGGGCGGCTCCGGCACGGCCTTCACAGACTCGGCGTCGGCGGGCTCCGTCGAACTCTCCCTCCCGTCCAGCTGGCAGCGGCTCGGGAGCGCCCCCGCCGTTCCAGGACTCACCGTCTCACAGCCGCTCGCGCTGAGCACCGGTTCAGCCGCCGGCGCCTCCAGCACCTACTCGGCCTCCTCCGGCCAGCGCCTGCTCGTGGGCGAGGTCGATGCCTCCGGGCCCTCGCTGCTGCCCGCCGCGTTCACCGCCGCGCTCAACGGGAAACTTCCCCGGCCCGAGCCGGTGCGGCTTGGCACTTATCAGGCCTACCGCTACAGCGGCGTCTCGGTGCACGGCCTCGCCACACCGCTGACGCTCTACACCGTGCCCACCACGGGCGGCGTCGTCACGATCGCCTGCCTGGGCTCATCCGCCGCCGCGGTGGGGTCGCAATGCGCGCAGATCGCGGCCACGCTGAAGCTGAGCGGCACCACCGCGTTCGGGCTGGCGCCCAGCCCGCAGTATGCGAGCGCGTTGGGGAGCACCCTCGGCACGCTGCAGAGCGCCGTCAATACCGGCACCGCCCGCCTGCGCACCGCGTCGAGTGCCGCCGCCCAGGCCGCGGCGGCCACCCAGCTGGCCGCGGCCTACACCACCGCGTCGCGCGCGCTCGGACGGCTCTCCCTCAGCCCCGCTGTGCAGAGCGCCAACGCGAGCCTCGCCGCCTCGCTGGCCGCGCTCAGCCGCGACTACGCGGCGCTGGCTGCCGCCGCGCGCGCTGGGAACGAAGCAGCCTATGCACGGGCCCAACACTCGGTCGGCAGCGACGGCGCCCGCACGACGAGCGCGCTCATTGCCCTGCGGCAGGCCGGCTACACGGTTTCCGGCTGATCGGCGGCCGGAGGCTCCTGCGACAGGCCCTCAGCAGAGTGGTCGGCTGACAAGAGCTCCGGCCCATCCTCCCTCAGCTGATCGACCGCCGAAGACGGGGACGCCGCCGGCCCCTCGGGCTCCTCGGCAAGCGCCCAGATCGCGATCTCCGTCCGCCGGCCGCGCAGCTCGATCTCATCGACGAACGCCAGATCGTCGGGCTGCGTGGTGAGCGCCTCCTTGGTGGCGCCCGAGACCATCAACTGGTGGGGCGTCCCCTTGGTGAGCTGCTCGATGCGCGCGGCCACGTTCGTGGTGTCGCCGACCGCCGTGTACTCGACGCGCCGCTCGGAGCCGACGTTGCCCGACATCACGCGCCCCGAGTTCAACCCGATGCCCATGCGAAACCCCTCTCCCAGCTCCTGTTCGCGCAGCCATCCGTTGAAGCGGGGCAGTCGCACGGCGAGCATTTCGCGCGCCGTAGAGAGCGCGCGGTCGGCGTGATCGGCCTGCACGATCGGCGCTCCGAACACGGCCATGATCCCATCCCCCATGTACGCCACCAGCGTGCCCCCGTGGTCGAGGATTGCGTCGCTCATCTCGCTCAGATAGCGGTTGAGCACTTCGATCACGCGGTCCGGCGTCAGCGTTTCGGCGAACGAGGTGAAGCCGCGCAGGTCGGTGAACATCACGGTCCCCTCGCGCTGCACCCCGCCGAGGCGCAGTTCCCCACCTGCGCTAGCCAGCACCTCGTCGACCACGTTCTCGGGCACGAAGCGCGAGAACAGGTCGCGCACCCGCTCGCGCTCGAAGGCGACCGTCACGAGCTGCACCGACAGCGCTCCGGCAGCGCTGAGGATCAGCGCCCCGAGCGGATACACGAACGACACGACGTGCCCGTTGTCGAAGGCGATCTGCACGCCCACCGTGAACGCCGCCGCGAGCGCCAGCGCCAATCCCACGGTGGCGATCGAGCCGAACCGCAGCGTGGCCAGCGGCGTGGCGCAGCCCAGCAGCACGATCAGCACGAGGTCCAGCCACACCGGCGAGGAGCGCAGCGGCAGGCCCCGCAGCACCGTCGCGATCGCGCTCGCCTGGACTTCGGCGCCCGGCATCTGCCGGGCGGTGGAGGTCGGGTGGATGTCCTGCAGCGTCGGCGCGGAGGGACCGACGACCACGATCTTGCCGTGGAAGAAGCCGCGCAGCACGTGGCCGAGATAGACGGTCGAGAACGACACGCGGCGAAAGCTGTTTTCCGGCCCGTAGTAATCGATCCAGGCGGGGCCTCCGTCGAACTCGCTCGCGCGCACTCGCTGCCCGGTGGCGACTTCCGTGCTCGCCACCGCGAGCGTCTTCAGGCCGCCGACCGCGAAGCTGACGCGTCGCAGGACGCCGCCCGGATCGGTCGGCAGCAGGCCGTTGGCCGGCCGCGACCCGACTTCGCCCAGCAGCACGTTGCCTTCGCTGCCGAGAAACCTCATCTTGCCGTTGCCCTCGGTTTCGGTGGTGGTCATCACGGTGCGCCCTGCGGCGTTGTTCAGCGCTTCGAGCAGCGCCGTCTCATCGCCGCGCGCCTGCGGGCACTCGCCCGGCGGCGGCTGGGTGCCCTTGGTGGAGAGCGGGCAGGCGCTGGCCTCGCTGAACTGCACGTCGTAGGCGATCGCCTTGGGATGGTCCCGTGCGATCTCTTCGATCACCTTGGCGTGCACCCGCCGCGGGAACGGCCACTGCAGGTCCAGTTCGTCGAAGGTCCGTTCGTCGATCTCGACCAGCACGATGTTCGACGGCGGCCGCCGGTGGCCACGGATCGTGAAGCGGGTGTTGACCGTGCTCAGTTCGAGCGAGCGCAGCAGGTTGGTCTCATAGGCGACGATCGCGAGGCCCGTCGCGCCCAGCGCGACGACCGCCAGCAGCACCCGCCGCAGCTGGCGCGTGCGTGCCGCCCCAGCGCGCCTGCGCTTGCGTTTCATCCATTCACCCCGCAGAACGCTACCCGAGTTCCCGGCTGGCGACCATGCCATCGCGCCCACGCGGGAACCTCGAAGGACGGCCTGAGGCCGCAGGCTGCGTTACGCTGGCCATCAATATGGAGGACCCGTCACGCTTCGTACTGCCGCAGGAGCTCTTGCTGGCCGACCGCTACACCGTCGGGCAGCCGATCTCGAGCGGCGCGATGGGCGCGGTCTACCGCGGCAGGGACACCGACACCGGCACGGCCGTGGCGATCAAGCACGTCACCAACACCCGCCACGCCCAGCGCTTCGAGGTCGAGGCGCAACTGCTGTCGCTGCTGCGCCACCCGCGTGTGGTCGAGGTCACCGACCACTTTGCCGACGAGCGCGGCCAGTATCTGGTGATGGAGCTGGTGGAGGGCACCGATCTGCACGCCCTGCTGGCGCAGCGGGGCGATCCGGGGCTGCCGCTGGAGCAGGCGCTGGACTACGCCCGCGAGAGCTGCGAGGCGCTCGAGTACGTGCACGACCAGCAGATCGTGCACCGCGACGTCAAGCCGCACAACCTGATCCTCGGTGAGGACGGGATCGTGCTGGTCGACTTCGGGATCGCCCGCCTGCTCCAGGACGAGGAAGAGGACGAAGGCACGGTCGGGGTCGGCACGCCGCGCTACATGGCGCCGGAGGTCTTCGCCGGCGGCTCGGTCTCTCCCCGCAGCGACGTCTTCGGCCTCGCCGCCACGCTGTGGACGCTGATTGTCGGGCGCCCGCCGGTGTACGCCAGCCCAACTGAGCTGCGCGAGCTCGCGCCGGACGTCCCCCCCGAGATCGCCGACGCGGTGAAGGCGGGCCTCGAGATGGTGCCCGAACGGCGCGTCGCCTCGGTCGCCGCCTTCGCCCGCGCCCTGGGCAGCCACACCCTGCCCCGGGGTCACGCGCAGCCGACGACCGGCGGGTCGCTGACGCTCTCGATCGAGGCGCCGGCCGCCCGGCGCAGCCTGATGGAGGGGATCGCGCGTACCGCCGCCGGCGTGTTCGGGGCCGCGGCCTCTTCGATCGCGCTGACCGACGCCAACACCCGCGAGCTGGTCTACCAGTCGGCGTGGGGAGCGGGCGCGCGCGAGATCGTGGGCGTGCGCCTGCCCCCCGGTCACGGCCTCGCCGGCAGCGTCGTCGAAAACGGCCAGCCGCTGGCGGTCCCCGACTGTCGCACCGATCCGCGCTTTGCCTCCCGCATCGCCGCCGGCACCGGCCACGTCCCCTACACGATGCTGGTCGTCCCGCTGATCCGCCTCGGCCGCCCGATCGGCGTGCTGTCGCTGCTCGATCGCCGCGACGGCGGGCACTACGGGCCCGATGACGCCGAGCGCGCCGCGCTGTTCGCCGAGCTGGTCGTCAGCGCGATCGAAGCCGACAGCGAGGCGATGCCCAGCCTCGGGGCGCGCCGGACGCGGATCGTCCCTGCTTGAGCCGCCCCGCCCAGGGTCAAGGGCCGGGATCGCGCGGATCGGCCCAGGCCCCTTCCGAAGCTCGAATCCCCGACCAGCTTCAGCTCGATCAGCGCCGTTTGGCGGGAGCCCGGGCGAGATACGACTCCCCGGTGAACAGCGTGATCGTCTTGCGGCGGCGGAAGTCGCGCACCGAGACGACGCCGCGCGTCACGTGTGTGAGCGTCCCTTCGCAGCGGTTGCCGACGTTCCAGACGGTCCCCCGCACGGTCGCCGCGCTGTACTGCCCCCGCACGGCGAAGTGCCCGTGCCCACTGGCGTTGACCCGGCCGAGCACTTTCGAGCTCAGCTTGGCCGCATAAGCCCTGCCCTTACCCCGCTTGCCGACCGTGGCGCACACCTGACTGGCGCTGTGGTTGTCGATGATGTCCAGGTCGGTCAGGCCCTTCTGCTTGCGGTTCTGCAGCAGCTTGAAGATCCCCGCGCCGAAGTCCCCAGTCTGCAGCTTGCCCTTCTGGGACGCGGTGGTGGCTGTGGTGATGCCCACCACGCCGTGAGTCGTTTCGAGGATCGACCCGACGGGAATCTGACGCGCTTCTGTCAGCGGCACGAACGTCCGTCCCTTCGTGAGCGCCTCGACCGCCTGCACCCCCAGCGCGAACGGCGCAAACGGTGAGACCGACGCCGCCGATGCCAACGTGGCGCCAGGTGGCAGCTCGACATAGACGATCCCCGACACCAGCGTCACGTTCACGGTCTTGCCGAGCACCGGCGACGGAAGCGCAGCCCGCGTCGCCTGGAAGCCGAGCACGCCCGATTTGGGTTCCGGGCCTGCAGGGGCTGGGGGACTGGGGTTATTGGTCGAGGGGGCAGGCGGTACGGTGGGTGGGTTCGTCTGTCCCGTGGGTGGGCTCGGCTGCACGGTGGTGAACGGCTGGTCTGCGCTGCTCACGCCCCCGGGGCCCGCCGAGTTGGTTGCGAGCACGTGGAAGTGGTAGGTCTTGCCGGGTTCGAGTCCGGTGAGCGTCTGTGTCAGCGACTGGGGGCCAGGGGTGGCGCCGACGTCCACCGGGGCTGTCTTTTGACCGTAGCTCGTGGTCGGTCCGTATTCGATCGTGTACGTGGTGTCGGCGCCGTCGGGGTCAATCGTGAAGCCGACCTTGGCTGTCGTTTCGGTGACCGAGAGGACGTTGACGTTCGAGACGGCGGGCGGCCCGACGATGTCGGCGCTGCTGGTGGCGGTCGCTTTGGCCCCTCCCATGTCGTCAATCGTGACGGTGATCGTGTCCTGCCCGGCGGCGGCATAGGTGTGCGAGCCCTTGACTTCGAAGCCTCCGCCGGCCGCGGCGCTGACCGTTCCCGCGGTGCTCGACGAGCCGTCGCCCCAGTTGATGCTCGCGGTGTAATCCGACGCCACCCCGCTCGGGTCTGCGTCGGTGAACGTCGCCACCGTGGCGCTGAGTTTCACGCCTGCCGTCCCGCTCACGGATTTGCCAGTTACGCCCAGCGGGGCGTTGGATTCAGTGGTGAACGACTGGTCTGCGCCACCCACGCCCTTCGGCGCGGCCAAGTTGGTTGCGAGCACGCGGAAGTGGTAGGTCTTGCCGGGTTCGAGCCCGGTGAGTGTCTGCGTCAGCGACTGTGGGCCAGAGGTGGCGCCGATTTCCACCGGTGTCGTCTTCTGGCCGTAGCTCGTGGTCGGCCCGTATTCGATCGTGTAGGTGGTGGCGGCGCCGTTCGGGTTGATCGTGAAACCAACCTTGGCCGTCGTTTCGGTAACCGAAAGAGCCTTCTCGTTCGAGACGATCGGCGGCCCGACGACGTTCGCGCTGCTCGTGGCGGTCGCTTTGGCGCCGCCCACATCGTTGATCGTGACACTGGTCGTGTACTTGCCGGCCGCGGCATAGGTGTGCGAGCCTGTGACTTCGAAGCCCCCGCCGGCCGCGGCGCCGACCGTCCCCGCCGTGCTCGCCGTGCCGTCGCCCCAAGTGATGCTCACGGTGTAATCCGACGTGGCGCCCGCCGGGCTGGCATGGGTGAACGTCGCCACCTTGACTTTGACGGCCACGCCCGCGGTTGCGCTTACGGGCACCCCGGTGACCGCGGTCAGCGGGGCGTCCTGGACCTTGACATCGAATGGGCGGGTTTCGGGGAAGCCGTCGCTGTTCGTATAGGTGAAGCTCGCGTGGTAAGTGCCCTCGTCGACGTAGGTGTGAGTGCCGGTGAGCTGCCCGGTGTTGGCGTTGACTTTGCCCGCTGACGGCGACGTGCCGTCTCCCCAGTTGATCGTGGGCGTGGTTCCTTCGCGTGGTGAGGCGGCGCCGACCACCTCGGAGAACTGCTGCCCCTCAACCGGCTGGAACAGCTCGTAGGCGCCGATGTCGCAGCCAGTACCCTGCGGTCGCGCGATGTCCCGCTGGTCGGTTGCGCTGCAGCCCGGAGCGCCCGAGGGAATCGCGTCGACCGCGGGACTGGTCGCTTCCAGAGCGAGCGTGTCGGTGTTGCCGCCGTTGTCCTGGAGGCCGCTCGACAGGAATCCCGGTTCGATGTTCTTGAGGTCTCCGGTGGCGGTGAAGGCGCAGTCGGCCGCGCTCTGGATGTTGTGGCCGAGAGAGGAGATGCCGCCGGCCCCACAGTTCGATGGTACGCGTTCGGCGGTGAGCGGGTTTTCGACTGTGTTGCCGGCAACGATCGAGTTCTCGACGGAGATAGTGCCTTCGCTGGCCAACAGGCCGCCGCCTTCGGTGCCGCGGGTGCCACCGTCGTTGTTGGCGATCGTCGAGTTGACGATCGAGGTCGTGTTGGCAGTGTCGCCCCAACTGAAGATGCCGCCGCCGAGCGCGGCGCTGTTGCCGGTGATCGTCGAGTCGTTGACGGTCAGCTTCCCGGCCGCTTCGGTCACCGGGTTGGGACCGACGTTCTGGATACCACCCGAGTCGCCGCCGGCCCCGTCGGGCTGGTTGGTGCTGTAATTGTTCTCCACCAGCGAGTGCGTCAGGGTGAGCGTGCCGCCGTCGTTGGAGATGCCGGCGCCCGAGCCTTCTTCGGCCGTTCCGTTCGTGATGTCGTCTTCGTTCAGCGTGAGCGTGGCCTCGTTGAGGATGTCGCCGCCAAAGTAGCCGTTGTTGGCATTGGCGTGACCGAACACGATCGACAAGCCCGAGATGGTCACGGTCGGGACAACTTTGCTGCGAGGATTCGGCTCGACGAAGAAGACGCGGTTTGCTGGAGAGGACTCCTGGAAGATGCTCACCTCGCGCGCGCCGGCGCCGACGATCGAGACGCTTTTGTAGATCGTGAGCGGCCCGTTGGAGAGGTCGTAGAAGGCGAAGCCTTCGGGGGCGGGCACGTCGATCGTGTCGGGCGGGTTGGGTGTTTCGAGGAGGTTGTTCTCGTAGGTGATGAGCTGCCGCAGCGAACATGTGCCGGAGGCGGGGGTTTCACAGATCCCGGTGCTGTCTTCGAGCGTCCCCACCGTGTACGTCGCCGCCTGCGCCGACGTGGCCAGCCCAGCCCCGACGGTCAACGCGGCGAGCACCGCGCACATGGCGGGCCCCAAGCATGAGCGCGACCATCGCCATGGGAAAGCGCTGAAGCTCATCGCCGGGCTAGTGGTGCGGTGCCTTGGCAAGGTAGGACTCCCCGGTGAACAGCGTGATCGTCTTACGACGGCTGAAGTCGCGCACCGAGACGACGCCGCGCGTCACGTGAGTGAGCGTCCCTTCACAGCGGTTGGCCACACTCCACACCGTCCCCCGCACGGTCGCCGCGCTGTACTGCCCCCGCACGGCGAAGTGCCCGTGCCCACTGGCGTTGATCCGACCGAGCGTTTTCGAGCTCAGCTTGGCCGCATATGCCTTGCCCTTACCCCGCTTGCCGACCGTCGTGCACACCTGGTTGGCGCTGTGGTTGTCGATCATGTCCAGGTTGGTCAGGCCCCTCTGCTTGCGGTTCTGCAGCAGCTTGAAGATCCCCCCGCCGAAGTTGCCGAACTGCTGTTCCTTCGGCTTCGATGTCGCAGTCGCGATCCGGGCGACGCCACCGGTCGTTTCGAGCACCGAGCCCACCGGGATCTGGCGCGCCTCGGTCAACGGGATGAACCTCCGGCCCTTGACGAGCGCCGCGAACGCCTCCACTCCCGGCAAG
>CAVXUO010000002.1:0-57890 GCA_963764915.1 uncultured Solirubrobacterales bacterium | reverse complement strand
ACGCTCACTGCACGTGCCCGCGCGCGCCCCGCCGGCTCCTACACCGTTGCGCTACTGGACGATCCGCGGCGGATTGGCGAGAAGGTGATGGAGGAGGCCGAGGAGGTCGCACGCGCCGCGCGCGAAGAGTCCGAGGAGCGCGTCGACGAAGAGGCCGCCGACGTGCTCTACCACCTGCTCGTGCTGCTGCACAGCCGGGGCCGCGCTCTCGCCGACGCCGAGCGGGTGCTCGATGCCCGCCGCCGCTAAAGATGTAAGCGTGGCCCCCCTGCCCGGGGCCCGCCCGTCCGGCCTGCTCGACGGCGGGTACAACCTGATCCCCGTCTGCGAAAGCTTCATCGCGGACTGCGAGACGCCGGTGTCGGCGTTTCTGAAGCTGCGCGCGCTCGCGCCCGCAGAGCCGGCCTTCCTGCTGGAGTCCGCCGACCAGGGCCAGCGCGTGGGTCGCTGGTCGTTCATCGGCGTGCGTCCGCGCTCGGTGCTGCGCTGGTCGCTGGGCGACCCCGGCGATCCCTACGCGCTCGCGGCCGAGCACGTGGCGCGCTTCCGGCAGGCGCCGCTGGCCGACCTTGCCGATGGGGTGGGTGGGGCCCCGTTCCTTGGTGGCGCCGTGGGCTTCTTCGGCTATGACCTAGTGCGCACCGTCGAGCCGTTGGGCGAGGGTGGTCCCGACCCCTTGGGGCTGCCAGACATGGCGCTGATGCTCTCCGATGTGCTCGTGATCTTCGACCACCTCAAGCACACAATCACGATCCTCGTGAACGTCGAGGTGGATGCCGGGATGGAGCACACGGACCCCGCAATCGAGCGTCGCTACGCGCAGGCCGCACAAACAATCGGCGAGTTGCGCCGCGCGCTCGACGGCCCCGTGCCACAGGCCGAACGGGTGGGTGGGTTCCAATCCCCACGGGAGACCCCGCGCTTTGAGTCGAACATGCCGCGTGCCCAGTTCGAGGGGATGGTCGAGCGGATCGTGCGCTACATCCACGCCGGCGACGCCTTCCAGGTCGTGCCGTCCCAGCGCTGGTCGGCGCCGGTGCCGGTGGAGGCGTTCTCCATTTATCGCGGCCTGCGCGCGGTCAACCCCTCGCCGTACATGTACTACCTGGACTTCGGCGACTTCCAGGTGGCGGGTGCCAGCCCGGAGCCGTTGCTGACGGTCAACGGTCGCCGCGTGGCGACGCGACCGATCGCCGGTACCCGCCCGCGGGGCACCTCACCCGAGGAGGATCGCCGCATCGCCGCGGAACTGCTGGCAGACGAGAAGGAGCGCTCCGAGCACGTGATGCTGGTCGATCTCGGGCGCAACGACCTCGGCCGGGTGTGCGAGTACGGCAGCGTCGCCGTCGACGAGCTGATGGAGATCGAGTACTACAGCCACGTGATGCACATCGTCTCCTCGGTGTCGGGCACGCTGCGCAAGGACGTCGGCGCGATGGACGCGCTGCGCTCGGTACTCCCCGCGGGCACGCTCTCGGGCGCCCCGAAGGTGCGCGCGATGCAGATCATCGACGAGCTCGAGCCGGTCAAGCGGGGCGGGTATGGGGGCGCGATCGGCTATCTCAGCTATGACGGGGACCTCGACACCGCGATCCACATCCGCACCGTGGTCGTCAAGGACGGCGTCGCCCACATCCAGGCCGGCGGGGGCACCGTGGCCGACGCCAAGCCGGCGTACGAGTACGAGGAGTCGGTGGCGAAGTCCACTGCCGCGATGCGCGCGATCGCGCTGGCGTGCGAACAGGCGGATTGGGCGTGACCATGAGCGGGCATGACTGCACGGTTCACTCATCGAGGCGTGTTCGGGATCGAGGGACCTCATGAAGGTCCTCGTCATCGACAACTACGACTCGTTCACCTACAACCTCGTGCAGTACCTCGGCGAGCTGGGCGCCGACGTGCACACGGTGCGCAACGACCGGGCCACGGTCGACGAGCTGCTCACCGGCGGCTACGAACGCTGCGTGGTGTCGCCCGGGCCGTGCACCCCCGACGAGGCGGGGATCACGCTGGAGGCGGTGCGCCGGCTGCCCGAGGCGGGCGTCCCCACGCTCGGCGTGTGCCTTGGCCACCAGGCGCTCGCCCAGGCCTTCGGGGGTCGTGTGGTGCTGCACCCGCCCGTACACGGCAAAGCGACCACGATCACTCACGACGGCCGCACGATCTTCGCCGGCCTCACCTCGCCGCTGACGGTCGGGCGCTACCACTCGCTGATCGTCGATCGCGAGCTGCCGGCCTGCCTGGAGGCCTCGGCCGAAGGCGACGGCGTGCTGATGGCGCTGCGCCACCGCGAGCTGCCGGCCGAGGGCGTGCAGTTTCACCCCGAGTCGGTGCTCACACAGGAGGGCATGCAGCTGCTGGCCAATTTCCTTGGGCTCGATTGGCCGGTGGCGGAGGGCGCCGCCGGATCTGCGCTGCACGTGCCCGACGCCCTGCGGACCACCACGTTCTAATGTCCGAGGACTGCCGAGGTCGCTGCCTTGTGATGCCCGAGGACTGCCCTGGCCGCTGTGTTCCGATGCCCGACGACTCGCCGCAAACGAGCACGCGCTGATGCCCAACCCGATCCTCACGAGCGCGATCGACGCGCTTGCCTCGCGCAGGGACCTGAGTGAAGCGCAGGCGGCCGAGGTGCTGGCGCAGATCATGCACGGCGAAGTCTCCGAGACCCAGATCGCGGGCTTCCTGATCGCGCTGCGCACGAAGGGCGAGACGGTGCAGGAGCTCGCGGGCATGGCCCGCACGATGCGCGAGCTCGCCGCGCACGTGCCGAGCACGCACGAGAACCTGCTCGACACCGCGGGCACCGGCGGAGGGCGGCGCACGTTCAATGTCTCCACCACGGCCGCGCTGATCGCCGCGGGGGCCGGGTGCGCGGTGGCCAAGCACGGCAACCGCTCTGCCACCGGCCCCTCCGGGTCGGCCGACGTGCTGGAGGCGCTCGGTGCGCGCATCGACCTCGACCCCGAAGGAGTGGCCCGCTGCATCGAGGAGGCCGGCTTCGGCTTCATGTTCGCTCCCGCCCACCACCGCGCGACCCGCTTCGTCGTGCCAGTGCGCCACGAGCTGGGGGTACGCACGATCTTCAACATGCTCGGCCCACTCACCAACCCCGCGGGCGCCACGCGGCAGCTGATCGGGGTCTCGGACGCGAGCTTCCTGGAGACGATCGCCGGCGCCCTCGCGCTGCTGGGCTCCCGCCGGGCGCTGGTCGTGCACGGCGAGGACGGGCTCGATGAGATCTCGACCTCGGCCCCCACCACGGTGGTGGAGCTCGACGGCTCCGATATCCGCCGTTACACGATCACCCCGGAAAAGATGGGAATCCCGCCCACCCCCATCGAGCTCGCCCGCGTGCCGCCCGACCGCGTCCTGCCCCCGTCTGAGCGGAGCGCCACTGGCCACCCGGAGCTCGCGGGCGGCACGCCGCAGGAGAACGCGGCGCTCACGCGCGCGATCCTCGATGGCGAAGCCGGCCTCCGCACCGATCTCGCGCTGGCCAATGCCGGCGCCGCGATCTACGCGGCCGGCGCGGTCGCCTCGATCGCCGAGGGCGTCGAGGCGGCCCGCGCGGCGCTCGTCGACGGCAGCGCCGCTCACGCGCTGCGGAGCTACGTGGAGGCCACGCTCAGGTACGCACCAGCCGAGGCGGCCACGTGAGCGGCGATCATGGCGTACGTTCGGCGGGTGATCTCGACGCCGGCTCCCTGAGCGCGAGCGGCCCCGGCGGGGACACCTCCCGGGAGGGTGCTCCCCGGGAGGGTGCTCCCCGGGAGGGTGCTCCCCGGGAGGGTGCTCCCCGGGAGGGTGCTCCCCGGGAGGGTGCTCCCCGGGAGGGTGCTCCCCGGGAGGGTGCTCCCCGGGAGGGTGCTCCCCGGGAGGGTGCTCCCCGGGAGGGTGCTCCCCGGGAGGGTGCTCCCCGGGAGGGTGCTCCCACAGTGCTCGAGCGCATCCTGCACGCCACGCGCGAGGAGGTGGCGCGGCGCAAGCGCGAGCTGCCGATCGACCAGCTCGAGCGCGATGGCGAGGCACTGGCCCCGCGTCGATCGCTCCACGCGGCCCTGGCCGGACCCGGCGTCGGCGTGATCGCCGAGTTCAAGCGTCGCTCGCCCTCCGCCGGCGCGTTGCGCGAGCGGCCCGAGGTCGCTGAGCAGGTGGGCGCCTACGAGCGCGGCGGAGCCGCCGCGGTCTCGATCCTCACCGAGGGTCCCCACTTCGACGGTTCGCTGGCGGACCTGCGCGCGGCGCGCGCCGCCTGCGCGCTGCCGATCCTGCGCAAGGACTTCGTCGTCGATCCCTACCAGCTGCACGAGGCCCGCGCCGCCGGCGCCGACGCGGTGCTGCTGATCGTCGCGGCGCTCGACCAGCCGACGCTGCGCGCGCTGCACGAGCAGGCGCAGACGATCGGTCTGGAGGTGCTGGTCGAGGTGCACGACCGCGCCGAGCTTGCGCGCGCGCTGGAGGTGGGGGCGCGGCTGGTGGGCATCAACAATCGCGACCTGCGTGATTTCAGCGTCGACGTCGAGCGCACCTTCGCTCTGCTGGGCGAGATTCCCGCCGGCGTGGCGGTGGTCTCGGAGTCGGGGATCGCCACCGGCGAGCAGCTGCGGCGCCTTGCCGAGCGGGGCGTGCAGGCGGTGTTGGTGGGGGAGACGTTGATGCGCTCGCCCGATCCCGAGGCCGCGTTGCGGGAGTTGCTGTCGCGGTCGGAATACTCGCCGTCGGGCCCGCACGGTGGCGCTCCCGATCGGGCGCCAGACCGCCGTAAAAGTTTTAGAGACACCACGGCCCACCTTTAGATCGCCTTCATCGCAACCGATCATCCTCTTCCCATGATCCATATGACCCCGCTTTCCATGTTCGCCGTCGATCCGGCCCCCGCGGCCACCGTGTCGCGATGAAACGCCTCTTTGCGATCCCCTTCATCTCCGCCCTCGTCGGTGGCGGCGTCGTGGTGGCGGTGCTCGCCGCCAGCGGCAGCCTCAGCTCATCCAGCAAGACCGTCACCGAGGTGCAGGCGGCGGCGCCGGCAACCTCCAGCACCGCCTCCTCGTCCACGGCGATCCCGACCAGGAGCGGCGGTGGCGGCGGGCTGAGCGCCCACGAAATCTACGAACGCACGGCGCCCAGCGTGGTCAAGGTGACCTCGACGATCGTGCGCCAGAGCGAATCCCCCTTTGGCTTCGGCGAAAGCGCGCAGCAGGGGACAGCCACCGGCTCCGGGTTCGTGATCGACGCCAACGGCACGCTCCTCACCAACTGGCACGTGGTCGAGAACGCAAGCAAGGTGACCGTCAGCTTCGAACACTCGAAGACCGTCGAAGCGCACGTGGTCGGCAAGAACCCCTCGCAGGATCTGGCCGTGTTGAAGATTCCGACCGAAGGGCTCACCCTGCACCCGCTGACGCTGGGCAATTCGAGCTCCGTCGAGGTCGGCGAACCGGTGGTGGCGATCGGCAACCCCTTCGGCCTCAGCCGCACTCTCACCACCGGCGTGATCTCCGCTCTGCAGCGCGAAATCACCGCTCCCAACGGCTTCACGATCGACAACGTCCTGCAGACCGACGCGCCGATCAACCCCGGCAACTCCGGGGGGCCGCTACTCAACGCCAAAGGGCAGGTGATCGGCATCACCTCGCAGATCGAGACCGGCGGTGGCGGCAGCGACGGCAACGTCGGGATCGGCTTCGCGGTCCCGATCAACACCGCCAAGGCCGAGCTCCCCGAACTCGAGAAGAACGGCTCGGTCCAGACCGCCTACCTCGGCGTCGTGATGGTGTCGGTCGACGGCTCGCTCGCCAGCCTCAACCTGCCCGTCAAGAGCGGCGCGCTGATCGAGAAAGTCGAAGCCGGCAGTCCTGCCGCCAAGGCCGGCATCCGCGCCGGCAACATCGAAGCGAAGGTCGGCGGCAACGAACTCTCGGTTGGTGGCGACATCATCGTCGGGATGGACGGCAAACAGGTGACGAGCTCCGAAAGCCTCGCCTCCTACGTCGGGACCAAGAAGCCCGGCGACACCATCACGCTCGAACTGTTCAGAGAGTCGGGCAGTGGTGGTTACACCAAGAAGAGTGTCACGGTCACGCTCGGCCAGCGGCCCAACTCGATTCCCAACCCCAACACGCCGGAATAGCACCCCACGCTCGCTGTGGCGAGCGAGCCGACTGCTGACTCATCGAAGCGCCCGCACTCGCGGGCGCTTCGTCGTAAAGGCCGCGGCGGCCCGGTTGGGGAGCCGCTACCGTTGGGCCATGTCCGACACAGCCCTCCAAGTCAAGGTCTGCGGCATAACCAGCCTGCACGACGCCGAGCTCGCGGTCGAGCTGGGAGCGTGGGCGGTGGGGATGGTCTTCTACAAGCCCTCGCCGCGTGCGTGCGCCACTGAGGATGCGCTGCGGATCGTCTCAGCGCTGCGGCGCAGGGTGGAGCTGTGTGGGGTGTTCGTCAATGCCCCCCTCGATGAGGTGGTGCAGGCCAGTGATGAGCTGGGGCTGACGATGCTGCAGCTGCACGGCGACGAGGGGCCTGCATATTGCGCGCAAGCGGGCCACCGCACGGGGGCGAGGGTGATCAAGGCGGTGCAGGTGGCCTCGATTGGGGAGGTCCGCGACGTGGAGCGCTTTCACACCGACTTCCACCTGCTCGACGCGCGCTCGACCGTACCCGGAAGGGAGAAGCTGCGCGGCGGTACGGGGGAGGCGTTCGACTGGAGCCTGCTCGCCGCGCGGCGCTCCAAGGTGCCGCTGATCCTCAGCGGTGGCCTCGGGCCCGAGAACGCGGCACAGGCGATCCTTGCGGCCTGCACGCACGGCGCACACGCACGACCATTCGCGCTGGATACCGCCTCCGGCACGGAGGCGGCTCCGGGGCGCAAGGACCCCGAGCGGCTGCGCGCGTTCTTTGCCGCGGTGGAGAGCGCCGCGATACTCTCGCCCGCGTGAGCGCGATCGAGCACCGCTTTGGACGGTACGGGGGGCAGTACGTCCCCGAGACGCTGATGCCCGCGCTGGCGGAGCTGGAGCAGGCGTGGCGGGAGGCCCGCGAGGACCCCGGCTACCGGGCCGAGCTGGACGGGCTGCTGCGCGACTTCGGCGGGCGGCCCACGCCGTTGTACCTCGCCCGGCGGCTGTCGGAGCGCTGCAGCCGGCCGGTGTACCTCAAGCGCGAGGACCTCAACCACACCGGCTCGCACAAGCTCAACAACGCGCTCGGCCAGGCGCTGTTGGCACGGCGGATGGGCAAGCGGCGGATCATCGCCGAGACGGGGGCGGGGCAGCACGGCGTGGCGACGGCGACCGTGTGCGCGCTGCTGGACATGCGGTGTGAGATCTACATGGGCGCCGAGGACACTCGCCGCCAGCGGCCCAACGTGCAGCGCATGGAGCTGCTCGGCGCCACCGTGCACCAGGTGGACGCGGGCGCGCGCACGCTCAAGGAGGCCACCTCGGCGGCGATTCGCGATTGGGTGGCCAACGTCGCCGACACCCACTACGTGATCGGCTCGGTTGTCGGCCCCGCGCCCTACCCGGCGCTGGTGCGCGACCTGCAACGGGTGATCGGCGACGAGGCGCGCGCGCAGCTGCTCGAACGCGAGGGGTGCCTGCCGGCGCGCGTGATCGCGTGCGTCGGTGGGGGGTCCAACGCGCTGGGGATCTTCACCGCGTTTCTCGAGGACCCCGGCGTCGAGCTGGTCGGCGTGGAGGCCGGGGGGAGGGCATCGACACGCCGCGCCACGGCGCCCCGCTGACGGTGGGCGGCCGCGCGGGCGTGCTGCACGGCGCACTCTCGGCGGTGATGCAGGACGAGGAGGGCCAGGTCATCGAAGCGCACTCGGTCTCCGCCGGCCTGGACTACCCCGGCACCGGCCCCCAACACGCCCACCTGCGCGACACCGGCCGCGCCCGCTACGTCGCGGTCCCCGACCGCGCGGCGCTCGCCGCCTTCGGAGAGCTGGCCCGCCTGGAGGGCATCATTCCGGCCCTGGAGACCGCGCACGCACTTGCCTGGGTGCTCGCCGAGCCCGAGGGTGAGCTCGACCTCGTGTGCCTCTCCGGCCGTGGCGACAAGGATCTCGCCGAGGTGTTGGCGCTGTCATGAGCGCGGGAGGCGTCGGCGGAGCTGGGGATGGGGATGGTGCCTCCGCGCTAAAGCGCTCCGGCGGGCGGATTGCGCAGCGAGACGCCGACGCGCAAGGCGTTGACCACATCGACGCCGCGTTCGCGCGCGCGGTGAGCGAGGGCCGGGCCGCGTTGATGCCCTACCTGATGGGCGGGTTTCCCACGCTTGCCGACTCGGTGCGCATCGGCGAGGCGTGCGTGCAGGGGGGCGCCGACATCCTCGAGCTTGGTGTGCCCTACTCCGACCCGCTCGCCGACGGCCCGGTGATCCATGAGGCCGCCACACGCGCGCTGGCTGCCGGCGCCAGTCTCGCCGGGGTGCTCGAGGTCGCGCGGGCGCTTGCCCCGAACGTGCCGGTGGTGCTGATGTGTTACGCCAACATGGTGCTCGCACCCGGCGCCGAGGCGTTCGTGGAGCGCCTGGCACGCACCGGCGCCAGCGGGCTGATCGTGCCCGACCTGCCGTTCGAGGAGGCCGTCGATGTGCTCGCGGCCTGCGACGCGCACGGGCTGGCGCTCGTGCCGCTGGTGGCGCCCACGACGCCGCCGGAGCGCCTGGCGGAGATCGGCGCCCGCGCGCGAGGGTTCCTGTACACCGTCTCGGTGGTGGGCACCACGGGGGAGCGCGCGGCGCTCGCCGATAGTTTTGCCGAGGTCGTCGCCCGCGCCAAGGCCGCCACCGCGGTGCCCGTGGCGATGGGCTTCGGGATCTCCACCCCCGCGCAGGCCCGCGCCGCCGCCGGCGCCGGCGCCGACGGGGTGATCGTCGGCTCGCGGTTGGTGCGCGCCGCCGGGGAGTCCGCGGACCCCGCCGGCGTCGTGGGTGCGCTCGTCGCCGAGCTCGCCGCGGGGCTGCGGTAGTAGCGAGACACGCCGCCCGCCCGCCCGGTAGGATGCGGACGATGGGATTGATCGCAGCCATCACCGCCGGTCTGGTCGTCTGGATCGTGCTCTGGGCGCTGGGTGCCAAGGGGTTCGACGCGTTCATGCTCGCCGCCCTGATCATGCTGGTGGGCGCCTGCGTACGGATCGCTGCCGGCTACCTGCCCGGCCGCCGTCGCAGCGGCGCCTGAGAACGTGTTTGGGAACAGGCGGTGCGGCCGGGGCGTTCCTGGGCCGGCCCTGCTCAAGCACCTGCGTCCGTCCCCCGAGCACGCGCTTCGTTGCGTACCGCTCGGGCTCGCGTTGCTTGTACTGCCCGCCTCGCTCGCGCTGCTCTGCGGCTGCGGCGGAGTCGGGGTCTCGACTGCCGTCACGCTCCCCGGCCAGCTCACCGTCTACTCCAGCCTCCCCCTGCAGGGCCCGCTCGCGGCCGACTCGCTGCAGATCGAAAACGGCGAGAAGCTCGCGCTCGCCCAAGTCGGTGGGCGGGTGGGACGCTTCAAGATCGACTACGCCTCGCTCGATGACGCCAACCCCAAGACCGGGGAAGCCGACCCCGGAATCATCGCCTCCAACGCCCGCGTCGCCACGCAGGACACCTCGACGATCGCCTACATCGGGGAGCTCGGGTCAGCCGCCACGGCCGTGTCGCTGTCGTTCGTCAACGGTGCCGGCATCCTCCAGGTGAGCCCCTCGAGCCCGTACGTCGGACTGACATCCTCGCTCGACGCCGGCCAAGACGAACCGGAACGGTTTTACCCGAGCGGCCAGCGCACCTTCGCGCGGTTGATGCCCGGCGACGAGGTGCAGGCCGCCGCCCAGGTGCGCCTGATGCGCGTGCTGCACCTGCCGAGCGTGTACGTGATCGACGACCTCGACCCCTTCAACGCTCCGCTCGCGTCGATCTTCGCCGAAGACGCCAAACGCGCCGGCATCGACGTGCTCGGCGAAGGCCAGATCGAAACCACCTCGGGCACGGAATTCTCAGGTGAGGTGCACAAGGTGCTCGAAAGCGGCGCCCGCGCCGTGTTCTTCAGCGGCAACCCCGACGCCGGCGCGGTCGCCCTGTGGCAGCAGCTGCACGCCGCCGCGCCCCACCTGCGCCTGCTGGGGTCGAGCAGCCTCGCCGAACCGACGTTCGCCACGCAGATCGGCTCGGCGGCGGCGCACACCTACCTCACCTCGCCGCTGCTGGCGCTCTCGCTCTACCCGCCGCCCGCGCAGCGAGTGCTCGCCGAATACCGCGCTCGCTTTCACCACACCGCCGGGCCCTACGCGCTGTACGGGTATGAGGCGATGAGCGCCGTGCTGCTGGCGATCCACCGCGCCGGGCGTCACGGCAACGACCGCGAGACGGTGATCCACAAGTTCTTTGCGATTCATGCCCGCGACTCGGTGCTCGGGCGCTACTCGGTGCTGCCCAACGGCGACACGACGTTCTCCCGTTACGCGGTCGACCGCGTGCACGGGGGGCGGCCGGTGTTCTACCGCGCGTTCGACCTGTCGCCCGAAAGCTGACTCGTCCCCGAGCGTCGACCGCGAGACCGCGGGGGCCACTGAAGCGCTGCCCGCCTTCGCCACTGCGGGCGGGCTCGCCGACCGGGCGCGGATCAGAGGTGGGGGGACTCTAGGAGCGGCTCAGCGCCGTCCCCAGCGCCTCATCGAGGTGGGGGTGGCGGAACTCGTAGCCCAGCATCAGCGGCTTCGCCGGTAGCACGCGCGCGCCGGTGGTGACGATCTGCGCCATTTCCCCGTACAACAGCCCCAGCGCCGCCCCCGGCACCGGCAGCATCGCGGGGCGGTGCAGCGCGCGTCCCAGCGCATGTGAGAGCTCCCTGTTGGTGACGGGCTCGGGAGCCGTCCCGTTGACCGGGCCCGTCCAGCGCTCGTCGCTCAACGCCGCTCGTGTCACGCCCACGAGGTCGTCCACGTGGATCCACGACACGTACTGGCGGCCCCCCGCCACCGGGCCGCCGATGCCCATGCGGAAGGGGGGCAGCATCTTCGCCAGCGCCCCGCCGCGGGGGTCGAGCACCACGCCGGTGCGCACCTGCACCGCGCGCATCCCCAGCTCCCGCGCCGCACGTGCCTGCGTCTCCCAGGCGACGCAAACCTGTGCGAGGAAGTCGCCTCCGGGCGGGGCCTCCTCGTCGAGGGGCTCCTCGCCATGGGGGCCGTAGTAGCCGATCGCCGAGGCGCTTACCAGCACCGCCGGCCGGCCGGCCCCCTCGCTGCCAGGTTGTCCTCCTCCACCCGAGCCCCCTCCTCCTTCCGCTCCTCCTCCCGCGGGCGTCGCGCATGCGCTCAGCCCCTCCACCAGGTGGCGCGTGCCGATCGTGCGGCTCTCGCGGATCGCACGCTTGGCGCTCGCGCTCCAGCGCTGCGCCACGTTCTCGCCGGCGAGGTGCACCACCGCGTCGCGACCTTCGAGCGCCTGTCGCGGCGCCGGCTCGCTCAGCGGGTCCCAGCCCACCGCCGGCACACCCAGCCGCGCGGCGGCTCGCTCCGGGTTGCGCGAGAGCACGGTGACCTCCGCGCCGTCGCCCACCAGCGCCGCAACGAGTGTGGTTCCGATCAGGCCCGTCGCGCCGGTGAGCGTGACCCGCATCGCCTCACGCCGGGGCGGGCGCCCCCGTGGTGGCGTCGGCCTGGGCGAAGCCCACCTCCGGGCCGGCGAGCGCCATGCCGCTGGCGCGTGCCTGCTCGGCCACGGCCGCCGCCACCGCGGGCGCGACATCGCGGTTGAAGACCGAGGGGATGATGTAGTCCTCGCGCAGCTCCTCCTCGGGGATGATCTCGGCGATCGCGCGGGCGGCGGCCATCTTCATCGCCTCGGTGATCGCCGGCGCACGCACGTCCAGCGCGCCGCGGAAGATCCCCGGGAAGCACAGCACGTTGTTGATCTGGTTGGGGTAGTCCGAGCGGCCGGTCGCCATGATCCGCACGTACGGCGCCGCCTCCTCGGGGACCACCTCGGGGTTGGGATTGGCCATCGCGAACACCATCGCGTCGTCGTTCATCTTCGCGAGCGCCTCCGCCGGCAGGGCGCGCGCGCCGGAGACCCCGATCAGCAGGTCGGCGCCGTCGATCACATCAGCCGGGGCGCCGGCGCGGCACTCGGGGTTGGTCACCTCCGCAAACCACCGCTTCACCGGGTTCATCGTGCCGTCGAGGTAGTCCTCGCGGCGCACGTGCAGCGCCCCTTTGGAGTCGGCGCCGATGATGTCGCGCACGCCCGCCTCGCGCATGATCTTCGTGACCGCGATCCCCGCCGCACCGAGGCCGAGCACCAGCACGCGCAGCTCCTCCAGGCGCCGGCCGGTCAGCTTCACGGCGTTCAGCAGCGCCGCCATCACCACCACCGCGGTGCCGTGCTGGTCGTCGTGGAACACGGGGATGTCGAGCTCCCGCTGCAGGCGCTCCTCGATCTCGAAGCAGCGCGGCGCGGAGATGTCCTCGAGGTTGATCCCCCCGAAGCCCGGCGCCATCAGCTTCACGGCGTGCACGATCTCGTCGGGGTCCTTGGTGTCGAGGCAGATCGGGAAGGCGTCGACACCCGCGAACTCCTTGAACAGGCACGCCTTGCCCTCCATCACCGGCATCGCCGCCGCTGGGCCGATGTCGCCGAGGCCGAGCACCGCGGTACCGTCGGAGACGACCGCCACGGTGTTGCGCTTGATCGTGTACTGCGCCGCCTTGGCGGGGTCGTCGCGGATCGCGATGCACACGCGCGCCACGCCCGGCGTGTACACCATCGAGAGATCGTCGCGCGTCTTCAGCGAGTGCTTGTTGCGCTGTTCGATCTTGCCGCCCACGTGCAGCAGGAAGGTGCGGTCGGTCGTGTCCACCACCTCCACGCCGCCGATCGCCTCGATCGCGTCGAGGATCCTGCCCCAGTGTTCGCGGTTGGCGGCGTCCACCACGATGTCTCTGATAGAGGCGGTGGCGTCGGCCTCGACCAGATCGACCCCTATCACCACGCCGCCGGCCTCGCCGACCGCGCCGGTTACCAGCCCGACGGCGCCGGGGGCGGTGTCGTCCAGCCGGACGCGGATCGTCAATCGGTACTGCGCGCTGGGGGTGATGCTCACGGAAAGTGGCTCCTGGTTCGAGGGACGCTGCCATGTTATTGCTCGGGAGGGGTCGGCATCCCGCCGTGAGGGCTCGGGGGACGAGGGGGGAGGGGCTCGTGTGGTGCTCCGTGTCCGGCCCGTGAGAAAGGGGCTTGGGGGTGGGTTGGCGCCCTGGCGTAAAGTGCTGGGCGATGAGCGTGGCGGCCAACGGCGAGGAGACGGAGCGGCGCCTCTTTCTGATCGACGGTCCCTCACTCGTCTACCGGGCCTTCTTCGCGCTGCCCGAGTCGATCGCCACGTCGACGGGGGTGCCGACCAACGCGATCTTCGGGTTCGCCTCGATGCTGGTCAAGATCGTCACCGAGTACGGCGTGTGCCCGACTGTTGTGGCGTGGGACGCCGGCACCTCGGGGCGCACCGAGTTGTTCCCCGAATACAAGGCGCAGCGGCGCTCGCGCCCCGACTTGCTCAAGCAGCAGTGGCCCGCGATGGAACCGCTGGTCGAGGCGTTCGGCTACAGCAACGTGAAGGTCGAGGGGTACGAGGCCGACGACGTGATCGCCTCGCTCGCCGAGCGCGCGATGAGCGCCGAGCCGCCCGTCCCCGTGACGATCGTCACGGGGGATCGCGACGTCTTTCAGCTGATCGACGAGCGCGGTCTCGTCGAGGTGATGGCCACGGCGCGCGGGATCACCGACACCAAGTTGTACGACCGCCAGGCAGTGATCGACCGCTACGGCATCCCCCCCGAGCTGATCCCCGACTTCTACGGGCTGAAGGGCGATACCTCCGACAACATTCCGGGGATCCCCGGGATCGGCGACAAGACCGCCTCCGACCTGATCCAGCGCTATGGCCCCTTGGAGGAGGTGCTCACGCACATCCCCGACATCAGCGGTGCCAAGCGCAAACAGAACCTGACGGCGCACGCCGAGGACGCGCGTATCTCCAAGCAGCTTGCCACGGTCGATCGCGGCGTTCCGCTCGACTTCGACCTCACAGCCGAGGCTGCGCGCGAGCCCGACCGCTCGCGTCTGCGCGAGGTGTTCCGCGAGTACGAGCTGCGCGACCCGCTGCGCCGGCTGGAGGAGGCGCTCGGTGAGGCGGAACAGGCGGTGCCGGTGGGCGCCACCGAGGTGCGGCTCTCAGGGAGGGCGCGCGCGGGGACGGTCGCGGACATCCCCCGGATCGGCGAGGGCGAGCTGTGCGTTGCCGTGCGCCAGGCCGAGGTGCCCGAGGGGGCGCTGTTCGCGCAAGACGGCGGCTGGCGCTTCGCGGTTGCGCTCCTGCCCGGTTCCGGCGCCGACGGCGTCGAGGCCAAGGCGGGCGCCCGGCGCGCCGGCGGGGGGAGCGAGAGTGTGCCCGAGGTGCTTACCGGCGACTGCGAGGGCTCTGAGGAGGTGGCCGGCGCCTGCGGGGAGCTGCCGGTGGTCGTGCACGACGCCAAGGCGCTCGGGCTGGTTCCGCCGGGACTCGTCCACGACACGCTGCTGGGCGCCTACCTGCTGGAGCCCGCGCGCCGCGGCTACCCGTTCACGGAGCTGTGTGAGGAGCGCGGGCTTGCAGCTGATGTGGAGGACGTCGCGGCCGGCGAGGCGCTGCTGGTAGGGGCGCTGGCGGCGTGGCAGCGCGAGCAGATCGCCGAGCGCGGCCTGGTGGGGTTGATGCGCGACATCGAGCTGCCTTTGGTGGGAGTGCTGCGCGCGGTGGAGCTCGTAGGCGTGCGCCTCAACCTGCCGCGCCTGCAGGAGGTCGCGGCGCGCGTGCGCGAGGAGATCGCCGAGCTGGAACAGGAAATCTTCGCGCTCGCCGACGAGGAGTTCCTGATCGCCTCACCGCAGCAGTTGGGGGAGATCCTGTTCGAGAAGCTCGGCCTCTCGCGCAAGCGGCGCGGCAAGATCGGCTACTCGACCGACGCGCGCGTGCTGCAGGCGATCCGCGCCGAGCACGTGATCGTGCCCAAGATCGAGCGTTGGCGGGAGCTCTCGACGCTGATCAAGACCTACTTCGACGTGCTCCCCGCGCAGGCCGACGAGCGCTCGCGCATCCACACCACCTTCCTGCAGGCGGTTGCCCAGACGGGACGTTTGTCGAGCACCAACCCCAACATGCAGAACGTCCCGATCCGCACCGAGCTGGGGCGCGAGATTCGCGGCTGCTTCGAGGCCGAGGAGGGGCGCGTGCTGGTCTCCGCCGACTATTCGCAGATCGAGTTGCGCGTGCTCGCCAACGCCGCGCAGGAGCCGGTGCTGAAGGAGATCTTCGCGCGCGGGGAAGACGTGCACACCGCCACCGCCTCGCAGGTCTTCCAGGTCGCTCCCGAGCAGATCGACCCCGGCATGCGCGCGAAGTCGAAGATGATCAACTACGGGATCGTCTACGGGCTCTCCGACTACGGCCTCGCCGACCGCCTCAACATTCCCCGCGAGGAGGCGAAGGAGTTCATCGACGCCTACCTCGCGCGCTTCCCGCGCGTGGCCGAGTTCATGCAGGAGACGATCGAGCGCGCCAAGGAGGAGGGGCACGTCACCACGCTGTGGGGCCGCCGCCGCCAGATCCCGGAGCTGCGGGCGCGCAACTATCAGGTGCGCTCGCTCGGCGAACGGCTGGCGGTCAACACCGTCGTGCAGGGCACCGCCGCCGACATCATCAAGCTCGCGATGGTGCGCTGCCACCGAGCGCTCGAGGTATCGGGCCTGGATGCCTGCCTGATCCTCACGATCCACGACGAGCTGCTGTTCGAAGCCGCCCCCGAGGACGTACCCGTGGCGCGCGAGCTGATCGAACGCGAGATGGTCGGTGTGTGGGATCTGGAGCCGCCGATGGCGGTTGAGATCGGCGTCGGGCGCAACTGGCTGGAGGCGAAGTGAGCGCTTCGCACGGGCGCCGCACGCCCACAACCTCACCGATGCCCCGCCAGCGCCGCGGTGGCGATGAGCGAACCGGTGGGCTGGAGGTGGCGGTGAGCCGCGGGCTGGCGGTGTTGCGGTGAGCCGCGGGCTGGCGGTGGCATTGACCGCCGGCGCCGGCGTGCTGGTTGGGATGCAGGCACCGATCAACGCCCGCCTTGGGCGCTCGGTGGGCAGCCTGCAGGCGGCGAGCTTCTCCTTCATCGTCGGCACCGTCGCGCTGGTGACGATTGCCGCCTTTTCGCGCCAGGGCCTCGGCACCCTCGGCAATGTCGCGCACGTGCCCTGGTGGGCCCTGATCGGGGGCCTGTTGGGAGCGACCTACGTGACCGTCGCGATCCTCACCGTGCGCACGCTCGGCGCCAGCGGCCTCACGGCAGCAGTGATCACCGGCCAGCTTGCGGTCTCGGTCGCGATCGACCGCTTCGGCCTGCTGGGGATCACCCGCCAGCCGATCGCGCTGCACCGCATCGTCGGGCTGGTGCTGCTCGTGATCGGGGTCGCGCTGGTGGTGCGGAGGTGAGGTCGTCTCGGTCTGTCAGCATCACTTGGATGTCACGACTTCGATGGTTGTGCGTGGTGGTTGGAGCAATCCTGCTGAGCAGTGCCGCAACCGGGTTTGGCGCCGAGCGCAGCCAGCCGGCGGTGGCGGCGTCGGCGTTCGATATCCACAAGGTCGATTGGGCCAGCGTTACGCTCCCCGGCGCGGCCTGCGACGCCTCAAAGCCGATTCGCCTTCATCACGGCAAGGCTTTCGTTACGCCGATCCCGCGCCGGTGGTCGCGAGATTCCTTCTATGGCAAGCGAGGCGTCACGGTCGACAGCGGCTGGGAAGCGGTCGTCTTTGGTGATCTCGCCGGTAGCGGGGAAGATGAGGCGGGACTCAACGTCGACTGCAACAACGGTGGCGGTACCGCCGACGGTGCACTGCTCTACTCGTGGGTCATCTTCAGCGGTCGCGGTGGCCGGTTGTCCGTGGTTGGCATCGTGACGCCCCAGGTGCAGCCCCACGAAGTGCTGCCGACGATTCTCACGATCGCGATCGCGCCCGGGAAGATCACCGCACACGAAGACTTCTACGGGCCCGACGATGCGACCTGCTGCTCGACCGGTCGCGCAACGACGACCTGGGCCTATGCGGACGGAGCGCTGCGGCCCGGCGTGCCCGTGATCACAAAGCACCCCAGCGCAACGCCGCCGTAGATCAACGCACCGCGGCGTATGCGTCCGCAAGCAGCCGCACGCCGTGCACGATCGCGGGCTCGGAGAGGTTGCCGAAGCCGAGCAGCAGGCCTGGGGGGCCGCCCGTGGTGAATTGATGCCAGGCGAGGCCCTCGACGCCCACCCCGCGCTCGGCGGCGGCTCGGAGCAGGGCCGGCTCGTCGGCTCCCTCTGGCAGCAGGACCAGCTCGAAGAGCCCGGCGGGCGTACCGCTTGCCTGCCCCTCGGGCAGCCAGCGCGCGAGCGCTTCGAGCAGGACCTCGCGCCGGCGCTGGTAGTGCGTACGCATCCGCCGCACGTGGCGGTCGAGCTCGCCGCGCACGATGAAGTCGCGCAGCGCCAGTTGCCCCACCACCTCCGAGCCGCCGTCGTGCACGGCCTTGGCGGTGGAGATCTGCCACGTCAGCCACGAGGGCGTGAGCATCCAGCCGAGGCGCATTCCCGGCGTCAGGCGCTTGGAGGCGGAGCCGATGTACAGGACGCGCTCGGGCGCGAGGCCCTGCAGCGCGCCGACCGCGACACGGTCGTAGCGGTACTCGGCGTCGAAGTCATCCTCGACGATCAGCAGCTCCTCGCGCTCGGCCCACTCGACCAGCTCGGCGCGGCGGGCGGGGCTGAGGATCGCCCCGGTGGGGAACTGATGCGCGGGTGTCACGACCACGGCTGCGGCGTCGCTCGCGGCCAGCTCGTCTACCCGCAGCCCTTCGGCGTCGACGGGGATCGGCACGATCCGCAGGCCCGCCTGTTCGGCTATCAGCCGGTGTACGTGCCACCCGGGGTCCTCCAGGGCGATCGCCTCCACGCCGTGCCCACGCAGCACTGCGCAGGCGAGCGAGAAGCCCTGCATGAAGCCGGTGCAAATCGTCATCTGCTCGGTGTCGGCGGCGGCGCCGCGCACTCGCCCGAGGTAGTCGGTGAGCGCCTCGCGCAGCTCGGGCTGCCCGCGCGGGTCGCCGTAGCCGAGCGCGTCCAGCGGCGACTCGCGCAGCGCCGCCCGCAGTGAGCGCACCCAGCGCTCGCGGGGGAAGCTTGCGAGGTCGGGTAGGCCGGGGTGGAAGTGGTAGGGGAAGCGCTCCTGCAGCGAGCGGGCGGGCGCGCGCTGGGCGGTGGCGCGCACCGCCGCGCTCACCCTCACCGGCGCGCCCTGGCGGATGGCGAGATAGCCCTCGGCGGCCAGCTGGCTGTATGCCTCGCTCACCAGGCCACGCGAAACGCCCAGGTCGGCCGCCATGCCGCGCGTCGATGGCAGTGCCGCACCGGGTGGCAGGCGTCCCGCGCGAATCGCCTCGCGGATACCGCCGGCTAGCTGCTCGCCCAGTGGCAGCTCGCCACCACGGTCGAGCTCCACCAGCAGCTCTACTGGTCCCGTTCTAGATGTCATAACTGGCACTGTACTGTGAGCCAGTTGCGAGCTACGGTGATCGCACACTCTCGATCTTGGAGGACACCATGAGCCAGATAACAGTTGTGGGAGGCGGGCTTGCCGGGCTGACAGCGGCGATCGCGTGCGCGGAGGGGGGCGCCAAGGTGCGACTGCTGGAGGCACACGAGCAGCTGGGCGGGCGAGCCCGTAGCGCCGAGGGCCCCTACAAAGCCAACCTCGGCCCGCACGCGCTCTACAGCGACGGGGCGATGTGGGGATGGCTGAACGAGCGCGGCCTGCTGCCGGGCCACGTCCGCCCGCCGCTCGTCGGCGCGCGCTTTCGCTGGGAGGGCTCGGTGCAGCGCACCCCGCCGCTCGGCACGATCCCCGCGGTGCTGCGCCTGCGCGGCCGCCAGGCGCCGATCGATACCGATTTCCGCAGCTGGGTCGCCTCGCACGCCGACGAGCGCATCGCCGCGATGCTCTCCTCGATGGCCGGCGTATACACCTACCACCACGATCCTGGCGAGCTCTCCGCGGCGTTCGTGTGGGAGCGCACCGTGCGGCTGTTCCTCTCCACGCCGCCGCCCTCCACGGTGGTGCGCTACGCCAGCGGCGGCTGGAGCGGGATGGTCGCGCCGCTCGAGCGCCGCGTGCGCGAGCTGGGCGTCGAAGTGCAGACGGGCAGCCGCGTGGAGACGCTGCCCGAGGCGCCCGTGATCCTCGCCACCGAGCTCCACCAGGCGAGCGAGCTGCTCGGAGGCAGGCCGTTGAGCTGGCCGAGCGGGCGCACGGTGTGCCTCGACGTCGGCCTCTCCCGCCGCCGCGGCGACCCGTGGATCGTCTCCGACCTCGACGAGTCGGGCTGGATCGGGCGCTACTCCTCCTCCGATCGCACGATCGCCCCGGAAGGACACGAGCTGATCCAGACGCAGATGCCGATCCGCCCGGGCGAGAGCATCGAGGAGGCGGGCGCGCGCCTGGAGCGGCTGATCGACCAGTCGGTCACCGGCTGGCGCGAACGCGAGACCTGGCGCCGCCGGCAGGTGATGGACGCCCGCTCTGGTGCGCTCGACCCGCCCGGCTCCACCTGGCGCGAGCGCCCCGCCGTGGATCAGGGCGAGGGGGTCTACCTCGCGGGCGACATGGTCGCCGCCCCGGGGCTGCTCGCCGAGGTCTCGTGGGCCAGCGGCGTGGAGGCTAGCCGGCTTGCGCTGAGTGCAGCGGGCGCCGCGCGTCGGAGTCTGCGAAAGGTTGCCTGACCGACCCCGGGCGCCACGGGCTCTGCCCGACGAATGACGCCGGGGCGATTCGCATGTAGTGCTCGAACGCCCACTCGCACACGCGCGGACTTTCGAGGGCGCGCGCGAGCGCCGTAACCGCGGGTGTGGGGGTGAGACGCCCGACGGCGCGCTGGGTGAAGAGCAACGAGCTGAACTTCCACTTGTGCGCGTCGGAGAAGGCGCTGTAGCGGCTCAACGCCTGCTCGCGGGTGCTGTGGCCGTCGCGCACCGCGCGCAGCTCACGCCCGCAGGCGATCCCGAAGTAGAACGCGGTGCGGATGCCCTCCGCGGTGAGCGGCAGGCAGTGGCCGGCGGAGTCGCCGACGAAGAACACGCCGTCCTCCACGGCGGGGCGCAGCTGGTGGGGGATCCAGTTGCCCTGATACCCGTCGGGGGGAAGATCGAGGTCGTGCGCGAGACGCACGGTCGGCTCCTTGACGTGGTGGGCCGGCCAGAACGAGCCCACGCCGACGCGCACCTCATCGCGCGCCGGGAAGCTCCACCCGTAGCCCGAGCGGACGTAGCGGGGATCGATCCACAGCTCCATCTCCTCGCCGCTGCCCCGCGGGTGCACCTCCAAGCCCCGCGACAGCCTCGCGCGCGGCGGCTGAATCGGGGTCGCGCGGGAGAGCGTCCGCCGCCAGCCGAGCGCGTCGACGATCAGCGGGGCGCGCAGCTCGCCGCGGTCGGTGTGCACCGTGTGGCCGTCCCTGCTCTGCACTGTGGCGGTCTCGAAGCGGGTGTCATCAGCCTGCGCCTGCTCCCACATCAACGCGCACAGCTCGGGGTAGTCGAAAGTCGAAAACGTCCACGGCAGCCTCCACCGCGAGCTCCTCCAGGGGGTGTGCACCACCAGCTCCCCGAAGGTCTGGCGCAGCGCGCCGCGCAGCTGCAGGGCATCCAGCCACGTGGTGGGAACGCCGCACGCGGAGGTCTGGCGCTCGCCGATCTCATAGCGGTCGATCACCAGCACCCGTGCGCCCGAGCCCGCGAGCTCGCGGGCGATCGCGAGGCCGGCGAAGCTGGCGCCGCACACCAGCACGTCGCAGTCGCCCTGCAGGCGGGTGCGCTCGATTCCCCGCTTGGTCGCGCGTACCGGCATCGCTTGCAATCATAGGAGCGCGGCGCCTGGCGACAGGGTCCGCCCGTGGGTGGACACGCCCTGCCGATCTCGCTGCGCTAGGCTTCGAGCGGTGCAAGCTCTGATCGAGAAACCCGACGCCCACGTGGTCGAGGGATCCAACGGCCTCCTGCTCGAAATCGACGGGCAGATCGTCCCCAACTACGACGCCACGATGCAGCCCTTCGAGGAGGGCGAGGTGGTGACGGGTCGCGTCGTGCGGATCGACAAGGACGAGGTGCTCGTCGACATCGGCTACAAGTCCGAGGGGGTGATCCCCTCCGGGGAGCTCTCGATCCGCAAGTCGGTCGATCCTCGCGAGGAGGTCGAGCTCGGCGAGGAGGTCGACGCGATCGTCCTCACCAAGGAGGACCAGGACGGCCGCCTGATCATGTCCAAGAAGCGCGCCCGCTTCGAGAAGGCGTGGCGGCGCATCGAGGCGGCGGCCGAGTCCGGGCAGCCGGTCGAGGGCAACGTGATCGAGGTCGTCAAGGGCGGCTTGATCATCGACCTCGGCGTGCGCGGCTTCCTGCCCGCCTCACTGGTGGACATTCGCCGGGTGCCCAACCTCGACGAATACATGGGCACCAAAATCGAGACGAAGGTGATCGAGCTCAACCGCTCGCGTAACAACGTCGTGCTGTCGCGCCGCGCGGTGCTCGAGGAGGAGCGCAAGGAGGTGCGCCAGCAGATCCTCGACCGTCTGCAGCCCGGTCTCGTGGTCGAGGGGCAGATCTCCAACATCGTCGACTTCGGCGCGTTCGTCGATCTCGACGGGATCGACGGCCTGATTCACATCTCGGAGCTCTCGTGGTCGCACGTCAACCACCCCTCCGAGCTGCTGAACATCGGCGACACCGTGCAGGTGAAGGTGCTCGATATCGACCGCGATCGCCAGCGCATCTCGTTGGGCCTCAAGCAGACCCAGGAAGACCCGTGGCAGCGGATCATCGACACCTACAACATCGGCGACGAGCTGGAAGGCACGGTCACCAAGGTCGTGACGTTCGGCGCGTTCGTGGAGATCCTCGACGGGGTCGAGGGGCTCGTGCACATCTCCGAGCTCGCCGCCCACCACGTCGAAAGCCCGCGTGAGATCGTCCATCCGGGCGACGAGATTCGCGTGAAGATCCTCGAGATCGACTCCGAGCGCCGGCGCCTGTCGCTGTCGGCCAAGCGCGTCGAGGACCAGATCCTGCCGCTGCCGCGTCAAGAGCAGCCTGCGGGGGAGCCCACCGGCGAGGTCGGGGCGTCGGCGGGCGAGCCGGCAGCCGAGCTTGCGGCGGAGGGGCCACAGGCAGGCGCGGTGGAGGCCCCGGTCCCGGAGCAGGCTCCGACCGAGGGCGCCCCCCAGGAGTCCGCGGCCGAGGTCGCGGGCGAGCCGATGGCAGCAGCGGTCGCCGAGCCAGTGACGGATGCACAGCCTGTGGCGGGGTCCCCAGCCGAGGTCGCGAGCGAGCCGGCGGCGGCGGTTGCCGAGCCAGTGACGGATGCACAGCCTGTGGCGGGGTCCCCAGCCGAGGTCGCGAGCGGGCCGGCGGCGGTCGGCGAGCCGGTTACCGAGGACCAGGTCGCGGCGGAATCCATAGACGAGGTTGCGAGTGAGCCGCAGGACGCGGTCGTGGAGCCGGTTTCGGAGAGTGAGCCGGCGGCCGAGAGTATGAGTGAGCCGGAGCCCGCGGTCGTGGAGCCGGTTACGGAGAGCGAGCCGGCAGCCGAGAGTGCCGCTCCGGAGAGCGTCGTTTCCGCGGAGCTCGCCGCCCCCGCGGCGGAGGAGCCCGCAGCCGCAGAGGCTCCAGACGAGTCCTCCGCTGCGGATCCCGACCTGACGCCCGCCGCGAGCGACGCCGCCCAGGACTGATCCGCGCCTCGTGCAGGAAGTCGAGCGGTCGGTCCCACTGATAGGACTGACAGGCGGCATCGGCGCGGGCAAGTCCACAGCCCTGGCTGCACTGGAGCAGTTGGGGGCCGTCGTGCTTTCGACCGACGGGGTCGTACACGAGCTGTACACGCGCGACGCGCACGTGCGCGACGCCGTCGTGGAGCGGTGGGGCCACGAAGTGGCGCCGGCCGGTGTGGTGGACCGCGCTGCGATCGCGCGACGCGCGTTTGCCGGCGACCAGGAGCGCAGCTGGCTCGAGGGGCTGCTGTGGCCGCTGGTGGGCGAGCGAGTGGGGGAGTGGTTGACGTGGGCGCGCGCGCTCTCGCCCGCGCCGCCGGCCGCGGTGGTCGAGGTTCCACTGCTGTTCGAGGCGGGGATGGAGCGGCTGTACGACGCGACGATCGTGGTCGTCGCCCCCGAGGAGCTGCGCCGCGAGCGGGCGGCGGGACGAGGTCACGAGCTGCTGGATGAGCGTGCCGCACGCCAACTCTCGCAGGAGCAGAAGGCCGCGCGCGCCACCTTCGTGGTGTGCAACGATGGCAGCGAAGCACGGTTGGCGGAGAAGCTGTCGGAGATACTTGGCAAGCTGAAGGGGTGAACACCCAAGCTCACGAGCTGTATGCGCGGCGCCGGCCCTGGCGCGGCGATCGATCGCGGGCCGGCGAGCACCGCCGGGGGGAGCCCCCACGCCGGCGGCGGCTGTGGAGCACACTCGCGGTGCTCGTCGTAGCGATCGGGCTGATCGTGGCGTTCGCCCCGCGCCTGGAGCACGCGGTACGCGAACTGACGCTGCCGTTGCGGGACGCCAGCGTGATTCGTCAGCAGGCCTCCGAAAAGCATCTCGACCCCGCGCTGATCGCAGCGGTGATCTACGCGGAGACCAAGTTCGACCCCCGCCCCTCCTCGGCGGGCGCGCAGGGTCTGATGCAGATCCTTCCCTCCACGGCGCTGTTCCTCGCCCATCTGTCGGGCGGGGTGAGCTTTCAAACGGGCGATCTGGCGACGCCCTCGATCAACATCGCGTACGGGAGCTACTACCTGCGCTACCTGCTCAACCACTACGGCGGCAACGAGATGCTGGCCGTGGCTGCGTACAACGCGGGCCTGACCAACGTCGACGAATGGGTGGCGCGGGCTCGGGCGCAAGGAAGGGAATTGAGCATCGAAGCGATCCCGTTCGCGCAGACGCGCGAATACGTGCGGCGGGTGCTGAACGCGCAACGGGCTTATCGGGCCACGTACGCTCAGCAGTTGGGGATCGGTTGACGGCCACATTGGACAGACTTCGCGATTCGGCTAAGGACCTGTCCCGGTAGGCCCTCACACTGGATGCGGCCGACGGCCTTCGTGAGGTTTTGCTCTCAGGCGACCGTGCTCGCAGACCCCGCCCGGGAGGCGAGGTGTGCCGGAGGCGGGGAGGTCTCGAGGACGAACGAAGGGGGTGCGATCGCCAGGTAGCGGTCGAACAAGCGTGCCGCGAAGCGGCGGTTGCGCAGCACCACCGCCCACATCGGTGTGGTGCTCCAGCTCGTGGGGCGGCGCACGGCGCGCTGGATGCGCAGCAGTCCGCGGTAGGCCCGGCGATGGCTATGCGAAAAGCTCCCGTAGTTGCGCAGCGCCTCCGCGCGGGTGCGGCGCCCGTCGAGCACCGCGCGCAGCTCGCGCCCGCAGGCGATCCCGAAGTACAGGGCGGTGCGGATGCCCTCCGCGGTGAGTGGCAGGCAGTGGCCGGCGGAATCGCCGGCGAAGAACACGCCGTCTTCGACCGCGGGGCGCAGCCGGTGGGGGATCCAGTTGCCCTGGTAGCGCACCGCGTCGAGGCCGAGCTCGCTCGCCAGACGCACGGTCGGGTCCTTGACGTGGTCGGCCGGCCGGAACGAGCAGACTCCGACGCGCAGCTCCCCGCCCGCGGGGAAGTTCCAGCCATAGCCCGCGTGCGCATAGCGAGGGTCGATCCACAGCTCCATCTCATCGCCCCGCCCCGCGGGGTGCACCTCCAAGCCGCGCGTGAGCGGGGCTTGCGGCGGCTGGACGTGCGCGCCGCCGGTGAGCACCCGCCGCCAGCCGAGGCAGTCGACCACCAGCGGTGCGCGAATCTCCCCTCGGTCGGTGTGGACGGTGTGGAGTCCGCCCCGGCCGTCACGTTCACCCGAGTGCTGGCCCGCCCGCGCGATGCCGTCCACCTTCGCCGTCTCATACGCGTCTCCGGGCAGCCCGGTCTGCTCCCACAGCAGGGCGCACAGCTCGCGGTAGTCGAACGTCGAGAACGACCACGGCAGCGTCCAGCGTGTGTCGGTCCACGGGGTGTGCAGGCGCAACTCGTCGAACGTCTGGCGCAGCGAGCCCTGCAGATCGAGCTGTTCCAGCCACGCGGTGGGTGCCGCGCAGGCGGAGGTCGCGCGCTCGCCCAGCTCATAGCGATCGATCACCATCACCTCCGCTCCGGAGGATCGAAGCTCGCGTGCCACCGCGAGGCCGGCGAACGATCCACCGCAGATCAGGACGTCACAGTCCCGCTCCAGCCGCGTTCGTCCCGCCCCCCGCTTGGTCGCTCGGACCGGCATGGTGAGCCGATCATAGCCCGGTGAGGCGGTGGGCTCGCGGTTCGGGCTGTGTTCGCGTCCTACGGCGGGCGCATGCGCCCGCCGCGACGTCGCACATGTGCGACGTCGAGCCGGGGCCGCATGCGGCCCCGGCTCCCCTGGCGCATGCGCCAGGGGCAACCCACTACCCCTGCCCGCTACCGTGGAGGCGGCCATGCCCGCCTTCAAGCTCGACTCCGTCTTCACCCCCACCGCCGATCAGCCGCAGGCGATCGCGGCGCTGGCGGAGGGGGTCGAGCAGGGCGAGCGCTTCCAGACGCTGCTGGGGGCGACGGGGACCGGCAAGACGATGACGATGGCGGGCGTGATCGAGGCGGTGCAGCGCCCGGCGCTCGTGATCGCGCACAACAAGACGCTCGCCGCGCAGCTGTGCAACGAGTTCCGCACCTTCTTCCCCGACAACGCGGTCGAGTACTTCGTGTCGTACTACGACTACTACCAGCCCGAGGCGTACGTCCCCAGCCGCGACCTGTACATCGAGAAGGACTCGGCGATCAACCAGGAGGTGGATCGCCTACGTCACGCCGCCACGGCGGCGGTGTTCGCGCGGCGCGACGTGATCGTGGTCGCGTCGGTTTCGTGCATCTATGGGTTGGGCTCGCCCGAGGTGTACGAGATGAACATGCAGATCCTCAGCCGCGGCACGGAGATCGACCGCGACACGCTGCTGCGCAAGTTGGTGTCGATCCAGTACACGCGCAACGACACCGTGCTCGCGCGCGGTACCTTCCGGGTCAGAGGGGAGACCCTGGAGATCTGGCCGGCGTACGCCGAGACCGCCTACCGCGCGACGCTGTTCGGCGACGAGGTCGAGCGCCTGCAGCACTTCGACCCGGTCACCGGCGAGCTGATCGAGGACGACCTCGAGCACCTGGCGATCTGGCCGGCGACGCACTACAACGTCAGGGAGGGCTCGATCGAGCAGGCGGTCACGGACATCGGCGCTGAGCTGAACGAGCGCTGCGCGCAGTTGGAGTCCGAAGGCAAGCTGCTGGAGAGCCACCGCCTGCGCCAGCGCACGCAGTACGACATGGAGATGCTGCGCGAGATGGGCTTCTGCTCGGGGATCGAGAACTATTCACGGATCCTCGACGGGCGCGGCCCGGGCGACCGGCCGTACTGCTTGATCGACTACTTCCCCAAGGACTTCGTGTGCTTCATCGACGAGTCCCACCAAACGGTGCCGCAGCTGGGGGGGATGTACGAGGGCGACCGCTCGCGCAAGCAAACGCTCGTGGACTACGGCTTCCGCTTGCCGAGTGCGATGGACAACCGCCCGCAGCGCTTCGAGGAGTACCTCTCGATCACCCCGCAGTTGCTGTTCGTCTCCGCGACTCCGGGTGAGTTCGAGCGTACCCGCTCGGGCCGGATCGTCGAGCAGATCGTGCGACCCACCGGGATCGTCGATCCGGATGTGCAGGTGCGCGCGACGCGCAACCAAATCGACGACCTGATGAACGAGATCCGCGCGCGCGTGGAGATCCAGGAGCGCGTGCTGGTCACGACGCTCACGAAGAAAATGAGCGAGGACCTCACGCAATACCTGCTGGAGATGGGCTTCCGCGTGCGCTACCTGCACTCCGAGATCGACACTTTGGAGCGCATCCAGATCATCCGCGACCTGCGCCTCGGCGAGTACGACGTGCTGGTCGGGGTCAACCTGCTGCGCGAGGGCCTCGACCTCCCGGAGGTGTCGCTGGTGGCGATCCTCGACGCCGACAAGGAGGGTTTCCTGCGCGGGGAGACCTCTTTGATCCAGACAATCGGCCGGGCGGCGCGCAATGTCAACGGCGTGGTGCTGATGTACGCCGACAAGGAGACTCGGGCAATGAAGGCGGCGATCGAGGAGACCGACCGCCGCCGCGAAATCCAGGTCGCCTACAACGAGGAGCACGGGATCACGGCGGCGTCGATCGTCAAGGGCGTTTCGGACATCGCCGAGTTCCTGCAGGGCGACTCCAAGGTGCCGCGCGGGCGCCGTCAGCGGCGCAGCGGCGCACGCGGAAAAGCCAAGGCCAAGGAGATGCCCACGCACGAGCTCGAGCGCCTGGCGGTGGAGCTGGAGGAGGAGATGCTCGCCGCGGCGGAGGACCTGCGCTTCGAGTACGCCGCCCAGCTGCGCGACGAGATCCGCGAGCTGCGCCGCGACCTGCGCGAAGCCCAGGAGCTGGAGGCGCCCGCGGGGAAGTTGGCGTAGGCCGCGTCAGCTTGGCGTAGGCCGTGGCGGCGTTGGCGTTGCGCGCCGTGGACCCGCGCGGCAACGGGCAGAGTGACATTCGCGGTGGGGAGTGGTTCGACTCGGGTCCGGTACGCTTGCGCACGGTGGAGATGGATCGCGAGAGCATCGAGCGGAGCGACTTCCCGCTTGTCAGGCGGGGTTACGACCCGGCTGCTGTAGGCGCTCACCTGCAGGCGTTGGCGGCAGCGGTGCAGGAGCTCACCCAGCGGGCGGCTGGCGTCGACGCCGAGCCCTCGCTCGGCACGGCGGCGGCGACCCGGGTGCAGGGCATCCTCGAGGCGGCGCAGGCCACCGCCGGGGAGATCGAGCGCGAAGCGCAGCAGGACGCGCAGCGCACCCGCGAGCAGGCGGCGGGCGAGCTGGAGCGTGCCCGCGCGCATGTGGAGACACTCGCGCGTGCCGCCGCGGCGCTGCTCGCACGGGTGCAGTCGCTGGACGGGGAGGTGGGGACGCTGGCACGGGGCCTCCGTACAGAAGGTGCCTCGCAGCCCGGCATATCCCACGCGGACGCGCCGCTGACGGACGTATCGCAGCCCGCTCCCGCGGCGGAGAACGAGCCGAAGGTCTCGCCGCTGCCCGTCGCGGTCCCCTTGGCCGAGGAGCGACCGGAGGCTGTGTCGCCGGGATCGGGTGCGGCGGGGGAGGAGCGCGAGACATCGCCGGCCTTGGCCCCCACGGCCGAGAAGCTTCCTGTCGCTGAGGCGGAGCCCGAGGTAGTTGTGCCACAGAGGGCCGAGGATCTCGAGGTAGTGCCACAGAAGAACGAGGATCTCGACGGGGCGCGGCTGGTGGCGCTGAACATGGCGCTCAGCGGCGAGCCCCGCGAGCAGACCGACCGCTACCTCGCCGACAGCTTCCAGCTCTCCGACCGCGCCAAGCTGCTCGACGAGGTGTACGCCGCGATCGAGGGCTGAGCCCTCCGCCTGGCGCCCGGCCCACGGGGCCGTCAACATCCCGACCACACGCCGGCGGCTCATCCAACTACAATCCGCGGTCCATCAACTCATGCGCCTGTAGCTCAGTGGTCAACGGCAACCTACGGGGTGCCAAAGAGCAGCGGCCTTTCAAGCCGCAGGTCGGGGGTTCGATTCCCCCCAGGCGCATTACACGCGGAGCTCGAAACCAAGGCTTTGCCCGCGGCGCTCCTGTTCAGTTGCCCCGCCACTCTTCGCGCAGCAAGTCCATGAGAAGGTTGTCGTGCCAGCGGCCGTCCGCGCCGCGCTCGTAGCGGCGCATTGTCCCTACTGGGCGAAAACCGACCGCTGTATATGCACGAATTGCGCGCTCGTTCTCACACGCCGGGTCGATCGTGAGGCGATGGTGCTCGCGCTGGCTGAAGAGCCATTCGGCGGCGAGCCGCAGCGCAGTGGGTCCCAGTCCTTGGCCTTGATGTTTGGGCGCCAGAAAGATGTCGAGGCTGGCGTAGCGGTGGTCGGGATCGGTCTCCTCGTTGTATCCAAGCCACCCCGCCAGTGCACCGTCGATCTCGATCGCAAACGCGGCGCCATCGTTGTCGAGACCCTCGCGTGTGTACTCGGGATCGTCGAGCGAACCCCACCACTCGCGCACGCCGGGGAGCGTCAGCATCGCCGCGAGCTGGTCAACCTCGCCGTCTTCCAACGGCCGCAATGTCACGCGGCCGGCGCGTAGGTTCGGAGGCACCATGCCAGTGCAACCTACCGTCTTCAGCAGGGCAACTCATGGGCAGCACGCCCGATTGGAGGGGCGATACGTGAGGCGCGGCCCACGACTTTGTAACAAGTTGCAACTTGTTACAAAGTCGTGCTACGCTGTCCCGAGTCGCGGAATTGTTGCCAGCGGCGCACAACTGACGAAAAGCACCCCAGCCAGGAGAGAGGCATGCCTGAGCAGTCAAGCGTTTCCGTGCTGGACCCGGCCACGTCGCAATCCGGCGGCTCGACTCTCACGCCGGGTCTCCCACCTGGTACGGGCTGGCCGTCGATTGTGCAGACAGTTGCATTGCTGTGGTTCATGGAGCGGTGGGTACGGCGGGGCCACCGGCGGCTCGTTTCGCCGGTAACGGTTCGGGTGCTGGGGCTTGGCGAGGTCGTCTCGGTGTGGGACCCGGATCTGGTCAAGGAGGTGTTCACGGGCGACAGCGACGTGTTGCACGCGGGCGAGGCGAATGCGCGTGTGCTTGGTCGGGTCGCTCCCAGTTCTCTGCTGGTGCTTGACGGAGAGCGTCATGTGAGGATGCGCCGGCTGCTCTCGCCCCCGTTCCACGGCGAGGCGGTGCGCCGTTACGGGCAGCTCATCGAGGAGCTTGCGACGGCCGAGGTGCAGCGGTGGCCGGTCGGGGAGGAGTTCTCGATCTATCCGCGGATGCAGGCGATCGCGTTGGAGGTGATCCTGCGGGCGGTGATCGGGGTGCGCGACCCGGTGCGGATGGCTCGTCTACGAAAGCTGCTGCCGAAGATGGCGGGGGCGAGCGCGCTCGCGTTCGCGGTCGAGGCGCGCAATCCGCGGCTGGCCGATGGGTGGATCGGCGCTCGGTTGTCGTGGGTACGGGCGCGCCGGGAGGCCGAGACGCTGCTCTATGAGGAGATCGCCGCGCATCGCCGCGACCCCGACGGGCGCGAGGACATCCTCGCGGGACTGATGGCGGCGCGTGATGAGAACGGTGAGCCGCTCGCCGATGAGGAACTCCGCGACCAGTTGGTGACGCTGCTGATCGCCGGGCAGGAGACCACCGCGACCGCGCTCGCGTGGTGCTTTGAGCGGCTGCTGCGCCACCCCGCGGTGCTGGCACGCCTCGAGCGCGAGCTCGCCGGCGGCGACAGCGACGGCGATGCTTATCTGGACGCGGTCATCAACGAGACGCTGCGCGTGCGTCCTCCGCTCGACGCCGTATGGCGTCAACTGACCGCTCCGCTGGAGCTCGGCGGCTATCTGCTCCCCGCAGGGACGACCGTCAGCGTGACGATCATCTCGGCGCACCGATCCAAGGCGTTCCCGGATGCCGAGCGGTTTCGTCCCGAGCGGTTCCTCGGTCAGCCGCCGCCGTCGTATGCGCTGATCCCATTCGGTGGGGGGACGCGCCGCTGCATCGGCGCGAGCTTCGCGCGCATGGAGATGAAGACGATCCTGCGCACGGTGCTCGAACGCGTCGAGCTGCGCGCGCCCACTCAGAAGCCCGAGCGGGCGGTACGCACGCGGCGCATAACCACCGTCCCGGCCCGCGGGGGAAGGGTCATCAGTACAGTCAGACGGCCGCAGTAGAATGGGCCGATGCTCGCCGTCCTCGAAGACTCCGATCCAGACCTCGCCCGGTTGATCGTCCGCGAGGAGCGCCGTCAGGCCGAGTCGCTCTGCCTGATCCCTTCCGAGAACTACTGCTCGCCTGCCGTGCTCGAGGCCAACGGCACGGTGCTCGTGAACAAGTACGCCGAGGGATACCCGGGCAAGCGCTACTACGAGGGCAACGAGGTCATCGACGAGATCGAGCGTCTGGCGCAGGCGAGGGCGCTCGAGCTGTTCGGCGCCGAGCACGTCAACGTGCAGCCCTATTCGGGGTCGCCCGCCAATCTGGCGATCTACCTGGCGTTTGCGAAGCCGGGGGAGACGGTGATGGGGCTCTCGCTGCCGGCAGGCGGGCACCTCACGCACGGCTGGGGAGTGTCGGCCACGGGCATCTGGTTCAACGCCGTTCACTACGGCGTGCGTCGCGACACCGGTCGCGTGGATATGGACGAGGTGCGGGAGCTCGCGCTCGAGCACCGTCCGAAGCTCCTCTTCTGCGGCGGCACGGCGGTGCCGCGTACGATCGACTTCGAGGCCTTTGCCGCGATCGCGAGGGAGGTCGACGCGCTGATGGTTGCCGACGTCTCGCATCTCGCGGGGCTGATCGCCGGTGGCGCCCACCCCTCGCCGGTGCCACATGCCGACGTGGTGATGACGACCACGCACAAGACGCTGCGCGGGCCGCGAGGGGCGATCCTGATGTGCCGCGAGCAGCACGCGAAGGCGTTGGACAAAGCGGTCTTCCCGGGGCTGCAGGGCGGGCCTCATCAGCAGCAGACGGCCGCGATCGCCGCCGCGCTCGGCGAAGCCGCGACGCCGGCCTTCGGCGACTACGCGCACGCGGTCGTCGCCAACGCCAAAGTGCTCGCCGCGGCGCTCGCGGAGCGCGGCTTCACGCTGATCTCCGGCGGCACCGACAACCACCTGATCCTGATCGACATGACCTCCAAGGGAGTGAGCGGCAAGGAGGCCTCGAGCGCGTTGAGCCAGGCGGGGATCGTCACCAACGCGAACGCGATCCCGTTCGATCCGCGCAAGCCGTTCGACCCCTCTGGGGTGCGGATCGGTACCCCGGCGGCGACCACCCGCGGGTTGGGCTCCGAGCACATGGGGGAGATCGCGCGCTGGTTCGACGAGGTCGTCGGCGCGGTGCGCGACGGCGAGAGCGAGCTGCTCGCCCGCGTCAAGGCCGAGGTGCAGGATCTGATGGAGCAATATCCCGCTCCCGGCTGCGCCTCCTCGGCTGCGGTGTTGTAGGCCGCTGGGGCACCGCTCCGCGCTGCTGTTGGGAGGGCAGCGTGTTGACGAGGCGCGCGGCACCCGGGAGAGTGCTCGCCGCTAGGATCGAGCCGTGATTGCGCTTACGGCAGCTCCCGGTGCCCCCGCGAGTGTGCAACTGCGCGAGGTCCCCGACCCCGTGCCGCTCCCCAACGAGGCGCTCGTGCGAGTGCGCGCCTTCTCGCTCAACCGCGGCGAGTCGCGGCGGCTGGCGGATATGGACGACGGTCAGCTCACCGGGTGGGATCTCGCGGGGGTGGTCGAGATCCCGGCGGCCGACGGTTCTGGTCCAGCGGTTGGAGCGCGGGTCGTCGGCCTGGTGTCCGCCGGTGCGTGGGCGCAACTGGTTGCCGTGCCCACCGAGACGCTGTGCGCGCTGCCCGACGCGGTCACCGACGCACAGGCCGCGGCGCTGCCGGTGGCGGGGCTGACCGCGCTGAAGGCGCTCGACATCGCCGGCTCGGTGCTGGGGCGGCGCGTGCTGATCACCGGCGCGAGTGGCGGCGTGGGACGGTTTGCGGTGCAGCTGGCCAAGCGCGCCGGCGCCCATGTCACCGCGGTCTCCTCCAGCGCCGAGCGGGCACGGGGCCTGAGCGAGCTCGGCGCAGACGAGATCCTCCCTGAGCTGGAGCCCACCGGCGAGGAGTTCGACGCGATCGTCGAGGCGGTCGGCGGCGCCACGCTCGGGGGGGCGCTGCAGCGTGTCGCCGCTGGGGGCACCATTGTCTCCTTCGCGGCCTCCAACCCCGCGGAGCCGACCTCCTTTCCCACGCGCGGGCTGTTCGGCCGTGCGCCCTGCGCACGGCTGTACGGGCTGTTGCTGTTCGTCGAGCTTGCCCACAGTCGCTCCGGCGCGCGGGACCTCGGTCGGCTGGCTGGGCTTGTGGCCGAGGGCGCGCTCGACTGCTCGGTCGACCACGAGGCCTCCTGGCACGACGCCGCGGACGCGATCACCGCGCTGCTGGAGCGTCGCATCGCAGGCAAGGCCGTGCTGCGCGTGGACTGAAGCGCGAGTCGATGGGGCTGGTACCTAGCTTCAATCAAAGACCGGCAGTGACCTCCGGGCTACTGCAACGCGCTGGGACTGTGACGACGTCCAAAGTGTTCAGGGTCTTTCAGCCGCTTCTGATCAGCCGAGTTGCCTAAGTCCAAACGAAGCCGGGACGTGCATCCCGGTGAGGGCGACGACATAGATCGTATTCGCCTGACCGTCTAGGCTTCAACGAGGCCGGGATGGTGACATCCGGTGAGACAGTGCCGCTCGTCTTGCCGGCACCAGGAACGCCTGTCCTTCAACGAAGCCGGGATGTCACCATCCCGGTGAGGGATCATTTCCAGGTCGAGGGCTATCTAGCTTTCGGGGTCTCTGGCGACGCCGGAATGTAGTTACCCGGGAGAGGAGCCCGGCTAGGTGAGGCTCTTCATCGGCGAGCATACTTCAACGAGGCCGGGATGTCACCATCCCGGTGAGGTCGCCAGCCCTACTGGCGGGATCTCAACGAGCGAATAGCTTCAACGAAGCCGTGATGTTACCATCCCGGTGAGGGGCCAGAAGCAGCACCAGAAGACAGTGAAGCCGGGATGTCACCATCCCGGTGAGCATCTGGAACCGCGATCGCTTACACACCCGAATTCGCCTAGCTTCAACGAGGCCGGGGTGTAGTCACCCCGGTGAGGGTTCTACGATGACTTGCGGCCTGTATCGCGGCGCGCAGGCTTCAACGGGGCCGGGATGTCACCCCGGTGAGGCCGGCCGGCCGGTGGTTCTTCTGCATCGACGAGGCGTGGCTTCAACGGAGCCGGAACTTATTGTCCCGGTGACTGGCGATGAATGTGGCTGATTGGCTGGCTGAAAACAATGCTTCAACAGGGCCGGGAATTACTCCCCGGTGACAGCGCGGTCGTGATGAGATGCCAGCGGTTGGTGGTCCTTCAATGGGGCCGGGAAGTGGTTTCCCGGTGTCCGGCGGCGGAGTCATCAGCGATCTCGGCGGCTGGGTCGCCCTTCAATGGAGCCTGGGTAATTACGTCCCCGGAACATCGTGATCGCGGCTGCGCCGAGCCCTGCCCTGCTCGTTATGGAGTTGTCAAGGAGCGATGCGCCGCTGGGCCTCGTCCCTTACCAGTCGGGGGCCGAGGACCACCAGCACTAGGACGAGATCTTCATTGTATTCAGCAGAAGGAAATAGTCAAGGCACAGGGAATTCTTTTATCGGTCGGCCGGGCGCTCACAGGCCGGCTCAACGTGAACGCAACCAATACGCGATGGAGGCTTGCACATGACCCTGAGCTACAAAGATCTCCTCGAGGCGGTGGCGGGAGCCGGCGTCGGCGTACGGGCGCGCACGCCGCTGGAACCGCTCGGCGGCCCGGACGACAAGGTCTTTCCTCCGACCTACAGCGTGGCGAAAAACGCGGAGACCGCGTACGCGCTCGAACGGCGCCGGGTCGCGGGGGAGACCGTCGAGGCGGCGGTGCTCGATTCGGTGCAATCCCAGGCGAATCACTTCGAGGCCGCGCTGCTCGAGGCGCATCGCTGTGGTGAGATGAAGATCCCGCTGGTGACCGTCGATTTCCGCGAGGCTGACGGCGTCGAGGGACTCGACCGCATCAGCTCGCTGGAGGCCCCGCACCGCATCTTCGATGCGATTCTGCGCGACAGCCTGCTCGACGACATGCGGTTCCCGCTTACCGACATCGGTGCGTCTCTCACGGAGGCGTCGTCGCGCAACGCCGCTGCGCTGTTTCGCTATGCCCCGCATACACTCATCTTCGGCGGATGGGACTCCACCGGGCCGCGCGGCGGGCGGGGCGCCAAGTACGAGCGCGCGCTCACGTCGGAGATCGTGGCCACAAGGGTGGTGCGCGGCAAGAAGACATCGTCGCGGATCGACCCGCTTGCGATCGAGAGCGCGCGGGTCCCGTATACGAGGCCGAAGACGGCGCATGGACACTGGACCCGAGCGAGGCGTTGATCGAGAAGGACGAGCCGAAGCTGCTCGCAGGCAATGGCGAGGGCGAGCGCGGTCGGCCCTCTCAGATCAATCACGGCAACATCGCCCCCAGCATCGACGAGCGCGCCGGCGGCGTCACCGCCGATCGGATCCATGCGACCACGGTGCTCTCATTCGTGCAACTCCGGCGCCTGCGCTTTCCGCTCACCACGTCCGGCACGCCTGTGCCCGATGCTCGCCGGCGGTCGGTCGAAGCGGCCGGGCATGCGACGCTCGCCGCGCTCGGCCTCGCGGCGACGGTCCTCGCGTTCGAGGAGGGCTTCGACCTGCGCTCGCGCTGCGTGCTGTACGCGAGCGAGGATCTGTCGTTCGAGCTGATCTATCGCGGCTCGAAGGCCTCGCGCCCGTTCACGCTCGATCGCGCCGGTGCTCTCGCTCTGCTCGAGAGCGCGCGTGAAAGGCTGCCAAGGTCGGGTTGGAGTGGGAGCTCGAGGAGGTTGTGCTGCATCCATGCGACGGCCTTGTTCAGCTCATCCGCAACAGCCAGCAGATCGCCGCGACCGCGAGCGCATCGTGATCTCTCGATCGAGGTCGAGCTGCTTACCGGGCGGTACGTCGCCACGCGCTTCAACGACCGCAATCGCGGGGAGTGGCCGCCGCACCTCGCGCGCCTCTTCTCGGCCGCGGTCGCCGCGTGGGCGCAGGAGGATGGAGCCGACTGCGCCGAGCCAGAGGTGCTCGAGTGGCTGGAGCGGCTGGCGGCGCCAACGATCGCCTGCAGTCCGAGCGGGGATGTCTCCCAGCGCACAGTGGTCACGCACTTCGTGCCTGTCAACGATCCCCCCGCGGGACCGAGCATCGGGCGCGCCTCCGGCCGCCGGGCGCTGCCCGCGGCCGCGATCGAGGTGCTGCCCGCTGAGCGCGTTCGACAGGGACGCACGTTTCCGAGTGTCACGCCGTCCGAGCCCCGCGTGGTGTTCACATGGCCCGATGCCGAGCCCACGTCGGCGCAGCGCGCAACCCTGGACGGTCTGCTTGCGCGGATCGGGCGTCTTGGGCACTCCTCGTCGCTCGTGAGCTGCGCAGTCACCAAGGACGCACCAACGCCCACGCTCGCGCCCGACGCCGACGGCGAACTCGTCATCCGCGTCCCCGGCCCGGGGCAGTTCGAGCTCTTGGAGGAGGAGTTCGCCGTTCACGAAGGCATCGAGCTGCGCACACTGCCCGCCGCGATGCAACCTTACACCCGGGTATCGCCCGCCGCGGCAGCGGCTCCCGGCCCCGTCTTCTCGCGGCGTTGGATCGTGTTCGTGCTCGACAGCGACGCCACCCCGGTCTCGATCCGCGCGAGCCTCCCGCTTGCACGCGCGCTGCGCGCCGCGTTCATCGAACACGCCGGCGACGATGTACCCGAGCTCCTGAGCGGCCGCGGGCCGTGCAGCGACGGCAATCTCGGCAAGCCGAGCCGCCGCCCCCACGCCGCGATCGTGCCGCTCCCGTTCGTTGGCCACCGCTACGCCGACAGCCTCGTGCGCGGCGTCGCGGTCATCCTGCCCGTGGAGGTCGCAGCCGAGGGGCGCCACGCGCTGCTGCGCGTGATCGCGCGCTGGAAGCAGGAGTCCGACTGTGAGGTCTGCCTCGGCTCGCGGCGCATACGGCTCGCACGTGGCGACGGCCTCGACGTGCTGGGAACCCTGCGCCCGCAGACGTGGTGTCTGCAGAGCACCGAGTGGGCAACGGTCACACCGCTCGCGCTCGACCGCTTCCCGGGCGATCTGCGAGCCCGCGATCCGCAGCGGCAATCGGCCGCCGACGGCGGCGCGCGCGCCACGATCGCGCGCGCCTGCGAGCACATCGGGTTGCCCGCGCCGGCGGAAGTCCTCGTGCGGCTCGACGCGGCGGTGAGCGCCGTCCCGCCGGTGCGCGCGTTCCCCGTGTTCCAAACGCCCAACGGCGGCCCCCGGCGCGCGCTGGTCCACGCGCATCTGCGCTTCGCCGAGCCGATCGTCGGTCCGCTGCTGCTCGGGGCGGGACGCTACGTCGGCCAGGGGCTGTGCCTGCCGCTGCGAGCCTCAGGACCCGATGGCTGAGCTGCCAGCCCTCGCCGTCAGCAACTTCCCCGCGTTCTTCACGGCGCTCTGGGGTACGGGCGCGCGCGATGACCCCAGCCCGTTCCCGTGGCAAAAACAGCTCGTGGCTCAGCTCGCCAAGGAGCGCCGCTGGCCGGACCTCGTAGACCTCCCGACGGGTACGGGCAAGACCAGCCTGCTCGAGATCGCGATCTTCCTGCAAGCGCTCGACGCCGAGCGTCCTCCGCAGGAACGATGGATGCCGCGGCGGATTGTCCTCGTGGTGGACCGGCGGGTGGTCGTCGACCAGGCGGACGATCGCGGGAGTCACATCACGCTGCGTCTCGGGGCCGCGACCGAAGGTGTTCTGTGGGCGACCGCTGCGCGTCTGCGGCACCTGTTCGCAGGCGCCGACACCGACCCGCCGCTGGTGAGGAGCGTGCTGCGCGGCGGGATCGTGCGCGAGGAGGTCTGGGCGGGCCGGCCCGACGTGCCCGCCCTGATCTCCTCGACGGTCGACCAAGTCGGCTCGCGGCTACTGTTTCGCGGCTACGGGGTCAGCGCGGCGATGCGCCCGGTGCATGCGGGGCTGCTCGCGCACGACTGCCTGTTCCTGCTCGATGAGGTGCATCTCGCGCGCCCTTTCGCCGAAACGCTCGCGGCGGTCGGCGACTACCGAGGATGGGCCACGCACCCGGAACACCCACAGGCGATCGGACGCCAGCGCTGGCAGGTCGTCGAGCTGTCCGCCACGCCGACGGGCGCGGCGGGCGGGGCGCGCTTTCCACGGCACCCCCTCAATCCCGACTCGCACCCGGTGTTGCGCAGGCGGCTGGCCGCGGCGAAGCCTGCCACGCTGGTCGCGGTCGACCTGCCCGCGAATCCGGTGAAGGCCGATCGTGCGTTCGCGGAGCGCTGCGTACGCGAGACGCTCGGACTGCTCGCAAACGAACGGGTTCGGACGCTCGGGGTCGTCGTGAATCGGGTGAACACCGCTCGGATCGCCGCGGAGCTGCTAGACGCCGCCACGCGCTCGAGGCGAACCGACGCGCTGGACGCCGACATCCTGCTGCTCACCGGGCGTATGCGCCCATTCGAGCGCGATCGGATCGTGCAGGCCCACCGCGCGCGCCTGAGCATCGGCCGTGAGCGCCGCGCGGAGGACCGCAGGCTGATCGTGGTCGCCACGCAGTGCATCGAGGCTGGAGCTACTTCGACCTCGACGGGCTCGTGAGCGAGTGCGCGAGCCTCGATGCCCTCGCCAGCGCTTCGGGCGCGTCGATCGCGACGGGCGACGGCCGCCGGCGGCGAGCCGGCGAGCAGCGTGATTCTCGCCCGCCGGCCGCTGCTCACCGAGACAGTGGAGGACCCCGTGTACGGGCGCGCTCGCCGCGACCTGGCGCTGGCTCGAGACCCTCGAGGAGGTGAACTTCGGGATCACCGCGCTCGCCGTTCCCGATGGCGAGCAGCTCGCTCGCCTGAGCCCCCCGCACCGTCGCGCGCCCAGGCTGCTTCCCGCGCATCTCGACGCCCTGGTCCAGACGAGCCCGGGGCCGGCGATCGAGCCCGAGGTCGGGCTCTGGTTGCACGGCATCGAGGAGCCCGCCGCCGAGGTGCATGTCGTGTGGCGCGCGGACCTCACCGAGAAGCTGCTGCGGGACGCTCCATCGATCGCGGTGGAGCGGGTCCAGGCGTGCGCGCCCGTGTCGGGCGAGGCGCTAACGCTGTCCCTCGCCGTTGTGAGGCGCTGGCTGTCCGACGGTGCTCCCGGGGACCTCGCGGACGTGGAGGGGGTCGAGGTCGCGGATGGCGAGGAGCCGCTCCTGGACGGCAAGCGGCCCGCGGTGCGCTGGGCGGGAAGTGAGAGCGCGGTCGCCCGCGCATGGCAGCTCCGGCCCGGCGACGTCGTCGTCGTGCCGTCCACCTACGGCGGGCTCGCGCGCGCGTCGTGGGCGCCGACTCGCACGACCCGGTCGAGGATGTGGCGACCGCCGCGGTGGCCGCGCAACGCCGGCTCGCGGTGCTCAGGCTCGTGCCCGCGCTGTGGCCGGGTGCGCGCTTTCCGGATCCAGAGGAGTACGCCGCGGCGAGCGCGCGCGAGCGGCAGCGGATCGTCGATGCCTGGCTCGAAGAGCAATTGATGCCTGTCCATGGCGAGCAGGCGTCCTTGCTCGATGGCCTCGCCGTGCCTGAGGGCGGATCGAATGGGCGTCCGCCGGGGTCGGGCGCGGCGACGTTCGGGCTGGGTGAACTCCTCAGCGAGGTGCGCGCCTCGCGGGCGCCCGCTCGCAGGGTTCAACTGATTGGAGGACCGGAGGTGGCCGCGGGAGGCGCGGTCGTGGCGTCGTTACTCATCACCGTGCCACTCCCCAAAGGGGACGAATCGGGGAGACCGATAGCGGCCGTGGCTCCGCTGCCCCTCGACGCTGAGGGGGACAGCGACGCGGCGTCGTTCACCGGCGCTTGCGAGGAGGTGACCCTCGATCGGCACCTGCTCGGCGTCGAACGGTGGGTGGGCCTGTTCGCCGAACGCGCCGGTCTGCCGCCCGCGCTCGCCGGCGACCTGCGTCTCGCCGCGCGTCTGCACGATCTCGGCAAGGCCGACGCACGCTTTCAAGTGTGGCTGCATGGAGGCGACGAAGTTGCGCTCGGAGGGTCGAGCGGTGCGCTCGCGAAGTCCGCGACTCCGTTCTACGACCGCAGCGCGCGGGCCGCGGCTCGAGAGCGCAGCGGTTATCCGCTGGGTGCCCGACACGAGCTCACGAGCACCGCGATGTGCGAGGGGGCGCTGTGGGTGGCCGCGCTGGCGCACGACTGGGAGCTCGTCCTGCATCTGATCGCAAGCCATCACGGGTTCTGCCGGCCCTTCGCTCCGCTCGTTCGCGACGAGGAGTCGCGGCAGGTTGCCCACAAGGTGAAAAGCAAAACCCTTCACGCATCGAGCGATCACCGCCTCGAATGCGTCGATTCCGGCGTCGCCGAGCGCTTCTGGAGGCTCGTTCGTCGCTATGGGTGGTATGGGTTGGCGTGGCTCGAGACGACCCTGCGTCTCGCCGACCACTGCCAGAGCGAGGCCGAGTCGCTGCGCGAGGTCGGACGAGGATGAGTGGCGAGGTGAAGCTGCGGGGGACGAGCGAGATCGAGCTGCGCCCGCTGCGCGGGCGCAATCCCCGCGGGCTATTCGCGGCGCTCGGCGCCCTCGACGTCGTCTCGCGCCAGCTCTCTGAGCAGTGTCCGACCCTGCGCTTCACCGACTCGATCGAGCCCCACGCGGTCATAACCGGCCCCCGCGACCTCGATCACCTCATGGCCCTCTGCGATCGAGACCGTGCCCGCTGGGAGCATTCGCCGATCCTCGTCTGGGGCCCCGAGGGCAGGCCGCTCGACGATCTCAAGCCACGGGCCGAGTCCGAGCTTCCCGCCTGGATCGGGGCGGTCGCGGAGCCGATGTCGGTCGACGATCGCGCCGATGTCGACCTGCTCGCGGGGCTCGTGTCGGAGGGGGCGCTCGCGGGCAAGGGCGATGCGAAGCCGACGCACTTCCATTTCACCGCAGGCAACCAGAGGTTCCTCGCGAAGGTGCGTGAGCTGCGATCCGCGATCGGCCCCGAGGATCTGCGCGAGGCGCTCGGCGGACCGTGGCGATACGAGTCGAAGCTGTCCAGCCTCGGGTGGGATGTTCGTGGCGAGAAGCTACACGCCTACCGCGCGATCGCGCCGACGAAGGACAAGACGCCCGCGGGCGTCCCTGGCGCGGATTGGCTCGGGTTCCTCGGGTTGCGCTTCTTCCCGGTGCTCACGAGTCGCGGGCGACTCCTCACCACCGGTTGTGAGCGTGGCTGGAAGGAGGGCGCTTTCACATGGCCGCTGTGGAGTGTGGGGTTGACCGCGGATGTGGTGCATGCCCTCATCGGCCGCGGGGACCTCGCGGCGATGAGCGATGCAGAGCGGCGGGCGCTCGGCGTACATCGACTGCTGCGGTCTCCATCCGCCGCACCGACCAGGGCGGGTACGGGAGCTTCGGGGCCCCCGACCTGATCGTGCGCGAGCGGGCGCGTCGTGGCCGCTGAGCGGATGCCCGTGGCCGACGCGGCGGAGCGTGCGCGGATGGGTACGTCGTGCTCCGCGGCCACTTCATCCGCAGGCGCGCTTCGCGATCCTGCTCCCGTCCTGTGGCGGCTCGCGGCCGCTGCCGCGGCGCCGCCGCTGGGCGAGGCGTTGCGGATCGCCGAGTCGATCCATATCGCCGTGCTCGCGCTCGCGGGCCGACGGTTCGGCGCCGACGCGATCCCCTCGGTCCTCAGCGGCCGTGGGGAGGGGGGCGCGCCGCTGCGCGGCCCCAAGCAGCACCTTCACAAGCACGTCCTTGTGGGCTCCTCCGACGGTGGGTCGAGGATCGAGCTGATCGCGGTGTGGGCGCCACTCGGACTCACCGCGGAGGAGCGTGAGGTCGTCTCGCGACTGTACCTGCGCCACCGCGGAGGACACATCCCGTTGGAGCGCACAGAGCGGCATCCGGCATTCACCCGCGCACGTATTTGGCGGACACTCACGCCGTATCTGCCCTTCAACCACGTCAAGCCGCGCGGGCACAACTCCGTCGAGGGGCAGGTTCGCCGCGAGCTGGTGGAGTTCCGCGGGCTGCCGAATCCCGAGAGTGTCCACTGCGTGCCGCGGATCGCCGGCGGCGCTCACCTGCAGCGCAGCAGAGGGCACGGACGCGGCGAGCCGCCGCCCCGCCCACATGACCTGTGGATCACCTTCGCCGAGCCGCTCAGCGGGCCGATCACGCTGGGTCGGCACGCACACTTCTCCCTAGGTGTGCTCGTCCCGGCGGAGTGAGGTGTGCTCGTCTCGGCGGAGTGAGTGATCTGCCCCGGGTTTAGCGGAGTTGTGTTTCTGGAATCCTCCGGCGTTCAGCGAGGAGGAAGCAATGCCCAGCAGGTATCCAGTCGAGGTGCGCAAACAGGTTGTCGAGCTCGCTCGCTCCGGGACGCGGGTCGCGCAGCTCGCCGAGACGTTTGGGATGAGCGAGGCTGTGATCTATGGCTGGCTGAAGCAGGAGCGCATCGACCGCGGTGAGGCGCCTGGGCTGAGTACCGAGGGGCAGATGGAGCTCGCGGCCGCTAAGAGGCGTATCCGCCAGCTCGAGACTGAACTCGCGGTCTCCCGGAAGGTCAATGAGGTGTTCCTGGAGCAGAACCTGCCCCCAAAAGCCTCTTCCCGGTGATCGCCTCCCTGACCGGGCAGGGGTTTGACGTGCAGCGGGCCTGCTTGATGCTCGGCGTGTCGGTCTCTGGCTACTACGACTGGAAGGTACGTCCACCATCCGCCCGGACACTGAGACATGCTTGGCTTGCTGGTGAGATCGCACAGGTGCACAAGGACTCTGGCGGCACCTACGGGACGCTGCGTGTGACCGCCGAGCTGAGGTACGGCCGTGGGATCCACGTCGGCAAGGAGCAGGTGCATCTGCTGATGAGACGCCTGGGGATCTATGGGCTACCGAGGCGCCGGCTGCCGCGGGGTGCGATGGTCGGCAAGTCGAGCTCGCTGGATCTGGTGCGTCGACGCTTCACTGCTGAGGGGCCTGACCGGCTGTGGATGACAGACATCACCGAGCACCCCACCCGCGAGGGCAAGATCTACTGCTGCGCGGTCATCGACGCGTTCTCACGCATGGTCGTTGGCTGGTCGATCGACAGCCGCCAGACCGGGCTGCTAGTCACGAACGCGCTCGGCATGGCGTTGAACCGCAGAGCACCGAGAGAGGGCGGGATCATACATTCCGATCAGGGGGTGCAGTTCGCTTCCTGGGTGTTCAGCCAGAAGGTCACAGAGGCCGGCCTCGCGCCGTCCGTGGGTGCTGTCGGCGCCCCGTTCGACAATGCGATGGTCGAGGCGTTCTGGGCCCGCATGCAGGTCGAGCTGCTCAACCGCAGAAGATGGAAGACACGTGTCGAACTCGCCGCTGCGATCCATGACTACATCGAGATCTGGCACAACACCCGCAGACGCCACAGCGCTCTGAACATGCTCACACCCAGCGAATACGAGAACCAACACCAACAACAAGAGATCGCCGCCTGATTCCAGAGCACCGACTCCGAGAAAGCCGGGTCAGATCAGAGTGGTACTCAACCCCTTCACATCATCTCGTCGCGATCTGCGCTACCGTGCCATCAATGGGCGAGCGCAGCAGCTACACCCCCGGCACCTTCTGCTGGACGGAACTGACCACCACCGACCAGGCGGAGGCGAAGGAGTTCTACGGGGGGCTGCTCGGCTGGGTGGCCGACGATCGCCCGATCGGCGACGGCGACTACGTCTACTCGATGATGCAGCGCGACGGCAAGCCCGTCGCGGCGATCGCGACGCAGCCCGACCAGCAGCGCGAGTCGGGCGCGCCACCGCTGTGGAACTCCTACATCTCTGTGGAGAGCGCCGATGCGACCGCGGAGCGCGCGAAGGAGCTCGGCGCCACGGTGCATGCGCCGCCGTTCGACGTGATGGACGTAGGGCGCATGGCGGTGATCCAGGATCCGCAGGGCGCTCACTTCGAGCTGTGGGAGCCAAAAGCGCACTTCGGCGCGGCGCTCGTCAACGCGCCGGGGGCACTGGTGTGGACGAGCTCGGAACCACCGACCTCGATGCTGCCAGCGCCTTCTACAGCGGCCTCTTCGGCTGGACCGTTGCCCCCTTCGAGGGCAGCCCCGAACCGTATCTGTCGATCAAGAACGGGGACGCCAACGCCGGCGGCATGCGCGCGGCCACCCCCGGGGCCCCGCCGTTCTGGCTGGCGTACTTCGGCGTGGAGGATCTCGACGCCGCGCTCGCCGAAGGTGAGTAAGCTCGGCGGCGCCGTGCACGCCGGTCCGATCGACATCTCGATCGCGAAAATCGCGGTCGTCGCCGACCCGCAGGGCGCGGTGTTCGCGCTCTACGACGGCGAGCTCGAGTCGTAGCGGCCGATCGCGGAAGGATCCGCGGCGGCACAGGGCGGCCTTGGGGCGGACCCTGGCCGGGTCAGCGTAGAGCGGTAGGTTGCGGCGGTCGGACCATCGAGACCTCGGCCTGCGCCCCCGCACTGAAACCTCGCCATCGGTCCGTATCCTCGCCTGCCACAATGAACCGATGGCAACACAGGCTGCGCGTATCGCTCCCGCCGACTGCTCGCTCCCGCTCTACCGGATGGACGTCGGGACGTACATGCGACTGGTGGATGCGGGCGCGCTGGAAGGCGTGGAGGTTGAGTTGCTGGACGGGCTGCTTGTCAACAAGTGGCCCCACCGCGAGGACGCGATTCATCGGCTCGACGTGGGGACCTACGAACGGATGGTCGCTTCGGGTGTGCTGGACGGCCAGCGGATCGAACTGCTGGAAGGGCTGCTGGTCGAGGTGAGCCCTCACGGTCCGGACCACGCCGAGGTGATCAGGCGCCTGACGCGTTATTTGGCGGCTGCCCGAGGGTGGCTGGGCGTGCAGCTGCCGCTGGAAGCCAGGTGGGGCGCGCTGCCTGAACCAGACCTGGTTCTCACCGAGAGGCAGCCTCCTCGCGGTCGCCATCCGCGTACTGCGATGCTCGCCGTCGAGGTCGCGGTGAGTTCGCACAAGGAGGACCGCGGTGAGAAGGCCATCTTGTATGCGGGAGCGCCGGTGCCCTTGTACTGGCTCGTCGACGTCCCCGGCCGCACGGTTGAGGTACGCACCGACCCCGGGCCCAAGGGTTACAGCCACTGTGAGATCTACGGACTCGGCGCCACGGTTCCGTCGCCCGCCGAGGGTGTGACCGACCTCGACGTTGCATCGCTGTTCGAGGGTCTCGGCGACTGATCCGCCCCTCTCGTAAATCTTCACCAAAAGAATCCATTTAGCCAACGGTCTTCTGTACCATCGGCGGAAGCCATCGTGGGGGAAGCGCAAGCTTCTGATGGGTGGCCCATTCCAGCTTCGCGACAACTGGAGGTCCACGTGAGCAAGCACTTCCGTCTCCGCGGCAGCAGCCGGCCGACCACCCGAGCGATCGAGCCGGTGAAGCCGGGCGCGCGGCTGACCGTCACGATCTACGTCCAGCGCGACCCGCAGGGCACGCCCGCCCCGACGGCGCACGAGCTAGGTCGTCTCGCCCCCCGCGCGCGCTCCTACCTGCGCCCGGAGGAAGCGGTCGCGGCGTTCGGCGCCGCCCCGTCCGACCTCGATGCGGTCGTGGCGTTCGCCGAAGCGCACAAATTGAAAGTGGTGGAGCGGAGCATCGCCAAGCGCCTGGTGCGGGTGGCGGGCACCGCCAAGCAGATGGGCGAGGCGTTCGGTGTGGAGCTGCGCCACTACAGGCACCCCGAGGGAGGCACCTACCGCTCCTACAAGGGCGAGGTGCTGCTTCCCGCCGAGCTGGCGGGCGTGGTGGAGGGCGTGCTGGGGTTGGACAACCGCAGGATGGTGCGCACCCGCCCGCACGTCTCCAAGCGGTCCGCCGAAGCCGAAGCGGGTGGCGAACCGCCCGCCAACGCGTACACGCCACCGATGCTCGCGAAGCTGTTCGACTTTCCCGCCGGCGACGGCGCCGGGCAGTGCGTGGCGGTGCTCGCCTTCAACGGCGAAGGCACCAAGGGCGGATACGAGCCGAGCGCGCTCGAAGGCTACTTCACCGACACCCTCAAACAGGCGGCGCCGAAGCTCACCAACGTGGTCGTGCAGGGTCCGGGCAACGACCCCGGGGACGGCAGCGAAGCGAGCGACGCCACCGGCGAGGTGCTACTCGACCTTTGTACGGTCGGCGGGGTCGTGCCGGGGGCGGACGTGGCGGTGTACTTCACCGAATTCACCGAAGAGGGGTGGGTGAACGCGATCAAGGCGGCGGTGGCCGACACCACCAACAAGCCGAAGGTGATCTCGTGCTCCTACGGCAACCCCGAGGACGACGAAACGAAGGGCGCGTGGACCGAGCAGGCCGTCAAGCTGGTCAACGGGGCCTTCGAACAGGCCGCCGCCCAGGGGATCACGATCTGCTGCGCCTCCGGCGACGAAGGGTCGGCCGACGAGCCCGAAACTAAAACCCCGCACGTCGACTTCCCGGCATCGAGCCCGTGGGTGCTGGGCTGCGGGGGCATCCGCCTGGAAGCGGACTCCGCGACCGGGACGGTCTCCTCGGAGAAGGTGTGGAACGACCTCGCCAAGAAAGAGGGCGCCACGGGCGGCGGCGTGAGCCGCCTGTTCGCGCTCCCCGAGTGGCAGGCCGCCGCCGACGTCCCCGCCAATGCCGATAAAAGCGGCAAGACCGGACGCGGCGTGCCCGACGTCGCCAGCCTTGCCGACCCCGAAACGCCGATGTGGGTGTTGAGCCCGAACGGCCAGCTGGGCGGCGTCGGCGGCACGAGCGCCTCCGCGCCGCTGTGGTCGGCGCTGATCACGCTGCTCAACCAGCTCTCGGGGACTCCGCTCGGGTTCTGCAACCCGCAGTTGTACGCGCACCTGAAGAACAGCCTCGTCGACATCGTCAGCGGCAACAACGGCAGCTACAAAGCGGGCCCGGGGTGGGATGCGTGCACCGGCTGGGGCCGTCCCAACGGCATACAACTGCTGCAGGCGCTCGGAGCTCCCGTGCTCCCCGCTGAAGCTCCGGCGGCTGGCGCGGGCTCCGGCCCTGCCCCGGGTGTCGCTCCCATGCCGGCTGGCGGATCTGCCACAGGCGCCGCTGGCGCCGCTCCCGCCGCTGAAGCGGGTTCTGGCCAGGCTCCCCCCGCGGCACCTGCGCCCGGGCCTGCCCCCGCCCCGCCGAAACCGGCCCCCTCGACGACGCCGCCGGTGCCGGGGCTCAGCTCGAACCTCGTGGGTCCCGAAGGGCAGCTGTTCGCCGACCCCCACCCTGGCGAAGACGAGAGCGCCTTCCAGGTGGACAACACCAGCGACGCCTACTACAAGTCGCCGTACTACAAGGCTCACGAAGAACAACTGCAGCCGGTTCCCCAGGCGCGGGTGAGCCCGCCGCACCTGCAGCTCGCGCAGGTGATCGGCGCCGGGCCGCTCGCGTCGTGCGTGGCGGCGAAGCGGATCAGCTTCCATGCGGCGGGCGACACGGGACCCTCGGAAGCGTCGCACGTCAGCACCGTGGCGAGCGTGGCCGACGCGATGACGGCGGAGCTGAAGGCGGCCGCGGCAGGGGAGGGGCCGATGTTCATGTTCCACCTCGGCGACGTGGTGTACAGCTTCGGCGAGCACCAGTACTACTACGACCAGTTCTACGAGCCCTTCCGCGGCTACGACGCGCCCGATCTTCGCGATTCCCGGCAACCACGACGGGTTTCCCTCCGAAGAGAGCGAAAACACCGAATCGCTGTTCGCCTTCCTGCGCAACTTCTGCGCCGCCGCCCCCGGCCCCTCGCCGGACTCGGGCGGGCTGGTGCGCTCCGCGATGAACCAGCCGGGCGTTTACTTCACGCTCGACGCCCCGTTCGTGTCGATCGTCGGCCTCTACTCCAATGTGCTGGAGGGCCCTGGCGTGATCTCCTCCGAGAGCGGGCGCTACCCGACGCTCGACGAACGGCAGCTGGAATTCCTGACGGCGGAGCTCACGCGCCTGAAGCCACAACGCGAAGCGGGCGAACGGGCGGTGCTGCTCGCCTGTCCACCATCCGCCGCTGTCGGTCGACGAGAAGCACGGCGGTGCGCGCGGGCTCACGGAAGACATCGACAAGGCGTGCGCGGCGGCCGGGCTGCGACCGGACGCGGTGCTCTCCGGGCACGCCCATCTCTACCAGCGCTACACGCGCACGGTGGAAGGCGCGGAAATCCCCTACATCGTGGCGGGCAGCGGCGGGCACAACGTGACCAAGCCCAAGTCCAACGCCGCGGAAGCGACGCTCCCGGAGGGGTATGCGGTGGCGGTCGAACCGCTCCTCGATTACGGCTACCTGACGCTCACCGTGGACATGTCGGGCGCATCCCCGACGCTCACGGTGGCGTTCAAGCCGACCCGCGGCAAATCGGCCAAAGACGGCGAGCCGCTCGCCGGCGACACCGTCACGGTCGACCTCTCGACGCGGAAGCTCGTGTGAGAGTGCCACGGCGTCTGGGTGAGGCCCCGGCTCCCGCGTAGCGCTCCCGAGGCCGTGCCGCCGCGGGTGGTCAGCCGCGTGGCGGCCTCCCATCCAATCCTTAAAGTCCCTTCCCACACGAACGTCTGTTCGCCATCGTATGATGTGCGAGCATGCCCTCGAGCAACCAGATCGTCGTCTCAGGCGCCCGCGAGCACAACCTGAAGGACATCTCCCTGACGCTGCCGCGCGACGCGCTGGTCGTGATCACGGGGCTGTCGGGCTCGGGCAAGTCGAGCCTCGCGTTCGACACGATCTACGCCGAGGGCCAGCGCCGCTACGTCGAGTCGCTGTCGGCGTACGCGCGGCAGTTCCTCGGGCAGATGGACAAGCCCGACGTGGACTCGATCGAGGGGCTCTCGCCGGCGATCTCGATCGACCAGAAGACCACTTCGCGCAACCCCCGCTCGACCGTGGGGACGGTGACCGAGATCTACGACTACCTGCGGCTGCTGTGGTCGCGCGTCGGCAAGCCGCACTGCCCGATCTGCGGGCGGCCGATCGTCGGGCAGTCCGCGGAGCAAATCATCGACCAGGTGATGGAGCTGCCGGAGGGCGCGCGCTTCATGGTGATGGCGCCCGTGGTGCGCGGGCGCAAGGGCGAGTACGGCAAGCTCTTGGAGGAGTTGCGCGCCGACGGCTTCGCGCGCGTGCGGATCGACGATCGCATCCGCATGCTGGAGGAGTCGATCGTGCTTGACAAGCGCTACAAGCACGACATCTCGGTCGTGGTCGACCGGCTCGTCATGCGCCACGACGTGCGCAAGCGTCTCGCCGACTCGATCGAGACCGCCGTGCGTCTGGCGGATGGGCTGGTGGAGGTGGAGGTCATTGGGAGAGGGGGCGGGGGAGGGGCTCGTACCTCGGACAGTGGCGCGGTCGAAGCGGCCGCGGCCGGGGATGGTAAGCAGGGGGGGAGGATGTCGCCCGGTCATCCACGCGTGGTGTGGGTGCCGGCGAAGGCAAGGGTCGGCATGCAACTGGGGCGCTCGGCGCGCGCGCGGCCAGCGCGCAGATCGTGAGTGGCGAGATGCCCCCCGAGGGGACGGTGTTCACCTTCTCCGAGCGTTTCGCCTGCCCCGAGCACGGCCCCTCGCTGGTCGAGCTGGAGCCGCGGATCTTCTCGTTCAACTCCCCCCACGGCGCCTGCGAGCGCTGCCACGGGCTGGGGGCGCAGATGGAAATCGACCCCGAGCTGCTCGTGCCCGACCCCGCGCTGTCGGTGGCCGAGGGGGCGATCGCGCCGTGGAGCCGGGCGGCTGCGTTCTCCAACTACTACGACCAGGTCGCCGCGGCGCTCGCCGAGAGCTACGGCGTCGACCTCGACGAGCCGTGGGAGGACCTTCCGCTGGAGCACCGCGACCTGTTCCTGCAAGGGACGAAAGAGCCGCTGGCGATCACCTATCGCAACCGCTTCGGTAGACGGCGCTCCTACTCCACCCGTTTTGGCGGGCTGATCGCCAACCTCGAAAAGCGCTACCGCGAAACCGAGTCCGAGGGCGTCAAGGAGAAACTCGAGGAGTACATGTCGCTGCGGCCCTGCCCCGCGTGCGGGGGCGCGCGGCTGCGCCCGGAGTCGCGGGCGGTGCTCGTCGGTGGCACGCGGATCGAGGACTTCTGCGCGCTCTCCGCGCGGCGTGCGATCGAGTGGCTGGAGGAGGTGGAGCTCTCCGAGACCGACCGCCACGTCGCGCGGCTGATCCTGCGTGAGATCGCCGAGCGGCTGCGGTTCCTGGAGAATGTCGGCATCGGCTACCTCTCGATGGACCGCTCCTCCGCCACGCTCTCGGGGGGGGAGGCTCAGCGGATCAGGTTGGCCACGCAGATCGGCAGCTCGTTGGTGGGCGTGCTGTACATCCTCGACGAGCCCTCGATCGGGTTGCACCAGCGCGATAACTCGAAGCTGATCGCCACGCTGGAGCGGCTGCGCGACCTCGGCAACACCGTGATCGTGGTGGAGCACGACGAGCAGACGATGCGCGCCGCCGACCACCTCGTCGACCTCGGCCCCGGCGCCGGCGAACACGGCGGGCGGATCGTCGCGCAGGGCACCGCCGCGCAGGTGCAGCGGGTGCGCGAGTCCGCTACCGGCCAGTATCTGGCCGGCACCCTCGCGGTGGCAGTGCCCGCCAAGCGCCGCACCCCCACCGGTTATGTGAAGGTCGAAGGCGCCTCGCAGCACAACCTGCGCGACATCGACGCCGCCTTCCCGCTCGGCACGCTCACCTGCGTCACCGGGGTCTCCGGCTCAGGCAAGTCCACACTCGTCAACGAGATTCTCTACAAGGCACTCTCCGCGCGCCTGCACCGCGCGCGCGCTCGCGCCGGCGCCCACCGTTCGATCAAGGGCCTCGAGCAGCTCGACAAGATCATCGCCGTCGACCAGTCGCCGATCGGGCGCACCCCGCGCTCCAACCCCGCCACCTACACCGGCCTGTTCGACGTGATCCGCGACATGTTCTCCAAAACGCAAGAGGCCCGCGCGCGCGGCTACAAGCCCGGCCGCTTCTCCTTCAACGTCAAGGGCGGGCGCTGCGAGGTGTGCAAGGGCGACGGGCAGATCAAGATCGAGATGCACTTCCTGCCCGACGTGTACGTCCCCTGCGAGCAGTGCGCCGGCAAGCGCTACAACCGCGAGACGCTTGAGATCCGCTTCAAGGGCAAGTCGATCGCCGACGTGCTCGACATGCCGATCGAGGAGGCCGTGCATTTCTTCGAGCACATCCCCAAGGTGCGCCGGCGCCTGGAGACGCTCAACGCGGTCGGCCTCGGCTACGTGCGCCTCGGCCAGCCCGCCACGACGCTCTCCGGGGGGGAGGCCCAGCGAGTGAAGCTCGCTACCGAGCTCTCCAAGGTGGCGACGGGGCGCACGCTGTACATCCTCGACGAGCCCACCACGGGCCTGCACTTCGCCGACGTGCAGCGCCTGCTGGAGGTGCTCCAACGCCTCGTCGACGCCGGCAACTCGGTGGTCGTGATCGAGCACAACCTCGACGTGATCAAGTGCGCCGACCGCCTGATCGACATGGGGCCCGAGGGGGGCGAGGAGGGCGGCCTCGTGGTCGCCGCCGGCACGCCCGAGGAGGTCGCCGCCGAGCCGGCCTCGCACACCGGTCAGTTCCTCGCGCCGCTGCTGGCGGCGGCGGGTGCCTCCTCCAACGGCAAGCCGCGCGGGGTCGTCAAGAAGCCACGCGCGACCGCGGCCACCAAACCACGCGCGACCGCGGCCACCAAACGCAAGCCACGCGCGAAGGCCGCCGCTTGAACGCCTCCGCCGATTCCCGGTCGCGTGCGGGGATCGACGAGCTCGCCGCGCAGGCTCGTCTCTGGGCCCAGAAGTGGCGCTGGTACGAGCGCAACACCCTTCCCTGGAACCGCGCGCAGATTCATTGGGAGCTGATGCGCCGCGGCGCCTTCGCGCGCTGGCCGCTGCAGGGCAACGTGCTGGAAGCGTTGCGCGAGGGACGTTTGGAGGTGGGTGAGGGGGTGCTGTTCGAGCCCAATGTGTGGATCGTTGCCCCCGATCGCGCGCGTGTGCGGATCGGCCCGGGCACGTTCCTCAACCAAGGGGTGATGGTCGCCGCGCAGGAGCTGGTCGAGATCGGCGAGCACTGCATGCTGGCGAATGGCTGCTTCGTCTCCGACGCCGCCCATCGCTTCGACGACCCTGACAAGCCGGTTCCCTGGCAGGGCTTCACGTCCAAGGGCCCCACGCGGATCGGCGCCAACTGCTGGCTGGGCGCGCACGTGGTCGTCACCAGCGGCGTCTCCGTCGGCGAGCGCAGCGTGATCGGCGCAGGTAGTGTCGTCACGCAAGACATCCCGCCTTTCTCGATCGCGGCGGGCGCTCCGGCGCGTGTGTTACGAAGTGTTGAGTACAGCTGATCTCGTCCAGGGGACGCGCTAGTCTTGCGAACGCGACCCGCTTGGATGGCGAGGCTCGATGGGTAGGTGTCTACGACAGATTGGGGAAGCATGTCGGCTGTGATGTCGTTCACGTCAAGGCAGGCCACGTCGCGCCCCGCGCTGCGTCGCGCCATGTTGCTCGGTGGTCTGGTCGTTGCGCTTGTCACCGTCGTCCTGGCCGGGGCCGCCGCGCTTGCGAGCACCGCGCTGGCGTCCGCGCCGGTCGCGCTCGACGCGCCGGACAATGGGACCGCGCCGCTGATCGCCTATGACCCGGTGTCGCAGACGACCTACGTCGCTTGGAGCGACCCGGCGAGCACGGGGATAGACCTGTGCGTCCTGCCGTCTGGCACCACTGGATGCGAGGGCGGCGCGCCGATACTCCTGACCGACGCGTCGGCGTTCCCGGGATCGCCCCCATCGCTTGGCTCCCTGGTCGTCCTACCCGGCGGAACTGCTGTCGTCATCGGCATTGAGAAGGCTAGCAACCCGATCGCATACGTCTCGCCGGCGGATGGGAGCGCGTTCCTGACTGCCTCGCAGGGCCGGCAGAACGGCGGTGAGCCGCTCGCCGACATGGACGATTTCTACCAAGAGGACAACGTGGCACCGCTGAGCAGCACCGACTTGGCATTGCTTGGGGGCTTCTCCGTAGGTGATGACGACTTCGTCGACACGTCGCTGACGAGCGCGGCTCCCGCGCTTACGTATCCCAACGCCAACCCGAGCAGCCAGTACGTATACAACGTGGCCGGTACCGGCCCTGAGATCGCCGCCGAGCCGGCGCCAGCGCCCGCACCCTCCGGCACCGATGTCGTCGTTGACGTCGGAGCCAGTTCGAGCGGTCCGGCGATCACGGGGTGCGTCAACGACGATGCGACCGGCTACGGCGTGGTCGTCGGCAAGGTCGACGGAACCAAGGCCGAAGCAGGCGACCTCAACGGCAAGGTGAGCAGCGGCGGGGGTGGCCTGCAGGGCTACTCGCTGCTGGAATGCGCCGCAAACGCGCCGGTGCTTGCCCAAGGCGGCCAAGACGGGATCGGCCTGCTCGAGGAGGAGGGCCCGTGCATCTCGGGAGCGGGTTCCAGGATCGGCCTCTACTATCACCCGTTTGAGGCGACAGCCACAGGTGGCTCTTTCGGTCCTGGCGTCAAACTGGCCGACGTGACCAACGAGACGTTGTGTGGCGTCAACACGCTCAATCTCGCCGAGGACTCTACCGCCGGCGTATATGCCGAGTGGGCTGATGGTCAGGGCCTCGTGCTCGACTACAGCTCCAACGGAGGCGAAGGCTGGGGATCACCGGCCGTCGTCCCGGAACCGGCGAGCGGCCCGCAGGACAACCCGGTGATTGCCGGAGTCGGCGGCGGCAACGCCGAGATCGCGTACGTGGGCAATCCGGGCACGGGACCGCAGGTCTTCCTGGAAGCTGTGAACTACCAGCAGCTGGCTGAGGCCCCCACCGCTGTGGCGACCACCCAGACCTCCGGTACGACGAGCGGCGCGAGCATCACGATCCCTGACGGCACGGTTGGCGAGTACGACAAAGCGACGATCACCGGGGCGAACGCCGCCAGCGCAACCGGGACCGTGGGCTACGGGCTCTACTCCTCGTCGTCCTGCGCCGCCTCCAGCTTGGTGCTCAGCTCCACCAGCACCGTCACCGGCGGAGTGGCTGGGCCGTCAGCCGGTCTTGTCGTCGCCCTCAAGCCGGGGACCTATTACTGGCAGGCGGCCTATAGCGGTAACTCGACCAACGCCGCCAGCGCGAGCGCCTGCGGCTCGGAGGCGCTGACCGTTGGTTCGTCGCCCCCGCCCCCGCCCCCGCCGAGCAGCGAATTCAAAGTCGAAGCGATCGTCACCAGCTCCGGCGGCACGGTCACGATCACGATCGTCGTGACCCAGTCGGGCAAGGCAACCCTGGAAGTGACGATCTCCACCACCACGCTCGCCCACTCGGCGGCGATGGACGCGAAGGCCAAGAAGTGCAAGCACGGACAGATCAAGCTCAAAGGCAAGTGCGTGCCGGCCAACACCGTGGTGGGGAAGACCTCGGCCAATGCGACCGCGGGCGTGCCGCTGAAGCTGACGGTCCACCTCTCCAGCAAGATCAAGGCGCTGCTGAAGAAAGGCAAGACAGTGCATCTGACGGGGAAGCTGACCTTCCAATCCGCCCTCGGCGGGAAACCGACGACGCACACGTACAACCTGACGGTCAAGGGCTCGAAGCCCAAGCACAAAAAGTAGCCCCGCGACCCGACAACGAAGACACGAATCGACGGTAGGGGTAGCGCCGGCCGCGCGCAGATGCTACTCTGGTAGGTATGGGTAGGAGGCCGTTCTCGGGTTCAGTGGTTTTGTTGCTCGTCGTTGCCGGCTTCGGGCTGGCACTGACGCCGCCGGCCGCATCGGCCAGGTCTGCCGCCGATGTAGCGGCTACGCAGACGCTGGCGCATGCCGCCAAGGTGCTGCTGGTCGCGGCTCGCCCCGACCTCCCCAAGGGACTCGCCAACGTCAACCGCTACGCCAAGGAAGTTGCCGCTCAGTGTCCGCAGGCGGCAGCGAAATCGCCGCAGAACCACGGCGCCGAACAGCTCGATGACGAGGTCGTCGCCGCGATGACGGTCGTCGGCTATCGCACTGGGGCCGGCCCGATCAAAACCTTCTACAGCTCGGTGAAAGGCCTGCACTGGAGCAACTCACGGCTCACGCGCGCGGTGAAGACCTTCGCTACGAAGCTCGACAAGCTCGTCAGCCTCACGGTCCCGAACCTGTGCGGCGACATCAAGGAATGGGTCGCCAGCGGCTACCAGACGCTACCTGCGAGCACCACTCAGTTCCTCAGCCAGTACAACGCGGTCGATCCCGAAGCCGAAGAAGGCCCGGCGATCATCCGGCTCGCCAAGCCGTACGCGACCGTCGGCGACATCTCGCTTTACCACAGCATCGAAAGCTTTGAATCGGAACTGGCCGAAACGGAAGCACACGCGGTCTTCGCCTACAAGACCATCATGAACACGGTGGAACTGAACCAGTGAAGTGAGCCCCGGGCTCGGGTGACGGGGTGCCCTGGGCCGGGTTGTCGGAGTCGCAACCTCAGCGCAGCAGCTCGTGCAGTTCGGCCACCTCGCCGGGGTCGATCTTGTAGGTGTGCTCGGGGCCGGGGTAGCGCCGCGCGCGGACGTCCTCCGCATAGGCGAGGACGCCGGCGTTCATCTCCTCCTGGAGGTTGGCGTAGCGCTTGACGAAGCGTGGGCCGAGGCCGTCGCGGATGCCGAGCAGGTCGTGGAAGACGAGCACCTGCCCGTCGGTGGCGGGGCCGGCGCCGATGCCGATCACGGGGATCTCCATCTTGCCCATCAGCTCCTCGGTGACCGCGGCGGGGATCGCCTCGAACACGATCGCAAAGCAGCCGGCCTCCTGCAGCGCCAGCGCCTGCTCGGCGATCTTCGCGGCCGCCTGCGCGCTGCGCCCCTGCGCCTTCCAGCCGCCGAGCGCGGTGGAGGTCTGCGGGGTGAGCCCGACGTGGCCCATGACGGGGATGCCCGCGCCGGTGATCGCGCGGGCGCGGCTGGCGGAGGCGGGGCCGCCGCCCTCCAGCTTGACCGCGTCGCAGCCTGCGTCCTGCACCATCCGCACGGCCGTGGCGATCGCCTGCTCGTCGGAGATCTCATACGAGCCGAACGGCAAGTCGCCGATCAGCAGCGGCGTGCGCAGACCGCGCCGCGCGGCGGCGGCGAGCACGAGCATGTCCTCCAAGCGCACCGGCGTGGTGGCGCTGTAGCCGAGCACGGTGGTGGCGGCAGAGTCGCCCACCAGCACCAGGTCGACGCCGGCGGCCTCGGCGGCGCGGGCGGAGGGGTAGTCGTAGGCGGTGACCATCACGATCGGGTCGCCGAGCCGCTTCTTCTCCGCCAGCAGCGGCAGCGTCATCGGCAGGCGCCCGGGGTCGTGGGGGATCTGAACGCTGGATTGGTTGGTGGGACGGGCGGCGGGGTGGCTGGGCATGGTGTGTTCGATTCCTCTCTGACGCCGGTTGGCGCCCTTGGACTGTCTCGGGGTCAGGCGCGTACCTCGTACGCGCCCTCCGAGGCAGGCTCAGCAGAGGGGTCTCTACTCAGCAGGGTCGCCACCGCGTCGTCGACGGTGATGATGCGGTTGGTGTTGGCTTCCACGTGCACGACGCGGGGCTCGTAGCGCTCCATCTCGGCCCGGTCGTACTGGCCGTAGGAGATCACGATGATCGTGTCGCCGCGGTGCACGAGGCGCGCGGCGGCACCATTGACCTTCATCGCCCCCGAGCCGCGCTCGCCGGCGATCGTGTAGGTCTCGAAGCGGGCGCCGTTGTCGACGTCGACGACGTGCACCTGCTCGTGCTCGAGGATGTCGGCGGCCTCCAGCAGGTCGGCGTCGATCGTGATCGACCCCACGTAGTGCAGGTCGCAGTCGGTGACCGTCGCGCGGTGGATCTTGGACTTGAGCATCACGCGCTGCATGTTGTCGCTGCCTTTCCTGGTGGTCGAGTGGGCTCCAAGGTGGGTTCGAGGGTGACGTTGTCGATCAGCCGCACCCCGCCGACGTGCGCGGCGATCGCCAGCAGCGCCGGCCGGTCGAGCCGGGGGAGGGGCTCGAGCGTGTCGGGGTCGACGAGCGCGACGTAGTCGGCGCGCACCTCGGCGCTCGCCAGTGCGGCGTTGGCGGCGTCCAGCAGCGCGGCGGCGGAGCGCTCTCCCGTGGCGGCCAGCTCGCCGGCGGCGCGCAGCGCGGTGTGCAGCGCGAGTGCGCGGGGTCGCGCGGCGGGGTCGAGCAGCGCGTTGCGGCTGGAGAGCGCCAGCCCGTCGTCCTCGCGCACCGTGGGCAGCGCCTCGATCTGCACCGGGAGGTTGAGATCGGCCACCAGGCGGCGGATCACCACCACCTGCTGGGCGTCCTTCTGGCCGAGGTAGAGCGTGTTGGGCATCGTCATGCACAGCAGCTTCGTGACCACGGTGGTCACCCCACGGAAGTGCGAGGACCCGCGCGCGGCGCCCTCGAGGCGGTCGGTCAGCCCGAGGACTTCCACCGCGGTGGCAAACCCGGGCGGGTACACCTCTTCGACCGAGGGCGCAAACAGCAGGTCCGCGCCCGCTTCGGCCGCCAGCCCCGCGTCGTGGCGCTCGGAACGTGGATAGCGCTCCAGGTCCGAGCCCTCGTTGAACTGCGCGGGGTTGACGAACAGCGACACGACCACCACGTCGCACTGCTCGCGCGCCCTGCGGATCAGCGAAATATGCCCCTCGTGCAACGCCCCCATCGTGGGTACCAGCCCGATCGTCGAGCCGGCCTGTCGGGCCGGCGCCAGCGCGGCCCGCAACTCCCCGACGGAGCGCAGCGTTCTCATCGCGCCGCCTGGCCTCCGGTACAGACCCACAAGGTCCCGGTGCAGACTCTCGAGGTGCGCGGCGAGGACGAGATCATGTCCGCTGGTCTCCCGGCGTACAGACTCCGGAGACGCGCAGCGTGCTCATGCGCGTGGGGCGAGTCGGTGGTGATGTCGGCTCATGGCCTTCGGTCCAGTTCCTGCGGATACCGGCGCGAGATTGGGAAAAGCTCTGTGCTTCGGGTCCATCCCGGGCTTGCCCGGTCGACGGCCTGCAAGAA
>CAVXUO010000001.1:0-730403 GCA_963764915.1 uncultured Solirubrobacterales bacterium | reverse complement strand
GGCGCGGGCTGAGGTTCACATCCACGCTGAGCGCGAGGAACGTCACCGCAATCAAGCCCACCAGCGCGAGCCCCGTGCGGCCTGTACGCCGCGCCGCCGCGATCGTGGCAATCCCCGCCGTCAGAGGAATCATTGCCGCCACCACGTTGCGCGGTGCCAGGTAGTCGGCGCCGGCGAAGGCCATCGCCACCGGGATCAGCACCCCGCACGCCGCCACCCCCAGCGCCAGCAACGCGCCTTCGCTCTCGCGCGGGGTGAGCATCCGCCACAGGCCGTAGCCCACGGCGGCCAGGATCTCCAGCGCGACCAGCAGCTCCAGGCCGTGGCCCAGCGGCGCCCCGGAATAGCCCGTCAGGTAGTACTGCGGGATCGTTTCCAGGCGGTTGGCGAGCGCCCATTCCCCGATCCACTGCGTGCCGTGCCCGCCCTGGGTGAGCGCCAGCGGCACGAACGCCGCGCCGACCAGCACGATTGCAGCGACTGCGGCGAACGTCCGCCTCGGCGGCGCGGACCGCGGGCCGGCGGGCTGCGCAGCTCCCGGCGACAACGACGGCGGTCCGAAGCCGAGTGACACGCGCCTCCGGCGCTGGCCGATTCGGGGATGCGAGCGGAGTGAGCGTCGCCCTGATCGGTCCCCGTTTCGGCCGCCAGCGCGCGCGCCCGGTGGCGCCGCGTGCGCGCCACGCCGCGGGCGCAGCAGCCACAGGCACATCGGCGCCAGTAGGAACACCGCGAAGTAGTGCGTCGCCAGCGCCGCCGCGCCGCTCGCCGCGAACGCGGTCATCCTGCCCGGCGTGGGCTCGGCGTCGGCGCGCAACCAACACCACATCGCGAGTGCCGCTACGAACACGAACAGGCCGTAGGCGCGCGCCTCTTGCGAGTACCAGACGAACAGTGGGTTGGTCGCCACCAGCGCCGCGGTGGCGATCGCCGCGCGACGTCCAGCCAGCTCCTGCCCGATCCCCCAAGCCACAGGCACCGTGGCGATGCCCGCCAGCGCCGAGGGCAGACGCAGCGCGAGCATCCCCGTGCCGAAGATCCGCGACCACGCCCAGATCAGCACGTACCACAGCGGCGGCGTGTTTTCGCGGTGCTCGACCGAGCGCAGCGTCGCCACCAAGGACGGGTGCAGCGTGTGCACCGGCACGTACGCCTCGTCGTACCAGAAGCTCTGCAGGTCGAGCGTGCTCAGGCGCAGCAGCGCCGCGAGCACCACCAGTGCCGCCAGTGGCCACCACCTGGCGAGGGCTTTCCCCCGCGTCCTGGTCCCTCGCTGCGCAACCCATCCCTGACCCCCCTTGTGGGGGTCCCGCTCAGGAAGAAAAGACTCACCCCCCGCGCGCGACACAGCCGCCGGCTCCCCCATCTAGCCCCCCGTCAATGTTTCGTCCGGCGCGCCCGGCGGGGTCGGCAGGCCGCACAGGCGTTCGCTCACCGCCGTGCCGAAGCAGGCGTAGCGGTTGGCGTGCTTGTCCTGGAAGTAGGGCGGCAGGTAGAAGCCGCCTTTCGCCGCGCGCATTCCGTGCACGGTGGGGCCGGTCATGATCAGGCACACCTGCGGCTGGGTCCCAGGGGGTCCCGACCCCGTGTTGCCGCACAGTACGTCGCGCGTCGTGTGGTGAGTCAGGTCCTGTTCGACGGATATGTTCTTGAGGTCGTTGCCGGTGATCGTCTTCCAAGTGTGCAGGTCCACCGTGATGCGTTCGTTGACGTGCACCTGGCGCACCACGTCGTTGACGACCGCCACCACCAGCACCAGGAACGCCAGCACCAGCAGCGTGCTCTGCACGCGGCGCAGATCGCCCCGGCCACGGCGCTCGGATTCCCGCGGGCGCAGGCGCTCAGGCAAGCGCTCCCAGCGTCCGCCCGGCTCGACGGTGTTAGCCGCTCCGCTCACCGTGCGCTCTCCCCGGTTGCACCCTGCCCGGCGTTCACGCTCTCCCCACGGCCACCCTGTCCGGCGTTCACGCTCTCCCCACGGCCACCCTGCCGGATGTTCACGCTCTCCCCACGGCCACCCTGTCCGGCGTTCACGCTCTCCCCACGGCCACCCTGCCGGATGTTCACGCTCTCCCCACGGCCACCCTGTCCGGCGTTCACGCTCTCCCCACGGCCACCCTGCCGGATGTTCACGCTCTCCCCACGGCCGCCCGGCCCGATGTGTGTGCTCGCCCTGCTCATGGCGACGCCGGCGAGAACAGCGGCGCGGTTTGGTGGACGATGAACAGGCCCTGCACGGCGAAGATCGCGATCAACAGCCGTCGGTCGCGCGCGACCATCGCCAGCGGCAGCGCCCACAGGGTGTACCACGCCAGCAGCCACGTGCTGGTCACCGCGATCGCCAGCAGCGTCCACCCCGACGCCGACACCCAGTCATATCCCCGCCACGTGCGCCACATCAGGTGCAGCACGATCACCACCAGTGCCACCTTCAGCAGCGTGTGATCGGCCGGGAACACCCCCGGCTTGCCCAGCAGGTGCGCGATCTCGTTGGGAAAGCTGTCGGTCGACACCAGTGCCGCGTCGCGGTTGAGCGCCGAGATCACGTCGAGGCCATGCAGGCCGAACACCGGGTAGGAGACCACGGCGATCGCCACCAACCCCCCAACCGCGCCCGCGAGCATCCGCCAGTCACGCCGCGCGAGCAGCATGAACGGCAACATCACCGCTCCCGTCGCCTTCACCATGCCCGCAGCAACCACCGAAGCACCCGCCCAGGCCTGCCGATTGCCCAGTACTCGGCCCCGCCACGACGAGCCGGTGGCGCCGGAGTTGGTGGGGTTTTTTTTGCCCCCTGGGGGGTGACGCAGCCGCCCAGAGGCTGGCGAGCCTGACCCCTCGTCGCGCAGAACCAACGCGACCGCCACCATCATGAAGAAGGTCATGATCATGTCGTTGTGGGCACCGCCCAGCCCGTACAACACCCACAGCGGGTTGGCGCCGATGGCCACCAGCGCGACCGCCGGGTCGTAGCCCCGCGCCCGCGCGCAGCGCCACGTCAGCGCGAGCGTGCCCGCGTACGCGGCGAGCGCCTCGACCTTCGCGCCCCATACCGCCCCCTTCAGGCCGAGCAGCGCCAGCGGGTAGGAAAGCAGCGTGTACAGCGGGCCGTACGCGGTCGCCACTTTCAGCCAGTCCTCGCCCACGTATTTGAAGATCGGGTCACCTTCGATCCTGATCGGGCCGTGCAGATAGGGGTCAAACCCGTGCAGCACGCCCATGCGCGCGTAGGCGATGTAGCTGAACACGTCGGTCGAGAAGAGGATCGGGCCGGCGCATACGACCAGCGACAGCGTCCCGACCAGCGCGATCGACCAGCGCGCGGCGCGGGGGTCGGCAGAGATGCGCCGCGCCAGCACCAGCAGCGCAGCGTAGGCGCCGGTGAAGCACAGCAGCGCGATCAGGAACACGCGGAAGCCCAGGCGCTCGCCAATCCCCCATTGGAGCCATCCCGTGATCCCCGGTGAGCCAGGGATCAGCGCCGAGTGGCCGACCGCCCCGTCGAGCACCACCTCGAGCGTGGCGGCCAGCAGCACCGCCACGCACAGCCCCGCCAGCACCAGTGTGGCGGCGCTGGGGGCAGCGCGGTCGGCGCCCGCGTCTGCACCGTGACCGATCGGAGATCGGCCGGCGGCGGCCTCACTCGCCCCGGCGGGCAACTGTGGCAGCACCGATGGAATGGCCTCGGGAGTCACGAGGCGGAAGGGCGCCGGCCGAGGTGCGGGGGTGTGCCCTCGGATCTGTTGGGCTGCACACGAAACAAGGCTGCTCGGCCGATCGGTCGGGACGAGGGTGTTGGGCTAGCCCTCGGCGCCCTCGAAGCGCAGGATCGCGAGCGCCCCCGTCACCTCGAACACCCGTTGCACCGCCTGCATGCCCGGGCGCAGCACGAGCTCGTAGCCCTGCTTCTTGGCCTGCGCGTCCGCCTGCAGCAGCAGGCGCAGCCCCGTGGAGTCGATGAACTGCAGGCGGCTCAGGTCGATCACCAGGCGCGTGGGCTCGTCTCGCTCGACGGCCGCAAGGCTTGCCTCCATATCGGGCGCCCCCGCCAAGTCGAGCTCGCCCTCCAGGGCGAGGCTGACGGTGCCGTCGTCCACCATCCTCGAGATTTTCAAGCGCCCGGGGCCGGGGATCGAAGCGCTCATAGGGCTGTCCACACGCTCTTGGTCTCCAGGTAGGCGTCGAGACCGTCGTGGCCGTGCTCGCGGCCGAGGCCCGAGGCCTTGAAGCCTCCGAACGGCGCCGAGGGATCGACCGCGCCCCAGGTGTTGATGTACACCGAGCCCGCGCGCAGCAGCGCCGCCAAGCGGTGAGCGCTCGAGACATCACGCGTCCACACGCCCGCGGCCAGCCCGTAGTCGCCGGCGTTGGCCCGCGCCGCCACCTCCTCGAGCGTGTCGTAGGGCGAGGCGACCAGCACCGGGCCGAAGATCTCCTCACGCGCGATCCGCAGCTCGTCGGCGCCCGCGCCGGTGGCGCTGAAGAGCGTGGGCGCGACGAAATAGCCGCCGCTGTCGGCGAGCGCCGCCTCGCCGCCGGCCAGCACCTCGGCCCCTTCGGCGCGGCCGGCGTCGATGTAGCCGAGCACGCGCTCGTGCTGCTCGGCGGATACGAGCGGGCCGAGCTGCGTCCCCGGGTCGAGTCCTGGCCCCAGCCGCGCCCCCGCGGCCTGGGCGGCGAGAGCGCTCATCACCTCCTCGTAGTGCTCTTTCGGCACGAACAGGCGCGAGCCGGCGTTGCAAGCCTGGCCGGAGTTGAAGTAGATCGCCTGGTAGGAGCCCTTGACGGCAGCCTCGATGTCGGCGTCGGGGAGGATGATGTTGGGCGACTTGCCACCCAGCTCGAGCGTCACCCGCTTGAGCGCCTTGCCGGCCTTCGCGCCGATCTCGCGCCCCACCGCGGTCGAGCCGGTGAACGCGATCTTGTCGACGCCGGGATGGTCGACCAGCGCCGCGCCGGTGGAGCCGTCGCCGGTGAGCACGTTCAGCACACCCTGCGGAAACCCGACCTCCAGCGCCAGTTCGCCGAGGCGCAGCGCGCTCAGCGGCGTCTGCTCGGCTGGCTTCAGCACGACCGTGCAGCCCGCGGCGAGCGCCGGGCCGAGCTTCCAAGCAGCCATCAACAGCGGAAAGTTCCACGGCACGATCTGCCCGCACACCCCGACCGGCTCGCGGCGGGTGTAGCAGAGCATGTTGGGCGCCGTCACCGGCAGCACTGCACCCTCGATCTTCGTTGGCCAGCCGGCGAAGTAGCGCAGGTGGGCGACCGTCCCGGCGACGTCCACGTACTGGGCGAGCCCCACCGGCTTGCCGTTGTCGGCCGACTCGATCTGCGCGAGCTCCTGCGCGCGCTCCTCAACCGCGCCCGCCAGCGCCAGCATCAGCCGCTCGCGCCCGGACGCCGGCATCGTCGCCCACGGGCCCTCGGCGAAAGCAGCGCGTGCCGCCGCCACCGCCCGCGCCACATCCTCGGCCCCGGCCTGGGCCACGCGGGCGAGCTCCCGCCCGGTCGAGGGATCGAGCGTGGCGAAGGTGGCCCCATCGGCGGCCGATGGGCGCTCGTCTCCGATCAGCAGCCGGTGCTCGCTCGCGATGAAGGCGCGCGCCTCGGAGCCCAGCGCCTCGGGTAGCTCGATCGGAGATTGGGAGGAGGAGGGGCCGGGGGTTGTCGAGGCGGAGGATGCTGCAGTGTCAGTGGCTGCGGTCATGTCCGTGGCTCCTTGGGGTGTGTGATCGCGAAGGTGGGTGGTGTCCGCGGCGGCTGAGAACCGCGCCTCAAGGTCTCAGCACGATCTTCAGCGCCTCGCGGCGGTCATACAAAGCGTACGCCTCCGGCGCCTCGTCGAGGCTCATGTGGTGGGTGACCAGCGGCGTGGGGTCGAGCACCCCTGCGGACATCAGCGCGAGCACGCTGTCGATGTGCCCGATCACATTGGCGTGGCCGGCACACATCCGCAGCGACTTGATCCACAACAGGCCCATGTGCAGCTCCGCACGCTCCGCGTACACGCCGATCGCCTGGACGGTTCCGCACTTGCGCGTGAGGCGCAGCGCGAGGTCCAGGGCCGATGGGTGCCCCACCGCGTCGATGCACACGTCCACTCCACGCCCGGCGGTCGCCGCGCGCGCCGCCGCGCGGGGGTCGCCCTCCCGCAGATGCACCGCCTGGGCACCGAAGGACTCTGCCATCGCCAGGCGCTCGGGCACCGAGTCCACGGCGATCACGTGCGCCGCGCCGGCCGCGCGGGCGGCCTGCACCGCACACAACCCGACCGGCCCGAGGCCGAGCACCGCCGCCACGTCTCCGGGGCGCATGCCGCTGTCGGTGACCGCGTGAAAGCCGGTGCCCATCACGTCGCCGGCAAACAGCGCCACGTCGTCGCTCATCCCGTCGGGCACCTTGCGCAGCACCAGGTCGGCGCTCGGCACCAGCGCCCGCTCGGCCTGGGTGCCCTGCAGCGATCCGAGCGCCGCCCCGTGGCCGAAGGTGCGCGACTGCTCGCACTTGTGGAAGGCGCCCGCACGGCAGAACCAGCAGCGTCCGCAGGCGCTCTGAAAGCAGCCCAGCACACGGTCGCCGACGGCGACTTCGCGCACCGCCTCCCCCACCGCCAGCACCGTGCCGACGTACTCGTGGCCGATCGTGAAGCCCGGTTCGATCTGCACGCGCCCGTGGTAGATGTGCAGGTCCGACCCGCACACGCCGGACGCCTCGATTTGCACGATCGCGTCCTCCGAGCCCGTCAGCTCGGGCTCGGGAACCTCCTCGACCGCCACCCTGCCGGGTGCCTGAAACGTGACCGCGCGCATCGGCACGCACCCTAAAGGATCGCGCGACGGACAGCGTGTAGCTTTCGAACCGCCGGCGGTGGAAGAGCACACGCACCGGCCGCGTGGTTTACCCTGGAGCACTTCGATGGCAGCCAGAACAATCGTGACCTCCCACCCCGACGTGGAGTGCGACGTGTGTGGGAGGCGCCTACTGCGGGGGGAGCAGCCCGACGTCTTTCTCGGCGGCGGACAGCGACGGATGGTGTGCGAGCTTTGCACCACGCGCGCCGCCCACGAGGGCTGGCGCCGCGAGACCGAGGCGCATCCCGGCGGGCCGCGCGCCGATCGCTCCCAGCGAGGGCGCTCGCTGCTGCGCAAGCTGCGTCAATTGCGTGAGCCCTCGCGGCCAGCGGGCGCGAGAGGCATCATCGACGTGGAGGACCCGCTCGCAAACGGGAGCTCAGGGGCGGGCATCGACGCGGAGTGGGCCGCGGTGGACGAGGAGTGGGGCGCGCCCGAGGAGGCGGCGGGTGCAATCGAGTATGCGATCGACCCCTCCGCCACCGCCCAGGATCAACCTGTCGCCGACCAGGCGGGCCTGAACGTGGAGCGAGCACTTGCGGTGTTCAACGTCGGCGAGCATCCACGGCGACTTGCGGGAGTTGCACGTGCGCTCGGCGCCCCGACCGTGCGGGCAACCCAGCTCCAGAGCGCGCATGTGACGATCGTGGTCGCGTGGGAGCTGTGTTGGTATCGCTACGAGATCGACCCGGAAGAGGAGACGCGGGGCGCGTGGTTGGCGGCAGAGGGCATGGAGTTGGAGGAACTCGCCGAAGAGGACCGCATCCCCAATGCCGTGGTCGACGAGCGTGGAGCGCTCTCACTGCTGGTGAGCTGAGCGTTCGACTCCCATTCGAGCTTTTTCCGGTGCAGGCCAAAGAGTCGAGTAGAATCGAGCACACAATGATCTACAGCGTGGTCCCACAACCTCTCGTCGACGAGCTCTACCCGAAGCTGGTGGAGCACTATCAGGACAACGAGAAGGTCACTGTGATCGTCGACCGTCGCAAGGCCGACAGACGCGGCCGGGGCGGCGCGAGCAGCATCGACGGAGACCCAGCCCGCCGACAGCGCATCGTGCGCGATCGTCGTCGCGCACGGGTACCCGGCGACCTGCCGCGGCTGGCGCAGCCCTGAGCGCTGCGCACCGTCCCCGCCGCGGGATAGGCTCGGCACGATGAAGGTGATCGTTCACGTCGACGGCGGCGCCCGCGGCAACCCCGGCCCGGCGGCGGCTGCATCCGTGGTCAGCGACCCCGGTGGCGACGTGCTCGACGAGCACGCGCGCCTGCTGGGCGAGGTGACCAACAATGTGGCCGAGTACCGCGCGCTGCTGCTCGGCCTGGAGCGTGCCCATGCTCTGGGGGCGACCGAGGTCGAGGTCGTCAACGACTCCGAGCTGATCGCCAAGCAGGTGCAGGGCATCTACAAGGTCAAGCACGCCGCGATGCGCCCCCTGCACCTCGAGGCGATGGCCGCTCTGCGGCAGTTCGAGCGCTGGTCGATCCGCTCCGTGCCCCGCGCCCAGAACGCCGACGCCGACGCCCTGGTCAACGCCGCGCTGGACGGGGCAAAGGTGGGGTAGCTCAGCCCAATGGCTGCGTGGAGTCGGCGATCGTCAGCATCTGCTGGTTGGTGAGTTCCTCCAGCAACGTGTTGATGACCCAGTAGAGGGCGTGGTGTTCGCGCCAGGCGATCATGTGGATGTGTTCGCCATCCGCGAAGATCATGTAGGCGCGCCGTCCCACGTAGCGCGTTTCCTGAGGGTGCTCGATGATCGGAGGGTCAAGCCAGTCGGTGCCCTCGACGTCGTAATAGCCGCCGATCGTGTTCTGCTGAAAGACGGCTGTGTACGCGTGGTGGAGGTGTCCCTGGGGATCGCGCAGCGCGTAGGGGCGCACCTCTTCCTGCGTGGCCGGGCCCGTTTGCAGGCGCGGGTAGAGCATCGGGAAGGGCACCTGCACCGCGGCGCTCATCGCCTGCTGCTGGTCACTCGCGGGCGTCGGGTAGAGGTCCTCGCTCGCGGGGTCGGGGGCGGCGTTGGGGTTGGAGCCGTGGCGGTGACCGTGCCTATGGCCGCGGCCGCCGGAGGAGGCGTTGGCGCCGACGCCCGAGTGGACGTTCAGCGCCTGCAAGCGCTGGTGGCCGTACAGGAAGTCCTCGAGCGTCGCATGCTCCAGAGTGGACGAGGAGGTGACGTAGTCCCCCCCGTTCAGCACGTAGTCGACGTTTTCGGTCTGGAACTTGACCTGGCGCAGCGACTTGCCCTGGGAGAAGCCGATCAGCTTCGCGAGCTCCAGCAGGATCGAGGCGGAGGGCGAGAAGTTGGTGCTGATCGCGCGCCCCACCGCCTTGGCGACCTTGTCGACTTCCCCGAGTTCGGGCGATACCTGCTCACGCAGGTCGCGTAGGAAGTCCTGCTGGCGGGCGACGCGCACGAAGTCGGAGTCCTCGTGGCGATAGCGCACGTAGTCGAGCGCATTTTCGTAGCACAGCTTCTGGTAGCCGGGCTGCAGGTTGATGCTGGTGTAGTCGGTTTCGGGAGTGCCGATGTTTTCGTTGAAGTAACGGTGGTCGACGTTGACGTACACGCACCCCAGCGAGTCGACCACGCGGATGAAGCCGGCGAAGGTGACGTCGATGATCCCGTTGAGCCGCAGGCCGGGCAGCACTTCTTTGATCGTCTCCGCGGCAAGATTGGCACCCTCGTCGTGCCCCGGCAGGGCGCTGCCGAGCGTGTAGGCGGCGTTGATCTTCTGGGGATAGAGCGCTTCGCCGTCGGGCATTTTGATCGTCACGAGCAGATCGCGCGGGATCGAGAGCACCGAGGTCTGTTCCTGTTCGGGGTCGAAGCGCACCAGCAGGATCGTGTCGCTGTGTGGCCCCGCTTCGCGTTCGTCGATGTTGGTGGAGCCGTAGCGTTTGTCGGAGCCGAGGATCAGGAAGGTCTTCGGTCCGCCGGTGTAGATCGAGGAGATCAGGCCCTTGGGCGTGTGGATCTGGTTGAGCCGCGGGAACACCTCGTTGGCGATGCGGTTGGCGGTGCTCACGGTCACCGCGGCCGTTGCCCCGCCGCACAGCAGCACGATCAGCACGCCCGCGATCGCAAAGCGCTTCCACATGCCGATCCCCAGCCGCGGCGGGCGCTCGTCATCCATCGCCGCAGGGTACCGGCGCAATCGGCGTGTCACGCCGGGTCTGGGGATACCCTCAGCGAGTGCCAGGGATTGGTTTCAAGAAGATCGGCACGGCCGGCTGCGCCTCTGGACACGGCGCTGGATCGGCACGTGCCGGCTCGGCCATGCCACCAGCATGGCCTTCACCAGCCCGCACCGCCCAGCTTGGTCCAGAGACGCCCCGACCGCACCGCCTATCTTGAAACCAATCCTCAGCCCCCGCAACCGCGAGCTGCTCGGCCTGCTTCCCGCCGCCCTGCTGGTGACGGCGGGGTTCACGGCGATCTTCATCCAGGAGCAGGGCTCGAGCGCGGGAGCGGCGGCGGACGTGACACTCAACCACGCCTCCAGCGTGTCGCTGACCTACGGGGCGATCTTCCTCGGGCTGTGCCTGGCCGGGCACCTGGTGATCCGCTTCGCGCTGCCCAACGCCGACCCCTACCTGTTCCCCCTGGGGGCGGTATTGGCGAGCGTGGGGATCGTGATGGTGTACCGCATCAACCCCACGCTGGCGCGCCAGCAGGCGCAGTGGATGGTGCTGGGGTTGGTGCTGTTTGCGGCGACGATCCTCCTGCTGCGCCGCACCGGCGTCGGAGTGCTGGAGCGCTACCGCTACACGATCGTCGCCGTGGGGATCGGCATGACGGTGCTGCCGCGGGTGCCGGGGATCGGCGAGGAAGTCAACGGCGCCTACCTCAACGTGCACGTGGGCGGGGTCTCCTTCCAGCCAGCGGAGCTGGCGAAGATCGCGCTGGTGATCTTCCTCGCCAGCTACCTGCGCGACAACCGCCAGATCCTCGTCACCGCCGGGCGGCGCGTGCTGGGGGTGACGCTGCCGCCGATGAAGCAGTTCGGGCCGATGCTCGTGGTGTGGGGCGCGGCGATGGCAACGCTGCTGCTGACGCGCGAGCTCGGCACCTCGCTGATGTTCTTCGGCGCCTTCCTCGCGCTGCTGTACGTCGCTACGGGCCGCCTCTCGTTCCCGCTGATCGGCTTCGTGCTGTTCGCCGCCGGCGCGTGGCTGCTGGCGACCCACGTCAGCCACGTGCACGCGCGCGTGCTCGACTGGGAACACCCATTCGAGGCGGCCCTCTACAAACAGAATGGCGGCAGCTACCAGCTGGCGCAGGCGCTGTTCGCGCAGGCCGACGGCGGTCTGCTGGGCACGGGCTTCGACCGCTCGCTCATCGCCCTGCTGCCAGTCCCCGAAAGCGACATGATCTACGCGGTGATCGTCAACGAGCTCGGCCTCCTCGGCGCGGCGGCGCTGCTGCTCACCTACCTGCTGTTCGTCGCACGGGGCCTGAAGATCGCGATGCTCGCACGCGACTCCTTCTCCAAGCTGCTGGCGACCGGTCTTGCATTCATCGTGGCGCTGCAGGTGTTCGTGATCGTCGGCGGCGTCACCCGCGTGATCCCGCTCACCGGCGTCACCCTCCCGTTCGTCGCCTACGGCGGCTCCTCGGTGGTGATGAACTTCGTGCTGCTCGCGCTGCTGCTGGTGATCTCTGACAAGGCGCGCCGGCCGGGATAGATCTACGGCCTGTCGCTGCCGGCGCCGACCGCCCGCAGCGTTCTCGACGCCGTGATCTGCCCCGCCGAATCCGGCGACTCGCCGGCGATGGCACCGCCATCATCGAGACCGGCCGTCACGCGCAGGTCATCGACTCGCTCGACCTGCCGGTCGAGCTGGCGCGTGCGCGTGCTCATCAGCTCGGTGTACGCCTTGCGCGAGCTTTCCAAGGCCCGATCGACCTTGTCCATCTGGTCCTTGAACATGCCCCACTGCTTGTTGAAGTCTCCGAGCGCCCCCAGGATCTCGTTCGTCTGCCGCGCCAGCTTGAAGTTCTCACTCGCCTGGCGGATCACCGCGAGGATCGCGAACAACGTCAGCGGCGAGCACAGCACCACCTTGCGCTGGAGCGCCTCGTCGAGCAGGTGGGGGTCGTTTTCGTGGATGAACCCGTACACCTGCTCGTTGGGGATGAAGATCAGCATGTAGTCGAGCGTGCCGCCCTGGGGGTCGATGTATTCGCGCGTCCCGACCTCCTTGATGCGCATGCGCACGTCCCGCTTGAACGCCTTCGCCGCGTCTTCACGGTCGCGCTCGGTGACACCCTCCAGGTAGCGTTGGTACTCGACCATCGGCGTCTTGACGTCCATGTTCAGCCGTTGGTCCTGCACGTAGAACGTGAAGTCCGGCCGCGAAGCGCCGCCGGGGATCTGCTGCTGCTTGCGGTACTGGACGCCCTCGATGAATCCGGCCATCCGCAACACGTCCTCGGCCATCCGCTCGCCCCACTGACCGCGTGTCTGCGAGCCCGAAAGCACCTCGTTGAGGCGTCCGGTTTGAGTGCGCAGCAGTTCGGTCTGCTGCTTGCTCTCGCGCGTGACCGCCTCCAGCTTGACGATGCTCTCGCCACGCTTGGTATCGACCTCGCGCACCCACTGGTGCAAAGTGAGCAGCTCTTTGCGCACCTCCGCGAGGCCCTTGTCGATCTCGCTCTGACGAGCCTTGAGCTGCTCCTCGCCGCGGCCGGTCTCCTTCTCGAGCTCGGCCTTGTTGTGAGCGACCAACTGCTCGACGCCGGCCTTCTGGATCTCGCCCTGCACGCGCGCGAGGTTGGTGTGCAGTGCCGCGACGATCCGCTCGGTCTCGCCCGGGTCGAGCTGCGCGGGAGCCTCTCGCCCCTGGCGCAGGAGCAGAACAGCGACGAGTCCGATCAGGATGAGCAGCAGCAGGGCGAGCAGATAGAGCATCGCTGACGATTATGCGTTGCCGTCCGGCGGGAAAAACGGGGCGCGGCTACGCGTGCGCGGCAGCCCGCTCGCCGGTGGCTTGCTCGACCACCTTCTGCGCGAGGTGGGCGGGGACCTCCTCGTAGCGCAGGAACTCCAGCGTGTAGTCGCCCTGGCCGCCGGTTATGGAGCGCAAGTCGGGGGCGTAGCTGAGCATCTCCGCCATCGGCACCTCGGCTTTGATCTCGGTCATCGATCCCACGGGCTCCATCCCCTGGGGGCGCCCGCGGCGGGAGTTGAGGTCGCCGATCACGTCGCCCACGCTCGCCTCGGGGACCGACACGGTGACGAGCATGACCGGCTCCAGCAGCACCGGGTCGGCCTGCTCGAGCGCCTGCTTCATCGCCGCCGCCCCCGCCAGCTTGAAGGCGATCTCCGAGGAGTCCACCGCGTGGTAGGAGCCATCGAGCAGCGTCACCCGCACGCCCTTCACCGGGTAGCCCGCCAGCACGCCCGCGTCCATCGCCTCGCGCACCCCTTTCTCCACCGCGGGGATGAACGAGGAGGGGATCACCCCGCCCTTGATGCGGTCGACGAACTCGAAGTCGGGGTGGGAGGGATCGGGGTGGGTGGGGTCGGGGTGGGTGGGGTCGGATCCACCGAGCGGCTCGATCTCGATGTGGCAGTCGCCGAACTGGCCGCGTCCGCCCGACTGCTTCTTGTGGCGTCCGTGCGCCTTGGCTGAGCCCCGGATCGTCTCCTGATATGGCACGCGCGGGGGCTTCAGCGCGACCTCGACGCCGAAGCGCTGGCGTAGGCGATCGACGATCACTTCGACGTGTACCTGCGAGAGGCCCGCGACGATCTGCTCGCCCGTCTGCGGGTCGCGGTGCAGGTCGATCGTCGGGTCCTCCTCCTGCAGGCGACGCAGCGAGGAGAAGACCTTGTCCTCCTCCCCCCTGTTCTCGGCTTCGATCGCGAACGCCATCACCGGCGCCGGCAGCTTCAGCGCTGGCAGCTCGATCGGCTTGTCGCGGGCCGCCAGCCAGTCGCCCGAGCGGGTCTCCTTGAGCTTGGCTACCGCGCCGATGTCGCCCGGGCCGAGCTCATCGACGTGGACCACCTCCTTGCCCGCGAACGCCAGCAGCTGTCCGATCCGCTCGCGCGCATGGGCGCGGGTGTTGAGCACCTGGGTGTCGTGGCGCATCGTCCCCTGGTACACGCGCAGCAGGTTGATGCGCCCGGCGAACGGGTCGGCGCGGGTCTTGAAGACGTACGCAAACAGCTCCTTGTCCTCCACCGGCTCGAGCGTCAGCTCCCCCACTTCCAACCCCCCGTGCTTCACCGGCGAGGGGAGGTCCTCGACGATCGCGTCCAGCAGGCGCGTGGTACCGAGGTTGGCGCTCGCCACGCCGCACACCACCGGGAAGATGCGCCCATGGTTGGTGCCCTCCTTCAGCGCCCCCACGATCTCCTCGTGGGAGATGGCCTCGCCCTCCAGGTAGCGCTCCATCAACGCGTCCGACACCTCGGCGACCTCGTCCATCAGCTTCTCGCGGTACTCCTGCGCGCGCGCGGCGTGCTCGTCGGGAATCGGGACCTCCGTCCAGCCCCGGCGACCGATCGGCGGCACCGCCGAAGGTGGTGGGCCAGCAGAATCCTGGCGGAAGGCGCGCATGTCCACGAGGTCGATCACGCCCTCCAGCTCCTGCTCGACGCCCATCGGGATCTCCGTGGCGACCACGTGGGGGCCGAACTCCGCCTTCAGCTGCTCCAGCGCGCGGAAGAAGTCCGCGCGCTCGCGGTCGAGCATGTTGACGAACAGCATCCGCGCGATGTCGAGCTCGGCGGCGCGCGTCCACAGCCGCGCTGTGGAGACCTCGACGCCCATCACCCCGTTGACGACGAACACCGCCGACTCGCACACACGCAGCGCGCCCAGCGCGTCCGCCACGAAGCTCGGCTCGCCGGGGGTGTCGAGCAGGTTGATCTTGCGCTCACCCCACTCGAAGGAGCTCAGGGCGGTGGAGATCGACATCTGCCGCGCCTGCTCGTCGGGGTCGGCGTCGGAGACCGTGTTGCCGTCCGTCACGCTCCCCAGCCGGCTGGTGACCCCCGCCTCGAACAGCAGCGCCTCGTGCAGCGAGGTCTTCCCCGCCCCGCGGTGGCCCACGAGGGCGACGTTGCGAATCCGATCCGCCGCAGTGTGCATGTCTGTTCTCTCCTTACCCGGGGGGTCCTTCCAACATACAGCGCGGGGTGCATCTTCGCCAGGGGCGTCCCGAGCCGGCGGCACGAGGGTGCGGGCCCGGCGCGTACGTGCGGCGACCGGTGACAGCCGCCTCGGCCCGGGCGGCCGTAGTCGTGTCTCCCTCCTCCCCCTCCCCGCCTCTCTTGCTCGCGCGCGCTCTCTCTCCGCGTCGCGGCGGTGCGCCGGATCAGTCGAAGGAGTCGCCCTGCATGCGCGAGCGCAGACGCAGCACCGCCTTGGTGTGCAGCTGGGAGATGCGCGACTCGGTCACGCCCAGCACCTCCCCGATCTCGCGCAGCGTCAGGTTCTCGTAGTAATACAGGGCGATCACCAGCTTCTCGCGCTCGGGCAGCCGCGCGATCGCGTCGGCGATGCGGTCCTTCATGTCGCCCATGTCCAGCGCTCTCGCCGGGTCGGGCGCGCCCGGGTCCTCCAGCGTGTCCATCAGCGACACCTGGTCGCCGCTGGAATCCGACACGCTCCACAACTCGTCCAGCGCGGCGATCGAGGAGTGCGAGATCGCCAGCAGCGACTGCTGCAATTCCTCCTCGGTGATGCCCAGCTCCGCCGCGAGCTCGGTGTCGGTCGCCGCCCGCTGCAGGCGGTGCTCGAGCTTCGAGTTGGCGCGCTCGATTTCGCGCGCGCGCGCCCTCACGCTGCGCGGCACCCAGTCCATCGAGCGCAGCTCGTCGATGATCGCGCCCTTGATCCGCGTGATCGCGTACGTTTCGAACTTGATTTCGCGCGACGGATCGAAGCGCTCGATCGCCGAGATCAAGCCGACGAGGCCGTAGGAGATCAGATCGGCCTCCTCCACGTGCGGGGGCAGCCCCGCGGCGGTGCGGCCGGCGACATACTTGACCAGCGGCGAGTACGCGACCACGAGGCGCTCACGCGCCCGCCGATCGCCGTCGGACTTGTAGCGCCGCCACAAATCGCGCAGCTCGACCGTCTTTACGTTGGTCTCCAGGGCTTTACTCCGAGTAGTCAGGCTCGAGGGTGGCTGCGTGCATAGGCGCTTTTCAGCCTGGCGGACTCTACCCGAGTGTATACCTGTGTCGTCGAGACGCTGGCGTGGCCGAGTAGCTCTTGGATGCTGCGCAGGTCCGCGCCGCCGTCCAGCAGGTGCGTGGCGAAGCTGTGGCGCAGGGTGTGCGGCGAGGCCCCGCCGGCCACGCCCGCGCGGGCCGTCCACTTGTGCAGGCGTCGGCGCACGTCGCTGGTGTTCAGGCGTCTGCCCGACTTGCTCAGGAACAGCGGCATCCGTGGCCCTCCGTGTGCGGGGGCAGCGGTGCATACGTTCTTTGTGGACCGTGCCCCACCTGCGTTGTACGCCGTGTCCGTTGTTTGACATGCGACGGAGGTGGCACCCGCCGCTGCGCCGGAGCGGGTGTTGGCGGCGGCGGAGCTCGCGAGCGCCGGGCGGGCCTGAGCGCCGTAGGCGCGCAGCGCCGTCATCGCCAGCTCCCCCACCGGCACGTAGCGAGTCTTGCGGCCCTTGCCTTCGACGCGCAGCTGCTCACCGTCCCAGTCCACGTCCTCGAGGCCCAGCGACACCACCTCCTCCGCCCGCAGCCCGCAGGCGTAGGCGAGCTCGAACATCGCCCTGTCGCGCAGCTCCAGCTCCGGACGGGCCGTTGCCTCGCGGGTGTGACCGGCGTGGGTGGAGCCCGGAATGCTCTCCAGCAGCCGCGCGGCCTCGCCCGCCTTCAGCACACGCGGCAGCCGCGAGGGCTGGCGGGGGGTCGCCACCAGGTCGGCCGGGTTGCTTGCGATCAGGCCGTGCTCACGCTGGCTGGAAAACAGGCCCCTGATGGCCGCCAGCTTGCGCGCGGTGCTCGCCGGCGCCGCACCCGCCTGCGAGAGCCCCGCCACGTAGCGGCGCACATCGCGCACGCCGATCTCCGCCGGTGCTCTGCCGCGAGCGTGCGCCCAGCGCGCGAACTGCTCCAGATCCGCCGCGTACGCTCGGCGCGTGCGCGGCGCGGCGTCGCGACGGTGCAGGTCGTCCCCCAACAGCTCCAGCGCAGCGCTCCACCGCGCTCGCAGCTCTCTCTCCCCTCGACCCTCGCCGACGCTTCCCACCGCGGCCATATGCCTGCTATTTCGCCATCCGGCCGCCTATGACCTGCTCGCGCCCACCTTCTCTTCGGAGCCGACCGGTACGCCGACCACCGGTGCCAGCAGCCGCGCGAGCTCGTGCCAGTCGCGCGCGCAGATCGCATCCTCTTCCTCGCACACCTCCTCGTTCCAGGGGTGCACGAGGGTCGCCGCGACGATGCCGTGCTTCAGCGCCCCCGCGATGCTGAGCGGGCTGTCGTCGATCAGCAGCCCGATCCCCTCCCGCACGCACATCTCCACGCGCTCGGTGGGGCACTGCAGATCGTCGAACGGCAGCCCGATCGCCTCCAACCACGCGGCGGTCGAGCGGCGACAGCACGTGGCGGGGTAGCTCAACAGCTGCACGAAGTGACCCTGGGCGTGCCATCCGCGAACGGCGGCCACCGCGCCCTCGTAGGGGACGCCCGCGAGGATGCGCTGGTCGGAGTGGCTCTCGCGCACGCACACCTCCAACTGCTCCGGACGCAGGCGGGTGAGCCCCCATGTCAGCTGCTCCTCATACGGCAGCTTCACGCCGAAGCGCCGCATCGAGACGTCGGAGATGACGTCCCAGTGGTGATGCAAAGTCGAGTCGATGTCCACCGCGATCCTCATAGCCGTACCCCGCTTCCGTTGCCTCTGCCCTGATTCGATTGCCGTTCCCCGTTTCGAGCCGCCCCCCTGCAAGCTTCTCCCCTGCTCGAGCTTCTCCCTCTCTAACACAACGAATGGACGATCAGATTCGTGCTTGCTCGGCGCGTTCGGTGCGACGCGCAATCACGCGGGAGATGGTCGGGCGATCACATTCTGCTCGACGGGCCTAAACTCATGTGCATGGCGTCCGTGGCCTCACCTCCTCAGCCTGATCCGCGCCGCGTCTACGGACCCCAGGGGCGCTCACCCTGGCTGGACGTCGACTGGCGCGCCCACCAGCGCTGGACAATTATAAACGATACCCCGATCAATGTGATCGAGTTGGGGGAAGGACCGCCGCTGGTGTTCATCCACGGGCTCTCCGGCTCGTGGCCCAACTGGTTGGAGCAGCTGCCGGTGTTCGCCGAGACCCATCGCGTGATCGCGCTCGACCTGCCCGGCTTCGGACGCTCGCCGATGCCCGCCGAGCAGATCTCGATCTCCGGCTACGCCCGCACGCTCGACGCGCTGCTGGGCGAGCTCGGGGTCGACGCCGCCGCGGTGGTGGGCAACTCGATGGGCGGCTTCGTCTCGGCCGAGCTCGCCATCGCCTACCCCCAGCGCGTCGAGCGCCTCGTGCTCGTCTCCGCCGCGGGACTCAGCACGTACGGCGACCCCCGGGGTCTGCGCGCGCTGCGCCGGATGCGCCGGATCGAGCGCATCGTCGCCACCTACGCCGGCTGGGTCGCAGCTCACTCCGACACCGTCACCAAGCGGCCGATGCTGCGCAACGCCACCCTCGGACTGGTCGCCGCCCACCCCAGCCGGCTGCCCGCGCCGCTCGCCGCCGAGCAGATCCGCGGCGCGGGCAAGCCGGGCTTCATCCAGGGGTTGGCCGCCAACCTCGACTACGACTTCAGCCACCGGCTCGGTGAGATCGTCTGCCCCACCCTGATCGTGTGGGGAGACCGCGACCGGGTGATCACCGTGCGCGACGCCGCGCGCTTCGCGGAGCTGATCCCCGGCTCGCGCAAGGTCGTCTTCGAGGACACCGGCCACATCGCGATGCTCGAGCGCCCCGCCGAGTTCAACGCGCTGCTGGCCGAGTTCCTCGCGGAATAAGGGGCGCATCCGCGCGGGTCAGTGCGCCCACGAGCGGATTGAGCGCGGGCCTCCCTGCCCGCGACCGGTGCCTGCGACTACGGCGAGGCGCGCGCAGAGCTCACGTCCAGCGCGCGGGAGCAAATCCCTGGCGGGGCCTCAGCGGCTTACCGCGCCCTCGGCGGCGCTGCCGACCAGCTTGGCGTACTTGGCGATCACGACCTCTTCGCGGCCGGTGCGCGCAGGCGGTATGTAGGCGCGTAGCAGGCGCTCGGCGATCTGCTCGTCGCTGAGCGCCACGTCGATGCGTCGCGCGTCCACGTCGATCGTCAGCTCGTCGCCGTCGCGCAGCGCCCCGATCGGGCCGCCTCGCACCGCCTCCGGCGCGATGTGTGCGGCCATGAACCCGTGCGTGGCGCCGGAGAAGCGCCCGTCGGTGATCAACACCACCGACTCGCCCAGCCCCTCCCCCACGATCGCCGCGGTGACCGCCAGCATCTCGCGCATCCCCGGGCCGCCCGCCGGGCCCTCGCCGCGGATCACCACCACGTCCCCCTCGCCGATCGCCTTCGCCAGCACCGCCGCCATCGCGGCCTCCTCGCCGTCGAACACGCGTGCGGGCCCGGTGTGGCGACGGCGCTCGTGGCCGGCCAGCTTCACCACGCAGCCGTCCGGCGCCACGTTGCCGCGCAGGATCGCAAACCCGCCCGTCGGCTTCAGCGGGTCCGACAGCGGGCGCACGACCTGCTGACCGGGCGTCTCCCGCGCGGCGGCGGCCTCCTGCCCGATCGTGCGACCGGTCACCGTGATCGCCTCCTCGTTCAGCACGCCCGCCTGCGCCATGCGCTTCAGCACCAGCGGGATGCCCCCCGCCTCGTACAGGTCGGTCGCCACATAGCGCCCTCCGGGCTGCAGGTCGCACAGCAGCGGGGTGCGCTCGGAGATCTCATCGAACTCGTCGATCTGCAGCGGCACGCCTATTTCGCTGGCGACCGCCAGCAGGTGCAGCACCCCGTTGGTGGAGCCCCCGCTGGTGGCGACCGCCGCGATCGCGTTCTCCAAGGCGGCGCGCGTGATCACTTCGCTGGGTCGCAGCCCGCGACGCAGCACGTCCATCGCCAGTTCGCCGCACTGCACGGCGACCTCCAGCTTGCGCCCATCCTCCGCCGGCACCATCGCCGAGCCCGCCGGCGAGATGCCCAGCACCTCGAACGCCATCGCCATCGTGTTGGCGGTGAACTGCCCGCCGCATGCCCCCGCTCCGGGCGAGGCGACCTCCTCGAGCTCGTGCAGTTCCTCCTCGGTGATCTTCCCGGCGGCGTACTGCCCCACCGCCTCGAACACCTGCTGGATGGTGACGTCCTCGCCGTGGAAGTGCCCTGGGCGAATCGAGCCGCCGTAGAGCATCAACCCGGGGATGTCCAGCCGCGCGAGCGCCATCACGGTGCCGGGAATCGTCTTGTCGCAGCCGGAGATGCACACCAGCGCGTCGAAGCAGTGGGCGCTCGCCACCAGCTCGATCGAGTCGGCGATCAGCTCGCGCGACACCAGCGAGGCGCGCATCCCCGCCGTGCCCATCGTGATCCCGTCGGAGATCGCGATCGTGTTCAGCTCCATCGGCGTGCCGCCGGCAGCGCGAATCCCCTCCTTCACCTTGGCTGCCAGCACGCGGTTGTTGAAGTTGCACGGCATCGTCTCGATCCACGAGTGCGCCACCCCCACGATCGGCTTCGCGAGGTCCTCCGCGGAGTAGCCGATCCCGTGTAGGTATGCGCGCGCGGCGGCCCGCTCGGGGCCCTCCGTCAGCGCGCGGCTGCGGTGCTTGATGTCAAAGGTGCTCACGCCGCGCGAACACTAGCCGAGCCCGGCGCACCCCGCACGGCCCGCCGCAGGCGCCCAAGGCGTTCGCGCTCCCACCGCGCCAGGCGCGCCAAGTCCTCGCTCACCTGCTGCGGGTCGACCTGGCGGCCCGGGAGGTGCATGTTCGCGTCGGCGATCAACCGCCGCTCGTCGGCGTTCAACGCCATCCACTTCGCCAGCACGTCGTCGGCGTCGGGCAGCCGTGCGCTCCCATACGGACGGGTCTCGTCGGGAAACGCCACGCAGTACTCGTTGAGCAGCGCCCCCGTCTGGGGAACGTACGCCACGATCGGCTTGTGCGGGTACACCAGATATGCGTAGGGTGCCTGGGTCGGCGCCCACACACGCAGGAAGCCCAGGTCGCGGTACATCGCCCACTCTTCCTCGTTGACGCACGAGCGCAGCAGCTCGCGGGCGCGCTGCTCGGCGCGAAGCTCGCGGCCAGGGTCGTAGCCATGCTGCTCGATCGCGTGGCGCGCCCGGTGACGAGCGGCGAGTTCGTCGGCGAGTCGCGGTAGCGACCCCCGCAGACGTGGTAGCGCAAGCTCCCACAAGAGCACCGTTGCCATGACCGCGGCGACGCTCAGTGGGAGCAGCATCTCCCCCGCCTCTCTCTACTGGCCTGCCCCGCCGGCAGCGCGGGGGAAGAAGATCACACGCTCCGCATCTCGCGGCACCTCGTCGAAGCTCCTCACCATCTCCGCCTCGCGGCGGCCGTCGCCGCGCTCCGTGGGCACCGCCGCCCACATCCCCGCGTCCAGTTCCCGGCGAAATGCCTCGATCAGCTCTTGCTCCTGCTCGGGCACTTCGAGGTCGCCCTCCGCGAGCACCACCTCACCGTGACCTGGCTTCAGACGCAGGAGCTTCATCGTCCGTCGATTATGGCACTCCGACGGGCCTCCAACCCGACAATGTCCACCGGCCCCGCGCCCGCGCCGACGTCACGCAGGCCCTGCTTCACCGCCTCGCCCGCGAGCCGGCGGGCCGTGCGTGCGGCCTCCAGCGGGGCCTGGCCAAGCGCGAGCGCCGCCGCCAACACCGCCGAGTGTGTGCAGCCCGAGCCGTGCGCCGCACCGTCCGGGTGGCGCTCCCCGGGGATCTCCACCGCGGCGCCGGCGTCGTCTTCGCTGTCCACGAACAGATCGACGGCGCGCGTGCGATGGCCGCCGGTGAGCACCACGGCCCGCGGGCCCAGCGCCAGCACCGCACGGGCGAGCGCCTCGGCTTCCGTGTCCGTCTCACCATTACCGTCAATCCCTGTCCCACCATCGCCGTCCCACCCGGCGAGCACGCGCGCCTCGGGCAGGTTGGGCGTGAGCACCGTCGCGCGCGGCAGGATCTCCTCCACGAGCGCCCGCTGCGCGTCGGGCTGCAGCAGCCGCGCGCCCGACTCGGCCACCATCACCGGGTCGACCACCACGGGGGTGCCGAGCGGCAGCTCATCGAGCGCCCGCGCGACCGCCAACGTCACCTCGACTGTTCCCAACATCCCTACCTTGACGGCATCCACGCCGATGTCGCCCACCACCGCCCGCACCTGAGCGAGCACGATCTCCGCCGGCACCATGTGCACCGCCTCGACCCTCACCGTGCTCTGCGCGGTGATCGCGGTGATCGCCGTCATCCCATGCACCCCGCAGCGAGCGAACGCCTTCAGGTCCGCCTGGATGCCGGCGCCGCCGCCGGAGTCCGAGCCTGCGATCGACAACGCCCGGGGGGTGCGGGTCTGCGCGCTCACGTTCACAGTCCAGCAGCTCCGCTCAACTGTCCTGCACCAAGTCTCGCGACGAGGACCGTTGGTCCCCGCTCACGGTCGGGCTTTCACACGCGTTCTCAGGCGGCCGACCGTTAGGCGGCAAACCGTTGCGCCGCACGAGCCCGCGCCTTCGCCGCCTCGATCTCGCGATCCTTCGGCGGCACCGAGGTCACGAGCGCATCGAGCAACTCGCTCGACGCCGCCGCGACCGCGTCGACGGCGTGCGCAAACGCCTCCGAGTTGACCTGCGAGGGTTGCGTGAAGCCGCTGATCTTGCGCACGTACTGGAGCGCCGCCGCACGCACCTCTTCGTCACTGGCCCGCGGCTCGAAGTTGTACAGCGTTCGTATGTTTCTGCACATGCCGCGATCGTATCGCCATTGGCACATGGCGGTGTAGCCTGCAACCTCGATGATGCTGAGGCGTATACGCCGGATCGCGACGGTCGGCGTGGTGGCGATGGCGGTGTTGCTGGTCGCGGTGTCGGTCCTGAGCGCTAGGCGCGGTGCGCAGGACGGCGGCGTCACCGCATTGCCCGCGCCGCTCGCGGTCGGGACTGCCCTGCAACGGCCGCGGACGGTGCCGAACATGCATCTCACCGACGACCAGGGCCGGCCGTTCTCGGTGGACCAGTGGCGCGGCAAGTGGGTGGTCCTGGCACCGGACGACACGGCCTGCAACGAAGTGTGCCCGATAACCACGGGTGCTCTGATGCAGCTCAGCTCACAGCTTCGCGCGGACGGCCTGCGCGGCCGGGTGGTGGTCGCCGAGGTGACAGTCGATCCCTGGCACGACTCGCCCGCGCGGCTGCGAGTCTACCGTCGCCTCACGGGCCTCGACTTCGAGCTCCTGACCGGCACGCCATCCGAGATCCGCCGCTTCTGGCACTACTTCGGCGTCTACTACACGCGCGTGCCGGAAGGCAACCCACCGGCGATCGACTGGTACACGCACAAGCCCGAGACCTTCAACGTAGAACACTCGGACAACCTGATCTTCCTCGACCCCGCGGGCCAGGAGCGGATCGTCAACGAAGGCATGGCGGATGTGGGCAGGCACCTTGAGCCGGCGCTGCGCAGGCTGCTCAGCAACGTCGGCCTGCACAATCTCGCGCACCCCAGCCTGCCGTGGACGCCCACACAGGCGCTCGAGGACCTCTACTGGCTGATGGGCAAGGAGATCCCGACGAGCACGCTGGAAAAGGTCAGCCCACCAAGCGCAGCCAACGCAAAGCATGTACTGGCTGACTCGCCGGCGCCGCTGGCGGCGCTCCACGACCAAGCCAGCCGGTTGCTCGGCGGGTTCGGCGCGCTGGAGACGCGGTTGCGTCAGCTGCGCGGCTACCCGGTGGTGCTGAACGCCTGGGCGTCATGGTGCCCGCCGTGCCGCGCGGAGTTCCCGATCTTCGCCGCCGCCTCGGCGCTCTATGGCCGCCAGGTGGCGTTCCTCGGCGCCGACACCGAAGATACCCCGCAAGACGCGAGCGCGTTCCTCGCCAAGCACCCGGTCAGCTACCCGAGCTACCAAACATCCTCAGCGGCGCTGGACTCGATCGCTTTGATCGAGGGCACCCCGACGACGATCTACATCGGCCGTGAGGGGAAGGTCGTTTTCAAGCACATCGGCCAATACGAAAGCGAGGCGACCCTCGACGAGGACATAGCGCACTACGCGCTGGGGCGCTGAAGCCCGCCGTCGCTCGCGCGGTCCGGCGCTGGACTGGGGATGGGGTAGGGACATTCCCAATTGCGCCGGCGGCTCCGCGCCTCGACACTGTCCCCATGCTCGAGACCGTTACTGATCGCGCAATCGCCGGCGAGGCAGCCGATGTCCAGCTCTGAGGGCGCGCCTGAGGGGCGCCCACGCCTCGTCCGTTCACGACGTGGGCGTTTGATCGGTGGTGTGTGCAGCGGTCTGGGGACTCATTTCGACGTCGATCCGATCCTGTTCCGCATCGCGTTCGTGGGGCTTGCGATCTTCTCGGGGGTAGGGATCGTGCTCTACCTGGCGATCCTGTTGCTGGTTCCGGAGGAGGGGGCGAGCCGGGCGCCGGTCCATTTTCGTCGCTCATCATGGTGGAGCGTCCTCGGCGTGGTCGTGATGATCGTGGCGGCGGGGATCGCGCTCCACGCGGTCGGCCACGCGGGACACCGCGGCGCGTGGGGGTTCGGCGTAGGCCTTGGGTCGCTCGCGCTGGTGGGGAGTATCGCCGCGCTGCTTTGGTTGCGGTCGCGCAGGCCTGTCGAGGAGCGGGAGCACCCGAGTGGCGATCGACGGCTGTTCGGTGCTCTCGCGCTCGGAACGGCCGTCGCCGTCTGGACAGTCCTGCTGGCGGTGGCGGGCGCGTGGCTCGCGGGTGTCGACGAGCAGCTCGCCGCCTGGGCGGTCGTCGCGATCGGCGCGGTGCTCGTGCTCTGCGCATTCACGCGCACGGTTCGCTGGCTGGTGGCGCCGGCGGTCGCGTTTGCCCTGGCGGTGGCTGTGATCGCCGCCGCACACGTCGACCTGCGCGGTGGCATGGGCGAACGCACGTATCGTCCGCACACCCTCAGCGAAGTGCGTGGCGGCTACCGGCTCGGCGCCGGCCGGCTCGAAATCGACTTGCGTGATATCGCGTTTCCACCAGGCACCACCGAGCTTCACGTGCGGCTGGGCGTGGGGGAGCTCGTAGTTCTGGTACCCCGCGGCGTTTGTGTCGCGACCAGCGCGCGCATCGGCGGAGGCTATGTCGGGGCGCTCGAAAGCGAGTCTGGCGGACTCGACGTCGACTGGGCCGAACGTCCCTCCCCGCCGCCCCACACGCCGCGTCTGGTGCTGAATGGGGACGTCGGGCTCGGCGCGCTGCTCGTGGCCGACCATCCCGTCGAACGTGCCTGGAACGGCTGGGGCAACTGGGGTAGCTGGGGTGGCGAGTTTGGCAGCCATTCCCACCCCGACGCGCTCGGCACGAACGAAGCATGCCTGCCGTCGGTGGGGGCGAGTCGATGACGCGCCCGCCCAACGTCACGGTCCTGATGACGGGTATCGCCGTCCTCGCGCTGGGCGTGCTGCTCGTGCTCGACGCCGGCGGCATCATCGACCTCGACTTCGCCTACACCGCGCCTGTGCTCGTCGGTGCGCTCGGGGCGATCCTGCTCGCGAGCGGCCTCTCGAGGCGTCGCCACGGCAGTGGCTGAGAACATGAACGTCGATGTCCCATCCCGCGAACCCGCCGCGCGGCGGTCTTAGGATCGCGATCGGCACGGGCCTGTTGGTCTGCAGTGGCCTGCTGTTCGTGCGCGCGGCCGGACCGTGGCCGGGCGACGTGATCGTATGGCCCGCCGCGGTTGCCGTGCTGGGGGCACTCCTGATCTGGCGGGCGCCCGCCGTCGCGGCTGGGCGCCGCCGCGGCTGGGCCGCCCACCCCCCGCCCGAGCCCTCGTCTCCGCGCGAGCCATCCGTGCGGGTGCGTGCGCTCGGCCGGCCTGAAGTGAGCCGCGGCGGGCTCGGTGTGGCGCTGGTGCTCGCCGGCGGGTTTGCCTTCCTGTGGGCGAGCGGCGCAACGCGGCCGGCGGGCGAAACGGTGCTCGCGGGCCTCGCGGTGCTGATCGCCGTCGCTTTGATCTTTGCTCCCTCCTGGCGGCACCTCGCGCGCAGCCTCGCGGCCGAGCGGACCGAGCGCATCCGCTCCCAGGAGCGCGCCGATGTCGGGGCGCACCTGCACGACTCGGTGCTGCAAACGCTGGCGCTGATCCAGCGCAGTGCACAGGACCCAAGGCAGGTGGCCGCGCTCGCCCGCCGCCAGGAGCGCGAGCTGCGCGGCTGGCTGGCCGGCGGGGACTCACGCGAGCCCAGTGACAGTCTCGCCACAGCCCTGGAGGCGGCGGCCGCGGAGGTGGAGGCGATGGCAGGTGGCTCGGTCGAGGTCGTGGCGGTGGGCGACTGCTCGCTCGATGAGCGCGGTGGCGCTGTGATGGCGGCTGCTCGCGAGGCGATGCTCAACGCCGCGAAGTTCGCCGGGCAGGCGCCGGTCTCCGTTTACGCCGAGCTCTCCGGCGAGCGCATCCAGGTGTTCGTCCGCGATCGCGGCGCCGGCTTCGATCCAGCGGCCGTGCCGCGGGCACGACGTGGCGTGCGCGAGTCGATCGTCGGACGGATGCTGCGCGCCGGGGGCAGGGCGGCGGTGCGCTCCTTGCCGGGCGGAGGCACGGAGATCGAAATCGCAATCGATCGCGGGACCGACCGTGAGTGACGGATCGATGGGATCGGTGGCCCGGGTTGTGATCGTCGACGATCACGACCTGTTCCGCGCCGGTGTGCGCGCGAGTCTCGGCCCGCGGCTCGAGGTCGTAGCTGAGAGCGGCGACGTGGATGGCGCCGTGCAGGCGATCGAGGAGCTCCAGCCGGACGTCGTCCTGCTCGACGTCCACATGCCGGGGGGCGGCGGGGCAGAGGTGATCCGGCGTGTTGGCAAGCGCCATCCGTCCGTCCGCTTTCTTGCCCTCTCGGTCAGCGACGCGGCCGAGGACGTGATCGCGCTGATCCGCGCCGGCGCTCGCGGCTACGTGACCAAGACGATCTCCGGCCCCGACCTGGCCGACGCCGTGGGTCGCGTGCGCGAGGGTGACGCCGTGTTCTCGCCCCGCTTGGCCGGCTTCGTGCTCGACGCGTTCGCCGGTGAGATCCCGGCCGCGCAGGTGGATCCGGAGCTGGACCTGCTGACACCGCGCGAGCGCGAGGTGCTTCAGCACATCGCGCGCGGATACATGTACAAGGAGATCGCCGTCCAGCTCGGTATTTCGGCGAAGACCGTCGAGGCGCACGTCTCGGCCGTTCTACGCAAGCTGCAGCTCTCCAGCCGCCACGAGCTGAGCCGCTGGGCCGTGCACCGGCGGCTGATCGACGAGTAGGAGCCGGTCCGGGGCTGGTGTTGAGGTTAGAGGTGTTGGGGCTGACCAGGTGCGGGAGTCCAGGGGCGTTGAGGGCGGGTTAGGGACATTCCCGATTGCGTGGGCGGCTCAGTGCGCGAGACTACGTCTCGTGCTGCAGATCCTCGCCACCCCGCCAGGACCATGACCAGACGGCTGACAACGCTCGCCACCAACCGCACCCGTCGCGTCCTGATGACAGCCGGCATGCTGTTCGTGATCGCGGCAGTGATCGGCTTGCCCGTGACCGGGATGCTTGGCAGCTCTCCGCAGGACTTCGAGGACCCCGCATCCCAGTTCGAACGCACGAACGCGGAGGCCAGGGCCGCGACGGGGCAGAACCCCGAAATCAACGTGATCGCGGTGCTGCGCAGCTCCCACGACTTCGCGACCGACGCCGCGACGCAGCAAGCCGCGCGGACGCTCGCAGGGCTGATCGCAAGCCAGCACGGAGCCCAGCGCCTGCTCGACTATCCCGCGACCCGCTCGCGCGCACTGCTTTCGCGCGACGGCCAGCAGACGGTGCTGCTCGCTGCCTTTGCGACCAACGCAGACGGGACGGCGGCCATCGCGCGCGTGCGCTCCGCGCTCGCGAGGCCGCCGGTCGCCGCAAGGCTTGCGGGAATTGGCGTGCACTTCGGCGGCTTCGCGCTTATCAATCAGGAACTCAACGAACGCACGACCAGCGACCTCGGGCGCGCCGAGCTGCTCGCCTTCCCATTCCTGTTGATGCTCTCGTTCTGGTTCTTCCGCGGCCTGATCGCGGCGCTGCTGCCGCTGCTGGTCGGTGGCTTTGCGATCGTGCTCACCTTCCTGATACTGCGGATCGTCGACCAGTTCACGCCGGTCTCGGTCTTTGCCCTGAATCTCGTCAGCGGCATGGGCCTCGGCCTAAGCATCGACTACAGCCTGTTCGTGCTCTACCGATACCGCGAGGAGCTCGCCGGCGGCGCTGATGCCCACGAGGCGATCGCGCGCACGCTGCGGACGACGGGGCGCACGGTGCTGTTCAGCTGCCTGACCGTCGCGGCCGCGATGATGACCCTGCTCGTGTTCCCGATCGGCTTCCTGTCCTCAATGGGCATCGGCGGATCGGCAGTGACCCTGTGCGGCGGTGCGGTGACGCTGATCGTGCTGCCCGCCGTGCTGATCGTCCTCGGCGGGCGCATCAACGCGCTCTCGCCGGCGTGGCTGCAGCGGCGCGCGGCGCGCTCAGCCAGGGCCACCGAAGAGGGCGGCTGGTGGCGACTGGCGCACGGCGTCGTACGCCGCCCGGCGCCGATCGCCCTGATCAGCGCAGCCGTCCTGCTGGCATGCGCGATACCGGCGCTGGGCCTGAAGTTCACGTCGCCCGGCGCGAACCTCCTGCCCATCTCAGCCGAAAGCCGCCAGGTCGAAACCGCGCTGGCCAAGAGTTTTCCCGCCAACGCCGGCGAATCGATCGAAATCGTCTTGAAAGGGACGAGCTCCTCTGCGCTGCGCCTGACCACCGCGGCGTCTGCAACTGCCGGCCCGCTGGCCAGCACATCGCCCCCCACATACCTCGGTCGTCGCACATGGAAGATCCTGCTCCTCCCCCACGGATCGCCGTACTCCAGCATCCAACAGCATCTGCTGCGTCGACTGCGAGCGCTCGCGAATCCGGCCGGCGCGCTCGTGGGCGGAGCGACCGCCTTCTTCGTCGACCAGCAGTCCGCGATCGCCTCGCACATCCCGCTCGCGCTGCTGATCCTGCTGCCGATGACCGCTGCCTTCCTGTTCGCGATGACGGGTTCGGTCACAATCCCAATCAAGGCGATCGTGATGAACATGCTGAGCGTGAGCGTCGCCGTCGGACTGCAGGTGCTGATCTTCCAGGATGGCCACCTCTCAGGCCTGCTCGGATTCACACCGCTCGGCGGCCTGGAAGAGTCGAGCCTCGTGCTGATGCTCGTGATCGCTTTTGCGCTGGCGACCGACTACGAGGTGTTCGTGATCGCCCGCATCAAGGAGGCACACGACCGGGGTCTTCCAGACCGCGAGGCGATCGCGCTCGGCATCGAGCGCACCGGACGCATCATCACCGCCGCCGCGCTGCTCTTCTGCGTGGCGATCGGCGCCCTGACCACCTCCAATCTGTTCTTCACCAAGCAGCTCGGGCTCGGCGCCGCGCTCGCGGTGGCGGTCGACGCAAGCATCGTCAGAGCGCTCTTGGTGCCGTCCCTGATGGCGCTGATGGGCAAGTGGAACTGGTGGGCGCCAAGACCGCTGCGGCGCCTGCACGACCGCATCGGGCTGCAGGAGTCCACTCCAGCCGGCGTGGAGCTCCGATAGCCTCGACTGAGCCGACGGCAAGCTGATCTTCACACGGTCCGTAGCACGCACACACCCGCGAGGACGTCGTCTACCGCGCAGTGCTCGCGGCGCTACCGGCGCAGCCCCCGGAATCCGAGTCGGCGATCGACAGCACGGGGGTAGGACATTTGCGTGTTTCTGTGCTGCCACGATCTCGCCACACTCTCGACACAAAGAACGCTTTCAGGACACATTTGCGGGCCTAGCCTTGCCGTTCATGTGCGCCTCTCCAATCACGCCCCCCGAGCAACCCCCTGCGAACTCCGCTGACGAGAGCCCCGGCCACCCTGGAGATCGCCCCGCCACAGGCTTGCCCCCCAAGGACCCCCGCCACGCGCTTGGTCGCCTCGGCGAGCAGCTGGCCGCCGCGCACCTGGAGCGCCTGGGTTTCGCGATCCTCGAGCGCAACGCCCGCACCCGCTACGGCGAGATCGACCTGATCGCGTTCGATGGACACACGCTCGTGATCGTCGAGGTCAAGACCCGCCGTGCCCGCAGGCGCTGGCAGCTGAGCGCAGAGGAGCAGCCGCTGGCGTGGCTGCGCACCAGCCAGCGAGCACATCTGCGGCGCCTCGCCGCCGCGTGGCTGCACCGCGAGTCCCGCAACCGCCCCACCGCCCACACGATCCGGTTCGACGGCATTGGCGTGATCGTCGATGAAGCCAACCGGCTCGTTAGCCTCGACCACATCGAAGGCGCGTGGTGAGCCTCCCCTACAGCGCCAGCTGCTGATAGGCCAAGGACTGAAACGAGAGCCGGTGCAGCGGCGAGACCCCGAGGCGCATGATCGCCTCGCGGTGGGCTGGCGTGGAGTAGCCGACGTGCTCGGCGAAGCTCCAGCCAGGATGAAGGGTGTCGGCGTGGCCCATGTAGCGGTCGCGCGACACCTTGGCGACGATCGAGGCGGCAGCGATTGCCGCGCTGGTTGCGTCGCCGTCGACGATCGCCCGCTGGGGACGGCCGACGTCAGGCACCGAGAAGCCGTCCACGAGGCACGCGACCTCGCCCCGCACGCCGTCGGTGACGCCCCGCAGCGCATCGCTCAGAGCAGCCAGGTTGGTGTTGTGCAGACCACGAGAGTCGATTCCCCGAACGCACCGCGAGACGACGGTGACCCGCGCTGCGCTACGTAAGACCAGCGGGTAGAGCTCCTCGCGGGCCTCGGCGGTGTGCTGCTTGGAGTCGTTCAGCGCGCTCAGCGCGCGCAGCTCGGAGGCGGAGAGGGTCTCGTAGTCGAACAGCACCCCCGCCGCCACCAGCGGCCCCGCCAGACAGCCACGGCCGGCCTCGTCAGCGCCCGCCACCAGGCGCACGCCGAGACGGCGGTCGAACGCAAACAGTCGCCGCCCGCTCGACGCTCGGCGCGCCCTGCGACGGGCCCGGGAGGTCCCGGAGGCGCCAGAACGTCCCGGGGCGGTCATTGGACCAGTGCTAGAGCGTCCCGATGCGGTCGGGGGGCCAGTAGGTGAGGAACGCCCCGCCGATGATCCACGAGGTGGGGACGGGTCCCCAGAACCTGCTGTCATCAGATTCGCCACGGTTGTCCCCCATCATGAACCAACGACCGGCGGGAATCTTGATCGGGGTGAGGAAGTTGCACTCCCGCACCCCGCCGCACGGTTTGATGTAGGAGTCGGACTCGCGGGTGCCGTTGACGATCGCGTGGCCTTCCTTGACGTAGATCGTGTCTCCCGGGCCCGCAACGACGCGCTTGATGAAATTTTCGCTGGCCTCTTCGGGGTTCGTTTGGTCACAGGGGGCCCCGCCCGGGCTGACTTCGTAGTGGGTGGGGCCGCAGCGCTGTTCCTTGGCGCCCTTCGGCGGGTGGAACACCACGATCTCTCCGACGTGCGGCCCGTTGATGGTCATCGCGAGGCGGTTGACCAGCACCCGTTGGCCGACCGTGAGCGTCGGTTCCATCGAGCCGCTTGGAATCTTGTAGGGCTTGACGAGAAACCTCTGGATGCCCAGCGCCAGCAGCACCGCGATCACGATGATCGCGACGAGCTCGAACAGCGAGCTGGCGGCCGATTTCGACTTCTTGGCGCCGTTGCCAGAGCCCATCGACGTTGCCGGGCCGCCGGGCGTGCCCGGACGGGCCAGACTCGCCTCTTTCTTTGTGGAACGTACGCTCACGCAAGCCCCTCGGAGATTACGCTCACGTCGGGGCGTCGCCGGCGGACTCGCCGGCATCGGGGGTATCGGCCTGATCCGCCGCCGCCGTCGCCGACGGCGCGCCGGAGCGCTCCGCCTCGTCCGAGCTGGCGGGCTGCACGTCAGGCTCCCCCCCGGCGGACACGTCCGCCGAACCGTTCTGCACCACGTCCTGCGGCTCCGTCGCCGGGCTTGCCGGCTCGGGCTCGTGCAGCAGCCCCGGTTGCACCGTCTCTTCCGGGCCGGTGTAGCGACGCTCACGTACACGTGCGCGCTTGCCCACGCGGTCGCGCAGGTAGTAGAGCTTCGCGCGCCGCACATCTCCCCGCGCCGCGAGCTCGATGCGCTCGATCTTCGGGGAGTGCACCGGGAACATGCGCTCCACGCCGACGCCGAAGGATTGCTTGCGGACTGTGAACGTCTCCCGTACCCCGTGACCCTGGCGCTTGATGACAACGCCCTCGAATACCTGGATGCGCCGGCGGGTGCCCTCGATCACCTGGAAGTGCACCTTGACGCGATCGCCCGGCGCGAAGGCGGGCACGCGGCGCAACTGCGCGCGTTCGAGGGTGTCGATGACGCTGCTCATGAGTTCAGGAGGGGTCGCGCGCCTCGAGGAGCCGATCTCGGCGCTCCGGCGCGGTCAGCAATGGTAGCGGACAGCCGGCGCTGCCCGCGTCAGCGGCCCCCCGCCCGTTCGCGGCTGCGCTCCCGCCGCCAGCTTTCGATGCGCGCGTGGTGGCCGGAGAGCAACACCTCGGGGACGCGCCACCCGCGGTACTCGGCGGGGCGCGTGTAGTGGGGGTACTCGGGGTCGCCCCCCAGCGCCTCGCTGAAGGACTCCTCGACGGCCGAGTGGGCGTCTCCCAAAGCACCCGGCAGCTTGCGCAGCACCGCGTCGCACACCACCATCGCCGCCGGCTCTCCCCCGGAGAGAACGTAGCGGCCGATCGACAGCGTCTCGCCGGCGAAGTGCTCGACGATCCGCTCATCGAAGCCCTCGTAGCGACCGCACAGCAGCGTCAGGGCCCCCTCGGCCGCGAGCTCGCTCACGTAGCGATCGTCGAGCAGCCGCCCCGTGGGTGTCAGCGCGATCACGCGCCGTTGCTCGCGCACCTGCACCGGGTCGACGCCGTAGCGGGCGCGCAGCGCCGCGTCCATCACGTCCACGCGCAGCACCATCCCCGCCCCGCCCCCGAACGGAGTGTCGTCGACCTGCCCGCCGGTGAGCGGCGTGTGCTCACGGATGTCCACGCACTCCACTCGACTGCCGGCGGCCTGCGCGTTGCGGACATGACGTTGGGCGTGGAACCACTGAAACCACTCGGGGAACAGCGTGAAGATGTCTATCTCCACGTCACGTTTCCCCAATCATTCTCGAAGGCAAGCGCGTGACCGAACAAGCCTTGGTGACACGGAAAGAGGGAAGGTCGGGCCTGTCCCCTTCCCGTCAAGACCACTACGTCTCTCCCAGGAAGTCGAGGCTCACCTCGATACGGCCCGCGGCGACATCCACATCGCGCACGGCGTCTCTGACCATCGGCACCAGCAGCGGGCGGCCGTCCTCGCGCTGCACCTCCAGCACCTCGCAGGAGGGCAACTCCAGCAGGCCGCTGACCGTGCCGAGCCGCCGCTCGCCGTCGCACACGACGCAACCCTGCAGTTCGTGTGCCCACCACTCGCCCGCTCCGAGCGCGGGCGCCTGCGCTTGGGCCACCGTCAGCGGCTGGCCACGCAGCGCCTCCGCGGCGGTGCGGTCCTCAACACCGTCGAGACGCACGATCGGGCGCTGCTCGACGCCGGCGCGGCGCAGGATCCGACGGGTGCTGCCGGCGACCGTCACCTCGCCGCCCTCGGTGAGCAGCCGCGGCCGGGCGCCGGTCACGTAGAAGCTGCCGTCGAGGCCGTGCGGGCGACCCACACGGCCCGCGGGCAGTTGCGAATCAATCGACGATGTCGACGACGACACGGCGCTTGTCCTCCGCCGCGGCGGCCCTCACGACGACGCGCAGCGCCTGCGCGGTGCGGCCATGGCGGCCGATCACCTTGCCGTAGTCCTCCCGCGCCACCGCCAGCTCCAGCACCACGGTGCCGTCGTCCTCCTCGAAGCGCTCGATCGACACCTCATCGGGCTCGTCCACCAAGCCCTCGGCGAGGTATCTCAGCAGCTCCTGCACCCGCTCCGTCGCCATCGCTCGGCGCCCCCCGGCCGCTAGGAGCCGATGCCCTGGGTGCGCAACAGCTTGCGGACGGTGTCCGACGGCTGCGCGCCGCGCGCCAGCCAGCTGCGGGCACGCTCCTCGTCGACCTTGATCGTCGAGGGGTTGGTTTGCGCGTTGTAGTGGCCGATCGTCTCGATCACGCGCCCGTCGCGGGGAGAGCGCTGGTCGGCGACGACCACTCGCCAGATCGGGTCCTTCTTGGCGCCCACTCGTGTGAGCCTGAGCCTTACCGACACGTGTTGCCTCTCGATGTTGAAATCAACTTTTGAGGCTGAAGCATAGACGGTTGGGATTTCGTATCAGTCATGCCCGACTTATCGGCCGTGCTTGACATATCAGCACGCCACCGTTCGGCACGCCCGCCGTTCAGCGTGCCTGGCGCATCAGCGCGCCGATGTCAGGCATCTTGCCGCGGCCGACCTGGCGCATCACCTTGCGCATTTGGCCGAACTGCTTGACGAGCTGGCTGACCTGCTGCACGTTGGTGCCCGAGCCGCGTGCGATCCGCAGCCGCCGGGAGCCCTTGATCAGCTCGGGGCGGCGACGCTCCTCGGGGGTCATCGCGAGGATGATCGCCTGCAGACGGTCGAGCTCGCGTTCGTCCATTTTCAGGTTGCGCAGTTGCGCCCCGCCGAGGCCGGGGATCATCCCCAGCACGCTGCTGAGCGGCCCCATTTTCCGCACGGCCTTCAGCTGATCGAGGAAGTCGTCGAGGCCGAACTCGTTGCGGCGCAGCTTGCGCTGCAGCTCCACCGCGTCGCGCTCATCGAACTGGCGCTCGGCCTGCTCGATCAGGCTGAGCACGTCGCCCATGCCGAGGATCCGCTGCGCCATGCGGTCGGGGTGAAAGCGCTCGAACTGCTCCAGGTGCTCCCCTGTGGAGGCGAACAGGATCGGGCAACCGGTGACCGCCTTGACCGACAGCGCCGCGCCGCCGCGGGCATCGCCGTCGAGCTTGCTCATCACGACCCCGTCGAACCGCACGGCGGCGGCGAACTGCTCGGCGACGTTGACGGCGTCCTGGCCGGTCATCGCGTCCACGACCAGCAGCGTGTCGCGCGGCTCAACGGCGGCGTGGATGCGCACCAGCTCCGCCATCAGCTGCTCGTCGACGTGCAGCCGCCCGGAGGTGTCCACGATCAATACGTCCTTGCCCTCCTCCCGGGCGCGCTGCAGTGCCCACGTTGCGATATCAACGGGATCGGGCTCGGTGCCCCGCTCATATACCGCCGCGCCGGCGCGGGCGCCCATCTTCACGAGCTGCTCGACCGCCGCCGGGCGGTAGGTGTCGCAGGCGGCGAGCGCGACCGAGGAGTTGTGGTGCTCGTGCAGGTAGCGCGCGAGCTTGGCGGCCGCGGTGGTCTTGCCCGAGCCCTGCAGGCCGGCCAGCAGGATCACGGTGGGGGGGCTGGAGGAGAAGCTGAGCTCCTCGGATTCCCCCCCCATCAGCTCGGTGAGCTGCTCGGCGACGATCTTCACGACCTGCTGGCCGGGGTTGAGCCTGCCGACGATCTCCGCCCCCAGACAGCGCTCCTTCACATCGGCGGTGAATTGGCGGACGACCTTGAAGTTGACGTCCGCCTCCAGCAGCGCGAGGCGGATCTCGCGCAGCGCGCGGTCGATGTCCTGCTCGGTGAGCGTCCCCCGCTGGCGGACGTCCGAAAGCGTGGCCTGGAGCTTCTCGGCGAGCGAATCGAACATGGCCGACGCGTCAGCCCCCTTCGCCGGACGCGCCCTCGGCAGAGGAACCCTCACCAGGCGAACCCCCGGCGGGGGAGCCCACACCGAGCGAGCCAGCGCCGCGGGGGCCATCGCCCGGGGAACCGCCACCGGAGGAGAGCTCATCGCCGCGACGGGCAAGCGCCTCGCCGATGCCGCCGAACATCTGCGCGAACTCAGAGGGCACCACGAACACCTTGTTGGCGTCGCCTTCGGCGAGCTGGGGGAGCATCTGCAGGTATTCGTAGCTGAGCAGGTCGCGCGTGGGGTTGCCCGCGTGGATCGCTTTGAAGACGGTGTCGATCGCCTTCGCTTCGCCCTCGGCGCGCAGGATTGCGGCCTGACGCGCACCCTCGGCGGTGAGCACCGCCGCCTGCTGCTCCCCCTCCGCGGTAAGAATCTGGGCCTGCTTCTCGCCTTCGGCCGTCAGGATCGCTGCGCGGCGGTCGCGCTCGGCTCGCATCTGCTTCTCCATTGCCGAGCGGATGTCCGCCGGCGGGTCGACGGACTTGATCTCAACGCGGTTGATGCGGATCCCCCACTTGCCGGTCGCCTCGTCGAGCACCGTTCGCAGCTCGGTGTTGACGTTCTCGCGGGCGGTCAGCGTGGCCTCGAGCGTGAGCCCCCCGATCACGTTGCGCAGCGTGGTCACCGTAAGCTGCTCGATCGCCTGCAGCGGGTTGGCGATTTCATAAGTGGCCGAGCGCGGGTCGGTGATCGTGAAGTACAGGACCGTCTCGATCCCCACCACAACGTTGTCCTCCGAGATGACCGACTGGGGCGCGAAGTTGACCACCTGCTCGCGCAGGTCCACCAGCGGCTTGACGCGGTCGACGAACGGCGTGATGATCGCGAGGCCGGGCTCCAGCGTGCGGCTGTAGCGGCCGAGGCGCTCGACCACGCCCGCGCGGGCCTGGGGGATGACGCGGATCGTGCGCGCCGCCGCGACCAGCGCGAACAGCACGACCACGACGACGACGATGAGAGCGACCATATGGGGGATTCCCTTGCCTTTCCAGTACCTGTCGGGTTCAGTGCCTCAAGAGCGTTCCGTCGCTCTGTGCCTCTCTAGGGCGTTCCGTGTTCAGTGGTTCTTCTAGTGCCTTTCCAGTGCCTCTAGAGTGTTCGGTGTTAGTGCATCGGGAGCGTTCCGCGGCCTCAGTCAGTGCATCACAAGCGCGGTGGCCCCCCGGATCTCCACGACCTGTACGCGCTCGCCGGCGGGGATCACCTCGTCCTCGGCGTAGCTGCGCGCCGTCCACACCTCGCCGCCGATCCGCACGCAGCCCACGCCCTCCTGATTGGCGATCCGCTCGAGCACGACCGCGTCGCATCCAATCAGCGCCGCCGCGCCCGTGCGAATCCGGGGAGGATGCTGCAGGTGGCGCCGGGCCACGGGGCGCAGGGTGAGCAGCACCAGCAGCGAGGCGACCAGGAAGACGACCAGCGCCAGCGGGAGGCCAAGGCCGGCGAGGCTCACGAGCGCAGCGACCAGCGCGCCGATCGCGAACGGCGCGAGGAAGAACCCACCGGTGTGCATCTCTCCCGCGCCCAGCACGCAGGCCGCCACGGTCCACACGATCCACGCGTCCATAGTCCGATTATCGCACCGCGCAGGGGGTTTGCCGCGCAGTCGCGGTGGCTGGCGGCAGCGTGAGTCAGAACGCGAGCGCTCGTCAACGGCGGTATCGGCCACCGGCCACTACTCGGCGATCAACGCGCGCGCGAACTCGTCGGGGTCGAATGGACGGAGGTCCTCCAGCGACTCGCCGACCCCGATCAGCTTCACCGGGATGCCGAGCTCGCGAGCGATCGCCAGCGCGATGCCGCCGCGCGCGGTGCCGTCGAGCTTGGTGAGCACGATGCCGCCGACCTGCGCCGACTCCGCGAAGACGCGCGCCTGGCGCAGCCCGTTCTGCCCGGTCGTGGCATCGACCGTGAGCAGCGTCTCGTGGGGCGCCCCCTCGAGCTGGCGGGCGATCACGCGGCGCACCTTGGCGAGCTCGGCCATCAGGTCGTCCTGGGTGTGCAGGCGCCCGGCGGTGTCCACGATCACCACGTCGAGCCCCTCGCCGCGGGCACGCGCGACGGCCTCGAAGGCGACGGCGCCGGGGTCGGAGCCTTCGGCGCCGGTGACGATCTCACAGCCCGCTCGCTGCGCCCACCCTTCCAGCTGCTCGGTGGCGGCCGCGCGGAAGGTGTCGGCGGCGGCGAGCAGCACGCTGCGCCCCAGCTCCTGTTGCAGGTGCCAGGCGAGCTTGCCGATCGTGGTGGTCTTGCCGGTGCCGTTGACGCCCACCGCGAGGATCACCGTGGGGTGGGCGCGGATGTCGATGCGCCCCTCCCCTACGCGGGCAGTGTCGGCGAGCAGCCCGATCAGCCGCTCCGTCAGCGCCTCGCCCCCGCTCAGCCCGCCCTCGAGCGCCTCGCCTTCGAGCGTCTGCACGACCGCGGCGGTGGCGGTGGCGCCGACGTCGGCCATGATCAGCGCCTCCTCGAGACGCTCCCAGGTGTGCTCGTCGAGGGTTTGGAAGAGGGTGGCGTGGATCTCCCCGCCGAGCGCCTGACGGGTCTTTGACAGGTTCTCGCGCAGGCGGCGAAAGAAGCCGCGGCGCTCGGCATTCTCGCCGCCGCCGGCGGCGCCGGCGGCCTGCTCGCCGGTGATGAATAGGTCGCTCCAGTCGCGTGGCACAGCCGCGCGACGATACCAGCGCGCATAGCAGGTCCCTCAGCGCCCGACGTAGCGGACGTGGCCGTAGTCGTCGGTCTCCGTCACCGCAAAGGGATGGCCCCGGCCCGCGACCGTCGCGGTGCACGTGAAAGCGACCCTGGCTTTCTGGATCACCTCGGCGGGGCAGGCCACGGTGGAGCGTAGCCCTCGCTGACCGCGAATCGATTGCCCAATCGCCCGCTCGACCCTCGCGACGTCGAGGACGACAAGCGGAGACTGGTTCTGGTACCTGACGTGGCCGCGGGCGTTCGTCTCGGTGACCAGGACAGGGTATGCCCCGACGTCGAGCTTGGCGGTGCACGTAAAAGCGAACCCCGTCTTCAGCGGCGCGTTGGTCGGACAATGCACCGTGGCGTGCAGGTGATGCTGAGTAAGGATCGACGCGGCAATCGCGTGCTCGGCCGGCACGGCGTTCAGCGTGTTCGTGTTCGACCCGCACGCCGAGAGAGCCGGAGCCGCCAGCGCCGCCACCGCTAACCCGAATAAGCGAATGCATCGTAAAGTTTTCACTCTCTTCATAAGGCCAGGGCCATATGCTCGTTCGATCGTTTCACGTTTCACGGAAAATCGGGACAGAAAAGCGTCCACGAGGCCCACAAGCCTTTTGTACAAACAGGAGCACACAACACGAGTTTTCAGACGTGAAGAAGTACGTAGTTTTCCGGGACTGCGGATCTGCCGACCCATATACTAGTTTACGGTCACAACGATGACAGTCGCGCGGAGTGCGACATCTCGAAGGTATGGGAAAAGCATGCGGAAGACAATCCATCGCTCGATTGTGGCCATGTCCGTGGTCGGACTCGCCGCGGGTGGAGGACAGACGGTGGGCGGAGGATCAGCGGGGGCAGCGCAGCTTCGAGGCGTCCAAGTGCGCTGCCAGCTTCCACAAACTACGCGGGATCGGAAAATTCAAAAAACCCACAAGCAGGTCGAGCACAACGAGCACAAAGCGCCCCCCGCACACGCCAAGCGCATCGTCCCATCGCACACGAACCAGCGCAAGCCGTCGCGGCCCACCCCCGAGCACCAACCGAACAAGGGTCAAAAACACCACGCACAGCAAAAGCCAAACGGACACCAACGACACACCCCTACCCACACGCCAACCCAAACCCCGACCTCGGCTCCGACCCACACCCATACGCACCCACAGACCCAAGTACGCAAAGGACACACCCCGCGCAGCAGGCGTGTCACCCACCACAGAATGGGTGGGCCACAAAGACACACCTCCACGCCCAGAAGAGTGGCGCCCAAAGGGCCGATCAGTTTGATCTGCACAATCGACCCCCAGAACAAAGCAAGCCCCCGGGACAAGGCCGACGCCGAAGGCGGCGAAGGACCACAGGGCGCCCAGGGTGCAACGGGCCCGCAGGGGCCTGAAGGCACAGCTGGGCTCGAGGGCCCACAGGGAGTCAAAGGCGAAACCGGGGCCGCGGGCTCACCGGGCCTCGGGGGCGAACAGGGACCCGAAGGCAGCACCGGCGCCACCGGGCCACAGGGCATCAAAGGCGAAACCGGTCCCACCGGCCCACAGGGACCCAAAGGCGGATCAGGTCCCGCCGGACTCGAAGGCAAAAAAGGACCTCAAGGCCCACAGGGCGAAGCCGGCACCGAAGGCCCACAGGGCGTCAAAGGCGAAACCGGAGCCCAAGGCCCCGAAGGAGCCACCGGCGAACGCGGGCTAGAAGGTAAACAAGGACCCACGGGCGCAGCCGGCCCCGCCGGGCTCGAAGGCAAAGCAGGATCCGTCGGCCCACAGGGCGTCAAAGGCGAAACCGGCGCCCAAGGCCCCACGGGCACGACCGGCGAACGCGGACCCGCAGGCCAACAGGGTCCGGAAGGCCCACAGGGCGAAGAAGGACCCAAAGGCGCACAGGGCGTCAAAGGCGAAACCGGCCCCACAGGCCCGGAAGGACACGAAGGCAAAAAAGGAGCAGAAGGACCCACAGGCCTACAGGGCGTCCAGGGCGAAGCCGGGGCCAAAGGCAAAGAAGGGCCCACCGGCGAAACCGGTGCCACAGGCCCACAGGGCGTCGTAGGTGCAACGGGCGCGCAGGGTGCGGAAGGCAAAGAAGGACCCACCGGCGAAACAGGCCCCACTGGCCCACAGGGGCCCGAAGGAAAAGAAGGCCCCACCGGCCCACAGGGCGTCGTAGGTGCAACGGGTGCGCAGGGTGCGGAAGGCAAAGAAGGACCCAAAGGAGAAACGGGCCCACAGGGCGTCAAAGGGGAAGCTGGTCCCACAGGCCCACAGGGATCCGAAGGGAAAGAAGGAAAAACAGGCGCCGCCGGAGCAACCGGGGCCAAAGGAGAAAAAGGAGAAGCCGGGGCCAAAGGCGCGGAAGGCAAAGAAGGAAAAACAGGAGCCACCGGAGCGGCCGGGGCCAAAGGCGAAGCCGGAGCCAAAGGGGAAAAAGGCCTAGAAGGAGCCAAAGGCACGGAAGGCAAAGAAGGAAAAACAGGCGCCGCCGGAGCGACCGGGGCCAAGGGAGAAAAAGGAGAAAAAGGAGAAGCCGGGGCCAAAGGCGCGGAAGGCAAAGAAGGCAAAGAAGGAAAAACAGGCGCCGCCGGAGCGGCCGGGGCCAAAGGCGAAGCCGGAGCCAAAGGGGAAAAAGGCGAAAAAGGAGAAAAAGGCGCGGGTTTCAACGCCGGAGAATACGGGGCATTGACAGAACGCTCGCAGAACACCGAATACGAACCGTCACCCGCCGAACCGGTGCAGGTCATCCTGACCGTGTCATGTCAGACGGCGACAGAAACCACCATCCAGGTCGCGGTCGGCGCCACCATCATCGCAGAAGATGTGGTCAGCAAAGCGGCCACCGGGACGACCAAGGTTCCGATCACTTTCATCGTGCCCGCCGGGAAGAAATGGAAGGTCGCCACCAACACGGGAATCACCCTTATCAGGTCGACCTATCTCACTCTGTAAAGAGAGTTGTGAGAGAGAGTCGACGGGAGAGCCCCCGGCGACCGGCGGTCGGAGCCCTGAACCTCAGCATGCTACGAGAGACGTGGCGCAGAGGCCAGGGAAGCCGAAGAGCCAGGGTGTGATGGGCGGAGCCAGGGAGGCTACGCAACCTCGGCCAAGTGGGAGACCTCGGCGGCAGCAGTGACGTGGGGCGTCTCAGGGAGCACCTCGCCCGGGTCGTCATGTTCGCCAGCGCCAGTCTCGGGGGGCTCCTTGCCCAGACCGTCGCGTTGGGTGGCGTCCACAACCTCGCCTGTCTTCTCACTCGGCAACTCCGGAGCCGACTCCTGTGCAAGCCCGGGAATTGGTTGGGAGACCGCTGCCGACGCGGCATCCGCGGGTGCCTGCGCCGCCGGCGGCAGCCGCCGCGAGAGCACCTTGGAGACGCCGTTGCCGGCCATCGAGACCCCGTACAGCCAGTCGGCGGCCTCCATCGTGCGCTTCTGGTGGGTGATCACGATGAACTGCGCGCGGTCGGCATAGCGGCGCAGCAACGAGAGGAAGCGCTCGAGGTTGAGGTCGTCGAGCGCCGCCTCGACCTCGTCGAGGATGTAGAAGGGGCAGGGCCGCGCAAGAAACACGGCGAACAGGAAGGCGAGCGCGGTCATCGACTTCTCCCCGCCGGATAGCAGCGAGAGGCGCTTGGTGGACTTGCCGGCGGGGGTTATCTCGATCTCGACGCCCAGCAGCTCCTCGTCGGGGTCGTACGACGAGCCGGCGTTGTATAGGGAATTCCCACCCTCCCCATTCCCGCCCTCATCCCCGTCCTCCCCATCCCCGCTACCCCTGGCCCCATTACCGTCCGCCCCGCTACTCGCGGTGGTGGCGACCACGATCCCGGCTCGCTGCTCCTCGCGCTCGGCGGCGGCCTCGCTGTCGCGCTCGTTGCCGGCGCCTGCGCCTGCGCCCGCGCCGCCGTCGGACAACGGCTGGCCACCCAGCACCGACCGTGGGACGAGCGCGTCCTTGACGAGCCGCAGCTGGCCACCGCCACCGGGGAAGAGGTCGCGCGCAAGCTCCTCGAAATTGCGTGCGGCGGCCTCGAAGGTGGCACGGAAGGTCTCGTGGATCTGGCGGTCGGTGTCGCGGATCAGGGTCCGTAGCTCGCGCAGCGCGGTCTCCAGGTCGCTGCGGCGAGCCTCGAGCTCCTCGACGTGCGCGAGCGCCTCGGCGTACTCCTCTTTGGCGAGGGGGTTGACGGGCCCGAGCTGCTCGCGGCGGCGACGCAGACGCTCCAGGCGGGCGGTGAGCGCCTGCACCTGCTCCGCGTCGAGCGGCTCGGGGTCCTCGTCGAGTTCCTCAGCGACCTCTCGATCCCGCTTGTCCGTGGCCGTGCCACCCTCCACCTCGCGCTCCACGCCCGTAGCCGTGGGGACCTCCGAGCTCGAATCGTCCTCCGCCGCCGCGCCCATCGGCCCGGCCTTGGCCGCGCCCCAGGTCGCCCCCTCCGCTGCGCCCTCCGGCTCACCCGCGCCCGTGCCCTCCAGCTCACCGTCGGTCGCGGCCCCCGTGCCCTCCGCGCCCTCCGCCGCGGGCAGCTCCAGCTGCTCGCGCACGGCGCGTAGCTCCACGAGCGCCTCGTCGGTGTGGTCGCGCAGTCGCTGCGCGGAGACCTCGGCGGCGGTGACCGCCTCGCCCTGCGTGCGCAGGCGCGCCTGGATCTCGGCCTCCGCCGCCGCGCAGGCGCGCAGCTCGGCCGCCATCGCCTCGCCGGCGGCGCGGTAGGTGTCGAGCTCCCGCTGCAGCTCGCCCGCGCGCGCGGCGACCGCCTCCCCGGCGGCGTGCAATGCCACGGCGAGCCGTTCGGCGAGCGGGGCGAGGGCGGTGTCGGCGGCATGCTGGGCGCACAGGCGCCCGAGACGCTCCAGCCGCTCGGCGTGTTCGCGCGCGAGGCGCTCGGCAGCGCGGCGCTCGGCGGCGAGCTCGCCTTCCAGCTGCGCGCGGCGTACCGCCAGCGGCCCCTGCTCGGGGGCGGCGCGGCGCTGCTCGATCAGCCAGGCGGCGTGGCGCTCGCCCTCCAGCGCATGGGCGTGAGCGCGGGCGGCCTCGCGCAACTCGCCGTCGGCCTCTTCGCGCGCGAGATCGGCGCTCGCCGCGCTCTCCTGCGCCTGGCCGGCCACGCCGCGTGCGGCGTGCTCGGCGGCGGCGGCGGCCTCGGAGGCGAGGATCAGCTGCTCGCGCTCGTTGCGGCAGGCGAGCACCCGCTCGGAGCCGCCCTCGGCGACCTGGCGCACCTCGCCCAGGGCGGCGAACCACACGCGCCCACGGGGCGTGACGGCGACGCCGGCGAAGTCGTCGGGGAGATCCTCCAGGCGCTCCAGCACCCACGTGTCGGCGAGCAGCCGCCGCGCCAGCGCGAGCATCGGCTCGGGCCCGTCCACCAGCTCGATCAGGGGGCGAGCGCCGGGAGCGGGGGGCGCGGACGCGACGAGCGGCGCAGCATCCGACGAGCGCTGATCCGCCGAAGCCGGGAGACACTCGCCTTCGACCGCAGCGGGGAGACCCTCGCCTCCGGCGAGCATCCCCCGTTCGGCCAGCATTCCCGTTTCAGCCAGCAGCGCCATCGCACCGTCGGGCCCGGCGCGATCGAGCAGCGCCGCGGCGCCGGCCAGGTCGGGGACGAGCGCCGCGTCGAGGCGCCCACCGAGCGCGGCGGCAAGCGCGAGCTCGTAGCCCGGCTCGACGCGCAGCGTCTCGCTCAGCGCACCCGGGGTGCGATCGCCAGAGGCACCGTCGCGTTTGCCGTCGGCGGCCCGGCCGACCACGGAGGAACGCAGGAACTGGTTGACGGCGGCCAGCTCGGAGCCCACGCGGGCGGCGTCGCGACGGGCGGCCTCGACCGCGCGCTCGGCTTCGCGCAGCGCGCCGCGGGCCTCCTCGGCCTGCTCGTCGGCGGCCTCGCGCGCCTCGCGAGCCTCGGCCAACGCGGCGTCGAGCTCGGCGACCTCGGCGGCGGCGTCCTCCCGAGAGCGCTCCAACTCGGCGAGCTCGCGCTCCAGCTCACGCTCGCGCTCGTGCTCCAGCTCGGCCAGCTCGCGCTCGATCGCGCCGATGCGTCGCTCACCGTCAGCGTCGAGGACCCCCTCACCCTCCGTGGAGGCCTCCTCGAGCAGCTCGATCTCGCGCGCGGCGCGCTGCACCCGCTCGGCGAGGCCGGCGGCGGTGGTGAGGGCCTGCTCGTGGCGCAGTTGCAGCCGCTCGGCGGCGGCGCCGGCGTGCAGCGCGCGGCGGGAGAGCTCGTCGTGGCTGGACGAGCGCTCGGCCAGCGCGCGCTCGGCCAGGCTGCGCCGCGCGACGACCTCCTGCAGGCCGCCTTCCACCTCGGTGCGCGCGGCGCGGGCCGCTTGAACGCGGGCCTCAGCCTCGGCGAGCTCCAGACGACGGACGCGCAGCGCCTCGCGCGCCAGGAGCAGGCGCGCTTCGAGCATTTGGCTCTCCAGGCGCTGGTGCAGCTCCGCGGCCTCGGCCTGGCGCTTGAGCGGGCGCAGCCGCGAGCGTGCCTCGCGCTCGACGTCGAGCGCGCGGTCGAGGTTGCCCTGGGTGCGTTCGAGCTTCAGTTGGGCACGCCGGCGGCGCTTGCGATGCTTGCCGAGGCCGGCGGCCTCCTCGATCAAGAGCCGGCGGTCGCGCGGCTTGGAGTTGACGATCGCATCGACGCGGCCCTGGGAGATGACCGAGTGGGTCTCCTTGCCGAGACCGGTGTCGGAGAGCACCTCGATCACGTCCACGAGCCGGCAGCGGGCACCGTTGAGGCGGTATTCGCCCTCGCCGGAGCGGTGCAGGCGGCGCAGAATCGAGATCTCGGTGAGCGGCAGCGCGACGGTGCCGTCGGAGTTGTCGAGCAGGAGCTCGACCTCGGCGGCGCTGCGAGCCTGCACGCCGCGGCCGCCACCGAAGATCACGTCCTGCATCGACTGCCCGCGGACCGCGAGCGGGGACTGCTCCCCCATCGCCCACAGGACGGCGTCGGTGATATTGGACTTGCCCGACCCGTTGGGCCCGACCACGACGGAGACGCCGGGGCCGAAATCCAGGCGGGTGCGGTCGGGGAAGGACTTGAAGCCCTTGAGCGTGAGCGACTTCAGATACACGCAATGACCTTCCGGGGTTGTAGGAGGAGATCATCCGCGCGGGCAACCTGCACAACGAGCGGCTGGGCGTTGGGCCTCCTGCCCAACGGCCACGCGTCATGTCTCACACCAGGATTCATGCCTGAAGCCGCTCCTCCTGCTCGGCGTGCTTCTTGCTGCGCCCCTGGGCCCGCATGGCTGCGCTGGATCGGCGTCCTCGGTCGCTCGTGTGCAAAGCACACTTCGCTCCCTGCGTCCTTGACCAGCTTGCCCTGCGAACCCAGGAAGGTCATGTTTGGAGCCGCTCCACAGCCTCGCGGGCGGCCTCCTGCTCGGCGTGCTTCTTGCTGCGCCCCGAGCCGCTGCCGAGCGGGCGACCGGCGACCGTGGCGGCCACATCGAAGGTGCGCTCGTGCGGGGGGCCGTGCTCGCCCGTCACCTCGTAGATGACGAGCTCCCCGCGCTGCGCGAGCAGCTCCTGAAGCGTGGACTTGAAGTCCACGGGGTTCTCCAGCGCCTGCTCGATCTCGGGGCGAAACGCCTCGACCACCGCTTCGGCGGTGCGCTCGTAGTCGAACTGCAGGTAGCAGGCCCCGATCACCGCCTCGATCACCGAGGCCAGCACCCGCTCGGTGGCGCCGAGCAGCACCGCGTTCTCCTGCACCCCCGCGGGCGCGGCGGCACGCAGCCGCTCCGGCACCGCCAGGCGCTCGGCGACCGCCCGGCAGGAGGGTCCGGAGACCGCCTGCGCGCGGATCTTCGTCAGCCGCCCGGCGCCGAAGCGCTCGGCCTCCAGGCGCGGGTAGAGGTGGGCGGTGACAGCCAGCCCCAGCACGGAGTCGCCGAGGAAGGCGAGGCGCGCGTAGGAGTCGCTGCGCCGCTCGCTCCACGAGGCGTGCGTGAAGACCTGCCGAGACAGCTCCTCGGGAAGCTCCTCCAAGAGCGCGCTCAGCAGCTCCATCCGCGCGCATCAAACCTCGGCGGGGGCTTGCGCCAGCACGAAGTCCACCGCCTGCCCGACCGTCTTGATCTCCACGGCCTGCTCATCGGAGATCTGCACGCCGTAGGTGTCCTCCAGCTCCTGCACAAGCGTGTACAGGTCCAGGGAGTCGGCCTCGAGATCCTCCTTGAAGCGGCTCTCATCACCGACCTCATCGGGGTCGATGTCGAGCTCGTCGGCGAGGTGGTCGCGGATCAGCTCGTATACCTGCTCACGGGTCACCTCGTGGAGGCTAGCGCCCCGCGCGGATGGCGGCGTCCGCGACCGCGCCCTCCGGGCCGCCGAGGCCAAAACCCAACTGCGCCGCCGCCGGCTCACCGCGTCCCGCGCCTCTTGGGCGGCCCGTGCTTGCGCTTGGTCTTGCCTTTGTGCTTCTTTCTTATGGGTGGTCTTCTCCGCCTTCGGGTAGCCGGTGACTGGCAGGCGGCGGCGGCGGCGTCTTGTCAATACCCCTGCCGCAGCTCCCACAGTGCGGGGATGGGAACGGCCAGTAGTCGATCGCCAAACGGAAGGACGTGCCGGCCGCCGTAGAGGACCACGCCCGCGACGAAGCGGTCTTCCATCGCGTCACGCATGCGCCCCAGCCAGCGAAACCACTCCGGCTTGGGTGTCTGGCCGGCCTTGACCTCGAGCGCGGCAACGCGACCGTCGGTGGACTCCAGCACGAAGTCGATCTCGGCGCCCGCACGGTCCTGCCAGTGGAACAGGGCGGCTTCCGTGACCGCCCAGGTGAGCTGACGGCGCAGCTCCCCAAAGACGAAGGTCTCGACCAGCCGCCCGGTGGACGGGTCGGTGAGGTCTTCTAGTGCGGCAGGCGTCTTACCCACCAACCACGCCGCCAGGCCGGAATCCGTGATGAACACCTTCGGGCGCTTCTTGACCCGCCCGGTGAGATTGCGCGACCACGCCGGCAGCGTAGCCACGAGATGGATCGTCTGCAGCCAGGCACGGTGATCGTAAACCGCCTGGCGCTCCAGCGCGGAGTCCTCGATCACGTTCTGCATCACAAGCTCACAGCCCGACCGCGCGGCCAGCAAACGTAGCAACTGGCCCATCTCAGCCACCTTGCGGATCCCTGACAGCTCGACCACATCGCGCTCGATCGTCGTGCGCACGTAGTCTCGAAACCAGCCCGCACGCGCCCCCTCGGGCAGCCGGTGCACCTCCGGGTAGCCGCCCGCACAGACACGCTCCAGCAGCTCACGCCGATCGATCCCGCTGGGTCGATACGCCGCCAACACGCCCACGCCCCCGAAGATCGCCTCAACGAAGCGATCCGACGTGCCCGCCAGCTCACCCTGAGTAAACGGCCACACCTCGACGAACCCCGCCCTGCCCGCCAGCGACTCCGAGATCGTGGGCACCGTCAGGAAGTTCGAAGAACCCGTGAGGACGAACTGTCCGGGCGCCGGGTCGCGGTCGACCTGAGCCTTGATCGCGCGCACCAACGGCTCGCCGCCTCGCTGCACCTCATCGATCACCAACGGCCGATCGCCAAGCGCGACGAATCCGGTGGGATCGTCCAGCGCCGCTGTGAGCACGCCCTGCTCGTCCAGGCTGCGCATGGCACCGCCGGTACGCGACAGATGACCGCCCACCAGCGTGGTCTTGCCCGCCTGCCGCGGACCCGTGACCACGGTCACGCGCCGAGCCGCCACCGTGCTCCGGTAACGCTCCTCGACTGCGCGCGCGAGCACCATAAGTCAATCATACACTACGCCGACCTTCAACCATACAAAACGCCAGGCGGCCGGCAGGCAGTCTGCGCGCTTCGACTCTGCCTATTCTCTTCTCCCGCGGCGCGCGCTCCTTCCGTGGGCATGCCGACCGCGCCGGGTCTTCTTCTTCGCTCTGGCCTTGTGGTGCTTGCGCCTGTGGGTGGTCTTCTTGGCCTTCGGGCAGCCGGTGACCGCGATCTTCGTGGTCTGCTTGAGCTCGGCTCCGTTCTGAGCGATGAATTCGGTGGGCATCGTGAGGTTCTTCGCGGTGCAGAGGTTCCCGGTCGTCGTCAGCGCGGAGTAGGAGCCCTCGGGGAGCGTTAGTTCGAAGCTAGAGAATGGCTGGTCGGGGACCGTCTTGAATGTTGTTGAGGTGACCCCTTTCTTGATGTCGGTGGTGCCGACGAGGTCGATCGTGATGCCGTAGCCCTGCAACACCAGCGTCAGCGACGGGAACGCTTCGCCACCGTGACTGACGAAGATCGCGGGGCCCTGCAACGGGACCGGGATCAGCGTGGTATGCACGGTCGCGTAGCCGATCTTCGACGCGGCGGGGCAGCCGGCGGGGTTTGCTTCGAACTGTGTGGCAGTGCACGCCTTCTGTAGCGTCGTCAGGCGGCTCGGGAGCTGTTTGGGGAGTTCGACTTTGACACTGGCGATGTCCGCATCGGTGCCTTGGGGCACGTTTGGGTAGGTCAGCTTCGCGGTCAGGCTCGCCCCTTCCGTGCGGCTCGTCTTGGCGGATGTCGAGACCGTGAAGCTGGGTTCGAACTTCAGCGCAGCGCAGTTGGTGACCTGGAACGGCGTGGTGATCGTGCTCGTACCGCCTTCGTTTAGCTGCACGGTGCCTTCGAGGGACATCTTTTCGCAGTTCGTCGGGTTGAATTGGAAGTTCCCCCGGGTGGTCGTCGCGTTGATGTGCTGGATTTCCAGGGGGATCCCCGCGATGCTCGTCGGGATCGAATCCGGGGACCCCGGCGGGTCCGAAGTGATCGTGATCGCGGAGGTGATCGGGTCCAGTTCGATCTTGCCCCGCACGACCACGCAATCGCACGCCGGATGGTTGCTCTGCGTGTCCGCGAGGTCGAACGGGCCGGCCTTCGCGGGCACCTCGAACGTCAGACCAAACGGCGCACAGGATGATGAGGTCCCTCCCGGGAGGGTGTCGATCACGTCGCAGCTACCGCTGCCGTTGTAGGGGCCGGTGAGATAGAACTTCCCGCCCGTGACCGTGAACGGCTGGTTGCCGACACCAACGCTGACGGTCGCTTCGCCGACTTTGCTGTTTTCCCCGCACAACCCCTGGTTGGCTCGCGGTTCGGGGCACAGTTCGACACCCGCCAACACACCCGATAACCCGGGTGGCAGCTTCGCCACGATCGACTTCAGGTTCTGTTCGCCGTCTTTGCGGTTCACGGTCACCGTCAGCGGCGAGAACGCGCCCGCCTGGATGTTCGTCGCGCCACCCGTCACGCTCGGGTTGAATGGCAGGGTCGCGCCGGGACAGGGGCCACCGCCCGGGCCGTGTTCGATCTGGAAGCTCGAGGACCTGTTTTCCGGCCCGTTGCCGTCCCACGGCGTGAACGACGCCTGCGTCGTGTAGGTCCCGCAGCGCGAGGGTGTGCTCAGCGGGGCGCGTTCCCCACCGAAGAAGTGCAGCTGCAGTTCTTCGAAGGGCTGATCCGGCGTGTTCTTAAACGTCGTGACGATCTGACCCAACCCCTGACAGGACATACCTTCGATCACCTGCCCCACGGCTTCGCAGAGCCGCACTTCCCCGGTCAGCTTGATCGTGCTGCCCGACACGGGGTCTTCGACCATCAGGTACATCGCGAGCAAACTCCCGAATGGGTTCGCGCCCTGCGACGCAAGGTACACCGACCCTTCGAGTTCGTGTTCCAGAAGCGGCGTCTTGATTTTGACCGTCCCGACCTTCGACCCATCCGGGCACAAGCTCAGGCCCGGCTGCAACGATTCGACCGGTGCCGGGCTGAACAGCGGCGTCAGCACCCCCGGTTCGGATCCTGGATTGAATTCTTCGAAGCCGCTGTCGTTCACGCCGCGGCCGATCTCAAAGCCCGCCAGGCCCTCCGAGCACGCTTCCAACCCATCACCACCAGAAGGGTTGATCGCGACACCCGCCGGCAACGCCACCGTCGTATCATGCAGCGCGGACTCCGCCAACCCCGCCGGGTTCTGCGCCGCAGCCTGCGGCACATCCACACCAACAGTCAAACCCGAGCTGCTGCTCGCGTTCGTCGTATCCGGTTCCACGCTGATCGACGGGGGGAAACGCAGCTTTGCGCAGCCCGTCAACCCGACCAGCGCACCTGCACCATTCTTCGAAAGATATTCTTTTTTCGCCATCTTCCCCGGTTCCTGATAGGAATCCACTTCGATCGTCGAGCGCAACGGGCCACGACAACCCGTCGGCAACGTAAAGAACGGCTTCAGCCTGGCCTTCGCTTGCTCGAGCCTATGCTGTGCGCCTTCACCTCCACCTTCGCTGACTTCTTTTTCGGCTTCGAGGACCGCTTCGCGGCCCGCTTCGCCCCAGATCGTCAACCGGCTCTTCAGCACCGGCGCCGCCGGCGGAATATCTTTCAACGTCGACTGGATCGGATAATCACCACCCACCAACAGACCACTGTTGATGAACAGCCTGGTTGCGATGTAATTGATGCCGAGTTGCAACGCGACACCACGCGGCGGCACCATATTGAACACCGGTTCGTTGGTCCCGAATCTTCCGGTAGGAATCGAATGACTCCAGTTGAGGATCAAGTGGCCGAGCGCCGCTTCAGGCGGACAGCCCGCCGCCCCACCTCGGCCCAAGTGGAATTCGTCAAGCTGGTTCAGCGTGCACTTCGTTGCCGTCGCGTTGGGGTCGCCGGCCACCCCAGGCGGGAGGTCCACATATAGGTCCCTCAACGTGCCGTTGGGCTCCTGCACCCAGCGTGAATCGGCGTTCGCTTCCGTTCGCTCGAAATGCGAGTTGTATTCGATGTTGTTGACATACTCATACGGGTGCGAGCCAGCCTGCGTATCGGGGCTGCCATCTTCGTTCAAGAACGAACTTTCGAACTCCTTCACCCCGAACCCTTCACCGAGGGTCCCGAACAGCCCGCTGCTTTCGCCCGCACCACTCGCGTTTTCCGTCTTCAACCGGAAGCGATACAGCAACCCCGCCTGCAGGGGAGGTTCTCCAGGGCCCGGGATACCGGCGGAGACGGGCACCGGGCTGGCCCCTTCTCCGATCCCGGCGGCTCCCGGCGCGCAGGCGACGCTATGTTCATAGGAGCCACCCTGGACCTGTCCGAATTCGTTGGCGACCCCGTATTCGAACTCACACGAGGCGACAGCGGCGCCGCGCGGGTTCACCGTGCCACCCAACGTCGCGCCTTCCTGCGTCACACCCGTCGGCGCGCCAACCGTGATAGCGGGAGCGTCGCTGCCGAACACATACACCAAGCCATCCCCCGGACTCGACACATAGACATCCCCGTTTGAGCCGTTGACCGCGACACCGCCCTGCCCCGAAGAGCCCGACAGCTGCGACGAGCCAAAGCTCGACACCAGCACCCCAACACCCGGTACTTCCAGCGTTCCGGATGGTGCTTCGCTGCCGTTCATCGCGCCCGTGTCCCACTCCGTGACGGAATCCAGTGAGGACTGGCTGGCGACGTACACGTGGCCCGTCGCGGGATCCCCGGCGAGCGCGACATCATCGGACCCTTCGTTGTCGAACGGACCGATCCCCGCGAGCTGCTGCCCCAACTTCGCAGTACACGAACACGACCCGCCATACAACAGAAAATTATCGCCGGTAGGCCCGACCGCGAAGCCGTCAGCTTCCGGCAGCTGTTTCGGCAGACCCGAGAGTTCCACGAAGGGACTCGCGTTCCTCTGTGTGGCAACGAGGTGATTCACGAGAGAATCATTGAACTCATCAACCGCCACATATGGCCCATTCTTGGTGTTTTCGGTTTGGATGCTGAGCTCGACTCGGACCACGCCGCCGGCGTCGACGGCCAGCCCGAGCAGTTCGCGTTCGGTTGAGCCTGTAGCGGACGGGTACCCACTGATTTGGTTGACGTATTTGCCTTCCGAGTTGTACTTGTCGATCACGCCGTGTCCGGCGTCCATCACGTAGAGGTCACCGTTGGATGGGTCGGAGGGAGATTTCGAGTTATCGACCGCGATCGCGGCGGGGGTGCCGCGCGCCGTAGCGGGGAAGGCGAACGATTTGGCGGGTTCTCCCAGTTTTTCAGGCGGTGTACCTACAATTTCATTTTTGTCTATATATCCGCATTTTTCTACTTCACATTTTGCTGCGAGCCCGAAGTCGACTGGATTGCCAGTTGCGTTAAACTTGGAGATCTTGCCAGTACCAAGATCGGCTACGTAGACAGTTCCGTTCGCTTCATCTATAGCTATGCCGTTGGGGTTTTCCCCTGTGGGAAAACTACCGATACATGGGTGAGATCCCCCTTCCGGTGGGAGACATGGTGTGAGGGCTAGAGCGGAGGACGCGCCCACGGCCATCGCCGCGATCATGGAGACCGCCAGCGAGAGCGCGACGGTGAGGGTCTTAGAACGCATGATCAGTGGCCTCTCTTCTTCGCATGGACGGACTTCCCGGCTTTACGCGCCGACTTCCTGACGCATCTACTCTTCAACTTGACCTTCTTCTTGACGAAGCCCCGCGCGCACGTCGAGGCCTTGGGCTTGGGCTTCACCGCCGGTGGATTAGATGCCCGCCCATCCGGCGTGAGGTTCCCCGCACCGGAGAACGTCGCGCTCGCCGGCGCGCCAAAGACCGACGGCAACGGCCCCACCGACACCCGACACGCATCAGCGGTCGTACACGACAACGGTGCCGCCGCGGCCGGGAAGCCACCGCCCACGCGCGCGTCATAGATCACCCGCGCTTCTCCACCGGTATCGTCCTGCGACAACAGCTGCTGACGCGACTGGAAGAACACGTCATCCCCGCTTTCGTTCGCGCCTTGGAACTGCGATTCGCGGGGGCTCGTCCCGCTCGAGATCAAAGACGGCTGGCCATCCTCGTACTCATACACGTCAATCTGGCTGTTCGTATCCGACGGCACCAACGCCTCGTCCGTTTCAAAGAACAAACGCCCACCATCCGAAAGGGGACGCTGCGAAACGGGCGCGAGAGTCGCTTCACCCACCGGCGCTTCGCCGCTCGGGTTACACGACGCACACACCAGCGTGGGTGGCTGGGAATCAGATCCAGCGCCGTAGAGGAAGATCTCAGAGGCCGAGCCACCGCCAGGGTGGATGTTGTCATAGCCCGTCAGGCTCTTACGCGACGGGAACGCGAACCATGTCCCATCGGGCGAGACCGCCCCCGTACCTTCGCCGCTTCCGAGCGTAGCGATGAACGTCGTCGTGGAGCCATCCCGCAGATACAGGTTTTCCTGGCCCGCTTCCGCGCCTTGCGCGAGCACTCCCTTCGCGGTGAAATACACGTGCGAGCTGTCCTTGCTGCCAAACGCCGACACCCGCTGCACATCGGCGGGTTCGCCCGCTTTCGCGACCGTCAGATCGCTCAGTTCACAGCTGCTCGCGCCTTCCGGCAACACGCACTCGTACAAGTCCGGTTCTTTCGAGGCGGCAGTCGAGTCTGGCGTGAGCTGGCTTTCATCTGTGAAGAGGACCGTAGAGCCGTCAGCGCTCATAGTCTGGAAGGCGCCCCCGCCGCCGCTCGCGCCGGCCCTCTGCGATTTGTCGACCTGTACAGTGCTGGACCCATTCACACGCACGTACAGACCCCCACCCGAGGTGAACAGGATGCGCGAGCCTTCCGAGGAGATCCCTCGGGTTGCCCCTGACCCTTCCGCGAGGGACCCCTGCACCGGCGTGCCATCCGGCAAAATGGTCAGCAAACGCAGCGCGCCTTCATCCCATTCATACAAGTCTTCCGGCCCACCCACAGTCGCGAACGGGGCTCCCGGTGTCAGCGCCGCGAGCTCGCTGAACACGACATGGCTGAGATCCGCCGAGGCACCCTCGAAATGCGCGTCGGCCGGCGTCACGCCCGCCGGGGGAGCATTGACCAACTCGTAAGCCCCGGTCGTGTTGTCGCGCAACAGCAGATTGTCATAGCCCACTGGTTCACCAGGCACAACCTGCAACCCTTCCGCGTTACATTCCTGCTTTTCCAGTTCCGAGCCTCCGGGCTCGGACGCACGCGTATCGTGACCAAACCTGATAAGAGCCCTCGACAGTTCATCCGAAAACGCTGGCACGGTAGTGGCCGAGATGCACCACCCCACTCCCGTATAGGATTCCAGCGGAATGATGTCTTCCAAGCTCCAGCCTCCCGCACCGCGCCTCGTTACGTAATCATCGCCGCCAGTCGGAGCTCCCGGCAGCGGTTCCTCGGTGCTGAAAAAGGCCGCGTTGCCTTCGGCGTCCGGCGCACCACCGTTGATCTGCACGGAGGTCTTGGTCGCGGGCGTCACGAGCTCGTACGCGCGACAGTCCGGCAGCGCCCCGGAGAACGCGCCACGGAACTGTTCGTTCGGGCACACGGCCTGTTCGGCGGTCTCGGTCGTAAACGCCTGATCGGAACCCGCGACGCCTGCGGGAGCCAGTTCGCTCGTCGCGACGACACGGTAATGGTAGGTCGTGCCCGGCGCAAGACCGCTCGCCGCGGCCCACACCGTGTGCGAGGTGAGGCCTTCCCCGACGCTGCCTTCCGGAAATGGGACCGAGATCGCGTGTTCGGGACCGGAGAAGCTGCTTCCGTTGGCCTGGAATGCCGCTTCGGTGAGGTATTCGAAACGGTAGGTCGCCGCGATCCCGCCGGGGTTCACGAGCGCGCCGAGCTTCGCTTCGGACGTCGTGACTTCAGCGGACAGCTCGTTCTCCACGCGCGGCGCGGTCGGCAGCGCGAAGACCCAGACCCGTTCCCCCTTGGCATCGCTCACGTACACAAGACCCGCCGCCCGGCTCACCGCCACCATCGGCGGCACCTGGAAAGAACCGATACCGGTTTCGAAGGAGCCGGCGCCGACATCCGCGACCTGCGCGCCCGCGGCGTCATACTCCACCAGGTGCGAACACGGCGGCGCGTTATTAACCGAACCGCAGAAATCCACACCGTTCTTGACGATCGCGAACACATCCCCGTGACCATCGAGCGCGATACCATCCTGCACCCCTTCGCTCCTGATCTCAACGGGCTTGCCGTCGATTTCGACAGGCGCGCCGCCGGGACTGAGCTCCTCGATCCGATTGTTGCCCGAATCCGCGACCCACACATCACCCGAGGAGTCAACCGCGACACCCGTCGGACCCTTCAACGCACCCGCACCCGCTCCGCCCGTGAACGTGTTCAGCAGCGTACCCGTCGAACTGTACTCCAACACCTCGTTCTGCGGGACGACCGGCACATACACATTGCCCGCCGAGTCAACCCCGATCTGCACGATCGTGCCGAGAAAGGAGTTATTTGAAGCCGGCACTTCAAACGGCATTCCCACCGGCGCGCCCGTATTCGGGTCATACGTGTCGATCGCGACCATCCCGGCGGTTTCGGTTTCGACGGCGGTTATAACGTACGAATCACCGTTGGTCGGGTTCACCGCCGCACCGGAGAAATCCCCTTCACCAAACGGCGAAGGCGGCGAAATCAAGGTGCCCGAACTATCGAACTTGTTGATGTTCGTGAAGCCACGAGCCGCGATGTACACGTCACCGCTGGGCTGGTCGACCGCGACACCAAGCGGGAGCGGCCCCTTCGCCGAGAAACTACCATCGGAAATCAACCTGGGCGGTTCGGCCTGGGCGACGGCGGCGGATAGGGCGAGAAGACCAAAGAGGACACAGAGAACCACCAGTGGGATCACGATCGAGCCGCGCGTGGGCGCACCACTCCCTTGGGCTTGGAGAAGGCCACGGAGCGTCGCGAAGCGCCTGATCTGCGGCGTGACGGCGGGCTTCGTGATGTTCACTGTGGGTTGCACCTGTTCTCCTTGGTTGGTGTTGTGAAGTCGTTGCCGGTTGGGCAGGCCCCGTCACCCGCCGCGTGTACTGCGACTACCAGCGCCCTCGAGACGGATGAGAACGGCCGTGGCATCACGCGGCCCGCCGCTCGTGGGGCACGCTGTACGCCCGGAGGCTCCGTGCGACCTGCTCACCCTTCGCGGTGAGCGTCCAGGCGTTCGGCTCGCCCTTGACGCGACCCGCGCCGCTGTTGACAAGCAGCCCGAGGCTCTCCAGGCGCCGCAGCAGCTTTGAGACCTGCCCCGGGTCCCTGATCCCGGCGTGGTCGGAGATCGCGCGGTTGCTGGCTCCGGGATGATCCGCGACCCCTTCCAGGACGCGGGCGGTACGGTAGGTCAGGCGCATCTCGACACCCCCAAGCGGATCGTCCGTGGCCATGGCGGCCCGCTCGGGCTCGCGGGGGGCAGGCGTATGGACGGCGGGCGCCACGCGGGCCTGCTCGCGCCGCGCTGCTCCCGCACCCTGGTAGGGAAGCACGATCATCCCCATCAGCTCGCCCACCAGATCGGTCAGCGGCCGGTTCTCGCCGCGCAGCAGCCGCGCGTAGACGATCGTGAAGGCCGCACCGACGAGGCCCTCCGCGGTCAGCGGCGTGCACTGAGCGCCGCGGGCACCCTCCAGGCGGCCCTCGTCCACGGCAGCGGCCAGACGCTCGAGAATCCGCTCGCGGCGCTCGAGCACCTCGGGGCCACCGCGCAACGCCTGCACGACACACACCCGCGCCAGCGCCGGCTCACGGTCCAGGAAGGAGAGGATCGCCCACAACCCACCGCGGATCCGCTCACGCCACTCGAGACGCTCCAAGCCCGCGACGGCAAGTTCGTTGCTGATCGCGCCGACGACGTCCTCCAGAACCGCAGCCAGGCACTCCTCGCGGTTGGCGAACAGCTCGTAGAACGTCCGGCGCGAAACACGCGCACGGTCGGTGATGCTCGCGACAGTCGTACGTGCGTACCCAACCTCCTCGAGGCTTCCAACCGCCGCGGCAAGCAGACGCGAGCGCTGGACTTCCACGACCTGCGCGCGCGGCACACCATCGCCGGTGAGAACCGCAAGTGTCTCCCCGGGGGCACCCCGCCGCACTCCCGGGCGGACCTGCCCGCGAGGTGTTCTCGCGCGCGCCGGCATCTACACCGCCCCCTCGGCGGTAGGCACAGCCCCCGCAGCGGAGCCTCCCACCCTCGACGAGCCATGCAGCATCGCCGCGGTTGAAACCGAATGCCGCCCTCGCTCCGAGTGGAGAGACGGAGTTAAGTCCGAACGCGACCCACCCCCCGCGCGGGGGGAGCTTGGACGGCCCGAGCGCGCCGCGGTGCGGCGGCTAGCGGCCGGCCCTAGACCCGAAGAGAGAGAGAGAGAGAGAGAGATGCATCAGGCTGCTGATGCATCTAGCCTCAGGCCGCAACTCGGCGGCGCACATACCCGGCACGTATCTCTCTGCAGAAACCACGCTAAGACAACTCCCTCATCCGTTTCTCGACCCGATCCCTCTCGCTGGCCTCAACATCCTGCCAGTGCACTTTGACGTCAACCACAGACGGGCTTGACCCAACCAGACCCTATGTTGCCCGGTCTCCACTCCGGTGGACACCGCGACACCTCAAGCTAACCAGATCGGCGGCTTGCTGTCAAGTCCCCGGGGTAGACATGCCGAAGCAAAGCCTGATCCGAGAGCACACCACGATTCGTGAGTCATGCCAGAATCGGTGATGAACAAAGATGATTCTGGCGATCATCGGGAGATGGACGACCGGCCCACGACGAACGAGGGACCGTTGTCATCTCAGCACAGTGAGTCTACATCGGTGTGGAAGGCTTCTTCTCATCACGAAGGTCGGAACCGCGGTGAGGCTCAACCGTACGCAGCGCCCCCGCCTGCTCGAGCGCCGCGTGCGTGCGCCCCACGAGATCCTCCTGCGCGCCGCGCGCGGCGCGCAGGATCGCCTGCGCGAAGCCGTGACGGGTGAAGCTGCCGTGTGGCACGACGCCCAGCCGGCGCAGCCCCAGCAGGTAGGCGCCGCCCTGGCCCTCCGGGTCGATTTCGTCGCGGAAGGAGCGTAGCGCCGGGCGCAGCAGCGCGCCGCCGAGCTTCGCGCGGGAGGATGAGAGCGCGGCGTCGCGGATCGAGCGCAACATCGTCTGCGAGACGCCCTCCATCACCTTCAGCGCGACGTTGCCGGTGAAGCCGTCGGTGACGATCACGTCGGCGGCGCCGCTCGTCAGGTCGCCGCCCTCGACGTTGCCCACGAACTCGAAGGGAAACGCGCGGCCACCTTCGAGGTTGCCGACCACCTCGAAGGGAGGCGTGGCGGCGCTCTCGACGTTGCCGAGCGCAGGCGTTGCGCCGCGACCGGCGTCACCCTGCGGCCGGGAGGGCAAAGCACCCTCTTCCAACCCTTCCGCCGCCGCGGCCAGGCGCTCGGCGAGCTGGGCGCGCGCGGCCACCACCAGCGGGCTTCCACGCCCCTGCTCTTCGCCGTTTGAGAGCAGCCCCACGCGGGGGCGGCGCACGTCGAGCACCACCTGCGCGAGCGCCGCGCCCATGAACGCGAACTGCACGAGGTGCTCCTCGCGCGCCTGCGCGTTGGCGCCGACGTCCAGCAACGTCACCGGATGGCCCGGAACCGGCAACGGCAACGCCAGCGCCGGGCGGTGGATGCCGCGGGCGCGCTTGATGTTGAAGAGCCCCGCCGCCAGCGCCGCGCCGGTGCCGCCGGCGCACACCAGCGCCTGCGCGCGGCCCTCCGCCACCGCGCGCGCGGCCTGCACGATCGAGGCCTCGGGGTTCGTGCGCGCGGCGCGCGCGGGGTCGGGACTCTTCGCGATCGACAGCGGCGCGTCGACGAGCTCGACACCCGCGACCGCGGTGGCGATCACCGCGGGAGGGCTACCGAGCTCCGCCAGCGCGGCGCTGAGCTCCGCGCGCGGGCCGAACAGCAGCACGCGCGCTCCCTGCCGCGCGGCGAGCGCCGCGCCCGCTGCTACCTCCCCCGGTCCGAGATCGGCGCCGTTGGCGTCGACCGCGACCACCGGAGGGTCAGTGGTCGTGGTCGTGCTCCTCGTGATGCTCGATCGGCACAGCGACCTCGCGGCCGGCGTACGTACCGCATACTCCGCACACCCGGTGGGGGCGGCGCGGGCTGTGGCAGCGCGGGCACACGCTCAACGCGGGCGCGGTAATTTTGTGCTGCGCACGGCGCTTGGCGGTGCGGCTGTGCGATTGCTTCTGCTTGGGGACGGCCATCGGTCCGGGAAGGCTAGCAGCCCAGGCCGGTGGGCTGGCGAGCGGCTGGGGAGCACGATGCAGGTGGCCAGCAAAACGGAGGCTGCCCCTATGTCGCGCACGTCCGGGGGCTGACGCGAGCTGCCAGAGGACGAGGTGCGGGTGGGGGTCCAGTCGGCCGCTACTCCAGCTTCAGCTCGCGCAGCTTCGCCCAGCGCGGGTCGGGCTCGCGCTCGTGGTGGTGCTCCGGGCCCGCCTCGTTGAGGTCGGCGGCGCACACCGGGCACAGACCGGCGCAGTCGGGGCGGCACAGCACCTGCGTGGGGGCGCTCAGCGCGAACGCATCACGCGCCCACGCCGCGAGGTCGAGCGTCTCGCCGTGGATGTACGGACTCGACAGCTCCTCCCCCCCGCCCGGGCGGTCCACCTCGCGCGCGTCCACCTCGACCTCCGTGGCCGCCCCCGTCAGACAGCGCATGCACGGCCCCGCCAGCGCCGCCGTGAAGCGCAGCCGCAGCGCGTACCCGTGACCGACCATGCGCGAGATGTCGAGCGTCACCGCAGGGTGTGGCGGTTGGGCGACATAACGCTCGCCCCCCAACCCCAGCGGCTCGATCTCGACGGCCAGCTCCAGGCGCCGCCCCTCGCCCGGGTTGAGATGCAGGCTTCCCAAGTCGAGCTTGTCGGTGAGCGCGGGCACGCGTCCCAGGCTAGCGACGAGCACCGGGGGTCCGCCACCAGATATCGCCCAGTGGCCTGTCCAGCGGAGCGCGTCGCCGGCCGGCCCGCCGATTCCTCTCCCTAGCCACTTACCCCGCGGGCCGCCCTCCAGGCGGCCCCATCCCAACCAACTCAATCCGCCGTGGTGGCCAGCTCCCGCTTGAGCACCTTGCCGGTCGCGTTGCGCGGCAGCGTTTCAAGGAACACCACCTCGCGCGGCACCTTGTAGCGGGCGAGGTTTTCCTTGACATACTCCTTCACCGCCTCCTCGCTCAGCTCGGCGTCCTCGCGTACCACGACAAACGCCTTCAGCCGCTGGCCGAACTGCTCGTCGTCCACGCCGATCACCGCCGCCTCTTCGATCTGCGGGTGCGTCGCCAGCAGGTCCTCGACCTCGCGTGGGAACACGTTCTCGCCGCCCGAGACGATCATCTCGTCGTCGCGACCGTCCACGAACAGGCGTCCCCCGGCGTCGAAGTGGCCCATGTCGCCGGTGCTCATCAGCCCGCGCACGATCTCCTTGCCGCCGCCACCGGTGTAGCCGTCGAACACCATCTCGTTGGCGGCGAAGATTCGCCCTCGCTGCCCCTGTGGCAGCTCGCGACCCTCCGCGTCGAGGATCTTCACCACCGTTCCCATCGGCGGGCGGCCCGCGGTCCCCGGCGCCGCGCGCAGGTCCTGCGGGGTGGCGATCGTCGCCCACGCGACCTCGGTCGAGCCGTACAGGTTGTACAGCACCTCCCCGAACACGTCCATCGCCTTGGTCGCCAGCTCGCCGGGCAGCACCGAGCCCGAGGCCGAGATGATCCGCAGCGCCGCCGTGTCGTACCGTTCGAGCGTCTCCGCCGGTAGCTCCATGATCCGCTGCAGCATCACCGGCACCACCGCCAGCGCGCTCGCCCGGTGGCGCGCCACGTCCGCCAGCGTCTGCTCGGGATCGAAGCGCCGCCGCAGCACCAGCGTCGAGGCCAGCGGCAGCGCCAGCGTGAAATGGGCGTACCCCCACGAGTGGAACATCGGCGCCGCGATCACGGTCGTCTCGCGCGCCCTCAGCGGGATCTTCGAGAACAGCGCCGCCGCCGGCTCCAGCGAGTCGGGCTGTTTGCGTTTCGCGCCCTTCGGCGTGCCGGTGGTGCCCGAGGTGAGGATCACCACGCGACCCGTCTCCACGGGCGGCTGCAGCGGCGAGCGGTCCTCGCGCGCGATCAGCTCCTCCACCCACGGGTCCCGGCGTACGGCGCCGTTGCCGGCCGGCTCGCGCCAGCTCACGAAGCGCCGCATCTCCTCGGAGCCCTCGTGCACGAGGCCCTCGAACTCCTCGTCGTAGATCAGCGCCACCGGCCCCTCCCGGCGCAGCACATCGGTGATCTGCGGGCCCGCGAACGCCGTGTTCAGGTACAGCATGCTCGCCCCGAGCTTCGCGCACGCCACCGTCGCCTCCACGAAGCCGCGGTGGTTGCGGCACATCAGCGCCACTCCATCCTGCTCCCCCACACCGGCCGCCCGCAGCACCCGCGCCAGCGCGTTCGTGCGCGCGTCCACCTCCGCGAACGTCAGCGTGCCGCGTTCGTCGACGATCGCCAGACGCTCCGGATAGCGGATCGCCGAGATCGCGTACGCCGCCGCCGAGCTCGAGCCCCAACGGCGCAGCGTCCCCAGCGCGCGCACGACTTTGTCCGGCCGTTCCGCGGACAAGATGTGCGTGCCCAGCAGCGTGCGGGCGACCTCCAGGCGGTGCTCCAGGGACGGGCTCATATGGCAAAAGCTACCCGACTCCGAACAATCGCCACAAGGACCGCGCCGGATTTCGATGTATGGACACGGCGCCCGGCTCCTCGCCGGCGAGCACTCTGCGAGGTGGCGGCTCTACGAGACCTCGGCCGGTTCGTCCTTGCCTTGCAACCGCTCGCGGCCGCGCCCCACGGCGCTGATGATCTTCGAGAGGTTGACCTCCAGCGTGCTGAGGATCTCGTCCGCGTAGTCCTCGGCGCCGAGGCGGATCTCGCGCTCGCGGGCGCGCGCGTCCTCGACGATGTCCTCCGCCATGCGCTCGGCCTGCTTGGTGACCTCCTCCTCGCCGACCAGCCGCTCCTGGCGCTCGCGCGCCTCCTTGACGATTTTCTCGGCCTCGCGCTTGGCCTCCGCCAGCATCTCCTGGCGCTCCTTGACGATCCACCGTGCCTGCTTGATCTCCTCGGGGATCGTCGCGCGCATCTGGTCGAGGATGTCGTAGATCTCCTCCTTGTCGACCCTGACCTGGTCGGTCATCGGCACCGTCTTGGCGTTGTGCACCAAGTCGTCCAGCTTGTCGATCAGCACTAGCACATCCATCGAATGCTCACCTCCGCGACTCCCGCCGTCCCCGCGACATGCGGGCGGCGGCGCGACACCGAGCCCAGCATCCTACGCTGTACCCGCCCGGCGGGTGCTGTCGATCGAGGTTGCACATACGTTTCGCATCATTTTCGTCAGCGCCGCAACTCTTCCTGCAACCTCGCCGCCACCTCGGCGGGCACGAGATCGTCGATCCGGCCCCCGAACGTGGCGAGCTCCTTGACCCCGCTCGATGACAGGAAGCTGTACTGCGGGCTCGACATCAGGTACACCGACTCGATCTCCGGGTCCTGGCGGCGGTTGAGCTGGTGCAACTCGAGCTCGTACTCGAAGTCGGAAATCGCCCGCAGACCCTTCACGATCGCCTTCGCCCCCACGCTGCGTGCGAACTCGACCACGAGATTGCTGAACGGCTCGACGCGCACCCCCGGCAGCTCAGCCGTCGCGCGTTCGATGAAGCCCACCCGCTCGTCGATGTCGAACAGCGTCGCGTTCTTTCGCACCGAGCGTCTCACCACGGCCACGACCACCTGCTCGTAGAGCTCCGCCGCGCGCCGGATCACGTCGAGGTGGCCGTTGGTCACCGGGTCATATGAGCCCGGGCAGACGGCTGTTGACTTGTCGAGGATCATCGTCGGCGTTGAATCGTGATCACGGTGTCTCCGTAGCGCCGCTGTGTTTGCACCTCCAGAAGGGGTGATTGCAGCGGCGGCTCGGTGCGCCGATCGCTCTCCGTCACCACGCGTGCCCGCGGTGCGAGCAGGGGCGGCAGCGCCTCCCGCAGCTCACGCCCCAGCACACCCGCATGTCGGTAGGGCGGATCGACGAAGACAAGATCGTATGTCTCCGCGCGCTCGCGTGCGTTGCGCAGCGCCACCAGCGCGTCGACGCGGCGCACCTCGGCCTCCTCCTCGCCCAGTCCCAACTCGGCGAGGTTCGCCCTCAAAGCCTCGAGCGCGCCGGGGTCGCGCTCGATCAGCACGGCCCTTGCCGCGCCCCGCGAGAGCGCCTCGATCGCCAGCGCGCCGGTGCCGGCGAACAGGTCCAGCACCACCGCTCCCTGGAGCCCCGCCGCCACCTCCGGCCCGGCCGACATCGGCCCGCCCAGCATCGAGAACAGCGCCTCCTTGACCCGATCGGAGGTCGGCCGCGTCGCCCGGCCCCGTGGCGCGCGCAGTCGCCTCCCGCCGTACTTGCCCGCGATCACACGCACGGAGATCCGGCAGCGCGACCGGAGCGAGGCGCGACCGGAGGGCGAGAAGGTTGGACCGCGGGGTGGCAGGGGTGCATATAAAAAAATTTGAGAGGCGTGCGCAATTGCTATCGGGCTTTGAAAAGAACATATATGCAACTACGCCCGCAGCGGCTGGCGCGCCTCCTCGCCCAGCGCGCGCTCGAGCGCCTCGCCCAGCGGCGCGTGCTCCGGGGCCACAAGCGCGGGATCGGCGGCCAGCAGCCGCTCGGCCCACCCGCGTGCGCGTACCAGCAGCTCCGCGTCCTGCGGCAGGACCGCCACACGGGGCTCGGCCTGGCCGTGCTGACGGGTGCCCGCCAGCTCGCCCTCGCCGCGCAGTCGCAGGTCGATCTCCGCGAGCTCGAAGCCGTCGCCATGCTCCGCCAGCGCGCGCAGGCGGCGCGCATTGCGAGGGCCGAGCAGCAGGCACACCGAAGGGTGCTCGCCGCGGCCGATCCGCCCGCGCAGCTGGTGCAACTGGGAGATCCCATAGCGCTCGGCGTTCTCGACCAGCATCACGGTCGCGTTCGGCACGTCGATCCCCACCTCGATCACGGTGGTCGCCACCAGCACGTCCACCGCACCCGCCGCAAACCGCGCCATCGCCTCGCGCTTTTCCCGAGGGCGCAGCTGGCCGTGCAGCAGCTCCAGGCGGAACTCGCGCAGCTCGCCAGTGCGCAGGCGCTCGTACTCCGCGGTCGCGGCGCGCGCCTGCTCCGCGGACTCCTCGACCAGCGGGCACACCACATACGCCTGGCGCCCGGCGCGCAACTCCTCGCGGATGCGCTCGTACGCGCGTGCCCGCTCGGCCGCGCTGGCGGCCACGTGCGTGGCGATCGGCCGCCGGCCCTTCGGCAGCTCGCGCAGGCGCGTCACGTCGAGGTCGCCGTACTCGGTCAGCGCCAGCGTGCGCGGGATCGGCGTCGCGGTCATGTGCAGCACGTGGGGGGCCAGCCGGGTGTGAGCCGGCGGGGCGGACGAGGCGGACGAGCTCGGGGCGGACGAGGCAGATTGGGCGAAGGGCCCCTTGCGATCCAGCGCCGCGCGCTGGCGCACGCCGAAGCGATGCTGCTCATCCACGACCGCCACCGCGAGGCGGTCGAAGACGACGTCGTCCTCGATCAGCGCGTGCGTTCCCACCACCAGCTTCAGCTCCCCGGTGGCAAGCTTCCCCAGCAGATCGGCGCGACGACGCGCAGGAGTCGAGCCGGTCAGCAGCGCAGATGGCAGCAGCCCTTCGGGGACCAGCGCCTGAAGCGTGGCGAAGTGCTGCTCGGCCAGCGTCTCCGTGGGCGCCATCAACGCCCCCTGCATACCGTGCTCGACCGCGCGCAACAGCGCGTGCAGTGCCACCACGGTCTTGCCCGAGCCGACCTCCCCCATCAACAGGCGCTGCATCGGGCACACACGCGCGAGGTCGGCTTCGATCGCCGCGATCGCCGCGGTCTGATCGGCCGTCAGCGCAAACGGCAGCAGCTCCGCCTGCCAGCGCGCGGTCAACTCGCGGGGTCCCGCCAGCGCTGCCGCCATGCCCGACCCACGCAGCGCCCGGCGGCGCAGCAACGCCAGCTGCATCAGCAGCAGCTCCTCGAACGCCAGCCGCGCGCGGCCACCCTCCGCCTCCTCGCTGCTACGCGGGAAGTGCATCGCCGCCAGCGCCGCCGCGCGGTCGGGCAGGCGCTCGGCGGCGCGCATTCGCGCCGGCAGTGGCTCGGCCACATCCGCGAGCGCCCCGCGGTGCTCGCGCACCAGCGCCGCGATCTGCGTCGAGCTGACGCCAACCGTCGCCGAGTAGTGCGCGATCTCTCCCGCCGCCTGCGCGCCCGCGAGCTCGCCCCCCGGTGCGTGGTGGACGACCGCGAAGCGCCCTCCGGGGCGCGCTTTGCCGTGCAGCAGCAGGCGCGTGCCGGGGCGGTAGCGATCCACCAGCCACGGCTGGTTGAAGAACGCGGCGCCCATCGCCCCGGTCTCGTCGAACACGGTCGCCTCGACCAGCGGGCGCATCCCGCGGCGACGCACGGGCCGCACGGCGATCGATTCGACCTCGACCGCCACCGTCGCCTGCTCCCCGGGACGCAGTTGCGCGATCGCGCGCGCCTCGCGACGGTCGCGCGGCAGGTGCTCCAGCAGCTGCCCCACCGTGTCGATGCCCAGCGTCCGCAGCCCGTCGGCGAGCTTCTTCGCGGCGGGTAGCGCGAGCGGCTGCTCCAGGTGGGCGGGTCGCGGCGCGCGCACCGGCGCCGCCAGCAGTTCGGCGCGCGTCGGGAGGCGCGTGGAGGCGAACGCGCGGGGACCCGCGGCGACGCGCGGGGGCTTCGCTGTCACGGTGGGCATCGGCAGGCTTGATGATGCACCGTTCGGCGGACGGGGGGCAAGTCCGTACGGCAGAGGGACCGCGATGCCAAGGCCGTCAAGGGGAGGCGCGCGGCGAGACAGATGGGCGGCGGGCCGCACCACTCGGGCGCGACCCGCCGGGAACCTACATCGTCCCGCTCAACACGTGCCCCAGGAGAGGCGCTTTCCTAGAAGACGCCCCACACTTCTCCACTGACCAGTTCCACCGTGGCCTGGCCTTCGATGGTGGCCTTCTTTTTTTCGTTCGTCAGTTCGACTTTTTCCGTTTTCCCGCCAAATTTTTCGATTTCTGTGATTTCGGATTCGCCCGCCGAGTAGACAAGCGTGCCCGCTTTTGCTTCGGTTTTTTCCACTTCGTCGAGCGCGGCGGTGGTGCCTTCCACTTCGGCTTTCTGGTTGCCGAGAATGCCGCATTTGTTGAGTTTGACTTTCGAGAACACTTTCCCCGTGGCAGGCGTGAACACCGACGCCAGACGCCCTTTCAGTTTTGCGGGGGCTACGACCGTTACGATTTCATTGTTCGTCAGGACATTTTCAACTTCGACGGAGGTGCATTTCACGCCGCCCACCGTGGCGGTGCAGCCCCCGAATTCAACCTTCTCTTTTTCGGACTTGCCCGGTTTGCCACCGACGATCACCGGTTTTTCAGCGGCATTCAATTTGAGAGTCGTGCATTTCGTCACCGATTCGACGTTGAGCACGCCTTTGCCCTTCAGGACGAATTCTTTCTTGATCGACGACTTGATTTCCTTCGTCGCGCCGCTTGCCAATTCTTTTTCGGCAACCTTGTAGATGTATTCCGCCGCCGATGCCTGAGCGGCCGCCACAGCGCCAAACGCGAACGTGGCAACGAGGCAGAGACCTACCAGCTTGGTCCGTGTCATGCTGTATTTCTCCTTGTCATCATTGGATGCGCAGGGGCCAGCGCTCCGACCCTGGGGGGGTCAGAAACATTTTCCGGCGCCTGCAGTGCCGCCACACCAAAATGGGTAACGGCTATCTACAACCTATCCGCCGCGGAAAGGCACATGTGACCATGTCTCTGACCCGCAAATAGAAGCGCGTTCACTCCGCGGCGAGCAGCCACCAGTAGGCGCTCTGCCCACCGCGGCGACGCACCGGACGTGCGGCGATCGACTGCACCTCGACCACCACCGTCGCCTGCTCCCCCGGCCGCAGCTGCGCGACCGCGCGCGCCTCGCGGCGGTCGCGCAGCAGGTGCTCCAGCAGCGCGCCGACCGTGTCGATGCCGAGCGCATGCAGCCCGTCGACGAACTTGCCCGCCGGGAGCGTCAAGTGCTGGCGCAGGCGCCTGGGCAACGGTGCGCGCCACAATTCGGCCGGCAGCTCATGCCACGCCGGCGCATCGTGCGACGCGAATGCGCAGAGCTCGACCTCGGCCGGCACCGGCGGGCGAGACTGCGGCAGAGGCCCATACCGGCATCGATCGGAGCTCGCGGGCCACGGAGGGCATCTTCAGGCTCATGATGCCGTAAGCGGCCGACACACACCCAAAAAAGGTGCGGCGGGGCCGCGTCGCTCACGACGGGCCCCGCCGACCTCATGCCCCGCAGCTCGCCAGGCAAGCCGCGGCGCTATAGCTCCGGCGCAGTAGCTGCGGCGCTTATAATAACGCGCACCATTTCAGGCCGCTCGCCAGTTCGACGAACGCTTCGCCGTTGAGCGTGGCCTTGTTGCTATCGGATGTCAGTCCAACTGTTTGCCCTTTGGTGGAACCGACTTTTAAGACTTCGGTGATTTCTTCTTTTGCATTCCAAACCAGTTCCCCTTTGACTGCTTCCGCCGTGGAGGCAACCAGCGCCGCAGTCGAGCCTTCCACGGTAGCTGACTGGCTGCCGAAGATCCCGCACGATTTGAGTTTTACTTCAGAAAACTTCGTGCCGGACGAAGGCGTGAACAACACCGCGAGCTCTTTCTTCGCGTCGACATCGACGAGTTCGTTGTTGGTTTGCGCGCTTTCGACTGTGACCGACGAGCATTTCGAGCCACCGAGGGTCGCCGTGCACCCGGAGAATTCGATCACCTCGCGGGCCGATTTGCCTGGTTCACCGCCCACGATCACCGGGTCGTCGGCCGCATCCAATTTCAGTGACGTGCATTTGGTCACCGATTTGATCCCAAGCGGGCCTGTGCCTTCGAGTACGAATTCTTTCGACTTCATACTCGACTTGATTTCCCGGGTTTCGCCGGCTGCCAGTGTTTTCCCTTCGACCTGGTAGACGTCGGTTGTGGCCATCGCCGCGGTCGCTGCGACCACGCCGAACACGAACATGGCCACGAGGGCCAGCCCGAGTATCCTCATGCGATTCATTGTTAATGCTCCTTTGTTGATTTCTTACGCAGGCGCCAGCGCTCCGGCCACTGGGGTCAGAAACAGTTTCCGGCGCCTGCCGCACCGCTGCCCGAGACCCAGGCGGCGGACCTACGCGCTAGAACCTATCCGCTGTGGAGAGTGAAGTGTGAGCATGTCACCGACCCAACCTCACGGACCCTGGCCGGAGGGCGCGGGAAATGCCATCAGCACTCGACATTGAGCGATCCGGCGGGCGGCGTAGAGCGGAATCGGTAAAAGCGCGAGCTGTTTCTCACTCCGCGGCGAGCAGCCACCAGTAGGCGCTCTGCCCACCGTGGCGCTGCTCCAGCTCGGCCGCGCCGAGATCCCCGTCGAGCAACGCGGCGACCGCGGGAGGGTCGAGCGGCGCCGCTTCGCCGGCGAGCACGCTGAGCAGCTCGGCGTGCTCGGCAAGCGCCACCAGCACGTGGCGCAGCGTGGCCGCCGGCTCGCCCCACGCGACGACCTCCTCGCCGAGGAAGCCGACGGCTTCGCCGGGAGCGAAGCGGCCCGCCGGATCGGCGCGAGCGGCCGGGGCGACCGCGCCGGTGCGCACCCGCGCGAGCGCCTCGTTCAGCGCTTGCGCGTTCTGCTCCAGCGGGCGATCGGGGAGCAGCTCGACCGCCGCCGCGAGCGCGGCCTGCTGGCTGAGCGCGGGGACGACCATCACCTGCTTGTCGGAGAGCTCCGCGGCGCGCTCGGCCGCCATCACCACGTTCGGAGAGCAGGGCAGCACGAGCACCTCCTCGGAGGGCACCTCGTGGATCGCGGCGAGCAGCTCGTAAGTGGAGGGGTTCAACGTCGGGCCGCCGTCGAGCGTGTGCACGCCCAGCTCGACGAACAGCCGCTCCAGGCCCTCGCCGCTGACGACGGCGAGCGCGCCGCAGCGCACCCGCGAGGCCGGGCGCACGTCCGCATCGAGCGGGGCTCTGTCGAAGAGCCGCCCGTCGCGCTCGGCGACCTGGGCGTGCATGTCGGCGACGTCGAGATGCGAGACCTCGCCCACGCCGTCGAACACCGCGGTGGCGCGCTCGGGGTCGTCGGTGTGGATGTGCACCTTCAGCGTGACGGCGTCGCCGACCACGAGCACGGAGTCGCCGAGCGTCTCCAGCGGCGCGAGAAAGCGCTCGGGCTCCAGGGCGCTGCCGGTGACGGCGAAGTTGGTGCAGTAGCGGTAGGTGGAGGAGTGATGCTCGGGGTGGTGGATGCGCGCCGGTGCATGGTGGTCGAGCGGTGGCGGATCGTCGCCGCGCAACGCCGCGACGACGCCCGCGAAGATCACGACCAACCCGTAGCCGCCGGCGTCGACGACGCCCGCATCGCGCAGCGCGGCAAGCAGTTCGGGGCCGCGCTTGACGGACTCCTGCCCGGCGGCGACTGCCTGCTCCAGCGTGGCGGCGATCGCACGGTCCTGCTGCTCGGGGGCGGCATCGGGATGCAGAGGGGGGTGCGCGGGGTCGCGCTCGTTCTCGGCGGCGATCCGCTCGGCCATCTCGCGCGCGACGGTCAGGATCGTGCCCTCCGCCGGGCTGCGCACCGAGGCGTAGGCGCGCTCGGCGGCATTCTCCAGGGCCGCGGCGATCAGCGCGGCGTCGATCAGCTCGCCGGGACGCGAGACGAGCTCCTCGGCGGCGCCGCGGATCAGTTGCGAGAGGATCACCCCGGAGTTGCCGCGCGCGCCCAGCAGCGCGGCGCGCGCGACCGATTGCACGATCTCCTCGCGGCCGATCTCGTCGATCGTGCGCGTCTCGTCGGCCCCCTGCAGGCGGTCGAGCTCGGCCAGCACGGCGCGCAGCGTCAGCGCCATGTTGTCGCCGGTGTCGCCGTCGGCGACGGGGAACACGTTGAGGTCGTTGACCTCCTGGCGACGAGACTCCAGGTGCGCCAGCGCCCCGGCGACGGCGGCCCGAAAGCGAAGCAGGTTGGTGTCGGTCACTGCGGTCTGCATCATCCTGTCCGCCCTGGCGTGCCGCGGGCCATGCAAGGAGCTACGCGGAACGTCGGTCAAGGTTACGCAACCCACCGGCGTGCGACCTGCTCGCCGGACGGCCGGGGCTCCGAAGAACCCCTCAGAGCGCCTTGACGACCTTGCCGGCTTTCAAGCAGCGGGTGCAGACATACACCCGCCGCGGCGCCTTGCCGACCAGGATCCGCACCTTCTGCAGGTTCGGCTCGAAGCGCCGCCGGGTGGCGACCATCGAGTGGCTGCGACTATTGCCGTACGCCGGGCCCTTGCCGCAGCTGTGACATACCTTGGCCATTGCGTTGGGTAGTTTAGCCGCTCAGCAGATCGGTCCGCAGCTCGGCGCGCAGCGCGGCCATCCGCAGCACCGCCTCGGCGGCGTGGCGACCCTGGTCGCGCTTGTCGCCGCCGGCCCGCGCGAGCGCCTGCTCCATCGTCGCGCAGGTGAGCACACCGAAGGCGCACGGCACGCCCGTATCGAGCTGCACCCGCATGATCCCGCGCGCCGCCTCAGCGCAGACGAAGTCGTAGTGGTCGGTCTCGCCGCGGATCACCGCGCCGAGGCACGCCACGCCGTGGAAGCGGCCCGCGTCGGCGGCGTATCGCGCGGCGAGCGGCAGCTCAAAGGCGCCGGGGACGTCGCAAACCACGACATCGGCGCAGCCGGCGGCAGAGAATGCCGCCCGGGCGCCCCGCACGAGCCGCTCGGCCAGATCCTCGTAGAAACGGCCCACCACGATCGCGAAGCGCCGCCCGCTTGCATCGGAGGACTCAGACAGATCCCCCAGATCCCTCAACGCCCGCCTTGCCTGGCGTTCGATCCCGGAGTCGGCCGGCCCCAGCTCCGCGCTCACGCGGCCCCGCCCGGCCGCTCGCCGCGCTCCTGCTGGCGCTCGTGCGCCTGCTCGCGGTCGTGGGCGCGCTCGGAGTGCAGCAGCTCCTCGTCGAGGTTCAAGCCCTGGTGGTGGAGGATGTGGCCCATGCGCCGCGCCTTCGTGCGCAGGTAGTCGGTGTTGTGCTCGTTGGGAGCCTGCTCGATCGGGATCTGCGCCGAGACCGACAGCCCGTAGCCCTCGAGGCCGCGGATCTTCTTCGGGTTGTTGGTGAGGATGCGGATCGAGGAGAGGCCCAGGTCGGCGAGGATCTGCGCGCCGATCCCGTAGTCGCGCAGGTCGGCCGGCAGGCCCAAACGCTCGTTTGCCTCGACCGTGTCGAGACCGTCCTCCTGCAGGCGGTAGGCGCGCAGCTTGTTCAGCAGGCCGATCCCGCGGCCCTCCTGGGAGAGATACAGGAGCACCCCCTCCCCCTCGCGCTCGATCATCGCCAGCGCCGCTTCGAGCTGCTCGCCGCAGTCGCAGCGCAGCGAGTGGAAGACGTCGCCGGTGAGGCACTCCGAGTGCACGCGCACGAGCACGTCGGCGTGGCCTGAGACCTCGCCCTTGACGAGCGCCACGTGGTGCTTCTCGTCGACCAGCGAGCGGTAGCCGACGGCCTCGAAGTCCCCGAACGCGGTCGGCAGGCGCGTCGCGACGACGCGTTCGACGAGCCGGTCGTTGCGCCGCCGGTAGGCAATCAGGTCGGCGATCGTCACCATCTTCAGCCCGTGGCGCTCGCAGTAGTCGGCGAGGTCGGGCACGCGCGCCATCGAGCCGTCCTCGTTCATGATCTCGCAGATCACCCCGGCCGGGATCAACCCCGCCAGGCGCGCCAGGTCGACACTCGCCTCGGTGTGGCCGGTGCGCTCCAGCACGCCGCCGGCCTTCGCCTTCAGCGGGTTGACGTGCCCCGGCTGCACCAGATCCTCGGGCTTGGAACCCGGGTCGACGGCGACCTGCATCGTGTGCGCGCGGTCGTGCGCGGATACGCCCGTGGTGACTCCGTCGCGCGCCTCGATCGTGACCGTGAAGGGGGTCTGCAGGGCCGACTCGTTCTTCGCCGTCATCAGCTCCAGCCCCAGCTCCTCGCAGCGTTCGGGGCTGAGCGCCAGGCAGATCCAGCCGCGCGCCTCCTTGGCCATGAAGTTGATCGCCTCGGGCGTCACGAATTGCGCGGCCATCACGAGGTCGCCCTCGTTCTCGCGGTTTTCGTCGTCGCAGACGACGACCATCCGCCCCTCCCGGATCTCCTCGATCGCCTCCTCGATCGTGGCGAACTGGATCGCCGGAGTCGCTGCGGCGGGGGCGGTGGTGCTGGGATCGGCGTGCTGTGTGGACGAAGCCGTGGTGGTGGTTCTGGGTGGGCTCATGCTCGGGCCTCCATCAATCGCTCGACGTGCTTGGCGAGGATGTCGGCCACCATCTCAGTTGGGGGAGGGCAGGCCCGGGCGGGCGGGCCTTCAAACCCCCTCCCACTTTTGCAGGAGTCGCTGTACATGCTTGGCGAGGATATCGGCCTCCAGGTTAACCGCCTGCCCAACCACAGCCCGGCCGAGCGTGGTGCGCTGCAGCGTCTCGGGGATCAGCGAGACCTCGAAACCGCCCTCGCGCAGCGCGCTGACGGTGAGGGACACGCCATCGAGGGCGATCGAACCCTTCTGCACCACGTAGGGGAGCAGCTCAGGGTCGGCGTCGACCGCCACGACCCGGGAGAAGCCCTCCTCGCGCAGCTGCGCGATGGCGCCCACCCCGTCCACGTGCCCCTGCACGATGTGCCCTCCAAGGCGCCCGTCGGCGCGCAGCGCGAGCTCCAGGTTGACCGCGTCCCCGGGCGAGAGCGCGCCGAGCGTGGAGCGCTCCAACGTCTCGCGGATCGCCTGGGCCTCGAGCTCCGCGGAGCCCACACGGGTCGCGGTGAGGCAGACCCCGTTGATCGCGACCGAATCCCCCACCGCCATTTCGCCCGCCAGCGAGGTGCCGATCCGCAGCGTCGCGCCATCGTCGTCGCGCTCGATGGAGAGAACCGTGCCGAGGTCGGCGATCAAACCGGTGAACATCTGATCCCCAACGATCCCCACACGCCCGTCGTCGGTGGGCGCCCAGACGATCGAACCCTCGCCGCGCGGCTCACCACTCGCGCAAACGCGCCGAGACGAGCAGGTCCTCGCCGACACGCTCGCAGTCGAATGTGAGCGCGCGGACCGCGTCGGCGATGCTCTCGACGCCTTCGCCCTCCAGGGGATCGCGCGCGGTGCGCCCGCCGAACAGGAGCGGCGCGAGGAACAGGCGGATCTCGTCGATCTCGCCGGCGTCGAGGAAGGCACCCGCGAGGTGGGGACCACCCTCCAGCAGCAGCGAGGCGACGCCGAGCTGACCGAGCTGATCCAGGGCGGAGCGCACGCGCGCCGGCTCGTTCTCGCCCGTCGCGACCAGCACCTGCACGCCGGCCGCCTCCAGGGCATCGGTGTCCGCGCGGGCCGCGGCTCTGGAGACCACGACTGTCAGCGGGATCTCGGCGGCGGCCGCGAGCAGGCGCGAATCGGAAGGCAGGCGCGCGAGCGAGTCGAAGACCACGCGGCGGGGCTGCTCGGAGGGGCAGGTGGGAGTGCCATCGGGGCGCGCGGTGAGCAGAGGGTCGTCGGCGAGCGCAGTACCGATGCCGACGACGACCGCGTCGACCGAGGCGCGCCAGCGGTGAGCGAGCTCGCGCGAGGCGTTGCCGCTGATCCACTGCGAGTCGCCCGCCCGCGTGGCGACCTTGCCGTCGAGCGTCATCGCCGACTTGAACAGCACCCACGGGCGCCCGACGCGCGCGTACTTGCGGAAGGCCTGGTTGAGCAGACGGGCGCGGGTGGCGAGCTCGCCGTCGGCGATCACCACCTCGACGCCCTCGTCGCGCAGGATCCCGAGGCCGCGGCCGGCAGCCTTCTCGGTGGGGTCATCCGAGCCGACGACGACGCGCCCGATCCCGGCCTGCACGATCGCCTCGGTGCAGGGCGGCGTCTTGCCCTCGTGGCAGCAGGGCTCGAGCGACACGTACAGCGTGGCTCCGGAGAGGTCGGCGAGGCCACAGGCCTCGATCGCATTGACCTCCGCGTGGGCGGCGCCGAAGCGTTCGTGCCATCCCTCCCCCAGCACCTCGCCGTTGCGCGCTACGACCGCGCCGACGACGGGGTTGGGCTTGACCGCCCCGACGCCGCGGCCCGCGAGCTCGATCGCGCGGGCGAGGTGCAGGCGGTCGGTGTCGGTGACAACGGTCATCCCAACCGTCCAGGATAACCAGCGCGCGCAGGACGAAGTGTCGAACGTGAAAGTTGAGTCATGCGCGCAGGTGACCAGCCCCGCGCGCCGCCGGCGAGCGCCTCACCCGCGCACGCAACGCCCACCGCGCAGGTGGTAGATCGTCACTTCGGGGCCGGGGCGAACGTAGGAGAGCGGGTAGTAGTCGAACGACCAGTCGAAGTTGAACGCGACCGGGCGGGCGCCGGCGCGGTAGGGAGAGGCGTGGTAGACGACCGTCCCCGCCCGCGCGAGCGCGCGGTAGTAGGCGACGGCCAGCGGCGCGCGCGCGGGATCGGCGAACGCGCGTCCGGACTCCGCCGAGCCGCTCACCACCCAGCAGTAGCCTTCGCGCTCGTAGTAGGGGATCAGCGAGGGGGCGAGCGTGAGCTCGTAGTTTTCGAGGCTGACGACGTGGCCTTCGCTGTGCGAGAGCGCGCCCGACGGGGTGATCCGCGAGAGCAGCGACCGGTACTTCAGCCAGCGGTCGCCGTCGGGCACGGCGAGCGTGGGGTGTCCGACGTCCTGCACCCACTCGTCGGGCACGATCGGCTCGACCACGACCTTCGCGCCGACGGGCACGTGCGCGACCATCCACGAGCGTGCGAGCGAGCGGGTGTCGGCGCGCGAGAGGATCAGGCCGGAGTGGACGCTGTAGATGACCCCCTGCGCGCACAGCGCGAGCACCGCGAGGGCGGTGAACACGACAAGCACGACCCGTGAGCGCGCGGGGACGGGATTGATTTGGATGAGCTCCGCCGGCCGAGCCGGCTCCGCGGGATGGATCAGTTGTTGGCTGAGCGGGCGCGATCGGCCAGAGGACGAGGCGCCGGACCCCCACTTGTCGATCATGCGCAGCGTGGCTCGCGCCAGGGCCCGGGCACACGACAACGCCGCGAACGCCGCGAGCAGACACAGGATCGGGAAGATCGGCAGCAGCCAGCGCCCGAAGTAGCGCCCCTCGGAGCCCATGAAGAGCAGGAAGAGCAGCGGCGCCGGGACGAGCAGCCAGCCGAGCCGGTGCTCACGCCACCAGACGATCACCGCGCCGGCGAGCGCGGCGAGCGCGGGCACCCAGCCGAGACCCCAGGTGAGCGACCACAGGTAGTAGACGAGCCCGGTCTGACCGACCCCCCCGCCCGCGCCGAGCTTGCCCTGCGCTTCGCCGGAGAGCGAGGACTGGTGAGCGAGACCCTGCTCGAAAGCGTGGAAGTCGAGCACCGAGTAGGGATCGGCGATCAGAAAGGCCACCAGCGCGGCGGCGCCGGCGAGCGCGAGGCCGACCACCACCGGTCGCCCCGCCGGCCGGGCACGTGGCGGTCCCGTACCGGCCGCCGCGACTCGCCCCCCCGTACCCTCCCCCTCCGCGGCAACTCCATCAGCCCCTGCCGTGCGCCGTGGCGTAGGCGCGAGATACTGCGCGGCGGCGGCGGCAAGCAGCGGCAGCAGCACGATCCCGCCGGTGTACTTCGTCGCGCAGCCGAGCCCGAGACCGACCCCCGCGATCGCGTAGTCGCGCGCGCGGCCTTTGCGCAACACGCCCGCCGTGCCCAGCAGCGAGAGCGTCAGCGGCGCGAGCGTCGGGACGTCGTTGAGCGCGAGGTGGGCGTAGAAGACCGGCAGGAACGCAACCGCCTCGAGGGCCGCGGCGAGCAACGCGACGCCACGGTCGAACAGTCGCGCGCCGGCGAGGTACAGCAGCCACACCGCGAACGTGCCGAGCAGCGCGGCACACACGCGCGCCAGCGTGAAGACCGCCGTGGGGTTGACCGCGAACGTGTGCGAGACACCCACGCGCCCACCGAACCAGGCGCCGAAGGCGAGCCGCAGCAGGTCGGTGTAGGCGGGCGGGTTGACGAAGTAGTGAGGGTTCCAGCCAAGCGTGAGCATGCCGATCGCGCGCGGCACGAAGTGGGCGTCCTCATCGGAGTTGTAGGCATAGGGCAGACCCTGGCGGATGCCCCACAGGCGCAGGCCGAGCGCCAGCAGCAACACGAGCGCGAGTCCCAGCCACACCAGTTTCCGCGCGCCGGCGTTCCCTCCCAATCCCCCTCCCGCCCCGCCCTGCGACTCGGCCGTGGCGCCGGCGCCCTCAGGCGCTCCCGCCGGCGGGCGTGGCCCCGTCGAGGGCCCAGGCGCGGTGCCCCCCTCAGCAGTTGCCATAGACCGCGTAGTAGCGGCTCGTGTAGATCCGCTGGAAGCCGTGCAGCGGGATCTGGTCGAGCGGGTCATCGCCGACGTCGACGATCGCCTCCTGGAAGACGGCGGCGCCGAGCGGGTACACCGCGACGCTGGCGCGGGCGATCCGGTCGGTGAGCGTGGGGTCGCCGGCTTCGGAGTCCGCGCGCGCCTCGCTGCGGGCGACGATCTCGCGCTGGTTGGCGGCGCCGAGGATCCAGCGGGCGTCGGGGATCAGCTTGTTGTCGGGCAGCGACAACAGCGGACAACGCGCCAGTTCGGCGCGCACCGCGGGGCTGTGCAGGGCGACGGCCAGCCCTTCGTGGAAGTCGTCGTGGTAGGCGAGCGTGGTGCGAGCGTTGGAGAGGCTGGTGACGGACACCGCCGCGACCGCGCCGTACACGAGCAGCGCTGCGCCGGCCGCCATCCACACGCGGCGCAGCAGCGAACCGGGGCGCAGCAGCGACCAGCCGCCGATCGCCAGCGCGCAGAAGGGCAGCAGCAGCGCCGCGGCGCCCATCATGTAGCGGTCGATCACCGACGCCCCGGCGGCGCCCTCGGCGACGTACACGAACAGCAGCAGCGCCGCCACCGCGAGCGGCACACGCGAGCGGCGCGGGGTCAGCCAGATACCGAGCACCGCGCCGGCGAGGCCGCCCAGCACGATCGGCAGCTTGTCGATCCGCACCAGGTAGCGCCAGGTGGCCGCGAGCACGGCGGTGAAGCCCTTCGTGCGTTCCAGTTCGGCGGCGAGCACCGCGGTGGAGTGCAGCGAGTACAGCGGGTCGCCGGTCACGAGCGTGTCGATCGCGACCCACAGCAGCGGTGCGGCGGCGACCAGCGCGGCGTAGCCGAGGAGCGTGCGCGGCGCCGGCCCGCCCGCCGCCGCACCGCGATCCGCTCCTGGCGAGGTGTCCGCCGCCGTGCCCCCGCGCCCTGCCGCCGTGCCGCCGCGTCCTGCCCCCGGCGCAGTGCCGGCCGTCGCGCCCCCTCGCCCTGCCCCTGACAGGAGCAACGCGCGCGCCGGCCAGGCGCACCACAGCCAGTACACCCCCGCGAGCACCCAAGCGTCGGGGCGCAGCAGGCCGGCGAGCGCGAGCAGCACGAACACGGGCGTGCCGCGGCGGGGCCGTTCGACCTCCAGCGCCGTGGCCCACACGATCAGCGCGAGGTAGGTGAGGTCGAGGTAGCCCTGCGCCGCGAGGTTGGCGTCGTACAGGCGCGTCAGCATCAGCAGCGCCGCGAGCACCGCCACCAACGGCCCGAAGCAGAGGCGCGTGAGGCGAAAGAGGCCGACCGTGAGCGCCACGAACGAGGCGATCGAGCCGAGCACCATCAGCCGTGCGCCGGTCTGCCCGAACAGCGAGCAGAACATCCCGAAGGCGATCGCCAGCGGGTGCTCGGTCGGCGCGCGGTAGACACCGAAGTCGGGCAGTTGCAGGTGCAGCAGATCACGCCCCCACAGCAGCGCGTAGAAGGAGTCGTAGGTCGGGTAGGTGGGGAAGGCGAAGTAGCCCACCAGCGCCCCCACGCACAGCGCCGCAAAGCCAAGCCGCGCCCAGCTGGCGCCCGGCACGGCGCGCAGGCGAGCAGACAGTGAATGGCCCGGCCGGGGCCGGGCGAGCGTGGCGCTCTGCATTGGCTAGAGCTTATGGCCGTCGCCCGCGACTGGACGCCAGCCGTGTGTGCGCCCCTCCCACCTCCTCATGATCGACTTGGTAACTTGACCTGGCCCGGAAGCGCCACCGACTTCGGCCGGCAAGCCTCATAACGCGCGACGATCCAGCGCCGGGAGGCGCGGCTCAACGCGCCCGGTACGCTTTGGTCACCCGTGCAAAGACCCCCTCTGCAATGAAGCTGATCATCCAGATCCCCTGCTGGGACGAGGCCGCGACGCTGCCCGTGACGCTCGCCGAGCTGCCGCGCGAGCTGGAGGGATTCGACACGGTCGAGTGGCTGGTGATCGACGACGGCTCCAGCGATGCGACGATCGAGGTGGCGCGCCGCCACGGCGTCGACCACCTCGTGGCGCTGACCAACCACAAGGGCCTCGCCAGCGCCTTCCAGGCCGGTCTCGACACCTGCCTGAAGCTGGGCGCCGACGTGATCGTCAACACCGACGCCGACAACCAGTACTACGGCCCCGACATCGCGCGGCTGGTGGCGCCGATCCTCGAGGGCCGCGCCGACATGGTCGTGGGCGACCGCGAGGTGGACTCGATCGAGCACTTCTCGCCGCTGAAGAAGGCGCTGCAACGGCTGGGCTCGTGGGTCGTGCGCCAGGCCTCCTCGACCTCGGTGCCCGACACGACCTCGGGCTTCCGCGCCTACAACCGCGAGGCCGCGCTGCAGGTGCAGGTCGTCTCGAAATTCACCTACACGCTGGAGACGATCATCCAGGCCGGCAAGCTGCTGGTCGCGGTGGAGCACGTCCCGGTGCGCACCAACCCCGCCATGCGCGAGTCGCGCCTGTTCCCCTCGATGGGGGCGTACGTACGGCGCAACGCGGTGTCGATCTTCCGCATCTACGCCCAGTACGAGCCGCTGCGGATCTTTTGGAGCCTCGCCGCGGTGATCGGCGTGGCGGCGCTCGGCGTGTGGATCCGCTTCATCGTCGCCTACGCCGAAGGTAACGGCAAGGGCCACGTGCAGTCGCTGATCCTCGGCGCGGTGCTGTTCATCGCCGCCGTGGTGCTGTGGGCGCTCGGCGTGATCGGCGACCTGCTCGCCGCGCAGCGGGTGCTCAGCCAGCGCACGTTCGAGCGGGTGCGGCGGATCGAGCTGCAGTTGGACGTGCCCCCCTCGCACTACGAGCCCGGAGATGCCGAGCGGCACGAGGTGATCGGGGCTTGAGGCCCTCGCCTGCCCCGAGCGCGCGGCCGCTGGACAGGAGGTCCAGCGCCCCACACCTCGGCCCCGAGTTCACCTGCGCGGATGCGCCCCACCCCTCCCCCCATCTCGTATGAATAGCGCCGACGTCACGCTCTCCCGCGACGGCGTCGTCACGGGCAACACCTACGACAAGTACGGCTCGACCAACCCGCTGGCGCGGCGGCTGATGGCGGGGTTCGAGCGCGACCTCGACGAGCTGCTCGCGCGCGCCGACCCCGGCTCGCTGCTGGATGTGGGCTGCGGCGAGGGTGTGCTCGTGCACCAGTGGGCGCAGCGCCTTCCGGGACGGCGGATCGTCGGCATCGATCTGGAGGAGGAGTCGATCCAGGCCGGCTGGGCACAGCGGCAGGCGCCCAACCTCGAGTACCGCGTGATGCCCGCCGAGAACCTGCCGTTTGCCGACGGCGAGTTCGACCTCGCCTCCGCGATCGAGGTGCTCGAGCACGTGCCCGACCCTGCCCACACGCTCGCCGAGATGGCGCGCTGCGCCTCGCGCCACCTGCTCGTCTCGGTCCCGCGCGAGCCGCTGTGGCGCGCGCTCAACATGGCCCGCGGCGCCTACCTACGCGAGCTCGGCAACACCCCGGGGCACCTCAACCACTGGTCGCGGCGCTCGTTCGTGCGCCTGCTCGCGCGCCACGGGACGGTCGCCGAGGTGCGCTCGCCCTTCCCGTGGACGATGCTGCTCGTGCGCCTTTGACCTCGCCCCTGCGCCAGTGACCGGCGTGCCCTCCTCCGACCCCGACGCCCCCGCGATCCCCGCCACTCCCCCCTCCCCGCCCCCCACCACCGACGGCGTTCCCCCGTCGCGTGCACCGGATCAGGCGACGGCAGGCGACGAGCCCACCCGCACCTACGCCAGCGGCGCGCGGCTCTTGTCGGTCGGGATCGCCGCCACCGGGCTGCTGACGTTCGCCTACTTCTCGATCGCCTCGCACGTGCTGAGCGCAGAAGCGGCCCAGCGCCTGGACGTGCTGTGGTCGGTGATGTTCGTCGTGATCTCGGTGATCTACCGCCCCGTCGAACAATTGCTCTCGCGCACGATTGCGGAGCGTCGCGCCCACGGCCACGCCGAGCACCCGCTGCGCGTCCCGCTCGCGCTGCAGGCCGGTTTCGCGCTGCTCTTCCTCGTCGTCGCGCTGGCGCTGCACGAACAGCTGATCCACCAGGTCTTCGACGGCTACACCGCGCTCTATTGGGTGCTCGTCGTCGGCACGCTCGCCTACGCCGGCTCCTACTTCGCGCGCGGCTGGCTAGCCGGCCACCAGTTCTTTGGCCTGTTCGGCGCGCTGGTGCTGATGGAGTCCACCTCGCGGATCTGCTTCGCCCTGGCGGTCGCGCTCGGCATCACCTCCGGCCAAACCGCGGTCGCCCTCGGGATCGCGGCCGCGCCGCTGCTCTCGCTGGTGGTGGTGCCCGCCGCGTTCGCGCGGGCCGCGAGGGAGCGCCGCGAGGCCGGGATACGAACCATTCCTTCAGCCCCCGACCAACCCGAACCGGACGCCGCGGCGTTCACGGTCGACGAGGCCGACGCGGCGCTCGCCGGTCCGGGCACCGAGGGTGTCCAGGAGATTGCCGCGCACGAGGAGCTCTCGCTCTCGCGCGGCGGACGCTTCGCGCTGTGGGTATCCGGGATCATGCTCTCCGAGCAGACGCTGCTGAACGCCTCGGTGTTGACGGTGGACGCGCTCTCCCCGGACAAAGCCCTCGCCGGGATCGTCTTCAACGTGATGCTGATCGCCCGCGCCCCCCTGCAGCTCTTCCAGGCGATCCAAACCTCGCTTCTGCCTCACCTCACCGGCCTGGAGGCCCGCGAGGGCCACACCGCCTTCGCCCACGCGATCCGCCTGACCCTGCGAGTGATCGCCGCGTTCGCTGTCGCCGTGGCGATCGGCCTGCTGCTGATCGGCCCGTTCGTGATGAGCCACATCCTCTTCGGCCAGACCTACACCTACAACCGCTTCGGCCTCGCCCTGGTCGGCCTCGGCATGGGCATGCACCTCGCGTCGGGCACCCTCAACCAGGCCGCGCTGGCGCGCAACCGCGCCCGTGCCGCCGCGTACTGCTGGCTCGCCGCCGCGGTGGTGTTCCTGGGGTGGATGTTCATCCCGGCGGTCGGTGAACAGGTGCTTCGCGCGGAGATTGGGTATTTGGGGGCGACGACGCTGCTGGCGGTGCTGCTGGGGGTGCTGTACCGGCGGGGAACACGTGGCTGACGGTTCTTCCCGACCCGATCGGCTCTCTGCCACGGCGTCCTAACGGCCACACCGGACGTACAATGGAAGCATGCGCTCAGACCTTCCAGCGGTGGCACGAGATATCGACGCGCCCGAGCGAACCCTGCGCCGGGCTGTGCGGCTGGGAACGGTGCGCTGCCACCGTCCTGGTCCACGACAGCTTGAGATTACGACTGACGAGCGGGCGTACCTGCGCGAACACTGGAAGACCATCTCCGCGATCACGGAGGCTCTGCGGACGGAGCGCAACGTCCGCATGGCGGTGCTCTTCGGGTCGGCGGCTCGCGGGCACATGGGAGAAGACTCGGACGTGGATGTGCTGGTCGCTCTCGCCGAGGAGCGCCCGATGTACCTCTCCTACCTTGCCTCACGCTTGACGCGAGCGCTTGGGCGCGACGTCGAGGTGCTCTCATTGGAGCAAGTGCGCACGCGCGACCCGGCGCTCCTCGGCGCGATCTTGCGAGACGGACGCCCTGTGGTGGACCGCGACAGGTCCTGGCCAGCGCTGATCGCCAAGCGCCCGGGTATCGAGCGCGCCGCGACAGAGGCACGCGTAGAGCGCCATCGCCGCGCAGCCCGGGCCGTCGCGCAACTGATCGGAGCGTAGGTGGACCGGAAATGCGATGACGCGCATCCCTCGCGCGGTGCCCAGCCTCGTCGCCACATCACTGTCTCCGAAGAGAATCGCGAACGTATCGAGCGACACCTGGAGCGCATGCCACTGGAGCGCGATGCGCTGCTCCTGGCGATGCGTCAGTTCGGGGCGGATTTCGACCGCGATGCGTGGCAGGCAGCATACGAGACGTTCTCGGCCGAGGAGCACAACCGGGTGGTGCAGGTCACGGGCAACCTGCGCGCGCTCGTGGACAACGCCGTCGAGTTAGTGCGTGTCGCGGCGACGTTGACCGAACTGCGCCCCGCAGGGCGCCGACCAAGTGCAAACGCCGACATCGAGGCGCTGCGAGCCGACGGCGCGCTGAGCGGCGAGCAAACCTACAAACTCGTGCAGCTCAAGGAGCTCTGCGACAGACTGCGTCACGCTTACATCTACGTCGACGCCGACGATGTGCACACGGGGGTGCACTCCCTGCTGAAACTCCTGCCGCGTTTCATAGCCTCCTACGTCCGTTGGCTGGCCGAATACGACGTGGATGTGGGCTGACGCTGGCTGAAGCGCACCGCTGATCCTCCTGATCAAGGACCTCCACGCGACGCTCAAGGACCTTTGATCGTGGTCCGCAGATCCGCAATATGACGCCTGCGGATCAGCGAAATCTTGCTGGGGCAACCACGGAGCTCGCGGTGCTCGACCGACGCGGATACCCGCATCGATCCGCTGACAATCCGCAACTTCTGCCGCCGGTGCGTGTGTTTTGGTTTGCAAATGCGACCACGAGCGATCTTTCTGGCCCTTATCATTCTGCTAGGTGGCGTCACCGGGCTGCCACCTGCGACTGCGATTGCCAGCAGTTTCTCGAAACCGGTGCGTCTACCCACGAAGGGCGAAGCATGGCGATTCGCCGTCAACAACCAAGGGGAAGCCGTCGGCGTACATGGCTCCGCAAAGGGAGCGGTAGTGGTACAGCTGGGCAGATCAGGGCGTATTGCCCGCTCGTGGCTGGTCAAGCACCCATCCACACCGAATGGGCTGACCCGTATGTCGCTCTCCTGGTCCTCTGGACTCACACTCAGCGGAACGTCGAACATTTCGAGGCCCGTCGTGGCAGTGTATTCGGCAGCTTTGATGGACAGTTCCAAGTCGATGCTACCCCATATTTTGGGGTAGGAGATACCACGGGTTTCATTGACTCTTACGGACGATCGGTCGTTATCCAACGAGGCCCCGTTGCTCATCACTCGGAAGACTTTGAATTGGATGCTTTTACCGCCCAGTTGAATGGTCCCTTTGGACGCCCACAGAGAATCGCACCGACGCTTCGCAACTGCGGCCTGAACGAAGGGGGAGAAATTGAAGCATCCATCGCCACCAGCTCTAACGGACGCGTCTTCTACGTCACCTGCGGAGAAGGCAGCCACCAGGAAGGCAGCCAATATCTGATCCGCTACACGCCGTGAGCAGGCGCGAGTGGGGTGCAAACCCGCAGTCACCCACCTACGGACAACCGGTTCACTGCAGCAACCTTGATCGGCTGGATGGTTCAGTTCAGCGACGCCGAGAAAGGTTGGCCCTGCGTCCAGTACAGCGTACTTCCAGCCAGCGCCAGCGACGTCGGATCTATATCGGGATTGGACGCCAGCATGCGGCTTCCCGATTTGTCGACCGCGTGAACTTGGTATTCGCCTTCTTCTTCACCTGTTTCAACGATCCACGCCACCGAGCCATCGCGCTTCACCACAATCGCCACCGCGAGGCCGATACCGACAGATAGCGGTTCAGGCTTTATGGGTGTGCCCGTGGGAAGCCGGTGAAGCACATGACCGTTGCCCAGGTCGCGGACAACCACCCACCAACGCTGGCAGCATGATTTGTTTTCGACTTCCTCGTACGCAACATTCGAACCATTTAGTATCTCGTGGCTGATACCTCCAGCGCCGCTTGGCGAACCGTAGGGCGCAGGACCGAGCAAGTACGAGCGCCTGTGCCCATAAGAACATCCATAGATGGACAGGAATTCAGGGAATGCCAATGACATCGGCGCTTCGTATATCTGTGCCTGTGAATCCGCAGCCAAGACATGCGAGCGACCCGCCAGGCACCCCCTGGCTGCCTGGCGACTGGGGTTGCGCGTCGTGGCCGTAGCCGAAGCCGTTAGGAGCAGCGCGATCAGGGAGATCGCAGATATCGCTATTCGCCGCATCACTGGGGAAGAGCTTACGGCACAGCTGGTTCGCCGCTGGCAACCTCGACCGTCTGGGCGCCGGGTGTGACCGCACGAGCGTTCAGCGTTGTCTCGCGCGGGGATTCTTCCGCGACCCACAATACCGTGGCGATGCCGCGAGCATCCATCGTTGCAAGGACCTGGCTGTGTGGAATAGCAAGTATCTGCCGAGCACCGTTGATCCCCTGGGTATTCCCTAAGACTACACCGATGCTCGATCCTCCTTCTTCCCAGACGATAACCACCTGGCCCAGCGCGTTATCCGCCACACTGGGGTTGAGAGATCCTTCTAGGTGGCGTTCGGAGCCTCCGTGACCACCCGGCGTGACCGTGGCCTCCCGGAGACCCCGTCTGGCGGACAATACGATAATCGCCCGTCCAGCACTATCGACCGTGGTGGCCTTGACTCGTTGCACAAAGCCCTTGGGCAGGCGCACGGGCTTGTCGAAATGACCGTCGGCCTGGCGATATATCGACTGGCTCAGACCAGCGTATTCATATGCGGTGTGCTGCTTCAGCCAGTCGACTTCCCAAGCGACGATGGCATTTCCGTTAGGGCCTATCCCCACGACTGGCAGACCGGGAAAGCCAAGCAGGTGCTTACGGCGATTTTGCCGCCGAACAGCCAACACGTGAGGCCGCGAAAACGAGCCGGACGCATCGGAGCTCACGGCGGCGATCTCGATGGGCCTGACGGCAAGCCCCTCGGAGTAGTAACAACCGACGACCAGCGCCCGGCCATTTTCATCCACACTCAACCCACTGACCTGAAACCCCCGGCCGATGAATGTAGGCGCCGAGATGCTGCCCGTCGGCGTACCCCACGCCAGATACGTGCCGCGTTCGGTGCTCCACGCGAGCACCGTCCTGCCTGCCTGATTGCCTGCCACGAATGCCGACGACTGCGTCTTGATCCCCCCCGTCGGCAGCTCAACCGGCGACTGGAAACTCCCGCCGGCCGGCCGATACGCGAACCATGCCCCCACGTTTTTATATGTAGGTCCGTACTTTCCGCTTTCGGCAACCTGATGGACACCTACTATCCAGCCATTTCCCGCCCCATCAAGGGCCATGCTGGTTGGATACGACAAGGTACCCGTCACCGAGACTGTGTCCATATTGGTAAACCCCGATTCGGTCGAACCGATCGCCGCATCGGCGACAGCGCTTCCGCAAAGTTCGTATCCCGAGTTCTCTGTGTCCTGCCAGGCCACCAGCATTTCGCCTCGAGCATTCACCGTCGCTAATGGGCCGACGATCCTCTTCTCGCAGGCTGAGCGAGCCTGGACGGCTAGGACCATAAGGCCCACGAGGCCAAGCGCAGTACACATCAAAACCCTCACCAAAAGCTCGATGAATGCAGAGATCGGCTTGACCGCAGTTAGTCGCATACCCTAAAAACTATCGAAACTCCCCAAAGTTGCGGGGCCAGTAGACATTTGTATGATCGGACGGTGGCGACACTGCTGACAATCCATCTCGACCGCATTGGGCACGCCACCCTGCGTAAAGGATCCATCTATAAGATCTCGTTGACCATACTTCATGCGATTTTTGGATACTACGACGCGGCCTGTTCACCGCTGGCGACCTTGACCGTTTGTGCGCCGGCGGCGATAGCCCGAGCATAGAGTATGGTTTCTTCTTTTTTCGGTCGTTCGACCCAGAATACGGTCGCGACGCCCTGCGGACTCATCGTCGGTGTTACTTGCGAGATCGTGTCTCCCAGAGATGGAGAGGAAGTAATGGTCTGCGGCTTGCCGTCCTTACCCCGAGTGTTTCCCAATACACCGTAGACAAACGGAATGGAACCGCCCCAGGCAACGACCGCTTGGCCCTGTGCATTGCTCGCCACCTCGGGATACCCCACATAACCCCAGAGGCGATTTGGGCGCCCAACTCGATCGTTTGGCGAGACAGCAATCTCCTGAAGATAATTCGTGGTAGGCGAGACGATGATCGCGCGGCCCGCAGCGTCAACCGCAGCCACATCTTCACTTTCCAAAAACCCGCCGGGCAGGCGGACAGGCTTGTCGAAGCGCCCGCTCGCCTGCCGGTAGATCAACAGGTTTGGACCGGAAAATTCGTCTTCAGCGTGCCGATTCTCCCAAGTTGTTTCCCAGGCGATCACCGCATTGCCGCGCGGGCCGATTGCCACCAACGGGGGCTCGTAGTAGCCGATCAACCGCTTGCGCGCATTCCGGAGCAGATGGGCGAGAACGTGCGGTCGCGAGAATGACCCCGAGGCCCCCGTCGTGACGACCGCTATCGGCACAACCTCATCACGTTCCCTCGCATAATAGTAGCCAACAACAATTCCCTGTCCGCTTTCATCCACTCCCAAGCCTGCGATATGAAAGCCGCCACCGATAAAAGTCGGCTTCGAGATGACGCCGGTCGAGGTGCCATACGCCAGGTAGGCGCCAGTGTCGGTACTCCACCCAAGTAATGTCTTGCCCGCCTGGTTACCCGCCACCCACGCTTCCGTTTCTTGCGTCGCTCCCCCCTTTATCGGCAACTCGACCGGGGCGCGAAAACCACCACCAGCCGGCCGAAACGCCGCCCACACGCCCGACTTTTCGAAATCGGCGCCATACTTGTTACTGCCGGCATATACTTCGTGCAGCCCGATCACCCAGCCATCGTCGGCGCCGTCCAGCGATACACCCGTGGCATAGGAGAGCTCATTCGGGGCCGAGATGGTTCCCAAGCCAGCGAAGCCGGCGTTTGTGGAGCCAACCGCCGCATCGGCGACAGCGCTTTCGCAATACCCGCCTTCAGACCGTTGGCCGTCCTGCCATACCACCAGCGTTTCCCCCCTCCTATTCGTCGCCGCCAGCGTCGAGGAGATCCCATGCCCCCCACATGAGAACCGGACATAGCCCTCGCTGGCAGGAGCGGCCACCGCTATCGCTATGAGCACCAATAGCCCGCATACGAGCATGCGCCACCGTGCGAACGCTGTCAGGAGCAGCGCATCTATCGCTATTCGAAGCATTGAATCCCTCTGGATCGTGCTCAGTTCAGCGACGAGGAAAAGGGCTCGCCACTCCGCGTCCAGTACAGCGTACTTCCAGCCAGCGCCAGCGACGTCCGATCTATATCGGGACTAGACGCCAGTACGCGGCTTCCCGATTTGTCGACCGCATGAACCTGGTATCCACCCAATTCCTGAATCGTTTCAACGATCCACGCCACCGAACCATCGCGCTTTACTACAATAGCCACGGCAGGACCAATGCCGATCGACAATGGTTTAGGCACCACGCGTGTACCTGTTGGAATTCTGCGAAGTACATGGCCGTCGCGCAAGTCACGTACAACCACCCACCAGTGGTCACAGCATGACTCGTTTGAGACTTCGTCGTACGCGGCAATTGAGCCAGCTAGAATCTCGTTTTTCACGCCTCCAGCTCCGCTTGGCGAACCGTATGGCACAGGACCAAGCATATATGAGCGCTTGTATCCATAAGAGCACCCATAGACGGAGAGGAATTCAGGCAACGCCGATGACATCGGCGCCTCGAATATCTGTGCCTGTGGATCGGCAGCCAAGACATGCGAGCGACCCGCAAAACATCCCTTAGACGCCCCATGAGCGGACTGGCGCGACCCGGCGACGGCCGAAGCAACCCAGAACAGTACGGTCGCGAGGATCGCAGTAGATATCGTCGTCGTTATTCGACGCATTCAGTAGATATCGTCGTCGTTATTCGACGCATTCTGTACCGGTGATCGCCTTCAATTCAACGACGCCGAGAAGGGTTGGCCACCCTGCGTCCAGTACAACGTACTACCCGCCAGCGCCAGCGATGTCCGATCTATATCAGTATTGGACGCCAGCACGCGGCTCCCCGATTTGTCGACCGCGTGAACTTGGTATCCGCCTTCTTCTTCACCTGTTTCAACGATCCATGCAACTGAACCATCGCGCTTCACCACAATCGCCTGGGCGAGTCCGATACCGACAGATAGCGGTTCAGGCTTTATGGGTATGCCCGTGGGAAGCCGGTGAAGCACATGACCGTTGCTCAGGTCTCGGACAACTACCCACCAGTGCTGACAGCATGGTCTATTTGAGATTTCATCGTACGCAACGATCGAACCATTTAGTGCCTCGCGACTGACACCTACGCCACCACTCGACGACCCAGTGGGGGTAGGTCCGAGCAAGTACGAGCGCCTGTGTCCATAGGAACATCCGTAGACGGAAAGGAATTCAGGGTATGCCAATGACATTGGCGCTTCGTATATCTGTGCCTGTGGATCGGCAGCCAAGACATGCGAGCGACTCGCCACGCACCCCTTAGTCGCCTCATGAGCGGACCGATGTGGCGCAGCTGCAGCCGAAGCGACCCAGAGCAGCACGATCGCAAAGACCGCCGCAGGCGTAGTCATCGCTATCCGGTTCATACCGCTAAAACTACCAAGACTCGCCAAAGTTGCGGAAAGGGTAGACATCTGTATGAGCGGGTCATTGACCGGGACGGATGACGAGGCGCTTCTGGCTATGCCCCCAGTTGGACCGGCCCGCGGTAGGGTCTCGAAACGCATTCAAGCTAAATATCCGTCAAATGCATCGTGGGATTTTTTTATCTGCGCCATAGCTCGTGCCTCCCGCACTTATGCCAACGAGTCTGAAGTGCCACGGTTTGCCGCAGATGAGTAGATCGGGGTGGAAATGACTCACCATCTCAAATGCACCTTCCTCTTCTTCTTCTTCTTCTTGTTCTATTTCTTCTCTTTCCCGTTCCGCGCCTTCTCCACCAAACGTCAATGGTTCGATTTCGACTTCCTTCTCTACTTCGACGGAAGTCGTTCCGCTGCCAGCTTCCGCTGAAGGCGTTGTGTGTCCGTAAGTTTTGGTTGGCCCATATTCAAAATAATAGGTTGACGCTTTGCCGTTTGGGTCGATGGTGCCCATCAATTCCTTACCATCAAGACCAATACGAGAGCCACCGGTTGTCACTGTCGGCGGGTCGCATCCGCCGGTCTTGAATGTCTTGTCCCCACCGAGACTCGGTGTGCCTTCGTAGGCGGAGCTTTCCGCCTCAGCCTGATAGTGATAGGTTGTACACGGTTCCAGGCTGCTCAGTCCAACCGTCTCGCTCTGGGCGCCAACGTCATTGGTGATTGTGCTTGCTGACGTGACATGCCCGTAAGCGGTTGATGTGCCGTACGCGACGAAATATTTGGTGAGCAAGCCCCGTGGATCGACAGTCAGTAAGACGGTGCTCGCACTAGATGTTGTTGACCCTTCGACCGGCGCTTCAGTTCCAACCCTTGCCGGACATGCGGGCTTGCTCAGCGCAAGAATACAGTAGGCTTCCCGCTCTTCGTATTCGGGTTTGGCTGGTTCGATTTCCAGCAACGCGCTGTCAAAGTAGTGTTTTTTTCGCTGTGCCTTGGTAGGGCTTCTGTAGAGATAGTAATAGAGCCATTCTATATGCTGATACACGTATTCCGAAGGGCGCTCGCCATGGATCTCACGGGCCACTTTGGCCAGTTGAAGAAAGTCTTTGGCCGCAATCCGTTGCCGCTTTAGCTCTGCTTCGTTTTCTCCCGCAAGTGCGGTTTCTGTAATACTATTTTGGAGCTCAACGCCAGCCTCGCTTATCCACATGTGGGGATGACCAAGGCTCTTGCTCCCAAGGCTAAGGAATTTTCTGGCGTCTTCTGTGACGTAGCGTCCCAGTTCGCCTGACCGAAGCATGTCGTGATAGTCGTGCAACCCCCATACATGCGGCTTGCCGGCCCAGAATCTGTGATCCGTGAGGATCGCTTCCCTATATTCTTTGGTGTATTTGGGATAGTATTGTTCAAATTCTCCAGCAACGACAGTGAAACGGTGTGCCTTATGGAAAATACCGTAGGCTACGTGTTGAGCTATTTTCCAAAAGAGGGCCGCCTCCTTTGCTTTGTGGTGATGAAAAGGGTTCTTAGCGCCATCTGGCTCGTTCCATGCCCCCCATACTGTTACTTCCGGTAGTCCTGCTTCTTTGTTTTCCTGCTTAAAGGCCTTCATCAGACCTTCCACCGCTTTCTGATACTGGCTGTTCGTCGGTGGATGCGATGGGCACGGGACTGTGAATTCTTCTTGTGGTTCGCATTCCCGGAGAGTGATATATGGTTTGAGATTCGCTTTATATACCGCTTGAAGCCATTTGATGAGTCCCGGGTTGTTGGCAGGTGTGTTGTAGTCAAGAGCGAGCCTGGCCCTTCCTTCCACTTTCAATGGCCCGCTCTTGAGGTTGGAGTCAAAATCTTCGAAGGTCGCGTGGTGCAGGTCCGAAAATCCATCGTGGGTTCCGGGCAGGGGCGGTGTCCCTCCGTTTTCATCACTTGGAGCCACGGAAGCGATGGAGGCCGTCACCGGGAAAACGGCGCTTTCGCCCGGCGAGACGGACATCGTGAATGTGTCGCCTTCCGCTTTGAGGGTGACTGCCACTTCATGGCCGGCTGCGTCCAGGACCGTAGGCTTCTTGATTATCGCGAGCACCTTGTTGGCAGTATGCGCTTTGGCGTACTCGAGGCCGCTGGTGGCGTCTTCGTATTCGGTTTTGGTGTTCTGCGGCTGTAGTTCGCCGGCTTTGGGCGCGATTGAGGCAGTGCTGACCTGAGGCGCCGCGGATCGTTCTTCGAGCGGGCTTTCTGTTTCCGCTGAGCTTTCGAGTTCTTCTTCGGCGGCTTTGCCGCTGACGCCTTCGCCGCTAGGTTCCCCGGCGCCTGTTTTGGGTTCTTCCAGGAGTTCTTCCGGTAGCGAGCCTTCGAAGACCGAGCCTAGTTCCGGTTCGGTTATGGCGATGCTGCCGTCGGGTAGTTCTTCGAGCTGCTGGTCGGGGCCGATGCCGACTTCCCAAGAGAACGAGGTCGGAGCTTCGGCGGAGCGCAGCTGCAGGAGGTCGGTTGCGCCTAGCGCGGTGGGGCGGACGATGGTGTCGGTCGCATGCGCGGTTTCCGCGAAGACGGCGGCGGCGCCGTTGACGATCGTCGGCGTGGTGGTCGCGTCGGGCGAGGTGCCGATCGGCTGGATGCTGAATTCGCCGTCGGGCGTGTTGACGGCGAATTCGCCGGGGGTTTCCTTGGAGATCGTGGAGCTGGTCAGCGTCGCGTTGGATGCGAGTTCTTCCCCCGGGTCGGTGATCGCCGGTTGGACGCTCTGTTCTTCGATGCTCGCGCTCGTCGAGGCCGCCAGCACCGAGGGGTCGGTTTCCTGCGCGATTTCGATGGCCTGTTCGACGGATGCTTCGCCGGCCGCGGAGACGGTCGCTGGGGCGGAGATCGCGCCGGCGTTGCCGAGCGTGTTGCTGGCCGTGACCTTCACGCGTAGGGTCGAGCCGACGTCGCCGCTCACGACCGTGTAGCTCGGTTTGGTGGCGCCTTCGATCGCGGTGCAGCTTTCGCCGGCCGTGTTGCAGCGCTCCCACTTGTAGTAGTAGCTCAGGGGCCGCGACCCAGACCAGGTCCCGTTGCCGGCAAAGACCTTTCCGCCGACCTTGGCGGTGCCGTCGATCACGGGGCCCTCTGTGCTGGCGGGCACCCCGGCCGCCCCCACGACTTCGCTTGGGTAGGAGGTGGCGCTGGCGCTGCCGTGGGTGTTGCTGGCGCTCACCACGACCTGCACCGTTGAGCCGATGTCCCCTTCGGGAAGCGTGTATGTGTCGGCGCTCGCGCCACTGATGTTTGCGCATTCTTCGCCTTCTTCGTCGCACTTCTGCCACTGATAGCTGTAGGTGATCGGTTCGCCGCCGAGCCAGGTGCCGGGTTCGGCGGTGAGCGTGTCACCCGCGGTGAGGTTGCCTTCGGTCGCCGGGGCGATGATGTTGATGGGCGCGATCGGTTCGGAGACGATCACCGGCGTCGGGGTGGCGGCCACGCTTTCCGTTTCAGAGGCCCTGGTCGCGGTTACGATGACCTCGATCGTGTCGCCGACGTCGCTCCCTTTGGCGGTGTAGGACGGTTCGGTGGCGCCGGAGATCGAGCTGCAGCTTTCGCCGTGTTCGTTGCAGCGCTTCCACTGGTAGGAAAAGCCGATCGCGCCGGCGGCGGTCCAGATCCCGGGGTCGGCGCTCAACGCCCTTCCCAGTTCGTGCGGGCCCGATATCGACGGCGCCGAGACGTCGACGAGCGTGATTGGGCTGACGACGGCCGTGGGGGCGGACGCGCCAACGGTGCTGCCGGTCCCGTCGGTCGCCGTCACCAGCACCCTCAGGGCGTGGGCGACGTCGCTTTCGGTGAGGGTGTAGGAGCTGGCGGTAGCGCCGCTGATCGAGCTGCAGCTGGCACCCGCTTCGTTGCAGCGCTCCCACTGATAGGCGTAGCTGCTCGGCGCTTCCCCGGACCACACTCCGGTGCTCGCGGTGAGCGCGTATCCGACCAGACCGGTCCCGGATACCGTCGGCGATTCTTCGATCGTCGGGTCGCCTTCGGCCGCAATCGCCGGGGTGGTGGGCGAGGTCTCCGTTATCGTCCCGCCCGTTTCGGTGGCGCTCACTACCACCCGTAGCGTGTGTTCGACGTCCCCTGAGGCTAGGGTGCGGGTCGAGGCGGTGGCGCCGCTGATGTTTTCGCAGCTGTTGCCGTAGCGGTCGCAGCGCTGCCACTGGTATTCGTAGCCGATCGTGCCGAGGCCCAGCCAGCTGCCGGCGTTCGCGGTGAGCGTCTGGCCCTCGCGCGGGGCGCCCGAGATGCTGGGCGCCCAAGTGTTCGTGAGTGTGGCGGCCGTCGCTTCGACCTCGGGGGACGCTGGGGAGACCGCGGTGAGCGAGCCCAGCGCGTTGCTCGCGCCCACCCGGATGCGCAGCGTTTTCCCGACGTCGCCCCCGGCGAGCGTGTAACCCGCTTCGGTGGCACCGGTGATGTCCGCGCATTCGCCTCCCGCGGAGTTGCAGCGTTCCCACTGGTAGCCGACTTCCGTTTCGGTGCCTCCCCACACCCCGGCGTTCGCCTGCAGCGCTTCGCCAACTGCCGGGGTGCCAGAGAGCGACGGCGCTTCGAGCTCGACGGGCGCCCCGGGTTCGACCTCGGTGCTGGCCGCGGAGGTCTCCGGCAGCGAACCTCCCGGGTTGGTGGCCGTGACGAGGACGCGCAGCGTCGTTTCCAGATCAGCCGAGGAGATCGCGTACTCCTGGCCGGTGGCGCCTTCGATGTCTTCGCAGGCACCCCCATCGGAGTTGCAGCTCTGCCATTGGTAGGCGTAGGCGATCGGCGTGGCTCCGGACCAGGCGCCCGGGTCGGCTCTCACCGTCTCCCCATCGTCGACCGTACCTTCGATGCTCGGCGCGGTGGTGTTGGCGAGGAAATAGGTGTTCTCACCGCGCTCGTAGTGTTCGAGAATCGTGCTCGATGAGAGCGTCGTTTCATAGAGCGCGAGGTCCTGCATCGACCCGGCGCCGAACAGCGTGCTCGCGTCCCGTGACATCCAGTAGAGCGTCGAGTTGGCGAAGGCACCCGCGCCGGTGCCCGATTCGGTCTTCGTGTAGGCGACCGCGTGGCCGTCCACGTACGGCGTGATCTCCGTTTCCGCCGACGCTTCCGTGTTGATCACGAACGCGTAGTAGTGCCACGCGCCCGCGCTCCGCCGTTCGAAGTAGACCGTGTTGCGCGAGCCGCCCTCCCCGATCGACACCGCGGAATCGGAGCCCGGTGTCGCGTCCGGGTCGACCAAGAACCCGCCCGCGTGTTCGTTGAAGTCGGGTGTGAACTCGAGCGCCAGATGATCGTCTGACCCGTACGAGCTCCACTTCATCCAGAACTCGACCGTCAGCTTGTGCGTGCCCGACAGGTTCACTTCGGCGTGGGCCGCGCCCGAGGAGCCGTTGAACGCGGCGGAGGTCGAGGAGTCATCGACCAGGCCGCCTGCTTCGCCCAGCGAGACACCGCCCGTGAGCGACGCGTTGGCGCCATCCAGCACATCGGCGAACGAGGAGCCCGAGGACTCCCCCATCGGCCAGAAGTGCGCCACGTCCGGCGTCTGCTCGACCGCCTGCTCATACTGGCCGAGCGCGGCGCCGACCGTGATCGTGTGGCTGACCGTAGCCGTCTCGCCGAGACTGTCTTTCACGCGCAAATCGACCGTATACGTCCCCGGCGAGGCGAACGTATGCGAGATCGTCGCCGAACTGCCCCCATCGGTCGAGTAGCTTTCACTGCCGTTGAAATCCCACGCATAGTCCGTGATCGAGCCACTCGGAGAGGAGGAGCCCGAGGCATCGAGCCGCACGGGCGAACCCGCGGCCGCGACCACCGGGGACGAGGTGAACGACGCTTTCGGGCCGCCCTCCCCGAGCTCGTAATGTTCGGCGATCGCGCTCGACGAGAGCGTCGTGTCGTACAACGCCAGATCCTGCATCGACCCCGCGCCGAACAGCGTGCTCGCATCCCGCGACATCCAATACAGCATCGCTTTGGCGAAGGTCCCCGCGCCCGTGCCCGATTCAGTCTTCGTGTAGGAGACCGCGCGCCCGTCGACGTACGGCGTGATCTGATCCGCGCCGCTCGCGGTCGTGTCGAACGTGAAGGCGTAGTAGTGCCACTCCTCAGGGCTCGGCCGGGCGAAATACGCGTTGTTGCGCGAGCCGCCCTCGCCAATCCCGAGCCCGAACTTTTCGGTGCCCGACGCATCGGGATCGATCAGGAGCCCGCCCGGGTATTCGTTGAAGTTCGGCGTCAACTCCATCGCCAGGTGATCGTCTTCGGCGAAGGTTTTCCACTTCATCCAGAACTCGACCGTCAACTGGTGGGTGCCCGACAGGTCCACTTCGGCGCGGGCGGCGCCCGAAGAGCCGTTGAACGCCGTCGCCGTGGAGGAGTCGCCCACGAGCCCGCCGGGTTCCCCCAGCGTCACCCCGCCGAGCGCTTCCGCGTTGGCGCCGTCGATCACATCCGCGAGCGAGGACCCCGAGGACTCGTCCATCGGCCAGAAGTGCGTCACGCCCGCGGTCTCCTCCACCGCCTGCTCGTAGCGCCCCAGTTCTGCCCCTACCGTGATCGTGTGGCTGACCGTGGCCGTCTCGCCGAGGCTGTCTTTCACGCGCAAATCGACCGTATACGTCCCCGGCGAGGCGAACGTATGCGAGATCGTCGCCGAGCTCCCCCCATCGGTCGAATAGCTTTCACTCCCGTTGAAATCCCACGCATAGTCCGTGAGCGAACCGCCCGGCGAGGAGGAGCCCGAGGCATCGAGCCGCACCGGCACCCCCGCGGTCGCCACCGCCGGCGCCGAGGTGAACGAGGCTTTCGGCCCGCCCTCACCGAGCTCGTAGTGCGCGGCCACCGTGCTCGATGAGAGCGTCGTGTCGTACAACGCCAGATCCTGCATCGACCCCGCGCCGAACAGCGTGCTCGCATCCCGCGACATCCAGTACAGCGTCGAGTTCGCGAAATTGCCCGCTCCGGTGCCCGACTCCGACTTCGTGTATGAAACCGTGTGGCCGTCCACATACGGCGTGATCTCCGTTTCCGCCGGCGCTTCGGTATCGATCACGAACGCGTAGTAGTGCCAAACCCCCGCGCTCGGCCGTTCGAAGTACACCGTATTGCGCGAGCCGCCCTCCCCGATCGACACCGCGAAGTCCGTGCCCGGGCTGGCATCCGGGTCGACCAGGAACCCACCCGCATATTCGTTGAAGTCGGGTGTGAACTCCAACGCCAGATGATCGTCTTCGGCAAACGCGCTCCACTTCATCCAGAACTCCACCGTCAGCTGATGCGTGCCCGACAGGTTCACGCTCGCCCGCGCCGCACCCGAGGAGCCGTTGAACAGCGCCGACGTCGAAGAATCCCCGACCAAGCCGCCGGGTTCACCCAACGTCACGCCACCCACGACTTCGGCGTTCGCGCTCCCGACCGCGTCCGCGAACGACGTCGCGCCACCGGCTTCACCCATCGGCCAGAAGTGCGCTACCCCGGTCGTTGCTTCGACGGCTTCGCGATAGGTCTCGGCTGACGCGGCCGCGGGCGCCATGCCCAGCAGCGAGCTTGCCGCTAAGGCCAGTACGACACCCAGTAGGGCGAACGGTCCCGGATACGCGCCTCCAGCGCCCGCGCCGCTGACGTCGCCCCTCTCCCCGATCAGAGCTGACAGTTTCAAGGTGCGCAACTCTATCGCGCAGACATACGTAGTCAAGGGGCTCCCACTTATCCGATCGCCGGATTTTGCGGAAATTTTTTCTTCTAGACGACGATCAAATAGGTGCGGCGGATCCCGCCTATGCGTCGATCGACTTCGCGATCGCCCGGTAGGCCGCCCCCGGGTCGGGCGCGTGGAAGATCGCCGAGCCGGCCACGAACAGGCTCGCGCCGGCCTCACGGCAGACCGGGGCGGTGCTCGGGTCGATGCCCCCGTCCACCTCGAGCGCCGCACTCGACCTGCGCTCGGTCGCCGGATCCGCGTTTGGCGGCGCGCCGCGATCGGGGGGTTGACTTGCGCCATCCAGCAGCGCCCGCAGCCGCGCGATCTTCGCCGGCGAGCGGGCGATGAAGGACTGGCCGCCCCAGCCGGGGCTGACCGTCATGCACAGCGCGAGGTCGATCGTGCCGGCCAGCTCCGCCAGCGTCTCGACCGGCGTGGCGGGGTTGATCGCGACGCCCACGCAGGCGCCGCCGGCGCGGATCTCGTTCGCGGCGTACTCCGCGTGCGGAGTGGCCTCAGCGTGGAAGGTGACCGAGTGCGCGCCGGCGCGCACGAACTCGCCCACCTGGCGCTCGGGGCGCTCGATCATCAGGTGCACGTCGAGCATCCCCCCCACCTCCTCGACCTGTTCGCGCAGCGCCGAGACGACCACAGGGCCTAGCGTGATCGTGGGGACGAAGTGGCCGTCCATCACGTCCACGTGGATCACCCGCGCGCCGGCGGCCAGCACCTCGCCCACCTGCGCGCGCAGCGCCCCAAAGTCGGCGGAGAGAATCGAGGGCGCCACCCTCACCCCCGCGAGCAACTCATTGGTCGAAGTGCTCATCGCACGTGCCCCTGCAGATCCCACGCAGCCATGAGTGGCTCAGATTGGTTGCAGCATCGAGTCGCCGCAGTTGTTGCACTTGAGAATCGCGGTCGAGGACATTCTCACGATCGTCGAGTGCTCGCCGCAGTTGGGGCACACCGAGGCGAGCTCGAAGCGGTGCAGGCAGTACACGCAGCGATAGCGCCCCGGCAGGTTGGTCGGGCGCAGCCACGGCTCCGAGCAGTGCGGGCACAACGGCCCGAGGTCCCCCGGGGCGGTCGGGTCGCGCTCGCTGGCCATCACTCCCTCACTGGCGCCGCAGCCGTGCGAGGAAGAAACCGGCGGTGTGGTCGCGGTGGGGCAGCGTCAACATCTCGTCATCCAGGCAGAAGCCGGGATTGGATTCCAGGAAGGCGAGGATCTGGCTCTGGTTCTCGGTCTGAGAGATCGTGCACGTAGAGTAGACCAGCACACCGCCCGGACGCACCGCTGCAGCCCCGGCTGCAAGGATCGCCGCCTGCGTCTGCGCGAGCTGTGCCAGATCGCCGGGGGCGATCCGCCAGCGCAGGTCGGCGCGCGCCTGCAGCGTTCCCAGCCCCGAGCACGGCGGGTCTACCAGCACGCGGTCAAACGGCGCCTCCTCGCGCAACGGCCGCGCCGCGTCGCCGAGCAGCACCCGCACGCACTCCCGCGCGTGCAGACGCTCCACGCTCCGTTGCAGATCCGCGGCGCGACGGGGATTGCGCTCGACCGCCACCACCTCGCCCTTGCCGCCCATCAGCGCCGCCAGGTGCGTGCTCTTGCCGCCGGGAGCAGCGCACAGGTCGAGCACCCGCTCGCCCGGTTGGGGCGCCAGCGCTCGCGCCGGCAGCATCGCGCCGCGCGACTGCGCCAGCACCGCGCCGGAGCGCCACTGCGGCGAGCCGTGCACATCCCACGGGCCCTCGAGCACGAGCGCCTCCGGGATGCGCGGGTCGCCGTGGACGCCCACCGGCCGCGAGGCCGCTTCAAGCTCCGCCGCCACGCTCGCCGGCTCCGCCACGAGCGTGTTCACGCGCAGCGCCAGCTCCGGCGGCTCGTTGTCGAACGCCAGCAGCGCGCGGGCATCCTCGGCGCCCAGCTGCTCCCACCACAGCCGTGCAATCCACTCCGGATGGGAGTGCTTCAGCGCCGCCGCCTCAGGCGTGCTGTCCTCGAGCGCCGCCAGCAGCGCCTTGCCCTCGCGTGTGGCGCGACGCAGCACCGCGTTGACCAGGCCGTGACCTCCGCGGCCGGCGCGTGAGCCACCGCCAGTCGGCGCACGGCCGCCCATTACCACTCCGCCACCCTTCGCCAACTCGACCGCGTCCGCCACCACGGCATGGTCGGGAGCCCCCCCGAGATACAGCAGCTCATACAGCCCCAACCGCAGCGCCGCCAGCACGGGCGCATCGAGTCGCTTCAGCGGCCGCCCGGCGAGCCGTTCGATCAGATAGTCGAGGGTGCCCTTGCGCTGGACCGCCCCATACGCCAGGCGCATCGCCAGCGCTCGGTCGCGCGCATCGAGCTCGCGCGCCTGCGCACGCAGCGCCAGGTCGGCATACGCGCCCTGCTCGAACACCCGGCGTAGCACCGCGTACGCGCACACGCGGGCGCTCGCGGGAGGGGAGGATCCCACCCGCCCGGGCTCGCCGGCGCGGGGCCGGCTGTACCCGCTAGGAGAGGGCATATCCCCGCAGGTACGCCCCCGCGTCCATCGGCCGCCCGCCGGGAGGCTGAACCTCCAGCAGCTCCAGCGCCCCGCCGCTTGTCCCGTACAGCAGATGTCCGGCGCTCGCCGCCAACCTCCCGGGGGGGAGACTCCCCAAGCTCTGCGCCGCCACCGCCGCGTCCACCAGCCCCGCCTCCGCCGGCGCCGCGCGCGAGACGCCTAGCAGCGTCCCGTCCGCTCGCGCCAAGCGCGCGCCGATGTGAGGGTGCAGCGCGCGCACCTGGCGCTCCAGCTCGAGCGCCGTGCGCGCCGGGTCAAGCAGGCGATCCTCGGCGCCGATCTTCTCCGCGTAGGTCACCCCCTCCTCAGGCTGCTCCTCAAAGTGCGGCGGCTGCCCTCGCTCCCACTCCTCGAGCACCCCCACGAGCAGCTCGCCGCCGAGCCGCCGCAGGCGCTCCGCCAGCGACCCGTACGTGTCGTGCGCTCCGATCGCCTCCCGCGCGGCCGCGCACACCGGCCCGCTGTCCAGACCCTCGGTGAGACGCATGATCGACACCCCCGTCTGCGCGTCCCCCGCCATGATCGCCCGCTCGAGCGGCGCCGCCCCGCGCCAGCGCGGCAGCAGCGAGGGGTGCACGTTCAGCAGCTCGTACGCCGACAGCAACGGCTCCTTGATCAGCGCCCCGAACGCGCACACCACCAGCACCGCCTCCTCCCCCGCGGCATCCCGCACCCGCGCGCACACCGCGGGATCGTTGATCCGCTCCGGCTGCTCGAGCGCGACGCCCAGCTCTCGCGCGGCCCGGGCGACCGGCGGGGTCGCCAGCCGCCTGCCGCGGCCGCGCGGGCGGTCGGGGCGTGTCAGCGCCAGCGCCGGCCGGTGCCCGCTCGCCGCCAGGCGCTCGAGGATCGCCGCCGCGAAGTCGGAGGTGCCGAGGAAGACTGTGCGCAAATCGCTGAGCGCCCTACTGAGCGGGAGCCGCCGAGCGCTCCGCGCTCGCGCGCGCCGCTCCGGCGTTGTCGGCTTCCCGCGCCTCGCGCAGCGCGCGCATCGCGTCGCGGCGCGCCTCGCGCGAGATCCGATCGAGAATCAGCACCCCTTCCAGGTGGTCCATCTCGTGCTGGATCACCCGGGCCGGCAGACCCTCCTCCTCGACCACCAGCTCCTTGCCGTGCGTGTCCTGCGCGCGCACCCTCACGCGCGCCGCGCGCTCCACCTCGACGTGCACCCCGGGCAGGCTCAGGCAGCCCTCCTCCTTGACCTCCCGCTCCTCGCTCTCCCACTCCAGCACAGGGTTGACCAGGGCACTGACGGGGTCGTCCTCGTACGCCTTGTACACCAGCACCCGGTGCAGCACCCCTACCTGGGTCGCGGCCAGGCCGACGCCGAGTGCGTCCTGCATCAGCTCGCCCATCCGCTGCACCTCGGCGCGCAGGCGCTCGTCGAAGCGCTCCACCGCCACCGCGCTGGCGCGCAGCACCGGGTCCCCCAGCTTGCGCACCTGGCGCAGCGCCGCGTCGCGGCGCGTGCGCGTCTCCTCGTCGAGCTCCTCCGCGGGCTCGTCCTGCTCCTCAACCTCGGTGGGCTCCTCAACGCCTGTGCTCATCTGCGACATTTTGACAGGTGAAGAGAGGCCTGGCTCGGCGGGGGCACACAGCCCGAAGGGCTGGGTCGGCTACCTGCGCCACTCTCTTATTGCGGGTCCACGTCGACGCTGAAGTTCACCCCTGCGTGCGCCTTCGCCCTCGCCGCGCGCTGCACCGCCGCGCCGACGCCTCCCACCGCCGCGCCGCGGTCGGTCGCCTTCACCAGCAGCATCCTGCGCTCGCGCCCGCGCAGCCGGAACAGCGCCGCGGGCCCCAGCACGCTGCAGCGCTCCAGCCCATCCAGCTGTGCGCGCACCGCGCTCGACGCCGCCTGCGCGCGCGCCGCCTCCTGCGCGGAGCACACGATCCGGATCAGGTGCGCGAACGGCGGGTAGCGCAGCGCCGCCCGCCGCTGCAGCTCGCCCGCCAGAAAGCCCTCGCTGTCGTGGCGCGCCGCGTACGCGATCGCCCGCGCCTCGGGGGCGATCGCCTGCACCAGCACCCTGCCCTCGCCGCCGCGCCCAACCCGGCCGGCGAGCTGGGCGATCAGCGCGAAGGTGCGCTCCTCCGCGCGGAAGTCGGGGAAGCGCAGCGTCGCGTCCGCGTCCACCACCACCCCGAGGCGCACGTCGGGGAAGTCGTGGCCCTTCGCCACCATCTGCGTGCCGATCAGCACGCCCGCCGGGGCGTCGCCGAAGCGGCGCAGCAGCGCGCCCACGCCCTCCCCGCCCGCGCCGGCTGGGATCGTGTCCGCGTCCAGGCGGAAGATCGGGAAGCGCTCGCCGTCTCCCAGCGCAGCCTGCAGATCGTGCTGCAGGCGCTCGGTGCCGGTCCCGTGGCGCGCGACCGCCGTCGAGCCGCAACCACACCGTTCGGGCACGCGCTCGCTGTGGTCGCAGTGATGGCAGCGGACCTGCCCCTCGCGGCGGTGGAACACGAGCGCCACGTCGCACTGCGGGCAGCTCCACACCTTCCCGCACGAGCGGCAGGAGAGGAAGTTCGACCAGCCCCTGCGGTTGAGCAGCACGATCGCCTTGCCCCCTTCCCGCCGCACATCCGCGAGCGCCTGCGCGGTCTCCGGGTGCAGCCCGTGGCTCTGCTCGCGCATGTCGAGCAGCTCCACCGGCGGTAGCGGGCGACCGTCCACCCGGCGCGGCAGGCACACACGCTCGAGCGCGTGGTGGCTCTCCGGCCGCGGCGTCGCGCTGCCCAGCAGCAGCAGCGCGCCCTGCAGCGCTGCGCGCTTGGCGGCGACCTCGCGCGCGTCGTAGCGGGGATCGCCTTCGTGCTTGTAGGAGGCGTCGTGCTCCTCGTCGACGACGATCAACCCCAACTGCTCGATCGGCGCGAACACCGCCGAGCGCGGACCCACACACACCCGCGCCTCACCCGTTCGCAATCGCCGCCACTCCTCCCGGCGCTGAGCCGCGGTCAGGCGCGAGTGCAAGACCGCCACCGTCTCCCCGAAGCGCCCCACGAAGCGCCCGACGATCTGCGGGGTCAGCGCGATCTCGGGCACCAGCACGATCGCGCCGCGGCCGCGTTGCAGGGCGCACGCGGCCGCGCGCAGATACACCTCGGTCTTGCCCGACCCGGTGATCCCGTGCAGCAGCAGCGCCGGGTGTTGGGGAGCCCACCCACCCGCAGGCGCCGCCAGTCGCCGCTCGATCGCCGCCAACGCCTGACGTTGGTCGTCGGTCAGTGGCGGCGGCTGGCCGTGCAGCCTGCCGATCGGCTCGTGCCGCGGGCGGGTGACCGCGCGCGCACGGCGCTTGCGTACCCCGAGGCCGGCCGGGCCCTTGCCGGTCGCGCCTGCGGGCAGCACCAGCCGCAGCGCGCGCGCCACCGTCGAGCAGTACTCCGCCGCCAGCCACTCCGCCAGCGCCACCAGGTCCACGGGCACGCCGAGCTCGAGCGCGCGCAGCGGCTCCAGCAGCTTCTCCTCGGCCACCTCGCTGCGCTGGGAGAGGCCGGTCACCACCCCCAGCACCTCGCGCCGGCCGAACGGCACCACCAGCATCGAGCCGACCCCGACGGCACCCCCCTCGAGCTCCGGCGGCAGCCGGTAATCGAACGGCCCGCGCAGTGCGCGGGCTGTGGTCAGGGGCTCAACCTGGGCGATCTCATGCGGCATCTGAAAGAAGAGGGGCCAAGCTCGCCGGCCTGCGGCCGGCTGCGCCATCCTCTAGGCCCCACACTAGATGGAGCGCCGGACCGCTTAGAGGCTCGCCGTGGCCCCCAGGCCCGCCGCGGCGCGCAACGCCTCGGCCTTGTCGGTGCGCTCCCACGTGAAGTCGTGGTCGTCGCGGCCGAAATGGCCGTATGCCGCGGTCTTCTGGTAGATCGGGCGGTGCAATTTCAGCTCCTCGCGGAACGCGCCGGGGCGCAGGTCGAAGTGCTCTTCGACGAGCTCCGTGATCCGCCCGCGGCCGATCTTCTCGGTGCCGAACGTCTCGACCATCACCGACACCGGGTGCGCGACCCCGATCGCGTACGCCACCTGCACCTCGGCGCGGTCGGCGAGGCCGGCGGCGACGATGTTCTTCGCCACCCACCTGACCGCGTAGGCCGCCGAGCGGTCCACCTTGGAGGGGTCCTTGCCCGAGAACGCGCCGCCGCCGTGGCGCGCCATGCCGCCGTAGGTGTCGACGATGATCTTGCGCCCCGTCAGCCCGCAGTCGCCCATCGGCCCGCCGATCACGAAGCGACCGGTGGGGTTGACCAGGAAGTCGCGCAGCAGCTGCTTCTCCTCGTAGAGCTCCGCCGGCAGCACCGGGCGCAGCACGTGCTCGAACAGGTCGGGCTTGATCAGCGTCTCGCTGTCGATCCCGTCGGCGTGCTGGGTGGAGATCAGGATCTTCTCCACCCCCACCGGCCGCCCGTCGCGGTAGCGGACCGTCACCTGCGTCTTGCCGTCCGGGCGCAGATAGGGCAGCACGTCCGCCTTGCGCACCTCCGCCAGGCGCTTGGAGAGCTTGTGCGCCAGCAGGATCGGCAGCGGCATCAGCTCCTCGGTCTCGCTGGTCGCGTACCCGAACATCATCCCTTGGTCGCCCGCGCCCGCGAGGTCGAAGCGGTCGTCATCGAGCGGGTCGTGTCGGGTCTCGTACGCCGCGTCCACGCCCTGGGCGATGTCCGGCGACTGCCGGTCGATCGCGTTGATCACCGCGCACGTGTCGCAGTCGAAGCCGAACGCGGCGTTGTCGTAGCCGATGCCCCGCACCGTCTCGCGCGCCACCGCGGGGATGTCCACGTATGTCTCTGTCGTGATCTCCCCCGAAACCACGATCAGGCCGGTGTTCACGAGCGTCTCGCACGCCACGCGGCCGTTCGGGTCCTCGCGCAGCACCGCATCCAGCACCCCATCGGAGATCTGGTCGGCGATCTTGTCGGGATGCCCCTCGGTCACCGACTCGCTGGTGAACAGGTATTCGTTGTCTGAAAGCTCGCTCATGGGGGGCAGTGTACCGGCACGCACCGCGTGTTTCACGCGCCCGCGCGCGCGCCACGGCGCCGTCCGCGGGGTGGGTCGGCGCCGGCGGCGCTGCGCTGGCCCCGTTCGACGAAGTCGATGATCAGCGGCACCCCGTCCATGCCGTAGCGCGCGCGCAGGCGGTTCTCCAGGAAGTAGGCGTAGTCGCGTGTCACCCGCTCACGCGAGTTGACTTGGATCGCGAAGCGCGGCGGACGCTCCCCCGTTTGGGTCATGTAGATCGGCTTCAGCCGGTGCTGGCTGGAGCCCCGGCGCGTGCCGATCGGCGGCTGGCGCGCCTGCACCGCCTCCGCCAGGAAGCGGTTGAGCTCGGGCGTGGGGATCCGCCCCGCCAGCCGATCGCCCAACGCCAGCGCCTCGGTCAGCAGGCGCGCCGTGTGCCGGCCGGTGATCGCGCTCGCCGTCAGCACGCGCGGGCGCAGCCGCAGCTTCTCCGCCACGCGCCCGCGCTCGTGCGCGAGCGCCGCCTCGCGCGCCTTGTCGTCCTGCACCTCGGGGTGGGACTCGGCGAACAGGTCCCACTTGTTGAGCACGATCGCCGTAGCACAGCCGGCCTTCATCGCGAGCTCGGCGATCCGCAGGTCCTGGGCGGTTACCCCTTCGGTGGCGTCGCACACAACCAGCGCCACGTCCGCCCGCTCGGCGGCGCGGCGCGAGCGCAGCGCGGTGTAGTACTCGACGGAGTCCGCCACCTTCGACTGGCGGCGCATGCCCGCGGTGTCGATCAGCGTCACGGCGCGTCCCTCCACGAGCAGCGGCGTGTCGATCGCATCGCGGGTGGTGCCCGCCAACTCGGAGACGATCACCCGCTCCTCGCCAAGGAAGCGGTTGACCAGCGAGGACTTGCCGACGTTCGGGCGGCCGATCAGCGCGAGGCGCAGCGTGTCGGACTCAGGGGTCGCCTCCTCCGGAGGCAGCAGCTGCACGATCCGGTCGAGCAGATCGCCCGAGCCGAGCCCCTGCGCGGCCGACACCGCCAGCGGCTCGCCCAGCCCGAGGCGGTGCAGCTCCGCTGCCAGCGGCAGATCGGCGACCGTGTCGCACTTGTTGGCCACCACGATGCTCGGCAGCGGCGAGCGGCGCAGCAGATCCGCCAGCTCCTCGTCGCCCGGGCGCACCCCCGCGCGCGCGTCGAGGACCAGCACCGCCACCTGCGCCTCGGCGAGGCCCGCCCGCGCCTGCTCGCGGATCGAGCCGGCCAGCGGATCCTCGTCGTGGAAGTCCACGCCGCCGGTGTCGATCAGCGTGAACGTGCGCCCGTTCCACTCGCACTCGACCTCGTTGCGGTCGCGCGTCACCCCGGGGCGCTCGTGCACGACCGCGGTGCGCGTCCCGCTCAGGCGGTTGACGAGCGAGGACTTGCCCACGTTGGGATAGCCGACGATGGCGACCTTCTGCATTCAGTGAGTATGAGCTATGGGCGAGCCAGAGCCACGATGCACTCGACGACGTCGTCGACGTCGAGCCCGGTCGTGTCGAGCGTCACCGCATCGCCAGCGACCCGCAGCGGGCTGTGATCGCGTTCGGAGTCTCGCGCATCACGTTGGCGCAGTTCGCTCAGGACGGCGTTGACATCGAGGCCGAGCTCAGCCGCGCGTCGGCGCGCGCGCTCGGCGGGATCGGCGGTGAGAAAGACCTTCAACGCCGCATCGGGAACGACCACGGTGCCAATGTCCCGGCCCTCGGCCACCCAGTCGCCGCCGGCGAGCATCTGCCGCTGCAATGTGACCAGCGCCTTGCGTACCGCTGGGTCGGGGGCAACTTGCGAGGCCTTCTCGGAGACCCGCAACGTGCGGATCTCCTCGGTCACATCGCGGCCGTCCAGCAGCACACGCTCCCCCAGCTCGATACGCGCGTCCCGTGCCAGCTGTGAGGGCGTTTGCTCGGGCGAGGCGAGCACCCGCAGCGCCACGCAGCGGTACATCGCGCCGCTGTCCATGTAGGTGAAGCCCAATCTACTCGCCACCCCGCGCGCGACCGTTGACTTGCCGGCCCCGGCGGGACCGTCGATCGCGATCACCATCAGCCCGCCAACCGTTCGAGGTCCTCCACGAACCCCGGGTAGGAGACCGCGGCGGCCTCGATCCCGCGGACCTCCACCCCCTCGCGCGAGGCGAGACCGGCGACCGCGCCGAGCATCGCCAGGCGGTGGTCGCCGTGGGCCTCGAGCGCGCCGCCGCGCAGCCCGCCGGTCCCCGTGACCGCGAAGCCGTCGTCGGTCGCCTCGATCTCCGCGCCGAGCCCGCGCAGGCCATCGACTACCGTGGCGATCCGGTCGGACTCCTTCAGGCGCAGCTCGTGCGCGCCGCGCACCACTGTCTCGCCTTCGGCGAAGCAGCCGAGCAGCGCGACCAACGGCAGCTCGTCGATCGCCAGCGGCACCTCCGCGGGACCCACGAAGGTCCCCTCCAGCCCGCCCGCGGCGACGTCGAGGTCGCTGACCGGCTCCCGCGCGATCAGCTCACCACTCTCGTCCTCCAGGTCGCCGAGCACGATCCCCTGCATCCGCATCAGGATCCGCAGGAAGCCGCTGCGCGTCCAGTTGACGCCGACGTCGCGGATCAACAGGCGTGAGCCCCCCACCAGCACCCCCGCGGCGATCATGAACGCGGCGGAGCTGGGGTCGCCGGGAACCCGCACGTGCTCCAGCACCAGCTCGTCGGTGTTGGTGACGGTGACAGAGCGGCCGTTGCGGTGGATGCGGGCGCCGGCGCCGAGCAGCATCCGCTCGGTGTGGTCGCGGCTGCGCTCCGGCTCGGTGACGGTGCTGGCGCCGTCGGCGGCCAGTGCGGCGAGCAGCACGCACGACTTCACCTGGGCGCTCGCCACCGGCAGCGTGTAGGAGATCGAGTGCAGCCGCGCGCCGCGCACGCTGAGCGGCGAGTAGCGACCCTCGCGCGCCTGCAGTGTGGCGCCCATCAGCTCCAGCGGCTCGATCACCCGATCCATCGGGCGGCGACGAATCGACTCGTCGCCGTCGAGCGTGAACGCGCGACCCTCCTGTGCGGCCAGCCAGCCGGGCAGCAGGCGCATCAGCGTGCCGGCGTTGCCCACGTCCAGCGGTCCACCCGGATCGCGCGCCTCGCGCAGGCCGGTTCCGCGCACCACGACCTCCTCGGGACGCACCTCGACGAGCGCCCCGAGCGCGCGCACCGCGTTGAGCGTCGAGGTCGTGTCCGCCGCGTGCAGGTAGTTCTCGATCCGCAACGGGTACGCCGCCATCGCGCCGAGGATCGCCGCCCGGTGGGAGATCGCCTTGTCCGGCGGCGCGGTCAGCGCGCCCGTGAGCGGACCGGATGGCTCGAAGCGTTGGTTCATCCGCCCGCAAGCCTACGTGCCGGCGTCGGCGGGTGGCTCCTCGCCGCCCAACAGCTGCGTACGGGCGGCGCGAGCCCGCTCGTTCCATGCCACCAGCGCTTCGGCGTCGGCCCGGGTGAGAACGCCGCGGATCCGCTCGAGCTCGCGCACGGTTTGCTCGATCGCGTCGATCAAAGCCTCGCGGTTGGCGAGGTAGATGTCGGTCCAGATCGTCGTGTTGGAGCCCGCCACGCGTGTGGCGTCGCGGAAGCTCGGCCCCACCCCGAGCGGGCGCGGCGGCGTCGGGCGATCATCCTCGCGGCCCGCCGCGAGGAGCTGCTCCACCAGCACGTTGGCCAGCACGTGCGGCAGCTGCGAGACGGTCGCCATCAGACGGTCGTGCATGTCGGCGTCGATCGGGATCGGCTCCGCACCGAAGCGCACGACCAGACCCTGCAGCCGCTCGTATAAGCGCTCGGTGACGTCGTCAGCTGGACACAGGTACCACGTGGCACCCTCGAACAGGTCCTCACGGGCGTGCGCGACGCCGGCCGTGTGCGACCCCGCGAGAGGGTGGCCGCCGACGAAGCGAGGATCCCGCCGCGCCTGCTCCAGGGCAAGCTTGGTCGAGCCGACGTCGCTGACCACGCAATCCTCCCCGGCGTGTTCGAGCGCCTCGCGCACCGTCGCCGCGAGCACCCCCACCGGTGCGGCGGCAAAGACAACCTGTGCCCCCGCCACCGCGGCGGCGATGTCAGGCGCCTGCTCGTCGATGGCCCCGAGCTTCAGCGCGGCCGCGGAGGCCCGCGGGTCGGGGTCATACCCGCTGACGGTGGCGCCCGCCCGACGGCGCGCTGCCAGGCCGATCGAGCCGCCGACCAAACCCACCCCCAGGACCGCCAGCTTCAACGCGGTTGCCCCGGGCGACCGCAACGCCCCCAATCGAGACCGGGCGAACGGGCGTCCATGCCCATCCGGCAGGGCATCCACCGGCCTGCCATCACGCGGCGCTGAGCGCCTTGCCCGCCAGCGCGGCGGCGCGCTCCACCGCGGCGGCGTACTCGGCGAACGTGTCGGTCGGCAGCGACTGCGGACCGTCGCAGAGCGCCTCGTCGGGAGCCGGGTGCACCTCGACGATGACGCCGTCAGCCCCCACCGCGGCGGCCGCCAGCGAGAGCGAGAGCACCAGGTCGCGCCGGCCCGCCGCGTGCGAGGGGTCGACGATCACCGGCAGGTGCGAGAGCTCCTTGAGGATCGGCACCGCCATCAGGTCGAGCGTGGAGCGCCGGTAGGCGTTCTCGAACCCGCGAACGCCCCGCTCGCAGAGCATCACGTCGGGGTTGCCCTCCTTGAGGATGTACTCGGCGGCCATCAACAGCTCATCCAGCGGCGCCGAGAGCCCGCGCTTGAGCAGCGCGGGGCGCCCGGAGCGCCCGACCTCGGTGAGCAGCGAGTAGTTCTGCATGTTGCGCGCGCCGATCTGGATCACGTCGGCGACCTCGAGCACCGCGTCGATGTCGCGGACGTCCATCAGCTCGGTGACGACCGGCAGGCCGGTCTCGGCCTTCGCCTCGGCGAGCAGCCGCAGCCCCTCCGCCCCCAGACCCTGGAAGGCGTAGGGGGAGGTGCGCGGCTTGTACGCGCCGCCGCGCAGCAGCGTGGCGCCGCCGTCGCGCACCGCGCGCGCGGTCTCCAGCGTCTGCTCGCGCGATTCGACCGTGCAGGGACCGGCGATCAGCGCGAAGTGATCGCCGCCGACCTTGCGTCCGTCGATCTCGAGCACCGTGCGCTCGCCGTGGCGGAACTGCGCGGAGGCCAGCTTGTAGGGCTTGAGGATCGGCACCACTCTGTCCACCCCCGGCTGGCCCTCCAGCCCGAGGCTCTCCACGGAGGCGTCCTGCTCGACGTCGCCGATCGCGCCGATCACGGTCACGCGCGCGCCCTGGCTGCGGTGGGCCCGCGCGCCGGCTCGCTCGATCTTCTCTGCGACCGCCGCGATCTCCTCGTCGGTGGCCGACTCCTTCATCACGATCATCATCAGTGGGTCCTTTCTGTGCCTAGAGATCTTAGGTGCTGGTCCGCCTCGGATGCAGGTCGCCAGCGGTACCGGTCGGCCGTGAGGTGCTGCCGTGCCACGAGTCGCGCGGTGGACCCGAGCTCGATGGGCGCGACGCGCCCGGTGGGGTGGCGCTCGGTCAAGAAGACCCGGGGCGGCCCGCTGTCCCGCTCACGGACGGGCTCAGGCCGAAGCGCCTAGATAAATCGCCAGGCGTAGGCGTAGGAGGACGACCAATCGGAAGGCGCGGGGGTGTGGCGATGCGATGCGGAAGCGGACATGGTCGTCTCAGTTGTTTGTAGCAGCTTCGCCCTCACGCGGCAAGAGCACTTCGCACAACTCGTCGTTCACAGCGCCTCCGCGTTCACAGCGCCTCCGTGAACGTCACAGCACTTCAGCAAGCGCATCCAGGAAGATCGCGTTCTCCTCGGGCGTGCCGTAGGTGACGCGCAGCGCCCCCGCGCGCCCGAGCGCGCCGCCGCCGCGCACGAGCACGCCGCGCTCGAGCAGCCCGCCCATCACCTCCGCTTCGTTTCTATCTTCGCCGAGCCCGAACCAGCAGAAGTTGGCCTGGGAGTCGGCGGGGTCCAGGCCCAGCGCGCGCAGCCGCTCATCCATCGCGATCCGCTCGGCAATCGTGCGGGTGACACGGTCGGTGACGACATCCTGGTGGTTCAGCGCCTCGGTGGCGGCGGCTTGGGCGACGGCGTTGCAGAAGAACGGCTGGCGCACCTGGTCGAGCGCGCGCGGCAACTCGGGCGAGCCGCACAGCGCGAAGCCGACGCGCAGCCCGCAGAGGCCGTACACCTTCGAGAAGGTGCGCAGCAGCATCAGGTTGGGGTGTTCGGCGAGCAGCTCGACGGAGGCGTCGGGGTCCTCGAGCAGGTTGAACTCGCAGTAGGCCTCGTCGATAACCGCGCACACCTGCGGCGGAACATCCGCGAGGAAGTTCGCGATCTCGGCGAGCGGCAGAGCGGTCGAGGTGGGGTTGTTGGGGTTGCACACGATCACCAGCCGCGTGGCGACGGTGATCTCGCGCAGCATCGCGGGCAGGTCGTGACGATCGCGCTCGTCGAGCGCCACGGTGACCGCGCGCGCGCCCGAGGCGGCGCTGAGGTGCGGGTAGATCGAGAACGAGGGCCACGCGTGCACGAGCTCGGCGCCCGGCTCCAGCAGCGCCTCGCCGGCGGCAAGCAGGATGTCGCAGGAGCCGTTGCCGACCGTGATCTGCTCGGCCGGCACGCCGTAGCGCTCGGACAGGCGCCGGCGCAACGCGCCGCTGGTGGGGTCGGGGTAGCGATTCAGCGAGGAGAGCGTGCGCTGGATCGCCTCCTGGACCGCGGGCAGCGGCGGCCACGGCGACTCGTTGCTGGCCAGCCGCACGCGAGGCGCCGCATCCGCGTAGCCGCCGGCCGCCGGATAGCTCGGCAGGCGCCTGATCCGCTCGGAGAACTCAACGGGCACCGGCCTATTGTGCCGAGGAGCTCACGGTGCGGGCTTCCAGGGCAGCGCCAAGGCGCTCACTGTGCGGACTGCAGGTCGGCGCGCAGCGCTTTGGCCTCGCCCAGATAAACGTGCTGGGCGCGGTGGCCATCCTCGGCGTAATAGTGGATCAGCACTCGGATCACGCGCGGCAGCGCGCGCGGCACCGGGATCTCCCGCGCGCACAGCAGCGGTACGTGCTCGAAGCCGAGCGCGCGCGCGGCGACGGCGGGAAACTCGGCGTTGAGGTCGTTGGTGGCGGTGAAGATGCAGCTGACGACGTCCTCGGGGCGCAGCGAGTTGCGCTCCATGATCGCGCTCATCAACTCGGTCGTCGCCTCGAGGATGTCCTTGGCGTCGTTGTGCGCGACACTGGTCGCGCCGCGTAAGGCATACAGTCGCATCGCGGGCGATTCTCTCAGAGTCCTCGGCCGGGCTCGCCTACCCCTGGATCGCTCGCGCCCTCGGAGACTCGCGTACGAGGTGCACCGGTCGCGCCCGCCGGTAGATCGCTCGCGGCCTCAGTGCCTCGCGCGGGCGGCCCACCAGGCTCGCCCAGCTTGCGCAGCTCGGCCTGGCCGAGGCGTCGGTGGGCGCCGGGTTGCAGGGCGCCGAGCCGCAGCGGGCCGAAGGCGACGCGCCGCAGCGCGAGCACGGGGTGGCCGACCGCCTCGCACATGCGCCGCACCTGGCGGTTGCGGCCTTCGCGGATCGTGATCTCGAGCTCGTCCCCCCGCTGCCCACGCGCCGCACCTGCGCAGGGGCAGTCGGGCCATCCTCCAGTGTCACACCGGCTCGCAGCGCCCGCAGCGCGCGGTCCCCGACCGGCCCTCCGGCGAGGCGCACGCGGTAGATGCGGGGGACTTCGTAGCGCGGATGCGTGAGCCGCTGCGCGAGTGCTCCGTCGTTGGTGAGCAGGATCAGGCCGCTGCTGTCGGCGTCGAGGCGCCCTACGGGATAGAGGCGGCGACGCTCTTCGGAGATCAGCTCCACCACCGTGGGACGGCCGTGGGTGTCGCGCGCCGTGGAGAGCACGCCGACGGGCTTGTGCACGGCGTAGACGACCCGTGGCTCGGGTCCCCCGAGTGGCTGCCCGTCGACCTCGACGCGGTTGCGCTCGTCCACATCGCGGGCCGGGTCGCGCACCAACTCCCCGTCGACGCGCACGCGCCCGGCGACGATCAGCGTCTCGGCGGCCCGCCGCGAGGCGATGCCAGCGTGGGCGAGGTGCTTGGCGAGACGCATGGGCTGCAACGATAGGGAGATGGATCTGCAGCTTTTGGACGAGACCCTCGAGGCGAACGGGCAGCCGAGCTTCCGCGCCGCCCAGGTGTGGCGGTGGGCAGCGGCGGGCGCGGCGGGATATGAGGCGATGACCAACCTCCCGAAGGCTCTACGAGAGGAGCTCGCGCGGGATGTGCCGTTCTCGAGCCTGGAGGTGCGTCGCGAGGCGCACGCCCGCGACGGCACGGTGAAGGCGCTGTTCGCCACCACTGACGAGCGGCCGCTGGAGGCGGTGCTGATGCGGTATCGAAACCCTCCGGGAGGCGGAAGCCCTTCGGGTGCTCCCAAACCCGCGGGAGGTGGAAGCGGGCGGCGCTCGATTTGCCTCTCCTCGCAGTCGGGGTGTCCGCTGACCTGCACCTTCTGCGCGACCGGCGCGATGAAGTTCGCACGCAACCTCACCCCCTCGGAGATCCTCGACCAGGCGCTGCACTTCCGCCGGCTGGAGCGAGTGGACCACTGCGTGTTCATGGGGATGGGCGAGCCGCTGCTGAACCTCGACGCGGTGCTGGCTGCTTGCGAGCGGCTGCCGGACCTCGGCATCACGCATCGCCGCACGGCGATCTCAACCGTGGGGTGGATCCCCGGGATCGAACGCCTGACGGAGTGCGAGCTGCCGCTGCGCCTCGCGCTCTCGCTGCACGCCGCCGACGAAGCGCTGCGCTCGGAGCTGATGCCGGTCAACGAGCGCTACCCGCTGCGCGAGGTGCTCGACGCCTGCCGCGCCCACTATGCGCGCAAGCGGCGGCGGATCTTCGTCGAGTACGTGATGCTGGCGGGCATCAACGACCGCTACGCGCAGGCGGTGGCGCTGGCGAAGCTGCTCGCCCCGGTGGGCGCGGACGCCCCACGGATGTTCAAGGTCAACCTGATCCCCTTCAACCCCACCGGCGGGCGCCCCGCGCCTCATGCCCATCCTGCGTCTGATGCCCGCCCGACCACCGTGGATGGGGGGAATACGTTCAAGGGGTCAAGTCGCGAGGCGATCGCCGCCTTCAAGGCCGCACTGGAGGAGCACGGCGTGCAGGCGACGGTGCGCCTCACGCGTGGCCGTGACATCGACGCGGCGTGCGGTCAGCTCGCGGCTAGGGCTGCCTGACCGACCCTAATCACTTCATTTCGTAAAGTGTTTAGGTCGGAAAACAAAGCATTTATCCCCCCCCTACTACTTCACAAAGTGAAGTATATGGGTCCCAAACTGGCCTTTGGCGTTTTGTCAAGTTTTGTGTTGGCAGGGGTGTTCGTCCATGCTGTTGGCGCGGTTGTCGGGCGGGGCTGGCTATGCGCTTCGCGGGTGTGTTTCGTGAGCGGTGAGATGGCACGCCGTGGCCTGATTAGGTGCGCGTGCGGCCTTGGTGGCCGGGGGCCTTGTGCGGTCTTTGGCGTGCGCAGGGGCCCTTGTTTCAAAGCGAGCTCGAGAGGGCTCGAAATTACGAATGCGGGCTTGCGCTCGGGTGGTCTGGTGAGGCGGTAGCCGTGGTGGGGTGTGGGCTATCGGTTCAGGGCAGGGGCGACCTTCGCGGGGTTGTAGTCGATGTCGCTGTTGACCATGCGCCAGATCACGCGCAGCAGCCGGTTCGCGCAGGCGATCACGGCTTGTGTCGCGGTGAGCCGCTGGCGCAGCGTGTGGTAGAGCGCTCTGAACGCTGGGCAGGCACGAACGATGCGTCGAGTGGCTTGAAAGGCAGCGTCGCGCAGCTGGTAGCGGCAGCGCTCGGAGATCTTGCGCTTCGGGGTGCTTTGTCCGGAGTCCCTTGCGATCGGTGCGCAGCCGCCGAGCTTGCCGAGCGCACGCGGGGTGCTGAGCCTGCGGACATCGCCCGCGGCGGCGAGGAGCAGTGCCCGGTCGAGGTCTCTGAGGCCCGGCAGGCTGCGCAGTCGTTGCGCTCCGGGGAGTCGTGGGTAGATGCGCAGGAGTTCTTCCTCGAGTGCTTCGAGCTGGCCTTCGACGAGCGCGCGGCGGCGCATCAGCCGCTGCAGCCTGGCGGCGTAGGCGGGTCTGGCGGCGCGGTAGCCGACCGGGTGGCTGGTTTTCTCTGTGAGTGCCTTGATCTTGTTGTGGCCGATATGGCGTCCGGGTGCGGCTGCCCGGACTCGACGCTCAAGCTCGATAGCCCCGAGTCTGGTTGCGCGTGCGGGGTCTCCGCCGGTGACAGCGATCACAGCGCGTGCTGTGACACCGCGCTCGCCGCCGCGGAAGGTCTGCAGGAACTCGGGCCAGATCGTGTCCAGGCAAACCTTCACCGCGCCGCGAAGCCGGCGGCGCTCGCGGCGCAGGCGCAGCCGCTCGAGACACAGCGCGTGCGCGCACGCCACCGCCGGCGTATCGGGCCGAACGAGGTGGGAGTAGCCGGCCGCGCTGGCGAGGGTGCGCGCGTCGACACGATCAGACTTAGCGCCCGTGACATCCAGTGCGCCGCGGAGCTTCGCGACGGTCGCTGCGTGGACCTGGCGCACCTCAACGCCCTGTCCGGAGAGCTCCTCCGCGAGTGCCTGCCAGCGCGTCGCGGTCGGCTCGATCATCACCAGGACGCGCCCGTCAAGCCCGGCGAGCTCCCCGAGGAACCCGTCGATGCCGTCACGCGAATGAGTGAACCTGAGCCGTCGATCGGTCCCGTCCGGTGCGCGCAAGACCGCTTCGTGCGCGGCGCGGCGTCCGAGATCGATGCCGACTGTCCACGCGCGCTCGCCCGCGTGGACAGTCCCAGTCACGTCCGTCATCCTCTGCATCCAGCCTCCTCCGACAGTGGTTTAAGCCCGCACACACCTGGGCCAATGAGCTACTCGAAGAGGAGGCTGACCTACGCCCCGGCGGCCACAGACAAACCCCAACTTCCGCGCCAACCTAAATTACATACACAACCCCCAGCCTCCCCACCGTCAGCCGCTCTCCGACGGCCCCCCCTCGGCCCGCGCCTCGCCCGCGCGCAACAGCCGCTCACGCAGCTCGGCCTGCTCCTCCGGGGTGGGATCCCACTGCGCCACGTCGGGCAGCTCGCTCAGCGAGCGCAGGCCGAACAGCTTCAGGAACTGGGTGCCGGTGCGGTAGAGGACAGCGCCGAATTGGGAGCGCCCAGCCTCCTCGATCAGGCCGCGCTCCAGCAGCGTCGTGGCCGCCGAGTCGGCGCTGACGCCGCGAATGCGCGTGATCTCCGGCCGCGAGACCGGCTGCAGGTAGGCGACGATCGCGAGCGTCTCCGCCTGGGCGGGCGTAAGCGCGGCGGTGCGGGGCCGGCTGAACAGGCGCCGGGCGGCTTCCTCGCAGGCGGGATCGCTGGCGAGCGCGTAGCCGCCCGCGAGTTCGCGCAGCTGGATGCCGCGCAGGCCGGGGGCGTACTGTTCGGCGAGCAGCCCCACCGCCGCGGCGATCTCCAGCTCATCGGCCCCGGCCGCGTCGGCCAGCTCACGGATCGAGAGCGGGTCGGCCGAGATGAACAGCAGGGTCTCGACGACGCGCGCAAGCTCGGGGGAGGACGGGTCGCCGGGCACGTCCCCAGCGGTAGGGAGACCCTCGACGACGGGCTCACCATCAGCGGGAAGACCCTCGACTGGCTCACCATCAGCGGGAAGACCCTCGACTGGCTCACCCTCAACGGGAAGACCCTCGACTGACTCACCCTCAGCAGAGGGACCTTCGACGGGCTCACCCACGGCGTCCGGCTCGGGGCCGGCCGAAGGTGGCTCCGTAGGTGCGAAAGGCGCGTCCGCGGCGTCGCTCACTCAAGCGCCTCCGGCGCCCGCGGCAACCACGGCGGGAGCCGGCGGGGCGAGCGCGTGGACGTGGATCTCGCCGAAGCACTCGCTCTGCTCCCAGGCCGCTTCGCCGCGTTTGTAGAGCTCCAAAAGCGCGAACACGGTGATCGCGACCGTCATCCGATCGTCGGTGTCGCCGACCGCCTCCTCGAAGGTGAAGCGCCCGCGGCGCAGCAGCGAACGCAGGTGCGAGAGACGCTCGGCGAGCGACACCCGCGGGATCGTGAGGTGGCGCAGGGAGATCGCGGGCGGCATCACCAGCAGGCGGCCGAGCGCCTGCCCGAGCGCCGCCGGGTCGAGCACGCCGTCAACCGGCGCGGGCGCGGCACGCAGCAGCTGCGCGGGCGGTGGAGCCGAGCGGAAGCGCACGCCGTCCTGGGCGGCAAGCAGCTCGCGCAGGTGGGTGGCGGCGGAGCGGTAGCGGCGCGCGTCGAGCATCCGCGTGAGCAGCTCCTCGGCGGCCTCGGCGGGCTCGATGTCGAGCAGCTGCTCGTCCTCATCGCCAGTGAGCATCAGCCGAGACTTCAGCTCCAGCAGGGCGGCGACGAGCACGATGAACTCGGTGGCCGTCTCCAGGTCAAGCTCACCCCGGGCCTCGAGGTGGTCGAGGTAGGCGAGCACCACCTCGGCGAGCTGCAGCTCGAGCAGGTCGATCTCTTCGCGCAGAACCAGCGTCAACAGCAGGTCGAACGGCCCGCTGAAGACGTCGAGGTCGAGGTCGAGCGACGCGACGGAGCTCATGCCATCACCGTACCGATCATGCAGGATGGCCGCCCCGACCGCCCGCGCCAACGCCGGGTGCGCTCACGTCCACCCCGCTCGCGCCAACGCCGGGGGCGCTCAGGCCCAAGCCGCCCGCACCAACGCCCATCCGCTCGCGCACGTCGGCGAGCGTGGGCGCCGCGATCGCACGCGCGCGGGCCGCGCCGTCGGCCAGCACCGCCTCTAGCGCGGCCTCGTCGGCGCGCAGGGCGGGGTAGCGCTCGCGCACCGGCGCAAGGTAGTCGATCAGGGCCGCGGCGACCGCCGCCTTCAGGTCGCCGTACCCGCGCGCGTCGGCCAGCTCCGCTTCGACCGCCTCGGGCGTGAGCGCGCGTGCGACTGCGAGGATCTCGATCAGGTTGGACACCCCCGGCTTATCCGGCGCGCGGCGGATCTCGGCGCCGGAGTCGGTCACGGCGCTCTTGATCTTCTTCTCGATCGCGCGCGGCTCGTCGAGCACGTACACCGTCCCCTGCGGGGTGCCCCCCGTGGTGGACATCTTGCGCGTGGGGTCCTGCAGGTCCATGATCCGCGCGCCGACCTCGGGGATGCGGTGCTCGGGCACGACCAGCACCTCGCGACCGTCGCCGAAACGCGCGTTGAAGCGCCGCGCGACGTCGCGCATCAGCTCCAGGTGCTCACGCTGGTCCTCGCCGACGGGCACCTCGTCCGCGCGGTAGGCAAGCACGTCGGCGGCCTGCAGCACGGGATAGAAGAGCACCCCCGCGCTCACCAGCTCGCGCTGGGCGTGCGACTTGTCGCGGAACTGGTGCATCCGCTGTAGACGGCCGAGCTCGGTGAGCGAGCACAACAGCCAGCAGAGCTCGGTGTGCTCGTGCACGTCGCTCTGGCGGAACAGGATGCAGCGCTCAGGATCGAGGCCCGCGGCGAGCAGCAGCGCCGCCAGGGCATAGACGCTCTCGCGCAAAACCGCCGGCTCGTAAGACACCGTCGTCGCGTGCAGGTCGACGATGCAGAACAGCGCCTCGCCGCGCTCCTGCCCCTCGACGTACTGGCGGATCGCGCCGATGTAGTTGCCGAGGTGCTTGGTGCCGGTGGGCTGGATGCCGGAGAAGATGCGCACGTCAGAGAGACTGCCGGATCACTGGCCGCTTGGCGGCGGCGACCTCATCAAGACGCCGCACCGGCGTGGTGTGAGGGGCGGTGCGCGCGATCTCTGGGTCCTCGGCGGCCTCGCGCAGGATCGCGGCGATCGCGTCGGCGAAGGCGTCGAGCGTCTCCTTGGTCTCGGTCTCGGTGGGCTCCACCATCAAAGCCTCCTCGACGAGCAGCGGGAAGTACACGGTGGGCGGGTGAAAGCCGAAGTCGAGCAGGCGCTTGGCGAGGTCGAGCGTCTTGATCTGAAGCTCACGTCGCATCGGCCCCCCTGACAGCACGAACTCATGCATGCACAACTCCCCATAGGCCAGCGGCAGGTACTCAGCGACGCCGTGCTCCTGCAGCCGCGCGAGCAGGTAGTTGGCGTTGAGCACCGCGGTCTCGGAGGCATCGCGCAGGCCCTCGGCGCCGAGCGAGCAGATGTAGGCGTAGGCGCGCACGAAGCAGCCGTAGTTGCCCTGGAAGCCACGCAGGCGCCCGATCGACTTGGACCCCACCATCCCCTCGCCGTAGTCAAGGTCGAAGACCGCCTCAGCCTGGCCTTCGTCAGATGACGGCCTCCCGCCATTGGGAGTGCCATCGTCGCGATGACCCACGGTGGAGCCGTGGCGATCCTCGCGCCTGACGACCACCGGCACCGGCAGGAACGGCGCGATCCGCTCGGAGACCGCGATCGGCCCGGAGCCGGGGCCGCCGCCGCCGTGCGGCTGCGTGAAGGACTTGTGCAGGTTGAAGTGGACGATGTCGAAGCCCATGTCGCCAGGCCGGGAGAGACCCATCACCGCGTTCAGGTTGGCGCCGTCGTAGTAGAGCGTGGCGCCGACCCCGTGCACGATCCGCGCGATCTCCTCGATCGCGGGGTCGAACAGGCCAAGCGTGTTGGGGTTGGTCAGCATCAGGCAGGCAACGTCCGTGGACGTCTTGGCGCGCAGGTCGTCGAGATCGACGCCCCCAGCGGGGTTGGTCGCGAGCTTGACGACCTCGAGGCCGGCCATCGTGACGGTGGCGGGGTTGGTGCCGTGGGCGGTGTCGGGCGTAAGCACCAGGCGCCGGTGCTCGCCACGGTCCTCGTGGTAGGCCCGCGCGAGCAGTACGCCGGCGAGCTCGCCGTGGGAGCCGGCCGATGGTTGCAAGCAGACGTGCGGCAGGCCGGCGATCTCCCCGAGCGCGCGCTGCAGGTTCCACATCAGCTCCAGAGCCCCCTGCGCGCGCGGGGGATCCTGCAACGGGTGCAGCCGGGCGTGGCCGGGCAGCGCCGCGACACGCTCGTGCAGGCGGGGGTTGTGCTTCATCGTGCAGGAGCCGAGCGGGTAGAAGCCGGAGTCCAGGTCGAAGTTGCGCTTGGACAGACGCACGTAGTGGCGCACGATCTCGGGCTCGGAGAGCTCGGGCAGTCGCGCAGGGGCGGCCCGGCGCAGGCGCGCGGGCAGCAGCGCCTCGGGATCAGCGGCGGGAACGTCGAGCGCCGGGCACTGAAAAGCACGCCGCCCGGGGGCGCCTCGCTCGAAGACCGTGAGCGTGTCGGTCATGCCGCCACCATCTGTCGCTCAGCGGCCACGGCGGCCCCCAGCACATCGACAAGCCGGTCGATGTCCGCGCGCGAGCGCCGCTCGGTGAGCGCCACGAGCAGCCCGCCGCGGTCCTCCTCGCGTCCGGTGAGCGCGAACAGGTCGGCCCCGGGGTTGACTCCCTGGGCGGCGCAGCGCGCCCGCACCGCGGCGACGTCGGCGTCGAGACGCAGCGCGAACTCGCGCACAACCGGCTGGGAATGGGCCGCTTCGACGCCCTCCAGTGTCGTGAGCGCCTTGCGAGCGTATTGGGTGCGGGCGAGCAGCAGCTCCCCCAGCTCGACGATCCCGCGCCGCCCCAGCCACGTCAGGTAGACGACCCCGGCGAGCGCGTTCAGCGCCTGCGCGGTGCAGATGTTCGACGTCGCTTTCTCGCGGCGGATGTGCTGCTCGCGCGTCTGCAAAGTGAGCACGAAGCCGCGCCGCCCCTCGGCGTCCACCGTTTCGCCCGCAATGCGGCCGGGCATCCGCCGCAGGTAGGCCTCGCGCGCGGCGAAGAAGCCGAACGAGGGTCCCCCGAAGTCCAGGCGGTTGCCGAGCGACTGGCCCTCGCCGACGGCGACGTCCACGCCGCACTCCCCGGGCGGGGCGAGGATCCCGAGCGTGATCGGATCGACCTGGCAGATCGCGACGAGCGGCTCACCGCCGGCGGCCTTCGCGGCCGCGCTCAAAGCGGCGGCGTCCTCGACGGCGCCGTAGAAGCTAGGCTGGGCGAAGATCGCGGCGCAGGTCTCGCCGTCGATCGCCGCGCTCCACGCCTCCAGGTCGGTCACGCCCGCGTCGGCACCGCCGGAGGTGGTGGGCACCTCGACCACCTCCGCGTCGAAGCCGTGCGCGTAGGTGCGCAGCGTCGCGAGCGTATGCGGGTGCAGGCCCGCGGAGACGACGAAGCGGCGACGGCCGTTGTGCAGCTTCGCCATGTACGCCGCGGAGGCCACCGCGGAGGGGCCCTCGTAGACCGAGGCGTTGGAGACCGGCAGCCCCGTGAGCTCGCAGATCGCGGTCTGGTACTCGAACATCACCTGCAGCCCCCCCTGGGAGACCTCCGGCTGATAGGGGGTGTACGGGGTGAGGAACTCCGAGCGCTCCATCAGCATGTCAACAAGCGCCGGCACATAGTGGTCGTACATCCCCGCCCCCAGGAAGCAAAGCTCCTCCTCGGCGCTGACATTGCGCGCGGCCAGCGCCTGCAGGTGCGCATAGACCTCCTGCTCGGGCAGCCCGGCGGGCAGCTCCAAAGCACGACGCAGCCGTACAGCCTCGGGGATCTGGCGCTCGAACAGCTCCTCGACCGAGGAGACGCCAATCGCCGTGAGCATCGCGGCGCGGTCCTCGGGTGTGGTGGAGGTGTAGCGGGTCACTGCCTCCAGCCTAGCCTGCGACCACGACGCCCCGCTCAGCGCATCGAGCGCGGACTGGCGCGGCGCCACCGGCGAGGCCGCAGGCGACCGAGAGCACCGAGACGCGGACGCTTACCGCCGCCCGCCCTTGCGGCTCCCGGCCCTTGCCGAGCGCCTCGCCTTCGAGCGCTTGGCGTGCTTCTTGACCTTGCGCTTGTGCTTCTTCTTGTGAGTGGTCTTCTTGGCCTTCGGGCAGCCGGTGACCGCGATCTTGGTGTTCTGTTTGATCTCGGCGCCGTTTTGGCCGATGAGTTCGGTCGGCATCGTGAGTTTCTTGGCGGTGCAGAGGTTCCCGAGCGCGGTGAGGGCGCTGTAGGGGCCCTCTGGGAGCGTCAGTTCGAAGCTGGTGACGGGCTGGTCGGGGACGGTCTTGAAGGTGCTTGAGGTGACCCCTGTTGTTTTGCTGATGAATGTGGTGCCGACAAGGTCGATCGTGACGCCGTAGCCTTGGAGCACGACGATCAGGCTCGGCCATTCCTCGCCGCCGTGGGAGACGAAGTACGCGGGACCTTCCAGCGGGACGGGGAGGATCGGGGTGATCGCTTTGGCGTGTCCGATGATCGATGCCGCCGGACACCCCGCGGGGTTCGCTTCGAACTGCGCGGCGGTGCACGCTTTCTGCAGGGTCGGTAGCCGTGAGGGGAGTGCTTTGGGGAGTTCGACTTTGACGCGGCTGATGTTCGCCTGGGTGCCGAGCGCACCGGGGACAGTGAGCTTCGCGGTGAGGCTCGCGCCGTCCGCCCGGCTAGTCTTCGCGCTGGTGGAGACGGTGAACGCCGGTTTGAACTGCAGGCTCGAGCAGTCGGCAGCCTCAAACGATGTACTTACGTTCACAGGGTTCTGGTCTGAGGGATCGGCGAAGTTCGCGCCGGCGCCGTCGATCGTGTTCGTGATCTGCAGCGGGGAGCAGTTGGTTGGATTGATGATGAACTTTTCGCGGTCCATGTACACCCGGATTTCGCGGACGTGCACGACGATGCCCCGCAGGATGTGTGGGATCGCTTCGGACTGTGTGCCGCTGACTTCGACCTGCGCTGTGACGGGGTTGATGTCGAGCGCGAAGCGGATCACGACCGTGCCGAGGTCGAACGGGCCGACCTTCGCACTGGTGATCGAGACGATCGCGAGGGGTGCGCCGTGGTAGGGGCCGGCCAAATAGATCTTGCCGGGGTTCTGCGCGAGCACGCTGCCGACACCCGCGCCGACGAGCGAGTGCCCGACTTCCGAGGCTTGGGGACAGGAGGTGTGTTCTTCCTCTTCCTGGCCGGTCAAACCGCGGGCGGCTTCGATGTCGGCCTCGGAGCAGAACGGGATTCCTGAGAGGTTGCCTGTCAGCCCTGGGGGCAGGGTGGTCGAGAAGCGGGTGATTTCCTGTTCGCCGTCTTCGCGGAGGATCCGCAGGTAGAACGGGCTGTAGGAGCCGCCGGCGTTGTTTTGGGTGCCGGAGATCACCTGCGGTTTGAACGGCGGGACACCACCAGAGGGGCAGGGGCCTTCGTGGGCGCCCTCGGTGACCTGGAACGGGGGGCTGGAGAGCAAGTGCGGTTCGGTGGGGGCAGACCACGGGGTCAGTTCGGCCTGCACCGCGTAGGACCCGCACGCGGGGGGACTGATCAACGGTGCCGTCGCCCCTGGACGGAACTTCAGCGTGAACTTGCTGAACGGCTGCTGGGGCGTTTCGTTGAACGTCGTGACGAGCTGGCCGGTGACGGGGTTTGGCGTGATCTTCCCGGCGACTTTGATCAGGATCCCGCGCTGCGGGTCCTTCGCGACGACATACAGCGCGAGCAGCGACCCACTCGGGTGTTCAGGGTCCCCGAACGCCGGGACGTTGTTGTACGGGGTCGCGATGTAGATCGCTCCCGGGATCGATTCGCTCAACAATGGCGTTTCAATCACGATCGAGCCGATCTTCGATTCCGCCGGGCACCCTTCCCCCGGCAACGAAGCGGCCGTTTCCGAGTCGTACTGTTCTGGTGTGCAAGCTCCAAGACCCTCCGCGAGCCCGGGGTTCGCGGTCATTCCTTCCGGCAACGCCACCTTCGTGTTCTTCAAGTTCGACGTGGAGATCGTGTCCGGGTTTTCCCACGCCTGCGGCACCACGAGCGACACTTCGAGCCCACTCGGGGATTCCGCGGCGCGGGTGCTCGGGTTCACTTCGATCGACGGTTCGAACGGCACCCGTTCGCATTCCCCGATCGGTCCGATTTCACTATCGGTCGCCTGTGAGAAGTTGAATGGTTCCTCCCACGAGTCAGCTTCCATGCTCGCCGTGAACGTGCCACAACTCGTCGGGTTCGACAAAAACGGCTTGACTTGAATATTTGCTGACTGCGGCGTCGTGAATTCGTTGCGGCACACCGGCGGCTCTTCACCGTAGGTCCCGCACGCTTCACCGCGTTCGGAGTTGTGTTCGGCGGCGGCAGGGATACCCCAAACCGTGACCTTGATATTGCGGGGTTCGCTGGCTTTCGGGATGTTTGGAGTGGTGACGGTCAAACCCTCATCGTTGGGACGGACCCTGACCACCAGCAGAGACGTAAATACTGCCGCCCTAAAACCAAGTATGGCAGCCACCCCGGAACTGGTCACTTCCATGTTATAAATCGGGTAAGTCTCATGGAAAGGCGGGCGTCCTTCATGGAGCTGGAGCTCGAGGCTGACCTGACCGACCTGGCTCGCAACCGGACAGTCAGGCACTAGCCCTTCGCCGTTGAGCAGCTGAGCCTCGGTGCACGTGGAAACCGCCGTGTTGCTCGCGTCGAAGCCGGCGGGTAGGTTCACGACGATCGTGCGGGCGTCCTGGTAGGTGTGACCCGAGGGTTCTTCGTGAGCGAAATCAAACGACGTGACCCAGTTATCGTGAGCGGCTGCCTCATCTCCGGTCGGAGCGAAATGAAAAGACCCGGGCACGATTTCAAAAGGATGTTCACTTGGCTCCGCCACAGCCATCGTGGGCAGCACGCACGCCAACACGGCACATAGCGCGACCGTCACGCAGGTAGCGATCCTCGAATTCATCACTTGCTCCCTCTCGAAGATTTCACGATCTTCACACGACCACCGGAGCGCTTCCCGGAGCGCCCCCCGGCCTTCTTCCCATGCTTGGTCTTCGTCTTCAGCCTGGCTTTCTTCTTCGGTCTGGCTTTCTTCTTCGGCTTGGGTTTCTCCGCCTTCACCACCGGCGCGGCAGCGGGCGATTCGATGAGGTTGCCGCTGCCCGAGAACGTCAAGCTCGACGGCGTCGCATCGTTCGGCGCGTTCGGGGGCGCGGAGCACGCATCGCCTTCACATTCGACCGGGCGTGCCGGCGCCGGCGGTTCACCACCATCGATCCGCGCGTCGTAGATATCGCCCGCCGAGTCGTTGTCACGCGGACCAAGCTCAGAACTCGTATAGATGAACGCATCGCGACCCGATTCATCGGTCCCCAGGAACAGATTCAAGAACCCACCGCGGCCGTTGGTGATGAGCGCCAGACAACCCTGTAGATGCGCGCAACCATCGACGCCCAACTTACGCCACTCATACACATCGCTGGACACGGAGAACCACCTACTATTGTATTCGCCGGTCGTCGCGGCTTTGGACTCTAGTCCTTCAGGCTCGACTTCCCCATCGACATCCGACGGCAGCAGGGCAGAGAGCGTATCAAAAAACACGTAGTCCCCGTTACTGGATGCAAACTCACTTCTGGGATAACCCGTCCGGGACTCGAGCATTCCTCCGGCACCGCCGGTTTGGCCGAAAAAGGCCCCCAACTTCGGCTCTGGATCGAACGATGATGCACACGACATGCACTGGACGAGCGATTCGCCGCTGTCATAGCGGTACACCTGGGACAGCAGACCAGCTTTACCCTGTGTCAGCCCCCCCGGAACGCCTATCACGCTTTCCGTGGTGAAATACAGGTAGCTTCCATCCGGACTCACCTGGGCCAGCTGTGTGTGTTCGTCTCCTACCTCGATGAAAGTCAGCTTTTCGGCCGGGACCTCGTAGCGGTAGATGTAGATATCCTGCCCGGGCACTCCGGGTGGCGCTTCTGCGATGAGTCTTTCATCAGAGGTGAAGTAGATAGTCGATAGGTCTTCGGACACCTCAAAATTGGTTTCCTCGTGCATCGCGAACAATGTTTTTTCTGAGGCGGATTCCGTGTCATAAAGGACTATTTCGCGGGTTTCCCCATTGCGCTTTTCAAGCAGTAGCTTGGTGCCTTCGGCGTTGGCAGCCACAAACCGATCTGCTCCGATGTCGACGGTGCTTTCGCCTCCTACCCGCATGTAGAGATGCCTGGATTCCGCGCAGTTGCTGCCGGACACGGCTTCGAAGAACACGCGCGAGCCGTCACTGGAGACTGCATGCGCGCTGCTAACCGTGCCGGCTTGTTCATCGCCCTTGACGATGCTGGCACCGCAAGTACCAATTGTCGGTCCCGCTCCGGAGCCGGTGACATTTACTTGATGCAGTTCGCCATCAGCATATTCATAGAGATCTGCGCCTTTCCTGGTGCCCGTTGAGTACCCGAGCAGCGTGTGATCCGAGAGCGCAAGGAACAGCCTGGAGAAATCCTGCGATGCGCCCACCCAGCCGGCCCCTTCGCTATCTGCCACGGGAACGCTCGCCACAGTCACATATGGGCCGCCGGGAGGGCCCGTCTTGTATTCGATTTCCTTGGATTCGATCGTGGGCGATGTGTCAAAGAACGACGAAAAGGCAAAGCTCGTTAGATCCGGAGCGAATAGTTCCGGACGGACATGGTCGACGCCTGTCGCGGGCTGCGTGGCAGCCGCAACCATACCCCAGCCGGTTTCCGCCGTGTGAGAGAAGAGGTACGGGCTTTGGCCCGCCCCGGGGCCCGCGCCCCACGCCGTTTCGGCTTCCAGCATCGCGTGTTCGCCGTCCCTACCGACCGCAACGCCGGCACCGACAGCACCACCGTATGTAAACGGTTCGCGCGCTCCTTCCTTCTCGACCGGCGAAAGCTGTTCATAGCCGCGACAATCAGGCAGATTCGCCGACGCGCCGGTTCGCAACGCTTCGTTTGGGCAGGACGCCGAAGATTCCGCGATCGGCACGACCGGGACGGAAAGCGAGTGTTCCACGCCATCCACCACAGGATTACCGGGGAATGTGCTATTTGCGACGACCCGGTATCGATAGGTTTCCCCCGCGGTCAGATCAGGCAGGTCCGCGGCGACAAACTTCGCTTCGTCGCCCGAGCCGACATCGACTTCGGGCGTCGACGCCGCCTCGGACCAATCCGCTTCATTCTTCAGCCGATCTTCACTTATATACTGGAAACGGTAGCGTGCGTCATAGCCTTCCCCGCCCTGCTGCGTCACCGCGACCACCGCCGATGCACCCGCCGGCGTCAGACCACTGGCGTCCGCTTCGATCTCCGGCACAGCTCTCCCAGCCAAAGGACTATCGCCATCGCCGAAATAGACTGTATAAGGCCCACTCACTGGGCCTTCCACCGCTATCCCCGGCCCAGACAGATTTTCAAGCGCATCCTTGACGACCTCCGGTTCAGCGTCATAGGCAATCGGAACGGTGGTCTGCCCGTCGAGGGTGAGCGTGAACGTACCACCGGTCGGGTTGCCCGCAAGCGTGATCGTCTGTTCTGAAGAGGTCGGCGTGCTATTGGGATCGACGGCACCGAGGAGACGCAACGATTCACCATCAAGAGCGTGCACCGCGAGCGTCGTCGCCGTCGGCGGAGCGGTAGTTTCAAAGCTACCGAAAGTACGACTCTCGGTAGAGATCGGTTCACCATAGCTGTTCTCGCCTTCACCAGAAGCATTTTCAGCGAAGAGACGCACGTAATACTCCGTGGCCGGATCCAAACCCCCGAGAGTCACACCGACTTGCAGCTCGGCCCCTTCCGGTAGCCCTTCAGCCTGGGCCTGCGACAAGGTCCCAGCCCCGCCGGGCACGACGGTCCATGCAGGGTCAAGCAAAGAGGTCGTGTATTCGAAGCGCCACCGAGTTTCCTCCTGGTGAGGCAAGAGGCCAGCAACAGCATGAGCGGAACTCGCTGTGATGTTACGGAATTCAGGCTGAAAAGCCAGCGGCTTAGCCGTCGGAGTTGTGAAGGTGCTCGGTTCGGCCAGTCCTCGCAGTCCCAGTTCGGCACCACCATCGTATTTGGTCTGGTCAATGGTGCCCTTTTCGTTCGTGAGGATCAGGTGAACGTAGTAGGTTGTTTCGGGAGCAAGACCTGTACAGTTGAGTTTGGGTTCGGCGAAATCTTCGGCGACACTGATCGAGCCTGTCGCACAGGTCGTCACGGAACCGGATGGAGAAGTGGAATAGCCAAAACTATATTTGGTCGCCGCGCCGTTGGACTCAAGCTTAGCGAGAAAGGCCGCCGTCGTCGAGCTGGTCGCGGCGCCATGAAATTCAGGCAAGTTATATAGAGGAGAACCATGTTCTCCTTGCCGTCCGACTTCGGGCTCCGTGACAGGAGCAGTCGTAAATTCGAAAGGAAGCACCGCCTTACCCGCTGAGTTTTCAGCGACGAATTGCGCATAGTAGTGTGTATCAGGAATGAGATGGTGGACTTGGTCATACCCGCTGCCACTGTTTACCACCTGGCCCACGGGAACCCCAAAGTAAATATTTTCCCCACCTCCTTCTTTAATGCTGGCCTCTTCACCACTGCTCGCGACTGTGCCCGAGCTGCTTTCGAGCGCGCTCTTGCTGGTTGAATATTCGGTGCGCCATTTCGTGTTTAGTTCGTTGACGAAAACATTCGAGGCGGCATATAGGCGGGTTGAATAGACGTATATCTCCTTATGACCATAGCCACCATAACCTTGCAGGGCGTCATTTTCGACAAACTGGAGGCTTGGCGGCGCGGAGGCAAACGCCGGGACAGCGCTAAACGTGAGGACAAGCGCCGCGAAGAAGGTAGCCACCGCAGCCAAGACGACCAGTCGATGTCTGCACCAGGACGATACACGAACAAAGGGAGTACTCCCTGCACCGCCGAGCAAGACACCGAGCACGACGAAGAGACCGGCCTTGGGCCACGGCTTCTGTGCGATGTGCTCGGTGCGTTTCACTTGTGTGCCTTTCTCGCGGATGAGGTGCAATTTGTGAATGATTGACGTGAGCCGGGCTCACGATTCGCGATGGACACCCATCGCACCCCCGAGGCGATACCGCAAGCCTCGGGGGAAGCATCTGTATCGTGTCCACCCTGGTCAAGCGACGGACTATCCTTCTGTCACCGCCCAGGTGCCTTCGATCCCGGCAGAGCCCTTTGCTTCGGTGAAGCCTGAGATCGTGAAGCCTGATAGTTGACCGTGAAGGTAGCCTAGATTCACGATTGCATTGATTGAGTTGGTCACGAAAACACAGAGATTTCCTGGCTCGGCGGCCGGTTCGGCGGCGGTCCCGGAACATCCAGTCGGCAGGTTGGTTTCTCCTAGCTGGATAAGATGCGAGAGAGGTAGAGAGGAGAGCGGCAGGGCGAAGCTGACACCCGTAGTGAGGTAACCAACTCCTTCTTCCGGGAATGCAGCTTCGCCATACCCGCTCGATCCCCAAACGCCCGTAAGCGTCTTGCCTTCGGGGAGTGTACTGCCACCGAAGGTGCCTTCTCTGCCTTTTTCGCCGTTACATGCATAAGTCGTGGCGCTCCCGGCGGTGAACGCGGAGCCACCTTCTTTACACGGGCCGAGTTTGCTTTTCGATTCGGTGCTCGTGACGCTCGTGCCGTTGGCTCCGTTGGTCCCTGCTCCGCCTTCCTTGCCGGCCGGCCCGGAAGGACCGGTGGGGCCGGCGGGCCCCTGCGGCCCCTGGGCGCCGGGGAGCCCATTCGTGCCGTTCTTGCCCGCCAGGGCCTTCAGCACCTTGGGGCTGATCTGCTTCGTCGAGGTGATCAAATAATGCCCGGCGGCGAACGCCCCACCGGTCATCGCGAACACCAACGCGAGCGTTGCGATCACGGTCGCCGGAGTGAGATGCATTCGATTGCGTATCGCTGAGAACATCGGTTACCTCTCCTTTGCAGACGTGCCAACGCCCAGCGCTACGCACGCGAATTGAATTACGTTGCTGAAAATGTGGGAATGGGCCCGCCACGCCGCCAAACGCAGCGCAGAGTGCAGCCCGACGCGCGACTGAGAATCGCTTGGCAGCGACGGGGCTCGACGCATCACGCGGCCTCCACCCGCCGGCCGGAGTCGATGCTGAGCCGCCCCGCAACCTCGCGGCCCCGAGCCGTCAGCCCCCACGCGTTCGGCTCACCGCTGAGGTGCCCACCACCGGTGTTCACGACCAGCCCCAGGCGCTCCAGGCGCCGCAGCAGCTTCGAGATCTGCCCCGGGTCCACGACACCCGCGTGCTCGGCGACCACGCGATTGCTTGCACCCGGCTCACCGTCGATGCACCGCAGCACCCGCGCGGTGCGATACGTCAAACGCATCCCCGTGCCCACCAACGGATCGCGCTCACCCCGCGCCTCGACCAGCGCCCGTTCCGCGCCGGCCACCGGCATCAGCCCAGCCACCGGGCGCGCCTGCTCACGCCGCGCTGCCGCCGGGCCGAGATAGGGCAGCACAATCATCCCCATCAACTCGCCGAACAGACCCGTCAACGGCGCACGCTCACCACGCAACAACCGCGCGTACACGATCCCAAACGCCGCACCGACCAGACCCTCCGCCGTCAAAGCCGTGCACTGCGCACCCCGCGCACCCTCACCACGACCCTCATCCAGCACAGCCGCCAAGCGCGCGAGCACCTCATCACGACGCTCCAACACCCCCGGGCCCCCGCGCAGCACCTGGACCACGCACACCCGCGCGAGCGCCGGCTCGCGGTCGAAGAACGACAGGATCACCCACAGGCCACCACGGACCCGCTCCCGCCACGGCAAATCCGCCAAGCCCGCCGCGGCAAGCTCACCCTCGATCATCCCCACCACGTCCTCGAACAGCGCCGCCAGGCACGCCTCGCGGTCGGGGAACAGTTCGTAGAACGTGCGCCGCGAAACCCCCGCACGCACCGCGATATGGCCAACAGTCGTGTGCACGTACCCGTGCTCATCGATCGCGCCAACTGCCCCAACCAGCAGTCGCGAGCGCTGGACCTCCGCGACCTGCTCCCGCGGCTGCGCCCTACGCACAGCCATCCCCGCCGGAGCCGGGCGGCGTGGCACACGCGTACGCACACGTGACACTACGAGGCCCCCCCGAGCAGAACACCGGGCCGCCCGAGAACACCAAGCCGACCGCTACACAACCCCACGCGCGAACACAGCAAGCCCCTCCCCCGCGCGAGCGGGGGCCCGGAGCGCGTCGAAACTAGGCGATCAGCGCCCTCAGTCTCAAGCCACGACGCTGAAGAGAGAGAGAGAGAGAGAGAGATGCGACAGCGCCATGCTGGCGCATCTAGCATCAGTCCTTAGATCAGGTGCGTGCACCCTCAACACGTATCTCCCTGCAGAAACCACGCTAAACCAAGCTCCCTCTTCAAAAAACCGACCCGGCCCCTCTCCCGAAAGACCCCAGTGCGCTTGGAACGGTCGACCACTCAGGGCAGACCCCAAACCAGACCCTATGTTGTGCCCGGTAATCACAGTCGACCCCCGTGGCATTGCCATCATAGGCGATAGCGTTACCTTTTGTCAAGTGCCAAGCGCGAAGAAACCCGAGACACCGGTCATTGCAAGGTTGCTGTAAATGACCCAAACTTCGGGCAAGGACCCCATAGGCCCTCAGCGGGCCATTCAGCCGCGAAGCCAGTGCTCGCAGCTGAGGTCCTCCCCGACTTTGCCTCGTTACCAGCCTGGCGTTAGGCACCCCTTCCCCCTCCCGTTCGCACGAAGTGTAGTTGAGTAGTGTGTAGTAGGCTACACTTCTCTACATGAGCGCAAGGCGTTTCGTCGGGCGAGAGGCCGAGCTGGCAAAGCTTCAAGGGCATCTCGACCACGTACGGAAAGGTGGATCGGGGCGGATGCTCGCTCTACGCGGGCGGCGGCAGATCGGCAAGTCGCGCCTGGTGGAGGAGTTCATCGCCCGCAGCGGCGCGAGCGCCGTGTTCTACACCGCCTCACGCCAGAGCGCCGCCGAGGAGCTGCGCAACTTCGGCGAGCAGCTCGCCTTCTCGGCGACCGATGCCGCCGCTGTGGCCGCCGCGGGGCCGATCGGCTCGTGGGAGGCCGCGCTGACGATCGCCGGCGGCGACGCGAGCGCCCGGCAGCCGCTCGTGATCGTGATCGACGAGCTCCCGTTCCTGATCGAGAGCGAACCTGCGATCGAGGCGATCCTGCAGAAGCAGTGGGACCGCCAGCTGGAGGCTCGACCCGTGCTGCTGGTGCTGATCGGCTCCGACCTGTCGATGATGGCGGCGCTGAGCAGCTACGGCCGGCCGCTGTACGGGCGCCTCACCGAGATGACCGTCGGGCCGCTCTCGCCAGCCGCGATCGGCGACCTGCTGGAGCTGGCGCCCGCCGCCGCGCTCGACGCCCACCTCGCGATCGGCGGCTTTCCGCGACTCGCGGAGATCTGGCGCCGCGGAGAGGACCTCTGGAAGTTCCTACGCCGCGAGCTGCAGAACCCCGAGTCGCCATTGATCGTGCTCGGCGAGCGCTCCCTGACGGCCGAGTTCCCCGCGGAGCTGAAGGCACGCGCCGCCCTGGAAGCGATCGGCGCCGGCGAGCGCGTGTTCACCGCGATCCTGCAACGCGCGAAGCTGTCAAACAAGACGCTCGAGACCACACTCACCACGCTGGCCGCGAAGCGTGTGATCGACAGGACGCTGCCCTATAGCGCCCAGCCGCGCCCCAAGCTCTCCCGCTACCACGTCGCCGATCCCTACCTGCGCTTCTGGCTGCGCTTCATCGGCCCCAACATCCCAGCGCTCGAGCGCGGCCGCGGGGATCTCGTCCACCAACAGATCCGCGAGCGCTGGAGCTCCTACGCCGGCCACGCGATCGAGCCGCTCGTGCGCGAGGCGATCCGGACCCTGCTACCGGACCCGCGCTTCGGCGCCGCCGAGTACGTCGGCTCCTTCTGGAACCGCGACGGCAGCGTCGAGGTCGACCTCGTCGGCGGCCGCGACCGGACCACGAGCGAGCAGATCGACTTCGTCGGCTCGATCAAGTGGCGCGAGCGCGGGGACTTTGATCGCGGCGACTTCAGCAAGCTGATCCAACACCGCGCACTGATACCCGGCGCGAACGACGACACGCTGCTGCTCGGCGTCTCCCGCCACAGCTTCAGCGTCGACGGCCTCGACGTTCGCCTCACCCCCGAGGACATCCTCGCAACACCTTGCCCCACCACGTGACCGAGCGCGCACCGCAGAGCCATGTCAGCGGACGCCCGGCGCCAAAAAAGCAATCGGTGCACCCAGCCCACCCGCGGCTATCACGTGCTCCTCTCCTTCTTCGCACGCTTGCCGCTCGGGCGCTTGCGGCGCTTGTGCTTGACGTGCCGGGCCTTCGGGCAGCCCGTGACCGCGATCTTGGTGCTCTGCTCGATCTCCGCGCCGTTCTGTCCGACCAGTTCGGTCGGCATCGTGAGCTTCTTCGCGGTGCAGAGGTTCCCGAGCGCTGTTAGGGCACTGTAAGGGCCCTCGGGGAGCGTCAGTTCGAAGCTCGTGACGGGCTGGTCGGGAACGGTCTTGAACGTGCTTGACGTGACGCCGGATTTGCTGATAAAGGTCGTGCCAACCAGGTCGATCGTGAACCCGTAGCCCTGGAGGACGACGACGAGGCTCGGCCAGCCTTCGCCCCCGTGGGAGACAAAGTACGCCGGGCCTTCGAGCGGGACGGGCAGGATCGGGGTGATCGCCTTGGCGTGTCCGATGATCGACGCGGCCGGGCACCCCGCGGGGTTGGCCTCGAACTGCGCGGCGGTGCACGCTTTCTGCAGCGTCGGCAGCCGGGAGGGGAGTGCTTTGGGGAGTTCCACTTTGACCCTGCTGATGTTGGTCTGGGTACCAAGCGCGCCGGGGACCGTAAGCTTCGCGGTGAGACTCGCGCCGTCCGCCCTGGAGGTCTTGCCGGATGTCGAGACGGTGAACGCCGGTTTGAAGGCGAGGCTCGAGCAGTCCGCGGCTTGGAACGGCGTATCGACCGCGACAGGGACCTGGTCAGCGGGGTTTGTGAAGTTCGCGCCGGCGCCGTCGATCGTATCGGTGATGTTCATCGGGTTGCAGTTGGTGGGATCGATGATGAACTTTTCACGGTCCATGTAGACACGGATTTCGCGGACGTGGACGACAATGCCCCTGACGATGTGCGGGATCGCTTCGGACTGCGCGCCTGAGACTTCGACCTGTGCGGTCGTCGGGTTGATGTCAAGGGCGAAGCGGATCACGACGGTGCCGAGGTCGAACGGGCCAACCTTCGCGCTCGTGATCGACACGATCGACAGTGGTGCGCCGTTATACGGGCCGGCGAGATACACCTTCCCGGGGGTTTGCGCCAAGACGGTGCCGACACCGGCGCTGACGATCGTGTGTCCGATTTCTGAGGCTTGTGGACAGGAGGGGTTTGCTGCCTCTTCAGCTCCCGTAACGTTGCGGGCGGCTTCGATGTCCGCTTCGGGACAGAACGGGATCCCCGACAGGTTCCCCGTCAAACCCGGGGGGAGCGTCGTCGAGAAGCGCGTGAGCTCCTGTTCGCCGTCTTCACGCACGATCCGCAGGTAGAACGGGCTGTAGGACCCGGCGTCGTTGTTCTGGGTGCCGGAGATCACCTGCGGTTTGAACGGCGGGAAGCCGCCGGATGGGCACGCGCCTTCGTGGACGCCTTCGGTGACTTCAAACGAGCTCGACAGCAGCCGCGGTTCCAGTGGCGCCGACCACGGCGTCAGGCTCGCCTGCGTCGCATAGGAGCCGCACGCCGGCGGACTGACCAGCGGCGCGGTCGCGCCGGGGCGGAACTTCAGCGTGAACTTGCTGAACGGCTGTTGCGGGTTGTTCAGGAACGTCGTCGTCAGCTGTCCGGTCACGGGGTTCAATTCGACCTGTCCCGCGACTTTGACGATGATCCCACGCGCAGCGTCTCTGGCGACCACATACAGCGCCAGCAACGACCCGTTCGGGTGGCCCGATTCGCTGAACGGGTTGTCATACGGTGTGGCGACATACACCGCCCCATCGAGCTTTTCGGCCAACAGCGGTGTTTCGATTTCGATCGACCCGATCTTCGCTTCCGGCGGACATCCTTCCCCCGGCAGCGACGCAGCCGTTTCCGCCGCATACTGCGCGGGCGTGCACGCACCCAACCCCGAACCCGCGGACGGGTTGATCGTGAACCCTTCGGGCAGCGTGACCGTCACGTCCTTCAGATCGGACGTCGCGAGCGTGTTGGGGTCTTCCCAGTTCTGCGGGACAACAATCGAGGCGTCCAACCCGGACGGCGATTCCACCGCCCGCGTGGTCGGCTGCACTTCAAACGAAGGTTGAAACGGGACCCGGTCGCATTCCACCACCGGCGCAACCTGGGTCGCTTCCCCCACGAACACCGCTTCGTCCTGCCAATCGCTGGCTCTCAACGTCGCGCTGAACGGTTCGCTGCCACAGTTCGTCGGGTTCGCCAGCAGCGGCTTCGGGCTCGAGGTAACCGTCTCACCGCCGTTACGGCAGACACCGTTATCGCATTCCTCGCCACGTTCAGCGTCATGCGACGGATCCGCCGGGACACCCCACACCGTGACCGATACTTCGGAGACTTCGCCATCTCCCTGAAGGTCTTCGCTTGCAACCGTGAGCCCCGCATCGCCGGGACGCACATAAATCGGCAGATTCTGCACGATGGCCCCACCGAAATTGAATCCGAACATCGCGGTGACACCCCGATTGGTGACCGCAATATTGTAAAGAGGCACCGTCACCGGCAATCCGAATGGGAATTCCTGCAAGAGCGCTAGCGAGAAGCTGATCGTTCCGACCTGCGTGTCCGGTTCGCATTCCGGTCCTTGGCTGCTGCCGAGTTCGCGATGCCCGACGAGCTGCGACTCGCTGCAGGTCGGCACCGCCGTATCGCTGCCGATGAAACCGGCGGGCAGTTCGACAACCGTCGTCTTCAGGTTCCCGTCGGTCGCGCCTTCCGCATTGTGCACGAACTTGAACGCCGTCGTCAGATCCTCGTGAGCGCCGGCCTGGGAGGTTGACGAAGTGATCTTGAACGAGCCCGGCTTCAGCGCAAACGCCCCGGCGCTGCGCGGCGCCACGACAACCAACGCCAGACAGAAACCGGCCACGAGCCCCGCGACACGGCCGCACACACGCCCACCGCTGCCACCGAACGCCCTTGCAAACGGCAGATCGAAGCGCATCATCGTCCACCCCCCTTCCTCGAGGTCACCCTGGAGCGCTTGCCGCGCTTGACCTTGCGCTTCACGGTCTTGGCCTTCACGCAGCGTCCATGACTCGCCGTCCTGCCCTTCGCGCACCTCAGCGCCTTCCCCTTGGCCTTTGCTTTCACGACCACCACCGGCGGTTCTAAGATGTTGCCCGTCCCGCTGAACGTCAAGCTCGACGGCGTCGCGTCGACCGGGGCGCTCGCTGGTGTCGAGCACGCATCGCCTTCGCATTCCACCGGCAACGGCGCTGGCGGCGGGAAGCCGCCACCGATCCGCGCGTCATACACATCCCCCGCCGTATCCTGATCCTGTGGTACGAGCGCGGAATGCGTCGCGAAGAACACGTCCCGCCCCGACGGTGTCGTCCCCAGCAACAGGTTCTTCAAGCCGCCGCTGACGCTCGTGATCAGAGCGAGACAACCCTGGACATGCATGCAGCCGTCGACGCCGTTCTTGCGCCACTCATACACGTCGCTGGATTCAGAGATCGAGGACGTCGAGTTGTGATTGTCCTCTACAGGTTCGATTTCGCCGTCGATGTCCTGCGGCACGAGCTCGCTGGCGGCGTCGAAGAAGACGTAGTCGCCGTTGGCCGATGAGATCGTCTGCTGAGGCACACCGTCGGCCCACTCGTTCCCAAGTTCTGTATCGGCCCCCGCGGTGAGGAAGCTCGCGCTCAGCTTCGGTTCGGGATCGAACGGTGAAGCGCACGACATGCACTGCACCGTCTGTTCGGCGTCGTCATAGCGATATACCTCCACCACCTTGCCGCTGCCGCCGGGCAGCCCGCCGACCTCGCTGGAGGCAAAGTAGAAGTACTGCCCGTCCGGGCTGACGGTGTTATCGCCACCCGTGCCACCGGTGCCGGCGGACGAGAAGATGTAGCGCAACGTTTCGGTTGAGATGTCGTAGCGATAGATGTCCAGCAGCGCGGCTGATCCCTGTGGCGCTTCGGCCGTCAGGCTGTCCGGCGACCCAAAGTAGAAGGCGGTGAAGTCATCCCCAACGGTGAGTTCGTTGATCTCTCCGTCGGTTGAGAAGAGGTGCCTCGCCGTCTGTGCTTCGGTGTTGTAGAGGTAGTAGTCATGGGTCCCGCCGTTTTCGCGTCCGAGCAGCAGCTCCGAGCCTTCGGCGTTAGCCGCCAGGAACGTGTAGGCCCCGATGTCTAGAGTTGTGCTGCCATCGGCACGCATATAGAGGTTGGTGGGGGCCTTGCAGTCGCTGCCCGGCACGGCTTCGAAGAAGACCCTCGAGCCGTCCGCCGAAACGGCGTTCGAGCTGCTGTATGCGAAAGTCGTCTCGCGGTAGCCTTCATAGCCGTTCACCATGCTGGCGCCGCACGTGCCGATCGGCGCGCCGCCGGTCAGGACATTCGCCTGGCGCAACCGCCCGCCCGACCATTCATACAGGTCATAGCCCGTGGTTGTGCTACTCGGGGTGGAGCTCAGCAGCACCCGGTCACCGGTGCGCAGGATCAGCTTGCTGAAATCGGCCGACGCCGCAACCCATTTGCCTGCGAGCAGTTGCGCCCCTTCGCCTTCCTGATCGTAGGGAGAGGACGCCACCGTCGTGTAGGGACCACCTGGAGGCCCGACGAGATATTCCTGGTCGGGGGAGTGACCTCTGGGACCATTCTTAGTGTGTGTGAAGGCCAGTAGACCGGTCTCGGTGAGATCGGGATTGAAGACCTGCGGTTCGTAGGTGACCTCGCCGGCCTGTGGCTGGGGCGTGGCAGAAACCATCTGCCAACCACCGGGCTGGCGGGTGAAGACATACTGCGAAAGGAAGTTGTCGGGGCTCGATCCCCACTTCGCAAACGTCTTGAGCACAGTGTGTTCACCATCTTCGCCAACCGCAAAAGTAGTGACCCCCGAGCCATAGTCGAAGATGTCCTGCGCCCCACCCTTTGCCGCCGGCGTCACCAGCTCAAACGCCCGGCAATCCGGCAACGCCGCCGAAAGACCGGAGCGCAGAGCTTCGTTGGGGCACGCAGGCGCCTGCGCTGTGGCGGGCGTGGGCACACTCAACGTCTGTTCAGGACTGTAAAACACCGGATCGCCCGGCACATCGCTGCTCACCCGCACCCGAAAATGGTAGACGCCGCCGGCTTGCAAGCCGGGCAGATCGGCCCCGACGAACTCGGTGCTGTCACCCACGCCCGCGTCTTCTTCGGTGGTCGCCTGAGCATCGGCCCAGCCATGTTCGGCAAAGCTTTCCTGGCCGACATACTGGAAACGGTAGTGAGCGTCGTTCGCTTCGCCACCCGACTGGATGTTGGAGACCGTGACCGTTCCGGATGGCGTAAGGCCCAACGCATCGGCTTCGATCAGCGGCGTGGCCTCGCCAGCGGAGCCGGGGGGACCCAACCTCACAACGTACGGGCCACCGTCAGCGCCCCAGACAGTCACAGTGGGCATGTTGGGAAGTTCGCGAAGGGCGATGCGTACAGCTTCATAGCTGGCGTCGTAGGGGATGCTCGCGGTGGTGTGGCCGTTATAGGTCAACGTGAACGTGCCACCACTGGGGACACCTTCGATCGCGATCTTCTGTTCGGCCACCGTTGGGAGGCTGTCGGGGTTGACCGCTCCAAGCGCCCACGGCGATTCGCCGTGCAGGGCGTGCACCGCGAATGCGCTCGCCGAGGGAGGACCAAATGTCTTGAAGCTGGTGATTTCACTGGTCGTAGGCCCATGTTCGTTTTCTGCAACCAGACGAACGTAGTAGCGACTGGACGGGCTGAGCCCCGCGAGCACACCTCCGCGCACCTGGTAATACGCTTCATCGGCTTCGGCGGCGACGATCGTGTCGCTCGCGCCCGCCACGGGAGTCCACGGACCCCCTTCCGAGCTGGCCGATTCAAAGCGCCAATGTGTTTCGAAATCGCCCGGGATCACGCTCCCTGATAGCACAGCCGAGGTCGCAGTGATGTTTTGGGCTGCCACGGTTGCTTCTCGCGGGTGAAGCGGCGCGGTCTCGCACGACGCAACTTCAGACGTGCCGCCCGACGCGTTGCTGACTTCCAGTCGGACGAAGAAGGTCTTTTCCGATTCGAGGCCTGTGAGTTCCCGTTGGATGTTGATCTCCGGCATGTGTTCCTGTTCAGCCTTGCTGATCGTGCCGCTGCCACCAGGTAGCGGCGTCCAGAGACCTTCCGCACTCGTGGCGTACTCGAAATGCCACTGCGTTTCCTCTTCGTAGCCGGTGATAAATGCGCCTATGTCGATCTTTGTCGGGCTGCCGCCAACACACTGCAAAAAATCTATGTGGGCGGGGCTGGGATTCACGGCGGCGGCCGAGATCGCGGTCACCACCCCGACGCTGATCGCCACGGCGAGGACCACCGCAAAGAAACGCCGCCCCACGCGACCAAAGACGCGACGCCCCAGACGACGAGCGCCGGTCTGGGCAGATGACTCTTGAGCGTCTCGTTCAATGTGATTCACGTTCGTGCCTTTCTCGTGGGTGGGTGCAACTCATCGTTCGGGCGATGTTCCGCTGGACCCCTGCGGCGGTGCCCCGAGACGGATCCTCACGCCCCGGGAGACACCGGACACCGCTGGCCCTGACGGAGATCGCCTATTCGGCCGCCGCAGTCACCGCCCATGTTCCGAAGCCGAGCTGTGGGGTCGCTTCCTTTGCGAACGAGAGGTACGCGCCTGTCGTGGCCGCTCCCGTAGCGCGGGTCGCGGGATTGTCGATCCCGTTGAGCTTGTCTCCAAACAGTAACGATTCGTACACACACAGATTGCCCGCCGCCGCCGCCGGCGCCGCATCGCTGCCCGTGCAGGCCGCGGGCGCCGTGCCGCCGGCGACTTCCGCCTTGGTGACGAAGTGAACATTCCCCGATATCACGGGATTTTCCAGCGGAATATTGAACGAGAGCGGAACGAGCACACCGTTTTCGCCGCCTTCCGGGGTGCCGGCAAAGGCCCAGGTCCCGGTCTCGGTTTCACCCGCGGGGAGCGTCTTGGTGAAGCCGGTTTTGCCTTCCGGCCCGGTCGGGCCAGCCGGGCCCGCTTCACCCTTTTCGCCTTTACCGGCAAGACCTTCTTTGCCGGCGGGACCTTCTTTGCCGGCCGGGCCCGCCGGACCAGCGGGACCAGCCGCGCCCTGAGCGCCGGAAGCCCCATTTGCGCCATTCTTGCCCGCCAGCGCCTTCAACACCTTCGGGCTGATCTGCTTCGTCGAGGTGATCAAATAGTGCCCGGCTGCAAACGCTCCACCGGTCATCGCGAACACCAACGCCAGCGTTGCGATCACGGTCGCCGGAGTGAGATGCATTCGATTGCGTATAGCTGAGAACATCGGTTATCTCTCCTTTGCAGACGTGCCAACGCCCAGCGCTACGCACGCGGATTGGGTTACATCACTGAAAATGTGGGAGCCGGACGGCCCCGAGGCAATCGCCACGACGGGTTGGATCCACGAGCACAGGTGAGACCCCCTCGACATCAATCGCACTCGGCGCATCACGCGGCCTCCACGCTCCGGCCGGCGTCGATGCTGAGCCGCCCCGCGACCTGGCGACCCTGCGTCGTCAACCGCCAAGCGTTCGGCTCGCCGCTGAGGTGGCCCCCGCCGGTGTTCACGACCAGGCCCAGACGCTCGAGGCGCCGCAGAAGCTTCGAGATCTGCCCCGGGTCGGCGACCCCCGCGTGCTCGGCGACAACCCGGTTGGAGGCGTCCGGGCGAGCGGCAACACACTGGAGCACCCGCGCCGTGCGATACGTCAAACGCATTCCAGTACCAGCCAGCGGGTCGCGCTCACTCGACGACTCCGATCCCCGCTCCACACTCGCCACCGCCACCAGCCCGGGAACCGGACGCACCTGCTCGCGCCGCGCCGCCGCCGGACCGAGATAGGGCAGCACGATCATCCCCATCAACTCCCCGAACAGGCCCGTCAACGGCGCGCGCTCGCCGCGCAACAGCCGCGCGTACACGATCCCGAACGCCGCGCCGACCAGGCCCTCAGCCATCAGCGCCGTGCACTGCGCGCCCCGCGCGCTCTCACCACGACCCTCATCCAGTACAGCCGCCAAGCTCGCGAGTACCTCATCGCGACGCTCCAACACCCCGGGGCCGCCCCGCGGCACCTGGACCACACACACCCGCGCCAGCGCCGGCTCCCGATCAAAGAACGACAGGATCGCCCACAGACCGCCACGAACCCGCTCACGCCACGGCAAGCCAACCAAGCCCGCGGCGGCGAGCTCACCCTCGAGCATCCCGACCACGTCCTCGAACAGCGCCGCCAGACACGCCTCGCGGTCCGCGAACAGCTCGTAGAAGGTGCGCCGCGAAACCCGCGCACGCGTCGCGATTTGCCCAACCGTGGTGTGCGAGTAACCGTACTCGTCGATCGCGCCGACCGCACCCGCCAACAGCCGCGAGCGCTGGATCTCCGCCACTTGCTCTCGCGGCTGCGCCCTGCGCACAGCCATCCCCATCGGGGCTGGGCGGCGCGGCCCACGCGTACGCACGCGTGACACTAGGCGGCCCCCCTAAGCGGGAGAAGGCCGGGGCGCCCGAGAACACCGAACCGCCCGCTACGCGACCGCGGGCGTGAACACAGGGAGCCCCTCCCCCGCGCGAGCGGGGGCGCAGGGCGCGTCGAAACTAGGCGACTAGCGCCCTCGGTCTCGAGCCACGATGCTGAAGAGAGAGAGAGAGAGAGAGAGATGCGACAGCGCCAAGCTGGCGCATCTAGCATCAGCCCCAAGATCCGGTGCAAGCACCCTCACCACGTATCTCCCTGCAGAAACCACGCTAAACCAAGCTCCCTCTTCGAAAACCGACCCGGTCCCTCTCCCGAAAGACCCCTGATGCGCTTGGAACGGTCGACCACAACGGGCAGACCCCAAACCAGACCCTATGTTGTGCCCGGTAATCACAGTCGATCACCGTGGCATTGCCATCATAAGCGCATGCGTCACTTTTTGTCAAGTGCCAACGGCGAAGAAGCCCGGCGAGCACCCCCAGCCAGGCGGCCCGACGCCCCGGCTCACAGCCGCCTCACATCCCCGGCGAGCGCCCCAAACCGGACGCCCTATGCCCGGCACGAGTCGCCCTCACACCGCCGGCGAGCCTCTCCCGCCGTAAGCCGCCGCGCGGCTCAGTCGAGGCTCGCCGCGTAGGCGGCGGCGTCCAGCAGCTCGGCGCGCTCGGCCGGGTCGGTCAGCCGGATGCGCACCAGCCAGCCCTCGCCGTAGGGATCGTCGTTGAGCTTCTCCGGTTCCTCGGCGAGCGTGTCGTTGACAGCGACGATCTCCCCGGAGAGCGGGGCAACGACGTCGGAGACCGCCTTGACGGACTCGACCTCGGCGTAGGGCTCGCCCTGCGTGAGCAGCGTCCCGACGGCGGGCGGCTCGCAGAAGACGATCTCGCCGAGCAGGTCCTGCGCGTACCAGGTGATCCCCAGCGTCGCCTCGGGGTGGGCGGAGTCACCGTCCGCGTCGATGCGCGCCCAGTCGTGCTCGGGGTGGTACAGCAGGTCCTCGGGGTAGTTGGCGTCGGCCATGCGGAGCCCTTTCAAGCCGGGTACGTTCAGGGGGTGTGCGGGCGGCCGGGCGACTCGCCACGTCGGTACAGCGGCTTCGCCCGGACGACCGCGGGGCGAATCTTGCCACGGACGTCGATCTCGAGGCGGGTGCCCGCGGCCGCGCGGGCGGCCGGCACGTAGGCGAGGCCGATCCCGACCTCGAGCGAGGGCGAGAGCGTGCCGCTCGTCACGACGCCGCCACCGACGACGGGGTTCCCCTGGCGGGCGATCCCGGGACCATCGAGCACGAACGCAACGAGCTTCTCGGCCGGACCGGCCTCGCGCACCGCGCGCACGGCATCGGCGCCGATGAAGCCGGTGGCCTCCTTGCAGCACCACCCCAGCCCCGCCTCGATCGGGCCGCGCTCCAGCAAGAGGTCGTGACCGTAGAGGTGAAAGCAGGCCTCCAGGCGCAGCGTGTCACGCGCCGCCAGGCCGCACGGGAGCGCGCCGCGGCGCACGAGCTCATCCCACAGCGGCGGCGCGTCGGCGGGCGCGAGCAACAGCTCGACGCCGTCCTCGCCGGTGTAGCCGGTGCCGCACACGAGCACCCGCGCGCCTCCCAGCATCCGCTCGGCGGCGCGCATCCGCGCGGGCAGCGGCGAGTCCGAGAGCGCCTGCACGACTTCGCGTGCGCGGGGGCCCTGCACGGCGAGCATCGCATAATCGTCGAGACGGTCGCGGACCTGCGCGTCGAACCCCTCGGCGTGCGCGCGGAACCACTCCAGGTCGCGCGCGTGGTTGGCGGCGTTGGTCACCGTCAGGAAGCGTTCGGGCCCCAGGCGATAGGTGAAGAGGTCGTCGAGCACCCCCCCGTCCTCGCGGCACAGCACGCTGTACTGCGCACCGCCACCGGGGATCGCGGCGACGTCGTTGGAGAGCAGCCGCTGCAGCAGCGCCTCCGAGCCGGGACCGGAGGTTTCGATCTCACCCATGTGCGAGACGTCGAAGATCCCGCAGCCCTCGCGCACTGCCAGGTGCTCGGCGCGCACGCCGGTGTACTGCACGGGCATCTCCCAGCCGGCGAACTCGACCATCCGCCCCCCGGCGGCAACGTGGCGGTCATACAGAGCGGTGCGGCGCATCGCCCGCAGGCTAGCGTTTGCTGTTCAACCCCGCGCATGCGCGGGGTTGCCGGAGGGCGCATGCGCCCTCCGGAGGACACGCCGCATGCGGCGTGTCCGGCAGGGCCGCATGCGGCCCTGCCCACTAACAGCGCCCGCCCCGATCGCAATAGTATTCCAGGGTAGATGTTGTCATCAAAAATTTGAGAGCCGTGTGCAATTGCGCACGGCTCTCAAAAAGTTGAGCACACACCACACCCCCACAGCCACCCATCCGCCCTGCGGGATCGCCCCGCCCGCCCACCGCGGACCGCCCGGCTACCTCAAGAACGGCGGCACGTCGATGTCGTCGTCGGAGATCTCGAGCGACGAGCGCTCGCGGTCGCCGATGCGGGGGCCACGGTCCACCGCGCGGCCGGAGCGCTCGCGGCGGGCGGAGTTGCCCGGACGGTGGTCGAAGCCGGTGCCGATCACCGTGACGCGCACCTCTTCGCCGAGGCTCTCGTCGATCACCGCGCCGAAGATGATGTTGGCGTTGGGGTCAGCCGCGCTCTGGATGATCTCCGCCGCCTCGTTGACCTCGAACAGGCCGAGGTCCTTGCCGCCCGTGATGTTCAGCAGGATGCCCGTGGCGCCCTCCACCGACTCTTCCAGCAGCGGCGAGGAGATCGCGATCTTGGCGGCCTCGGCGCAGCGGTTCTCCCCGCCGGCCGAGCCGATGCCCATCAGCGCGGAGCCGGCGTCGTGCATGATCGTGCGCACGTCGGCGAAGTCGAGGTTGATCAGGCCCGGGATCGTGATCAGGTCGGTGATCCCCTGGATGCCCTGGCGCAGCACGTCGTCGGCCTCCTTGAAGGCGTCGAGCATCGAAGTGCGTCGCTCGACCACGGCGAGCAGCTTCTCGTTGGGAATCACGATCAGCGTGTCGACGACCTCGCGCAGCTTCTGGATGCCCTCGTTGGCCGAGCGCGCGCGTTGGGTGCCCTCGAACTCGAACGGGCGCGTCACCACGCCGACCGTCAGCGCGCCGATCTCGTTCTTGGCGATCTCCGCGATCACGGGCGCCGCGCCGGTGCCGGTTCCCCCACCCTCGCCCGCGGTGACGAACACCATGTCGGCGCCCTTCAGCGCCTCCTTGATGTCGTCGCGCGACTCCGCCGCGGCGGCAAACCCGACCTCGGGGTTGGCGCCGGCGCCGAGGCCGTGCGTGGAGACGTGGCCGATATTGAGCTTGATGTCGGCGTCGCACATGGCGAGCGCCTGCGCGTCGGTGTTGGCGGCGATGAACTCCACGCCGCGCAGCCCCGCGTCGACCATGCGGCTGACCGCGTTGGTGCCGCCGCCGCCCACGCCGACGACCTTGATGACCGCCAGGTAGCTGCCTACGCCGCTCTCCATGGTGTTTTCTGCTTTCCGTCCGAAGACTTGAGTAATGGTTAAGGGTTGCGAAGCCGTCTTCCCGAGGGTAGACCGGTTTAGCACGTTATGCAGGGAACTTCGCCCTGTCAACCGCGGCGAGGACTTTTGCAGGATCGCTTGCAGAACGGCGGACTCTCAACCGCCGCCCGAGCAATTACTTTTCAGTTGCCTCGACCTAAAGTCGAGGGTTAGAGTTCGAGAGAGTAGGTAGGTTAGCCGCCGCTCGCCGTTGTGCCGGCGGCGCTCGGTTCGGTGGTGCTCCCACCAGCTTCTTCCGCTGACCCCATCCCTGCGCTTGCACCCGCGGCCGCGCCAGAATCGGCAGCGCCGGCTTCGGTCGTGCTCGGTTCGGTCGTGCTCGGTTCGGTGGTGCCCGACGCGGGGGCCGCCGACCCAATGGTGCCTGACGCTCCTGCCGGCGCCACCGCGGCGCTCGACCCGGTGGCGCTCGCGGTGCCCGACCCGCCGCTGATCGCTTCGGCGAGGACGTTGGCCAGCGCCGCGGAGGTCGCGTCGACGGCGCTCGCCTGCCCCGTGGCCGTGTCACCCCCCGACAGACCGCCCGCCGCGGTGGTGCCCGCCGCGGGACGTTCGGGAGCACGCACATCGACGTAGGTCGCCCCCGCGGAGGAGGGATCGGCGAGCACGCGCGCGGCCGACAGCCACTTGGCGTGTGGGCGGGTGGCGTCGCCGAAGTAGATCGACAGGCCGCCCCGCATCGCCACCGTCAGCCCTTCGGGCCCGATGAACACCTTGCTCACCCATCCCAGCAGCACCCGCGGCGCGGCGCCCAGCACGCTCAACTCGGCCCGGGCGGTGGCGTCTCCGACGTGCCCGACCCGGCCCTCCGGGCTGCGTGCCCCCGATCCGAGATCGGCCAGCGCACTCGTACCGGCCGGGAGCGTGATCGTCGGCAGCTGGACACGCTCGCTCGCGAGCAGTTCGGGTCCGAGCACCACGCCGTCGGCGGCGACCGCGGTGCGAACCCCACCCACGCTCACCGCCGCCACTGGGAGCTGCTCGACCACATTGACGCGCAGGCCGTGGGGGAAGCTCGTGCTGACGCTCAGGCTCCGCACGACGCGATCGGACGCCACCGCAGCACGCAGCGCGCCGACATTCACGTTCAGCGTGCTCATCCCCCGTGCCGCACCGCGCAGCGCCGCGTCGATCGGGCCGGCGTCGACCCCCTGCACGCCGGCGATCTGGACGTGCTCGACAGACACCAGCGGGGATTTGCGCAGCAACAGCCAGCCGCCGCCGAGCAGCGCGAGGACGGCAAGCGCGATACCGAGCCTCCGCGGGGTCGCGCCGCGTGGGAGCGCGAACGCCAGGGGGCGGGTGAGGCGGCCGACGGGAGCGCGGGCGGCGAAGGAGCGATCCACCCTGGAGTCTTCGACCTCGGCGGGCGAACCCCTACCGTCGTTGTGGCCGCGGGTAGCAGATGCGTAACCTTTTATGCAGTCAACACGATGACTTGTGCGTCAACCGAGGGGCTCGGGCAACCCTTTATGTCCAGGGCCAGTGCACCGGCCCGAGCGTCTGCACCTCGGGCTCCAGCGCCACCCCAAAGCACTCCTGCACGCGGCGGCGGCCCTCGGCCATCAGCACGACGATCTCCGCCGTGGTGGCAGTTCCGGTGTTCTCGATGAAGTTGGCGTGCTTGGGCGCGAAACGGGCGCCGCCGACGGCGAGACCGTTGCAACCGGCCTCGGCGAGCAGCAGGCCCGCCGTGCGCCCACTCGCGCCTGGATCATCCGGGTTCTTGAAGGTCGAGCCAAACGTCTTGATCCCCTGCGGTTGGGCCTCGTGGCGGCGGGCGCGCAGCTCTGCGAGCATCGCCTTCACCTGAGCCGGCGGAGCGGGGTGCAGTGCGAACGACGCGCGCGCCACGACCTCCCCGGTGAGCAGGTTGGAGCTGCGGTAGGCAAACCCGAGGTCGGGCGGAGTGCGGCGGTCGGTCCCCCCCGCGCCCGCTACATCTACCCACTCCAGCGTACGGGCGAGCTCACCGCCATAGGCGTTGGCGTTCATCCGCACCGCGCCGCCGACGGTGCCGGGGATGTTGACGCCGAACTCGATCCCCGACAGGCCCGCCCGCGCGGCATATGCGGCCACCGCGGGCAGGCGCGCGCCGCCACCGCACTCCAGGCCACGCCCCCCAACCCGCTCGATCCCCGCCAGCTCACCCTCGAGCTTCAGCACCAGGCCAGACACGCCCTCGTCGGCGATCAACAGGTTGGAGCCCGATCCCACGACCGCCACCGGCACGTGTGCGGCGTCCGCCCACACGAGTAGCTCCAGCAGCCGCGGGGTGCTGCCGGCCCGCGCGAACATCTCGGCCGCACCCCCCGTGCGCACCGTCGCGAGGCGTGCCAGCGGGAAGTCGAGCTGCACCGAGGGTGGGGGCGATAGCGGTGGCACGCTCACGGAGCCGCACCGCCCTCCGCTAGACGGCGACCTGTTGCTTCGATATCGCCTGCACCCTCGGCCAGACCACGCTCGGGCGCCTGCACATCGTCAGTGCTGTCCACCAGGCGACGTCCCAGCGCATCGACATCGCCGGCGCCCATCACCAGGCAGAGGTCGCCCTCGACGAGCAGGCCTCGCAATACGGGCAGCGCATCGGCGAACGTCGGCAGCCACATCACCGGCCGCCCTCCCGCGGCATCCGCGACAGCCTGCGCGATCGTCAGCCCGCTCACCCCGGGAAAGTCCTCGGCGCGCTCCCGCGCGGGGTAGACGTCGAGCACGACCGCCACGTCGGCGAGCGCCAGCGCCTCGCCGAACTCCCGCGCGAGCAGCGCGGTGCGCGAGTAGAGGTGGGGCTGGAACACCGCGACCAGCCGCCGGGGCTCCAGCGTGCGCGCCGCGCGCAGGGTCACCGCCACCTCGGTTGGGTGGTGTGCGTAGTCCTCGTACACCCCCGCCCCACCCACGGCTCCCACCCGCTGAAAGCGCCGGCCCGCACCGGTGAAGCCGGCGAGCCCCGCGACCGCCCGCTCGGGCTCGGCGCCGGCGAGGCAGGCAGCCTCGAGCGCACCGGCGGCGTCGAGCGCGTTGTGGGCGCCCGGCACCGCGAGATCAACCTCATGCCCGTGCCATGCGAAGTGTGAACCACCCACGGTGAGCGTCGGGGTCGGGACGTCGTAGGTGAGAACCCGAGCCTCGCGCTCCCTCCGCGCGCCCTGCTCGCGCATTCCATGCTCGTCTTCGGACACTCCCTCCCCACTTCCCGCGCATCCCTCATCTTCTTTCGCGCATCCCTCATCTTCCCCGCGTCCTCCGTCTGTACCCGCCCTGCGTACTCCCTCCCGTGCCAGCTCGACCAGCTCGGGACGGTCCCACACCACGATGGCGCCGCGAGCAAGCGCGATGAAGGCGCGGAAGGCCTCCCGCAGCTCCGCCAGCGAGGCGAAGCTCGCGTGATGGTCGAGCTCGACGTTGGTCAGCACCGCGATCTCCACCGCGAGCGAGAGCATCGAGCGGTCGGACTCGTCGGCCTCCACCACCAGCCACTCGCCCGCGCCCCAATGCGCGTTGGGCAGACCGCCGCCCACCGGAGCACCCACCAGCCAGCCGGGGTCGGCGCCGGCGGCGCGCAGAATGTGCACGAGCATCGAGGCGGTCGTGGTCTTGCCGTGCGTGCCCGCCACCGCGATCGTGCGCCGCAGCGCGCTCAGCTCGCCCAGCAGCTCCGCGCGGGGCCGCTCGCGCAGCCCACGCTCGCGCGCCGCGGCGCGCTCGGGGTTCTCGGGGGGCACGGCGCTGGAGTAGACGACCTCCACGTCCTCGCCGGCGGGCAGGTTGGCGGCGTCGTGGCCGATCCTCGCCTCCAACACCCCGTCGGCACGCAGGCGCTCCAGATAGGGAGAGTCGGCGCGGTCGGAGCCGCTGACCTGCGCCCCCAGCGTGTGCGCGGCACGGGCATACCCGCTCATCCCCGCGCCGCCGACGCCGACGAAGTGCAAGCGCCGCCCGCTCCACGGCGCGCTCATCGCACGCATACCTCCCGCTCCCCACTCCAATCCTCACTCCACGTACTCGCCAACCCGCTCATCCTTGTCGGGCCTCCAACAACTCCTCGGCCACCACCTCGGCCGCGTCGGGGCGTGCGAGCCGCCGGGCGGCCGCCGCCATCGCGCGCAGCCGCTGCGGGTCGGCCAGGAGGGCGGCCGTCTCGCGCGCGAGACGCGCGGCGGACAGCTCGCCGTCGGGCACCACCACCGCGGCGCCGCCCCGCTCCATCCAGCGGGCGTTGGTCGCCTGGTGGTCGGCCGCCGCGTGCGGGTAGGGGATGAGGATCGCGGGGCGGCCGTGGGCGGCGACCTCGAACAGCGAGCCGCCGGCGCGGGCGACCACCAGGTCGGCGGCGGCGAGCGCCTGCGCGAACTCGGCGAGGTCGAGGTACTCGCGCAGGTCATACCCGGACGGGCGCGGTAAGGCCGCGAGCTCCGGGTAGTCGCGGCGTCCGCTTACGTGCAGCACGCGAAAGGCGGCGCCATCGTATGCCTCGATCGCGGCGAGGTTGATCGAGCGTGCGCCCAGCGAGCCGCCGAACACCAGCACACAGGTCTCGCCCGGCTCGATCCCCAGCCGCACCCGCGCCCCGGCGCGATCCTCGTGGGGCGGCGGGATCGGGCGGCCGGTGACGTGGTAGCGGCGCCCCAGCCCCCCACGAGTGGTCCGCCGCCGCCGAGCGAGCCGCCACCCCCTCGACTGCCGGCCGGCCGCTCCCGGTGCGGAAGGTTCCGTATCGGAGCGGGCCACCGCCGGTGGGAAGGCAAGGCACACCCGCCGCGCAAACGGGGCGAGCGCGCGGTTGGCGAGGCCGAGGTGGCTGTCGGCCTCGGTCAGCACCAGCGGGACACGGCGCGTGACCGCGGCCAGCCCGACCGGGCCGGAGACGTAGCCGCCTCCCCCCATCACCGCGTCGGGCCGCAGCTCCGCGAGCAGCGCGCGGGCACGCACGAACGCCTTCACCGCGAGCGCCACCGCGCGCGCGGCGCGCAGCGGGTTGCGGCGATCCAGGCCGGCGACGGCGATCGTGCGCAGCGGGTACCCCGCCGCCGGCACCAGCTGTGCCTCGGCGCGCTCGCCGCCGATGAACGTGACCTCCGCGCCGCGCGCCCGCAGGGCGTCAGCCACCGCGAGTGCCGGCACCACGTGCCCGGCTGTCCCTCCGGCGGCGATCACGATTCTCGGCGGTGTTGCGCTCACCGTCCAATCCTGCCGGTTTGCGCCTCCCCGCGTCGCCTTCCGTCCGCCCCTCGCCCACCGCGCGCACGTGGGCACTGGTGCCGGAGGCGACGTTCAGCAGCAATCCCATCGCGGCGAGCATCACGACGAGGCTGCTCGACCCGTAGGAGACGAATGGCAGCGGCACGCCGGTGAGCGGCGCGAGGCCGAGCACCGCGAACACGTTGAGCGCCGCCTGGGAGAGGATCAGCGAGGTCATGCCGACCGCGATCAGCGCGCTGTAGAGACTGCGCGCCCGCTTGGCGGCACGCAGGCCGGCGTATCCAATCAGGCCGTAGAGAAACAGCAGCGCGTACGCCCCGATCACGCCCAGCTCTTCGGCGATCACCGCGAAGATGAAGTCCGTCTGCGCCTCGGGCAGGTAGAAGGCCTTCTGGATCGACTGCCCGGGCCCGACGCCGAAGAGGCCGCCCGAGCCGACCGCGATCTGACCCTGCACCGCCTGGAAGCCGCTGCCGGACGCGTGCGCCCACGGGTCGACGAACGAGGTGAGCCGCTCCCGTGCGTAGGGACGAGCGAGCGCGTACAGCGCCACCGCCGCCAGCGCGCAGCCGGCGATGATCGCCAGGTTGCGCAGCGGGATCCCCGCGGCGACGAGCAGCGCGCAGGTCGTGAACGCGATCACCATCGCGGTGCCGATGTCCGGCTCGGTCGCGACCAGCAGGCAGGCGGCGCCGACCACCGCCAGCAGCGGCCTGCAGAGCGCGCGCAGGTCGTGCACCCGTTGCGGCTTGCGCGCGAGTAGCGTGGCGGAGTACAGCACCAGCGCGAGCTTCAGCAGCTCGGCGGGCTCGAACTGGAAGATGCTGGGTCCGATCCAGCGACGCGCCCCATTGACGGACACGCCCACGTGGGGGATGTGCACCGCCAGCACTAGCGCGAACGACACCGCCAACAGCGGTCCCACCAGGTCCTGCGCCTTCGCGATCCCGTGGCGCGCGAGGTGTTGCATCAGCGCCAGACCCACCACCCCGAAGATCACGAACTTCACGAGGTAAGCGCCGCCGGTGCCGCTCCCTTCGAGCAGCGCCGTGGCCGAGGAGGCGGAGTACACCATCACCGCCCCGAACGCCAGCAGGCAGAGCGTGGCGGTCAGCAGGATGCGATGCTCGAGCGGTTGCCGGCGGGCGGCGGCTGGCCGAAACGGGGATTCACGCCGAAGGCGCGTGTCTCCCGGCTTCGGTCGGCCGGGGCGACGCGTGCTCGCGCCCTGTCCCTGGGCTTTGGCTTTGGCGTTCGCGCCGCGCGCGGCTGATGGCATCCAAGGTCACTTCGACGCCCGGACGCGGAAGCCTGCCGCCGCAACGGCTACTTCTTGTGCTTGCCCTTCTCGGCGTGCTTGGGGTGCTTCGCGGCCTTCGTGTGGTGCTTGGGCTTGTGATGGTGCTTGCCGGGCTTGGATGGCCCGAATGCCGACACGCCATGCTTCGGCGCCGTGCTCGCAGTATCGGAAACGGCGCCGCCCGTCGTGGTGGTCGACCCGACCGTCGCGCCCGTGCTCGTACCCGACGACGGAGCTGGCCCACCGCTCGTCGGGCTGGGGGTGACGGTCGATGGCAGCGGTTCGACGACGGGTTCTTGCGACGCTTCGAAAACGCCCCCGCTCGCAAGCGCATTGCCGGCGCCGTTCCACGCCTTCACGCCAAAGTTGTATTCCCCTTCGCCGAGCTCCACCCCGGCGCTGTTGAGGTCGAGACTCACCGTCTGCGCCAGGAACGAGCCGAACAGGTTCCCGCAGCACGGCAGCCTGACCGGGACGATCAATTCGCATCCCGCCCCTTTTTTGCTGCACGGCGAGGAGCTCATCGTGAACGCATATTCCGTTTCCAGGCCCTCCGTGTCGATCGTCGCTTCGAGCGTCGCATCGGTCTTCGTGAGGTGCGTGACCTTCACCGATTCGATCACCGGCGCCTTGCCTTCCGGCGGGGTGGTGAAGATTTGATCGGGACCTTCGATGATCTTGCCTTCCCAGCCGGGTCCCTCTTCGGTCGGCCTGACCCGTGCTGCGATGACCCGGAAGTGGTAGGTGGTGCCGGGCTTCAGCGTCACACCGGCCTTGGCGAGGTCGAGGCTGACCGGCTGTCCTTCGACGCCGGGGAACGTCCGACCGACCGGAAGCCCTTCGACTTCGTCGTCGAGCTCGCTGAGCTTGCAGAACGGGCTGCTCGTCGTCCATTCGGCGGGACACGCGAACGTCGACAGGTATTCGCTCGGGTCCGCGACGAGCTGGAACTGGTAGTACGCGCCGCGTTCGGCGTCCTCGGGGTTGATCGTCGCCTCCAGCCTCGCGTCGGTCGAGGTCACGTGCGAGGCGCGCTCGGATTCGACCGACGGCGCTTGCGCAGCCGGCGGCGTCGGCACCGTGAAGCGACCCACGAAGGAGCTGCGCGAGCCCCCTTCGTTTTCCGCGACCAGCCGGTAGAGGTAAACCCCCGGGGCGAGGCCGCTCACCTCAGCCGACACTTCCTGGGGCCCGCTGCCGGCGAGTGGGCCTTCGCGCGGGGTGCGTTCCCAACAGTCTTCGATCAACCCGCCTTCGATGTCCATACATTCCAGAGCGCCCGCCTGGATATAGGCGAAGTGATAGTAGGTGGGCGAGCCTTCGGGATTCAAGGTGCCCTTCAGCTTGACGCCCGCGGCCGTGAATTCGACGGGTTCGGTCTTGGGTTCGCTCGGCGGCGAGGTGGCTCCCGCGACGGCGGGCAACGCGCCGACCAACAGCAGTGCTCCGATCAATACGACCAACCAGCGAGCTCGACCCCGCATCAGGCCATCCCTTCCGTAATGTACGCCAGCGCACACACAATCGACCCCCTGCTGACGTAAATGCTACACGATCCCCCGTCCCCGCGCCATTGCCAACGCGCCCCGCTCACACGATCTCGACAGCGCCGGCCAGCGCGGCGAACCGCTCCCCCCGCGCCTCGAAGTCGGCGAACTGGTCGAAGCTGGCGCAGGCCGGGGACAGCAGCACGGTCTCGCCCGATCGCGCCGCCGCGCTGGCCGCCGCGATCGCCCGCTCGAGGTCGCCGCATTCACGCACCGCGACTCCGAGGGAACCGCGCGGCTCGGCGCGGGGATCCTCGCCGGCAGTGCCACGGGCGGCGTCCCCCTCCCGCAGCGCCGCGGCGATCTCGGGCGCGTCTTCACCGATCAAGTACACCGCGCGGCAACTCGCCGCGACCGCCTCTCGCAGCGGTCTGAAGTCCTGGCCCTTACCCTGCCCACCAAGGATCAGGTGCACGCCGCCTGCGGGGAAGGCCTGCAGCGCGACCAGCGTGCTCGCGACATTGGTGGCCTTCGAGTCGTTCACGTACACCACGCCGTCGCGCGCCGCGACCTCCTGCAGGCGATGGGGCACACCCGCGAACGTGCGCAGGCCGGCGCGCACCGCGTCGGGGTCGATCCCACGGGCGAGGCACACGGCCGCGGCCGCCATCGCGTTCTGGCGGTTGTGCTCGCCGCGCAGGCGCAGCGGGGTGACATCCGGATGCGGGTTGGCGTCGAAGCACACCCGTCGCACGCCTGGCCGCAGCTCGACACCCGCTAGCGCCTCTGGCAGCACCGCCACGTCGCCCTCGCGCTGGTGAGCGAAGATCCGCAGCTTCGCCTCGCGGTAGGCCGCCAGCGTCCCATGGCGGTCGAGGTGGTCGGGGGTTATGTTGAGCAGCACGGCCGCCTCCGGGGCGAACGCAAGCGTGTCCTCGAGCTGGAAGGAGGATGCCTCGCAGACGATCGTGGCGCGCTCATCCAGCGCCCCCACCAGGCCACTGAGCGCCGTGCCGACGTTGCCCGCCACCGCGACCGGCAGGCCGGCTGCGCGATGAATGTGGCCGATCAGCTCCACCGTGGTGGTCTTGCCGTTGGTGGCGGTCACGGCGATGAGCTCGTTGGGCAGCAGTCGCCACGCCAGCTCCAACTCGCCGAGCACGGGCAGCCCGCGAACGCGGGCCGCGGCGATGACAGGCGTCTGCGCGGGCACCCCCGGGCTCTTGACGACGACCCCCGCACGCTCCAGCTGCGCCAGGCCGTCATCGTGCAGCTGCAGCTCGACTCCCAGCGCCGCCAGCGCCTGCGCTCCCCGCGGTGCACCCGCGTCCACGCCGATCACCTGCTCCCCGCGCTCGCGCAACAGCCGCGCCGCCGCCGCCCCCGAGCGGGCCAGGCCAACGACCAGGTAGGGGCCTGGAGGAATCGAGGGCCGGCGGCTCATCGCGCCACCCTCCCCGACCTGGCGTTGATGCGGACGGCCAGGTCCTCGATCGTGCCGGCGCTGGCGGCGGAGGCGAGGGTCGCAGACCGCGGCCTGATCACGCCAGACAGCCGCACCTCACCCAAGGCTCTGGCGATAGATCGTGAAGCCGATCGCGCAGCAGATCGCGGCGATGATCCAGAAACGCAGGATGATCTTCGTCTCCGACCAGCCGCGCAGCTCGAAGTGGTGATGGATCGGCGCCATCAGGAAGACGCGCTTGTGGCGCCACTGGAAGTACGCCACCTGGATCACGACCGACAGCGCCTCGAACACGAAGATCCCGCCGAGCAGGATCAGCAGCACCTCGGTCTTGGTCATCACCGCGAGGCCCGCGATCGCCCCGCCGAGCCCGAGCGCGCCGGTGTCGCCCATGAAGATCGTCGCCGGGAAGGCGTTGAACCAGAGGAAGCCGATGCAGCCTCCCACCAGGCAGGCGGCGAGCATCGAGAGCTCGTACTGGTTGGAGACGTTGTACTCGGAGGTGATGAACGTGATGCCGATGTACGCCAGCAGCACGATCGCCGCGCAGCCCGCCGCCAGACCGTCGAGGCCGTCGGTGAGATTCACCGCGCTCGTGGTGCCGGCGACGACCAGGTAGATCAGCAGCGGGTAGAAGGGGCCGAGATCGATCGTGTAGTCGACGAACCGCAGGCGCAGCGTGCTCTGCAGGTGGGCCTCGTGCCGCGCCACGTACCACAGCGCCAGCGAGATCGCGATCGTCACCGCCAGCTTGGTGCGCGCCCGCAGGCCCAGCGAGCGGCGGCGCACGAGCTTGGTGTAGTCGTCGGCGAAGCCCAGCAGCGCACACGCCAGCGCCGTGCCGAACACGCCCAGCGCGCGCCATTCGTAGCCGGTGAGGATCAGGAACGGGATCGCCACCGCGATGAAGATGATCACTCCGCCCATCGTCGGCGTCCCCGCCTTCTCGCGGTGCCCCGCGGGGCCCTCCTCGCGGATGTGCTGCCCGAACTCGCGCCGGCGCAGGAACTCGATGAACTTGGGGCTGAGGAAGATGCAGATCAGCAGCGCCGCCGTTCCCCCGATCAGGACGCGGCCCATTCAGCTGCTCCCGCTCTGTCTGAGCGCGTGCGGCGCGGCTCCGGTGGAGCTGGCACCCCCGGCGGGCGCGGTGGAGCTGGCACCCCCGGCGGGCGCCGCCGTAAGCACCTGGGCTATCTGCTCCAGCCCCACGCCACGCGAGCCCTTGACCAGCACGACATCACCGGCACGCAACAGCCTCCCCAGCAGCGCTGCCGCCGCCGCGGCGTCGGGAACGCAGTGGACCGGCATACCCCCATTCCCCTCCCCCATCTCCCGCGCCAGCGGGCCCACCGTCAGCAGCAGATCGACCCCGCGCGCGCGGGCGTACTCCCCGATCTCGCGGTGCAGCCGTCGCTCCTCGCCACCCAACTCGAGCATCTCACCCAGCACCGCCACCCGGCGAGCACCTTCGCTCGCGGCGAGCTCGTCGAGCGCGGCTCGCATCGACATCGGGTTGGCGTTGTAGCAGTCGTTGATCAACACGATTCCGTTTGCCAGCGCCACGCGTTCGCCGCGCAGCGCCGAGAACTCCACGTCCAGCCTCCCGTGTGGAGTGACGCCGAGCGCCCGCGCCGCCGCCGTCGCGGCCAGCAGGTTGCGCAGGTTATGGGATTGCGCGAACGACGGCCGCACCGTGATGCGCTCGCCACCGTGCGCGTCGTCCGCGCCGCCCGGGCTCTCTCCGCCCGGGCTCTCTCCGCCTGCGCGTGCTCCGCTCGCGCCCTGCGCATGCGTGCGGTCGAGGATCGTCACCTCGCCATTCGTCGCGCGCTCCACCAATTCCACGTCGCCGCCCTCGCCGAAGGTGACCGTGTGCTGGTCGGAGCGCAGGTGAGGCTCCAACAGCGGCTCCCCCGCCGGCACCACCACCGTCGACCCGGGCGCCATCCCGGCGATCAGCTCGGCCTTGGCGGCGGCCACCGCCTCCAGCGAGCCCAGCTGCTGCAGGTGCACCGGCCCCACGTTCACGATCACCCCCACCTCCGGCCGCGCGATCGCCGTCAGCTCCGCGATCTGCCCAGCTCCGCGCATCGCCATCTCCAGCACCAGCGTCCTCGTGCCCGCGGGCGCCGCCAGCACCGTCAGCGGCAGGCCGATCTCGGTGTTGAGGTTCGCCTTGCTTGCCACGATGGGTCCGCACACCGAAGCCTGTAGACACCGGCCTGCGGCCGGCATCCCCGTTTCCGCCAGCGCCTCCGCGCCGCCCAGCAGCGCCGCGAGGATGTCCTTCGTCGAGGTCTTTCCGGTCGAGCCGGTGATCCCCACGACCTTGGCCCCTTCTTCGCCGAGCGCCTTGCGCCACTCACGGGCCAGCGCCTGCATCGCCGCGAGCGGATCGGGATGCGTTAGCACCACGCCGCTGGCTGCCCCGTTGACGAGCGCATCCGCGTGCTCTGGGGCGACCAACACCCCCCATGCTCCGGCGCGCAACGCCTGCTCCACGTAGGCACCGCCATCCACGCGCTCTCCGCGCAGACCCACGAACAGGTCACCGGGCTGTGCATCGCGTGAGTCGATGACCACGCGCCGCGGCGCACCGTCGTTTCCCCGCAAGACGCGTGCTCCCGCCGCCGCCGCAATCCGCTCTGCCCCCCATCCGGTCACGCAGCGGCTCCCGCGGTGCGTGCGCCACGGGCCCGCAGCGCTTCACGCGCCACCGCCACGTCGTCGAACGGGACCACCCGGCCCGCGGCGAGCTCCTGGCCCTGCTCGTGGCCCTTGCCCGCGATCAGCACCACATCCCCGGGACGTGCGACCGCGATCGCGCGGTGGATCGCCTCACGCCGGTCGGCCTCCACCACGATCTTCGCGGCGCCCACCGGCCGCGCTCCGGCCGCGCCCTCCATGATCTGCGCGATGATCGCCTGCGGCTGCTCGGAGCGGGGGTTGTCGGAGGTCACGACCACCACGTCCGCTCCACGCGCCGCGATCTCGCCCATCAGCGCCCGCTTGCCCGTGTCGCGGTCTCCCCCGGCGCCGAACACACAGATCACCCGCCCACCCGTCAACTCGCGAGCAGTGGCCAAGACGTTCTCGAGCGAATCCGGCGTGTGCGCGTAGTCCACCAGCACCGCGTACTTCTGGCCCTCATCGACGGGCTCCATCCGCCCCGGCACCCGCACCCCCCGTTCGAGCGCCTCGACCAATGTGTCGAAATCCCCACCCAGCGCGTGCACGGCCGCGAGGGCGCCCAGCGCGTTCGCCACATTGAACTGACCTCGCAGGGGCAGCGACAGCGCACGCGTGCCCCCCGGGGTCTCCAGCCGCAGACGGCAGCCGTCGTGGCCCACCCGCACGTCGTGGGCACGGTATTGGGCGTCGCGCGAGATCGCGAACGTCACCGCCTCAGGCAGCTCGGCCGCCAGGCGCCGCCCGTACGGATCGTCGAGGTTGACGACGCTCACGCCCGGTGGGGCGGTGTCCGACGAGGTAGCGGCATGCGGTGGCGACGCGTGGACGCCGGGCGAAGATCGGGGCCCATCACCGCTGGCAGGAGACGCGTCAAGTCCCCCGGCGCCGGGCGCGGCGGACACGAACAGCCTGCGCTTGGCCTGGAAGTACTCCTCCATCGTGCCGTGGAAGTCGAGGTGGTCCTGCGTCAGGTTGGTGAAAATCGCCGCCGCGAAGCGCACCCCGTCGGTGCGACCCAGCGCCAGCGCGTGCGAAGAGACCTCCATCGCGCACGCCTGCTCGCCCCCGTCGAGCATCGCACGGAAGTCCGCCTGCAGGTCGATCGCCTCGGGGGTGGTGTGGATCGAGGCCCGCCCACCTCGCTCCTCGCCGCCGACGATCGAGGTGACGGTCCCCAACAGACCGCACCGCCTGCCGCTCGCCTCCAGCAGCGCCCTCACCAGAAACGCGGTGGTGGTCTTGCCGTTGGTGCCCGTCACCCCGACGACCTGCAGCGCGGTGGTGGGATCGTCGTAGAAGCGCGCCGCCACCGGCCCCATCGCCGCGCGCGCCGACGCCACCGTGATCTCCGGCACACCCAGTCCAAGCGGGCGCTCGAGCACCAGCGCGACGGCTCCCGCCCGCACCGCCTGCGCGGCATGGTCATGCCCGTCGCTGTGTTCACCCGGCACGCAGAAGAACAGCGCCCCCGGGGTAACCGTGCGGCTGTCGTAGGCGAGGCTCATGATCTCCACGGCCGTGCCGTCGCCCGCTGGCCGATCTTCGATCGGTCCGCCGGACCCGACCTGCTGCGTGGGAATCAGCTCGGCCAGCCTCATCGAGCCTTGCCCGCCAGACTCATCGGTACATACGCGGCGTTCGCATCCGCTCTGAGTCTAGTTTCGGCCCCCGACAAGGCAACAGCCAGGGCTGGTCGTGACCGTTTCGGCCCCCCGATGGCCAGAGGCCAAGGCTGGTCGTGGCTCAAACGGCAACCGGTGCCGCGGGCTCGACCGCGGGCGAACCCGCCGTGGAGAACTCCAACACCTCGTCCTCGATCGCGCCGCGCTTGAGCGAGAGGATGTCGAGCATGTAGTTCTGGTAGAGCCGCCACGGCGCCTTCGAGCCCTGCTTGGGGAAGCGGTCGATCGCACGCAGCACATATCCGGAGGAGAAGTCGATGAACGGCAGCTCCGCCACCGTGGGGTCGCGACGCGGCGTGCACACCTGGTACCCGTGCGCCGCCATGTGGTTGAGCAGCCGGCATACGTATTCGCAGGTCAGGTCGCACTTCAGCGTCCACGAGGCGTTGGTGTACCCCGTCGCGACCGCGAGATTGGGCACGTCGCTGAGCATCATGCCCTTGTAGCTCATCGTCTGCCCGAGCTCCACCTCGCGGCCATCGACCGCGATCTCCATGCCCCCCACTGCGACCAGGTTCAGCCCGGTGGCGGTGACGATCAGGTCGGCCTGCAGCTCCTTCCCGGAGGCGAGCCGGATGCCTTGTTCGGTGAACGTCTCGATCCCGTCGGTCACAACCTCCGCGCGGCCCGCGCTGATCGCCTTGAACAGGTCGCCGTCGGGCACCAGGCACAGGCGCTGATCCCATGGGCCGTAGCGGGGTTTGAAGTGGGTGTCGATGTCGTACCCGGGCGGTAGCTGTCCTTCGAGCCCCTTGCGCAGCAGCGCCTTCATCGCTCCCGGCCGCCGCCGCGCCAGCTGAAAGCTTGCCATCGTGCGTAGCACGTTCTTCCAGCGCACGATCGCGTACGCCACCTTCGCCGGCAGCTTGCGGCGCAGGAAGTTTGCGATCCGGTCTTCCGCCGGCAACGAGACGACGTAGCTGGGCGAGCGCTGCAGCATCGTGACGTGCGCCGCGCTGCTCGCCATCGCCGGGACGAGCGTGATCGCGGTCGCGCCGCTGCCGATCACCACCACCCGCTTGCCGGCGTAGTCGATCTGATCGCGCCAGTGCTGCGGGTGCACGATTTGCCCGGCGAAGCGCTCGGCGCCGGAAAACTCGGGGGTGTAGCCCTCCTCGTAGTGGTAGTAGCCGCTGCACATCAGCAGGAAGCGACAGGTGAGGTGGACGGTCTCCCCGGTGTCCCCGCGCTCGACTTCCACCGTCCAACGTGCATCCTCTGAGCTCCACTGCGAGCGCACCACACGGTGGTTGAAGCGGATCCGCTCGTCGATGCTGTGCTCGCGCGCGGCCTGCTCGATATAGCTGAGAATCGACGCTCCGTCAGCGATCGCCTTGGCGTCCTTCCACGGCTTGAAGGAGTAGCCCAGCGTGTACATGTCCGAGTCCGAGCGGATCCCCGGGTACCTGAAGAGATCCCACGTTCCCCCGATCCTGCCACGGCCCTCGAGAATCGCGTAGCTACGGCCAGGGCAGTCCCGCTGCAGATGCACGCCGGCGCCGATCCCGGAGAGACCGGCCCCGACGATCAGCACATCGAAGTGTTCGAGCGGCGTCTCCATGGGCTGCTGAGGAGTCTATCCGTCCGCCTCGAGCCCGATCCAAATGAGATCGAGTCTTGTTTGTCTGGGTCCAAAAAGAACGCAACGACGCGGCCGGTCCGCCGGGGCAACGGGCAACGGGCAACGGGCAACGGGCAACGGGCAACGGCTGGATCAAACACTTCATTCTGGGACCCATATAAATGAGACAAAGTCTCTTTCTCCTCATGGGAGGGCCTCTTTTACGATGAGCATGTGCACGGCCCCGATGCAGCAGCGACCGACACCGCCGAGCGGCTGCGCGCACTGATTCGCGACATCCCCGATTTCCCGCGGCCGGGGATCCTCTTCAAGGACATCACGCCGCTGATGGCCGACCCGCACGCCCTGGCGCTGGCGGTGCGCGGCCTGGCGCGGTACGCGCGCCCGCTGCGCGCCGAATGCGTCGTCGCCGCCGAGGCCCGCGGCTTCCTGCTCGGGCCGGCGCTCGCGCTGGAGCTCGGCACGGGGTTCGTGCTGGCCCGCAAGCCGGGCAAGCTGCCGTACGAGACCGTCAGCGCCGAGTACCTGCTCGAGTACGGCACCAACCAGTTGGAGTTGCACACCGACGCGATCGGGCGCGGCACGCGCGTGCTCGTCCACGACGACCTGCTCGCGACCGGCGGCACCGCGGCGGCGCTGTGTGAGCTGGTGGAGCAGCTCGGGGGTGAGGTCGTCGGCTGCGGGTTCCTGGTCGAGCTGGCGTTCCTGCGGGGCCGCGAGCGGCTCGCGCCGCACGAGGCGCACGCGCTGCTGACCTACGAGGCGTGAAGCGCGGGCATCTTCGCCTGCCTATGAGGCACGACGCACGGGTACCTTCGGCTGCCTATGAGGCACGAGGCACGAGCACCTTCGGCTGCCTATGAGGCACGAGGCACGAGCACCTTCGCCTGCCTATGAGGCACGAGGCACGAGCACCTTCGCCTGCCTATGAGGCACGAGGCACGGGCACCTTCGCCTGCGAGGCACGCGCGCGGGAATTGAGGTCCGCGAGCGTCAGCAGGTGCGCGGGCGAAGCGTCGAGGATCACCCGCGAGCTGACCTCGAGCGTCGGCGCGACCCGCAGCAGCTCGCCCGCGTCGAGCATCCGCCAGGCGGGGTCGTCGTCCATCTTCTCGCTGGCGATCACCGCAAGCGGCCGACCCGTGCCGTGCTCGGAGCGGACGCGGCTGCCGAAGCTGCTGGTGTGCTCCAGCGCAGCGCCCGGTTGGCGTTCGAGTAGATAGAGCGGGTGCGTCTGCGGGTAGCGCAACGCCCACAGCCCGTCCGCCGTCACGAGCACGAAGTTGATCGCCAGCAGCGGCAGGTTGTCCGCGACCCATCGACAGGCCGCCGCGATGCCCTCCGCGACATCACCGTCCCGGGCGGCGATCTCTCGCGTGATCAAGGCGAAGAAACGCTCGGAGTCGGTGTCGCCCTTGACGAGCGCCAACCCCTCCGCTCCCAGGTGGGCATCGAGCGTGGGCAGCCCCTCAATCACACCGTTGTGCGCGAACAGCCTGCCCGCCTGCTCGAAGGGATGCGTGTTCTTCGACTCCAGTGCACCGGTCGAGGCGAAACGAATGTGAGCGACGAAGGTCTTCGAAGCGATCTCATGCGCCCGTCGCGCGAACTCGGCGTCGCCGTACGCCGCGACCGGCTGCTTGTCGACTCGCGGCCGGCCGTCGTCGTCAAACCACCCGAGACCGGTGCCGTCGGGCTCGCGATGGCTCTGCACCGAGAGGCTGTCGGGCGCGTCGAGCAACCAGAAGGTCGCCGTGGCCCGCTCTTCCCCCGCGGTCATGCCGAACAGGCGGCACACGGTCATCCAGCGCTCTGTTCGGTTTTCATGCCCGACGCCACCTTCCCCAGCGGGATCGGTCGGAGATCGTTTGCATGTCCCAGACGCTACCTACCCCGGCGAGGGGGTAGGTGGGATTCCTAGGTATGGAAGCGCGAAGTCCATGATCTGACCGAACGCGGGGGCGGCAACCGTGCCGCCGTAGATCGAGCCGTCCTGCGGTTCGTCGACGATCACCGCACACAGCAGCTTCGGGTCGGACGCCGGCGCGAAGCCGATGAACGAGGCCACGTAGGCAGTTTCAGAGTATTCCCCGGTTTCCGGGTCCACCTTGCTGGCGGTGCCGGTCTTGCCCGCGAGCGTATATCCGGGCACCGACACCTCGCTCGCCGTACCCCCGGGCGCCAGCACTCCGCGCAGCATCTGGCGCACCTGCGCGGCGACGCTCGCCGACATGATGCGATGCCCCCGCGGCAGCTTGGCGGAGTGGCCGTTCACCGCCGCCACGATGTGCGGGGTGCGCAGGATGCCGCCGTTGGCGAGCGCTGCGTATGCGCTCACCATCTGCATCGGGGTGACCAACTCGCCCTGGCCGATCGGCAGGTTGCCCATTGAGGAACCGGAGTATTCGCTCGGGTTCAGCACCTTGCCCACTTCCTCGCCCGGCAGACCAACACCCGTCCGCGCGCCGAAGCCAAACCGGTGCACCCATTCGTTGAAGGTCTGTTCACCCTCCAGTTTGCCGATCGTGATCGCCCCCACGTTGCTCGACTGCGCGAGGATCTGCTCTGTGCTGAGCATCTCTTCCGGGTGTTCCTCCGCGTCGTGGATCGTGCGGTTGGCGACCTGTATCTGGTCGGGGATGTCAAATTCGGTGTGGGGTGTGATCAGCCCCTTCTGCAACGCGCCCGACACAGCCACCACCTTGAAGGTCGATCCCGGTTCATAGTTGAAGCTCACCCCTCGGTCCTCCAGCCCCGCTTCGAGTGCCGCCTTGGAGGTCGGCGGATCGTCGAGGCTCAGCTGCGGCCAGCTCGCCATCGCCAGCAGCGCGCCCGTGTCGGGCTGCATCACGATGGCGGTGGCATCCTTGGGGTGAAACACCTTGCCCACGGCGTTCAACACTGCTTCGGTGCGCTGCTGAATGTTTGCGTCCAACGTCAACCGCAGCTGGGCTCCGGGCACCTCGCGGCGAAGATCGGTGATCGAGATCGGCTGACCGTGAGCATCGCTCACCACCCGCCGCGCACCCGGCCGCCCTTGCAGGATCGCGTTGTCGTCGTACTCCAGACCGGACAAGCCGCCTTTTTCACCCATCATCCCCAGCACCTGAGCCGCCAGCGTGTTACGGGGGTATACCCGGCGCATCGTCGGTGTGGCGTTTACGCCGGCGATGTTCAACGCCGTCACGGCCTTGGCCCGCGCCGCCGGTAGTTCCTTTGCGAGGTACACGAAGCCGCTGTGCTCGCTCAGGTCTCTGAGCACCGCCGCCTGCGAGCTTCCCACCAGCGGGGCCAATTCTTCGGCTGCACCGAGCAGCCCCTTCGTCAGATTGGGGTCTGCCCTCACCAGGTAGGGGTCCACGGAGATGTCATCCGCCGGTTCGGAGATCGCCAGCACCGTCCCGTGACGATCGGTGATCATCCCCCGCGGCGCCAGCACTTTTTCGATCGTCACCTGCTGGGTGCTGGCGGCCCGGCGCAACGCCGCGCTGTGCAGTACCCCGAGGTACAACGTGCGGCCCGCCGCGACCGCCAGCAGTCCGAAGAACACCGCGAACAGCACCCCAATGCGACTCTGCACGCTCGCCACTCGCTCAGCCCCCCGAGGCCTGCGTACCTCCACCGGGGTCGGCCGGTGTACCCGCGGCTTCGGTGGGTTCCGCGGGGGCGACTGGAGCCGTGGCAGGAGGGGTGGTACCGGTCGAGGACGTTTCTGTCGAGGGCGTTTCGGAGGTGGACGTTTGTGTCGCCGTCGGGGGCGTTTCGGCAGTGGACGTTTGTGTCACTGTCGCTCCGGCGCCAGTAGAGCCGGCACTTGCTTCGGTGCTCACGGGGGTCGTTTCGGTGCTTGCGGTAGTCGTGTTCGCTTCGGTGCTTGCGGTGGCGCTCACCGGAGTCGAGCTCGTCGCCGGCGCCTGGATCGGCTTCGCCAGCGCCGCCGCCGCCAGCCGCGCGTCAAGCGGGCCGCGCAGCGTGTCGAAGTGCAGCGCCGCCGGCGATGCCGGCACCATACCCTTGGCCAGCGCCAGCCGTTCGATGCGTTCCGCCGAGGAGAGCGCCGAGTCTTCGCCCGCCAGCGTCGCGTTCTCCTGTTGCAACAGCTGCGTGTGCTCGAGCGCACGGCCGATCCCCACGCCGAGCTTCACCACCCACAACTGCATCGCGACGATGCCGATCAGCGCAAACGCGATCACGGCGATCCATGCACGTCCTCCGATCAGCCGGTCGAGGAGGCGGTCGGGCACATGACGACCGACGTGCAGGGGCACGTGGACGGGGAAATGCAGACCTCCCCACCGCAATCCCACCGCCCCGCCACCCACACCGGCCGCGCCCACCCATCCGCGACGAGCGGGTCCCGTGGGACCCGAGATCCGGCGCGGTACCGGCGCCGGGCGCGAGGGTTGGCGGGGACGGCCGGGGCGTGGGGGACGACGAGGACGGACAGCGGGCGAAGCGGCTGTGGCAGTGACAGACGGGGGGCTCACGCCGCGTCCCCCGCATCCTCCGCCAGCTTCCGCGCCGCTCGCAGCCGCGCGGAAGCGGCGCGCGGGTTGTGCGCCAGCTCACCGGCCGAGGCGGTGATCGCGCGGCGCGTGAGCAGCGCCGCCTGCGGCGTGCGCCCGCACGCGCACACGGGTAGGTCGGGCGGGCAGATGCAACCCTGAGCACGGGCGACCATGAAGCGCTTCACGCGCCGGTCCTCCAGGGAGTGAAACGAAATTCCCGCCAACACGCCGCCCTCGCGCAGCAGCTCCCACGCCAGCGGCAGCCCGCGGTCGAGCTGCTCCAACTCGTCGTTGACGGCGATCCGCAACGCCTGGAACACGCGCTTGGCCGGGTGTCCCCCAGCGAAGCGCGCGGGGGCGGGGATCGCCGAGTTGACGATCTCCACCAACTCCAGCGTGGTGCGGATCGAATCGGCTCCCTCGCGTTCGCGGCAACGCACGATCGCGCGGGCGATCGCGCCTGCGTGGCGCTCCTCGCCGAACTCGCGCAGCATCCCCGCCAGCCGGCGCTGATCCCAGGTGGCGAGGATCTCGCGCGCGTCGAGCTCCTGCTCGGGGTCCATGCGCATGTCGAGGGGCGCGTCATAGGAGTAGGAGAAGCCGCGCTCGCGCGTGTCCACCTGCATCGAGGACATGCCGAGGTCGAAGTACACGCTGTCGGCGCGCAGCCCCTCTTGCGCGAGCAGCTCCAGCGCCTCGGCGTAGTCGCCGCGAATGAAACGCACCGTGCACGGCAGTTCCTCGGCGAGCTCGGCGAAGCGCTCCTCGGCGAGCGGGTCGCGGTCGATCGCCACCAGTGTCCCGCCGGCGCCCAGAGGCTGGGCCACCAGGCGCGCGTGGCCACCGCCGCCGAAGGTGCAGTCGATCGCGAGCTGCCCCGGCTGGGGGTTCAACGCGTCGATCAGCTCACCCGCGAGCACGGGGATGTGGACGGTGGGCATGTCAATAGTGCCTAGCACGAGTCGGATGTGGTCGAGGCGGTGGATGTGGTCGAGGCGGTCATCGATCGGGACAGCAGACAGCAGACAGGTGAGGAGGCGTGGTCGATGTGGCTGCGGGCTGGGTGGACACGGTGGGGGCTCTAAGGGGAATGGTCGACACGGGCGGTGATCTCCGCGACGCCGCCCAGCAGCGTCGGTCGGTGCTCGTTCCAACGGTCGCGGTCCCACAACTCCAGTCGATCGCCGGCGCCGACGACCACGACGTCCTTGTTCAGCGCCGCGTGCTCGGCAAGGAAGCCGGGGAGCATGATTCGCCCGGCGGAGTCGAGCTCGGCGTCCTGAGAGCTGCCGTAGAAGAAGCGCTCCAGCTCGCTCAGGCGGGGCGAGAGCGGCGGCAGCTCGGCGAGCGCGCGCTCGGTGTAGCGCTCGTACGCCTGCGGGCGCCACACGCCCACGCACGGCTCGAGGTCCACGGGCATCGCCATCACCACTCCCTCGGCCAGCGTCGCGCGGTAGCGGGCCGGCACGGTGAGGCGGTTCTTGGCGTCGAGCGTGTGGTCGTAGGTGCCACGGAAAGCCACTGTGCCTGTGCTCCAGATCGATCTGACTGCAACGAGGGTCGGTTGGCCGGCATCCACAAAGCCGACTGCGGTCTTTTAGGAGCCGAGGTGGAGAGGTGGGAGGAGCCTCTCCACCTCGGCTCGTTCCCGGCACGGTACCCCACTTTCCCCCACAACGCAACCCTAATTGCACATTTTCCCCCACTTTACCGTCCGCATGCCCTCGATCTCGTCAAAAATGCCTGCATAGCGTGTGTTTTCAGGACCCCACCCAGAGGGCGGCTGGAGCGCACAAATGCGCAAGCCGGGCTGCACCGCGCGGATTTGCCACGTAAGTTGCATCTGCACGTGTGACTTGCGCGAACGCCGGTGGGACACATACGATCGACATACGATCGTTATGTGCACCCCGTCCCGACCGCCGAGAAAGGACCCACCGCGTTGTCCTCAGCCAGCACCACCCAGCTCGCCCCGCAGAGCCCATCGGCCGCACCTCGGGCGGGGGTGCATGCCAACGCCCACGCCAGCCATGTGAGCGGTGCCCGCCTACGCCGTCGTGGATCGATCGCGGCGACGATGCTGGCGGCCGCCGCGATCCTCGCCGCGGCGCTCGGCGGCTGCGGCTCCAGCCCGAGCGGGACGAGCGCGAGCCCCGCGACGGTGACGCCAGCCTCGGCGCCGCTGTACATCGACGCGGTCGTGCGGCCCGAAGGCAACTTGAAGAGCGACGCCACCACGACCGCACACACGCTCACCGGCCGCCAGCACCCGTTCGAAGGGCTTTTGAAGCTGCTGGCGGGCCCCACCGGCAAGACGCCCAACTATGCAAAGGAAGTAGAGCCGTGGCTGGGCACCCATGCGGGGGCGTTCCTCAGCGCCGCCGCGCTCGGCCATGCGGAGGGCCTGCTGAGTAGCGCAACGCTTCAGAAGCTGCTCTCGGAAGGGTTGCCCGGTCTGGAAGCGGCGCTGCTCGGGCAGAGCGGCCTGCAGGCGGCACTCGGCGCGGGCTCCTCACAGGGGGCGCTGGTGCTCGACACGACCGACGTCGCCAAGGCGCAATCGTTCCTGGAAGGCCAGGCCCACAGCGCGGGCGCGCACACAACCAGCTATCGAGGCATCACCTACCAGGTCTCCCCCGACGGCGTGGCCGAGGGGATCGTCCACAAGTTCGCGGTGATCGGCAGCGAAGCGGGGCTCAAGAGCGTGATCGACACGGCTGCCGGCGGCGCCTCGCTGGGGCAGGCAAGCGCCTATTCGAAGCTCACCTCGACCGCCGAACACGGCGCTCTCGCCAACGCCTACCTGAGCTCCGAAGACCTCGCGAGCGCACTCAAGGGCGGCAGCGGCAACAGCGGCGGTGGGAGCGGGAGCACCAACGTGGAATCGATCCTGCCGTTGCTCGAAGGCCTGCTCGGCCACCCCGGCCAGGCGTACCTATCGGTGATTCCGAGCGCAAATTCGGTGGCGCTCAACCTCGACACGCTGCCCCCGGCCGCCGGCGGCTCTGGTTCGAGCGGCTCGGCGTCGGGCTCCACCGAATCGAGTGCGGGCCACTCCGAAGCGTTCGGCGCAAGCGGAGCCCAGGTGTTGCGCGGGCTCCCCGGCGGCTCCTGGCTGGCGGTGGGCATCGGCAACCTCGGCGGTGCGGTGGGCCACGGCGCGCAGGGCTTTGGCGTGTTTGGCTCGCTGGGCTCGGCGCTGGACATCGGTGGCATCAACTTCGGCGCGATGCTGGCGCCGCTCAGCTCGCATTCGCTGAACCTGCAGCGCGATCTCTTCAGCTGGGCGGGCGCCACCGGGCTGTATGTGAGCGGCAGCAGCATCCTCGAGTTGCGGGCGGCACTCATCATCGCCTCCAAGGATCCGGCTCGCTCGCGGGCGGCGGTGGCAGAGCTCGCGCAGGCATACCGCGAAGCGGGTGGCCAGACGTCGCCCACCTCGGTGCCCGGCACGGAAACCGCGGTGACGGTGAAGCTACCGAGCTTCCCGCTGGAGCTGACGCTCGCGGCGGGACAGGGCAAGTTCGTCGCGGGATTGGGCAGCGCATCGATCGAGGAAGCGCTCGACCCGCAGAGCACGTTGGGGAGCGCCCCCTCCTACAGCGCCGCGGCGAGCACCCTCGGCGGGGGAATCCAGCCGAGCGCGCTGATCGAAGTCCACACGCTCTCGGGGCTGCTCGAATCGCTCGGGCTCACCCAGGCCCCGGGCTTCTCGAGCGTCGCCTCGGCGATCGCCCCGCTCGGCACCATCACGGCAGGCGGCGGACAGTCGCTCTCCGATGGGGTCAAACGCGCGCGGGTCGTGATCGGGCTGTCGTCCTCGAGCGGGGAATCCGGCGTCAGTGGCTAAGAAGGTCTTTCGCTCTAGAGGGTGGCGCGGGCGGTGTCGCTCGGGGTCCCTGCCGGGTGGCCCTCGGTCTCGATGACCACCCGGCAGGGCCGCCTGCTGAGCAGATGCAGCGCGGTGGGGCCGATGCGCCGCTCGCCTGCGGGAGCATGGAGCGTGGACCAGTAGATCATGTCCACCTCCAGCCTCAGGGCCTCGTCCACCAGCGCGGCGCCGGGGTTGCGCGTGCGGATCACACCGGTGTGGATGCGGATGCCGGCACGGCGGGCCTGGATGCGAGCGCTCTCGAGCACCGAGCGCCCGTGAGCCTCCTCCCGCTCCAAGCCCTCCTGGAGCGGGAGCTGGGGAGGGACGAGCAGCACAAAGACCGCGTTGATGACTCCACCCTTGCCGAGCAGCTTGGCGACGCGAGCGATCGCGGCAGCGCTGACGTCATCCCCGAAGATCGGCACCAGCGCGGTGCGATAGCCGTGAGGGACCCCGGCCGGCAGTCGTGCGTGCTCGGTGGGGCGCGCCATCACCATGGAGGGTAGCCGCCGTGCAATCTCCCGTGCAACACCCCCACGTGGGGAGGAACTCAGCTTATGATTCCGACGGCACGGAGCCTGACCCAGGGGTGGCGTAGCCGGCCCGAGGTTGCCTGGAGGGTGGCGAAGTCGGCAGCGAGCCGATCAGCCGGGCCCCTCCTTCTGCAGGCAACCAGCCCCTCTTATCAACCCACTATCTCCGGCACCAACGTCATGGACAAGACACGCCGCGGAAATTACAACTCGGGAGAGGACTTCGTCCTCGAATACGGGGAGCTGCGCTTCACCTTCAACGAGGACGACTTCGCCGAGCGCTGCGAGCAGGCGGCCCTGAAGCTGGGGTTCGTGGGCGGCAGGCTCGGAGAGGACGAGCTGGAAGACCTCGTCAACCTGGCCGTCAACGGAGAGATCCTCGACCCGGCGTCCGCGCTGGGAGAACACGTCAACGAGTGCTGGCAGGATCTGGTGGGGCCGGCGGAGCGTTCGCTGGTGCACTGGCTGCGCCGCCTGGTGTTCCGCGGCGCGTGGCTGGACCAGCGCGTCAACGAGGGCGAGCTGGGAGTGGCGTTCATCGAGGAGACCTGCAGCTTCGCCTACGTGCAGCCCGCGGGCAGGCGGGACGGCGATTCATCCCGTGGTGGCGAGCCGATCGAGCTCTCGCCCGAGCCCTCGTGGGCACGCGTCGCGTACCTGCGCTGACGAAGGCTCAGAGCTCCCTCCAGGGCCGTGTGGGCGCGCGTCGCGTACCTGCCGCTGGCCCGGGTCGCCCAAAAATCGCCGTTAGGGCGCGAGCGCCGAGGCGCGGGCCTTGGTGATCGCCGCGGCGCCGTCCTCGCCCACGAGCAGCTCGGGACGCACGACGCCACTGGCAGCCAGGTCGAGCGCGGGAATGCGCCCGGTGGAGGTGAGCGCGACGTCGAGCGCGATCACGGTGCTCTCGCCGCCGAGCGGACGGGCGGCGGTGGCGATCAGCGTGAGCGAGCCGCCGTCGAGGAGGTTGCGAGCGCCGGCAAGAATCCGCCGGGCAGCGTGCGGCGACAGGTGGTCGAGCGTGTCGATCAACACCACCACGTGGCCGCCGCGCGCGGCGATGCGCTTGGCGGTGTCCACCACATGCTCCACGGTCTGGGCCTGGAGCTCGGCGGAGGCACCGAGATCCAGCGCCGCGGCCGGCGCGACCGGCCCCTCACGCCAGGCGGCGATCTCCTCGGGGCGAACGCCGCCGAGCACCAGCATCACCTCCAGGCCCTCACGGCCGACGAGCGCGCCCAGGAGACGCCGCAGCGTCTCGGTCTTGCCCGACCGGGCCTCGCCGACGATCGTCACACGCGAACCGCGGCCGATCGGGGTGAGCCATTCGATCGCCCCGAGCGTCGGATCCTGAGGGTCGAGCTCGAGGCGCTCGGACGGGTAGGCGACGGCAAGGTCCTCGTAGCGGGTGCCCTCCGCGACCGACTCCGCGGGAGCACCGTTGATCGTGTCCACGCGTGCCAGCGAGGGGTAGCGCTCAGAGGCGCGCGGGGTGCGCACGGGGCCACTCACGCGATCGCCGGAGACCAGTTCGCAGCGGCGCACCTGGGCCGCCGAGATGTAGACGTCCTCGTCGGAGGCCTCCGGCGGCGAGACGCGCAGGAAGGCCGAGCCGTTGCCGAGCAGCTCGACGACGCCCGAGGCCGACCGCTCTGCGCTCGCTCGCTCCTCCGCGGCACGCTGGTCGAAACGGGGACCGCTTGAGGAGACACTCGCTCCGCTCGCATCCCCAAATCGGCCAGCGCCGGAGGCGCGTGTCTCCCGGCTTCGGTCCCGGCCCCGCGCCGCCTTTGGTGGTGGCTCCTCCTCGCGCGTCGCCGCGCCCGCGGACTCGCCGCCTTCGGACTCGCGCTCCTGATCGCCACTGGCGGCTTTGGCGCGGCGCCGGGTGGGGCGCCGACGGCGGGCGGGACGCGCCTCGCGCTCCTCGCCGGCGCCGTCCTCCCCTGCGCCCGCACCTTGCTCTCTCGTATCCGCGCTCGGCTCCCTCGCGCCCGCGTCCTCCGGCGCGCTTGCGCCACGGCCATCGCCGCCGGAGCGCTCGAGGATCGCGTCGATCAGGTCGGCCTTGCGCAGTCTGCGAAACCCGTCGAGGCCGATCTGGTCGGCGATCGCATGCAGGTCGGCCAGCGGGCTGGCGTCAAGCTCAGAGCGCTCGAGTACGGTCATGGTCGTGGTCCCCTGTTCTTCGTGTTCGTTTGAATTGGGTGGTTGGCGCCCGACCGCGTTGGACAGCGACCGGCACCCGTCTATGCGTCGTGCAGCTTATGACATCCACCGAAAGGCCGGCCTTCGGCGCCCTCAAACCGCGGGACGCACTCGCTGGTGTCTCAGTTCCTCGGGAAGCGCGAGATCCCTTTTCGGGGGCAGCTCCCCCGCCAGCGCGGCGCGCACCGTGAGGAAGTCGACGGCGGCGGCGACGTCGTGCATCCGGACGATGTGCGCGCCGGCGTCGACGCCGTGGGCCAGCGCCGCAAGCGTGCCGGCGAGTCGCTCGCGCGGCTGACGACCGGTGAGCGCCCCGATGAAGTCCTTGCGCGAGATCGCCATCAGCAGCGGCAACTCGAGCTCGTGCAGGCGCTCGAGATGAGCGAGCAGCGCGATCGTCTGGGCGGGCGTCTTGGCAAAGTCGGGCCCCGGGTCGAGGATCAACTGCTCGCGTGTGAGCCCGGCCTCGAGCGCAACGGCAACTCGCGCGCGTAGAAAGTCGAGCACCTCCCCTACCACGTCCCCGTACAGGTCGGGATCCTGCCTGCGCACACGGGGGGCAGCGGCGGTGTGCATCACCACCAGCGCGGCCCCGGTCTCCGCGCACACGGCGGCGAGCTCGGTGTCGCGCAGACCGCTGACATCGTTGACGATCCGCGCCCCGGCGGCGATCGCCGCGCGGGCGACGGCGGGCTTGTAGGTGTCGATCGAGACCACCGGGTGGACAGGGCCCTCCCCGGCCGGACCCCAACTCCGACCCTCATCGGAGGGAGACAGACCCCGACCGCGCTCTGGCTCGACGACGACGCCCTCCAGCTCGGCGACGACGCGCTCGATCAGCGGCACCACGCGCTCGATCTCCTCCGCCACCGGCACGGGAGCGCGCCCGGTGGTGGCCGACTCACCGCCGATGTCGAGGATGGTGGCCCCGGCGGCGGCATGCGCCAGCGCCAACTCCACCCGCTGCTCGAGGCTCTCGTAGCGCCCACCATCGCTGAAGGAATCGGGCGAGGCGTTGACCACGCCCATGATCAGAGGCCCGCCAGCCCCCGGGCCGAGCTCCAGCACGCGATCGACGGCACGCAGGCGGTAGGGCCTCACTCGGCCAATCCCTCCGCACGCGCCTCCCGGGCAAAGCGCTCGATCTCCTCCGTGGTGCGCTGTGCGCTCCAGCCCAGCTCTCCGGCGAGCACATCCGCGACGCGCCGCACGGGTGCCGACGCCCCGTCCGGCGGCGAGCTGTCCAGCACATGCGCGGCCAGCAGCCACAGGCGCGTGCGGCGCAGCAGCACGTCGGCGACGCCACGCGCCTGCTCGCGGCGGGCGGCGAGGACGGCCTCGGCGAGCAGGTCGGGGAGCCCAGACACGATCGGCTGAGCCAGCTCCCCGCGTTCGGTCGCGAGCGCGAGCACCTCGTGTGCGGCGTAGCCGTAGCGCGCGGCCAGCGCGGCGTAGGAGGCCTCGGGCACACCCTCGACCCGCGGCAGCTCCTCCGCCGCGACCGGCTGGCCGAGCGGAATTTCGTGCGTGCGGCAGGGCGCCTCGCGCGCATCGCGCTCCACCAGACGGTCGACGGTGAGCTTCGCCATCCGCCGCCAGGTGGTGAGCTTGCCCCCGGTGATCGTGAGCATGCCGCTGGCCGTCTCGTACAGCTCGGCTCGGCGCGAGATGTCCACCGACTTCTTGGGGTCGCCGCTGGAGATCAGCGGTCGCACCCCGGCGTACGCGCCGGTCAGATCGCGAGGGCTCAGGTCGGTGGCAAAGAATGTGTTGACGGCGTCGAGCAGGTAGTCGATGTCCTCCCCGGAGGGCCGCACGTGCTCGAGGTCGCCCTCGTAGTCGTTGTCGGTGGTGCCGACCAGCGTGCGACCCAACCACGGCAGCGCGAAGATCGAGCGGCCCTCGCCAGCGGGCACGATCGCGCCGCTCACCAGCGGCAGATCCTCGTGGGAGAGCGTGAGGTGGGTGCCGCGGCTGGGTCTGATGAACGGCGCCGACACCTGCTCGCCACGGTCCGGCCCAGCCAGATCCGCCGCATCGTGGAGCTCCTGCGGGCGCAGCTGGTCGGCCCACACGCCGGTCGCGTTGACGACGTTGTCGGCGCGCACCACGAACTCCCCGCCTCCCTCGAGGTCGTGCGCGCGCACGCCGCACGCACGACCGTCGTCGTCTTCCAGCAGGCCGACGGCCGCCACGCGGTTGGCGCACACCGCCCCGAAGCGCTCGGCCTCGCCGAGCACAGTCAGCACCAGGCGCACGTCGTCGGTTTGGCAGTCGTAGAAGAGATAGCCCCCGGTGGGCTCGCGGGGTGCCAGGGCGGGCAGCAGCTCCAGCACCTCCTCTCCGGAGATCATGCGGTGACGGGCAGGGCTCCAGCCGTGTTCGGCGGGCTCCTCGGCCTCTCCGCCGCGCGCCGCGGCGCGCTCGGCGCGTCCGCGACGCGGGCGCAGGCGGCCGCGATCGACCGACATGACGTCGTACAGGTTGAGCCCCACACCCATCATGCGATCGGGGCGGGCACCCTCGAAGGCGGGCACCACCAACGGCAGCGGGCGCACGAGGTGCGGTGCCAGCGCCACCAGCAACTGGCGCTCCAGCAGCGCCTCGCGCACCAAGCCGAGGTCGAAGTTCTGCAGGTAGCGCAACCCCCCGTGCACCAGCTTGCTGGAGCGGCTGGAGGTCCCCGAGGCGTAGTCGGCGCGCTCCAGCAGTGCCACGGAGTAGCCGCGCGTGGAGGCATCCAGGGCAACCCCCGCGCCGGTTATGCCGCCGCCGATGACCACCACGTCGAACTCGCTGTCCGCGAGCGCCTGCAGCGCTTGATCTCGCTCGATCACGCCCGCCAGTCTGGCAGAGGCTCCGACGTGTCGGTGAGCGCTCGAATTCAGTCGGTGGATCTGGGCTCAGCGCTTGCAGCGAGGCGTGCGGCGGGCGGGCCGATGCGAGCGCTTGTGATGCGCGGCGTGCCCTTTGTAGGTGCGCCCCGCGCGCACGACCCGGGGACAGACGGTGCGGTGGACCTCCCCCGTCGAGGCCGCCGGCGGAGCAGCCCCGAGGAAGCGAGCCACCGCCGGGTCGGCGACGCGTACGTATACGCCCGGATAGCCGGCCTGGCCACAGCCGTTGCCGAAGTCCACCAGTCCCAGCAGCACGTCGCCGGCCGGCGAGGGAGCGCCCGCGACACCGGGCGCCACCAGCGGGCCGCCGCTGTCGCCGTAGCAGGAGTCGGCGTGCCCCTGCCCTTCGCCCGGCTCACCGCCGGCGCACATCATCCGCGGCGTGATCGGCTGTTCGATCGCGGCATACGCTTCTTCGCAGAGCGCGGTGGCGACGAGCGGCACGCGCGTCTTGTGCAGGCGCAGCGGGTAGCTCGGCGAGCCGCCCGGCTGGGGGTTGAGATCTCCCCAGCCGCTTACCAGCACCTGCGCCGGTGTCGTCGCGGCCTGCGTGGCGGACGCCGCGGCGCTCTGCGCGGCGGCTGTGCGCGCTTCGGCCTGCGCGGTGTCGAGCGTCAGCGGGGCGATCGGACTGTCGCCGTCGAGCGCCGGCGTGGAACCGCTCCACAGCGGGCGCGCGAGCTGCAGCACCCCGACGTCGTAGTCGCTGGCGGCGGGGTTGTAAGCGGGGTCGGCGGTCGCCGCCACGACCGGGTCCCTGACGCTCCCGGGGTCGGTCGGTTCGAGATAGGTCGACCCGGCCAACACCTCGATTTCAGCCGGTGGAGTGTGCTGCCCGCGTTCGCTGAACAGGCAGTGCGCGGCGGTCGCCACATGCGTGGCGTCGAGGATCACGCCGCCGCAGAAGAAGCCCTTCGCGGGCGAGCCGGCGTGCGGGTTGTACAGCGCCACCTGGAAGGGAAATTCGGTGATCGAGGCGGCGGCGCCGTCGACGACGCTCGCGTTGGCGACGGGATCGTTTTCGGCCCGCAGAGGACTCCCCTGCGCGAGCGTCGAGCCGACCGTACCCACTCCCAAGACCCACAGCGCGGCCGTCGCCCCCCCCGCAGCGCCGATGCGCCGCAGTGCGAAACCAAGACCGTTCATCCCTCTCAGTTGAGATTAGAGTACGCAAACTAAAGTTGCAACCCAAGCCACGAAAAAACACACGTGCGAGGGACACGCGTGTCACTCGACCCCGAACCGGGCGGGGACCGAGGGCTAAAGCTGCCCAAGCTCGGCGGTGATCTCGCTGACGGCGGACTTGGCGTCGCCGAACAGCATCGAGGTCTTGGGGTCGAAGTACAGCTCGTTTTCGATCCCGGCGAAGCCGGGGTTCATCGAGCGCTTGATCACGATGATCGAGCGGGAGTCGTCCACTTCGAGGATCGGCATGCCGTAGATCGGCGAGGAGGGCGTGTTGTGGGCGGCGGGGTTGGTGACGTCGTTGGCGCCGATCACCAGCGACACGTCGGTGCGCTGGAACTCGGGGTTGATGTCGTCCATCTCCTTGAGCTGGTCGTAGGGCACGTCGGCCTCGGCGAGCAGCACGTTCATGTGCCCCGGCATCCGCCCCGCCACCGGGTGGATCGCGTATTTGACGTCCACGCCTCGCGCCTCGAGCTCCGAGGCCAGCTCGCGCACCGCGTGCTGGGCCTGCGCGACCGCCATCCCGTAGCCGGGGACGACGACCACGCGGGAGGCGTAGGCGAGTTGGATCGCGGCATCGGCCGCGGTGGTGGAGCGCACCGTGCCCGCGTGCTCGCCCGCGCCCGAGGCGCCCTCCACGGCGCCGCCACCGCCGAAGCCGCCGGCGACGATCGCGGGGATCGAGCGGTTCATCGCGGTGGCCATCAGGTTGGTGAGGATCGTGCCGGAGGCGCCCACGATCATCCCCGCGACGATCAAAGCGGGGTTGTCGAGCGCCATCCCCGTGGCCGCTGCGGAGAGGCCGGTGAAGGCGTTGAGCATCGAGATCACCACGGGCATGTCGGCGCCGCCGATCGGCAGCACCACGGCGTTGCCGAGCAGCGCGGCGACGATCAGCATGCCGATGAACAGCAGTTCGGAGTGCGCACCCGCCACCAGGTCGATGCCGGCGGCGAGCGCCAGGATCAGCAGCACGAGGTTGACCGCCTGCTGAGCGGAGCCGAAGGAGATCGGGCGCCCGGGGATCACTTCCTGGAGCTTGCCGAAGGCGATGTTGGAGCCCCAGAAGGAGACCGAGCCGACGATCGCGGCGAACACCGAGAAGATCGCCACATACGTGGGAGGACCGCCGGCGCTGATCGTGACGCTGCCCGTTTCGCCCAGCAGGTGGATAGTGTGCGAGCCGTAAGTGGAGCCGTAGTGGCGAAACTCCACCCACGAGATCAGCGCGACCGCGCCGCCGCCGACGCCGTTGAAGAGCGCGACCATCTGCGGCATCGCGGTCATCTTCACGTTGCGCGCCGCCGGGATGCCGACGGCAGCGCCGAGCGCGATGCCAAGCGCGATCAGGCCCCAATTGCCCTCGCCGGGGTTGAGCAGCGTCGCAATGACCGCGATCGCCATGCCCACGGCGGCGGTGCGGTTGCCGCGCACCGCGGTCGTCGGGCCGGAGAGCCCGCGCAAGCCCTGGATGAAGAGCGCGAAGGCGACGATGTAAAGGACGTAGATGAAGCTTTCGCTCTGCAGGAAGGTGGTGGCGAGGGGGGCGTGGATCATGAGCCTCCCCCCTGTTTGCCGTCGGCCCCGGAGTCCGCTCCGGCAGCGCCGCTTGCGCCCCCGCTCGTACCGGCCCCACCGTCGGCTCCGCTCCCACCGGCCCCCGAGCTCGTCCCGCTGGCCGATCTTCGATCGGTCGCGCCACCAGCCGGCTCGACCTCTGCCTTGGCTGGCTTCGGCTTGGACTTGAACATCTCCAGCATCCGGTCGGTCACGAGGAAGCCGCCGACGACGTTGATCGTGCCGAACGCCACGGCGATCACCAGCAGCCCCTTGCTCAAGCCGTCGAGACCCGGGAGGCCGAGCAGCAGCAGGCCGCCGAGCAGCACGATCCCGTGGATCGCGTTGGTGCCCGACATCAGCGGCGTGTGCAGCGTGTTGGGCACCTTGGAGATGACCACGAAGCCGATGAAGCCGGCGAGCACGAGGATCGCGAGGTTGGTGGTGAGGACCGAGGCGAGAATCATTGGGGGGAGCCTCCCGCCGGCGTCGCCTGCCCGGAGCTAGCCCCACGCTCGCCGCCGGCGGGCGCGCCCCCGGCGGCAGCCTCCACCGCGGCTTTGGCGCCCGGATGGACGATCTCACCCGCGCGCACGATGCAGGCGCCCTTGACGATCTCGTCCTCGAAGTCCAGGTTCAACGTCCCATCCTCGCCGACCAACAGCTCCAGCAAAGCCAGCACGTTGCGCGCGAACAGCGCCGAGGCGTGCTCGGGTAGCGTCGCGGGGAGGTTGAGCGGGGCAACAATGGAGACGTCGTGACGCACCACCGTCTGCCCCGGCTCGGTGAGCTCGCAGTTGCCCCCCGCTTCGCCGGCGAGGTCCACGACCACCGACCCCGGCTTCATCCCTTCGACGGCCTCCTCGGTCACCAGCTTCGGCGCGGGACGGCCGGGCACCAGGGCGGTGGTGATGACCACGTCGAAGCCCTTGATCGCGTCCGTCAATGCCTGCTGCTGGCCTGCGCGCTCCTGCTCGGTGAGCTCGCGCGCGTAGCCCCCCTCGCCGGCGGCCTCGAGGCCGAGGTCAAGCCACTGGGCGCCGAGCGAGCGCACCTGCTCGGCCACCTCGGGACGCACGTCGTAGCCGGTGGTACGCGCCCCCAGCCGTTTGGCGGTGGCGATCGCCTGCAGGCCCGCCACGCCGGCCCCCAGCACGAGCACCTTCGCCGGCGGGATCGTGCCCGCGGCGGTCATCAGCATCGGGTAGAAGCGCCCCATCTGCTCCGCCCCTAGCAGCGCCGCGCGGTAACCCGCGACGTTGGACTGGGAGGAGAGGGCGTCCATCGCCTGCGCGCGGGAGATCCGCGGGATCGCCTCCATCGCGAGCGCCGTCGCCTTCGCGGCGGCGAGCGCGCTCGTGCAGGCCGGGCTGGTCAGCGGCGCGAGGAAGCCGATCAGCAGCGAACCCTCGCCCAGCAAACCGATCTCCGCCGCGGTGGGCGGGGAGATCGTGACGACCACATCGGCACGCCACACCGCGGCGACGTCGTCGGTCAACTCCGCGCCGGCATCGGCGAAAGCGCCGTCGGGCAGCAGGGCGCCGGCACCCGCGCCACGCTGCACGAGAACCTCCAGTCCTCTGGCCTTCAGCTTGCCGACCACCTCGGGCACGAGCGCCACCCGGTGCTCACCCGCCGCAGTCTCCTTCGGTACGCCAACCCGCATCTGAGGTGGGGCAACGTATCCGATTGCGCGGACGCGCGCCACCCCGGTGGACCATCTGCGAAACTCAGAGTGGCCATGACGGTCAATCTGACCCGCATCTACACCAAGCTCGGGGACGCCGGCGAGACCCACCTCGGGGACATGAGCCGTGTCTCCAAGACGCACCCCCGCGTGGAGGCGTACGGCACGGTGGACGAGCTCAACTCGGTGTTGGGCGTGGCGCTGCTGGCGCCCGGGCTGCCGGCCAACGTCGCGGCGTGGCTGCGGCGCATGCAGAACGACCTGCTCGACCTCGGCGCCGACCTGTCGGTGCCAGCGAGCGGCGAACGTGAGCGGCTGCGGATCACTGCCGAGTACACCGCGTGGCTGGAGCAGGCGTGCGACGAGGTCAACGCCACGCTGCCCCCACTGCGCTCGTTCGTGATCCCCGGCGGCACCCCCGCGGCGGCCCATCTGCACATATGTCGCACCGTGTGTCGCCGCGCGGAGCGGCGTGCGCTCGCGGTGGAGGACGCCAACCCCGAGACGGTGCGCTACCTCAACCGCCTCTCCGATCTGTTGTTCATCCTCGCTCGCGCGGTCAATGAGCAGGACGCCGGCTCAGAGCCGCTGTGGGACCCCGGCGCGCACGAGGCCGCGGCGGCCCCCGAGCAGTAGACCTCCGCACGCAGGGAGCGACCGGCCGCGATCGTGGGCCGGCCGCAGGAGCGCCTCACGCAGAGCGACGTCGCAGCAACGGCGCCGGCCGATCCCAGGCGGGACCCATCGTCACGATCGCAAGCGACACGCACAGCGTCGCCAGGAGGTAGCCGCCCAGCACGTCGGAGGGCATGTGCCAGGCGAGGATCAACAGCGAGCAGCCGACCGCCACGGCGAACGCGCAGCCGACTGCGGCCACCAGCGGGCGTAGGCGGTGGGAGGTTACGAGCAGCGCGCACAGCACCAGCGTCATCGCCGCGGTGGCATGTCCGCTTGGCCACGAGGCGGGCCCGACCCACTGCCAACCGACGGCGTCGTGGGGGTGGGCGAGCAGCGGCTTGAGCAGCTCTGCGAGCCCGGGCGCGGCGGGCAGCACGATCGCCACCGCGAGTGCCACCCGCGGGCGCCGGCGCAGCAGCGCGACGGCGACGATCAGCAGCGCCCACACGGTGTAGAGCAGCGGTTCGAGCAGGTGCAGCAGGTGGTTGGCGAGCGTATCCACGCGGGGGCGCTGGAGCTTGGTGAAGTCGTTGAGCAGGATCGCGTCGCGCAGGTGGATCGCGGGGACGAGCTCGGCGAGCGCCCACGTGGCGGCCATCGCGAGCACGCACAGGAGGGCGGCCCACCGGGCCCAGGCGACGCTAGGCTCAGGCACGCGGCCGGCGCGGTCGCGCGCCGGCCCGCTCGCGCCGTGGCGGGCGGCGTGCGGGGACGCCGTCAGAGGTGCGCTCGACATCCTCCAGAGGGTAGACGCTCGCCGTGCGGTGGACGCCCGTCACCGAGGTCTCGTGGACCGGGGCGCAGGCAGGCAACCGGGACCAGACCGACCCGGCCCCGAGTCGGGGACGGCGAACGCCAGCCTCACCCGATCGGGAACGGCGCGCGCGCCAGCGCCGTGAGCGCCTCGGCGGTGACCCACACCGGCGTCTCGGTGCTGGTGCGCGAGTAGCGCACGCTGCCATTGGGGGCGACGAGGCTTTGCAGGTAGCCCAGGGGCGAGCGACTGCCGAAGCGGCGGATCGCTTCGACGTTGCGCCCCGTGGCGGTGAGGCCCTGCACGGCCCACGAGGTGGACTGGGCATTGGATTCCCCTCCGGGCTGCTCGGGGAAGCCGCCGTCGAGGTTCTGCGCGTGCAGCAGAAAGGCGACGGCGTGGGCGACGCCGGCGCCGGAACGGATGCCGGCAGCGACCAGCGCCTGCAGCGCCGCGGCGGTGTCATCGACGTCGCTGGCACCGCCCCGCGCCTCGAAGTTGAAGCCGCCGTCGGCGTCCTGCTGGCGTGCGATCCACGCGCCCGCGGCGCGCACCGCGGGCTCGCTCGCGGAGCGCCCGGCGGCGCGCAGCGCGAAGACGGCGAACGCGGTGAGGTTGACCTGGTGGGAGAAGGAGCCGTCGCTCTCGCGGTAGCGCAGCAACCCCGCCAGCAGGTTTTTGCCCGCCAGCGAGGTCACGGGCGCGCCGCAAGCGCGCAGCGCGAGCATCGTGCGCTCGTAGTCGCCGGCGTCTTCGAGCGCCCCAGCTTGCACGCGCAGCGCGTCGAGCACCGTGTGCCCGTCGCGGCGCACGCTCTGCGGGTTGCGCCCGGCGGCGGCGAGGCCGATCGCCGCCCACGCGGAGTACAGCTCGCTGGTGGGCTGCCCCGCCGCGGCGCCCCAGCCGCCGTCGGCATTCTGCGCGGAGGCGAGGTAGGCGATCTCGCGGGACACGTTCGCGCGGGCGGCGGTGGCCGGCGTGACGCTGGCACGAGCCGACCCGCCGGGCAGCGCCAGCGCGCCCGCAAGTCCGAGGGCCAGCACGGCAAGAGGCACCGCTCCGCCGGCCGTCCCGGCCGTGGTGGCAGCGGCGGGCGAGTGGGCGGGCTCCCAGTAAACGTCCATGCGCGAGCGCACCCGCGCCAGCACGCGTGCCAGCTCGGGGGCGAAGGCGAGGCCGAAGAGGAATGAGGCGACGACGTCGGTGACGTCGAACGGCAGCGCCCCGCCGGCGACGAGCAGGAACGCCGCCGGAGTGTGGGTGGCGCCAAGCGTCCACGTGTACACGTTCATGATCTCCTTAGCCACCAGGGCCGAGCCGGCGCAGGCGAGTGCCAGCGGCACCCGCCCGAGGCGCCTGCCCGAGAGCCGCCCGAGCGCGGCGCCGATCAGGCCGACCAGCCCCCAGGCGGCCATCTGCCAGGGGGTGTAGGTGCCCTGGCCGAGCATCACGTTGGAGGCGAGCATCCCCACGGCGCCGACGGTGAAACCCGGCAGGGGTCCGAGCGCGTAGCCGACGACCAGCGCGATGGCGGTGATCGGCTTGACGTCGGGCAGCGCCACGAAGGCGTCGCGCCCCAGCGCCGCGACTGCCGCCAGGGTCGCCACCACGGCCACCATCCGCGCCGAGGGCCGCGCGCGCTCGTACGCCAGCCAGCCGACCGCCAGCACGAGCCCGACGAGCGTGAACGAGGCGAGGGGCCAGCTCATCGCGCGGCGTCCCCCACACGCAACCCCGCCGCCGCAGCGGAGGCCTTCCCACCCATACGTGAAATCGACCGCGTATCCGCGGCGCCCGCCAAGGTGGGAGCGGCGGCCCCCGGTGACGGATCGCCCGCGCGCATGCGCTCGGCGAGCAGCGAGGCACCCTGCTCCGGCGCGAGCGCGCCCCCCGCGCCGCCAAGGATGCGGGCGGTTTCGGTGGCGAAGTACCAGCCGCCGGCGAGCAGCTCCGCGCAGCGGCCGTCGGCGATCACGCGACCGTCGGCGAGCAGCACCGCGCGCTCGGCGCAGGCGCAGGCGAACTCGGGGTCGTGCGTGGCGACGATCACCGCCTGGCCGCGTGCGGCGCGGCGGCGCAACTCCTCGGCGAGCTGTGCCTTGGCGAGGCGGTCCATCCCGCGCGTGGGCTCGTCGAGCGCCAGCACCGCCGGCTCCTCTCCCCCATCGGTGACGATCGCGAGCGCGAGGCGCTGGCGCTCGCCGCCGGAGAGGTCGCGGGGGTTGCGCTCGGCGAGCTCGGCGAGGCCGGCGAGCGCCAGCGCGCGGGGGGAGGCCTCGCGCGCGACGCGCTCGTGCATGAAGTAGTCGCCGGGGTTCTGCAGCAGCAGCGCCACGCGTCCGCCGCGCTCGATCCGCCCGCGGGTGGGCTCCATGAGCCCGGCGGCGTGGCGCAGCAGCGTCGACTTGCCGGCGCCGTTGCGTCCCATCAACGCGACGCTTTCGCCGGGCTCCAATCGCAACTCGGCGCCGCGCAGGATCGCGGGGCCGCGGTGAAGCTCGTGCCATACGCCTCGTATGCGCAGCGCCGGGGCGGCGCGCGCGGGCGGACGGACAGACGCCGGGACGGCGCCGCCAGACAAGCGCTCAAGCGCCCGCACGAGTGCCGGCGTGGGCGGCGATGCGGGGGGACCACCCGAGGAAGGTGCCCCCTGCCTGCGGTTGCCCATGTTTACATGACGGACGGCAGGGGGCGGCGGGGAGGATACAGACTCCGATGACAATAGGCGTCGCGCACGGAGACCCGCACGGGCCTGCTTGACGCCGATCGGCGGCGGGGCCAATCCTGCCAGCGCGAACATGCGCGCACCGGGGGTCTGCAGCGCGGGCGCCTCGCGAATTGCCCATTCCAAGAACGAGTCCGGAGAGCCGTCGTGCGCGAGGCGCCCGTCGCGCAGCGCGAGCACGCGGTCGGCGGAGGGTAGGCAGCGCTCCAGACGGTGCTCGGCGAGCAGGACGGTGACGTCCCACTCCTGGTTGAGGCGGCGCAGCAGCCCGATCAGCTCGTCGCCGGCGACCGGGTCGAGCTGCGAGGTGGGCTCGTCGAGCAGCAGCACGGGCGGACGCCCGGAGAGCGCGGCGCCGAGCGCGACCCGTTGGGCCTCGCCGCCGGAGAGCGTGCGGGTGGGCCGCTCGAGCAGGTGATCGATGCCGAGCGCGAGCGCCACCTCCTCGACCCCGCGCGCGACGGCGGCGGCGGTGTGCCCGCGACTCTCGAGCGCGAGCGCGAGCTCGGCGCGCACGGAGCTCATCACGAGCTGGCTCTCGGGGTCCTGAAAGAGCGCGCCGGCGAGCGTTCCCAGGTGCGCGGGCCCGTGCTCGCGGGTGTCAAGCCCGGCAAGCTGCACACGCCCGGCGAAGTGGCCCCCGTGGAAGTGCGGCGCGAGGCCGCACGCGGCGCGCAGCAGCGTGGACTTGCCGTGCCCGGAGAGCCCGGCGAGCAGGCAGAACTCGCCCGCGGCGACCTCGAAGCTGACGTCGTCGAGCGCCGGGTCGGGGGCATCTGGATAGTGATACGTGACGTTGTCGAAGGAGAGGACGTTCATTGGGGATCATCCGCGTGGGTCGATGGCCTGCCACGGTGTTGGGGGCTGGCCGAAACGGGGATGCGAGCCGAAAGCGAGTGTCTCCCGGCCTCGGTCCTCCTACCCCGCCGCCCGGCGTATCGAGCTTCACAAGCGCATCCTGGGCACGCAGGGCAAGCTGGTCCAGGACGCAGTGAGCGAAGTGTGCTGGCCGAAACGGGGATGCGAGCGAAGCGAGTGTCTCCCGGCTTCGGTACACGAGCGATCGAGGACGCCGATCCAGCGCCGCCATGCGTGTTCAGGATCACGGCTCGATCCCCCGGCGGTCGATGAACGGCAGCAGGATTGCGAGCCCCAGCGCCCCGCAGAGCGCGAACAACCCGAGGCCGATCGGGGCGTGCACCAGCGGGTAGGCGGTGAACGAGGCGACGCCGCCGATCCGGGCGAGCAGCACGAGCGCGAGGATCGCCGCGGCGGAGGCGGAGAAGGCGAGATCGTGGCGCGACCACGGCCGCGACAGCCGTGGTGCGCGGGGGGCAGCGGCGAAGCCGCGCAGCTCGAGCGTGGCGGCGACGTCCATCGCCCGGTCGAGCGAGCCGGTGAGCATCGCGCCGATCAGCGCGACGCGCGCGCGCGCGACGCCGGCCCATCTGCGGTCGGTGTGACCGTCGGGTCGGGTGCGCTGCGCCTCGGCGATGCGCTGGGCGTCGGCGGCGAGCACGGGGATCATGCGCACCGCCAGCGAGGCGGTGAGCGCGGAGCGAAACGAGAGGCGGCGACAGATCCGCAGCAGCGCGTCGGGGTCGATGCAGAGGCTGCAGAGCGCGGTGATGAGGATCAGGACCGTGACCTTCAGCGCGATCACCGCGCCGTACACGAGCGCCTCGACGGTCAGGTCGCCCTGCCCGAAGGGGCCGAGGTCGCCGAGGCGGGCGAACACGGTGAGGCCATCGCGCGAGACGAGCACGTTGATCAGCACGATCGGTACGGCGACGATCAGCGCGGTGCGCAGCGCCGTCACCAGCGCGCGGCCCACCCCCGCCCCCCAGCCGGCGGCAAGCACCGCCAGCGCGAGCGCCGCCAGGCCCACGGGGTGGTAGAGCAACAGCGAGGCGGCGATCAGCGCCAGCCCCCACAGCGCGGCGACCCCTGCGCGCGTGGCGTGCAGCGGGCTGGCCTGCGGGCGGTACAGGAGCAGGCCAACGCGATTCATGGGGTGGGCGCGGGCATGTGCATTAACTTTTCGAGCCTAAACACTTTATTTTGTGAAGTGGTAGGGACAGTTGAGTACATTGTTTTGAGTCCTAACCTTCACTTTGTGAAGTAGCGGGGTCGGTTGGATGCTTTGTTTTGAGGCCTAAACACTTCATTTTGTGAAGTAGCGAGGTCGTCAGATGCTGTTTTGGGTCGGGTCAGATGCTTTGCTTTGATACCTAGATACTTCATTTTGTAAAGTGGTAGGAGCGTTTTGGACGACGTCTCTACCCCCTCCCCGACGCCCCACCGGGCTGAGGCAGCGCCAGCAGGCCGCCGGCGGTGATGGCGAGGGCGAAGCAATCGTGCAACGCCGCTTCGTCGAGGTGGCTGGCGGCCAGCTGCACGCCGGCCGCGTCAGTGCCGGTGATCAGCCACTCGGGTTCCTGTTCGGTGTAGCGGGTGGCGGCGATCAGCCCGGCGGTGCCGGTGAGCGTGCGCACCGTCGCGCCCTGCGCGTCGAGCAGCGCGATGCTCCGCCCGGAGGCGGCCGGGCGCGCGTAGACCCCGCTCGCCGCGGGGCCGCTTTCGAGCCTCCGCGCTCCGGGGTCGCCGCTGACCTGCGACCACGTGCCGACGAGCAGCCGCAGCGTGTCGGGCTCCTCCCCGGCGGGCCCCAGCTCGGCGACCGCGGAGGTGACGCCGGCGGCGCGCAGGTGGGCGGTGACGGTACGGCAGGTGGCGCCGGTCGGCGAGGCGCATTCCACGCGCACGGGCAGCCGCTTGCCTTCGATCCCGGTGAGGAATGGCTGCGGGAAGGAGCCGACGACGGCGGGCACTTCCTCGGTTTGACTCCAGTCGTGCAGGTCCCACCAGACGCGGTCGCCTTGGCGCACGTTGGTCTCCCCCGCCCCCTGGGGGGCCTGCACGCCGTTGACGTAGTAGAACCAATCGACCGGCTGCCCGCCTTCGTGCCCGCCGGAGCGGCCATCGATGCTCTCCACGAAGCCGCCTCCATAGCGAGTGGTTACGGTCGCGTTGCGCAGCAGCAAGCTCATCACCGTCTCTTCGCCATGATTGTGGGGAGCACGCAGCGAGCGCAGCGAATCGGCCCCGAAGCCGCGCGTCACATCCAGCCGCACGCCCGTCGGTGTCGTCCCGGCGCCGAGGCCACAGCCGGCGAGCGGGAGCGCGGCGAGCGCGGCGAGCGCGATACGCCACCGCCCGCCGCCACGCACCCCGGCAGCCGCCCCACCGCCGGGAAGCACCCGGCGACCCCAACCGGCGCGACCTCCGAGGTGTCCCCTACTTGACATAAAAGACGATCCGCGAACTGCCGCGGTCGAGTGGGGCTCGATCGCCCGCCGAGTCGCTCGCCGCGATGTCGAGCACATAGCGCCCGCGAGGCAGACGCGAGGGCAGCAGGTACGAGAAGGAGTCCCCACCCGAGGCCACCTGGAAGAAGCTGCCTTGCCCGCAGCGGACATGCTCAAAGCGCTCGCGGGAGCCGTTGTAGGCCCAGCAGCCCCCCCTGTAGGAGCGGCGCAGCCGCAGCGAGATCGAGGTGACGGACGCGTGCGCGCTCACCGTCCCGGCCAGCACCCGGGGGGCCTTTCCGCCACTGTAGACGTGGCCTTCGTGGATGCCGGCCAGAGCCGCGACCACCGCGTAGGGTCCGGTGTAGGACGGAGTGACCGTTGTGCTTGTGGTGGTGGTACTGCCGGAAACCGGAGGCGAACTGCCGGGCGGGCGCGAGGTGCCGCATTCGCCGTCGTCACCGGTGTGCGCACATACCTGCGCTTCCCCGGGCACCGGCACCGGGCCTTCTCCGGTCGCGCCGGTCGCGCGCAACGTGTAGGTCTCGTCGCCGGGGAACGTCAACGTCGCCTTGCCTTCGAAGTTGGTGGTCGTGCTGGAGCCCCAGCCCCCGACGACGACACCCGCCGCGGGTGAGTGTTTGCCTTCTGAGCTGTAGCGGTGGACGGTGATCGTTACGGGAACGCCGACTTCAGCGGTGGGAGGCGTTTCGATGGCGAGCACTTCCGGTTCGCATGCCAGGTCGGTCAGTGCCGGCGGTTCGACATAGCACCTGGGAAAGAACAGGACCTGATCGCCTGATTCCAGCTCGGCTTCGCAGATGCCCTTGGTCGCTTCGGAGTTGTTCAGCCAGAAGCTCCAGTACGGCGGGGGACCTTCAAACGAATGGGAGACCCCGTCGATCCCAACCACCTCGTAGTCATTGAATTCGCTGACCCATTGCCCTTCCCAATCGCCTTTTGTCGCAAGTTCCAAAGCGCCGCCTGCACTGGTGCCGGAACAGGCGCCTCCGTCCTTGGTCACCTCCGCAGTGGTAGTCGTGACCTGCGTGATGGGGGTCAGCGATTCGTAGTTTCCGTCGCCGGTGGGAGTCAGCACCCTGACGGTGACCGTGGCCGGCGTGCCGGCGAGCGCGGAGGGCGCAGCGAGAACCGCGGTGGCCAGGAGCACGAACAGCGCGGCTGCCAGCAGCGCCCCGCCAGCGGAGACCGATCGACTGTGACCGAGCGCCGGCCAGAAACGACGAGAGACGATGAGCATGGAGCCAACCCCTTTCCACGAGGGCTTGTGGGCTTGTGGCCGGAGGCAGGTCTCCTGGCTCCCGGGCCTACCCTTCACGCCTTCCCGATGGCCGCGGCCGATCAGTGGCTCACGCTCCGACGCGCGTAGCGGGGGCATCCCCGGTCACAGTGGCGGGTCCGCGCCGGACTCGCACCGGCTTCCCTCAACCACCGACCATATGAACACAACGGATACTACCGCCCGCCGGGTCAGATGGCACCCAGCGCGCTGTCCACATCCGCCAGCGCCGCGCGGGCGGACGCATCGAGCGTGGGGCGCTCGACGAGCAGCCGGCGCCCGTAGTCGAGGTCCTCCGAGCGCCCGAACGTCAGCGCCGCGACGAGGCGTTCCTCGCGCAGATACCAGGTCGTGAAGCTGCCGCCCTCCAGCGATCCCCGCACGATCTCCTCGTCCCACTCCCGCGCCGGGCCGACGTACTCCAGTTCGCCCCAGTCGCCGAGCACGGAGAAGAAGTAGGGCACGGTCTCGTGCGGCACGTCGCGGCCTAGCATGTTCAGCGCGGCGGTCTTGCCGTGGTTGAAGGCGACGTCCCAGTGCTCGATCCGCAGCGGCCTACCGTGCACGGGGGAGTCGTACTCGCAGATGTCGCCTGCCGCGTACACGCCGGGCGCCGAGCTCGCAAGGCGCGAGCTGCAGCGCACGCCGCCCCCCTCCCCCAGCTCCAACCCCGCTCCGCGCGCGAGCTGCACGTCGGGTGCCACGCCCGCGCCGATTACGACCACGTCGGCCGGCAGCTCCAGGCCGTTCTTCGTGACGACCCTCGCCACACGGCCGTCGCCCTCGAAGCGCTCCAGCTCGTCCTCGCCGTGGACGGTGACGCCATGTTCTTCAAGCAGCTCCTGAAAGAAGCGCCCAGCCGTGGAACCGAATCCGCGTTCGAGCGTAGTCTGCTCCTGCATCACGATCGTGCAGCGCTTGCCCGTAAGCGTCAGCGAGGCGGCGACCTCGCAGCCGATGTAGGAGCCGCCGATCAGCACCACCTGCTCGGCCTCCGCCGCGTCCGCGCGGATCGCGTCGGCGTTGCCGAGCGTGCGCAGGTAGTGGATGCCATCCAGCTCGCACCCCGGCACGTTCAGCCGCCGCACGTTCGCCCCGGTCGCCAGCAGCGCCTGGCCGAACTCGAGCTCCTCCTTGGTCGAGAGCTTCGCGGTGCGCGCGCCCGGGTCGAGCGCGGTGACGCTGGTGCGTGTGAGCAGCTCGATCCCCTGCTCCCCCCACCACTCCCGCGGACGGAAGAACGCCTCGCTGCGCTCCTCCTTGCCGCGCAGGTAGCCCTTCGAGCAGTTGGGACGGTTGTACGGCGGGTCGAACTCGCGGCCCACCACCAGCACCGACCCCTCGGCGCCCTCCTCACGCAGCCAGCGCGCACAGTTCGCGCTCGCCAGCCCGCCTCCGATCAGCAGGTAGTCGACCTTGCGTGATGCCACAGCCACCACCCTACAACCCACCGGGTGACGCAGACATGACCGACGGAGGGCTGGCCTGGGCGGGCGGGCCTCGAGCGAACCACCTCCCGGCGATTCCCTCATAGCCCCACGGGGTGACGCACTGACCAGCGCGCCCACGTGGGGATGTGGTCGAGGATCCTCCAGCGCGGGCCGTTTTCGTCGCGGTTGGGGCCGACGTCGGTGCCGTCGTGACTCGTGTCGAGGCGCAGACCCGCGATCACGACGAAGACATGCGGAGTCGGAGCGTCAGCCGCGTAGATCGTCACCCACCGGCCTGGGCCGGGGGCTCCCCAGCTCACATAGTCCTGGGCGAGCGGGTTGTCGCGCACGATTTCTACGAGCGGCCGGATGCCGGCGCGGTAGAGCAGGTAGTTGACAGTGCTCGAGCAATCCTCGTCGGGCGCCCCCAGCGGGTTGGGGTGGCCGTCGGGCCCGTAGGGAAGGTCCTGCAACTCGTTGCCGGCCACGACCATCGCCTGCACCTTCGCCGGCACGCCCGCGGGCACCAGCGCGACATGGCCGTCGCCCGGAGCGAGCATCGCGCGTTCGCCCGAGATGAAACGCACGGGCGCAGTCGTCTCGCTGGCCAGGCGCGTATCTGCGCCTTCGAGGGCACCTTCGGCGCTTGAGCCTTCAAGGGCGGCCCCTTCCCCACCGGCATCGACGGCGTCGCCCGCCACACCACCACCGCTTGGGTTGCTCCTGCCTTCCCCACCGTCGGCATCCTCCGATGAGACCGGCGACGCCGACCGGGCGCTGTACTTCGCCGCCCAGCTCTCGACCTCTTCCACGTACCACCCGGCGTGGTTGTACGCGTAGATCGCCTCGCGGTAGCTACCGGGGGCACCCGCGGCGCGAAGATAGTTGGCGGCCGCGAAGATCGCGTCCGCCGGATTCCAGCGATCCGGTGGGCCGGCGCCTTCGGCGTCCACCCCATACTCCGCCCAGGTCGACGCGAGGAACTGCATCGGCCCGCCCGCGCCAGCCGAGTTGACCGCCCCCTCCCGCGTGCACGAGGGCGCGGGGTCGCGCCCGTGGTCGCACTCGACCTTGCCGATCCCCGCGAGGATCGCCCAATCGAGCCCGTAGCGAGCGGCCGCTCGCAGGTACAGGCGCAGGTATTCGGGCGGGATTTCCGCCCGCGCCAGCGCCGAGACGCCGTAGCCGCCAGCCTCCGCTTCGGACGCGCCCGGTTCGCCGGCAAACGCCATCGACCGCCCACCGAGCATCGCCGTCACGACACCGAGCATCAGCACCACTGCCAGCGCGGCCATACCGGCCACCACGGTCAACGCGGGACGGGGGATTCGGTGGGCCGCGACCATCAGCCCCCCAGCTGGCGTTTGCGCCGCCGCGCGACCTCGTGGGCGTCACGCAGCACCGGGGACTCGAAGCCGCTGCCGGGGCGCCGGGGTGGATCGGGCCGAGGCGAGCGGTGGGGCGGGACGTCGCGGGGGCGTTCGCGGCGCGGGGACCGATCGCGGGAGCGCGGCGCGGTGTGGCCGCTCTCGTGCAGGCGCTGCTCCAGCGCGCCCTCGAAGTCCTGCTCGGCGCGGCGGCGCTCGCGGCGCCCCGGTGCGAGCAGGGTGGGCGGGCATGAATCCGCCACGGCACCGGCCGCACTCCGCAGCTCATGGCGCAACGCGAGCTCGCGATCGATCTCCAGGCGCGCTTCGCGGCGCGCGCGGGGGTGCAGTTGCTCGTACTGCTCGCGGCCGTAGCCCACCAGGCCGGCGAGTGCCGCGTAGTCGCGCCGCGCCCCACTGCCGGCCATGTCCCCCCGCTGCCCGCCGCCTCCGAGGCCGTCGGCCGTGCCGCTCAGCGCCGCGCTCCCGAAGCCCCCTGGCGCGCTGCCTACCGCGCGCGCAGATGGCAGCGCGGCCTGCGCATCCAGCCACAAGCTGCGCTCCCGTAGCTGCTCGGCGGTGTAGAGGCGCCCGGTGCGCGACTGTGCGCGCTCACCCTCGGCGGCCGTGTGTCGCGCCTCGTTGAGCGCGAGCTGCCCGCGCTCGAGCTCGCCCTCGACGCGCCGCGCACGGTGATCGAGGCGGGCGGCATGGCGTATGTCGCCGGCTGCCGCCGCCTGCGCCTGCTTGCCGCGTATTCGCTGCAGCTGTGTACGTTTGGCGGAGAGCTCGCGCTGCGGCTCGGAGCCCGGCGCCGCGTGGGCGGCAGCCGACTCGTGCTCGCGTTCGAGCGTCCGCGTCACCTGCTCGTCGGCGCTCGCCCGCGCCCGCTCGCGGCCGATGCGCTCGCGCGTGCGCCGGCGCTCCACCGCTGGACCCGGACCCTGCCCGCCCGCGAGCTTCTTGCGCATCCAGTTTGCGCCCCGTAGGACGGTGCGCGGCCCCTCCAGCTGCTGTTTGAAGCGCTGCACCAGCGAGCGGTCGCGCTCGCCGGTGGCGCGGTGCTCCCCGGCGATGAAGCCCAGCACCTGGTGGCGCTGGCGGTGGGCGCCCCACCACAGCACCGCGACGAGCAGCCAGCGGGTCCACCAACCGAGCGCTTCGAGGCCGATCAGCATGCGCGTCATCAGCAGCACCACGCCGAGCAGGAAGGAGAAGACGAGCTTCGAGCACACCGCACCGACCAGGCGCGTTCCCCACGTGCGGAAGGCCGTGCGCCCGCCGTCACCGAGCGCCGGCGCAAGCACCGCCGCCGGCGCGAGCAGCAGATAGAAGAGGCTGAGGATCTCCGCGCCGAGCAGGTGCAGCGCGATGAAGCCAAGCAGCCTGATCATCCCCACCGCGCCGATCGCGATCAGCAGCAGCCCGGCGATGCGCGGCGTGGTGGCGCCCTGCGTGCGGAACTCGGCCTCCGCCGCCGCCGGCCCGCGGCATTCGGTGGCGCTTTCGGAGCCTCCGCACAGCACGCGCAGCAGCGAGCCGGGCATCTCGATCGAGTTGCGCGCGGACTCGTTGGCGGGCAGCGCGAGGAACACTTCCCCGTTGGTGCGCGCCGCGCGCATCAGTGTGGCGCGGCGCGAGTGTGGCGGCGCAGAGGCGTGCGACGCTTCGCGTTCGAGCGGTTCGCAGTACTGCGATTCCCGTTCGCCGCCTTCGCACTGCGGGACGTGCGGACGCGTCAGCAGGGCGATACCGGCGGCGCGCAGCCGCGGTTCCAGGCGCGCGGGATCCTCGCACCAGTTGACGTTGCCGAACTCCAGGTAGCACCACGGCGCGCCCACGGCCGCTCCGAACAGCCCGCTCATGCTCTGTGCGAGCGTCCGCGGAGCGTGCGCGGGGCTGCCCTGCACGACCGCCCCGAGCACGCCTGTGCTGGCCTCGTCCACCCACCGCCCCAGCGCGCCGACGGTGCCGGCGGGATCGGCGATCACCCACAGCCCGCCCGCCATCATCGCCAGCATCAGCGCGCTCTGCCCGAGCGTCTCCGCCACGCGTCGGCGCACGATGCCGTTGTAGGCGGCGGCCAGCGCGGCGAGCGCGAGCGCCGACGCCAGCCACGGGCCGGTGAACGTGGATTGCGTCGCGCGCAGCGAGCGCTCCAGGTGGCCGAGCACGGAGCTGTCGAGCAGGTCGAGCGCGAAGCACCACTCCAGCGCCACGATCAGCGCGTGCACGACCCACACGAGGCCCATCCACACGGGCTCGATCAGGTAGTCCTGCAGCAGTGTCTGGCTGGTGAGGCCGAGCAGCCCGGTGTCGATGTGGACGTCCAGCCCGTAGTTGCCGGTGGGGGCGCCCGCCGCCTCGAAGCCCGAGGTTTCGCAGTTGCGCCTGCCGGCCGCGGGCAGTTCCGTGGGCGCCCCGCAGAGCGGGCTGCCGAGCCCGTTTTCCACGAGCGGATCGCCGCCACTCGGGGGCGCCGAGGCCGAGGCGTCGCTGCCTGTGACGGCGCCTTCGCCGGGGCCGGTGCCCGGCGAAGGGTGTGACCCGCCGCCGACCGAATAGGGTGACACTCGCTGCGCTCGCATCCCCGATCCGACCAGCGGCGGCGCGCTGGGGGCATGTGGCGCGGGGGCATGTGCAGTCGCGCCAGAGGCTCCCAATCGGTGGGCGCTTGCCGCAGGGGCTGCGGTCGCGATACTCGCCAAGGCCGCCACCAACACCGGCGACGACGCTGACCCCGCGAGCGCGGCTGTCGCCCGCCACAGCGACCCATGCGGGCCGGGGCGCAACCGCCGTCGCCGGAAGAGATGGCAGCGGGAGACGTGAGCGTCGCCGCTCAACGCGCTTGCGCCCGCCCGGGCGTGGTCGAGAAGGCGCGCAGCAGCGAGGGCACCACCACGTCGACCTGGATCGCCTCGATGCGCCCGTGGTGGTCGCGCAGCAGGCAGCGGCCGGCGTCGAGCTCCAGCAGCGTCTGGCGCATCCGCCGGTCCTCGGGGTCGAGGCCGAGCAGTTGCAGGGCGCGACGCGCCTCAGCGTCGGAGCGCATCCCGAACACGAACGTCGCCCCGAGCAGGTTCTCGATCGACTCGCGCTCGCCGAGCAGCGTGTCGCTGACGAGCTGTGTGGAGATGATCGGCACCGCCAGCTCGGAGCGGCCCATGCGCTGCAGCCCCACCAGCAACGTGCGGCCGATCGGGTCACCCAGCAACCTCCACCCCTCGTCAAAACTGAAAATCTTCAGGCGCTCGCGCTCAGCGCCCATCAGGTGCATCGCGAACATCGCGATCAGCCGCACGATCTGCTCGCCGACGCGCTCGGCCTGCGAGTGCTCCGAGCGCGCGGTGCCCGGCTCGGGGGCGGGTAGGTCGCGGATCGGCAGGTAGGTGACCTGGTGGTGGCCGACCGGCGGCAGCTTGATCGCGGGATCGGCAAAGCCGAGCTGGGTGAGCCCGGAGCGCGCGTACACCTCGAGCGTCTTGGCGACCTGCGCGTCGATCTCATCCCCTTGGCGCAGCGCGCGCACCACCTCCAGGCACGTGGCGGCGGCGCCGGCGCGCCGTAGCACGCGGTCGACGGCGCCTACCACCGCGGTCTCCCAGGCGGGCTCGGCGCGGCCGGGCAGCAGGTCGCGCAGGAACGACACAGCGGTGTCCTGGCGCAGATGCTCGGGCGCCACGCGCAGCGGGTCGAGCATCCCGCGCAGCGCCGGGTCGGGGCGCAGCGCGATGCACTCGGTGTGCGGGGCGACCTGGTCGAGCAGGTGGAAGCGGTGGTCGCCCTTGGGGTCGCAGTCGATCACGCGCGCCCCCTGCAGGAACGCCTCGTACTTGAGCTTCTGGTCGAGTGTCGTCTTGCCCGAGCCGAGCGCGCCGACGCTGAGGATCGTCGCGTTGCGGTCGCTGTCGGAGCCCTCGCGCAGGTTGAGGCGCACCGGCCGCGCCGAGCCGGTGAGCGTGTGGCCGAGGTAGAAGCCGCCGGCCGAGCCCGCCTCGTGCGTGGCGGTGGGCATCATCGCCGCGACCTGTTCGGCGGTGAGCGTGTCGTCGTAGCCCGCCACCCGTGTGCGCTGCCCGGGTAGATGCTGGCAGAAGAGCGCCAGCTGATCGCCGAGCGGGCGGTGCAGGCGGATCTCCCCGTACGCGCGCCGGCACATCTCCACGCGCTCCTCGAGCTCCTGCTCGGTGCGCGCGGCCAGTGCGATCGCGAGCGTCGCGCGCAGCAGCGGCGGCCGGCTGGAGGACTGCAGGTGGGCGAGCAGGTCGCGCGCCTCCTGCGTGCGTCGGTAGCCAAGGTCGGTGGCGCCCTGCTCGCCGTCGGACTCGGCGCGCAGGATCTGGTCGGCGTCCTGGATCCGCCGCCGCGCAATCCGCAGCGCCAGCTCATTGGGCAGGAAGCGCGCGTTCAGAGAGAGGTCGATTCCGAACGGGAGCGACTCCACCGGCGCGAACATCAGCTCCGCGCGCGCCCCCGGGAAGTGCACTAGCTCGGGCAGCGCGCCCACGACCAACTGCGCCTGCCAGCACACCCCGAGCTCCGATTCGATTCGCAGCACCCGCGGGCGGTGCTCCACCCAACTGTCCGCCCAGCGCAGCACATCGCCCTCCAGCGGCGCCAGGACGGCCTCGCCGTTGCGCTCGAACACCAGTGCCCGCGGCTCGTGCAACCCGTCCACGTGCGGCTCGCCGAGCTCGCGGCAGAAGGCGCGGCGCACCAGCCACTGCAGCTCCGCGCCGGTCGCGGGGCGGGCGTCGAGGTAGTCGGCGAGGCGCGCGTGCGCCTGGTCGGCCCTTACCCGCGCGCGCTCCAGTTCGCCGGCGTACAGCAGGCGGCGGTCGCGCGGGAGCAGTCCGTGCCGCAGCGCCGCCAGCCACTCGCGCGGGTGGCGCTGCGCCGCGCGCGAGACGTAGGAGGCGACGTCGCGCTCGGGGTCGCGCAGGCTCACGAGGAAGAACAGCGCCGGGCGCCGCGCGTCCAGTTCCTCCAGGCGCTGCGCGTGCGCGGCGAGGTAGCGCTTGAGATCGCGCGCGTGCGGGCCCGCGGCCCGCCCGGCCGACTCACGGTTGGACTCGGCCACGTCCGCGCCACCCGTCACGTTAGTAAGACGACCCATCTCGCGCGCGTAGCCGCCAACTTCCCAGCGGCGGCTGACGCGCATGATCTGAATGTCGGCCGCCACCGCCTCCAGGGCACCGAGCAGCGCGAGGAAGCGCTCGCGCTTGCCATCCTCGGAGAGCCACTCATAGGAGCTGGTCGGGACCGCGAACGCGGCCCAACCGTCGTCCAGGTCGGCGCCGAACACGAGGTTGCCGTACACGAGGCTGATCGGTGGACGCACGTTTCGCTACCGTGCCGGCGGAGTTCTCTGGTCGTGGGCTCGCACCCGCAGCTCAGCGCCGCGCTCCAACACGAGCACCTGCCTGTTGGCCGTCATGCGCACCGCGCCAGGGCCGCTGTAGCGCAGGCGGCGCGGGCACGTGTCGGAACCGTCGGGGAACATCAACAGCTCCTCTGGACGCCACACCGCTGTCGAAGCTGCACCCAACCGGCCCGCGGGAACGCCCAACCGGCCCGAGGAAGGGCTGAGCGATCCGCGCGCGGACAGCAGGCCCGCGAGCTGGTGGGGGCCGAAAAGATGGCGCACCAGCGCGGCGGCGGCGAGGTGAAACGGCCGGCCCTCGACGCGGATCATCGTCAGCAGCGCCGCGCTGCCCGCCGGCAGGAGCAGGTCGCGCACGTACCACGGCAGTGCCCGCGCTGCCGCCCCCACGAGCGGCAGCGCGCCGGCGAGCGCGAGGCAGGCGAGGATCACGAAGCAGTAGATGACACCGCGGACCGGCACCCCGCCGGGGTTGAGCCGCAGCCGGTCCACGCGGTAGATGCGCCGCTCGAGATCGAACACGGCGCGGTAGGAGCGAATCTCGATGCTCACGCCCGGAGCCCCACGGTCAGGTGAGGGAGGGCCGCGAGATCCACGGCCAGGTAAGGAAGGGCCGCAAGGTCCACGGCCAGGTGAGGAAGGGCCGCAAGGTCCACCGCCAAGTGTGGAAAGGCCACGAGGTCCACCGCCAGGCGAGGAAGGGCCGCGAGGTCCACGGCCACCTCAGCGCTCGCCCTGGGTCTCACACTCACGAGCCGAACAGCGAGTTGACGGTGTCCTGCAGCAGGTTGATGCCCGCGGGCGTGGCGAGCAGCACCGCGACGATCCCCACGGCGAACACGCCCGCGGCCTCCTTGAAGTCGCGGCGAAACGCGAGCACGATCCCGGCCACGGCGAACGCCAGCCCGATCAGGCTCATCGCCACCTTGCGACCCGTGCTCCCCGCCTTGGCGGCGGCCGCTTCGAGCGTGCTGCCTTCGGAGGAGCCGCCCGCACCGGTGCCGCCCGAACCCAAGCCGGCTCCGGGCACCGAGGAGGAGACGGCGGCGCGCGCGGCGATCGGCGCCAGCCCGAGGAGGGCGCAGACGAGCACGGCGCCCAGCAGCAGGGACGTTCGGGTGCGGGGGCGGTCGGTGAGCGATCGAGGGATGTGCACGGTGCGCATCGGGACTCCTTCGTTTGGTGGTGGAGGGCTCGGGTGTGGTGAGGGAAGGCATTTGGTCAAGTGGCGATTGGTCAAGTGGCGATGGGGGCATCGGTGGCGGTGTGGAGCAGCGGGCGGCTCCACGGCACTACGCGGCGTCACGGCGCTACGCAACGTCGGGGTCCATCTGAATCGCGGCGATCTCCCAGCGGCCCTGGGCGCGCAGGACATCGAGTTCGTAGGCGAGCGTGTATGAGGCACCGCGCTGGTCTTGGGCCTGCACGAGCGCGAGCACCGCACCGGCGCCGGCGGCCCACTGGAGGGACTGCAGCGACTGCAGTGCAAGCTCGATGCCGGGCAACGAGACGCGCATCCCGGGGGCGAGGTCGGCAGCCAGCTCGGACGGCGAGCCCGCGAGGTAGTTGCGCAGCGCTCGTTCGACCACGGTGCTCAGCGCCGGTTCGCTCACTTCGCGCAGACGTCCGTCGGCATCGGTTTGCGCGGGGCCGGATGCGGGAGGCCCGACGAACCCGGGGTAGCTCGCCAGCGCCAGGGCGCCCCCGGGCTTGCGCGCCACGTTCACGGTGAGGTAGAGCAGCCCAGCCGTGTCGGTGTCGGCGGCGACGGTGTAGACGTGGTCACCGGCCTGGAGTTCGCGTTCCTGGACGACCTGCGTCCACAGCACCCGCTGCTCGCCGTTCGCGGGTGGTTGCAGTCCGGCGCCGGCGTCCATCCCCTGTCCCACGAACGGCGCGAGCGCACGTTCGCGGGCTTCCGGATGCCCCGCTTCCCAGGTGAGGTAGTCGCGCGCGAACAGCGCCGCGAAGCCCTCCGCCGCGAGATCCTCGCCCGCCGGGCGCCGCAGCAACGCCGCGGGCAGCTCGGCGCGCGGGGGGTCGAGTGCAAAGCGCGCGCTCGCCAGCGCCCCGGCCAGCGCGAGCGCGTAGATCACATTGCGGGGCAGCCCGCGGGCGAGCCGGATCCGCCAAAGCGGCCGCCGCGCGATCGTCACGGTGGCGTGAGGATGCCCGGCCGCGAGTGGGTCTACATCCGCAATCCGCCGGTGGCCAGGCACGCCGCTCGTCACCGCTCGAACCCGAATTCAGCGCCCGCCCCACGAGCGGCCGGGGTTACCGCGGTCGCGGACGCCACGGGAGTGCCCGCGGTTGCCGTGGCGGTCTCGGTGGTGACAGCTGTGGTCGCTGCTGTGGTCGCTGCTGTGGTGGGCGCGGCCGCGACGGGAGCTGGCGGTGTGGCTGGTGTGGCAGAGGTCGCTGGTGTGGCAGGGATTGTCGGTGTAGCTGGTGTGGCGGGCGCGGAAGCCGTTGCCGTGGGACGCGTCGGCCGTGGAGGGAGAGTCGGCCACGGAGGGTGATATCGATGTGCTGAGAGCCGACCGGCGGAGAAAAGACGGTGCTCGACAACGCGCCGAACGGCCATCGAGGTCCGGCGCAGGCGCTTGCGAGGATGCGCGTCAAGCGGCCGCATGCTCGGCCGATCGGCAACGATCTCCGGCGGGGAACCTCCTCGAGCGGCGATTCCGCGATCGATCCGCGGTTTGGATCGGGTCGCATTCAGCGCAACCACTCCGACCACCGCCGCGACCACCGAGGTGAGCGCCACCAGTGCCGCGAGACCTCCCCATCGCTTTGGCTTGTGCCGCGGGCCCGCTGGGCCAAGGAGGGCGAACTCGGGCTCGAGCTCGGATGCAGACCCCGCACCGATTCCGGCCTCGACCCGCACATCCTCGGCGGCGAGGAACTCCTCCTCGGAGTAGATGCGGTAGGTCCGCCGCGGCGCGGAGCGCAGACGCGTCATCCGCGATGCCTCCGCCCGGGGGCCCACACCATCACCGTGGGCGACCACGGAACCAGCGCCACGCAGCCCCTTGGCGACCGTGAAGTCGGAGGACTCACGCTCTGCCGGAGCGCCACGCGAGCGACCGAGGGCCAAGGTGGGGAGATACCCGGCCCCCGGCCGCATGCGCGCGGATGGGCATCGCCGCGAGGTCGTGCCTGCGACCGACCTGTGGCGTCCCAGGGGACGCGCCTATGGGGGTAGTGAGGGATGTTCATAGGTGGGTCCCTATTCCCTGTTCCGTCCCCTGCCGTCGAGTGGGACAACGGCCGTCCCCTGCCGTCGAGTGGGACAACGGCCGACCTCTCGGGAGACCCATGAGCTCCGGGAGCGAGAAGCCCGCTACCCGCACAACTCGGCGAGCGGGAGCGAAGAGCCCGCTACTCGCACAACTCGGCGAGCGGCAGCGGCGCCCCGCATCACCCCGACCGGCTGACCGCCGAGGTTTCGCGTGGCGCCGCCCCTGTGCCGCCTTTGTCTTACCCAGCCGTGCCGCCCTTGTCTTACCCAGCCGTGCCGCCCTTGTCTTACCCAGCCGTGCCGCCCTTGTCTTACCCAGCCGTGCCGCCCTTGTCCTACCCAGCCGTGCCGCCCTTGTCCTACCCAGCCGTGCCGCCCTTGTCTTACCCAGCCAACGCCGAGCTACTCACTCGGGCTACGCCACGGTTTCGAGTCTGACGCGCTCGCTGTTGGTCCTCACCGCTCCTTCTTTCCCATCGACTTCATATCTGGAGGAGTACTGTCCGTTTGCCGGGTTGGCGGGCCCGATATACCTGAATTCGAGACTGCACGACGTATTGATTTTGAGGATCACTGTCGGCTCGCATTCAGTCGCCCCTTCGAGATTGACCCCCGGTTCCACTTGTTCAAAGGCCGGTTCGGTGCCAAGCCCTCCCATGCCTTTGATCGTGAACAGGAATTCTGCGAATATTTCGATGTTTTTGCCGGCGGTGTTTTCCACCCTGACCACGCATCTGTCGGCCGCTTCTTTGAAAATGCAGGTTTTGTTGGTGGCCCCGGCGCGTCCTTTGATTTTGGTCGCCCTGATCCTCGGGCCTTTGCCCTCGCCAAATTCTTCGCCGCTCGCCAGCGCCACTAACGCCGTGCCTTCGATTTTCACCGCTTCTTTTGAGGACGTCAGGAGTTCTTTGACCGCCACTTCCGTGCCTTTTTCTTCTTTTACTAACCAGACTTTGGTGATCGCCGACGAGGGGAAATTGACCAGCACCGACTTTGTTTCGTCCGGTTCGTTGGACTGCGTTATTTTGGCTCCAAGTTCTTCGCTGTTGGGATCGACGAGCATTTCACTAGCGATTTCGCCTTCCACCACGGCTTCTTTGATCGTGCATTTCGATCCTTCGAAGAGCAGCGACATGAATTTCGTCCCGCTGACGGGTTTGAGCTCCATCAGCAGCGACTCTTTTTCGCCTTTTTCGGATTCCACCAGCTCCGAGCTGATCGCGCTGGAGACGATCGGTTCTTTGACTTTGCATTCGGTGCCGTTGCCTTCGACTGTGCAGCTTCCCGAGAGTTCGATGACCTCGTGGTCGGTGCCGGGGTTACCCGCGCTCGAACCCCCGATCGAGCCTTCTTTCAGTTTGATCGTCGAGCACGAGATTTTCCTGGAGCCCGCCGTGAGCGTGAAGCCGGAATGAGCTTTTGTTTTATATGTTTTCGCCGTGATTTCGCGGGTTTCGCCGGCTGCCAGCCGCGCGCCTTCCACCGACCAGAATGGCGCTTCTTCGGCATGCGCCACCGTTGCGGCGGCGCAGCCGAAAGCAAACACCGCCACCTGGGCGGCCACGATGCTCTTTACTTTGGCGTAATTCATCATTACCTCCTACTTGTTAGAGTTGCTTCTACCGTGGCCCCTGTCTCGAGGTCCACGTCCCGAGAGCCCAACACGAATGCCCTCGAATGTGGGCTGCTTTCACGACGGCGGGGTGTCCCTTGATGGCATTGCGGGCCGGAACGCATGCAGAGGACACGAATCGTCGAGAGTCGCCACAGGCGACGGTCCCATGGCAGTACGGCAAAACTGTTTCCGACTCTGCTGGCTCACCAGTCGGCGCCGGCGAGCGGGGGGTCGGCGGCTCAGCCGACCCACGGCTCCGTCTCTACCAGCCCTTGCAACCGCGCACGGGCGCGCTGGGCGACCTTGCGGTACTTCTCGTGCGACCAGCCGAAGCGCTGGCAGAACTCGGCGCGGCTCATGCCGAGCGCCACTTGGGAGGCGAGGACCAGGCGCTGGTCGGGTGTGAGCTGGGGCGCGAGCCGCGCCACCCCGCGCAGTTGGAAGCGGTCGGCGACGAGCGGATGCACTTCGGCGCGGGGGTCGGCGAGCTCCAGTTCGCGCTCGCCTGAGCCGCTCCACCGCAGCGCGCTCTCCAGGTGGGCCTGCAACGGGCTGCGGCCGCGCACCGCGCGGCGGCGGTCTTGCACGCGCGAGAGGAAGCGCTGCTCGAGCGCGTTGGCCACGTGCGCACGACTGGCGAAGCGGTGGCCGCGGGCGCCGCGCGCGAGCAACTCGAAGACGGCCTGGCTGAGGCAGTCCTCCAGGTCCTCGCGCCGCAGCATGTGGCGGTAGGCGCGCAGCATCGCCTCGCGTCGTGCGCATGCGACTCGCGCGATCTCCTCGGCCGCCACCCGGCCCTCCAACCCCGGTCCCGCACCTCCAGCCGCGACCCGATCGAGCGGATCGGCCGCGGTGCAACCACTGCACGGCCGGGCCGGCGGCGAGGGTGGGGATGGCGTTTGGTAGGCGTATGGGGTAGACACACAGGCATGTCGCACCCCGCAGCCGGGACACCCCCCTCCCAAATTTGTGTGGCCCCCGTCGGGAGCCGCACGCCGGGTCGGGCCCCCACGCTCGGCTGCAAACGCGCCCTCGACCCCCCTCCCCCTCCCCCCAAAAAATGACCTTCAGTGAGCGCCTGCAAGCGGTTGACAGCTTCCAGCAGCGCCACCGCGGGCTGAGCTTCCTCGCCGCGGTCGTCAAGAAGTTCGGCGACGACGGCGCCGGTCGGCTGGCGGCGTTGATCGCGTACTACGGCTTCTTCGCGCTGTTCCCACTGCTGCTGGTGTTCGTGACCGTGCTGGGGTTCGTGCTGGAAGGCAACCGCAGCGCCCAGGAGAGCGTGCTCGACTCGACGCTCAAACAGTTCCCGATCATCGGCAACCAGCTGCAGCACAACGTTCACTCGCTCACCGGCAGCGGCGTCGGGCTCGCGATCGGCGTGGTGGGCTCGCTGCTGGCGGGCCTCGGCATCACCGGCGCGGCGCGCACCGCGTTCGACGAAGTGTGGCACGTGCCCCGCAAGCGCCGCCCCAACTTCCTCGCGTGGCGGCTGCGCGGGCTGGGCCTGCTGGTGGTGCTGGGCACGCTGACGATCGTCTCCACCGTCGTCGCCGGCTACGTCACGGCCGCGGCCCCCAGCGCGCTGACGGCGCTCGCGGGCGTCGTGCTGGCGCTGATCGCCAACCTGCTGCTGTTCTTCTGCGCCTTCCGGCTGCTGACCACGCAGGAAGTGCCCACGCGCGACCTGCTCCCCGGCGTCGTGGTGGCGGCGGTGTTGTGGCAGATCCTGCAACACCTTGGCGGCTACTACGTCGAGCACGTGGTGCGCCACGCGAAGGAGACCTCGGGCCTGTTCGCGTTCGTGTTGGGACTGCTCTCGTGGCTGTACCTCGGCAGCCAGGTGACGTTGTTCGCGATGGAGATCAACGTCGTGCGCGCGCAACGGCTGTGGCCGCGCAGCTTCTTCTCGGCGCCACTGCTGGAGGCCGACCGGCGCGCGCTGACCTCGCTCGCGGAGGTCGAGGAGCGCCTCGACGAGGAGAACGTCGAGGTCAGCTTCGAAGACGACGCGTGACGCCCGCCGGGGTTCTCGAGCTGGGTTTGAACGTCGTCATCGTCATGACTCGCCGGGGAACGTCCCGCTGACGCAGATGATGTACTGCGGTGCCGCGGAGCCGTTTCCCTGGCTGTGGGGGTCGAGATAGCTCAGGTTCGGCAGGCCGAAGTTCGTCGTGCCGTTGCCGCCATAGGTGATCCCGACGAGGCTGAACAGCGCCGTGTTGCCAGCGATCGGGATCACCCGCCCGTCGGCGGGCAGCCAGTTGTTGGCGTACACCACGCCGGCGTCGAGGACGACCTCGCCGATCGTGCATGTCGCGCCCGTGTCGTTGCCCTGACCGAAGCTCAGCGAGGAGTTGCCAAAGTTCCCGGCAGGCTCGAAGGCTGAGGCTGGGCTCCCGCCGAGCTCCGAGCTGTTCGCCGCCGTGCCGGTGCTCGTCAGATATCCGGAGGCCGCGACGCCGCCGAGGTCCGAGCTGTCGGCAGCGGTGCCTTCGATCGGGAGGTAGCGAGAGTCGCTCTCGGCCTTCGTGTAGGAGTTGCTGGCTTCAACGGTTCCCGTCGGCCCGGTCGGCCCCTGGACTCCTTGGGGGCCCTGACTGCCCTGCGCTCCCGCCGCGCCTGCAGGACCGGCAGGACCGGCAATGTTCCATCTGACCATGTGCTCGGAGGGCTTGCAGCTGCCCTCGCGGACCAGCCGCATCGCGCCGGTTTGGTTCGACACGCACGCCCTGAGAACACCCGTCGGCGTCGAGGAGGTCATGGCATAGGCGCTGCCACCGAGAGCAACGAACAGCGCAAGATAGGCAGCCACCGTCGAATGGCGGGGAAGTCTCATCGGAGTCCTTTCAAAGATTCTGTCCGTCGGCGCAGTATCGGTCGCAAGAGCGCGATCACAGCGATTTTCCTTGTCGGCTAGGACAGCCGTCCGGAACGCGGGCCGTCGATTTCCTCGTCGGCTCGGATAGCCGTCCGGAACGGCGGGCCGGAGTCTGCGAGGGGCTGTGGCAAACACTTCTTTTGGGCCCTATACAAATGAGACTGAGTCTTGTTCTCGTTTGTCTGGGGCTCGAAAAAAGACATCGACCCGATGGCCGTAGGGGGGTCCCTTGCACACCCTTGTGGTCCTTTGTTATAGTAGCTATCAATTCGTAAGCTCATATGGAGCGTATACCGATGCCTACAAGCTCAGATAACGGCAACACCCAGCCCACACCCACCCCCCGCGTAGACGCCGCCGGCTCCCCGACGGAGCCGCGCAAGCTGCTGCGACTGATCCCGCTCGACGACACCGTCGTGTTCCCCAACATGGGGATCACGCTTACGGTGGACGTCGGCGAGGACGAGCGCGTCGTGCTCGTCCCCCGCCACGAGAACGAGTTCCTCGAGGTCGGCACCGTTGCCGAGGTCGAGGATCACATCCGCCTGCCCGGCGGCGGGCGCGCCGTCGCGCTCTCTGGCCAGCACCGCGCTCAGATCGGCGCGGCGCAGACCGGTGTCGACGGCGATTTGCGCGTCGAGGTGGTAGAGCGCCCCGACGAGGTGCCGACCGATGGGCGCACTCGCAACCTGGAGCGTGAGTACCGCGCGATCGTCGAGGAGATCCTCGAGCTGCGCGGCGACGACGGGCGGATCGCGGCGTTCCTGCGCGCGATCGTCGAGCCCGGCCCGCTGGCCGACTCCGCAGGCTACTCCCCCAATTTGTCCTACGCGCAGAAGGTCGAGCTGCTGCGCACGCTCGACGTCGCCGACCGTTTGGATATGGCTGTGAAGTTGCAGCGTGAGTCGCTCGCCGAGCTGCAGGTCCGCAAGCGCATCCGCGAGGACGTCCAGGACGGCGCGGAGAAGCAGCAGCGCGACTACTTCCTACGCAAGCAGATGGAGTCGATCCGCAAGGAGCTCGGCGAGGACGAGGGCTCGATCGTCGATGAGTACCGCACCAAGATCGACGCTGCGGAGATGCCCGAGGAAGTCGAGAAGCAGGCCCTGAAGGAGCTCGGGCGCCTAGAGCGGATGGGCGAGCAGACCGGCGAGTCCTCGATGATCCGCACCTACCTCGACTGGCTGATCGCGCTGCCGTGGGCCAAGCGCTCGGAAGAGCACCTCGACCCAACCGCGGCGCGCGAGGTGCTGGACGCCGACCACGCCGGCCTGGAGGACGTCAAGGACCGCATCGTCGAGTACCTCGCAGTGCGCAAGCTGCGCCAGGACCGCGGCATCGAGGCCGACCCCAAGTCCGGGGCGATCCTCACGCTGATCGGCCCCCCCGGCACCGGCAAGACCTCGATCGGCGAGTCGATCGCCCGCGCGCTCGGCCGCGAGTTCGTGCGCATGTCGCTCGGCGGCGTACGCGACGAGGCCGAGATCCGCGGCCACCGACGCACCTACATCGGCGCTTTGCCGGGGCGCCTGGTGCGCGCGCTGCGCGACGCCGGCACGATGAACCCGGTGATCCTGCTCGACGAGGTCGACAAGGTCGGCGCCGACTGGCGCGGGGACCCCTCCGCGGCGTTGCTGGAGGTCCTGGACCCTGCTCAGAACCACTCCTTCCGCGACCACTACCTGGACGTGGAGCTGGACCTGAGCCAGGTGATGTTCATCGCCACCGCCAACGTCGCCGACACGATCCCCGGCCCACTGCTCGACCGCATGGAGGTAATCCGCTTCGACGGCTACACCTCCGAGGAGAAGCTCGCGATCGCCAAGGGCTACCTATGGCCACGCCAGCGCGACCGCAACGGCCTACGCGAGGGCGAGGTGCAGATCAGCGACGAGCTGCTGCGCACCGTCATCGCCGAGTACACCCGCGAGGCGGGCGTACGCTCACTCGAGCGCGAGCTCAGCACACTCCTGCGCAAGACCGCCACCAAGATCGCCTCTTCGCTGCCGACGGAGGGCACAGAGCCGGCCGCCGACGCGGTGGGCGCTGAGCCGACCGTCGCGGAGACGACGGACGCCGATGCAGGCGAGCAGCCGGCCGTGGCCTCGACGGCGGAGGCAGCCCCGGAGCAGGCAGCCGTGGTCACTCCGGTGGAGATCGACCTGGAGACCGTGCGCGAGGCGCTCGGCCGCCAGAAGTTCTTCCAGGAGTCCGCGTCGCGCACCGCGACCCCGGGCGTCGCCACCGGCCTGGCCGTGACCGGCACCGGCGGAGACGTGCTGTTCGTGGAGGCCACCGCGATGAAGAGCAGCGGCTCGGGCGGCGGCGGCGGACTGGTGCTCACCGGCCAGCTCGGCGACGTAATGAAGGAGTCCGCACGCATCGCCCTCTCCTACGTCCGTGGCCACGCCGAGGAGATCGGCATCGACGAGAGCGCGTTCGAGGGACAGGAGTTCCACGTACACGTCCCCGCCGGAGCGATCCCCAAGGACGGCCCCTCCGCCGGCGTGACGATGGTCACCGCCCTCGCCTCGCTGCTGAGCGGCCGCCCCGTGAAGCACACGGTAGGGATGACCGGCGAGGTTACCCTGCAGGGCCGCGTGCTACCGATCGGCGGACTCAAGCAGAAGGTGCTCGCCGCCCACGCGGCCGGTCTCACCGACGTGATCCTGCCGGAGCGCAACCGCGGCGACCTGGACGACATCCCCAAGGAGGTGCGCGAACAGATGCACTTCCACCCCGTGATGACCGTCCAAGAGGTACTCGACCGGGCGCTGGAGCCCACCCGCGATGTCGTCGCCCACTAAGGCCCTGAGCGCTCGGGCTCTCATCATCGGCACTCCCGGGAGCCCCGCCCGCCACGGACCCCACCAGCGACCCCACCACAGCCATGGCCCCCGCCAGCTCCCGTAGATGCCAGCCCGTTCCCGTGGAGGTCCGCCGTACGGCGGACCTCCTGGAGCGGCGCTGGCAACTCTCGATCATCTACGCCGCGCTCACCGGCGCCATCCGCTTCAGCGAGTTCGCCGAGGCCGTGGGGGGCATCTCACCCCGGATGCTCTCCGAGCGCCTGCGCGACCTCGAGGCCGCCGGACTCGTGGAGCGCACCGTGATCCCCTCCAGCCCCCCCACCGTCGAGTACCACCTCACCCCGCGCGGCCGGCGGCTCGCGCCCGTCGTCGAAGCGATGCGCACCTACGCCGAGGGGTAGGCCCGCGAAGCACACGGGCCTACCGACGGCGAGAGTCGCTACTTCCTACTTCCGCCTGCTCTTTTTGCGCTGCTTGCGCTTGTGCGTGTTCTTGGCCTTGTGCTTGTGCTTCTTCTTGTGGGTGGTCTTCTTGATCTTCGGGCAGCCGGTGACGGCGATCTTGGTGGTCTGCTCGAGCTCGGCGCCGTTCTGCCCGATGAATTCGGTGGGCATCGTGAGGGTCTTGGCGGTGCAGAGATTCCCGATCGCTGTGAGGGCGCTAGTAGGGGCCCTCGGGGAGGGTCAGTTCGAAGCTCGAGAACGGCTGGTCGGGAACCGTCTTGAACGTGGTGCTGGTGATCCCGGCTTATGCGATCAAGGTGCGTGCCGGTGAGGTCGATCGTGATGCCGTACCCCTGGAGCACGAGGACGAGGCTCGGCCATCCTTCATCGCCGTGGGATACAAAGATCGCGGGTCCCTGCAACGGGACCGGGATCAACGGGGTGTGCCACCGCGTAGCCGATCTATCGACGCCGCGGGACACGCCGCCGGGTTCGCTTCGAACTGCGCGGAGGGGCACGCTTTCTGCAGCGTCGTCAGGCGCGAGGGTAGTTGCTTGGGGAGTTCGACTTTGACCTTGGCGATATTCGCGTCGGTGCCCATGGCGGCACGTTGGGGTAGGCCAGCTTCGCGGTCAGGCTCGCACCGGCCGCTCGGCTTGTTTTCGCCGCTGTCGAGACCGTGAATTTGGGTTCGAACTTCAGCGCGGCGCAGTTGGTGACCTGAAATGGTATCGAGATCGCCCTGGTGGCGCCTTCGTTGTGCTGCAGGCTGCCCGTGATCGCCATCTGGTGCAGTTGGTTGGGTTGAATGTGAATCCGGGCCTGTGGTCGTGACGTTGACGTGCTGGATTTGCAGGGGGATCCCTTCGATGCTCGTGCGGGATCGTGTACGGGTCCGGGTGGGTTGGTGGTGATCGTGATCGCGCGGTCGTCGGGGTTCAGTTCGATCTTGCGCTGACGACCACGCAGTCACATGGGGTGGTTGTCCTGCGTGTTCGCGAGGTCGAACGGGCCCGCTTTCGCGGGCACCACGATCGACAAGCCGAACGGCGCGCACCCCGCTTCCCCGCACCGTGCAGCTACCGTCCCGTTGTAGGGGCCGGTGATGTAGACCTTCCCGCCCGTCGACCGTGAATGGGTTACCGCCCAGCCCGACGCCGACCGTCGTTTCCCCGATCTCGCTTTCCGGGCCGCACGTCCCTGCATTGGCCTGCGGTTCGCCGCACAGTTCACGCCCGACAGCATTCCCGAGAGCCCGGCGGCATCTTCAGCTTCGATCGCCTTCAGGTTCTGCTGGCCATCTTCGCGGCTCATCGTCATCGTGAACGGCGAGAACGCCCCGGCCTGGATGTTCAGGCTGCCGCTCGTCAGACGCGGGGTGAACGGCAGCGGATTCCGCACACGGGGCTCCATTCGGACCGCTCGTGATCTGGAATTCGCGAGGCGCTTCCGCAGCCGGGTTGCCCGACCACGGCGCGATCGACGCCGTCGTCGTGTAAGTGCCGCATAGCGCGGGGGTCCCCAGCGGCGCCCGTGAGCCGCCAAAGAAATGCAGTTCAGGTCTTCGAACGGCAGCTGCGGTGTTTCTTGAACGTCGAGACGAGCTGACCCGTTCCGGTCCGTGGTGTCGACCTTCGCCCGCGAGCTTCACGAGCACGCCAGACACGGGATCCTTCGCGACTAGGTACAGCGCGACCAAGCTCCCGAACGGGTTCGCGTTCTGCGCCGCCAAATACGCCGCGCCTTCAAGCGGGTTCGGCAACAGCGGCGTCTTGATTTCAACCGTCCCCACCTTCGAGGATTCCGGACACGCCTGTTCTGCCGGACTATCCAGGCCGATCTGACTCATCGAGCAGGCAGACAGGCCATCCGCGCCGGCGGGGTTCAACGCGACGCCCGCAGGCAACGTCACGGTCGTGTCCTTCACCGTAGACTCCGCCAGCCCTGTCGGGTTCAGGCTCGCGTCCTGATCGACATGCACACCCACCGTCAGCCCTGTAGGGGTGCTTGCCTGCTGCCCGTCCGGTGCGACGCTGATCGACGGGTCGAAGCTCAAGCGGTTGCACCCGTCCTGGCCGATCGGTTCACCCGCACTGTTGGAGAACGTGTACTGCTTCGGCGACGAGAACTCCCCGACGGCTTCCCACGAGTCGCCTTCGACGCTCGTCACGAGCGGCCCGGTGCACGACGTCGGCATGATCAAAAACGGCTGCGGCTTTTCCTGCACGGGGCACGCGAATTCCCATTGCTTTATAGAACCAGCCAGAATGTTGCCTTCGTACTCCTCCAGGCATGCGCCGCGGGTGGTGTCGTGCCGCGGATCGGCGGGGACACCCCAGAACGTCACCTGCGTGCCGACGAAACCGAGATCGTCGGGAAGGTCCGGCACCGTCACGACGACGCCGTAGTCTCCGCCGGTACGCACCGACGTGTCCAGGATCACCGGCCCGAGCGGCGTCTCGAACCCGAAGCGCGCCGGCTCACCCACCGACGGTTCGACGTTGTACAACGGTACCGTCAACGCCAACGGGACATATGGGACGATGTTTATGTTCGTCACGATCGGCGTCGCGACACCGAGGACCGTGTCATCCGGACATTTTTCTGACGCTGTCGGATTCAAAAACAACGACAGCTTGCACATCGGCAGCGGCGTCGGGTTACCCACCAAGCCCGGGGGAGGTTTAAGCGCAGATCCTTCGTCAGCGCGACCGGCTGCACTTCCGGCAGCACTTCTTTGTGCTGGTAGTTGAAGACCGGCACCGCCTTGTTGTTGAACGTCAGCGTCGTCGTCAACTGAAACGGATGGGACCCCGCCTGCGTATCGGGCAGGCCACCCTCTTCTTCGGGCGTCAATTCATAGTTTTCCGCGCCAAACGCCGCCGGAGGACCCCCCCAACGCAAGCGCACGACGCCATACCACCGGCGGCGCGCCTCCACCGGTCACGTCTACTTCGCTCGCCCCAGTCCCGGCCCCTGGTTCGACCTGGACCGTGATCGCGATCATGAAGCGTTCGTAGGCAAACAACGGGCCCTGATACGTACACGTCACGATCCGCGACACGATCGCACAGTGAATTATTTCCCTCACGCCATTGACGCCGACGGTACTGTTACCGCCGCCTTCGCCGTACACATGCGTCGCAAGAACACCAGCCGGCAACGTATCGACGATCTTCACCGGATTCACATACCCGTTCACGGGCGCGTCCCCGAGATTCGTGACTTCGAGAACAAGCCGGCTTTCACCGCCGGGCTGGCTCGCGGGCGCCGAGATCGTGTTCACATGCCACCAAGGCTCCGCCGCCAAAGCCACGCCACCACCACCGAACATTCCCCCCAAACGCCGCGAGCGCGACACTCACAAGCAGCGCTCTCCGCAAAAGAAACCATACTCATGACGCCTTCCTCTCGTTCGCCCTGGTCGCGGCCTTACCGGCCCGCCCAGGTGAATAGTGCTTGCGTGCTTTTCGTTCGCAGGCACGGCGCTGCTTGCTATTTTGCTTGCGACAGGCGCGTAGCGCAAGTGCCAGCTTCTGGGCGTTCGTCAGCGACTTTGGCGTTACTACTGCGCTCGTGGGTGGGGCAACGTTGCCGGCCCCATTGAACGTCGCGCTCGGCGTCGCACCGAACAGTTCCGGCTGGGGTGTGGGCGCTACCTTGCAGGAGTCGCCCGAGTTGCATGGGGGCGGTGCGACCGGCGCCTGCATGCAGGGGACCGTGCTCGTACAGACGTGCGCGTCGTAGACGTCGTAGCCCTTGTCGTAGTCTTCGCCGACGAGCCTGCTCGTGGTCGTGAAGAACACGTCGTCACCGTTTTCGCTGGCGTCAGAGAATGCCGATTCAGAACTTGAGGTACCCGACGAGATCAGCGCGACGCACCCGCCGACGGGATGGCCGGCAAGTTCCTTTACGTATACGTCTTTCGCCGAAGCTGTCGTGTTGGTGCAATCGCCGACGTTTTCGGGCTCATACTCATATACGTCCTCGAGGCCGTTTGTGTCCTGTGCGACCAGCCCATCGGGACTGTCGAAGAACAAGCGGCCACTGTCAGAGAGATAGCGCGGCTGATACGTCGCGGGCTCGTTCGCCGAGGTTATCCCAGCCCGGCACACTCCCAGCCAACCAGTGATTGAATCTGCAGTTGCCCTCCGCTCGACTGGTTTCGCGGTCCATGCCCTGCCGCGGTCCACCAGTAGCCCCAACCCGCCACTGCCTTCGTCCAAGACGCCGACGGGTCGCGCACCCGTCGGATCACACGAGGCGCATACCAGCTTTCCTGCCTGCGCGTCGTAGAGGTAGACCTCCTCGTCCGGTTCGCCACTCACCGCGTCGGTGTTGTCATAGCCGGTCAGCGACTCGCTGCGACATGAACGCGAAATAGCTACCGTCCGGTGAGACGCGCTCACTAACACCCGTAAGGAACGGCACACTGTCATTTTCGGCATTCCAGCTGGGCGCATCTCTGGATGGGCAGCGTCGCTATATATGTGGTGCTCCAGTCATTGCCGGTGTCGTGCAGAAGGTACATGTTGTCCTCGCCGCTGACACCGCCACTCGCGCAAGCACACCCGTGGCGACGAAATACACGTAAGCGCCATCTTCGCTTACCCCCGAGACGAGGGGCTGGACGCCCGCGTTCGGTTCGCCGGCGCCGTGCTTGGCCGTCAAATCGGTGTCTGTTTCGCTGCCCCAGTCATATACGTGAAGGTCGCCGTTTTCCACGTAGAAGATCTTCGAGCCTTCGCTGTTCATCGTCTGGTATTCGGCGCTCGCGCCACCGATACGCACCGTTCGTTCTTCGACCATGTCACGCACATACAAACCCCTATAGATTTCCAGCCCTTCTTTCCGATACGGTTCGCCCCACGTCCACGCGACACGCCGCCCATCAACAGACACACTCCGCTGCGACACCACCACGAGCAAGACCACCAGCGTCGACTCATACCGGCAAGCCTCACAGCCGGCACATTTTTCGCGGCGCGGCCATGAGCTACTTCATTGCCCGGCGGCGGTAGGACATTCACGAGCTGCCAAGCCCGCCGTATCCCACTCATACAAATTCGATTGAACCCAGTTCCGTCGGTTCGTGGCTGCCTTTCTTACTGTTTCTTCGTCGATTGCTTCCGGCGTCAATGCCGCGGGTGTCTTGAAGATGACGTGGCTGAGGTCGGGGGTCGCGGCAAGGAAATGCAGCTGCCACTTCGGGTCCGGGTTCGCTCCGGTAGGGCTTTCAAGGCTTTCGCTGTCGATCTTTGTTCCTTCGGGCACGTTCGCCGGAGTCACGAGCGGCAAGAACGCGCCGGTCGTGTCGTCGCGCAAATACAGTGTTCGTTCGCTCACACCGGGAGCCAACGGCGGTGTCCCGAGCTGCCTGCTGGTTCGACCATAGCGAGCGAGAGATCCGGTGAGAACAGGTGGTAGTTGAAGGAGAACTGCAAAGAGCTCTTCTGCGGGGACCCCGTCTTCGGGTAGACGGCTGGGGAGCGTCAGATCCCCTGCGACTCCAGCCCCCCGCCGCGCCACGCCGCGAAAGGATCTGCGCGATAGGTCAGGTTTCCTTCCGGGAATGATCGACCGATGGCAGCCCTCCCCGATATACGTGATCGCGCTACCGTCACTCGCAGCCTGCACCTGACCACCATCTTCGGTCAATTCCAGGAGCGCGCCGCCTGCGTTCGGCGGAGACACCAATTCCCACGCCCGCCCATCAGCCAACGTACCCGACCCACCCGACGCGCCCCCACTCTGCGTCGCGAAAACACGATCCGGTTCAGCAAACGCTTCACCGTCCTGCATAGCGACGAAACTGTAATGGTAAGTAGTGCCGGCCTGTAGACCCTGCAAGTGGATACTGATGCTCTGCGCACCAACGCTTTCGCCGAGGTCCACGCCCGGAGCGGACACCGGCGCAAACGACCCATACGCCGACGTCGGACCATACTGAATGTAATAGTGCGTATCCGCACCGTTTGGATCGATCGAATCCTCCAACGTCGCGCTGCTCGACGCGACATCACTGACGGACTCCCCGCCCAAAACCGGGCCGGCCGTGAATACCTGATTCGCGGTCACACTCGGGATATGAGCAGAGTTTTCAGCCACCAGCCGATAGTCGTACCTGGTCTCCGGAGTCAGACCGGACAAGCGCGCGCTGACCACCACCGGCCCGGTACCCCCACCAATCGATATACCCCCAGCCGTTTCACACGGCACACTCGTGCCATGAGCACCTTCGCCTTCCTTATACCCCCTCGTGTCGTATTCAAACACACACGAGGTCACAGACGATCCCTCCGGGTCCACCGTGCCGTTCAGCGTCACACTACGCGGCGACTGTTCGCTCGGCAGCGGCGGGATCACGGTCGGCAACACAATCGCATCAAACACCGATACGTCATTCTGAGATCGGTCGGTCGCATACACGTTGCCGTCGCTCGCGTCGACCGCCACACCACCGACGGTCTGGCCGACATTGTTCTGGACGAGATGCCCGGAGCCAAAGCTCTCGATCGGCACACCACTCAAACTAAACGCTTCGATCGTAGTTTCGCTAAACCTTGGTTGTCGAGATAGACCTCCTGGCCGACCGGATCAACCGCGACCACATGTGCCTGTTCGTCGCCGCTAAAAGGGTTGCTCAGTGTTTCGCCGGAGCTGTTCAGCTTCACAAAGCTCCCGCCCCCGTGAATATAGAAGCTATTTTCGCCATCCACCGCTAGGCCTTCCTCCGCCTGTCCGTAGGGCTTGTCCGTGCGCGCGGAGATATACTGGTTCGGCTGCGCGTCGCTGAAATTGTCGATGTAGCCGACGGTTTCATATTCGTGGTTGGTGTAGAATCTAATGTCCTGGATGATCCACACCATACCGTTCGGATCGACCGCCACGCCTGGGATACTCTCGCTTTCAATGCTTTCTGGTTTGAACACGCTGCTTGGCGTCCCGGTCAACTGTCCTTCATAGGTGCCGCTGGGACTGAACTTGTCGACGACATCGTGACCGCTGTCCACCACATACACGTCTTCCTTGGACAGGTCGAGCGGGCTAGTCGAGTTATCGACGGCGATTTCAGTCGGCTGCGAGAACGCCCCGTCGGCGCAGCGGCCCCGTTGAATTCGCCGACAAACGTTCCACTCGAGTTGAACCTCTCTACGCGATTATTGCCGCTGTCGACGACATACACTTCATGCGTAGAGCTATTTACAGCCACACCACGAGGTTTGATGAACTGCCCCGGACCCGCACCTTCGCTACCAAACGAGGACTCATACACGTGCACCTCCTTCGCGAGCGCCGGGGCGCTGGACAGCAACGCGCAAGCGGCCAGCATGCACAAACAAACGCCGAAGCTTCTCATCTCCCAGTCTCCTCACATTCCAGAGTCAGATCCAAACACCATCATGTGCCAACCCGAAGGCTTACCTGCTGTGTGATTTTGGTGATGGGCTGCGGGGTGTGTTTGTCCCGCAGCCCGGTGGGGTTGTGGTCTTTTTATTTGGCTGTTACCGCCCAGGTGCCGTATGCGAGGACTGTTGTGTTTGCTTCTGTGGCTGCGATGGCTACGAGGCTTCCTGTTGTCGATGTTTCTAGTAGATAGCTGCCTTCTACGAGCGCCTTTCCCTTGTGCTCGGCGGCAGCGAAGACGCAGAGGTTACCGGGTGCCGCTTCTGGTTTTGCGGGTGTGCCACTGCAACCAGTGGGTGGTGATTCGCCAGATGGTATGTAGTTTGGTGTCGGTGCTACTTCTAGTGGAATCGTGAAGGAGATCGGGGATGCCATGGGGTCGCCTTCGGCTGCGGCGGCATAGACTGTTGCCCATGTGCCTGTCTCGGTCTGGCCCGACGGTAGCGTCCCGCCCACGGTCCACGGCGAGCCGTTGCACGCGGTCGTTTTCTTGTTTTCAGCCGCGGTGAATTCAGTACCGCCTTCGGGGCACCCGACGGTCCCTTTCCCCAACGCCTTACTCGTGACGCTCACTCCGGCGGCGCCTGTCGCACCGTTTTCGCCTTTGACGCCCGCCGCGCCCGCGGGACCCAGCGGACCCGCAGCTCCCGCGGTGCCGACGCCGGCAGCGCCTGCCGGACCGGTAGATCCAGTGGGACCGGCGGGACCGGTCTTGCCCTTCAACGACTTGAGCACCTTCGGGCTGATCTGCTTGGTCGAGGTGATGAGGTAGTGGGAGGCGGCGTATGCGCCACCGGACATGGCGAACACCAGCGCGAGCGTCGCGATCACGGTGCCCGGGGTCACATGGCCCCGCCTGCGTATGCCTGAGAGCATCGGTCATCCCTCCTTCAGGGAGTCAAACGTGCCGGCGCTCGGCGCTACGCACGCGTGGTTGGATTTAGGTAATGAAGAGCGCTCGAACACTCGACCCGTAAGCGCGGCCGGGACGCGCATCGCGTGCTCCAACTTCTCCCCGCGCGGCGTGAGCTGCCACGCGTTCGGCTCACCGCTCTGGTGGCCCCCGCCGGTATTCACCGCGAGACCGAGGCGCTCCAAACGCCGCAAAACTTCGAGATCTGCCCAGGGTCGCTGACCCCCGCGCTCTCCGCGACCGCTCGGTTGCTGGGACCGGCACCCCGCCCACCCAGCTCCGCGATGCATTCCAACACCCGCGCCGTGCGGTAGGTGAGACGCATATCCACCTCATCCAACGGATCGCTCTCCGCGTGCGCAGAAACCGGCACGCTGCTCGGCGGCGCTGGGCGCGTCACAGGAGCAGGACGCCGCTGTTCACGACGCGCGGCGCGCGACCCCAGATACTGCAGCGCGATCATCCCCATCAACTCCTCCAACAGCCCGGTCAACGGATGGCAATCGCCGTTACGCAAGCGCGCATACACAACGCCAAGCGCCCCGCCCACCAGGCCTTCCGCCGTCACCAACGTGCACTCCTCACCACGCGAGCCTTCCCGACGACCCCCATCCAAGATTGCAGCCAGACACGCGAGAATCTCCTCACGGCGCTCGAGCACCCCAGGGCCACCGTGCAGCGCCTGCACCACACAGATCCGCGCCAGCACCGGCTCGCCGTCGAGGAACGAGAGAATCGTCCACAGCCCACCACGCACACGCTCACGCCACGCCAAGCCCTCCAGGCCCGCGGCCTCAAGCTCCCGTTCGACCCGCTCGACCACATCGTCCAGCAGCGCCACCAGACACGCCTCGCGGTTGCCGAACAGCTCATAGAACGTCCGCCGCGACACCCGCGCCCGCGCAGTGATACGCGCCACCGAAGTCTGCTCATAACCCAACTCGTCGATCACCGCCGCCGACGCGACCAGCAGCCGCGAACGCTGAATCTCATCCACCTGCACACGCGGCGCCTCTAACGGCAACACCGGCCGACTCGACCCACGCGCCGGACGCCGCTCGACCGGCCGAGAACGCTCCCCCACACGCACGGAAGCGGACATTCAGCACCCACCCCCCGCGGGGACGACGAAAAGGCGGCGCGAATGCGCCCGACGAGGAGCCTCTTCGACTAGACCGCTAGACGAAGAGAGAGAGAGAGAGAGAGAGATGCGACAGCGCCAAGCTGGCGCATCTAGCATCAGCCCCACGGGCCGACGCGCACATCCCTATCATGAATCTCCCTCTAGAAACCACGCTCAAACAACTCCCTCATCGCTCTGATCCAGACCCTCTCCCACAACAGCAACCCTGCGAGCGCTTGACGTCAACCACAAAGCGGTATGACCCCAACCAGACCCTATGTACGCCAGGCCCCCTGCAGCGGAGAACTGGCCCGTGAGCCCAACGTAACACTTTGCTTCGCAGATGTCAAGCCCTCAGGTGAGCCCGTGTACGGCCACCGCAGCTTGCCGTCAACAACAGCCCCCCGCCTCCCCGAGTCACCATCTCGGCAGATGCCATTGTTATGGTATGCTCCTACCATGCAAGTGTCAATCGACAGCGTGGGCCGGGTGGTGGTGCCCAAGCCGCTACGCGATGAGCTCGGGCTCTCGCCCGACGTGGCACTGGAGATCGAAGTCGTCGACGGGCACCTCGAGCTCTCGGTGCCCCAAAAGCCGGCCGAACTGATCACCGGACCCTATGGGCCTTCGATCGCCGCCACCGGCACGCCGATCACGGATGAGGGTGTGCGCCGCACGCTCGAAGCCGTGCGCGAGCGCTGGTGAGAAAAGCGGCCGACAGCAGCGTCACGATCGCCGCGCTCCTGAGCGATCATCCGGCACACGCAACCGCGGCCGACGCGCTGGCCCGGTGCAAAACCACGATCGCGCACGCCGCCGCCGAGACCTACAGCGTCCTCACACGGCTGCCGGCGCCACATCGCGTGGACGCAAAAACCGCCGCCGCCGTACTCGACAAACGCCTGACAGCCGCGTACGCCACGCTGGACGCGAGCACATACGCGAAGGCGCCCAGCCGCCTCGCCGCCGCCGGCGTCAGCGGCGGAGCGACCTACGACGGGCTGATCGCCCTGACCGCGCTGGAGCACGACCTAGAGCTCTTCACACGCGACAAACGAGCCGAGCGCACCTACCGCGCGCTCAACGTGCCTTACCAGCTGCTCGGTTGACTTCTCAGCCTATCCCGACTCCGACCGGCCGCTGCCGCCGATGGGCCTCCGCGCCCTGTCACACGCTGGGCGGATTCGACGAGCTGGCGCCGCAGCGTATCCACCCCAGAGATTTCCTCAGCGCGAACGACCTACCGCCTTCCGCTTTCGGTGCTTGGCCTTGTGCTTGTGCCTCTTCTTGTGCACGGTCCTCTTGGCCTTAGGGCAGCCGGTGATGGCGATCTTGGTGCTCTGCTTGAGCTCAGCGCCGTTCTGCGCCACGAATTCCGTGGGCATCGTGAGGCTCTTGGCGGTGCAGAGATTCCCAGGGGCTGTGAGCGCGGAGTAGGGGCCCTCGGGGAGCGTCAGTTCGAAGCTCGAGAACGGCTGATCGGGCACGGTCTTGAACGTCGTCGAGGTAACCCCATTCTTGATGTCGGTCGTACCGACGAGATCGATCGTGATCCCGTAGCCCTGCAGCACGAGCGTCAACGACGGGAACGCTTCGCCACCGTGGGAGACGAAGATCGCGGGGCCCTGCAACGGGACCGGGATCAACGGGGTGTGCACGACCGCGTAACCGATCTTCGACGCCGCCGGGCACGCAGCCGGGTTCGCTTCGAACTGTCCGGCGGTGCATGCCTTCTGCAGGGTCGTCAGGCGGCTGGGGAGTTGCTTGGGGAGTTCGACTTTGACCTTCGCGATGTCCGCGTCGGTGCCTTGCGGCACGTTCGGGTAGGCCAGCTTCGCGGTCAGGCTCGCCCCGCCGGTGCGGCTTGTTTTGGCGGATGTCGAGACCGTGAATTTGGGTTCGAACTTCAGTGCGGCGCAGTTGGTGACCTGGAACGGCGTTGAGATCGTGCTCGTGCCGCCTTCGTTCAGCTGCACCGTGCCGGTGAGGGACATCTTCGAGCAGTTGGTTGGGTTGAATTGGAAGTTTCCGCGTGTGGTGGTGGCGTTGACGTGCTGGATTTCCAGGGGGATCCCTTCGATACTCGTCGGGATCGAGTCCGGTGATCCGGGTGGGTTGGAGGTGATCGTGATCGCCGCGGTCTGCGGGTTCAATTCGACCTTGCCCCTGACAACCACGCAGTCGCACGCGGGGTGGTTGTTCTTCGTGTTCGCCAGATCGAACGGGCCGGCCTTCGCAGGCACCTCGAACGTCAGACCGAACGGCGCGCAACCCGCTTCGCCGCCCGTGCAGCTGCCGTGACCGTTATAGGGGCCGGTGAGATAGAACTTCCCGCCGGTGACCGTGAACGGGTCGTTGCCGATACCAACACCGATCGTCGCTTCGCCGACCTTGCTGTTTTCCCCGCACAGGCCTTCGTTGGCCTGCGGTTCGGGGCACAGTTCGACCCCCGTCAGCACACCGGACAGGCCCGGTGGGAGTTTCCCTTCGATCGACTTCAGGTTCTGTTCCCCGTCTTTACGGTTCACCGTCACCGTCAACGGCGAGAACGCACCCGCCTGAATGTTCGTCGCACCCGCGTTCACCGTTGGGCTGAACGGCAGGCTCGCACCGGGACACGGGCTCCCGTTCGGGCCGTGTTCGATGTTGAACGACGATTCCGCGGTCACGGGACCGTTGCCGTCCCACGGCGTGAAGACCGCCGTCGTCGTATAGGTCCCGCATCGCGACGGTGTCGCCAGCGGTGCGCGTTCCCCACCGAAGAAGTGCAGTTCGAGGTTTTCAAACGGCACGTCGGGTGTGTTCTTGAACGTCGCGACGATCTGCCCCGTCTGCGGGTTCAACGACACTTCGCCCGCGAGCTTGACCAAGCTCCCCGAATAGGGGTCTTCCGCAACGATGTACATCGCTATCACGCTCCCGAACGGGTTTGAGTCCTGCGTCGCCAGATAGACGGCGCCTTCCAGTTCGTGTTCGAGCAGCGGCGTCTTGATCTTCACAGTGCCGACCTTCGAACCGTCCGGGCAGAAGTTGGACCCCGGCGCAAGCGGGCTCGCCACGTTTGGCGTGAAGGTGTCCCAGTTGACGCCAGGTTCGTATTCGGCGTTCAGTTCTTCCTGGCCCTTGTAGCCGATCTGATCACCAGGACTACCGAGCGCACCCGCCGTGAGCGCTGCCGGTTCGGAGGTGCACGCTTCAAGGCCATCGCCACCCGACGGGTTGATCGCGACCCCTTCGGGCAGTGCCACCGTCGTGTCGCGCAGCGCCGACTCCGCCAGGCCGTTGGGGTTGAGCGCGGCGGTCTGTGGGACGTGGACGTTCACCGTCAGCCCCGAGGACGTGCTGGCGTTGCTGCTGTCCGGCTTGACGCTGATTTCCGCCGGGAACTTGAGCTTCGAGCAGCCCGTCAGCGAGACGGGCGTGCCCGCGGCGTTGTGCGTGACCGCGCTCTTCTTCGCCCACTTGCCCGGTTCTTCCCACGACTCGGCTTCCATCGTCGAGCCCAGGGGACCATGGCAACCCGTCGGCATCGTCAGGAAGGCTTTCCCGGGGCCCGATCCCCTTTCGTAGAGGCCACCACTGGAGATTTCTTCTGTACACCCATAGTCGTTGTACTTACCGCTACTGCCTTCCCGCACTTTCACGCAGGGCTCAAGAACACCGGAGAGCACCGCCTTGCTACTGATGACGGGCGCCGTCGTCGGCGCTTCCGTCACCGTCACCTGCACGGGGTAATTGCCGCCCGCGAGAACGCCACTGTTGATATACAGCAGTGGCAAGAAGAAATTGGTGCCGAGCTGCAAAGCCACGCCGCGCACGGGCGCCATGGCAAAGAGGGGGCTTTTGAGCGATGGTTGACGAGTCGCATTTTCTGACCATTTCAGGTTCAGCTCGCCCACGTCCATTGAGGGTGAACAGAATTCTGCGTTCTGTTCACCACGCAGTTCCTGTCCGCTGCACTTCTGGAAGGGCGCATTGGGGTCGCCGACGAAGCCGGGGGGCAGATCGATCTTGACATTGCGCAAGACGCCATCGGGGAGGCGAATATACGGTGAGTCAGCGTTCGATTCCTCGCGCTTGAAGTGCGAGTTCAGCGTGAAGAGGTCTTCGAACTTATACGGGTGCGAGCCCGCCTGCGTGTCGGGCGTGCCGTTTTCGTTTCGGAAGCTGATTTCATAGCTCTTGATACCGAAGCCGACGCCCTGCGTCGCAAGCATACCGCTGGCCTCCCCCGCGCCATTGGCGTTGGTCGCGACGAGGCGGAAATGGTAGAGTTCGCCGGGCACGAGGCCTTCGAGCTGCGCGGAGACCGCCACAGGGCTGCTTCCCGCTCCTATCTGCGCCGGCGTCTGCTTGCAGGGGACCCTGTGGTTGTAGGAGCCGTTTCCGAATTCGTCGGTGAGGCCGTATTCGAATTCACACGAGCTGACGGCGGCACCGCGCGGATCGACCATGCCGCTCAGGCTCGCGGCTTCCCTGGTCACGTCCGCCGGTTCGCTGACTGTCACGGCCGGGGCATCGCTCGCGAAGACGTAGACCTTGCCGTTTGCGGGGTTGGCGACGTACACGTCCCCTGTCGCGCCGTCGACGGCGATCCCGCCCTGGCCCGAAGTCCCCGAAAGCTCGAGCGAGCCGAAGCGCGCGACGAGCGTGCCAGCGGCTTGGCCAGGGGCCGCTGCGCTGCTGTAACCGTTCACGCTGTTGCGGTTCATCGCGCCCGTGTCCCACTCGCCCACGGAGGCCTGATCGTCCGCGTAGAGGTGGCCAGTCGCGGGGTCGACAGCCACCGCGACGTCGCCCGCTTCGCCGCTGTCCACACGGCCGAGCGGGGAGAGCTTCTGCCCGAACTTGAGCGTACACGAGCACGACGGTTCGTAGATCGGGTAGTCATCGCCCGTGGGGGAGACGGCGAAGCCGTGGGCCGGGGGGACGGAGGGATTGCCAGGACCGACATTAGAGCCAGCAGCCCAAAACTCCCCATTCAATACCTGGTGAGCGATGAGATGATTCACGGCCGCGTCGTCGAATTCGTCGATCAGCGCTGGCTCGGAACTATCTCGTGGACTCAGGTTGACGTGCACGGTGCCGCTCCCGTCGATGCCCAGCCCCAGCAGTTCGCCTTCGCCCCGCAGTTCGCCTTTGAAGCCACCCATCTGGCTGAGGTACCTGCCTTCGGGGCTGAACTTATCGATCACGCCGTGGCCCCCATCCATCACGTACAGATCGCCGGCCGACGGGTCTGCGGGATTGGTCGAGTTGTCGACCGCGATCGCGGCGGGGGTGCCGTACAGCGAGGGGAACGAGAACGATTCGGCGGGCGTGCCGGTGAGCTGTCCTTTCGTGCCCCAGCTTTCGATCAGCGCGCCCGCGGCGTCGAACTTGGAGACCGACGGGGGGACCGGCGGGGAGGCCGTGCTGCTGCCGAGGTCGGCGACGTACACGTCACCCGAGGCTTCGTCGACCGCGATGCCATTTGGATTGGTGAACGAGCCGAATTCCCCTATCTTCGGGTGGGATTCGGCCAGGGCCGAGGAGGCCATTAAACAAGAGATACAAAGGTAGCGAAGATTACAGCTACGCAACTCTGGTTAGTGGAAATTCTTTTCGATCGTGCTTGCCGGCCGTTGCGTGGTTGAATTGACTTGTTGTTATTCCGCGTAAACGTTTTGATTGCTGTTGAGCGTCCGAGACCGATCATGACTTTGTCCTCCCGCCGTGGCCGGCTTTCTTTGCTCGCTTTGACTTCTTATTTTTTACGCACTTGTTTTTCTTCTTTGTAAAGCCCTTCTTGCATTTGACTGTCTTTTTCGTGACCACTTTGACCACTGTTGGTGGAGGCGGCGCGAGATTGCCCACACCCGAGAACGTCTGACTCGCCGGCGCCCCGTAGATCGAGGGTTGCGGCGGGGCCGGCGTGCGGCAGGCGTCGGCGGTCGTGCACGGCGGCGGGGAGGACGGTTCGGCGAAGCCTCCGTCGACGCGCGCATCGTAGGTGACGATCTGCCCTTCCTGGTTGTCCTGCGGCACGAGCTGCTGGTCCGAGCTGAAGAACACGTCGTTTCCGCTTTCGCTCACGTCCTCCAGGGTCGTTGGGAAGGAGTTAGTGCCGCTCGAGATCAGGTACGCGTGGCCGCCCTCGTACTCGTAGACGTCGAGCTGGCTGTTCGTATCGGAGGGCACGAGCGCTTTCCCCCGTTTCGAAGAACACCTGGCCGGCGTCCGTGAGCACGTGCCGGTTCGGGAAGAGTCCGTAGAGTTCTCCAAGGGCTTCTCCACGCTGCGCCACGCCGCCTCCGAACGGAGGTTCGCCCGTGGGGTTGCACGAGGCGCAGGCGAGCTGCCCTGTGGCGGCGCTGTACAGAAAGAGCTCCGGAGCGGATTCGTTCGCGTAGCCGGTCAGGCTATTTTTCGATTCGAACGCGAGCCACTTGCCGTCGGGCGAGGTCTGTTCGATGCCGTAACGTTCGGGTTCGGAACGTTCGCTGGAGGAGACGCCGGTGCCGATGAACGTCGTCTTTTCGCCGTTCCACAGATACAGGTTCTGCTTCCCGGCTTGCGCGCCTTCGACGACGGTCCTGCCTTCGCCGTTCGTGATCTCCCTCGTGTTGGACGCCAGCACGCCTTCGGCGACGAAGTAGACGTAGGAGCTGTCATGGCCACCGAGCGGCGTGACGCGGAGCACGTCGGCGTGCTCGCCGGCCGCAGCGACCGTGAGGTCGGCCAATTCACATCTGCTCGCGCCTTCGGGCAGCGCGCACTCGTACAGGTCAGGTTCGCCCGCGGCTGCGGTCGAGTCGGGGGTGAGCTTGCTTTCGTCGAGGAAGAAGACCTTCGAACCGTCGGGGGTGGCGGCCTTGAAGGAGCCGCCACCGCTGGGGCTTGACCCACCCTGCTGTTCGTCGATCTGGATGGTGCGCTGCCCGTCGATGCGGTCGTAGAGGGCGCCGCCGTAGGTGAAGAGGACGTGCGAGCCGTCCCTGGAGACCACACCTTCGTGTTCGGGCACGGTCGACACTTCCGCTTTTGCCGCAAACGATCCGGGGACCGCCGTGCCGTCCGGCAGCACACTCACCAGCCGCACCGCGCCTTCATCCCATTCGTACAGGTTTTCGACGCCGTACCGCGCGCCTTCGGTCAGGGACGAGGTCTCCGTGAAGATCACATGGCTGACGTCCGCGGAGGCGGCCTGGAAGTGCGCGTCGGCCGGCCTCACGCCGGGCGGCGTGATGTTGACAAGTTGGTACGTGCCGGTCGCGTTGTCGCGCACCAGCAGATTTTCGTAGCCCACCGGTTCGCCGCTCACGACCTGGCGGCCTTCGGGATTGCACGATTCCGGGTCTTCGTTGTGGTTATTGGACGAGGTAGCGCGTGACCCTCCGCCGGCTTGGATCACGTCCTTGGTGACCTGTTCCGAGTAGGCGTACACGAATTGGTATTCCGCGCAGCCCACCCCGTCATAGGATTCGAGCGGCATGATGTCTTCCGCGATCCAGCCGCCTGCGCCACGCGTCGCCACGTATGCTGTGCCGCCAGTGGGCGCGCCCGGCCGCGGTTCCCGGATAGTGAGCGTGAGCGCTTCGCCATCCGCGGCGGCCTTGCTCGTGTACGCCATCTTCCTCAAAGCATCGAACTGGGACGAGCTCTTGACCGGCGGCGTCACAAGCTCGTAGGCGCGGCAGTCGGGCAACCTCCCGGCGAACCCGCCGCGCATCTGTTCGTTGGGACACGCCGCCTGTTCGACGGTCGGCGTGGTGAAGGTTTGATCGGGGCCGTAGGCCGTTCCCAGTTCGTTGCTCGCCACGACACGGTAGTGGTAGGTGCTCCCGGGCGCGAGGCCGCTCGCAGCCGCCCACACCGCACGCGCTTTGAGTTCTTCACCGACGCTTCCTTCCGGGAAGGGCGTCGAGCTGCCGTAGGCGCCGGTAGGACCGTATTCGAAGCGGTAGCTCGTCTGGATGCCGCCGGGCTTGACGAGCGCGCCGAGCTTCGCTTCGGAGGCGCCGACTTCGGCGGTGAGCTCCCTGTCGACCACAGGCGCTAAGGGAGGCCCGAACACCCAGACGGTGTCTCTGAGGCCGTCGGTCACGTATACACGCCCGCTCGCTTCATTCACCGCGACCATGCTGTAGAAGCGATTTGCCCCCTCGCTTTCAGGCTCGCCGAAACTGCCGGCCCCCACATCGGCGAGCTGCCTGCCTTCCGAGCTGTACTCGACGAGATGGGGACAGGACGAGCCGATTTTGCCGCACGGGTCCGCGCTGTCTTCGACGAGCGCGAACACGTCCCCGTGCCCGTCGAGTGCCACGTACGACACGCCTTCGCTCGCGATTTCCACGGGCTTGCCGTTCACTTCCACAGACGCACCGCTGGAATCGAGCCCCACGATCCTGTTGTTGCCGGAATCGGCCACCCAGAGGTCGCCGGAGGAGTCAATCGCGACTCCGGCCGGTTCCTTGAGCGCGCCGGCGCCGGAGCCCGTGAAGGTCTTCAGCAGCGTGCCGCTCGGGCTGTACTCGAGCACCTCGTTTTGCGGGGAAATCGGCACGTACACGTTGCCGGCCGAGTCGGCTGCAATCTGTACGTCTGTGACGAAGCCGCTGAAATTGCGTGACGCCGGCACTTCAAACGACGACAGCAATGCGCCCGTGTTGGGGTCATAAACAAAGATCATCGCGGGATCAAAGAGGGCTTCTTCTCCGAGCACGTACACGTCGCCGTTGGCCGGGTTCACCGCAACACCCGAGTAGAATGCAGACCCAAACGGGGACGGCGGCGAGAGCAAGTTGCCCGAAGGATCGAGCTTGACCACCGGCGAGGAGACAAACCCTTCCCCTACGAGACCCGACACGAACAGGTCTCCAGAGCCTTCCACAGCGACCCCAACCGCGCGCGACTCGTGCGCGCTGAACGATCCGTAGAGGATGAGCTTGGGAGGTTCGGCTTGGGCGGCGGCGGAGAGCGTAAGCAGAACACAGAGTGCAAGGAGAGCCGCGGCAACCAGACCGCGCGCGGGCGCACCACTCCCTTGAGCTCGGAGGAGACCACGGAGCGTCGCGAAGCGCCCGATCTTCCGTATAACGGCGGCCTTCGCGAACTGCTCTGCTAGTTTCACCTTGTTCTCCTTCGTCGAGGTTGTGAAGTGGTCAATCGATCCGAGGTGGCGCGTCATGCGGTCTGCTCCCGGTCGAAGGCGAGAACGCTGAGGCGCCGCGCGACCTGCGCACCCAGCGGCGTCAGCTGCCACGCGTTGGGCTCGCCGCTCTGGTGGCCCCCGCCGGTATTCACCGCGAGACCGAGGCGCTCCAGACGCCGCAGCAGCTTCGAGATCTGCCCCGGGTCGGTGACGCCGGCGCCGTCGGCGACCACGCGATTGCTGGGAGCGGAACCCCGTACACCCAGCTCCGCGATGCATTCCAACACCCGCGCCGTACGGTAGGTGAGACGCATATCCACCTCGTCCAACGGGTCTTTCTCCTCGTGCGCGGAAACCTGCCCGCCACGTGGCGCCGGCCGCGACACGGGAGCGGGACGCTGCTGTTCGCGGCGCGCCGCACGCGACCCCAGATACTGCAGCACGATCATCCCCATCAGCTCGTCCAATAGGCCCGCCAACGGACGACGGTCGCCGTTGCGCAAGCGCGCATACACCACACCAAGCGCCCCACCCACCAGGCCTTCCGCCGTCACCAACGTGCACTCCTCACCACGTGGGCCCTCACGACGACCCTCATCAAGGACCGCGGCCAGACGCGCGAGGATCTGCTCGCGGTGCTCGAGCACCCCGAGGCCACCGTGCAGCGCCTGCACCACACAGATCCGCGCCAGCAGCGGCTCGCCATCGAGGAACGAGAGAATCGTCCACAGCCCGCCGCGCACCCGCTCGCGCCACGCCAAGCCCTCCAGGCCCGCCGCCGCGAGCTCCCGCTCGACCCGCCCGGCGACCTCATCCAGCAACGCGACCAGACACGCCTCGCGGTTACCGAACAGCCCATAGAACGTCCGCCGCGACACCCGCGCCCGCGTGGTGATCCGCGCCACCGAGGTCTGCTCGTAACCCAGCTCGTCGATCACCGCCGCCGCCGCGACCAGCAGCCGCGAACGCTGAATCTCATCCACCTGCACCCGCGGTGAGTCCAACGGCAACACCGGCCGCCTCGACCCGCGCACCGGCCGCCGCTCGACCGACCGAGGACGCTTCCCCACACGCACACGCGCGGATGCGGGCATTCAGCACCCACCTCCCGCGGGGACGAAGCAAAGCCGGCGCAAATGCGCCCGACGAGGAGGCCTCTTGGCTAGCGACCTAGCCGAAGAGAGAGAGAGAGAGAGAGAGATGCGACAGCGCCAAGCTGGCGCATCTAGCATCAGCCCGCTGGGCTGATGCGCACATCCCCCTCATGAATCTCCCTCTAGAAACCACGTTCAAACAACTCCCTCATCGCTCTGATCCAGACCCTCTCCCACAACTACGAACCCTGCGAGCGCTTGACGTCAACCACAAAGCGGTATGACCCCAACCAGACCCTATGTACGCCAGGCCCCCTGCAGAGGGAGAACTGGCCCGTGAGCCCAACGTAACACTTTGCTTCGCAGATGTCAAGCCCTCAGGTGGGCGGCGAGCATGGTGTCGAGCCTCGGCGAGCACGCCGGGGTATTGAATTGCCGTTTTCCGTGATTTTTGACAGCTCATTTTGCTATGCTTTCACGCTATGGGTGCAGTCAATCGCAAGCAGGAGCTGCTCGAGAACATCGTGCGGCTGCGTCGCGCCGGGCTCGAGCTGCCGGGCAATCCCGACATCGCGGCGGTTCGCGCAGCGTTGGAGCGTGAACTGGGAGAGACCGTGTCGCGCCGGTTTGCCGCCCGCGTGCTGGGCGTCAGCCACACGGCGCTGGATCGTTGGATCAAAGCGGGCGATCTGCCCGTCGTCTACTCGCCTGCCGGCCGCTTCGAGGTCCCGGTGCCGGCACTGCTGGACCTGTACGAGGCTGTGCAGGCCGAACGCACCGAACATCCTCGCCGGTACGTGCTGGCCCCAACGATGGCGCGACGGCGAGACGCCGCGCGCCGCCTTCGCGTCGATGCCGCATACAGCGATGGCGCAAGAGACCCTCACGACCGTGCGCGAGCACGTAGCCTCGCCTACCACCGGGCGGTCGCGCGAGGACTGCACAAGCCAATGGTGCAAGAGGCGCGACACGTACTGTTCCGGTGGCGGACGCAGGAGCGGATCGACCCGCGGTACGCCGAACGGTGGGAACAACTGCTCGACCGGCCCATCCCGGAGATCCGCCGAGCGCTGGTCGATGAGAGCCAAGAGGCCCACGACCTGCGCCAGAACTCGCCATTTGCGGGGTTGCTCAGCGAGCCCGAACGCAGACGGATCCTGCGCGAGGTCGCATAGATGGGTCCACAGGAGTTCGAGCACGTCCTCGCGGCCGCCGCGGCGGTGACCGGCCAGGACGAGCTCGTGGTCGTCGGCAGCCAGGCGATCCTCGGCTCCTGCAGGCATCCTCCAGCGTCGATGCTGCAATCTCTGGAGGCAGACATATACCCGCTTCACGACCCCGACGCGGCCGACCTGATCGACGGCGCACTCGGGGATGGATCTCCCTTTCACCTGGCCTACGGCTACTACGCCCACGGTGTCGGGCCCGAGACCGCGAAGGCTCCGCGCGGTTGGCAGGAGCGCCTCATCATGCACGAGATCCCGCCGCGAGTGGCGTCGGAGCGCACCGCGGTCGCCTGGTGTTTGGAGGCACACGACCTCGTGCTCTCCAAGTGCGCCGCCGGCCGCGACCGCGACTGGGACTACACCACCGAGGCGCTCAACGCGGGGATCGTCCAAGCCGACGTGCTCTTCGCACGACTGCCAGACCTGCCGGTAGACGACCAGGCGCGTGACCACATCGAGAAGCTGCTGCGCGCCATTGCTCACCGACACGCGCAACGAGAACGGTGAAGGCGGCTCGACCCGCCCCACCACCTCATCCAGCAGTGCCTCTTGCGCCTCCTGTGATCCTTTGTTATAGTAGCTATCAATTCGTAAGCTCATATGGAGCGTATACCGATGCCTACAAGCTCAGATAACGGCAAGTCCCAGCCCACACCCACCCCCCGCGTAGATGCCGGCTCTCAGGCCGAGCCGCGTAAGCTGCTGCGGCTGATCCCACTCGATGACACCGTGGTGTTCCCGAACATGGGGATCACGCTCACCGTGGACGTCGGCGACGACGAGCGCGTCGTGCTCGTTCCCCGCCATGAGAACGAGTTCCTCGAGGTCGGCACCGTCGCTGAGGTCGAGGACCACATCCGTCTGCCCGGCGGCGGGCGCGCCGTCGCGCTCTCCGGCCAGCACCGCGCGCAGATCGGCGCCGCCCAGACCGGTGTTGACGGCGAGTTGCGCGTAGAGGTGCAGGAGCGCCCCGACGGGGTACCCGCCGATGGGCGGACCCGCAACCTGGAGCGCGAGTACCGCGCGATCGTCGAGGAGATCCTCGAGCTGCGCGGCGACGACGGACGGATCGCGGCGTTCCTGCGCGCGATCGTCGAGCCCGGCCCACTGGCCGACTCCGCCGGCTACTCCCCCAACCTCTCCTACGCCCAGAAGGTGGAGCTGCTGCGCACCCTCGACGTCACCGACCGCTTGGATATGGCTGTGCGCCTGCAGCGCGAGTCCCTCGCCGAGCTGCAGGTCCGCAAGCGCATCCGCGAGGACGTGCAGGACGGCGCGGAGAAGCAGCAGCGCGACTACTTCCTGCGCAAGCAGATGGAGTCGATCCGCAAGGAGCTCGGCGAGGACGAGGGCTCGATCGTGGACGAGTACCGCACCAAGATCGAGGCCGCAGGGATGCCCGAGGAAGTCGAGAAGCAGGCCCTGAAGGAGCTCGGTCGTTTGGAGCGGATGGGCGAGCAGACCGGCGAGTCGAGCATGATCCGCACCTACCTCGACTGGCTGATCGCGCTGCCGTGGGCCAAGCGCTCGGAGGAGCACCTCGACCCCACCGCGGCGCGCGAGGTGCTGGACACAGACCACGCGGGCCTAGAGGACGTCAAGGACCGCATCGTCGAGTACCTCGCAGTGCGCAAGCTGCGCCAGGACCGCGGCATCGAGGCCGACCCCAAGTCGGGCGCGATCCTCACGCTGATCGGCCCCCCCGGCACCGGCAAGACCTCGATCGGCGAGTCGATCGCCCGCGCGCTCGGCCGCGAGTTCGTACGCATGTCCCTCGGCGGCGTACGCGACGAGGCCGAGATCCGCGGCCACCGACGCACCTACATCGGCGCTTTGCCGGGCCGCTTGGTGCGCGCGCTGCGCGACGCCGGCACGATGAACCCGGTGATCCTCCTCGATGAGGTCGACAAGGTCGGCGCCGACTGGCGCGGCGACCCCTCCGCGGCGCTGCTCGAGGTGCTGGACCCTGCGCAGAACCACTCCTTCCGCGACCACTACCTGGACGTGGAGCTGGACCTCAGCCAGGTGATGTTCATCGCCACCGCCAACGTCGCCGACACGATCCCCGGCCCACTCCTCGACCGCATGGAGGTAATCCGCTTCGACGGCTACACCTCCGAGGAGAAGCTCGCAATCGCCAAGGGCTACCTATGGCCACGCCAACGCGACCGCAACGGCCTACGCCAGGGCGAGGTCGAGATCAGCGACGAGCTGTTGCGCACGATCATCGCCGAGTACACCCGCGAGGCCGGCGTGCGCTCGCTCGAGCGCGAGCTGGGTACGCTGCTGCGCAAGACCGCCACCAAGATCGCCTCCAGCCTGCCGGCGGAGGGCGCCGAGGCGGTCACGAAGACGACGGACGCCGAGGCGGGCGAGCAGTCGGCCTCTGCCGTAACGGCGGAGTCGGCTCCGCAGCAGGCAGCTGTCACTCCGGTGGAGATCGACCTGGAGACCGTGCGCGAGGCGCTGGGCCGCCAGAAGTTCTTCCAGGAGTCCGCGTCGCGCACCGCCACCCCCGGCGTCGCCACCGGCCTGGCTGTGACCGGCACCGGCGGTGACGTACTGTTCGTGGAGGCCACCGCGATGAAGAGCAATGGCGGCACGGGCGGCGGCGGGCTGGTGCTCACCGGCCAGCTGGGCGACGTGATGAAGGAGTCGGCACGCATCGCCCTATCCTACGTGCGTGGCCACGCCGAGGAGATCGGCATCGACGAGGCCGCGTTCGAGGGACAGGAGTTCCACGTGCACGTGCCCGCCGGGGCGATCCCTAAGGACGGCCCCTCCGCGGGCGTCACGATGGTCACCGCCCTCGCCTCGCTGCTCAGCGGCCGCCCGGTGAAGCACACCGTCGGGATGACCGGTGAGGTTACCCTGCAGGGTCGCGTGCTGCCGATCGGCGGGCTCAAGCAAAAGGTGCTCGCGGCCCACGCGGCCGGTCTCACCGACGTGATCCTGCCGGAGCGCAACCGCGGCGACCTGGACGACATCCCCAAGGAGGTGCGCGAGCAGATGAGCTTCCACCCGGTGATGACCGTCCAGGAGGTGCTCGACCGGGCACTGGAGCCCACCCGCGATGTCGTCGCCCATTAGGGCGCGCGTCGCTGGCACGCGTCAGAGCTCAGGCCACCGCGAACCCCACCACCGCCATGCCCCCCGCCAGCTCCCGTAGATGCCAGCCCGTTCCCCAGGAGGTCCGCCGCGCGGCGGACCTCCTGGAGCGGCGCTGGCAGCTCTCGATCATCTACGCCGCGCTGACTGGCGCCATCCGCTTCAGCGAGTTCGCCGAGGCCGTCGCAGGCATCTCACCCCGCATGCTCTCCGAGCGCCTGCGCGACCTCGAGGCCGCCGGCCTCGTCGAGCGCACCGTAATCCCCTCCAGCCCCCCCACCGTCGAGTACCACCTCACCACCCGAGGCAAACGGCTCGCACCCGTCGTCGAAGCGATGCGCACCTACGCCGAGGGATAGGGCCGCTAAGCACACGGGCCTACCGACGGCGGGAGTCGCTACTTCCGCCTGCCCTTTTTGCGCGGCATGCGCTTAGTCTTGGCTCTGTGCTTGCGCTTCTTCTTGTGGGTGGTCTTCTTCGCCTTCTGGCAGCCGGTAACGGCGATCTTGGTGCTCTGCTTGATCTCCGCGCCGCTCTGCGCGAGGAATTCAGTGGGCATCATGAGGCTCTTTGCGGTACAGAGGTTTGCGATCGCTGTGAGTGCGCTGTAGGGGCCCTCCGGGAGCGTAAGTTCGAAGCTCGAGAATGGCTGGTCGGGAACCGTCTTGAACGTGGTGCTGGTGATGCCGTTGTGGATTAAGGTGCTGCCGGTAAGGTCGATCGTGATGCCGTAGCCTTGGAGCACGAGGACGAGGCTCGGCCATCCTTCGCCACCGTGGGATACGAAGATCGCGGGGCCCTGCAGCGCCACCGGGATCAACGGGGTGTGCACGACCGCGTAGCCGATCTTCGACGCCGCCGGGCACGCAGCCGGGTTCGATTCGAACTGCCCCGCGGAGCACGCTTTCTGCAGCGTCGTCAGGCGGCTGGGGAGCTGCTTAGGGAGTTCGACTTTGACCTTCGCGATGTCCGCGTCGGTGCCCTGGGGCACGTTCGGGTAGGCCAGCTTCGCGCTCAGACTCGCCCCGGCCGTCCGACTCGTCTTCCCGGACGTCGAGACGCTGAATTTTGGTTCGAACTTCAGCGCGGCGCAGTTGGTGACCTGAAACGGCGTACTGATCGTGCTCGAACCGCCTTCGTTGAGCTGCACCGTGCCGGTCAGCGCCATCTTCGAGCAGTTCGTAGGGTTGAACTGGAAGTTCCCGCGTGTGGTGGTGGCGTTGACGTGCTGGATTTCCAGGGGGATCCCTTCGATACTCGTCGGGATCGAGTCCGGGGTGCCGGGCGGGTTTGAGGTGATCGTGATCGCGGACGTCTGCGGGTTCAATTCGATCTTGCCCCTGACCAGGACGCAGTCGCACGGGGGATGGTTGTTCTTCGTGTTCGCGAGGTCGAACGGGCCGGCCTTCGCGGGCACCTCGAACGTCAGACCGAACGGCGCGCAACCAGCTTCACCGACCGTGCAGCTGCCGTGGCCGTTGTAGGGGCCAGTAAGATAGAACTTCCCGCCCGTGACCGTGAACGGATCGTTGCCGATACCGACCCCGATTGTCGCTTCGCCGACCTTGCTGTTTTCCCCGCACAGCCCTTCATTGGCTTGTGGTTCGGGGCACAGTTCGACACCCGACAGCACACCCGAGAGGCCCGGTGGCAGTTTCGCTTCGAGTGACTTCAGGTTCTGTTCGCCGTCTTTGCGGTTCACCGTGACCGTCAACGGCGAGAACGCGCCCGCCTGGATGTTCGTCGCACCCGCGTTCACGGACGGGTTGAACGACAGGGTCGCGCCTGGGCACGGGCCGCCGTTCGGGCCGTGTTCGATGCTGAACGACGATTCCGCGGTCACGGGACCGTTGCCGTCCCACGGCGTGAACACCGCGGTCGTCGTGTAGGTCCCGCACCGCGACGGCGTGCTCAGCGGGGCACGTTCGCCGCCGAAGAAATGCAGTTCGAGATTTTCAAACGGCACGTCGGGGGTGTTCTTGAACGTCGTGACGATCTGCCCCGTCTGCGGGTTCAACGTCACTTCGCCGGCGAGCTTGATCAAGCTCCCCGAATAAGGATCTTCCGCGACGATATACATCGCCACGAGACTCCCAAACGGGTTGGTTTCCTGAGCCGCCAAGTACACCGCACCTTCGAGTTCGTGTTCCAACAGCGGCGTCTTGATCTTGACTGTGCCGATCTTCGAGCCGTTCGGGCAGAAATTCACGCCCGGATCCTCGGGGCTCGATAGTTCCGGCGTGAAGGTGCTCCACTTCACGCCCGGTTCGTATTCGGCGTTCAGTTCTTCCTGGCCCTTATAGCCGATCTGATCGCCAGGGCTCCCGAGCGCGCCTTCGGGCAATGCGCCGGCGTCAGACGAGCACGCTTCAAGGCCATCGCCACCCGACGGGTTGATCGCGACCCCTTCAGGCAGCGTCACGGTCGTGTCCCTGAGCGAGGACTCAGCCAGACCGTTGGGGTTGAACGCGGCATTCTGCGGAACGTGGACGTTTACCGTCAGCCCAGAGGATGTGCTCGCGTCGCTGCTGTCCGGCGCGACGCCGATTTCCGGCGGGAACTTGAGCTTCGAGCAGCCCGTCAGCGAGACAGGCGAGCCCGCAGAATTGTGCGTGACGGTACTCGCCTTCGCCCACTGACCCGGTTCCTCCCACGAGTCGACCGCCATCGTCGAGCGCAGGGGACCGTGACAGCCGGTCGGCATCGTCAGGAACGGCTTGCTGCGGGTAGGTTCCTTTTCGTATTCACCCCCGAAGCCGGTGGTTTCTGTGCACGAGCGTTCCGAGTACTTCCCGCTTCCAGCCGGCACCCGCACGCAGGGGGTAATAACACCGGAGATCACCACGCTGCTCCTGATAACGGGCGCCGATGTCGGCGCAGCCGTCACCGTGGCCTGCACGGGGTAGTCGCCGCCGGCAAGCACCCCGTTGTTGATATACAGCAGGGGCAGGGTGAAATTGCCGCCGAGCTGCAAAGCCACACCGCGGGGGGCCGGCATGTTGAAGATCCAATCCGAAATTTCTGTTATAGGTGTCTGCCCTTTTGACCACTGCAGTGTCAAATGGCCCACGCGCGCTTCGGGCTGACAGAAATCTCCATAGGTAATCAATTCCTGTCCAGTGCACTTCTTGGGGGTCGCATTGGGATCGCCGACAAACCCGGGGGGCAGATCGACCGTGAGATCCCGCAAGACGCCCTCGGGTAGGCGAATGTACGGTGAGTCAGCATTCGATTCCATACGCTTGAAGCGCGAGTTCAGTTCAAAGCTGTCAACGAACTGGTAGGGGTGCGAGCCCGCCTGCGTGTCGGGCGTGCCGTTTTCGTTCAGGAAACCGACTTCAAAGCTCTTGATGCCGAAGCCCACGCCCTGCGTCGCGAGCAGACCGCTGCCCTCTCCAGCGCCGTTGGCGTTGCTGGCGACGAGGCGGAAATGGTAAAGTTCGCCGCTCTTGAGGCCTTCCAGCTGCGCGGAGACCGCCACCGGACTACTCCCCGCTCCGATCTCGCCAGGCGTCTGCGCGCACGGCACGCTCTGGTTGTAGGGGCCATTGCCGCGTTCATCGGTGAGACCGTATTCGAACTCACACGAGCTGAGGGCAACGCTACGCGGATCGACCGTACCGCTCAGGCTCGCGGCTTCCCGTGTCACATCCGCCGGTTCACCGGTCGTCACTGCCGGGACGTCGCTACCGAAGACGTAGACCTTACCGTTGGCCGGGTTTGAGACGTAGATCTCACCGCTCGCGCCGTCCGCGGCGATCCCGCCCTGCTGGGCCAAAGAGGCCGACAACTGCAGCGAACCGAAATGCGCGACGAGCGTGCCAGCGACGGATTCCTCGTTTTCCTTAAAAACGCTGTTGCGGTTCATTGCGCCCGTGTCCCACTCGGCCACGGAGGACTGATCGTCTGCGTAAAGGTGGCCGGTCTCAGGGTCGACGGCCACCGCGACGTCGCCCGGATCATCGCTGCCATCCACGTAGCCAAGTTCGGAGAGCTTCTGCCCCCACTTGACCGTGCACGAGCAGGACGGTTCGTACATCGTGTAGTCATCGCCCGTGGCCGAGACGGTAAAACCGTCTCCGCCATGGATGGATCCGACACCCTGCTCTGTCTGGCGAGCGATGAGATGATTCACTGCCCCGTCGTCGAATTCGTCGATCAGCGGATAGAAGCTTTGTACCCTTAGGTCGACGTGGACGGTGCCACTCCCGTCGACGCCGAGCCCCAGCAGTTCGCCTTCGGCGGAGCCGGTGGCAGGCGAGAAGCCGCCGATCTGGCTCAGGTACCTGCCTTCGGGGCTGAACTTGTCGATCACCCCGTGGCCGGCATCCATCACGTACAGATCCCCGGCCGAGGGGTCGAATTCTTCACAGGCCCTGCCTGTGAGTGCCGGGGTGTGCTGGACGCAAGCGTTATCAACCGCGATCGCCGCGGGGTTGCCGTACAGCGAGGGGAACGAGAACGATCCGGCCGGCGTGGAGGTGCCTGTCAGCGCGTTTGAGCCGAGCGCGGCGAAGTCGAGCGGGTTGCCGTTCGCGTCGAACTTGTACACTGTGTCGGTGCCGATATCGGCGACGTAGACGTCACCAGTCGATTCTTCGATCGCGATCCCGTTCGGGTTCGAAAAGGCTTCCGTCGCGTTGTGACCGAATTCACGCAGGAACGGGTGCGCTTCGCCGGCGAGCGCCGGAGACGCGCCCGCTCCCAGCGCCACGATCGCAGCAACCGCGAGCGAGAGTGCTGTTGGGATTCTCCTGGAGCGCATTACTTACCCCTCCTGTCGGCGTGGATGGACTTCTTGGCCTTCTTCGCCGGCTTCCTCACACACTTGCCTTTCTTCTCGACAAAACTCTTCTTGCACTTCACGGGCTTCGCCTTGGGCTTCGCCTCCGGCTTGGCTTCCGGCGCTTCGGGCGGGGCGAGGTTCCCCACACCGGAGAATGTCTGGCTCGCCGGCGCCCCGTAGACCGAGGGTTGCGGCGCGACCGCCGCGCGGCAGGCGTCGGCGGTCGTGCACAGCGGCGGGGAGGACGGTTCGGCGAAGCCACCGTTGACGCGCACATCGTAGATGACAATCTGTCCTTCCTGGTTATCCTGCGGCACGAGCTGCTGGTCGGACCTGAAGAACACGTCATCGCCGCTTTCGCTCGCGCCCTCCAGGTTCGATTCGAAGGAGCTCGTGCCGCTTGAGATCAGGGAGTCGTGGCCGCCCTCGTACTCGTATACGTCGAGCTGGCCGTTCGTATCGGAGGGCACGAGCCCTTCCCGCGTTTCGAAGAACACCTGGCCAGCGTCCGTGAGCAGGTGCCGCGGCCGGAAGACTTCGAGGTTTTCTTGGCCGTTCCCCGGGAACGGCCACACGCCGCCTCCTTCAACCACACGTTCGCCCGTGGGATTGCACGAGGCGCACGCGAACTGCCCCGTGGCGGCGCTGTACAGGAAGAGCTCATTGACGGGTTCGGTGTTCGGCTTGACGTTGTCATAGCCGGTCAGGCTCTTCCTCGATTCGAACGCAAACCACTTGCCATCGGGCGAGGTCTGCTCCTCGCCGAACCGCCCTTCGCTGGAGACATCGCTGGCGATGAAGATCGTCTTTTCGCCGTTCCACAGATACAGGTTTTCCTTTCCGGCTTCCGCGCCTTCGACGACGGTGTTGCCTTCGCTGTCCGTGAATTCTCTTGTGTTGGACGCGAGGACGCCCTTGGCGAGGAAGTAGACGTAGGAGCTGTCGTGGCCACCGAGCGGCGTGACGCGCAGAACGTCGGCGTGCTCGCCCGCCGCGGCGACCGCGAGGTCGCTCAATTCGCATTTGATCGCGCCTTCAGGCAGCGCGCACTCGTACAGGTCAGGTTCGCCAGCTTCTGCCGTCGAGTCAAGGGTGAGCTTACTTTCATCGAGGAAGAAGACCTTCGAGCTGTCGGCGGTGGCAGCCTTGAAGGAGCCGCCGCCGCTGGGGCCTAACCCACCCTGATGTTCGTCGATCTGGACGGTGCGCTGGCCGCCGATGCGATCGTAGAGAGCGCCACCATAGGTGAACAGGACGTGCGAGCCATCGCTGGAGACCACACCTTCGTGTTCGTGCGTACCCCCTTTTGCCGCTAGCAATCCGGGGACCGCCGTGCCGTCCGGCAGCACGCTCACCAGCCGCAGCGCGCCTTCGTCCCATTCGTACAGGTTTTCCACGCCGTACCGCGCGCCTTCGGCCAGGGGCGCGGTCTCCGTGAAGATCAGGTGGCTGAGATCGGCGGAGGCGCCCTTGAAGTGCGCGTCGGCCGGCGTCACGCCCGGCGGCGGGACGTTGACAAGCTGGTAGGTGCCGGTCGCGTTCTCGCGCACCAGCAGGTTTTCATAGCCCACAGGTTCGCCCCTCACGACCTGACGGCCTTCGGAGTTGCACGATTCCGAGTCTCCGCTTTCGGAGGAAGCGCGTGACTCTCCACCAGCTATCATCACCTCTTTGGTGAACTGTTCCGAGTAGGCGTACACGGGTTGGGCTCCCTGGCAGTCCACCCCGTCATAGGATTCGAGCGGCATGATGTCTTCCTCGATCCAGCCGCCCGCGCCACGCGTCGCCACGTATTCTTGGCCGCCGGTGGACGCGCTCGGCCGCGGTTCTGCGGCGTTGAGCGTGATCGCTTCGCCATCGGCGGCGACCATGCTCGAGTACGCAAATTGTGGCTGATCATCGAACTGGGATGAGCTCATGACCGGCGGCGTCACGAGCTCGTAGGCGCGGCAGTCGGGCAACCTCTCGGAGAACCCACCGCGCAGCTGTTCGTTGGGACACGCCGCCTGTTCGGCACTCAGCGTGGTGAAGGTCTGGTCGGGACCATAGACCGTTTCCAGTTCGTTGCTCGCCACCACGCGGTAGTGATATGTCGTGCCCGCCGCGAGGCTGCTCGCGGACGCCCACACCGCGTGCGATTCCACCCCTTCACCGACGCTGCCTTCCGGGAAGGGCGTCGAGCTGCCGTACGCGCCGGTGGGGCCGTATTCGAAGCGATAGCTCGCGGCGATGCCTCCCGGGTCGACCAGTGCCCCGAGCTTCGCTTCGGAGACGCCGACTTCGGCGGCGAGCTCTCTGTGGACCACAGGCGCGGTGGGACGCCCGAACACCCAGACAGTGTCTTTTTGAGCGTCGGTCACGTATACACGCCCGTTCGCTCGATTCACCGCGACCATGCTCTCGCTCTGCACCCCCTGCCTAGCTTCGCCGAAACTGCCGGCCCCCACATCGGCGAGCTGCCTGCCTTCCGCGCTGTACTCGACGAGATGGGAACAGGACGAGCCGATTACGCCGCACGGGTCCGCGCCGTTTCCAACGAGCGCGAACACATCCCCATCCCCGTCAAGTGCCACGGAGTACACGCCTTCGCTTTTGATTTCCACGGGCTTGCCGTTCACTTCTACAGGCGCACCGCTGGACTCGAACTCCACGATCCTGTCGTTGCCGGCGTCGGCCACCCAGAGGTTGCCAGAGGAGTCGATCGCGACTCCGGTCGGTTCCTTGACGGCGCCGGAGCCGGAGCCCGTGAAGGTCTTCAGCAGCGTGCCGCTCGGGCTGTACTCGAGCACCTCGTTTTCCCGAGGATTCGGCACATACACGTCGCCAGCCGAGTCGGCGGCTATCTGTACGACTGTGAATATGCCGCCGAGATTACGTGCCCCCGAAACTTCAAACGACGACAGCAACGCGCCCGTGTCGGGGTCGTAGACGAAGATCATCGCGGGAGTGGCCGGCGTGAAGAAGCCTCCTTCTTCGCCGAGCACGTACACATCGCCGTTCGTCGGGTTCACCGCAACACCCGAGTAGTGCGCAGACCCAAACGGGGACGGCGGCGAGAGCAAGTTGCCCGACGGATCGAGCTTGACCACCTTCGAGGGCCCATAGAGCCCTTCAAACAAACTCGACACGAACAGGTCTCCAGAGCCTTCCACAGCAACGCTAACCGCGGATTCCTCGTGCGTGCTGAACGACCCGTAGGAGATGAGCGCCGGAGGTTCGGCCTGGGCGACACCGACACAGAGCGCCAGGAGAACACAGAACGCGGCGAGGGGCGCGGCAACCAGACCGCGCGCAAACGCACCACTCCCTTTGGCATCGCGCAGGCCACGGAGCGTCGCGAAGCGCCCGATCTTCGGCGAGACGGCGGCCTTCGCGAACTGCCCTGTTGGTTTCACCTTGTTCTCCTTGGTTGTTGTAGTGCAGTGGTAACCCGATCGGGGGTGGCGCGTCATGCGGCCTCCTCCCGGTCGCAGACGAGAACGCTGAGGCGCCGCGCGACCTTCGCGCCCAGCGGCGTGAGCTGCCATGCGTTCGGCTCGCCGCTCTGGTGTCCCCCGCCGGTGTTCACCGTGAGACCCAGGCGCTCAAGGCGCCGCAGCAGCTTGGAGATCTGCCCCGGGTCGGTGACCCCGGCGCTCTCTGCGACCGCCCGGTTGCTGGGACCGGAACCCCGCCCACCCAACTCCGCGATACATTCCAACACCCGCGCAGTGCGGTAGGTGAGCCGCATCTCTACCTCATCCAGCGGGTCTTTCTCCGCGTGCGCGGAAACCGGCCCGCTACGCGGCGGTGCTGGGCGCGACACGGGAGCGGGACGCCGCTGTTCGCGACGCGCGGCGCGCGACCCCAGATACTGCAGTGCGATCATCCCCATCAACTCCTCCAACAGCCCGGTCAACGGACGACGATCACCGCTGCGCAACCGGGCATACACCACGCCAAGCGCCCCACCCACCATGCCTTCCGCCGTCACCAAAGTGCACTCCTCACCACGCGGGCCCTCCCGACGCCCCTCGTCCAAGACCGCCGCCAAACGCGCCAGAATCTCCTCACGACGCTCCAGCACCCCGCGGCCACCGTGCAGCGCATGCACCACGCAGATCCGCGCCAGCACCGGCTCATCATCGAGGAACGAGAGGATCGTCCACAGGCCGCCACGCACCCGCTCCCGCCACGCCAAACCCTCCAGGCCAGCCGCCGCGATCTCCCGCTCGACCCGCGTGGCGACCTCATCCAGCAGCGCGACCAGACACGCCTCGCGGTTGCCGAACAGCTCGTAGAACGTCCGCCGCGAGACCCGCGCCCGCGTCGTAATCCGCGCCACCGAGGTCTGCTCATAACCCAGCTCGTCGATCACTCCCGCCGCCGCGACCAGCAGGCGCGAACGCTGAATCTCATCCACCTGCACCCGCGGCGTGTCCAACGGCAACACCGGCCGATCCTGCCCGCGCGATCGCCGCCGCTCGACCGGCAACGCCTGCTCGGAAGCGCGCAGACGCGCCGCCGTCCTCATACCGCCACGCGCCGCGGTCGCCATCAGCAGCCACCCCCCACGCTCGCGGGTGACTCCATAGCCCCACACTGAGCCGCTGAAAGCCCACCCCCCGCGGGGACAAAGCAAAGGCGGCGCCAATGCGCCCGACGAGGAGGCCCTTCGGCTAGAGCGCTAGCCGAAGAGAGAGAGAGAGAGAGAGAGATGCGACAGCGCCAAGCTGGCGCATCTAGCATCAGCCCCACGGGCCGACGCGCACATCCCCATCACGAATCTCCCTCTAGAAACCACGCTCAAACAACTCCCTCATCGCTCTGATCCAGACCCTCTCCCATGACAACAACCCTGCGAGCGCTTGACGTCAACCACAAAGCGGCATGACCCCAACCAGACCCTATGTACACCAGGCTCCCAGCAGCGGGGGCACTGGCCCGTGAACCCAACGTAACATGTTGCTTCGCAGATGTCAAGCCCCGCAGTGAGGGGCGGCGGCTCGCACCCCACGGTGGAAGCGATGCGGCCTACGCCGAGGGTGGCACGAAGCACACGGCCTACCGACGCGGGAGTCGCTACCCTCGCTTGCCCTTTTTGCGCCGCTTGTGCTTGATCTTGGCTTTGTGTTTCTTCTTGTGCGTGGCCTTCTTCGCCTTCGGGCAGCCGGTGACCGTGATCTTGGTGGTCTGCTTGAGCTCGGCGCCGTTTTGCGCGAGGAATTCGGTGGGCATCGTGAGGTTCTTGGCGGTGCAGAGGTTCCCGGGGGCTGTGAGCGCGGAGTAGGGGCCCTCGGGGAGTGTCAGTTCGAAGCTCGAGAACGGCTGGTCGGGAACCGTCTTGAACGTCGTCGAGGTCACCCCATTCTTGATGTCGGTCGTACCGACCAGGTCGATCGTGATGCCGTAGCCCTGCAGTACGAGCGTCAGCGAGGGGAATGCTTCGCCGCCGTGGCTGACGAAGATCGCGGGGCCCTGCAATGGGACTGGGATTAGCGGGGTGTGCACGACCGCGTACCCGATCTTCGACGCCGCGGGGCAGGCCGCTGGGTTTGATTCGAATTGTGCGGCGGTGCATGCCTTCTGCAGCGTCGTCAAACGCGAGGGTAGCTGCTTGGGGAGTTCGACTTTGACCTTCGCGATGTCCGCGTCGGTGCCTTGCGGCACGTTCGGGTAGGCCAGCTTCGCGGTCAAGCTCGCGCCGCCCGTGCGGCTCGTTTTAGCGGACGTCGAGACCGTGAATTTCGGTTCGAACTTCAGCGCGGCGCAGTTGGTGACCTGGAACGGTGTTGAGATCGTGCTGGTGCCGCCTTCGTTGAGCTGCACGGTGCCGGTGAGCGCCATTTTTGAGCAGTTGGTTGGGTTGAATTGGAAGTTTCCGCGGGTGGTGGTGGCGTTGACGTGCTGGATTTCCAGGGGGATCCCTTCGATGCTCGTCGGGATCGAATCTGGGGACCCGGGTGGGTTGGAGGTGATCGTGATCGCCGCGGTCTGCGGGGCCAGTTCGATCTTGCCCCTGACCACGACGCAGTCGCAGGGGGGGTGGTTGTTCTTGGTGTTCGCGAGGTCGAACGGGCCGGCCTTCGCGGGCACCTCGAACGTCAGCCCGAACGGGGCGCAGCCCGCTTCGCCTACGGTGCAGCTGCCGTGGCCGTTGTAGGGGCCGGTGAGATAGAACTTCCCGCCCGTGACCGTAAACGGGTCATTGCCGATGCCAACACCGATCGTTGCTTCGCCGACCTTGCTGGCTTCCCCGCACAATCCTTCGTTGGCTTGCGGTTCGGGGCACAATTCGACACCGGTCAGCACACCGGACAGACCCGGCGGCAGTTTCCCTTCGAGTGACTTCAGGTTCTGTTCGCCGTCTTTGCGGTTCACGGTCACCGTCAGCGGTGAGAACGCACCCGCCTGGATGTTGGTCGCACCCGCGTTCACAGTCGGGTTGAACGGCAGGGTCGTACCGGGGCACGGGCCACCGTGGGGACCGTGTTCGATGTTGAACGACGATTCTGAGGTCACAGGGCCGTTCCCGTCCCACGGCGTGAACACCGCGGTCGTCGTGTACGTCCCGCACCGCGACGGTGTCGCCAATGGTGCGCGTTCCCCGCCGAAGAAGTGCAGTTCGAGGTTTTCAAACGGTACGTCGGGGGTGTTCTTGAACGTCGTGACGATCTGCCCAGTATCGGGGTTGATCGACACTTCGCCGCCGAGCTTGATCAAGCTCCCCGAATAGGGGTCTTCCGCGACTATGTACATCGCGACGATGCTCCCAAACGGGTTTGAGTCCTGCGTCGCCAGATACACGGCGCCTTCGAGTTCGTGATCCAAGAGCGGCGTCTTGATCTTCACGGTCCCGATCTTCGAGCCGTTCGGGCAGAAGTTCACGCCGGGCTGAATCACCTTCGGTATTTCCGGGGTGTACGTGTCCCACTTCACACCCGCTTCGTCTTCGTTCAGTTCTTCCTGGCCCGTGTAGCCGATCTGATCGCCCGGGCTGCCGAGCGCGCCCGTCGCCAAGGCGCCGGAGTCCGACGAGCACGCTTCCAGGCCATCCCCGCCCGCCGGGTTGATCGCGACCCCTTCGGGGAGCGCGACGGTTGTGTCCCTGAGCGAGGACTCCGCCAGACCGTTGGGGTTGAACGCGGCGCCCTGCGGGAGATGGACATTGACCGTCAGCCCCGAGGATGTGCTGGCATCGCTGGTGTCCGCCGCGACGTCGATTTCCGGCGGGAACTTGAGCTTCGAGCAGCCCGTCAGCGACACGGGCGTACCGGCGACGTTCTGCGTGACCGAGCTCGCCTTCGCCCACTGGCCCGGGTTTTCCCACGAGTCGGCTTCCATCGTCGAGTGCAAAGGGCCGTGGCAGCCGGTCGGAAGCGTCAGGAAGGGTTTGCTGCTGGACGTTTCCTTTTCGAATTCGGCGCCCCCGCCCGCGGTGGCTTTTTCTTTGCATTGGAAGTCGTTGTACTTGCCGGTTCCCTTTTCCACTTTCACGCAAGGGGTGAACACACCGTTGAGCGTCACCTTGCTCCTGATCACGGGCGCCTCGCCCGGCGCCTCGGTCACCGTCGCCTGCACGGGGTAGGCCCCGCCGGCATGCACCCCGTTGTTGATGAACAGCAGTGGGAGGAAGAAATTGGTGCCGAGCTGCAAGGCCGTGCCGTTTGGCGGCACCATGTTCCAGAGGGAGTTGGAGAAGCTCCCCGCGCGAGGCGTTGCCCCTCCCCAGCCAAGTTTCAGTTCACCCACCGCCGATGTGATCGGACAGTCGCCCGGCCACGGCCGCAGTTCCTGTCCGGTGCACTTCTTGGGAGTCGCGTTGGGGTCGCCGACGAAGCCGGGCGGCAGATCGATCGTGACGTCCCGCAAAACCCCGTCGGGGTAGGGCACGTACGGCGAGTCGGCGTTCGATTCCATGCGCTCGAAGTGCGAGTTCATTTCGAACGTGTTGACGAACTGGAACGGGTGCGAACCCGCCTGCGTGTCAGGCGTGCCGTTTTCATTCAGGAAGCTGACGCCAAAGTCTTTGATCCCGAAGCCGAGGCCATGCGTCGCGAGCAGACCGCTGCCCTCCCCCGCGCCGTCCGCGTTGGTCGCAATGAGGCGGAAGTGGTAGAGCTGGCCGGCTTCGAGGCTTTCGAGCTGCGCGGAGACCGCCACCGGGCCGCTTCCCGCGCCGATCTCACCCGGCGTCTGCGCGCAGGGCAAGCTGTGGTCGTAGGGGCCGTCACCATATTCGTCGGTGTGGCCCCATTGGAATTCACACGAGCTGACGGCAACGCCGCGCGGATCGACCGCGCCGCTCAGGCTCGCTGCTTCCTTGGTGACGCCCGTCGGTTCACCGGCCGTCACAGCCGGGGCGTCGCTGCCGAACACGTAGACCTTGCCGTCAGCCGGGTTTGAGACGTAGATCGCGCCGTTCGCGCCGTCCACGGCGATCCCGCCCTGCCGGCCCAGGGAGGGCGAGAGCTGCAGCGAGCCGAAGCGCGCGACGAGCGTGCCGGCGGCTTGGCGTTCTTCTCCCGTGGCCTCGTTCTCGTCGCTGTTGCGGTTCATCGCGCCCGTATCCCACTCGGCCACGGAGGACTGATCGTCGGCGTAGAAGTCGCCGGTCGCGGGGTCGACGGCCACCGCCACGTCGCCCGCTTCGCCGCTATCCACGCGGCCGAGCGCGGAGACCCGCTGCCCCACCTTGATCGTGCACGAGCACGCCGGTTCGGGTTCATAGACCATGTAGTCATCGCCCGTCGCGGAGACGGCGAAGCCGTGGGCGAAGGGTGTTTGGGCGAAGCCCTCGCCGGGACCCGCGTTCCACGTCTCCCACTCCATGCGAGCCGTGAGACGGTTCGCGACCTCGGTGTCGAACTCCTCGACCAACGGGTTTCCCGCCTTGAGGCCGACGTGCACAGCGCCGTTTGCGTCAACGCCCAGCCCCAACAGTTCGTTTTCGGCGGAGCCGGTGGATGGCGGGAAGCCGCCGATCTGGCTCACGTAGCTGCCTTCGGGGCTGAACTTGTCAATCACGCCGTGGCCGGCGTCCAACACGTACAGGTCGCCGGCCGAGGGGTCGAATTCTTCACACGCCTTGCCGGTGAGCGCCGGGGTGTGCTGCACACAGGCGTTGTCGACCGCGATCGCCGCGGGATTGCCGTACGCCGCCGCGGGAAACGAGAACGACGCGGCCGGCGTGGCGGCCCCGCTCAGCGCGTTGGAGCCGAGCGCGGCGAAGTCCACCGGGCTGCCGCTGGCGTCGAACTTGTACACCGTGTCGGTGCCGATATCGGCCACGTACACGTCGCCGGTGGCTTCGTCGACCGCGATCCCGTTGGGGTTGGAGAACGGCACGCCGCTGGAGCGTTCAAAGCTGCCCGTGAACGGATGCGATTCGCCCGCGGCGAAAGCCGGCGCGGAACCGCAGAGCGCTGTCAGGACGAGCGTCGCGGCAGCGACACAGAGCTTACGTGTGATCCCCATGTTCAGCGTCTCCCCGTCTTGTGGTTGGACTTCCCGGCTCGCTTCCCCTTCGCCCGCGTCCCGGCCTTCACGCACCTGCCCTTCTTCTTCACTGTGCCCTTGCGGCACTTCGCCGTCTTCTTCTTGGTCGTGACGGTCGCTTCGACGGGCGGCGGGGCGAGATTGCCGGCGCCTTCGAAGGTCTGGCTCGCCGGCGCCCCGTAAACCGAGGGCTGCAGCGGGACCGCCGCGCGGCAGGCGTCCGCCGTCGTGCACGCCGGCGGAGAGGACAATTCGGCGAAGCCACCCCCAACCCGCGCGTCGTAGATGACGATCTGTCCTTCCTGGTTGTTCTGCGGCACCAGCGCCTGGTCGGAGCGGAAGAACAAGTCATCGCCGCTTTCGCTCGCGCCCTCCAGGTTCGATTCGACGGGGCTCGTGCCGCTCGAGATCAGGTACGCGTGGCTGCCCTCGTACTCGTAGACGTCGAGCGCGCCGTTCGTATCGGCGGGCACAAGCGCTTCCGCCGTTTCGAAGAACACCTGGCCGGCGTCCGTGACCAGCTGCCGCGGCCGGAAGACCCCGTCGCCTTCTTCGGAACCGTTCCGGTATTGCCCGATGCCGCCTCCGGTCGACAAAATGCCGCCATTGACCGGGGGTTCGCCCGTTGGGTTGCACGAGGCGCAGGCGAGCTGTCCCGTGGCCGCGCTGTACAGGAACAGCTCCGTGGCGAAACCGTTTTCGTAGCCGGTGGGGCTCTTATCCGAGTTGAACGCGAGCCATTTGCCGTCGGGTGAGGTCTGGGAGTAGCCGAACCCAATATCGGAGATACCGACGGCAATGAAGGTCGTCTTTTCGCCGTTCCACAAATACACGTTTTCCTTCCCGGCTTGCGCGCCTTCGACGACGGTGTTGCCTTCTTCGTTTGTGAATTCACGCGTGTTGGACGCAAGCACACCCTTGGCGACGAAGTAGACGTAGGAGCTGTCATGGCCGCCGAGCGGCGTGATGCGCAGCACGTCGGCGTGTTCACCCGCCCCGGCGACCGTGAGGTCGCTCAATTCGCATTTGCTTGCGCCTTCGGGCAGCGTGCACTCGTACAGGTCGGGTTCTCCCGCAGCCGCCGTCGAGTCGGGGGTGAGCTTGTTTTCGTCGAGGAAGAAGACCTCCTGGCCGTCGGCGGTGGCGGCCTGCAAGGAGCCGCCACCGCTGGAGCCCGACCCGCCCTGCGATTCGTCGACCTGGACGGTGTGTTGCCCGTCGATGCGGTCATACAGGGAGCCGCCGTAGGTGAAGAGGATGTGCGAGCCGTCGCTCGAGACCACACCTTCGTGTTCGGGCGTACCCGGTTTTGCCGCGAGCGACCCGGCGACCGCCGTGCCGTTCGACAGGAAGCTCACCAGCCGCACCCTGCCTTCGTCCCATTCGTAGAGGTTTTCGACGCCGTAGCGCGCGCCTTCGGCGAGGGGCGCGTTCTCGGTGAAGATCACGTGGCTGAGGTCCGCGGAGGCCGCCTGGTAGTGCGCGTCGTCGGGCGTCACCCCCGGCGGCGTGACGTTCACAAGCTGGTAGGCGCCCGTCGCGTTGTCGCGCACCAGCAGGTTTTCACGGCCCACCGGTTCGCCGCTCACGACCTGCTGGCCCGGGGGGTTGCACGATTCCGGGTCTTCGCGGACGTTTCCGGACACGGTGGCGCTTGACCCTCCGCCGGTGTTAATAACGTCCTTGGTGAGCTGATCCGAGTAGGCGTAGGCCTTTTGGTATCCCGGGCAGCCCGCCCCATCGTAGGCTTCGATCGGCTGAATGCCTTCGGGGGTCCAGCCGCCCGCGCCACGCGTCGCCACGTATTGGGCGCCGGAGGTAGGCGCGCCCGGCCGCGGCTCCGTGGTGACGAGCGAGATCGCTTCGCCATCCGCGGCGACCGTGCTCGCGAACGCCAAATCCCCTTTGGCGTCGAACTGCGAGGAGCTCTCGACCGGCGGCGTCACGAGCTCGTAGGCGCGGCAGTCGGGCAACCGCGCAGCGAAGCCGCCGCGCCGCTGTTCGTTGGGGCACGCCGCCTGTTCGGCGGTCAGCGTGGTGAAGGTCTCGTCGGGGCCGTAGACCGTGCCCAGTTCGTTGCTCGCCACCAGACGGTAGTGGTAGGTGCTCCCGGGCGCGAGATCGCTCGCGGCCGCCCACACCGCGCGCGCTTCGAGTCCTTCGCCGACGCTGCCTTCCGGGAAGGGCGTCGAGCTGCCGTAGGCGCTAGTGGGGCCATATTCGAAGCGATAGCTCGCGGCGATGCCGCCGGGGTCAACCAGCGCTCCCAGCTTCGCTTCGGAGGCGTCGACTTCGGCGGTGAACTCCTTCTTGAATATGGGCGCGGTGGGGGGCCCGAACACCCAGATGGTTTCCTGCTGTCCAGCAACCACGTACACGCGGCCGTTCGCCTGATTCACCGCGAGACCGCTGTAGTACCGTTCCACTTCGCCGCCACCGAAGTTGCCGGCCCCGACGTCGGCGAGTCGCTTGCCTTCCGTGTCGTACTCGACGAGATGCAGGCAGGGGGCGGACTTTTCGCCGCACGAGTCCAGGCTGTTGGCGACGAGCGCGAACACGTGCCCCTGCCGGTCGAGTGCCACCGACCACACGCCTCGGCTTTCGATTTCGACGGGCTTGCCGTTCACTTCCACCGGCGCGCCGGTGGAAGTGAACTCGGCGATCGTGCCGCCGTTGCTGGAGTCGGCCACCCAGAGGTCGCCGGAGGCGTCGATCGCGACTCCGGTCGGTTCGTCGAGCACGCCGGCGCCGGAACCCTTGAAGGTCTTCAGCAGCGTGCCGCTCGGGCTGTACTCGAGCACCTCGTTTTCGGACACGACCGGTAAGTACACGTCGCCGGCCGAATCGGCCGCGATCTGCACGTCCGCGAAAAAGCCGAAGAGATTGCGTGACGCCGCCACTTCAAACGACGACAGCAGCGCGCCCGTGTCGGGGTTGTAAACGAAGATCGTCGCTGGCTCGGCCGGTTTGAACAAGCCTCCTTCTTCACCGAGCGCGTACACGTCGCCGCTCACCGGGTTCACCGCGACACCCGAGTAGTGCGCCAAGCCAAACGGCGACGGCGGCGAGAGCAAGTTGCCCGCGGGATCGAGCTTGATCACAGTCGATTCTTCAAACTCCCCCTTGAAGATACTCGTCAAGAACAGGTCTCCAGAGCCTTCCACAGCGAGGCCATTCACCAATTCCTGGTGCGTGGGGAGCACTCCATAGGGGATGAGCGCAGGAGGTTCGGCCTGGGCGACACCGACACAGAGCGCCAGCAGAACACAGAGCGCGGCGAGCGGCGCGACAACCAGCCCTCGCGCGGACGCACCACTCCCTTGGGCTTGGGGGAGGCCACGGAGCGTCGCGAAGCGCCCGATCTTCGGCGTGACGGCGGCCTTCGCGGTGTGCTCTGTAGATTTCACCCTGTTCTCCTTCGTCGAGGTTGTGAAGTGGTAAATCGAGCGGAGATGGCGCGTCATGCGGCCTTCTCCCGGTCGCAGGTGAGAACGCTGAGGCGCCGCGCGACCTTCGCGCCCAACGGCGTGAGCTGCCACGCGTTCGGCTCACCGCTCTGATGACCCCCGCCGGTATTCACCGCGAGACCCAGGCGCTCCAAACGCCGCAGCAGCTTCGAGATCTGCCCCGGGTCGCTGACCCCAGCGCTCTCCGCGACCGCGCGATTGCTGGGACCGGAACCACGCCCACCCAGCTCCGCGATGCATTCCAACACCCGCGCCGTGCGATAGGTAAGACGCATATCCACCTCGTCCAGCGGATCCCTTTCAGCGCCCACACGCGCGGAAGTCGAGCCATGCAGCGCGGGACGCGGCACCGACGGTGGCGTCGGGCGCTGCTGTTCACGGCGCGCCGCCCGTGGCCCCAGATACTGCAGCGCGATCATCCCCATCAACTCATCCAACAACCCGGCCAACGGACGACGATCACCGTTACGCAAACGCGCATACACCACACCAAGCGCCCCACCCACCAGGCCTTCCGCCGTCACCAACGTGCACTCCTCACCACGAGAACCCTGCCGACGACCCTCATCGAGAATCGCCGCCAAACGCGCGAGGATCTGCTCACGACCCTCCAGCACCCCAGGACCACCATGCAGCGCGTGCACCACACAGATCCGCGCCAACACCGGCTCTTCGTCGAAGAATGAGAGGATCACCCAGAGGCCGCCGCGCACCCGCTCACGCCACGCAAGACCCTCCAAGCCCGCCCCCACAAGCTCCCGCTCAACCCGCCCCGCTACCTCATCCAACAGCGCCACCAAACACGCCTCGCGATTGCCGAACAGCTCATAGAACGTCCGCCGCGACACCCGCGCCCGCGTCGTAATACGCGCCACCGAGGTCTGCTCATAACCAAGCTCGTCGATCACCGCCGCCGCCGCAACCAGCAGCCGCGAACGCTGAATCTCATCGACCTGCACCCGCGGCGCATCCAACGGCAACACCAGCCCCTGCGACCCACGCTGCCGTCGCCGCTCGACCGGCAACACCCGCTCGGACGCGCGCAAACGCGCCACCCTCGCCGCACCGACACGCGCCGACGCCGCCATCAACAGCCACCCCCCACGCGCGCATGTGACTCCGTGACCCCACACAGAGCCGCCGGAAGCCCACCCCCCGCGGGTACGCAGCAAAAGCGGCGCGAACGCGCCCGATGAGGAGGCCCGGCGGTTAGACCGCTAGACGAAGAGAGAGAGAGAGAGAGAGAGATGCGACAGCGCCAAGCTGGCGCATCTAGCATCAGCCCGCTGGACCGACGCGCACATCCCCATCATGAATCTCCCTCTAGAAACCACGCTCAAACAACTCCCTCATCGCTCTGATCCAGACCCTCTCCCACAACAACAACCCTGCGAGCGCTTGACGTCAACCACAAAGCGGCATGACCCCAGCCAGACCCTATGTACGCCAGGCTCCCAGCGGCGGGAGCACCAGCCTGTGAGCGAAACGTAACACTTTGCTTCGCAGATGTCAAGCCCAGAGGTGAGTAGGGCTCAAGCGGAAGATGCTGACGGTCTACGTTCGCACCCGAGCGCGGATCTTGCAGGCGCCCAGGTGGTAATCAGCGAACCACGATCCATGACTGCCAGGTGATGCGCAGGATCACGAGCGTGATCGCCAGGCCGATGAACGGGTCGGCGCGTGGAGCCCCGAGGGCGACCACGAGCGCGGAGGCGATCACCGCGAGACTGACATAGGCGTCAGCGTGGGCGTGGTGTCCGTCGGCGATCAGCGCGGGGCTGTGCAGGCGCCGCCCGGTGCGCAGGCGGATGCGGGCGGCGATCAGGTTGCCGGCGCAGCCGATCGCCCCGGCGAGCGCGAGCGCCGTCAGGTGCGTCGGCGCGGAGGGGTGAATCAGGCGCCTGACAGCCTCCACGCCGGCGATACAGGCGCTCAGGAAGATCGCGGCCACGACCGCCAGGCCGGCGCGGCGCTCCGCCGTGCGTGAGCGTACGGCGAACGCGATCCCCAGCGGCAGCGCTGTCAGGGCGTCCCCGAAGTTGTGGATCAGATCGGCCAGCAGCGCGATGCTGCCGCCGGCGAGGAACACGACGGTCTGCGCGCAGGCCGTAAGCCCGAGGACCGCGAGCGAGAGCACAACCGCGCGGATGCCCTCGCGGGAACGCTTGATGCTGTCGTCGACGAGTCCGTGGGAGTGACCATGCCCTGCCTCTGAGTGCGCGTGACCGTGCGCTTCGGCGTGCTCGGGGTCACACTCCGCGACGGTGTGCTTGTGAGCGTGCTCTGCGTCGGCCTGTTGGCGGTCGTGGTCGCACCCACGGTCGTGACCCTCACGATGCGGTTGACGGTGTGCGTGTGTCCACCGTGCGGATCTGCGAGGCATCATCAGAGTATATACCTGCATAGTCTTGCAACTACAGAGCTATCTGTGTATGGCTTGTCGCGTCACCGCGGAGGACAATCGGTGTTCGAACCGTCGTTCGCTCAGGAGCCCCGCGACAGCTCCTTGATGCCCTGCGCGATCGCCGCGGGGGACTGGTTGGCGTAGCCGAGGATCAACCCCGGGGGGCCCTGCCCGGGGTCAAAGCGCGCGCCGGCGAGCCCCTGGACGTTGATCCCGCGCTGGAAGGCACGCGCGATCAGCGCCATCTCGTCCTCGCCGTCGGGGAGGTGCACGACGGTGTGCAGCCCCGCGGGGATGCCGTGCAGGCGCGCATGGGGGAGGTGGCGTGCGACCGCCTCGGTGAGTGCTTGGCGGCGCTGCTGGTAGTGGGGACGCATGCGACGCAGGTGGCGGTCGAGCTCGCCGTGCTCGAGGAAGTGCGCAAGCGTGATCTGCGCGAGCACGTGCGTGCCGTAATCGTCGAGTGTCTTCTCGCCCGTGACCGGTCCCGTCAGGGCCGCGGGCAAAACGCTCCAGGCAAGGCGCAGTCCCGGCGCGAGCGTCTTGCTGGCGGTGGCGCTGTAGATCACCCGTTCGGGCGCAAGGCCCTGCAGCGCTCCGACGGGCTGGCGGTCATAGCGGTACTCCGCGTCGTAGTCGTCCTCGACGACCATCGCGTCGTTGCGCTCGGCCCACTCGATCAGCGCGCGGCGGCGAGCCGGGGCGAGCACGACACCGCTCGGGAACTGATGCGCGGGCGTGACGATCGCCACATCCGCGTCGATCTCGCCAAGCCGACCCGTGTCGATCCCGTCCTCGTCGACCGGGACCGGGATCGCCTGCAGCCCGAGGTGCGCGACGATCAGGCGGTGCAACACGAACCCGGGATCCTCCACCGCCACCCGGCGGATACCCCGACGTAGCAACGCACGCAGCACGAGCGCCAGTGCCTGGGTGTGCCCGCTCGAGATCAGGATCCGGTCGGGGTCGGCGACGGTGCCGCGCACGCGACCGAGGTAGTGCGCGAGCGCCCCGCGCAGCACGCTCACGCCGCGCGCATCACCGTACCCGAGCACGCTGTGCGGCGCCGCGCCAAGCGCCCCCCGCAGCGAGCGCACCCACGCCGCGCGCGGGAACCGCGCGAGATCGGGGTGCCCGGGGTGAAAGTCATAGCGCCACACCGGCGCCTGCACCCCTGGATCCGCATGCTCCCGGGCGGGCGGCGCCTGCATTGCGCCCGCGACGCGCGTACCGTCGCCCTGGCGGGTCTCCAGGTAGCCCTCGGCGCGCAGTTGCGCGTAGCCCTCGACGACCACGCCCCGCGAGACCCCGAGTTGCTCAGCCAGTGCGCGCGTCGTCGGCAACCGCACCCCCGCGGGCAGGCGCCCCGCCCGAATCGCGTCACGGAGCCAACCCTCCAACTGCACGTGCAACCGCTGCCCACTCTCGCGATCGATCTCTATGAGCAGGTCAAGCCCCGGCATTGGTCCTTTCTAGAACACGAAATTGGTCCTGGCACATAGACCAGAGATACGTCAATCTAGTGCCTCGATGCCAACCCACCGCACACGGCCACTGATGACCACGGGAGCGGCCAGATGACCGTGCTGCTCGCCGGCGCCACGGGCGCCCTGGGACGCCACCTGCTCGCCGAGCTCGAGGAACGCCCAGAGCCCCTGCGCGCGCTCGTGCGCAGCCAGGACCGCGCACAGACGCTGGACCCCACGCCCGCACAACTCGCGATCGCCGACCTCGCGGACCCGAACGCCAACCTGCAAAGCGCCTGCAAGGACGTGCACACCGTGATCTCCGTCGCCGGCCGCTCCTGCTCAACACGCAGGCTGCCCGAGCGCGGCGCGTTCACGCCAGTCGACTACGAGGGCAACCGCCGCCTGTTGGAGGCTGCAACTCGGGCCGGAGCGGAGCGGTTCCTGTATGTCTCGGTGCTCGGCGCGCAGCGCCTGCGAGGCCTCGAATACATCGACGCGCACGAGCGGTTCGTCGAGCTGCTGCAAAACACTCCGATCCAGAGCACGGTCGTGCGCGCCAACGGGTTCTTCGCGAGCTACCTGGAGATGTTCGACATCGTCGCCTCCCCCGGCCCCGCCTCGCTGATCGGCGACGGCACAGCCAAGGACAACCCGATCCACGAGGCCGACCTCGCCGTCGCCTGCCTGAACGCTCTCGACCGCGGTGAGCAGGAGGCCGAAGTCGGCGGGCCACAGACGTTCACCCGCCGCGAGGAGCTCGAGATGGTCTGTGAGGTCCTACACCCGGGGCGGACCCCACGCATCCTCCGCACACCGCCCGGCTTGCTGAAAGCCGGCGCGAAGCTGATGTCACCGTTCGACAAGCGCCGCGCGGAGGTGATCAAGTTCGTCACCACGATCTGCACGATCGACCTCGTCGGCCCACCCCACGGCCACCGCCTTCTCGGCGACTACCTCAACGCCGCCGCCGCTGAGCCAAGCGATCCCTCCCGGCAAGAGCCCCCACCCCAGGCCGATTGACGCTCAGGTCACGACGTGGGCCAACTCACAGCACTGCGGGCCACACCACAGGACGTACCGGCGCTGTCGCGGATGCTCGCCCGCGCGTTCCACGACGATCCGATATCGACGTGGACATGCCGATCCGACATGCTGCGCTCGAGCATGCTCGAGCGCTTCCACGGCACACGCCTACGGCAGCTGCTCCCCCACGGCGAGGTCTGGAGCGCGCCCGGGCTCACCAGCGCCGCACTGTGGGCGCCGCCGGGACATTGGAAAACGACACCACGCCAGGACATACAGCTCGCCGCATGCATGCTGCACTCCCGCCTGATCACCCGCGCCCCGCTGATCGCGACGGGTATGCTCGGCATCGAGCGCGCCCACCCCCGCACAGAGCCGCATTGGTACCTCGCGGTGCTCGGTACCGACCCTGCCCAACAAGGACGCGGCCTGGGCTCGGCTGTGCTCGCACCCGTGCTCGAACGCTGCGACGACGACCAGGTAGGCGCGTATCTCGAGTCATCCAAGAAGCGCAACATCGACTTCTACGCCCGCCACGGATTCCGCGTCACCCGAGAGCTGCGCCTACCCCGCGGACCACGTGTCTGGGCGATGTGGCGCAAGCCACGCGCATAACAACACGGTGGGGTACATACCTGCATAGCCTTGCAACTGCAAAGTTATCTGCGTATAGTCACGGCATGCCGAAGAGTGGCATCCACACAAGCCATCAAGCGGGGACGCTGCCCGACGCCGCGGTGCTCGAGTCGATCGCGGAAACGATGCCGGCGTTCGCGGCCGGCTCACGTGTGCGCCTGCTCTACGCCCTCTCCGGCGGGGAGCGCACCGTCGGAGAGCTCGCGACGATCGCGCAAACGACACCGGCCGCCGTCTCTCAGCAGCTGCGCGTGCTGCGCAACCTCAAGCTCGTCGCGACACGCCGCGAAGGACAATCGGTGCACTACCGCCTCTACGACGACCACGTCGACGCGCTGCTGGCAGAGATCCGCCATCACGCCGAGCACGCGCTGCGCGGCTGGGCGACACCCGGTGGCAAGACGACACCGGCCACCAAGACCAAAGGCAAGCGGGAAACCGCCAGATGAGCGGCCAGCTCGCCGGCGCCGAGGCTGTCGAAGACTACCTCTCGCAACGGGTCATGCCCTCGCCTCCGTTTCGGCTCGCCAGCCGCGGCGTGGCGTGGGCAATCGTCACAGCCCCAGGCCTGTGGCCCCTGCTGCGCCGCCCCACGCAACGCATCTGGGACCGCGTCGGCAGCGAATGGGACCAGAACATCAAACCCGACTCCCTCGACCACACCGCCCCGCTCGCCGCGGCGTGCGAGCAGATACGCCCCGCGCCCCATGCGATCCTCGAACTCGGCACCGGGACCGGCGCCGGCGCGCGCCTGCTCGCCGCACGCTTCCCGCAGGCCGAGATCGTCGGCGCCGACCTCGCCGAGACGATGATCGCCGCCGCTCGTACAAACACACCCGCCGACCTCGCCGGCAGACTCACCTTCACCGTCGCCGATGCTGCCTCGCTGTCCTACCGGGACGCGGCGTTCGACCTCGTGGTCTATCTCAACATCCCGCCGTTCATCGGGCAGCTCGCCCGTGTGCTGCGCCCCGGTGGGCACGTCATCATCGCCAACAGCTTCGGAGCCGGCACCCCCTCCTACGTACCCGAGCGCACACTACGGCGTGGCCTCCAGCGACACGGCCTGCACACCATCGCGACCGGCACCGCACACGCCGGCACGTTCCTGGTCGCCCGGCACGCCGATCACACCGATGAGGGTGTGCGGGGCGCGCTCGAAGTCGTGCGCGAGCGCCACGAGAAAGACGCAAAACTATGACTTGCGCCGGTGGACGCGTCCGATCTGCGAGCTACGGCTTGGCTTCGAGGATCATGTTGAACGGGGTCTCCGCCGCCCGGCGGACCCGGCTGAACCCGCCCTGGGTGAGCACCTCGCGCAGGCGCGCCTCACCTGCCTGCGCCCCAAGCGCCAGCCCGACCTCCTGGGACAGTGACGCGGGCGTGCAGATCACAGTCGAGGCCCCGTAGAAGACCCGGCCGACCGGGTTGAAGTTCTCCTCGACGCGGTCCTTCGCGAACGGCTCGACGATCATCCACGCCCCGTCAGGATGCAACGTCTCCAGCACGTGCGCCGACGCACCCACCGGGTCGCCCATGTCGTGCAGGCAGTCGAAGACGCACACCAAGTCATAGTCGCTGCCCGGGTACTCCTTGGCTGACGCCGCCTCGAACACGACGCGGTCGTCGACGCCCGCATCGCTGGCCGCCTGACGCGCACGGTCGATCGAAGGCATGTGGTAGTCAAAGCCCGAGAAGCGCGAATTGGGGAACGCTTCGGCCATGATGATCGTCGACGCTCCGTGGCCGCAACCCACGTCGGCGACCTTCGCGCCCCGCTGCAGCTTCTCCTTGACGCCGTCGAGCGCCGGGATCCACTCGGTCACCAGGTGCGCGCGGTAGCCCGGTCGGAAAAAGCGCTCCGTGCCGCGGAACAGCCGATGGTCGTGCTCGTGCCAACCCATCCCCGAGCCGCTGCGGAAAGCCTCCGCGATGCGCTCCTCGTCCGCAAACAGCGACGCAATCAACTCATACGCGCCCAGGATGTAGAACGGGCTGTCTTCGTCGGCCAACGCGAGCGCCTGCTCGTTGGGCAGCGTGTAGCGATCGCTCTCCCCGTCGTAGGTCACATAGCCACCCGCCGCCTGGTTGCGCAACCACTCGCGCACGTAGCGCTCGGCCGCCCCCGCGCGCTCGGCCACCTCTTGCGAGGTCAACGGCCCCGCACCCGCCATCGCCTTGTAGAGGCCGAGCTTCTCGCCGATCAGGAACAGCGGCGCGCTGATGATCGCGCCCATGTCCGTCACCGCCTGTCCCATAAATGCTTCGAGCTTCGCCTCGTCGATATTCGCCGCGCTAATCGCCATCGCGTCTTCTTCCTCCTATGTGGGTGCAGGTCATCGAGCTCGCCCCCTCCGACCGCCCGTGTGTGGCGCACCATCCGCAGCGCACATGAGCTAAGCGGCACAGGCTGGGGGTCCGTCCCTTTGCCCGTGCCGTGCGACCGAACTTGTACCTACAACGGCGCCCACACACGTAGTGGGGAGAGGGGGCCGCCGTTCTATCGCTCTTCGACCAAAAGGCTGCGAACGTCTTCGCCTCCAGCCGGTCGAGCGATGTTCAGCCACATCAAACATATTCAGGCCGATCGTGCGCGACCACTATGAGGTCAAGGCCCCATCTTCCACTGGGGTACCAGTACGGGCGCGCTAGCGTGATTTGCCGTGCAGCAAGCGGACGAGCAAGCCGGTTTCGCACAGGCCGTCACGGATCGCTCCGATGGGAGCGCCGGCGTCGGCGGGAGCTCGGATGGTCTCGCCGACGCCATCGCGGCGAGCCGCGCCGCTGCACTCCTCGACGCCACGCCCACCGGCTCCGACCACTCCCCGCCGGCTACCCGCCGCTACCTGCCGCTCTTCTGGCGCGTCCTCGCGCTGAACGGCGCGCTCGTCACGACGATGGCTGTAGCGGTTGCGATCGTGTTGCCCGCCCCGTTCGTGCACATCGCCGCCGACGACGCCACCATCCTCGCCGTCACCCTGACCGTGACGCTCCTCGCCAACGCCCTGCTGCTGCGCCACGCGCTCGCCCCGCTGACCCACCTGCCCGCGCTCCTGCGGCGCGTCGACCCGCTGCAGTCCGGAGAGCGCCTGCAGGTGCCCAGCGCCCCGTCGGAGGCCGCGGAGCTCGCGCAGGCCTACAACGAGATGCTCGACGAGCTCGAGACCGAGCGCCTGGAGAGCACGCGGCGGGTGCTCTCGGCCCAGGAGAACGAGCGGCTGCGAGTCGCGCGGGAGCTGCACGACGAGGTCGGCCAGACGCTGACCGGGGTGCTGCTGGGGCTGGCACGCGTCTCACGCGACGCGCCGCTCGAGCTCGTCCAACCGCTCGAGCAACTGCTCGAGACCACCCGCGCCAGCATCGACGACGTCCGCCGCATCGCCCAGCGCCTGCGCCCCGAGCCACTCGAGGATCTCGGCCTCGCCGTGGCGCTGCTGGCACTCTCCCGGCGAATGCGCGAGCAGTCCGGGCTGCGAATCGCCTGCCGGATCCCCGCGGACCTCCCGCCTCAATCGCCGGAGCGCGAACTCGTCCTCTACCGCGTCGCCCAGGAGGCGCTGACCAACGCCGTCCGTCATGCGGACGCCGCAAGCGTAAGCATCACTTTGCAACTGCGCTCCGATCGCCTCACGCTGAGCGTCCGCGACGATGGGCGCGGCATGCGTGAGGGGCACCGCGAGGGTGGCGGGATGCGCGGTATGCGCGAGCGTGCCGGGCTCGTCGGCGCCTCCCTGCAGATCACCAGCGCGCCCCACGCCGGCACCGAGGTGCATCTGGACGTTCCGCTCCACACCGAGGGCACATGACCGCGCTGAAGACCAACATCCTGCTCGCCGACGATCACGCCGTCGTGCGCCAGGGGCTGCGGCTGGTGCTCGAAAGCGAGCCGGATCTCGTGGTCCGGGCCGAGGCCAGCGACGGCCTGGAGGCCGTCCGTATGGCGCTCGCGCACGACGACCTGCACCTCGCCCTCCTCGACATCTCGATGCCACGTATGACCGGGCTGCACGCCGCGCGCGAAATCCACCGCCAGCGCCCCGCGCTGAAGATTCTGATGCTCTCGATGCACGACAACGAGCAGTTCCTCTACGAGGCCCTGCAGGCCGGCGCCAGCGGCTACGTGCTCAAGTCGCTGGCCGACCGCGACGTCGTGCGCGCCTGTCGCTCCGCTGTGCGCGGCGAGCCGTTTCTCTACCCTGCTGCCGTCACCGAGATCGTCCGTCACTACCTCACCGGACCCGCCGAGGAGCACCCCGACCCCCTGACCCCACGCGAGCTACAGGTCATCAAGCTGATCGCCGAGGGTCACACCAACCAGCAGATCGCCGAGGCCCTCACGATCAGCAAGAAGACCGTCGAGCGTCACCGCGCGAACATGCTCGAGAAGCTCGGTATGCGCGACCGGGTCGAGCTCACCCGCTACGCGATCCGCCGTGGCCTCATAGAGCCTTGAGCCAGAGAGGATGGGGCTTTCACCCCATTGCTGCCAGCACACGTGAAGCGCATTCTCCGTGCATGGCATTCAGCGCCGCCGGGCTCCCCGCTCCCTCACACTACCCCCCGGCCCGGCGGCGCGTGCCATTGCGCCCGGCCTCGTCGGTCATCCCGCTCAGATCGTCCACCGTGCTCGTCGTCGACGATCATCCGGTGATGCTGCGCGGGCTCACCGGCCTGCTGGGCGACGAACCCGGCATCGAGGTGCTCGCCGGCGTTGACGACCACACCCAAGCGCTCGCGGCCGCACGGCGACTGCAACCCGAAATCGCCGTGGTCGACTTCCACATGGGCGGCGAGAGCGGCCTCGAGCTCGCCTGCCAGCTCGGCGCCCTCCCCCTCGCCCCGCGCGTCGTGGTCTACTCGGCCTTCCCCGGAGTCGCGCTCGTGGCCGGGGCGATGGTCGCCGGCGCCTATGCGGTCATCGCCAAGTCCGCGCTGCCCCACGAGCTGATCGACGCAATCCACGCCGCCCGCAACGGACGCCGGACGCTGCCCGCCATCACCCGCGCCGAGCTCACCACGCTGATCGCCGGCCTGGCGCCACGGGACAAGCCGCTGCTCGGCATGTTTGCGCACGGCATCCCCGCCAAGCAGATCGCACGGACACTCGACCTGACCGAGCCCGAGCTGTTCGATCGCCGTCGCGGGATCGTGCGCGCGCTCTCAGATCCCGGCAATGCCACCCTGCGTAGCCTGACGGGCGGGGCGCTGCACTACTCCCACGGAAACCACTAGCAAGAGCGTCCCGTGGCCGGTGCGTGTGACGCTACCCGGCTCCCACGTTGGCATCCAGCTCGGCCAGCCGCCGCTCCAGGAAGCGCCGCTCAGACTCGGAGTGGACCAGCTCCAGCGCGCGCTCGTAAGCCACTCGCGCGTCGTCGGTGCGCCGCAGACGGCGCAGGAGATCGGCACGCACGGCGTGCAGGTAGTGATACTCGTCGATGCCCTCGAGCCCTTCGAGCGCCCGCAGCCCGGCCTCGGGACCGCTGGCTTCGGCGAGCGCGACCGCGCGGTTGAGCTCGACGACCGCAGAGCGCGTCAGCCGGGCCAGCTCACCGTAGAGCGCGGCGATCTGTGGCCAGTCGCGGGGATCTTCGGTGTGCAGGCAGGCGACCGCCGCCTGCAGCGTGTAGATGCCGGCTGCCCCGCCGCCATGCAGCGCACGCGCGCGCTCGAACGCGGCGCGGCCCGCGTCGATCTGCTCGCGGTTCCACAGCGCCCTGTCCTGGTCCTCCAGCAGTACCAGCTCGCCCTCGCGCATCCGGGCGGCGCGGCGCGAGTCGTGCAGCAACATCAGCGCCAGCAGGCCCCACACCTCGGGCTCGTCGGGCATCAGCTCCGTCAGCGCCCCGCCGAGGCGAATCGCCTCCGTGGACAGCTCCACGCGCGAAGGCGGCGCCGAGTAGCCCTCGTTGAAGATCAGGTACACAACCGCCAGCACCGCTGCCAGCCGGTCGGGCAGCAGGTGGGCGGGCGGAATCCGGAAGGGGATCGCGGCGTCCCTGATCTTGCGCTTGGCACGCACCAGTCGCTGCGCCATCGTCGCCTCCGGTACCAGGAACGCGCGCGCTATCTCCTCCGTGGAGAGGCCCCCGAGCGCGCGCAGCGTCAGCGCCACCTGCGCGTCGCCGGCCAGCGCCGGGTGACAGCAGGTGAAGATCAGCTCCAGGCGTTCGTCAGGGAATACGGTCTCCCCCATGTCGGGCTCATGCATCATCGCCTCAGGCTTCTCCAGCAGCTTCGACTTGGCGGACAGTGTGCGGTCGCGGCGAATGCGGTCGATCGCACGGTTGCGCGCGGTCGTGGTCAGCCATGCGCCGGGACGCTCCGGCATGCCATCGCGCGGCCAGCGCTCCGCCGCCGCCACAAACGCCTCCTGCGCGGCTTCCTCGGCTAGATCAAAATCACCGAGGAAGCCGATCAGGGCGGCGAGGACGCGCCCCCACTCATCATGAAACACCCGCTCGATCGCAGCGGGCCGGGGCCGCGCTCGACGGGTCGAGTTTGCCGCGTCGCCGGAAACGCCCAATCAGCGCTCCACCAGCGGACGCACCTCGACGGCCCCGCCCAACCGCGCCGCCGGGATCCGCGCCGCGAGCTCGATCGCCGCGTCGAGGTCGGCGGCCTCGAACAGGTAGTAACCGCCGAGCGCCTCCTTGGTCTCGGGGAACGGCCCATCCGTGGTCAGCGTGCTGCCGTCCTGTACCTTCACCGTGGTCGCGGTCGTAGTCGGCTGCAGCTGAGCGCCGTCGCTGACGCCGGGCGTCCGCATGATCGCCATGTACTCGCCGAAGATCGCCTTCTGCTCGTCCTCGGAGAGGCGCTCGAAGGCGTCGGTCACGTCGTCCGTGAAGATCTGGAGCATGTACTTCATCGTTCCTCCTTCAGAGGGTAGGGCTCGCCGAGCATTCCGTCCGATCGACCGCGTCGCCGTCCGGCGATTGCTCGACCAGCCGCGGTTTCGTATCAACGACGAACGGCACGCCCGCGAATCGACAGCGTTCGAGATGCGTCGGCGAGCGCTTCGGATCCACTAGTGCCGCCATCCACAGCGCCGCGGTCGCAGGCGCCGTGCGATCCGTCCGCTGCATGCCGCAGGATGCCGGGCTCTTTGAAGCCTTCCCATTCGACATCCCTGCGTCCGTGGCAACACCGTGCGCTCGAGCGCATGGCCGACTGGCGTGAGGGCCCATTCCTGATCTCCGCCGCCCCCGGCGCCGGCAAGACACGCCCGGCGCTCGAGCTCGCAAAGGATCTGCTCTCGAAGGGGATCGTCGGGCGCGTGGCGGTGCTCTGTCCGACGACGCCGCTCACCCGGCAGTGGGCGAGCGCCGCGGCGATCCTCGGGGTGCAACTGCAGCCCGACGCCAAGGGCCCGAACCCACCACGCGACTTCCACGGCGTCGCCGTCACCTATGCACGCGTGGCGAGCGACCCGCGCGGCTGGGCTGCCAAGGTACCCGCGGACGTCCTCGTGATCGTCGACGAGGCGCACCATCTCGGCGAGGATCTGGCATGGGGCACCGGCTTTCAGCAGGCATTCGCTTCGGCGCCGCGCTGGCTGCTGCTGTCGGGGACGCCGTTTCGCTCTGACGCCACCCCGATCCCGGGCGTGCGCTACGACCACCACGGAGTGGTCGTGCCCGACGTCTCCTACACCTATGCGGAGGCGGTCGCCGAGGGCATCTGCCGCCCGGTGGCATTTGTCACGTTCGACGGGACCCTGTCGTGGCGCAGCGGCGAGGACGTGGTCGAATCCTCCTTCGAGACGGTGCTGAGCGCGCGTGAGGCAAGCCGCCGCTATCGCACCGCGATCTCGACCGAGCTGCCGGAGGGGCTGCCGCGGATCCTGCGGGAGGCCAACGCCAAGCTCGGGGCGCTGCGCGCGGAGGGCCACCGCGACGCGGGCGGCCTCGCGGTCGCCGCCGACGCGACGCATGCCCGGCGGATCGCGAAGCTGCTGGGCGAGACGACCGGGCGGGCGCCGCTGGTTGTGCTGCACACCGAGGCCAATGCCGCGCGCAAGCTCGCGGACTTCCGCGGCTCGCGCGAGCCGTGGATCGTCGCGGTGAACATGGTCTCCGAGGGCGTGGACATCCCACGACTGCGCGTGGGGGTATACGCCACGGCCGCCAAGACGCCGCTGATCTTTCGTCAGATCGTCGGGCGGTTCGTACGCACGATCCCCGGTCGTGGAGTCGAGCCGAGCTGGCTGTACCTGCCCGCCGAGCCCACCCTGCGTGCACATGCCTCAGAAGTCGAAACCGAGCTGCGCCACGCCCTGCACCGCGACGAGCCCGAGGAGGGCTGGGATGAGCCGCTGCAGCGGCGCGCCAGCGAGCCGTCGCCCACCGCGGAGTTCGTGCCCCTGAACGCCGAGTTCGCCGCCCAGATGACCCTGTTCGGCCCGCCCCAGGGAGCGCACTCTCCCGTCCCGGCCAACGCCTCCGAGGCGGCTCCCGAGCCGGCCGCGGTAGCCGCCGCGTTCGAGCGGCAAGCGCAGCTGCGCCAAGAGCGCGGTCGCCTGGTGGCAGAACTGCACCGCCATGGCGGGCGCAGCCACCGCGAGATCAACGCCTGGGTCAATCGCACGGTCGGACTCGAACGCGTCGAGACCGCCAGCATCAAGCAGCTGGAGCGGTCGATCCATGCACTGACGCGGGAGCTCACACGCGCCAGCCGACCGTCGCGAACGTAGCGCGACACTGGGGCTTCGTGGTTCCGCCCAAGCCCCCGGCAGGACTCGAACCTGCGACCCTCGGATTAGAAGTCCGATGCTCTATCCAGCTGAGCTACGGAGGCGGGGTGTTTCCAACTCCATAGTGTGGCGATCCGCGCCGCGACACGCTCTATGCCCGGACCGCTCGAGGGTAAGCCCGACTCCTGGGAGATCATCGGCCGCTACCATCTTAGGATTATATCTAAATGTATATACTACCGGAGGATGAAGATCGCAACGACGATCCGGGGCGCACGCATGGCAGCAGGCATCACGCAGCAGGAGCTCGCCAACCGCGCACACACCGCGCAGCCGGCAGTCGCGGCATACGAGTCGGGCGCCCGGACCCCGAACCTGGCAACGCTGGAGCGGCTACTCGGCGCATGCGAATACGAGATGGAGGTGCTTGCCCGTCCCCGGGTACGCCGCGGGGCGGCATCGCTGGCCGAACTCGCGCAGACGATCAGGGACGACCTGGAGCACGGGCAAGAGCATGACGCGCTGCGACTGCTGTTTGGATTCGCAGACGACTTCAGGGCCTCCTCCCGCCCCGGGCGGATTGCGCTCCTTCACGACAAGCCTCCGCCGACCGGCGACGCGCGCTTCGATGCCGTGCTCGCGGGCGTCGCGGAGTTGTTTGCGGCCGAGAGCGTAATTCCGGCGCCGGCATGGGTCGAGGAGCCAGAGCGGTTCGTCGAGCCCTGGTGGTTCGTCGCCAGCCGCCCCGCCTTCCACGCCTACACGCTGGCCAACACCCCGGCAGTCATCGCACGTCACGGTGTGTTCATGGCGCGAGAGGTGTTCGACCGTGCCTGAGCGCCACTTCACCCGAGCCAGGATCCTGCAAGCGCTCCAAGCCCTCGGCGATGAGCTCACGCGCAAAGGTGTGCGCGGGCAGATCTTCATCGTCGGCGGCGCAGCCATGGCACTCGCTTACTCCACCCGGCGGATCACGAAGGACATTGACGCCGTGTTCGAGCCGAAGAGCGCGATCTACGACGCCGCCGCAACAGTGGCCGACGAGCTTGGATTGCCCGAGGACTGGCTGAACGACGCAGTCAAGAGCTACATGCCGGGCAACAACGAGCACCCCCGCGCCGTTGCCGACATCCGCGGAATCGAAGTCACAACCGCCTCTCCCCGATACCTACTGGCCATGAAGCTCATGGCGATGCGCTTCGGAGAGGACGATGAGGACATCGCGATCCTGCTGCAGCAGTGCGACATGCACAGCGCCGAGGAGGCGATCGATCTGCTCGAGCACTTGTACCCGCTTCGGGATCCGCCACCGAAGACCCGATTCTTTCTCGAAGAGCTGTTCGACGGGTAGTCCCCGTACAGGCTCAGGGTGGAGCGCAAGATCTCCGTCGCCGAAGGGCCTCCCCCAAGCCAGGCCCGCGCGAGACTTTAGGCTGAGCATGGGGAACGCATTAAGCAAACTTGATCCAGAACCGGTAAAAGTTGGGCCATGACTCCCGCATCGGGCTCTGATCCCGACCCCACCCGCAAGGAGCGCCGCGAGCAGGCGCGCGCCGAACGCAAGGCGATGGAGGCCGCCGCCGCCCAGTCGGCGCAGCGCAAACGCCTGCTCCAGCTCGGCGGCGTGATCGGCGTCGTGGTCGTGATCATCGTCGTGATCGTGGTCGCCACCAGCGGCGGGAGCAGCGGCGGGGGTGGGCTGGAGACCGGCAGCAAGAAGAACTCGACGGTTTCTCTGGTGAACTCGATCGTCGGCGGCATCCCCCAGTCGGGCAACGTCCTCGGCAACCCCAACGCGCCCGTGACGCTGCAGTACTTCGGCGACCTGGAGTGCCCGATCTGCAGGGAGTTCACGCTCGGCGCGCTGCCCAAGGTGATTCAGAAGTACGTGCGCACCGGCAAGGTCAAGGTCGAATACAACTCGCTCGAGACCGCGACGCGCGAACAGGAAACATTCCGCACTCAACAGATCGCCGCCTACGCCGCCGGCAAGCAGAACCTCGCGTGGTACTTCATCGAGCTCTTCTACCACGAGCAGGGCCAGGAGGACAGCGGCTACGTCACCGAAAAATACCTCCAAGGCCTGGCCGAACAGGTGCCGGGCCTCAACCTCCCAGACTGGAGCGCCGCGCGCGGCAATACGACGTACGGCGAACAGGTCACGCACGACGCGCAGACCGCCAACGCCGAGGGCTTCACCGGCACGCCGTCCTTCCTGATCGGCAAGAGCGGCCAGCACATGGAAAAGCTCGAAAACCCCAACCTCGAAGAACCCTCGAGCTTCGAAGCGGCGATCAACAAGCTGCTTTCATAGGGAGATGCGTGCGGCGATGGCGACGACCCGGCGGCTCCTCCCCCTCTCCTCCTCCCTCCTCTCCCCCCGCATCGCCGGCCGGCCATGAGCGACCGGGCGCTGCGCATCACGATGATCGTGCTCGCCACGATCGGGCTGGGCGTCGCCAGCTACCTCACCTACGTCCACTACTCCGGTGTGCCGCCGCTGTGCAGTACCACGCACAACACCTGCCTGAAAGTGCAGACCTCGATCTACTCGAAGATCGCCGGCGTACCGGTCGCGCTGATCGGGCTGATCGGCTACGTGACGATCCTCGGCTCGCTGCTCGTCCCCCAGCGCGAAGAGACGCGCTTCGTCACGATGGCGTTCGTGCTGGTCGGCTTTGGCTTCTCCGCCTACCTCACCTCGCGTGAGGCGTTCTCGCTGCACGAGTACTGCGAGTGGTGCCTGTCGAGCGCGGCCATCATGACGGTGCTCGCCTGCCTATCGGTGTGGCGCTTCCTGCGTGGGGAAACCCCTCCCGCGGGCGCCTCCGCGGCCACGGCTACCGAGCCCGACGCCGGGGCGCTTGCCGCGGGTTCCTGAGCAGCCCGTTGCGCCCGGCGCTGTAAGGTCGCCCCCACCATGACACCCCCGCGCAATCCGCCGGTCGAGCCGGCCGAGCAGGGCACCATCGAGCACAGCGCCACCCGGCGCCAAAAGCGTGCCGCCGCCGAGGCTGCCGCGGAGCTGGTGCTCCCTGGTTCGCGCGTCGGGCTGGGAACGGGATCGACCGTCGCTCACCTGCTGCCGGCGCTCGCGGCCAGCGGGTTGGACGGGTTGCGCTGCGTCGCCACCTCCCCCGCCACCGCCCGGGCCGCCCGCGCGCTCGGCCTGGAGATCCTGGAGCTCGACGAGCTCGGCGAGCTCGACATCGCGATCGACGGCGCCGACCAGATCGATCCGCGGGGCTGGCTGATCAAGGGCGGAGGCGCGGCGCACACGCGCGAGAAGATCGTCGCCGCCGCGGCCCGGCGCTTCGTGGTGATCGCCTCCGTCGAGAAGGCTGTCTCGGAGCTCAAATCGCCGGTGCCTGTCGAGATCCTGCATTTCGCGCCGCACACCGCGCTTGCGGCGATCGCCCCGGCGAGGTTGCGCAAAGTGCCCCTCAGCCCGGACGGCAACCTGATCGCCGACTACCTCGGCGCGATCGGCGACCCGGCGCAACTCGCCGCCCGGCTGTCCGCCACCCCCGGCGTGGTCGAGCACGGCCTGTTCGCGCCGAGCCTCGTGAGCGACATCCTGATCGCCGGCGACGGCGGCGTCGAGCACCGCCGCGGCGGCAAGACTTAGCCCGCTCAGACGCTGATCAGCTCGAGCTCGTCCAGCCGCCGCGCGGCGCGCGAGGCCCACACCGAGCTCTCCTGCCGGTGCAGCACGCCCTCGCGATCCAGCCGCGTAAGCGCCTCATCGAGCATCGCCGGCTCGAAGTCCGGGATCTCCCGCGTCAACTCCGCACGAGTCCAGCGCTGCTCGTGATCCTCCCTGAGCAGCTGCAGGACGATCGCTCGCTCGACCGTCCACGGATCGCCGCCACCGCGCCGCCGTTCGTCTGTCGGTCCCTGCATGGGACTCACCTCCTCGTCTGCCACGCCGCCCGCGACCTGCCGGCTGCTGGGGCTACTTTATTTTCAGATCGACCCCGAAACTATCCGGCGCTTGGGACGGGAGGCTCGCTCGAAGGCGCCGACTTCGGAGTACCTTAGGATCGTGACCCCCCGCGGACGCCTCTTCGCGTTTGGGCTCGCCCTGGCGCTCGTCCTCGCCGGCGGCGCGTGCGCCGCCCTCGTCGGCGGCCTAACCGGCCAGGTGCTCACGATTGTGCTGATCGCCGCCGGTGTGGCCACCGCGGTGCTGCTCGTGTTCCTCGAAGTCGGCTACAGCGAAGACCGCGAGCTCGCGCGCGACGAGGAGCGCCGCCGCGGCCGAGCGCTGCGGCTGCTGGGCGCCCGCCGCGGACGCTGGGTGACTCGCCGGCCGCGGCGACCCGAGCGCTGAACGGGCCGAGCGCGTCAGATCGCTCCAGCCCGGCCGGACCGTCGCCGCCTATGCGGCCCTTGCAGCCGCACCGCGGACCGGTGATAGCGTAGGGCGATGCCGTACGGGTGGTCGACGCCTTCCTACCAAGAGTGGAGTGCGACCTGCGACACGCTGCATGCGCACACCCAGGTTCTCGGCAAGCTGGCGGTGGCGCTCGCTCCGCCAGAGCCGCAGCTCCAGCACGCGGCGCTGCGTTTGAGCGCTCGCGGCTGGGAAACCGCTCCGCTGCCGGCGCCCGACGGCTCCGGAGCGTTCGTGGTGGCGCTCGATCTGCGCACGCACGAGGCGCTCGCCGAGCACAGCGCTGGGGACGTGCGACGCATCCCGCTGACCCCGCATCGGGCGGTGGGCGAGGTCACGCGCGAACTGCTCCAGGCGGTCGGCGAGTTGGCCGGTGAGGTCAGGATCGACCCCACTCCACAGGAGGTGGCGTGGCGCGTGCCGCTCGACGAGGACGACGAGCACCACAGCTACGACCCCGCCCAGGTCGCTTCCTACTTTGCCGCCGCCACCCACGCCGCGCTCGTGCTCGCCGCGTTCCGCGCGCCCTACCGCGGACGCTCGACGCCGGTCAACGCGTGGTGGGGCTCGTTCGACCTCGCCGTCAACCTCTTCTCAGGCCTACCCGCCGACCCTCCATCGGAGGACTTCATCATGCGCAACGCGATGAACGCCCAGGAGGTCGCCGTCGGCTGGTGGCCGGGCGACGCGCGCTATGCCAAAGCAGCCTTCTACGCCTACACGCACCCGGCGCCGGACGGGTTCGCCTCCGCCGTACTCTCGCCCACGGCCGCCCGCTGGGAGCAGACGCTCGGCGAGTACATCCTCGACTACGAGGACCTACGCTCGAGCTCCAATCCGCACGCCCTCGCGCTCGAGTTCGCGCGCTCGGCGTTCCGCCACGCCTGCATGGTGTGCGAGTGGGACCCGTCGCTGCCCGCCTCGATCGACGGGACGCCGCCGCCCGTCAGTTAGCGACGTCGCCGACAATGCGCGCGGAACCGCGTGTGAAGCTCCCGCAGGCAGTGGCCGCCGAGGCGCCTGCCGGCAAGCAGACAGCGAGCGCGCCGATGGTCAGGAGCGCGATGAGCAGAGCCCTCCTCAGAACAGGCTGAGGTGGCCGGCGGAGATCTTGAAGCCGTGGCCAGCCCTGTTCGTGCAGCGAACCGATGAGGCGGCCAGCTTGCAGGCGATGCCGCGCACGGAACTCAACTTTTACGAAAATTCTACTTTTGAGGAATCAAGATGCATTAGACTGCTCCGAACCAGTCAGCCGAATGAAAGGACAACGATGGGCCAGACGCTGTTCTTCAACATGACCGACCAGCCCGCGGGGCTGAGCATCAACTCGCACCCCGGGGAGACGATCTCGCCGCTTCCGAAGACCTCTCCCTACACGCCCAACCACAACGCGACCACGTACAACCGCGTGAACCAGCCTCCGCGCTCGAACGAGTTCGGCCCCTCGAACACCGTCTACTACGAGCTCCAGGGGGGCGCGGCTGGCACGGTCAAAGTGACGGTCAGCGTCGACATGGACGTCTACGACATCTCCGTGGACCTCCTGGTCTTCCTGTTCCTCGATGCAGTCCTGGTGATGCCGGCCACCGATGCGAAGCCCTTCGCCGGCAAGAACGGCGCGACGATCGAAGTGGGCCCGAACTCTGCCAGCAAGTTCTGAGCGCGCGACAGCGTCACGTCGCGATGGGCGCGACCCCCCAGGGCTCCTACTACTTCTCGCCGGCGACGAGCGGGGAGCAGCCCTACGTCTATTTCGCCGAATCCGCCAGCACACAGCTCGGGTTCGACGTGTGCGCGTGCCTCGACAACGTGTTTGCCGGGGGTGCTCCGCACTCGCTGCCGAGCTCGGGGCCGTTCGCGTTCCAGGCCGCCACCACGCAAGCCTGCCCGCCCCCGCTGAAGTATCAGCTCTCCGCGAGCGGCGGGGCCGGCCTGTGGAAGTTCACCGCCGCGCCGCTTCGCACCGACCTGTGCGGCGCGTTCGACAAGCTCATCGCCGAACTGGACGCGGCCGGCTTGCGGCCCGGTCGCGTCCAGCTGATGCGGAGCCTGATGGCCCAACTGCTCCCGCTCACGTTCGCCGAGACGCTCTACTTCCGCTACGGCTTGGACCCGGCGACACGGCGGGTGGACCTCACCCCCGAGATGCGCCTGCGCGTGGACTTCCAGGCGCACCAGGCGGTCGATCCCGGCACCAGCTTGCTCAATGGATTCGTCGGCTCCGCAACCGCCTACGTGGGCATCGGCGAGCGCTCCGGCAACCCCGTGGGCGTGCCACCGACTCCGGCGGACGCGACGCTCACCTTCGACCGCTTCCTCGGCTCACTCGCGGGTCTGTCGGTCACCGCCTCCGGGGGCGGCGGCGGAGGCGTCATCGACCTCCAGGGGGCCGCCTACCAGATGCCCCACTGGCGCCTGCTGTATCCCGCGACCTATCCGTCGAGCGCCGCGACCGGCTTCATCGGGCCGCAGGGCAACCCAACGCTGGTGGGGGCGCCGACGCTCGCGGCACTCGACGCGGCCACTGCGACATATGCCTCCAACGGCACGATCGCCGCCCCGGCGGTCGCCGCGTACTTCCGCGGGCGCGCCACGATCGTCCCGGAAATTCCCGTCTTCGTGCAGGGCGAGCGCCGCTACGTCGCGCTCGGTACGACCATCCGCGACCTGCTTGGCGGCGTGTCCGCGATGCCGCGGATCCAGTCGGCGTTCGTGGACATCCCAACCCAGACCTGCTGGCGCATCGACAACCGCCTCTGGGTCGGCGGGAGCTCACAGGTGGCCTGGGGTGTGAACAAGTACTCGGCGCTGACGCTCGCGACCACAGCCGGTGGCTACCAGTGCTACGGCGACGCGCTCGACAGCCTCGATCTGCCGGTGCTCGGCGGCGACGTACTCTCGCTGAACCTACCGGGCGCCTGAGGCGACACGATGGCCGCGAGCTTCACCAAGGCGAGCGGTGAGGCCCTGTGGCTGCTCGATCCGCAGCCGGCCGCCTGCCGGGTCGTGTTCGCCCCGTTCGAAGATGCGACCCCACCCGCGACGCTCACGCTCGCCGAAAGCTGGAGCAAGTATCAGGGGACCTACGCATTTACTCCCGCCGCGGCGAGCCTCGACGCGGCGTTCGCGGACAGGCTGGCCACGTTCGTCGGCCTGCGCCCCGGGACGCGCCTGGCGTGGGTCGCCAACCCCAACGACGACGCCCGCGCGTGGGATGCCGCGACGATCGCCCTCGGCCCCTCTGGCACCACCAACGGCCTAGCTCCCGTCGCTCTCAACAACATCTCGCTCTGGATCGGCGCGGGCTGCGCGATCGCCCCAGATACAAGCGGCGACGCGCTCGTGCTCACCCCGCCCGCCGGCGGCGCCTACCTGACGACGGGCTCCGGCGCGGCGACGCTGCCGGTTGGCGCGCCGCTGGCCGTGCCGTTCGAGGCAGACCATGCCGGCTGCCTGACCACGGCGCTGGAGCTCGACCCGGCGAGCGACCTCGACCGCCTCGACGTGGGGATGCGGATCTTCGCGGCCGACCCCGGCTCCGCCCTCGGCGATCGCCTGTCATCGTGGCGGTTCCCGTTCCTGCGCAGCGCCGGCGACCCGATCCCGCTCGCGCTGGCGCTCGATCCGCTGCACCCGCTCGACCCGTCCCGCACCCAGCTCGGGCTGGTGCCGGCCCGCCACACCAGCGGCCCGGAGCTCGCGTCCTGCTACACGACCACGAACGGCGCCACGGTCATGCTCACGCCGCTGGCCGAACCACCCGCCAAGCTCGTGTTGGCGGTCCGCGCGCTGTCGAACCCCGCCGCCCCGCTCGACCCCTACTACCTCGTCCCGAGCGGCGCGTTCGCGATCCGGATCGTAGACCGCCACGGACGCGAGCTCGAAGGCGCCCAACGGCTGATGTGCGGCGTCTCGGGCATCGAGTACGTCACGCTCGAGCAGCCCGGTAGCGAGATCTGGTTCGCGCCCCGCAGCGACGCGCTCGCGGGCGCCCACGGGCTCGGCCCGGGAGCCCAGACCGCATACGCGTCGATTTTCGGCCCCCGCCGGACGGCGCTCACCTACCGCGCGCAGCCCGACGACGCGGCGATGTTCAGCCCATCGTCGGTGACGGGCGTGCTCGCCTTCCACGAGCTCGACGGGGTGACGCTGCGCGCACCCCCCACCGACGGCTCGATCCCGGCCGGATTTCCGATGCTCGCCTTCACCGGGCTCGGGGCAGCCGACCTCACCGCGCACCTGGAACTGGAGCAGCAGAAGGTCGCCCCGCGACGGCGCGCGGACATCGATGCACCCGGGAAAACCCCGCTCACCTTCCCGCGGGCAGGCGCGCCCGCCGCGGTAACCGCCACCAAAACCACCACCCGCCAGGGCCTGCTCGCGACACTCGACGGGACCAGCATCGACATCCAGCTTGCACAGTCCGGGCACGGGGCCGACATCGTCGTGCTGAGCCCCGTCAGCCCGGCGCTGGCCAGCGCGCTCCAGACCAACCAGCTCTTTCTCGTGGCCTGCGACGCAGCGGCGCTCGGGACGGTCCCGTCGGGCACCGGCGCGGTCACGATCGGGGCCGGCGCGACCGACACCTGGACGCTCCAGCTCCTCTCCCCCAAGGGCTGGACGACGCCGCCGACGTTGCTCGTGTTCAAGTTCGCGAACAAGGCGCTCACGGATCTGGTGGATGACATCTCGACCTGGTCGGGCGCCGAAGTGTTCAATCCGCAGGGGACCGCCGGCGCCGTGCAGCAGCGGTTGCGCGGGATCATCGCCGACGCCCAGACACGCGCGCGCAGCGACTCCGACTTCGCGCCGTTCGCCGCGATCGCCGCCGACCCCGCCTGGCAGGGGATCCTGGCGCTGGACTGCGCGGTCGCCCTCGACGGGCTTCCCGAACAACTCACCGGGCTCGCGGCCGGGATCGACCCGAGCTCCTTCGCGGCGCACCACATCGGGCTGACGGTGACGCCGGTCGCCGCCGGCGCCTCGGGGCTGACGACCCAGGACTCCTCGCTGTTCGGCCTGATCGACTACGTGAGCCCGACCACGGCGGCGGGCGCGCAGCCGCCGTATGCATTCCAGGTGGACACGCTGAAGGTCCGCTTCGCGAACTCGGCCGTCGTCACTTTCGCCAGCCGCATCCAACTGCTGGTGGACGAGCTTTTCGGCGAGCCGGCGTCGCTGCAGGGCAGCGCCGCGAACGTGCTCTTGCTGGACGGCGCCTATCAGTTGCAAGGCGGCGTCGGCGCCTACTCGTTCCACGCCACCCAGGACAACGTCTTCAAGATCCAGAGCGCGGTCCTGGACTCGGTGGACGTCGCGACGGCGCAATTCGTGACCGTCAAACCGCCGACGAAAGGCGATGCCACCAAGCCGGCCGAGTCGCGCTTCACGCTCAGCGGGTCGCTGCGCTTCAAGCCGCCGCCGCAGCAACAGACGTTCGACCTGTTCTCGTTCGGCCCGGCGAGCGACGGCTCGCCCGCCGGCGCGCTGTCCTTCTCGAACCTCGCGATCAACGTCGTCTACTACCCCGATCGCTCGCAGCCCGATGCCTACACGTTCGACGCGACCGCGCTCGCGTTGGACATGGCGCAGAGCAAGTCCCGGCCCGGCGGCCTGTTCGCGAGCTTCCCGCTGTCGCCGGCGGGGCTCATCCAGGTAGAGAAGCCCCCGAGCGGCGCGCAGTCTCAGCCGGCGACGCCGGCGAGCCTCGGCTTCCTCGGCGTGCAGGCGGACGCCGCCGGCGGGACGATCTCCGCGCCGTGGTTCGGCATCGTGGCCGACCTCGGGCTCGGGACCGTGGGCGCGCTGGCATCCGGGGTGGGGCTCAAGGCGAGCCTGCTCGCGGCGTGGTCGCCGGGCAAGAGCGACACGCCGAACGTCGCGATCGGGCTGAGGCTCCCCGGAACGGGCGGCGGCGGCGGCAAGCTGCTCAGCCTCGAGAACGTCATCAAGCTGAAGATCGCCGAGCTGACGCTCGCGCAGACCGGAACGACGTACGTGCTCCAGCTCGATCGCATCGCGATCGAGCTGCTCAGCTTGAGCTTCCCGCCCTCGGGACAGACGGAGGTCCTGCTGTTCGCCGACCCAGCCGGGTCGAACCACACGACGCTCGGCTGGTTCGCGGGCTACGCCAAGGAGTGAGGAGGCACATGCGACCGATCAACAAGGGACCCCGGCCCGCGAACTACTTCAACGTGGACATCAGCACCGACGCCAACCTCAACGCCTCGCTGAACAACCTGAACCCCTGGACGTTCAGCCAGCAGGTGGTCGCGAACCTGTTCGGCGGGGCCCCACCGGTAAACGTCTCACCACGGGACGTGCTCCACGCCTTTCTGGTGTACGCCGGCGGCGCGCCTCCACCGCCCGCCGTCGCGAACGTCCGGACGGCCAAACAGCCGCTCTCCGAAAAGGTGGCGTCGGCCTACCAGCAAGCCGCGGCTCCGCTCGGCGATCGGCTCGGCAAGTTCTGCTGCTACTGCGATCAGGCCGCACCCGGCCAGCTCGCCGTCGAGCACATTCTCCCGAAGGCGCCTTATCCTCTGTTCGCGATCGCCTGGGAGAACCTGCTGCTGGCCTGCGAGATCTGCAACTCGAACAAGCTGAACAAACCAAAGCGGGCGGATATGAATGCCTGGGCACCGCCTATCGTGGGCGCGGGGCCTCCGTTCAACCCGCCGAACGAGGAGGTCAAACGCTATCTGGCGATGCGAGGTCGCTTTCTCTGGCCCGATACCAGCTCGAAACCCTATAGCGACTTCCTACCGCGACTCGAGGTCGAAACCCCGGCAAAAGCGTGGATAGAAGTCACCGACCCGGTTCATCCCCAGAACGCGATCGAAGGCGCAACCCTGTCCACCCGGACGGTGACGGGGTCGGTCTGGATGGGCCCCCCTTACCAGCCGAACCCCGGCCTGGCCCACGGCGTGCGCGTCCGGGTCAGGTTGCTTGGGACCTCGACGCAGGCGGTCTACTCAGAACAACTGTTCGGCCTGCAAAAGATGGGCACCGAGCAGGGCGCCGCGAAGATCAGCGACACGCGCATGTTCAACCGGACCATCGCCTGGTTCAAGGCGCTCACCCTGTTCCGTCCGATCGTCTTCGCCACCCAGCCCGGCAACCAGGCGCTTTTCCAGTACGTCTGGCCGCAGGCGATCGCGACCGCGCCGAGCGTCGGGTTCTTCCCGGTGTTGGTGAGGGTGCTCGACCTGCTCGGCGGGCATGCCGCGAAAGTTCCGGGGACGAACGTCACGCTGATGGAACAGTTCTTCCACGACACCAACAACTCGCTCGGCTTCCCCAACACGGACGCGGGACGGATGGCGTAGCGTGCGGCCACTCGTCCAGCCCGAGTGGGATCCTTCGTGGGAGGGCGCGAGCCTCGCCGACGTGGTGCGCGACGCGTATGGGCGCTACTGCTCGGCGTGCGAGCGCCCGCTCCCCCAGGTTGCCTTCGCCTGGGACGCCCGCGAGGGCGTGCTGGTCGACGGCGCGGCCAGCGAAGCCGCCTGGCAGGACCTGCTCGTCCTGTGCCACAACTGCGCCGGCGCCTCCACCGTGTGGCTGGCTGCCCCCGGCGACCAGCTCGTCCTGCCCCACCGGAACCTGACCTTCGCGCTCGAGGACTCCGCGCACATCGCATATGGACCGGTGTCCACGGCGTGGCTGTCCGGGGAGCAGAGCCCGGGGGAGGCGCAGGCGCAGCCGAGCCCCATTCACGCCTTGGCGCAGAGCGCCCGCGGGATGGAGACGATCGTGCGCTTCGCGCTGAACTGGCCGGTGCGGGGGCTGCACCCGGACGCGCCGCAGCGGCCCATCGCCGATCCGGCGACGATCAGCTTCTGGGATCCCCGCGTAGACCTGCGGACCGCCGCGTGGCACCGCGCCGTGAGCGCCGCGGCGCTTTTGCGGGAGGCGCCACCGGAGATCCGCGACGCCCTGGTCGAACAGTTGCGCGTGCAGGTCGAGTACACGGGCTTCTGGTCGGTGTGGGCGACGGTCCTGTCGCGGGAGCTGGCCGATTCGGAGCTCCGCGCCCCGCTCATCGACGCCCTGCTCTCTTCCCGGGCCGGCCCGTTCCCTGCGACGCACGACGGCGGCCTCGCCGGGGCGCGGGGCTCGTGAGGCGAGCAGGTGCTCGACGCAATCCTCGACGCGCTCCGGGGCCGGCTCGAAACGGCGAAAACCGCCTCCGGTCTGCCGCTGGACGCTGCGACGCTCGGGTCCCCCGGCGCGACGATCGTCGCGCTTTTGCAGGCCGAGCTCGGGATCGCATCGCTTGCACTCGGACCCGACGCGAAAGTGATCCCCGACCAGGCCGCCGACCGGCTCCAGGTCAGCGGCACCGCGACGCAGACACTGCTGGGCGTCCCCACGCCGGCGATCCTCGCCACCTTCACCACCGCTCCCGGCGAGCACGACCCAAACTCGCTCCAGTTGAAGGTCGTGGTCTCGATCGGCACGGGCAGCGGATGGACGCTGGCGAAGACGTTCGCGCAGCTGGCCACCACCGCCCTCGGGACGCAGGTCGCGATCGAGCTCTACCCCGCGCCTGAGCTCGTCCTGCGCAGCTTCGACGGCCCCGACGACGGATACGGGCCGCAGGAACGAACGGGACTGAACCTGCGGGCCACGGTCGACGCGGCGAGCTCCAAGTTCCTGGGCGCGCTCGGCCCCGTGCTCCACCTCCCGGCCGGCGCGAAGCTCGCCGTGGCGGGCCCCGCCCGCGTAACGGCCACGGCCGAGTCGCTGTCGCTGCGGGGCGCCTCGGGCGCGCCGCCGATGGCCCCGTCGATCGCCGGGCTCGCGCCGCTCGCGCTGGCCGATCCGGCCGTCGCGATCGGCGGATCCGCCACGCTGAACGAAGGCGCGACCTGGCAGACCGGCGTGACGCTGGAGGCGTGGGGCCAGCTCAGCCTCGGAGGCGCGACCATCCCCTGGAGCGTCGCCGCGCCCGTGGGGAGCTTCATCTGGCGCCTGTCAGTCATCCCGGTCCGGGGCGTGCACTTGCAGCAGTTGCTCGGGTTCATCCCAGGCCTGTCGCTGCTGGATGCCGTTCCCGACGCTCTACGCAACGCCGTCAACGTCGAAATCGATGTATTCAGGATCGGGCTGGCGGGGGAGGCCGGAAGCTGGACGCCGTGGTCGCTGGACGTGGCCGTCGGCGCACCTCCCTGGGCACTCGTACCCGGGGTGATCGAGATCGCGAGCATCCGTGTCGGCCTCGACATCGAGCTCGGGACCGTCCCGCGACAGATCTCGGGATATGTGCAGGGCGCGATCGACCTCGGCGAGGTCGAGCTCGACGCCTACGTGCCGCTGCCCCTGGGCAGCGGCGAAATCTCGATCTCGCTCGGCTCGCCCGTCCAGCTCCCCGGCCTGGGGGCGCTGGCCAAGCTGCTCGGGGGCGAAAGCCTCGCCGACCATCTGCCGCCGAGCGTCGGCAAGCTCGGCAGTTTCGACCTCACCGCTCTGTCGGCGAGGATCGACCCCTCGGTCCCCACGCTGACAGACATCTCGTTCGCATTGGGCGCCGAACAATGGCCGGTGATCCCCGGCCGGCTTGAACTGGAGGAGATCGGGATCGCGCTCGACGTCGCCCAGCCGTTGAGCGGCGCGCTCGTGACCGGCTCGATCGACGGCAAGCTGGCGCTCGGCAGCGGCCAGGTCCACGTCAGCGCCGAACGTAACAGCCGCGACGCCGACTGGCAGTTGGAGGTCGACGCGGCGGCCGTGCGGCTGCCGAGCCTCCAGGACATCGCCTCCCTCGCCGGCGGGGATCTCCACTCGCTGCTTCCGTCGTCGGTGGCCGACAACAGTTTTGAACTGACTACACTCGACCTCCGCGCCGACCTGTCCAAGCCGGCGATGGAGTACTTCGACGTCGTACTCCAGACAGGCAAGTGGCAGATCGTCGAGTACTTCGAGGTCGAGCAGATCGTGGGCGAGCTGACGCTCGACTGGACGTCGGGCACGATGGTGCCGTCCGGACACATCCAGACGGTGTTGCTGTTCGGCGACCCCAAACAGCCCGACGAGGACGTGCTGCTGGGTCTCGCGGCGGTCCGTCCGCCCAGCGGCGCCTGGGTGCTGTCGGGACAGATCGAACGGCCGATCAAGCTCGGCGACCTCGTCGCCAAGGCGCTCGGCATCTCAGCGCCGCCGGCGCTCGCGGCGTTGAGCGTGACGCAGCTTTCGATGACCTACCGCACCGCCGACGAAAGCTATGACTTCGCGGCAGCGGTGGACTGGCAGCCGCAGTTCGGGGGAGTGTCGCTGGATGTCGAGGCCAGCGTCGCCCTGCACCGCACCGCCGGCCCTCCGAACGGACCCAAGCACCTCTATGCGGGCCATATCGAAGGTGATTTGAAGAGTCACTTCGGGAGCGACCAGCTCGAGCTCGCGGTGGCATACGACTTCGGATCGCCGGCGCAGACGAGCTACGTCTTCACGCTGCGCTTCAACGAGGTCACGCTCCAGGCCACGCTGGCCACGGCGGCCAACGGCGACAACATCCTCACCGCCCACCTCGGCGGCGTCACGTTCGGCGAGATCGTCACGTTCCTGGTGGACCTGGTCGACCCCTCGCTGCACTTCACTCTCGGCGCACCGTGGGACGTCCTGAACAAGATCAGCTTCGATCGTCTCAGCCTGACCAGCAACCTCACGCAGCGCACGATCGGGATCACCTACCAGGTGAGCGAGAACCTTGGGCTGATCGACATCGAGACGATCTCGCTCACCTACCTCCACAAGGGCGGTGCGGCGACCGTGGACATCGCGATCACCGGGCACTTCCTCGACCAGACCTACACGCCGGAAAAGCCACTGCAGTGGGACATGCTCAACGACCCGCCGCCGGCGACGCCGGGCGCGGGTACGCACGCGTTCGACCTCCAGGAGCTGGCGGTCGGCCAACACCTCCTGATCGCCGACCCCAAGGCGACGACCATGCCGGCCGTGCTGAGCGACGTGCACGACGCGATCGTCGCCACGAAAGGCAAGCACCCCTGGGACGTCCTCGAGTTCGATCCGACCGCCGGCTGGCTGTTCGGCGCGAAGTTCACGGTGATCGACACCGTGACGTTGGGCGCGGTCTTCGACGACCCGCTCCTCTATGGGGCGCAGATCACGCTGGCCGGTCCGAAGGCGGGGGTGTTCGCGGGCCTCGACTTCCAGATCCTGTACCGGAAGATCAGCGACACCGTCGGCGAGTACCACATCGAACTGAAGCTGCCGACCGCCTTCCGGCACCTGGAGTTCGGCGAGGTATCGATCACGCTGCCGATCGTCGTCATCGACATCTACACCGACGGCGGCTTCTACCTCGACTTCGGCTTCCCGTACGGCGGCGACTGGACGGTCTGCTTCGGGATGGAGCTGTTCCCGTTCGTCGGCGCCGGCGGCTTCTACATCGGCAAGCTCTCGGCGGCGGAGGGCGGCAGCCTCGTGCCGGCGATCACCAACGGCACCTTCGACCCGATCATCGAGTTCGGCGTGGCGCTGGCGCTGGGCGTGGGCAAGGAAATCCAGGAGGGGCCGTTCAGCGCCGGCATGTCGCTCGCGGTCCAGGGGATCCTCACCGGCGTCGTCGCCTTCTTCAACCCCTCCAACGCCGCGCTGCAGCCCGACCGCTACTACAAGATCGACGGCAGCATCGCGATCGTCGGCAAGCTCTACGGACGCGTCGACTTCAAGGTGCTCACGATCGACGTCTCGGTCGTCGCCGCCGTGACGGCTACGCTCGACGTGGCCGCCTACCAGCCGATCCTGATCACGCTCTCCGTCGATGTCGAAGTCGAGGCGAGCATCAAGATCATTTTCATCCGGATTCACTTCTCGTTCAAGCTTCACCTGAACGCGTCGTTCACGGTCGGGGCGGCCCACCAGACGCCCTGGCAACTGGCCGCCAGCGCTGCGGCGCCCTCGGGGAACGGCCACCTGAGCGCGTCGCGGCGGGTGGAGAGCGCCCACCGGATGCTGTTGGGGGCGCCCTCGCTGCTGGCGCTCGCGAGCGCACCCGAACCGCTCGCGTGGGACCCGGTCGCGTTGAACGGGGAAGCGCTGAAGGGGCTCGGCTTCACGCTCGCGCCGGTCTTCACCGTCGCCGGCGGGACGGTCGAGATCGTGATCGTCCCCGTGATGCAGACGAGCGCGCCGACCAAGCACGTGTCGGCCACCGAGCTGCGGCGCGCGGTGGCGCCACGGGGACTGGATCCGGCGACGCTGCCGTTCAACGAACTGCTGGGGGTGCTGCTGCGATGGGGCATGCAGACGCGCATCGGCGCGCACAGCGGGCCGCTGACGCAGGTCGAGCTGCGCCAGATCTACGAAGACCTCGCGAGCGACGGGATCGCCGCCCACGGCGGCGGGTTCGCCTACCCCAACCTCGTCGCCTTCCTGGCGCGCAACGTCGTGCTGGTCGCCGCCGCGCCGCCGGCGACCGAGTCCGACTCGCTCGGCGGCGCGGTCCTCCCGATCATGCCGCCGCTGTCGATGACCCCGCAGGGCAGCTCGACGATCCGCTTCGCCGCCACCGACGTGGTCACGGCGGACTGGCAGGAGCAGGTTTCGCGGATCTTCAGCGGACTGCTCGCCAACTACGGCTACAACCGCAGCGAAGACCCGCTGGGAGCGCCGCACGTCACGCCCGCGTTCGACCCGGAGCCGATCACCGAGGCGCTGTTCTCGGACTGGTTCCTGCTGGTCGCCAAGGGCGCTTTCCACGCCGCGATCGAAGCGCTCGCGAACGTAACCCACAGGCCCGGCCCGGGCGACAGCCTCGCGACACTCGCGGCTACATATGCGCCGACCGTCCGTTACACGACGCGCCGCGGCGACACGCTCTCCGCGATCGCCGCCGAATTCGGGGTCTCCGCCGCGGCGCTGGTCGCGGACAACGCGGGCAAGCAGCTCGACCCACTGGCGCCGGGCACCGCCCTGAACATGCCGCCGCCGATGACGCAGGCGCAGTACATCGTGTGCCCGACCGACACGCTCCAGAGCATCGCCGGCGCCTGGCTCACCTCCCCGGACGCGCTGCGAGCCGCGAACCCAAGCGTGGACCTCGACAAGCTCCAGCCGGGGGCGCCGCTGAGGATTCCCGTACCGACCGAGCTGTTCGCGATCGCCGCCGCCAACCTCGACGCCGCGCTCGGGGCTGCACCGCTGCCGCTGCCCGCGATCCGGCACAGCGTGCAGGCGGCGGAGACGCTTGCCGCGGTGGCGAAGCTCTACGGTCTGCTCGACCACAACGGGCAACCCGACGCGGCGCAGCTCGGCGAAGCGAACGCCGCCGACCCAGCGATCCTGCGGGCGGGCGCGCCGCTGAGGATCTCGCCGAGGAGCGGGGGCTGGATCCCCTACAAGGTCGCCGCTGACGACACCGTCGAACGGATCGCCGCCTTCACCTATGTGCGCAACGGTGGGCCGCTGCAGATCGGACAGGACGACCCGCGCCTGGCGTGGTTCGCAAACGCCATCTCACAGGGCAACCCCAATGTGCAGTTCGCGGTCGGGGAGCTCGCAGCGGGGCAGTCGCTGACGATCCCCAACGTCACGGTCGAAGCCGGGCTGCTCAAGCCGGCCAACCCGCCGACGGTCGCCTACCAGACCAAGGCGGGTGACACGCTCGATCTGATCGCGGCGTACTTCCTGGAGGAGCAGTTGCACCCCGACGACCTGGCCGCCCTCCTCGCCGCGATCAAGGCTCACAATCCGAACATCGCGCCGGGCGCGGAGATCGCCCTGCCGGCCCAGACCCACACGCTCGCGCCGGGCGACACGCTGGCGGGACTTGGGGACCTGTTCGGGCTGGAAGCCGCCGACCTCGCGTCGGTGAACGCCGCGGCGGACATCCTGCGACCGAACGCCGAGCTGGCTCTCCCGCCCGGCTTCGCGCTCGCCGGCAGCGGCCACACCCTGACCACGCTGGCGGCGCTGACGGGGACATCCGTCGACGGCCTCGTGGATCGCGTCGGCGCGAGCAAGGGACTGTTCGACGCGTCGGCGTCGCTGACGATCCCGAGCGGCCGGCGCGCGATCGACGTCGATGACCTTCAGCGGCTCTTGGTCGCGGGCGGGGCGACCAACAACGTCGCCGCACAGGCCTCCAACTTCATGGTCCACGGTCTGAAGCTGCCGGACCCCAAAGATCCCTCATACACAACGTTCAAGGGGCAGTACGCGCTGACTCAGCAGCAGTTCGCGGCGCCGGGTCCCTCCACCCCGAGCTACACGATCGCGTTCGGAATCGACAACGGCACCGATTGGGTGGCGCTGCCGTCCAACTACGCGACCAAACAGGGCGACACGCTCGCCGGGATCGCCGCCACCCTGCACACGACCGAAGCCGTGCTGCGCGCGCTGAACGTCGGCGTCGATCCGGGCGCCCTGCCCGCGACGATCGTCGTCCCGGGGACCCAGCTCGACGTGGTCGTGGCGAGCGCGACGATGGCGGCCAACTGGCCGAGCACCACGCTCGTGCCGGAAGTCGTGGAGGGGCCCGCGCGCTCGGTGCTCGCCCACGAGGCGCCCGCGCTGCACCCGATGGGGACCCACTCGCAGTGGCTGGCCGCCGCTTCGCCCGTGCTGGCCCCCAACACGCCGAGCCCGCGCGACACGCTGTTCGGGCTCGCCGCCGAGGTGACCGCGAGGGTCGGCGCGCCGGGCGCGACGCTGTACCCCTACAAGCTGATGACCGTCGTGAAGGGAAGCGAAGACGCGAGCGAGGTAGGCACCTACTCGTGGGCTACGTGGGTGCCGTTCACGATTCGGCGGATCGCGACTCCCGACGGCAGCTGGACGCCCGGCGCCTACGAGGTGCTGGGAGCACCCGACGCCGGCTCCGACGCGCTGCTGGGCCTGTGGACGTTCCTGCGCTCGGGCGCGGACACCGTGCAGCTTTTCCTGCTCTACCCCCCCGCGAGCGGGGGGCTGCTGTCCGACGCCCTCGACGCATCCGCGACCGCGCTGGTCAAGGCCAACCTGTCGACCGAAACGTACAGTCACGAGCAGCTTACGGAGGCGCACGCGCGCACACCCCCAGTGCCCGTACCGCCGACCGCGTCCGCCGCGCTCTCGGCTCCGATCGACTTCCTCGGCCTGCTGTGGGAGGCCAGCGTCGGAGGCCAGGGCGGCTTCTATCTGACGTACGCGACGACGACCGGCGCTGCGCTGCCCGACTCGCTGTTCGGAATCGGCGGGGAGACGCAGGTCACGCTGCTCGCCCTGCTCGGGTCGCAGACCGCGACCGACCCCGACCGCACCGTGCATCCGTTCACCACGGGCGCGGTCGCGGCGGCGGGCATCGACCCCGCCAAGGTCAGCGTCTACGCCGAGAGCTCGGACCCCGCGGACGTGATGACGCTCGCCACCGCGCCCCCCGGGAACATCGGCTTCACGCTCGCGCGCACCAACCCGAGCGGCATCGAACCCGACACCGAAACCAGCCGCACGCAGAAGCTCTTTGGCCTGCTCGCCTTCACGGTTACTGCCGGCGGCGGCTTCCGCGCTTGCACGGAGGCGTTGCCGGTCGGTCCGGTGACCGACCGGCGTCTCGGGCCGGGCAAGTGGTTCTACCAACAGACGATCGCGGCGTTCCGGCTCGCGTCGCGGCCGCTGAGGACGTTGGCGCCAGGACTCCCGCCGGCCGAGGAAGACCCCTATGCCGGCATCTCGGCCGACGCCGCCGTCACGGTGGGACTCGCGTTCCGCGATCTGTTTGGCAACGAGCCGGGCGCGGGCTCGGGCCCGTCGCTCCCGCCCGTCCCGTTCCGCTACTACGACCGCGTGATCGGCCTGTCCGGGTGGCCGGGCGCGAGTGGGACGTACTCGTTCGGTCCCGCTCGCGGAGCGGCGGAGCTCGTCGTTGACATCGACCTCGGCTTGGCGCGGTACATCCCGGGCCCGAACGCGCCGTTCGCGGCTGCCGTGCGCACGGCGGCGGCGCACGCGAACACCTATGCGCACGTGCACTACCAGCTCCAGCAGCCCGACGTGCGGTGCTCGGTCGAAACCTCGCTCGAACAGCCCGGAGCTCGACCCCTCCAGGGACCAGTGGTGGACACGGCGCTGCGGGCGTTCGTAATGGCAACCTACCTGTACCTGAGCACTGCCCAGGACGTCCGCCAGGTCGAGCACGCGCCAACCGGCCCAAGCGAGACGCTCGGGTCGGTCGCGGCCGACTACGACACCACGGTCGCGGCGCTCGTAGAAGCGAACGCCGCCGCGGACCTCTCGCGGCTCGTGGTCGGGGGGATCACGATCCCCGAGCTGCACGTCGTGCGCGCGGGCGACACGCTGGCCGCGATCACGACGGCGACGGGGCAATCCGAGCAGCAGTTGCTGAGCGCGAACGAACGGGTTGCGCTCGCCACGGGCGCCGTGCTCGGGACCGCCTCGCGCACCTACACGACGCGCGCCGGCGACACCCCGACGAGCGTGGCGGCACTGATGGACGTCGCGGTCGGCGACGTGGGGACCGCGAACACGGGCAACGTCGGGATCCTTGATCCGAAGGCCGCGATGACGTTCGCCGGCAAGCCGGTGACGATCGGCCCCAACGACACCTTCGGCACGCTCGCCGGCGAGCTGGGCACCACCCCCGCGGCGCTGGCGGAAGCGAACGCGAACGTCCAGCTGTTCGTGGCGGGAGTCCCGATCGCGATCGCCTCCGCGCCCGCCAAGCCGAACGACCAGTCGGGCGTGCGCACGCACGCGGTCGCCGCGAACGAACTGCTGAAGGACATCGCCACCGCGAACGCGTGCACCGTCGCCGGCCTTGGGCCGAGCAACGGACAGGCCGCGGTGCTCACGCCGGGATGCTCGGTGACGGCGCAGGGCACGACTGTCCAGGTGGGCGCGGAGGGGACCTTCATGAGCGTGGTGGCGGCGCTCGCGTCGCCGCCCGCCCTCGCCGGCGTCCCCCAGCGGGCGGTCACCGCCTCGTTGGCCGACGTCGCGGTCGCGGCGGGCGCAACCCCCGGGCTGCTCGTCCAGGGGAAGACGCTGGCGATCTCCGACTACGTCGTCTCTGCCGGGAAGACGGTCGCGGACGTGGTCGCCGCAGGCGTCGCGCTCGACCGCCTCGCGAGCCTCGACGCGGCGGCGCCAGCGAACGTCTTCGCGACCGGGACGCCGCTGTACCTGGGGAGCACTACCTACAAGCCCAACCCCGGCGACTCGTTCGCCGGGGTCGCCGCGGACACGCACGTCACGCTCGAGCAGCTGGCGGACGCAAACGCCGGCGCCGTGCTCGCTGCCACAGCGAAGGTGGCGATCCCGGGCGCGGTCGAACTGGGCGAGACGCGGCGCGGCGCGGTGTACCTATCGACCCAGGCGACCCAGACGCCGACGCTGGGCGCGGTGGCAGGCGCGCTCGGTGCCACCGCGAGCGGGCTGGGGGAACTGAACGCCGACATGCCGGGGATCGTGGCGTCCGGGGTCAAGATCGCCTACCCCGGCCACAACCCGGTCACGACCGACACGTCCTCGACGCTGCAATCGCTGGCGGCGGCGTGCGGCGCGCCTGACCCGGCGACGTTCGCCGCCGATCCTTCGGTGCGCGACCTGGCCGGGCTGGTGGCGCCCGGCGCGCTGTTCGTGACGCCGCTGGCGCGCGGCGGCGGGCGCTCGCTGACCGCGATCGCCGCGGCGCTCGGCGTGGACAGCGTGGATCTCGCCACGGCCAACGGCGCGCTCGTGGGGCTCGTGCAAGAAGGGTTCGTGTTCGCCGTGTCCGGCCAGATCGCCAAGGCCGGCGCGAACGACACGCTCGCGTCGATCGTCGGCCGACTCGCGGCGGGCGACCCGCAGATCGACATGGCGGCGCTCGTCGTGGCCTGCGGGGACGACGCGGCGGCGCTGCGCGACGCCAGCGTGATCGTCCCGCCGCCGCGGATCTCGCTGACCGCGCCCGTGAGCGATCCTCAGCTTGCGTCGACCTTCGCGCCGCTGAACGTCGAGGTCACGATCGCCCGCGACCCGGCGCTGGTGGACCCGGGGCTGCCGGCGCCAGCCGACGTGATCGCGAACGCGACCGCGCTCGCACCCGAGCTCGGCCCCACGCGCGAGTTGGGACCGTTCGCCACGTCCTTCGAGGCGGCCTTCGCGGCCCGCCGCCTGAAGCTGGGCGCGGGGCCGCAGCCGCCGGGTCAGGCGCGCCGGCTGTGGGCGGTCGACTTCGGGCCCCAGGGGATCGCCCAGGTCGCCGTCGCGGGCAGCTCGCCGCGCTTCTACGCGCTGGCTCCGATCAGCCGCGAACTGGCGTCGGGCCAGGCGCCGGTGAGGCCGTATGTGTCGGGCACGGGACTCGGGCCGGCGCCAGGTCCGAGCCAGACGTACCGTTCGATCGACCTCGACCAGTGGCTGCGCGCGGCGCTGGAAGCGATCGACCTGGTGCTGTCGCCGCCGTACGCCGCGCCGGCGTGGCGGTGCAACGCGGCGGCGTACGCGGACATCGTGGCCGCGAAGGCGCGCATCGCGCGGGGGCTGCGGGGCCAGGTCCAGGAAATCCTCGACTGCGCGCCGGACAGCGCAGCGCTCGCGGCCGCCCAGGACGCGCTCTACCAGGGCATGCTTGCGTCGCTCGCGACGGCGTACAAGACCGACGCGTTGATCCAGTTTCCGGTGACCGTCAAATCGCCGTTCTCGGCCTCCTACACGACCGGCGCGACCGACCTGCCCGCAGTCGCGACCGTGCCGCCGGAAAACGGCGCATCGATCGCTCCGCGGCTGTTCGGCAAGGCGGTCGCGAACATCGATCCGGCGCACGTGGTCGGCGACGCGCCGCCGGCACCCGACATCTCCCTGTCCACCGCCAAGACCTCGCTGGCGAGCGGCACGTCGCCCGTCACGTTCCTGTTCGGCACGGTCGCCGACGCGTCGCACAAGAGCCTCGTGCTCGACATGCGGTACGTCGTCGGCGAGCTCGAGTTTCAAATCGAGTCCGTCGCCGGCGCGGAGGGCTACCAGGCGTCGGAGTGGCTGCGCTTCCCGGTCGCGCTGGGGACGGACGCGTTCGGGGGCGCGGTGTCGTTGAATCCCGGGCGTACCGAAGTGCCGATCCCGCTGCGCGCGTATCCGAAACTGCCCTCGATCGTGGCGCAGGTCGCGGAAGCGGCGAGCCCGCGCGCGAGCGACATCGCGACGGCCAAGCGGTGGCGCTGCGAGGTGACCGTGCAGCACCAGAGCGCGGCCCAGGACGAGATCCAGCTGAAGCTGGCGTTCGGCAAACCGGTCGGGTTCGGCTCGGGGGGCTTCTCCGACGAGGAGGTCTTCCAGGCGCTCGCCCAGTTCACTGCGGTGCTGCCGGCGCTCCAGCGGGATCTCGCCCTGCTGCCGGTCGGGTCCCCCGGCGGCAACGAGGGCGTGCTGAAGCCGGCGCTGGAAGCGTTCAACACGGCCGCCGGCGGGCTGGCGACGGCGCTCGAACCGGCCGACGAGTCGCTGGGCGCGATGCTGGAAGAAGATGAGGCGGGCGCCGAATTCAGCTTCCAGTTCGACAACACCTACGAGGAGGGGAAGACCGAAGCGGCGACCACGCTTCAGACGCTCGACCTGAAGCTGCTGGCGTCGCAGGGCGACATGGGAAGCGTCCCGTGGCCGGCGATCCGCGTGGACGGCCGGGCGCTGCAGGCGGACGCGGCGGGGGCGAGCTCGCGGCGCTACCACTATCCGAGCGGCGTCGCGGCCTTCGCCCTGCACAGCTTCACGCTGACGTTTCCCGATCCCGCGCTCGTCGGCGCCGACGCGCTTTCATCCGCCGACAGGCCGGCGGTCGTGTCGGCGCCCCCGGGCTTCGACGCGGTCCGCTGGCAGAACGCGCAGGCGACGGTGTCGGTGCAGCGCAACGCCGACCTGGTGAGCACGGCGGCGACGGCGGACGCGTTCATATACCGGACGCCATGGATCGGTTTCGTGAACCCGGCGATCCCCACGATCGAGAACGCGACGCCGATCCAGATCGGGACGGGCGTCGATCTGAACGCCCCGCTGACGAGCGCGCTGACGCAGCTGCTCACGGCCGACGGCAAGCTCCTGTCGGGGTCATACGACGTGCGACTGCAGTGTCGCTACGGCCACACGCTGGCCGGCGAGCCGGGCAGCGCGACCGCGATCGTCAGCTTTCTGCCGATGCTGCTGGCGCCGCTTCAGACCGTGACCTCGACGGCCGCGGGGATCGCGCAGGCCGTCTCGGCGATCGCGTCCCAGGCCGCGTCGTGGCTGTCCGGCTCGGGCATCGTGCCCGCGGAGGGAGACGTGTATGTGCTCGACCTGCTGCTCTACGCGAGCACCGATCAATCGCACAGCAAGCCGCTCGTCGAACTCTCGAACCTGGTTGTGAGCGTGGTGGCGAGCAAACACACCACCCTGTAGCGGCTACAGAGGTCCCACAACGCCAACTGCGCATAGCAGGGATTTATAGGGGTGAGCGAGGGGACTCGAACCCCCAACCGCCGGGACCACAACCGCAGCGCTGCGGGCGACGAGACCTGATACGGCAAGTGGTGGGGTGGGCAAGGCCCAGGTGAAGCGCCGCATCGTGCCAAGGCGCGCCCCTCTACCTGCGAGGGCCTGACCCGCACACAGGCGGAGGCCGAGCTGCGTCGCCTGATTGGCACGATGGAGCCAGCGTTAGCGCGAGCGTATCGTCACGGACGCGCACGGTGTCTCTATTTCGGCACGCTCGGCACGAGGAAATTGAAACGCCCAACGAGCAACGGTTTGCCCTCACCCGGCAGACCGGTCACGGGCATCGCGCCAGCTGCGCCGATGGTGGGCACGTATGTGACGGTGCCGCGTGCGAGGCCGTGACAGCGGTAGGGCACGAACATGCGTCGCTGGACGCGCTCGCCCGCGCGAATGTCGAAGTTGGTAGGCCCACCAATGCCGCCTGTACTGCAGCTGGGACTGTGCGAAAAGGCGATTTCCGTCTCATACCAGCTATCGCTGCCGGTGATCGCAACACGTGCGATGAAGTCGATCTGCACGAGCAGCGACGGCCAGCCTTTCGTAATTGGCGTGTATCCGGCGGGGACGCCGCGTTCGCACTGCACGATCCCTTCGCCTCGCACCTTCGAGCAGTAGTGGCGTGCGGGCATCTCGTGCACGGAGATCGGCGTTGCCAGCTGCGCGTGTGTGGGTGTGCGCACGCGCAGCTTGACGAAGCCGACTGGTGGACAGGAGCCGAACAGCGCCTGCCGCGTACCGGGCGCGACGACGTGGCAGACATGCCCGTCGCGGTAGGCGACCGTGCTGATGACGCCCGAGGGCACTTCCGGTCCGCCACGGTCGCCGCGGCCGACGCCGTACATGCAGCGCTTTGCCGGCGACGCCACGGGTGATCGCGCCGGCGCCTGGCAGCCGCTTGTTGCCTGTGGCAACACGATCAGGTAGGCGCCCTGCGAGCCGACGGTGGCGACCGTGCGCTGCCCGCCTCGGGGTGTGCGGTAGGTGACGCTGCGAGCGTCCGGGCCGAGCAGCCCGAAGTAGATTTCGCGTATGTCCGCCCGAGGGCAGGTCGGTCGACGCCGGCTCCGGATTCGGTTCAGCCGCGCGATCAGCGATGGCGGTCCTAGGTGCGCGAGCTGCTGATCTTCGACGGGCTCGCACCCGCCCGAGCCGCCTGCTTCGCCGAGGCCCGCGAGGCCGCTGGTGGGCTGGTTTTGCAAGGCGACGTTCACAAACGAGTGCCCATACGCATCGATCGTGGCACAGCCGAGATTGCCGAACACGTTGGTCGAGACCGGGTGGAAGCGCCCGTCGTCGTGGAAAGCACCGTCCTCGCCGAGCACGCCGATCGTGCCGTAGTCGACGCGCCCGACGTCCACGCACTCCAGTCCACGCGTGGTGCGCACGATGCGCAGGCCCCACGGCAGCCCGCCGCCCGGATCGGAGGTGCGCAGCGCCAGCAGCCGCGCGCTGCCGTGGATCGCCACGCCTTCGTCCGTGCCCGGTGCGGGCGCCACCGATGGTCCGAGCGCAGTGCCACGGTCGAACACGCCCGCCGCGCCCAGCCCTGCGACTGTACCGACTAGCCCGACCGCCACGTTGATCGCCGCCCAGCGCAGCCACGAGCCGCGCGCAGCGCGCCACGGCGCCCGACGCGAGTGCTGGCCGCGCGGGTACGACGTGGCGCCCACGACCTCGGGCCCGCGCTCGGCGGCGCGCACGAGTTCGCTGCGCAGCTGCGGCAGGTAGCTCACGAAGCCTCCTCCAGTCGTGCTCGCATCGCGCGCAGGCCGCGACTTACGCGCTGGCGCACGACAGACTCTGAGCAGCGCATCTCCGTTGCCAGCTCCGCGTAGTCGCGCTCGTCGAGCACACGCCCGCTGACCGCCAAGCGCTGCTCTTCTGGAAGCTCCTCTAGGAGGGTGAGCGCATCCGTGTTGCCGCTCGCGAGTTCCTCGATGCGTTCGAGTTCGGAGTCGGCGAGGACGAGTGGCGACATCCCCAGCTGCTTGCGTGCACGATCCTCCACCTGGCCGCGCCGCCACGCATCTGAGAGCTCATGGCGTGCGATCCCGAACAGCCACGCACTCGCGTTGCCCAGCTCCGGACGGTAGCTGCCAACCGAGGCCAGCGCCTCGGCGAAAACCTCCGCGGCGAGGTCCGCGGCCAGCTCCGCGCGACCGGTCGCGCGCATGAAGAACGCGAGCACATCACGCTCAAAGCGGTCATAGAACACGCCGAAGGCACTCGCGTCGCTGCGAGCACGGCTCAGCAGCTGCATGTCGCTCGGCCGAGTAGCGCTCCCGCCGTATGCGTTGATGTCGCCCATCGAGAACATATTCCCGTGAGCCCACCTGCTTGTGACAGGCACGTGCGTCGCCTCCCGCTATGTCCGTCATGGAAGTCGTGCACAATCCAGCCTCGTGGAGACCGAGATCGAGATACTCGACCACATTCGGGCGGCCCACGAGGCACACGCTGCCGAATGCGCGCAAGTACCGAAGGCGATCCTTTTCAACCCGGGAAACCATGATCTCGTCGGCTGGGACGAGGTGCTTGGTCTTCCGGTTCTGCCCGACGAGCGGGTGGCGCCGATGAGATTTTTGCTCGTCCGTGGGAGCGGTAAAGGTGGATACTGCGCTGAGGGCGACGTCATCTGGGATGACGATGGCAAGCCGTACGTCTCCGCGCCGGACCAAGAGCCGGAGGCCGTTTAGCCTGGATCCACCGTTGTGGTTGGTGGGTCTGTCCGGTGGTGGAGTTGAAATGACCTCCTGAGCAGGCAGAAAGCTGTCGATTCTGGCGACGGCGGGCCTGCACCAGGAGGTCACCTGCATGGTGCATGATCTGTCGGACCGATCCGTTGTCGTTTTCGATGATGAGCGGGCGGTCGCTAACGCTGGTGTGATGCTGCCTGCGCTGCTGGCGGGGCGCCTCGGTATCGAGCAACTCGTCGATGACGCGGTCGATCTCGGTGATCGCGCGGGCGCGGCGAATCCCGGGCGTAAGGTGATGAGCCTCCTCTCGGCGATGGCGCTTGGGGCGGACTGCATCGAGGACTGTGACGTGCTGCGCTCGGGACAGACCGGCGCGGTGCTCGGCCATGTGGTCGCGGCGCCGTCGACGTTGGGGACGTTCTTGCGCGCGTTCACGTTCGGGCATGTCCGCCAGCTTGACCGCGTGCTTGACCAGGTGATCGCTCGCGCGTGGGCTGCGGGTGCCGGACCCGGTGACGGTCGCTTGATCGTTGACGCCGACAGCTTCGTCGGCGAGGTGCATGGCTATGCCAAGCAGGGCGTCGGCTTTGGGTATACGCACAAGCGCGGCTATCACCCGATCCTCGCTACGCGCGCGGACACCGGCGAGGTGCTGCACATCCGCCTGCGTCACGGCTCAGCGAACACCTCGCGCGGGATGCTGCGCTTCTGCGAGGAGGTGATTGCGCGCGTCAACAGGGCCGGCGCCACGGGCGAGAAGCTGCTGCGCGCCGACTCGGGATTCTGGAACAAGAAGACCTTCACGCGACTGGACACGGCGGGCTGGAAGTTCTCGATCGGTGTGCGCATGCAGCCCCACGTCCGCGTCGCTGTCGAGGCGATCAACGAGGACGCGTGGGTCACCTTGGAGGACTACCCCGAAACGTCGATCGCGCAGATCGCCGAGACAACACTCGGGGATTGGCGACTGGTCGTGCGCCGCGTTCGCCGGCTCTCCCAGCAGGGCGAGCTGCTCCCAGTGTGGGATCACTACCCCTTCGTGACCAACCGCACGGATACGCTCACCGTGGTCGAGGTCGAGCACCGCCAGCACGCTGTCGTTGAGCTCGCGATCCGCGATCTCAAAGACCAAGCCATGGCACACTTCCCCTCTGGCAAGTTCAACGCCAACGCCGCGTGGACCGTGATCGCCGCACTGGCACACAACCTGCTGCGCTGGACACAGGCAATCGGCCTGCCCAACGCGACCACCAGAACAGCACGCACACTACGCCGCCGACTGCTCGCGCTGCCCGGTCGACTCGTACGCTCCGCGCGGCGCACAACACTACGAATGCCCGCCCGCTGGCCCTGGGCCGACGACTTCCTCGCCGCGCTCACGCGACTACGCGCGCTCCCGCCACCCAACTGACCGGCCCGCTCCGCGACGACAACCGACGCCACACCACCCGCCTCGGCCTGCCCGCAACCACGCCGAGCACAAACCCAAGGACCACTCCGACACCTCAGCACCAACCGACGAACAGCCTCGCAACCCCACCAACAACAAAAAGCCCCCCAACAAACTCAACGGCCGCCCCGCCAGCACCCCCAGGATCAGACCGGTGGATCCAGGTTTAGCCGGCCACGTCCTGGAAGTCCTCGTGCGAGAAGCGCTCGCCGGCGAACAGGGCGGTGAGCTTGTACTTCAAATGGATCGCCGCCTCAGCGGCGAGCTGTCCGATCCGTCGCTCCTCAAGATAGTCGTGGTGGATGGTGATCGACGAGTACAGCAAGGCGAGGCTCTCGGGCATCTGGGCGGACTCGATCGCCGGCAGGTAGAAGTAGTTGACGAGGTGGTCGTAGACACGAAGGTCCGGGACTGAGGTCTCCTTTACAACCCCATGCTCGACGAGCTCCGCAATCGGCAGGACTGGCGCGATCATCCGTACCGGATGCGCATAGCCCGACGACCCCTGGGCAATGATGCTGCAGGTCGGCGAGAGCAGCATGCCGAAGCCGGTTGAGAACGGCCCAGATAGGAACTTCCGCCGGCCGGCGTCGTGGTCGATGGCATCGGGAGGCCAGGGATAGCCGAGTGGCACGTCCCGGAAGATGTCTCCCATCCGGACGTAGGAGGTCCGTTCTGCGTAGTAGTCGATGTCGGGAGGTCGGGGCTCCCAGTCGGACAGTGCCACCCAACCAAACTAGCTGGGTGGCGGGACGGAACTAACTCTCGTAGTCAGCGTCCGTCAGCGTGGAGCGCTTGCTCGGTCGCCGGGGCGCCTCTGGCATCGGTGTATCGGGCGCGAATTGGCTCCACATTTCCTCACGCATTCGCTCTATGTCCTGCTTGCGGAAACGGCGGAAGCCCGACCCGGGGAGCCGGATCGCCTTCAGCTGGCCTCGCTTCTCGAGGTTGCGCACGGTGTTCTCGTGCACGTTCAGCTCGCTGGCTGTCTCGCGCACGTTCAGGAACTCTTTCGTCGGCATAACGATCACCTCCGCGAACGCATCTTTGGGGACGCCGGACTATAGCCACCTTGTCCGCCATATAGGCCATATCGACAGTGTACACCATATTGTGTATATTGTGATTGTGGTGTTTGTAGACTTTGGTATCCTATCGGCATGCAGCAACCCCAACTTGAGCCCTTACCCCGCTGCCTTTGCTTCCCCTGGCAGTGGGATCAAACGAGGCCGATCGCACGCACCCTTGTTCCCTGGGCCTCCGAGTGGTTGCTCTATTACGAGCTGTGGCGGGCGACCGGAATGTGGCATGGCGGTGGTCACGACGAGCATCCCCACGATCACAAGCTCACTCCGGCGCGAAGCCTGCGCGAAACCTCTGCGATGTCACCCTCAGTCCCGTCCGGAACCTCCTGATAACCGCAACCGGCCTGCGCACCGGCGAGCTGCGGGCATGGGGCGCGGGCGTACTGTCAAACGCCCAACTCACTCGATCCCGGTCCAGTCCGGTAGTCGCCTTCGCGCCCGAAAGGCGACCGGCGGCATGCGGTGCCTCCTGATCTGGGAGGAAATCTCGGGAGGAAGTTCTGAGGCGCGCTTCCTTCAAAAGCCTGAAAACCAGGCATTTTATGGGGGTGAGCGAGGGGACTCGAACCCCCGACCGCCGGGACCACAACACTTTCCGGCGCTCCGGTGGGGCGTGGTTTGTGCGGGGATCGCCTGCATCTATGCGGCTTCTGCCAGGTCGGACTCCGGTGGAGTCGAGTCGCTTCCTGTGGGGTCTGTTGCCACTTTGTTGCCACCTCGGACGGGTCCTCGGCGAAGTCCAGCGGCTTGCCGAGGTCCCCGTCGAGCAGATGGACGTAGGTGGTGAGCGTAAAAGCCGCCGAGTGGTGGCCGAGCCAGCGCTGCACCTGCACCGCGTTACGGCCCTCCGCGAACAGCAGAGACGCGCATGTGTGCCGGAACGTGTGGAACCCGACCCACTCGACACGCGCCCCTTCGCGGGCAGGCTTGAGCACGCGGCGGCGGAGGTTCCCGACGTGCAGGTACGCACCGTTGCTCGCTGGGAACGCCAGATCGTCGTCTCCGGGCTCCGTCTCCTTTCGGCGCTCCCGTAGCGCGAGCACGAGCCCGGACGGCAATGGCACGTCCCGGCGAGCGTGGCGGCTCTTGGGTGGCCCCAGCTTGCCCCGCACGACGCCCCGGCGAACCTTGACGTGCGGTGTGGAGCCGTCGAGCTGTAGGTGCCGCCACTGGACGGCGATAGCCTCGCTGATGCGCAGGCCAGTGGCAGCCAGGAACCAGAAGAACAGCCGCCACTGCTCCGGGAACTGCTTGAGCAACGCCCGCAGCTCCTCCTCGTTCATCACCCGAACCTCCTCTTCACCGTCGCTCGTTCACCGGACCCCTCAAGCACCAGCCCGCCCGCCGTCAATGTGGCGGCAGGCACGCACGACGCCCGCCGCAGCTTCAAGGCGCCCATCCCGCAGGCGACATTCCCGCCCTACCTGCCCGAGCGTTTCGATGGGCAGCGAATTCACACCCTCTCAGTCTCTCAGCTAGAGACACTGCTCAGCTGCCCCGAGCGCTACCGCCGCGAACGGATCCGCGGGGAACGGGACAGCCCCAGCGGCGAGTCACACCTGGGTAGCTGCTTTGACCGCGCAGTCGAGCTCTACATGCACAACAAGATCCATGGCCGTCAGTTCAGCGCCGATGACGCCTGTGAGGCATACATGCTCGAGTGGGAGACCCTAGAAAGGAGCGCCAACGAGCTCTGCCGCCCGATCCGCTTCGGAGAGCCAGCCGACAACGCCGACTTCAACACCCTCTTTCACGTCGGCATCAAGGGCCTTCAGGCCTATCTGGCCCCCAACGGCCTGGGTAACAGCTTCCAGCCGATCTCGGTGCAGCGCCGCCTCGAAATGAAGGTGCTGCCCGACGACTACGAGGCCAAGATAGCCGTCACACGCGACCAGTCAGGCAGGCCCACCGCATGGGAGACCGTGCGGCTAATGGACCGCGTGTTCTGGGCGGTGGTGTTCGTACTTGACATCGTGGCGATGGACGCTCGCGACGAGACCGTGGTCATCGACAACAAGATCAAACGCAGCTGGGTCAAAGACCCCGCACACGAGCTCCAGCCGGACGCTTACCTCGCAGCACTGGCTCGCGAGGGCAAACACGCCATCAGCCACTTCGAGTACCACACCGTCAACTACGCCGGGCGAGAGGTCGAGGTTCGCGCGCAGCCCACCACCCGCACTCCCGAGCAGCTCAACGGGTTCTGGCTGCGCGTCGCGCAGGCCGCAAGGCGCCTTGACTACTACAGCCGCACCTACCAACCCGAGGAGCCCTGGGATCTGGCGGCACCCGGCCACTATGCGCTGTGTAACGACCGGGACTGCCAGTTCTACGAGGTCTGCCCCGGCGGACACGGCATGTGAGATGAGGCCCTATGACCCGCTCCCTCGTCTGCTGCGCCAACCATGAAAAGACCGTCGCGACGACCCAGCACCACGACCAGCAGCCGAGCGCGACCCCTCTGAGGCACTGGACCTATCCAGCCACCTTAACCACAGCCAGGCCGGTCGCGGGGCCCACCATGCCCCGACAGCACCACCACCTACTATCCGCCGAACGGGACGGCCGTCGAGCAACCACTGCAAGCCGTCCCCACACGAAAGGAAGCCACATGGCCGCAACCAACATCAACCGGGTCGTGATGACCGGCAACCTCACCAAAGACCCCGAGCTGCGCTCGCTGCCCAGCGGCACGTCGGTGTGCGAGCTGCGGATCGCGTGCAACACCCGCCGCAAGGACCAGGCCAGCGGGGAGTGGACCGACAAGCCGAACTTCTTCAACGTCAAGGTGTGGGGCGCGCAGGGTGAGAACGCCGCGCGCTTCCTCTCCAAGGGCCGCCCGGTGGCGATCGACGGGCGCCTGGACTGGCGCGAGTGGGAAGCCCAAGACGGCACCAAGCGCCAGGCAATCGACATCATCGCCGAGAGCGTGCAGTTCCTGGGACCGCGCGAGCAGGCCGCCAACGGCAACGGCGACACGCCGCCCGGTGAGGGCGACTTCCGGCCCGCACCCGTACCGGCCGGCGCCGCAGACGAGGACATTCCGTTCTGATCAAACAGATGCGCGGCACTAAACCGCGCTGCCCGTGCTCGCCACGTCACTGTCCCTGCCTGGAGTCCGCGGAGCCGCTAAGCAGGATGGTCGGGAGGCTGCGCCTGCGCTTTGCGGCAAGCGCCATCTGTACCCCCCCGGCCCCGGTAAGGCCAGCACCCAACACTGCACGAGCGCGGGTGCTTCCTGGGCGGTAGGACGCCCAGCGCACCCGCGCTCAGCAGCCACCCCGACAACACCGATCCCACCATTACGGACCGAAGGAGTTAATATGTTATTTACCCTCAATCGCAGCACCCGCCGCGCAGCAGCGCAGCGCCCACCGCAGGCGCCACGCCACCCCGCCGGCAGGGCGCCAGCGGCGTGGCTTCGGATGCGCCGCTCCCGAGCGCACCCTCGCCAAGTGCACGGCCCGACCAGCCCACCCGCACGGGGCCGCCACGACCCAGACCGGGCGATCAACGCTCCATCAGTGATAGCCGACCAGCCACGGCCAGCGGCATGAGCGCTCACGCTTGGGCCACTTGGTCGGCCATCGTGTCACTCGCCCTGTGGGGGTGCTCGATACCGACCGGCATCACCACAGGCGACCGACAGCGCCTCCAGACCACACCACAACCGCACTGGCCTTGTGGACGCGCCACCGGCACGCGATCGGCTGACGGTCACGCCATCCGAAGCGAAGAGCTGTCGCTGATCACCGAGCCCGGAGTCAGCGACAAGCCATTCATCGCGCCCATCAACAGCGCCCGGAACACCCATCCAGGTGGTGATATACGAGTTGACCACCAGCGCGTCGAGAGGACGCTGACCGTCGCCGCGGGCAGGTGGGGTGCAGGTGACGGTGCTGCTCGATCACGGCCAATACGGCGCCGGGCGGCCACTCAACGACACCGCCTACCTGGCACGGCGTGACCGTGGCCTGGACACCCGGATACTTCGCGCTCACGCCCGCGGGGTTGGTGCGCTCTACATCCACGCCAAGCTCATCCGCGTCGACGGGCGACCGTATTCATAGGCTCGCAGAATCTCTCCCGCCAGAGCCTCACATATAACCGCGAGCTAGGCATTATTACCAGAATCCCCCAAATCGCCATCAGTACCGGGCGCACCTTTAGCGCCGACTTCAGCAACGCCCAGCCCTACCAACCCTGACAGCCACCAAATCCTATCGACACGCTCCCTCAGCGGCGCGCGGCGCAAGACACTTTTCATCTTCGTCTTGCCCGCGCGCCCGTCCGCCTATCACTATTTTTTTTTGCCCTTTATGCCGACTTTTGTCTTATGCCGATGTGGGATGGGGACCTCTAGCGCATCCTGTGAACAGGGGGGTGAGGTCGGCATAATCATTGGGGGTCCTGGAGGAATGCGAGGGTGGTGTCTTGCGCGCTCTTCCAGAACGTCCGACGCCCGATCGTGCGGACACGGTTCAACGGGATAGCGGCGCGCGCTGACAACTACGTGGCGAGCGCGACGACGCTCGTGGAGCACACGCGCCGGATCATGCGCGCACGCACCGGACCGATCGCCGAGTTGCTCGATGCGGGTACAGCCCGAGTGGCTTCCGACAACGGGACGAGGGCCTGCGTCTGAGCGTTGGTCAGGACGATGTCAGTGAGGGGCCATCACTCCTGGGTCGATCGGATCGGCAGACTTATGGACCCCAGCCTATCTCCACCTCCGGCCGCCTGCCCAGACCGCCTACAAGGACCCCTTGCATGAGCGTGGCGCGCACCCACGCGCTGGAGCGCTTGTGATCAGCAGCTTCCTGCGGGGCCTGTCCACGCAGGATGTGCAAGCCGCGTTGGAGGAGGTCTTCGAGGAGCCGGATCGCGTCCGGCGCTAACGACTGTCAGGCAAGCGTCGGACCTTTGGTCGGCCAGACCACCCTGGACCCCGCCTAGACCGCACGTTAACGACGTGCGAGGTCTCGCAGCAGTCGTGGGCAGAACTTCGTTTCGCATCCGGCGCTGTCGCCGTCGACCCGGTGTGGCGCGACCTGGCCGTCCTACGCGACCTCACTCGTTCGAGTTGTCAGCCTCCTCCGCAAGACCAGTGTCGTCGAGGGTCAACTGCTCACCGACCGCAAGCGCCGGCTCGGACTCAGGGGACTTCTCTGCGACCCTGGAGTCCTTCCCTCTGGACTTTGCCTCTGCCGCCAGCTCCGGCGTGTAGATGAGCTTCTCCTGTCGCATCTTCTGCTTCTCGCTAGTCTTCCAGAAATCCATAGGGGCGATCCGCTCCGACCTCGTGCTGGTCCACGCCGCCAGGTCCAGCGTGAATGCCGTGAACTTTCGGCCTGCGTAAGTCTCACCACCGCGCTTTGTCGATAGCGTCTCTACCTTGTGTAGCAGTCGCAGATCGACGAGGCCCTGAATCTGCTTTCCCCAGGCCTCCTCTTGGAGCTTGGTCGCCTCGACCAACAACACGTTGGTGCGGTTGGTCTCGACCGCGAAGTCGATAATCTCGGACAGACGCAACCGCAGCGCCTCGGCCTCCTCTCCCGCGTCCTTCTTCAACTCCTCTTGCTTCTGCTCGTAGAGAGCGGATGCCGCGCGAGCGACGTCCTCGGCTGTGATCTTGTTTCTAATTCGAGTCCCGCTTGCGGGCCTCTCTGTAGCATTTCGGAGCGCTCCTCGGACCGCGGATAGGTAGTCGCGCGCGACGCCCCCCGATGCGAGTACTAGTCGCTCGCGGCCACCGTCCGTGATCAGCGCGTCCAGATCAAGGTTGACCTTCTCCGTGATTCCGGCCAACACCTTCTCGAGAAACTCTTTGGTTGAGTCGAAGCGCTCCAAGGTAGCCTCGAGGGCAAACTGGTCCACGTCGTGGTCAGGCTGCATCCCGACCGGCGGATCCCCGTCCTCATAAGGGTTAAGGCGGTGCTTCACGCCACATATCTTCAGATAGATATCGAGCTCCTTGACGACTTGGTGCAGATAGGCCAGAACCTCGGGCTGATCGACCAATCTGATGTGATAGAAGTCGTCGAGGACGACTAGGGTCGGCGCCCTGAGTTCATCGTGGGCAGCACCGAGGACGTCGCTGATGAGAATCGAAGCTTCCGACAACCCGTCCATCTTGGTTCGCTCATAGCGGGCTTCGGACGCAGCCTCGGTCTTATTGCCCTGGTCGGACTCCTTGGTCACACCGGCATCCACCGAGCCGCTTCCCGTGCCCGCCTTATGAGGGATGGCCATCTTGATCCGGCCGCTGCCGCCCAGTCGCCTGATGGTGCGGCGCGACTCGGATCGCAGCTCCTTTACAGTGTGCTCAGCAGTCTGCGGCTCCTTGAGCAGCCGGTCCATCAAGTCCGACAGCCGTTGCACGCGGCGGAGCAGACGCCACCGCCTCAACCGCACGACGAACCCGACGCGGCGTAGCCGGGACTCCAAGTCCTTCAAGAGGCGGTTCGCGCGCTTCTCGACGAGGAAGGTCGAGTGGCACGTACCTGGGCGGAGCGCGATCGCGGGCAATTACCACGGGATGGACGCCGTCCTCGACTACTTCTCCAAGCGCCGGCACCTTCCGCATGCGCCCGGGGGAGATCGTCACCGGGGGCGAGCGTATCGCCGTCCTCGCCGACGGCACAGCCACCATCGGCAACGCCCGAGCACCGTTGGTCGACCGTTGACCTATACCGGATCCGCGACGAGCGCATCGTCGCATGCTGGCTACTGCCCCTCGACCCGGTGGCATTCGACGCGGTGTGGTCTTTGTCGACATGACGCTTGCGCGTGGAAGCGAGCGCCTCTGGTCCCCGATCGAACGTGCTCGCTCCGGATGGACGCTGGCTGAGGATAGGCGCACGCCCGCTTGCGCGGGGCGAAGCGGAAGGGCTCGCCTCGCCTCGCCGCACCCCCGACCTGGTCCTCGTCCATTGGGGTAGCCAGCGCGCAGCGAAGCTGTACGCCGCGGTGCAGTAGTAAACGCGAGCTGATTCCAGATAGGCGAGTCCGAGAACGCAGGTCAGATCATTGGCAACGACCCCGCCGGTGCAATACAGCGGTAAGTTGAGTGGATGGCAAAGCGCACAGCGAGTGGATCGGGGATCGATGGCCTCGAGCTGAGGGCTGCTGCAGCAACAGCTTATGTCCTCGGCGGGCGGGCGCAGCGGCGTGATCTGGGTGGCAGCCGGATGCGGGACTTCGACGTGTGCTACCCGGACGGGAGAACCGACGAGCCACTGGAGGTCACGTCCTTCGTGGATCGGTCGAGTCTTGAGACCTGGAAGCGTCTGGGAAGCAAGGACTCAAGCGCGCCTACTCTGTCACAAGTGTGGACCGTCGACATTCAAAGCAGCGAAGGGCGAGGCGACGGCTCTAGCGGACCGTCTGATGTAAGCCGATTTCTCAACCAGGCCGGACCGCTGCTTCGTGCGCTTGAGGAACGCGGCCAGCATGACTTCTACGGGCCTGGACCGCCTGGTGACGAAGTGGTACAGGGGCTGGCCGATCTTGGTTGCAACGCCGGCTCTTGTCGCGCCGCTGGGCCTAGCGAGACAGGAAGCATCGAAGGCGTCGCCCCGGCTGGCGGATTTACCCATCCAGATTCAACTGCGCTGGCCATAGAATACGAGGCAGGAAAGGCCGATAACCGGGAGAAGCTCAGCAGTCCTCCAGGTGCGGAGCGTCGCCATTTGTTTGTCGTGGCACACCCGTCAGCGGTCGGCGCATACCTATCGGTCAGACACCGTCGGCTTGGACGGTTGCCTACATTGCCGGCCCCGATCACCACAGCGTGGGTTTGGGACGGAGACAGTCCCCATGTGTTTGTGGCAACACCACCGTCTCCCTGGGAGGATCACGAACTGCCGGCACATTTGTTGTACGAGCCTGAGGTGTGGGTGGATTGAATATTGTCTATGGCGCATGTGGAGAGCACTAGTCAGGGGCGAGCCACTGCCAGAGAGACTGCAATAGCGGCCTGTCTGCACCCGCCGCGTCGTACAGGGTGCCAGCGTCGTCGATCAGTTTCATGTTGATGGCGGCGAGCTCGTGTGCCAGTTCCGTCTTTGAGACGCGAATGTTGTGTTGTTGGGCCATACGTAGAGCGACCTTGCCGAACGCGGGGCGATCGCGTTTGCTCTTCTGAGCGTTTGCGACTGCCGCGGAGAAATGCGCCTCTAGTTCCTGGCCGGTAAATTCGATGTCGATGCTCGGGAGTCGTTTGCGTGCCGCGGCTTGGATGGCCTCGACGATCTCCTGCGGGCGGAAATTGACCTCCTCGAAGCTGGAGGGGTGGCCGTCAACTTGCCACAACAGGAGATCCTGTGGCTCGGTGAACAGCCCGTCACGCCGGAGGCGTCGCAGGACCTCGGAGAGGCTACCCTCCATGTCAGCAATCAGGATAGTTCTCGCCGCGTACTGCGAGGCGGCTGCGAGCAAGGTCTTGTGCCGTTCGGCCTTGTCGACACCCCGCAGGTTTGTCAATTGATAGCCGCTCGTGCGGCCAAGTTCCTCCAGCAGGCGGCCAAGGACGATCTCCTCGGTGTCCCCCTCGACAACGAAGTGGATCCGGTGGGGGTAGAGACCGGCCTTCTCCAACGCTGGCTGGAGCTCGTCGTGGGTGGCTCCTAGGTTTTGGGAGTCCCCTTGGCGGGGGAGATGCCGCCGGTGCGAGGCTTCTTCTGTGCTGGGGATCGCGAGCTCGTCAGCACGTGGGAGCCAGCGTTCGGTTGCGAGGTGGTACAGAAGCCGCAGGACGTAGCTAGCATCGTGCAGATCACGGGCCTTGAGCGCGTCGCCGCGGAATTCATCGGTTTGAGTTCGCGGGGCCAGCTCTGCGAGGCGATACCACTGAGGAGCGGGGTCGAGGGCCATCGCCGCGTCGGCGAATTTGGCATGGAGACGAGCGAGACCATCGAGGTCGAGGCCGAAGTCGTCGAGGAGTTGGCGGGGGTAAAACCTCTCGACTTCGATTTGGTGTGGGTCGAGGTGATCAGTTTGAGGCCTTGCTTCTCGGTGCAGCAACGTGGTGCTCCGCTGGCGGTAGGGCCACAGCCGGGTCTGGAGCGCGATGAGCAGCTTGATCGTCGGTCGCCAACGCTCCTCTAGCTCGCTGTGGGCACCCGGCGGGACCTCGAGTGAGAGAGCTTGCTCCAGATAGAGGAGCTGCCAAGGCGAGTATCGCTCGCTGATCCAAAGCGTTTTGCTTGCCCGACTGAGCCAAGCATGAGCCGTCCATGGTTCGAAGTTGCGCTCCTCCCTCCAGTGCATGTACTCAGGATCTGGGTCCAACCACATGGTCTCGACATCGTAGTTAGCCTGTGAGAACGCGATGGGACAGAGCGCTCCGATTCGATCGAGTCGCGCGAGCTGCGGGGCGAACCGCCGATCGATTGTGATGCCGCGCAGGCGGGCCGCCTCGGCGAGCCTCTTCGCATCCAGGAACTTGCGCTGGGAGAACGCGCTCTTGGCGAACAGCTCGGCGTAGCTCGGACCGGGGGAATTGATTAGGGGAGGCTCCATCGCTGTAAACGCACTCTAGATCGTCGATGCCGCCTGCTCTGACGTGCCGTTCTTGTAAGCGTGTGGGACCGTGTGGCCATGGACGTTGATCCTCCGCGTAGACGGATATGACCCGGTGCTCAAGTTGCCCATGACATCGACGTTCTCGATGACCGCGCGGGCTGCAAACGAGGGGAGTGGCTCGACCAACCACGGGCTGAATCCGGCTGATGTGCAAGCATTCATAAATCAGCAGGCGGGTCTGTCTTTTTTGCCGGGGCACACCGGTCAGCCGGGAGCACGCCATCCCCACCTGGGTTGGTGCTGTCCTGCCGAGCGAGGGCCGTTGGGTGCACGGCCACGCCGAGCGTCATGTCGATAAGTCGATCCGGCAGTGGACGGCTGATGGCCCTGACCTCAAGTGCGATGTTCCGTGCCAGGCGTGCGAGTACACGGCGATGTATAGACTCAAGGCAGTGTTGCCAGCAACGCATGTCTGGCTGGGTAAGTGTGAGGTGGCAAAGGGCTCGTGGTTTCAGGCCCGCACGGTCGAGATGGATTTGGACGGTGAATCTGCGCCGGGCTACGGCGCGACGCTCTGGATCGGGACACCTTGTGCTCCAAATCCTCTCGATCGCCGTCCCGCCGACCTCAAGATCGGTCTAAAGCCTGACGTTCTGGATGCCCTGGCGCCAATTTGGCCGCGAGGTTTCAAGCTCGATTGGCCCGCGACCGACGCGCTCAGTCTGGATCAAATCGTGGGCCTCGGCGACCGAATTGCAGCCTCTGGGATCAGGATGTATCCGTACTGAGGAGCGCGCTTGCTCGGCTTCCGCAGAAATGCTGCTTTTCGCGTGGATGCGACGTCTGCTGACTGTCGCCGTTGATGCCTGCCTTGGACGACGTCTGAGCACCTGTCAACGCGACCGGATCGTGCCGCACGCATTCGCCGGGGATGCAGGCGTGTGCCGACCGGCGACTCGGACGCTGCGGTGAGTAGGGCGGGTGAGGTCGGCATAAGCTGGAGGTTCGGTGATGCTTGCTCCCTACGGACGTACTGGGCGTGCCCGTCACCGTCGAGCGCGTCGCTGCTCATGGTGATCGGCGCGGCCGTCGACGTCGACGAGCTAGAGCAAATGCTCGCCGAGCTCGACTCGATTGACGACCCCAAAGCTCAGCGGCCAACGCTCGAGCGTGCTGTGCGCCTCTTTCGCGGCGAACCGCTGGCCGGCTGGAACCAGGAGTGGACCGAAGGCGACGTCGGGCGCCTTCGCTCAGCCCACATCGAGCTGCTCGAACGAGCCGGGCACGCGCGCCTAGTCACCGGCGACGCACACGGCGCCTCAAGGCAGCCCGGCAGGGACTCGCACTCGACAGCTACAACGAGGGCCTCTGGCGCCTCGCTATGCAGGCGGACGGTCGCCTCGGCCAGCTCGACTCCGTCGGCCGGCGCTACGAGCAGCTGTGCCGCCTGCTCGGAGAGCAGCTCGGCCTGGAACCAGAGAGCGCCACACGCGCGCTCTACTACGAGCTGCTCGGGCAGCGGTAGATCCAGGGTCTGCGAGACCATCAAGCGAGGCACGCAGGTCTCCAACCTGACCGCGGGATGCAGGCAGGCCACACGACCAAAGCAGCCGGCGAAGGGGAATCGCCGGCTGCGGGAAGCGGGTCGTAATAAGAAACACGCTCGGGTCCAAGCCGCTTGAGGCGCCCGACCTGCTTGCGGGCGCTTGCCTCATCTAACACGACCCGCCGGAGTTCCAATGACGGCGAGCTTGCAGGCGGTCGCTCCTGGACTCGCGTTTGCGGTTAGTGTGGTCTGGGGCAGATGCCTGTTGCCATTGATCCTGATGTGCGTGACGGCGGTTCATTGCCGCCAGGGCCGCGTTCGCCGCGAGCGGTGCAGGCGGTGCTCTGGACGTGGCGCTATGCAGCCTTCAGCGATCGTTGCCACGAGCGCTATGGGGACACGTTCGCGGTCCGATTGGGCAGCCTGCCGATCAGTGTGGTCACGAGGGATCGCGACGCGATCCGACGCCTGTTCACCGGCGAGCCGCTGGTCAAGCGTCACGCCAACGACATCCTTCGCCCAATCGTTGGCGATCAGTCGGTGATCGTGCTCGAGCCGGCTGAGCACCTGCAGCGCCGCCGGATGCTGCTGCCGCCCTTCCACGGCGAGCGGATTCGATCCTATGCGCGGCTGATGGAGCGGCTCGTGAACTCCGAGCTCGACCGCGTTGCGCCGGGCGACGTCGTTGCGATTCAGCCACTCGCGCAGGCGGTCACGCTCGATGTGATCCTGCACGCGGTTCTCGGCGTCTCAGATGCCGGAATGCGTAGTCGGCTGCGTGGGATCTTCGACTCGATGATCACCCCGGTGAGCAACATGGCGCTGTTGGTGCCCCAACTCGTGCGCCGCTCACGCTGGAACGTGCCCGCAGCGTTCTACTGGCGGCTGAAGGACCAGCTCGATGCGCTGCTATTCGAGCACATCGCCGCGAGCAGAGCCGATCCGCGGCTGGGCGAGCGCGAGGATGTCCTGGCAACGCTGGTCATGGCACGCGACGAGCAGGGGACCGGGTTGACCGACGAGCAGTTGCGCGACGAGCTGATTACGCTGATCACCGCCGGGCACGAGACGACCGCGACCGCCACCGCGTGGGCAGTCGAACTCCTGGTGCACAACCCAGCCATCCTCGCCCGGGCCCGCGACGGTGACAGTGCTTATTTGGAAGCCCTCGTGAAGGAGGCCCTACGAATCCGCTCGCCGGTGCCGATCGGTGCTGCGCGCGAGGTACTCGAACCGTTCTCTGTCGGCCAGTGGACGATCCCCGCGGGCGTCGTTATCGCCGTTAATGCTTACGGAGTGCATCACGACCCAGCCGTATACCCCGACCCCGAAGTATTCCGTCCCGAACGCTTCCTGGGAGACGCGCCCGACAGCAGCTACTCGTTCCTGCCGTTCGGCGGCGGCGCGCACCGCTGCCTCGGCTCTGGTCTGGCGCAGCTTGAGATCAAGATCGTGCTGAGGCAGATCCTCAAACGGTTTGAGCTCGTCGCGACGGCAAGCGCTCCAAGTCGGCCCGCCCGACGCGGCGTCACCCTCGCTCCGCGCGGCGGCGCACGCGTGCGCATCGTCGCTGAGCGCGCCAGCGGCCAAGCGGCAGCGGCATAGACCCGAAACGGCATCTCGGTGACCCCCCCCCCCCCCCCCCCCCCCCACAGCGCAGCAGTCTTCGCGACGCCGCCAGCCCACGCTCATCGGCCGCGACGCCAACCCGCACAGACACAACCCCACAGCACACCCATCACCCAAGCCGCGCACGGGGCGGAGGAGGGCGTTTTCTTCGATCTTGGGGATTGAAGCGCTAACGTCGCGGCCAACCGCGCCCAACTCGACTACCACGACGGCGAGCACATCTGGAGCAGCGTAACGGCTCGGATCCTCAGCACATCAGGTGCGCCGCTATGCCGACGATGTGAGGATCGGCGGGCAGCGGCGCGGGACGGCCCGTTCACACACCTCGACCTCGATCGCGAGACACCAAAAGGCGCGGACAGTACTTCTCTCGCCCCTGCTGTAACGGTTCGCCGGGCCGCGCACAAAGCGCGACCCCTCGCTAACGGACAGCCTGAGGATAGCTTGACCTGCCACCATCCAGCGAGCATTCCAATCACACCAAGTCGAGGACGGACCTCCCACGCCCCGCACCCGCGCTGACCGAGGTCCACTACTGGTAGACGCATGAATTTGTAACGGCGTGGTTCACGTTTCATTCGCTCCAGTAAATCCCGCGACTGTCGCTCGAACTCAGACCGTTCAGCTGCCTGCTCGCGCACTTCATGCACACGAATTGCTAGACGATCTCGCAGTTGCTCGAGATCATCCAGTGTTAGTAGGCGCGGTCCGCCACAATCCTCATCCACTCCGCCGGCACACGCTATATGCGGAAACGATGCTGCCACAATACTCGACAATTCTCGCTCAAGTCTCTCAATCTGATCCCGAAGACATTGTCTCGCGGCGCGCTCGCTAACTCGCCGCCCCACCAACGGCGCAGGAAGTACACACAAACCATTGGCACCGTCCATCGTAACCCGCTCGCGTGGAGACGCTAACAGCTCATTCATTTGATCACCAGAATCTGTGGGTGAGTAGCAAGCAGCGTCTGCTCGAAAACATAGTCGAATGCGAAAATCGCAATAAACGCCGTTACGACCGCCTGATTGACAGCTCGTCCGACACCCTCAGCCCCCCCTGACGCTGTCATACCCTTGTAGCAACAGACTATTGCGATGATTGCCCCGTACAAGGTGGCCTTCAATGCTGATCCCCACATATCGGTTGTATCCGCATTAGCGAATAGGTTATCCCAGAATGGCCCAAACGGATAGCCGTTGACAAACTCAGCGAGTAGTCCCCCAAAGATCCCGAACAGGATCGCATAGATGTTGAACAACCCCGTGGCAAGCATCAGCGCAAGGAAACGGGGGACAACAAGGTTCTTGATCGGGTCGACGCCCAGCACCTGCAGCGCGTCGAGCTCCTCGCGAATCTTGCGCGCGCCGAGGTCGGCCGTCATTGCCGTGCCGGCGATCCCGGCAAGCACGATCGCAGTCACGTCGGGGCCAATCTCGCGAATCGCACCGAGCACGAAAAGCCCACCGAGGCGGTCGAGTGCCCCAAACAACTCGAGGAAATTCGCCCCCTGCAGTCCGGGCGCGGCATAGTTCAAGCAGAGGGTGGACACCATCAGCGGGAACCAGCAAAGACGCAACGCGAACAGAAACTGCGACACAAACTCACCCCCATAGGGATATGGGGGCCGTAGCGCAGACTTGACCGTCCTGCCGGTCAGGATCATCATGTCGCCTATTTCTTCGATAAAGTTCCGCGTCGGACGAAACGCTCGCTCCACCACGCTACGAGTCATTTGAATCACCAGCCGTGAGTATTTTTGTCGTCAAGATCATTGATTTGGACTCTTTCTGTTCGCTAGAAGACTAGTAGACTACTCCCGCTGTTCGCAAGCAGTGTTTCCGACTCGCACGGGGAACTCATATTCTGACCATCTCCGCACGCTCTGCGGCTTTCTTGCTCAGCCGTCGGCTCGCGGCGAGAGGATCCCACCCCTCGCCACCCGCAGTCAGCTTCGTCGGGTCACCGAATACTCGACCTGACCGAATATCTCTGTGCAGATCACGACCCAGTATGGCACTCGCCGTGCCGACGCCTCCATTCATCGTACCGGCGATGCCGTGGCACCATTGGATGCTGGCGCCCGTGAGATAGAGGCCGCTGATCTTCGTCTTGGGACTGGGTCGACGAATGCCGAACTGGTCAGTGGCCAGCTCGAGCCCATAACAAGCGCCGTCACTCGATAGCGTATAGCGCTCTTGTGTAATCGGTGTCGCAGCCTCCCGCCACACGATGTGTTCACGTAGCCCTGAGATCACTTGACACGCACGATCAATTAGCATTTCTGTGATCTCCTCCTTTATTTTTAGATACTGCTCCCCTCGAGAGTAGTGCTCGCCTGCCACGGGACCATCTTCAATGCCCCAAAACACATATTCCGATGGGACTACCGTCATAACCTCGAGCGTCGAGCAACCGGGGGGCGCGATATGTGGGTTGCCTGGATCCTTCAACGATGTAGACGTGATGTAGGCAAAAGGATCGGATGGCATTTCACCTCGATAGCAGCTTTGGTAGTGTTGCTCTGGATCTCCGCCGGGATGGACCCAGTACTGCGTATTAGACATCTGAAGGCGCAGATCGATGTCAAGGCCGAGATAGACGCAAAACAAGGGCAGCGCCATGCGATAGCGTCTCACGCGAGCGATAGCGCGTCGTGAAAGGTGATCGCTACCGATGAGCTCGAGGTAAGTGCGTTTGACGTCCGCGTTTGAAACCACTATCGGTGCGTACAATGACTCACCATCGCGTAGCCGCACACCGCTTACCTTCCCATTCTCAACGAGAATCCGATCGACCCGAGCTTGCGTGCGAACCACACCATCATGCGTCTGAACCACATCAAGAAGGTGGGCCGCGAACACTTGGCCCCCACCCTTGGGGTAGTAGGAACCAGTCTTGAGAATATGGTGCATGAAGACGGCATGCAATGCTACTGGAGCACGCGATGGTGGCGCTGAATAATCGGCAGACTCGGCCGAAATGACCGCGCGGACGCGCGCACTAAGACCACACGCATCATAAAGCGCTGCTAGGGAACGCAGACCCCACGCCATGGCAACGGGTGACCGTACCGCAAATGCAAGCATATTGCGTACACCCTGTGGAACGCCCGACTTATCATACTCACGGCCGATACGCCTGAGCACCCATATGCAGCGACGGATACCCTTCTCCTCGGTAGGAAAGGTATCAACCAATCGCTGTAAATAGTCATCCCATCCTCGCGGCACCCGAAATACCAAGTCAGGGAACACTAGCGTGTCGAACCCATCTGAATCGAGCTCGAGGAACTCGATTCGACCCTCGAGGCCAAGGCCACGTAGCACCGTTGGAATTGCACCATCCCTCTCGCAATCTCCGACGTAATGCACACCCACATCAAACTCAAATTCCCGCTTGCGTCGGAACACGTGACTGCAACCACCTACCGTGTCATACTGCTCAAGCACAAGCGTTCTTATGCCGTTCGTTGTCAGGTATGCCGCAGTTGTGAGCCCGCCAAGACCCGACCCAACGACTATCGCATCCCACGATTGACGACCGTCAGCAACCATTGGTAGCCTCCCATTTCATCGTTATATCTTTGACGAACCAGTTGTTGACATCGGCCTCTTACGATGTGAAGTAAAAGGCAACCACCAGTTCCTATCGCCGAGTAGGCACATCAAGGCTGGAACAAGGACAAGCCGAATAAGGGTCGCATCGATCGCTATAGACACGGCAAGAGCGAAACCAAACTGCTTGAGTTCCAGCACATTTGCAGTGATGAAGCTGCCAAAGACAACGACCATAATCGCCGCCGCTGTCGAAATTGGCCGACCCGTGAACTCTACTCCCGTGGCAACGGCGAGTCGATTGTCATGAGTTCGTTCCCACGTCTCCTGCATGCGACGTATCAGAAATATCTCGTAATCCATGGACAACCCAAAGAGCAACGCGAACACCCCCAGTGGCAGGTTAACCTGAATAAAACCTACGCTGGTGAAATCTAGCAGATGCTCGCCATTACCCTTCTGGAAGATCACAACGAGGAGTCCCATCGTTGCGCCGGTTGCAAGAAGGTTCATTATGATCGCCTTGATCGGTAAGATGATGCTGCGGAAGATAACAACGAGGAAGAGCAAAGATACGGCAAGGATAACCCCAACCACTATCAGGAGCTTCGCGCGTGTTTCGTCGATGATGTCGACCGTTTTGGCCGTAGTACCGCCAACGAGTACCGCAGTGCCACCTTTTCTCTCACTCCGGGAAGCAAGGATCTTGCGGATGTGAAGCACAAGCGCTCGAGATGCAGGTGAGTCAATTGAGGTCGTCGGCACGACCATGAGCAATACATCATCCTTATAAGAGTTTTTGATCACTCCGAAGACTTGCTGATTATTTTCCAACTCGTCAGCTAATGCATTGGCACTAGCTACACCAGAGCGGCCAAGCGAGTGGCCGTTACGATCAGACACCAATACCTCTATAGGCGACGCCACACCCGGAGTAAATGAGCGCGTAAGTACCTGCTCACCTTTTCCAGACGTCGTTCTGGAAAGCGATGCGATGCCCAAATTGATGCCATAATGCAAACTAAGCAGGGGTATGGTCGTCACAAATAGCATTGTTACAACCACAACGACCGCTGGTATCGGATGACGCATGATCATCTGTGCCCACCTAGCCCAGCCACCGTGTCCGTCGATCATGTCGGAGCGAACATCCGCAGGCCGCAGCCGCGCGGGTAGAGCGCCACCGTTGATCTTATATCCGAGTATAGCGAGCACAGCCGGGAGTAGCGTGAGCGCCGCGAAAAGTGTGCAAGCAACTACTGCTAGTGCACCAACCGCGATCTCGCGGAAGATCGGTGAATTGACGATAAAGAGTGAAGCCAACGAAAACGCAACAATCCATCCTGAGATCAAAATTGTCTTGCCAGACGTTGCCATTGAGGCTCCCACCGCTTTGACAACGCTATCGGACGTGTGGACATCTCGCCGACTTCCTCTGGTGAGTTCCTCACGGAAGCGACTGATACAGAACAGTGAGTAATCAATCCCGATCCCGACGCCGATCATAGTAACGATCGTGACTAAGAGGATATCAAACCGGTATACGTGCGCTAATAATATTAAAACGCCATAGGTAAGAAGCAGTCCTGCTCCCGCTAACAGCAGGGGCAATAGTGCAGCGGTGATCGCGCCAAGTGACACCAGCAGGATAAGCAGCGCGATAGGTACACCAATGAGCTCAGCTCGCTCAACGTCGGCGGTCTCGACATCAGTCAGATTCCTCGCGAGCGGTGAATAACCGGTCAGCCAAACGTTTATACCATGATCAGCAGCGTGAGCTAGCACAGTTTGCAGCCGACGAACATCGTCGAATCGCCGGCGAGGATCACCACCGAGTGCGAGGAGGGCCACCGCAGCGTGTTCATTGGATGAGATCTGCCCTATCGCTCCGGGGTCAGTGGGCCCCAAGACGCTTCTGACCCCCGCTTGGTGACGTGCTACATCCAGTACCGAAGCGATTGTCCTCTGGTATGCCTCTTCGTGGGCAACGTAGTGACGAGCGTAGAAGACAAGCGCATCAATCTCACTCCCCTCGTCATGCTGTTCGAGAAACTCTTCTACACGCGAGGATTCCGCACTCGAGGCGACATAATTTGGGGCAACCAGAACGCGCTGCAAGGTGGGATAGTTAAAAGCACAGAAAGCAAGCACGAGTCCCCACGCAACTAGCACAGCATATCGATAGTGCGCAACGACCACGCCCCAGCGATAAAGCCGCGATGATTTCATGACTTCGAAGATGCCACTTGAACCGCAAGATACTCGGCAACTGCGGTGGGACTTGGGTGATCAAATACTAATGTGGTCGGCAAGCGCCTACCGGTTGCAGTGTTCAACCTATTACGCAACTCGATCGCTGCTAGCGAGTTGAACCCAAGCTCTTCGAACGTCAGATCGACGTCGATCGCCTCTGGAGAGGCGTGCCCCAGCACGACGGCGACCTCGGCGCGCACCAGCTCGAGGACCACACCCTCGCGCTCGCCCTCGGGCACCCCAGCCAAACGCGCCGCCAGCGACCCACCCTCGCCCGCTCGACGCGCCGGAGCGCGAACCAGACCCCGCAACAACGCCGGGACCATCCCAGCCCTAGCCTGCGCCCGCAACACCGGGATATCCAGCCGCACCGGGATCACCAACGCCTCACCCGCCGCGTTCGCAGCATCAAAAAGCTCCAACCCCTCCCGCGAAGACAACCCAGCCATACCCGAGCGCGTCATCCGCGCGCGATCAGCGTCCTCCAAATGACCCGTCATACCGCTGGCCTGCTCCCACAGCCCCCACGCGATCGAGACACCCGGCAGCCCCCGCGCGCGACGGTAAGCCGCCAACCCGTCCAAGAACGCGTTCGCTGCCGCATAACTACCCTGGCCCGGACTCCCAAACGCCGCCGCCGCCGAAGAAAACAACACAAACGCCGACAGGCCCAAACCCTCAGTCAACTCATGCAAATACCACGCCGCGTCCACCTTCGCAGCCAACACACCATCAACCCGCGCAGGCGTCAACGACTCAATCACCCCATCATCCAACACGCCAGCCGCATGCACCACACCCGTCAACCGAAACTCCCCAGCAACACCCTCAACCAACGCCGCCAGCTGCTCACGATCACCCACATCACACGCCACGACCGCCACCTCAGCACCCAACCCAACCAGCTCCGCCTCCAACTCCAACGCACCCGGAGCCTCATACCCCCGCCGGCTAGCCAACACCACACTACGCACACCACAATCAGCCACCAAATGCCGCGCCACCAAACCACCCAACACACCCGTACCACCAGTAACCAACACCGAACCACCCTCACCAAACACCCCACCCTCACCAGCCACCCCACCCCCACCAGCCGGCGAGGCAACCCGCGCTGTCCGCGCGAGCCTGGGCGCCAGGAGCTCGCCCCCTCGTACAGCCAGCTGGGGCTCATCCTCAAGCACAAGCGCGCTGGCGAGCGCCTCGCCCAATACACCCCAAGAAGCCTCCTGCCCATCCACATCGACCAGCACAAACCGCCCCGGGTTCTCCGACTGCGCCGAACGCACCAAACCCCACACCGCCGCACCCGTCAACCCGAGGAGCTCATCCCCCGGCCGCACCGCCACAGCACCCTCGGTCACCAACACCAAACAAGACCCAGCGAACCGCTCATCAGCAAGCCACGCCTGCAACAACCCCAACACCCCACACACACCCACACGCACCCCAGCCACCACACCAACCGACGAAAACTCCGCGACCAACCCCGAGGAGCCAACCTCAGCCGCAGCACCCTCCCCGCCGACCACACCAGCGAGATCGACCAGAACGACACCGGGCACCGCCGCACCACCGTCCACCGCCTCACTCAAACACCCAAAATCCCCATAAACACTTGCCAAACACCCAGAACCCTCCAAACCCTCAACAACCCCCCGACCCCCAGCACCCAACACCACCAACCCACCACCAACATCACCTCGAACAGGCACCGGGACCCTCACCCAATCAATGCAAAACAACGACTCGTGATAGCCACCCTTTGCAGCAGCCAACTGCTCACGAGAAACGGCCCGCATCACCACTTCGTTCACCGAAGCAACCAGCGCACCCGTCTCGTCAGCCATCACCCACGATAGTCCACCCCCCCCAAGAGAGGCTTGGGTGTCTGCCCGGTACATTCTAACCCGTAACGTGGATGCCCCATGCGCATATAGACTTACGCCGCTCCACGAAAACGATAGGAGCCCTCCTGTTAACTGGCCTGCGTTAGCTTCTTCGTTGAGAAGACCCACTCCCCCTGTATGCAGTGCAGATTCAAGTAGCGCGGGATGTACACCAAAAGACCCTGCCAGCTCGTGCTCTTGCTCTGGTAAAGCGACCTCGGCGAACACCTCGCCATCGCGCTGCCACGCGGCTCGCAATCCCTGGAACACTGGCCCATACTCAAACCCGAAACCAGCCATCCGATCGTAAAGGGCTTCGACGTCGACCGCTGACGCGCCCTCCGGTGGCCATGCCCCGCCAAGCTCACTGGCTGCCTCGACGTCGGGGCGTTGCCCCTCGGGTGCCAGCACGCCACGGGCGTGGCGTGTCCACTCCTGCCCCAGCCCTGGGTCGCCGGTTTCTTGCACGCGTGAGTAGATCGCGATCGTTCTGCACCCCGAGTCATCGGGCTCGCCTACCGCGACCTGGACTTGGACCCCGCCTGCCTCGGGCAACACCAACGGTGCCTCCATCACGAGCTCTTGCACCGACTCGCACCCTATCTCGCGACCCGCTCGCAACGCCAACTCCACAAACGCTGTCCCTGGGAACAGCACCACACCCGCTACCGCGTGATCAGCAAGCCACGGATGCGTCTCCAACGAAACACGCCCCGTGAACAACCACCCCTCGCTACCAGCCAACCCAACCGCGGCACCCAACAACGGGTGCTGCGCCCCAGCCAGCCCCGCTGCCGCGACATCTCCCACACCACCCGACGGTGCCCGCAGCCAGTAACGCTCACGCTGAAACGCATACGTCGGTAGCCCCACACGCCGCGCACCAGACCCCGCGAACACCTCCGCCCAATCCACCTCAACCCCACGCACCCACACCTCAGCCAACGACACCAAGAACCGCCATAGACCACCCTGGTCACGACGCAACGAACCCGCAACCACCACCCGATCGGGATCATCAACCACATCCTCAACAGTCTCCTGCACCCCAACCGTCAACACCGGATGCGGACTCACCTCGACAAACGCACGACACCCCTCACCCAACAACGAACGGATCGCGCCCTCGAACAGAACGGGCTCACGCAAATTGCGATACCAATACTCACCGTCCAACCCGGCCATATCCAACAACCCACCCGTTACTGTCGAGTAAAACGGCACATCCCCCGAACGAGGCGAAATCGACGCGCAAGCCTCCAACAACTCCCCACGAATCTCCTCGATCTGCACCGAATGCGACGCATAATCAACCGGGATCCACCGCACCCTCACACCATCCACCCCACACTCCGCGACAAACCCCTCCAACACACCCCTCTCACCCGAAACGACCGTCGAAGAAACACCATTCACCGCCGCGACCGACACCCCCCGCCAACCCTCCAAACGCCGCTCAAGATCACCCACAGACAAAGAAACCGACACCATCCCACCCCGGCCAGCCAACCCCGCCAACGCACGACTACGCAACGCAACGACCCGCGCAGCATCCTCCAACGACAACCCACCAGCCACACACGCAGCCGCGATCTCACCCTGCGAATGACCCACCACCACACCCGGCTGCACTCCACACGCACGCCACAACCTCGCCAACGCAACCATCACCGCGAACAACACCGGCTGCACCACATCAATGCGATCCAACCCCGGCGCCCCCTCCACCCCACACAACACATCCTCAACCGACCACCCAACAAACGACGCCAACACCTCACCACACACCCTCAACCCCTCAGCAAACACCGGCGACTCACCCAACAACTCAACCGCCATACCCACCCACTGCGAACCCTGACCCGGAAACAAAAACACAACACTCCCACCCACACCAGCCACACCCCGCACCACACCAACACCCGACGCCCCCCCACCCAACACACCCAAACCACCCAACAACCCCCCACGATCCCCGCCCAACACCACCGCACGATCCCCAAACACCGACCGGCCAACCACCAACGAAAACCCAACATCCACCAACCCAAGCCCCGGATCACCCTCAAGAAACCCACCCAAACGAGCAGCCTGACCACGCAACGCCCCCTCACCCTTCCCCGACAACACCAACGGCACCACAACACCCACACCAACCCCACCAGCCGACGAGGGAGCTGAGTCGGTCGAGGGGGTTGAGTCGGGGTCCGGTTCGGCTGCAGAGCTTTCGACGACCGGTGCTTCCTCAAGAATCACATGCGCATTGGTGCCCGAAACCCCGAACGAGGAGACTCCCGCGCGGCGCGGCATACCGCTACTCTCCCACGGCAACTGCTCGGTCAATAGCGCGACGTTGCCCCCTGACCAGTCCACATGCCTCGACGGCTCATCGACGTGCAGCGTCCTCGGCAGCACACCATGACGCATCGCCATCACCATCTTGATCACCCCGGCCACACCCGCAGCAGCCTGCGTATGACCAATATTCGACTTCACCGACCCCAGATACAAAGGACGCTCCCGACCCTGCCCATACGCCGCCAACAACGCCTGCGCCTCGATCGGATCACCCAACGTCGTCCCCGTCCCATGCGCCTCAACCACATCAACATCCGCCGGCAAAAGCTCCGCACTCGCCAACGCCCGCGCAATCACCCGCCGCTGCGAAGGACCATTCGGCGCCGTCAACCCATTACTCGCACCATCCTGATTCACCGCACTACCACGCACCAAACCAAGAACACAATGACCATTGCGCCACGCATCCGACAAACGCTCCAACAACACCAGACCAGCTCCATCGGAGAACCCCGCGCCATCCGCAGCATCAGCAAACGGCTTACAACGCCCATCCGGCGCCAGACCACGCTGACGAGAGAACTCAAGGAACACACCCGGCGAAGCCATCACCGTCACGCCACCCGCCAATGCCAAATCACACTCGCCCTGCCTGAGCGCCTGGCACGCCAAATGGATCGCTACCAGCGAAGAAGAACACGCCGTATCGACCGTGACCGCCGGACCCTCAAACCCAAACGTATAAGCTACCCGGCCCGAGAACACACTACCCGACATACCAGTGCCCAGATAACCCGCCACGCCCTCCGGTACCGAGCCGCCCAGGCTCATCCCATAGTCGTGATACATCAACCCCGCGAACACCCCCGTCTGACTGCCACGCAACGAACCAGGGTCGATGCCCGCGTCCTCGAACACCTCCCACGCACCTTCCAACAGAAGGCGCTGCTGGGGGTCCATCGCCAACGCCTCCCGGGGACTGATCCCGAAGAACTCCGCATCGAACTCGCCCGCGTCGTAGACGAAGCCACCTTCCCGCACATAACTGGTGCCGGGGTGATCGGGATCGGGGTCATACAGGCGCTCCAGATCCCAGCCGCGATCCGCAGGAAACAACGTGATCCCATCGCCACCGGACCCGACCAGCTCCCACAACCCTTGCGGTGAGTACACTCCGCCGGGATACCGGCAGCTCATCCCGACGATCGCGACGGGTTCATCGACCGGAGCGACCGACACCGAAGATATCCCTCCAACCGTCTGCGTTCCTGTGACCTCGTCTAACAGATGACTGGCAAGCGTGGCGGTGGTGGGGTAGTCGAACACGAGTGTGGCTTGCAGGCGTAGCCCAGTCACAAGGCTCAATCGGTTGCGTAGCTCGACTGCGGCGAGGGAATCGAACCCGAGCTCCTTGAATGCCCGCTGCACGTCGATCGCGCTGGGCGTGGCGTGCCCCAGCACGACGGCGACCTCGGCGCGCACCAGCTCGAGGACCACACCCTCGCGCTCGCCCTCGGGCACCCCAGCCAAACGCGCCGCCAGCGACCCACCCTCGCCCGCTCGACGCGCCGGAGCGCGAACCAGACCCCGCAACAACGCCGGGACCATCCCAGCCCTAGCCTGCGCCCGCAACACCGGGATATCCAGCCGCACCGGGATCACCAACGCCTCACCCGCCGCGTTCGCAGCATCAAAAAGCTCCAACCCCTCCCGCGAAGACAACCCAGCCATACCCGAGCGCGTCATCCGCGCGCGATCAGCGTCCTCCAAATGACCCGTCATACCGCTGGCCTGCTCCCACAGCCCCCACGCGATCGAGACACCCGGCAGCCCCCGCGCGCGACGGTAAGCCGCCAACCCGTCCAAGAACGCGTTCGCTGCCGCATAACTACCCTGGCCCGGACTCCCAAACGCCGCCGCCGCCGAAGAAAACAACACAAACGCCGACAGGCCCAAACCCTCAGTCAACTCATGCAAATACCACGCCGCGTCCACCTTCGCAGCCAACACACCATCAACCCGCGCAGGCGTCAACGACTCAATCACCCCATCATCCAACACGCCAGCCGCATGCACCACACCCGTCAACCGAAACTCCCCAGCAACACCCTCAACCAACGCCGCCAGCTGCTCACGATCACCCACATCACACGCCACGACCGCCACCTCAGCACCCAACCCAACCAGCTCCGCCTCCAACTCCAACGCACCCGGAGCCTCATACCCCCGCCGGCTAGCCAACACCACACTACGCACACCACAATCAGCCACCAAATGCCGCGCCACCAAACCACCCAACACACCCGTACCACCAGTAACCAACACCGAACCACCCTCACCAAACACCACCGCCGGCGCGTCCTGCAGGGCAGCAGCCCGTGCGGCCCGTGCGAGCCGTGGTGCGAGGAGCTCGCCCTCTCGCACAGCTAGCTGGGGCTCGTCCTCGAGAACGAGCGCGCTGGCGAACACCCCGCCCAGCGCACCCCAAGAAGCCTCCTGCCCATCCACGTCGACCAGCGCAAAGCGCCCCGGGTTCTCCGACTGCGCCGAACGCACCAACCCCCACACAGGCGCACTCGCCAACCCAAGGACCTCCTCCCCCGGCCGCACCGCCACAGCACCCTCAGTCACCAACACCAAACATGACCCAGCGAACCGCTCATCAGCAAGCCACGACTGCAACAACCCCAACACCCCACGCACACCCACACGCACCCCACCCACCACACCAACCCCAACAGCCGACGAAGACTCCGCAACCGGACTGGTAGGGGCAGCCTCAGCCGCGGAGCCTTCCTCGACCTCCCCACCCACCACACTGGCGAGGTCAACCAGAACGACATCAGGCACCACCACGCCACCGTCCACCGCCTCACCCAAACACCCAAGATCCCCATAAACACCCGCCAAGCACCCAGGACCCCCCAAAGCCTCAACAACCCCCGAACCCTCAGCCCCCAACACCACCAACCCACCCACAGCATCACCCCGAGCAGACACCGGGACCGACACCCAATCCACCCTAAACAACGACTCGTGATACCCACCACGCGCCCCAGCCAACTGCTCAGGAGAAACCGCGCGAGCGACCAACGACTGCACCGAAGCGACCAGCGCACCCGACTCATCAGCAACCACCAACGACACCCCACCATCCACACCAGCCAAAGACATCCTGACCCGCAAACTAGAAGCACCAACCGCGTGCAAACTCACCCCACCCCACGAAAACGGGAGACTCAACCCCCCCTCCCCACCATCAAGCAACCCAACACCCATCGCATGCAACGCACCATCAAGCAGCGCCGGATGCACACCAAAAGACCCAGCCAGCTCACGCTCCTGCTCAGGCAAAACAACCTCAGCGAACACCTCACCACCACGCCGCCACGCAGCACGCAACCCCTGAAACACCGGCCCATACTCAAACCCCAAACCAGCCATCCGATCATAAAGACCCTCAACATCCACCACCACCGCCCCCGCCGGCGGCCATACCCCACCAAGCTCACCGGCTGCCTCGGCGTCCGAGCGCTGCCCTTCGGGTGCCAGCACGCCACTCGCGTGACGCACCCACTCCTGCTCAAACCCCGAATCACCAACCTCATCCCCACGCGAATAAATCGCGATCGTCCTGCTCCCCGAATCATCGGGCTCACCAACCACAACCTGGACCTGCACCCCACCCACCTCAGGCAACACCAACGGCGCCTCCAACACAAGCTCCTGCACCAACTCACACCCAACCTCACGACCCGCCCGCAACGCCAACTCCACAAACGCAGTCCCCGGAAACAACACCACACCCACCACCGCATGATCAACAAGCCACGGATGCGACTCCAACGAAACACGCCCCGTGAACAACCACCCCTCACCACCAGCCAACCCCGTCATCGCACCCAACAACGGATGACCAGCAGACGCCTGACCCACAGCCCCCAAATCACCCGCTACCACCGAACTACTCAACCAGTAACGCTCACGCTGAAACGCATACGTCGGCAACCCCACCCGCCGCGCACCACACCCCGCAAACACCCCCGCCCAATCCACCCCAACCCCACGCACCCACACCTCAGCCAAAGACACCAAGAACCGCCCAAGGCCACCCTGGTCACGGCGCAACGAACCCGCGACCACCACATCACCAGAACCAGGATCGGGATCAGCGAGCGTATCCTCGATAGTCTCCTGCACCCCGGGCGTGAGCACTGGATGCGGGCTCACCTCGACAAACGCACGACACCCCTCACCCAACAACGAACGAACCGCGCCCTCGAACTGGACACGCTCACGGAGATTGCGATACCAATACTCGCCATCCAGCTCGGCGGTGTCCAACAACCCACCCGTCACCGTCGAATAAAACGGCACCTCCCCCGAACAAGGCGCAATCGACGCGCACACCTCCAGCAACTCGTCGCGAATCTCCTCGATCTGCACCGAGTGCGACGCATAATCAACCGGGATCCACCGCGCCCTCACACCATCCACCTCACACCCAGCCAGAAACTCCTCGAGCGCCTCGACCTCACCCGAGACGACCGTCGACGACGGCCCGTTCACCGCCGCGACCGACACCCCTGGCCAGCGCTCAAGACGCCGCTCAAGCTCCCCCACAGGCAACGCGACCGACACCATCCCACCCCGCCCAGCCAAACGCGCCAACGCCCGACTCCGCAACGCGACCACCCGCGCCCCATCCTCCAACGACAACCCACCAGCCACACACGCAGCCGCAATCTCACCCTGCGAATGACCCACCACCACACCCGGCTCCACCCCACACGCCCGCCACAACCCCGCCAACGACACCATCACCGCCCACAACACCGACTGCACCACATCAACCCGATCCAACCCGGGCGCCCCCTCCACCCCACGCAACACATCCTCAAGCGACCACTCCACGAACGGCGAAAGCGCCTCACCGCACAACCCGACCGCCTCGGCGAACACCGACGAAGAGTCCAACAACTCAAGCGCCATACCCTCCCACTGCGAACCCTGACCAGGGAACAGAAACGCCACCCGCCCACCCACATCGGCCACACCCCGCACCACACCAACCCCCGACTCCCCCCCAGCCAACACACCCAAACCAGCCAACAACCCCTCCCGATCCCCACCCAACACCACCGCACGATCCTCAAACACCGACCGGCCAACCACCAACGAAAACCCAACATCCACCAACCCAAGCCCCGGATCACCCTCAAGAAACCCACCCAAACGAGCAGCCTGACCACGCAACGCCCCCTCACCCTTCCCCGACAACACCAACGGCACCACACCACCACCACCCACAACCCCGACAGCCGACGAAAGCTCTGCAGCCGAACCAGACCCCGACTCGACCCCCTCGACCGACTCAACCTCCTCGATGACCGGTGCTTCCTCGAGAATCACATGCGCGTTCGTGCCACTCACTCCAAACGACGACACCCCCGCCCGACGCGGCTCACCATTCCTAACCCACGGCACCTCCTCGGTCAACAGCGATACCGCGCCAGCCGACCAATCCACATGCCGAGAAGGCTCATCAACATGCAACGTCCGCGGCAACGTCCCATGCCGCATCGCCATCACCATCTTAATCACACCCGCCACGCCAGCCGCAGCCTGTGTGTGACCGATATTCGACTTCACCGAGCCGAGCCACAGCGGCCGCTCCTGCGGGCGACCCTGTCCATACGCCGCGATCAAAGCCTGAGCCTCAATCGGATCACCCAACGTCGTACCCGTACCATGACCCTCAACCACATCAACCTGCCCCGGCGAAAGCCGCGCACTCGCCAACGCCTGAGCAATCACCCGCTGCTGAGAAGGACCATTCGGCGCCGTCAACCCATTACTCGCACCATCCTGATTCACCGCCGACCCACGCACCAACCCCAACACCCGACGACCATTACGCACCGCATCAGACAAACGCTCCAACAACAACACCCCAACACCCTCAGACCAACCAACACCATCAGCCGCATCCGCATAAGACTTGCACCGCCCATCCACAGCAAGCCCACGCTGACGACTAAACTCCACAAACACCCCCGGCGTCGCCATCACCGTCACCCCACCCGCCAACGCCAACGAACACTCACCACCACGCAACGCCCCACACGCCAAATGCAACGCCACAAGCGAAGAAGAACACGCCGTATCCACCGTCACCGCCGGACCCTCAAAACCAAACCAGTAAGCGATACGCCCAGTAGCAACACTCCCCGCGCCACCCGTACCCAAATAACCCTCAAGATCCCCAGGCGCCGACCCGAGCAGCGCCGCCGCATAATCGTGATACATCACGCCAGCAAACACTCCCGTACGGGAGCCGCGCAGCGACGCCGGGTCCATACCTGCGTCCTCGACCGCCTCCCACGCACCTTCCAACAACAACCGCTGCTGAGGATCCATCGCCAGCGCCTCACGCGGACCGATCCCAAAGAACCCGGCGTCGAACTCACTCGCGTCATAGAGAAACCCACCCTCCCTCGCATAGCTCGTCCCCGGCCGATCCGGATCAGGGTCATACAAACCCTCTAAATCCCACCCACGATCAGGCGGAAACGACGCGATCACATCCGCACCTCCAGCAACGAGTTGCCAAAGCTCCCCAGGAGAACCCCCGCCGGGATACCGGCAGCTCATCCCGACGATCGCGACGGGTTCATCGACCGGAGCGACCGACACCGAAGATATCCCTCCAACCGTCTGCGTTCCTGTGACCTCGTCTAACAGATGACTGGCAAGCGTGGCGGTGGTGGGGTAGTCGAACACGAGTGTGGCTTGCAGGCGTAGCCCAGTCACAAGGCTCAATCGGTTGCGTAGCTCGACTGCGGCGAGGGAATCGAACCCGAGCTCCTTGAATGCCCGCTGCACGTCGATCGCGCTGGGCGTGGCGTGCCCCAGCACGACGGCGACCTCGGCGCGCACCAGCTCGAGGACCACACCCTCGCGCTCGCCCTCGGGCACCCCAGCCAAACGCGCCGCCAGCGACCCACCCTCGCCCGCTCGACGCGCCGGAGCGCGAACCAGACCCCGCAACAACGCCGGGACCATCCCAGCCCTAGCCTGCGCCCGCAACACCGGGATATCCAGCCGCACCGGGATCACCAACGCCTCACCCGCCGCGTTCGCAGCATCAAAAAGCTCCAACCCCTCCCGCGAAGACAACCCAGCCATACCCGAGCGCGTCATCCGCGCGCGATCAGCGTCCTCCAAATGACCCGTCATACCGCTGGCCTGCTCCCACAGCCCCCACGCGATCGAGACACCCGGCAGCCCCCGCGCGCGACGGTAAGCCGCCAACCCGTCCAAGAACGCGTTCGCTGCCGCATAACTACCCTGGCCCGGACTCCCAAACGCCGCCGCCGCCGAAGAAAACAACACAAACGCCGACAGGCCCAAACCCTCAGTCAACTCATGCAAATACCACGCCGCGTCCACCTTCGCAGCCAACACACCATCAACCCGCGCAGGCGTCAACGACTCAATCACCCCATCATCCAACACGCCAGCCGCATGCACCACACCCGTCAACCGAAACTCCCCAGCAACACCCTCAACCAACGCCGCCAGCTGCTCACGATCACCCACATCACACGCCACGACCGCCACCTCAGCACCCAACCCAACCAGCTCCGCCTCCAACTCCAACGCACCCGGAGCCTCATACCCCCGCCGGCTAGCCAACACCACACTACGCACACCACAATCAGCCACCAAATGCCGCGCCACCAAACCACCCAACACACCCGTACCACCAGTAACCAACACCGAACCACCCTCACCAAACACCCCACCCTCACCAGCCACCCCACCCTCACCAGCCGGTGAAGCAACCCGTGCGAGCCGTGGTGCTAGCACCCGGCCTTCACGGAGAGCGAGCTGGGGCTCTCCCAACCCGAGCGTGGCCGGTAGAGCCTGCCAAGAGGACCGCTCATCGTCGAGGTCGACCAGCACCAGGCGGCCGGGGTGCTCCGCCTGCGCCGAACTTGCCAGGCCCCACACCGCCGCGGCGGGCAGGCCAAAGGTGTCCTCGTCGCGGCTGGTCGCCACACCGCCACGGGTGAGGAGCATCAGCGGCAACTCCAGCAGACGCTCGTCAGCGAGCCACTCCTGCAGGACCAGCAGGGCCGAGTTGACGCAATCGTGGGTCCTCGCGACGACGTCGGCCGCGGTGACGGCATCCTCCCCGCCCTCGATCAAGACCACGCCGGCTGCCGAGCCCCGGCCTTCATCCTGCGCCAGCGCCGCCACGCTCTCATACACATCCACCGAGAACCCGGCCGCACGCAACTCATCGACGCCGGGCGAGCCCTCCGCGCCCACCAGCGCAACCCTAAAGCCGGCAGCCGGACCCACCAGAGCGGACGCAGCATCCGCGGACGGCGACCAGGTGATCCCGAACAACGACTCGTGACCCGCGGTCGCGGCCCGAGCGAGCAGCTCGCTGGAGAGCTCACGGATCGCGAGCGACCGCACCGAAAGCATCGGCATGCCCTCACTGTCGGTGAGCGTCAGTGCGAACGCATCACCACCGAGCGGCGCGAGCTGCGCGCGTAGCCTTGTCGCACCTGTGGCGTGCAGGCTCACACCGCTCCAGGCAAACGGCAGCCGCGCGCCGGCGCCGGCATCCTCGCCCGGCCTCATCGCCGCGACCGCGTGCAGGGCAGCATCGAACAACGCCGGGTGCAAACCAAACGAGCCAGCGTCCCCACACTGCTCCTCGCCCAGCTCGACCTCGGCGAACACCTCACCACCACGCCGCCACACACCCCTCAACCCCTGGAACACCGGCCCATACTCAAGACCCGCCTCGGCCAGCCCGTCATACACACCCTCAACATCCACCACCACCGCCCCCGCCGGCGGCCACACCCCACCAAGCTCACCGGCTGCCTCGGCGTCCGAGCGCTGCCCTTCGGGTGCCAGCACGCCACTCGCGTGACGCACCCACTCCTGCTCAAACCCCGAATCACCACCCACATCCCCACGCGAATAAATCGCGATCGTCCTGCTCCCCGAATCATCGGGCTCACCAACCACAACCTGGACCTGCACCCCACCCACCTCAGGCAACACCAACGGCGCCTCCAACACAAGCTCCTGCACCAACTCACACCCAACCTCACGACCCGCCCGCAACGCCAACTCCACAAACGCAGTCCCCGGAAACAACACCACACCCACCACCGCATGATCCGCAAGCCACGGATGCGACTCCAACGAAACACGCCCCGTGAACAACCACCCCTCACCACCAGCCAACCCCGTCATCGCACCCAACAACGGATGACCAGCAGACGCCTGACCCACAGCCCCCAAATCACCCGCTACCACCGAACTACTCAACCAGTAACGCTCACGCTGAAACGCATACGTCGGCAACCCCACCCGCCGCGCACCACACCCCGCAAACACCCCCGCCCAATCCACCCCAACCCCACGCACCCACACCTCAGCCAAAGACACCAAGAACCGCCCAAGGCCACCCTGGTCACGGCGCAACGAACCCGCGACCACCACATCACCAGAACCAGGATCGGGATCAGCGAGCGTATCCTCGATAGTCTCCTGCACCCCGGGCGTGAGCACTGGATGCGGGCTCACCTCGACAAACGCACGACACCCCTCACCCAACAACGAACGAACCGCGCCCTCGAACTGGACACGCTCACGGAGATTGCGATACCAATACTCGCCATCCAGCTCGGCGGTGTCCAACAACCCACCCGTCACCGTCGAATAAAACGGCACCTCCCCCGAACAAGGCGCAATCGACGCGCACACCTCCAGCAACTCGTCGCGAATCTCCTCGATCTGCACCGAGTGCGACGCATAATCAACCGGGATCCACCGCGCCCTCACACCATCCACCTCACACCCAGCCAGAAACTCCTCGAGCGCCTCGACCTCACCCGAGACGACCGTCGACGACGGCCCGTTCACCGCCGCGACCGACACCCCTGGCCAGCGCTCAAGACGCCGCTCAAGCTCCCCCACAGGCAACGCGACCGACACCATCCCACCCCGCCCAGCCAAACGCGCCAACGCCCGACTCCGCAACGCGACCACCCGCGCCCCATCCTCCAACGACAACCCACCAGCCACACACGCAGCCGCAATCTCACCCTGCGAATGACCCACCACCACACCCGGCTCCACCCCACACGCCCGCCACAACCCCGCCAACGACACCATCACCGCCCACAACACCGACTGCACCACATCAACCCGATCCAACCCGGGCGCCCCCTCCACCCCACGCAACACATCCTCAAGCGACCACTCCACGAACGGCGAAAGCGCCTCACCGCACAACCCGACCGCCTCGGCGAACACCGACGAAGAGTCCAACAACTCAAGCGCCATACCCTCCCACTGCGAACCCTGACCAGGGAACAGAAACGCCACCCGCCCACCCACATCGGCCACACCCCGCACCACACCAACCCCCGACTCCCCCCCAGCCAACACACCCAAACCAGCCAACAACCCCTCCCGATCCCCACCCAACACCACCGCACGATCCTCAAACACCGACCGGCCAACCACCAACGAAAACCCAACATCCACCAACCCAAGCCCCGGATCACCCTCAAGAAACCCACCCAAACGAGCAGCCTGACCACGCAACGCCCCCTCACCCTTCCCCGACAACACCAACGGCACCACACCACCACCACCCACAACCCCGACAGCCGACGAAAGCTCTGCAGCCGAACCAGACCCCGACTCGACCCCCTCGACCGACTCAACCTCCTCGATGACCGGTGCTTCCTCGAGAATCACATGCGCGTTCGTGCCACTCACTCCAAACGACGACACCCCCGCCCGACGCGGCTCACCATTCCTAACCCACGGCACCTCCTCGGTCAACAGCGATACCGCGCCAGCCGACCAATCCACATGCCGAGAAGGCTCATCAACATGCAACGTCCGCGGCAACGTCCCATGCCGCATCGCCATCACCATCTTAATCACACCCGCCACGCCAGCCGCAGCCTGTGTGTGACCGATATTCGACTTCACCGAGCCGAGCCACAGCGGCCGCTCCTGCGGGCGACCCTGTCCATACGCCGCGATCAAAGCCTGAGCCTCAATCGGATCACCCAACGTCGTACCCGTACCATGACCCTCAACCACATCAACCTGCCCCGGCGAAAGCCGCGCACTCGCCAACGCCTGAGCAATCACCCGCTGCTGAGAAGGACCATTCGGCGCCGTCAACCCATTACTCGCACCATCCTGATTCACCGCCGACCCACGCACCAACCCCAACACCCGACGACCATTACGCACCGCATCAGACAAACGCTCCAACAACAACACCCCAACACCCTCAGACCAACCAACACCATCAGCCGCATCCGCATAAGACTTGCACCGCCCATCCACAGCAAGCCCACGCTGACGACTAAACTCCACAAACACCCCCGGCGTCGCCATCACCGTCACCCCACCCGCCAACGCCAACGAACACTCACCACCACGCAACGCCCCACACGCCAAATGCAACGCCACAAGCGAAGAAGAACACGCCGTATCCACCGTCACCGCCGGACCCTCAAAACCAAACACATAAGCCACCCGGCCAGACACAACACTCCCCGCGCCACCCGTACCCAAATAACCCTCAAGATCCCCAGGCGCCGACCCACTCTGTCGTGCACCATAATCCTGCGAACTGATTCCAGCGAACACCCCTGTCGGGCTGCCCAGTAGCGAGACTGGGTCTATGCCAGCATCCTCAAACACCTCCCACGCAGCTTCCAACAAGAGTCGCTGCTGAGGATCCATTGCCAACGCCTCCTTGGGTGCAATCCTGAAAAATCCCGCGTCGAACATCCCTGCGTCATCAAGGAACCCGCCCTGCCTCGTATACGTCGTACCAGCACGGCTTGGATCAGGGTCATATAGGTCTTGCAAATCCCAGCCGCGATCAACCGGAAACCCGGAGATACCCTCACGACCACCGATGATCAATTCCCACAGCCCTTCCGGTGAACACATACCCGCATAGCGGCAGCTCATCCCAATGATCGCAATGGGCTCACAGTCCCGCTCCTCCAAACGCAAACGTGCATCATGGAGATCGACAGTGACCTGCTTAAGATAATTTAGCAATTCCGTCTTACTCGCCATTATTTATCAACCTCATATTCATTTGAGTTCTGAATCAATAAAAGCAAGTATCTCATCCTCCGATGCCGACTCGATCGCTTGAGCCACTTCATCCCTCTCTCGTCGCCGCGAGTTATTTAATTCGAGTAGGAGTCCTTGGAGACTTGCCGTAACTTTTGCACGGGCAGAACCATCTGTGGCCATTGCCAACAACCCGGTAGTCAATCTTTCTAACTCCGCATCAATAGTCCGCAGGGACCCGTCATCGACAGGGATTTCGTTTAGTAGGTGGTGTGTGAGGGTGGTGGGTGTGGGGTGGTCGAAGATGAGTGTGGTTGATAGTTGTAGTCCGGTTGCCGTGTTGAGGCGGTTGCGTAGCTCGATTGCGGCTAGTGAGTCGAAACCGAGTTCCTTGAATGTCTTTTGTGCGTCGATTGCCTCGGCGGAGGTGTGTCCTAGAGTGGTGGCTACCTCGGTGCGTACGAGGTCGAGAACGATGCGCTCGTGCTCGTTCTCAGGGGCTGTGGCTAGGCGGGCCGCGAGGGATGGGCCGCTGTCGCTTGCTCGACGGGTGGGTGCGCGGATCAGCCCGCGTAGCAACGGGGGGATCGTCTGGGTCCTGGCCTGCGCGCGTAACGCCGCGATATCTAGGCGCATCGGGATGATCAGCGCTTCGCCTGTTGTGTTGGAGACATCGAAGAACTCCAAGCCTTCCTTAGAAGAGAGCGCGTGGAGGCCCGAGCGAGTCATCCGTGCGTGGTCTGTTTCCTCTAGGTGACTCGTCATGCCGCTTGTCTCTGCCCATAGCCCCCATGCGATCGAGGTGCCGGCCAGGCCCTGGGCGCGGCGGTGAGCTGCCAGCGCGTCCAAGAAGGCGTTACCGGCGGCATAGTTACCTTGACCTGGATTACCAAGCGTAGCTGCGGCAGAGGAAAACAGCACGAACGCCGATAGGTCCATGTGCGCGGTCAGCTGATGCAGGTACCACGCCGCGTCTACCTTCACAGTGGTTACCCGGTCAATGCGTTCTGGTGTCAGTGACTCGATCACACCATCGTCAAGGACACCAGCGGCATGCACCACCCCCGTCAACGGGAACTCCGCAGGGATACGCTCAATCAGCGCGGCAAGCTGCTCGCGGTCGCTCACATCACACGCCGCGACTGTTACCTCGGCGCCGAGCGCCACCAGATCCGCTTCCAGCTCCCGCGCGCCTGGAGCCTCAGGCCCGCGCCGGCTAGCCAACACGATCCTAGACACTCCGTGCTCGGTCACGAGATGCCGAGCCAACAAGCTGCCTATGCTGCCAGTACCGCCTGTGATCAAGACTGAGCCGTGCGGATCGATCGGTGACGGCATCGTGAACACGTTCTTGCCGATGTGGCGCGCTTGACTGAAGAACCGGAATGCCTCCGGTGCGCGATAGATATCCCATGCAGTGATCGGCAGAGAACGAAGCACACCGCGCTCGAAGAGACCAAGAACCTCAACCAGCATCTGTTGAATGCGCTCCGGGCCGGCTTCCATCACGTCAAACGCCTGGTAGGCCACCCCCGGATATTCCGCGTTGACCTCGTCTGCGTCACGAATATCAGTCTTTCCCATCTCGATGAAGCGACCGCCCCTGGGCAGCAATTGCAGCGAGGCGTCGACGAACTCTCTCGCCAAAGAATCAAGGACGACGTCCACCCCCTGACCTTTGGTCTCCTCGAGAAACTTCTCCTTGAACTCGAGCGTACGCGACGAAGCTATATGCGCTTCATCCAGCCCAAGCGACCGCAGCGCCTTCCACTTCCCCGAGCTGGCAGTCCCGAACACCTCAGCACCCAGATACCGCGCCAGCTGCACAGCGGCCATTCCAACTCCCCCTGCAGCAGCATGCACCAAAAGCGACTCACCGGGTCGTAGATCAGCAAGATCCACCAGCGCGTAGTACGCCGTCAAGAACACGGTCGGGATCGCAGCCGCCTCCGTGAAAGACCACCCCTCAGGCATCCTGACAATCAAACGATGATCGGTCGTCGCCACCGGCCCGAACCCACTAGGCAGCAACCCCATTACGCGATCGCCAACCGCGACGCTCTCCACTCCCGGACCGACTTCCAAGACCACCCCTGCGCCCTCGCCACCCATCACCGCCTCACCCGGATAAACACCCAACGCGATCAATACATCACGGAAATTCAACCCAGCCGCCCGCACTCCAACCCGCACCTCACCAACCCCAAGTGGCCTCTCCGCATCCAAGTCACGAACAAGCGCAAGATCCTGGAGCGTGCCCGCCCCCGAAACACCCAGACGCCACGCCGCCACCCCATCGGGAGGCGCCAATACCCCAACACCAGGCCCTGTCCGTGCGAGCCGTGGTGCGAGGAGCTCGCCCTCTCGCACAGCTAGCTGGGGCTCGTCCTCGAGAACGAGCGCGCTGGCGAACACCCCGCCCAGCGCACCCCAAGAAGCCTCCTGCCCATCCACGTCGACCAGCGCAAAGCGCCCCGGGTTCTCCGACTGCGCCGAACGCACCAACCCCCACACAGGCGCACTCGCCAACCCAAGGACCTCCTCCCCCGGCCGCACCGCCACAGCACCCTCAGTCACCAACACCAAACATGACCCAGCGAACCGCTCATCAGCAAGCCACGACTGCAACAACCCCAACACCCCACGCACACCCACACGCACCCCACCCACCACACCAACCCCAACAGCCGACGAAGACTCCGCAACCGGACTGGTAGGGGCAGCCTCAGCCGCGGAGCCTTCCTCGACCTCCCCACCCACCACACTGGCGAGGTCAACCAGAACGACATCAGGCACCACCACGCCACCGTCCACCGCCTCACCCAAACACCCAAGATCCCCATAAACACCCGCCAAGCACCCAGGACCCCCCAAAGCCTCAACAACCCCCGAACCCTCAGCCCCCAACACCACCAACCCACCCACAGCATCACCCCGAGCAGACACCGGGACCGACACCCAATCCACCCTAAACAACGACTCGTGATACCCACCACGCGCCCCAGCCAACTGCTCAGGAGAAACCGCGCGAGCGACCAACGACTGCACCGAAGCGACCAGCGCACCCGACTCATCAGCAACCACCAACGACACCCCACCATCCACACCAGCCAAAGACATCCTGACCCGCAAACTAGAAGCACCAACCGCGTGCAAACTCACCCCACCCCACGAAAACGGGAGACTCAACCCCCCCTCCCCACCATCAAGCAACCCAACACCCATCGCATGCAACGCACCATCAAGCAGCGCCGGATGCACACCAAAAGACCCAGCCAGCTCACGCTCCTGCTCAGGCAAAACAACCTCAGCGAACACCTCACCACCACGCCGCCACGCAGCACGCAACCCCTGAAACACCGGCCCATACTCAAACCCCAAACCAGCCATCCGATCATAAAGACCCTCAACATCCACCACCACCGCCCCCGCCGGCGGCCATACCCCACCAAGCTCACCGGCTGCCTCGGCGTCCGAGCGCTGCCCTTCGGGTGCCAGCACGCCACTCGCGTGACGCACCCACTCCTGCTCAAACCCCGAATCACCAACCTCATCCCCACGCGAATAAATCGCGATCGTCCTGCTCCCCGAATCATCGGGCTCACCAACCACAACCTGGACCTGCACCCCACCCACCTCAGGCAACACCAACGGCGCCTCCAACACAAGCTCCTGCACCAACTCACACCCAACCTCACGACCCGCCCGCAACGCCAACTCCACAAACGCAGTCCCCGGAAACAACACCACACCCACCACCGCATGATCAACAAGCCACGGATGCGACTCCAACGAAACACGCCCCGTGAACAACCACCCCTCACCACCAGCCAACCCCGTCATCGCACCCAACAACGGATGACCAGCAGACGCCTGACCCACAGCCCCCAAATCACCCGCTACCACCGAACTACTCAACCAGTAACGCTCACGCTGAAACGCATACGTCGGCAACCCCACCCGCCGCGCACCACACCCCGCAAACACCCCCGCCCAATCCACCCCAACCCCACGCACCCACACCGCGCCTAGACCAGCAAGCAACGCCTCGGGCTCGCTCCGCCCCGCCCGCAACACCGACGCCGCCAACACCCCACCACCATCCACATCACCCTCCCCCCGACCGACACCATCCCCGGCCCCTCCACCCCCATGCACACACTCACCAACCATCGCGCTCAACACCCCATCCGGGCCCAACTCAAGGAAACTGCTCACACCCTTGCCGCGAAGCCACCCAATGCCGTCCGCAAACCTGACCGTCTCACGCACATGACGCACCCAATACCCCGGCGAGCACAACTCCTCCGCGCCCGCCAGCACACCCGACAGGTTCGACACCAACGGAATCCGCGGCTCAGCGAACGACACACCCTCAACGACACCCCCGAACTCCTGCAGCATCGCCTCCATCCGCGGCGAGTGAAACGCATGACTGACCCGCAACCGCTTCGTCCTCACACCCCGCTGCTCCCACACACCCTGCAACTCCAACACCGCATCCTCATCCCCAGAGACCACCACCGAACCAGGCGCGTTCACCGCCGCCAACGCAACTCTGCCCTCCCAGCCATCCAAAGCAGCCAGCGACTCCACCACCTCGTCCTCCCGCGCCGCGATCGCGACCATCGCACCACCCCCCGGCAACGCACCCATCAACCGCCCCCGCGCCACCACCACACGACACGCATCCTCAAGCGAAAACACCCCCGCCACATGCGCCGCCGCCAACTCCCCCACCGAATGACCAATCAAGAAATCCGGGCGCACACCCCACGCCTCCACCAGACGATAAAGCGCAACCTCAAGCGCAAACAACGCCGGCTGCGCCCACGCCGTCCCATCCAACACACCCTCCCCCTCCACAGCGAGCGCCCCGCCACCGAACACAACCTCCCGCAACGAGCCCCCCAACCCCGAATCCAGATAACCACACGCCTCATCAAACGCCGCCCTAAACACCGGAAACACCCCATACAACTCCCGGCCCATCCCCACACGCTGCGCCCCCTGACCCGTGAACAACAACACCAATCCACCCTCCACCACCCGACCACAAAGACCACCCAAAACCTCCCCCCCAGCCAACGCACCAAGACCCCCCAACAACCCCTCCCGATCCCCACCCAACACCACCGCACGATCCTCAAACACCGGGCGCATAGCGAGCGAAAAAGCCACATCTGCCAACCCAAGCTTTGGGTTGCCTGCGAGGAACCCACCCAAACGCTGCGCCTGAGCATGCAGGCCCCGCGTTCCGCGACCAGAGAGCACCCATGCTGATATCTCAGGCAAGGATCCGCTCCCTGGCTCGCGTGCGTAGGGCTCGTCAGCCTGTGCCTCTTCGAGGATCACGTGAGCGTTCGTACCGCTGATCCCGAATGAAGAGACTCCCGCACGGCGGGGGCGGCCGTTGCGCTGCCATGGTTGCTCCTTGGTCAACAGCGCGACCTGGCCAGCGCCCCAATCGACCTGCCGGGAGGGCTCGTCCACGTGCAGAGTACGCGGCAGCAGCCCGTGACGCATTGCCATCACCATCTTGATGACTCCAGCGACCCCAGCCGCTGCCTGAGTGTGGCCGATATTCGACTTGATCGAGCCCAACAGCAGCGGGTTGCCCTCCGCGTGAGCCTGTCCGTAGGTCGCCAGCAGCGCCTGCGCCTCGATCGGGTCGCCGAGCGTTGTGCCCGTCCCGTGGCCCTCCACGACGTCTACCTCGCCGGGGGCGATGCACGCATTTGCCAGCGCTCGGCGGATGACCCGCTGCTGCGATGGGCCGTTGGGGGCGGTCAGTCCGTTGCTCGCGCCGTCTTGGTTGACCGCGCTACCGCGTATCACGGCCAGCACCTCGCGCCCGTTGCGCCGTGCGTCCTCCAAACGCTCTAGCACCAGCAGGCCCGCGCCCTCGCTCCAGCTGACACCGTCCGCGCTGTCGCTGAAGGACTTGCACCGTCCATCCGGCGCAAGGCCGCCCTGCGGGCCGAACTCAATGAACGCCGTGGGCGTCCCCATCACCGTCACCCCGCCCGCCAACGCCAGCGTGCACTCCCCCCCTCGCAGTGCCCCGCATGCGAGATGCAGCGCCACCAGTGAGGAGGAGCATGCCGTGTCGACCGTCACCGCCGGGCCCTCGAGTCCGAGCACATATGACACCCGGCCCGAGAGCACGCCGCCCGAGTTACCCGTACCGACATAGCCCATCGTGTCCGCCGGTAGCGAGCGCAGGCCCGCAATGTAGTCGTGATACATCACGCCGGCGAACACTGCAGTCTGGCTGCCGCGCAGCGAATTCGGTGCGATACTCGCGGCTTCCAACGCCTCCCAGCAGACCTCGAGCAGCACCCGCTGCTGCGGGTCCATAGCCAGCGCCTCTCGCGGGCCGATCCCGAAGAAGGACGCGTCAAAGTCAGCAGCGTCGTATAGGAATCCGCTTTCACGCACGGCACCCGGGTCGGCCCCATACCAGCCCTCCACATCCCAGCCTCGATCGCTCGGAAACTCGCCGATCGCATCGCCGCCGCCAACCAGCAGCTGCCATAGATCCTCGGGAGCACTCACCTGGCCGGGATATCTGCAGCTCATGCCCACGATCGCCACCGGCTCACTCCCCTGAGCTTCCAGGTCGCGCAGGCGCGCGCGGGCGTCATGGAGATCCACGGTTACGCGCTTCAGGTATGCAAGGAACTTCGCTTCGTCCACGGTCACGCCTCCTAAGCGCAGGTCGCTGCGAGCGATTTCGCGATCGATGACATAAGACTCGCTTGGGGTGCGCTCATGTCGAGAGCAGCTCCCTATCGATGAAGTCGAAGACCTCGTCGGCGGTGGCCGACTCCATCCTGTCGGCGACTGCGACGTACGCATCCTGTGCGCGTCCGCCATCCGCCAACCCAAGTAGAATTGCCTGTAGGCGTCCCGTGACTCGGTCGGTCTCGTCGCTCGGCAGCGAGAAAAGTGTCCGCTCCAGCCGGTCGAGTTCTCCATCCACGTTCAGCGTGCCCGAGAGTCCACCCTGTCCGATGGCACCTAGCAGATAGGCGGTCAGCACAGCGGGCGAGGGGTAGTCAAAGATCAGCGTCGCGGGCAGTTGCAGGCCAGTCGCAACGCTCAGGCGATTGCGCAGTTCCACCGCGGCGAGGGAATCGAAGCCGAGCTCTTTGAACGCACACTCAGGATTGACCGCTCCCGGCGAGACGTGGCCGAGCACTGCGGCCGACTCGCCGCGCACCAACTCGCTCACGAGCCACTCGCGCTCCTCGCCGGATGCGCTCCGTAGGCGAGCGGCGAGCTCCCCATCGCCATCACGGGCCACGCGGCGGGCGCGCACCAGACCGCGCAGCAGCGCCGGCAGCATTCCGGCGCGCGCATGGGCTCTCAGTCGCGCCGCGCTCATACGCACCGCCACCAGCAGCGGCTCACCTGCTTCGCAGGCGACGTCGAGGAGCTGGAGGCCCTCTGACTGAGAGAGCGCCTGAAAACCCGTCCGCTCAATCCGCGCTCGGTCGATGCCGCTGAGACTCCCGGCCATGCCGCCTTCCTGCTCCCACAGCCCCCACGCGATCGAGACACCCGGCAGCCCCCGCGCGCGACGGTAAGCCGCCAACCCGTCCAAGAACGCGTTCGCTGCCGCATAACTACCCTGGCCCGGACTCCCAAACGCCGCCGCCGCCGAAGAAAACAACACAAACGCCGACAGGCCCAAACCCTCAGTCAACTCATGCAAATACCACGCCGCGTCCACCTTCGCAGCCAACACACCATCAACCCGCGCAGGCGTCAACGACTCAATCACCCCATCATCCAACACGCCAGCCGCATGCACCACACCCGTCAACCGAAACTCCCCAGCAACACCCTCAACCAACGCCGCCAGCTGCTCACGATCACCCACATCACACGCCACGACCGCCACCTCAGCACCCAACCCAACCAGCTCCGCCTCCAACTCCAACGCACCCGGAGCCTCATACCCCCGCCGGCTAGCCAACACCACACTACGCACACCACAATCAGCCACCAAATGCCGCGCCACCAAACCACCCAACACACCCGTACCACCAGTAACCAACACCGAACCACCCTCACCAAACACCCCACCCTCACCAGCCACCCCACCCTCACCAGCCGGTGAAGCAACCCGTGCGAGCCGTGGTGCTAGCACCCGGCCTTCACGGAGAGCGAGCTGGGGCTCTCCCAACCCGAGCGTGGCCGGTAGAGCCTGCCAAGAGGACCGCTCATCGTCGAGGTCGACCAGCACCAGGCGGCCGGGGTGCTCCGCCTGCGCCGAACGCACCAGACCCCACACCGCCGCCGCAGGCAGGCCAAAGGTGTCCTCGTCGCGGCTGGTCGCCACACCGCCACGAGTGAGAAGCATCAGCGGCAACTCCAGCAGACGCTCATCCGCGAGCCACTCCTGCAAGACCAGCAGAGCCGAGTTGACGCAATCATGGGTGCCCGCGACGACATCGGCCGCGGTGACGGCCTCCCCGCCCTCGACCAAGACCACACCAGCTGCCGAGCCCCGGCCTTCATCCTGCGCCAGCGCCGCCACGCTCTCATACACATCCACAGCGAACCCAGCCGCACGCAACCCATCGGCGCCGGGCGAGTCCTCCGCGCCCACCAGCGCAACCCTGAAGCCAGCAGCCGAGCCCAGAGCCGGCGCGGCATCCCCGGACGGCGACCAGGTAATCCCGAACAACGACTCGTGACCAGCAGCCGCGGCCCGAGCGAGCAGCTCGCTGGAGAGCTCACGGATCGCGAGCGACCGCACCGAAAGCATCGGCATACCCTCACTGTCGGCGAGCGTCAGTGCGAACGCATCACCACCGAGCGGCGCAAGCTGCGCGCGCAACCGTGTCGCACCCGTGGCGTGCAGGCTCACACCGCTCCAAGCAAACGGCAGCCGCGCGCCGGCGCCAGCATCCTCGCCCGGCCTCATCGCCGCGACCGCGTGCAAGGCAGCATCGAACAACGCCGGGTGCAAACCAAACGAGCCAGCGTCCCCACACTGCTCCTCGCCCAACTCAACCTCGGCGAACACCTCACCACCACGCCGCCACACACCCCGCAAACCCTGGAACACCGGCCCATACTCAAGACCCGCCTCGGCCAGCCCGTCATACACACCCTCAACATCCACCACCACCGCCCCCGCCGGCGGCCATACCCCACCAAGCTCACCGGCTGCCTCGGCGTCCGAGCGCTGCCCTTCGGGTGCCAGCACGCCACTCGCGTGACGCACCCACTCCTGCTCAAACCCCGAATCACCAACCTCATCCCCACGCGAATAAATCGCGATCGTCCTGCTCCCCGAATCATCGGGCTCACCAACCACAACCTGGACCTGCACCCCACCCACCTCAGGCAACACCAACGGCGCCTCCAACACAAGCTCCTGCACCAACTCACACCCAACCTCACGACCCGCCCGCAACGCCAACTCCACAAACGCAGTCCCCGGAAACAACACCACACCCACCACCGCATGATCAACAAGCCACGGATGCGACTCCAACGAAACACGCCCCGTGAACAACCACCCCTCACCACCAGCCAACCCCGTCATCGCACCCAACAACGGATGACCAGCAGACGCCTGACCCACAGCCCCCAAATCACCCGCTACCACCGAACTACTCAACCAGTAACGCTCACGCTGAAACGCATACGTCGGCAACCCCACCCGCCGCGCACCACACCCCGCAAACACCCCCGCCCAATCCACCCCAACCCCACGCACCCACACCGCGCCTAGACCAGCAAGCAACGCCTCGGGCTCGCTCCGCCCCGCCCGCAACACCGACGCCGCCAACACCCCACCACCATCCACATCACCCTCCCCCCGACCGACACCATCCCCGGCCCCTCCACCCCCATGCACACACTCACCAACCATCGCGCTCAACACCCCATCCGGGCCCAACTCAAGGAAACTGCTCACACCCTTGCCGCGAAGCCACCCAATGCCGTCCGCAAACCTGACCGTCTCACGCACATGACGCACCCAATACCCCGGCGAGCACAACTCCTCCGCGCCCGCCAGCACACCCGACAGGTTCGACACCAACGGAATCCGCGGCTCAGCGAACGACACACCCTCAACGACACCCCCGAACTCCTGCAGCATCGCCTCCATCCGCGGCGAGTGAAACGCATGACTGACCCGCAACCGCTTCGTCCTCACACCCCGCTGCTCCCACACACCCTGCAACTCCAACACCGCATCCTCATCCCCAGAGACCACCACCGAACCAGGCGCGTTCACCGCCGCCAACGCAACTCTGCCCTCCCAGCCATCCAAAGCAGCCAGCGACTCCACCACCTCGTCCTCCCGCGCCGCGATCGCGACCATCGCACCACCCCCCGGCAACGCACCCATCAACCGCCCCCGCGCCACCACCACACGACACGCATCCTCAAGCGAAAACACCCCCGCCACATGCGCCGCCGCCAACTCCCCCACCGAATGACCAATCAAGAAATCCGGGCGCACACCCCACGCCTCCACCAGACGATAAAGCGCAACCTCAAGCGCAAACAACGCCGGCTGCGCCCACGCCGTCCCATCCAACACACCCTCCCCCTCCACAGCGAGCGCCCCGCCACCGAACACAACCTCCCGCAACGAGCCCCCCAACCCCGAATCCAGATAACCACACGCCTCATCAAACGCCGCCCTAAACACCGGAAACACCCCATACAACTCCCGGCCCATCCCCACACGCTGCGCCCCCTGACCCGTGAACAACAACACCAATCCACCCTCCACCACCCGACCACAAAGACCACCCAAAACCTCCCCCCCAGCCAACGCACCAAGACCCCCCAACAACCCCTCCCGATCCCCACCCAACACCACCGCACGATCCTCAAACACCGACCGGCCGACCGCCAACGAAAACCCAACATCCACCAACCCAAGCCCCGGATCACCCTCAAGAAACCCACCCAACCGAGCAGCCTGCGCACGCAACGCCCCCTCACCCTTCCCCGACAACACCAACGGCACCACACCACCACCCACAACCCCCACACCAACCCCAACAGCCGACGAGGGAGCTGAGTCGGTCGAGGGGGTTGAGTCGGGGTCCGGTTCGGCTGCAGAGCTTTCGACTACCGGTGCTTCCTCAAGAATCACATGCGCGTTCGTGCCACTCACCCCAAACGACGACACCCCCGCCCGACGCGGCTCACCATTCCTAACCCACGGCACCTCCTCAGTCAACAACGACACCTCACCAGCCGACCAATCCACATGCCGAGAAGGCTCATCAACATGCAACGTCCGCGGCAACACACCATACCGCAACGCCATCACCATCTTAATCACACCAGCCACACCAGCCGCCGCCTGCGTATGACCAATATTCGACTTCACAGACCCCAACCACAAAGGCCGACCCCCACGACCCTGTCCATACGCCGCGATCAAAGCCTGAGCCTCAATCGGATCACCCAACGTCGTACCCGTACCATGACCCTCAACCACATCAACCTGCCCCGGCGAAAGCCGCGCACTCGCCAACGCCTGAGCAATCACCCGCTGCTGAGAGGGACCGTTCGGCGCCGTCAAGCCATTGCTCGCGCCGTCCTGATTCACCGCCGACCCACGCACCAACCCCAACACCCGACGACCATTACGCACCGCATCAGACAAACGCTCCAACAACAACACCCCAACACCCTCAGAAAACCCCGTGCCGTCCGCTGCATCCGCGAACGACTTGCACCGCCCATCCACAGCAAGCCCACGCTGACGACTAAACCCCACAAACACTATCGGCGTCGCCATCACTCCAACCCCACCCGCCAACGCCAGCGAACACTCACCACCACGCAACGCCCCACACGCCAAATGCAACGCCACAAGCGAAGAAGAACACGCCGTATCCACCGTCACCGCCGGACCCTCAAACCCCAACGTATAAGCCACCCGGCCGGAGCCAACGCTTGCAGCACTACCAGTTAACTGGTAGCCCTCTTCCGATGCTGCCTTACGGCCAGCTCCCAAAAGGACGCTGTAGTCATGAGAACAGATACCGGCAAATACTCCGGTCTGGCTGCCTCGTAGTGAAGTCGGATCAATCCCAGCATCCTCGAAAGTTTCCCACGCGACTTCTAGCAGCAGGCGCTGTTGAGGGTCCATTGCCAACGCCTCACGAGGACTGATCCCAAAGAATCTGGCGTCGAACTCGCTCGCGTCATAGAGAAAACCACCCTCCCGCGCATAGCTCGTTCCCGGCCGATCCGGATCAGGGTCGTACAAACCCTCCAAGTCCCATCCACGATCCATCGGGAACCCAGCGATCACGTCACTACCAGAGGCTATGACCTGCCATAGCTCATCTGGCGAGCGCACATTACCTGGGTAGCGACAGCCTATCCCAATAACAGCAATTGGTTCCCTGTCTACCTTAAGCAGTCGACGATTCTCCAGCCGTAGCCGCTCGACCTCCTTGAGAGCGGCTCGTAATGCGTCAACAACGGTTTGGCTAGATGTAGCCATCAACTCTGCCTGTCTAACTCAATTGCGGGATCGATATTCTCAAGCGCCCTTTCGACAAGGCTCTCGACATCTAGTGCATCAATCGCGTCGTCGCCTATAGCTGGTAAAGGCTCATCTACGTCATTTGCGAGTCGTAATAAGGTATCTACCAACCCAACCTCTTGAAGGCGGACAATAGGTATGGAGCCAATGATTTGCCGAATATTAGCTTCGCTAAGATTTTCGCTACTTTGCTTCCCAACTGCAGGGACGGCTGTTTTTAGTAGGTGGTGTGTGAGGGTGGTGGGTGTGGGGTGGTCGAAGATGAGTGTGGTTGATAGTTGTAGTCCGGTCGTCGTGTTGAGGCGGTTGCGTAGCTCGATTGCGGCTAGTGAGTCGAAACCGAGTTCCTTGAATGTCTTTTGGGCGTCGATTGCCTCGGCGGAGGTGTGTCCTAGAGTGGTGGCTACCTCGGTGCGTACGAGGTCGAGAACGATGCCCTCGCGCTCGTTCTCAGGGGCTGTGGCTAGGCGGGCCGCGAGGGATGGGCCGCTGTCGCTTGCTCGACGGGTGGGTGCGCGGATCAGCCCGCGTAGCAACGGGGGGATCGTCTGGGTCCTGGCCTGCGCGCGTAGTGCTGCGATATCGAGCCGCACACCCAGCAGCAACGGCTCGCCGAGGGAGTGCGCGCGGTCGAACACCTCAAGGCTCTGCTCGTCAGAGAGCGCCAGCACCCCCGCGCGAGCCAGACGCGCTACGCCGCTCTCACCCAGGCTCGCCGTCAGCTCGCTCGTGCGCTCCCAGATACCCCATGCGATCGAAGTGCCCGCCAGGCCCTGCGCCTGGCGGTGTGCAGCCAGCGCGTCCAAGAACGCGTTCGCAGCTGCATAATTGCCCTGCCCCGGGGAGCCCAACGCACCCGCCGCCGAAGAGAACAGCACAAACGCATCCAGATCCATACCGGCCGTGAGCTCGTGCAGATGCCACGCCGCGTCCAGCTTCGGCGCGAACACGCCCCCCAGACGCTCCGGCGAAAGCGAAGCGATCACCCCGTCGTCCAACGCGCCCGCAGCGTGCACGACCGCGCCCAACGGCGCGTCCCCCGGCACCCCCGCGAGCAGCTCCTGCACCTGCCCACGGTCACTCACGTCACACGCCACCACACTCACTCGGGCGCCCAGACCCTCCAACTCAGAGGCCAACTGCTCCGCTCCCGGCGCCTCCAGGCCCCGGCGGCTCGCCAGCACCAAACTCCGCACCCCCCGCTCAGCCACCAGATGCCGCGCCACCAGACCACCCAACACACCCGTACCACCCGTCACCAACACCGACCGGCCGTCATCCAACGGGCGCGGCAACGTCAACACAATCTTCCCCACATGCCGCGCCTGGCTCATGAACCGAAACGCCTCACGCGCCCGCCGCACATTCCACACCCGCACCGGCAACGACTCCAGCACACCCTCAGCGAACAACCCCACAAGCTCCCCAAGCATCTCCCCCAAACGCTCCGGGCCAGCCTCCCCAAGCTCAAACGCCCGATACCCCACACCCGGATACTCACCAGCCACCACCTGCGCGTCACGAACATCCGTCTTGCCCATCTCCACAAACCGGCCACCCTCACCCAACAACCCCAACGACGCATCCACAAACTCGCCCGCCAACGAGTTCAACACCACATCCACACCCCGCCCCCCCGTCACCTCACCAAACCGCTCCGCGAACTCCAGAGTGCGCGAGGACGCGATGTGCTCCCCATCCAACCCCAACGCCTCGAGCGCACCCCACTTCCCCTCGCTCGCGGTCGCGAAGACCTCCGCGCCCAGCCACCGCGCCAACTGCACCGCCGCCATACCCACCCCACCCGCACCCGCATGCACCAACACCCGCTCGCCCCGCCGCACACCAGCCAAATCAACCAGCGCGTAATACGCCGTCAAAAACACCGTCGGCACCGACGCCGCCTGCACAAACGACCACCCCTCCGGCACCCTCACCAACAAACGCGCGTCCGTCACCGCGACCGGGCCGAACGAACCCGGCAACATACCCATCACCCGGTCATCCACCACAAACCCCTCCACACCCGGACCGACCTCCAACACCACACCCGCACCCTCACCACCCACCACCGCCATACCCGGATACATCCCCAACGCGATCAACACATCCCGGAAGTTCACCCCCGCCGCGCGCATCCCTACACGCACCTCATCCTCCCCCAACACCCGCGCCGCCTCAGGCGCCGCGACCAACCCCAACCCCTCAAGCGAACCCCCACCACCAGCAGCCAAACACCACTCCTCCACACCCACCGGCACCGTCAACGCACCACCCGACCCACCACCAACATCAACCCGCGCCAACCGCGGCGCCAACACCACACCACCACGAACCACGAGCTCAGACTCACCCACACACCCCAACGCCCCCGCCAACGCCGCCCGCGAGACCTCCTCCCCATCCACATCCACAAGCCACACCCGCCCAGGGCTCTCCGACTGCGCCGAACGAACCAAACCCCGCACCGCCGCGCCCACCAAATCACCCACCACATCCCCCCCGCCCACCGCCACCGCACCCCGCGTCAACACCACCAAACGCGCATCCGCTAACCGCTCCTCAGCGAGCCATCCCTGCAACACGCCCAACACCCCACCCACAACACCCCGCGCCGCGTCCGGCACATACCCACCACCGGCCCGGCCACTGACATCCCCACCAGCGACATCCAGGACCATGACTCCCGGGAGCTCCCCACCCCCGGCCAACACCCCAGCCAACTCCCCAACATCCACGAACACACACCCCGCATCCACATCCACAGCCACCGCGTCATCCACCCCGACCGGCACCCACTCAACCCCAAACAGAGCATCCCGCGCCCCACCACCAGCCCCCTGCAACTGCCCAGCAGGAACCTCACGCGCGACCAGCGAGCCCACCGACATCACCAGCCCGCCGCCCTCGTCGACGGCCACCAGCGACAGGCCCTCAGCCGGAGACTCATGCTCACCCCGACCCACCAAGTGCACACGCAACGACGAGGCACCCACCGCGCCCAGCCGCACGCCGCTCCACGCGAACGGCAATCTGACGCCGCCCTCCCCGGCAGCCCCATCCCCGAGCAGCGCCACCGCCGAGGCCTGCAGCGCGCTGTCGAGCAACGCCGGGTGCAACCCATACGACCCAGCCCGGCCGGCCTCTTCCTCGTCCAAAGCGACCTCGGCGAACACCTCACCACCACGCCGCCACACACCCCTCAACCCCTGGAACACCGGCCCATACTCAAGACCCGCCTCGGCCAGCCCGTCATACACACCCTCAACATCCACCACCACCGCCCCCGCCGGCGGCCACACCCCACCAAGCTCACCAACCACCCCAACAGCCGGACGCCCCCCCTCAGGCGCCAGCACCCCACTCGCGTGACGCACCCACTCCGCGCCCGCCAGCTCTCCACCACCAACCTCATCCCCACGCGAATAAATCGCGATCGTCCTGCTCCCTAAATCATCGGGCTCACCAACCACAACCTGGACCTGCACCCCACCCACCTCAGGCAACACCAACGGCGCCTCCAACACAAGCTCCTGCACCAACTCACACCCAACCTCACGACCCGCCCGCAACGCCAACTCCACAAACGCAGTCCCCGGAAACAACACCACACCCACCACCGCATGATCAGCAAGCCACGGATGCGCCTCCAACGAAACACGCCCCGTGAACAACCACCCCTCACCACCAGCCAAACTAACCGCGGCACCCAGCAACGGATGACCCGCCCCAACCAACCCCACCGCCGCGACATCTCCCACACCACCCGCCGGCGCCCGCAACCAATAACGCTCACGCTGAAACGCATACGTCGGCAACCCCACCCGCCGCGCACCACACCCTGCGAACACCCCCACCCAATCCACCCCAACCCCACGCACCCACACCTCAGCCAACGACGTGAAGAAACGCCCAAGACGACCCTCGCCGCGATGCAACGAACCCGCGACCACCACACCACCAGAATCATCAACCACATCCTCAACAGTCTCCTGCACCCCAACCGTCAACACCGGATGCGGACTCACCTCAACAAACGCCCGATACTCATCCGCAAGAAGATGTCGAATGGCATGTTCGAACTGTACTGGTTGACGCATATTGCGATACCAGTACCCACCATCCAACTCAGCCGTATCCAACAACCCACCCGTCACCGTCGAATAAAACGGAATACTACCTGAACGCGGAGCGATCGTAGAACATGCATCGAGTACCTGCTCGCGGAGCGCATCAACGTGCGGAGAATGCGAGGCGACAGTCGCAGGGATCTCCTTGGCCCAAAAGCCATCAGCCGCGTACTCTTCCAGCAGCTCTTCCAGCGCCTCACGATCTCCGGCGATCACTACCGAAGAAGGTCCATTCACCGCCGCAACCGTGACCCGCTCACCCCAACGCTCGATACGATCTCTGACCTGGCTAGCTGTAGCCGAGACCGATACCACTGCGCCCTTTCCTACCAAAGCTGCCAAGACTTGGCTCCGCAACGCGACCACCCGCGCAGCATCCTCCAACGACAACCCACCAGCCACACACGCAGCCGCAATCTCACCCTGCGAATGACCAACCACCACACCCGGCTCCACCCCACACGCCCGCCACAACCCCGCCAACGAAACCATCACTGCGAACAACACCGGCTGCACCACATCAATCCGCGCCAGCGACGGAGCACCCGGCCCGCCCCGCAGTACGTCCTCAAGCGACCACTCAACAAACGGCGCCAACGCATCACCACACGCCCTCAACCGCTCAGCAAACACAGGCGACTCCCCCAACAACTCAAGCGCCATGCCCTCCCACTGCGCGCCCTGGCCTGGGAACAGAAACGCCACCCGCCCACCCGCGTCGGCCACACCCCGCACCACACCAACCCCCGACCCCCCCCCAGCCAGCGCACCCAGGCGAGCCAGCGCGGTCTCTCGCTTGCCACCCAACACCACCGCGCGATCCTCAAACACCGACCGGCCGACCGCCAACGAAAACCCAACATCCACCAACCCAAGCCCCGGATCACCCTCAAGAAACCCACCCAACCGAGCAGCCTGCGCACGCAACGCCCCCTCACCCTTCCCCGACAACACCAACGGCACCACACCACCACCCACAACCCCCACACCAACCCCAACAGCCGACGAGGGAGCTGAGTCGGTCGAGGGGGTTGAGTCGGGGTCCGGTTCGGCTGCAGAGCTTTCGACTACCGGTGCTTCCTCAAGAATCACATGCGCGTTCGTGCCACTCACCCCAAACGACGACACCCCCGCCCGACGCGGCTCACCATTCCTAACCCACGGCACCTCCTCAGTCAACAACGACACCTCACCAGCCGACCAATCCACATGCCGAGAAGGCTCATCAACATGCAACGTCCGCGGCAACACACCATACCGCAACGCCATCACCATCTTAATCACACCAGCCACACCAGCCGCCGCCTGCGTATGACCAATATTCGACTTCACAGACCCCAACCACAAAGGCCGACCCCCACGACCCTGTCCATACGCCGCGATCAAAGCCTGAGCCTCAATCGGATCACCCAACGTCGTACCCGTACCATGACCCTCAACCACATCAACCTGCCCCGGCGAAAGCCGCGCACTCGCCAACGCCTGAGCAATCACCCGCTGCTGAGAGGGACCGTTCGGCGCCGTCAAGCCATTGCTCGCGCCGTCCTGATTCACCGCCGACCCACGCACCAACCCCAACACCCGACGACCATTACGCACCGCATCAGACAAACGCTCCAACAACAACACCCCAACACCCTCAGAAAACCCCGTGCCGTCCGCTGCATCCGCGAACGACTTGCACCGCCCATCCACAGCAAGCCCACGCTGACGACTAAACCCCACAAACGCACCTGGCGTCGTAAGGATTGTCACCCCACCCGCCAACGCCAGCGAACACTCACCACCACGCAACGCCCCACACGCCAAATGCAACGCCACAAGCGAAGAAGAACACGCCGTATCCACAGTCACCGCCGGACCCTCAAACCCAAACGTATAAGCCACCCGGCCCGATATAACGCTACCAGAACCCCCCGTGCTTAGATAGCCCTCAAGATCCTCAGGCACAGGCCCAAAAAGAGTCGCGCTGTAATCCTGAGCACTAATCCCCGCAAATACTCCGGTCTGGCTGCCGCGTAGTGAAGTCGGATCAATCCCAGCATCCTCGAAAGTTTCCCACGCGACTTCTAGCAGCAGGCGCTGTTGAGGGTCCATTGCCAACGCCTCACGAGGACTGATCCCAAAGAATCTGGCGTCGAACTCACTCGCGTCATAGAGAAAACCACCCTCCCGCGCATAGCTCGTTCCCGGCCGATCCGGATCAGGGTCGTACAAACCCTCCAAGTCCCATCCACGATCCATCGGGAACCCAGCGATCACGTCACTACCAGAGGCTATGACCTGCCATAGCTCATCTGGCGAGCGCACATTACCTGGGTAGCGACAGCCTATCCCAACAACAGCGACTAGCTCTGTTTGGGGAATGACCGACACGGTGACAAGTGGTTGATACCGACCATCAATAGCTGTTTTTAGTAGGTGGTGTGTGAGGGTGGTGGGTGTGGGGTGGTCGAAGATGAGTGTGGTTGATAGTTGTAGTCCGGTTGCCGTGTTGAGGCGGTTGCGTAGCTCGATTGCGGCTAGTGAGTCGAAACCGAGTTCCTTGAATGTCTTTTGTGCGTCGATTGCCTCGGCGGAGGTGTGTCCTAGAGTGGTGGCTACCTCGGTGCGTACGAGGTCGAGAACGATGCGCTCGTGCTCGTTCTCAGGGGCTGTGGCTAGGCGGGCCGCGAGGGATGGGCCGCTGTCGCTTGCTCGACGGGTGGGTGCGCGGATCAGCCCGCGTAGCAACGGGGGGATCGTCTGGGTCCTGGCCTGCGCGCGTAACGCCGCGATATCTAGGCGCATCGGGATGATCAGCGCTTCGCCTGTTGTGTTGGAGACATCGAAGAACTCCAAGCCTTCCTTAGAAGAGAGCGCGTGGAGGCCCGAGCGAGTCATCCGTGCGTGGTCTGTTTCCTCTAGGTGACTCGTCATGCCGCTTGTCTCTGCCCATAGCCCCCATGCGATCGAGGTGCCGGCCAGGCCCTGGGCGCGGCGGTGAGCTGCCAGCGCGTCCAAGAAGGCGTTACCGGCGGCATAGTTACCTTGACCTGGATTACCAAGCGTAGCTGCGGCAGAGGAAAACAGCACGAACGCCGATAGGTCCATGTGCGCGGTCAGCTGATGCAGGTACCACGCCGCGTCTACCTTCACAGTGGTTACCCGGTCAATGCGTTCTGGTGTCAGTGACTCGATCACACCATCGTCAAGGACACCAGCGGCATGCACCACCCCCGTCAACGGGAACTCCGCAGGGATACGCTCAATCAGCGCGGCAAGCTGCTCGCGGTCGCTCACATCACACGCCGCGACTGTTACCTCGGCGCCGAGCGCCACCAGATCCGCTTCCAGCTCCCGCGCGCCTGGAGCCTCAGGCCCGCGCCGGCTAGCCAACACGATCCTAGACACTCCGTGCTCGGTCACGAGATGCCGAGCCAACAAGCTGCCTATGCTGCCAGTACCGCCTGTGATCAAGACTGAGCCGTGCGGATCGATCGGTGACGGCATCGTGAACACGTTCTTGCCGATGTGGCGCGCTTGACTGAAGAACCGGAATGCCTCCGGTGCGCGATAGATATCCCATGCAGTGATCGGCAGAGAACGAAGCACACCGCGCTCGAAGAGACCAAGAACCTCAACCAGCATCTGTTGAATGCGCTCCGGGCCGGCTTCCATCACGTCAAACGCCTGGTAGGCCACCCCCGGATATTCCGCGTTGACCTCGTCTGCGTCACGAATATCAGTCTTTCCCATCTCGATGAAGCGACCGCCCCTGGGCAGCAATTGCAGCGAGGCGTCGACGAACTCTCTCGCCAAAGAATCAAGGACGACGTCCACCCCCTGACCTTTGGTCTCCTCGAGAAACTTCTCCTTGAACTCGAGCGTACGCGACGAAGCTATATGCGCTTCATCCAGCCCAAGCGACCGCAGCGCCTTCCACTTCCCCGAGCTGGCAGTCCCGAACACCTCAGCACCCAGATACCGCGCCAGCTGCACAGCGGCCATTCCAACTCCCCCTGCAGCAGCATGCACCAAAAGCGACTCACCGGGTCGTAGATCAGCAAGATCCACCAGCGCGTAGTACGCCGTCAAGAACACGGTCGGGATCGCAGCCGCCTCCGTGAAAGACCACCCCTCAGGCATCCTGACAATCAAACGATGATCGGTCGTCGCCACCGGCCCGAACCCACTAGGCAGCAACCCCATTACGCGATCGCCAACCGCGACGCTCTCCACTCCCGGACCGACTTCCAAGACCACCCCTGCGCCCTCGCCACCCATCACCGCCTCACCCGGATAAACACCCAACGCGATCAATACATCACGGAAATTCAACCCAGCCGCCCGCACTCCAACCCGCACCTCACCAACCCCAAGTGGCCTCTCCGCATCCAAGTCACGAACAAGCGCAAGATCCTGGAGCGTGCCCGCCCCCGAAACACCCAGACGCCACGCCGCCACCCCATCGGGAGGCGCCAATACCCCAACACCAGGCCCTGTCCGTGCGAGCCGTGGTGCGAGGAGCTCGCCCTCTCGCACAGCTAGCTGGGGCTCGTCCTCGAGAACGAGCGCGCTGGCGAACACCCCGCCCAGCGCACCCCAAGAAGCCTCCTGCCCATCCACGTCGACCAGCGCAAAGCGCCCCGGGTTCTCCGACTGCGCCGAACGCACCAACCCCCACACAGGCGCACTCGCCAACCCAAGGACCTCCTCCCCCGGCCGCACCGCCACAGCACCCTCAGTCACCAACACCAAACATGACCCAGCGAACCGCTCATCAGCAAGCCACGACTGCAACAACCCCAACACCCCACGCACACCCACACGCACCCCACCCACCACACCAACCCCAACAGCCGACGAAGACTCCGCAACCGGACTGGTAGGGGCAGCCTCAGCCGCGGAGCCTTCCTCGACCTCCCCACCCACCACACTGGCGAGGTCAACCAGAACGACATCAGGCACCACCACGCCACCGTCCACCGCCTCACCCAAACACCCAAGATCCCCATAAACACCCGCCAAGCACCCAGGACCCCCCAAAGCCTCAACAACCCCCGAACCCTCAGCCCCCAACACCACCAACCCACCCACAGCATCACCCCGAGCAGACACCGGGACCGACACCCAATCCACCCTAAACAACGACTCGTGATACCCACCACGCGCCCCAGCCAACTGCTCAGGAGAAACCGCGCGAGCGACCAACGACTGCACCGAAGCGACCAGCGCACCCGACTCATCAGCAACCACCAACGACACCCCACCATCCACACCAGCCAAAGACATCCTGACCCGCAAACTAGAAGCACCAACCGCGTGCAAACTCACCCCACCCCACGAAAACGGGAGACTCAACCCCCCCTCCCCACCATCAAGCAACCCAACACCCATCGCATGCAACGCACCATCAAGCAGCGCCGGATGCACACCAAAAGACCCAGCCAGCTCACGCTCCTGCTCAGGCAAAACAACCTCAGCGAACACCTCACCACCACGCCGCCACGCAGCACGCAACCCCTGAAACACCGGCCCATACTCAAACCCCAAACCAGCCATCCGATCATAAAGACCCTCAACATCCACCACCACCGCCCCCGCCGGCGGCCATACCCCACCAAGCTCACCGGCTGCCTCGGCGTCCGAGCGCTGCCCTTCGGGTGCCAGCACGCCACTCGCGTGACGCACCCACTCCTGCTCAAACCCCGAATCACCAACCTCATCCCCACGCGAATAAATCGCGATCGTCCTGCTCCCCGAATCATCGGGCTCACCAACCACAACCTGGACCTGCACCCCACCCACCTCAGGCAACACCAACGGCGCCTCCAACACAAGCTCCTGCACCAACTCACACCCAACCTCACGACCCGCCCGCAACGCCAACTCCACAAACGCAGTCCCCGGAAACAACACCACACCCACCACCGCATGATCAACAAGCCACGGATGCGACTCCAACGAAACACGCCCCGTGAACAACCACCCCTCACCACCAGCCAACCCCGTCATCGCACCCAACAACGGATGACCAGCAGACGCCTGACCCACAGCCCCCAAATCACCCGCTACCACCGAACTACTCAACCAGTAACGCTCACGCTGAAACGCATACGTCGGCAACCCCACCCGCCGCGCACCACACCCCGCAAACACCCCCGCCCAATCCACCCCAACCCCACGCACCCACACCGCGCCTAGACCAGCAAGCAACGCCTCGGGCTCGCTCCGCCCCGCCCGCAACACCGACGCCGCCAACACCCCACCACCATCCACATCACCCTCCCCCCGACCGACACCATCCCCGGCCCCTCCACCCCCATGCACACACTCACCAACCATCGCGCTCAACACCCCATCCGGGCCCAACTCAAGGAAACTGCTCACACCCTTGCCGCGAAGCCACCCAATGCCGTCCGCAAACCTGACCGTCTCACGCACATGACGCACCCAATACCCCGGCGAGCACAACTCCTCCGCGCCCGCCAGCACACCCGACAGGTTCGACACCAACGGAATCCGCGGCTCAGCGAACGACACACCCTCAACGACACCCCCGAACTCCTGCAGCATCGCCTCCATCCGCGGCGAGTGAAACGCATGACTGACCCGCAACCGCTTCGTCCTCACACCCCGCTGCTCCCACACACCCTGCAACTCCAACACCGCATCCTCATCCCCAGAGACCACCACCGAACCAGGCGCGTTCACCGCCGCCAACGCAACTCTGCCCTCCCAGCCATCCAAAGCAGCCAGCGACTCCACCACCTCGTCCTCCCGCGCCGCGATCGCGACCATCGCACCACCCCCCGGCAACGCACCCATCAACCGCCCCCGCGCCACCACCACACGACACGCATCCTCAAGCGAAAACACCCCCGCCACATGCGCCGCCGCCAACTCCCCCACCGAATGACCAATCAAGAAATCCGGGCGCACACCCCACGCCTCCACCAGACGATAAAGCGCAACCTCAAGCGCAAACAACGCCGGCTGCGCCCACGCCGTCCCATCCAACACACCCTCCCCCTCCACAGCGAGCGCCCCGCCACCGAACACAACCTCCCGCAACGAGCCCCCCAACCCCGAATCCAGATAACCACACGCCTCATCAAACGCCGCCCTAAACACCGGAAACACCCCATACAACTCCCGGCCCATCCCCACACGCTGCGCCCCCTGACCCGTGAACAACAACACCAATCCACCCTCCACCACCCGACCACAAAGACCACCCAAAACCTCCCCCCCAGCCAACGCACCAAGACCCCCCAACAACCCCTCCCGATCCCCACCCAACACCACCGCACGATCCTCAAACACCGACCGGCCGACCGCCAACGAAAACCCAACATCCACCAACCCAAGCCCCGGATCACCCTCAAGAAACCCACCCAACCGAGCAGCCTGCGCACGCAACGCCCCCTCACCCTTCCCCGACAACACCAACGGCACCACACCACCACCCACAACCCCCACACCAACCCCAACAGCCGACGAGGGAGCTGAGTCGGTCGAGGGGGTTGAGTCGGGGTCCGGTTCGGCTGCAGAGCTTTCGACTACCGGTGCTTCCTCAAGAATCACATGCGCGTTCGTGCCACTCACCCCAAACGACGACACCCCCGCCCGACGCGGCTCACCATTCCTAACCCACGGCACCTCCTCAGTCAACAACGACACCTCACCAGCCGACCAATCCACATGCCGAGAAGGCTCATCAACATGCAACGTCCGCGGCAACACACCATACCGCAACGCCATCACCATCTTAATCACACCAGCCACACCAGCCGCCGCCTGCGTATGACCAATATTCGACTTCACAGACCCCAACCACAAAGGCCGACCCCCACGACCCTGTCCATACGCCGCGATCAAAGCCTGAGCCTCAATCGGATCACCCAACGTCGTACCCGTACCATGACCCTCAACCACATCAACCTGCCCCGGCGAAAGCCGCGCACTCGCCAACGCCTGAGCAATCACCCGCTGCTGAGAGGGACCGTTCGGCGCCGTCAAGCCATTGCTCGCGCCGTCCTGATTCACCGCCGACCCACGCACCAACCCCAACACCCGACGACCATTACGCACCGCATCAGACAAACGCTCCAACACAACCACACCCATACCTTCGCCCCAACCCGTGCCGTCCGCCGCATCCGCGAACGACTTGCACCGCCCATCCACAGCAAGCCCACGCTGACGACTAAACTCCACAAACACCCCCGGCGTCCACAGCACCGTCACCCCACCCGCCAACGCCAACGAACACTCACCACCACGCAACGCCTGGGATGCCCAGTGCAACGCCACCAAGGAGGATGAACACGCTGTGTCGATCGACACCGCCGGACCCTCCAGCCCCAACACATAGGCGACCCGGCCTGACACCACGCTGCCCGCGCTACCCGTGCCCAGGTACCCCTCCAGGTCCGCGAGGTCACGCCCTTCGAGCCCACTCGCGTAATCGTGATACATCACGCCAGCGAACACTCCCGTGCCGGAGCCGCGCAGCGACGCCGGGTCCATACCCGCGTCCTCGATCGCCTCCCACGCACCTTCCAACAACAACCGCTGCTGAGGATCCATCGCCAACGCCTCACGCGGGCCGATCCCAAAGAACCCGGCGTCGAACTCACCCACACCACACACAAACCCACCCTCTCGCGCATAACTCGTTCCGCGACTCTCAGGGTCGGGGTCGTACAGCCGCTCGAGATCCCACCCGCGGTCGGTGGGAAACTCCGAGATCCCGTCCCTGCTAGCCGCCACCAGCTCCCACAGATCCTGCGGCGCACTCACTCCGCCGGGGTAGCGGCAGCTCATCCCGACAATCGCGATCGGCTCCTCCACATGCGCCGCACGCACGACCCGTACGCCCCGGGCCGCTCCGCTAAGCAGCCCCAGCAGATGCTTCACCAGCGCCGCCGGACTCGGATGGTCGAACACCAGTGTCGCGGGGAGTCGCAGGCCGCTCGCCACCTCCAATCGGTTGCGTAGCTCGACTGCGGCGAGGGAATCGAACCCGAGCTCCTTGAATGCCCGCTGCACGTCGATCGCGCTGGGCGTGGCGTGCCCCAGCACGACGGCGACCTCGGCGCGCACCAGCTCGAGGACCACACCCTCGCGCTCGCCCTCGGGCACCCCAGCCAAACGCGCCGCCAGCGACCCACCCTCGCCCGCTCGACGCGCCGGAGCGCGAACCAGACCCCGCAACAACGCCGGGACCATCCCAGCCCTAGCCTGCGCCCGCAACACCGGGATATCCAGCCGCACCGGGATCACCAACGCCTCACCCGCCGCGTTCGCAGCATCAAAAAGCTCCAACCCCTCCCGCGAAGACAACCCAGCCATACCCGAGCGCGTCATCCGCGCGCGATCAGCGTCCTCCAAATGACCCGTCATACCGCTGGCCTGCTCCCACAGCCCCCACGCGATCGAGACACCCGGCAGCCCCCGCGCGCGACGGTAAGCCGCCAACCCGTCCAAGAACGCGTTCGCTGCCGCATAACTACCCTGGCCCGGACTCCCAAACGCCGCCGCCGCCGAAGAAAACAACACAAACGCCGACAGGCCCAAACCCTCAGTCAACTCATGCAAATACCACGCCGCGTCCACCTTCGCAGCCAACACACCATCAACCCGCGCAGGCGTCAACGACTCAATCACCCCATCATCCAACACGCCAGCCGCATGCACCACACCCGTCAACCGAAACTCCCCAGCAACACCCTCAACCAACGCCGCCAGCTGCTCACGATCACCCACATCACACGCCACGACCGCCACCTCAGCACCCAACCCAACCAGCTCCGCCTCCAACTCCAACGCACCCGGAGCCTCATACCCCCGCCGGCTAGCCAACACCACACTACGCACACCACAATCAGCCACCAAATGCCGCGCCACCAAACCACCCAACACACCCGTACCACCAGTAACCAACACCGAACCACCCTCACCAAACACCACCGCCGGCGCGTCCTGCAGGGCAGCAGCCCGTGCGGCCCGTGCGAGCCGTGGTGCGAGGAGCTCGCCCTCTCGCACAGCTAGCTGGGGCTCGTCCTCGAGAACGAGCGCGCTGGCGAACACCCCGCCCAGCGCACCCCAAGAAGCCTCCTGCCCATCCACGTCGACCAGCGCAAAGCGCCCCGGGTTCTCCGACTGCGCCGAACGCACCAACCCCCACACAGGCGCACTCGCCAACCCAAGGACCTCCTCCCCCGGCCGCACCGCCACAGCACCCTCAGTCACCAACACCAAACATGACCCAGCGAACCGCTCATCAGCAAGCCACGACTGCAACAACCCCAACACCCCACGCACACCCACACGCACCCCACCCACCACACCAACCCCAACAGCCGACGAAGACTCCGCAACCGGACTGGTAGGGGCAGCCTCAGCCGCGGAGCCTTCCTCGACCTCCCCACCCACCACACTGGCGAGGTCAACCAGAACGACATCAGGCACCACCACGCCACCGTCCACCGCCTCACCCAAACACCCAAGATCCCCATAAACACCCGCCAAGCACCCAGGACCCCCCAAAGCCTCAACAACCCCCGAACCCTCAGCCCCCAACACCACCAACCCACCCACAGCATCACCCCGAGCAGACACCGGGACCGACACCCAATCCACCCTAAACAACGACTCGTGATACCCACCACGCGCCCCAGCCAACTGCTCAGGAGAAACCGCGCGAGCGACCAACGACTGCACCGAAGCGACCAGCGCACCCGACTCATCAGCAACCACCAACGACACCCCACCATCCACACCAGCCAAAGACATCCTGACCCGCAAACTAGAAGCACCAACCGCGTGCAAACTCACCCCACCCCACGAAAACGGGAGACTCAACCCCCCCTCCCCACCATCAAGCAACCCAACACCCATCGCATGCAACGCACCATCAAGCAGCGCCGGATGCACACCAAAAGACCCAGCCAGCTCACGCTCCTGCTCAGGCAAAACAACCTCAGCGAACACCTCACCACCACGCCGCCACGCAGCACGCAACCCCTGAAACACCGGCCCATACTCAAACCCCAAACCAGCCATCCGATCATAAAGACCCTCAACATCCACCACCACCGCCCCCGCCGGCGGCCATACCCCACCAAGCTCACCGGCTGCCTCGGCGTCCGAGCGCTGCCCTTCGGGTGCCAGCACGCCACTCGCGTGACGCACCCACTCCTGCTCAAACCCCGAATCACCAACCTCATCCCCACGCGAATAAATCGCGATCGTCCTGCTCCCCGAATCATCGGGCTCACCAACCACAACCTGGACCTGCACCCCACCCACCTCAGGCAACACCAACGGCGCCTCCAACACAAGCTCCTGCACCAACTCACACCCAACCTCACGACCCGCCCGCAACGCCAACTCCACAAACGCAGTCCCCGGAAACAACACCACACCCACCACCGCATGATCAACAAGCCACGGATGCGACTCCAACGAAACACGCCCCGTGAACAACCACCCCTCACCACCAGCCAACCCCGTCATCGCACCCAACAACGGATGACCAGCCCCAACCAACCCCACCGCCACAACATCCCCCACACCACCCGCCGGCGCCCGCAACCAAAAACGCTCACGCTGAAACGCATACGTCGGCAACCCCACCCGCCGCGCACCACACCCCACGAACACCCCCCGCCAATCCACCCCAACCCCACGCACCCACACCCCAGCCAAAGACTCAAAGAAACGCCCAAGACCACCCTCATCGCGACGCAACGAACCCGACACGACCGCCCCATCGTCCCCGCCAAGCACATCCTCGACAGCTTCTTGGACGCCGATCGTCAGCACGGGGTGAGCACTCACCTCGACAAACGCACGATACCTCTCACCCAACAACGAACGGACCGCCCCCTCGAACTGAACAGTCTCACGCAGATTGCGATACCAATACCCCCCATCCAACTCAGCCGTATCCAACAACCCACCCGTCACCGTCGAATAGAACGGCACCTCCCCCGAACGAGGCGAAATCGATGCGCAAGCCTCCAGCAGCTCGTCGCGAATCTCCTCGATCTGCGAGGAGTGCGAGGCATAGTCGACCGGGATCCACCGCACCCTAACACCATCCACCTCACACTCCCCCACAAACCCCTCCAGCACACCACTCTCCCCCGAGACGACCGTCGAAGAAGACCCATTCACCGCCGCGACCGACACCCCTGGCCAACGCTCAAGACGCCGCTCAAGCTCCCCCACAGGCAACGCGACCGACACCATCCCACCCCGGCCAGCCAGACGCGCCAACGCCCGACTCCGCAACGCGACCACCCGCGCCCCATCCTCCAACGACAACCCACCAGCCACACACGCAGCCGCAATCTCACCCTGCGAATGACCCACCACCACACCCGGCCGCACCCCACACGCCCGCCACAACCCCGCCAGCGACACCATCACCGCCCACAACACCGGCTGTACCACATCAACCCGATCCAACCCCGGCGCCCCCTCCACCCCACGCAACACATCCCCAAGCGACCACTCCACGAACGGCGAAAGCGCCTCGCCACACAACCCGACCGCCTCAGCGAACACCGACGAGGAGTCCAACAACTCAAGCGCCATACCCTCCCACTGCGAACCCTGCCCTGGGAACAGGAACGCCACCCGTCCACCCGCATCGGCCACGCCTCGCACCACGCCCACCCCCGACTCCCCCCCAGCCAGCGCACCCAGGCGAGCCAGCGCGGTCTCTCGCTTGCCACCCAACACCACCGCACGATCCTCAAACACCGGGCGCATAGCGAGCGAAAAAGCCACATCTGCCAACCCAAGCCCCGGGTCACCCGCCAGGAACCCACCCAACCGAGCAGCCTGCGCACGCAACGCCCCCTCACCCTTCCCCGACAACACCAACGACACCACACCACCACCCACAACCCCCAACCCTCCGGCTGCCCCGGAAGGCTGCTCCTCCGTGGCCACACCGATGCCGCCCTCGTCGGCGCCTGCGGCCGTCTCTCCCACCGTGGGCTCCTCGGCCGCCGGCGGCTCCTCCAAGATCACATGCGCATTCGTACCGCTCACCCCAAACGACGACACCCCCGCCCACCGCGGCTTGCCATTGCGCCCCCAAGGCACCTCCTCGGTCAACAGCGATACCGCGCCGGCCGACCAATCCACATGCGAGGAAGCCTGATCCACGTGCAAAGTCCGCGGCAACGTCCCATGCCGCATCGCCATCACCATCTTGATCACACCCGCCACGCCAGCCGCAGCCTGTGTGTGACCGATATTCGACTTCACCGAGCCGAGCCACAGCGGCCGCTCCTGCGGGCGACCCTGTCCATACGCCGCGATCAAAGCCTGAGCCTCGATCGGATCCCCCAACGTGGTACCGGTGCCATGCGCCTCCACCACATCGACCTGGCCCGGGGAGAGACCCGCGTTCGCCAGCGCCTGCGCGATCACCCGTTGCTGAGAGGGACCGTTCGGCGCCGTCAAGCCATTGCTCGCGCCGTCCTGATTCACCGCCGACCCACGCACCAGCCCCAACACCGGACGACCATTACGTTGCGCATCGGATAGGCGCTCCAACACCAGGACCCCCATGCCCTCGCTGAAGCCGGCCCCGTCGGCGGACTCGGCGAACGCCTTGCAGCGACCATCCCCGGCCAGACCACGCTGGCGAGCGAAGCCGATGAACACGTTAGGTGTGACCATCACCGTCACTCCGCCGGCCAGTGCCATCGCACACTCCCCGTTGCGCAGCGCCTGACACGCGAGGTGCAACGCCACCAACGAAGAGGAGCACGCCGTATCGATGGAGACGGCTGGACCCTCAAGCCCCAGGGTGAAAGCGACACGGCCAGACAGGACGCTTCCCGAGGTGCCGGTCCCCAGGTAGCCCTCGAGACCCGCAGGGATCGCGCCGAGGCCCATTCCGTAGTCGTGGTACATGACGCCCGCGAATACTCCGGTGCGGCTGCCCTGCAGCGAGGTGGGGTCGATATTGGCGTCTTCCAGGGCCTCCCAGGCGCCTTCCAGGAACAGCCGCTGCTGGGGATCCATGGCGAGCGCCTCGCGGGGGCTGATCCCGAAGAACGCCGCGTCGAACTCGCCCGCGTCGTAGACGAAGCCACCTTCCCGCACATAACTGGTGCCGGGGTGATCGGGATCGGGGTCATACAGGCGCTCCAGATCCCAGCCGCGGTCGGCGGGAAACAACGTGATCCCATCGCCGCCGGACCCGACCAGCTCCCACAGATCCTGCGGCGCACTCACTCCGCCGGGGTAGCGGCAGCTCATCCCGACAATCGCGATCGGCTCCTCCACATGCGCCGCACGCACGACCCGTACGCCCCGGGCCGCTCCGCTAAGCAGCCCCAGCAGATGCTTCACCAGCGCCGCCGGACTCGGGTAGTCGAACACGAGTGTGGCTTGCAGGCGTAGCCCAGTCACAAGGCTCAATCGGTTGCGTAGCTCGACTGCGGCGAGGGAATCGAACCCGAGCTCCTTGAATGCCCGCTGCACGTCGATCGCGCTGGGCGTGGCGTGCCCCAGCACGACGGCGACCTCGGCGCGCACCAGCTCGAGGACCACACCCTCGCGCTCGCCCTCGGGCACCCCAGCCAAACGCGCCGCCAGCGACCCACCCTCGCCCGCTCGACGCGCCGGAGCGCGAACCAGACCCCGCAACAACGCCGGGACCATCCCAGCCCTAGCCTGCGCCCGCAACACCGGGATATCCAGCCGCACCGGGATCACCAACGCCTCACCCGCCGCGTTCGCAGCATCAAAAAGCTCCAACCCCTCCCGCGAAGACAACCCAGCCATACCCGAGCGCGTCATCCGCGCGCGATCAGCGTCCTCCAAATGACCCGTCATACCGCTGGCCTGCTCCCACAGCCCCCACGCGATCGAGACACCCGGCAGCCCCCGCGCGCGACGGTAAGCCGCCAACCCGTCCAAGAACGCGTTCGCTGCCGCATAACTACCCTGGCCCGGACTCCCAAACGCCGCCGCCGCCGAAGAAAACAACACAAACGCCGACAGGCCCAAACCCTCAGTCAACTCATGCAAATACCACGCCGCGTCCACCTTCGCAGCCAACACACCATCAACCCGCGCAGGCGTCAACGACTCAATCACCCCATCATCCAACACGCCAGCCGCATGCACCACACCCGTCAACCGAAACTCCCCAGCAACACCCTCAACCAACGCCGCCAGCTGCTCACGATCACCCACATCACACGCCACGACCGCCACCTCAGCACCCAACCCAACCAGCTCCGCCTCCAACTCCAACGCACCCGGAGCCTCATACCCCCGCCGGCTAGCCAACACCACACTACGCACACCACAATCAGCCACCAAATGCCGCGCCACCAAACCACCCAACACACCCGTACCACCAGTAACCAACACCGAACCACCCTCACCAAACACCCCACCCTCACCAGCCACCCCACCCTCACCAGCCGGTGAAGCAACCCGTGCGAGCCGTGGTGCTAGCACCCGGCCTTCACGGAGAGCGAGCTGGGGCTCTCCCAACCCGAGCGTGGCCGGTAGAGCCTGCCAAGAGGACCGCTCATCGTCGAGGTCGACCAGCACCAGGCGGCCGGGGTGCTCCGCCTGCGCCGAACTTGCCAGGCCCCACACCGCCGCGGCGGGCAGGCCAAAGGTGTCCTCGTCGCGGCTGGTCGCCACACCGCCACGGGTGAGGAGCATCAGCGGCAACTCCAGCAGACGCTCGTCAGCGAGCCACTCCTGCAGGACCAGCAGGGCCGAGTTGACGCAATCGTGGGTCCTCGCGACGACGTCGGCCGCGGTGACGGCATCCTCCCCGCCCTCGATCAAGACCACGCCGGCTGCCGAGCCCCGGCCTTCATCCTGCGCCAGCGCCGCCACGCTCTCATACACATCCACCGAGAACCCGGCCGCACGCAACTCATCGACGCCGGGCGAGCCCTCCGCGCCCACCAGCGCAACCCTAAAGCCGGCAGCCGGACCCACCAGAGCGGACGCAGCATCCGCGGACGGCGACCAGGTGATCCCGAACAACGACTCGTGACCCGCGGTCGCGGCCCGAGCGAGCAGCTCGCTGGAGAGCTCACGGATCGCGAGCGACCGCACCGAAAGCATCGGCATGCCCTCGCCGTCGGTGAGCGTCAGTGCGAACGCATCACCACCGAGCGGCGCGAGCTGCGCGCGTAGCCTTGTCGCACCTGTGGCGTGCAGGCTCACACCGCTCCAGGCAAACGGCAGCCGCGCGCCGGCGCCGGCATCCTCGCCCGGCCTCATCGCCGCGACCGCGTGCAGGGCAGCATCGAACAACGCCGGGTGCAAACCAAACGAGCCAGCGTCCCCACACTGCTCCTCGCCCAGCTCGACCTCGGCGAACACCTCACCACCACGCCGCCACACACCCCTCAACCCCTGGAACACCGGCCCATACTCAAGACCCGCCTCGGCCAGCCCGTCATACACACCCTCAACATCCACCACCACCGCCCCCGCCGGCGGCCACACCCCACCAAGCTCACCGGCTGCCTCGGCGTCCGAGCGCTGCCCTTCGGGTGCCAGCACGCCACTCGCGTGACGCACCCACTCCTGCTCAAACCCCGAATCACCACCCACATCCCCACGCGAATAAATCGCGATCGTCCTGCTCCCCGAATCATCGGGCTCACCAACCACAACCTGGACCTGCACCCCACCCACCTCAGGCAACACCAACGGCGCCTCCAACACAAGCTCCTGCACCAACTCACACCCAACCTCACGACCCGCCCGCAACGCCAACTCCACAAACGCAGTCCCCGGAAACAACACCACACCCACCACCGCATGATCCGCAAGCCACGGATGCGTCTCCAACGAAACACGCCCCGTGAACAACCACCCCTCACCACCAGCCAACCCCGTCATCGCTCCCAGCAACGGATGACCCGCCCCAACCAACCCCACCGCCACAAAATCACCCGCTACCACCGAACTACTCAACCAGTAGCGCTCACGCTGAAACGCATACGTCGGCAACCCCACCCGCCGCGCACCACACCCCGCAAACACCCCCACCCAATCCACCCCAACCCCACGCACCCACACCTCAGCCAACGACGTGAAGAAACGCCCAAGACCACCCTCATCGCGACGCAACGAACCCGCGACCACCACCCGATCGGGATCATCAACCACATCCTCAACAGTCTCCTGCACCCCAACCGTCAACACCGGATGCGGACTCACCTCAACAAACGTACGATACCTCTCACCCAACAACGAACGGACCGCCCCCTCGAACTGAACAGTCTCACGCAGATTGCGATACCAATACCCACCATCCAACTCAGCCGTATCCAACAACCCACCCGTCACCGTCGAATAAAACGGCACCTCCCCCGAACAAGGCAAAATCGACGCGCACGCCTCAAGCAACTCATCACGAATCTCCTCGATCTGCCATGAGTGCGACGCATAATCGACCGGGATCCACCGCGCCCTCACACCATCGGCCTCACACCCAGCCAGAAACTCCTCGAGCGCCTCGACCTCACCCGAGACGACCGTCGACGACGGCCCGTTCACCGCCGCGACCGACACCCCACCACCCCAATCCTCAAGACGCCGTTCGAGCTCCCCCACAGACAAAGCGACCGACACCATCCCACCCCGGCCAGCCAAACGCGCCAACGCCCGACTCCGCAACGCGACAACCCGCGCCCCATCCTCCAACGACAACCCACCAGCCACACACGCAGCCGCGATCTCACCCTGCGAATGACCCACCACCACACCCGGCTCCACCCCACACGCCCGCCACAACCCCGCCAACGAAACCATCACCGCCCACAACACCGGCTGCACCACATCAACCCGATCCAACCCGGGCGCCCCCTCCACCCCACGCAACACATCCCCAAGCGACCACTCCACGAACGGCGAAAGCGCCTCGCCACACGATCCAACCGCCTCGGCGAACACCGACGAGGAGTCCAACAACTCAAGCGCCATACCCTCCCACTGCGAGCCCTGCCCTGGGAACAGAAACGCCACCCGTCCACCCGCGTCGGCCACACCCCGCACCACACCAACCCCCGACTCCCCCCCAGCCAACACACCCAGACCAGCCAGCACGGTCTCCCGATCCCCACCCAACACCACCGCACGATCCTCAAACACCGACCGGCCGACCGCCAACGAAAACCCAACATCCACCAACCCAAGCCCCGGATCACCCTCAAGAAACCCACCCAAACGAGCAGCCTGCGCACACAACGCCCCCTCACCCTTCCCCGACAACACCAAAGGCACCACACCGTCATCAGTCCTACGCCCCAGCTTCAACTTGCTTGACATTTCGGTGGTAGCGACGCTCTGCTCACCTCGATCGGCAACGAGAGGGCGTGTAGTCGATCGCGGCGCCAGGGTGACCGCAGCTGGCGCTTCTTCAAGGATTATGTGTGCGTTCGTGCCGCTGGCGCCAAACGCGGAGACGGCAGCGCGGCGGGGTGTCCCGTTGTCACGCCACGGTGTTGGCTCAGTGAGCAGCGACACAGCGCCAGCCATCCAATCGACCTGTTTAGATGGCTCATCAATATGCAGGGTGCGCGGCAGGACCCCATTGCGCATCGCCATCACCATCTTGATGACACCAGCTACGCCTGCTGCAGCCTGAGTGTGACCTATGTTTGACTTGATCGATCCGAGCCAGAGAGGGCGCTTGCGGCGGCGTCCATAGGTGGCGATCAGCGCCTGCGCCTCAATTGGATCCCCGAGATGGGTGCCGGTGCCGTGCCCGTCGACAGCGTCAATGTCGCTGGGTACAAGACCCGCGTTAGCAAGCGCACGCTCAATAACGGCTCGTTGCGCCAGACCATTCGGAGCGGTGAGCCCGTTACTGGCGCCGTCCTGATTGACCGCGCTGCCACGGATTACTCCAAGCACCTCATGACCGTTGGCTTGCGCGTCAGAGAGAAGCTCGAGCATCACCATACCCACACCCTCCGAAAACCCGGTCCCATCAGCAAGATCGGCGAACGACTTGCAACGACCATCTGGAGCTAGTCCGTGCTGACGACTGAATTGCACATACATGTCCGGAGTTGCCATGACAGTAACACCGCCTGCCAACGCCAGGTGACATTCGTGTGAGCGCAGCGCATGACACGCAAGGTGCATTGCTACCAGCGAAGAGGAACACGCGGTGTCTATCGTCATCGCAGGGCCGCGGATGCCGAGTATGTAGGCGACGCGGCCAGCAAGCACACTCGCGGCCGTGCCCATTCCAATGTATCCCTCGAGATCGGTTCGTGCTCCAAGTGCAATCAAGCGGTAGTCCATTATGTTCATCCCAGCGAACACCGCTACCTGAGTGTCACGTATCGAGGCTGGGACGATGTTAGCGTCCTCGATCGCCTCCCAGGCTGCTTCGAGCAGCAGTCGCTGTTGCGGGTCCATGGCCGTTGCCTCGCGGGGCCCTATGCCGAAGAAGCCTGCATCGAAGTCCCCCGCGTCGTATAAGAAGCCCCCTTCTCTAGCGTGACTCGTTCCTGGTCGCTCCTCGTCGAGGTCGCGTAGTTCGTCGAGATCCCATCCACGGTCTGTCGGGAACGGGGAGACTACGTCTCGGCCCGAGGCGAGAAGATCCCAAAGATCATGGCGTGACGCCACGTTGCCCGGATAGCGGCAGCCGACGCCCACGATCGCGACCGGTCCGCTGCTCTGCCGTTCAGCCTCGGCCAGCCGAACGCGGAGCGCCTGAACCTCAGCGGTTGCACGCTCCAAGTACCGACGAAGCTGGCGTTGGTCGGCCACCGCTAGTCCTCTTCTCCGCTTGCCACAGTACGGATATCGTCGCTCGCTGATCCACTCGCACCGTCGATCATGGCCATGAGCTCCGTGTCAGACGCATTCCTGATGTCCTCGGATTCCACTATCGCGCTTCCACTTAAGTCTGGCACCATCTGTAGGCTCGCCAAAAGCGCACTCAATCGAGAGGTAATACCAGCCAACTTGAGATCTTCGGGACCAATCGCCGGCAGTAACCGTTCGAGTCGGTCAAGGTCGGCATGCACAGAGTCGGTCTGTGGGGCTGTCCCGCCTTGGATTAGCTCAAGCAGATGGGCAGTCAAGTCGCGAATGTTCGGGTATTCGAAGGCAACGGTTACAGCGAGTCTCATACCGCTTACCGTTTGTAACCGGTTGCGGAGCTCCACCGAAAAGACCGAATCGAAGCCAAGATCTTTGAACGCACAATCTCGATCTAAGATGACTGCGCCGGAATGTCCCAGGACCGTCGCTACCTCGGCATGGATAAGATCGGCAACGTACGTGGCCCGCTCGCTCTCGTCAATATCTGGGAGTCGATCCAATATTGTCTGAGTTGGACCATTGACCTGGTGAACAGGCACATGAACGATCTCATTGTCTTTTACGTCAGCTAGCTGCTCAGCATCGACGGGCCGAGCAATCAGAGAGCGTACCGAGAGAACGGGCGAGCCAGAATCGTCAGCGATAGTCAGCGTCGTTGCGACAGCGCCTTCTGCATTGGCTTGTGCGGCCTCCCGAGTTGGTGATAGATGTACGCGCAGTCGCGTCGCGCCGGCCGCGTGGAGGCAAATACCAGTGCAAGCGAACGGCAATCGCACTTTGAACTGCTCGCTGTCGATGCCGCCTTGGCGTTGCAAGGCAAGTGTTTGGAGAGCGGCATCAAGCAAGGCGGGGTGAACCACAAATGAGCCTGCCGTTCCGTCTGCGCCGCCAGGCAACTCAACGTCAGAAAACAACTCATCACCTCGCCGCCATGCGGCCCTCATGCCACGAAATGTTGCTCCGTAATTCACGCCCAGCGCTTCAAGATGCCAATAGAAGTCCTCGACCGCAACGGCTTCTGCGTCGGGCGGTGGCCAAGTCTCCTGCATGGCAATGGTAGGGCTCTCAAAGTCTTGGGTGGGTGCGACCAGGGTACCACTGGCGTGCCGTACCCATGCTTGATCGTCGCTTGACTCAGTGCGCGCATAGATGGCGACAGCGCGCCGTCGATCATCAGTAAGTTCACTGACTGTGAGTTGCAGGTCGATCGATCGCTGCGCGGGGATGACTAGGGGCGTTTCGAAAGCGAGCTCATCGATTTGGCCACAGCCAATATGGCAGGCAGCCGACAGGATAAACTCGATGTACGCAGTAGCAGGCAAGATCACGTTGCCGAGCACGGTGTGGTCGGCGAGCCAGGGGTGGGTTTGCCGAGAGATGCGCCCGGCGAAGATCCACTCGTCTTTCCCGACGACAGGGATTGCTCTTGGAAGCATTGGGTGACCGGTTCGGTGGTCGAATCCAACTGCGTTGTCGCTCGCATGCCGGCCGGTGAGCCAGTAGCGTTGGCGTTGGAATGGATAGCGGGGAAGCGGTATACGATGCGCGTCGGCCCCCGCGTATATGTGGCGCCAGTCGACATGGACGCCTTTGGTCCAAACTTCGGCTAGGGATGTAATGAAACGCCGCGGGCCACCTTGGTCGCGGCGCAGCGATCCTACGATCACAGTGTTGTTCACACCGTTGGGAAGGGTCGCCTCGACGGTCTCCGTAAGACCCCCTGTGAGTACGGGGTGAGGACTGGTCTCGATGAACGTACAGTATCCATCTTTCAGCAGCGCTCGCGTTGTGTATTCGAGCTGTACCGTTTCGCGCAGATTGCGGTACCAGTAGTCGGCATCCAGTAGCGCTGTGTCAAGCGGTCCGCCAGTCACCGTCGAATAGAACGGCACCCTGCCCGTTGTCGGCACAATCCCTGCACACGCTTCATACAGCTCTTCACGGATCTCCTCAATCGCCTGTGAGTGCGACGCATAATCAACGGCTACCCGCCGCGCCAGCACTCCATCACCCTCGCACGCTGAAAGCAACTCCTCTAACGCATCGCCGTGTCCAGAGACAACCGTTGTATACGGCCCGTTGATCGCCGCGATAGACAGGTGCCCCTCCCATACATCCAGACGCGACTCGACGTCATCTGCCGCCAATGCGATTGATGCCATCCCGCCTGACCCCGCGAGCCGCGCCAATGCCTGACTGCGCAATGCTACGATCCGCGCCGCATCAGCCAACGACAGACCACCAGCAACATACGCCGCAGCGATCTCTCCCTGAGAGTGGCCGATTACCGCTCCCGGCTCAACGCCACACGCCCGCCATAGCCCCGCCAATGACACCATCACTGCGAACAACACAGGCTGTACTACATCAACTCGTTCTAACCCTGGCGCCCCAGCCTTCCCCCGCAGCACGTCCTCTAGAGCCCAATCAACGTGCTCACTCAACGCGTTACCACACTCTCGCAACAGTCCAGCAAACGCCGGCGAGCCGTCCAGCAATTCGGTTGACATTCCCACCCACTGCGATCCCTGCCCTGGAAAAACAAACACTGGCCAAAACGACCTGCCGCCAGCAGAACCTCGCACTACGCCTGCCATTGAACTACCAGTCGCCAGTGCCTGCACCCCCTCTAGCAAGTGTTCCAGACCGCTACCCACGACGACCGCGCGATCCTCCAATCCCGCCCGCTGCGCCAACGAGAAACCAACATCGACCGCCCGCAACGAGTTGTCACGCTCTATATACTCACCAACTCGCCCCGCAAAAGCCCGCGACGCCTGCTCACTCCGCGCCGAAAAAACCCACGGCGCCACGAATTGGTCCTCCTCCACCTGAGCGCTAAGCACGATTGGGGTCGCCGTGTACCCGCCATCCGAATCGACTTCCGCGTGTTCGGGAGCCTCCTCAAGAATGACGTGCGCGTTCGTACCACTAACCCCGAACGACGACACGCCCGCGCGACGCGCCCGCTGCCCATTCCGTGGCCACGCGACTGCCTCTTTGAGCAGCGACACTGCGCCTGCCGACCAGTCGACCTTGCTCGACGGCATATCCACATGCAACGTCCGCGGCAGCACTTCATGCCGCATCGCCATCACCATCTTGATTACCCCGGCCACGCCCGCCGCCGCCTGCGTATGACCGATATTCGACTTAACTGATCCAAGCCACAGTGGCACCTCGCGACCCTGGCCATATGTCGCTATCAATGCCTGCGCCTCAATTGGATCGCCCAGTGGCGTGCCGGTGCCATGGCCCTCCACAGCGTTGACGTCAGACGCCGCAACTCGCGCGTTGGCTAGCGCCTGAGCAATGACACGTTCCTGAGCAGGCCCATTCGGGGCCGTCAATCCATTGCTTGCGCCATCCTGATTCACCGCACTTCCGCGTACCACCGCAAAAACCCGGTGCCCGTTCGCTCGCGCATCCGACAAACGCTCCAACAACAACACGCCAACGCCCTCTGAAAACCCTGCGCCGTCTGCGGTATCTGCGAACGACTTACACCGCCCATCGCTAGCAAGTCCGCGCTGACGGCTGAATTCCACAAAGGTATCGGGCGCCGCTATTACCGTGACACCGCCGACAAGAGCCAGCGAACACTGCTCGGACCGGATGGCGTCACACGCAAGATGCAGAGCCACCAGCGACGAGGAACACGCCGTGTCAACTGATATGGCTGGCCCCTCAAGACCAAGCGAGTATGCCACGCGACCCGACACAACGCTAGCTGCGTTCCCGATACCTCGGTAGCCCTCAAGATCGCCAGGCACCGAGGCCAGATCAACAGCGTAACGGCTGTCCATTACACCCACAAAAACCCCAGTCTTACTACCACGTATTGATATAGGATCGATTCCGGCGTCTTCGATCGCTTCCCATGCCGTTTCCAAGAGCAGACGCTGCTGAGGATCCATTGCCAGCGCCTCACGTGGACTTATCCCGAAGAACCCCGCGTCAAAGTTCGGCGCGTCGTCCAGGAATCCGCCCTCGCGCGTGTAGCTTGTACCCGAATGGTCTGGATCCGGGTCATACAGCGCCTCCAGGTCCCAACCTCGATCGCTCGGGAACCGTGAGATCACATCGATACCTCCATAGGCAAGTTCCCACAGTTGAGCGGGAGATGCAACGCCACCGGGATATCGGCAGCTCATCCCCACGATCGCAACCGGCTCGTCTAAGCAGGCAGACTCCCTCGGCGCAGTAGGGTGCGGTGGCGCAACATGTCCCAGAAGGTAGTTCGCTAGATCGTGCACCTCAGGATGATCGAAAACCAGTGTCGCCGGTAAGCGTAACCCGCTCGCCGTCGCCAGCAGGTTACGCAGCTCCACGGCGGCAAGGGAGTCGAACCCTAGCTCTTTTAAAGGCCGTCTCTCTGGGATAGAAGCGGGTGAGCTGTGCCCTAACACGGTGGCCGCTTGGGTGCGGACCAAATCGAGTACCAGACGCTCTCGCTGCTCCTTTCCCAGGCCGACTAGGCGTGCGGGGAGTGATCCATCACCACGGCGACTACGGCTCGGAACGCGAATGAGGCCGCGTAGCGGCGGCGGAGTGAGGCCATCTCGTGCTTGCGTGCGCAACGCAGCGTTGTTCAAGCGAGCCGCGAATACGACCGCATCAGGCAACGAGCGCGCGACGTCGAAAAGTTTGAGACCTTCCTGCGACGATATATTTCCCACTCCCGCCCGCGCCATGCGGTTGAGATCCATTTCGCCAAGACTTCCGGTCATCCCACTTGCTTGACTCCATAGCCCCCATGCAATCGACGTTGCGGGGAGACCGTGGGCGCGCCGATGCGCAGCGAGCGCGTCTAGGAACGCATTCGCAGCAGCGTAGTTGCCTTGACCGGAGCTTCCGAGAGTAGCGGTGATTGAGGAAAACAGGATGAATGCTGAAAGATCGAGATCCTTCGTGAGCTGATGTAGATGCCACGCCCCGTTCAGCTTGGGGGCCAGCACACGATCTAAACGCTCTGGCGTGAGCGAGGTGACTACGCCGTCGTCCAAGACGCCGGCGGCATGGATGACCGCTGTGAGCGGAACCTCTGTCGGTATTGCGTTGATGAGCTTGGCAAGCGCGCGTCGGTCGGCTGAGTCGCACGCTACGATTCTCACGTTGGCTCCGAGTTGGATTAGTTCCGCTTCGAGCTCCTGCGCGTCCCGCGCGTCGCGTCCTCGGCGACTAGCCAGCACCAAGTGGGCCACGCTATGCTCACGAACCAAATGGCGTGCCACGAGACGACCAAGGCCTCCGGTGCCGCCCGTGATCAGGACTGTACCCGAACCTAGCCCAGCGACGGTCAAGTCTTCCTCAGCTAACGCGCGCCGCGGTGTAAGACGAGGAGCGATCGGCCTCCCGGCGCGTACTGCGACCTGTGTCTCATCCGTGGCGAGTATTTCACCGAATAGCGACGATGGTATGTCCTCATCAGCGTCAATCAAGATATATCGATTCGGGTTCTCCGATTGGGCAGTACGCACCAGGCCCCAGATCGCGGCTTCAGCAAGATTCGGTACGTCCTCACCAGAGCGAGTTGCCACCGCACGCTGTGTGACCACAACTAGCCGGGATCCTAAGAAACGTTCGTCCTCGAGCCACGCCTGTAGCAGCGCGAGTACGTCGTGGACTCGCGCTCGTGCGATATCGATTAATTCCTCCACAACCGAGTCGCGCTCAGCCTCGTGCCCGTGATTGCTGTAGGCAGTGCCTAGCGGAGCTGATCGGCAGTCAGCAAGCACGAAGTCAGGAACTTTGACACCGCAGTCGATTGCCTCACTAAGAGCGTCGAGGCTCTCATGCACCTCTGTGGCCATACCCGCTTTGCGAAGGTCGCGCACGAGCACGGTATCGCTGCGACTAAGCACTGCTAACTTCGCCGCCGCCGTGCGCGAGCCGACGACGGCGGTCCACGTCATCGTGTAGAGTGACTCGTGATGTCTAGACGCCTGATCAAGCTGCTCTCGAGCGAGGGGACGCAGCGAAAGCGACTCCACCGTGGCGATTAGCGTACCGTTGCCGTCCCAAAGTCTCAGAGAGACTTCGTTGGCAGTCGCTGGCGTGAGACATACCCGGAGGTCGGTAGTGCTGGTGGTGGCATGAACGCTTACGCCAGTCCAAGTGAACGGTAGATTGACTGCTTCTGCAGCGTTCTGATCCAGCGATCGGGTGGCTATTGCCTGTAGGGCGGCGTCCAGGAGAGCAGGATGGATAATGAACATGTCGATCCTAGTTCGCTGTTCATCAGGAAGGGCAATCTGAGCGTAGATATTCTCACCGCGGCACCAAGTGGAATGTAGTCCTTGAAATGCGGGGCCGTATTCAAATCCACTATCGGCCAGCTGGTCATAGAGGCTGTTGACGTCGATGCGTTCGGCGCCAGCGGGGGGCCACTGCTCGGTTACAGACACACACTCTTGAGCAACGATCGCCGGTGCGAGGGTGCCACTGGCATGGCGTATCCAGTTAGTCTCAGTAGTATTCTCAATGGAATCCTCTCCACGCGAGTAGATCGCGATCGTCCTGCTCCCCGAATCGTCGGGCTCACCAACCGCAACCTGGACCTGCACCCCACCCACCTCAGGCAACACCAACGGCGCCTCCAACACAAGCTCCTGCACCGACTCACACCCAACCTCACGACCCGCCCGCAACGCCAACTCCACAAACGCAGTCCCTGGAAACAACACCACACCCACCACCGCATGATCCGCAAGCCACGGATGCGTCTCCAACGAAACACGCCCCGTGAACAACCACCCCTCACCACCAGCCAACCCCGTCATGGCTCCCAGCAACGGATGACCCGCCCCAACCAACCCCACCGCCACAACATCCCCCACACCGCCCGCCGGCGCCCGCAACCAAAAACGCTCACGCTGAAACGCATATGTCGGCAACCCCACCAGCCGCGCACCACACCCCGCAAACACCGCCCGCCAATCCACCTCGACGCCGCGGACCCAGAGCTCGGCCAGCGATCTCGTCCAGCGCTCGCCGCCTCCCTCGCCGCGGCGCAGCGAGCCAGCGACCACCACCCGATCGGGATCTTCGGCCGCATCCTCGACGCTCTCCTGCACCCCGGGCGTGAGCACTGGATGTGGGCTCACCTCGACAAACGCACGACACCCCTCTACCGACAACGATCGGATGGCGCCCTCGAACTGGACGCGCTCACGGAGATTGCGATACCAATACTCGCCATTCAGCTCGGCGGTGTCCAACACCCCGCCCACCACGGTCGAATAGAACGGCACCTCCCCCGAGCGAGGCGAAATCGGCGCGCACGCCTCCAGCAGGTCATCGCGAATCTCCTCGATCTGCGATGAGTGTGAGGCATAGTCGACCGGAACCCGACTCGCCCTCACACCATCCGACTCACACTCGACCAGAAACTCCTCGAGCGCCTCGACCTCACCCGAGACGACCGTCGACGACGGCCCGTTCACCGCCGCGACCGACACCCCACCACCCCGATGATCGAGGCGCCGTTCGAGCTCGCCGAGGGGCAACGCGACCGACACCATCCCGCCCAGCCCGCCTAGACGCGCCAACGCCTTGCTCCGCAACGCGACAACCCGCGCCCCATCCTCCAACGACAAGCCCCCAGCCACACACGCAGCCGCGATCTCACCCTGCGAATGACCCACCACCACGTCCGGCCGCACCCCACACGCCCGCCACAGCCCCGCCAACGAAACCATCACCGCCCACAACACCGGCTGCACCACATCAACCCGATCGAAGCCGGGCGCCCCCTCCACACCACGCAGGACATCCCCGAGCGACCACTCCACGAACGGCGAAAGCGCCTCGCCACACGATCCGACCGCCTCGGCGAACACCGACGAGGAGTCCAACAACTCAAGCGCCATACCCTCCCACTGCGAGCCCTGCCCTGGGAACAGAAACGCCACCAGTCCACCCGCGTCGGCCACACCCCGCACCACACCAACCCCCGACTCCCCTCCAGCCAACACACCCAGACCAGCCAGCACGGTCTCCCGATCCCCACCCAACACCACCGCACGATCCTCAAACACCGACCGGCCGACCGCCAACGAAAACCCAACATCCACCAACCCAAGCCCCGGATCACCCTCAAGAAACCCACCCAAACGAGCAGCCTGCGCACACAACGCCCCCTCACCCTTCCCCGACAACACCAACGGCACCACACCACCACCACCACCCACAACCCCGACAGCCGACGAAGGCTCTGCAGCCGAACCAGACCCCGACTCAACCCCCTCGATGGGTGCTTCCTCGAGAATCACATGCGCGTTCGTGCCACTCACCCCAAACGACGACACCCCCGCCCGACGCGGCTCACCATTCCTAACCCACGGCACCTCCTCAGTCAACAACGACACCTCACCAGCCGACCAATCCACATGCCGAGAAGGCTCATCAACATGCAACGTCCGCGGCAACACACCATACCGCAACGCCATCACCATCTTAATCACACCAGCCACACCAGCCGCCGCCTGCGTATGACCAATATTCGACTTCACAGACCCCAACCACAAAGGCCGACCCCCACGACCCTGTCCATACGCCGCGATCAAAGCCTGAGCCTCAATCGGATCACCCAACGTCGTACCCGTACCATGACCCTCAACCACATCAACCTGCCCCGGCGAAAGCCGCGCACTCGCCAACGCCTGAGCAATCACCCGCTGCTGAGAGGGACCGTTCGGCGCCGTCAAGCCATTGCTCGCGCCGTCCTGATTCACCGCCGACCCACGCACCAACCCCAACACCCGACGACCATTACGCACCGCATCAGACAAACGCTCCAACACAACCACACCCATACCTTCGCCCCAACCCGTGCCGTCCGCCGCATCCGCGAACGACTTGCACCGCCCATCCACAGCAAGCCCACGCTGACGACTAAACTCCACAAACACCCCCGGCGTCCACAGCACCGTCACCCCACCCGCCAACGCCAACGAACACTCACCACCACGCAACGCCTGGGATGCCCAGTGCAACGCCACCAAGGAGGATGAACACGCTGTGTCGATCGACACCGCCGGACCCTCCAGCCCCAACACATAGGCGACCCGGCCTGACACCACGCTGCCCGCGCTACCCGTGCCCAGGTACCCCTCCAGGTCCGCGAGGTCACGCCCTTCGAGCCCACTCGCGTAATCGTGATACATCACGCCAGCGAACACTCCCGTGCCGGAGCCGCGCAGCGACGCCGGGTCCATACCCGCGTCCTCGATCGCCTCCCACGCACCTTCCAACAACAACCGCTGCTGAGGATCCATCGCCAACGCCTCACGCGGGCCGATCCCAAAGAACCCGGCGTCGAACTCACCCACACCACACACAAACCCACCCTCTCGCGCATAACTCGTTCCGCGACTCTCAGGGTCGGGGTCGTACAGCCGCTCGAGATCCCACCCGCGGTCGGTGGGAAACTCCGAGATCCCGTCCCTGCTAGCCGCCACCAGCTCCCACAGATCCTGCGGCGCACTCACTCCGCCGGGGTAGCGGCAGCTCATCCCGACAATCGCGATCGGCTCCTCCACATGCGCCGCACGCACGACCCGTACGCCCCGGGCCGCTCCGCTAAGCAGCCCCAGCAGATGCTTCACCAGCGCCGCCGGACTCGGATGGTCGAACACCAGTGTCGCGGGGAGTCGCAGGCCGCTCGCCACCTTCAATCGGTTGCGTAGCTCGACTGCGGCGAGGGAATCGAACCCGAGCTCCTTGAATGCCCGCTGCACGTCGATCGCGCTGGGCGTGGCGTGCCCCAGCACGACGGCGACCTCGGCGCGCACCAGCTCGAGGACCACACCCTCGCGCTCGCCCTCGGGCACCCCAGCCAAACGCGCCGCCAGCGACCCACCCTCGCCCGCTCGACGCGCCGGAGCGCGAACCAGACCCCGCAACAACGCCGGGACCATCCCAGCCCTAGCCTGCGCCCGCAACACCGGGATATCCAGCCGCACCGGGATCACCAACGCCTCACCCGCCGCGTTCGCAGCATCAAAAAGCTCCAACCCCTCCCGCGAAGACAACCCAGCCATACCCGAGCGCGTCATCCGCGCGCGATCAGCGTCCTCCAAATGACCCGTCATACCGCTGGCCTGCTCCCACAGCCCCCACGCGATCGAGACACCCGGCAGCCCCCGCGCGCGACGGTAAGCCGCCAACCCGTCCAAGAACGCGTTCGCTGCCGCATAACTACCCTGGCCCGGACTCCCAAACGCCGCCGCCGCCGAAGAAAACAACACAAACGCCGACAGGCCCAAACCCTCAGTCAACTCATGCAAATACCACGCCGCGTCCACCTTCGCAGCCAACACACCATCAACCCGCGCAGGCGTCAACGACTCAATCACCCCATCATCCAACACGCCAGCCGCATGCACCACACCCGTCAACCGAAACTCCCCAGCAACACCCTCAACCAACGCCGCCAGCTGCTCACGATCACCCACATCACACGCCACGACCGCCACCTCAGCACCCAACCCAACCAGCTCCGCCTCCAACTCCAACGCACCCGGAGCCTCATACCCCCGCCGGCTAGCCAACACCACACTACGCACACCACAATCAGCCACCAAATGCCGCGCCACCAAACCACCCAACACACCCGTACCACCAGTAACCAACACCGAACCACCCTCACCAAACACCACCGCCGGCGCGTCCTGCAGGGCAGCAGCCCGTGCGGCCCGTGCGAGCCGTGGTGCGAGGAGCTCGCCCTCTCGCACAGCTAGCTGGGGCTCGTCCTCGAGAACGAGCGCGCTGGCGAACACCCCGCCCAGCGCACCCCAAGAAGCCTCCTGCCCATCCACGTCGACCAGCGCAAAGCGCCCCGGGTTCTCCGACTGCGCCGAACGCACCAACCCCCACACAGGCGCACTCGCCAACCCAAGGACCTCCTCCCCCGGCCGCACCGCCACAGCACCCTCAGTCACCAACACCAAACATGACCCAGCGAACCGCTCATCAGCAAGCCACGACTGCAACAACCCCAACACCCCACGCACACCCACACGCACCCCACCCACCACACCAACCCCAACAGCCGACGAAGACTCCGCAACCGGACTGGTAGGGGCAGCCTCAGCCGCGGAGCCTTCCTCGACCTCCCCACCCACCACACTGGCGAGGTCAACCAGAACGACATCAGGCACCACCACGCCACCGTCCACCGCCTCACCCAAACACCCAAGATCCCCATAAACACCCGCCAAGCACCCAGGACCCCCCAAAGCCTCAACAACCCCCGAACCCTCAGCCCCCAACACCACCAACCCACCCACAGCATCACCCCGAGCAGACACCGGGACCGACACCCAATCCACCCTAAACAACGACTCGTGATACCCACCACGCGCCCCAGCCAACTGCTCAGGAGAAACCGCGCGAGCGACCAACGACTGCACCGAAGCGACCAGCGCACCCGACTCATCAGCAACCACCAACGACACCCCACCATCCACACCAGCCAAAGACATCCTGACCCGCAAACTAGAAGCACCAACCGCGTGCAAACTCACCCCACCCCACGAAAACGGGAGACTCAACCCCCCCTCCCCACCATCAAGCAACCCAACACCCATCGCATGCAACGCACCATCAAGCAGCGCCGGATGCACACCAAAAGACCCAGCCAGCTCACGCTCCTGCTCAGGCAAAACAACCTCAGCGAACACCTCACCACCACGCCGCCACGCAGCACGCAACCCCTGAAACACCGGCCCATACTCAAACCCCAAACCAGCCATCCGATCATAAAGACCCTCAACATCCACCACCACCGCCCCCGCCGGCGGCCATACCCCACCAAGCTCACCGGCTGCCTCGGCGTCCGAGCGCTGCCCTTCGGGTGCCAGCACGCCACTCGCGTGACGCACCCACTCCTGCTCAAACCCCGAATCACCAACCTCATCCCCACGCGAATAAATCGCGATCGTCCTGCTCCCCGAATCATCGGGCTCACCAACCACAACCTGGACCTGCACCCCACCCACCTCAGGCAACACCAACGGCGCCTCCAACACAAGCTCCTGCACCAACTCACACCCAACCTCACGACCCGCCCGCAACGCCAACTCCACAAACGCAGTCCCCGGAAACAACACCACACCCACCACCGCATGATCAACAAGCCACGGATGCGACTCCAACGAAACACGCCCCGTGAACAACCACCCCTCACCACCAGCCAACCCCGTCATCGCACCCAACAACGGATGACCAGCAGACGCCTGACCCACAGCCCCCAAATCACCCGCTACCACCGAACTACTCAACCAGTAACGCTCACGCTGAAACGCATACGTCGGCAACCCCACCCGCCGCGCACCACACCCCGCAAACACCCCCGCCCAATCCACCCCAACCCCACGCACCCACACCGCGCCTAGACCAGCAAGCAACGCCTCGGGCTCGCTCCGCCCCGCCCGCAACACCGACGCCGCCAACACCCCACCACCATCCACATCACCCTCCCCCCGACCGACACCATCCCCGGCCCCTCCACCCCCATGCACACACTCACCAACCATCGCGCTCAACACCCCATCCGGGCCCAACTCAAGGAAACTGCTCACACCCTTGCCGCGAAGCCACCCAATGCCGTCCGCAAACCTGACCGTCTCACGCACATGACGCACCCAATACCCCGGCGAGCACAACTCCTCCGCGCCCGCCAGCACACCCGACAGGTTCGACACCAACGGAATCCGCGGCTCAGCGAACGACACACCCTCAACGACACCCCCGAACTCCTGCAGCATCGCCTCCATCCGCGGCGAGTGAAACGCATGACTGACCCGCAACCGCTTCGTCCTCACACCCCGCTGCTCCCACACACCCTGCAACTCCAACACCGCATCCTCATCCCCAGAGACCACCACCGAACCAGGCGCGTTCACCGCCGCCAACGCAACTCTGCCCTCCCAGCCATCCAAAGCAGCCAGCGACTCCACCACCTCGTCCTCCCGCGCCGCGATCGCGACCATCGCACCACCCCCCGGCAACGCACCCATCAACCGCCCCCGCGCCACCACCACACGACACGCATCCTCAAGCGAAAACACCCCCGCCACATGCGCCGCCGCCAACTCCCCCACCGAATGACCAATCAAGAAATCCGGGCGCACACCCCACGCCTCCACCAGACGATAAAGCGCAACCTCAAGCGCAAACAACGCCGGCTGCGCCCACGCCGTCCCATCCAACACACCCTCCCCCTCCACAGCGAGCGCCCCGCCACCGAACACAACCTCCCGCAACGAGCCCCCCAACCCCGAATCCAGATAACCACACGCCTCATCAAACGCCGCCCTAAACACCGGAAACACCCCATACAACTCCCGGCCCATCCCCACACGCTGCGCCCCCTGACCCGTGAACAACAACACCAATCCACCCTCCACCACCCGACCACAAAGACCACCCAAAACCTCCCCCCCAGCCAACGCACCAAGACCCCCCAACAACCCCTCCCGATCCCCACCCAACACCACCGCACGATCCTCAAACACCGACCGGCCGACCGCCAACGAAAACCCAACATCCACCAACCCAAGCCCCGGATCACCCTCAAGAAACCCACCCAACCGAGCAGCCTGCGCACGCAACGCCCCCTCACCCTTCCCCGACAACACCAACGGCACCACACCACCACCCACAACCCCCACACCAACCCCAACAGCCGACGAGGGAGCTGAGTCGGTCGAGGGGGTTGAGTCGGGGTCCGGTTCGGCTGCAGAGCTTTCGACTACCGGTGCTTCCTCGAGAATCACATGCGCGTTCGTGCCACTCACCCCAAACGACGACACCCCCGCCCGACGCGGCTCACCATTCCTAACCCACGGCACCTCCTCAGTCAACAACGACACCTCACCAGCCGACCAATCCACATGCCGAGAAGGCTCATCAACATGCAACGTCCGCGGCAACACACCATGCCGCAACGCCATCACCATCTTAATCACACCAGCCACACCAGCCGCCGCCTGCGTATGACCAATATTCGACTTCACAGACCCCAACCACAAAGGCCGACCCCCACGACCCTGTCCATACGCCGCGATCAAAGCCTGAGCCTCAATCGGATCACCCAACGTCGTACCCGTACCATGACCCTCAACCACATCAACCTGCCCCGGCGAAAGCCGCGCACTCGCCAACGCCTGAGCAATCACCCGCTGCTGAGAAGGACCATTCGGCGCCGTCAACCCATTACTCGCACCATCCTGATTCACCGCCGACCCACGCACCAACCCCAACACCCGACGACCATTACGCACCGCATCAGACAAACGCTCCAACAACAACACCCCAACACCCTCAGACCAACCAACACCATCAGCCGCATCCGCATAAGACTTACAGCGCCCATCCACAGCAAGCCCACGCTGACGACTAAACTCCACAAACACCCCCGGCGTCGCCATCACCGTCACCCCACCCGCCAACGCCAACGAACACTCACCACCACGCAACGCCCCACACGCCAAATGCAACGCCACAAGCGAAGAAGAACACGCCGTATCCACCGTCACCGCCGGACCCTCAAAACCAAACACATAAGCCACCCGGCCCGACACCACACTAGTGAACCTGCCCGTCAACGTGTAACCCTCGGAGTAAGGCGGCGCTTCATGTAGGGGGGGCCCATAATCTTGAGAACTTATTCCCACAAATATCCCCGTACTGCTACCGCGAACCGATGCTGGGTCGGCACCTGCATCCTCAAACGCCTCCCATACCACCTCCAACAAAACGCGTTGCTGAGGGTCCATCGCCAACGCCTCGCGAGGGCCAATTCCAAAGAACCCCGCATCAAACTCGCCCGCGTCGTAGAGAAACCCTCCATTAAGCGCATAACTAGTTCCTGAGACCCCTGGATCCGGGTCATACAAGTTCTTCAAATCCCACTTGCGATCCGTCGGGAAGTGCGATATCGCATCGCCTTCCGACATAACCAATTTCCACAATCCGCTTGGCGAACGCCCCTCGCCTGGATACCGGCAACCCATCCCTATTATCGCAATTGGTTCCTCTGCAAATGGGGTCCTCGATACCAAGCTCACCGAGCTGTCAGGTATCCCAATAATCCTTCTCCGCACATGTAACGCCAAAGCAGCAGGTGTGGGGTAATCAAAGACGACCGTAGCTGGAAGCTGCAAACCACTTACCTTATTCACGCGGCGCTGTAGCTCCATAGCCATAAGAGAATCAAATCCCAGCTCGTGAAAGGTCTGTCCCGCTCTAACAGCGTCCGATCCCGAGTAACCTAGCATGGCCGCCACTTGTGTAGACACAAGATCCAACACGATACGGTCATGCTCAGCTACCGGTATATCCGCTAATAGGTGGGTGCTAATAATATCTTCGACGTCTTCGCCATGCTCTTGCTCTGAGCCACTCTGCGCCCAACTCGGCAGGGCAACAAGCCGGCCATCTCCCGAGCTAAACATTGACTTCCACTCCACCCCAACACCGTGTACGTAGACCTCACCAAGCGACGTCAAAAAGCGGTCGGGATCGCCTTGATTACGGCGTAGCGAACTCAGTATCACCGCATTGCCCTGGGTTACGTCAACGATTTCCTGCATAGCCATTGTCAGTACAGGATGAGGGCTTATCTCGATGAATATATTGTGTCCTCGCTCAAGCAGTGCTCGAATAGTGGATTCAAATTGCACAACGTTGCGCAAACTCCGACTCCAATACACTGCGTCGAGTGCACCTGTATCCAGTAATTGACCTTCCAGCGTTGAATAGAAGACGATATCTGTCGACCGAGGAGCGATCTGTGAAAGATCCCTCAACAACCGATCGCGTATCCCATCGATCTGTGGCGAATGGGCGGCAAGGCCGACCGCCATGACGCGAGCCCGAATACCTTCATTAACAAGCTCGCTTACCAATTCATTAACACAATCCTGCTTGCCAGAAACGGCTACCAAGTTCGGTCCATTGATCGCAGCCAAGACCACTTGACCCTTCCACCGCTCAAGGCGCGGCTCGATCTCCTCCCGCGATAGCGGTATCGACGCCATCTCGCCTTTACCAGCCAGCGTCGCCTGCCCCTGGCTCCACAGTGCCGCTACACACGCACCATCCTCCAGCGATAACCCCCCCGTCACACATGCCGCTGCAATCTCGCCCAGGCTATGACCGACTACCGCATCCGGCTGGACACCAAACGACCTCCATACCTCAGCTAACGCCACCATGATCGCGAATAATGTCGGCTGCACCACATCAGCCCGCTCTAACGACGGTGCATTTGGCTTGCCACATAGAACGTCCGTCAACGACCAATCCACGAATGGGGCAAGTGCCACCGTACAAGCCGCTATGCAGTCAGCGAACGCCTCAGAAGATTCCAGTAATCTCAAACCCATACCAAGCCACTGGGATCCCTGGCCTGGAAATACGAACACGACTTTACATTCATTCCGAGCCTGTCCGCTAATCAGATTGACCGCATGCTCACCCCGCGCCAATGCCTCGAGACCTCTTTGCAATTGGACGCGCTCGTGTCCAAGCACTACTGCTCGATGCTCGAGCGCAGTGCTTGATTCCGCGAGCGAGTACGCCACGTCCCTCGGATCCACGCCGTCAACATGCTCGGCTAGACGCCGCGCGTAAGCACGTAAAGCAAATGGGCTTTTTGCTGACACTACCCACGGGACTACTTCTGATGTCAGCATACGACGCGCCGCCTTTTTTGTTGCTTTTTAGGCTTCCTCACTTTTCTTCCCTCGCGTCGCTCATATGCACTATTGGGCAACCAGCCACTCAAAGCTCGAAATGGCCGCTGACTTTTGCAAGAGTATTAAACGTTTGCCTATCGCTAATCCCCTTGAATTGCAACCGTTGGCCATGGGCATGCGCGTAGTAACCACTTCCACCCGTGATAGTAAGAGAGCCTTCCATGTACAGGGTATGGCCAGCCGCATAGTACGTCACAACCGCTCGCCCGCTCAAAATGCTGCCGTGCGTATAACCAGTCAACGTAGCCACCCCGTGCCCCGTAGACTCGTTACTAAAAGTCATAACTAGAGGCGAAAACGGTATGCTCCCCGTCGCTTCCCCACGCTCGCTCACTATCGGGCCATGCTTACTCACGAGCCGCATATGCGATGTGTCATTTAGTGTTAGCACCTTGGCATTCGTAGCCAACTGGCGACTGGCCGCACTCATATTGACGTGCGCCAGATACACGCCGACACCCAGCAAGATTGTCCCAACTACTGCAGCTATAGGGCACAGACGACGACCCGATGAACGATGCAATACGGTAGATGACATATATCACCGCTCTCCTTGTGGACGTGGATCACTACTAACGTGTTCTACGGCGTGTGGGCACGGTGCCGCACTTGTCGCCGATTCCAATGCGTGATTCTGGAATATAAATCTGGCGGCGAATGGAAAGCCGCCAGCGGGGCACTTCGGAGGCAGTGCTATCCCTTGGGGTACGAAAGCGACTATTGCTCCATTTACATGCTTGTAGTAAGTCAAACCCATAGGTCCAATATTCATATTCATCCGGACCACCCTTGTATCGGGTTCCCCAGGCAACCCCGGGATAGGTTGCACCGTGGTATCCAGGTCGGTTCCAAACGGCCCAGAATCACCTAGCAGAACGCTTGGGAACACAAACTGGGCGAGCACTGGCGAGCTACCAGTTGCATAAAACAATAATGCGGTATGCTTATCCGTAGGTAGCCCCATAAGAACTGTTAACTTGACCGACTCGTAAATCGTGAAAGGACCGTCGGGGACTGCAACGAGAGCGCTACCGTGTCCCATAACCGCATTTGGCGAACACTTATCCAAGCCCCCTTTCTCCAGTGCCCTTAGACTACAAGTTGCCAGTCCCAGTTCGCTCGTGCTAAAGCTAACGCCAGCTGGCAAAAGAATTTCAACACCGATCAGGGCCGACGGCGGCTGCTGGTCATTGCCGACTCCAAGTTGAAAGCCGATCTCGATCGTTGCGGTCGTACCGACCCTATCGGGCTCAAACTTCGCACTTAGCCTACTCGCCTGGGATGCAGCCGCATATGCTGGCACGCAGACGGCTACTACAAAAATGGCAAGTACCGCTCGCCGGAGGGAACAAAGAGTCATGGAGCGGCGCCCGGAAAGGCGCTGTTGGTGAGTCGCCCGTGGCCTGAGCGTCGCGCCGCACGACAGTCGTCGATGACAACCCTTGCTGTATGCTCAATCTGAGCTTTATTCTGACCAGTGATCTTATAGGTGATATATGGTGCCTTGGAGCAAAGACTTGCGCTAGCACCAAGTATCGAGTCAGCACCCTGGAGTAGATCCAATCGAAATCTACTCACTGGCACATCAGGTAGTCCTCTAAACGTACCGCTCACGACTCCTCTACTTGAAATGTTGAGTTGTCCGTCAAGCTCGAGTGCGACACCGTCACCTTGGAGTACAATCATCAGCTCGGGGTACTCAGTACCGCTATGAAAGACAAGATACGCTGGCCCAGCCAGGACTGAGGGCAGTACAGGGGTGCTTACTGTTACTCTTCCGACGATCGACTGTGCTGGACATGCTCCCGGATTAGCGAAAAATGTAGCGGCCATACAAGCATGTTGTAGCGCAGCAAGGCGAGGTCGCAGACGCGATGGTAGTTTGATGATGATCGAACTCATATTCGCAGTTCCAGCGGCGGGCAACTCGACGACTCCCGAACTGATCGCCGCGCCTGGGCGACTGGTAGCAGCGGGGTTGACGATCGTGAGCGCGAGACTCGCGCCATCGCCGAGGGCGGTGGCCTTCGCAGCGGCAGCGGTGAGCTTGGGCGCAAAGTACAGCGAAGCACACCTTGAGACGCGGAAGGGCTCCGTCAGCGTTGCAACGGTGCCTTCGCTGTCGGTAACCGTGGCGGCGATCTGCTGGGCTTTACAGTCAGAGGGGTTGAATAGGAAGTCGGGTCGGTTCAATTCGATCGCGAGCGAGCGCACGCGTAGCGGGATCCCTTCAAGGATCTGGGGCAGCGGATCGGAGACGATCGTCAGGGCGAACGTTGATGGGTTCACGAGCACGCGCGCCCTGATCGTGACCGTGCCGAGGTCGAACGGCCCAGCGGTGGCGTTAACCGTTATCGAGAGCCCGAAGGGTGCTCCGTCGTAGGGGCCGGTGAGATAGACGGGACCGCTTAGCGAGAGTGGCTGCGGTCCCGCGCCAGTGGCTATCGTGGCAGTCCCGACCTTGGCGGCCGGGCCGCAGGAGCCCTGCGCAGCTTGCGGTTCCTGACAGAGGGTCACGTTCCCCAGCATGCCCTGCAGGCCGGGAGGGAGCTGGGCGGTGAACCGGGCGATGTCTGGTTCACCATCTTCCCGGGAGATGGTGAGCATGAAAGGGCTGAAGCCGGCGGCGAGTGGGATCATGGTGCCAGCGACGAAGCGGGGCGCGAAAGTCGGGCTGGCGGCAGAGCAGTCGCCGCTAGCGCCGTTCCCATCGACGGTGAACGTCGATGACCGTTCGGCGCTCTGGCCGGCGTATGTGGTGATTCGGGCGGTGCTCGTTGCCGGGCCGCAGCTTTGGGGGTTCGCGAGCGGCGCGCTGGGACCGCCGAAGAGGTTCAGCGTCAGTTCGCTGAAGGGTAGCTGCGGGAGCTCTTCGAAGGCGGCCGTGACCTGGCCGTTGGCTGCGTTCGGCTCGATCTGACCGGCCAGTCGGATCATCGCACTGGAGGTGCTGGCTGTGAGAAAGACCCTGTATTTCGCGGCGCTCGTGGGCGTCGCGAGGTAGAGGCCGCCAGTGAGGTGTTCGGCGAGTAGCGGTGTCGCTATTTCGACGCTGCCAATGAGCGCCGAGGACGGGCATTCGTTTGCAGAGAACTGCGCTTCGCTGCAGGTCTGTAGTCCATTTGCGAACGCGGGCGAGAGCGAGACGCCTTCGGGCAGCGTGACTTCGACGGCGCTAGGCGCTGGGGTGGCTACATTTCCTGGTTCACTGTTTTGGGGCACCTGCAGGTTGATCCGATAACCAGAAGGGGTGTCGGGCGCGGTCGTGGCGGGGGTCACGCGTAGGGTGGGCGAGGGAGCCAGGCGCAGCGCCCGACAGCCGGTGATCGGCGGCAGCGTCGTGGCTGCGCTGGCCGGCTGTCCTGACCATGATTCAGCGCTCAGCTGCGCTTCCGGCGGCAACGCGTCGCAATCGGTGGGATTGGTAACGAATGGCTCCTTTTCCCCGCCCTGCAGCCCGCAGGCCGAGACGAACTGGTTGCAGCGTTCAGGGTCATGTTCGGAGCTCGCCGGGACGCCCCACAGGGTCAGTGTTGCTGCTTGAAGGGGCAGTAGCGTGGAGAGTTCTTCGAGTTTCGCGACCAAACCACCCGCGGGTGTGACGTTGATCTGCACGAGTATGTTCACGATCAAAAATGAGGCGCCGAATGTGGCGGCGTGCCCAGCCGTCGGTTCCAGATCGAAAAGCGGTATCGGCACGGAAACGGGCTGGGCTCGTTGGACGACGGGTGCCCCGGCGGGCTGGGCGTGCGCGAGCGGTGCCTCGAGTTGAAGGGTGGTTTCGTTGAGTACGTAGGCGATCTGCACGGTTTCGGCTGAGGAGCCAGTGCCGATCGTGAGCGTGTTGTGGCCTTCGCTTGCACACAGGCCGTTGGTGCTGGTCACGGTTATCGTCTGGGCCGTGGCCGAGACCACAGCTTCTGCGGTGAGCTGGGTAGCGACGCCTTGGCATACGACGAATGAGGCTTCGAGCACCCCGACTTGGGTGTTCGGCGTACAGCCGAGTTCCCGGAAGGTCGCCTGCGAGCACCGGTCACTGGCTAGGGGATTGCCGATCAGGCCGCTTGGCAGCGAGACGGTTGTATTCCGCGCCTGGCCTACGGGGTTGCCGAGCGATTCGGTGGCAAACCCAAACGACATCCCCAGGTTCGGGTGCGCACCGGCCTGTGAGCTCGATGACGCCATGGTGAACGACGAGATTTCGAACTGTGCTGCGGCGAGCACGGGCGAGGCGTAGAGCAGTGCCATCGCGAACGCGAGCGCTAGCGTTAAGAGGGATGCTCTAGGCATGGCGCCTGTGGCTCCTCGGCGCGGTGGAGGCCGATGCGCGCAGCAGGAGCGCGATACTCGTGGGCGTGGCGCCGTCGGAGTCGCGGACCTCGATGCGCAATGCCAGCGTGCCGGCGCGCGCGAGCAGCCTGCGCGCCGCACGGTCGAGGGTGAGCGCCAAGCGAGCGGTAGCGGCACCCTTAAGCGTTGTGGTAGCGCGCGCGACCCTCAGCACTTTGCTGCGCAGGTGAGTGCTCGCGGTGACCCCGATCGTGCCGGGAACGGTGGCGGCGACGGTGATGACCAGGCGGCCGGTGCGCGCGAAGCGGCGCTGCTGCGCGGCGGTGACGCGGGCGACTGCGAGTTTCGGGAGCACCGATGGTCCCTGTTCTTCCAGGCCGCCCGTTGCACCGAGGATCGCGCTGCCCGGGAGCAGGCCGACCAGCGTGATTCCGCCGCTCAGCGCGCTCGCGCGGCACACTTCGCCCGAGCACGGCTGCGCTTCGAGTGGTGTTTCGGGCAGGCCACCGTCGACGCGGGCATCGTAGATCTCCACATCGCCGCCGGTGTTGATACCCGTCAGCTGGGCATGAGTGCTGATAAAGACGTCATCACCGTTGGGTGTCGCGCCGTCGAGCTCATAGCCTGAGTTCAACCCATTTGAGATCAGCTGGATCTGGCCGTTCTCCCACTCGTAGACGTTGTCCGGCGGCGCGCCGGCGCCCGGCGATGGGGGCGGCACTTCGGGGACGAGCGCGTTCGGGGATTGGAAGAAGACCTGGGCGCCGTTTTCGCTCATCGGCGCCAAGCGCCCGTCAGGGGCGTAGCTGCCACCGGCTTCGGAGGGCCCAAGCAGAGAGCTGCCGGCCGGCGTTTCCGAGGGCGAACAGGAAAGGCATTCGAGCGAGTCCGCCGGGGCCGAGTAGCGGTATACATCCTCGATCAGACCTGTCACGGGGCTGCCGGCGGCGTGCGACTGGGCCAAGCCACGGTAGCCGTCGGGGCCACCGTATTCTCTGAGTGTGATCTCGGTTGGCGGATGAACTGCTTCGATCGTGTCGAGCTCCTCTTCGGGGCCCCTGCCGCCGATTGCGATCGCTTGCCCCGCCGCGAAGCCACTCGTGCTCGCGACCTGCAGCGTGCGTTCGCCCCCGTTCGCTTCCTCGCTAAGCGTCGTCCGCGGATCGCCGGCCGGCCCGGTGATGCCGGCGCTGGAAGCGAACACGAGCACGGAGCCGTCAGGGGTCGGGTAGACAGGCCGCGCGGTGTCAGGCTGGGCCACTAGGCCGGCAAGGTGTTCGCTGGCGCAGTTAGGGTCGCACGCGCTCACGTCCGGCCACGCAACTGTGGCGACAAACGTCGTCTGGCCTGAGGCTGTGGCGTAAGCGTAGAGGTTCGGTTCGTTCGCGATGGCGCTCGCGCCGCGCGGATTCTGATTGGATGCGAGCACGCTGTCGGCAACGAAGTAGACAGTCCCGCCATCATTTGCGATCGCTGTCACTCCAACAACTCCTTTGCGGCCGCCGATCGCAATCTCCGATATTGCCGGGGCCGGGCCAATCGCGCCGGAGGTCGTGTTGAACTCGTACAGTTCGTTCGTTCCCGGCGCGCCGTCGAGGCCCTCGTTGCTTGTAAAAAAGACCAGTGACCCGTCGGTCGAGGCGCCTTCGTAGCGTGCCGATCCGCTTGAGCTCGGTTCGTCGAGCGGCGTCGTAACACCGGTGCTCAGGTCGCGCATGTAGAGGTGCGCGCCGCTCGCGCCCTCGGTTTCGTCTTCGGGAGGCGGTGCCTCGAAGAAGACCTTGGCGCCATCTTGCGAAATCGCGTTCGTCGTTGTGCCCATGTAGTCGGCGGGGACCAGGTCTTCGTGTAGCCAGTCGCCGTTGCCGAGCGTCGCGCCATAAGAGCTTATTAGTGAACCAGAGTTATTCACATCCAACAAACTCGTCGTTTCAGCCGCGACGTTCCTGAGATAGAGGTACTGTGGCGGCTTGTTCTCCGAGCCAAGGCCCTCGGCATTCGGTGTGAGGCTTTCGGCGCTGCTAAAAACGGCCTTACTCAGACTTGGGGTCGCGCCGTCGAACTTCGCTGACACCGGGCTCGACCCCGTACCCGACGGGCCCTGTGATAGCCACTTCAATGCGCCGTCCGAGGCATCCTGCAAATAGAGATCGTACGCGTGCGCGCCGTGCGGCCGGCGGTCGCCGGCCGCGTACGGGACAGGCGTTGCGAAGACCGTGCGGTCAAGTTCGCTCGTCCAGGCCATCGGCGCCTGCTCTTCGAAGAAGCCGCTCAGCTGTTCGCTCGGCTTAGGCGTCAGCGCCCGCGTCTGCCACCCCATAGGCCCGCGCACGGACTGGAACAGGTTCAGCGAGCCCGAGCTCGCCCCGCAACAGCCGCCGAAGCCCTCCCAATCGACGGCCCCGCCCGCGATCGAGCCAGCCAGGAAATCAGGCGTCAGCCCGACCGCTTCGGCCCCGGCACTACTCGCGACGCGCGTGACGAGCTCGTAAGCGCGGTTGTCGGGAAGCGCACGGGCCTCGGAGATGGACGAGGATAGGCCTACAGCTAATGCTAGTCCGAGAATAAAAATAAAAAAGGATTTTGGTTTTACATTCATCTCTACATACCAGTCACAGACGTTGCGGTTCTCTTCTCGCCTCATCCCCCAACGCCGCGGTGATGCGCTGCGCCACGGCGGTCACCTCGGGGCCGAGTTCCTCCAGCAACCGCTCGCGGGCGTAGGCAGTCGCGGGGACCGCCAGTTCCACGGCTGCGATCGGGGCGCCCTCGGCGTCGAAGACCACTGCCGCAAGCGCGCGTCGGCCAGCTAGCAGCTCTTCGTCTTCCAGCGCCACGTCTCCCGCGACAATCCGCTCAAGCTCCGCGCGCAGGGCGGTCTTGGTGGCGATTGTCTTGGGGCCTCGCTTGGTCAAACGGAGCTCGGTGATCAGCTCCCGCTGCTCCACCTCGGGCAGGCGCGCCAGGAGCGCCTTGCCCGAGGCAGTGCAGTGGACGGGCTGGCGCGTACCCAGCCCGATACCTACATCGACCTCGTACTGCCCTTGGCGACACCCCTGCCATCGATCGATGTAGGTAACCTCGGTACCCCCGAGCACCCCCAGGCGTACGGTGCGTCCGGTTTGGGCCCTCAGCTCCCTCAAATGATCGCGGGCTACCCGGCGGACCACGATCGAGTCGACCAGCGAGAGCCCGACGTCGGCTGCGCGCGGGGAGAGCCGATACTTACGCGATGGCCCCTGCTCGAGGTAGCCAAGCGTCGTCAGTGTGGCTGCATAACGGTGAGTGGTCGAGCGGCCCAAGTCGAGTTCCTCTGCCAAGTCTGCGATCCCCCGTATTGGGTGCTCAGCGGTGAAGCACATGAGCATTGCAAGGCCGGCGATAAGCGATGAGGAGAACTTGCCGGGGTGCTCAGGATCCAGTGGCTTTGAGCGTGACGCTGTGCGCGGCATCAAGCTGCCCCCGTCTTACGCTCTTCATCGCCGATCACAGGCCACAGCAAGGTGCTTCGGTCTTCTGCGTTTTGCAGCGGGAAGGAAGGGGGCCTCGTCTCCCCCGAGGGCCCTCTTCCCTGTCGGTCCCGACCGCGTGTGCCGCGGCCACCATAGCCTTCACCGAGACTGAGGGAGATCGTCCCGGTGATGGCCTGCCAACGCCTATTTCTGGAGGGATGAAGGCGTTGGAGCTTGGGAAGCACAGAAGAGCAAGCTTGTATTTCCCCAAGATCGTGGTGCCTGTTGCGCCACTCATCATGCCTGCAGGACGGTCGATCGCTCGCCGAAGGACGACCAAGATCGTCCGTGTCCTTCCCTCCAAGAGAACTCATATCTACGGACACTAGGCGTCATCAGCGAGGCCGTCAAGATGTAGGGCTAACCGTTAGGGCTAACCGTTAGGGCTAACCGTTAGGGCTAACCGTTAGGGCTAACCGTTAGGGCTAACCGTTAGGGCTAACCGTTAGGGCTAACTATCGGGCGTTGTGGAGTGTCCCCGTTTCGGAGCTCGACGCCGACCACGCTCCCGTTGCTCCATAACGGTTGCGTCACATATCTATGCGCGTGAGCCATCCTGTGTTTGACGGAGTCAAACCCAGGGCGGCTCAACCAGACGCGCGCCGTGGAACAGGCCATTAACTGATCGTTTGAGCGCCATCGCGAACTCGCGCAGTTCACGAATACGCTTTTCTGTCACCACGGCGGCTAGGGCGCGTCTACTATCACGCAACTCTCCGTCCCCCACAGCCACACCAGCATCAGAAGCGCTCGTGTTCCTCGTCATCCCCACCCGACTCCCCCGTAGCGGGGTGAGGGCAGACACGGGCGCCCTGTGTGTGCTCGGTCAGCCACCGCACCGCGGTGTGCGCGCTCGCGTCGGGGGACTCGACCGGGTAGATCACGTGCGCGATGGCGCCGTCTTCAACGATCATCACGAGCGGCTGATACTCGACTCTCGCGTCGTGGATCGTGACGGGTAGCCCAAGTGTGCATGCGAGAACGAGCCGCTGGTCGCAGAGCAGTGTCTGCCAGTACAGTTCGATGTCCGCGCGGTCGTGCTGCTCGGCCAGCGACTGGGTGCTCACGCCGATCACGTGCGCTCCAAGATCCTGCAGCGTAGCTTGCTGATCTCGGAAGGCGCGGCCCATCGTCTCTGCGGTGGGCGTCTCCTGGTGCGTTTCTGAAGGGGTGAGGTAGACGATCAGTGGCTCGCGCGCGGCGAGCAACGCGAGGCTGCGCCGTGCGTGCGGCCCGAGCGGCGCGTCGGGGTTGTCCTCAGCCCATTGCAGATGGGTCGCGGGCATCGCTGCGCCGATCAACTGCGTGGCCAGCACCTCGGGATCGGGTGTGTCCAGCAGCAGCTGGCCACTGATCCGAGGCCCGCCTCGACCCTCGCCCGCGACGGGAGACCTCCCGATGCCGTCGGCGTTCGTGTTCCCGCCTTTCGTCATCGCCAATGTTCCTTGATGGCGAGGAGATCGCCGCCGACCCGCTGGCCGGTCGACTGATAGGTAGACCCCTGGGATCGTTGGCGCAGAAGAGTGTGCGGGCCGGGCGCAACCCTACACGCCCGGCCCGCGCTGGCACGCTGCGCAACGACGCACCGCAGGCGTCCGCCCTCGGACCATGCACCGCGTGTGGGGTGGGCCTCTCCCTCTCCACGTCGAGCATCGCAGGCGGCGCCCGCGCGGGCTCGGGCGACGCCTCGCGGATTGCCCACGCCGCCCGTGACCGTCAAGTTCTCCCTTGTCGCCTCGTCGCCCGCGTTCACATCTATTGACGCTAGGCGCTACCAGCGCCGCCGTCAAGGTGTAGGGCTAACGGTTAGGGCTAACGGTTAGGGCTAACGGTTAGCCCTAACCGTTAGGGTTAAAGGTCATCCGCTCTACGGTTGCTTGGCGCTGTTCACCGACAGGCATACGGCGCAGCCGCAGCCGGTGGAACTCAGGCTCAACGGGTGACAATAAGGCGAACGGTGCGAGACTACGCTCCGGCAGCTCACATAGCGCCGCAAGCGGGCTGTCGTCGCCTGCCACTTCAACCGCTGTCCTCTTGGCTTGCTCGGTATATCGCTTGCCAATCTCGGCGGCCCGAGTCAGTCCGTGTCCTTGCCTTATGAGGTCGACTATCGCATCCCACTCCGCGCTCTCATCTTTGCCTACCAAGAGAGGAGCTAGACGCGAGTCCTCGACGAGCGCAAGTAGGATCGGCAGTGAAAAGTGGCCTTCTTCCAGCGCATTGCGAGGATGACGGCCGGTCACCGGGTCATCTCCTTCTAGCGCAAAGATGTCTTCGCAGATCTGTACCGAGACTCCGAGGCTCTCGCCGACGGCTCGAAGGGCGTCCAACGCTGCGGGGTCGGCACCAGCTAGATGGGCACCGAGGCTGGCGGCGAGTGAGAGGTTGGTGCCGCTAGTGAGGCGTGCCCATTCGATGTAGCGCTCTACCGGACGCGCTACCTGGGCCCGGTCACGCACGAGCAGCGCGACCCCCTCGCTGTTGGCTTCGATCGCCTCACCAAGAGTCTCGCTGACCTCCGCGCCAAGGTCGGGGGCGCAGGCCAGCGCCCGGCATAGGCTGTAATCACCGATCATCACCGCCATCGTGTTGTTCGTGCTCGCATATGGGGTGTCTGCGGCGCCCATGCGGCTCAGCATGGTGGGAAAGGCGGAAAGCAGCTCGACACACAGCGCGGCATCCACCGACTGACTGTTTGGCTTTGACCCACAGGCCAGCTCGCTGGCGATGACCGTGAGCGCCGCGACCGGACCGAGACCGGCGCACACCTCGCGCTGGAGCAGCTCTGCGGCCAGAGTGAAATCGCTGTGGATCTCCTCGCGCAGCCGCTCGTTGAGCGCGACTAGATGATCAATACAACCGAGTCGCAACGCCAGCTCTCCGACGGGCGTAGTCACTGGCGAGGGGTGCGCTGTGTCCGCGGTCAGCATCGCGGCCGCGGTTGAGAGCAGTGGACCCGAGGCGCCCAGTAGACCTGCCGAGCCCGCCGGCTGTGTGGCACGTCGCTTCAGAAGCTCGTGAGCCAGGCGAGCCATCATCGAGCTGTCCTGACCAAGCCTGAGATTTGCGTGCCCGATCGCCCGGCCGACCTCTATCCGCCTTGTATGTCGCCGTATTGCGTGATCTAGGGTTAGAGCGGCGGTGTGGGCGCTCCTCATAGCCTGATCAATCCCCTCGCCCGTAATAGGGTCTGTTGTCTGCCCCGCATCGCCCAGGAAGAGGACTCCTTCAAGCTGACAGCGCTCGGCTGCGAAATCGCCGCCAAACGAACCCCCGATCGCTCGCCCGATCGGATCAAGGTTGCCCAGACGCTCGCCCTGGTATCGCTGCAGTGCCGTCAAGAATGAATCGAGAAGCTCGTTGATGGACCGCGGATGCGGCAATCCACGCGTGCTCAGGTAGCCAACACCGACGTTTGCCACCTCCTTGCCAACTGGGAAAACCCAGCCATAGCCGTAATTCATCACACCGTCTGGAAGGGGTGCATATATCTCAAATGCCGGGGTGAACTGGCGGTCGCTGCGAACGTATCGACGCACGGCATACGCAAATGTTTCTGGCTGGGAAAGCTGTCCGCCCAGCTGGCGGCGAAGGCGTGAGGTAGCGCCATCGGCTGCTACGACCTGGCGCGCGTGAATCGCCAGCTGCCCGGCTCCGCGCGTGAGCTCGACGCCAACCACGCTCCCGTTGCTCCGTAACGGTTGCGTCACATATCCATGCACCAGACGCGCGCCCGCAGCACAGGCCATTTCGACCAGCGCGTGATCGAGCTGTTTGCGAGGTATGCAGCACGCATGGCGCGGCCGGCCGGGTGAGCCAGCGTTCATCGTGGTTGATTCACGCTCTCGCCAGTCCACGAAGACTCGCGCGGCGTCGATTGGCTGCGCACCAGCGAGAACCTGCTCCAGCCCGAGCTCGTGCAGAAAAATAACCGCCGAGCTGGTAAGTCCATCCCCGCACGCCTTGTCCCGCGGGAATGAACGCTTATCGATCAGGATCACATCATGCCCGCGCTCCGCCAACGTGAACGCGGCGATCGATCCCGCCGGGCCAGCACCGACGACCGCGATCTCCGCCTCATCCAGCACGGGCAAGTTCGTCGTCATGACTAAGCGCTCAATCGTTCGAACTCTGTGTCCGCAATCAAAAGCAGTCCTTGAGCTTCCGGCATCGCCCGTACGGCATCCTTGGCCTGAGAGATCCAGCCTTGCGCACCGACGCTCGCGCGCGTGATCGCTTCTGTTTCGAGTACCTGGTTGACCATATTTTCGGTCGGTGCGTCTTCTTGCAGGAGCGAGCCCAGCGTTGGATCTTCCTCAAGCGCGTAGATCGCTGGCAGTGTGTAGTTGCCGTTGCTCAAATCGTTGCCGCATCGCTTACCCATCTGCTCCTGGTTCCCCGTGAAATCGAGAATATCGTCGATAAGCTGAAACCCAACACCCAACGCGATCCCATACTGTTTGAGATGGCGTTGCGCTGTCTCATCGGCGCCCCCGAGCATCGCTCCGAGTTCGGCGGCGAGCCGGAACATGCCCGCCGTCTTGCCCATGATCGCCTCAAGGTAGCGCTCTGGCGTCCTGGCGGTGTTATACCGATCTTGCAGCTCAAGCATTTGGCCTGTACACACGCGCCCTGTCGCTTCCACGGCGATCGCGACGGCATCCTGTCCGCAGCGGGCAAATAGCGTCAAGGCCCTGCCGAAGAACAGCCCACCGGCGGCAGCCGCAAGCGGCGCTCCATAGCGGGCAGGCAGGCTTTCCACCCCGCGCCTGAGGCTGCTGTCGTCCATCACATCGTCGTGTGGGAGAGTCGCGAGATGGAACATCTCAACGGCGGCTGCTGCGATGTTGGTGCGTGCACACGCGTCACCCTTGCCTGCGCGTGCTGTAGCCTCGGCAGATAACAGCACCTTTGAGCGGGTCTGCTTGCTTGAGCCGCCGACGGCATAGCTCCATACCTCCTCAAGAACGTCGGTCCGCAGCTCTGCGTCAAGACTCGCAAGCTCCATTAGCCTCTCCTTACGCGACGGACCTCGACATGATCGAGCGACGTGTCACAAGATAGCCTAGCAGTCCCGTGGCAAGTATCGCCAGCGCTGCAGACACCGCGAGCGTGCTAAAGCCAAGCCTAAACGCCGGCGAGAAAATCTCGGGGAACCCGGTGCTCTCGCGTATGTATTGCGTGGCGAGCGGCTCAGCCCCCAGGCCAAACACGGCGCCGATCGTACACCCGAGCAACACGACAATACCCGTCTCGATGTATATGGTGCCCACCAATCCACCCCTTGACATACCTAGCCGCTTCAACGTGGCCAGCCGTCCCCGGCGCTGCCAGATTGATCCCGACATCACCGCTACAACCGCGAGCACCGCGCTGATCAGCAGAAGCGTGGAGATCTGGCCCAGCTGCGCCAGCCCCTGGTTTGTAACCGCGCGTACGCTGGCCTCATCCTGGCGCCCTGTCCTGGCAGTCAGACCCGTTCCCCCAAGCGCCTCTTCGACGACCCGGCGACCCTGCGCAGCCTCTACACCGGGATGCAGGCCAACACGTATAGCTGTAACGCTTTTGGTTTTCCACAAGCGAGTGTAATCCCTGCTGTTCATCAAAATTGCGCCAGGCGGCCACCCGTAATTGGTGATGGTTGCCGCCACTCGAAACGTCTCGTATCCCGACGGTGTGGGCAGAACAAATGGATCGCCGAGATGAAGGCCGCGTTCGGACGCCACCGTTGCGGACAACGCCGCCCAGCCTCCCCGCCTGAGCAAGGTTGCCGATCTATTCGCTGACCCTGCGATGATCTGTGAGGAGGGCACGGGGCTCGGATCATCTGGTGGCTTGGCGATCACGAGGAGGCGCCTGTTGCCGGCGTCAAGAAACGAACCCTGGAGCAGTTCAGTCCAGGCAACGTCCTTCACCGACCGAAGGTGCGCCAACGCCGGCGCCGGCTTGAACTGCTGTACTGGAAATGGATCGTCTTCCAACCTGGTTGCCAAGATTCCGACGGGCGCAGCTCCGACGATGTCTCGTGTCGCCGCTTCTGCTCCTCGACGGATGTCGTTGAGTGTGCCGCCAATCGCGACGATCGCGTAGACCGCGATCGCGCCGGTTGCGGCGACCGCCGTAGCGCGCATTGGTGCGGCTTTCAGCTCGATCGTGGCGACATAAGCGGCCGGGCTGCGCAGACGAATCGACACTCCAACGCAGCGCTGGATGAGCCACGGCACGGTCGGCGCGAGCACGAAGCCGAGCCCGACCGCCAGAGCACCGACCGCGACAAGGCTGCTACCGGGAACAAGCAGTGCGACCGCGATCGTCGCGACAATCGCGGTGATCCCGACGGCAAGCCCCGCACGTTCCGAGAACCACCCAAGCGATGGTGAGGTCTCCCCGGACTCGCTTGTCTGTTCCAGTGGCCGCCCCCGCAGCGTGCCAATCCCGGGACCGATGGCCGCAACGATCGCCGCGAGCATGCCACCGCCGATCGAAACCAGCACCGCCACCGGGGTGATCACGCGCTGGGTGCCAATCGCAAAGCCCGACGCGAGATAACCCGGCACCGACCCAAATACGCTGCCCGAGAGCAGGTCACCAAGCACGAGCCCGACGAGCGATGCCACAACCCCCAGAGCGAGGACTTCAAGCGCCATAAGACTGGCCAGCTCGTAGCGATACGCGCCCTGGTTGCGCAGACGCGTCACGTAGCGTCGCCGCCCGGGAAGCGAGAGCAGCATCGCGTTGTAGGCAAACAGCATCCCCACGATCACGCTCAACGCGGTGAACAGGGTCGCGACCTGATTTGAGGAGCGTGTCGCCGCTTCGAGCAGGGTGACTTCGCTATCGCTCGAGCGCACATTGAGCGTGCTGCCAAAGAGCTGGGTCAGGGTGCGTCTCGCGAGCGCTTCCCGTCCGTGCTGGGACAAGACCAGGATACGCGTGATGCGGTGGGTAAGGCCTGTGATCCGCTGCACCGCGGGCAACAGCGCGACCGCAATCGGGCTTTCGGCCGCGGCACCCACCTGCTGCGCGCTCAAGATCCCGCCGCAGAGCACGACGACCGAGCGCCCGGCAACGTTGATCGAAAGCAGCTGACCAACGGAGGCACCCAGCGCCCGTGCGGCACCTTCGGGAAGCGCGATCGTATCCACGTGTGCGCCCTGCAGCCGGCTGGCGAGCGCAGCGGGCTGCACGCCCGCCGGAGCAGCGCTTGTAAGCGTCCGCCACGGGAAATTGCGCGCGAGCGGCCCACCGATCGCGGCGATGCCGGCATCGGCACCCACTAGAGTCAAGGGGAGCTGACCGTGAGGGCCGATCACCGTGACGCGAGCGTCTAGAACTCCAGCGTCGCCTACGACTCCCGGACCTTCCCCAACCTTGGTTACGAGCCCTTGATCGAAGCCTTCCGGCGAGCGAGCAGCGATTTCAACGCTTGCGCCGCCGGCGATGCCGCGCTCGAGATCCCGTACGGAGGCCGGCACAGAAGTATTGGCGATCTCCACAGCGAAAATCAGCGCGACGCCGGCAGCGATGCCGATCAGCGCCAGCGCCTCCTGCGCCGGCTGCTGACGCAGCCGGTACCAGTAGAGGCGCAGGAGCATCGGCAGAAAGCGAAGGTGGTAACGACGAGAGCCCTCCCCTCCTTCCGTCACCCGCGTCGGGCCCGAGTCTCTCTTCGCTGCAAGCTCTTTGACGCTGCTCGCCTGCACGATCAGCCCGTCGCAAGCCGCTCGTCGTCCACGCGTGCGTGCAGGCACCCGTCCCTCAGTTCGCAGATGCGGTCGGCGTAGCCGCTCGCACGCGTGTCATGGGTCACCAGGATCACGGCCGTATCCTGGTCTTGGGCGAGGTCGTGTAGCGCGGAGAGCACCTGTTCGCCGCGCGCGGTGTCCAGATTGCCGGTGGGCTCGTCGGCGAGCACGAGACTCGGCTTGACCGCGAGTGCACGCGCGACCGCGACGCGCTGGCGCTCCCCACCGGACAGCCGTGCCGGCAGAAAGCCGGCACGGTGAGAGAGATCCACCTGGTCGATCAGGGCGCCCGCCTGCGCCCGTGACTCACGCCACCCGATGCGGTTCAACCACAGCGGGAAGGCCACGTTCTCCAGCGCGCTCATGCCTGGAAACAGGTTGTAATCCTGAAAGACGAACCCCACATCGCAGCGCCGATGGCGAGCTCGCTCGCGCTCAGACATCGCGCCCAGGTCACGGCCTCGAAAGCGGACGACGCCCGCATCCGGCGAGAGCATCGCCCCGATCAACTCCAACAATGTGCTCTTGCCCGAGCCGCTTGGCCCCAACACCGCCACGACTTCGCCCGGTTCGACCACGAGCGAGACCTCGTGCAGCGCGACGACGACCTCCGCAGGAGTGCGATAGGACTTGCACACCCCCTCGAGCTCAAGCATCGGAGCCACTGCCAGCCGCCTTGCGTGCGGGAAACTCGATGACCTCGCCGCGCGCAGGCGGCGGCGAGGGGACGGTCAGACGTCCGGCATCGAGCCGTACAAGACGGCTACAGCGAAGCGTCTCATCAGCGTGCGCAGCGCTGAACAGCACCGCCGAGTCGCGCTCCGAGGCGTAGCCGCGCAAAAGCTCAAGGACACGGTCGCGCTCGATCGGATCGAGACCGCTTGCCGGCACATCGGCCAACAGCAGGCGCGGTCGTTTTACGATCCCCTGCGCGAGCGCCGTGAGCCGCAGCTCACCGTCAGAGAGCTCGCACGGCCTCGCTTCGGCGCATTGCTCGATCCCGGCCGACTTCAGCACCCCGCGGGCCTCCTCCTCCGAGCGGGCGTGGTCCCGCGAGCCCATGTAGCCGGCGAGCGTGACCTGCTCGAGCACGCTCAGGCTGGGGTGGAAGTCCAGTGACGCCGGCATCCAGGAGACCTCCGAGCGCAAGAGGCTCGAGCGCTGGCGTTCGCTGAGAGCACTCAGGTCCTTGCCGTCGTAGCGCACCGACCCCGCGGTGGGCGTCTCCTCGCCGGCCGCTATACGCAGCAGCGTGGTCTTGCCTGAGCGGCTTGCGCCATAGACGGCGACGCACTCGCCGCGCTCGACAGCCAGACAAACGCGATCGAGCGCCACGAGCTGGCGCGCTCCTCGTCTGAAGACCCTTCCCACGTCCTTGAGCTCGAGCACCATGGGGCACCTACGATACACCGTGCCGCCGTGACAGACTCAAACTACCTGATGGACTCTTGCCTTATGTAGTATTGTCGCAGCCTGCGGAAGCAGGGGCCGCCGATTAGCCACGCCGATTAGCCATCATGGTCCCAGACACTCGATATGCGATTTTGGGCTTGCTGCTGCAAGGGCCGAGCCATGGCTACAAGATCGCGGCTCGCTTCGACGAGCTGTTCGGGCCGGGATGGGCGATCAACCAAGGCCAGGTATCCGACATGCTCCGCACCCTTGAGCGCAAAGGCTGGGTGGAGAGCCTGGGCCCCCCAGAGACCATCGGCGGCCCAAAGCGCTACCGGATAACGCCGGTGGGCGAACATGCGTTCGTGAAGTGGCTCGCTGGGCGCCCCTCGAGCACTCGCTCCCACCGCGAACCGCTCCACCTCAAGCTCGCGATGACAGGACCCGAGGACGCGCACCGCCTGCTGAAGGACATCGAGATCGCAAAACAAGCCTGCGTTGACCGATTGAACGCCTACACCACCGAAGAAGCATGCTCCCTACCCGCAAACGCCAGCGAGTGGGAAACGCTCGCCCGCGAGGCGATCGATGAGGATGTGACCACCCAGCTGGACGCCAAACTCGAATGGCTAGAGAAACTACGCAAGCGCATCGAGCACCGCCTCTCCGAGCGCTCCCAGGACATCTCGGTGGAAGCCGGCGTCCAGCCCAGGCGCAGAGACGCCGCCGCTTGATGACGTACTCGCCGTCTGCCCTCAGCTGGTCGAGCGCTCGTCGCCTCTGCGCCTGCACGGCGATCCTCCTCGGCGCGATCCCGGCTACGCTCGCACCGGACGCCGCACGTGCAACGTCGAAGTCGGGCGCTAGAGCTGCGCGCTCGATCTCAATCAACGACAAGTCCACACTGCACCGTGTCAAGGCGATCGGCAACACCCTGATCGAGGAAGGCAACGCCGAAGGAACGCTCAAAGGACGCGTCAAGATCAGCCTCGACCTCGAAGAAGTAGGCAGCGCGACATCCCACTTTACCCTGTACCTGTCAGGCGGAGACCTGCTCGGCCACGCCAGCGGGAAGGCAACCACACCCAAGGGAGGCTGGGAAAGCTTCGGTGGGAAGATGTCGATCGACCACGGCACCGGCCGCTACACCCACGCCTCCGGATCGGGAAAGATGTACGGGACGCTCAATCGCCACACCTACGTTCTCGACGTGCAGGTCACAGGCCACGCGAGCGGGTTTTAGCGGCGATTGGTCAGCCGTGCGCACACTACTCCGCTGTGCTGGCACGCTCGCGCTGCTCGCGAGCATGCCAGCCCAAGCCAGCGGCGCCCAGCACACACAGCTCAACGCCTCATTTACCCCCAAGCACCTCAGCGAGGACACCACGCTTGGATTCAGCTTCACGATCACCGCCAGAAGCCAAGTCCCCGCCCCGCTGTCCTCGCTCGACCTCTACTATCCCGCCAACCTCGGCCTCGCCACCAGTGGCCTCGGCGTCGCAACATGCACACCCGCGATCCTCGAAATCGAGGGGCCGGAAGGATGCCCATCTCAATCGCAGATGGGTCGTGGCACCGTGATCGTCGAGGTGCCGTTTGGCCCGGGAGTCATCACCCAGACCGCCCACACCCTGATCTTCATGGCCCATCGCCATCAAGGGCGGGTCCAGCTGCTCTTCTACGCCTACAGCGGCGAAGGGGTCGCGACGATAATCGTCTTCGAAGGATCGATACTGCCGGCCACAGCGCCGTTCGGCGGTGAGCTCGAGATATCGATCCCGCCCGTGCCGACCCTCCCCGGCGCCCCGAACGCCGCCGTCGTGCAACTGCACGCCACGATCGGGCCACAGCACCTGACCTACTACGAACGAGTTCGCGGCAGATACCTTCCCTACCACCCTGAGGGCATCCTGCTACCAGGCACTTGCCCACGCGGCGGCTTTCCATTCGCGGCGACGTTCGGCTTCGAAGACGGCAGCCAGACAACCGCGCGTACTGCCATCCCATGCCCAACGCGTCGAGATCCGCATCGATCTCCAAGCTAAGCGATCCCCCTCGAGACGGGCAGCTACAGCGCTCCTCGGGGAAAGGAAACGACGGAGGCGCTCGGCGTAGCATGGAGACCATTTTGCAAGTTGTCCGAGAAATTGTTCCCCGTTTGTTCCCCGTGGGGCTTCCTTCTCGACAGAGCTAGCCGGAGCTTTTGGCTCTATTACTTGCTTTGCCTCTAGTCGGGGAGACAGGATTTGAACCTGCGACCGCCCGGCCCCCAGCCTGACCGTTCCGGCGTTGCTCGGTGCTCTGGGCCCGTGCTTATTGGCTCTTAGTGCGTTTGGGTGCTCCTGAGTTGCGCTCACATTGGACCCCAAATTGGACCCCATGTAGTCGTGACTATTGGATTCGACAAGGGCAGCTGAAGCTCGACGACGATCCTGCGTGTGAGGAGGGTAGAGCGCAAACAGCGCCTGACGGGCTCGGCCCGAAACAAATCAAGGAGTTTTGACATGCAGGACACGACAGCGAAGGTCAAGACGGTGCAGGTCACTGTCGCCTTTCCCCTCTCCAAACGAGGCGACTACCACCACAACGCACACGATCACGAGACGATCGGCAATCTGCGCACTCACGCGATGAAGCACTTCCATGCTCAGGAGGAACCGGGCAGCGAGTACTACCTCACCAACGACGCCGAGAACGACGCCCGCCTCCCCGACACGGACACCGTCGGGCAGGTCGCGGGCGAGGTCGATACGCTCGCGCTCACGCTCGTCAAGGAACTCATCCAGGGATGAGCCTCGACCGGGAAAGCGAGCTGAACCTCGCCGCCGACGCGCCTGCCGCGGTCGACTTTCTTGCCGGCCGCGGCGGCACGCTGCACGACACCACGGCCACGGAGCCCGGCACGTGGTGGGCAGAATTCCATCCCGCCCCAGAGCCCCAGGAGGCCTTCTACGCGCGCATCGCCTGGGGCGTGTACCCCGGCTCCGCACCCTCGGTCAAGTTCGCCACGCAGATCGGCGGGCCACTCGACCACCCAGCCGCTTGGCCCGTCATCCCCGGCTACCGCCCCACATCACTCGACATCTGCAAGCCGTTCACCACCGAGGGGTTCGCCATTCACCCCGACTGGGCCCAGAGCAGCCAGGCATGGATACCAGACGGCAACCCTTTTCTCGCGGTCGTGCGCGAGTTGCAGCGAAACCTCAACAGCGCCGGATACCAGGGCAGGTGGCGCGGATGAGCACGCTGGCGATCCCACACGCGATGGCGCTCGCGATCCGCGCCGAGGTTGCCCACCACGGCGCCCACGACGTCGAGACTGGCATGTTCCTGCTCGCCGCCCACGGGGCTCACACCGTCGGCACGCTCGCGCTTGCGGGGAGCGCCGGGGTGACCCGCCGCCGCGAGCAGTTCGCGCTCACGGGCAGGGCACTGAACCACCTCTTCTCGCATGCCCGCCGTGAGCAGTTGGAGATCGTCGCGCAGATCCACTCCCATGCTGGCAGAGCGTTCCTCTCGGAGGTCGATCTGCGCCACGGGTTCGCCGTCGAGGGCTTCACGACCTCGGTCATCCCTACCTACCGACACCCTCCGCTGGATCCCGCCGGCTGGGGATGGTGGCGATACGACGGGCGCGGATGGCAGACCGTCCCTGCCTACACGATTAGCGCCGGCCACACGACGATCATCACCTTCGACGAGAGGACCATCGATGCGCGCTGAGCAGTCACGCACGATACGAGCCGCGGCGAAAGCCACCGGTGCGCACGAGAGCGAGCTCGAGGAGACCCTTAACGCCGCTGCCATACACCTGCGCGTCGACCCGGCCCTCGCCGGTGCGCTGCCAACTACCTACCTGCTCGCCGCGACACTGCTGCGCGGCCCCGGCAGGATCACGATCGACGAGCGCGACCTGAACACGGCCCAGCTCGCGCCGCTCAACCGCCTGACCGCCGAGCTGCGCCCCGGCTGCCAGCTTCAGCTCGCCACGCCGCCGCGCGGCGCCACCCAGATCGCGATCGGAGACCGTCCGGCGGAGATCCGCGTCATCCCGGACGGCCACGGCGCTCGACTGCACCGCGAAGGCACCCCTGCCCAGCTGCGCGCCCCGAGCATCCTAGGCGTGCTGCTCGCGTGCGCGTTTGCGGCCGGCGAGGTCTTCAAGGACGCCGCGCGGATCAGCGAAGATCGCGCTGCTCGCCACGACCGGCTGGCGTTCTGCCCCGTCACACTGAGCGCGGAGCTCGACGCCGCACCCGCCACGCCCACCGACTGGCAGCCCGCTCTCACGCTCGCGGGGATCGGGGCTATCGGGACCGCCCATGTGCTCCTGCTCGCTCGGCTCGCCCGTAGCGGAGCGGTGGTGCTGATCGACCGCCAGACCTACGCACCGGAGAACCTCGGCACCTACACGCTCGGCAATCACGGCGACGTCATGGCCGCCACGCCGAAGGTACATCTCGCGCAGCGCACCTTCGCGGGCTGGCGCTGTCACCCTTACGAGGGCGACATAGACGCCGCGATCCGGGCGATCGACGCGGACGAGCTGCCGTGGACCCCGATCGTGCTCGCGGGCCTCGACAGCCCCGAGGCCCGCCGCGACGCACAGCGCCTGCAGCCCGACCGCCTGCTCGACGCGGGGACCGGCGATACCGCCGTCGGTCTGCGCGACGCCCGAGCCGAGGGTCCGTGTCTCGCATGCATGCTCGCCAGGCGCGCGGCGCCCGCACCGACGAAGGCTCTCACCGACCTCGGGATACCGCTCGGGCTCGCCCAGGCGCCCGGCGACGCCGTGGTTGACGAACAGCTGATCGCAGCTGCCTCCAGCGAGAAAGCCCGCGCGATCCTCGCTGCACAGCGTGGAACGCCGATCTGCGGGCTCGTCCGCGCTGCCGAGCTCACGGACCTGGACAGCGGGGACTACATGCCCTCGGTCCCGTTCGTCAGCCAGCAGGCGGCCTGCCTGACCGTCGGGCGCCTGCTTGCCATCCACGCGGGCATCGACGACGGGTTGCCTAACTTCTTTCAGTACGAGACGCTGAACGGACCCACGAACGCGATCCGCCAGAGCCGTCGCGCCGATCCTGCGTGTAACTGTCAGCAGAGGGCCGCAACGATTGCCGTGGTCCGCCGGGAGCGCCGGACGAAAGCAGCCACGTGAACGATCAAAACCCCACCCCCCACCCCCGCGCGTGAGCACCGCGCTCACCGACCGGGACCTGCTCGCGCTTCAGCGCGCCGGCGGCCCCCGAGCTTGTGAGGACCCCAGGGTGCTCGATCTGCTTGCCGACATCGCCCGCAAGCACCCGCGAGCCAAGATCTATTGGCTGCCAGATGACAGGGAGGAAGTGCTGGCCGGATGGTGCGCCGCGCGGCTGGCGAACGGACGCCTGGCAAGCCTGATCGACAAGGCGACGAGCGTGCGCGCTCTGCGCTCGATGCTCGCCGGCGACCTGCAGCAGTACGCCAGCGACGTCCGCAGGCGCGGGCTGGCGACGAAGCTGTTCAAGCGCATGCAGGAGATCCTCAGCTCCGCCCCCGACCGCTTCCAGCCGGTGCTCGCAATGAGCAACCCGGGAGCGACCTGCTGGACGCTCAGCGCCCGCCCCGCCGCGGCGATCTTCTCCGGTGATGACGCCGAGCTAATCGCGCACGTTTTCGCGATCGCGCTCAAACCGCTCGAGGAGGACCCGCTCGCCAAGAAGCAGTCCCAGTTCCTCTTGCCCGCCGAACTGGAGCGCTACGTCAGCGAGATGCTCGAGCGCACCGCCCGAGGCGTCTCACTGGACCAGCTCACCCGTGGCCTCGTGCTCGCCTACGGCGTCGAGCCGACCTTCACCGAGCTTCCGGACGAGAGTAAGCTCGGTGACGATCCTCGCACGAGCGAGCCGCCCGGCATCCGCCGCGTCGACGGCCCCACGGTTCCCGACGAGCAGGAGGGCAGCGCCGAGCAGCTCCTCGACGCGCTCACCGACCGCCAGATCCAGGTGCTCAATGACCTTCACCTCGAAACCCGCCAGAGCGAGACCGCCAAGCGCCTGCGCTGCTCGGCTGCGACGATCAGCAACGAGCGCGATGCGATCGCCGCCGCACTGATGAGATGGCCAGAGCGCGAAGAACAGCTACGGGTTCTACGCCAAATGATCGACCTGTTGAACAGGAGCGCGAAATGACCGCTGAGCCTAAGCACACACAAACGTCCTTCCCACGGCCACCTGGGAGCCGGCCCGCCAGTTGGAGGGAGGCAGAGAACCTGCATCACGCCCTGCTCGGCGGCGAAGAGGACCGGGGGGCGAGTCCGGGAGATGTGTGGAGTGTGCGCGCCACCAGCGCGGATGGGCATGAGCAGCTGCTGCTCGCGGTCATCGCCGCGCTCGTGAGCGAGGACACCGTCGCGGTGATCCCGCTCAGCGAGGACTCCCGCGTCGCGACCGAATGGGACCTGATCATCCCGGCCGAGGTGCTCGGCTACACCGTGCTTGCACAAGCGAAGCTGACGGGGACCGTCGTACCCGACCAGCTCGCGCAACGGCTGAGCTCCCTGCCCGAGCACGTGCTCACCGAGCTCGAGGAGCTTTCCACTGCAGCCGCTCAGGGCGCCTCGATCCCGCCCGCGCACCTGCCGGTCGGCCCGTGGGTGCTCGATGAAACCGATGAACGTCTCCAGGTGCGTGTGCACAACGCCCACGCGCTCTCGGCCTACCTGCATGCCAGCTACGAGGATCCGTTGAGCGAGTGGGGAACATTCAGCTCGATCATCCTGCGCCAGTCCACGGCGCTCGGCGTCGCGCTCGATGAGATCCTCGACGCACCGTGGGCATCCAAGCTGGCCTCGGGCGAGATCGACCTGCTTGGCCAGGTACCGGCGCGTAGGATCGCCGCGCTGCTGGCGGAGCTGCACATACGCTGGGGCGAACGGGTCCGCGACGGCCTGTACCGAATGGTGCTGGAGCACTACAGCCCACCGGACGTGATCCACGGCGTCGCGCTCGGACGCCGGCAGAGCACGCGACGCCCGCGCGCAAAACCGGCACACGTCGCCCCCGGCGAGCAGGGCGAGCGGGCTGCGTGCGATTACGTCGCCAAGGTGGCGAAGGCGCTCGGTGGGCAATGACCGTAGCGGTCTGCGGACAGTGCGGAGGACGGATCGCGCTGCGAAGCCAGTTCGAGCTCGAAGGCGATTGTCCAGAGTGCGGGGCAGAGGAGGCCCTCGTCCCCGAGGACGCGTATGACCCCGAGCCGCTCGAGCTGATCTGCAGCGACTGCCGCGCTCGCTTGGAGGGAGGCCCGGCGGCCGCAGGGCCAGCCGGGGTCGAGCATGAGGGCCGCTATACCGTCGATGACCCATGCCCCTTCTGTAGCAGCGAGGACGAGCCAGGGCAACTTGTGCCGCTTGAGTCGTTCACGACCCCGCGTGAGCTTCCCGATACACCCACAGCCAGAGCCGCCGCCCGGAAGCTCTGGCAGGAGCACGGGTCGAGCATTCCCGTCGACGTCGTGTCGATCGCCCGCGACGCTGGCTTGGACGTGCAGTATGGGCATTTCCAGCACGGCGGGCGACTCGTCAATGACACGACGATCGAGGTCCCGGACAGAGACCCGCCGACACGTCAACGGTTCACGGTGGCTCACGAGCTCGGGCACGCCATACTGCGCCACCGGGTTCCGGCAGACAAGCTTGAGGTCGAGGCAAACGCATTCGCCGCCGAGCTCCTCCTGCCCACTGAGGCGATTCGGCGGGCCGCACAGGAAAACCTTAGCTTCTCAGCGGTCGCCGGACGTTTCAACGCCAGCCGCCAGGCAACCATCATTGCACTCACGTCGGCCGGCCTTCTAGGCAAACTCGCAACCCCCTGAGATTCTGGCGCCTGAGATGCCTGCGCTCAGAACACGAGGTACTGCTGCGCAAGCGGAGCGAGCCGCGTACCGAAAAGAAGAGCCAGGATCGCGCGCTCGAACTCCGCTCCGATTTCCATGATGTCCTGAAATAGCTCTGACTCGCGCCGGTTTTGGTGCGTCAGCGTCTTGAGCTCGTCGCGAGAGTCCTTGCTCATCTGAATCGCCAGCCATCGGTCGTAGGCCAACAGGGCCCGGGCACCTTCGGGCTCAGCGTCAGCCCATATGAACGCGGCGGCGAGGCGGTCGAGTGGAACGGCCTCGACCCAGTGCTCAAGAAATGCCTCCATGGCTGCGGACTCGTACAGGTGACATAGTAGGATCGGGACCAGGCCGCCTGCGAACAGGAGCTTTCGCGATATCCGCAACTTGGCGTTTCGCGACACCCACTTGGGGTCCGAGCCCTCCTTGTCGGCATGCTTTCCCTCGAAGTCGACACATATTGTCCGCCAATACCTCGTCAGGTCGTTTAGGAGGAAGCGCGGCGGCCGAAAGGGCTTTACCCCATAATTCATATAGCGACCGAGAACCGCTTTGCGCGCCGCATCATGAGTGTCACCCTTAACCTCAGTTGACTCCAGGAGAAGCAGCATACGACGAGTGAGATTGGTGTTCGTGTCGGCGTCTAGCCCTACATTGTTCACCAGATTCTCGACATCAAAAGGAACGCCAAATATTTTCTGCGAACCTGGTGCACGGTCCTCGACTCCCAGGTGCCGTTGTGCGATCGCGACGGCCGAAACAACAGTTGAGTCATAGGCGTTGAATGGCTCGGCGGAAACGACCGCCCAATCGTCGTCGCTGTCGGGAGTCAGCTCCTCTCGAGCCCACGAGCCAAAGACACATATCGACAGTCCCGCGGCGTTGCTCTCGTCGGCCAGCCGCCCCCGCAGTGCGTGTATGCGCTCGCGGGTGTAGTCACGTGCCGCGATCAGATTGGGCACGGCGACACCAGCCTGATCAGCGAGGTGCTCCCATGCCCCGGTCGGATTGTCTAGGAAGGGGGTGGCGCCTCGAGGATCCATGGCACGTCGCGACAGCGTGCGAGCAAGGGCCAGAATAGCCGCTGATCGTCGAGCGTAAGCGTCACGTGATGACTGTCTTGGTCTAGGGAACTTAGGTGGACGTGGCGCAATCGGCTGCCAAAACGGCTAAGGATCTGCGCACCATTTGTCAACGTGTCATCGATCGACTTGGCGTGCGCAATGTCGAAGCAGAGACCCGCCTCGGGCAGGTCATCGAAATACCGATCTAGCTCCGCCGCGGTCCTGCCATCGCCCTTCCTGCCGTCCATGTTCTCCAGTACGAGCCGTCGTCCGAGGCGCCTATACGCCGAGAGGTCCGACAACGTATCCGGATGCATTACGACCGCATCGACCCAGCGAGGAATAGTGGAGAGCCGTTCGACAAGTTCCGGCTCGCCCAGCTCGCGCGCCTTCGAGGGACCGTGGACGCTGACGTAGCGAAACGGTAGTCGCGGCCCGGTGCTCAGATAAGCAAGGAGGCCATCAAGCTCGGGCTCAGATATGGCCGAGAGCTCAACCGCGAGGCTTGAGACAGCGGCCGACGCCGCGAGCAGCTCTGGCCAGTTCCCGCGATCCGACTCCATGAAACCCGTAGAGCACCCCACGAGCGAATGACCGCCGAGCAACGGCGAACGTGTGGAGAGGAGTGCGGGGACCATTAGCAAGGCAGGCTACCGACGCGGGCGGCCAGACTAGGTAGGCAGCCAATGTCCTCACTCGATGACTTCCTAAGTACGCTGATCCATTCCTATCTGCGAATGCAAAGAAGTAGTAGACCCGAGCGAACCAGAGCCCTCCTACTCACGTGACGATCTGACCTGCAACCACCCGGTCCTTAACCGGTGAGCACCGTAGTTATTGGACGTTGGCCCCCAAATTGGACCCCAAGCCCGTCTGCCCACAGTCCCCTGGGTCTTCCAAAAACATGCCCATTTGCAGGGCTTGCATCGATCGGGGAGACAGGATTTGAACCTGCGACCGCCCGGCCCCCAGCCAGGTTCGACTCGCGCAATCTAGCGGCGGTAGCGTATCGACTGCCACAAATGCCTCTCGCCTTATGGGCAGAGCGCGAACGGGACCAGTGCGGCGCTCGCCGAAGCCGCTGGCTCGAGCCGCGATACGGCGAAGAAGGTCGAGGGCGACCGGTGTGCTCCAAGGTCGCCTAATCCGGCGGCCGGCGCATGGACCTGAGCGGTGGCGCCTCATCGAGCTCCGGGAGCTGCGCACCTGCCGTGACCGTCGCGTCAGGCCCGCCGTCCTCCGGGCTGCTGCTGCCCGACTCGGCACCTGGCTGCCCGCGGTCGCCGATGCGGAGGATTGGCTTGGCAAGGGCGAGGGCTACAAGTCAGAAGCTCGCAGCGTTGATGGTGCGATGATCCCAGCCGGGATCCGGCCGGATGAAGGGGCAGCGGCAGGCGCCAGCGGTGAGGTCAGTAGGTCCGTGTGTACTCGTCGTGTGTGCCGATGAACTCCCAGACGATGTGCACCTCACCTTCCTTGACGGGGCTGCCGAGCCGGAAGACCGCGCGCATCCCATCACCGAAGCTGATCGACCAGACGTCGTGCCCGGAGAGCTTGTGAACACGCAGAGAGGGGTGCAACGGCGGCGTAAACCCGTGAGCCTTCAGCTCGGCGAGGAATAGGCGCCGCATCTCGTTGAACGCCTGGCGCTTGTTGTTTGGCAGCCGCTGAAAGGCGCGACGGAATGCCTCCGTCGCAGCATAGGTAGGCACAGCGCGCTAGGCGTCGGATGGACTCGGAGGACAGGCGCTGAGATAAGCCTGGAACTCCTCGTCTGACAGGAACACACGGCCCTCTCCCGCCGCGATCCACTCCTCTGGCGTGTAGCGGCGCACTTCCAAGAGGACCTCTTCGCCCGGGTGGATACCGGCCTGCTCGAGCTCCTGGGCACTGAGCGCGACCTGGACGCCGTCGCGGCCAGTCTTCGCCTTCGTGGTGATGTGCTCGGTGGTCTGGACAGCCATAACGCTAAGGATTCTACCGGGTGGGCGGGCGTGTGACCAGTGCGCTGCGGAGGTCCCCGGGTATCCATGAACCACAACGATGCGACCGTCTGCACGGCCGATGGCCAACCCCTACCAGGCGGGAGACCCGGCGTGAGGTTCGACTCGTTGCCAGGCTGCGATGCGCTCGTGCCCGGCACCGAAATGCTGGACTGCTCACGCATACGTCCTCCCTCGCTTCTTCGGTCGTGATCGCCGCGAGCCTGATGACCGCGACTGAGGCATGCCTTTGTAACAAGTTGCAACTTGTTACAAAGTGCATCTAGGCCCGCCGCTGAGCAAGCGCGCCCATGACGAGCGTGCGTCAAACGACCGCCGCCGCGTTACGTGCGCCCGCGACGGGACCCCTACGGCGGGTGGCGCCAACGATCGCAATCCGCGAGAGGATTTGGACCCCAATTGGACCCCAGTGGAACTCCCGTGAATGGGGGTACTCGCTAAAAAGTGCCAATTTCCAGGCGCTTTGTGAGGGGTGAGCGACGGGATTCGAACCCGCGGCCGCCGGGACCACAACCCGGAGCTCTACCAGCTGAGCTACGCCCACCAAGCCGGGGACGAAGTGTAGCGGTGGGCCTGCGCCGGCCTTGCGCGGGGCGCCGGACCTTTACTGCCCGCGAGGCGCCCCGGCCGCGACCAGCAGCTGCGCCGTCACGTCGGCGCCCTGGCGCTTGGCGGTACTCCAGCCGCGACCCATCGTCAGCTGATCCGGCGGGATCCGTGGACCCTCGAGGATCGTGAGGCGCGCCTGGCGGGGGTCCCAGCGAAGGTCCCCCAGGTCGAACACCCGGTCAGCCGCCCACGGCTCGAGGATCGCGCTCTGCAGTTCCGCGGGGCCCATGTTGAAGTGGCACAGGTTACGCGGGAAGTGGCGTAGCTCCACGTGGTAGACGTGCGCGGGGTTGGAGGGCATGGGCAGCGAGGCCGCGACCGGGGGCGAGGCGGCAGCCGGCGGTGGTGGGGCTGGCGGAGCTGAGACCGGTGCAGCCGCCCCCGGAGGTGGGGCCGACGTGGGCTGCGCAGGAGCCAACGTGGACGGCACCGTCTGCTGCGGCTGCCCCCCTGGAGTGGGCTCGACCCCAGCGCCACGACCGCGTCGATCTCGACCTGCGCCCCGCGCGGCAGCCCCGCCACGCCGATCGTGACCCGCGCCGGGGGGTCGGCCGGAAAGTACTCGGCGCACACCTCGTTCACTTCGGCGAACTGCCCCAGGTTGGTCATGTAGATCGTGACCCGCACCGCCTGCTCGAGCGTGGTGCCGGCCGCGGCGCACACCGCGCGCAGGTTCTCCAGGCAGCGGCGCGCCTGCTCGCCCGCGCTCACTCCCACCAGCTCGCCGCTCATCGGGTCGAGCGGGATCTGCCCGGAGCAGAACAGCAGCTCGCCGGCCGCCCGCACCGCGTGGCTGTAGGGGCCGATCGCGGCGGGCGCTTCCGGAGCCGTCACGGTTTGGCGCGCATGAGCCATACCCCGCAGACCCTACATCCACAGAAGCTCTACGCGAGCGCGCAGGCGCCGCCAGTCCGAGCGCATGGACTGCGTGGCGCCACAGATGACCGGCCGGGCACCGGCCACGCACACCACGTCCCCTGCGCCGCTACCGGCGCACCGCCCTGTCCGATCCGGTAGATTCCAACTGGTGCCACTAACCGTCAGGAAGCTAGCCGTCGCGTTCCTGGCGGCCCCGGTCGCCGCGGCATGCGTCGCGGCCGGCGCGCTGCCCGCGCCCGCGGGAGCAGCCGTGTCGAATATCCCATTCGTGCCGTGCAAGGAAAGCAACGAACTGGCGTGCGCACACCTGACCGTGCCGCTCGACCCCAGCGGGACGGTACCCGGCAGCGTCACGCTTGCGATCCGCCGCCGCCTGGCACCCGTCGGCGAAGCCCACTCGGCGGTGATCGCGCTCGCCGGCGGTCCGGGGCAGTCGGCGATCCCGTTCACCGAAACCTTCACCGAACTGCTCGGTCCGATCCTCGACACACGCGATTTGATCGTGTTCGACCAGCGCGGCACCGGCTACTCGCACCCGCTGGCCTGCCACGGCTTCGAAGCACCCAGCGCCTACCGCAGCGGCGGGCAGCTGATCAAATCGTGCGCCGAACAGATCGGCACCGAACGCGCCTTCTACACGAGCCTCGACTCCGTGGCCGACATCGAGGCGCTGCGCAAGGCGTTGGGCTACGAAAAGCTCGTGTTGTGGGGCACCTCCTACGGCACCAAGGTGGCGGAGGAGTACGCCCAGGAGTACCCCCAGCACGTCGAAGCACTGGTGCTCGACTCCGTGGTGCCGCCGACCGGCCCCGACCCGCTCGATCGCACCACCTTCGAAGCGATCCCGCGCATCCTGCGCCAGCTGTGCGCTTACGGCCAATGCGCCCAGATCACATCCAACCCGGTGACCGATCTCGCGCGGCTCGTGAGGCGCATGGGCGGCGGGGTCATACGTGGGCGCTACGTCGGACCGCACGGCCATCCCCAGATGGTCCCGATCTCCGCCAACGAGTTGCTCGACGTCCTGCTCGCCGGTGACTTCGATCCAATTCTGCGGGGCGAATTCCCAGCTGCGGCGCGGGCCGCCGCCGCCGGCGACAACGCCCTGCTCGCGCGCCTGCTGGTGCACGCCTTCAGCGGCGAAAGCGAAGAAGGCGAAGGGATCGACACGCCGCTCTACTACACGACGACCTGCGAAGAGGAGGCCTTCCCGTGGAGCCGCGGCGCGAGCACGGGAGAACGGCTGGCGCAGGCTAGGACGCAGATCGGCACGCTCCCCGCAAGCGCGTTCGCGCCCTTCACGACCACGAACGTACTGGACTTCGACGAGCTCCGCGCCTGCGCCTACTGGCCCAACGCGGCACCCGCGCCGCCGCCCGAGACGGAAGCGATGCCCGACGTGCCCACGCTGATCCTCAGCGGCGCCGACGACCTGCGCACCCCCACCGCCAACGCGCGCAGGGTCGCCGCCCAAATCCCCGACGCGCACCTGCTGGTGGTGCCCAACACCGGACACGCGGTGCTCGAGGACGAGCCGACCTCGTGCGCGCGCAAGGCGCTGCAGGCGATGTTCAGCGGGGGCGTGGGCGTGCATCCGATCGTTCCGTGCCGCGCCGGGTCGCCCACTTCGCCGCTGCTGATCCCCACCCCGCTGGCACCGGCGCGGCTCGCCGACGTGGCCCCGGCGCACGGCTCCCACGGCCGCGCCGGGCGGACGCTCGATGCCGTGGGGTTGACGATCGCCGACTTCGACCGTCAGCTCGACATCCAGTTGCTGGCAGCAAGCAGCTCCGCCAACCCCACCTCGTTGAGCAGCGGCGGGCTGCGCGCCGGCTGGGCACGGCTGACCAAGAACGAACTGAGCTTCCACGGCTACTCCTACGTGCCCGGTGTGACCGTGTCGGGCACCGTCGAGGCCGAAAAGATCGCATTGCGGATCAGCGGCGGCGCCGCCGCCCACGGCACTCTGCACCTCGGTCGCCACAAGGCGTTGGTGGGAGAGCTCGGAGGAGAACGGGTCACTACCGGCACAAGCCCCACCGCCACTGCCGCTATTGTCGGATCCGATGCGCAGACGAGCACTCTCTTCGCTCTTCGTGGCTCTGGGGTGCGCGCTGCTGCTCACAGGCTTGCCGGCCTCCTCGGCTGGCTCCACGGGAACTAGTCTGAGCTTCACCCCCTGCGCGCACGAAGCGAGCTTCGCCTGCACGACGGTCACCGTGCCGCTCGATCGCGCGGGCACGGCCCCCGGCACGATCGGTCTCAGCGTGGAGCGCCTGCAGGCCGGTTTCACCCCCAGCTCGAGCGCCGTGCTGGCGCTCGCCGGCGGGCCGGGGCAGGCGGCCGACCCGCTCGCCGGCTTCATGGCAAAAGCGATCGCGCCGGCGCTGCGAAACCGCGATCTGATCGTCTATGACCAGCGCGGCACCGGACGCTCGGATCCGCTCAGCTGCCACAACTCGCCCGCCCTGGAAAAAGCCCGCAGCGAAGCGCAGCTGGCCGAACAGTGCGCGCTGCAGCTCGGGCCGTCCCGTGGGGCGTTCACGAGCGAGGAATCGGTGGCCGACATCGAGGCGATCCGTGAAGCGATGGGCTACGAAAAGCTCGTGTTGTACGGCACCTCCTACGGCACCAAGGTCGCACTCGAGTACGCCGAACGCTACCCCGAACACGTGGAAGCGCTGGTGCTCGACTCGGTGGTGCTCCCCGAAGGCCCCGAACCCTTCTCGCTCGCCTCGATCCAGGCGCTGAAGCCGATGCTCGAAGAGCTCTGCGCCGAAGAGGCGTGCGTGCACGTCGCCGCCAACCCGCTCGGCGACATCGCCACGCTGGCGGTGCGGCTGCGCAAGCATCCCCTCAGTGGCTCGGTGTACGACGGGACGGGGCACCGCCACACCGCCACGATGGGCGAGGCCGACCTCTTCAACGTCCTGCTCGCCGGCGACCTCAACCCCGCACTGCGCGCGCTGCTGCCCGCCGCGGTCCAGTCGGCGCTGCGCGCCGACCCCGACCCGCTGCTGCGCCTGAAGGCGCTCTCCGAAGGGCTGATCCCCAACGTGCCGCTGCAGCCGAGGGGCTCGCAGGCCGAACGGGAAGCCGACGAAGAAGAAAACAACGCGCTGTTCCTCGCGACCTCCTGCGAAGAGAAGCCCTTCCCCTGGCAGCGCTCGGCCGCGCCCGCCACGCGCGAAGCCGAAGCGCACGCCGCGCTGCACGGGCTGCCGAGCGGCGACCTCTACCCGTTCGACGCCGCGACCGTGTGGGGCGACAGCCTCGTCCCGGTGTGCCTGGACTGGCCCAACGCCTCCCCCGCCCCACCCGCCGCGGGCCCGCTGCCGAACGTGCCGACGCTGATCCTCTCGGGCGAGCAGGATCTCCGCACCCCGACCTCGGGCGCGCGGCGGATCGCCGCGGAGATCCCCGACGCGCAGCTGCTCGTCGTCCCGTACACCGGCCACTCCGTGATCGGCAGCGACTTCGGCGATTGTGCGGCGCTGGCCGTGGAAGCCTTCTTCGGAGGGGCTCCCGTGCAGCCGTGCAAGCCCGAAGCCAACCCCTTCGGCCCCACGCCGATCACACCCACCAAGCTCGCCTACGTGCAGCCCGTACCCGGCCTGCACGGCAACCGCGGGCGCACCCTCACCGCGGTGCTCGACACGATCGTGGATCTCGAGCGCCAGCTGATCGGGGCAACGCTGCAGGTCGACCAGAAACTGCCGAGCGGGTCGAGCTTCGGAGGGCTGCACGGCGGCTACGCCAAACTGAGCGCCTCCGCGGTGAGCCTGCACGACCTCACGTTCGTGCCCGGGGTGGCGCTCAGCGGCACGCTGCCCGCCAAGGAAGGCAAGCTGCAGAGCCTCACGATCCACGTCAGCGGCGCGGCCGCCACGCACGGCACGGTCACGCTCGGCGCCGGCGGGCACGCCAGCGGCACCCTCGCCGGACAGCGCTTCAACGTGAGCACCGCCAAAGCGCAGCTCTCACGGGTGGGCGCGCCCGCGCGCGAATGGGGCGCGGGCGATACGACGCTGACACTGCGCTTCCCGCTGCCGGCGCTGGTGCACATGTCATCCCAAAACACACACCCAATGCGCTTTACAAAATGAAGTATATGGGTCCCAAAATAGAGCATCCGACCCCGCCCACCCACTTCACAAAATGAAGTATATGGGTCTGAAAAGTCAATACAACACCCCACCCCCCTGACGCCAATGCCCAACGCGCTCGCGAGCCAGACCTCGCCCTACCTGCGCCAGCACGCCGAAAACCCCGTGGACTGGCTGCCGTGGGGTCCCGAGGCGCTGGCGGCGGCGCGCGCGCGCAACGTGCCGCTGGTGGTGTCGATCGGCTACTCCTCCTGCCACTGGTGTCACGTGATGGAGCACGAGTCCTTCGAAGACCCCACCGTGGCGGCGCTGATGAACGAGGAGTTCGTGTGCGTGAAGGTCGATCGCGAGGAGCGCCCCGACGTCGACGCCCTCTACATGGAGGCCGTCCAGGGCATGACCGGGCACGGCGGGTGGCCGCTGAACGTGTTCCTCACGCCCGAGCAGACGCCCTTCTACGGCGGCACCTACTTCCCGCCCGAGCCCCGCCACGGGATGCCTTCGTGGACCCAGGTGCTGCAGGCGATCGCCGAGACGTGGCGCGAGAACGCCGCGGAGATCCGCGCCGGCGGCGAGCGGATCCGCGAGCAGCTCTCCCGCGCGGCGCGGATGGAGCCCTCCACCGAGCCCTTCGACGCGGCGGCGCTCGACACGGCGGTGGCGACGCTGAGGCGGTCGTTCGATGCGACCCACGGCGGGTTTGGCGGGGCGCCGAAGTTCCCCCAGACACCGGTCCTGGAGTTCCTGCTGCGCCACGGCGAGCGCGAGATGTCGCTCGCGACGCTGCGCGCGATGGCGCGCGGGGGCATCCACGACCAGCTCGGCGGTGGCTTTCACCGCTACTCCGTCGACGCCTCGTGGACGGTGCCGCACTTCGAGAAGATGCTCTACGACAACGCGCTGCTGGCACGTGCCTATCTGCATGCGCACCGGCTGGTGGATGGGGATGGGATTGGGGAGGGGGGCGTGGGTGGCGGTCGCGAGGACCACGCCGCTCACGCCCCCGCGCGCGACGCGGAGTTGGGTGGCGTACGCGACGAGAGCGACCCGGGGTTCAGCGGCGTATGCCGCACGACACTCGACTGGGCGCTGCGCGAGATGCGTGGCCCCGAGGGCGGCTTCTACTCCGCACTGGACGCCGACTCCGAGGACGTGGAGGGCCGCTACTACGTGTGGCGCGTCGGGGAGCTGAGAGAGCTGCTCGGTGAGGACGCCGACGCGGCAATCCGCTGGTTGGGCGTCAGCGAGGAGGGCAACTTCGTCGATCCGCACCATCCCGAACCAGGGCTGAACGTCTTGACCGATAGGAGCCCCGCCCCCGGGTCCGACGCCGCCACACGCGAACGCATTCGCGCGCGGCTGCTCCAGGCCCGTGCGGGCCGCACGCGGCCGGGCCTCGACGACAAGCGCCTCACCAGCTGGAACGCGCTGATGATCGCCGCGCTCGCCGACGCGGGGTCGGTGCTCGACGAGCGGCGCTACCTCGACGCCGCGGAACAGTGCGCCGAGTTCATCCTGCATGAGCTGCGCGACGCCAATGGACGGTTGCTGCGCACCTACTCCGAGGGCAGCGCGCGCATCGGCGGCTACCTGGAGGACCACGCCTTCCTGCTGGAGGCGCTGATCGTGCTCTTCGAAGCGACCTGCGAGGAGCGCTGGCTCACCGAGGCGCGCGCGCTCGCCGGACAGACGATCGAGCGCTTCGCCGACCCGGAGCGCGGCGGGTTCTTCTCGACGCCCGCCGACGGCGAGGAGCTGATCGCGCGGCGCAAGGAGCTCGACGACTCCCCGATCCCCTCCGGCGCCTCCTCGGCCGCGCTCGGGCTGCTGCGACTCGCGCAGATCACCGGCGAGGAATCCTACGAACGCCACGCGCTCGGCGTGCTGGGACTGCTGCACGAGATCGCGCCCCAGCACCCCTCGTCGTTCGGGCACCTGTTGCAGGCGCTGGAGCTGCACCTCTCGCCGGCCGCGGCGCTCGCGTGCGCGGTACCCCCCGCCCGCTCCGCGGCCACCGGCTCCCACCAGACGCCGCCGGCCTGACCCAAGTCGCCAGCCACAGGCCGCTGGAGCGCCACCAACCGACCCGCCCGCCGGAGCCGCTTTAGCGGCGGAGGCTCATCCCCCCTACAAAATGGAGAGGTAGCGGTCGAGCTCCCACTGGGAGACCTGCACCCGGTAGTCCTCCCACTCCTGGCGCTTGATCTCCACGTAGCGGTTGAACATGTGCTCGCCCAGCGTGCGCAACACGAGCTCCGACTCCGCCGTCAACTCGATCGCGTCGCCGAGCGTCTCCGGCAGCTGCTCCACGCCCAGGCGCGCGCGCTCCGCGCCCGAGAGGTGGTAGAGGTTCTGCTCCATCGGCTCGGGCAGCTCGTAGCCCTTCTCGATCCCCTCCAACCCCGCCTGCAGCAGCACCGCGAACGTCAGGTAGGGGTTGCACGCCGGGTCGGGGCAGCGCAGCTCCATCCGTGTCGCCCGCTCGCTGCCGGGGTGGTACAGCGGCACGCGCACCAGCGCCGAGCGGTTGCGCCGCGACCACGCCACGTACGTGGGCGCCTCGAAGCCGGGGACCAGGCGCTTGTAGGAGTTGACCCACTGCGCGAAGATCGAGCAGATCTCGCGCGCGTGGCGCAGCTGCCCGGCGATGAACGCCTTGCCCACGTCGGAGAGGAAGTAGGGATCATCGGCGTCGAAGAACGCGTTGCGACCCTCCCGGAACAACGACTGATGGGTGTGCATCCCCGAGCCGTTCTCGCCGAACAGCGGCTTGGGCATGAACGTGGCGTGCCAGCCGTACTTCATCGCGTACTCCTTCACGGTGATGCGGTAGGTCATGCAGTCGTCGGCCATCTTCAGCGCGTCGGCGTAGCGCATGTCGATCTCGTGCTGGGAGGGGCCCACCTCGTGGTGGGTGTACTCCACGTGGATACCCAACTGCTCCAGCGCCAGCACCGTCTCACGGCGCACGTCGCTGCCGGCGTCGAGCGTCGTCAGGTCGAAGTACCCGCCGTGGTCCAGCGGCTCGGTGGTACGCGAGTCGCGGAACAGGAAGTACTCGAGCTCCGGCCCCACGTTGAAGGTGTCGAAGCCCATCCCCTTGGCGCGCTCCACGGCGCGGCGCAGCACGTGGCGGGGGTCGCCCTCGTAGGGGGTGCGCTCGGGGGTGATGATGTCGCAGAACATCCGCCCCACCCCCTGCTCCTCCGGGCGCCACGGCAGCACCGCGAACGTGCTCGGGTCGGGCAGCGCGATCATGTCGGACTCCTCGATCGCGTTGAAGCCGGTGATCGAGCTGCCGTCGAAGCCCATCCCCGCCTCGAACGCGTCCTGCAGCTCGGCGGCGTTGATCGAGAACGACTTCAGCTGGCCGAGGATGTCGGTGAACCAGAAGCGGATGAAGCGGATCTCCCGCTCCTCCACAAACGCGCTGACGTCCGCGGCGGTCTTCGGCATGTCCGGCTGCTCTGCCACCCGGCGGACCTTAGTCGATGGCCGACGGGGCGGGTATCGACGGATGGCCAAACCCGGCAGCGGCTGTATCGCTACCCGTGCGCGCTGAGCAGCGCCGCGAGCACCAGCGCGAAGCCCATCACCACCGCCCACCCGGCGATCCGATCGGGATGGGGGCCCACCCACTCGGCCGGCGTACGACGCGGCCTACGCCTGTGACGCATGGTCCTCTCGACCATGCACGTGATGCTGACAGCGCGTTCGGACGGCACGAATGCCGGTGGGAACCAGTTTTGATGTGCGGCTTCGCCGCCGCGGAGTCGCGCGGTGGAGCGCCCCGAGCGACAGCGGGATCCGAAGCGTCAGTGACCAGCGATTGCCGCCACGAAGCCAGCCACGTCTTCGGCTTCGGCGCCCTGGAAGAGCAGCCTCGGCATCTGGCCTTTGCCGCGTGCGCGCCCTTCGAGGATCGCGCTCAGGATGAACGCCTTGCGGGTGGCGTACTGTGTCTTTTCCGGCAGCGTCGAGCCCACCGTCGGGATCAGCACGTCGAGGTTGGGACCGGTGCGACCCACCGCCGCGGCGCCGGCGAGCGTGTGGCAGAGGTTGCAGGAGTGCGAGAACAGTTCCCTGCCCTTCTGCTGCTGGGCGTCTAGGTGCACGCCCCCGACCCCCACGCTGGCCTTGTGCTCGGCGTTGAATGCCAGCACCAGGGCAGGCACAACCAGGCCGAATGCACACACCAGCACGAGGCCCGCGGTGAGTCCCCGCTGGGCGGCCTTGGATTCAAGTGGGGGCGACCCGTCCGGCGCCGCGCCGTGAGCCCCGCGCGGGCGGCGCATCGCCAGCAGGAACACGCCGAAGCCGAGCGCGAGGATGCCGACGGTAACGAGCAGCGGGATCGCGGCGATTGCGAGTGGGAGGGACATGCCGGCCGGCACGATATACGTTGGCGGCGTCGGATGGCTCCATCACAGGGCCACACGAACGGGCCGCGTGACAAGGCCAGCACGAGCAGGCTGCGTGACAAGGTCAGCACGAACGCGACGCCATCGCGAGTCGACAGAGAGCTGGTCGTGAGTTGGCCGTCCAGCCAGCAGCGAACGCGCCGCAAGGATGAGAGCTTCCCCATCAATTCCTTCAGGATCTCTTGATCTATCGCGCTAGCCTTTTCATGGAGACGTCGATCGCGTCCCCACGCGACCTTCGCTCGCAACCCAAGGCACCAGCCATGAGCTACTTCCTGCGCCGCCTACCGCTCTCCCGTCTGCTGCTCCTATGCGGTGTGCTGATCGGAGTGGGCATCGGCGCGACGGCGCTTGCCACGGCGCTCGGGGTGGGCCCCACGCCCCCGCCCAAGCCGCTGGCTGAGGCGGTCCACGACGCGCTCACCGCGGGGGCGGGTGGGAATCAAATCCAAGGTGTGAGCGCCCAGGTCCAGCTCACCGACCACCTGCTCGAAGGCGCCTCCCTCACCAGCGGTGGCGGCGAAGCCAGCCAGCTGACCTCCAGCCCGCTGCTCTCCGGCGCCTCCGGGCGGCTGTGGATCTCAAAGGAAGGCCACGTGCGCCTGGAACTGCAATCCGAAAAGGGCGACACCCAGGTCTACTACGACGGGCACACCCTGTCGATGTACGACGCCTCGACCAACACGCTCTACCGCTACACGCCGCCGAAGGGCGAAGGCGGTTCGGGCAGCTCCGGCGAAGGAGGCTCGAGCGAAGGCTGGCCGGGCTCACCCAGCGGCTCCGCCGGCTCGGGCGCCCCCCACGAAGTCCCCAGCGTGGCCAAGATCGAAGAAGGGATCGCCCACCTCGAAAAGCACGCCGACGTGTCCGGCGCGACCCCCACCGACATCGCCGGCCAGGCCGCCTACACCGTGCGAGTATCGCCCAAAGAAGGCGGCAGCCTGCTGGCCGGCGCCGAGCTCTCGTGGGACGCCGTCCACGGCGTGCCGCTGCGCGCGGCCGTCTACTCCACCGAGAGCTCCGCGCCCGTGCTCGAACTGGCTGCCACCTCGATCTCCTACGGGCCCGTCGAACCCTCGGTGTTCGAATTCACGCCTCCGGCCAACGCCAAGGTCGAAGAAGTCGTGCTGCCCAAGCCCGGCGAACATCAGGGCAACTCCACACCCGGCGGCGAACACGAACACCCCAACGTCACCACGCACGGCAGCGGGCCCGGGACGGTCGCCGTGCTCGAAGCCAAGGCCAAGGCCAGCTCCTCGCAGACCTCATCACCGCCCGAAGGGCTGCAACAGGTCAAGATCAACGGAATCACCGCCAGCGAGCTGCCGACCGAGCTCGGCACGCTGCTCAGCTTCGAGCGCTCCGGCGTGCGCTACCTCCTCGCCGGCGCAGTCCCCCCCGCCGCCGTCGAAGCGGTGGCCAAGGGCTTGTAGTCGTGAGCGAGGCGCCGCCGGTCCGTGCCAGGGGGCTGGTCAAGCGCTACAAGGAGGTGCTGGCGGTCGACCACATCGACCTGAACGTCCACGCCGGCGACGTGTACGGGTTCCTGGGGCCCAATGGCGCGGGCAAGACCACGACGCTGCGGATGGCGCTCGGCCTGATCATGCCCACGGAGGGCACCGTGGAGCTGTTCGGCCGCGACCCGATCCGCGAGGGCGCGCGAGCGCTCGAGGGCGTCGCAGGGTTCGTGGAGGCGCCAAAGTTCTACCCCTATCTCGGCGCGCGCAAGAACCTCGAACTGCTGGCGGCACTCGACGGCGGCGGCGCGCGGGAGCGGATCCCCGAGGTGCTGGAGGTCGTCGAGCTGAACCCGCGCGCCGAGCACCGCGTGGGCGGCTACTCCCACGGAATGCGCCAGCGCCTGGGCATCGCCGCGGCACTGCTGCGCCGTCCGCGCCTGTTGATCCTCGACGAGCCCGCCACCGGCCTCGACCCGGCGGGGATGCGCGACATGCGCGAGCTGATCCGCCGGCTGGCCGACCAGGGGATCACCGTGCTGCTCTCCAGCCACCAGTTGCCGGAGGTTCAGGAACTGTGCGATCGCGTGGCGATCGTGGACCGGGGCCGGGTGGTCTACGAGGGCGCGCTCGCCGACCTGCGCCGCCAAGGCGGGGCCGGCTACCGGCTGCGCTGCACCGACGACGCGCGGGCGCTCCCCGTGCTGCGCGCCCAACCCGGCGTCGAGCACGCCACCGCCGGAGAGCAGGGCCTCTCCTTCCAGGCGCAGGAGGCGGACGTGGGCGCCCTCTCGATCGCGCTCGGAGCCGCTGGCGTCGGCATCCTCGCGCTGACCCCGGAGCTGGCGACGCTCGAGGACCTCTTCTTCCGGCTCACCGAGGGCGCGGGGGCCGCGGCGGACGGGGCGATCGCGGCGGGCAATGGGGGTCCGGCCGGTCGCGGCGCAGACGTGGCGACTAGTGGGGACGCGACGGATCGTGAGACTCCCGGCGGCGACGGGCAGCTCGCGAGAGGCGAGGTCCATGAGCACGCTTGAGGCCTCCCCAACACTCGCTTCCGCCGGCGCGTCACGCGTGAGGCGCCCCTCCACGCTGACCGCCTACCGGTGGGAGCTGCGCAAGCTCATCTCCCAGAAGCGCACCTATCTCGGCCTCGGACTCGCCGCGATCCTGCCAATCATCTTCGTGATCGCCCAGAACCTGCGCAGCGACCACGGCCACGACCAGGGCAACATCTTCGCCTCGCACATCACCCAGTCAGGGCTTGCCACGCCCGTGCTGATGCTGCTGTTCCTGTCGGTGTTCATGCTGCCGCTGATCGCCGCGCTGGTCGCGGGCGACATCGTCGCCGCCGAGGACGGCAACGGCACGCTGAAGACGATCCTCACGCGCTCGGTCGATCGCGGGCAGGTGTTTGCCGCCAAGGCGCTCGCGGCGATGACCTACGGGGCCATCGCAGTGTTCCTGTCGGCCCTTGTGGCAACCGTCGCCGGCGTGGCCTCGTGGGGCTTCCACCACGTGGTCACGTTCTCCGGCAGCGTGGTGTCCGCGCCCGAAGGGCTGCTGCTGGTATTCGCCTCCAACGCCGTGTACCTGATCCCGCTGCTGACCGTGGCGTGCATCGGCGTGCTGCTCTCGACCGCCACCCGCAACAGCGCCGGAGCAGTGGTCGGCACCGTGGGTTTCACGATCCTGCTGTTCATCGTTGGTCAGATCCCCGGCCTGGAAGGGATCAAGCCCTACCTGCTCACCGAACAGTACGAGAACTGGCATGGCCTGCTGCGCACCCCCACCGACTGGGCGCCGATCGGGCATTCCGCGTGGGTGTGCGCGTTGTACGCGGCGCCCGCGCTGTTTGCCGCCTACCTCGTGTTCTTGCGCCGGGACGTCGCCGGAGGGTGAGCATTCAGACGAGCCGCTGAGAGGGCCTAGAGCCAAGCAGAGCAAGGACGCAGGGAGCGAAGTGTGCTCAGCACACGAGCGACCGAGGACGCCCGGTGACGGGTGCCGGAGGGCTGTCGACCCCTCAGCTCAGCTCTTGGTGGCCGCCGGCAACTCCACCGGCTCCAGCTCCACTTCGTGCTCCAGACGGTGCACCTCGCGGCGCTCGATCAGGCCGGCGCCGAGGCGACCGGTGGACTCCGCGCCACAGGCGACGCCGAAGCGCAGACACTCCGCCGGAGGCTTGCCTTCGTAGCGCGCCGCTACATAACCGGCGAGGAAGGCGTCGCCCGAGCCCCGTTTGGCGACCGGCTCGCGCGGGTCGATGCGGGCCCGCAGAAGCGTGGGCTGGCCATCGATTTGCACCTGCGCGAAGCAGCCGTCGGGCAGCGTCACGATCGCCTCGCGCGCGCCCAGCGCGACCAGCTCGCCGACCGCCAGCGAGCGCTCCTGCTCGTCGGCGAACTCGTGGCCGACCAGCTCCTCGGCCTCCAGCACGTTGGGCGAGACGACGTCGGGCTCGGCGCGCACCGCGTGGCGCAGGGGGTCGCCGTCGGTGTCGATCACGGTCGTGACCCCGGTGCGCTGCAGCTCGCGGATCAGGCCGGCGTACACGTCGGCCTCCACGCCGCGGGGGATCGAGCCGGCGAACACCACGATCGCCGCGCCGCGCGCGAGGTACAGCAGCTTGTCGCGAAACAGCTCCACCTCGCGCTCGCTCACCTTCGGCCCGCGCTCATTGATCTCGGTCTGCTCGCCGGTCGTGGGATCGAGCACCGAGGTGTTGGTGCGCGACTCCTCGCGGATGCGCACGAAGTCGTTGAGGATCGCCTCCTCGGTCAGCTGCTCGACGATGTGCGTCCCCGTCGGGCCGCCCGCCATCCCCGTGGCGATCACCGGCTGACCCAGCGCCTTCAGGGCACGGGCGATGTTGACGCCCTTGCCGCCCGCCATCGTGCGCTGCTCGACGGTGCGGTGCCGTCGCCCCAAGCGGAAGTTGGGCACCGAAAGCGACTTGTCGATGGCCGCGTTGAGCGTGACCGTGATGATCATCCCGAGTGCCTCATCCGCGTCGGCGCCGCACGGCGCCGGGTGGCCCCGCTGCACGCACGCCTAGCGTAGCCGACCTCACCACAATGTGGCCTAAAAATTCTCGCGATCGGTCAGGCCCTCATTGACCGCGCGGCCTCGCGCAACCTCGCCCCGGCACTGGGCTGCTTCCCTGCTCGCCGCCGGTCGCCGCCGCCCGTCATCGGTCGCCCAGCGCCCACGCCGTCCCTCGCAAACGCTCCGCCTCGGCGCGGGCCGCTTCCGCGGGGTCGCCACCAGTGGTGAGGTGGGCGCCGACGATGCTGCGTGAGGCGGTGACCAGCCCACCCGCCCGCCCTGGGAGAAAGGCCGGCGCCAGATCCTCCACACGGCCCCCCTGTGCGCCCACGCCCGGCAGCAACAGCACCGCGTGGGGCATCAGCTCGCGCGCCCGCTCGAGGTGTTGTGGCTGGGTGGCCCCCACCACCGCGCCGACGTCGCTGAGACCCGACTCCCCCACCCCCGCCGCTCCCTGCTCGGCCACGAGCCCCGCCAGGCGCTCCCACACCGGGCCTCCCGACGCCAGCTCCAGATCCTGCACGTCGGCGGCGCCGGGGTTGGAGGTGCGCACCAGTAGCAGCACGCCGGCGCTGGCCGCGCGGGCGGCCATCACGAACGGCTCGATCGCATCTGCGCCCAGCAGCGGGTTGACCGTCGCCAGGTTCACCCGCAAGCGCTCGAACAGCGCCTGCGCGTAGGCGCGAGCGGTGGACGCGATGTCCCCGCGCTTGCCGTCGGCGATCACCAACAGGCCGCGCTGGCGCGCGTGCTCGATCACGGCTTCCAGCGCCTGCCACCCGGGCGCCCCCAGCCGCTCGAAGCAGGCCAGCTGGGGCTTCACCGCCACGCACGCCGGCCCCGCGGCGTCGATCAGCGCGCAGCAGTGCACGCGGGTCGCCACCGCTATGCGCCACGTCGGCGAGCGGTCGAGGGGCGCCGTGGACGGAGGCTCCGCTTGTGAGGTCGCCGCGCTGCCGGCGCCGGACGTCGGCTGGGGCTGCGCCCGCGCGCCGGCCGCAACCTCATGTGCTCCCGGCCACAGCGCCTCGGGGTCGGGGTCGAGGCCGAGCACGATCTGCGATTCGCGCTCCGCTACGCGCGCCGCGAGGATGTCGCCAAAGCCGATGCCCATGTCCGTGCGAGAATACCCCCGCCGATGGACCTCCCCCACGTCGCCTGGATCGTGACCGTGCTGATCGCCCTGCTGACGGCGGCGCTGCTGCTGCTCGCCGGCTACACCGGCTACGCCGTGCTGTCGGTGGCCGTAGGGGCCTCGGCGGCGATCAACCTCTTCTGAGCCCCCGCACCCCGATCAACCTCTTCTGAGCCCCCGCACCCGTTACCGCTTGGCGGGCGGCGTGCGATCAATCTGCCTGCACACCCGCGCCGAGCCACCCCTCGAGCGCCCGCGCCGCGCGGCCGCGGTGGCTGATCGCGTCCTTCTGCTCGGCGGTGAGCTCCGCCATCGTCATCTCGGTGTCGCCAGCCTCGACAGAGGGGCCGTCGTCGGGCAGGAACGCGGGGTCGTAGCCGAAGCCCCCCTCCCCCCGCGGCGCGGCGGCGAGACGGCCGGTGCAGCGCTCCTCGAACAGCCGCTCGATCCCCGCGGCGGGGTCCACGTAGACGAGCGCGCACACGTAGGCCAGCGCGCTGCCCGCGGGCGCCTCGTGCAGCAGCTTGTCGAGGTTCTGCCGGTCGGTGGCGTGCTCTCCGGCGTAACGCGCGGAGCGCACCCCCGGGGCGCCGCCGAGCGCCGCCGCTTCGATTCCGGAGTCGTCGGCGATCGTCACCTCGCCGGTGGCCGCAGCCACGGCTCGCGCCTTGCCGAACGCGTTCTCGGCGAACGTGTCCCCGTCCTCGGGAGGGAGCTCCACCGCGTCGGGCAGCAGCGCGATCTCATGGTCGGGCAGCAGGCGTCCCAGCTCGCGGCGCTTGTGCTCGTTGTGGGTCGCCAGCAGGAGCCTCACAGGAGGAGCGCTCCAGCTTCAGGGACTCCGGCGCCGCCACCTGCCGGCACAACGCTCCGCGGGACGACCACGAAGAGCATCAACCCGATGGGGACGCGATCGCCCGCTCCTGCGCCGCACGCAGCTGCTCGATCCCACCCGCCGCCAGGGCCAGCAGCTCATCCAGCGAGGCGCGCGAGAGCGGGGTGCGCTCGGCGGTGGCCTGCACCTCCAGGAGATCGCCCTCGCCGGTCATCACCACGTTGGCGTCGACTTCGGCGTTCGAATCCTCGGAGTAGTCGAGGTCGAGCAGCGCGACCCCGTCGACCATCCCGCAGGAGACCGCGGCCACCGAACCGGTGAGCGGGGAACGCTCAAACGCCTCCCGGCTCGCGAGGCGCGCGCAGGCAAGCGAGAGCGCGACGTAGGCTCCGGTGATCGAGGCGCAGCGCGTGCCCCCGTCGGCCTGCAGCACGTCGCAGTCGAGGTAGATCGTGCGTTCCCCCAGCGCTTTGAAGTCGATCACGCCACGCAGCGCGCGCCCGATCAGCCGCTGGATCTCGACCGAGCGCCCGTCCAGGCGCCCACGGGTGGCGTCGCGCTGCTTGCGCTCGCCGGTGGAGGCGGGCAGCATCCCGTACTCCGCCGTCACCCACCCACGGCTCTTGCCCGCCATCCAGCGCGGCACGCTCTCCTGCGCGGAGGCGGTGCAGATCACGCGCGTCTCCCCCACGGAGATCAGCGCCGAGCCGGTGGCGGTGCGCATGAAGCCCGGCTCGATCGTCACCGGGCGCAGGCCGTCGGGCGCGCGGTCGTAGCTACGTACGCGACTCACGCGATCGCCTCCGCCACCAGGCGCACCCGCTCGACCGGGCCGAGCGGCATCTGCAGGAAGCGCGTGCTTTGCTCCCTGAACGTCTCCACGTCGCCGGTACAGAGGAAGCTGTAGTCGCCCTCATCGCCGCCGTCGCGCAGATTGAGCAGGTCGCGCGTGGAGAGCGCATGCTCGACCTGGCGCGCGAGCGCCGCCCCGGAGGTGATCAGCGTCACCGTCGGCCCGAGCATCCGCTGCAACATCGGCGCGATCAGCGGGTAGTGGGTGCAGCCGAGGATCACGGTGTCAACCTCAGCGGCCTTCAACGGGGCGCAAGCCTCGCGCACGCTGCGCACAACGTGCTCGTCGAACTGCTCGCCGGCCTGGATGATCGGCGCGAGCGTCGGGCACGGCACCGCCGTCAGCGTGACATGCGGGTCCACCGCCTGCACCGCGCGCTCATATGCGCGGCTGGAGACCGTGGTGGGCGTCGCCAGTAGACCGATTCGCCCGGTACGGGTCGCCGCCACCGCCTGCACCGCCTCGGGGCGTACCACCCCGAGCACGTCCACGCCCAGCGTGGTGTCCATCATCCGTTGCTGGAGCGCCCCCAGCGCCGCGGAGGTCGCCGAGTTGCAGGCCACCACGAGCAGCTTCACGCGGCGACTGAGTAGCTCCTCGGCGATCTCCACCGAGAAGCGCTCGAGCTCCTCGTGGGAGCGTTCGCCGTAGGGGAAGCGCGCGGTGTCGCCGAGGTAGAGGAAGTCCTCTCGCGGCAGCGCGACCAGCAGCTCGTGCAGCACGGTGAGGCCGCCGATGCCCGAGTCGAATACCCCGATGGGGCGTTCGCGGTTGCCTGCCGAGAGGGTGGCCACGCGACTCATCATCTCAGAGCGCTCCGGTCGGGAGCCCTCCGGTTCAGCGCCGTGCGGTCCAGAGCACCCGGGCCAGCACAAGCCAACCAGCCCGCGCGGAACATCGCCAGAACGCTACCGTCGCGGTCATGCGGGCGCTGGTCGTGTCCAACATGCTTCCCGACGCCCGCCACCCCGAGCGGGGTCGCTTCGTGCGCGACCAGGTCGAGGCACTGCGGCAGCTGCCCGACGTGGAAGTCGAGCTGTACGAGTTCCCGCCCGGCGGCGCCGCGCTGGCGGATGCCGCCCGCGTGCTGCATCGCCATCACGGCCGGCGAGGCCGGCACGCGACGCACCTCGACGTGGTGCACGCCCACTTCGGACTCACCGCCTGGCCGGCGCTGGCGGCGCGCGCACACGTCAGGGGGCTGACCGTGCACGGCACCGATGTGCGTCACCCGCGCACGCGCGTGGCCACCCGCGCGGCGCTTCCACTGATGGACCTCCTCGCCGTCCCGACCCCCGAGCTCGCGCACCAGCTGCCCGGGCGCGCGGGAGCACACGCGCGTGTGCTGCCGTGCGGCGTGGACATGGAGCGCTTCCATCCGATCCCGCGCGCATGCGCACGCGCCGAGCTCGGACTGGATCCGCGGGCCCCCTGCCTGTTGTTCCCCGCGGATCCCGCACGCCCCGGCAAGCGCTACGACCGCGCGGTGGCGCTCGCCCGGGCGCTGAGCTCCGCGCCCGAGCATCCTCCAGCCGGAGACGGGCATCGGGGAGAGGCACAGCCATTGCAGCGGGGCGAAGCACAGCCATCGCATCGGGGAGAGGCACAGCCGTCGCAGCCGAGGCCCGTGCAGCTGCACACCCTCGGCGGTGTCGCCCCCGAGCGAGTGCCGCTGTGGGTGAATGCGGCCAACGCCGTGGTGGTGCCCTCAGAGGCGGAGGGCTTCGGGCTGGCGGTGCTCGAGGCGCTGGCGTGCAACGTGCCGGTGCTCGCCACCCCCGTGGGCGTCCACCAGCAGGCCATGGACGGCGTGACGGGAGCGGTGTGCGCGCCGTTCGACGTGGAGCGCTGGCGAGCGGCGGCGGCGCCCCACCTCGAGGACCCGGACCCCCGGATCGCGGGCCGTGAGCACGCCGAGCGGTACTCCGCGACACGGATGGCGACGCGCATGGCGGACGCATGGAGAGAGCTGCTTCCGCGGGGCGCCGCGTGAGACCGGGAGCCCAATGGGTAGGATGGTGAAGTCGATGAGCGCTCCAGCCACGAGTCCGCCCGAGGCCCCTGCCGATGCGCAGCCGCCCGCCGGGGTGGAGCTGCCTCCCCCGCAGCCACGTCCCCCGGGCTTCCGCGAGCGCGGGCGCATGCGCCGCAGGGTGCGGTTCCTGCGTAAGGCACGGGAGCTCGCCTACCGCGACCTCGGGGGATTGGTGTTCGAGATGCAGCGCCGGGGCCAGCGCAACGACGAGCTGGTGGCGGCAAAGTTGGGCGTGCTGGCGAACTTCGACACGGAGTTGCGCGCGCTCGAAAGCGCCCTCGACGAGCGCCACCCCGTGACGGTGCTGCGCGAGGCCGGCATCGGGGCGTGCCCGCGGTGCGCCGCGATCCACGGCAGCGAGGATCGCTTCTGCGCGATGTGCGGGATGCCGATGGGCCGCCCGGCGGAGAGCCCGATCGCGGCGACCCCCACCGCCGTGGCCCGCGTACCGGTGACGCCCGGCTTCGGTGCGCCCGCGCCGATCCCCGGGGTCGCTCCGCCACCGCTCGCCGCGGCCTCCGTGGCCGCCGCGGCCACCGTCACCCCGGGCCAGTTGCCGCTGAGCGCCGCTCCCGTGGTCACACCGGCCACCCCTGCTCCGGCAGCGTCTTTGCCGCCTCAGGCCGGTGCGCCGGCGCCGGCGCACCCCACCACCGAGGCACAAGCGGGGGCACCGGCTCCACGCGCTCCCATGCCCCCGCCGAACCTCCCAGCGGAGGACCGCCCGACGGAGATCATCCGCCCGCTGGACGAGCCACAGTGAGCGTCGCGACGCCGCCCCCGCCCACAGCCCACCCGCAAGAGTCGGCGCAGGAGCGCTGCCCACTGTGCGGGACACCGCTGGAGGCCGAGCAGGAGTGGTGCCTGCGGTGCGGCGCCGCGGCCCGCACGCGCCTGGCGGCGACACCACGGTGGCGGCCCCCGGTGATCGCGCTGGCGAGCGTGATCGTCCTCTCGCTGGGAGCGCTGACCGCGGCAGCGGTGTCGCTGGCGGGCTCGAGCGGCTCGGGCGGGACGGTCGCGGTGACCCGGACCGTGACGGTGCCGGCGGCGGGAGCAACCACGACGCCCGGCGCGGCCGCAGGTTCCGCGACCACCACGCCCGGCGCGGCAGCGGGTCCCGCGGGCACGACGCCCGGCGCAGCCACTGGTCCCGCAGGCACGACAACCGGCGTGCCCGGGGCGGGCACCGCGGGAGCGCCGGCGACCGGGACGGGCACCACGGGCGTGCCGGGGACCACCGCGAGCACGAACGCAACCACACCAGGCGCAGCCGACACGGGCACGACCCCAGGTGCCTCAACGACAGGCACCACGGGCACGGGCGAAAAAGTGAACTCGACGACCAAAAAAACCAAGAACCCACTCGAAAAGATCATCCAGGCGTATGACCACAGGCATGGTTAGTGTCGTGAGTCAGAATTTCGCGGCCGCCTCGCGGCGTCTGGACATGCCTGGATCCACCCGCCCGGCACAGGTACGCCGAGTATCTGTCTGCCATGCGGGCGGCCCCAACCGCGCCCAGCCGACTCGCGAGACTGCACCCGAAATTCTGACTCAAGACACTAGGCGCAATCAACCTGGACAACGCGTGACGCCGGCGGGCTAACGTGCAGGCGACGCGGGGGGGCGTGGACCTGGAGGTGGACGTCGCGGTGGTGGGCGCCGGCGCGGCGGGCCTGTACGCGGCGCTGTGCGCGGCACGCGAGGGCGGGCGGGTGGCGCTGGTGTCGGCGGCGCCCCTGGCGCAGACGGCCAGCTACTGGGCGCAGGGCGGGCTGGCGGCGGCGCTGGCGCAGGACGACAGCCCGGAGTTGCACCTGCGGGATACCGAGCGCGCGGGACGGGGCGCAATGCGCACGGCGGCGGCGGAAGTGCTCGTCAAGGAGGCGCCGGAGTGCGTGGCCGACCTGCAGGCGCTGGGGGTCCGCTTCGACGCCGACCGCTTCGGGCGCCTCGCACTCGGGCTGGAGGGCGGGCACTCGGTGCGCCGCGTGGTGCACGCCGGGGGCAGTGCGACCGGCAGGCGGCTGTTGCGCGCGCTGGCGGCGCTGGCGGTGGAGGAGCCCCGGATCGCGGTGCTGGAGAACGTGCGCGCCAAGGCGCTGTGGCCGCGGGAAGGCAAGCTCGCGTCCGCCGCGGCCGGCGATGGCGAGCATGCCGATGGGGCACCCGACGCAAACGGCCCCGCGGAGGGGCGCTGCGGCGGGTTGGTGTGCGAGGACGGGCGTACGATCGCCGCGCGCGCCGTGGTGCTGAGTACCGGCGGCGCGGCGGCGTTGTGGGCACGTACGACGAACCCCCCGGGCTCGCAGGGCGTCGGGCTGCTGCTGGCGCAGGCGGTGGGCGCGAAGCTGGCGGACCTGGAGTTCGTGCAGTTCCACCCCACCGCCGTGAAGGGTGTGGGTGGACGCGAGGGCTTCCTGATCACCGAGGCGATCAGGGGCGAGGGAGCGACGCTGCACGACGCGCAGGGAGAGCGCTTCGTCGACGAGCTGGCCCCGCGCGACGAGGTGGCGCGCGCGATATGGGCGCGGATGCGCGCGACGGGGGCCGAGTCGGTGGGCCTCGACATGCGCGCGATCGACCCCGCGCTCTTCCCCAATGTGGTGGGGGTGCTGCGCGAGGCGGGCGTGGACCCGGCGCGCGAGCTGGTGCCCGTGGCGCCGGCGGCGCACTACACGATGGGCGGGATCGTGACCGATCTGCACGCGCGTTCCACCGTGGCGGGGTTGTATGCCGTCGGGGAGACCTCGTGCACCGGCCTGCACGGGGCCAACCGACTGGCGTCGAACTCGCTGAGCGAGTGCTTCGTGTTCGGGCGACGCGCCGCTCACAGCGCCCTCGGCGAGCCGCCCGCGCAAGCTCCCGGACACGCCCACCAGGAGGAGTTGGAGAGGTTGGCGCAGCGACAGGCGCCCCCGCCCGTGAGCGCCGCGACCCGGGAGGCGCTGTGGCGGGACGCCGGCATCGAGCGCTCCGGCGAGGGGTTGGCGCGCCTGGCGCAGGATCCGCACCCGCTGGCACGCACGATCGCGGCGTGCGCACGGGAGCGCCGGGAGAGTCGGGGCGCGCACCGGCGCGTGGAATATCCTGAGGCCGAGGCGGCGCTCGAGCACCGTCACATCGCCGTCGGGGCGGCGGGAGAGCTCACGTGGGAGACATGGGCGTGACGTATTAACCAGCCCTTAACCCTCCCTTCTGCCGAGCTTTAGGTAAATGGCAGAAACTTGTCGATTCCTAAAGGGACACGAAGATTTACGAAGATCTTCGGTCCTTTGGGGTAGGAGACGTGTTGAATCAGGGTGAAAGGTCTCGGGAGCTACGAGAGTCCTAGAGATCGGCGGAGATGCGCGGCGAAGGTCGCACTGAAGAGCCTGGTCGATACGGAGAGAGAAGGAGGCGAGGGGGTCGCCATGTATCAGTTCAGTCGAGCGATATACAGGGAGCTGGCCCCATACATTGTGGAGATGGGGTACCCACCCTCCCGGGCGGGATCCAATCCCGCCGCCGCAGCGGGGGGTAAGAACAACCACGAGCAGGTGCTGCACGCGTGTGAGTCGGCGATCGAGCGGCTGGCCACCGACCGCCACTACTTCGCACGGCCGGAAAGGACCTTGTTCTGGGACATCCGGATGCATTTCCCGATGAGCCAGCAGGCGAGGGTGCACCGGGTGGTCGTCCGCTACATGGGCCTCGCGCAGCGCTACCTGGCGGAGAACCCGCGGGCGGCGCACGCGTCGGTGAGCGACGAGCCGCTGCAGTGCCGGGCAACGACCCGCAAAGGCTCCGCGTGCCAACGGACGCCGCTGCCGCACAATGGATACTGCCCTTCCCATCAGCACCTCGCCGACACCGAGAACAACGAGCAGTTGGCCGCCTGAGAACGTGTTTCAAAACAGGCGGTGCGCCCGGGGCGTTCCTGGGCCAAGCTGGGCGGCGCGGGTTGGTGAAGCCCGTGCGCGTGGCGCGGGCAAGCCGGCACGCGGCGATCCAGCGCAGCGTCCAGGGGCGCATCCGCGCGTGCCGATCATTTGAAACGCGTTCTAAATCGATTTGGGAGATCGTCCGCGCGGGCGGGTGGCGAACGACGGTGGTGGGGGGTGGGGCCTCCATGCCCCACCCCGAGGCTCCGATGCGCAGACCACGGGACGGCGCCCGCGTCAGCGGACAGCCCGCAGGCGGCGATCGTCCGGCGCGCCCGGGCCCCGACGCGCGCGGACGTCGACAGCCGACAGCCTCGCCCCACACGTCTCGCAGATGCGATGCGGGTCGACCGCGCCGCCGCAGCCGCGGTGTTCGAGCAACACCGGGGGGCCGCCGGGCGCGGCGTGACGATCGCCCCAGTGCATCAGCGACACCACGGTGGGCCATAGGTCGAGGCCCTTCGGGGTCAGCCGGTATTCCCAACGTACCGGGCGCTCCTGGTAGGGACGCTTCTCCAGCACACCCTGCTCGACCAACTTGGTGAGGCGTGTGTGCAGCACGTTGCGCGCGATGCCGAGGTCAGCCTGGATCTCGTCGAAGCGGCGCAGGCCCAGGAAGATGTCGCGCACGATCAGCAGCGACCAACGCTCGCCGACGACCTCGAGCGCCGCCGCGATGCTGCAAACCTGGCTGTCGTAGGAGTTTCCCAACATGCAGAGAGCCTCTTCAAAATAGTCCGCGACCGCGGCGTCCCGCCTTCAAAGCAGTCCACCCGACCGCGGCGTCCCGCCCCTTCAAAGCAGTCCACCCCGACCGCGGCGGCCCACCCCCTTCAAAGCAGTCCACCCCGACCGCGGCGGCCCACCCCCTTCAAAGCAGTCCACCCCGACCGCGGCGGCCCACCCCCTTCAAAGCAGTCCACCCCGACCGCGGCGGCCCACCCCTTCAGAGCAGTCCACCCGAGCGCGGCGACCCGCCCTTTTTCGAATGTCCTCCACCCAGCTTAGCCGTTTAGTTGCATGACGCAACTGATGTGCTAGGGTGCGTTTCATCATGCAACGCAAATGGCGGATCTCACTTGTGGTGTGCGTCGGGGTGTTCATGTCGAGCCTCGACCTGTTCATCGTCAACATCGCGTTCCCCGCGATCGCCACGCACTTTGGCGGCGCGTCGCTCAGCTCGCTGTCGTGGATCCTGAGCGCGTACTCGATCGTGTTCGCCGCGCTGCTCGTGCCGGCCGGCCGCTGGGCGGACGCGTTCGGGCGCAAGCGCGCGTTCCTGCTGGGCCTCGGGGTGTTCGTCCTCGCCAGCGCCGGATGCGCGCTGGCGCCATCGGTGGGCGTGCTGGTGGCAGCCCGCGTCGTGCAGGCGATCGGCGGCGCCCTGATGGTGCCGACCTCACTCGGCTTGATGCTGCCGGAGTTCGGCCCGCACGAGCGCCACGTGGCGATCGGCGTATGGGCCGCCACCGGCGGGATCGCCGCGGCGGCCGGGCCGCCCCTCGGCGGCATCCTGGTGCAGGCCGACTGGCGATGGGTGTTCCTGGTGAACGTGCCCGTCGGAATGGCCGGGTTGGCGTTCGGCTTGCGCACGCTGACCGAGCGCCGCGAGCACGGCGGGCAGCGCCCGGACGTGCTGGGCGCCGTCGCGCTGATCGCCGCGATCGGCTCGCTCGTGGTGGCGATCGTCAAGGGTCAGGAATGGGGGTGGACCTCTCCGGCGATCCTCGCCCTGCTCGTCGCCACCGCCGTGCTGCTGCCGACGATCTGGCTGCGCTCCGAGCACCACCCCGCGCCGGTCGTCGATCCCGCGATGCTGCGCGTGCGCAGCTTCGGCCTGGCGGTGGGAGCATCGCTGCTGTTCTTCGCCGGCTTCGCCGCGATGCTGCTGGCAGGCGTGCTGTTCCTCACCGGCGTGTGGCATGAGAGCGTGCTGCACGCCGGCTTGATGCTGTTCCCCGGCCCGGCGATGGCGACCGTGTTCAGCGTCCCCTCGGCGCGGCTGGGCGCGCGTGTGGGCTACCGGATCCCAGGGATGGTCGGCGCGGCGCTGTTTGCCTGCGGATCGCTGTGGTGGATCACCCAGATCGGCGACACGCCCGCCTACCTCTCGGAGTTCCTGCCCGGGATGGTGATCGGAGGGGCCGGCGTGGGCTTGGTTATCCCGACGCTGACGGGGGTCGGCACCTCCTCGCTCCCACCCGAGCGCTTCGCGACGGGCGCCGCGGTGCTCACGATGGGCCGCCAGATCGGCTCGGCGCTGGGCGTGGCGGTGCTGGTGGCAGTGCTCGGCACGGCGAGCACCACCGCGGCGGACTTCCAGGCAGCGTGGCTGATCACCGCCGCCGGCGCGCTCGGCGCCGGGATCGTGCTCGCGGCGCTCGGCCGGCCCGCGCACGCACGGCTCGCCGTGGCGGCGTCGCGGGCGCCGGTGGCGGCTGACGCGTCGGCGCGCGTGGAGCCGTCGGCGATTGCAGAACCGTCGACGATCACTTGATCCTCAGCGCCAGAACCGTCGACGATCACTTGATCCTCAGCGATAACCAACCGACGGCGGCCACGGAAACGTTGGCGCACCGTCCAGCCCCGCACACCGTCGGCCGGCGGGCCGTAGGCTGGCGGGATGCTTCTTGGAGTGGACGTCGGAGGGACCTTCACAGACGCGGTGCTGATCACCCCGGAGGGCTCGGCGGTGTACACCGCGAAGGTGCCGACCACCCCCGAGGAGCAGTCACGCGGAGTGATGGAGGCAGTACGCGCGGTGCTCACCCAGGCGAACGCACAGCCAAGCCAGGTGCAGCGCTTCGCGCACGGGATGACCGTGGCGACCAACGCCCTGCTCGAGGGCAGAGGCGCCCGTACGGCGTTGATCGCAACCGAGGGCTTCGCCGACATCGTCGAGCTGGGACGCCAGGCGCGGGCACACCTGTACCGGCTGTGCGCGGCCGCCCCCGCCCCGATGGCCCCAGTCGAGCTGCGCTTCGAGGCCTCCGAGCGCATGACCCCCGACGGCCCCCTGCGGGCACTCGACCCGCGCGAGGCCGAAGCGTTGGTCGAGCGGATCGCGCGGGTGGGGCAGGACGGACAGCCGGGACAGGGGGGACAGCCGGGACAGGAGGGACAGCCGGGGCACGCCGGGCATACGGGTCAGGCTGAGCCGGCGCCACAAACCAGGCGGGACACGATCGAATCCGTGGCGGTGGCGCTGCTGCACTCCTATGCACACCCCGAGCACGAGCGCCGGCTGGGGGAGCTGCTCGCCGCACGCCTGCCAAACGTGCACGTGTCGCTCTCACACGAGCTCGTGGGCACCTTCCGCGAGTACGAGCGAGCCGCCACCACCGAGGTCGACGCCGCCCTCTCTCCCCTGCTCGGGGCGTACCTGCGCCGCCTCGGCGAGCAGGCCGACGCGCTGGGATTGACGCGGCCCGCGATCATGCAGTCCTCGGGCGGACTCACCGACGCGGAGGGGGCCGCCGCGCACGCGGCGCGGACGGCGCTCTCCGGGCCCGCCGGCGGAGTGCGTGGCGCAGTGACGCTGGCGGAGCTGGCGGGTGAGCGCGACGTGGTGTGCTTCGACATGGGCGGCACCTCCTGCGATGTGTGCTTGATCGCGGGCGGCCGCGTCGCGGAGACCGCCGAGGGCGTCGTGGCGGGCAGGCCGCTGGCGTTGGCGATGCTCGACATCCACACCGTGGGCGCGGGTGGCGGCTCGATCGCGTGGCGCGACCCGGGTGGGGCGCTGCGCGTGGGTCCGCACTCCGCCGGCGCCGACCCCGGGCCGGCGTGCTACGGCCGCGGCGGTACGCATCCGACGGTGACTGACGCCAACCTGCTGCTCGGGCGCCTGCCCGCAGACGCCCCGCTGGCGAGCGGGATGCGGCTCGACCGCGGCGCCGCCGAGCGTGCGGTCGCCGCCCTCGCCGCCACGTTGGGTTTCGCTGAGGAGATCGATCCCGCCGGGACGAGCGGAATCGATTCCCCGGCCTCCGGCGGACCGCCAAACCCCCCGACCCCGACCCCGACCCCGGCCACGCTGCGCTGCGCGGAGGGGATCGTGCGCGTCGCCGAGGCGGCGATGACGGGCGCGCTGCGCGCGATCACCGTCGAGCGCGGGATCAACCCCCGCGGCTTCGCATTGATGCCGTTCGGCGGCGCCGGCCCCCTGCACGCGGCGGCGCTCGCGCGGGAGCTGGGGATCCGGCGGATCCTCGTCCCTCGCGCCTCGGGGGTGCTGTGCGCGCTCGGCCTCGCCGCCGCGGCCCCCCGGCGCGACGCGGCGCGCACGGTGATGCTCGCCGAACCGGGGGTGCTGGCCGCACGGGGGATGCGAGCCGAAGGCGAGTGTCTCCACGCTTCGGTCGAAGGCAAGTGTCACCCGGCTTCGGCCGGAGCGACCCTCAACGCCGAGCGCCTTGCCGCGGAGCGAGCAGCGCTCGTGGCACGGGCATGCGCGGAGCTCGGCGAGACGCCCGCGCACGTCGCCGTCCGCTACGAGCTGCGCTACCGCGGGCAGTCGTTCGAGCTGGCGGTGGAGGAGGAGGATGTGCGGGCAGGCATGGCGGGCTCGTCGGGTGCTCAGGCGCCCGCAGGGCCAGCACAGCCGCCGGGCAGCGGGCCGCCCACCGTGGCCGCCATGGGCAAAGCCTTCACGCCCACCGACGACGGACCCCCGCCCGCCCCCGACGTGCTGCGCGAGGCGTTCGCCCAAGCACACGAGCAGCGCTACGGCTACCGCGACGACGGCGTCGAGGTCGAGCTGGTGACGATCCGCGTCTCCGCGTGGGGTGCCGCCCCACGCTTGCGATTGGCCTCCGCGGAGGGCGAGCCGGCGCCGGGCACGGCGATCGAGGGGCCGACGGTGTGCACGCTGCCGGGCTCCACCCTGTACGTGCCTGACGGTTGGCGGGGCACGGTCGATGACTACGGCACCGTGCACCTGCACGACGAAGGAGCCGGCGAGTGAGCCTCGACCCGATCGAGCTGCAGGTGTTCACCGGCGCGCTGCGCGCCGCCTGCGAGGAGATGGGCGCCGCGCTGATCCGCTCCGCGCACTCGCCCAACGTCAAGGAGCGCCGCGACTGCTCCACCGCGCTGTTCGACGCGCACGGGCAGATGGTGATGCAGGCCGAGCACATCCCCGTGCACCTCGGCTCGATGCCCGCCGCCGTCGCCGCCGTGCTCGGCGAGGACCACTCGGAGGGCCGCTCGTGGGTGCTCAACGATCCCTTCGCCGGGGGCACCCACCTGCCGGACATCACGCTCATCACCCCCGTGCTCGACGACCGGGCTCCGATCGGGTTTGCCGTCTCTCGCGCCCACCACGCCGACGTTGGCGGACGTGTGCCCGGGTCGATGCCCGCCGACTCGCGCACGCTCGCAGAGGAGGGCGTCGTGATCTCCCCCCGCCCGGCCACACCGGAGGAGATCGAGCGACTCGTCGCGCGCATGCGCCAGCCGCGAGAGCGCCGCGCCGACCTGCGCGCCCAGCTCGCCGCCAACCACATCGGCGCGCAGCGCCTGCGCGAGCTCGCACAACGCGTCGGGGTCGCGCGGCTGCGCGAGGGATTCGACGCGGTGCTCGACTACGCCGAGCGGCGCACCCGCGCCTGCCTGGCGGCCCTTCCCGACGGGGTGCACATGGCGGAGGACGTGCTGGAGGCGATCGAGGGCGACCTCGTGCTGCGCCTGCGCGCCACCGTGGAGGGTGAGCGGCTACTGCTCGACTTTGCCGGCAGCGCCCCCCAGCACGCTGGCAACCTCAACTGCCCGCTCGCGGTTACGCACTCCGCGTGCTACTTCGCGGTACGCGTGCTGACCGACCCCGACATCCCGCCCTCGGCCGGTGCCTACCGCCCGGTGGAGATCCGCGTCCCGGAGGGGTGTTTGCTGAACGCGCAGGTGGGCCGAGCGGGCGGGCCTCACTCCTTCCCCTCGCCTTCCTCGTTCCCCTCGCCTTCTCTCAGTGGCGATCCCTCGAGCGCTCTCCACCGCACGCCCGGCGCTTGCGGCCAGGACGCCGGCGAGGCTCCCGCGGTGGCCGCCGGCAACGTCGAGACCTCCTCGCGCGTGGCCGATCTCGTGCTGGCCGCCTTCGGCAGGGCACTCGGCCAGGGCACGATGAACAACCTCACCCTCGGCGACGAGCACTTCAGCTACTACGAGACGCTCGGCGGGGGCCAGGGCGCCTGCCCCGACGCCGACGGGCCTTCGGGTGTGCACGTGGCGATGAGCAACACACTCAACACACCCGTCGAGGCGCTCGAGCGCGAGCTGCCCCTTCGAGTCACGCGCTACGCCCTGCGGCGCGGCTCCGGTGGAGCGGGCGCCCACCACGGCGGCGACGGAGTGGTGCGTGAGCTGGAGGCGCTGCGCGAGATGACCTTCTCGCTGATCACCGAGCGCCGTCGCCACGCTCCCCCCGGCGCGCACGGCGGTCAGCCGGGGGCGCGCGGACTCAACATGCTCCTAGAGGGTGGCGCAGCCGCCGCTGGGGAGCCGATATGGAGATCACATCTGATCTCCTGTCGGTCGGAGATCCCGTCAATCTCCGATCGGTCGTCTGACCGAAACAGGGATGCCGGCCGAAGCGGGGACTCGCGCAGCAGACGCGTGTCTTCCGGCGTCAGTCAGGGCGGGCGGGGCGGGCGGGATCCCATTCCACAACCAGACTCCCGCGAGCTGCCGGGCAAGGTCACCGGCGTGCTGCACCCTGGGCAGCGATTGCGCATCGAAACGCCCGGGGGAGGCGGCTACGGACCGCCCAAAACGGCCTCCAGATAACCTCCCGCTCCGAAAAATCTCGCAAAAAAGGCGGATATTTCCAGGCGATTTGGGATTTCCGCTAGGATTTCGGTATCTTAAGTAGGTCGGATCGCGCGACGGCAACCCGCCCGTCGGAGCCGTGTCGCGAGCAGCACGAAGCTGGAATCACTCTCCAGAGAACCTCTTCCCCCCCACATTCGCCATGCCAATTGCTTTGAAGGAATGGGCGGTCACCGTCCGTGCGCTCGCCGAAGGCGAGCAGCTTGTCACGCTGCGTAAGGGCGGTATCCGGGAGGCCGACCGGCACTTCCAGCTCGAGCACGAGCGCTTCTTCCTCTACCCCACCTTCGACCACCAGCGCAACGACCTCGTGCGCGAATCCCACCAGCCCGAGCTGCGTCGTGCACTCGAGGAGGGCGTGTGGAGCGAGGGCGAGCCCTCACTGCAGGCGCTGACCGTCGACGGCGGCGTGCAGCAGCCCGACCGCGTGCGCATCCGCGCGTGGGCCGAAGTCGCCGGACACTTCACGATCACCGACCCCCGCTGCGTGGACGCGCTCTCACCCTTCTACGTGTGGCGCACCGACTATGCCGCCAAGCGTCTCGCCTGGAAGCCGCGCCACCCGTTGCACGTGCTGCTGCTGCGCACCTACCGCATCCCCAGGCCGGTCACCGTCAAGGTCCGCGAGGAGTACCTCGGCTGCCACTCGTGGCTCGAGCTCCAGCGCGAACTGCCGTTCGAGGGCACCCCGGTGCTCTCCGACGACGAGTTCGAGCGCGCCTCGGAGGAAATCGAGACGATCACCCGCGAGGTCGGCGCCCCGCAGCCTGTTTTGGCCTAGCCCTCGCCGTCTCCCGCGCGCCCACCCACGCGCCGCCCAACCTCAACAGCCCGGCTGGGCGCATGACCACAACGCCGGGGGGCTTCAGGGGTGCAGGTAGGCGAGGATCGCCAGCAACGCGAGACCCGCCAGCAGGAACGCCAGCACCCGCCACGCAGTTTGGCCCCACGGCGGGCCCACCTGAGCGGTGGCGAGCAGTTCGCTTTGCAACAGCACGTCGCGCGCCGCCGGGACGCCCGAGGCGGGAACCAGGATCTCGCGCGGCCCGGCTGCCAGGAAGTCGGGCACGTCGAAGCCGCGCGCGCGGCGCTGCATCGACGGGATACCCTCCTCCAACAGCAGGTTCTGGATGAAGTCCGCCTCGACCTGATTGCGCGCGCCCACCACCCGCGTCAGGTCGCCTTCGGAGTACTGCGGCTTGATCCTCCGCGCCCGCTCCCACAGCTCGCCCAGCGGGTGGGACTCATCGACGGTGGCGCCTTCGGCTCCGGCGGGGTACACCAGGGGCATCCCACAGCGTGGGCAGAAGCGCTCGGTGGACGGATGGGAGTCGCCGCACGACGGGCAGAGCAGGGTCTCATCCGCCATCACCGCACCCCGAACGGATCCCTGCCCGCCGCCGGCACCACCTCGAACAGATCCCCGCCCGCCGTCACCGCACCCCGAACAGGATCCTTGCCCGCCGCCGGCACCGCCTCGAACAGATCCCCGCCCGCCATCACCCCACCTCGATCGGAACCTCCCTGACCTCGCCGTCCTCGATCAGGTAGCAGCGGACCTCCGGCTCCTCTCCGGCGAGCCCGACGATCAACCACTCCACCCCCGGCCAGTTGCGGGCGAAGTTGATGTCGGTCTGCGACGGGTAGGGGGCGGTGTGCGTGTGCGAGTGGTAGATCGCGCCCATCTCCCAGCCCGCATCGTCGAACTCGTTGATCGCCCGTAGGACATCCTTGCCGTCGATCTCGAAGCGCTTGGGGCTTGGGTATACGTTCTTGGCTCGGTTGACTTTCACGGCCCGCGGAGTGCCCTCCGGCGCACCACCCTGCTCGTAGGCGATCATCCCGCAGCACTCCGCGTCGTACTCCTCGCGCGCGTGCGCGATCACGTCATCGAGGAGGGCGGGGGCTATGACCATCGTCGTGAGTGGAGATCGTGGGCGGCAGTCGTGAGGCGGGCGCCGACGTCGATCGGTCGGCCCCCGCGTGGGCGGCTACCACCAGACGGTGGAGTCGAGGTTCTCGATCTCGTCCACCGGCAGCGTGTAGATGCCGCTGGAGAGGTACTTCCAGCCGTCGTCGGCGACGATGAACACGACGTTGCCCTCATCGAGCTCGCCCGCGATCCGCACCGCCACGCGCGCGATCGCGCCGCTGGAGACCCCCGCGAACACGCTCTCCTCGTCGAGCAGCTTGCGCGTCCAGAGGATCGCGTCGCGGTTGGTGACGAAGATCTTGCGGTCCAGCAGCGACAGATCGATGATCGGCGGGATGAAGCCATCGTCGAGCGAGCGCAGGCCCTGCACCGGCTCGCCCTGCATCGGCTCGGCCGCCACGATCTTCACGGCGTCGCCGAAGGTCTCCTTCAGGCGCCGGCCGTTGCCCATCAGCGTGCCGCCGGTGCCGAGACCCGCGACGAACGCCGCCACCTCGTCGAGCTCCTCCAGGATCTCCAGGGCGGTGCCGTTGTAGTGGGCGCCCGGGTTGGCGGGGTTGCCGTACTGGTAGGGCATGTAGTAGGAGGAGTCGGCCTGCGCCATGTCGAGCGCCTTCTCGACGGCGCCGTTGGAGCCCTTGGAGCCCTCCGAGTAGACGATCTGCGCGCCGTACATCTTCAGCAGCTGCGTGCGCTCGGGAGTCACGTTCTCGGGCATCACGACCTTCAGCCGGTAGCCCTTGCGCGAGCAGATCATCGCCAGCGAGATCCCCGTGTTGCCCGAGGTCGGCTCCAGGATCGTCTGCCCGGGGCCGAGCGCGCCCCGGCTCTCCGCATCTTCGATCAGCGCCCGCGCCACCCGGTCCTTCACCGAGCCGGTGGGGTTGCGCGACTCGAGCTTCGCCCACACCCGCACCCCCGGCTTCGGGGAGAGGCGGGGCAGCTCAATCAGCGGCGTGTTGCCGATCGACTGCACGATGTCGCCGTAGCGACCCCCGCAAGGCTTGTTGCGCAGACCCTCAGCCGCCATTACTTCACGGAATATAGCGAGGCTCGCGCTTGCGCCTCTTATCCGGTGGATAGCCGACCCGCCCAGCCGTCCCCAAGCTGGCCGAGCGGCCAGTAGGATGCACGGGAATGAGTCGGGACTACGACTACGACTGGCTGGTGATCGGCTCGGGCTTCGGCGGCAGCGTCAGTGCGCTGCGCCTCTCCGAGAAGGGCCACCGCGTGGGGGTGCTGGAGTGCGGACGGCGCTTCGCCGACCACGAGTTCGCCAAGAACACCGCCGACGTGCGCCGCTACACCTGGCGCCCGCACCTGGGAATGAAGGGGATCTTCCGCTTGACGATCTTCCGCGACGTCGCCGTCGTCTCCGGCTGCGGCGTGGGCGGCGGCAGCCTCGGCTACGCCTGCACCCTCTACGTCCCCCCCGCGCAGTTCTTCGCCGACCGCCAGTGGGGCGAGATGGCCGACTGGGATAGCGAGCTGGCGCCCCACTACGCCGAGGCGCAGCGGATGCTGGGAGTCGTGCAGAACCCCTACGACGATCCCGCCGATCAGCTGTTGCGCGAGCTCGGAGATCACCTCGGCGTCTCCGACACCTACCAAAAGACCCCCGTCGGGATCTATTTCGGCGGGGAGGGCCAGGCCGGTAAGACCGTGCCCGACCCTTTCTTCGGCGGGGAGGGCCCGGAACGGACGGCCTGCCGGCTGTGCGGGCGCTGCATGGTGGGCTGTCCCCATGGCGCCAAGAACACGCTCGTCAAGAACTACCTCCACCTCGCCGAACGGCGCGGCGCGGCGGTGATGCCCGAACGAACCGTGATCGACGTCCGTCCGCTCGGCGGTGGCGATGGCAGCGAGGGGTATGAGGTCGAAAGCGTGCGCTCCGGCGCGTGGGTGCGCAAGGAACGCCGGGTGCACCGCGCCCGCGGCGTGGTGCTTGCCGCAGGCCCGCTCGGTACCAACACGCTGCTGCAGCGCTGCCGCCTCGGCGGCTCGTTGCCGCGGATATCAAACCGCCTTGGGGAGCTGGTGCGCACCAACAGCGAGGCGATCCTGACGGTGACCGTCCCCGAGGAGCAGGCCGCCGGCTTCACCAAGCGAGTGGCGATCACCTCGAGTATCTACCCCGACCCCCATACCCACATCGAGACCGTCAGCTACGGCGAGGACGGCGACTCGATGCGGATGTTCTACACGCTGCTGGTCGGCGACGGCACCCGCGTCACGCGTCCGCTGAAGCTGCTCGCGCAGATCCTGCTGCACCCCGGGCGCTTCGCCAAGCTGCTGCTCGCCAAGCGCTGGTCGCGGCGCACGATCATCCTGCTGGTGATGCAGACGCTCGACAACGCGATCGCGCTGCGTCCCCGCAAGGGTCCCTTCGGCACGCTGTGGCTGCGCACCGAACAGGACCCCGAGCGCCCCAACCCCACCTTCATCCCCGTCGCCAACCAGGCTGCGGAGTGGATCGCCAAGCGCACCGGCGGCGTCGCCCAGAGCTCGCTGCTGGAGGCCCTCTTCAACATCCCCACCACCGCCCACATCCTCGGCGGCGCCGTGATCGCCCCCGACCCGGCCCGAGGCGTGATCGACGACCGCCAGCGCGTGTTCGGCTACGAGAACCTGCTCGTCTGCGACGGCTCGGCAATACCAGCAAATGTCGGCGTCAACCCTTCGCTCACGATCACCGCGCTCGCCGAGCGGGCGATGAGCTTCGTGCCGGCGGCCTCCGACGCCGTACGCAGCCAGAAGACGCCCGCCGGCCTTCTTGATTTAACATAAATCAGGGCCCGTCGCACCCCGCGACGGGCCCCATGATCACCACACGTCGTGATCTCAGCGAACTAGATAGCTATTCGCCATATTCTTCGATGACCAACCTGCCGGCCTGTTCAATGTCGTTGTTGAGAACCGCCGTGTTGTGACCAGCGGCCGCCGGCAGCCCGATTTTTTCGTCGATCAGCGGATCAAGCAGGACGGCGAACAGTCCGCCACAGCCCGTCACGCCCGGAGCTTTGAAATCGTTGTCTACCAGCGTGTTGTTTTTGATGACGAGGATGCCGCCTTCTGCCCGTTCGCCCAATTCCCCGAGTTTGCCTTTGATCGGTTTGTTGGGTTCGCTCGGGCTGGTCGTGCCGGTGGTCAATTCCAGCACGATCGGTTCCGAGTTGGAGCCAATGTAGCATTCGCTTCCCAACAACGGGTTTTCCAATTTGACCTTGATCGGCAACCTCATCCCAACGCCCGTTTCGTTGAGAATGTTTTCCTCATCGATCTTGACCAAGCTAGCAGGGCCGGCGAGTTCCGCCGTCGCATTCACACCGGTAACGCCGTTTTCGAAAACCAATTTGCACACTGCCCGCGCTGCGTCTTCGAGCAGACCTACCCCTTTGATTTCATCGCACTTGATCAAGCCGAGCAGTCCCCCGGGGATTGGTTGCGCAGTTTTTGAGAAGGTTTCGCCGTTGATTGCTTCAACCAGCGTAAACCGCCCTTCGGCTCCTTCTTCTTCAAAATACCCGCCCTGCAGCGTCTGCGTGTTGACAATCGGCACGGTCTGCTTTCCCAGCGTGAATTCGCCGCTGAAAGTCTTGGAGACGATACATCCTTTCAAAGGTCTATGTTCCAGAGGACAATGCGCGAATACCGCGTATTCGCCCGTGGGCGTCGCCGCGGCCGGCGAGACCCCGAACGCGCTCAGCATTCCCACTGCCGTTGCCACGAAGCACAGCATACGGCCTATGCGTCGATATACCATAACTAGCCTACCTTCCTTTTTGATTAGTGCTTTGAAGCTCGCTTTCGAGGCTTCTTTCCTGACTTTTGCTTGCTTGCCTCCTGATGCGCAGAGCAGCCCGTCGTCGAGACGACCGTATTCTGGGTTATCGTCATGCCGTTCTGACCGACGATCGTCGTCGGCATCGTCAGCTGCTGGTTCACCATGACGGTGCGCTTGACGCGCTTGACCAGATGCTTGACGCGCCCGTGCACCCGAACCGCTACACGCTTACTCACTATCATCGTCTTCTTCGATTTTGCCGTACAAAGATCGGCTCCGTTTGCAGTCAACACCGCATTTGGTCCTTCTGGAAACGTAGCTTCAAAGCTACTGATCGGTGCGTCGGGAACGGATTCGAAGTTAGAATATAGAACGCCGTTTTTGATATCGGTGCCCCCATCGAGCACGATCTTCACGTCACCTCCCCGTTCGTCGCCCTGGAGCACGAACTCGACATCCGGATAAGCCGTATTGCCGTGGGAGACCAAATACGCCGGCCCGGTTAGCGGTACACGCAGCAGTGGCGTGTCGGCAGTAGCGATCCCGATCGCAGAAGCGGTCGGGCACCCCGCCGGGTTGGCTTCGAATTGCGCAGCCGTGCACGCTTTCCGCAGCGTCTTCAACTGAGCCGGCAATGTATGAGGCAGTTGCAGATCAACCTTGTGGATATCCGCTTCACCTGCCCGCTGCTCAACCTTGACGGCAAAGGCGACGCCATCAACCCTGCTCGTGTGACCCTTCACCGATGCCGAGAGCGTCGGTTTGAATGGGAGAGCGTTGCAGCCTTTCACCGTGTACGGGCTGGCCAGGTGCGACGTCGCTCCCTGCTCGGCCACCATTGTCGCTGTGACCTGCTGCTGGGCACAGTTGGTGGGATTGAGCGTGAATCCTTCGCGGTTGACCGCTACGTTGACAGACCTGACTCGCAATGGCACCCCGTCGATGATCGTCGGGAAGGGGTCCGACTTGATCGTTACCTGAGCGGTGCTCGAGTTGATTTCGATGGCTCCACGGACCACGACGTTGCCCAGGTTGAAAGGCCCGGCAACGGCCGGCACTACCACGGCGATGCCCAGCGGCTCGTTCTTATAGTGTTCTGTGAGGAAGATCTTCCCGACCTCATACAATGGCTCCGGCCCGGCGCCGGCGCTGACGGTCGCGGTCCCGATTTGACTTTCCGCCCCACATGCTCCGCTGTTGGCCTGGGCTTCGCCGCACAGCGGCACATCCGCAGCCTTAGCAAGCAGTCCGGGTGGGAGCGTCTCGGTCAGTTCGTAGAAGTCCTGTTCGCCGTCTTGCCTTGAAAACAGCTCGGAAAAGGGGCTTGCCGCCCCCGCCATCGCGTTGGCTCCGCCCGCTTGAAATGACGGTGCGAACGGCATCGCTTCACCGCACCCGGTAACCGTATAGGCCGATGACGTCAACACATTGGGAGCAGCGGGAGCGCCCCACGGTTCCAATGCCGAGCTCGTAGTCGCCCGTCCACACGTTTGGGGATTGGCGAAGACGGCTCGCGAACCCCCGTGCAGCTGAAGCTTTACCGAGCTGAACGGGAACTGTGGGCTTTCGCTGAACGTCGCCGTGAGCTGCCCCGTCTGAGGATTCGCCGACAGCTTGCCGGGCAACTTCACGATCACGCCGGAGCCTTCCACTTCCAGATATGCGCCGAACAGTTCGCCATTGGTAGCCGAAGCTTCAGTGCAGGCGGGCTGCCCGGTGCCGCCACACTTCGGCGCAGCCGCATATACATGGCCGTGCAGCGGGGTTGCCAACACGGGCGTCACGACTTCAACGGTGCCCACCGTGGAAGCGGCCGGACAGTGGCCGTGCGCCTCATGGTAGAGACCGTCGTCATACGGACTTCCATCGCCGCCCGCATGTCCCGCTCCAAGTTCCGTTGCTTCCGGATCGCCGAGGTCCTGGTCGCCAGGGCCGATGTCGCTGCTGCCTATGTTGATGCCTTCGGGGCCTTCCGTCTGACACCCCACCAACCCCTGTGCGGCTGCTGGGTTGATCGACAGGCCGGCCGGCAGCGTGACCGTGGCCGTCTTCAGCGGAGGAGTGGCCAGTTCTGAGAACTGTGACGCCTGCGGGATCTTCAATTCGGCCGTGAACGCCGACGGCGTGTCCGCCTGGCTGGTGCCTCCTTCGCCGGCTCCGCTCGGCTGGAAGGCGAGGGAGGCTCCCGGTGCCGTGCCGAGCAGCAGCAGGTTGCAACCGCTCAACGGCGGATATGCGGCGGTTTCGCGCGAGGCAGGATGTCCTGGATCATTCCACGATTCCACTTCAATCCTCGCGTTCAGCGGTTTCGAGGTGCAATTGCTCGGATTGCCAAGGAATGCAGCTGTCGATCCGCTGCCGTTCAGCAAACCCGGCTCGCCGAAGATCGTCAGGGAGGAATCCTCCGTTTCCAGTGCCGATGGTATGCCCGGAACGTCAACCCGCGTGCGATAGCCTTGCGGGGTATGGACGATGCTCACGTAGAGGTAAACTGGCTGTTCGGCATAGGTGAACCCGAACTCGGCCGGATAGCCTTTCTCGGGAACCATATTGAACACCGCCGATGCGTTGCCTTTGAATTCACGTTCGGTGAACTCGAAAGACCCAACGGGGAAAATCCCTCCGGTGACAGCCACCAAGCCAATGCGGCTGCCGGGCGGACAGTCTTCCACCCCTGAAAGTCCTTCGATGACTTCTTCCTCGGTCTGCAGCCGCAGCTCCGCCTGGGTGCATTGTGCCTGTTTCGGGCTGCCCAGCGCCTGCGGGTCGCCCATAAAGCCCAACGGGAGTTCTACGCTGACTCGCTTTATGTTTTCCACTGGCTGATAACGCGATTCGGGTGCGCCTAGGTGGCCATCGTTGCTGCCCTGCGGAGCGAGGATCGCGGGCACGCCCAGGTTCGTCGTCAGCTCCCAGGGATGCCCTCCCGCCGTGGTCGTCGGCGCACCGGTTTCATCGCCCGGTTCGAAGCCAAATTCTTCGCTGGGCCCAAATACCGGCTTCTGATTCGTGACCGGCGTGTGCTCGACGGCCACCGCCGGGCTTTCCGCGCCGCCACCGGCGACTTCAACCCTGTTCGTCAGTACCAGCGGCCCCTGTCCTTTCGCTTCCTGTTCTTCAGAGCGACTCTGCGTCGCCGCCGTGGGATTCGACACTTCAATCGTGATGAAGGGCGCGTAGTGGCCCGCCGCGATCGCTTCACCGCTGAAGGTGCAGGTGACAACCGCGTTCGGCGGTCCTTCCGACCATTCGCATGCCCATTTTTCTCCTTCGTGGTTTGCTTTGATCCACCCTCCATGCGCCCGTGTCACTTCAAGTCCGGCGGGCAGGGTGTCGGTTACGGTCACGGGACTCGCCGGATCGCTGGCGGCACTGCCGGCGTTGAGGACGACCAACTGATAGACGTCGCACTTTTCTTCGGTCGCGCAGGCCACCTGGTCGCTGGCTGAGACCGCACTGGGAAGGCTGACCACGTCGACCTTCCACCCCACCTTGCCAGTAGCTGCCGACGCCACCCCGGCGCTCGCGAACACGAGCAGGCTCGCCGTCAACAATGTGATGCGCTGCACCCTCATCCTCACTGCCTCCCCCTCTCAGACTTGGCATGGTGTTGTTTTGGCTTCGCCTTCGTCTCACGTCGCTTCCGGCGCTTCTTTTGCTTTGCGTTGACGCATTTGCCATGCAACAGTCGCTTGGGCGGGGCGCAGCCGGCACGCTTGGGCGCGGGCGGCTGTGTGGGTGGACCAAGCGAGGGAGGCGACGCCGGCGCGGCTTCGCTCGCGCCGCCTGTCAGCGTGCTTGGTGAAATTTCGCTGCTCGGAACCGAGGGCAAAGGCCCCAAGCATCCTTCGCCTTCGCAAACGGCCGATGCCCTCGGTCCAGCAAAGCCCCCATCCACGCGCGCGTCGTACAACTGGAAAGACGTATCCGTTTCATTGTGCTGCAGGGACGCCGGTGTTTCGAAGAATGCGTCCGTGCCCTGCGTATCCATGCCTCTGATGCTGTTCGGCAACGTGCTGGCACCATCCGAGATGAGGTAAACGCCGCCATCGCGAATCGCACCGTCGCTGTGGTACTCGTACACACTTTCCACGTTCGCGTCGTGAGCGGCCACCGCTTCCCCGGTGAGCGCGCCGGTCGTGGCGAAGATCACCGTCGAACCATCGCTCGAGACGGCCGTGCCAGCAAGCTGTGGCGACGTCTTTTCGAGGTATTCGGTGTAGGGGATGGTGGCACCGTTGGCGTCCGCTTCTCCCGTGTAACCGGGTCGCCCCACGGACACCCTGGCCAGATCGCCGGTTTGCGCGTCGTACTCGAACACCTGCGGAAGACTGCTGTCATCGTCGGCCGTCAGGTCGGCGACGCTCTCGAAGACGATGTAGCGACCGTTGGGCGTCACCGACACCGGTCGCGAATCCCTGCTCCGCCAGTCTTCCGAGTCGCTTTCCGAGAGCGTCGCAATGAACGACAACCGGCCAGCGGGATAGGCCGAGTCCCGCTCGAACACGTACAGATTGTCTTCCCCTTTGACCGGTTCCCGACCTTCGGCGTTCGGTCCCGCTGTCAATGCACCCTTGGCCACGAAGTAAACGTGCGACCCGTCCTCCGACACGCGCACGACCCCCTGCACTTCGGCCGGTTCAGCCCCTGCCGATGCGCGCATCACCTTTGCGCCGCTCGGGGCGTCGAAGTCATATTCGTACAGGTTCATCGTGTTAGCTCCGCTCAGCAACGCCTGTTCGGTCAGAAAGAACACCTTCGAGCCGTCTTCGGATGCGCCGGCGAACTGCGCTTCCTTCCTGCCTTCACTCGCACTGGCCGGCACGGCACAGGCCGCACAAGCCGACGCCTGCGGCTCCGAAATGGGTATTGTTTCCTGCCCACTGAAGCGCGCATACAGTTCGGTTACTTCAGGCGCTGCTACTTCGGTCGGGCACGGCACCGACCCATGGGCGCTGTGTCCGACAGCAGTGAAGAACACGACGCTGCCGGAGGCCGAGATGGCGTTGTAGAGATCTGCGCTGTTTTCCGAGCCGACGTCGGTCTCGCAGTCGCTGATGAGCTGTCCCGCCTCGTCGACCCCAACCAGTTCGGGCCGCGATGCTCCCTGCACATACTCGTACAACGACCGGCTTTCTCTCGTCGTGTCCCCCGGCCAACGCGGCGCGCCACTGGCAAACTCGAATACGACATGCGATAGATCGGACGACGCATCAGCATATTTGATGCTGGCCCTGTAGTAGGGCGCTTCGTAGGATCCGACGGGCGGTCCGATTTCGGCCGAGGGCGGCACCAACGGACCGACCTTCACAAATGACCCATCGGCTTCGTGCACATACAGGTCCTCTGCATAGATCGATTGCGCCGGCGTGCGCATGATCCATAGTGACTTTTCCAGATCGGGGCTCGCCGCCTCAAAGAGCTGCACCGGGAACTGCGAGGCCGGCGGCGTGAGCGCTGCCACCTGCCAGCCGTCCGGGGATCGCGAGAGCTCGTAGAGGGCTTCTTCATTGCCGTCCCCTTCCGTTTCGGCAAGGGCAGCAAAGGATTTTGCCAGCACGTGTGAGCCGTCGGCGGTCACCGCGACCATTACAAGCTGGCGCCCATCTTTGAAAAGCGGCGACACCATCTCGTATGCACGGCAGTCGGGAAGATAGGCCTCAAAGCCGGACAGCGTTTCATTGCTGCAATTGGCCATGTTCGCGTCACCCGCGGCAAACGCGGTCGATGCCCCCGCAAACAGTGCCGGCAGGAGCCCCAACAGGGCCACCGATCTGCAAAGACTGCCCCTCCACATCACGCCCGACCTCCTCATTAGTAGATCCCCTCTCCGCCTATGCACTTCGCTCCCCAAAAGCTGAAATTGGAGCGTGTGGGGCCGCGACGCTTTGTCCAAACCCCACACACCCCTTGGTTTAGCTTACGCTAATGGGCTCCATTCTTTTTCGTTTTTCAATATGATTAACCCCTTGCCTTCGAGTGTCGCGGCTGTACCAAAGGCTTCGAGTTTTTCTTCGGTTGCGATTTTTACTTCTTTTCCGGTTCCTTCTTTGATTAACCAGAATGCCGTCGGCTGCGGCTTCTCGATTTCAAGGAACCACGATTTGGCGGAGCCTCTTGCTGTACCTTCTAATTCGATTGGTTCGTTGCCTGGATCGGTCAGCACCTCAGCCAATACGTCGATCCCAGTGACTTTGGTGGTTTTGAACGTACATCCCGATCCTTCGAATTTCAATTCGGCAAAGGTGTTACCACTGGCAGGTAAGAAGTCGGCTAACAGCTTTTTTTTGGTCGCCGCATCCTCAACCAGCTCGCCCTTGAGTGCATTGGTCACCACTTCTTCTTTTACTACTTTGCAGCCGGTGCCGTTGCCCGTCACGGTGCATTTTGAGTATCTAAGTTTGCCTTCGGCTTTCCCTGATTCGCCTGAGGCCTCGCCTATTATCTTGGAGCCCGCTTCTGGTTCTATACCTTCGCAGGTGACCACCTTGCCGCTGGCCGTTAGCACCTGGTTGGTAACGGCTTTGCCGGCCAGTTCCTCCGTTGCTCCCGAGGCAAGACGCGTTCCTTCTACAGACCAAAACGGCCCTTCTGCCGCCTGCGCCGCACTCGCCGCCACAGCGCCGAACGACAGCATCGCCACGAGAGCCGGCAACAGATGCTTGATTCGCGTTAATCGACTTAGATGCATTTTGCTATACTCCTTCGCTGTATTAAGCCCTCGGACGCCCTTCGATTGCGCACGTAGGCGCCCCGGAGCCAGTTGTATCTCTGCTCCCTACTCCCGCACGCAGAGGATTGATTCGAGCCCCTACGAGTGGATCCGCGTCACTGCCGCGGCACCAAGCTCGCACAAGGTCGTGGGAGCCTGCCCGATAACCAACTGGGCAGGCGTGCATGGAGATTGTTCGTGCTCGTTGCCGAGCATGTCTTCCCCGGCAATGCGGCGGCCGCTGGGTGCGCCTCATGGCAGAAAGGACCCAGCAGACCCTCGGCACGCAAACGCGTTGAGCTGTCCGCCGTACAACGCCCCACCGCCAACGCGCAAGCACGGGCAAGCTCGAAGCCGAGAACCCCGCAAGCCACACACCGTCCGCCCTCGAGCATCGGCGCGGCGCCGGGGTGGCGTCACGCATTGCGCGGCGGAATAATCGGAAGCCGACCGGTGTCATTGAGGGTCGGTAGATTATACTTCCCAGCTTTGGGAATTGTCAAACGTTAGTTTAAGTCCAAGTGTCCCAAAGCCCGCAAATTGCAGGGAATTTAGGGGTCCGAACGCAGCCGGATCGACCACGCGCAGCAGCGAGCGCCTCGTCACCCCCTTCCCTCGTTGGGATCACAGCCGGCTTCGACTATGCGGTATCTGCACCGGGGTGCTCATCAGCTGCCCGCTCGCCAGCCTGAGATCCGCCGCTCCCCGCAGCCGAACAAGCTGGTTGAGCACGCCGTATCCGTCGGCGTGAAGGCCGATGACCGTCCGCCAGCGACCGCCGCGCGTCAAACGCTGCAACAGCACCCGCACACCGGGACGCGTCAGCAGCGCCCACACGCGCACATGTCCCTGGTCCACGCGCAGCGGGTCGAACGGGAAGGTGAAGCCCCGCAGAAACGGCTTGGGGCGCGCGGCCGCGGGTTCGGAGCGGCCGTTCACCACGCCGGCGCTGTAGAGGCCCGCCGGGCGTGGAACGTAGACGACGCCGCCCGTCGACGTGGCGAGCGGCGTTCCCGGGTAGGGGTCGACCAGGAACTGCCACTCGGCCATGCCGACGCCCGCGATCCACAGCCGGTGCAACGCGCGCGAGATCCACAGTGCCTGCAGGCGCCCGGGCACGCCGTGCGCGGTTTGGGGAGCGCTTTCCCAATTGAGCTCGGTCACCCACACCGGCTTGTGCGCTCGCGGCAACGCGGTGCCGGCGTGTTCGGCCCGCGCGAGCAGGTCGGTCACCTTGGCGATGTCCGCGATCGCCACGTCCTGCGAGGAGGCCGCCGGGCGGTCGGGGCTTTCAAAGGAGAGCGGGTGGAATGCCAGCACGTCGAAGTGCGGGGGGTCGGGGCAGGCGGCGTGGAAGGCTCGCATCGAGAGGAATGGCACCCCTGCACGAGCTTGCACTTTCCGCGCTCCGCCTGGCTCCGTCGGCGAGGCATGCGCAAGACCGCGCACTCTTGGCGCTCCACCATTCGCCTTCCGACGACCGCCCACCACCGTCGGCTCCCCCCGCCTCGCTGCGCCCACCGCTCCCGCCCCCGTTCCCCCTTCCAAGCACAGCATCCCGCGCAAGAACTGCACCGGAGTCATCCGCCCCACACCGGCCGGTTCCCCGTTGGGCGCAACGCCGGTGGCGACCACGGTGTCGCTGGGCTCGACCGCCTTGACGGCGGCGTAGAACGCGTTCAGCAGCTGTCGGTAGAGCAGCGGCGAGAAGGCTCGCCAACGCCCGCCCTCGGCGACCCACTGCGGCTCGAGGTAGCGGGCGAGGTTGGGCTCGTTCCACGCTTCCAGCAGCCGCACGCGCGGGAGTGCCCGACCCGGCTCCAGCGGATCGGGGAAGGAACCGTCGTAGCGGCGCGCCACCGCCGTCGCGAATTCCCCGAAAGCCGCCGGGTTGGGTGCCCAGGTGCCCGGATAGGCGTAGGGCCAGCGGTGGGGAGCCTCGGCGAAGTCAGGCGCGCTGGTCACGACCAGCAGCGGCGTCAGTCCGGCGGCCACCGTGTCTCGCACGGCGGAATCGACCGTGGTGAAATCGTAGGCGGGGCTGGCGGGGTCGGCCGCGTCGAACCCGGCGGGCGGGTCGCGACTGACGATGTAGCGCCATTCGACCGGGATCCGCACCACGCTCGCACCGGCGGCGCGGATCCGCGCCAGCGCCTGTTCGCGCACGGCCGCGTCGGGGCTCATGATCAGCGTCGCGTCGGAGATGCCCCTGTTGAGCCCTCCGCGTGGGAAGGGACCGTAGAGCAGCGCGTGGTTCTGCGCTTGCAGGAAGCGGGGGCCGGTCGCCGGAGGCGAGACGCCGGGCGGCGGCGCGGCGCCGTACGGCCGGGGCGGACCTTCGGGGCCATACGCCGAAGGGGTCGGAAGCACCGCCGGTGGTTGCAGCCACGCGGCCGTGGTCAGAGCGAGTGCGAGCGCCGATCTAACGATTGAACGTGACTGCGCGCGTCGGCAGGTTGAGCTTGGCGCCCGAGCCGGTTCTCAGCGTGGTGACGAGCTCGGCCCGCACACGGTGGCTGTGACCGAGAGCATGCCGGCCCTTGGCGGTGACGTGCAACAGCACCTTCACAGTGCCGGCGGTGACTGCCGACACCGACCCCGTGGCGAGCAGCAGCGCCGGCGGCTTGCGCTTGTGGCCATGGCCCTTTCTGTGCGCCGCCGCGGAGGCCGGCACCGCGCCTCCCACCTGGAAGAGGTCCTGCGTGACCGTGCCGGCCTGGTTGATCGTCACCTGGTCGGTCCAGCCGGACTTCAGCAGCTTGTGGATGGTGGCGCCCACTAGTTTGAAGATCGAGCCGTGCAGCGCCGGCGGCGGGGGCGGAGGCGGCGGTGGTGCCGGCGCCGGTGGGCAGGCACCGACGGGACGCTCGTTTTCGCTGCTGTACTTGAATGTCGCTCCGCCTTCCAGCGCGGTCGTCAGGTGCTCCTTGACCGCGACCGTTTCCCCGAGCTGCAGGGGCTTGAGGAAATCACCCGCAAAGGATGATCCTGAGAGCGAGGTGATCTGTGCGATTCCCCCCAGACGTTCGGCGACGTAGGAGGGGTGGACGACCAGCGTGAACGCGCTCCCTTCGATTTCCTGGTTTTCAGAGCGCTGACCGGAGAAGTCGGTCGAACCCGCGCAAACTGTGGGATCCATCGAGGGCAGCCCGTCATATTTGACCGACTCCAGCACGTGCCCGGTTGGGGATTCCAGATAGACGTAGTCCCCGATCTGGGGCACCACCTGGCCAAGCCAGACCCCACCTTCCGAACCGGTGTTTTCCGCCACGGTGACACCGCTGGGTTCGGTGATACGCAGCGCGACCTGGACTTTGCTGGTGTGCGGAAAATTGACAGAGCCACTGGTGGAGAGGATCGAATGTGAGGGCACCGTGGTCTCACCCTCGACGATCGCGATCGAGTATTCCGGGGCTTTGGGTTCGTTCCACGCCCCGGCGACACCCGGCAGCGTCACACCGACACCAACCACCAGCAGCCCGGCGCACGACGCACGCCCGAGCATGCGCTTGCAGGCACTGAATCCAGGGATGGGAAAGCGGCTGGTTCTCACGAGCACGAGAGGAATCGTTCGGTGAGCCGAGACGATTGAGTCTTGAAAGAAATCTTGGACGCGCAGCGTAGAGGCGGACGCGGCGGAAACGAGGTTGGAGACCCGCCGCTAGACGGTCGACCGAATAGGGAGACGCTCGCTACGCGAGCATTCCCGATTCGGCCAGCAAGCGTGGCAAGGACGCAAGGAGCGAAGTGCTGGCCGAAACGGGATGCTCGCCGAAGGCGAGTGTCCCCCGGCTTCGGTCATCGGCCGTCTAGCCGCCGGCCATCGCCGGCAGGATCACCAGCGTGTCCCCGCCGCCAACCGCCGTGTCCAACCCATCCAACACCCGCACGTCCTCGTCGTTGAGGTAGACGTTGACGTAGCGGTTGAGCTCGCCATCGGCCGAGAAGAGCTGGCTCTGGGTGGCGGGATGCGTGGCAACGAGGTCGCGAAGGACGTCGCCGACGTTCTCGCCGGAGGCGCTCACCTCCCTCTCGCCGCCCACGGAGGCCCGCAGAACCGGGGGAATCTTGATCGTCGCCATCGGCGTGCAGCCTACCCGGCCGCGGCGCAGAATGCCTCGTAGTCGGGGAACACGCCCATCTCCTCGTCGCGGATCTCGTCGGGATCGCGCGAGCAGATCGGGCACTCGGGGTCGCGGTGGACTTTGACCTCGGTGAGTGTGGCCCCCAGCGCGTCGTAGAGCAACAGGCGCCCAATCGCAGGGTCGCCGATGTCGAGGATCAGCTTCACGACCTCGGTCGCCTGCAGCAGACCCATCGTGCCGGGCAGCACGCCGAGCACGCCGTTGGCGCCGCAGGAGGGGGCGAGCTCCGCCGGCGGCGGCTCGCGGAAGAGGCAGCGGTAGCAGGGCCCGTCGTAGGGCTTGAACACCGACAGCTGCCCGTCGAAGCCGAGGATCGAGGCCGAGACGACGGGGATCCGCAAGCGCACGGAGGCGTCGTTGAGCAGGTAGCGGGTGGGGAAGTTGTCGACCCCGTCGACGATCACGTCGTAGCCGTCGATGATCTCCATGATGTTCGACGCGTCGATGCGCGTCTGGTACTTGACGACGTTCACGTCGGGGTTGAGCGCGTGGATCGACTCCTCGGCGGAGTCCACCTTGGGGATGCCGACGCGTGGGGTCGAGTGGATCACCTGGCGCTGGAGGTTGGAGAGGTCGACGACGTCGTCGTCGACGATCCCAAGCGTGCCGACGCCGGCGGCCGCCAGGTAGAGCGCGGTCGGGGAGCCGAGACCCCCGGCGCCGAGCAGCAGCACCTTGGCGTCGAGCAGCCGCTGCTGGCCCTCCGCGCCGATCTCCGGGATCAGCAGGTGGCGCGAGTAGCGATCGCGCTGCTCGGCGGTGAGCGCGCGGGGGATCTCGACCTCGTAGCCACGGTCCTTCCACAGCGTGATCCCGCCGGTCATCGAGCGCACGTGCTCGTAGCCCATGTCCTCGATCATCGTGCGCGCCGCGTACGCGGAGCGGATGCCGGAGGCGCAGTACAGGATCACCTCGGCGGAGCGGTCCGGCACGGCGCTCTCGATCCGCGACTCGAGGTGGCCGCGGGGGATGCTCTTCGCGCCCGGAAGATGCCCGGTGGCGAACTCTTCGCTGCCGCGCACGTCGACGATCGCCACGCCCTCCCCGATCAGCTCCTTGACCTCGGAGGGGTCGACCTCATCGATTCGGCTCTTGATCTGGCGGAGCAGCTCCGCCGAGGAAACGCTCATCTCAAAACTCCCGAACGGCGGTCGGATTTCATGGACTTCAGAAAGTATAGCGCGTGGTTGGCACAGGTCGCTTTTCTTTTCAGCCCCAAACCAAGCTACAAATAAGACTCAATCTTATTTGTATAGGGCCGATTTTTTGTAGTGCTCACCAGCCCCACCCCTCTGTGGCGCCCACCAGCCCCGCCCTCCTTTTCTCGCTCCCATCTGCCCCTCGTGTTCGCCCTTCTCCGTCAGCACCGCCCGGATTCCCAGCCGCCACCATCTCACCGTCTGGATTCCCAGCCGCCACCGTCTCAGCGTCTGTTACCCCCACCGCTGCCGACGTCCCCCCAACCAAGTCTCGAGCACCTGCAACTCGTGCAGCCGTTCGGGCGCAACGTCGCGAGGGTCGCGGTCGAGCACGACCAGGTCGGCGAGCATCCCCGGCCGCAGCATGCCGACGCGGTCGCCAAGCAGGACCTGGCGCGCGGGGTTGACGGTGAGCGTGCGCAGCGCCTCGTCGAGCGTCAGCTGCTGGAAGGGCCCGAGCACGTCGTCGCTGTCGCGCATCAGACGGGTGGTCGCGGTGCGCAGCGCCAGGCAGGGATTCACCGGTGAGGCGGGGGCATCGCTGTGGCAGGAGCTGACGACTCCGTGCTCGAGGTCGCGCCGCAGCGAGTGGACGTGCGCGGCCCGTTCGCGCCCGAGCACCTCGTCGCGGAGGCTTTCCCCCAGGTAGTAGACCTGGTTGATCGCGTGGCTGACCGACAGGCCCAGTGCCGCCGCTCTGGCGATCTGCTCGTCGTGGACGACGGTGAAGCGCTCGATGCGGTGGGGTCCCCCGATCGCGACCGCCTCCCGCTCGGCGAACAACGCCTCGAAGCAGCGCAGCACCTGCTCGGTGGCCAGATCGCCCGCGGAGTTCACGACCAGCTGCCACCCGGCGTCGAGCCAAGCCCGCAGCGCCTCGCGCAGCTCGGCCTCCCCGTAGGCGAGCGTGCCGCTGGGGCGGCCGTTCAGATAGGGCTCTTCCAGCGCGGCGGTGAAGTCCTCGACCGAGCCGTCGGCCTCGTAGGAGATCCCAACCACGTCGTAGTGCTCATCGCCGGCGCGCGGAGCCACGCCGAGCGTGGCGGCAAGCTCGGGTGTGAAGGCCCCGCGCACCCGCACCGGCGCGCCGGGCATACGGGCAAGCGAGCCCAACAGCTGGTGTTCGGCCGCACCCGCCAACTGACCGATGCCGGCGTCGTACACCGTGGTGCAACCTCGCCTCGCGAGCTCGCGCAACGCACTGGCACCTAGCTCCGCGACACGCTCGGGAGCTTCCTCGCACAACCCAGCTGCCGCGCCCGCGGCGATTCCCGCCGTGGCGAGCGCGTTCGCCAGCAGGTGCACATGCGGCTCGATGAACCCCGGCAGCACCGCGTGGCCGGCGAGGTCGATGATTTCGGTACCAGGGGTGTAGTGGCGTTTGACCTCGGTGAGGGAGCCCACACCGAGGATCGTGGAGCCGCGAATCGCGAGCGCCTCCCCAACCGGGTGGGCATCGTCCATCGTGAGGATCGGACCGCCGCGCAGAATCGCCGCGTGCGCGGGGTCGGCATCGTCGAGTGGCGTGCCGCCGGAAGCGGCGACCGTCGGCGCAAATGCGGGGAGAGTGAGGTTGCCCAGCACCCCCCGCGCGAGCGCGGCGATGCCGGGGCAGCTTGCGAGGAACATCGGTGGAGCACCTCTTCCGTGAGCCCAATCTGCCAGGGATTGAAAACAATATCGCACAATGGATTACACAACCTCGCCCGCGCGGGGGGATACACGGTTCCTACGTTCCTCTTACATTCCAGGATCTCGATGCCCCGTCAACTCCCAATCGCGTCTGCAATCCTCACCGTGCTCGCGCTCGCGGCCCTGCCCGGGTGCGCGGGGGGCTCGGGTGCCAGCACGGCCACGACCTCCACCGCGGCGGTTGCTGGCGGCGCGCCATCTGAGACCGGGTACGACGGTGCGCTGCTGCCAGGAAGCGTGCGCCCACGCGGATTCATGCTTACCAACCAGTACGGGAGGCGTGTCTCGCTGAGCAACTTCCGCGGGAAAGTGACGATCGTCACCTTCTTGTACACCGCCTCGAAAACGACCGCGCCGCTGATCGCCCAGCAGATCCGCGGCGCGCTCGAAGAACTCCCGCGGAGCACCCCCGCGGTGGCGATCAGCCTCGATCCGATCGGCGATACACCCGCGCGCGTGCGAGCGTTCCTCCATGCGGCGTCGTTGACAGGCCGCATGGAATACCTGACCGGCAGCGCCGCGCGGCTGCGCCCGGTGTGGCACGCCTACGCGGCGGTGCCAGAGAGCGCGGGTGCGGTTGCGTACGAACGCGGTGCGTTTGTGCTGCTGCTCGACAGGGAGGGCGCCCCGCGCGTGGAGTTCCCGGTCGAAGAATTGACTCCAGAAGCGCTTGCGCACGACGTGCGCAAGCTGGAGCACCAGAAAGCGCCTGATATCCTACCGGCCAGGTAGGTATTCGAACGATGATGATCTGAGCGGGAAAGGGCAGGCCCTCCCTCCCGACCTCCCCCCAAAGGCATTTCAAGATGATGTTCTCAACCAAGGCGGAGTACGGCGTGCGCGTGATGGTGGCACTCGCACAGCGCGCGCAGGCGAGCCCCGACAGGGAGGAGCCGGTGATGCCGCTGGCGGAGATCGCCGAGCACGACGGCCTGCCGCTGGCGTACCTCGAGCACCTCGTGGCGCGCCTGCGCAAGGCGGGGCTGATCGAGAGCCGCCGAGGCTCGCGGGGCGGGTACATGCTCGCGCGGGCGCCGAAGGAGATCACGATGGCCGAGGTGGTGGAGGCGCTGGAGGGGTCGATCGCCCCGATCGAGTGCATCTCCGAGAACGCCGACGGGAGCGTCGTGTGCTCGCGCGAGCAGGACCCCGACCACGTGTGCCCCACCAAGCTGCTGTGGACCCGCGTGCGCTTCTCGATCGTCAGCACGCTGATGAACACCACGCTCGCCGACCTGTTGCCGGCGCCTGCGCCGGCAACCGCGCTCCCGTTGGCCGCAACGGGGATGCTCGAAGGCGAGTGTCCCCCGGCTTCGGCCCCCTCGGCGAAGCGCATCCCGGCGCGCGCCGGCGGCGCGGCCAAGCAGCACCTGCCCACACCGACAATCGCCTGACCCGAAGGAGAACATGGCTGACCTGGAGATACGCAACCTGCACGTGCGCATCGAGGAGCGCGAGATCCTCAAAGGTGTCGACCTGACGATCGACCGTGGCGAGGTACACGCGCTGATGGGCCCCAACGGCTCGGGCAAGTCGACGCTCGCCAACACCCTGCTGGGGCACCCCTCCTACGAGATCACGGAGGGCACGATCGTGTTCAAGGGCGAGGACATCACCGAGGCCGAGCCACACGAGCGCGCGAAGGCGGGGCTGTTCCTCGCCTTCCAGTACCCCGTGGCGATCCCGGGGGTGTCGGTGGCGAACTTCCTGCGCATGGCGATCAACGCCAAGCGCGATGAGCCGATCAACGTCAAAGAGTTCCGCACCGAGCTGCAGCACGCGATCGACCTGCTTGACGTGGACCGTTCGTTCACCTCGCGCCACCTCAACGACGGCTTCTCCGGCGGCGAGAAGAAGCGCGCGGAGATATTGCAGATGGCGATGCTCAAACCGGATGTCGCAATCCTCGACGAGACCGACTCGGGCCTCGACATCGACGCGCTGCGCACCGTGGCTGAGGGCGTCGAGAAGCTTCACTCCGAGCAGGGGCTGGGCGCGCTGATCATCACCCACTACCAGCGCATCCTGCACTACATCAAGCCGCAGTTCGTGCACATCATGCTCGAGGGGCGGATCGTGCTGGAGGGCGGCGTGGAGCTGGTGGAGCGCCTCGAGCGCGAGGGGTACGACGAGATCCGCCGGGAGTTCGGCGCCGAGACGGCGGCTGCCGGAGCGGCGAGGAGCGGCGACAATGCCTGAGGAAGCCGTCGCGGTCAAGCCGGGGCGCCACCGCGAGTCCACGCTCTACCACGCGCTGCACGGCGCCGGTGCGGGCGACGGCCGCACACTGGAGCAGCTGCGCGAAGCGGCGCTGAAGGTGTACGAGTCGCAGGAGCTGCCGGTGTGGCGGCGCTCGGGCTTCTGGACGACGAGCTTCGAGGGGCTGGACCTCGACAGGCTGCAGGTGCGCCACCACAGCCCCGACGCCGGCGTGCCACAGGTGGTCCGCGACACGCTCCCGGAGCGCGAGCGCGCCGGGCGGATCGTGCAGCGCGACGGGACCGTGGTGAGCCTCGAGCTCGACCCTGAGCTGAAGCGGCGCGGCGTGATCCTCTGCTCGCTGGAGGAGGCCGCGCGCGAGTACACGGAGCTGTTCACGCAGTGGTACTCCAAGCGCCTGACGTACGACCGGCACAAGCTGGAGGCGGCGAACGCCGCACTGTGGACGGGCGGCGCCTTCCTGCACATCCCCGCGGGCCTGCAGATCGAGCGGCCGTTCGAGATCGTGTACGCGATCGACGGGCCGGGCACGGCGCAGTACGGACGCACACTGATCGTGGGCGAGCGCGGAGCGGAGTTCCGCGTGCACGAGTACGACCTCGCCGACTTCGCGGGACCGGACACCGCCACCGGCGACGCCCGGGATTCCGAAGGAGGCGGGATGGGGCAGGACACCTCCGTGGACCACGCCGCGGACGCCGAGAGCGCCCGCGGGCAGGCGCTGCACGCGGGCGCGTTCGAGCTGTACCTGAACGACGGCGCGCGCTGCCATCTCGCGCAGGTGCAGGACTGGGGCAGTGGCGAAGTGTTCGACGCCTCAACGCGCTTCGTGGGCGTCGGCAGGGACGCCTACTGCCACTGGCTGCCGGCGCTGCTGGGCGGCCACCTCGTGCGCCAGCACCTCGAGCTGGCGGTGAGCGAGCCGGGTGGCGACATGGCATTCCGCGGTGTGTTCTTCGCCGAGGAGCAAGAGCTGCTCGACGTGTTCGCGGTGGACCTGCACGAGACCGGCCCCTCCGGCGGCGACGTGCACTGGCGCGGGGCCGCCACCGGCGAGAGCCGCGCGAGCTTCGAGGGCCTGATCCAGATCGACCCCGGCGCGCAGCAGACCCACACCTACCTGCAGATCCACACGATGATGCTTTCGCACAAGGCCCGCCTGGACGCGATCCCCTCGGTGCTGGTGAGCGCCGACGACGTGTCGGCTTCGCACGGCGGTACGGTGGGAGAGCTCGATGAGGACGCGATCTTCTACATGCAGACCCGCGGCCTGGACCGCGCGAGCGCCGTCAGAGTGATCGTCGAGGGCTTCTTCGAGCCGCTGATCTCCCAGCTGGACGACGAGCCGCTGGAAGAGGTCGTGCGCACGAAGATCGCCGCTAAGCTCGCAGCGGCGCGCGAGGACATCGAGGCGTACGCGGCGAGCAGGTGAGCGGGAATGGGTGCAAACACAGCCTCGGTGAGCCGGGCGGGCAAGCAAGTCGGAGAGATCGGGCCGTTGGAGGCGAGCGGTAGGTGACCACCACGGCGCACGCAGGGATCGACGCGCCGAGCGCCGAGAGCAACATCGAGCTCGACGTGCGCGGGGACTTCCCGATCCTGCGGCGCGAATTCGACGGCAACCCGCTCGTATACCTCGACTCGGCCTCGACTGCGCAGAAGCCCCGGGCAGTGATCGACGCGCTCGCCGAGCACCTGCGAAAGCACAACGCCAACGTGCACCGCGGCGTGTACGCGCTCGCGCAGGAGGCCGATGCCGCGTACGAGCAGGCGCGCGCGCGGGTCGCCGCGCTCACCGGCGCCGAGGCCAGGACGACGATCTTCACGAAGAACGTCACCGAGGCGATCAACCTCGTCGCGTACGCATGGGGCCGCACGAACGTGAGCGCGGGCGACGCGGTGCTCATCACCCAGATGGAGCACCACGCCAACATCGTGCCGTGGCAGCAGCTGTGCAAAGAGCGCGGCGCGCAGCTGCGCTACCTGGAGGTGGACGAGACCGGCCAGCTCGACCCCGAGCAGCTCGACGCAGAGCTCGAACGGGGCGACGTGAAGCTGGTGGCGTTCACCCACGTGTCCAACGTGCTGGGGACGATCAACCCCGTGGCGCAGATGACCGCGCGTATCCGCACCGCCGGCGCGGTGTCGCTGGTGGACGGCGCGCAGGCAGTGCCGCACATGCCGGTCGACGTGGCCGCCGTGGGCGCCGATTTCTACGCGTGGACCGGCCACAAGGCGATGGGGCCGACCGGGATCGGCGTGCTGCACGGCCGCGCCGAGCTGCTGGAGGAGATGCCGCCGTTCCTCACCGGCGGCGACATGATCGCCTCCGTGGACCTCGACGGCGCGACGTGGAACGAGCTGCCGTACAAGTTCGAGGCCGGCACCCCGCCGATCGCCGAGGCCGTCGGGTTGGGCGTGGCGGTCGAGTACCTACGCGCGCTGGGGATGGAGCGCGTGCGCGGGCACGAGGAAGCACTCACCGCGCATCTGCTCACACGCCTCGCGGAAGTGCCCGGCCTGCGTGTGGCCGGCCCTCCGCGCGCGGAGGAGCGGGGCGGCATCGCGTCGTTCACGATCGAGGGCATGCACCCCCACGACATCGCCGAGATCGCCAACCGCGGCGGCGTGTGCATCCGCGCCGGCCACCACTGCGCGCAGCCGCTGATGCGCTGTCTGCACGTGGCTGCCACAGCCCGGGCGAGCGTGGGGGTCTACAACACCCCCGCGGAGATCGACACGCTGCTCGACACGTTGCTCGCCGGACGCGAGGTGTTCGGGCTGTGAGCCGCCGTCTGGACGCTGCTCAGGTGGACGCATGCTGTGGAGATGCTGTTCCGGTGGGCGCATGCGCCCACCGGCGACGCCGCACATGTGCGGCGTCGTTCCGATCCGTGCATGCACGGATCGGCCTGACGGCGCATGCGCCGTCAGGGACCGAGCCGCATGCGGCTCGGTCTATCAAATCTGGAGAGAATTGATGGACGACCTCTACCGCGACTACATCCTCGACCACTACAAGCGCCCCCGCAACTTCGGCGCGCTCGAGCCCCACGACCTGGAGGGCGAGGAGCACAACCCGCTGTGTGGGGATGAGCTGAGCGTGCAGATCCGCGTCAAGGACGGGCGCATCGAGGACCTGCGCTTCGACGGCCACGGCTGCGCGATCTCCCAGGCGGCCGCCTCGATCGCCTCCGAGGAGCTGATGGGGATGGAGCTGGAGGAGGTCGGCAAGCTTGGCGCCGACTGGATGCTCGACCTGCTCGGCATCCCCGTCTCCGCCACCCGCCGCAAGTGCGCCCTGCTGAACCTCAAGGTCGTGCGCGGGGCGGTCAGCGGGGATCACGACTGGCCTGTCTGAGTCTGGCGTCCGCTGATCGCGAGTGAGCCGCAGATCATCGCCGAAGCGCGCGTGATACATATATCTACTCTGAAAAGTTTAGAGTAGAATCAAGCAGACTCTGACGGTGGACCAGGCGCAGGCCGCAAGCAGTAGTCGCGTGCCCGTTCTCAGGTTGGCGGCAACCGCCAGTATGCGCGCGGGTCTCTGGTGCTCTTGCCGACCCATTCGATCAGACCCTCGCTCCGCAGCGACTCCAGCCGGCGGATGGTCGCCGGTCGGGAGAGCCCCAACACCTCGGCGACCTCGCCCGTACTGAGCCGCCCAGCATCCCGGAGGGCCGTCGTGATCGTGCGGGCCTCATCCGGAAGCCTCGCCTCCAGGGCCCTGTCGGTCGACTCCGCCGAGAGTGCCAGGAGCACGCTGCCCGCCGTCTGTGCGTAGACCGGGTCCACCAAGCCGGCCGCGCGCATCTCCTCGAAGATGCGTCGGATGCCCTCGCCCAACTCCTGTCCGAAGTGCAGATCAGAGCAGACCCGTGCAATCCGGGGGTTGCGGGCGAAGCGGATGCTGACCAGCGGATCGCTCAGATCCACTAGCCCCGGGAAACGGCCTGGGCTCGATATCTCGATCCGGTCATCGAAGATATCGACCCTGATGTGATCGCCGGCGAGGCTGTAAGAGCGGTGAACCACTGCGTTCACCACCCCCTCCAACCAGGCGTCTTCGGGAATCAACGGAACCTCACCGAAGCGCCCCGTGGCGGAGACCAGCGCTCTGCGGACGGGCTGCAGGCGCTTGATGTGGCTGCGCGCCTTGTGAAGCTGATGCGGGATCGGTCCCATGAGCCGGACATCCTCGACAAGCTGCTGGCCGGCTCCCGTCCCGCGCTCGCGCCCGCGATAGCGCAAGATCCTTACGAACGCTTCGGGCAAGACAGCCTGCGGCAAGCTCGCAAAGAGCAGCAGACCGGCAATCGTCAACTCCCCGTCCCGGGTCGCGAGTCCGCGCGCGAGCAAGAGGCGCCAAGAATGCGGATGGCCCATCGCCGAGGCGTACTGCTTCAGCAGGGGCTCGTCGAGCGTCTGCCGGCCAACCCCTTTCAACGGTCGCGCCTCGTAGTTCGCCTGCCCCTTGTCGAACAGCAGCTCCTGACGCTGATGAAAGCTCAGGCGCCGCGTCTCGTCGCCGATACGGAGAAAGACCTCGTCCCTGGCGTTGGCGTGCACGACGTCGCTCGTGGGAATCTCGATGATCAGCAGGTGATCGCGGCCGCCCTTCGCATTGACGCAGAGCGCGAGACGATGCTTTACGCCGACGGGCGGCTGAGCGAAGTCGATCGCCGCCTGCATCTGCGCATTGCGCCGCTCGACATTGTCATCCCCGCCCTCCACCACCCCCCTCCAGAGGCCCACCACGATCGTCCCCCCGTCGGCGTTAGCCATACCGATCAAATCGTTCGCGAGATCTCTGGGAGATATCCGCTTGGACTTACGATCGAACCACTGATCCTCCGCGATCGCCAGCAGCCGGCTCCCACGCTCCTTCATCGGTGCTTTCAGGGCCTGTCCTACCGCCACCGTTGACATAAAGCTACTCTAACATAGTGAGAGTAAATTTGAGTAGTTCCACCATGACCAAGGCCTCCTGGCAGACGCGATAGAATCCCTACCACAGAGCACGGGATTCAAGCGAAGGAGCACCAACATGGCCGCAATCGACACAGTCAGGATCGCCAAGCCCTCCCCGATCGTCGAGGACGAGCAGGGGCAGTTGCGCGCGCGCCAGGGGATCTCTCGGGAGGTCGTCAGCGAGCTCTCGAAGATCAAGGGCGAGCCCGATTGGATGGCCGAGAAACGGATCAAGGCGCTTGAGATCTTCGAACGCAAGCCGATGCCGACGTGGAGCATCGATCTGTCGGGGCTGCACCTCGATGACCTCGTGCTCTACTCGCCGCCCACCGCCGGGCGCTATGACTCCTGGGACGACGTCCCCGCGGAGATGAAGCAGACCTACGAGGATCTCGGCATCCCCCAGGCCGAGCGCGAGCACCTTGCCGGCGTCGTGGGGGTGTGGCGCCAGGAGCCGGTGTACGAGGGGCTCAAGGAGGAGTACTCAAAGCAGGGGATCCTGTTCTGCTCGATGGACACCGCGATCACCGAGTACCCCGAGTTGGTGCAGAAGTACTTCATGAACAAATGCGTCCCCGCGCAGGACAACAAGTTCTCGGCGCTCCACGGCGCCGTGTGGTCGGGCGGGGCCTTCTGCTACATCCCCAAGGGCGTCAAGTGCGACCTGCCGCTGCAGGCCTACTTCCGCATGGAGGGGGCAGGAGAGGGCACCTTCGAGCACACGCTGATCGTCGCCGACGAGGGCTCGGAGGTGAACTACATCGAGGGCTGCACAGCGCAGACGTACAGCGTCAACTCGATGCACTCCGCCGTGGTTGAGATCTTCGTGCACGAGGGCGCCAAGGCCCGCTACACCACCGTGCAGAACTGGTCGAAGGACGTCTACAACCTCAACACCAAGCGCGCCGTCGTCGACGCCGGCGGGACGGTCGAGTGGGTCGGCGGCTCGATGGGCGCCAAGTACGTGATGCTCTACCCCGGCTCCTACCTGATGGGCGAGGGCGCCCGCGCCGACCACCTCAATGTCGGCGTGGCCTCCGGCGGCGTGCACAAGGACACCGGCGCGAAGGTCGTCCACCTCGCGCCCAACACCACCTCCAACATCCTCGCCAAGTCGATCTCCAAGGACGGCGGGATCATGGGCTACCGCGGCCTCGTGCGCATGGGCCCCCACTCCGCCGGCTCCAAAGCCCGCGTGCAGTGCGACGGGCTGATGATGGACGGGATCTCCCGCTCGGACACCTGGCCGGACATCCAGATCCAGAACCCCAACGTCGCCGTCGCCCACGAGGCCACCGTGGGGCGGATTTCCGACGACCAGCTCTTCTACATGGGCTCGCGCGGCTTCACCGAGGACGAGGCCGCGGCGATGATCGTCAACGGCTTCATCGAGCCGGTGACGAAGGAGCTGCCGATGGAGTACGCGGTGGAGCTCAACCGGCTGATTCAGCTGGAGATGGTCGGCTCGATCGGCTGAGGCAATGTCAGAGCCCGCCGCCGACCACGCCATCGCTCCCCCAGCCACCACCGGCCCCGCCGCGGGCGCTTCCGTCATAGCGCCAACCGGGGCTCCCGCCATCGAGCCGACCAGCGCTCCGACCTCCGAGCCCGACAACGGCGCCTCCCCCACCGTCGAGATGGAGGACGTGATGGACGCGCTCTCCAACGTGATCGACCCCGAGCTCGGCCTCGACTTCGTCGAGCTGGGCTTGGTCTACGGGGTGGAGGTGAACGCCGGGGACGTGCACATCACCTTCACGCTCACCACCCCCGCCTGCCCGATCGGACCGCAGGTGACCGAACAGATGGAGGAGTTCGTGGGCGAGCTCGAAGGCGTCACGTCGGTCGAGTGCGAGATGGTGTTCGTCCCACCGTGGTCGCCCGAGCGGATGAGCGAGGACGCCAAGTTCGCACTGGGCTTCTAGGCCTGCATCGACGGCGACCGCCTGACGCCAGCTCGCGCCGGCCCCTTCCAAGCCGCCGCGCCGGCCTCTCTTCTAGCGGCCACCCTTGCCGTGCCCGCTCGCCTTCGCCTTCTTCTTCTTGGTCGCGCATCCGGTGACCCCAACCGGCGTGTTCTGGTGGATCACGGTTCCGTTCTGCGCCGTGAACGTGGTGGGCATAACCATCGCGGCCGACTGCTTGGCCTTGACCCTGCGCGTAACGGTCTTGCGGCGCCCCTTCACCCGGACGATGACCTTGCGCTTGACGGTCACGGTCTTGGTGGTCGCGCAGAGGTTTTCTTCGGTCGTGAGCGCGCTGTAAGGGCCCTCGGGGAGCGTCAGTTCGAAGCTCGTCACCGGCTGGTCGGGGACCGTATGGAAGGTGGTGCTGGTGATGCCTTTGCTGATGTGCGTTTCGCCGCGCAGATCGATCGTGACGCCGTATCCCTGCAGCACGATGACCAGTTCCGGCCAACCCGCTGAACCGCGGCTGACGAAGTAGGCGGGGCCTTCCAGGGGGACCGGGAGGATCGGCGTGACGGCCTTCGCGACCCCGATCCGCGACGCCGGCGGACAGCCCGCCGGATTGGCGTTGAACTGCTGTTCGGTGCACGCTTTCTGCAGCGTCGGCAGCCGGGAGGGCAGCTGCTTGGGAAGTTCGACTTTGACGGATCTGATGTTCGCGCCGGTGTCGATCGACCCACCTGGGAAGGTGAGCTTCACCGACAGGCTCGCCCCGTCAAGTCGCGAGGTCTTCGCCGAGGTCGAAACCTTGAACGACGGTTTGAACGAAAGGTTGGCGCAATCCGCCACCTGGAAGGGGTCGCCCACATTGACCGGCATCTGATCGGCCGGATTCGCCGGATCGGTTCCCGCCCCATCGACGGTCGTTCCGAACGTCATCCGTTCGCAACTGGTCGGGTTGATCGTGAACCCGGGCCGATCCACATATACACGGACGTCGCGGGCATGAATCACGATCCCGTCCAGGATGTGCGGGATCGGATCGGACGCTTTCGCGTCGACCATCACGATCCCGGTTTCGGGGTTGATCGACAGCGCCTCCCTGACCACAACGGTGCCGAGATCGAACGGACCGACCTTGGCGCTGTTGATCGCGACCACGCTGAACGGCGCTCCGTGATATTTACCCGCCAGATACAGCCGTCCGGCGGACCACGCAAGCGTGCCGCCCACGCCGACACCGACCTCGGTATGCCCGATCTGGCTCGCCGCCGGGCACGACGGTTCGGCTTCCTCCTGCGCGCCGCTCACCGCCTTCGCCGCTTCGATGTCGGCGTCGGGACAGAACGGGACGCCCGAGAGGTTGGCCGTCAACCCCGGCGGCAGCTGCGCCGAGAAACGCGTGATCTCCTGTTCGGTGTCTTTCCTCGTGATCTGGATGTACATCGGGCTGTAGGAGCCCGCCGCATTGTTCTCCGTTCCCGCCGTCACAACCGGATTGAACGGCGGGGTGCCCCCAGCCGGGCACGGGGCGCCTTCCGAGCCGGCAGTGATCGCGAACGTCGCCGTGTCGTGCACCGGCGCGTCCGGCGCAGAGTACGGGAACAGTTCCGCGTCGGTTGTGTACGTCCCGCACGCCGGCGGGGTCGCCAGCGGCGCGCGTTGACCCTGACGGAAGGCGAAGTGGAAATGGCTGAACGGCAGCGGCGGAATCCCTTCGAAGGTCGTCACCAGCTGCCCGGTCACCGGGTCGGGCACGACCTTCCCCGCCACCCGGATCATCACGCCCAGTTCCGGGTTCTTCGCCACCACGTACAGCCCCAGCAGCGTCCCGAACGGGTTTTCGTCCTGCTTGGCCAGATACACCGACCCCACGATCTTCTGCGTCACCAACGGACTTTCGATTTCCACCGAGCCGATATCCGATTCATTCGGGCACCCCGTCCCCGGCGCGGAATCAAGCGTCTCCGATTCGTACTCGGGCAGCGTGCACGCCGTCAACCCAGCCGCGACGGACGGGTTCGCCGTCATCCCCACCGGCAAACTCACCACCGCCCTGGACAGCTGCGACTGCGCCAAGCCTTCAGGGCTGGTCAAGCCTTCGTCGTCGAAATACATGTCGAACGCCAACCCCGACGAAGTCATCGCCTGATCCGACGTCGGTTCCGCTTCCACCCGCGGCGCGAACGGCAGCCGGTTGCAACCGTCCAGGCCCAGCGGTTCACCCAACGGGTTCGACAAATCGAACGTCGCTTCCGGATGCGTGCCCGCTGCCGGTTCAACCCACGAACGCGCCGTCAAAGTCGATTTGAACGGTTCGCTCGCCGGGTGGGCAGGACATGACGTCGGCATCGCCAGGAACGCATTCGGATGCGGCTCGTGCGCCGTGACACAGCCGTTCAGGGCGGACAGACACTGGTAGCTACGCGAGTTGTCGTGCCGCGTATCCCCGGGGGTGCCCCAAAACGTCACTTCGTTGGCCAACAGACCCGCGAGCTGCGTGATGTTCGAGACGTTCACCGTGACCCCGTAGTCTTCGCCGTTACCGCTGCGGATGGCCGTGTTCAGGACCACCGGCACCAATCCCGCCTGCCAGCCGAAACGCGCCGGTTCCCCGGCTTCGGGAACGAGGTTGAACACCGGCACCGTTTCGGTCACCGGCGTGGAGGATACGCCGGGCGCGAGGTATGTATCGGTCGCGACGCCGATCTGCGTTTCCGGCGGACACGACACCGCGCCAAGGATTTCCAGGCTGTTGTCCGGTGTGGAGAATTGAGCCGGTGTGCACCGGGGCAGCGCGGTGATGTTGCCAAGCAGGCCGGCGGGCAGCTTGAAATGCAGGTCGCGCACCAGCTGCACGGGCCCCACCGCATGCTTGTTGGTTTCGGCCCCCTCGTTCAGGTTCGTGATCGTCGTCAGTTGGAACGGGTGGGAGCCGGCCTGCGTGTCGGGCGCGCCGCCTTCGGCTTCGGGGCGCAGTTCGTAATCTTCGATCCCGAACCGCTGTTCTTCTTCGGAGACCATCAGCGGCCGGCGAACGACATTCGCGGGCCCGCCGCCACCGGAGGCCGCGACTTCGTTCGTCAGCGCCCCGACCGATGCTTCTGCGGACACCTCGATTTTGATCCGTATCTCCAGATGCCCGACGAAGGGCCTCAGCCGTTCGAATTCAGCCACCAGCGCGTGCGACGCGCCCCGCGCTTCCAGTTCTTCGGCGTCACGGTAGGTGCAGCTCACTTCCTGACCGGTCACCGTGCAGAGATGCAGCGAGGCGTAGTGGCCGTCGGGACCGAAATCGACTTTGCCACGCGAGAACGCCGTCGAGACCACTTCGATCGCGGTCGGACCCGCAACCGTCACATCGGCCGGCAGGCGATCGGTGAGCGTCACCGGACCCGTCGCTTCGCCGTCCCCCAGATTCGCCGCCGCGGCAATCACCACGCCTTCCGAGCCCGGCGCGAGCGCCGTGGGACGCGAAACAGAACTCAACCCCCACCACGGGTACGCCGCCTGCGCCTGCCCGACAAACACCGACGACACACACGCCGCAACCACAGCGCACGCCACAACCGCAGCCCTGAGCGCACCGCCCCGTCGTGTCCCTCTTTGCATTACACCGAACGTCATCGTCCCGCCCCCTTTACTCCTCCGGAGGGCCCACCTGGCGGCCGGGATCTGGGCCGGAGCCGCGCCACGGCGCTCCTGCAAGCCGCCCGCCCATGTGCCCGCTTCTTGGTGCATCCCCGCGTCGCCCGCGCGTGCTTGCCCGCCCTCCGAGAGCGCTTCTTGTGCGCGCCGGGCTTCGCCTTGCGAGCCGGCGAAGGTGTCGCCGTCGGTTCGGCGGTCGCGTTCCCCGCACCGGAGAACGTCAGCGACGCCGGCGTCAGCGCTTCTGGCGAGACCGCCGGCGACTGGCACGCGTCGCCCTGGCAGGCCGGCGGCGGCGGCGGTGGCGGCGGCGGACACGGCGATTCGCTCGTGCACACATGCGCGTCATACACGTCCAACGCGCTGTCGTAGTCCAGCGTGCTCAAACGCGCGTGCGTGAAAAAGAAAACATCGTTCCCCGATTCCGAGGCATCGACGAACGCCGATTCTTCCGCCGACGCACCCGAGGAGATCAACGACACACAGCCACCCGCGGCCGCGACGTACGTTGGGTCCGCTTCACCGCAGCCATCATTCGCAGGCGCACCTTCGCCCGCTGGCGGCTCGTACTCATACACGTCGCCCACACCGTTCGTGTCCTGCGGCACGAGCGCATCGCTCGCATTGAAGAACAGCCGCCCTGCGTTCGACAGGTAACGCGACTGGTAGAGCGAGCCAACAAGTCTGTAGTCCGTCCAGCCAGGAATGTCGGCCGCAATCCACTGCGACGCCGGCCAGACTTCGCTACCGGCCGCCAGCGGAATGACTGGTTCGGCTTCCACCGACCCCGGGACCGGGCGACCGTATTCGACACCGTGCGGACGCGCGCCCGTCGGGTTGCACGACACGCAGACCAGCCGGTCCGCCTCGCCACCGGCGACGGCGTGATAGAGGAAGACCTCCTCGTCGGGTTTACCCGACACGGCGTCGCGATTGTCGTAGCCGGTCAGCGGCCGGTCGGACATGAACGCAAACCACAAGCCATTCGGCGACACTCGATCGGTCAAACTGCTGAGCGCCGGTTCGCCTCTCCCCCAGTCCGGTGAATCGTCATTCGCGAGGGTGGCGACGAACGTCGCCACGCCTTCGTGGTGGACATATAGGTTCGGCTCCCCCGCCGCCGCGCGTTCCCCATGTTCGTTGGCCTGCCCGCTCGTGAGATCCCCGCGCGCGACGAAGTAAACATACGAACCATCGTTCGACGCGCCCGGTATCGCCCCTTTTTCAACATCACCGCCCTCACCGTTGACGATCGGGGTGAGATCCGCCAGTGCACATCGCAGATGCCCTGCTTCTTCCTCGATTCTACATTCGTACAGATCTGCTCCCCCGTTGCCTGCTCCCGAGTCCGCTGTGAGCGGCTGCATATCGGTGAAGTACACCACCGTGCCTTCTTCGGAGGCCGCCTGAAAGACCGCTTCGGGTTGCCCACCGCCCGCGCCTCCCTGAACCGCGTCGAGTTCCACTGTTTCGCCCTTGGCGAGATCGCGCAGGTACAAGTGCCCTTTCGCCGACCACACAACACGCAAACCGCTCGCCGACACCGCTCCCCTCACCACATGGTCTTCGAACCCGAGTTGTGCTTGCGGTTCGGACCCGACACCACTTGGCGGCACGCTTACCAGCGCGAGCTGCCCGTTGGTGTACTCATACAGTCCGCCATCGTCGCCCGTATCGGAGGTGAGACCAACTTTCGACTCGAGCACGACATGCGAGAGATCCTGACTGGCACCCACGAATTCCGCCCCGCACGGGCCGAGTCCGGGTTCGCATACGCCGCCGAACGGCTTCCCCGAGGTAACGTCTTCGCCTGTCAGCAGCGGCCGGTAGCAGCCTTCAGTACAGAACACCGAACCATCGGAGGGCCCGCCGAAGTCGCTGCGCAGATACGGAGTCCCTTCGCTCGCTTCCGCGGACAGCCCAGGTTCAAACGCGCCAAACGGCTGCAACAACCCACGTGACAGGTCTGACGAGAACAGCCGGTATTCGTGCCCACTGCCAACAGCCACACCCACCGCGTTCAGATGAGCCGCGTTCAAGTCACGCGAAGACCACCCCCCCGGTCCGCGCGCGGAGAGTACCTGGGTAACCCCACCATTCCCCTGTGGTTCGGCTTCGGTCGGAGCAGTGGCCACATAGGTGATCGCCCCACCCGCCGCGGCGGCCTGCACGACCCGCCCTTCCTTTGCCTCTACCCCCAGCAGCAGCGCCCCGTTCTTGTCAGGCGGCGAGACCAGTTCCCACTGGCGGCCGTCCGGCAGCGTCAGCGCCGTAGCCTGCACCTGTGTCGTGAACGCCAGTGGCGAACCGCCGAACCCTTCGGGCGCGGCGGCATTGACGACCACCACCCGCACACGGTATTCGGTGTGCGCCGCCAGATCCTGCACATGCTCGCTCACAAAGACGGGTTCTTCGGCCGCACCAATAGCGGTTTCCCCGACGGGCGCCTGCGCTGCCCCGGCGAACGCCGGTTCGCCCGTTGCTTCGTTGTGACGCATCGCTTCGCGCGTGATGTACTGGAAGCGGTAGCTGGTCGCTTCGCCGAGTGGGTCGATCGCCGCCGCGAACGTCGCGGAACTCGCCGTCACATCGCTCACCGACGCTTCCACGGATGCCGGCGGCAGTGTTTCGAACGACGCGGTTTCGCCATCGACTCCGTTTGCGTTGTTGGCGTTGTAGGCGGTTATGCGGAAATGGTAGGCGGTGGCGGTGGTAAGCCCTGTGAGCGCAATCGAGATCTTGTGAAAGGCGAAGTCTTCGCCGATCGAAGGCGACAGCGAGGTTTCTTGCGCGCCAGTGAAGCCTTCGTGGCCTTCCCTCTCATTTTTCGCGAACAGCGCTTCGGAAATATATTGGATGTTGTAGGTCGTGGCCTTACCCTCCGGATTCACGAAGATGCTCACCGTGGCAGTGGTCTTGTGTACGGGACCCGCCGTCGTGGAACCTCGTTCGACCAGCGGGCCCGGTGGCGACGGTGCCAGCCACTGGCCGACGCTTTCTTCCCCTTCCCCACAGCTCGCCAGGTACACCCTCTGTTGGGCGTCGTTGAATGAGACCGACTCGCCCTTGGGACCACCGACCACTTCCCCTGCGCCAAACGCCTCAAGCTCTTCTCCGCTCGAGGAAAAGCGCAATATGATCGCCTGACCTGGGTTGGAGGACACTGCCGGCTGGTCGGAGACGAGGAGATCCCCACTCGCAGGATCGACCCCGACGGCGGCGGGATGGCCGTTGGCGTCGATCCTTTCGATGAATTCGCCGGTCGGCTTGAGCTTTGAAAGCACGCCCGAGGTACCTGGGTTGCCCGGTGTAATCGTTGTTACCGTGGCCCCCCCGGAGGCGGTCATCTGTTCGACGTCGGTGTCGGCAAGCTTACCCGTAAACGCAATGATGCACCGTTCGATGCTCGTTTTTCCAGAACACGACGGTAGCGTGATAGCAGCATAATTGACTCGCACGTTGCCTTTGCCGATCGAGGGGAGCGCTTCGAGCGCGTTCTGGATTTCCTCCGTGCCCGCCGATCCCGAGAGTGAGGCGGTCGTGTCGCCTCCGAAGCTGAGGGTGTACGTGTGCGCTTCACCAGTCGTCAGTTCGTCCTGCTCGTCCGCTTCGCCGGAGGATTCGGTGAGCGTGTAGAGGTCGCCCGCGGAGTCAACGGCGAGACCGATGACTCGGTGCGATTCGGACAGACTCAGTTCCGAGAGAAATCCACCAGTGCTGGTGAAGCGTTGCAGGCGGCCGGCGCCGCCAACCCAAACGTCTCCGCTCGGGTCCACCGCGAGCGGCAAGCTTCCTTCGAGCTGCCCGGGACCGGGGCCACGAGTGCCAAATGACGCAAGTACTTCGAATTTTTCAGTGATCGAGTTGAAGGCGAGCTTCACGATATGTCCTTCTTCGGAATTGGAGACGTAGACGTCGTGATTGGACTGGTCGACAGCGATGCCGCCGCCGCCGGCCGGGCTAAGCCCCCCCAGTTCGAGACCCCGGCCGCACACAGACGTGCATGTCTGGATTTCCGGAGCTCCGTTCACGACACCTGTGCCAAATGCCATCAGGTAACGTCCGGCGCCAGTGAATACGTCAACCCTTCGGTTGCCTGGGTCGACGATATAGACCGTTCCTTCCAGTCCACCGGGTCCGCCCGCCTGATCCACGGCTATTCCCATTGCTTTTCCACACTGGCCCGCCGCGCTCCCAGCGCGACAGATAGTTTCAGAGGACGGGGTGGCCAAGGAGGACGAAGCCGTCAGCACCGACGAGAATGCCAGGGCCGCGAAGACGCAGCAGAGCCTCGCGGCGGTCGCCCGCCAAGCGACAGTCGGTGACGGGACCCTACTGATTCGCCTTGGTTGCATCGCTGCTGTTTCACCGCGCTTCACTTTGTTCACCCTCTCGTCATAAATGGTGCCGGGTTTCGATTCCCACTGCCCTTGTGCTTCGAGACATCTCCCGGGGCAGGCCTAGTCGCCTGCCCTCAGGGCTATGTCGTTGCCCTGCGGAGACCCGCTATCCGGCGGTCACCGCCCAGGTGCCGACAAAGCGAGCGTGCGCTCCTTCTGCGCTAGTAATAAGGAACCGGGTGCCGGTGGTGCCGACGCCCCCTTCTCGCACGCCAGGCTTGAAGAAGGCTTCGCCAAATTCGTGGCCGTGCTGGTAGAACGCCGGTCCCTGGAAGAGGCAGAGGTGCCCTTCTTGGGCTTCCGGTTCGGCGGCGCTGCCCTGGCAGCCGGCGGGCGGCGCCGTGTCGGTGTTGGGGACGTAGACCGGGGTGGTGTTTTCGGCCGCCGTCGCGGAGAGGGGGATGGGAAACGAGATCGCGGCTTCGGCTTCTTCGGGCGTTCCTTCGATGGCGATCCATGTGCCGGTCTCGGAAGCGCCTTTGGGAAGGGTCGTCCCCGGATGGATGACACCCGGTTCGCCGTTGCAGACGCTCTGCTTGGAGGCGGCATTGCCTTCGACTTCGACGCTGACGCCGCCCTGCTCCTTGCAGGTGGCGATACCGGTGTTGACCTTGCCGAGCACGACGGACTTGCCGGGGTTGCCCTGCGATCCGGTTTCACCTGTGGCGCCCTTTTCGCCACTGCTGCCGTTGGCGCCGTCTTTGCCGTTGGCGCCGGCCGGGCCTTGCAGACCCACAGGCCCCTGCTTGCCTTCAGGACCACGCGGCCCCGCAGGGCCACGCAGCGCCTTGGCTTTGCTCTTACCCTTCTTATTCGCGGCGGTCACGGCACTCGGAGCACTCGGGCCACCGCCCTTGGCGGCGATCACAGTGCTCGGAGCACCGCCTTTGCCCGTGACGGCGAACGCGCCGCCGGTCATCGCGAACACCAGCGCGAGCGTGACGACGATATTTGCATACGTTATCTGGTTGCGTATTGCCGAGAACCTCATTGGTTGTCTCTCCTCCTTGGGGAGTCGAGCGTGCCGGCGCCCAGCGCTACGCACGCGAGTTGAGTTGCAGATGTGAAGACCGGGCGGGGCAGCCGACGCATCACGCGGCCTGCCGATCGATCGCGGTGTGCATCTGGATGCCCTGCAGGACCCGCTCGCCCTTGCGGGTGAGCGTCCACGCGTTTGGCTCGCCTTTGGCATGTCCCTCGCGACTGTTGGCGAGCAATCCCAGGCGCCGCAGACGCGAGAGCAGCTTGGACACCTGCCCCGGATCTTGGATGCCCGCGCGCTCGGCGATTGCACGGTTGCTTGCACCGGGGAGCTCGCAGACGCTTTCGAGCACGCGCGCGGTCCGGTAAGTCAAACGCATCGAGACGTCCCGCAGCGGATCGTCCACCACCCGTTCACTCGCGACCGGCTCCACGAGGGTGCGTACGGACTCCGCGGGCGCCGGCCGTGCCTGCTCGCGGCGCGCGGCTGCTGCGCCCTGGTAAGGCAGCACGATCATCCCCATCAACTCGCCAAGCAGACCGGTGAGCGAGCCATGCTCATGTCGCAACAACCGCGCGTAGACGATCGCAAACGCCGCGCCAACGACGCCCTCGGCGGTCAACGGCGTGCACTGCTCGCCGCGCGCTCCCTCCAGGCGGCCTTCGTCGACGATTGCCGCCAGGCCCGCGAGGATCTGATCGCGGCGCGCCAACACCTCCGGGCCACCGCGCAGCGCCTGCACCACGCACACACGCGCCAAGGCCGGCTCGCGATCCAGGAAGCAGAGGATCGCCCACAGCTCTCCGCGGATCCGCTCGCGCCAACAGAGACGCTCCAGATCCACCTGAGAGACCTCGGCCCCGATCAACGCCACCACGTCCTCCAGCACCGCGATCAAACACTCCTCGCGATTGGAGAACAGCTCATAGAAGGTACGACGTGACACGCGCGCCCGGTTTGTCACATCCGAGACCGTGGTATCCGCGTAGCCAAGCTCGTCAACCGCCGCGATCGCCGCGGCCAGCAGCCGCGAGCGCTGGATCTCGTGGATCCGCGAGTGGTGGCCGCTCTTCGATCGCTCACCCCCAGCCGTGTGAGCGCTCCGACGCAACACCGTGTGGGCGAGCATCACGCGGCCCCCCGCGCAGAAACAAAAAGATCGACAACCCGCCTTGCGGGGAAAGCGGGAGAACCCGGATCACTCACGCGTCCCGGCCGCTTCACCTGGTAAGCCGGATAGCCCGCGAGAGCCGACTGGTGAAAGGCGTAGAGCCCCCCTCCCCCCACGGGGGACACCGAGCGGCTCGCGAAAACCGGCCGGCGGAGGCTTCTAGCGGTTAGCCGAGAAGCTGAAGAGAGAGAGAGAGAGAGAGATGCATCAGGCTGCTGATGCATCTAGCAAGAGCCCCAGGTGGAGCTGCGTGCACATTCGACACGTTATTCCCTCTCGAAACCACGCTGACAATCTCCCTCATGACGATCCGACCCCGATCCCTCTCACTGAGAACCAACACCCCGTAAGCGCTTGATGTCAACACCAGGGTGGGCGACCCAACCAGACTCTATGTATGCCTGACTCCACCCTCCGGGAGCCACGACTGCACACATATAACCACATCGGTAACGCGATGTCAAGTCCCCACCATCGAACGCTGCATTCCGGCAAGCCGGACGCCGCGTAGAGACGATCGACAGGCCTTTCGCCCGCCATCAACTCCCCGCTACAACCCGAGCCTCACACCGCCTGCAGCGCGGTGACCTTGCGCGCGAGCGCCACCAGCGTGGCCAGCTCGGTGGCAATACTCTCGCCGAAGGTGTCGATGTCGTCCATCGCGTCGAGGTCGCCCAGCAGGCCGAAGTTCATCTGGCCGTTGTAGGACATGATCGCGATCGCCAGCGCGTGGTGCTGGGGCAGGAACGCCACCGGGTAGGCCTCCAGCATCTTGCGACCCAGCACGTACAGCGGAAACTGCGGGCCGGGGATGTTGGTCACGATCAGGTTGAACAGGCGCGTGGAGAAGTTCAGGCGCGAGGCCTGCGCGAGGATCGTCGGCGGCGCGAAGTTCTGCACGCCCGCGATCACCTCCGCGCCGAGCGCCTGCTTGGACTCCTTCAGGCCGTCCATCTCGCGTTTGACGAACAACAGCCGCTGCACCGGGTCGGGGATGTAGACGGGCAGCGGTCCGCGCATCGCCACGATGCGGTTGCCCAGCTGCTGGTGCTCGTCTTCGGCACGCACCGATACCGGCACCAGCGCCCGCAGCTCCATGCCCTCGGTGCGCACACCGCGTGCGATCAGGAACTCGCGCAGCGCGCCCGCCACCACCGCCAGCACGACGTCGTTGACAGTGCACCCGAACGCGTTCTTGACGACCTTGAAGTCCTCCAGCGCACACCCCACCCCGGCGAAGCGCCGGTGTGGCCCGATGTCCACGTTCAACGGTGTCGCCGGCGCGGGATTGAGCACCGCCCACACGATCTCACCCACGCCCTCCGCCGCCTCGCGCGCCGTTGCGAGTGCGCGGTCGGGGTGCGCCAGCGCGTCGGCCGCTCCCGCCGCCAGCTCCACCCCCGCGCGCAGCGCCGCCTTCGCGCCCGCCGCCAGCAGCTCGATCGTGTTCGGCTCGCGGTGGGGCCGCCACGCCTTGCCGGAGTGGCGCACCGGCGGCGGCTCGGGCGAGAGATCGAACAACACGGTCGCCAGGTCGATTCCGGCGATCCCGTCGATCAGCGAGTGGTGGGTCTTGGAGATCAGCGCACACCGATCGTCCTTCAAGCCCTCGATCAGCCACATCTCCCACAGCGGCTTGGAACGATCGAGCTGCTGGGAGAAGATGCGCGCTGTGAGGCCACACAGCTGCTCCCAATCCCCCGGCGCCGGCAGCGCCGTGTGGCGCACGTGGTACTCGAGGTTGAAGCTCGGATCGTCCACCCACACGGGGCGCCCGGAGTCGAGCGCCGTGTGGGTGTGAGCCAGCTTGTGGCGGTAGCGCGGCACCAGGTGCAGGCGCTTGCGGATCTGTTCGAGGAACTCCTCCAGCGGCGGCGGCGGCCCCTCCAGCAGCGTCAGCCCCCCCACGTGCATGTGCGAGCTCGGCCCCTCCTGGTGCAGGAAGGAGGCGTCCACCGCGGTGAGCCGGTCGAGATGACGCTGGGGCATGACTGCCCAGGGTACTTCGAACGCGGCCGTACAATAAGTCTGGTGGCCAACACGGTGGAAAAGATCTTGCTGGCGGCGCCGCGCGGGTACTGCGCGGGCGTGGATCGCGCGGTGCAAACGGTGGAACGCGCCCTGGAGCTGCACGGGCCGCCGGTGTATGTGCGCAAGGAGATCGTGCACAACAAGCACGTCGTGGCCACGCTGCGCGCGCGCGGGGCGATTTTCGTCGACCAGGAGACTGAGGTGCCCGAGGGGGCCGTCACGGTGTTCTCCGCGCACGGCGTGGCGCCCAGCGTGCGCGCCAACGCGCTGACCCGCCACCTGCAGACGATCGATGCCACCTGCCCGCTGGTGACGAAGGTGCACGTCGAGGCGCGGCGCTTCGCCGAGCAGGGCTACACGATCGTGCTCGTCGGCCACGCCGACCACGAGGAGGTCGAAGGCACGATGGGCGAGGCGCCCGAGCGGATCGTGCTGGTGGAGAACGAGCACGACGTCGATGCGCTCCAGGTGGAGGACCCCGAGCGGGTCGCCTACATCACCCAGACGACGCTCTCGATCGACGAGACCGCCACGATCGTGGCGCGGCTGCGCGAGCGCTTTCCGCGCATCACCGGGCCGCGCACCGATGACATCTGCTACGCGACGACCAATCGCCAGGCGGCGGTCAAGCAGATGGCCGGCGAGTGCGACCTCGTGCTGGTGATCGGCTCGCGCAACTCCTCCAACTCGGTGCGTCTCGTGGAGGTGGCGCGCGACTGTGGCACCGACGCCTACCTGATCGACAACGGCGGCGAGGTGCGCGAGGAGTGGCTGCAAGATCGCCGCGTGGTCGGGGTCTCCTCGGGCGCCAGCGCCCCCGATGAGCTGGTGCAGGACCTGCTCGACCTGTTCCGCGCCCGGGGGGTGCGCGACGAGGACATCTCCGAATTCCACGTGGTGCGCGAGGATGTCCGCTTCATGCTCCCCAAGCCGATCCGCGACGCCGTCGCGGCGGGCCGGACCTCGTAGCGCGTTGCCTCTCCCCCGCCCGCATCCCGCCACGTGGTGGGAGCATCGCCTTGAACCATCACCTCTCCGCCCGGCGCTGATGGGCGATGACGCCCCCACCGAGCCGACCTTGGTGGGCGCGGCGTAGTGCGCACCCTGATCGTCTCCGACCTGCACCTCGGCAGCGGGGCGGGCGTGGACCTGCTGCGGCGCCCCGAGCTGCGCGCACAGCTGCTGGAGGCGCTCGCGGACGTCGATCGCCTGGTGCTGCTCGGCGACCTGCTCGAGCTGCGCCACGGCCCCCGCCGCGAGGCGCTGGCCGCCGCTCAACCGTTCTTCGAAGATCTCGGCCGGGTGATGGGATCCCCGCCCGCCCACGGATCCCCGCCCGCCCACGGATCCCCACCCGCCCACGGATCCCCACCCGCCCACGGATCCCCGCCCGCCCGCGAAATCGTGGCCGTCGCCGGCAACCACGACCACGCCCTGATCGAGACGTGGCTGGAGCACCGCAGCGAACTGCCGGCGCCGCCGCCGCTCGGCGTCGAGCAGCGGATCGAGGCGAGCGCCGCCTCGTCGATGATGGCGCTGCTCGCCGAGTGGTCGGCCCCGGCACGGCTGACCGTGGCCTACCCCGGCCTGTGGGTGCGCCCCGACGTGTACGCCACCCACGGCCACTACCTCGACTGCCACCTCACGATCCCCACCCTGGAGCGGCTCGGGATCGGCGCGATGGGCCGTCTCATGCGCCGTCCCACGCGCGCCTTCATCGGGCCCGACGACTACGAGGCGGTGACGGTGCCGGTGTTCGCGTGGATCGACGCGGTCGCCCGCCAGGCCCCCACCGGGGACGCAATCAACGGCGGCATGACGGTGCGCGCGTGGCGCGCGCTGGGGGGCGCTCCGCGGCCGACATCGAGCCACGCGGCCGCCAACGGAGGCGCGCCCGACGAGTGGGCGCATCGCAATGGCACGCGCGGCAGCATCCGGGAGCTAGGCCGTGCACGCAGCCGGGCGCTGGCCCGCACGCTGCGCAACCGCGCGCTCGCCGGCGCCTTCCCGCTTGGCGTGGCGGCGCTCAACCGCGCCGGCCTTGGCCCCTTCAACGCCGACCTCTCCAGCGGAGAGCTGCGCCGCGCCGGCCTGCGCGCGATGGGCGAGGTGGCGGCGCGCCTCGGTGTGGGCGATGCGCATGTGGTGTTCGGCCATACCCACCGCGCGGGGCCCCTGCCCGGCGACAACCCAGTCGAGTGGCGCGGCCCCGGGGGAGCGCGACTGATCAACACCGGCTGTTGGACCTACGACGCCTACTTCCTCACCCCCACGCCCGGCGAGAGCCCCTATTGGCCTGGCAGCTGTGTGCTGGTGGAGGACGACGGCCCGCCCGTGCTGCGGCGCCTGCTCGAGGCGCGCACGCACGCGGAGCTCATGCCAACCCCGGCGTGAAGCAGGTCGCCAGGCACTCCACCCCGGGCCCCACCTCGAACTCGAGCACCCCCGCGGTGTGGCGCTCGTGCTCGATCAGCGGGTACGCCCCCGGGTGTGCAACCACGAGCTCGGCGCCGTTCACGCGTACGGTGCCCTCGCCGTCGAGTACCCCCCACACGCCGCCGGCCTCGTAGGGGCCGCTGTAGGCGCCCTCGCAATCCTCGCTCTGCGGCTCCAATCGCGCGTCCGGCGCGTCCTCGGGGCGCAGCGGCGCGAGCGGCTGGCGCTCCACCCCCAGCAGCTCCTGGATCGCAAGCTCGGTTTCTTCGTAGGCACCCTCACCGTAGTGGTAGTCGAACAGCACGCCCCTGCCGTCGAACAAGTAGCGCACGGGCCAGCCTTCGTTCTCATACTCGCGCCACATCTCCAGGTCGGGGTCGAGCAGCACCGGGTAGGCAATTCCGAGCCGCTTCACGGCCGCTTCGGCGGCCGTGCGCTCGCGCCCGGGCTCGAAGCCCGGAGAGTGGATCCCGACCACCACCAGCCCGTCGGGCTCGTAGCGTTCGTGCCACGCGTTCATGTAAGGGCGGGTCCGCATCGAGTTGGGGCGACAGAAGTCCCAGAACTCGATCAGCACCGGTTTTCCATGCTGGCGGCCCATGCGCAGCGACTTCACGTTCACCCAGCGCAGGTGCGTCAGGAACGCGGGGGCGAGGATCGTGTCTACGGGGGCTCGCATGGCCCTGCGAGGTTATCGGGCGTCGTGTCGAAATTGGTGGGCGGGCAATTGTTCGATGCCACCACACCCGACCCGTCCGCAACCGGCTCTAAAGCTCTGGCGCATCGCCACGACCGCCGTTGGCGTCCGATCAGCGCCGGGTCAGCTGGAGAATCGGAATGACTCGACCGGACCTGGCCGCACGCTCCCGATAGATCACAGCGGCCCCATGAACGCGGTCTGCAAGTGCCCAAAGCCGCTCCCGTGATGCGGGATCCTCGACCACTTCGGCACGGTACGGCTGCGCTTCGAAAAGCACGTTTGGGTCCGCGATGGCGTTTTGATACCAGAACGGGTCATCGGGCAGCCCCGCCTTCGATGGTGTGACTATGACTCGGTTGCCGTCATGGAAGTAGACGACCACTCGTCGGTGGCGGCTGCCGTTGCGCGCGTCACGTGTCTCGATGACGCCGACTGGGACTGGGAGCAGCCCGGCAAAGCGGCCACCGGTGAGACGCATCAGGATGGGCACGACCCTCCAGGTGGTGAGCTGATAAAGGAGAGAGCCCTCCAGCGACACCATCGCTCGCGTGTTCACCAAGCGTGCGATGGCCCGGTGAAGCGGACCCTGGGGCTTCTTAGCGTCGACGTATGGCAGGGTGCGCTGGTATGACATGGTGATCCTCCGATCGAGTTGTAGTGGGAACCGAGGGCATTGGCTCTCCTAGACCGAGCAGTAAGGATACACTATGTTCCTAGGCTCAGGATGTATCCTGTTTGAGGGTGTATAGCTTCCAGCGCTGGATCACGTCGCCGGGGACCGCCGGACCCCAGCTCTTCCTCCGCGAATCAAGGGCCGACGGCCAAGGCGGCGGACCTGGCGCGATCGCGGTCGGTCCGCCGTCGGGGGCAGAATGTCGATGAATGAACAGCGATAGGCCCAAGCGCCTGACCCGTGAGGAGCGGCGGCGCCTGACCCGCGAGCAGCTGCTGACCTCTGCGCGCGAGGTGTTCGAAGAACGCGGCTACGCAGGCAGCGCGTTGGAGGAGATCTCCGAACGGGCCGGGTTCACGCGCAAGGCGGTGTACTCGAACTTCTCCGGCAAGGCCGATCTTCTGCTGGAGATCGTCGAGCGCCAACTCCAGACGCACGTGGAATGGGTGGAATCGATCCTCGGACAGGGCTCAGCAGGGAGCCAGGCCCTCGACCTCGGCTCGGCCTTCAGCTCGTTCTTCAGCGAAGAGCGGGCGTGGGAGCAGCTCTTTCACGAATTCTGCATCGTGGCCACACGCGAGGAGGAGATCGGAGCGCGCTTCCGAGCGCGGCTTCGCGAGGCGAAGGAGGCGATAACGAGGCTCGTCGAGGAGCGGGCGCAGAGTGCAGGGGTCGAGCTGAGCCTGCCAGTAGAGCGGCTGGTTCTCGGAATCTTCGCGTTGATGATGGGCATCGCGTTGGAAAAGCTGATCGACCCCGAAGCAATCGACGACGCCCTCTTCGGAGAGATGCTCGCCTTGATCGCGGCAAGCACGATCAAGCCCGGCTCGAGTTGAGCTTTCCGCAGCGCGCTTTCAGTTATCCGCCCCTAAGCGATCCCACATGTACAGCTGGATGCACTCGTTGGCGAGCTCTTCGGCACGCACGCGGGAGAGGCGGGGCAGCACTGCGTCCAGCGCCTGATCCTCCGCCACGCCCTCCTGGAGGGCCTCCTCGCCGCGGAAGCCGGCCGCTATCTTCAGCGCCTCGCGGCGGTTCTCACCGAGGCTGTGGAACACGCCCTGCAGGAACGCAGTGTTCGCGATCGGCTGCCCCACCTCGAGCGAGGCATGCCACGCCGCCAGCAGCTGCAGGTCCTCGTCATCGAGGTCGGCGATCGTTTTGGCGTAGTGCACCGAGAGCTCCTGGTCGGGGATGTCGTCGACCCACGCTCTCACCACCTCGCCGACGAGCTGCCGGCGCGCCTCGCGGCCGATCGACTCGGCGATCACCCGGATCGCGTCTTGAGGCTCGATGAAACAGAGCGGCATCGACGCAGACTGTAAGGGCCGGAGTGGACGGCACTTTCGTCTCAGAGCTCCAGCGCCTCAGGCACGCTACGCCCGTCCCGGCCGCGACCACCGGCGTTCAGAGATCCAGCGCCTCGCGCGCACGCTCAAGCGAATGCTGGTCGAGCACCTCGGGCGCCACGCCCAGCGTCGCGCGCTCCCCAACTCCCCAGTTGGCCAGCGCCAGGTCGAACGCTTCCATCGGCACCGTCATCGCCTTCGCCAGCTCGTGCGCACGGTGCTCCAGGTGCATCTGATCGCCGATCCCGAACACGCGCTTGGCGGCCAGCGTGGCGAGGTCGCCGTGGGCGGCGCCGGGGGCGACGGTGAAGCACAGCGTCTCGGCGCGCAGCTCGCACAGGCCGATGCGGCCCAGCGTCACCAGCAGCTCATAGCGGCCCATCCGCCCCAGGCCCGGCAGCGTGAGCCGTTCGAAGATCCGCTCGAAGCGCCGCGCCGGGGTCCAGGCGGGGTCGCCCGTGAATGCCAGCGCCTGCGAGCTCGCGTGCTCGGCCCACTGCAGATAGGCGCACAGCGTGGCGTCGCCCCTGGCAGGGTCGTGGGAGGTGCGGGGGCCGAGCGGGATCGCATCGAGCTGTGGCAGCTCGCCGGCGCGCCAGTCGTCCTGGAGCGCCTCCCTGATCCCGGCGAACGGGTCGGGACCCTCCAGCGGTGAGAGGTAAGCGCTCAGGAAGCACATCCACATCGCCTGCTCCGGGTCCTCCTGTTCGCGTATCTCCCCGTACAGGTCGGGCGGCGCCGTTCTTAGCGCCAGCAGCCGCCCCTCCGCGAACCCGATCTCCTGCGCCAGGCGCTCCGCGTCGGCGGAGGAGCGCAGACCGGTCGCCAGCGGCGAGCGGTAGCCGTCGTCCTCGGCGCGCTGTTCGTGGATCACGTGCACCCCCGCGCGGCGGCGGACCTGCGACGAGGGGCGGTGCGCGCCGCCCGTACTGGCGCGGCCACGGCCCTCCTGCGTCCCTTCGGCGGTGCGCGCACGCGATCGACGACCCTGCCCCTCGACCGGCGCCAGCCCCGGCACGGTCTCACGACAGATCGGGCAACGCTCGACGAACCGGTTGTGACGGCAAAACCTTTGCATACCGGTCAGTTTAGAACTGTCCAGTCAATGTCACGCCACCGCCGCATGCCCGGGCGGCGGCGGTGCGTAGCCCCGCGCGCGTGCTCGCTCGAGGCCCGCGCGGCGCTCATCGTCCAGCTCGATCACGTAGTTGGAGAAGTCCACCTGGATCGTGTGCCGCTTGGAGGCCTGGTAGCGGCGGCTCTGGCGGCGCATCATCGCCTCCATGTCCCGCAGCATCTGCGCCGACGAGGGCAACGCGTAGTCGCCCGTCAGATGCTCCGCCACCAGTCGGCTCTGCAGCTCGGCGATCGGCATGATCGCGCCCCACGGCTGCACGAAGCCGACGAAGTACAGCCCCGAATGCTCGGGCGAGAAGACTCGCTTGTACAGCACGAGGCGGTTCTCCGGCGCGGAGATCAGCTGCTCGGCAAAGAACGGGAAGCTGATCTTGTAGCCGGTGCAGTACACGATCAGGTCGGCCCGCTCCTCGCTGCCGTCGGTGTAGCGGACGCGCTCACCGTCCAGTTCGGCGATCTCCGGCTTCACGGCGATCGCACCGTGGGCAAGGCGGTCGAGGATGCGCGAGGACACGGTCGGGTGCGCCTGTCCAAGCCGATGGTCGGGCCGCGGCAGCCCGTAGCGATCCATCGGCCCCACCGTCACGCGGGTGACGAGCTGCATCCCGCGCAGCAGCCACGTGAACGGAATGCGGCTGGGCCTCACCCCCGCGTCCAACGGCCGCCCAAGGATGTACTTGGGCACCACGTGCACCCCGCGGCGGGCGACCAGCGTGGTCGAGAGCGCGTGGTAGGAGGCATCCACGGCGATGTCCATCGCCGAGTTGCCCATCCCCACCACGACCACCCGCCGGCCGGCGAGCTGGCCCGGTTCCTTGTATTCGTGGGCGTGGATCTGATCCCCGTCGAAGTGTCCCGGGATCGGCGGTTCAGGCCAGCGGGGGCTCCAGTGGTGACCGTTGGCGACCAGCAACGCGTCGTAGCGGCGCGTCTCGCGTCCACCGGCGACCCGCTTGCCCCCACCGGCTCCGCCTTGGTCCTCGCCTCCATCCCCAGCGTCGCTTTCGCCCCCACCGTTACCTCGGGTGCCACTCTCGCCCTCCCCCGCCCCAACGATCGTCACCTCCCATCCACCACCCTCACACGGGCGGGCATGCTCGACGGAGATTTTGAACGCGATCCGCTCGCGCAGCCCGAAGTGCTCGACGTAGTCGTCGAAGTAGCGTGCGATCTGGTCGTGGCGGGGAAAGTCGGGGTAGGAGGCCGGCATCGGGTAGTCGGCGTACTCCATGCGCTCGCGCGAGGTGTTGATGTGCAGCGTCGAGTACGACGAGGACATCCCGTTGCGGTTGCCGAACACCCAGTTGCCGCCCACCTTGTCGGAGCACTCGAAGCAGTCGAAGGGGATGCCCCGATCGGCGAGCGCCTTCGCTGCGGTGATCCCCGAGGAGCCCGCGCCGATGATGCACGCGCGGGGAATGGTCATTCGACGCTGACCCCGCCGCTGACGTGCGAGGGTGGGCCCTCTGGCCCTTCGTCGGCATCGGCGTGACCCGGCAGCGCGCCGTCTTCGGGGAGCACGCCCGTCGCCCGACTAACCGAAGCCGAGAGACGCTCGCCTCTGGCGAGCATCCCCGTTTCGGCCAGCTTGCCCGCCAGGTAGCGGTCCACCATCCGCGCGCACTGGCGGCCCTCGTTGATCGCCCACACGATCAGCGACTGTCCGCGGCGCGCGTCACCCGCGGCGAAGACCCCCTCCACCGAGGTGGTGTAGGGGGCGACAGCCTTCACATTCCCACGCGGGTCCTTCTCCACGCCGAGCTCATCGAGCAACTCCTGTTCGGGGTGCAGGAAACCCATAGCGAGCAGTACCAGCTGGGCGGGTAGCTCTCGCTCTGTCCCCTCCACCGGCGCGAACGGCGGCGCAGGTTGGGCTCGGGCGACATGCAAAGCGGCCACGCCGCCGTCTGTGTCGCCACTGAAGCGCGTGGTCGTCACCGCGTAGTCCTGCTCCCCCACCCCCTCCTCGCGCGCCTCCTCCATTGCGTAGCTGAGGCGATACTTCAACGGCCACTCCGGCCACGGGGTGCGATCGTCGGGGCGGTGCGTCGGGGGCTCGGGCAGCAGCTCGAGCTGCACGATCGAGGCAGCGCCCTCGCGCAGCGCGTTGCCGACGCAGTCCGCGCCGGTGTCGCCGCCGCCGATCACAACCACGTGCTTGCCGGCGGCGGTGATCTCGGGCACCGACGCGGACTGCCCGGGCGCGGAGAGAGCGGGCGGCGTCGGAGCCTGAGCCGTTGGGGCCGGGCCGTGGTCCCGCGCGATGAAGCGGTTGCGCTGGTAGAGATAGTCCATCGCGAAGTGGATTCCCCCCAGCTCGCGTCCCGGGACGGACAGGTCGCGCGGCACGCGCGAGCCGGTGGCGAGCACCACCGCGTCGAAGCTCGAGCGCAGCTCCCCCACGGTGAGGTCGCGCCCGACGTCCACCCCGCAGCGCAGCTCCACGCCCTCCTCGACGAGCTGTCGCACGCGGCGCTCGACGATGCGCTTCTCGATCTTGAAGTCGGGCACCCCGAAGCGCACCAACCCGCCGGCGGCCTCGTCGCGCTCGAACAGCGTCACCTCGTGGCCGGCGCGACGCAGCTGCTGGGCGGCCGCCATGCCGGCGGGACCGCTGCCGACGACGGCGACGCTTTGGCCGGTGAGACGCCGCGGCGAGGGCGGCTCGGCTTTGATCCAGCCCTCCGCGAAAGCGCGCTCGACGATCGCGTGCTCGATCTGTTTGATCGTCACCGCGTCGCCCTCGCGGATCTCCAGCACGCACGCCGCCTCGCACGGGGCGGGGCAGAGGCGCCCGGTGAAATCGGGAAAGTTGTTGGTCGCGTGCAGCTGCGCGATCGCCTCGCGCCAGCGGTCGCGATAGACGAGGTCGTTCCAATCGGGGATCAGGTTGCCCAGCGGGCAACCGTTGTGGCAGAAGGGCACGCCGCAGTCCATGCAGCGGGCGCCCTGCTCGCGCAGCTCCGGCTCGGGGCGCACCACCAGGAACTCGCGATAGTCACGCGCGCGCTCGTGCGCGTCGCGATAGGGCACGCCGCGACGCTCGATCTGCAGGAAGCCGCCCAGCTTGCCCATCAGCGCACAGCCGATCCAGCCGCCATGGGGTGTGCAGGGCCGACCGCCACGCGGCCGCAACTCCTCGACATGGGGGTTGCGCGTTCCACCATCAGGCCGCCGCCACTCCCTCGGCCTGTTCCTCATCCGCGGCGAGCTCCGCCAGCACCCGCTTGTAGTCGCGGGGCATCACCTTCACGAACGCCCTCCGCCCAAGCAGTTCCTCCCATTCGGCGAGCACGCGCCGTGCCACCGAGGAGTCGGTGCGCTGCTCGTGCTCGGCGACCATCGCGCGCAGCTCGCTCGCGTCGGCGGCGGTGAGCGCTTCGAAGTCGACCATGCCCATGTTGCAGCGCTTGGCGAAGGCGCCCTCCTCGTCGAACACGTACGCGATCCCGCCGCTCATGCCGGCGGCGAAGTTGCGCCCGGTTGGGCCCAGCACCACGACGCGGCCGCCGGTCATGTACTCGCAGCCGTGGTCGCCTACGCCCTCGACCACCGTCCACGCGCCCGAGTTGCGCACCGCGAAGCGCTCGCCGGCGAGACCGCGGAAGAAGGCCTTGCCGGCAGTCGCCCCGTAGAGCACAGTGTTGCCCACGATCACGTTGCGCTCGGCGACGAAGTCCCCGCTCATCCCCTCACGGGGGCGCACCGCGATCACGCCGCCGGAGAGGCCCTTGCCGGCGTAGTCGTTGGCGTCGCCGCGGAGCGTGAACCGCACCCCCGGCGCCAGCCAGCCGCCGAAGCTCTGGCCGGCGGAGCCTTCGAAGTCGACCACGATCGAGTCGGCCGCGAGGCCCTCGGCGCCGTGCGCGCGCGCGATGTGGCTGGAGAGGATCCCCCCCACGCAGCGGTTGACGTTGCGGATCGGCAGCTGCATCGACACCCGCTCGCCCCGTTCGATCGCCGGTCCGGCGCGCTCCACCAGCTGCCAGTCGAGCGCATCCTCGAGCACGGGCGGCGGTGGCTGCACACGCCGGCGTGGCGGCGGCTCGGAGGGGTGGGCGGGGTCCGACGGGTGGGCGGGGACCACATCCACGTGGGTCAGGATGTGGGTGAGGTCTACGCCGCGCGCCTTCCAGTGGTCGATCGCGGGGCCGGCTTCGAGCAGGTCCACGCGGCCGATCGCTTCGTCGAGCGAGCGCAGCCCCAGCGAGGCAAGCAGCTCGCGGACTTCCTCGGCGACGTAGAAGAAGAAGTTGACGACCTGCTCGGGCGTCCCCTGGAAGCGCTTGCGCAGCTCGGGATCCTGCGTGGCGATCCCCACCGGGCAGGTGTTGAGGTGGCAGGCGCGCATCATGATGCAGCCGGTGGCGATCAACGGGGCGGTGGAGAAGCCCATCTCGTCGGCCCCCAGCAGCGCCGCGATCAGCACGTCGCGGCCGGTCTTCAGCTGGCCGTCGGTCTGCACCACGATCCGCGAGCGCAGCTCGTTGAGCAGCAGCGTCTGCTGGGTCTCGGCGAGGCCGATCTCCCACGGCACGCCCGCCGCCTGGATCGAGGAGAGCGGGGAGGCGCCGGTGCCGCCGTCGTGGCCGGCGATCAGCACGCGGTCGGCGTTGGCCTTGGAGACACCCGCCGCCACGGTGCCGACCCCGACCTCGGAGACGAGCTTCACCGACACCTGCGCCTGCGGGTTGGCGCAGCGCAGGTCGTAGATCAGCTGCTTGAGATCCTCGATCGAGTAGATGTCGTGGTGGGGCGGCGGCGAGATCAGCCCGACACCGGGGGTGGTGTGGCGGATCGAGCCGATGTACTTGTCGACCTTGTGGCCCGGCAACTGGCCGCCCTCGCCGGGCTTGGCACCCTGGGCCATCTTGATCTGCAGCTCGTCGGCGTTGACGAGGTAGTGGATCGTAACCCCGAAGCGCCCCGAGGCGACCTGCTTGATCGCCGAGCGCCGGCGGTCGCCGTTGGGATCGGGCAGGAAGCGCACCGGGTCCTCGCCACCCTCGCCCGTGTTGGAGCGCCCACCGAGGCGGTTCATCGCGATCGCCAGGGTCTCGTGCGCCTCGCGTGAGATCGACCCGAGGCTCATCGCGCCGGTGCAGAAGCGCCTGACGATCTCCTTCGCCGGCTCGACCTCCTCCAGCGCGATCCTGCCCTCTCCCTCCCCTTCTCCATCCGAGCCTCCCCCGGCCGAGGCGCCCACGCCGACCGACCCGGCTTCGCTGCGCAGCTTCAGCAGGCCCCGCAGCGTGGCTCGCCGCGCGGCGTCCTCGTTGACGGCCTGCGCATACTCGCGGTACCTGGCGTAGGCGGAGCTCTCGCGCACCGACGCATGCGCCTGCTCGTCCCCGGCGAGCGCGGCGCCGAGGAGGGCGTCGTCGGTGGCGCGCACGGCGTGCTGGACGAGCGCGATCGTCTCGGGGTTCCAGATGTGGCGCTCCCCGTCACGCCGCCACGCATACACCCCGCCCACCGGGAGGATGTCGTCGAATGATTGGAGCCCGCCCACCCAGGCGCGGGCGTGGCGCTCCAGCGCCTCCTGCGCGAGCTCGGGCAGACCCACGCCACCGATGCGCGAAGCGGTGCCGGTGAAGTGGCGGTCGATCAGCTCGCGGGAAAGGCCGACGGCCTCGAAGATCTGCGCGCTGCGGTAGGACTGGATCGTGGAGATGCCCATCTTGGAGATCGTCTTCAAAAGCCCTTTGCCGATCGCCTTGACGACGTTCTGCGACGCCTCCTCGGAGCTGAGCACGGTCGCGGCGGAGCCGTTGGCCGGGCGCTCGATCAACCCGCGGTAGGCGAGCTCGTCGAGCGTCTCCAGCATCAGGTAGGGGTTGATCGCGCTCACCCCGTACCCGATCAGCGTGGCGAAGTGGTGCACCTCGCGGGGCTCGCCCGACTCCAGCACGATCCCGGCGCGCAGGCGGGTGCCCTCGCGCACGAGGTGGTGGTGCACGGTGGAGACCGCCAGCAGCGAGGGGATCGGCGCGCGCAACGGCCCGATCGAGCGGTCGGAGAGGATCAGGATGTTGACGCCCTCGGCGATCGCCTCCTGCGAGTGCGCGCACAGGCGATCGAGCGCCCGCTCCATGCCCGCGGCTCCCTCGGCGATCGGCCAGGTGATGTCGAGCGTGCGCGCGGAGAACTCGTCGTGGGCGACGTGGCGCAGCGTCTCGAGCTCACGGTTGAGCAGGATCGGTTGGCGCAGGATCAGCTTGTGGGCGTGCTCGGGCGTCTCGTCGAAGAGGTTGCGCTCGGTGCCAAGGGAGGTCGCGAGGCTCATCACGATCTCCTCGCGGATCGGGTCGATCGGCGGGTTGGTGACTTGCGCGAACAGCTGCTTGAAGTACGAGAACAGCGCCGGCGCCTGGTCGGAGAGCACCGCGAGCGCGAGGTCGTTGCCCATCGAGCCGACCGGCTCGGCGCCGTCGCGCGCCATCGGGGTGAGCAGCACGCGCAGGTCCTCCTGGGTGTAGCCGAAAGCACGCTGGCGGGCGTGCAGCGGCTGGTCGGAGATCGTCACCGCCTCCGACGGAGGAAGGTCGTCGAAGTGCACCGAGTTGCGCACGAACCACTCGCCGTAGGGCCGGCGCGTGGAGATCTCCCGCTTGACCTCGCCATCCTCGACGATGCAACCCCGCTCGAGGTCGACGAGGAACAGCTTGCCGGGCTGCAGACGCCCGAGGCGCCTGATGCGCTCGGCCGGGATGTCGAGCAAGCCGATCTCCGAGCCCAGCACGACGAGGCCGTCGACGGTCTCCACCCAGCGCCCCGGCCGCAGGCCGTTGCGGTCGAGCGTGGCGCCGATCACGCGCCCGTCGGTGAACGCCACCGACGCCGGCCCGTCCCACGGCTCCATCAGGCAGGAGTGGAACGCGTAGAAGCCCTTCAGCTCCTCGCGGCAGGTCCTCGCGTTCGCGGTAGGCCTCGGGGATCATCATCATCACCGCGTGCGGCAGCGAGCGGCCGGCGAGCATCAGCAGCTCGAGCACGCGGTCGAAGGTCGCGGAGTCCGAGTCGCCGGCCTTGGCGATCGGCAGGATCTTGTGGAGGTCCTCCCCGAACAGCTCGCTCTGCAGCTCCGACTCGCGCGCACGCATCCAGCTGACGTTGCCCATCACGGTGTTGATCTCGCCGTTGTGGCAGATCACGCGGTAGGGGTGCGCGAGCTCCCAGCTCGGGAAGGTGTTGGTGGAGAAGCGCGAGTGCACCAGCGCCATCGCGCTCTTGGCGCGCGGGTCGCGCAGGTCGGGATAGAAGCCGGCGAGCTGGTTGGAGATCAGCATGCCCTTGTAGTTGATCGTGCGCGAGGAGCTCGAGGTCACGTACAAACCGTTCTCGTCGGAGAGCTCGCAGACGCGGCGGATCACGAACAGCTTGCGCTCGAAGGCGTCCTGGTCGAAGTCGGCGGGACTCTCGACCTCCGCGCCGAGCCCCACGAACAGCTGCCAGATCGCGGGGCGGCAGGCGCCCGCGGTGCGTCCCGTGCAGGTGGTGTCCACCGGCACCTCGCGCCAGCCGAGCACTCGTTGGCCCTCGGCGCGGGTGGTGCGCTCGAGCAGCTCGCGCAGGCGCGCACACTCGGCATCCTCGGGCGGGAAGAAGCACATCAGCACCCCGTAGCGGCCGGACGGCGGCAGCTCGAAGTCCACGACGGCGCGCAGCAGCTCGTCGGGCATCTGCATGAGGATCCCCGCGCCGTCGCCCGTCGTGGGATCGGCGCCGGAGGCGCCGCGGTGCTCGAGGTTCTCGAGCGCCTGGATCGCCTGCGCGATCACCTCGTGGGAGGGCACGTTGTCCAGGCGCGCAACCATGCCCACCCCGCACGCATCGTGCTCGAAGCGGGGGTCGTAGAGGCCAACGGCCTTGGGCGGCTGTTTGGTTTGCGAAGTCATGGCAGTGCTCTTGGGAGGGCCGTGCCTCCAGCACAGGCGGGGTCTACCCGTGCAGGCGGTGTGGGCACCTGAGGCGGAGGCTGAAGCGTAGCAGTGGATTGCGGGGGCGAGTGGGCTCTCAGAAGGGTCCCGCACCCGGTCCCGTAGGCGTCCGCGCCACCTCACGGATCCGGCCGACGGGCATTCGTTGCGCCCGATCGCCCAAGAGCGTATCTCAGTAGGCCCCGCGCGTTGGCCATCTGCCCGCAAGTGCTCACCGGTCGTGCGTCCAGCCTTCCGTGCGTCCGCCCGGTGGCTCGCGTATCCTCAGCAGCGATAGTGTTCATCGGTACTTCCGGCTCAGTGCAGAGCCGTCGCGAAGAAGGACCCGATGTGTGAAAACCGCCCCTGCAGGGCACCATCACTCAAGACAAGGATCCGCGCACACGCCGCACTGGGGGGACGCACACACACGATGACTCCGGATATGCAGATCGCCCTACCAGCGCGCGCGGAGAACATTGCGATCGTGCGCCACGCCTTTGGAGCGCTCGAGGATGCTTACGTGCTGGACGCCCAAACTCTTTCGGACATCCGCCTGGCGGTGACGGAGGCGTGTACGAACGTCGTCGTCCACGCCTACCCGGATGGTCGGGAGGGGCCGATGGAGGTGTTCGCCACGCTGTACGGCGACGAGCTGACAGTGGTGGTCCGAGACGAAGGCACGGGCATCGGCCCGCGCCCGGACAGCCCCGGCCTGGGTCTGGGCCTGCCGCTGATCGCCTCGCTCACCGAGAGCGTGCAGCTGGGGCGCGACGACCAGGAGCGCACCGAGGTGCGCATGACATTCTCCCTCGCGGGCGTCCCCCACCAGTACGACGATCCATCCTCTGAGGCGCTCTTCGGCGCCGCCGACACCCCCGGTGCCCGATGAGCCGCCGACACCCCGGTGCCCGATGAGCGAGGAGCTGTACAGCCCCGATCAGGGCACCCGCGACGACATGCGGCTCGCGCACGAGGAGGAGGGCGAGGACAGGCGGCTGGAAGAGGAGCCGGCACTGCACCGCCAGGAGCCGGCCTACGAGAGCTCAGCGGCGCTGCGCCTGGCCAACGGGCCCCTGGTAGGGCCGGTGCTGTGCAGGGTGGTTTCGATCGTGCTCGCGCGGGCGAACTGCCCGATGGACCGTATGGACGACGCGATGCTGATCTGCGATGCGCTCAGCGCCCATGCCCCCACGCACGCCGCCGACGGTCATCTCGCGTTCGTGGTGAGCGCAAGGAGCGGGCAGTTCGAGCTGCGGGTCGGAGAGCTCTCCGCGCAGGCGGCGAGCAAGCTCGTGGAAGATGCGGTGCTGCCCGGAGTGGGCAGTGTGCTGGAGCGTATGACCGACGAGCTGCGGATCGAGCCCGCCACGGACGGCGCCGGCGAGGCGTTGGTGCTCGGGCTGTCTTTTTAGAGCGCCCTGTCAGCGTGCCCGAGCGCCGCCGCGTCGACGCGCCCGAGCACCGCTCAGCGCGGCGCCCCGAGCGTCGGCTCGTAGTCGCCGCGCCGAGACTTTCCGCTTTTCGCAGGCGATGCTTTGGTCGCGTTCTTGTCATCCCCGGCGAGGGGACGCCCCTTGCCCGCGGTGGGTCCCTCTTTGGCAGCGGCGGCCCCCCGGTTGGCCGTGGCCTTCCGCTTCCCCGACGCCCCGCTTCCCTTGCCCCCACCACGCCCGCCGCGAGAGGCCCGTCCGGCAGAGGAGGCGCCGGCGGAGGCGGGCGCGCCGTTCCCTTCCGCGCCGGCCCCGTCAAGCACCTCCTCTTCCCGCGCGCGGCGGGCACGCACCTGTTCGATGCTGGCCTCCAGCGCGCTCATCAGATCGGGAGCTTCCAGCGGTTCGTCGCGCGCAGGCGGTTCGAGCACCACCTGCTCGCCGGAGGCCTTGCGATCGATCAGGTCGAGCAGCGCCTCGCGGTAGGTGTCGCGGTAGTTGGCCGCGTCGAACGGCCGGGCGATCGAGTCTACGAGCCGATGGGCGATTTCGAGCTCGTTGTCGGAGAGCTCGACGTGGTCTTCGTGCAGCTCGTGCAGTTCGGAGGTGGGCACCACTTCGTCGCCGAAGTTCATCGTCGTCATGACCAGCGCGTCCTCGCGCGGGTGGATCGCGACGAGCTGTTGGCGGGAGCGGAGCACGACCCGCCCGATCGCTACCTTGTCGGTGTCGCGCATCGCCTGCAGCAGCAGTCGGTAAGAGCGCGCGCCACCGCGATTGGGCACCAGGTAGTAGGGGCGGTCGAAGAGGATCGGGTCGATTTCCTCCATCTGCACGAAGTCCTCGATCTCGATCGTGCGCGTGAATGCCGGTTCGAGCGCGGCGAACTCCTCGGCCTCGATCACCACGTGGCGCCCAGGGGCGATCTCGTAGCCTTTGACGACCTCGCTGAAGGGGACCTCCTCCTCCTCGGCGGCGCAGAAGCGCTTTTGGACGATGCGCGCGTGATCGGGGGCGTGCAGCTGGTGGAAGCGCACGCTGCGCTCGCTCACGGCGGTGTAGAGCTTGACGGGCACGCTCACCAAGCCGAAGGTCAGCGTCCCTTTCCACATCGAACGGGCCATCGGCACAGTGTGACCCCCCGGCGTAAGCGATGTCAAGCGGTGTCAGCGATCCTGCGTCCCGGCTTGCACCAGCACCAGCGCTCGCGCCCTGACCCTCCCCTACTCGCCGCCGGCCCCGGCACGCATGCGCGCGAGCGCTTGGCGGATGAGGCGGGAGACCTGCATCTGCGAGACCCCGATGCGTTCGCCGATCTCAGCCTGGGTGAGATCCTCGACGAAGCGCAGCTGCAACACGAGGCGCTCGCGAGGCGTGATGCGCGCCAGCAAAGGTTCAAGGATGGCGTGCTCTTCGGCAAGCCGAAAGCCATCCTCGTCCACGCCGAGCGTGTCGGCAATGCTTTCCCCCGCCTCCTCCCCCCCGGGCGCCGCACGCGGGGCGTCGAGTGAGCTGGCGCGGTAGGCGGCGGCGGCCTCCAGCGCATCGAGCACCTGCTCCTCGGAGGCTTCCACGGCGCGTGCGATCTCGCTCACCGAGGGCGAGCGGCGCTGACCCACCGAGAGGCGTGTGACCGCACGGTCGACGCGCAGCGCAAGCTCCTGCAGGTCGCGGGGAACGCGCACCGACCAGGTGCGGTCGCGAAAGTGGCGCTTGAGCTCCCCCAAGATGGTGGGGACCGCGTAGCTGGAGAAGACCACCTCGCGTTCCACGTCGAAGCGGTCGATCGCCTTGATGAGGCCCAGCGACGCGACCTGCACGAGGTCATCCAGCGGCTCCTCACCGTGCTGGTAGCGGCGGGCGAGACGGCGAACGAGCGGCAGATAGCGTTCGATCAGCAGCGCGCGTGCGTGCTCATCGCCGTGTTGACGCGCCCGCGCGAACAGCTCGGCATCGGAGACATTTGCGCGCGCACCCTCGGCGGTCGCCGGCGGGCCGGCCGTCAATCCCTGACCGCCCACGGAGGGTGTCGGCCTCATGCCACGAGCATAGCCACGCTCGAGTCATCCTCACGCAGCACATGCCCGAAGGTGGTGGAACTGTTCAGCCAGCAGCGAGCCCCGATGCCATCCCCTCCAGCGACAGCGAGGTCCGCCACCGGACGCTCCAGCGTGCGGGCGAGCGCGGGCAACTCGGGCACGAGCGCGGGGGCCAGCCAGATGATCGGCGCGCCACCAGACCAGCGCCCGAAATCACACGCTCCGCTCACGAGCAGGCGCTCGCGAGCACGGGTCATCGCGACGTAGAGAATCCGCTCCTCCTCCGCCGACTCGGCGCGGCGGCGCTCCTCGGCCAGCTCCTCGTAGTGCAAGCAGGACACCGACGCCGACCCATCCAAACGCGCCAGCCGCAACCCCACGCGCTCACCGTCCACCAGCAGGTCGGGGGGCGTGCCATTGCCGCCGCGACCGAGGTCGGCGAGGCACACGACCGGGAACTCGAGGCCCTTGGCGGCGTGGATCGTCATCAGGCGCACCGCATCGGGCTCGGAGCCGGTGGGGGCATGTGGCTCGGAGCTCTCGGCGTGCGCGCGACGATGCGCGACGTGGTCGAGAAAGCCCCGCAGGTCGCGCCCCTCCGCGGCCTCGAAGCGGCGCGCGAGACGCAGCAGCTTGTGGACGTTCGCCAGCCTTCGCTCACCCCAGGGGAGCGCCAGCACGTGCCGGTCATAGTCGCCGAAGGCGATCGCGCGCAACAGCAGCTCGGCGGGGCTGCGCGTCGGCGCCGCGGCGCGCTCGGTGGCGAACCATTCGGCAAAGCGCTCCAGGTGTTCGCGGTCGCCGGCGGAGAGGGTGAGGTAGAGGTCGCCGTCGGTACGCGCGATCATCGCCCACGCCCCGGCCCCTTGCGCCCGAGCCTGCAGCGCCACCAGCGCGAGACCGTCACTGGAGATCGCCACCAACGGGGAGGCGAGCACGGAGTACAGCGCAAGCTCGTCCAAGGGGTTGGCGAGCGCGCGTAGCCACGCCAGCAGGTCACCGACCTGCTGGTGGCCCCAGAAGCTGCCGACGGCCGCGAGCGTGCGCAGGCCGCGCTCCTCCAATGCCCGCTCGTACACCGGCAGATCGGTGGCGGCGCGCAGCAGCACAGCCACGTCCCCGGCCGCCACCTGCCCGCCGGCGACGAGCTCGGCGACACGCTGGGCAAGCAGGCGCGCCTCGGCTTGACGCCAGAGGGCCGCGGGTGGCAGCGTCCCGGCGATGCGTTGGGCATGGGGCGACTCGGCCCACCCGTTCTTGTCGGTTAGCAGCAGCTCGATCAAGGGCGCGTCCGCCCCGGTCGGGATCCCCTGCCCGGCTGTGCTCCCCCGCCCGACCGTGCTCCCCCCCCGACCGTGCTCCCCCCCCGACCGTGCTCCCCCGCCCGACCGTGATCCCTCGCTCGGCCGTGATCCCCCGATCACTCCTGCCGTCAGCTTCCGGACCATCAGCCACCGTCGCCGGAGCTCTCTCGCCACGGCTCTCGCGCGCCGCGATCAGTGGCGTGTAGGCGTCCCCGAAACGCTCGCCGAAGAGGCCGTTGATCGCGGAGATCAGCGGCGGGCGACCGCGGAAGTTGTGAGCCAACACGATCGCGGCCCCCGCGGCGTGCAGCCGGCGGCGACGCTCGCGGAAGATCTCGACCTCGGCGTGGCGGAAGCCGTAGATCGATTGCAGCTCGTCGCCGACCGTGAAGAGGTTGTCGTGCTCCAGCAGCCCCAACAGCGCGAGCTGGCGGCGGTTGGTGTCCTGGAACTCGTCCACCATCAGGAGCTCGATGCGCTCCGACCACCCGCGGCGCACCCCATCGTGACGCTCCAGCAGATCGCGAGCGCACAGCTCGAGGTCGTCGAAGTCGAGTGCCGCGCGGGCGCGCTTGAGCGCCGCGTAGCCATCCCCGTACGCAACCAGAATTTCCCCCAGCAGCGCACATGCATGGAGCGCCTCCAGCTCCAGCGGGTCATTGGCCATCGGGTCCCGGTGGGGCAGCGGCTCGACATCGAACAGCGAGGGCTGCATCTGCGGTAGAGCGGGCTTCGAGCGTTCCGACAGCAGCGAGTCGGGCAGCGACGGCCTGCTGACCCCGCGGCTGCGCTGCTCGGCGTACACGCCCAAGACCATCCGCTGCACACGGTCGGCGCCGTAGGCGGCAAGCAGCTCGACGGCGTCCCGGCGGCGCTCATCGGCCAGGAGCGTGGCGAGAGCACGGCGAAAGGCCAGCTGGCGTAACCGCCCCGCCCCGGCCTCGTCGAGGATCGCAAACTCGGGGTCGAGGCCGGCAGTGAGCGCGTGGACGCGCAGCAACCGTGCGCAGAAGCCGTGGAAGGTGCCGATCGGGGCCCCCTCGGTGTCGCGCGCGGCCTCACGCTCGCCAAGCTCCAGCAGGCGTGCCCGCACCCGCTCGCGCAGCTCCGCGGCGGCGCGCTCGGTGAAGGTGATCGCGAGGATCCGCCCCGGGGCGATGCCGTCCTCGCGTACGGCGCGCACGAAGCGCTCGACCAACACCGAGGTCTTGCCGCTGCCAGCCCCGGCGGCGAGCAGCAGCGGACCGCGGCGGCGCGCCGCCGCCTGCTCTTGCTCGGCTGTGAAAGTCGGGGCCACGATGCTCAGGGCTCGCACCGGCAGATCGACGGGTACCTGCAGCCACGGCCCCCGAACCCGCAGGTGGCGGGTCGCGCCTCGAGCTCGCCCGCGCGCGCCTGCATGACGGCGGTGCGGGCCACGGCGACGACCTCCTCCACCAGCTCCCGCACCTCCGACGCCGGGCGTGCGTCACCGCGTACGCATTCGAGCGCCACGCCCTCGCCCTCGGCGAGCACACCCCGCGCGCGCAGGTCGCGGCCGGAGAGCGGTTGGTAGAAGCCCCCCACCACACGCGCGCCCAAAAGCTGCTCCACGGCGCGCATGTAGAGGGCGATCTGGAAGTTGCGCTCGCCGAGCCAGCGGTCGGGCGGGGCCGGGGAGCTGCTCTTGTAGTCGTACACCACGGCCTCGCCCCCCGGCGCAAGGTCCACGCGGTCGATGAAGCCCCGCACCAGCACGCCCTCGCCGAGGTCCAGCGCGGGCACTCCCTCCGCCTGCTCGGGGAAGCCGAAAGGCAGCTCCAGATAGGTCGGCTCCAACTGGCTCGGAGCGTCTAGCTGCGCGAGATCGAGCTGGCCCACGTCCGCGCGATCGCCGCACTCCGCGGCGTGTTCCAGGTAGCGCTCCAGGTCGGCCTCCAGACGGCGGCGGACCCCTGGCACGCGCTCGGGCACCGTCGAGAGCGGATGCGCGCGCTCGTGATGTTGCAGCGCGGCGTGCAGCAGCTCGCGCGCGCGGGGAAGCCGCTCGGCGGTGAGGCGCGCCGAGCCTGTCTCGTCCCGCAGGCGCTCAAGCGTCTGACGCAGCGCCGCGTGCGCGAGACCCCCTCGCGCCAGCGGCTCGGCCTCGGGCTCGAGGTCACGCGCGCCCAATGTACGCTCCACGAACCACTGCACCGGGCAGCCCACCCACGACTGCAAGCCGGACGCCGACCACAGCCGCTGCTCGCCCAGATCCGCCAGCACGCGCGGATCATGCAAAGGTCCGATCCGCTCCTCCGGCCGCGCACCGGGCTCGGTGGGGACGCGCGAAGAGACCTCGCCAAGTGCCCGTCGAGCACGCGTCTCGTGCAGAGGTCCCGCGAAGAGGTCGCAAACGTCATCAACGAACAGCGAGCGGGCCGCGGGCAGACCATCGTCGTCGGCGGTGTGCCAGCTCAACACCAGCAATTCACGCGGGCGGGAGATAGCCGCGTACAGGAGGTAGCGCTCCGCCGCCAGCGTTTGTCTGGAATCCCCGCCTACCCCCAGGCGCAGCCCCGAGGCTTCCGCAAGCCCACGGCGCTCCTCCTCGGAGAGGTAGGGCTCGGGTCGGGCGGGAGCCGGGAAGACGCCTTCCTGCAGGCCGCACAGGAACAGCGCGCGTACCCGGCGCGCGCGCAGGGCAAGTGGATCGAGCACCGCCACAGCCTCCGAGATTCCGGAGGGCTCCTCTCCCACGACCAGCTCCAGCCCCCGCAACAGCGCGATCAGCTCGTGCGCGTCTGGCGCCAGTTGGCGTGCCGAGCGGGCGAGCTCGCGCAGCTCCTCCAGAGCTTCTAAGCCAACGGCCAGCGCGCGTGCCTCGGCGGGGACCTGCGGGGCGTAACCCAGCCGTCCGAGCTCAGCAGCCGTGCGCTCGATCAGCGCGGCGGGATGCCGCTGCGCCGCCTCGCGCAGCTCCTGGAGCGTCTCCAGCGGCCCCCGCTCGGCCTCCCATAGTGCACACGCCCGCGCCGCACTGCTCACTCCGGCGCGCCGCGCTCGCCACTCCAGCTCGTCCACGAGCTCGGGACCGTGCAGTCCCCCCGGGGCGCGCAGCCACGCCAGCAGATCACCGAGGCCGCCGCCGTCGTCGATTGCGGCGGGAAAGGTCGCTTTCAGCAAACCCAGCAGCGCGCGGCCGGTGGCGGTGCGCCCGAAGGAGAGCCGCCGCCGCAACGTGAAGGGGATACGGTGGGCGTGGAAAAGCTCCCCCAGCAGCTCCGTGATCGCCTCCGGGGAGCGGTGCGCTACGGCGATCTCCGCAGGCCGCACCCCGCGCTCCAGAAGCCCACGGATCTCTTCCGCGACCAGCTCCAGCTCGGCGCGTTCCCCGCCCCCCTCCAGCAGCCGCAGCGCCTCTCCCGCGGGGATCGGCGCGGGGACGTCGGGCTCGAAGATGTGGCGCTCCAGGTGGTGCAGCGCCGCGCGAGCGCAGGGCGCGACCGAAGCCGGGAGACACTCGCCTCCGACCGACTCGGGAGACACCCGCTGCGCTCGCATCTCCGAATCGAGCATCCCCGTTTCGGCCAGCTCGGCGCGGGGCGGCAGGGAGCGATGCTCGGCGACGAGCGGCAGCAGACGCTGAAAGGTCTCGCCACGGCTGGCGAACGCCACACGGCCGGGCTCGTAGGTGAGCGAGACCGTCACCGGCGCCCCGACCACCGCGCCAAGCGTCTCGATCACGTCCAACTGCAGCCGCGTGAAGTCATCGAAGCCGTACAACAACACCGGCGTGGCGCCCCACAGGGCGGGGGTGCGGCGCAGCGCGTCGAGCGCGCGGGTCGCCTGCCGCTCGGCGCTGACACGGGCTCCTCGCAGCCTCTCCACGCCACGGCGGTAACCCTCGAACAGCTCTCCCAGCTGGCGTGCGTGGGGGGCGTGCCCTGGGTCAGCCGCGGCCCATGCGCCGAGCGCCCCCCGCAAGCGCGCGGGCGTCACCCGCTCCACCTCCAGCTCCCCGACCAACGCCGCGAGGGAGCGCACCACGCCGGCGGTGGCGGGGACCTGCCGCGTCAGGTGCTCGCCGATATCGGGACCCCCACCGTTGCCGGCGCGCTCGTCTCCCGCGTTGCGCAACGCCGCCGCGAGCACCCGCTCGCGGGCCAGCTGGCCGAGGGGGCGCTCGACAGAGCCGGCACAGCGAAGCGTCTCGGCAAGCAGGCCTTGGAAGCGCACCACGCGGACCCCCGTGCCGCTCCCCTCGACGGCGAGTTCGGCGCGCCCCTCAAACGCAGACTCGGCCCGCATGAGCTCCAGCAAATAGCGCTCCACGTCGGCGTGGGTAGGCACGACCAGCAGTGGCCGCTCTCCGCGCGCGCGATGGGCACCGAGTGCGTCCATCACGACTCCGGCCTTCCCGGCGTTGGCGGGTCCGGTGATCAGCGTGATCGGCATGGCCGCCTATGGTGGCGCACCCGCCCGACACCACACCCCATCGATCCGGCCACACCGGCCGCGGGTGTTCTTTCTTTCAACGCCCCAACCAAACAGGAACGAGACTCAATCTTATTTGGTTGAGGGCGAGTCGATGCCCTTCCGCCCAACCTCTACCAGTCAAGAATGAGACTTGCTCTCATTTGTTTGGGTCCCAAAAGAGAACACAACCCACCCCGCTCGGCCGGCCCCCACGGCAAACGCAGACCGATCAGCTCTCGGCCACCGCCGCTACGGCCTCCGCCTCGGCCGCCACCTGCGCGGGCGTCTCCGCGGCAGGCTCGCCGGCAACCGTCTCGTGGTCGGGCGGCTTGGCCCCGGCCTTGGCCCAGGCCTCATTGAACTCCACGCGCCATTTGCCGTCGGGCGTCTGCTGGAGTGCGAGATGGGAGCGGAAGGAGCGCCCGGAGCGCCCCTTGAAGCCGCTGACGGGACGGGCGGTGTAGCCGGTGCGGATCAGCTCGCGGGCGACCGCGAGCGGCAGGGTCTTGCCCGCTTTGGACTTCCAGATCACGAAGCCGCAGCCGGGGTCGTTGCGCGCCCAGCAGGAGTAGCCCTTGCGGTTTTCGACGATCGAGTGCCCACAGATCGGGCAGGGCCCGAGGTTGGCTTTGGGGATGCGAACGTCTTTGAGCGCCTCGTCGAGCATCTTCACCGTCTCCCCGGCGAAGCCGGCGATGTCCTTCATGAAGTGCTCGCGCGAGTCCTCGCCCCGCTCGATCGCGTCAAGGCGGTGCTCCCACCGGCCTGTCAGTTCGGGCGAGGTGAGGGGGTGGCGGCCGAGCAGACGCACGACGTTGAGGCCCTTCTCGGTGGCGACCAGCGAGCGCCCGTCGCGCTCGATATAGCCGACGGTGATCAGCCGCTCGATGATCGCGGCACGCGTGGCGGGGGTGCCGATCCCGGACTCCTTCATCGCCTCGCGCAGCTCGTCGTCGTCGACCAGCTTGCCGGCGGTCTCCATCGCCCCGAGCAGCGAGGCGTCGGAGTAGCGGCGCGGAGGCTTGGTCTCCTTGGCGAGGCTCTTGATCTCGCGCGTCTTTACGTGCTCGCCCTCGATCAGGCGCGGGAGCATCTGGTCGGTGCCCTCGTCCTCGTCGCCCGTGCGCGGCTCGCCGCCGACGACGCCCTGCCCGTAGACGCCGCGCCAGCCGGGCACGATCAGTAGCTTGCCGCGGGTGCGGAACACGTACTTGCCGGCGCGCTCGCCGCCGGCGGCGGGGATCGTCGTCTCCACGCGGGTGTTCTCGAACACCGCCTCGGGATGGAAGACCGCCAGGAAGCGGCGCACCGCGAGGTCGTACACGCGGCGGTCGTCGTCGGACATGCGATCGACTTTGTGCTCGGTGCGGGTGGGGATGATCGCGTGGTGGTCGGTCACCTTGGCGTCGTTGACCACGCGCCCCAGCGGCAGCACGTCAAGCGAGGTGACGTAGGCGGCGGCGGCCGCGTAATCCCTGTTGGCGCCGACCAGCTCGGCGGTGGGCTTGATCTCGGGGATCATGTCTTTGGTGAGGTAGCGCGAGTTGGTGCGCGGGTAGGTGAGCGCCTTGTGCTCCTCGTACAGCCGCTGGGCCGCGCCGAGCGTGCGCCGCGCGGAGAAGCCGAAGCGGGTGTTGGCGTCGCGCTGCAAAGAGGTGAGGTCGTACAGCATCGGCGCCCGCTCACGCTGCTCTTTGACGTCGATCTTGGTGACCGTCGCCTGCTTGCCCTCGCACGCCTCGACGATCGCGATCGCTTCCTCCTCGGTCGCCAGCCGCGGTTTGGCGCCCGCGTGGAAGCGGCCGATGTAGACGCGCTCGCCGGGGATGCCGACCTCGCCGACCTCGCCCGATCCGCCATCCCCATCCCCATGCCCATCCTCGGCCGTCCCGTCGCCCGCCGCCGAACCGCCACCAACCGACCCCTCCTCGGCCGCACCACCGCCATCCGCCGCGCCCGCCACCGCCGAATCGCCGGCAACTGACCCATCCCCCTCCCCCTCGAGCGGAGGGGCTGCGAACACCGCATCGACCAGCCAGTAGGGCTCGGGCACGAAGGCTTTGATCTCCTCCTCACGCCGGGTGACGATCGCCAGCGTCGGGGTCTGCACGCGCCCCAGCGAGACGGCCCCGTCGAAGGAGGTGCGCAGGCGGATCGTCGCCGCGCGGGTGGCGTTCATGCCGACGATCCAGTCGGACTCCGAGCGCGAGCGGGCGGCCTGCTCGAGCAGCGCAACCTCCGAGGCGGGGCGCAGCGAGGCGAACGCCGCTTTCATCGCCGAGTTGGTCATCGAGTTCAGCCACAGTCGCCGTACCGGCAGCACGGAGCCGGCCTTCTCGTAGATGTAGGCGAAGATCAGCTCGCCCTCGCGGCCGGCGTCGCAGGCGTTGATCACCTCGCCGACGTCCTCACGCGAGAGCTGACGGGTGACGACGGACATCTGCTTTTTGGAGCGCTCATCCCGCACCACGAGCTTGAAGCGCTCGGGCACGATCGGCAGGTCCTCGATCCGCCAGCGCTTGTATTTGGCGTCGTACTCGTCAGGTTCGGCGAGCTGCACGAGGTGGCCCACGGCCCACGTCACGATGTACTCCTCGGCCTCCAGCCAGCCCTCCTCCTTCTTGAAGGTGCCGGGCAGCACGCGCGCAAGGTCGCGCCCGACGGAGGGCTTCTCGGCGATCACGAGGGTCTTCGGCATGGTGGCTCAGAGTAGCGGGTGAGTCAATCGGGGTCGCAAGGTCCGGTGCCGACCGGCGCGCCGGCGTGTTCGAGCTCGTGCGCGACGGTCGCGTTGGCGACCCCATACCCGCCGGCGTGCCCACTCCCCGTGGTGCCCGCGAACACTGTGGTGAGCACCGTCCCCCGATCGTCGACCACGGGCCCCCCGGAGTTGCCGGGGCGCACCAGCCCGCGCAGCGGCGTGAGCAGCCGCGACACCGACCCCTGGCCGTAGGCGTTCTGGGTGAGCACCTGCTCGGTCGCCCCGATGCGTCCCGCCTGCACGTCGAACGGCCCGTTTTCGGGATACCCGAGGATCGCCCCGGCGGTGCCGGAGGCAGGGCTGGGCGCGAGGCTCAGCGTGGGGAGGCGCAGGCCGGGCACGCGCAGCACCGCGAGGTCGTTGGTCGGGTCGAAGGCGATCGCCTGCGCGGAGAGCCCCGGCGGGCGGCCTTCGACCTCGACCGTGGTGTCGCTCTCGCCGGCGACGACGTGGGCGTTGGTGAGCACCTCTTCGGGCTGCGCCACCCACCCCGACCCCTCGATCGCCAGGCCGCAGGCGGTGCCCAGCACGCGCACCACGCTGCGCGAGGCGGCCAGCACCGCGGGGTCGTGGGCGATCTGGGGCGGGGGTGCGGTCAGGGCCGGCAGCGGGCCGGGCAGCGAGGGGATCGGATCGAGACGCGCGAGCGCGTTGAGGATCGGGCCCGAGGGCGGCAGCAGCGCGTTGAGCTCGCCGAGGATCTCCGAGCGCTGGATGTCGGCGCGCAGCTGCATGGCGGTGGGGATCTGGGCGGCGACGGCGGCGACGATCCACACCACGCCGAGACCGATCGCGGCGGAGAGCATCCCCCCCAGCATCCGGTCCAGCAGGCCGACCCCGGGTACCAGCAGGGTGGTGCGGCGCAGCCGCCAGCCCACCCCCTCCAGGCCAGTGGCAAGGATCGCCCCGGCGAGCAGCGCGCCCACCAACCCGAAGGCGGGCGCGTAGGGTGAGGCGGAGCCCTGAGGCAGCAGCAGCGGGCCGAGACGGGTGCCGATGAACGCCCCGATCGCAAACCCCCCGAACGACAGGACGCCGACGATGAACCCCTGACGCAGGCCGAACAGGCCGAGGGTCAGCACGAACAACAGGATCAGCCAGTCGAGCGTGGTCACGAGCTGCCAGGTCGATCGGTCGAGTCGCGCGTGGTCACGAGCTGCCAGGTCGATCGGTCGAGTCGCGCGTTGGACGCGGTGCGAGCGCGATCGCGGAGGAGGCGGGCCAAGATGGGCCTCATTCAGATGTTGTCCCTACCACCATGCGATTCCGCAACCGATCGTACGCCGCGCGTCGAACTCTTTCCTGTCAGACCATGGTCTACCGTTCCACGATGTGATCAATGGCACAGGAGGCGCAACATCGTGAGCAGCGCGTCCTCCGCCGGCCATAGTAGGGGGACACACCACGTATACCAATCGCACCAGGCACGTCGTCGTCGCACACGGCGCACGCCGGGAGGTGGGGTTCTGATCATGCTGGCGGCAGTGGCATTCGTGGTGGGAACGATCGTGGGAGCCGGGCACTCCTCCCCATCGCCCGCTCCGGACGTGGCGGCGCGCTTCGTGGCCGCCTGGACGAAGGGCGACTACGCGAGCATGTACGGCGAGCTCGCCCCCGTCTCGCGGCGGGAGGTGTCGCCGAGCGAGTTCGCGCAGGCGTACAGGGAAGCGCTGATGACGGCCACGGCCGAGAGCGAGCGGGTGGTGGGGGTACCGCGGGGTGCAGCCGGCAGCGTGGAGGTGGTGGCGACGAAGGTGCACACCCGCCTGTTCGGCACACTCGCCGAGCACTTTCGCTTGCCGATCGTGCCGGGCCCGCACGAAGGCGAAGCGCGCGTGCGGTGGTCGCGCTCGCTCGCCTTCCCCGGTCTGCGCGAAGGGGAGCTGCTGAGCAGGCGCACGGCGCTGCCCCCACGCGCCGCGCTGTTGGCGCGCGAAGGCTCGGTGCTCGCGCAGGGCCCTGCCACGGCCGCGGGGACGCGCTCCTCGCCGCTGGGAGCGGCGGCGAGCGCGATCGTGGGCGAAGTGGGGCCGATCCCCTCGAGCCGCCTGCAGGCGCTCCAGGCCGAAGGTGTGCCCCCCAACGCGATCGTGGGCGTGAGCGGACTGGAGCTCGCGGCCGACGGTCGCCTGCGCGGCACCCCGAGCGGCGAACTGCTCGCGGTGACGAGCGGGGCCACCGGCGCAGGGACCACGAGCGGCGAAGCCACGGGCGCGGGGACATCGAACGCGGGGGCGTCAAGCGCGGGGCCAACGAGCGGCGGGCCCACGAGCGGCGGCCGGGTGCTGGCGCGCGCGAGCGCCCACGCCGGGAGCGCGGTGCGCACCACGATCTCTCCGGCGCTGCAAACCGCGGTGGTGAGCGCGCTGGGCGGCCAGTATGGCGGGGTGATCGCGATCGAACCGGCCAGCGGCCAAGTGCTGGGAGTGGCGGGGATCGGCCTGGACTCGCTGCAGCCGCCGGGGTCGACGTTCAAGATGATCACGGTGAGCGGTGTGCTGGAAGCCGGGATCGCACGCCCCACCAGCACCTTCCCCTACGCGACCGCGGCAACGCTCGATGGGGTGCTGCTGCACAACGCGGGCGGCGAGGAATGCGGGGGCACGCTGGTGGAGGCGTTCGCGGTGTCATGCAACTCCGTGTTCTCCCCGCTGGGCGTGAAGCTGGGAGCGGCGCGGCTGGTGGCGATGGCGGAACGGTATGGCTTCAACCACCCCCCCGGGATCGAAGGCGCCGCCGAAAGCACGCTCCCCCCCGCCAGCCAGATCCAGGGCGAACTGGCAGTCGGCTCGACCGCGATCGGCCAAGACCAGGTGCTCGCCAGCCCGCTGGAGATGGCAACCGTGGCAGCGACGATCGCCGACGGCGGGCGCCACCTGACGCCGAGCCTCATCAAGGCGGGCGCCGGCGGGCAGGGCGAAAGCGCCGGCGGAGGATCGGCGGGGAGCGGCGGTGCGGACTCCGGCGGAGAAACGGGTAGCGGGAGCACGGACGCCGGTAGCACGCGCGCGATCAGCGCCGCCACGGCCCGCACGGTGCGGGGCATGATGCTCGACGTCGTGCGCTTCGGCACCGGCACCGCGGCGGCAATCCCCGGGGTGGAAGTGGCCGGCAAGACCGGCACCGCCGAACTCGGCACCCCCGCAGCCTGCGACGCCGGCTCCGAACATAAGCCCGCCGAAGGCGAAGAACACTCGCCCTCCGCCGAACATACCTCCGAATCGAGCAGCTGCGCGGCCGAACAGAACAACCCGAAGAACACCGACGCGTGGTTTGCGGCGTTCGCCCCGGCGCTGCACCCGAAGATCGCGGTGGGGGTGCTGATGGTGCGCGACGGGGCGGGCGGCGAAAGCGCGGCGCCAGTCGCACGGCAGGTGATCGAAGCGGCGCTGCAGGGGGGGACTTAAACGTCGAGTTCCGCGGAGGCCGTCTGCGTGGGGTCGCGCGGGTCGACGGCCTTCAGCGTCAACGGCCGGTTGTCGAGCGATTCGATTTTGATCTTGTACAGCAGCAGCTCACCCTGCGTGGGTCCGTCGGCGGCGACGGTGTTGAGGGCGGGGATCTGGTTGTTGGCGGGCACGATCCCACCGCGATAGGCGAACAGGTTGGCGGAGCCGGGGATGATCGGGTGGTAGACGTTGCCCTGAGTGTCGGCCACGGTGAACTCGGTGGCGGCGGGATGCGGGACGGTGCTTTCGTTGTAGACCTGCATGAAGACCCCAAACCACTCTTCGCCGGGTTTCAGCGCGGCCTGCGCGGGCGTCAGCCCCAGCAAGTAGGCGGAGTCTTCGGTGTTGTAGGGATTGAGCTCGCGTGAGATCTGCACCTGGTAGACGAGCGGCCCGACGTTGAGGTAGGGCGCGTTCTTGCCGCCCCCGCCCGCGTAGGTGCCGGTCGTGACCCGGGTGTGCGATTCCCCGCAGGCCCCGAGCGCGAGCGCGGCCAAAACGGCGCACAGGGCGAGGGGCCACACCATCCCAGCGCGGCCATTGCTGATGGCGGGAGCCCGGAGCAGCGTTTTGCGCGGGAGGCGGTGCATGCGACGCGGCAGTTTACCCACCGGCGACCGTGACGCGCTGGCCGCGCCCCTCGCCGCTCTCGATGATCGAGCGCAGCCGGCGCATCGCCTTCATGTTCTTGCGTCGCAACCACCCGCGCGCCCCGAGGGACTCCAGCAGACGATCGGACAGCGTGGAGGGCTGGGTCTCGAGCGTGTAGCGCACGCGCGTGGTGTTGCCAGCGCCCGGAGCGAGCTCGTAGACCCCGAGAGTGCGGATGCGGTTGGTCTTGCCGCCGCGGCCGACCTCGACAATGCGGTGCGGAGCCTCGACCTCGGCGAAGGTCACGTCGCCCCAGCTGAAGCGATTGCCCGGAGCGGCCACGCGAAAGCGCGCCCCGGCACCCCGGCCGACGGAGTTCTCGCGCGTCAGGTGCCAGTCGCGCAGATAGTGGTCGGTGAACTCGGAGTGGTTGGCGATGTCCTGCAGGTAGTCGAACACCTGCTCGCGGGGAGCGTCGATCAGGATCGAGACGGTCAGCGGGTCCATCGCGCCCGGCAGTTTATAGGGCCACCCCGGACGAAAGCTACGCCGCGCGAGCCATCAGGCGCACACCGTTGCCGTGCGGCGAGTGGCGCACAATCTCGGTGGCCACCGGGTGCCCGTGGCGCATGGGCCGGCAGAGCTCGCAGACAACACCCCCGTCGCGCTCTCCGAAGAGGTGCACGCGCTCGCCGACCAGCGGGGTACGCCCGCAGTCGGAGCAGTGATTGCGGTCGGATGTCAGCACGCCAACGCTGCGGCGCAGTAGGACGCGCTCGAATTGCTCGATGTCAGTGACGGTGGCGGAGGACATGGCACGGGATTCGCCACCTGGCGGCCATCTCCTCCCGCAACCACGGGCCCGTTTGGGGCCTGCGGGCGCCGGGTAGAAAGACCCAGCTACCCCAGTCCCAGCCCGCTCTCAGACCAAGCAGACTCAGGCTCCCTACGAGTCTCCAGAAAATTACAAGCCTTTTAGACCAAACGGGAAAAGTGCGGTTATGATTGCCGCAGGGTCTGCCGGCGGAAGAGTGTCGGGACGTATCCCTACAGGAGAAGAGGAGCTGTGAGATGGTGGAGTCACTGACCTCGGGCACGATGGCGGGAGCGGGATCCTTTCGTTGCCAGCGCTGCGGCTATGTGCTTACGCTGGCCGCCTCCGATACGTTGCGCGACTGCCCTGGCTGCGGAGGCGCCAGTTTCGTGCGTGCCTCGCTGTTCAGCATGGGGCACCTCGCGCAGAGCGGTGCACCGGACCTCACCGGCGCGGGAGCCTACTCGCCCGCGGGCGTAGGCGAGGACGATCTGGATTGGCTGGCGCAGGCGAGTGAGCAGATCGAGCATCCCGGAGAGTACCTCGCCTACGAGGAGGACGGCGAGACCGTGCTGGTGGCGCTGACCCAGGAGTGGACGCGAGTGGGGCGCAGCCTGGCGGCGGACGTGCGCTTCGATGACCCCACCGTGTCCCGCCGGCATGCCCTGCTGGTGCGCCAGCCCGACGGGGTGAGGGTGCTCGACGATCGCAGCCTCAACGGCGTGTTCGTCAACGGCGAACGGATCGAGTGGCGGATGCTCGAGGACGGCGATGAGATCGTGGTGGGGCGCTACCAGCTGCGATTCCTCAGCGTGCCTGGACAGCGCGCCGATCGAGAACCGGCCGGCGAAGGCGAGCCGATCTCCCGCCGGTCGAGAATCAGCGGCATCGCCTGACCACGACCACGCGCGGCACCCTCTCGCACGCACCGCGGCAGACCCGAGGTCGGCTGCCGCCCATCCCTTGACAAATGCTGCTGGCCCTTGACAACGGCATGGCCGCGGGTCTACTCTCTGGGTGAGAGTAGGAGAGGGAAACCCACAGTCCGGGATTCAGCGCCTGGAAACGCGCGATCGCTCACCGGTTGGCTCGCGCTCCTCCATCAGCTCCTTCCCCGGGCAGGGAGGGAGGAAAGATGTTGCACAGCAGCCACACCGGCGCCCGGCAACAACCTGCCGGCTCGCGTGTCTGCCCCACGCACAAGGCTCGCGATCCGCGCGTGCGCATGCTCGACGCGATGATCGCCACCGCCTCCTACCGCGGCTACGATCGCACCACGGTGGAGCGGGTGCTGCAGACGGCAAAGGTTGCGCCGGCCGTTTTCGATGAGCATTTCGCAGACAAGGAGGAATGCTTCCTGCAGGCACTGGATGCGCTGATCGCACGCATCGAGGAGCGGATACGGCAACGCACCGAGTGCGCCGCGCCGTGGCCCGAGCGCGTCCGCGGGGGCCTGGATGCCCTGCTGAGCGCGCTCGCCGAGGATCCCGACGGTGCGCGGGTGGTGCTGGTCGAGAGCCTCTGCGCGTGTCCGGCCTCCAGCGAGCGCCACCATGCGATGCTGCGTCTCTTCCCGCCGCTGCTGGAGGAGGGTCGCTTCCATTGCGCCAACCCCGACCTGCTGCCCCCGTACACCTCGGAGGCGATGGTCGGCGGGATCGCCTCGATCCTGCACAGCCGGGCCCTGGAGGACCGCACCGGCGAACTGCCCCGCCTGCGCGGCGACCTCGCGTACTTCGCGATGCTCCCCTACCTCGGCCACCATCGTGCGATCGTGGCGGCGTTTGCGAAGGAGCCAGCTCCGCAGCGCGGCTGAGCTTATTTCGCCCTCGTCACCTGCGGGAACTGGCTCGTCACGCCTTCCCAAGTGAACGGCGCCTGTTGGGTGCACGCGGGCGCACCTACGGAGTTGGTGGTGCTGCCCGCTTCATTGACGACGTGGTCTTCAACCAGCTGTTTTTCGATTGGGCTCTGTTCCTTGGCGGGCAGGCTCAGCGAAGGCGCGGAGTCGGCGCAGTTACTCGTGCTGAATACCTGCAGTCCGCCGCTCTCCAGCAGTCCGAGCGCTCCCGGCTTGAAGTAGGGGTTGGCACGGTCGGTGCCGATCCGCTGGTTGTAAACCGCGAGCCCTTCGGGGCTGACAGTGTTCAGCGCACGCAGATAATGCTGGATCGGTTCGCCGGTGAGGTCGTTGTTTTTGTCGTGCGCCTCGGTGGCGGCGGTCGCATTGGCGAACAGCGCCTGCAGCTCGGGGACATATTCGCCGGTGAACTTCAGGAAGGGCTCGAAGTTACGCAGCGGCGGCGTGACGTTGCCAAGCAGCGGCGTGAGCTCGCTCAGCACGCGTTCGAACGCCGGCAGGCCGTTCTTGGAGGCTTTGTTGAACGGGCCGAGGTTGGTGAGCAGGTTGTTGAAGTCGGGCGTGAACGCCTGCACCCCTTCCAGCAGCGGCGTCAGCTCGCGCTCCCACCCCTTCGCCTCTTCGAGCACGGGGCTCGCCACGGTGACGAGGTCGTCGAATTCGCGCAGCGTCGCCGACGCGCTGCGCTCGAAGGTCGGCAGCAGGCGGAAGGCGTTGGCCCATTGGGCGCTGCTCGCGCCGAGCGCGTGGAAGGTGCGCTCGCCGTTGACGATGAACCCGCGGAACTGGCCGTTGCGTTCGCTGAGCGCGTCGAACAACACGCCGGTGTTGTGTACCACCGCGGTCACGGCGCCTTCCTGCGAGGCGAGGATTGAGACCAGCTTGTTGGCGTTTTCCACGAACGGCTCGAGCTCGGCGATGTTGGCGTTGACCTGTTCTCCGCGCCCGTTGAAAGCGGCTGCCTGCGCCTGCTGCCAGACCTTGAAGGCGTTGCGCACCTGCGGGTTGAGCGAGTAGAGGATGTCGTCGAGCGTCACCGCCGGATCGACCTGGGTGGACGACAACTGCCCGCCGTCGGGGATTGGGCGACCGCTCACCACGTCCGCATCCTGGACCCCTACGGCACCCTTCGGCGGTTGCCCCTGCCCTTCTTCCTTGCCACCCGGGCCCGCCACGCCCGGCGGGAGCAGTTCGATGTACGTCTCGCCCAGCAGCGTCTTCTGGCGCAGGACCATGCGATCGGCGGAGGAGATCGGCGCGTACTGATGATTCATTTCGACGGTCACATCGGTCGTTCCGTTGGCGTGCGTCGCCAGGCCGACCACGTGGCCGACGTCGACCCCCCTGATGCGCACATCGGACTGTTCGGCCAGCGCCAGCGTGCGCGAGAGCTCGACGGTGAAGCGGTAGCCCTTTGGCTTCAGCGGGACCGGGCCGCCGAAAGAATCCCATAGGAACAGCAACAGGCCGAAGCAGCTCAACGCGAACAGCACGATCACGAGGATGTTGGCGAGCGTCGGTGCGCGCTTTTGCATCAGTGACCCCCTCCCGACGCTGCGCTCGATGCCATCGCGTTGGCGTCAGGGCCTTGGCCGAAGACGCGGTCGGCCATCAGCGCGTCCGGGCTGACCCCGGTGCGCAGGCTCGCCGCTTTGGCCGCCGTCGAGCTGGGCGAAAGCACCGCCTTGCACTGTTCGGTAGTCGGCGGGTTGAGCAGGCCCAGGACCAGTCGCGCCGTGGGGTCGACCGCTGCCACCTGATGCAGAATCGGCACCAGCCCACAGTTGAAGTACAGCAGCGCCTGACCCTCCGACCCGTGCGCATCGCCCTGCGCGACGACGCTGTTGAGGTCGTGGTTGGCCCAGTCGAGGTAGAACAGGAAGCCGCCTTGATTGGGCCCGGGGTTGTAGGCGAGCTCGTTGAAGAATTCGTTGATCACGGTGAACGCGGTGGTCAGCTGCGGGGCGGCCTGCGTGAAGTCCTTCAGCGAGGGCTGCAGCTGTTCGAGCACCGGCAGGATCTGGCGGAAGAGCGGCCTGACTTCGTTCTTGAGGATCGGCGTGGTCGCCTTGAAGGAGGCTCGCACCTCCTTCTGCGCCGGCGCGAGCGCGGTCGCGAAGGGCTCGAGCGCGTGCAGCGTGCTGCCGGTGACGCGAGCGGCGGTCGCGAGCTTGCCGAAGCCGTGATTGGCCTGTTTGAGCACCCCGGGCAGCTGCTGCAGGGTTTCCTGCACCTGGCGGTCCTCCCGCGAGAAGGTCGCGAACACGGCGTTGCTGTACTCGACCGCCTGGGCGAGCCTGGTGTCTTTGCTGCCGAGCGCTTCTATCAGCAGGCGGAAGTTGTGGATCCCATGTTCGACGTCGTACTGGCGCTTGGCGACTTCGCGGCCGATCTCCGTGAGCTCGTGGGCCAGCGGCGCAAAGTGCTTGAACGTCGCCGAGAGGTTGGCGGAGTTGCCGTTCAGGCCTTCGCCGACGCCCGCGAGCAGCGCCTGCAGGAGTGTGCGCGTTTCGGTGTCGAACGAGGCGAGAAATTCGTCGAGGTTGCCGTCGGGAGAGGTCTGTGTGACCGGGATCGTGTACCCGCCGGACACGCGCCCGGAGGAGGGCTCGCCGGGAGAGATCTCGACCGTCTCGTCCTTCAGCCCGGTCTTGGGGCGCAGCAGCGCCGTCGCGTCGCGGTAGACGTACTTGGCGTACTTGGGCGTCAGGTTCATGCTCACCAGCGCCCGGCCGCCCCGCAGTTCCACGCTCGAGATTTCGCCGATCTTCGCGCCGGCGATCGTGACCGACTGGCCCTGGCCCGGCGTGACCGCCTGGGCGGTCGAGAATTCGCCCTTCAGCACGAACGATTCGTGGCCGACGATCGGCACCCATGCGGGCACCGAGAGGCGCTCGTGGGCGAGGATGTAGCCGGCGCTCCCCGCCGCGATCAAGATCATCGTCACGACCGCGATGAACGCCGTGCGGTAGCGCTCGATCTGGTCGCGGATCCCGCGGCCGCCCTCGCGTGCCTCATCGCTCGTCATCATCCACCTCCGTCCGCTGGCCCGTGCGACAGCGGGCCGTTGAATTCGGGCAGCTTCTGCTTGTAGCAGGGCACGAGCGGCTTGTATGGCGGCTCGTTGCCGGTGAAGCTCGGGCTGGTGCCTTCGGGGGCCTGACGCGTCTGGGCGATCAGCGTTTTGCCGGTCGTCGGCGCACCAGGCTTCACGAGGGTCGCTGGTAGGGAGAGCAGCGTGGAGCCGGTGCCACCGGTGATGAAGCGCCCGGCCGCGCCGTTGCCATTGAAGTTCTGACTGAAGCCGGCTACGCCGGCCATCGCGTACCAGAATTCGTGTTCGGCGGCCATCCCCGAGGTATTGGCGCCGTCCTGGAGCTTGGTGGCGCCGGCGGGGTAGAGCACCTGGCTCAGGCACTTGCTGAAGTTGGTGAGCTGCGGCTGGAAGGTGACCTGCCCGGCGGTGACCGAGGCGATCTCCGGCGCCGCGGTGTGCAGCGCCGCGGCGACGCCGCCGAGCTCGCTCGGTTTCAACGTGGCCCTGATCTGTTCGATCCAGGGGAAGGCGGCGGCGTCCGTGGCGGGGATCTGTTCCACGCCGGGGATCAGGTCACGCGCGAAGGTCCTGATCGACGGAGCGGCACCCCGCAGTTCGGCGAAGCCGTGTTCGGTTCCGCGCAGCGCCTGCGGCAATTCGGCGATCGCCTCGCGCACGCTTGGCCCCTGTGCCGCGAAGGTGTGCAGGAAGGTGTTCAAGTGGCCGACCATTTCGCCGAGCGCCTGCTCGTGCACATCGAGTTCGGCGCTGACTTTTTCGAGGCTGCTGAACAGCTTGGAGAGATCGTGGGTTTCGGTGCCGGCGAACGCCTGGTTGACGATCGTGCCGTCGCGCAGCGCTTCCGGCCCGAGCCGGTAGGCCTTGTTGAGCGCCTGGGCCATGTTCAGGCCGCTCACTTCGGGGGACTGTTCGGCGTTCTCCGCCGGCGTCGGCTTGGCGGTCAGCGCCGCTCCGTATTCGACCAGGAAGGTCTGCAGGTTGGCGCGCGTGTCGCTGTTGAGCGCGTCGAGCACCTGGTCGAGCTGCACCGGCTGGGATGTTTGCGTGACGGGGATCGTGGCGCCCGAGGAGAGATCGGGCGCGGAGGGGCTGCCGGGCTGCAGTTCGACGAACCAGTTGCCTTCGAGGAAGATCTTCGGACGGATCTTGAGCGTCGCGTCGGAGTGGATCGGCAGGCCCTTGCCTTCGATTTCCATGGTCACGCGTGCCACGTGGCTGCTCTCCAAACTCGTCGAGGTGACGGTGCCGACGGTGACGCCCGCGATCCGCACGGGCGACTTGGGACGGACGTTGACCGACGAGCTGAACACCGCGTTGATGCGATAGCCGTGTTTGAACGGGACGTGTTTGGTGAAACCGAAGTACACGGCAACGACCAGGACGACCAGGAAGATGAACCCGGTGCGTACCGGGTTGGAGCGCTTCTGCAGCTCGGAGACCGCGGTCTCCCGACGCCGGCGCCACCAGCGCGTGTCGCTCATGACTGCTTCCCCTTGCTCTTGGCGGAGGCTTCCTTGGGGAAGTCCTTCAGCTGGGAGGCCGGGTACGTTTCCCCGAACAGGCTTTCGCTGCGCTTGGTTTTTTCGTGGTTGGTGCCCAGCGTGGTCGAGGTGTTGCCGATCACCGTCTTGCCGACGACGTACTGCATGTTGCCGGCTTCGCACTCCTGCGGCTGGCCGGGCCCGCCGACGTAGGGGTAGGGGTTGTAGTGCAGGTGGTTGTCTTCGATTTTCGTTTTGGTGGTGACGTTTTCATCGTCCGAGGGCCCATTGGCGGGCGCGGAAGCCGGGAGCCCCTCGTTGTTTTCCCCGGAGGGGCTGAGGAGCGGCACCACCCGTGCGAGCGTGCCGTTGCCGATGCTCTCGGAGAGCGAGTTGGCGAGATTGCGGAACGCCAGCGTGATGTAGTTGCAGTTGGTCTGCGCCGGCGCCAGGCCCGCGAACAGCGGCGTGCCGAGTTCGGCCGTGAGGGTGAGTTCTTCGAAGCCGAGCAGCACTAGCGGGTTCTTGGAGAAGAGTTCGAGCGCCTGCAGCCCGCTTGCCAGCTCCGCATTCAGCGCGGCGGCGGCGCGGACGTTGACAGCGCCGACCGCGAAGGCGTGGCCGAGCGGCGCCGCGACCTTTGTCAGGATCTTCGCGCTGGGCTGCAGCAGCCTGAAGAACTCGGTCGTTTTGTCGATGAACGGCTGCTCGTGCGGCAGCGAGTAGATCGCTTGGTGCAGCGCCGCCGGGCCCCCTTCGATCGTGCGTTCCAGCGAGGGCGAGGCACCGGCGAAGGCGGTGAAGAAGGTGTCGAGCTCTCGGAACCAGGCCGCCTGCGTCTCGGCCACAGGCGAGATTTCTCTGGAGATTTTGTCGAGCGCGACGAACAGCTGGCCGAAGCCGGTCCGTGGCGAGGCGAGGTTGTGCAGTACCGGCACGGCGTTTTCCGTCAGCGGGCGCAGCGTGTGGAGCGTTTCGTTCAGACCGACGCCACGCCCGGCGAAGCCGTCGCCGAAGGCGTTGGTGTTCTGCTGGATCGCGATCCGCGTCTTCTTGTCGAACATGTTGAAGAAGCCCTGGATCTCCACTGGTTCGCTGGCGTGCGAGACCGGGATCGTCGCACCCTCGGGGATCGTCCGCCGGGAGGACCCTCGCTTCAGTTCCAGGTACTTCAGGCCGATCGTCGACACCGATTGGACCTCCGTCGTGGTGTCGGCGGGCAGCGGCCCCGCGTGCTTTTCGAGCTTGAGACTGACGATCGCGGTTACCTTGCCGGTGGCCGGGTCCTGGTGGGGAACGATGCTGCTCACGATCCCGATGCGCCGGCCGAACAACCGCACCTGGTTGCCCTTTTCAAGGCCCGATGCTTCCGGCAGTTCGGCCTTGATGTCGTAGGTCGGCGTGAACGGCAGTCCGTTGTTGGCGCCGTAGGAGATGTACACCGCGACGACCCCGATCAGCACGGTGAGTGCCCCGATCAGCAGCGGGCTCGCGGCGAGGGAGTTGCGGCGGCGCGGGTTCATCGGATCACCCCCATCACGGCACCTGACTGGGGTCGCAGCCGAGCTGGCCGTTGTCGGTGAAGGGCGCCGAGCCGTCGGCCGGCGAGGGCGTCGCCCCAGCGCCTGGGCAGCGGCGCAGTTCGCGCGTGTGCAGACCCTGGAGGCCTTCCTGCGGCGTGGCCGGGGTCAGCGTGTTGTTGGCACCGACCTTGAAGTTGTTGAACACGGCGCTGATGCGCGCGTACTGGCCGTTGGCGTCGTAGTAGCCGGCGCTCGTGCCGAAGGTGCGCACGAAGCCCTCGAGGTCGGGGGAGTAGGGCCCGAAGAACGCGGTCACCGGCACCGATTCTTGCAGCGCTTTGACGTCGCTGGAGGAGCCATTGACGAGCTCCTGTGCGAGCGTGGGCATAGCGAGCGCGCTATCGGTGAGATCGTTGCTTGGCCCCGGCTTGCTGAGCGCGAGGCTGAGGTTGTGCAGCACCGGCCCCGCTTCCCTCACGAGCGGTGTCAGCTTCGCAAATAGCGGCGTGAGCGTCTTGGTGTCGGGGCCCGCGACGGTGGCCAGCTTGCGCAGCGCGGTGAACGTGGAGGGCAGCTGTGCGAACGCGCGGTTGCCCTGCGCCAGCGTGCCCGGCAGCTGCGCGACCCCTCGCTGCAGGCTGGACTGTTCGGCGCCGAGCGCTTCCAGGCCGCGATCGCCGTTGCTCACCAGGTCGGTCAGTTCTGCGCGGTGGGCGGCGAGCGTGGTGAGCGCCTTGGCGGAATAGACGAGGAAGTTGGTGAACGTCCGCTGGTCTTTGCTGAGCTCGGCGAAGATGTGGTTGGCCGAGGTCAGGAAGGGGCCAAAGTATTCGACGTCGGTGCCGAGCGCCTGACTGGCGCCGGCGTACGCTTCGCTTTCGCCCACGAAATACTCCTGCAGGCCCTTGCGCGTGCTCGGGTTGAGCGTGTCGAACAGCTGGTCGAGGTCGGTGGTGCCTTTGCCGGAGCCGGCGGGCAGCGTCGAGCCGGGGGGTAGCACCGGCGCGTTGTTGGGGCCCGGCGAGAGCGACACGTAGCGCCCCGCGACGGTGGTCAGCGAGGGCACCCTCACCTGTGCGGTGGTGCCCTGGTGCAACGGCACCAGCGAGCCTTCGATGTGGATCGTGATCAGCGCCGAGCGGTAGTTGTGGGTGAGGGCGAGCCCGGTGACGTTCCCCACGGGCACGCCGCCGACCTCCACCTGGTCGCCGAGCACGAGCTGGCTGTCGTTTTCCAGTTCGAACTTGTAGTCGGCACCGCCGCCACCGGCGAACACGATGTAGGCGACGGCCGCGACCACCACCACGAGCGCGCCGGCAGCCACCCAGCGACCCACGCTCCGCGGCGGCGACGAGACCGGTCGCGGCGCGGACGTCCCACCGGCGCCGCCCGGAGGCGGCAGCGGGGGGCGTACGGGAGGAGGTGGAGGCGTGGTCGTCGCCACTCTCATTCACCACCCTTGCCGTTGGCTGTGGAACCCGCACCGGACTGCTGCGTGGACCCGTCGCCGCTCGTGTCGCCGGGGGAAGCGCTGCTGACACCGGGATCCGGGATCGCCGCGGCGGACGGTTTGCTGGAGACGTTCGGCTCGGGGATCTCGCCAAGCTGCGCGATCAATTGCAGCCACTGGTTCGGCGTGAGCGGTGAGCCGGAGACGGAGGCGGCGCGCGCACCGCGGGCACCTCGCACCGCGCCCGGCGAGGCGAATGCGACGTGGATCAGGCCATGGTAGCCGGGCAGCGTCAGCGTGTTGTCGGTCCCCGGATAGCTGATCGCGCTGACGATCTGCGCCGGCTTCATCGTGCCTTGCAGTCGCAGCAACCGCCGCACCGCGATGTCGGTGACCGAACCCTGCCCTTCGTGGCCGGCGATCGGGGTGCCGTCGATCGCGGAGATGTCCACCGCATCGCCCGCCGAGGCGCCGATCGCGTTGCCCGCGCCGCGCGCGCCGGTGGCGTGTGCGCAGCCGGCCGTGGAGACCGTGGGGCTCAAGCCGGAGACCGAGAGGAACTCGAGCGCCGCCAGCACGCGCCGATCGACCTCGCCGGCCCGCACCGCGCCGCGCTCGCACGCCGGCAGGTGCACGCCGGGGTCGCGCAGCAGCAACTGCTCGAGCTGCGGCTTGGACGCCAACAGCACCTGCCCGACGGTCGGCGAGGTCGCCAGGAAGGGATTCTCGCCCTTGGCCCTGAACACCGACGTCTCTTCCAGGCGCACCCAGCCGTCGAGGATCGGCTTGGGATCGATCAGCGGTGCACCGGCGCCCGCCGGACGGATCTGGAAGAGCATGTGCCCTTCGGACGCGGACCCGGTTGGCTTCACCGCCGCAGACGATGATGCCACCCCACTCTGCCCTGCCGAGGGGGCTGACGCGGATGCCGCTTCACCCTGCCCCACCGCGGGTGCAGGCGCCACGCCTTCGTCTTCGCCGCCGGCGCCGACATGTCCGAGCACGGTGCCGGCCAGCACCTGCACACCGGGTTGCAGCGGATTCAGATAGACCTCGTCGGGCCCCTCGCGGAACTGGTGCGGAACGACCGATGGTGTGTGCGACGGCGCGGGGAGCGCCGGTGGGGCCGAGGTCGGGGCAGACGCCGGTGGGGTTTCGAGGGCGTTCGCCGCACCCATCGCCAAGCCAGTGGTAATCGCGTCTTGGGAAAGCGGCGAGTGCGACTGCACGCCGGCGCTGGCCGGCTCGCTGGGCGCCGGCCCCGCGCCCGCGCCGCCGCTCCTCGGATGCACGATCCGCGCGCTGACCGCGGTGTCCACGCGCGGTTCGAGCACCGGATACACCGCTGCGACTTCGCCGAGCTCCGCGTAGGTGTAGGTGTTGCCGTAGGCATCGCGCAGTGAGACGTAGTGCCCGAGCGTCGGCGATTCACCGGCAGCGGTCACTTCGCCATCCTGCACGGCGATCACGGGCGCCCCGACCTGCGCGTAGATCACGGTCCCCGCGAGCGTCTTGCCGGGGTCGGGCGAGTGGGCGCCTGGAACAGCGGGGAAGCCATCGCTGAAGTGCGCTTCGGCGTGCACGGGGAAGCGCGATTCGGTGAGGCCGGTGACGGCACCCAGCAGTTCCGGGGGCGTGCCGTCGAGCAACTGCGCGCGCAGCATCACCGCTTCGACGTAGGCGGCGGAGTGGTTATAGGAAAACACCGCGTCGCGGATGTGCTGGGCCCCGCCGGCGGCCGCAAGGTAGCGCGCGGCAGTGAAGATCGCATCGGCCGGGTTGTAGGGGTCCTCGTAGCCCGAGCCGGTGGCGTCGACCCCGTACCGTGCCCACGAGGAGGGTAGGAACTGCATCCAGCCCTCCGCCCCGGCGCTCGAGACGTTGAGGTCGCGGCCGTAGTCGGTCTCGACCTCGTTGATCGCCGCCAGCACCTGCCAGGGGATGTCGTACGCGGTGCCGGCCGCCTGGTAGATCGGCAGCAGGAACGGGGGGACGCGGAAGCTTTCGATGAAGAAGTCGGGGATCCCCCCGATCGCCTCGCCGAGCGCCCCGGGCAGCGGCGGGGTGAGCGTCGAGGGTGGCGGCGCGGGCGCGTTCGCGGGCTTCGCCGCGGAGGTCTTGCCGGCGGTCTTCCTTTTGCCCGTGGTGCCGCTCGCTCCGCTCGTCCGGTGGACGTGGCCGCGCGTGTGTGCGGAGGATCCACCGGCTTCGCCCTGTGCGCTCTGCGTTTGGGGGCTCTGGCTCTGCACTTCGGGAGCGGTGGTGGTGGGGTTCGTTTCCGTGGCGCCCGGTGCGGTAGATGGGCTCGATTCCGGAGCCGGCGCGGTTTCGGGTTCCGCGGCCGGTTCGCTCACCTGCCCGTGAACGCCGACCGGGGCTTCGGGAGCCGGCACGGTCGTGGTCGTCGTCGGAATGGAACTGGGGGCGGTTTCGCCCCAGGCAGCGCAGGCGCCGAGGACAAGCTGCATCAGCGCGAACGCGACAACGAGGGCCGGGAGACGAAGGCTGTGGCGTAGAGAGGTCATCGTCAGTTGCCGAGCAGGTAGTTGAGCAGCAGCCCGCCGGCTTCGGAGCTTTCGCTCGGCGGTGTGTAGTACGTGGTGCCGGCGCTCGCTCCTCCGACCGGCTGTGCGGTGGCGGACAGCGGGCTCGCTCCGCCGCTGGCGCCGGCGGGACTCCCGGCCGCTTCAGAGCCGGGGTACTCGGCCATCGCCTGCGACAGGGTGGCGCCTTTGAGCATCGCCTCCACCCTTGCCACCGCAAGCGTGGTATCGCTCGCCTGCGCGCTGGCCGTCTGCGTGCTGGCGGTCTGCGCGCCCGCGCTCGCCGTACTCACCCCGGGGATGAAATTCGAGCGACATTCCTGTTCGAGCGTGGTTTTGTAGGCGACGCATTTGTTCCCGACCACCACCGCGCGGGCGAAGTGGCCGAGCGAGTCGTAGCCGTTGACGTCACCCGCGCCCATGAAGATGAAGTCGAGCAGTCGCTCCAGGCCGCCGGTCGAGCGCAGGTTGGAGAAGAGTTCGGAGAAGCTCTTGGCGAACGGCTTCGCCGCGCCGCCGAGCGACTCGATCCGCGTGAGCAGCGGTTGAGCGCTGACGAGCGCTTTGCCGATCTTCCCCGAGGAGGCGCCGAGGCTCTTGAAGAACTGCGTGGTGCTCGTCGTGAACGGCCCGATGTGCTCGAAGATCTTGTTGATGCCCGGGGCCGCGACGCCGAGGGTGGTGAAGGTCGGGATCGACTGTTCGGCGAACGCTTCGAGGTGCTTGAGGTAGGGACGCAGCTCGCGCATGAAGGTCGGGAATTCGTGCAGGTTGGTCGCGAGTGCGGCGCCGTGGCGAGCGGTCGCTTCCGCGACGGTGGTGCTCTGATTGAAGAATTCCGAGAACTGCTTGCGTTCGCGCACGAGCGGCACCAGTGCCCGGTTGCCTTCTTCGGCGAGGTTGCCGAGCACCTTGTTCTCCGAGGCGAGGATCCCGAACAGCTTTTCCAGTTCCCGCAGCGCCGGGTTGGAGCGGTGCAGGACCGCGTTGAGGTCGTTGCCGCGGCCGGCGAAGCCGGTGCCGAGTTCGTTGAGGATGATCGTCAGGCGCTGGTTCTCGGGCAGGTGGCCGATGTCGCTGAGCAGGTCGACTCCGACCGGGCTGGAGGTGTTGGCGACCGGCAGCAGATACTGGCCCGCGCCTTCCCGTCCAGCCGGGATCCGATGCAGCGGCGGCGGCAGTGGCGCCCCTTCCGCGCGCGCCTGGGTGGGTAGGCAGTTGACGTACTTCTCGCCGATCAGCGCCTGCGGTTCGATCGTGCAGCTGGCGTCGGTGCGGAAGTTCTGAAAGCCGGGGTTTTCGATGTTCAGCGTGACGGCGGCCTTGCCGTTCGGGGTGGGGGTGACGGTGCCCACCGTGCCGACCTTGACGCCGTCGATCTTGACGTTCTCGCTGTTGACGAGGTTGCCAGCGTCGTCGAAGATCGCACGCAGCGTGTAGCCGCCGTTGGAGCCGCCCGCGGCTGTGGCAAGCAGCACCGCGGCAACCACCGCGGCGACGCACAGGCCGCCGGCGATCGCCGCTACCGCTCCACTCCTCGTCCTCCAGACGGCCCGCTTCCTCACAGCTGCCCCAATCTCCTTGTCCGAACAGCGAGCGGGCGCCCCACCCGATAGGGACCTGCTCGCCGCCGCTCCCGTTGAGCGCCCGCCTCGCTGGCGGGCGCTCAACGCTTGCGATCTACCTGTTCGCCACCTCTTCCCCGAAGACCTACCGCTCTACTTCTTCTTCTTTTTCGGGCACGGCGCTTTGTATTCGGAGATGACCGTTTCGCCGCTCTCGAATTTCATTTCAGCCTTCAGTGGGAAGCCGCCCTTGGGGCACTTGCTGGGCAGCGTGAGGTAGGAGACGGTCTTGCCGTGCTTCTTGTACGAAGAGCCGACCTTGAGGTCGATCGCTTCGGTCGATACCGCCGCGGCGCCGGGCACCGATTCGACCAGCGGGATTTCGGACTCGAACTCATAGTCGTACAGGCCGCTCGCCGGATGGATCGTCCCGCCGACGTAGACCTGCGCCGAGATCGGCGAGGGTGCGTTGGCATAGAAGATCAGTTCGCCTTTGGGGGCGAAGAAGGCCTGGACGGTGCCCTTCTCTTTGATCGCTTCCCCGGCGATCGTGTCGGAGGCTTCGACCGAGCCGAGAGCGCTCGCCTGCGACTTCTTCGGGCAGGCTTCGGGACCCTTCAATTCGAGCGTGCTCAACGTGCAGGTCACGAACCCGGTGGTCGTCAGCTTCACGCCTTTGGGGGCCCACACGTTGACGCCGCGCAGCTGCGAGGGCGCATCGCCGGTCACTTCGGTGCCCCGGATCGTGAATTCGAATTCGACCGCCGCAGGGGCGCCAAGGATGTCCCCGCTACCCGGAACGCCCTTGAGTGGGACCGGCACGGCTTTGAGCGTGACTGTGGGTGCCGCTGAGGCGACGGCTGGCGAGATGGCCAGTACTCCGGCGACAGCGACGGCAAGGCCAAGCAGCGCCCTGCGGGTGGATGCCATGCGCATCATCAGCTTCTCTCTCCTCTGTACGTTTATGTAGACAGGTCGCCTCGATCCGGGTAGCTCCGAGCCGTTGCGGGCTCGGCGACATCGAGATCCCCGGAGCCTCGCGACTCGGAGAACGTGGCGATTCTCACTGCCACTCTACCCGTCGCGGCCGATGGCTTCAAGTTCGAGCGTACGGATATCGTCCTCGTCCCGTTTTTTAGTCAGCGTTGAAAATCCGCGTCCGAGGCCGCTTTTCCCCACAGTCCGAACTCCCTTCCGAACTCCTATCCTACTTTAGTAGTACTAAGGCTGAAGTAAAGAATTAGAGTTGGCCCTCACGCGCCTCGCGGCCAGTAGGTTGGTTTCATACAGGTTCCATTCCCTTCAGGAGGAGACCGATGGACTTCCAGCCCAGTGCCCGCTGCCTCGATTTCGAAGCGCGCCTCACGGCCTTCGTGGAGGAGCACGTCCTCCCGGCCGAGCCCGTGTACGAGCACCAGTTGCGCGAGTCCGGCGGGGCGGATGGGAGCCACATCCAGCCGCCGATCATGGAGGAACTCAAGACCCGCGCGCGCGAAAGAGGGCTGTGGAACATGTTCCTGCCCGACACCGAGCACGGCGCCGGGCTCTCCAACGGCGACTACGCCCCGCTCGCCGAGATCCTCGGGCGCAGCCGCATCGCCTCGGAGGCCTGCAACTGCTCGGCGCCCGACACCGGCAACATGGAGGTGCTGCACCTGTTCGCCACCGAGGAGCAGCGCGAACGGTGGCTGGAGCCGCTGCTGGCGGGGGAGATCCGCTCGGCGTTTGCGATGACCGAGCCCGACGTCGCCTCCTCGGATGCGACCAACATCGCGCTGCGGATCGAGCGCGAGGGCGATCAGTACGTGCTCAACGGGCGCAAGTGGTGGATCTCCGGCGTGCTGCATCCCCACTGCAGGGTGATGATCGTGATGGGCAAGACGCGGGTCGACGGCCCGCGGCACGCCCAGCAGAGCATGGTGCTCGTGCCGCTCGACACTCCTGGCGTGCGCGTGGTGCGCGGGCTGCCGGTGTTCGGCTACCAGGACCACGAGGGCCATGCCGAAATCCTGTTCGAGGACGTGCGGGTCCCGGCCGCCAACCTGATCGCCGGCGAGGGCGAGGGCTTCATGATCGCCCAGGCACGCCTCGGGCCGGGACGCATCCACCACTGCATGCGCTCGCTTGGCGCCGCCGAGCGAGCGCTGGAGGCGATGTGCGCCCGCGCGGTGGCGCGCGTCACCTTCGGAGAGCCGCTCGCGGCACGCGCCAACATCCAGGATTGGATCGCCGAGTCGCGGATCGAGATCGAGATGGCGCGCCTGCTCACGCTCAAGGCGGCGTGGCTGATGGACACCGTCGGCAACCGTCAGGCGCGCACCGAGATCGCCGCGATCAAGGTCGCCGCGCCCAACATCGCCCTGAAGGTGATCGACCGCGCGATCCAGGTGCACGGCGGTGGCGGCGTCAGCGACGACTTCCCGCTTGCATGGATGTACGCCCACCTGCGTACGCTGCGCCTCGCCGACGGCCCCGACGAGGTCCACAAGCGCTCGATCGCCCGCCACGAGCTCGCTCCCCACATGCCGCGGGAGTAAGCGGCCGCAACGGTGGGCTCCCCCGGCTCGCACACCGCCCGCCCTTCTGGCGAGCCCACGCCGGGCCGGGACGGACGCACGCCACCGATTGACACCGAGGCTCCGCGCACCATCGAGCACACCCTCCCGTGCCCACCCAAACGCTTGCTGCGCGGCGGGCTCGGGCGCGGCATGCGCCGGCTGCGCGCCTCCCAGCCCGGCGCCGCCACCAAGCTGGGGAACGGCCTGCTGACGCTCGCCGCCGGGCTGGCCGCCGCGATCCCCGTGATCAGCGCGACCGTCAAGGCCGTGCGGGCCGGCTGGGTGCCGGTGGCCGACCGCGGGATCATCGCCACCCGCGCCCACGATGTGTTCACCTCACACGCCCCGCTCGTCGGCCAGTACTCGCTCGCCGGCGAAGTGACCGGCCGCGTGACCCACTCGCTCGGGCCGATGCTGTTCTGGCTGCTCGCCCCCGCCGCCTACAACGGCAGCGACGTCGGCTTGACCGTGACGATGGGGGCGCTCAACACAGGCTGCATCGTCGGCGCCGTCGCGCTCGCCCGCCGGCGCGGAGGCCGTGTGCTGATGGTGATGAGCGCCGTCGCGATTGCGCTGATGTGTCAGTCGCTGGCGGCGGAGACGTTCCACGACGTGTGGAACCCATCCGCCGGGCTGGCCCCGTTCACGCTGCTGATCTTCCTCTGCTGGTCGCTCGCCTGCGGCGACTACCAGCTGGCGCCGACGACGGTGCTGGTGGCAAGCTTCACCGTGCAGACGCACCTCACCTACCTCCCCCCCACCCTCGGACTGCTCGCCGTCGGGTTCGGAGGTCTCGCGGTGGGGGCGATCGCGGGACAGCGGCGACGGCGTGCCGCAACCCAGCCTCCCCCGCCCGGCGCCTTGGGAGTGGACAGCCGTCCGGTGACCGATGCCGGCCCGGCGAGACCAGCGGTGCCACCAGGAGCCGGAAGCGAGACCACCAAGGAGGTGCCGCCAGGAGCCGGAAGCGGGGCCACGAAGGCGGTGCCGGCGCCGGGTCCGAGCCGCCGTGCACTGGTCGGGTGGGGCATCGCGACAGTGGCGGTCGCTGCGTTCTGCTGGAGCGCGACGATCGACGGACAACTCACCGAACACCCCGGCAACCTCACGGTGGTGGCCGAAAGCGCGACCAAGCCCAAGGCCACGCTCGGCGACGAAGTGGGGTGGCACGCCATCGTGCACGCGGTGGGAATCGTCCCCTGGTGGTTGCAAACCCCCAAGAGCCGGTGGCAGCGCAAGTACGAAGTCCGCTCCATCCCCTCCACGCTCGCGACCAACTCGACGATCGCGATGCTCGCCGCGCTCGTGGGGGTGGCGCTGATCGCACTGGTGAGACGCCGCCGCGACGTGGCGACGCTGGCGCTGACGGCGCTCGTGATGTGCCCCGCATTGGGATCCGTCGCCGCCTCGACCCCCACGCCACGGCGGTTGTCGGCGACGCTCGGCTACACGATGTGGTGGGGCTCGCAGGCGGGGATGGTGGTGTGGCTGGCGCTCGCATGGGTACTGCTGCTGGCGCTCGCGTGGACGGTGCGCAGGGTCATACGCGCTGTGCGCAAGGCGAACACTGCGCGAGGCCAGGCAGGTGGCCCACCCGATCCTCCAGTCCCGCTCGCTCACTCAGCTCTAACTCGCCCCGCGGCCGCCCGTCGCGCGGCCCTGGGCTCGGTGCTCCTCACACTCGTGGGAATCGGCGCCGCCGCGGCCGTGGGCAACGCGGTCGCCGCGCAGGCCACGCCCGACGAACACGCCACCCTGTACAGGCCGATCAAAGCGATCGACGCGCGGCTCGCGCGGCTGGTGCCCCGTGGCGGCAGCGTCGTGCTGGAGGGCCTGCTGGACGGCGCCACCGAACCGGTCAAACCGTCGCTGCGTTACTTCCTCGTCGCCCGCGGCACCCGCGTGCTGGCCCCCGGGTCGTACCTGCGGCTGGGCGCCTGGTATGAGCTCTACAAACGCCCCTACCGCGAAGCGATCTACCTCAGCGACGTAGCCCACCCGCCTGTCAAGCACGTGCCGCTGGCGTTCGATGTCAGCTTCCGCGAAGGGTCGAAGGTGAACATGGTGTACGTGTGGATCTCGCATCGGGCTGGGCGGTGATCGCCACCAGCCAACTGCCCAACAGCTGGTTGGGTAGGGGATCGTCCGCGCGGCCCCTCCCGCCGCCAAGCGCACGGGCATGGGGCCTCCATGCCCCACGACGCCGGTCCCAGCTCCTGCCGCGCAGCGCCGGCCGATGCCCGCAACGCCGGCCGTGCCTGTCGGGCACGTATAGCGCGACGCCGGCAATCAAAGTACGAGTTGCCGCTCGTAAGGCCCCCGGCCGGTGAGGCAGACCGCCCCGCAACGCGCGGCCAAAGCGAGCGCGTCGGGCACCGGCATGCCCGCACCCAACCCGTAGGTGAGCCCCGCGGCGAAGGAGTCCCCGCAACCGTAGGAGTCCACCGGCGCGCCGGGCAACGGGGCGGCGCTCCACGTGCCCGATCCGCCGGAGCGTTCACGGTAGAAGCCACCGCGCGCACCGTCGGTGAGCACAACCAGCTCGGCATCGGCCTGCGCGCGCATGGCCTCCTCGCGCTCGATCGCATCCTCGCTACTGAGCACCAGCACGTCGAGCGGGACACCATGACCTAGGGCGTGGAACGCGCGCGGGCTGGCAACCAGCACCCGAGCGGCGCGTGCGGCACGTAACGCGGCGAGGTCGCCGGCGGTGAAGTACACCGCGGCCGTCTCCGCGAGTGCGTTCCACGCAACCCGCGTGTCCGTGCCCACCGGCTCGAGGCGTGCTCCGAAGGTGGTGATCGTACGCTCCCGGGAGTCGTCCACCAGCGTCACGGCACTCCTGGTGGGCTCCTCACGCCGCGCGGTCAGCACGCGCACGCCGAGCTCGCCCAGACGCGCCACCGAACGACGGCCGTGGTCGTCCTCGCCCAGGGCGGTGTAGAGCGTCGAGGAGCCGGCCAAACGCGCTAACTGCACAGCGGCGACCGCCCCACCGCCCGCGGGCTCCTCGAAGGGATCGCGCGCGTGCACGATCTCGCCGGCGCGGGGAATGTGGGACACACGCGCGAAGCGCACCCACTCGACGTGTCCCACCACGGCCACTCGCGGCGCGTGTGCGTTCATGCGCCGCAGTCTTCCACAGGCTCCGCGAGTGGGCGCTCGGCGCCCACCCGCACGCCCACCCCGGGTCTGCGCCCCCGCCGACTCCCTCGCGGCTCGCCACAGACCTCCCCGTCACCACAGACCTCCCCGTCACCACAGACCTCCCCCAAGACCCCGCGGCACCCTGAGCCTGCGCCACACCACCCGCGGCCCAAGTCGGGTTACTCTCGTGCCAGCTCCAGCAGCTTGGTGACGGTGTTCCAGTTGCGCGCGGTCGCAACCACCCCGAAGCGTTTCTCGAAGAAGGCGTAGGAGAGCTTGATCGTGCGCACCCCTTCGGGACACCACACGTAGATCTCGCGCTCGCCGAAGCCGAACAGGTCGGGCTCGAAGTCGCAGGGATCGAGCTCCCGCAACCGCTCGGGGTCGGGTGGGGCGGAGAGGAAGGTGACGAGCAGTCGCGAGGGCTCGGCGACCGCCTCGGGCAGCGGGTTGGCGCTGACGACCCGCTCGAGCTCCGCGGCGGTGCGCACCAGCACGCGTATGCTCAGCCCGAGCGAGTGAGCAAGCACGCCTTCGATCTCCTGCGCCGCGCGCTCCGGGGGCGTGTCGGGAGCGGTGAACACGGCGTTGCCACTTTGCAGGTGGGTGCGCACGTCGCCGTAGCCGAGCTCCTGCATCAGCTCACGCAGGTGAGCCATCGGCACTCTGTTGTTGCCCCCCACGTTCACGCCGCGCAGCAGCGCGATCTGGCGGGGCGCCTCGCCGTGGACCTCGCTCGCGCACATGGCGACACCGTAGCGAAGCGTTCTATGTACGCCCCGTCGACTGTTTTCGCCTCGCCGATCGGTCGAGGTGCATGAGAATTCGTTGCGCGTGACCACCGGCCGGGGTCATAGCGGCCTTGGGCGGACCGTTCGATCTCGGGGTGCCTGCCCCACGGGAAGCGCGATACCGGGGGCGTCGGGGACGTCCTCTGGATGCAGGATGTGCGCAAGCAGCTCCAGACCATCGATGAGTCGCGGACCGGGGCGAGAGAAGTAGGCGGAGGCGTTGACGGCCACGACCCGCCCAGCGTCCAAGGCAGCCAGCTCGCTCGCCTGAGCCAGGGCCTCGGCGTGCGCGCGCGGGGCATCATAGCCGCAGGGCATTACCACCACGACCTCGGGCCGCGCGTCGGCCACCGCCCCCCAGGAGACCGTGGCCGAGGGCGCGCCAGGCGAGCTCAACAGGCTCTGTCCGCCGGCCAACTCGATGAGCTCGGGAGTCCAGTGGCCAGCGATGTAGACCGGGTCGAGCCACTCGAGCGCGGCTACACGCGGACGCGGCCGCCCGCGCACCGCGAGCTTTACGCGATCGATGCGAGCGCTCGTGTCTCCCAACAGCTCGGCGGCCGCCTCGCGACGACCGGTGGCCTCGGCGAGCGTGTGAACGTCGCTCAGAGTCTCGCCCAGAGTGTGCGGGTCGAGCGAGATGACGCGGGGTCGCGATGGCATCCCCTTCGCAAGCTCCGCCACCTCGGTGTAGGAGACGGCGCACACCGGGCACAGTGCCTGCGTGACGATCAGGTCGGGGCTGAGCGCGGCCACCGCCTCCCGATCGAGCTCGTAGATAGCCTCACCGCGCAGCGTGCGCTCACGTACCGCCGCGTCGATCTCGGCGGCGTCGAGACCAGCGGGCAGCACGTCGCGCGTGACCCGCTTGACCGCTCGGACCGCGGACGGGTGGTCGCACTCATGCGTGACCGCGACCACCTCGGGGCCAAGGCCGAGCGCGAACAGCAGCTCGGTGGCGTGGGGGACGAGGCTGACGATCCGCACGACCATGACTGTATGCACAGCAGCGCGATGGCAACGGGAACTCGGCTGGCGATGTCGTCAAGCACGGCTACCGAGTCGGCCCACTCGACCCAACCCGCCGCAACGGCCCGGCAGGATCGTCTCAGCCCACGGCAAGCTCAGCCAACAGCGCGTCCACGGCGCCCGCGTCCAGCTGGGCACCCGCGACGCGGCGCAGCTCCTCGCCGGCCTCTTCAGGCGTGCGCGCGGGGCGGTAGGGACGCGTGGTGACAATCGCGTCGTAGGTGTCGCACGTCGCGATGATGCGTGCCGCGAGCGGAATCGCGTCGCCGGCGAGGCCGTCGGGGTAGCCGCCCCCGTCCCAGCGCTCGTGGGAGGCACGCACAGCGAGGGCGAGATGCGCGAAGGCCGGGATGCGACCGACCAGTTCGCCGCCGACGGCGGCGTGGCTGCGCATCACGACCCACTCCTCGTCGGTAAGCGGACCGGGCTTCAGCAGGATCTCGGATGGCACGGCGATCTTGCCGACGTCGTGCAGCATCGCCGCGTAGCGCACGTCGCGCGCCTGCGCGCGGGGGAGCCCGATACGCAGTGCGACGCGCTCGGCGAGGTCGGCTACGTCCTCGCCGTGGCAGGCGGTGTAGTCGTCCTTCGCTTCCACGGTGGAGGTGAGCGCCGCCAAGGTCGTGGTGAAGGTGCGCTCGAGGTCGGCCACCAGCCCCGCACGGTGCACGGCGGCACCGAGAGCGGCCGCGACCGCCTCGACGAGCACCGCATCGGCCTGCCCGAAGGCGGAGGGGGCGACCGCCTCGATGTTGAGCACACCCCACACGGTGCCGTCGACGAAGATCGGGGCGCTCAGCTCCGAGCGCGGATCGGTGGAGGGATCGCGCGCGATGTAGTCGGGGTCCATGCCGGTGTCGTGCACGAGCGTGGTGGAGCCGGAGCGTGCGACGCGCCCGTTGACGCCCTCGTGCACCGGCTGCTCGACGAGCAGGAACTCGGTCATCACCTCCGCGAGCGGCCCGGCGCCGGCGATCAGCCGCAGCATTCCGTCGGGGTCGAGGCGCTGGATCGCAGCGAGGTAGAAGGAGAACGTGCAGTGCAGCTCATCCACCACCAGGTGCGCCATCTCCTCGACCTCCTGCGTGGCGGCCAGCCGCGCGGTGAGCTGCGAGGCGACCCGCAGCTGCGCGCGCAGGTAGGCGAGCTCGCCGGCGCCGGCGAGCTTCTGCACGCGCTCGTCGGCGCGCTGGCGGCGCAACGCCTCGGCGCGACGCTCGCGCTCACGCTCACCGGCGGCGCCCGCGGGTCGCCGCTCCGTGAGTTCTACGGCGAGCTTCGACATCGCGAACGCATCGACCACAAAAGCCGTGCGCTTGAGCGATATTGGCGACTTCACGGACACCGTGAGCGAGGCGTGCGGGCGACGCTTTGCGACAGTTGAGCAGCCGCAACCCCCTCGATTGCTCCATCCGTCGAAGGCCGAGGCAGGCGACGAGCGGGAGAATTCCGCGGTGAGCTCAGCCCTGAGCACGCCAACCGTTGCCGGCTACCGGCCCCGCGCGCCGTTCCTGGATGAGCTGTTCGAGCTCGACGGCACGCCGCGCCCCGCGGCGGCGGCGCTGGTGCGTGAGCTGGAGCGCCTCGGGCCGGAAGGCCTGCTGGAGGCGGGCCGGCGCCGCGACGCGGTGTTCATGCAGCAGGGGATCACATTCGAGACCGGCGGCGAGGGCGACGGATACGACCCGGCCCACCCCGGAAAGGAGCGGCCGTTTCCGCTGGATCTCGTGCCGCGCGTGCTCAGCGGCGAGGAATGGCGCGAGATCAAGCGCGGCCTGGCGCAGCGTATCCGCGCGCTCAACCACTTCGTCGACGACGTGTACCACGCCCGCGAGATCGTCCGCGAGGGCCTCGTGCCGTGGCGGCTGGTGGCGGGCTGTCCGCACTTCGCGCGGGCGGTCCACGGGATCAGGCCCCCGGGCGGGGTTTACACGCACGTGGCGGGCTGCGACCTGGTGCGCCACAGCGATGGCGCGTGGAAGGTGATCGAGGACAACGTGCGCATCCCTTCGGGCATCTCCTACGTGCTGGAGAACCGCGCCGCGATGGCGCAACTGGTGCCCGAGCTGTTCGCCTCCTACCGCGTGCGCCCGGTCGACCACTATCCCCAGCTGCTGCTCGGGGCGCTGCGCGCGGTGGCGCCCTCCGCCGAGAGCGAGGCGACCGTCGTGGTGTGGACTCCCGGCCCCGCCAACCCCGCCTACTTCGAGCACGCCTTCCTCGCCCGGCAGATGGGCGTCGAGCTGGTGGAGGCCTCAGATCTCGTGGTGCGCGACGACGTGCTGTACATGCGCACCACCCGGGGCCTGGAGCGCGTGCACGCCGTGTACCGGCGCTTGGACGACGACTTCGTCGACCCGCTGGAGTTCCGCCCCGACTCGCTGTTGGGGGTGCCGGGCCTGGTGCGGGCCTACCGCGCGGGCAGCGTGGCGATCGCCAACGCGTTCGGCACCGGGGTGGCGGACGACAAGGCGATCTACTGCTTCGTCCCGGAGATGATCCGCTTCTACCTGGCGGAGGAGCCGATCCTCGAGAACGTTCGCACCTACCTGCTCTCAGACCCGGAAGTGTTGGAGCACGTGCTCGGCCGCATCGAGCAATTGGTGGTGAAGCCGACCGGCGAGTCGGGGGGCCGCGGCGTGCTGATCGGCCCGCACGCCGAGGAGCACGAGCTGGAGCGGATGGAGGGGGTGATCCGCGCGCACCCCGAACGGTGGATCGCCCAGGACCTGGTGCGCCTCTCGACCGTCCCCACGGTGGACGGCGACGGCGGGTTGCGGCCCTGCCACGTGGACCTGCGGCCGTTCGCCGTGTTCGGCGAGCACATCGACATCGTCCCCGGCGGCCTCACGCGGGTGGCGCTGGAGGAGGGGTCGATGATCGTCAACTCCTCGCGCGGCGGCGGCTCGAAGGACACGTGGGTGCTGCAGGATGGCGACGACGCCGACCAGGCGGGGCCGACGATCGCCGACACGACGCCGCCGGCGCTGCCCGACCTGCGCTACGGCGCGTGGACCGGCCAGCAGCAACAACAGCAGCAGGAGCACGGCCCGCGCCCCTCCCCCCTCCTCCCCCCGGAATGCGACCCCTTGGGCGAATGGCCGGACCGCCACGCCGCAACTCTGCCCAACCGTGTCCGCTCCCAGCTGGGCCAACCACCAACATCGACCACGCATCGCCTCCCGCCGGAGCGGGGATAGCCGATGCTGGCCAGGATCGCCCACGAGCTGTACTGGCTGGGCCGCAACCTCGCGCGCGCCGAGTTCACCGCACGCGCCGTGGAGGCGGTGTTCCAGGCCGAGCTGCAGGGCACCTCCGACCGCGTGCCCGGCGTCAGCTTCGGCTCGCACGGGCTGCTGGCGATGCTCGGGGACACGGAGCTCGACGGCGAGGCGGGCGGCAACGGCAGGGCACTCGGCGGCCTCACGCTCGACGCGCGACGGCCGGGCTCGATGCTGGCGAGCGTCGAGCGCGCGCGCGAGGGGGCGCGCACCGTGCGCGACGTGATCAGCGCGGAGATGTGGGAGGCGATCAACACCACCGCGCTCGGGCTGCGCGGCGGCGGGCAGCCTGGCTGGGCAGCCCCCGCCGGCCCCTACCTCGCCTCGCAGTACGTCAAGCAGCGCACGGCGCTGATCTGGGGCGTGGCCGATCGCTCGATGTTGCGCGACGAAGCGAAGTGCTTCCTCGACGCGGGGGGCATGATCGAGGTCGCGGACATGGTGCTGCGGATGCTGCGGATCGCGTTGCCGACCTCCGCCTCCGTCGGCGGTGCCCGCGAGGCGCCCCCCGCCGACGGGCACGCGCTGATCCTGCTGCAGGCGGTGGGCGGCTTCCACGCCTACTTGCGCGCGGTCACCGCCCCGCCCAACGCCCAGCCGGTCGCCCGCTTCCTGCTGTTCGAGCGCGCCTACCCCGACAGCGTGGCGGCGTGCGTGGACACGCTGCACGAGGTGTTCACCGCCGCCGACGCCGGTCCGCGCAACTCAAAGCCGGTGCTGCGCGTCAGCCGTCTGGCGGCCGATCTGGACTTTCAGCGCCGCGCGCTGCCCGAAGGCGCGGAGCTGACCGGGATCTGCGAGCGCACCCAGCAGGAGCTCGCCCGTCTCGACCAGGACGTGGCGGAGCGCTACTTCGCGGGGGCGACCCCGGCGGGGAGCGGGGGCGAAGGAGCGGTGCGCTTCGCGATCCGCCGCTCGGCCAGGGGTCCGAGCAATGTGGATGGGCAGGAGAGGTGAACGAGACTTGCACTTCGCGATCCGCTACCTGACCGAGTACCGCTACGGCGACCCCGTCACCGACAACCTCAACGCGCTGCGGGTGCGCCCGGCGACGACCTCCTCGCAGCGCTGTGACGAGTTCCACACGCGCATCGACCCCGAGGCGCGCGTCAGCCGCCACCTCGACTACTTCGGCACCGAGGTGCTGGAGTTCGGCGTCCCCACCGACCACGAGCGGCTGACGATCGACGTGCGCGCACGGGTTGTGACCTCCGAGCCTTCGATCCCGCCGGCAGGCTCGTGGGCAAGCCTGGCGAGCAGCTCCTACCAGGACGCCGCGGGTGAGTTTGCGCTGCCGTGGCAGGATCAGCCCACAATCGAGGGCCTGCGAGAGCTGGAGGAGCAGCTCGACGCCGCCAATCCGCTTGAGGCGGTACAGCAACTGTGCCAGCTGGTGCCCGACCGCTTCGAGTACCGCCCGGGAGTCACCTACGTGGGTTCGACCGTCCGCGACCTGCTGCAGGCCGGCGCGGGGGTGTGCCAGGACTTCGTGCACCTCTCGCTGGTGCTGCTGCGCCGGCGCGGGATCGCCGCGCGCTACGTGTCGGGTTACCTGTGGGCAGCGCCGGCGGACGGGAGCAGCGATTCGGTCGAGGTGGACACGCACGCCTGGCTGGAGGTGTTGCTGCCAGGGGACTCCAACCCACCGGCCCACGGCGAGCCGGTGTGGGTGGGGGCCGACCCCACCAACCGGCGCTTCGCGGGCGAGACCCATGTGAAGATCGGACACGGCCGCTTCTACGCCGACGTGCCACCGGTGAAGGGCCTGTACCTGGGCGGGGCCACCTCACAGCTGAACGTGGCGGTGAGCATGTCGCGACTGGACCCGCAGGCCGGCGCGCGGGCGTAGAGACCCGCAGGCCGGCGCGAGCGTAGAGACCCGCAGGCCGGCGCGAGCGTAGAGACCCGCAGGCCGGCGCGCGAGCGTCGCACCGATCCCAGGCCGCGGGGCGTCGCAGCTGAGCCTCGGCGTGAGCATTTGCACAAGGTCGGCAGCCGGGGGGCGAGCGCAGCAACGACCCCGGGGCGTGGGTACAGAGCGGGGACTGTGAGTGCCTCTCACCCGCGGCCGCGTAAAAGATGGATTGCCACGAGCACGTTCTCTCAGAGCAAGGCGCGTCAGGACGCGGCCTCACTCAACCGTGACATGGAGGTTTTCATGAGGGCAGTCAAGTGGATTGTGGGACTCGCCGCGACGGCGTTTCTGGCGACGGCAGCACCCGCGATGGCAGAGATCCTGCCGGTGGGTGACTGGGCGTTCAATGAAGGTAAAGGCACGGTCGCCCACGACTACTCCGGGCGTCACAACGATGGCACCCTCCAAGGGCTCGCCACATGGACGCAGGGACGCTTTCAGGGTGGGCTCGCCTTCGACGGCAACGCCGCGGCGGTGACGGTGCCCGACAGCCCCTCGCTGGAACCCGCGTCGGTGAGCGTCAGCGCCTGGATCAAGAGCCCCGCCAGCCCGGGCGAGTATCGCTATATCGCCGCCAAGGGCGCAAATGGCTGCTTCGCCGCCTCCTACGGCCTCTACACCGGCACCGACGGCGGCCTCGAGTTCTACGTGTCGGCAAACGACGGGTTGTCGTGGACGCTCTCCCCGGACGCCGGCCAGAGCGTGTGGAACGGGCAGTGGCACAACGTGGTAGGCACCTACGACGGCTCCACCATACGCCTCTACGTCGACGGGCGTCAGGTCGGATCGGGAACGCCCGACACGACGCCGATCGCCTACGGGCTGCCCACCTCCAACGAATTCGCGATCGGCAACTACCCCTGGTGCCCGGAGTCGGGCTTCAGCGGGAGCATCGACGAAGTGAAGCTCTTCAACCGTGCGCTCGGCCCACAGGAGATCGGGCTGGCATATCAGCTCTCGCGGCTGCTGCCGAGCAGCTTCCCGTTCGACCTGATGCTCTGAGCCGGCGGCGGAGCCCTCAACCGCCAGCTCGAGCATGAGCGCCACCCGCCGCGGCCTTGCGTCTGTGCACACAGCACTCGACCGGCCGCGGCTGTGGCGCGTCACAGCCGTGGCCGCCGCACTGCTGTTGTGTGGACTGCTGCTCGCCTCCGCGCAGGGCTCGCTCACGATCTTGACCTACCGGCCGCCGGCGGTGCGACGAGACGCCGCCGCGCTGCCCGCGTGGGTGGCATGGTGCACGAAGGGCGACCCCCGCGAGGACCGCAAACGGCTGGCGTACTGCGCACGCATCGAAGGACGCGTGATCGACTCCACCCACGGACCGGGACCGCTCGAGACGCACGTGGCGGTGGTGGGCGACTTTCACATCGTGCTCGTACGCCTGCCCGAAGGAGCGCCAACGCCGAGCTGGGGCGCCCACATCGTGGCGATCGGCCCGCTGTTTCGCGCGCGCGACGGCCAGCGCGAGGTGCAGGCATTCTGGCTGCAGCCGAAATGAGATGGCTCGGCGTCCGCCCCTGGTCTGCAACCCACATGCGATGGCCGGGCATCGCTCTCAGTGTGGAGCCGGCATGAGAAGGCCAGGCATCACCCTCGGCCTGGAGCCACCATGAGATGGCTGGGTGTCACCCTCGGTCTGCTGAGCGCTTGCGTCGGCCTGGTCGCCTGGATCTATCTTCGCGACCGGGACACCGCCAACTGGCGTCTGCCGGAACGTCAACTCGCAACAGCCGACGCGGCCCGCACCCTCGCCGCGTTCGATGGCGCCGACTGCGGCCAGCGCTGTACGGTGAAGCTGGTGGGCCACATCGACTCACACCATTGGCTGGTGCGCATCACCGTCCGAGGACGATCGCAGTGCCTGCAACTCGACCTCGCCACATTCGCCACCGATCAGCGCCACGGCCTCACGGGAGTTCAGCCGAGTAGCTGCGCAGAGCTCACCCCCCTTCAATCCCGCCGCCGCGGCACCGAGGTTGATGAGCCCGGCGGACTCGGTGTTCTACAAATTCGGCGGGGCCTGCACCGGCAAGCGGAACGTGCGCGCTCACGTTGACCTCCAGGCAGACGACCGTCGATGTCTACCTCATCCCCGCCCTCGCCACGCTCACGCTCGAGGCCAGCGGCGACCGGCCGCCAGCTTCGTCGCGTCGGAGCTCGGTGAGACCTGTGGGCTCGGGGGGTGAGAACTACGAGGGTCAGCATCTGCTAGCTTGAATTCCGGCGACCGGCCGGTCGCCAGGGCAGCTCGCTTGAGTCCCGCTCCACGCGGTTAGGGTCGGCCATCGCCTCCGAACCGCAAGCGGTGTCATGCGCAGCCAAAAGGAGAGGCCATGACAGAGCAGTCCCGCCCCTATCGGAGAGGGCATACCTCGGGTGGGATCGCATGATCTCCGCCGAGCTGCAGGAGCTGCCAGCCGACCCCACCTCCAGTGGCTTGGCCCACCAGGCGCCCTCCGCGGATCACGCCGTGGGCCAAGAGCCCCAGGACAACCCGCGCCGGTGGCGTGAGCAGCTGGCCCCCTACGCCAAGGCCAACCGCCCGCGGGCGCTGTTGTGTCTCGCCACATCGGTCGCGCCGTATCTCGGCTTGTCGGTCGCGATGTATGTGCTGCTCGGAGTGTCATACCTGCTGACGCTGGTCCTCGTCCTCCCGACGGCGATCTTCCTCGTACGCACGTTCATCGTCTTCCACGACTGCACGCATGGATCCTTCCTGCAGTCGAGGCGCGCCAATGCGTGGCTGGGTATCGCCACGGGCCTGCTGCTGTACTCGCCATTCGTCCGCTGGCGCCACGACCATGCGGTACACCACGCGAGCTCCGGCGACCTCGATCGCCGCGGCACCGGAGACGTCCGCACGCTGACCGTCGCGGAATACCGCGCACTGCCGTGGCGTGGCCGGCTCGGCTACCGCCTGCTGCGCAACCCGCTGATCATGTTCGGCATCGGGCCGATCGTGGCGATGATCATCGGGCCGCGCATCGTCGCTCGCGATGCCCGCCCGCGCATGCGCCGAAGCGTGCTCGCCACCGACGTGGCACTCGCAGCGATCGTGGGCCTTCTGTGTGTGGCGATCGGCTGGCGCGACTACCTGCTCGTGTGTGGGCCACCCGCTCTGCTGGCCGGGTCGATCGGCATCTGGCTGTTCTACGTCCAGCACCAGTTCGAGGACGCCTACTGGGAGAGCGGCGAGGAATGGAACTATCGGGATGCCGCACTACGGGGAAGCTCGTATCTGAAGCTCTCGGCTCCGCTTCGCTTCTGCACGGGGAGCATCGGCTACCACCACGTCCACCACCTGAATGCGCGCATCCCCAACTACAACCTGCGCCGGGCACATGACGAGAATGCGATCTTCCACGCGGTGCCGACGCTCCGCCTATGGGACGCCTTGCGGGCGGTTGCGCTCAAGCTATGGGACGAAGACGGCAGGCGCCTCGTGACGTTCGCCGAGGCGCGCAAGTGCAACGCGGGATGAACGCGCGGTCGGTGTAGGACTGCGCGGCTCGAGAGGTCACGGTCGCTGCGCACTGAAGACCAGGACAGCTCGACTGGGTCACGGTCACCGCGCGCCGCAGACCCAGAACAACTCGACAGGTCACGGCCGTCGAGCGCTGAAGACCACGAGACCCTCCTCGCGATCGACCGACACATCGGTCAGCCCGCACTCCCGCAGCCACCGCCTCAGATCGTCGGCGGTGCCGGTGCGACCGAAGTCATCGATCCGCAGCAGCAGCCGCTGGCGGCGGCTGCCCTCCGCCAGGAAAGTGCTTCCCACCAGACGCCCGCCGGGCCGCAGACAGCGCGTCATCTCAGCGAGCGCCGCTTCGGGATTGGGCACGCAGTGAAGGCCGCCGTAGCTGAGACACAGGTCGGCGGCGCGATCCTCGAGCGCCAGCGCGGTCATGTCACCTTCGATCAGACGTGTCCGAACCGAGGGCAATCGGGCGGCGCGGCGGCGCGCCCGGTGCAGCATCGCGGGCTCGACGTCCACACCGATCCAGCAGACATGCTGATCCGGACGCAGACCGCGCAGTGCGACCCCGCCGCCGCACGGGACGTCGAGGATCGTCGCTCCCTCCGGCACCTCCTCAACCGCTGCCAGGCTGCGGTAGAAGGGGCGCGGATCGACCCCCCACATCAGCCCGAGCACGAGCCGCGCCAGCCACGGCCGTTCGATGTAGTAGTCGTACACCGCGCCAAACGGGCCGGCACATATGTTGCGTGCCTCGGTCGAAGATTGACTTTCCCGCACAGGTTCCCCGGCCGCCTACGGAGTCGGCACGGCATCGAGCGTGTGCGGTGAATGCAGCGAGGGGCTGCCGCCGATGTGCAGGCTTTGCAGCCGCCGGAAGGTGCGAGAGCGCTCCCGACGATGCGACCAATTGCCTGCTCTAGGTCTCAACGCCGATAGTGCCAGCCGGTTGAAGGTCGCCTGCGCCTCCAGTCGAGCGAGACCGGCGCCGACACAGTAGTGCGGACCGTTGCCGAAGGCGAGATGCGGCGGCCCGGTGCGTTTCAGGTCCAGGCGATCCGGGTCTGGATAACGTCCGTGATCGCGGTTGGCGGCGCCGAGCACGACGAGCGCTTGCTGGCCCTTGCGCACTTGGACTTCGCCGAGCACGAGATCGTTGTGGGCAACACGGGAGGCCACCTGGGCGGGGCTGTCGTACCGCAGCAGCTCCTCCACAGCTTGCGCGGACAGGTCGGGGTTCCGCCTCAGCCAGTCGAGCTCCTCGGGATGTTCGAACAGCGCTAGCGTGCCGTTGCCGATCAGGTTCGACGTCGTCTCGTGGCCGGCGGCGAGCAGCAGCAAGCACATCGTGATGATCTCGTCGGTCTCCAGCGCGACGCCGCCGTCGGGTGGATGGATCAGCGCGCTCAACAGGTCCTCGCCCGGATCACGCTGCCGCTGGGCGACGACCGGGACGAGGAACAGCATCACCGCCATCGCCGCTGTGCCGATCGCCTCCAGCTCCTCGGGCGTGGGGTCGAGCTCGAGCATCCGCGCCAGCGTCGGCGTCTGCGCGCGAATCACTTCCGCGCCCTCGAGGCCGACGTCGAACAGCTCCGCGATCACCGCGAGCGGGATTGGGTAGGCAAGCTCGCTCATCAGCTCGATCGCCTCGCCTTCGGCGAGTGGCGCGAACGCGCTGTCGACGATCGCGGTGACGCGCTCGCGGATCCGCTGTACCGCGTGAGGGGTGAAGAAGCGGTTGACGGCACTCCTCAGCCGCGTGTGGGTCGGTGGGTCGCTCATCAGCAGCGACTCGCTCCACATTTCAGATCCTGATCCCGGCCCGCCGAAGGAGGCGAGCAACTGGGGGCTGTTGCGCGGATCGGAGCTCCACTCGGGGCTACGCAGAACAGCTGCGGCGTGCTCGTGAGAGAGCACGAGATGAGCGCCGAGCCGCTCATTCCACTGCACGGGCGCCTGAGCCCGCGCGGCGTGGTAGGCGGGGTAGGGATCATCGGTCGGAAACGGCCAAGCCGCCCAATCAGACATGGCTGCTCTCCGCTCGGCGCTGCTCACGGTAGGCGTGATCGGCTTTGCTCATGGGAGTGGCGGGATCCGCGTCCTCGAAGTACTCGGCGGCGATCGCCGCCCACTCCGCCGTTCCGCGCAGCTCGGCAACCAGCGACATCACCCCGATGTCGATGCGGCTCATGATCGTGTAGGCGACGGGAGCAACCAGGTGGCGATACACGTTCGCCAGCCGACTGGTCGGCGAGTAACGAAGTTCGATCAGCCTTGCCACGTACTCTGGCGTCACGGTGAACGGCTGCTCACCCCAGTACATTTCGATCGGGTCGTGCCAGTAGGCGAAGGCTTCATCGGAGGTGAGCGAGCCCGACGGTTTGAGGAACCCGCCCTCCACGCTGACCCGCCAGGTCTCCCCCACATCACCCCTCAGGGCTTCGCGCATGACCAAGTTCAGCGACTCGACCTGCTCGCGCTGGAGGCGCTTGACGCAACCGAAGTCGAGGAAGCTGACGCTGCCGTCCTCATGGAAGAGGTAGTTCCCCGGGTGGGGGTCGGCGTTGAACATATAGAAGTGGTGGTAGGAGCCATATGTGAAGCGGTGGATGGCCTCGGCCCAGCTGTTGCGCAGCTCCTGGTCGGCGGCCAGCGCGACACTCCAAGATTTTCCCTGCACGAGCTCTTGCGTCAGCACCCGATCGGCGCTGAGCTCGTCGATCACTCGCGGGATCTTGATGAATGGGTGATCGCGGTAGAGCTCGACGAACTCGCTCTGGTTGGCTGCCTCGAGTCGATAGTCGAGCTCCTCGGTGATGCGTTCGCCGATCTCCTGCGCCGCTCCCCGCAGGTCGAAGCTCATTTTTCTTGCGGATAGACCGGTGATCAGTTTCAGGAAGGTAGCGAGTAGCTCGTTGTTCTTGAGATCGGCGCGGATCGCGTCCGCCACCCCGGGGTATTGGATCTTCACCGCGACGTCGCGACCATCGTGCAGCCGGGCGGCGTGCACCTGGCCGATCGAAGCCGCGGCGAGCGGCTCCCAGTTGAACTCGGCAAACGCGCTCTCGGCGGAGCGGGCGAGCTCACGTTCGAGTACTTCCCGCGCCAGCTCCGGCGCCATCGGCGGTGCTTCGTTGCGCAGCCGCGTCAGCGCCGCCCGATAGGTCGCCTGGAACTCCTCCCCCACCGCCGGACCGACCGACGTGAGCGAGAGCATCTGACCGGCCTTCATCAGCGCGCCCTTGGAACGGCCGAGCAGCTCGGCGTAGCGCTCCGCCGTTCGGACGTGGAACTCGGTGGTGTCCGCGCCGGTGAGTTTGCTGCGCAGCCCTACCACCACCGCCTCGCCGGCGGTACGCGCGGTGAGCCCGACCAGCGGAGCGGTCCGTCGCAAGCGTCCGCGGTCGATGCCGTCGCCCTTGGGCGCGGCGTCAGGTGCATTTGGGAGAAACCCGGCGTCGGACATGAATACGTCTCCTTCTCTGTCGCTGACTACCTCTACCATCGACTCCACACCTCCCCACCAGCAACTGACTCCGGCTAAGTGTATACTTAGTCGAGCCGATGTCAAGCACAACAGCCAAAACCTTGGACAAGCCCGCGCCGAGCACCACCCGCGAGCGCATCGTCGACGAGGCGATGCACCTGTTCAGCGAGCACGGCTACACCGCCACCAGCATCGCCAAGATCGAGGCCGCCGCCGGACTCACGCCGGGAGCGGGTGGCATCTACCACCACTTCGCCAGCAAGGAAGCGGTGCTCGCCGCCGGCATCGAGCGCCAGCTCGCGCGACTCGGCGCACTCCGTCAGATTCGGCAGGTGCTCGGATCGTTGGGAGACCTCAGGGCCGAACTGACGCTGACGGCTCGCTACATCCTCGCCGAGCTCGACAGCGAGTCGGAGCTGCTGCGCATCCTCGCCTCCGAAGCGCGCCACCAACCACAGCTGCTGAAAACCGCCGTCGACCAACTGGTGAGCTCCACCTTCGAGGGCTTCGCCGCGTGGATCGCCGAACGCGCGGCACGTCCGATCGCAGACGAGGAGGCCGCCGCCATCGCTGCCCTCGGCCTCGGATCGCTCCTCTCCTCCCGCCTGCTGCGCGACGTTCTCGGCATCCCAGCCCAGGTCGACGACACCACGCTGGTCGACACCTGGGTGGGGTTGATGCTGCTCGCGCTGGCCGAGCCGGCGCCCGAGCGCCCAGCGTGACAATCAGAAGCATGAGGCCATCGGGTCCCAGGCCGATGGTGACCGCCGGGGCCGTCACCTTCCCCGTGCAGCCGCGGTCCTCAGAGGTCTATTGCGAGCTCACCGCTGCGCCATCCTAGACGGCACGACCGCGCAGCACCACACGCGCGCCACGCGCGGGGATCATCGTGACGTTGCGATGCTGGGCGTGCTCGGGCTCGGGCCGGTCGGCTTCGAGGTCGAGCTGTAGGGCGATCGCGTGCAGCACGATCCGCTGCTCGGCCATCGCCAGCGCGGCGCCAAGGCAGCGTCGGGTGCCGCCGCCGAAAGGCAGCCACTCATACGTTCCGGGCTTTTGATCCAGCCACCGTTCGGGACGGAAGGCGAAGGGCTCGGGGTAGACGTCCTCACGGTGGTGGACAAGCAGGATGCTGATGCTCAGCCCCGTTCCCGCCGGCAGGACGTACTCCCCCAGCCGCCACGGCACGGTGACGCGGCGACCGACGATCGGGATCACCGGACGGCAGCGCATGCCCTCGACGATCGCCGCCTCGACGTGCTCCGTCGCCTGCTCGTCGCGGCGCACGGCGGTGCGCAGTCGCTCATACGCCGTGGGTGCGCGCACCAGCCGCTCCCACGTCCACGCCAGCGAGTTGGCAGTCGTCTCGAAGCCGGCCAGCACGAGCGTGAGCAGCTCGTCGCGCAGCTCCCGATCCGAGAGCAGCTCGCCATCCTCGGTGCGCGCGGAGAGCAGCAGCGAGAGGATGTCGCCCCGCTCGGCGAGATCCTCGGCGCGTCGGCGCGCGGCGATGATCGGGTAGGTGGCGCGGTCGAGCAGCGCGATGGCGCTGCGCATCAGTCCGACGGGCTCCTGGCTGCCCATGTTGGTAAGCTCGCCGAGCTTTGCGAGCGGGGACGTGGAGAGCCTGGTGAGGTACTTGATCGTGGAGCGCAGACGGTGCTCGGCGGTGCCGCGGGCGGGCCGCTCCCCGATGCCGAAGATGCCGGACATGATCACGTCGAGCGTGATCGCCTGCATCCGCGGCGCCAGCGCGAACGGACTGCCGATCGGCCAGCGCTCGAGCTCGCGGTTGGTCGCCTCGGCGATCATCTGCCGATAGCGCTCGATCGCATCGCCGTGGAAGGGAGGGAGCAACAGCTTGCGCTGGCGCAGATGGCGCGGGCCGTTGGCGGTCAGCACCGACCCCGACCCGACGATCGGGCGCAGCGGGGACTCCGCCGTCAGCGACGGCACGTGCTCGGGCCGCGCGGTGAACAGCGAGCGGGCGTGGTCGGGGTGGCCGCTCACAACCGTCCCGCCCACGATCCCCGCCTGCATCTGAAAGACCTCGCCGCACTCGCGCCGCGCGCGGAACACGAACTCGATCTGGCGCTGGCTGAAACGCAGGATCTGCGCCCTACGCGCAAGCGCGATCGCCGGCGGCCAGCAGATCGCGTCTCCCGCCTCGGCCGGACCCGCCGGCGAGGATGGTGCCCCGCTCATGTACATCAGGCCAGTATGCCTGCCGCGACGTCGGCGGGTGGCGACCGTCTGCTCACAGATCACCGGCAACGTGAGAGGCGGCGCGAGCGAGATCTGAACGCTGCCCTATCGGATGAGCCACTCCAGGGCCAGCTCCGCCGCCTCTGCCCGGCTGCGTCCGCCGTAATCGACGCTGACGAAGTGGCCGCCGATGAACAGCGAGAAGGCCAGCAGGCAGCGGGCCTCGACATCGTCGTCGTCCTCGCAGATGGCTCCGAACAGGGAGCGCATGTAGTTCATGCGCCTGTTGTCGACCTGCCGCAATCGCTCGGCAGCCGCCTCCTCGCGCCGGGCCCAGTTGCGGATCGCCAGCTCGATCTTCAACAGCTCGCCGCCCGAGGCGGCGGCCAGCGCGAACAGCCGCCTCAATCTCGACCGTGCGTCCCCGCCCTCGGCCTCGACCGCCTCGATCACCTCGTCCACCCACGTGTGCTCCCATGCGTCCAGCATCTCCTCGAGCAGCGACTGGCGGTCGCTGAAGTGCCAGTAGAACCCGCCCTTGCTGACGCCCAATGCTTGGGCCAGGGACTCGATCCGGACGGCGTCCGGGCCGCCGGCGCCGAGCGCGCGCAGGCCCTCTTCGATCCAGCTGCTGCGAGGCGTACGGGTCGGGGGCGCCATCGCCCTATCGCGTTTGGTTCGGTGTTGACACTCCCGGTGATGATGCTAGCATTCAACTATACGCTGCCGTATGGATGGAGACCAGAGACAGCCATCTGGTGGAGTTTTGGTGACGGACTCGAAGCACTCAAACACACGCCCAAAATTCGGGGAAGCGAACGCACCGCGTGGTGGCGTCGACGCGAACCTCGCCGGCTCCGACACCAGGGCACGGAGGTGAGATGAAACTCCCGAACACAGCGCACACCTCCAGGCCCTGGCGGATCCACGAGCTCGCCGGCGACTTTCGGCTCGAGGATGTATGGGCGCTGCCGACATCCGGTCGAATCGACGAGTTCCCGCTCCTCGTCGAGGGCTTTGCCGCAGCTGATCCGGCGAAGGCCGCGTCCCGCGCGACGCGGGCGCTGTTGTCGCTGCGGTGGAAGCTCGGCGACCTGTTTGGCCTGGACGATCCGGGCTCGGGATTCGGGTCGAGGGTGACGACGCTTCGCGAGCGGCTGCCCGATGACCTACGCACCGCGACTGGGCCGAAATTCGCGGGTCTCCCATTCACCTCGCTCTATCTGATCGACGACGAGTTCGCCGCCGAGATCGCCAACCAAACGATGCACGGCATTCTGCACTTCGGCTGGGTCGCCGATGAGAGCGGCAACTACCGGGGCCAGATGGCGGTCTACGTGAAGCCGAACGGCCTCCTGGGGAACGCCTACATGGCCGCGATCAAGCCGTTCCGATACCTGGTCGTCTACCCACAGATGCTCAGGACGATGGAGCGGCGCTGGCAGGAACGGCCGGGCCGTGAATCGCCCGCCTGACAGCGCGAGCGGCGGGGCCGCGGCCTGGAATGCCGACCGCCGCCGGCGCGCGGCGGCGGAGCCGGTTGATGTGGTGGTCGTGGGAGCGCGCCTGGCGGGCTGCGCGGTGGCGGCTCCGCTGGCGCGGGCGGGGCGCCGGGTGGTGGTGCTCGACAGGATGGGTTTCCCGTCCGACCAGCTCTCGACCCATGTGCTGATGCCCGCGGGCACGAGCGAGCTGGCGAAGCTCGGGGCGCTGCCGCGCATCCTCGAACTGCAGCCCTCGCGGGTGCGCTGGGCGCGCATTGTGGTCGAGGGCATCAGCGCGCTGGAGCGGCTGCGACCGGCGGCGGACGGCATCGACTACGGCGTGTGCGTCCCGCGCGAGGAGCAGGACGTGCAACTGGTGCGGGCAGCGCGCGAGCAGGGCGCGGAAGTGCGCGAGCACTGTACGGTGCAGTCGCTACGCTGGCGCGGCGGGCGCGTTGTCGGCGTGCGCTACCGCAACGGCAACGGCACCGAGCACGAGCTCGCTTGCACGCTGCTCGTCGGCGCCGACGGCCGGCGCTCGACGGTCGCTGCGCTGGTGGGCGCGTGGACGCCCTACCGGATCTCGCGCAACGGCCGTGGCCTGGTCTTCCGCTACCTCGAGGATCCGCTGGCGGGTGGGATCGAGGCCGAGACCTACTGCCAGTGGCGCGAAGGCGACTCGTTCGCGTTCGCCTTTCCGAGCACGCCGGTAGGGCGCCTGCTGGTCCTGTTCATGGGTCACCGCGACGAGGCGGGCGACGCGCGTGCGGACCCCGAGAGCTACTGGCAGCACAAGCTCGCGGAGCATCCGGGCCTCGCCGCGCGCGTGGCGGGCGCGACGACGGGAACGAAGCTGCGCTCGACGGGTGAAGCGCCGGCGTTCTTCCGCGCGTCCTCCGGTCCCGGCTGGGCGCTGGCGGGAGACGCGGGGCACTTCAAGGACCCGGTCACGGGGCAGGGCATGCGGGACGCGATGTTCGCGGGACGCACGCTCGCTGAGCAGGTACTGCCCGTGCTCGACGATGCCGACGCGGTCGACCGCGCGACCCGCGCGTGGGAGGCGGCCCGCGATCGCGAGTGCTTGCCGGCCTACCACTTCGCGAACTCCGACACGCGCGTGGAGCGCCAGTCGGCGCTGCTCTGCGAGCTGGTTCGCGACGCGGGGCGCACCACCGACCCGGACATCACCGACGTGTTCGGGCGCGCACGCACGCCGCAGCAGATCGTGACCGTGCCGCGAATGACACGCGCGCTCGCGGCCGCAATGTGGCACGGCGAGCAACCGCGCCTGCCAACGTTGCGCCGCCTGCTCCCCGAACTGCGCACCGGGCTGGCGGTCCACTTCGAGCAGCGTGCCGGGCGCTTCCGCTCGACCCGCACGATCCCGGGCTCCGAGCACCCCGGAGCCGACTGGCCTGCGCCGCCGAAGCCGGCGCAGGCATCGCTCACGGCCACACCCACGACCACAGCGACGAGGGCGGCGGACGAGGTCGTCAACGAGGAGGTGGTCGCATGACGCGCATCGCGGTCGTCCAGCCGGCCCTCGCGCTGGGCGAGGTCGCGCGCAACCTCGAGCGGATCGAGGACCTGATCCGCGACGCCCACCGCGAGCACTCGCCGGAGGTGATCCTCGTCCCGGAGGCGTGCACCACGCCGAACGTGTTCGCGAAGGTGCTCAGGGGCACGGCGCGGCCGGTGGACGGCCAGCCGTTTCAGCTGCTCACACGGCTCGCGCGCGAGTTGGGCTGCGCGATCGGCGGCGGCTTCATCGCCGTGCGCGGCGCGCACACCTACGGCACGTTCGTGCTTGCCGAGCCGGACGGCGCGGTGCACCTGCACGACAAGGACATCCCGACGGCGTGGGAGCAGCACTTCTACGTGGGCGGCGACGACCTGGGAGTGACGCGAAGCGAGACGCTCGGCTGCGAGGTCGGGCTGATGTCGGGCTGGGAGTGGGCGCGCTTTCGCACCTCCGCGCGCGTGCGCGCGGGCGGCGCGCACGTCGTGCTGGGCGGGATGTGCTGGCCGTCGATGCCGCTCGAGTGGCCCGGCCCGCTGCATTGGTGGGCCGAGCGCGAGCACGCGATCTGGCGCGCGCAGGCACACGCGCTCCCCGGCCAGGTGGCGCGGCTGACGGGCGCGCCGGTCGCCAATGCCTCCCACGTCGGCGCGATCGAGGGCGAAACGCCGCTCGGCCCGGGCGTTCCGTGGAAGACGCAGATGCTCGGCGAGTCCCAGATCTGCGACCGCGACGGCACGATCCTCGCGCGCCTGACGCTCGAGGACGGCGAGGGCCACGTCGCCGCCGACGTCGACCTGGCGCCGGCGCCAACACCGCTTGACCCGATCGAGGAGCGCTTCTGGATCCCCAAGTTCACGCTGACCACGCACGCCGCGTGGCACGCGATGAACGCCCACGGTGCGCTCGCCTACAGGCTGCGCCACGCGCGCGGGGGGTTCCCCTGGCAGTCATGGCCCAGCGGCGACCTGCCCGACGAGATCCCGCCATCGAGCCCGAGCGACGCCGCCGCGGCGACCAGCGCGTGAGCAGCCATGCATTCGGAGATCGAGCTTGGTGACGTGAGCCGACCTGCCCGCGACCATGAGTACGTACCCCTGACCGTAAACCTCTGACCGTGTGCGCCCGTAGCGCTCAGTCAGGGATCCGCGCCGCTCCGTTTACGTCCTCGCCGGCGACGAGCACGAACCGGTTCTCGGCACCAGCCCGACGGCGTTCGCGGTGAGGCCGGTACTCCTCGCTCTCATAGAACGCGTGCGCGGCCTCGGCCGAGGGCCACTCGATGAGCACCATCACCAAACCATCGCGCGGCTCGCCCTCGACTGTCTCGACGCGCGGGCTGCGCGCGAGATAGCGCCCGCCGTGGCGTTCGACCATCCCGGTGACCTCTGCAACATAGCCTCGTATCCAGGCGGGATCGGTGACCAGCAACTCGGCAACGGTGTAGTACATCATGCGCTGGCACACTACGGTCAAGATCTATCCGGACTCCGCACACGGCTTCCTCTTCCAGCACGTGACAAGTTCGCCGCAGATGTCGAGGCTTCCTCAGCAGCGCGGCCAATGACCTCCGCGTCCTTTGCGGGTGGCGACCGAGGCCGTACCCGCGATGCCTAGTGAGTAGGATCGTGCCGTTCGAGTGAGATCGCTTCGGAGGTCGCATGGAACTTGACCAATACCACGAGCCGCCGCACGAGCTGCCAGCTGAGGCGCTGACGTTCGCGAGGATGTGCGCATCACCGACTGAGGAGTCCGGAGCGGTCGCACGCGTTGCGTTTGAGTTCGATACCGCCGTGGCACCGACATCATGAGCGTCCTACTCGTCGCAGAGATGCACGGACGGGCCGCGCTTGAGCCCGAGCTACGTGCGCTGCTACGCGAGCTCGCCGACGCGAGCTGCGCCGAGCCTCAATGCACCGACTTCCGTTTGCTAGCCGTCGAGGAGCCCGGTGAGTTCGTGCTGCTGGGCTCGTGGAGCACCGAGACGGCCCTACGCGAGCACTACGACACGAGTCACTACCGTCGCTATCGCGACCAGGTCCAACCGCTGCTGGCTCGTCCAAGCGATGTGGTCGTCCATCACATCAGCACCACCGTGCACGCAGCCGACCCGAATCCGCCGGACCCTGGGCTGCTCGGGTAAGCCGACCCAGCTCCAGAAGCATGACTCGCATGACCATGCGATGTCGAGCGGAGCCGCTGACGATAGGTGTAGTCCTCCCGGTCCCGGACGGTGATGACGAGCCTCACTCTCGGTCGAGATGACGCTCAGCCGTCTCGCCGCGCTCCGCCGCCTCGGCGGCATCAAGCAGGCGGCGCGCGTTCGCCGGTGAGCGGAACAGGTACGCCGTCTCCTGCCAGGCGGCGTCGAGCCCCACGGTCGACCCCGAGTCGATCTTCACGAACCAGTCATGCTCCGGGCACCACCGCAGCCATTCGAGCAAGCCACTCTGCCCCTTCGTGGAGATGACGGTACTCATGGCCGTTAGACAGCACTTCGCCCTTTGTCCGCGCACCCGAGGCATTGTAGACAAAACGCTACACTGCGTTTTAGATGCAAACCCACCAAAGCAACGACGAATCGGGCACATACACCGCGGCGAAAGATGAGTTCGAGGCATTCGAAATGGCGCTCCGAACACTGTCCGAGCGCGTGCGGACGGACGATGCCTTCGCGCACGATCTGTACGGCGCGCTTTGCAACATGCGCTGGCGCCGCCGAGACGCCGACGCAGAGCCCGTCTCGATGAGCTGGCGCTACGCGAGCGGCGTTGTCTCCCACCTCGCCTGCAAGGGAGGCTGCTACCTCGACTACTACTGCTCTGGGAACGAGGGCGTCGTTCCCGCACGCATTCGGGAAGCCCTCGGCGAACTGGGGTGGATTCCATCTCCGTGGCCGGAGGAACGAAGGATGAGCAGCACCCATCGATCGGCAGCCGAAACATCTGCCAGCGATCCTGGTGTCGTGTACGAGGATGCCGAGTCTTTCAAGGCCGCGCTACACGCAGCGCGCAGCGAGTAGCGCCGACCACAACTACAACCGAGCAATGCCCCGACACACCGACAGCGAAATCGAGCAGGCCGCCGAGCGCTTCTGGCTCGCCGACGCACTCGACCCCGCGACAGCACAGGTTGAACGCGCCGGCGAAGTTGACGGCCTGATCGGCCCTGCCGCGCCATCCTTGCTCTCCCCACCCGCCGTGCCATCCGGGGACGATGGCAGCATTCCGACGGATACCATGAGTGTCGTGGCACGCAAAGAGACCAGCAACGGAAAGCTCGAACGCCTTAGTCCTGAGGAGCTGGCTGAGCTGCGGCGTCCCGCGACAGCCAAGAGCATCGAGGAAAAGCGCGCAGCCGTCGCACAGGCTACACAAGGGCTCCGGGTCAAGGTCCGCGTGACGCCCAGCATGTACGGCCGTCGCTAGAGGCTAGGCCATGCCCCCTCCAGGCCGGCGCCGCTCCCCCACGCGCGGCGTCTTCGCCATTGAGGACCCAGCGCTCCTGCTACCGGATCCGATCGCGCTCGACACGAGCTTCGTAGTCGAGGCGCTGATCGCTACCCAGCCGCTGCATCCAACGTGCGCCAGCTTCCTCGCCCGGATCGTCGAGACCGGCGTATCGGTGGTCACGAGCGACCTGCTTCGCGTCGAGCTTGTCGAGGCAGCATTCTCGATCGCCCTGAAGGAACGCTGGGGAGGCCAGTCGCGCAGCCACCGAGCTGATGGTCGCGCGCGACGCCGAGGTGGACGACTCCTACGCGACGCACTCACGCGTTACGAGAAGCTGCTCACGTCCGCCGATCACATCCCAGTGCCTGTAGGCCGTGCCGCCGATATGGCGGCAACCATGATGATCGACTACGGACTCGCTTCCTACGATTCGGTGCACGCCGCCAGCGCCATCATGGCCGGAGCCAATGCAATCGTTACGACCGATACCGGGTTTGCCCTCATTCCGACGCCAATGCTCACCATCTACACCGACCGCTCGCGGCTTGCAACGTGTCGCAGCAAGCGACAGCGATAGGAGGAGCGTGCTCGGCAACCGCGTCCTCGGCATCGATCGACGTGACCTGGTCGTTGTTCATGCCCCCACATCGACGCCTCGCGCTGAGGCAACGGTACGAGCGGCGCGAGCCAGAGGAGTGCGACCTCCTTATACGGCAGGCGAGTTAGCACGGTCGGCTGTCTGTCCGCGAGTCGGCTGCTGTCGCATCAGTCATCAGCGCGTGGCACAGATCATCGCCGCTGATCCCATTGCTCCAAAAAAGCGACCGAAGCTTCACGAGGCGACGAGAATTGTGCTCAAGGACTTCGGGTCTTACAGCTAGCTCGCTACGAAACGAGGTGCCCGACAGCAAGGACGATGGCCAGCAAACCCGCACTGGAGCCGATCAGACCCAGACGACGATAAACACCAACCGCTGGATCGCCTTCGTGCCATCGCTTGCGCGCGCCTATGAGCCAATCTGCCTGTTCCTCGATGAATTCGATCCAGGCTCTGGTCCGGTCCGAGGGCCCTGGCGGCCGATCCCGGGTGACTCCGAAAACGCTCATGTCGATGGCGCAGTCGGGTAGAACCCCCACGTCGACGCGATCGCATCGACGCGTTCGGCCATGCCGGCGGGCAGTTTGTATTTGTAATGCTGGGCTTCGTCATCCCAAGTACCGATAAGGTGGATCGGAGCACCCGTGCCGTTCTCTTCCCGCCACCATTTCGCGGTCCATTCGTTCGCGCACGTACAACAAGAACCTCTCGAAGACTTCTTCCGCTTCCAGATCATGCGCGGACACCTCCGCGGCGACCCAACGCTCCCGATCGAGCGCGTCCGCAGCCGGGAGGTCTACCGCACCACGTTCACCGCCGAGGAGCGCCGCGCGATCGTCACCGAGCAGCCCGACCTGCGCGACCGGCTGTGCCTGCGACTACTGCTCGACTCGGGCTGCGTAAGGGCGCGCTGCAAGCGGGCCAGTTCAAGCACTTCGACCACCAGCGCCGCCGACTGACGATCTTCACGAAGGGCCAGAAGGTCCGTGAACTGCCCATCCCCCACCCGCCATTCGGGCTGGACCTCGAACGGCACATCCTCGAAGTCGAAGCAAAGCCCGTACCTCATGCCGCGCATGAAGGGCAACGGGGCAAAGACGACCAGCGACCCGACGAAGCCAATGGGCATCCATGGCATGCACTCGTGGTGGTATAGGCGGCTCGCAGACGCGGGGATCGTGCCAGAGGGCACCACCAGCCGCGAGCACATGCACAAGGCGCGGCACACCGCCGGCCAGCGAGTCCTCGACGCCACCGGCAACCTGAAGGCCGTCCAGAAGCGGCTCGGCCATGCCTCCATCCAGACGACCGACGACATCTACGCCGACTGGGACATCGACCAGCTCGCCACGACGATGGCCGACGTGCTCGCCGGCGACGACGAGGCCCAGTAGCAAAGATTCCCTGCAGCCACCAGGAAATCCCTGCAAATGAGCCTAAAGTGGAGACGGCGGGAGTCGAACCCGCGTCCGCAGTCGCGTGAAAAGGCGGCTTCTACGAGCGTAGCCGGCGCTCTGGTCTCGTCCCCTGCTCGCCTCGCCGGCGGGGTTGCTGGGGACCAGCTCTCTGAAGTGTCCCCGGCTCGGCGAGAGCGGACCTTGCCGGGTGAGCCTGCTATCTGATCCCGGTTATCCCCGCCGCAGGCTAACGGGGGCCGAGACCTCAGGCCTGGTTTTTAATCAGGCCGCGAGGGCAAACTCGTGAGAGTCCGCACTTATGGTTTTCCGGGTGATTTACGAGGCCTCCCGGAACCTCGGCTCGCCACCACCCCCACGAACCGACCGCGTCGAAGCCTGTCGTCCCCGGGGATGTTCTTGCCCAGCCAGTGTAGCGCGCCGGTGCCGGGAGTCCAAAACCAACGACGCCACCACTCTGCGACCCCCTCCCCTCCGGTTGGGGGACAAAGAAAGAGCGCCACACCGAACAGCCACCCTCGGCTGGATCCGAAACTTTAAACAAAGCGACGCGGTTCCGGGCCGCCTTTCGAGGAACCCGCCCCGGCTGACCTTGCGGCCCTCCGGCTTGGGTGGCGCGGCCTCACACCTCGTTGGCCTCGCTCTTTGGCGGCTCGGTTCCGCGTCTGTATCCAACATACGCCTGCCTCGCGAGGAATGCAAGAGCTTTCCATAACTCTTCTTGCATTCTCCGGAAAAAACGCTGAGCAGGTCGCCGGAGCGGTGCCGAAACGCGGCTCTTACCCGGCCCTTAGCGCGCCTGCGACAATGGAAGGGCCATGGATGAGATCCCGGTCGTGTCCGCGACCTACCCGTCGCACAGCACCACCACGCTGAACGGCGTCCCCTTGACGCCCGCCACCGCCCCCGCTCAAACCGGTGCCCAAGGCAGCCAGCCCTTCGGCCGGCCGCGCCAGGGGCTGCGCAAGCGGATCGGCAGCGCCTTCGCGGGACTCGTGGCGCTGCTGGCGAAGTTCGGAGCCGTGCTGAAGGGGCTGTTGGTGGCATTGCCCAACGCGAAGATCTTCCTCACCGCGGGCACCGCGCTGATCTCCGTCGCCGCCTACTCGCTCTTTTGGGGCTGGGAGTTCGCCGCCGGCTTCGTGGTGCTGTTGTTCATCCACGAGATGGGCCACGTGATCGCGCTGCGCCGCGAGGGGATCAAGTCGAGTGCGCCGATGTTCGTGCCCTTCATGGGCGCCCTCATCACCTCCCGCTCGCTCGGCGACAACGCGCTCGCCGAGGCACGCGTTGGGCTCGCCGGCCCAATCCTCGGCAGCCTCGCCGCTGCCGCCGTCGCCGTCGCCGGAGAGCTGCTCCACTCCGACATGCTGATCGCCCTCGCCTACGTGGGCTTCCTGATCAACCTCTTCAACCTGCTCCCGATCGTGCCGCTCGACGGAGGCCGCGCGATGGCGGCGATGGCGCCGTGGATGTGGTTCGTCGGCTTCGGCGCGCTGCTCGTGCTGCTGTTCTCGCTGCCCGCCAACCCCGTGCTGCTGATCATCGTGCTGTTCGGCGGCTTCGAACTCTACCGCCGCTGGAAGCTACGCAAAACTCGCTCCCCGGCGCAGGAAGCGTATTACCGTGTGGCCCCCCACCATCGACTGTTGGTCGGTGTTGTCTACATCGGCCTCGCCGCCGGGCTCGCCTTCGGGATGGCCGAGACGCACATCCTCACCAGCGCCGGGCACTCCTTCGGCCGGCTGTAGCCACGTCGACCGAGGGGGTCGCCGCAACGGATCCTGGAGGATTGAGGTGCATGCCCCACCCACCCGCGTGGCATGCCCAGTAGCTACCTCAGCGGCGAGCCCGGGTGACCCTTTCCATATCCCGCTTCATCTCCCGCTCCTTGATCGCCTCGCGCTTGTCGTACAGGTCCTTGCCCTTCGCCAGCGCGATCTCGACCTTGGCGAGGCCCTCCTTGAAGTAGATCCTGGTCGGCACCAGCGTCAGGCCACGCTCGCTGACCTTCACCGCCAGCCGTTCGATCTCGTTGCGGTGTGCCAGCAGGCGGCGGTCGCGCTCGGGCTCGTGGTTCTCGCGCGCGGCGGGAGCGTAGGGGGGAATGTGCACGCCGTGCAGCCACAACTGCCCATCGTGGATCGCCACATACCCCTCTTTCAGCTGCGCCCCGGAGTCGCGCAGCGCCTTGACCTCGGTGCCGCGCAGCTCGATCCCACACTCCAGGCGCTCCAGCAGGTGGTAGCGGTGGGAGGCGTAGCGGTTGCTCGCCACGTCCCCCGCACCCACCTTGCGCTTGCCGCCTCGCGTCTTCGCCATCGTCCTCCGAGCCTACCGCCCGCGCGATGCTCGCTTTGCCGGCCCCCGCGATGCCCGCTTTGGCCGGCGGCCACCGGCTTGCTGCTCCTCGTCGGTCGGCGCCAGGTCGAGATCCACTCGGCCGCGCCGCGGATCCACGCGCCCGACCGTCACCATGATCGGGTCACCGAGGCGTAGCGTCATGCCCGAGCGCTCGCCCCGCAGGACGGTGCCCTGCTCGTTGAGCTCCCACCACTCGCGGGTGGCCCGTCCATCGCTGCCCATCGCCCCCACCCCGCGCCCCCGCCGTCCACCTCCGGACGGACGTCCGCCGCCGTCCTGGCGTGACGCCTGGGAGGGCCCCGCGCGCTGGTTGCTGCTGCCCACCGTCCCCAACCCGCCCTCCGGGGCGGGGGCCACATCCTCCCCCTCCTCGAGTGCGCGCCCCGCCATCGTCGCCGCGAGGCGTCTCACCGGCAGCATCCCCTCGTAGCGGTAGCCGCCTCCGCCTGACTCCGGCCCCGCGGGGAGGCCGAACGCGACGAACGCGCCCGCTCCGATCAGGCCCACGACCTCGCCCGGGAAAGTCTGCTCCAGGCCGCGCGCCAACAGTTCGCGCTCCAGCGCAAAGCAGCGTGCCACGTCGTCGCCGTCGCGCTCCAGCTGCATCGCTTCGCGCTCGCGTTGCGAGGTCCACTCGCCCAGCTCCGTCAGGAACTCCGCGCGCGGTGCACGCTCGGGCCCGCCCAGCGTGGCCAGCAGCGCGCGGTGGCACACGAGGTCGGGGTAGCGGCGGATCGGGGAGGTGAAGTGGCAGTAACACCCCGACCCCAGCCCGGCGTGGCCGAGGTTGCGCGGAGAGTAGTAGGCCGGCTGTAAAGCACGCAGCACCAGCCCCGTCAACGCCTGCCTGCCGCCCGTCGGCGCAACCCCAGCGTCGCCGCCGCGCGCACGGGCGATCGTGCTCTGTACGTGAGCCTCGACGAGGCGCGAGGCCTCCCCCACCAGCGCCGCGGCCTGGGCAGGGGACATTTGCGCTCCCACCGCCGGCGAGGCCACGCCCAGCGACGCCAGCTGCTCGACGAGGCGCTCCACGCTCGCGGCCCGTGGACGCTCGTGCACGCGGTACAGGCACGGGGTCGCCTTGCGCTGCAGCTCCTGCGCGACCGCTTCGTTGGCGGCGATCATCAGGTGCTCGATCAGGCGGTGCGACTCCGTTTGCACGCGCCCTTTGATGTCGCTCACTTCGCCGTGCTCGTCGAAGTCGAACTCGGGCTCCTCGGACTCCAACGTGAGCGCCCCACCATGGCGCAGACGCTCTTGCGCGAGCGCCGCCGATGCCTCGCGCGCCGCCGCCAGCGGCTGCGCCCACGGCTCGCGCGCCGTCTCGCGCCCGGCGAAGATCGCGTCCACGCGGTCGTAGTCGAGGCGCTCGTCGGAGCGGATGCGTGAGCGGTAGAAAGCGGTGCGCCGCACCTCGGCGCCGTGCAGCTCGAGCTCCACCGTCACCGCCGCGCGCTCGCGCCCTGGCACCAGCGAGCAGGCGTCGTTGGAGAGCGCCTCGGGGAGCATCGGCTCCACGGCGCCCGGCACGTACACGCTGGTGGCACGCTCCCGTGCCTCCACGTCCAGGGGCGAGCCCTCGCGCACGTAGGCGCTCACGTCAGCGATGTGCACCCACACTGTGATCGCCCCGTTATCGCCCCGCTGCGCGGAGATCGCATCGTCGAAGTCGCGCGCGGTGACGGGGTCGATCGTGAACGTCGCCAGCTCGCGTAGGTCCCGCCGCGCCGCGGCGCCCACCGCGACCCTCGGGTGCTCGCGTGCCGCCTGCGCCGCATGTTCGACACCCGGCTCGAAGCGGCGCGCGAGGCCGCGGTCGCGCATCAGCTGCTCGATCGCCTCCTTCGCGCTCTCGCGCTGCTGCGGTGGCCACACCACACGTGCCCCGCCCTGCCCGCCCGGCCGGCGACCGCCCTCACCACTCTGGCCGACGCCCCGAGCCCCGCTCCCGCCGGCCCCGCCGCTTCGGTCCCGCTGCCCGTCCCGGCCGCCTCGTTTGCCCCGGCCGCCACCGGGTTGGTGCGGCTTCACTTGACTTTGCCAGCGAGCGTTTCGAGCGCGATCGCCAGCGCATGAGGGGTGTCGATGAGCTTTGCCGGCACCTTCACTTCGGGGGCGATCCCCGCTCCCTCGTGCACTCCACCGCCGCCGAGATTGTGGCCGTTGGGGGTGAAGTACTCGCCGACGGTGATGTCCAGCGCGCCGCCGTTGGCGAGCGACTGCTCCTCCTGGAAGACACCCTTGCCGAACGTGTGCGTGCCCACCACGGTGGCGCGGTGGTGGTCCTGCAGCGCGCCCGTCAGGATCTCCGCGGCGGAGGCCGTGTCGCGATCCACCAGCACCACCATCGGAATCGACGCCGGGATCGCGCCCCCCTCCGCGCGCAGCGCCTGGGTCGGTTGCACGCGCCCGCGCGTGGTGACGACCACGGCTCCGCGGGGCAGGAAATAGGAGGCGATCATCTGCGCCTCTTCGACCAGGCCACCGGGGTTGGAGCGCAGGTCGAGCACCAGCCCGCGCGCATGCTCCTGCTGCAGCTCGTGCTCGACCGCTTCCAGCACTTCCGCGTGGGCGCCGGCGCTGAACTCGGCGAGCGCCACCACGCCGAGAGGGACGCCGTGGACCTTGCGCGTGATCGAGGCCACCACCGGCTCGGAGATCGTCGTGCGCGTGACGGTGACGGTGCGGATCGTAGGTTGCCCGCCCGCCCGCTGCCCGGCCGAATTCCCGCTCGACGAATGGTCCGATGACCCGCCCACATGTTCGCTCGCGGACCCACTCGTGTGCGTATCCGCGGTGCCGCCCGCCCGCACCGCGGCAGCAGGTTCTTCCACGCGCAGCGTCACGTCGGTGTCGGCGGCCCCTTTGACGAGGCTGGTCGCCTCGTCCTCGGGCAGGCCCGCGAGGCTGCGGCCGTTGACCGCGACGATCAGGTCTTCGGGCTTCAACCCGGCGCGCGCGGCGGGGGAGGAGTTGAAGACCTGCACGATCTCCAGCCCCCTGGGGTTGGGATTGACCTCGACGCCGATGCCGCTGAAGCTGCCGGGGTGGTCGAATTCGCTCAGTTCCTTGGCGGTGAGGTAGTGCGAGAAGGGGTCGTCGAGGCTGGCCACGGCACCCGAGATCGAAGCGTTGGAGAGCTGCGCTTCGCCGATCGGGCGGTAGTACTCCCGGTGGATCCGCGCCAGCGCTTCGTCCACCACGCGCGTGCCGCGGTTGGCGACGAACACCCGCTGCATGAACCCGGGCAGGTCTTCGGGGTGCCCACCCCACCAGATGCCCGCCGCCACCAACGCCAGCAGCAGCACGACGACTGCGGCAAGCGCGGCCAGGAACGTCAGGGGTCCTCGGCGGGTGGTCATCGCCCCTCAGCCTACGAGGTCGCACACACGGCCGCCCCGGTAGGGGACCCGCAAGGTGGTTGGCGAGCTCGCCGTTGGGGGTGTTGTGTTCTTTTTTGAGGGCCTATACAAATAAGAATAAGACTTGATCTTATTTGTATGGGCTCCAAAAAGAGTGTTTGAACCCCAGCCCAGCCAGCCCGGAAGTGCTTGAACCCCAGCCCAGCCAGCCCGGAAGTGCTTGAACCCCAGCCCAGCCAGCCCGGAAGTGCTTGAACCCCAGCCCAGCCAGCCCGGAAGTGCTTGAACCGCAGCCCAGCGAGCCCGGAAGTGCGCAGGTGTACTTTTGTCCGCCCAACCAAACGAGAATAAGACTCAATCCCATTTGCATGGAAGGCCCAAAAGAAGTGTCTGCTCAGACTAGATCTCCAGATCGCCGACGCCTCAAGCGCGGAGCGAGATAAGGTGAGGCGATGGCGAGCATCACCACGACCACGGTTCCCACCAACGGCCTGCCCGTCCACCGCGTGGAGGTGCCGGGCACACGCGCGCTGACCGTGCTGGTGGCGTTCGACGCCGGCGCACGCACCGAGCGCCCAGAGGAGAACGGGATGGCTCACTTCCTCGAGCACCTCGTGTTCAAGGGCGGCGAGAAGTACCCGACGTACACCGACGTCAACGAGACCGCCGAGCGGCTGGGGGGCGTGCTGAACGCGTACACCTCCCACGATCTCGTCGCCTTCCACATCACCGTGCGCGCCGAGTCCGCACCGGCGGCGATCGACTTGCTGAGCGACTTCGTGGGCCGCCCGAAGATCGACCCCGAGGAGCTCGACCGCGAGCGCGGCGTGGTCATCCAGGAGATCAACCGAGCCTACGACCAGCCCTCGACCATCGCGGAGTATCTGATCGACCGAGCCGCCTTCGGCGAGCACCCGCTGGGGCGCACCGTGCTGGGCCCGGAGGAGAACCTACGCAGCTTCACGCGCGCGGCGATCGTCGCCTTCCGCGAGCGCCGCTGGGCGGGGAGGCGCGGCGGCGCGTTCCTGGTGGGCAACCTCGACCATCTGCCACCCGAGACGGAGCTGCACGACTGCTTCGCGCGCTTCCCGGCGCTCGGCGAGCCGGAGCCCTACGTGCCGGCGCCCGCCTTCGCGCCACAGACGATGGTCGAGCAGCGCGACACCAACCAGTCGCACCTGCGCATGATCTACCGCCCGGCCGTGGACGTCAGGGATCGCACACGGCGCGCGGCGCTCGCGATCTACTCGACGCTGCTCGGGGGCTCGATGGGCTCGCGGCTGTTCGACGAGATCCGCGAGAAACGTGGCCTCTGCTACTCGGTGTACGCGCTCGATCACTCCTTCGCCGACGTGCCGATCCTGCAGCTGGGGTCGGGGCTTGACTCCAGCAAGTGCATCGAGGCGTACACCCGCATGCGCGAGATCGTGGAGGAGCTGCGCACTGACGGCCCCACTGCGGAGGAGGTCGCCCGCGCCCGCGCGTACGCCGCCGGGCGGCTGGTGCTCGCCTTCGAGAACACCAACGCCGTCGCCCGTTATGCCGCCAGCCAGTCGATCGTGTTCGGCGAGGAGATCGACCCCGACGCAGTGATCGCGGCCCTCGACGCGGTCACCTACGAGGAGGTGCGCGAGGTCGCCGAGGGCATCACCGAGAATCTCGCGGTCGCCTGCGTAGGGCCGCACAGCGCCGAGGAGTTCTGAGCGGGTCCGAACAGCATTTTTGGGGAGACACTGCTACCCGCGTCTTCGACGTCTGCGTGCTGGTACCGGCCGCCACGCCCGCGGGTGCCAGCGAGATAGCCCTCAGCCGATCGCCACCATGCGGTCGATTGGCACCCGCGCGCGCTCGGCGATCTCCGGCGGCACACGCACCTCGAACTTCATCTCCCGCAGCGAGTCGCGCAGCTTGGGCAGCGTGATCATCTTCATGTACACACAGCTGGCCTCGGCGTTGGCGGGGATGAAGTCGATGTCGGGGGCGGCCATCCGCAGCGGGTAGAGCATCCCCGTCTCGGTGGCGACCACCACCTCGCGCCGCTCGCCGAGATCCCTCTCGCCAGCGAGGCCATTACCATCCGGCATCGAGGGGCCCCCCTCGCCGTCCACCCACCGCTCGACGCCCGCGCCCTCGATCGCCCCGGCCGCCGCCCGATGCTCGGCCTGCTCGGCGTACTTCAGCATCCCGCCGGTGGAGAGCATGTGCACGCCCTCCGCGGCGATGTCGCCGGCGGCGAGGAACTCCATCACCGAGGTGGTGCAGCCACACTCGGGGTGAATCAGGAAGTCCGCCCCGGGGTGGGCGGCGCGCGTGGCGGCGATGTCGGTGGGGCGGATACCGGCGTGCACGTGGCACTCGCCGTCCCACACGTGCATGCGTTTGCCGAGCTCCTTCTCCACGTAGGCGCCCAGCCACATGTCGGGGCCGAACAGGATCTCGGTGTCGGGGCCGTGCGTGTCGTAGATGTGGCGCACGACCTGCACGGCGTTGGCGGAGGTGCAGCAGTAGTCGGTGAGCGCCTTCACTTCGGCGGTCGTGTTCACATACATCACCACCACGCCCCGCGGGTACTGCGCCCGCCACTGCGCGAGCTGCTCGGCATCGATCGAGGCCGCCAACGAGCAGCCGGCATCGAGGTCGGGGATCAGCACGGTCTTCTCGGGGCAGAGGATCGAGGCAGTCTCGGCCATGAAGTGCACGCCGCAGAAGACGATCGCCTCGCCCTCCGCGGCCGCCGCCTGGCGCGAGAGGCCGAGCGAGTCGCCGACGTAGTCGGCTACGTCCTGCACCTCGGGCACCTGGTAGTTGTGGGCGAGGATCACCGCGCCGCGCTCGGCGGCAAGCGCGCGCACCTCGCTCTGCATCTGCACGATCTCCTCGGGGGTAAGCGTCGGCGTGGGTACCTGTGTTGGGATCAGCGGCAACGAGGGCAACGCCGCCCGTGCGGTAGTCGGTGGTGAGGAAGCTGGCGGCGGCTGAGGGGCTAGCGGGGGGGACGGGGACGGGGCCATGGGCAGGTTCATGGCAGCTACCTCCAGAGGATCATGGAGAGGTCGAGCGCGGGCGCCGAGTGCGTGAGGGCGCCCATCGAGATCCATTCTACCCCGGTCTCCGCCCGCTCCCGAAGCGTCTGCAGCGTCACCCCGCCGCTGGCCTCCAGCTGCGCGCGCCCGGCGACCAGGGCCACCGCGACGCGCAGCTGTGCGATGTCCATGTTGTCCAGCAGCAGCCGCGGCGCGCCCGCGGCGAGCGCCTGTTCGATCTCCTCGGGGTTGCGCACCTCCACCTCCAGCGTCGCCGCGAGCTCGGGGGCAGCCGCGCGCGCGAGCGCGACCGCCTGCGCGATCCCGCCCGCGGCGGCGATGTGGTTCTCCTTGATCAGGATCGCGTCGTACAAGCCCACGCGGTGGTTGTGCGCGCCGCCCGCCGCCACTGCCGCCTTCTCCAGCGCCCGCAGCCCCGGGGTGGTCTTGCGCGTGTCGAGCACCCGCGCGCCGGTCCCATCCACCGCGCGCGCCGCGCGCGCCGCCATCGTCGCCACACCGGAGAGGTGGCCGAGGAAATTGAGCGCGGTACGCTCACCGGTGAGCAGCGCACGCGCGGAGCCCTCGATGCGGAGCACCGGCAGAGCCGGGAGGCCATCGTCGCCGCGCGGCACAGGTAGCGCCAAGGTGCCCTCGCCGCCGTGCGCATGCCCGCCCGGCTCGCGCCACACCCCCTCCGCCACCAACCGCTCGCAGCGTGCTCCGGGGTCGAGCTGCTCAAACACCGCCTCCGCCGCGTCCAGGCCGTAGATCGTGCCGGGGGCCTTCTGCGTGATCAGCGCCTCGGCCCGCGCCTCGGCGTCGACCGTCGCGAGCGTCGTCACGTCTCCGTCACCGACGTCCTCGTCGAGCGCCGTGCGAACGAGCCCTGCGATGTCGACATCCATAGCGGCCCCCACTGCCCCCAAGCATAGGCATAGGATCAGCGAGATGGATGCGCGCCCCGCCCCAGACTCGCACGCCACGCTCGCCCACTGGATGGGCCCACTGGACGCCAACGGCGCCGGCTTCGTGCACGGCGGCACGGTCATGAAGCTGTGCGACGAGGCCGGCGGGCTGGCCGCCGTCAAGCACTGTCGCAACAGGGTCGTGACCGCCAGCATGGATCGCATGACGTTCAGGGTCCCGATCCACGTCGGCGAACTCGTCACATTCCAGGCCAGCGTCAACGCCGTCTGGCGCACCTCGATGGAGGTGGGAGTGCGAGTCGATACGGAGAACCCGCGCACTGGCGAGCGGAGGCACAGCAACAGCGCTTATCTGACGATGGTGGCCGTCGACGAGCAGGGCAACCCGATGCCGGTGCCACCGCTGCTCGCCAGCACCGACGAGGAGCACCGGCGCGAGAGCGAGGCCCAGCTGCGCCGCCGCAACCGGCTGGCCGAGCGGGAGCAGATCCAGGCGGGTCGCTGAACGGCTTTCAAATAGGCGCCGCGTCCAGGGACGCATCCAGGCGTCCCGATCTTTGAAAGCCGTTCTGACGTTATCCCTGTGACGACGCCGCGTGCAACAAGTAGGCACGCACGAACCCGTCGAGGTCCCCGTCGAGCACGCGCTGCACATCGCCCATCTCGTGGTTGGTGCGGTGATCCTTGACCAGCGTGTAGGGGTGCAGCACATAGGAGCGAATTTGCGAGCCGAAGTTGACGTCCTGCGCCTCGCCCTTCTCGCGGGCGATCTCCGCCTGGCGTTCGCGCTCCTGGCGTTCGAGCAGCTTGGCGCGCAGCATCGCCATCGCTGTCGCGCGGTTGGAGGACTGCGAGCGCTCGTTCTGGCACTGCACCACGATCCCACTCGGGCGGTGGGTGATGCGCACCGCGGAGTCGGTCTTGTTGACGTGCTGCCCGCCGGCGCCGGAGGCGCGGTAGGTGTCGACCTGCAGGTCGTCGTCGACGATCTCGATCTCGCCGGACTCCTCCACCACTGGAGCGACCTCGACACCCGCGAAGCTGGTTTGGCGGCGATGGGCTGAGTCAAACGGGGAGAGACGTACCAGCCGGTGCACCCCACGCTCGGCGCCGAACAGGCCGTACGCGTTCTCCCCCGCGGCGCGGAAGGTGGCTGACTTGATGCCCGCTTCCTCGCCGGCGCTGGCCTCGAGCAGCTCGACCTGAAAGCCACGCGACTCCGCCCAGCGCATCTCCATGCGCAACACCATCTCCGCCCAATCCTGAGCGTCGGTGCCGCCGGCGCCCGCGTTGACGCTCACCAGCGCGTCGCCGGCGTCGTACGGTCCGGAGAACAGCCGCTGCTCCTCGAGCGCCGCCAGGCGTGACTCCGCCGAGGCGATGTGCTCCTCGACCTCGCCCTCCAGCGACTCGTCCTCCTGCGCAAGCTCCGCCAGGCCCGCGAGGTCCTCGACGTCGCGCTCGAGCGCCCGGAACATCTCCAGGCGCCGCGCCACCCGTGCGTGCTCGGCAGACACTTTCCCCGCCCGCTCGGAGTCCTCCCAGAAACCCGGGGCTTCCATCTCCCCCTCGAGCGCGCTCGTGCGCTCGCTCAACCCAGCCGGGTCAAAGATAATCCGCGAGCAGCTTCAACTGGTCGCGGATGGCGGCAAGTCTTTGGGGGACCGACTCGGTGGAAGCGGTGGTGGGCATGGGTCCCACGCTATCAGTGCCGGTAGCGCATCGCCTACTTGCGCTTCCTGCACAGCCTCAGGCGCCGTGGCACTTCTTGAACTTCTTCCCGCTCCCGCACCAGCACGGGTCGTTGCGCCCGACCGTATGCTCGGTGTCCACCATGCGCTGCTCGACCACCGGCGCGAGCTCCTGCTCTTCGCCGCCCCCGTTGGTCGCGTACGCCTGTGCGCCGGCAGCGCCTGCGTTGGCGGCCGCGGCGGCAATCGCGCCGGCGCCCATCGCGGCGCTGCCACCCGAGTAGGAGACCCGCGCGGGACGCGTGGAGTTGCCCGACGCCGCGAACGCCGGCACCGGCGCGGCGCCGCCACCGCCATTCTCGCCCTGCACCTGGACTTGGACGTTGAAGATCAGGCGGGTGTAGTCGGCCCAGATGCTGTTGATCAGATCGCCGAAGAGGGTGAACGCCTCGTTCTTGTAGGCAACCAGGGGATCGATCTGCACAAAGCCGCGCAGGTGGATGCCCTCGCGCAGGTAGTCCACGTCGAACAGGTGCTCGCGCCAACGTTCGTCGATGATCTGCAGCAGCAAGTAGCGCTCCAGCTGGCCCATCAGCTCCTCGCCGAGCTCCTGCTCGCGCGCGTCGTAGCGCTCCATCGCCTGCTCCACCAGGCGTTCGCCGAGATGCGCGCGGTCGACCGCCTCGGGGGTCATCTCCTGCGGGCCGACGTCCAGCGGGAAGAACTGCGAGAGCGCCCTGAACATGCCCTCAACGTCCCAGTCCTCGAGGTAGTCGCCCGCGGTGTACTGCTCGATCGTGCGTTCGATCACGCCGGCGATTTCGGTGCGCGCCTGCTCGCCCATCGACCGCCCTTCGAGCACGTCGTCGCGGTAGGCGTAGATCACCCGCCGCTGCTCATTCATCACGTCGTCGTATTCGAGCACGCGCTTACGGATCAGGAAGTTCTGTTCCTCGACCTTGCGCTGCGCTTTTTCGATCTGCTTGGAGAGCATCCCGGCCTCGATCGGTTCCTCATTGCCCTCCGCGTCGACCCCGCCCAGTTTGTCGAGGATGCGGTAGATGCGATCGCCCGCGAACAGCCGCACGAGATCGTCCTCGGCGGAGAGGAAGAAGCGGGTCTCGCCCGGGTCGCCCTGGCGCCCGGCGCGCCCGCGCAGCTGGTTGTCGATGCGCCGCGACTCGTGGCGCTCGGTGCCGCAGATGAACAGGCCGCCGGCCGCCATCACCCGCTCGCGGTTTTCCTCCACCTCGCGCTCCAGCGACGGCAGCACCTCAGCCATGCGCCGCTCGTACTCCTCCTCGTCCGCCTCGGCCTTCACGCCTTCGCGGGCGAGCTGCTGATGAGAGAGGTGCTCGGGGTTGCCGCCCAGCTTGATGTCCACGCCGCGGCCAGCCATGTTGGTGGCGATCGTCACCGCGCCCGGCTGCCCGGCCTCGGCGACGATGTCGGCCTCGCGCGCGGCGTGCTCGGGCTTGGCGTTCAGCACCGTGTGCCTGATCCCGCGCCGCTTCAGGTGCTCGCCCAGCAGCTCGGAGACCTCCACGGAGATCGTGCCGACCAGCACCGGCTGGCCGTTCTCGTGGCGCGCCGCGATCTCCCTGACGACCGCGCTCCACTTGCCCTCCTTGGTCTTGTAGACCTGATCGTTGCGATCGTCGCGCACCATCGGCACGTTGGTCGGGATCTGCACGACCGGCAGCTCGTAGATCTTCATGAACTCCGTCGCCTCCGTCAGCGCGGTGCCGGTCATCCCGGAGAGCGTGTCGTAGAGGCGGAAGAAGTTCTGGTAGGTGATCGTGGCGAGCGTCTGGTTCTCCTCCTGGATGCGCACCCCCTCCTTCGCCTCGATCGCCTGGTGCAGGCCCTCCGACCAGCGCCGGCCCTCGAGGATGCGCCCGGTGAACTCGTCGACGATCTTCACCTCGCCGTCGATCACCGCGTAGTCGACGTCGCGCTTGTACAGCGACTCCGCGCGCAGCGACTGGTTGAGGTGGTTGACGAGGTGGCCGTTCTCGGCGCGGTAGAGGTGGTCGATGCCGAGGAAGCGCTCGGCCTTGGCGACACCCTGCTCCATCACCGACACCGTTTTGTGCTTCTCGTCGAATTCGTAGTCGAAGTCGGCGACGTATTTCTTCTTGGAGCCCGGATCCATCCCCTCGGGGGTCTTGCCCGGCGTCAGGCGGGGCGCGAGGCGGGCGAACTCGACGTACAGGTCGGCCGCCTGTTCGGGGGCACCCGAGATGATCAGCGGCGTGCGCGCCTCGTCGATCAGGATGTTGTCGACCTCGTCCACGATCGCGAAGGGATGGCCGCGCTGCACCTTTTCGGCGAGATCCTTCGCCATGTTGTCGCGCAGGTAGTCGAAGCCGAACTCCGAGTTGGTGCCATACACCACATCGCAGGCGTACGCGCGGTGCTTCTCGTCGTAGGGCTGCATGTTCTGCAGCACCCCCACCGACAGTCCAAGACCCTCGTAGATCGGGCTCATCCATTCGGCGTCGCGACGGGCGAGGTAGTCGTTGACGGTGACCAGGTGCACGCCCTTGCCGGCGAGTGCGTTGAGCGCCACCGCGAGCGTGGCCGTGAGCGTCTTGCCCTCGCCGGTCTTCATCTCCGCGATGCAGCCCTCGTGCAGCGCCATCGCGCCGATCAGCTGCACGTCGAAGTGACGCATCCCCATTGTGCGCTTGCCGGTCTCACGCACGATCGCGAAGCACTCGGGGAGGAGTGCGTCCAGATCCTCGCCATTCGTGGCCCGCTCGCGCAGTACGTCGATTCGCTCGCGCAGCTCCGCGTCGGTGTCGTGTTCGAGCTCGGGCTCGAACGCACCGATCAGCGCGACCCGCTTCTCGTACTGCTTGAACTTCTTTGCCTCGCCAACGTTGAGGGCGCGATCCAGGATGGACACGCCCCCAGGGTAGCGCCTGAGGACACGCCCGGTGAACGCAGACCGTTACGAAAATGCGGCGATGCAGGAGCGGCGGGCGGTGGGCCGGCGGGGTCTATTCCACAGCCGTCTGGGACTCCCCCGCGCCGAATGCGTGCTCAGCCAGCCCGGCGAGGGCCGCCCTGGTCTTGCGCCGGCGGCGACGCAGCACACGATGGCGCTTGACCTGGCGGGCAAGCTCGTCGACCACGAGGTTCAGCGAGTGCAGCATCTGCGGCGATGCGTCGCGGGCGCGCAGCGTGGTGCCCTTGAGGTAGAGCGTCGCCTCGGCCACCTGACTGTCGGCGACCCGCGGGTTGCGCTCGTGCAGCAACTCGATCTCCAGGCGCGCGAGTTTCGAAACCTGCCGCGAGACCTTCGTCAAACGGCGTTCGGCGTGCCTGCGCAAATCGTCGGGAACCGGAACGCCCCGGCCCTTGATCTCGATCTGCATGTCGTGCCTCCTTTGCGGTTGGGAGACTGTTTCCTAGGATGCTACGCCTCTGGGCGGCGGTTGTCTACCGCCGTGGACGCATGCTCTGCAGGATCCCCGCGTGTCCCGCGATCGCGCCGATCAGGATCGCGCCCGGGGCGACCTCGGTGCCGGGGAAGAGGATGCTCTCGCGCAGTTGCGCCCCGGCGCCGATGCGCGCGCCGTCGCCGAGCACGAGCGGGCCCGTCAGCCGCACTCCGGCCCCGATCTCCACGTCGCGCCCGATCCACACCGGTCCCTCAACCGCGGCGTCCGCGGGAATCGGTGATCTGCCCTCGCCACGGCCCGCGCCGCCCGCGCCTCGGCCCTCGTCCGCGCCGTCGTCGCCCGTGCGATCCTCGTCCGCGTCATCACTGCTCACGCCATTCTTGCCCGTGCTGTCGCTGGCGGCCACAATCACTCCCGGGGCGACTTCCTCGCCGTCCATCTCCAGCCGCAGCTCGCCGCGCAGCGCGTCGAAGGTTCCCTGGCGGAGCTCCGCCAGCGAGCCCACGTCGTTCCAGTAGTCGTGCACCTCGTGGATATGGAAGGGCACGTCGTTGGCCAGCAGCGCCGGGAACACGTCCTGTGCCCAGTCCACGAACGGGCGGTCGGGGAAGTAATCGAAGATCCGCGGCTCGAAGATGTAGATGCCGCAGTTGCCGAGGTCCGACAGCGCCTCCTCGGGCGCGGGCTTCTCCTGGAAGCCCGTGATCCGCCCCGTGCGGTCGTGCAGCACGACGCCGTACTCGCGCGTGTCGGTCACCTTCTTCACCGCCAGCGTCGCCACCCCTCCGGCCTCGCGGTGGCGGGCGGCGAACGCCCCCAGATCGATGTCGGTGAGGGCGTCCCCGGAGATCACCAGAAAGGCCTCGTCGCCGAAGAACTCCGCACATCCCCGCACCCCGCCGGCGGTGCCCAGCAGCTCGGGCTCGGTGCGGTAGGTCAGGCGCTCGCCGAAGTAGTCGCGGATCGAGTCGGGGAAGTAGTGGAGGTTGGCGATCGTCTCGTCGAAGCCGTGCCGGTCGAGCAGATCGACGATGTGCGCCATCACCGGCCGGTCCAGCACGGGCACCATCGGCTTGTTGATCTCGTACGTCAGTGGGCGCAGGCGAGTTCCAAGGCCCGCCGCGAGAACCATCGCTCTCATCGCGCCGGCACGCTATCGGATCAGATCAGTAGCGGTAATGATCCGGCTTGTACGGCCCCTCGACGGGCACGCCGATGTAGGCGGCCTGCTCGGCGCTGAGCCGCGTGAGACGCACCCCGAGCGCATCGAGGTGCAGGCGCGCGACCTTCTCGTCGAGGTGCTTGGGGAGCACGTACACGCGCCGCTCGTACTCGTCGTTCTTCGTGAACAGCTCGATCTGGGCGATCGTTTGGTTGGTGAAGGAGTTGCTCATCACGAAGCTCGGGTGGCCGGTGGCGTTGCCGAGGTTCAGCAGGCGCCCCTCGGAGAGCAAGATGATCGCGTGGCCGTCGGGGAAGCGCCACTCGTCCACCTGCGGCTTGATGTTGATCCGCTCGACGCCCGGCACCTTGGTGAGGCCGGCGATGTCGATCTCGTTGTCGAAGTGCCCGATGTTGCCGACGATCGCCTGGTGCTTCATGCGCGCCATGTGCTCGGCGCGGATGATGTCGCGGTTGCCGGTGCAGGTGACGAAGATGTCGCCCTCCCCCACCACTTCCTCCAGGGTACGGATCGTGTAGCCCTGCATCGCCGCCTGCAGCGCGCAGATCGGATCGACCTCGGTGACGACCACCCGCGCGCCCTGGCCGCGCAGCGATTCCGCGCAGCCCTTGCCGACGTCGCCGAAGCCGCAGATCACGGCGAGCTTGCCGGCGATCATCACGTCGGTGGCGCGGTTGATGCCGTCCACCAGCGAGTGGCGGCAGCCGTAGAGGTTGTCGAACTTCGACTTCGTCACCGAGTCGTTCACATTGATCGCTCCGAACAGCAGGGTGCCAGCCTCGGTCATCTCATACAGCCGGTGCACACCGGTGGTCGTCTCCTCGGTGACGCCTTTGATGCCCTCCCCGATCCGCGTCCAGCGCCGCGGGTCCTCGCCGAGCGAGCGCTGCAGGAGGGAGAGGATCACGCGAAACTCCTCCGAGTCGGCCTCCGCCGGATCCGGCACGGCGCCGGATGCCTCGTACTCGGTGCCCTTGTGCACCAGCAGCGTGGCGTCGCCGCCGTCGTCGAGGATCATGTTGGGACCGGTTGACCCGGACCCGCCCGCCCGGGTGGGATCCGATTCGGCGTGGGCGGGATCCGATTCCCCGTCCTCGCCGGGCCAGCGCAAAGCCCGCTCGGTGCACCACCAGTACTCCTCCAGCGTCTCACCCTTCCAGGCGTACACCGGGACCCCACGCGGCTCCTCGGGCGTGCCGTCGGGCCCGACCGCGACCGCCGCGGCGGCGGCGTCTTGGGTGGAGAAGATGTTGCAACTGCACCACCGCACCTCCGCACCGAGCGCCGTCAGCGTCTCGATCAGCACCGCGGTCTGTACGGTCATGTGCAGCGAGCCGGTGATCCGCGCGCCGCGTAGCGGCTGCGCCTCCAGGTACTCGGCGCGGGTCGCCATCAACCCCGGCATCTCATGCTCGGCAAGCGTGATTTCCTTGCGCCCCAGCTCCGCAAGGGCGAGGTCGGCGACCTTGAAGTCGGTGTGGGCGGGGACAGCCTCAGTGGGAGCGGGCTGGGTGGCAGTGGGGGTCATTGCTGACATGACGAATCCTCCTGTCTGGTCAGGTGAGCGCCCTTGCTGCAGAGAAAGCCGAGCGTGGCGGATTACAGCCCGTCGCAGCGCTCCTCGGCCGTCCCGGACGGTATCACACGCTCCTAGCCGATCAGCGCAAACTAGCGCTCGGCCAGGGCGGCCTTCAGCTCGTCCAGGATCTTGACGAGCCCAGGATCGACCCCGCGCAGCGTCGCCAGGTAGATCGAGACGAGGTCGCCGAGCAACACCAGCGAGAACACCCGCTCGATCGCGGTCTGCCCGCGTGTCTCCAGCCGGAAGCTGGCCGCCGCGTTGTCGGCGATCAGACGCTCGGTGAGGTCCATCCGCTCCTTCACGCGCGGATGGGCGTCGGAGTCGTCGAGGAAGACCGCCGAGAAGCGCCCGAGCTCACGTGCGCTCTCCCAGCCCACGATCTCGTTGTGGTCGAGCTCGGGCAGGTCGCTGGCGAAGCTCAGCTGCTTGGCGTTCTCGTTGATCTGCGTCTTCCAGCGGTAGGCGATCGGGCTGGTGAGCCCGGCGCCGGCGATCACCGGCGTGGTACCCGAGAGACCGCGGGCGATCGTCTTCGCCAGCGACTCCTCCGGCGCGTCGGGGCCCCACTCGGCGACGAGCTGCTCGGCGTGGGAGGCGGCGACATCGATCTCCGAGGTGAGGCGGGGGCCGGCTCCGCAGAGCGCGGCGACCTCCAGCGAGGCGACCGTCATGTAGGCGACCGCGGCGCGCGGCTGGAAGCCGCCGGGGAGCGGGATCACCGGCACCTTGTCGGCGCGCGCCAGCTCAGCCAGGCGACCGCCGGTGGTGACGACCACGCGCTGAGCCCCCAGCGCACCGGCCGACTCGTAGCAGGCGAGCGTCTCCTCGGTGTCGCCCGAGTAGCTCGCGCACAGCACCGTGGTGTCGGGCGTCGTCCAGGGCGGCAGCCCGTAGGCCCGCGTCACGAGGATCGGCCGCGAGGCGTGGTCGCCCAGAGCCGCGGCCGCCAGCGCGCCGCCGATCGCCGAGCCGCCCATGCCGGCGACCACCAGCCCGCCGGGCGTGTCCCACTCGTTCATGATCGCCGACTCCACCCGCCACAGCGCATCGCGCAGGTGCTCGGGCAGCGTGAGCACGTCGCCCAGCTGTCCCGTGGAGTCCACCTCGGCGATCGCCTCGCGGGAGAGCGCCGCCATCACGTTCTCGGTCACCGGCATATCCTCTCAGGCATCGCCCGCGGATGGCGCGCAGCCACACGTCCGCCCGCGCGTCGGCAGGCAAGCGTGCGCAACCGGTCGGCCGCATCCAGACCGCCAATACGCACCGGCGGCGCACTCACGAGAATCTCAAAGCTCCGTCGGGCAGGGTCACGCCCGGGAAGATACGCGCTCCGCGGGACACGATGTTGTGCGCCCCCACGGTGACCCCCTCGCCCAGCACGGCGCCGTCGGTGATCTGGGTGCCCTCGCCGATGCGACAGCCGGCGGCGACGATGCAATCGCGCAGCGTGCAGCCCGGGCCGATCTCCGTGCCGTTCATGATCACCGCGCGCTCGACCGTCGAGCCGGCGCCAACGGTGACGCCCTGGCCCAGCACCACGAGGCTGCCGACGTGGGCGCCCGCCGCCACCCGCACGCCGGGCTCGAGCACGGCCGGCGGGATCGCGCGTCCCTCGACCAGCACGTCCGGGGCGAGCGCCATGAAGTCGCTGCCGAGCCGCTCGCGCACGGCCGTGTGCACGTTGCCCTCGATGATGTCGAAGGTGCCCTTCAGGTAGCGCTCGGGGGTTCCGATGTCCAGCCAGTAGCTCTCCGACGGAAAACCGTAGAGCCCATTGCCGATCAGCCGCGGCCACACTTCGCGCTCGATCGAGACGTTGCGCCCCTCGGGCACCAGCTCGAGCACGTCGCGCTCCAACACGTAGGCGCCCGCGCTGATCAGGTTGGTGTAGGTGTGTAGCGGACGCTCCCCTCCTGCCCGGCCCGCCGTCCAGGCGTCGCCCGCGCCGTCCAGCTGGTCGGAGGAGGGCTTCTCGACGAACTCCGCTACTGCGTGCTCGGGGGTGAGCCGTACGAGCCCGTATGCCGTGGGATCGTCGACCCCGACCAGCGCCAGCGTCGCGCGCGCCCCGGTGCGCTCGTGCTGGGCGATCTGCGCGGTCAGGTCGATGTCGGTGAGCACGTCCCCGTTGAGCATCAGGAAGCGCTCCTCCAGCATCGACTCGGCGAACTTCAGCGCGCCCGCGGTGCCGCGCGGGTCGGGCTCCTCGACGAAGCGCAGGCGGATCCCGAACGCCGAGCCATCCCCCAGTACGTTGCGCACGCTGGTCGCAAGGAAGCCGCAGGACATGATCACGTCCTCGATCCCGTGGGAGCGCAGCCATTCGATCATGAACGCAATGAACGGGCGGTCCACCAGCGGCACCACCGGCTTGGGGATCGTGGAGGTGAGCGGGCGCAGGCGCGTGCCCTCGCCACCGACGAGGATCACGGCCTGCATCTACCGGGTGTCCTCACGCCGACGCCCGGTCGGCGGGTCGGACGGTCGGCCAACCCCCTCGTACAGCAGCCCGGCGGCGCGCACGGCGGCGGCGTCCAGCGCGTTGCGGCCGTCGATCACGACGTTGCCTCGCATCGCCTCGGCGACCTCCCCCCAATCGAGGTCGGTGCATTGCGGCCACTCGGTGACCAGCACTACCGCGTCGGCGTCGTGCAGCGCATCGATCGCGCAGTCCGCCAGCTGCAGCCCTCCGAGCAGCTTGCGCGCCTCGTGCTCGGCGACCGGATCGAACGCCGTGATCGTCGCCCCATCGGCGGCGAGCCGCGCGGCGAGCACCAGCGAGGAGGCCTCGCGCATGTCGTCGGTGTTGGGCTTGAACGCGAGACCGAGCAGCGCGACGTGCCTGCCGACGAGGCTGCCGAGGTGCTTGTGCAGCTTGCCGATCACGCGGCGCTTCTGCAGCTCGTTGACCTCGATCACGGCGGTCAGCAGCTGGAAGTGGTAGCCGGAGTTGCCGGCGAGCTGTTTGAGCGCCTCCACGTCCTTGGGGAAGCAGGAGCCCCCATAGCCGATCCCCGCCTGCAGGAACTTCGGCCCGATGCGCGCGTCGAGGCCCATGCCGCGCGCCACCTCGACCACGTCGGCGCCGGTCTCCTCGCAGACGTTGGCGATCTCGTTGATGAACGAGATCTTGGTCGCCAGGAAGGCGTTGGAGGCGAGCTTCACCATCTCCGCGGAGGCGATGTCGGTGCGCACCAGCTCACCGTCGCCGGCGCCCCCGTGCGCGGCCGCGAGCAGCGGTCGGTAGAGCTCGACCACCGCGTCGCCGGCCCAGTCGCCGATGTCGCCGACGACCACCCGGTCGGGCTGCAGGAAGTCGTCAATCGCCGAGCCCTCCTTGAGGAACTCCGGGCAGGAGACGTAGCGCAGCCCCGCCTTGCCCCGCTCGCCGAAGACGCGCTGAATCGAGGCGCCGGTGCCGCTGGGCACCGTCGACTTCATCACCAGCGCGTGGTGGTCGGAGGCGGGGATCGCCTCGACGACGGCGTGCACCGATGAGAGGTCGGCGTCGCCGGAGTAGGTGGGCGGCGTGCCGACGGCGACGAACAGCAGACGCACGTGCTCGAGCGCGGGCCCCAGCTCGGTGGTGAAGTGCAGGCGCGCGGCGTGCCTCAGCAGCAGCTCCTCGAGGCCGGGCTCGTAGATCGGAACCTCTCCGCGGCGCAGACGCTCGATCTTCTCGGCGTCGATGTCGACGCACCACACCTCGCTGCCCAGCTCGGCGAAGCCGGCGGCGCTGACGAGGCCGACGTAGCCGGTGCCGATGACGCCGACGGGCTCGCGATCAGGGGCCATCGACCGGGGTGGCCTCCTCGACCAGCACGAGCGCGCGGTTATCGGCGAACTGGAGGTAGCCGGCGGACTGCTTGAAGCGCACGATCTCCGTGTCCGAGCGGTACAGCCGCAGCTCGGTGGGCTTCAGCGTCGCCAGCACGGGCTGGTGGTTGGCGAAGATCCCGATCGAGCCGGTGCCGGTGACGGTCGAGATCATCTCGACCTCCTCGCTGAACACCGGCCCCTCGGGGGTGAGCACTTCGGCCTGGAACTTGGTGTGAGCCATTATTTCTTCGCCGCCGCGACGACCTCGTCGATCGTGCCCTTCAGGAAAAATGCACTCTCGGGGACCTCGTCGTGCTTACCCTCGATGATCTCGTCGAAGCCGCGGATCGTCTCCTCGATTTTCACGTATGCGCCGGGCGTGCCCGTGAACTCTTCGGCGACGAAGAACGGCTGCGAGAGGAACCGCTCGATCCGGCGCGCGCGCTGGACGGTGAGCTTGTCCTCGTCGGAGAGCTCGTCGATGCCGAGGATCGCGATGATGTCCTGCAGCTCCTTGTAGCGCTGCAGGATCTCCTTGACGCGGTTGGCCACGCGGAAGTGCTCCTCGCCGAGGATGTCGGCCTTGAGGATCGTCGAGGTCGAGTCGAGCGGGTCCACCGCCGGGTAGATGCCTTTCTCGGAGATCGCCCGCGAGAGCACCGTGGTCGCGTTGAGGTGCGCGAACACGGAGGCCGGCGCCGGGTCGGTGAGGTCGTCGGCGGGGACGTAGATCGCCTGCACGGAGGTGACCGACCCCTCGCGCGTGGAGGTGATGCGCTCCTGCAGCTGGCCCATCTCGGTCTCCAGCGTCGGCTGGTAGCCCACCTGCGAGGGCATCCGCCCGAGCAGCGCGCTCACCTCGGAGCCGGCCTGTACGAAGCGGAAGATGTTGTCGATGAACAGCAGCACGTCCTGGCCCTGGTCGCGGAAGTATTCGGCCATCGTCAGCCCCGAGAGCGCGACGCGCATGCGGGCGCCGGGCGGCTCGTTCATCTGACCGAAGACGAGCATCGTCTTGTCGAGCACGCCCGACTCCTTCATCTCCAGCCACAGGTCGTTGCCCTCGCGCGAGCGCTCGCCCACGCCGCAGAACGCGGAGAGGCCGCCGTGCTCCTTGGCGAGGTTGTGGATCAGCTCCTGGATCAGCACGGTCTTGCCCACGCCGGCGCCGCCGAACAGCCCGACCTTGCCGCCCTTCGCGTAGGGGGCCAGCAGGTCGATCACCTTGATGCCGGTCTCGAACATTTCGGTGGTCGGCGTTAGATCCTCCACGCGCGGCGCGTCCTGGTGGATGCCGCGGCGCTCGACGTCGGCGGGCAGCTCCGCACCGAGGTCGATCGGCTCGCCGAGCAGATTGAAGATGCGCCCCAGTGTGGCCTGTCCCACGGGGACGGTGATCGGGCCGCCGGTGTCCACCACCTCGACGCCGCGCGCCAGGCCGTCGGTGGTGTCCATCGCCACCGCGCGTATACGGTCATCGCCCAGGTGCTGCTGCACCTCGCAGACGAGCACGCCCTCGCCGGCGCTCGTGCTGATGCCAGGCGCCTCCTCCTCTGCACCGGCCGCCGGACGGGCCACGGTGATCGCGTGGTTGATCTCGGGCAAGCGGTCGGGGAAGACGGCCTCGATCACGACGCCCTGGATCTCGTCGATGTGCCCGACGTTGCGCTTGGCGTCGTTGCCGTTGGCGGCGCCGGATGCGGCTGGTGTTGACTCTGTGGCGATGCTGGCCTCCATGGTCTCTGGTTCTCCTCAGTCTCTATCTATCGAAGTCTGTGTGGTTGTTGTTCTTTTTCCGGGTCTATACACTTCATTTTGTAAAGCGTTCGCGGGCTGTTTTGAAAGACATTGGCCCACCCGCCGAGCGCCTTCGGGGAACTCGCCCGCTCCATCTCAGCTCAACCCCTCCGCGCCCGCGACAACCTCCATGATCTCCTGCGTGATCTCGGCCTGGCGCGCGCGGTTCATCTGCAGCGTCAGGTCGGTGATGATGTCGCCGGCATTGTCGGAGGCACTGCGCATCGCGGTCATCTGGGCGCCGAAGAAGCCGGCGGCGGACTCCACGAGCGCCCGGTAGATCGAGGTCTCGATGTAATCGGGCAGCAGCTGCTTGAGCACCTGCTCGGGGTCGGGCTCATACTCGACCAGCGCGCGGGGGCCGTCGTTCTCCTGCGCTGGCTCGGCGCCTCCCGCGGCCCGCCCTACGGCCCCCTCCCCCGCGGCCCGTCCCACGGCGTTCTCCCCCGCGGCCCCCTCCCCCGCGGCCGTCGCGTGGGAGAGCGGCAGCAGCGTCTCGCGCGTGACGACCTGCGTGAGCGGGGAGACGTAGGAGTTGAAGATCAGCTCGACGCGATCGAGCCGGCCGCTCACATACGCGTCGATTACGTCGCCCGCGACCGCGCTCGCATCGGCGAAGGCGGGTCGATCGGAGAAGCCGGTGTAGCTGCCGCTCAGCTCATAGCCGCGGAACGCCAGCGAGGAGACCCCCCGCCGCCCGGTCGCATACCACGCACTGCGCAGCCCTTCGGCTGAGAGCTCGCCGTGCAGGCGCACGCCGGCGCGGATCACCTGGGAGTTGAAGCCCCCCGCCAGCCCGCGGTCGCCGGTGACCAGCAGCAGCCCAACGGTGCCGCTGCCGCCGCCCTCCGCGCCGCCACCCCTGCCAACCTCCTCGCTGCCACCGCCCGCCGCGCCGCCGGGCTCGCGCATCAGCGGTATGCGCGCGATCTCGCTGGTGCCCGCGGCGCGCGCTGCCTGGCGAGTCATCCGCGCGAGCGCCTCGGCGTAGGGGCGCAGCGCCGTGATCCGCTGCTCGGCACGGCGCAGGCGGGCGGCCGCGACCATCTCCATCGCGCGCGTGATCTTCTGGATGTTCTTCACCGAGGAGATCCGGTTCTTGACGTCGCGCTGAGAGGCCATGGCGGTTGCGAGCGGCCGGCGCTAGGCCGCCGCCTTCGCCTCCTCCCGCGCAGCGTCGCCCTGCTCGGATGCGCCGGTTGCTGGCGCATCCTGCGCCCGGATCGGCGCATCCTCATCCAGCGGCTGGCCTTCCTCGTCGAGGTCGTAGCCGAAGTCCCGCGCAAACGCTTCGACCGCGTCATGGACGGCGTTCTGCGTCTCCTGCGACCAGTCGCCGCCAGCGATTTTGGCGCCGATGTCGGCGTGCTCGGAGTGCATCCGTTCGATCAGCTCGGCCAGGAACTCGCTCACCCGCTCGACGTTCAGGCGGTCGAGGAAGCCGGCGGTGGCGGCGTAGATCTGCAGCGTCTGATCCTCCACCGGCAGCGGCGCGCGCTCGTGCTGGTTGAGCGTCATCACCAGCCGCTCACCACGGGCCAGCGTGCGCTGCGTGTCGGCGTCGAGGTCGGAGCCGAACTGGGCGAAGGCCTCGAGGTCGCGGAACTGGGAGAGCTCGAGCTTGATCCTCCCGGCGACCTTCTTCATCGGCCCGATCTGCGCGTTGCCGCCCACGCGCGAGACGGAGATCCCGACGTTGATCGCAGGGCGCACACCCGAGTTGAAGAGTTTGGACTCCAGGAAGATCTGCCCGTCGGTGATCGAGATCACGTTGGTAGGGATGTACGCGGAGACGTCCCCCGCCTGGGTCTCGATGATCGGCAGCGCCGTCAGCGAGCCGCCGCCGAGGTCGTTGTTGAGCTTCACCGCACGCTCCAGCAGACGCGAGTGCAGGTAGAAGACGTCGCCCGGGTAGGCCTCGCGACCGGGCGGGCGGCGCAGCAGCAGCGACATCTGCCGGTAGGCGTACGCGTGCTTGGTCAGGTCGTCGTACACGCACAGCGCGTGGCGGCCGTTGTAGAGGAAGTGCTCGGCCATCGCGCAGCCGGCGTAGGGCGCCATGAACTTGATCGGCGCCGCCTCGTCGGCGGAGGCGGCGACGATGATCGTGTTCTCCAGCGCGTTGTTTTCGTCGAGCGTCTGCGCGAGCGCCACGACGGTGGACATGCGCTGGCCGATCGCCACGTACACCGAGACGATGCCGGTGTCCTTGTTGTTGATGATCGCGTCGATCGCGATCGCGGTCTTGCCGGTCTGGCGGTCGCCGATGATCAGCTCGCGCTGGCCGCGGCCGATCGGGATCATCGCGTCGATCGCCTTCAGGCCGGTCTGCATCGGTTCCTTCACCGGCTGGCGCTGCACCACGCCCGGCGCCTTGAACTCGGCCGGGCGGGTCTCGGTGATCGGGATGTCGCCCTTGCCGTCCAGCGGGCGCCCCAGCGGGTCGACGATCCGCCCGAGCAGCGCGTCGCCGACGGGGATGTCGAGCAGCTTGCCGGTGCGCTTGACGGTGTCGCCCTCGGAGATGTGCTCCCACTCGCCGAACATCACCGCGCCGACGTTGTCGGACTCGAGGTTGAGCGCCAGCCCGGTGACCCCGTGCGGGAACTCCAGCATCTCGAAGGACATGCAGTTCTCCAGGCCGTGCAACCGCGCGATGCCGTCGGCGACGGAGAGCACGGTGCCGACCTCGGTCAGCTCCGCCGCGCCGGCGTCGAGCCCGGCGATGCGGCTCTTGAGGATGCTGGTTATCTCATCTGGATTGATCTGCATGCCTATCCCTTTGTTGATCTAACTTTGACTGGCGTGATACCGCGAGAGCGTTGGCCTGCAAGCCTCACATACGGTGGTTGCACCGTAAGGGTGGTGGCGCCGCTCAACGCACCCAATGATCTGCATAGCCTCATGAGACCCCCTGCGCAACCTGCCGGCGCAGCTGCTCCAGGCGGCTGCGGATCGAGGCGTCGAGGATCGAGTTGCCGACCCTGATCACGATGCCGCCGAGGATGTCAGGGTCCACGCGCGCGGCGAGCTGCACCTTGCGCCCGGCACGCTCGCCGATCGCCTTGCCGAGGCTCTCGGTGGTGGCGGGGTCGAGCTCGATCGCGCTCGTGATCTCCACCGGCAGCGTCTTGTTCTCCTCATCCCACAGGCGCTCGTACTGGCGGCGGATGTGAAAGATCACCGGCATCCGGTGGTTTTCGATCAGCAGGTTGAGGAAGTTCAGCAGCACCTCATCGGCGCCGTCCAGCAGCTTCCCGAGCGCCGCCTGCTTCTCCTTGGTCGAGAAGTAGGGGGAGAAGAAGAACACTTCCAGTTCCCGGTTCTCGCGCAGCGCGTCGGCCAGCTGGGCGAGCTGCTCGCGCAGCACATCCAGCTTGCCCTGTTCGTGGGCCACCTCGAACAGCGAACGGGCGTATACCTGGGCCAGCTCCTCCATGTCTAGGGGCACCCTTGCGGCCCGCTCGCTCCAGCCCAGGCAAGCACATCCGGGCCGGGACAGCGAATCGGGATCGGGATCGTCAGTGGCGAGCGGGCCGTCATAGCAATCAGTTCTGGCCCCCGGAGATACTCGAGAAGTCGAGTTCGCCGAGCGCCTCCTCCACTAGCCGCTTCTGGTCGGCGTCGGTGAGCGACTTGCGCGTGACCTTCTCGGTGGCCATGATCGTGAGGTCGGCGACCTCGCGGCGGATATCGTCGAGCGCCCGTTTGGTGGCTGCCTCGATTTCACGCTCGGCTCTCTTGCCGGCCTCGACTACTTGCTCCTGCCCGCGCGCCTTGCCCTCGGCCTCGTGCGACTCCGCCGTCTGGCGCGCTCGCTGCACGATCTCTTCGGACTGGGTGCGCGCCTCCTTGAGCCGCTCGCGGTATTCGGCGAGGATCTCATCTGCCTGCTGGCGGGTGTGCTCGGCCGCGTCGATGTCGCCCTCGATCTTCTGCACGCGCGCGTCGAGAGCTTGGCCTATCAAAGGGAAAACCCACTTGCGCAAGATGTACAGCGAGATCGCGAACACCACGATCGTCCAGACCATCAGCCCCACGTTGGGGCTGATCAGGAACGATCCGCTGGCGATGGGGAGGTTGGCGGTGAGATGCATCGTGGCCTACAGGAAGAAGGCGATGAACCCGCCGACGAGACCGTAGAAGAAGCACGCCTCGGTGAGCGCGAAGCCGAGCCACTGGTCGCGCTCGACCTCGGCGCGCAGCTCGGGCTGGCGGGTCTTGGCCTGGATCGAGGCGTTGAACACCGCACCGATGCCGGCGCCTGCACCGGCCGCGCCGCCGCCGGCACCGACGCCGAGCGCGATCGCCCGACCGGCGTCCTGGCTCTGCTTGATGATCGGTTCCACGGTCAGGATCAGTGGGTGCAACACACCGAAAAAGTGGAGAAACTCCATTACTCGACAGCTCCCTTGTTTGTTAGTGGCTCGAGACCGCGCCACCGAGATAGATGGCGGTCAGGATGGAAAAGATGAAGGCCTGCAGGCCGGCGATCAGCACGGCCTCGAACAGAAAGATCATGACCCCGAAGGGCAGCAAAAACCACGACACGACCTGCAGGCCGACGAGCACTCCGAGCTCCCCGCCCATGAACGCGATCAGCATGTGGCCGGCGAGCAGGTTCGCCCACAGCCGCACCGTCAACGAGATCAGCCGCAGGAAGTTGGAGAGGATCTCGATCGGGTAGATGAGCAGGACGATCGGGCCTTTGACACCGCCCGGCATCAGGCTTTTCACATAGCCGACCGGCCCGTGGTGCCTGACCCCCTCGTAGGTGAAGAGGACGAACACGCTCAACGCGAGGATCAGCGGGAAGGCGACGTTGGTGTCGGCCGCGTAGATCTGCAGCGACGGGATGTGCGCCCCGAACACGTTGAAGCTCTCACCCGAGTCGACCGGCAACGGGATGTAGCCGATCAGGTTCGAGACGAGGATGAACACGAAGATCGTGGCGATCAGCGGGAAGTACTTCCCTTCCATCTCCGGGTCCAGGTTTTCCTGGGAGATGCGGCGCATGAAGTCGTAGTACATCTCCACCGCTACCTGCAGGCGCCCGGGGCGCTGCTGCAGACGCCGGGCGACGTAGAACATCACCGCGAGGGTGATCCCGACCGTGAGCAGCAGGTAGAGGATGGCCTTGTTGAACGCGATCGGCCCGACCTGAAACCAGGTGTCGAGTTTGAACTCGTCGGTCGGCGAGAAGGCGCCGCTGGCGACGGCCGGGGCCTTGTGCGCGGTGGCGCCGAACAGGATCACGAATAGGACGATCCCGCCGAGCCACAGGCCGAGCACCCCGTAGAGGACCTTCCGTCCCTGGCTCATCCCCTGCTTCTCGGACGGCGCGGACGGGGGGGTGGGCGAGGCTCCCATCCCAGGAGCCATCCGCGGAGCCTCTGCGACCGCGCTCATCGCTCGAAGCCCTCTCGTCCGCTGGCCATACGCGTGGCGAAGGCCACCGAGTACGCCGCGAAGATGGTCAACGCCGCCGCCAGCCCATCGGAGCGCCCGCCGACGACGCCCGCGATGACGATCGCGCCCACCAGCAGCCAGATCCGCCCGAATGCCTCGGCGATGTCGAGCCCGAGCCGGGACCCCGACGCTCACGCTTGCGAGCGATCCACCGCCGGTCGACATGCGCGAGCACGCGCTGCACCAGCCATGCGCCCCCCGCGATCAGCAGGCCGAAGGCCGGCGCGCCGAGCGCCAGCGCCACCGGCGTGGCGAGCACCACGAGCACGACGTCGAGGTACTGCAGCAGCTGAAGCGGGGATCGGGTGACGACCGGGCTTGCGCCGGCATGGCTCAGGGCAGGGGCCATTGGTTCTGGCTCGTGATTGGGCATAGAAGTTGGCTGGCACCCTACAGACGAAAGAGCCAAGCGCGTCCGCCCGCTGCGGACTCTCACCCCTGACCCTCCTCTGACCGTCTGTGGCAGCGCGCGGAGTCTACCTTATCTGGGACTTAGTAACAAGTTTGTGACATACGGTACGGGCGTGCGCCCACCCGGTTTGGGAGCGACCTCGGCGTTGCAACGCTTTATTTTGAGACCTAACCAAAAAAGAATGAGACCCAATCTCATTTGGTTAGGGCCCAAAAGAGCATACAAACCCCAGCAGGTAAGCCACACCCCCGCGCCGGCTCGCCGCCGATTTCTACGTCGGCGCCCGTGCCGGCAGCAGCGCCGTGCGCGAGCGCCACGCCGCTTCGAGGGCGCGCACGAGCACGACGGCCAGCGCCGTGGTCGCCACGCCCGCGAGCACGTCAAACAGATAGTGGTTGCCCGTGGCGAGGACCGCCAGGCAGGTGATGCACGGGTAGAGGATTGCCAGGCAGCGGACCCACAGGCGCTTGGACATCGACCACATCACCAACGAGCACCAGACCGCCCACGCCATGTGCAGGGAGGGCAGCGCCGCGAACTGGTTGGCGACCGTGGCGAGCGGGCCGGTGTGCCAGCCGCCGAGCGCATGCGTGGAGGCGACCACGTCGTTGAAGCCGCTGCCGGGCAGCAGCCGCGGCGGCGCGGTCGGGTAGAGCCAGAAGACGGCCAGGCCGATCGCGTTGATCGCGACCAGCGTGTTGCGCAGCGGCCGGTAGATGTCCGCGCGCCGGTACCACAGCCAGCCGAGCAGCCCGAGCGTGACGATGAAGTGGGCGTTGTCGTAGTAGTCGGAGAGCAGCAGCCCGAGCGTGTGGTGGTGGGTGAGCCAGCGGTTGAGCGCGAGTTCGGGGTCGAGGCCAAGCGAGCGCTCGAGATGCAGCACCCCCCAGCCGTGCGCGAGCGCGGCGTGCAGTCGCACCGGCGCGAGGTTGTTGATCGCGTCGTAGACCCAGCACAGCCAGGCGACCACGAGCGCCTCGACCCACAGGCGGGTGCGCCGCGTTTGCATCCGGGCAGCTTAACGAGCGGTCAGGGCGCCACCGGCTCGAGGCCCCGGGATCGGCGGGGTCAGGGCGCCACCGGCTCGAGGCCCAGCGCGGCGAGCGTCTCCAACGCCCGTGGCAGCGCCGCGACCGTGCGCCGCCAGGAACTGGGGGCGGAGTAGTCGTCGGCGTCGTGCAGCAGCAGGACCGCGCCGGGACCTACACCCCCGGTCAAAAGCGCGGCGATCGACTCCGGAGTGGCGCGGGCCTCCCAGTCACGACCCCAGTGACTCCACAGCAGCGTGCGCCAGCCGCGACCGCGGGCCAGCGCCAGCGCCGCGGCGTTGGACACGCCGTAGGGCGGGCGGTAGAGCACCGGGGAGCGGCCCGTGGTCTCCTCGATGACCCCGAGCGCCCGCAGGATGTCCTCGCGAACCTGCCGGGGGGTCAAACGCAGGAGGTTGCGGTGGCGGTGGCAGTGCAGACCGACGCCATGGCCGGCCGCGACGATCTCGGCGGCGAGCGTGGGGTTGCGCAGGACCTGCTCACCGACCAGAAAGAAGGTCGCCCGCACACGCTCGCGCGCGAGGATCTCGAGCACCGCGGGCGTGCCCTCACGGTGGGGGCCGTCGTCGAACGTCAATGCGTAGCCCCCACCGCCGGCGGTGCGATCCTCGATTCCCAGCCACCCGCCAAGTGCCGTCCCGGCGCACCCCGAAGCACGCTGCATGAGCCCGTCCGGATGAGCGCCCGCGCGATCGCTCACCAGGCGCGCGCGGGCACCCGCGAGTGCCGGCAACGCGTAGGCAGCCGTGCAGGTGAGGACCGCCGCGCCGGCCAGCGGGAAGAGCAGGCGACGCTCGCCGCCGACCGCCGTGCCGGTCACCGGAGAAAGAAGGCTGCGATCATCGGGGGCGCCCATGCTTGAACTGATTCTTGGCATCGTGGCGGCCGTCGGGGCCGCGGTCCTGTACAGCCTAGGGTTTTCCTACCAGGCGCTGGAGGCACGCGAGGCACCGCGCAGCGAGCAGTTGCGTCCGGCGCTGGCGCTGCGCCTGCTCAAACGCGTGCGCTGGCTGGGGGGCACAGGGCTCTCGATGCTGGGCTGGCCGCTGCAGCTGCTGGCACTCAGCCTCGCACCGCTGGTGGTGGTGCAGCCGGCGCTAGCGCTGGGACTGCCGGTGCTGATGGTGATGGGCGAGCGAATGTTGGGTGAGCGCGCCGGGCGGCGCGAGCACCTGGCGGTCGGCGCGATCGTCGTGGGCGTCATCGGCGCGGGCGTGTTCGCGCCGCCGCGTAGCGTTACGCACGCGCACTGGACCGTGCTCGCGACCGTGCTGGGGGCGCTGGCGCTGGCGAGCCTACTGCCCTACCTGCTGCTGCGCCTCGGTCGCCCGCTGCCGTTCGTGACGATGCTTGGGGCGGGCTTGGCGTTCGGCTGGAGCGGCGTGGCGACCAAGCTGGCGTCGGACGACCTCGCGAACGCCTACATCGGCGCGGCGATCGCCTGGGGCCTGGCCACGGGGGGAGCGTCGGCGATCGCAACGCTCAGCGAGATGAGCTCGCTGCAATCGCGCCCGGCGATCCAGGTCGCTCCGGTGGTATTCGTGATCCAGACGGCGGTGCCCGTGGCGCTGGCGCCGATCCTCTTCAACGAGAGCTTCGCCGCGACCCCGGGCGGCGGGGTGCCGCTGGGCTTCTCGCTGGCGCTGGTCGTCGCCGGCGCGGCCGTGCTGGCCCGCTCGCCGCTGCTGCTGGCGCTGATGGCCGGCGAGCCCGAGGGGTCGCGGAGCGATGGAGCGGACGAGTCGCCCGGCATTGCCACCGCGGACGGCAAGCCGAATGAGCCGGCGCCCCTCAGCGCGAGCCGGTGAGCGCGGCGAGCGACTCGGCCGAGAGCCCCTCGGAGCCGAGCCGCGCGACGAGGCGCTCGACACCTTGCACCGAGGCGCTCGAGCCATTGGCGCTCACCACGAGCACGTCGCCGGGGTGCGCGCGCCGCTGCGGCAAAGGCCGCGTGGCGTTGAGCCGCCGCGTGCCCTTGACAGGGCTCGCTCCCGTGACGCGCGAGAGCAGCAGCTGGCCGACGGTGAGACCGCCGGGGGGCTGCAGGAAATAGAAGCGGTGGTGCAAACCCAACGCGCGAGCCTGCGCGTGCAGCGCGCCAGGGGTGCGCATCCAGCGCAGCAGGCTCGTGCCCGGAGGGAGTTCGGGCAGCAGTTCGTCGCCGAGCGTGCGTAGCGCGGCGATCGTGGCGGGGGCGTGCACGCCGCCGTCGGCGAACGAAGCGTGGATGCCCCGCGCGGCGAGCTCGTGCGCCACGCTCGTGACGTCCCCAGAGGGGGTGCGCACGATCAGGCTCACGTCGGGTTGGGTGGTCGAGACGTGCACGAGTGGGTGCACGTGCAGGATCGCATCCGCGAGCGCGCTGACCTCGTCGGTGGACATCGTCCACATGCTGACTCCGAGCACCGCCACCAGCGGCGCGCAGAATGCGGCCAGCCGCAGCCGCCACAGCGGGATCGGGCTCACGCGGCGGGGCGTCTTCATGACGACGTCAACGGCGTGGGGGTGCTCCTCAGTTTGCGCCACGGGAGCAGCGACCAGCGCCGGGGACCCATCCTCGAAGCTCGCCTGCACGTGCTCGCGCAGCTCGCCGGTGTCGTTGGCGAGGCGCAGCAGCTCGAGGTCGGCCATCGCGCGAGTGTTGAGGCGGGCGTGGCCGACCGGCAGCCCGTAGGAGACGACTGGCGTCCCGGTGGCCTTCGCCTCCAGGCAGGTGACGCCCCCGGTGGAGTGCACGAGCGCGTCGGCGGCCGCCAGCAGCTGGGGCATCGCGTCGGTGAAGCCGTAGACGTGTACGCGCGACTCGCGCGCGAACGTGGTCGAGAGCCGCTTGTGCAGCTGCTCGTTGCGCCCGGCGAGACAGACGATGCTGGAGACCTCGCCCACGCGACAGAGCTCTCGCACAGCGCCCTCGACGTCGCCGACACCCCAGCCGCCACCGGAGACGACAACCATGCGGCCCTCCTCGGGCAGCCCGAGTGCGCGCCGCGACTCCAGCGGACAGCGGGGCTCCAGGAACTCGGCGGAGATCAAAGGCGCGACCAGGCGCGCGGAGCCCTCCCCCGCGATCCGCTCGACGGAGGGCATCGACTCGCCGTACATGACCAGGTGCATGTCGATCCCGGGCTGTGCCCAGAAGAAGAGGCCCGTCAGGTCGGTGATCGTGGCCACGGTGGGGCAGCGCACCGCGCGGGTGCGGCGCAACCGCGCGAGCACGACCGTGACGGCAGGGTAGGTGGAGACGATCACGTCGGGGTCGTACTCGGCGATGCGCCGTGCCAGCGGGCGGGCGCCGAACAGGCGCAGCTGCCAACGCGTCAGCCAGCGCACGGGTGCCACGTGCTCGAGCAGCCAGTAGACCAGCGAGTAGCTCCAAGGCAGGAAGCGCAGCTGCACGCGGTAGCCGTCCTGGACGACCTGGCGCAACACGCGCCCCATCGCGGCGAGACCGTCGATCACCGTGACCTCGGCCGGCTCGGGGGAGTTTTCGATCTGTTGCGCCAGCGCGCGGGCAGCCGCGGCGTGCCCCTCGCCGACGTCGGCCGAGAGGATCAGGACGCGGCGGGGCCCGCCGTGGTCGGGTGTTTCGTCTTTTCGTCCCATATCGCCTCGGCTCCCAGCAGCCGGCGCATTACGCGCAGCTAAGCGTACAGGGAGAAACGGAGCACTTGCGGGCCCGCTGGCGGCGGAGCGCAAGAAAAACATGATCTCAATCTTCGCCGGAGAGCCCACACGTCCTCTCAGCTCCCTAATCGGTCCCCGTTTCGGCCAGCATCCCCGTTTCGGCCAGCGCGTTCGCCGCGGGGGTGGAGGGAAGCTGCCCCAGCGTGTGCAGCTCCCGCACGAGCACCCAGAAGGCCGGGCGGGCGGTGCCATGGGGGCCGATCAGGCCGGAGTCCCACGGTTCGCGCCGGCCCGCGCCGGCGTTCCACTGGTAGAGGTAGACGCGCGTAATGCGTGGAGAGAGTGGGACGAGGCGTTGAAAGACGAAGTGAGTCACCTTCGCGGCGTGAGCGGCCGATTCGGGGAAGTCGTGGGCGGAGTGATTGTGCCGGGCGACGACACCGCCCGTCTCGGTAAACCAGATCTGGCCGCGCGTGGCGCCCAGCAGCGCCTTGGTCGACGCCGCCGAGAGGCGGTTGGCGCCGATGTAGTTGTGCAGGCCCCAGAGCCCCGGTTCGTAGCCGAGCGCATGACGCACCTCGTCGACCCACCTGACCATCCCGGACACGTCGAGCAACTCGGAGGCGAGCACGTTGCAGAAGGGGCAGGCGGCGCGCGCCTGGCGGTAGTAGGCGGCGACCAGGCCGGGCGAGTGGCAGGTCGGCTGCCCGCAGTAGTTGGCCTCGTTCCACACCGCGAAATCGGTCACCCACGGGTAGCGCTTGTGCAGCAGGCGGAACTGGCGAGCGAACTGTGCGGCGCTCGGCAACCGCCGGTGACGCCCGGCGATCCAGGAGTGTTCGAAGGAGATCAGCGGGTGCACGCCGTCGGCGCGGGCGTCGCGCAGCCAGGTGGCGAGGGCCCGCGATTCGGGGCGGCTTTCGAGCGCGTCCCAGCCGATCGAGAGGCGGGCGTAACGGATCGAGAGCGCTTTGAACCGGGGGTCGCCGAACATCGCGGGGTGCTGCTCGCCAATGCCCACCACCAGCCCCCGCGTAGCGACGGACGCGGCCGGTGTGCCGCCGGAGGCAGCCAGCGTGCCGGCCGACGAAGCGTGCGCGTCACCGGACGCAGACCCCGCGCCGGCAGACGCAGCCAACAGCCCCGCCGACAGCGTCAACGCAAACACGAGCGCAAACGCGCCCGAGATGAGCCGCAAGCGCCTCACGAGGCGATCGTCTGAAACTCGCCGGTCTCGAAGTCCTGCGTGACGTCCTGCTCGATTTGCGCGGGCGAGGCTTCGGGGCGCAGCCGGCGCAGGCGAATCGCGTCGAGACGGCGGAACTTGAGGATCTCCAGCACGTACACGAGGTAGACGGAGGCGAGCGCAACGAACACGGCGAGCACGGCGATCACAAGCGTCCAGCCGAGGTAGAGGTGGCCTTTGTGGTCGGAGTAGGGCACGAACCGCAGCGCCAGCGCGAAGCCGGCGAGCAAAAGCGTCCAGCCGTAGAGGTAGGCGATCGTGCGCCGGCGGGAGAAGCCGATGCGGGCCATGCGGTGGTGGAAGTGCTCGGAGTCGGAGGCATAGATGGGGCGGCGGTACTTCAAACGCTTCAGCACCACAAAGGTTGTGTCGAGAAATGGCACGGCGAGCAAGATCAGGGGCAGCACGAAGGAGAGCACGACCTCGGTCTTGACGGCACCCTCGACCGTGAGGCAGCCCATCAGCAGACCAAGCAGGTTGGCGCCACAGTCGCCCATGAACGAGGAGGCGGGGGGGAAGTTGTAGAGCAGGAAGCCGAGTGAGGCGCCGGCGATCAAGGCGGCGAGCACGCCGGGCGCCCATCGTTCGAGGTCGAAGGAGATCACCGCGAGCGCGGCGGCGATGATCGCGCACACCCCCGCGGCGAGACCGTCGACGCCGTCGGAGAAGTTGACGACGTTCATCAGCGCGACCAACCCGACGACGGTGATCGCGCCGCCGGCGTGCGGGAAGTGCAAGGCGCCGAGGAACGGCAACGTGATCAGTTCGACGACGATCCCGTAGTGCACGACGATCAGCGCGGCGAACACCTGCCCGGCGAGCTTGACCAGCGGCGGCAACTCGAAGCGGTCGTCGAGCGCCCCCACCAGCGTGATGAAGGTGGCGGCGATCAACATCCCATGCCAGATCCGTTCGTCGGGCAGCCAGATCAGCCCCGCGCACAGCGTCCCGGCGAAGATCGCAAGCCCGCCGAGCAGGGGGGTGGGCCGCTCGGAGAGCCCCCGCTCGCGCGGCGTGTCGATCGCCCCGACGGCCACCGCGAGCCGCATCGTGAGCGGCGTCAGCAACGCGGTCGCGACCGCGGCGGCTAGGAAGGCGTACAGCGCGTCGAGCTGATGAGCGCTCATACCCGCGAAAGCATCGCAGGCGCGGACGTCATACGCGCGCGGTGGCGCGGTGGGTCATTTGGTGCGCATCCGCGCGGGCGGACGCGGGGACCACGCGGGTGGGAGCGGAGCATCCATGCTCCGCGACCGAGGGAGGCGATCAACCCACGGCGCCAACGCGCCCGGGCGGAGCCCCGGCTGCGCCGAGCAGCCGGGCCACCGGCCACGGTTCACGCACCGAGCGCCAACTCCACCTCCGCCGGCCCGACCGGCCCCGCGCGCACGATGCGCCAACTGCCACCAGTCTCGTACTCACGCAGGTCGAGGACTGTGGAGGCGAGGCCAGGCAACTCGCCGCCGTCGAGCACGAGGTCGGCGCCCGCCAGCAGCGCCGGCGCAATATCGGCCAGGCACCGCGCCTCGGGGCCGCCGGAGAGGTTCGCGCTCGACTGCATCACTGGGAGGTCCACCGCGCGCAGCGCCGCCAGGCGCTCCGGCAGCAGCGGCACGCGCAGGCCGAGCACCTCGACACCACCCGTGAAGGGATAGCGGCACTCGCGGTTGGGCAGCAGCAACGTCAGCCGCCCCGGCAAGAGCACCCGCAGTGCCGCACGCTCGCGCGGACCAAGCTCCGGGAGCGCGGCGAGTGCGGCGGCAAGCGAGAAGAACATCACTGCCGCGGGCTGCGCGGCGGGCCGGCCCTTCAGCTCATACAGCCGCCGTACCGCCTCACGGTTGAGCGGGTCGCACGCGAGCCCGTACACGGTGTCCGCTGGGAAGACCGCCACGCCACCGCCGGCGATGCACTCCCGCAGACGCCGGGCGTCAGCTGCGCTCACCCACCACCACCCGCTGGATGCCCGCGAGGTCGCGCTCGACGCGAACCGTGTGAAAACCCGCTCCACGCATCAGCTTCCCCACGGCGGGCGCCTGCCCGGCGCCGATCTCCAGCGCGACGAGGCGCACGCGTTCGTGCGAGGCCAGCTGGGCGAGCAGCGCACGGATCGTGCCCAGACCGTCGGCGCCCGCGAACAGCGCCCCAGGGGGCTCGTGGCGCAGGATCTCCGGCGCCAGCGTGGCCCGCTCGGACTCCGCCACATACGGGGGGTTGCAGAGCAGCGCGTCGTACTCGTCGGGCATCCCCTCCAGCAGGTCGGCGTGCATCCACGCGACCTTCAGCCCCAGCTTGGCGCCGTTGGCGCGGGCGAGAGTGAGCGCCGGCTCGCTCATGTCGCTGCCCGTCACCCGCAGGTCGGGGCGCTCGTCCTTGAGCGCCAGCCCAACCGCGCCCGAGCCGGTGCCGAGGTCGAGTACGGTGGCGCCTCGGGGCAGGCCGAGGCCGACCTCGACCAGCAGCTCGGTCTCCGGGCGCGGGATCAGCGCGCGCGGGTCCACGTCCAGCTCGAGGCGGCGGAAGCCGCGCACGCCGATGATGTAGGCAACCGGCTCGCGCGCCACCGCGCGGCGGCGAACCGCCTCCTGGTAGGGCCGCACCGCGGGGCCCGCCACGGTCAGCTCGCCGTCGATGAGCAGACGCGCGCGATCCACCCCCAGGATGTGGGCCAGCAGCACTTCGGCGTCCAGGCGCGGGGTTTCCACGCCGGCCGCCGCGAAGGCCGTGATCGCTCCGTCGAGCGCCTCGCGCGCGGTCACCGCCTGCCGCGGGGGTGCGCGGCGGAAGTGAGCGCCGGTCATTGCGGCGCCGCCGTCTGCGCCTCCAGCCCGCGACGCTTCTCGTCGGACTGCAGCGCCTGGGTGAACTCGTCGAGCGCGCCTTCGAGCACCGCGTCGAGGTTGTGCGTGGTGAGCTTGATGCGGTGGTCGGTGACGCGCCGCTCACCGTAGTTGTAGGTGCGGATCTTCTCCGCGCGGTCGCCCGTGCCGACCTGCGCCCGGCGGTCGGCCGCCAGCTCGGCCTGCTGCTCGGCGAGCGCCCGCTCGTACAGGCGCGCGCGCAACACCCGCAGCGCCTTCTCGCGGTTTTGCAGCTGTGACTTCTCGTCCTGCATCGCCACGACGATGCCCGACGGCTTGTGCGTGATGCGCACCGCCGAGTCGGTCGTGTTGACCGACTGCCCACCCGGGCCGGTCGAGCGGTAGACGTCGATCTGCAGGTCGCCCGGGTCGATCTCGACCTCGACCTCCTCGACCTCGGGCAGCACCGCCACCGTGGCCGTCGAGGTGTGGATGCGCCCCTGGGACTCGGTCGCGGGCACGCGCTGCACGCGGTGGGTGCCGCCCTCGAACTTGAACACCGAGTAGGCGCCCGCGCCGGGTGGGCGAGCTCCGGATGAGTGGGCTCCGGACGAGGCGCCTTTGATCGCGAAGGTGTACTTGCCCTCCCCCGCCTCCAGCGGTTCGACCTGCAGGCCGCGGCGCTCGGCGTAGCGGGTCAACATCCGGTACAGGTCGCCCGCCCACAGCCCGGCCTCATCGCCGCCGGCGCCGCCCTGGATTTCGACGATCACGTTCTTCGCGTCGTTGGGGTCCTCCTCGACCATCGCCAGGCGGATCTCCTCTTCGAGCTGCTCCCCACGCTCGCGTGCGCCGGCGAGCAACTCGCGCACCTCCGCGTCCTCGCCGTCCTCGCTCAGCAGCTCCTCCGCCCCCGCCGCGTCGTCCTGCGCGCGGCGCCACTCGGCCGCCAGCTTCGCCGCGGGCTCCAGCTGGCTGTAGGCACGCCCGGCCTCGGCATAGCGGGCCCGGTCGCCGATCACCTCGGGGTCGGTCAACTGCGCGCCGAGCTCGGCGAAGCGCGTCTCGATCTGCTCGACGAGGTCTTCGATCATCCGTCTCAGTTTATGTGGCCCCGCCGGGAGCCAGTCTGTGCGACCCCCCGGAGCCAGTTTGCGCGCGGTGGGCGAAGGTGGCGAGGCGCGGGGAGCCACCCCTACGCCACGACCTCCACGCCGACCAGGTCGGCGGCGCTCAGCTCGCCCGGGGTCTCGTGCGCGAGCACGGCCTGCAGCGCGGCGATCGCGACCGCGAGCTGGTGCAGGTCGGGCTCGCGGGTGGTGAGCAGCTGCAGCTTCAGGCCCGGCCACATCAGCGCCTGCACCCAGCGGCGGCTGCGGTTGCGCCCGGCGAACTTGATGATCTCGAAGGAGATGCCGGCGATGATCGGCACGCCGACGATGCGCGTGATCACCAACCAGTACCACGCGGGCAGGCCGATCGGGGCGAACACGAAGATCGCTACGATCATCACCACCAGCAGAAAGCTTGTGCCGCACCGGGGGTGCAGGCGCGAGAAGCGCTGTGCGTTGAGTGGCGTCAACTCCAGCTGGGCCTCGTAGCAGGAGATCGTCTTGTGCTCGGCGCCGTGGTACTCGAACACGCGGCGCAGGTCTTTCAGGCGCGAGAGTAGGAGCATGTAGCCGAGGAAGATCGCGGTGCGCACCAGCCCCTCGATCAGCCAGAAGAGCACCGAGGAGTCGCCAAGCTGACCCTTGATCAGGCTGGTGATCCCGACCGGCACGAGGAAGAAGAGGCCGATCGCGAACACCACGGCGATGACCACGGTTCCGGCCCACACCGCGCCGGGGATCTCCTGGGCCTCGCCGCCCTCCTCGCCGTCCTCACCCTGGCCCGCGCCTTCGCCTGTGCCCTCCGCCGGAGGCAGCTGCGCGTTGGCGGAGACACTCAACGCGCGGAAGCCGATCGCCAACGACTCACCGAGCGCGACCACACCGCGCACGATCGGCAGGCGCAGGATGCGGTGGCGGCGCAGCGGGGAGCTCAGCTGGAAGCTCGTCACCTCGATCTCGCCCAGGGGCTCGTCGGCCTCCGCGAGACCGTGGCCGTTTTCGCCCGCCGTCCGATCGACGTGGCCGTCGGCGCCGATCGCCAGATCGACCCGTCCATTCCCGCCGGCAGCGATCTCCGACCCGTTCGCCGGGCCCTCCCCGTTACCGCCGGCGGTCGGCACCTGCGCGCTCGCCGCGACCCGGCCGTTCCCCTCGGGCGACGCCGACGGGGCGGCCAACCCGTCGATGACCGGCTTGCGCACCGCGACCGCCCAGTTGGAGACCCCGCGCATCATCACGCCCTCGAGCACCGCCTGGCCGCCGAGCGGAGCGTCGCGTTGGGCGATCAGCTGACCGTCGCTCTCGTTACCGGCCGCCGCCTGCGGTGGAGCAACGGCGGTGGCCATCGGCTACTCCGGCTGTTTCTGGCCCGGCGCGGCGGCGGCGGCTTGCGCCTGGCGTACGCGAGCCTTGGCCACCCGGCGCTGGAAGCGCTCGACGCGGCCTCCGGTGTCCACCAGCTTCTGGCGACCGGTGTAGAACGGGTGGCAGTTGGAGCACACCTCGACGTGCAGCTCATTGCGCGTGGCGCGCGTCGTGAACTCGTTGCCACAGGTGCACCGCACGTGGGCCAGCGTGTAGGTGGGATGGATCGAGGTCTTCATGCTCAGTGCATTGTAGCGAGGGGGACGGCTCGGGTTTGGCGAGGCCGTCCCGGGCGAGCCGACTTCGAGCCTTGGTGGGTCAGCTCGCTCCGGTTTTGCCCGAGGTCGTCGCGGCCTTGGTGCGTTCGCCCGGCTGCTTGCAGATCGGGGTGCGCCGCTCGTCGCGCCTGATCACCTCGCCCTTTTCGTTCAGCCAGCGGTAGCGCACGATTGCACGGAAGACCGCGGGAGCCGGGAGGTCGGTGACCGCTTGGCGCACCTTGTAGATCTTGACCCCGGCTTCGGAGCGCTGCCAGGAGCCGAGGCCCGCCGTGGTGAGCGTGTGGAAGCCTTCTTCTTCGAGCGTGTGCTCCTGCACTACGATCTCGATCGCCATTCGGTGTGCGCCCGCGACTGTTTCCATCTGCCCCGTGAACGTCACCGAGCGGCCGGCTTGGGTGGGCGCGGCCACGCACTGTTCGACGCCTGCGGTCAATGTCGGCGCAGGGCTCGCCGTGCCCGTCCCGATCGTCCCCGCCCCGGTCGAACCCGTGCTTGCACCGACACCCGTCGCCGGGAGCGCCAAGGCAAGCGCCAGCAGGGAAGCCGCGCTCAGAGACGTGAAGAACCTCGATCTCGACATCGCTCCCCCTAACACTCCAAGGGGTGCCTTGGTTGCGCAAGCGCATGCAGTCGCATTGACTTTTCCAGACGAGCCAGTACACCACTCTGGTCCCGGGGACGGTGGTGTCCTCAGAGTATCTGGTACAGCGGCCCGTCGCCCCCCTCGGGGGTTGTGAGGCGCCCGCCCTTGGCGGTGATCGCGCCGCACTGCACGCAGTTGGTGTAGTTGACAGTCACGTCGACCATGCCTGATTCGTCCCCACCCTCCCCGGCATCCTCGGGGATCTCGTACACCCCGGCCGGGCACATCCAGCGCCAAGTCTCGGCGAGCTCGCGCGGGACGCGTTTCTGGATCCGGATGTGGTTCGGGGCGTCATCGCGGGTGGCGTTGCCGGTGATGAACACCGAGGAGAGCTTGTCGAAGGTGTATTTGCCGTCGGGCTTCGGGTATGAGTCCTTGGTGTTGCCGACGAACATCGGCTCGGCGTCGTCGCGGTGCCACGCCTGCCGGCCCGGCGGGACCTTGCCTTTCGACATGATCGACGGGCCCGCCAGCAGGCTGCCGACGAGGAAGCCTTTTTGGAATGCCTGCCGCGTGTTGCGCACCTGGTAGAGCTCGGTGCCGATCGAAGAGCGCTCGACCGCCTCCTCGTAGGACTCGAGCGACTGGCCCGTCTTGAGGTTGCGGTAGATCGCCTCGGCGGCGAGCATCCCGGACCGGATGCAGTGGTGGATGCCCTTCAGCGCGGCCGTATCGACCATCCCGCCGGCGTCGCCGACGAGCACCGCGCCGGGCATCGAGAGCTTCGGCATCGACCAGTAGCCGCCGCCCGGGAGCGCCTTGGCGCCCCAGGCAATGCGCTCTCCGCCCTCGAGGATCCCGCGCACGAGCGGATGCGTCTTGAACGTCTGCAGCAGGTCGTGCGCCGAGGTCGTCGCGTCGCGGTAGTTGAGGTCGACGACAAACCCGATCGAGACGAGGTCCTCGCCCGTCTTCTCGTCCTTCATCGGGTACAGCCAGGTGCCACCGAGCTGACCGTACTTGGCCGCAACCTTCAGCGGCCACGGCTGCACGAACGTGTGGATCACTCGGTCGAGCGGCTTCTTGACCTTCCAGACCTCCTTCACGCCGAGCTCCCAGACCTGCGGCTCGCGGCCCTCGGCGAGGTCGAACTCTTTGATCGCGGCGCCGGTGAGGTGACCCCAGCAGCCCTCCGCGAGCACAGTCGCCTGAGCCTTGATATCGGTTCCGGGCTCGAAGTTGCCGAGCGGCTCGCCGTCCTTGCCGCGGCCCTTGTCGCCGGAGCGCACGCCGACGACGCGGCCGTCCTCGACGATCAGCTGCGTGGCGGCGGTCTCGGTGAGGATGTAGGCGCCGGCCTCCTCCGCCACGCGCTGCTGGTAGCGCGCCAGCGCGGAGACCGATACCACCTCGTTGCCATGGTTCTTGAAGTTCGGCACCGCCGGAATCGGGACCGGGAGCTTGGACTTCGGGCCGGTGAGCATGTACACCGACTCCTTCTTCACCTCACCGAACGCGAAGCCCTCCTGGCGCCACTGCTCGCGGGTCATGTCTCTGAACAGCTCCTGCAGCGGACCCGGGCGCATCACCGCACCGGAGAGGTTGTGCCCGCCGCAGGTCTTCGCCTTCTCCACCACCGCTACCGGCACTTCGCCCAGGCGCTCCATCATCTCGGGGTCGTCTTCCAGCAATTGCAGCAGACGGTTCGCACAGGCAAGCCCCGCGGTGCCACCGCCGACGATCGCCACGCCGACCTCGATCAGCTCGTCCTCGGGGTCGAGGCCGCGCTTGACGAATTCCTTCTTGGAGTCGACCGGCGGCGGGTAGGCCGCGGGGACGACCCTGCCGTTGCTGGAACCGTTATGGCCGGACATAGTGCTCAGATGCTCCCTTCGGGTCGGCGTGGCTCATCGCTTCGAGCTCCCTCGATCTTTCCGCCCTAGCTTGCCTTCTTCGCCTTCACGGCCTCGGTCAGCTTCGGCAGGATCTTGTTGAGGTCGCCGACGACGCCCAGATCGGAGAACTCGAAGATCGGCGCGTTGGAGTCCTTGTTGATCGCGACGATGTTCTCCGAGGATTGCATCCCGACCTTGTGCTGGATCGCCCCGGAGATACCGGCCGCGAGGTAGAGCTTCGGCGCGACCGTCTTGCCGGTCTGGCCGATCTGCGCGGCATAGGGGTACCAGCCGGCGTCGACCACCGCGCGTGTGGCGGCGACCGCGGTGTTGCCGCCGAAGGCCGCGGCGAGGTCTTCACAGAGCTGGAAGCCCTCGGCCTTGCCGAGGCCGCGCCCGCCCGCAACGAGGATCGAGGCGCCCTCGATGTCGACGTCGGCGCCACGCTGTTCGCCGCGCACGAGCATCTTCGCCTGCGAAGCGTGGGGGGAGAGCTCGAAGGAGAGCTGCTCCACCGGCGCGTCGCCGGCGCCGGACTCCTTGATCTCGAACGCGTTGAGGCGACCGATGATGATCCCGACGGGCGAGCGGTATTTGATCTCGGAGATCGCGGAGTCGCCGAGGATCGGGCGCTCGGCGATCAGCTCGCCGCCCTCGGCGCGCACCCCGGTGACCTCCATCGCCACGCCGGCGCCGAGGCGTGCGGCGAGGCCGGCGCCGATCTCGAAGCCGAGCAGGCCACCGCCGAACAGCGCGTAGGAGTAGTCGCCGCCCGAGATCGCCGCCGCCATCGCGTCGACCAGCGGCTGCGCGAGCCCTTCGGGGCCCTCCGCGACGAGCACCTTCTTGGCGCCGTACTTGCCGAGCGTGGCCGCGAGCTCATGCGGGACGCCTTCGCCGAGCAGGATCGCGTGCGCCTCGCCGCCGAGCTCCGCGGCGAGCTTCGCGCTCTCGGAGACGGCACCGAGCGAGTTCTTGTTGATCGCGCCTTCGTAGTGCAGCGCGTAGACCAAGATGTTTGCCATCAGATCAGCTTCCTCTCGTCGAGCCAGGCAACGATTTTTTCGACGGTTTCGCCGGTGTCTTCGTCCTCGATGATCTCCCCGGCGGCCTTCGCGGGCGGCGCCTTGGCGGCGACCCACTGCGCGGCGGAGTGCTCGCCCCCGACCTTCGAGGCGTCGATGCCGACGTCGCCGACGCCGACCGTGTCGAGTGGCTTCTTCTTGGCGCCCATGATCGCCTTCAGCGAGGGGTAGCGCGGCTCGTTGATCGCATCGCCCACGGAGATCACCGCGGGCAGCCCGACCTGCACCGTGTCGTAGCCGTACTCGGCTTGACGCTCACAGCGCAACGCACCCTCGGCGACGTCCATCTTGATCACCTGCGTGAGCGAAGGCATGCCCAGGTGCTCGGCCACGACGGCGCCGATCGTGTAGCACTCGCCATCGTCGGACTGCTGGCCGAGCAGCACCAAATCGGGGCTCTCGCGCTCGAGCGTCTTGGCGAGCGCGTAGCCGGTGGCGGCCACGTCGGAGCCGGCGACCGCGGGGTCGGTCAGGTGCACAGAGCGGTCGGCGCCGAGCGAGACGGCCTTGTGCAGCGCGCGCACGGCGCTCTCAGGCCCCATCGTGACGGCGACGATCTCCTCCACCGGCGCCACGCCGCCCTCGCGGATCTGCATGGCGGCCTCGATGGCGTGGGTGTCGTAAGGGTTGAGGTTCTTCTCCCCGCTGCGGTCCATGCGCCCCGTCGAGGGGTCGATGCGCTTCTCGACGGCGGCGTCCGGAACCTCCTTGACAAGGACGCAAATCTTCATTCGGTCGATCTCCTAATGGGTATCTGGACGGTTGTCCGAAACGAGGGGCCCGACCGAAGCCGGGAGACACTCGCCTGCGGCGCTGGCTGATTCGGGTTGCGAGCGGAGCGAGTGTCGCCCTAATCGGTCCCCGTTTCGGCCAGCCGGCCTTCGGCCGACTGCGCCACCTTCGCAAATGCTACCGCTTTAAGCGGTTGACTGACGAGTCAATCAATCCTCCGCGACGCCGGCGCGGATGAAGTCCACGATCGCCTGCGTCGGTGCACCGGGCGTGAAGACCTCGGCCACGCCCAAACGCTTGAGCTCGGGTATGTCTTCGGCGGGGATCGTGCCGCCGACGGTTACAAGCACATCGTCGACGCCCTGCTCGCGCAGCAGCGCAACCACGCGCGGCACGAGCGTCATGTGGGCGCCGGAAAGGATCGAGAGCCCAACGGCGTCGGCGTCCTCCTGGATCACGGTCTCGACGATCTGCTCGGGCGTTTGGTGCAGACCGGTGTAGATCACCTCCATGCCGGCATCGCGCAGCGCACGGGCGATGATCTTGGCGCCGCGGTCGTGACCGTCGAGCCCGGGCTTGGCGACGACCACGCGAATCTTGCCGTGGGTGGGGCTGGAGGACATCGCGGAGGATTATGCCCGCGTCTGCTCGCGCTCGCCTGCACGCCCCCGTTCGCGATCCCCCGCACGTCCTCGCACGACCCCACCGAGTCCGGCGAGCGTGGCGCCGGCGGAGAGCGCGACGGCGATCTTCAAACGCCGCCCGAGGCGGTCGAGGCGCAGCACCTCCCAGCCCTCCTCCGCGGCGATGCGCGAGAGGTCGGGGTCGGGGTTGACGACCACCGGATGACCGACTGCGCGCAGCATCGGCAGATCGGACTCGGAGTCGGAGTAGGCGAAGGAGGCGGCGAGGTCGATGCCGTCCCGTGCGGCGAGCTCGCGCAGCGAGAGCACCTTGCCCTCGCGGTAGTTGAAGGGCCCATCGGCGCGACCGGTGTAGAGGCCGTCGCGTACCTCAAGGCGCGAGCCGACGCCGCCGTCGAAGACGAGTACGTGGGCGAGCAGGTCGGCCATCTCCTGCGAGGCGGCGGTGACGATGTAGACGGGCCGCCCCGCGTCCTGGTGGGCGTAGGCGCGCTCGAGCATCTGCGGGTAGAGGCGCGGCAGCACCCCGGCGAGCACGCGTGGAGACATCCGCTGCAGGTCGCGCACGGCGACACCCGCGAGCATCTCGCCGACCCGCCGGCGTACCTCCTCGGCCCAGTCGTCGGTGGAACCGCGCAGGCGAAAGCGGAGGTTCTGGTAGAGATCGCTCAGCAGCCGCCCACGTGTGATCATCCCCGCCTCGTAGGCCGCGCGCGCGAAGAAGATGCCGGAAGAACCCGCCATCAACGTGCGGTCGAGATCGAAGAACGCGCCGCCGCGCAGATCGTGTGCGTCTATTTGGTGCGCATCCGCGCTAGCCGAAACGGGGATGCTCGCCGGAGGCGAGTGTCCCCCGACTTCGGCCGGCTCTCCCCCAGGGTCATCGACGCTGGCCGAAACGGGGATGCCGGACGAAACGGGGATCGATTGGGGAGAGACTCGCTTCGCGCGCATCCCCACATCGGCCAGCGCCGCAGGCGGGTGTCCCCCGGCTTCGGTCGCAGGCGAGTGTCTCCCGGCTTCGGTCCTCGTGTCCCGCGGACCAGCGTCCGGCTCCGACGGGGGCGCGTCCATGCGGCAGTCACTCAAACGCGGACGATCACCGCGTCGCCCTGCCCGCCCCCGGAGCAGATCGCTGCGCAGCCGAGACCGCCGCCGCGGCGGCGCAGCTCGAGCACGAGCGAGCCGATGATGCGCGCGCCAGAGGCACCGATCGGGTGGCCGAGCGCGACGGCGCCGCCGTTGACGTTGACGCGGTCCTCGTCGATGCCGAGCATCCGGATCGAGTTGAGCGTGACCGAGGCGAAGGCCTCGTTGATCTCCCACACGTCAATGTCCTTCGCGCTCAGGCCGGCCTTTTGCAACGCCTTCGTAGCGGCCGAGGCGGGGGTGCGGGCGAGGTAAGCGAAGTCGTCGCCGCTCTGCGCGTGGGTGACGATCTCACCGAGCACCTCCCGACCGTTGGCGGAGGCCCACTCCTCGGAGGAGACCACCAGCGCGCCGGCGGCGTCGTTGACGCCGGGGGAGTTGCCCGCGGTGTGCGAGCCCTCCTTGCCGACCAGGCCGGGCAGCGACGCGAGCTTCTCCAGCGATGTGTCGCGGCGGGGACCCTCGTCGACCTCGACGACGGTGTCGCCCTTCTTGCCCTTCACGGTGACGGAGACGATCTCCTCGGACAGGCGCCCCTCGTCGGTCGCCTTCAAAGCCAGTTCGTGCGAGCGCAGCGCCCAGCGGTCGAGGTCGGCGCGGGTCAGCTCGAGCTCGTCGGCGACCGCCGTGGCCTCGACGAACATCTGCTTGCCGGAGAAGGGGTTGGTCAGACCGTCATGAACCATCGCGTCGAGCGCCTTCACATCGCCCATGCGAAAGCCGAAGCGCGCGCCGGGGAGCAGGTAGGGAGCGCGCGACATCGACTCCATGCCCCCGCCGACGCCGATCTGCACGTCGCCGGCGCGGATCGCCTGGTCGAGCATCACCGCGGCGCGCAGCCCGGAGGCACACACCTTGTTGATCGTCTCCGATGAGACCTCCTTGGGGATGCCCGCTTTGATCTGCGCCTGGCGCGAGGGGATCTGCCCCTGGCCGGCCTGCAGCACCTGGCCCATCACGACGTGCTCGACTTGCTCGGGCTCGACCCCGGCGCGCTCCAGCGCGGCCTCGATCGCGATCGCCCCCAGCTCGGTGGCATCCAGCGTTGACAGGCCGCCTCCCATCTTGCCGATCGGCGTACGCGCAGCGCCGAGGATCACGGTCTTAGCCATTTGATCAAGCTCTCCTAGGGTCGATTACGAACGGGTGGGTGCCAGCAATGCTAGTGGAGGCCCGGCACACCTTCTCCAAGCACAACGGATATCGTGCGGGACCGTGAACGTCTCGGCAACCACCCAGCCTGCGGCAAGCACCGACGCAGACACGATTGCGGTGGGGATCTTCGACGGCGAGGAGGCCCCGAGCTGGCTGCCTGAGGAGGCGAGGCAGCTGATCGCCGCGGGCGAGGCGCGCGGGACCCCCAAGGCGCTCGCCCTCGCCCACGCGAACGGCAAGCGGTGGCTGCTGGTCGGCCTCGGCAAGCACAAGGATTTCACGCCCGAGCGCGCACGCTCGGCGGCCGCGGGCGCGCACGCGCGGACCCTCGAGCTCGCGACCCGCACGCTCTGCTGGCAGGCGCCGAGCGAGGACCTCGAGGTGTGCGCGGCGCTCGTGGAGGGGACCGCGCTGGCGGATTACCGCTTCGACAGCCACCGCTCGGCCCCGCCGGAGGGCGAGGATGCCGCGCCGAAGCACCTGCGGGCGCTGATCGTCTCTCACGCCGCGGGGTATGGCTCCCCGCCGGGCATGCAGGGGAGCGAGAGCGGCGTGTCCGCGCAAGACCTGGAGCGCGTGGTCGCCGAGGCGGCGGTCGTGACCGCGGCGGTCAACGCCGCGCGGGACCTGCAGAATCGGCCCGCCAACGACCTCACCCCGACCGCGCTGGCCGAGCACGCCCAGGCGTTGGGGCGGGAGGTGGAGGGGCTCACGGTCGAGACCGAGGGGCGCGAGGAGATCCTCGCGCGTGGCATGGGCGCGTTCGCGGCGGTGGCGCAGGGCTCGGCGCAGGAGCCCGCACTGATCGTGCTGCGCTACGAGCATCCCGAGGCGAGTGGCCCACTGCTGGGCATGGTCGGCAAGGCGGTGACGTTCGACAGTGGCGGCATCTCGCTGAAGCCGGGGGCAAAAATGGCGGAGATGAAGTTCGACATGTCCGGCGGCGCCGCCGTGGTCGAGGCTGTGGCGGCGATCGCGCGGCTGCGGCTGCCGGTGAAGCTCATCGGGGTCGTCGGCGCGACCGAGAACCTGCCGAGCGACCGCTCGGTGAAGCCCGGGGACATCGTGACGGCCGCCAACGGGAAAACGATCGAGGTCAACAACACCGACGCCGAGGGCCGGCTGGTTCTGGCTGACTGCCTGCATCACGCGGTGTCGCTCGGGGCCGAACGGGTGGTCGACCTGGCGACGCTCACCGGCGCGGTGATCATCGCGCTCGGCTCGACCCACGCGGGACTGATCGGCAACGACGAGGAGCTTGCCGAGCGGATCACGGCGGCCGGCAAACAGACCGGCGAGATCGTGTGGCGGCTGCCGCTGCACGAGGAGTACGACGAGCTGATCAAAGGTACCTACGGCGACCTCGACAACGCTCCGGAAGGACGCAAGGCCGGCACCATCGTGGGCGCTGCGTTCCTTTCCAACTTCGTCGGCGAGACTCCTTGGGCGCACCTCGACATCGCGGGCTCCGCGTGGGACCTCGGCCGCGCCTACGCCCCCAAAGGTGCCTCGGGTTACGGCGTGCGACTGTTGGTCGAGCTCGCGCGCTCGTACGTAGACTGATAAAAGAGGAGCCCGACCGAAGCCGGGGGACACTCGCCTTCGACCGATTAGGGAGACACTCGCTTCGCTCGCATCCCCGAATCGACCAGCATCCCCGTTTTGGCCAGCCGGCCTTCGGTGACTGCGCCACCCTCTAATGGACTTCGACCTCTCCCCCGACCACGAGCTGATCCGCCGCACCGTGCGGGAATTCGCCGAGGGCGAGGTCGCGCCGGTGGCGGAAGAGCTCGACCGCCGCAAGGCGTTTCCCTACGCGATTGTCGCCCAGCTGGGGAAGCTCAACCTGATGGGGATTCCCTTCCCCGAGGAGTACGGCGGGGGCGGTGGTGACTCGCTGGCGTACGCACTCGCGGTGGAGGAGCTCGCACGCGTGGATTCCTCGGTGGCGATCACGCTCTGCGCACACACCTCGCTGGGTACCCAGCCGATCTACCTGTTCGGCAGTGAGGAGCAGAAGCGCGAGTGGTTGCCGCAGCTGTGCGCGGGGGAGAAGCTCGGGGCGTTCGGATTGACCGAGCCGGAGGCGGGGTCCGACGCGGGCAACACGCGCACCCGTGCCCGCCTGCAAGATGGCGAGTGGGCGATCGACGGAGCCAAGCAGTTCATCACCAACGCCGGCACGGAAATATCGGGGATGGTGTGCATCACGGCCGTCACCGGGGAGGGCGACGGAGCTGATCCCGACCGCCCGAGCAAGGAGATTTCCAACATCATCGTCCCCAACGGCACGCCGGGCTACGAGCAGGGCGAGCCGTACCGCAAGATGGGGTGGAACGCCTCCGATACGCGCCCGCTGAGCTTCACCAACTGCCATGTCCCCGAGACTCACCTGCTGGGGCCTCGCGGGCAGGGCTTCAAGCAGTTCCTGCACATCCTCGACATCGGTCGCATCGGCGTAGCGGCGATGGGCGTCGGTCTCGCCCAGGGCGCGCTCGACCAGGCGCTGGCGTACGCCAAGGAGCGCCGCGCCTTCGGCAAGCCGATCGCCAAGTTCCAGGCGATTCAGGGCAAGCTCGCGGACATGTCAACCGAGATCGCCGCCGCGCGCCTGCTCGTGCACAAGGCGGCACGCGAGAAGGACGCGGGACGCAACTTCACGCTCACTGCCGCCCAGGCCAAGCTCAAGACGGGCCGCCTGGCGGTGCGCTGCGCCGAGGAGGCGGTGCAGATCCACGGCGGGTACGGCTTCATCGAGGAGTACCCCGTATGCCGCTTCTATCGTGACGCGAAGATCCTCACGATCGGGGAGGGCACCGACGAGGTGCAGCAGATGGTGATCGCGCGCGCGCTCGGAGCTTAGGGCCGACGAGGACCCTTGAGCAGGCTGCCGGAGAGTTGCTTGCGGGTCACACCGCGAGGCCCCTTGATGAGCCGCCTCGGAGACTGCGGCCGCGCGCCCACCAGCGCGCAGGTCGAAAGCAGACGGGCGCGGCAACCGACCGTTCGCCGCGACAGCTCATCATCGACGCGATGCCAGCGCGCCTGACGCAGGCGCCGGGCGAGGTAGTTGGGGGCCGCGCTCATGTCAGTGCCGCGGCGATCCGCTGAGCGGTGGCCGTTACTTTGGGGCCAAGCTGGGCAAGCAGCTCCTCGCGGCTGCACGCCTGTACGGGCACCGCCAACTCGACAGCGGCAACCGCCTGGCCCTCCTTGTCCAGCACGGCGGCGGCGACGGCGCGCCGACCCGCCAGCAGCTCCTCATCCTCGGTCGCCACCCCCTGCTCGGCCACGATCTGCACGAGCTCGGCCCGTAGCGCCGTCTTCGTGGTGATCGTCTTGGGTCCGCGCCGCGCCAGGCGCAGCTGGGAGATCAGGTTCCGCTGCTCCGCCTCGGGCAAGCGCGCCAGCAGCGCCTTACCCGCGGCGGTGCAGTGGATGGGCAACCGCGTACCCAGCCCGATGCCCGCATCGACCGCATACTGCCCTTGGCGAGACCCCTGCCAGCGATCGATGTAGGCGACCTCGGCGCCCCCCAGGACCCCCAAGCTTGCGGTGCGGCCGGTGCGCGCGCGCAACTCGCGTAGGTGCTCGCGCGCAACTCGACGTACCACCATCGAATCGAGCAGTGAGAGCCCGAAGTCCGACACACGCGAGGAGAGACGGTACTTGCGTGACGGTCCCTGCTCGAGGTAGCCGAGCGTTACCAGCGTGGTTGCATAGCGGTGCGTGGTGGAGCGACCCAGATCGAGTTCCTCAGCCATGTCGGCGATCCCGCGCACCGGGTGCTCGGCGGTGAAACACGTCAGCATCGCCAGACCAGCGACCAGCGAGGAGGAGAACCTGCCGGGGTGCTCGGGATCCAGTGGCTTTGTCATGGTGGGAAGCTTGGGAGTGGAGACTGTGGGTGTGGCCACGGGCTACGTGGTTGCGACTTGAATGCGAGTCAGAACAAGATGAGGAGATGCCGATCGATCCTGGTCGGTGGAGCTACGGTCAGGGATGTGGAGGCCGCAGATTTACCTGCGTTCGATGGTGGTTGGGATAATTTGGACTATTCAGAAGGGCTGTGCTGATTCGATCGCTTTCGTCTGGATGTACGCCTGACCCGCCGCATCGATGCCGTTCGACTACTTGAACACCGCTTCACGGCTTTCGTTGCGGCATTCTCGTGCCAAGCGCCCATGGGCGACAATCACATCATGACCAACGCTCCGGCGGAGGAAAAGTCGCAACAAGAATGGTCGCGTTGCGAGTAATTAATACCCACTGCGGCGATCTGCCTACCCACTATACAAAGTCACTTTTACTGTTTCTGATTCGTAGCCAGCCACCGCTCATCCGCGCTCGGTCACTCGACGGACGCCCATCACGAGCATCGCGGGCGCTGCCAGCCCACCGATCGCCGCCAGCACGGAACGGCTGACCAGCAGCGCCTCCGGCAACGTGGCCTCGCGCGCCGAGAGATAGTGACTGGCCATCCCGGCGAGCACCAACGAATGGCGGTACCCATGTGGGAGCGCCGTGGCTTGACGTAGCGACTCGACTGCCAGTCGCGCTAGACCCATCGCCGCATCTTGGGGCGAGGCGTAGTAGTCCAGCAGGCTGCACTGACCAGCCGCGGCGTCCTCGCGTCTGTCGATCAGGCTGTCGAGCAGCGTATGCAGCGACCCGATCCACGGGAAATAGGCCGCTTCGAGCGCGACCACATCCTCCGCGCACACAGCCTGTTCAGCCGCGAGCGCGATCAGCACAAAGACTCCGAGTGAGGAGCCCGCCGAGGCCGCGATCTCCCACCATTGCAAGTCGCTGCCTGGCAGTTTGCGCTCCCGCGCCCAGCGCTCGAGCCCCGCATGGCCACCGCGGCACTCACCCTGATTGAGGCTTTGGTAGGCCGCGATTCGCGCAGCGGCTCTATGCGCGGGAGCCGTCACTGACGGAAAGGATGGGAGCCTGTTCAGCGCCACACGGCAGGCCTCGACGAGGGTCTGCAGATAACCGGCGTCGTCGCGGTGGGTGTGATGGGCGTAGTAGTCGATTCGCTGCGGCGCGGGATCGAGTGCGGAGAGCAGCGCGCGATGGAGCCGATCGCCGTTGCGCACCGGATCAGGATTGTCCTGCTCGGCGAGCGTATCGACGTAGTCGTAAGCTGCTTGAAAAGCAACTTGGGCACGTACGACGGTCGGACGGCGCACAGCAGGCGCAAACGCGGCGAAGGCCGCCGCACCGTCGAGATTCAAACGCTCCGTCTGCAGGTTCTCGAGCGCGGATTGGCGCAGCACCGGGTCGGGGATCGCTCCGGCTCTACCTCGCCATTGGCCGACTTCCCGACAGACGCGCGGAAAGACTCTCAGCCAGTACCGTTGCGCCGCACCAGCGAACTCCCCGACAAGCGCTGCACCCCTTGCTCTGCCTGCAGTCACCACCACAGCTTGGCGCCTCGGGAAGACGACACCACGCAACATCCGTCGACATGAGTTGCTCAGCCCCGGCCGGTGGGCATAAACGAACTTTTGGGGCCAGTCCAAAACCCCGAGAGGTTTCCTACTCCTGCAGTCCCACGTTCGCCGGCACCCGTGCCGCGCGCAGGCCGGGGATTGCGATGACCGCAAGAGCCATCGCGGCAACGAGCAGGAAAGTCTCCAGAATCTGTGTGCCCGCCAGCGAGAAGGGCGCGGGAAAGCCCGTGGTGAGCTGTAGCCAACGACTCGCCAGCGCGTGTCCGTACACCCCGAGCACAGCACCATCGACGCCGCCGATGCTCAGCAGGATCAGGCTCTCGAGCAGCAGTGCGCGCCACAGCTGGCGATAGTCGAAACCTTGGATCCGCAACGACGCGAGCCTTGCCCGCCGCTGCCAGATCGCCGCCCCAAGCGCCGACGCAACCGAGAGCGCGGCCGCGATCAGCAGCAGTGTCGCGATCGCGCCGAGGTTCTGCAGACCCTGACGCGCGTTCTGGTCATACTGCCGTTCCCGTTCGGCCAGCGTCTGCACACCCAGGCCCGGGTAGGCACGGAGCGCACGCACGACTTCGCGCCTGCCCCGCGCAGGGCTCACGCCCGGCCGCAGATCGACCTCCAGCGCCGAAGGATCGGTCGTCTGCCAAGCACGGCGGTAATCGCTCGTGTTGAGCATCACCGAGCCCGACGGCCACCCCAGGTTGGTGGTGATCGCCGCCACGCCGAAGCGGGTCTGACCCGACGGGGTGGGCAGCGTGAAGAAGCTTCCCACGCGCAGACCGCGACTGGAGGCGAACCCTTCCGAGACCGCGGCCCATCCCCCGCGGCGCAACAGGGCCGAGGCCTGCGCAAGGTTGCCATGCAATATCTGGCTGGCTGGGATCATCGTGGGGTCGCTCGAGGGCCGGGCAATGATCCACATGCGGCTGGTGCCGACATCCAAAAACGCCCCTTGATATTCGCGAACCGCGGCAACCCCCGGGGCCTTGCGGATCGCCGCCGGCGCGCCGCCAGCCGGGAAAGCGTTGGTGGTGAGATCGTTGCCACCGCTCGTCACCCAAATGTCGGTGGTGTCCAGGTATTGGCCAAAGGCATTGTTCAGACCGTGCAGGAGATCCTGCCGGGCCCCACCAATCGCGACGCTGCCGTAGACCGCCAGCGCCGCCACTCCGGCCAGCGCAATTGAGCGCGTGGCGGTGGAGCGCAGCTCGGTCACCGCAATTACGAGCATGCTCCCCGGGATCCGCTCGCCGATCCGCGCCAACACCCGGATGGCGGCGGCGAAGATCGCCGGAATCAGGGCAATCGCCGCCAGCGCCAATGCCATCCCACCGACGACAGTCAGCTGCGGAGCCACCAGCACGAGCGCGGTCACGATGGCGATCAGCGCACCACCTCCGACCCCCAGCCACTGGATCACCGGCCTGCTGATGCCGCTCTCCCCGCGCCCTTCACGAAAGACCGCGTCGGTCGGCCGATGCGCGCGCAGGTCGAGCAGCGGCGGCAACGACGCGAGCAGCGTCGCAACCACGCCGGCGCCAAGCGCTAGCAGCACGGTGTGCAGATGAACGATCTGGTGGGCGCTGATCGGAAACGCCACTGCGAGGTAGACGGGCACTTTGTGGAACAGCGTGCGCGAGAGCACCTCGCCGAGCGCGACCCCCACCAGCGATGCGATCAACCCGAGGAGCAGTGCCTGAAAGGTCAGGATCAACAGTATCTGGGCGGAGTCGAAGCCCTGCATACGCATGTCGGCGATGAAGCGCCGGCGCTCGGGAACCGTGAGCAGCATCGCGTTGACGGCCAGCAGGAAGCCGACCATCGCACCGATTGCCGCGAACAACGTGGTCGATTGGTTGGTCGGCTTCGACGCAGTGGCGAGCAGGCGCAATTCGTTGTCGGCCGACTCGACGTTCAGGCGACCGCCAGCCAGGCGCCGAAGCTCGCCGGCGACGAGCCGGTCATCTCCCGGCAGTGGCCGCACCAGCACTTCGGTCACACGTTCGGACTTGTCGGCGAGCTCCTGAGCGAGTGGCAGCAGGGCGATCGCCACCGTGCCATACCTCGCCACCCCCGCCGGCCCGCCGGAGAGCACGGTGCGGACCGAGGTGGGGTTCGAACGACCCGCCGCCAGCAGTCTCACCGCGTCTCCCCGCCGCGCGCCGATCGTGCTCGCGACCTCGGTCGGCAACCCCACCCCGCGCGTCAGCTGCAGCGCTTCGGGGCTGGTTTCTTGACTGCCCAGCACGCCCAGTCTGACAATGTTGGGATCCACGCCGATCAGCTGAATCGACTCGCGACCTCGGGGACCGACGACGATCGCATCCTCTCGCAGCAGCGCGGCCGCGACCCCCACACCCGGCAGCTGGCGGACCGTGTTGGTCAGCCCTTCTTCAAAGCCCTCGCTGGAGCGCGCCACCAGTTGCAGACGCGCAGAGCCAACCAACCCGTGCAGCAGATCCCCCGCCGAGCCCATCAAGCTGCCGTTGGCCACCAGCACACCGAACACCAGCGCCACGCCCACGGCGATCCCGCCGCCTGCCAGCAGCTCCTGGGCGGTATGGCGGCGCAGGCGCCAACCATAGAAGCGCAACAGCATGCTCGGACGCAAACTGAAGATCGTCAGATTCAGCCTGGGGCGACGCATCCTCACGCGAGGCTCATCGCCAGCTCCGCGTCGAGACCCTCGCTGAGGTGGCCGTCGCGGAGCGTGTGCACCCGGTCCGCGAACGCCCGCGCTTGGGGGTCATGGGTGACGAGCAGGCCGGGGATGCCGCGCTCGCGACAGAGCTCGCGCAGCAGCCCAAGGACCTCACGGCCACGCTTGGAGTCGAGACTGCCGGTGGGCTCGTCGGCCAACAACAGGCGCGGTTCCCCCGCGAGCGCCCGGGCGAACGCCACCCGCTGGCGCTCGCCCATCGAGAGCCTGTCGGGCGTGTGCTCGGCGCGCTCGCCCAGCCCCACGCGCTCCAGCCATGGACGCGTGACGCGGCGGGCGTCGCGCAGCGTCCACCCATCCCCCAGCAGCTTCAGCGCGGCATTGTCGAGCGCCGTGGCGCCGGCCATCAGGTGGAAGGACTGGAACACGAAGCCCACCTCGCGGCGACGGAAGCGAGCGCCCTCTGCGGCCGGCAGGCTGCTCACCTCGCGCTGGCCGAACCAGACGCTGCCGCGATCGGGCACCATCAGGCCGGCGGTCAGCAGCAGCAGCGTGGTCTTGCCCGAGCCGCTGGGCCCATACAGCGCCACGAGCTCGCCAGGCGCAACGGTCAGCGAGACTCCGTCCACCGCACGCACGACCTCCGAGTCGCTGGTGTAGTGCTTGACGAGCTCGCGCAGCTCCAGGCTGGCGCTCGCACTCACGACCCTGAGCGCTCCAACCCGTCGGGCTGACGGGGCGAGTGGCGCGGCACGAATGGCACCACGTTCCCTGGCTCGTCGCCGACCCGTACCAGCTCGCCCCCGCCGATCGACATCAGCACATCGGTCCCATGCCCGGCCTCGGTGTCCTCCGAGGCGACGATCAGCGCCGCGTTGTACTCGTGCGCGCCAACTCGCAGCAGCTCATATAGCGCTTTGCGCTCTTCCAGACTTGGCACGACGGAAGGCTCGTCGATCAGCAGCAGGCGCGGCTGGCGTACGAGCGCGCGGGCGAGCATCGCCCGCATGCGCTCCCCCACCGCGAGCGGCGCGGCAAGGTCGTCCGCCCAATCGGAGGCACCTGCCCAGGACAGCATCTTGCGTGCCCTGATCCGCGCCTCGTGCATCGTGGCCCCGTCGCTCACCAACGGCAGGGCCACGAGATCGACGACCCGCTCGCCCCTGGCGGGGTGCCAATCTTCGCTCGCGAGCAGCCCGATCCGGTCGCGCAACAGCCGCTCGCGCCACAGCAGCGGCATCCGCGCCAAGTCGTGGCCTTCGAAGGCGACCCGCCCCTCGTCGGGAGACTCGAGCCCCGCCGCCAACCGCAGCAGCGTGGACTTACCCGTGCGTCGCGAGCCGAGGATGCCGATGTGCTCGCCCCGATGGACCTCGAAGGAGACTTGGTCGAGCACCGGGATCTGCCGGCATCCATCGGGGTAGGTCTTGCTGACCTGCTCGAAGCGGAGCAGCGGCGGGGCACCGGCGGTGTTACTCGACGCGGGCGGCATGTTCATCGATCCGCCGGCGCGTGCGTTTGGCCCACTCGACCTCAGAGCGCAGCTGAGCATCGGAGGCGTCGCGCACGATGTCCATCACCAACCCCATCCACGAGCGCACCGGCAGCGGCGGCCCAGAGCTCTGACGCAGCAGCTCCAGGCACTCGCGCTCGTATTGGCGCAGTGCTTGGAGCAGTTGCGGCATGTCCTGCTCGCGTGCGGCCGCGACCTTCGCCTGGATTTCCACGCGCGTGGGCTCGCGCGGGGCGAGGGTTTCCAGCCACATCCGCAGCGCATCGGGAGCCAACTCGGTAGCGCTGTAGACGGTGCGCTGCAGGCGTGGATTCTCAGGATCGATCTCGACCGTGCCCGAGATCAATCCCGCGCGCTCGAGTTGGTCGAGCATCCGGTAAAGACGCTTGGGGTCGATCGCCCACGAGGGACCGAGGCGAGCGCCGAGGCGAGCGCCCAGGTCGTAGCCGTGACCGGGACGCTCCAACACGAGGCCGAGGATCGCGCCCTTCAATGGCGAGGATCCCCGCATCCAGGTCCGGTCACCGGCAGCCCCCGCGCCGTTGGCAGACTCGTCATCGACAGCTGGCAAGCTCTCTGTGGACATCTCGACTCCCGGTCGTCCCTCCGACCACCACTCCGATTACCTGCAGAACGTTACACCAAACCGTTCCCAAGTGCAGCGAACTTAAGAACCTTTCAAATAGAATGATGCCTACGCTTCACCCGCCGGCCCGGGTGGCGAGTGGAGTCGGAATGTGTTCTTGGCTCGCGTCAGGGCGTGTCTGCCGGTGCCGGCGCTTCCTCGCCCACACCGACCCGTTCGAGCAGCGCCGCCGCCGCGCTCGACGGGTCGAGACGACGCTCCACGACCTCGTCCAGCAGGCGCTCGAGCTCGGCGTCACCCTGCAGACGGGCTTCCAGGCGACGGCGCATGCGGGCGCTCGCCAGCGCCAGCACCTCGCCGCGCAGGTTGCGCCGGCGGCGCTCGGCGAGCTGGCCCGCGGCGAGGATGTGCGTGCGGTGCTCCTCCAGATGCTCGATCAGATCCTCGACGCCGCGGCCGTGCGCGGCCTCGGTCTTGACGATCGGCACGCGCCAGCGTGCGGCGGCGTCGCCGTCACGATCGAGGTTGGCGAGCGACAGTACGCCGCGGATCTCGCGCACCATCGTGTCGGTGAGCGGGTGGTCGGCCTTGTTGATCACGATCACGTCGGGGATCTCCATCACCCCCGCCTTCAGCGCCTGGATCGAGTCGCCCGAGCCGGGCATCAGCACGAGCACCACGGTGTCGGCGTGGTCGACGATGTCGACCTCCGCCTGCCCCACCCCCACGGTCTCCACGAACACGTCCTGGCGGCCGGCGGCGTCGAGCAGCAGCGCGGCCTGTAGCGCGGCCTCGGAGAGACCCCCCAGCGCGCCGCGGTTGGCCATCGAGCGGATGAACACGCCCGGGTCGAGGAAGTGCTCGCCGAGCCGGATGCGGTCACCGAGCAGCGCGCCGTGGGTGAAGGGCGAGGAGGGGTCGATCGAGAGCACGCCTACCGTGCGCCCGGCCTCGCGGCGCAGGCGGGTGAGCGCGCCGATCAGCGTCGACTTGCCGACGCCGGGAGGCCCGGTGAAGCCGACCACGGCGGCGTCGCCGGTGTGGGGATAGATCTCCCGCACGAGCTGCCACCCCTCGGCGCGGTTGTCCTCGACCAGCGAGATGCCGCGCGCCAGCGCGCGGCGGTCGCCGGCGAGCAGGCGCGTGGCGAGGGTGGAGGACATGGGGGTGGAGGACATGAGCGAAAGATTACGTCGGGACGGCATCCGGCCGTCGCCTTGGACCGATAGGGAGCCCTTTGACTGGAAGAAGAGGGCCCGACCGAAGCCGGGAGACACGCGCCTTCGGCGCGAATCCCCGTGTCGGCTAATCGGCCTGCGGCCGGCTGCGCCACCCTCTCAGTCCCTCGACCTGGCCTTCGGCCCTAGGATGCCGGCTCGTGACACGGACCCGAGAGTGCCTGCGCACGTGGCGGTGGATGCGCGCCAACAACATGATCAGCCGCCACTATGCGGTGCTCGGCGCGCGGTGGCTGTGGCTGAAGCTGCGCTGGCGTGGGCGCTTTCAAACCGACGGCATCTGCTTCATCTGCCCCGGCGTGCAGTTCGAGATCGGCAAGCACGCCAAGCTGCACATCGGCCGCTGGGCGTGGGTGGGACACGGCAGCAAGCTGCGCGTGCACGAGGGCGAAGTGAGGATCGGCGCGAAGACGGTGATGGGCCAGGAGTGCACGATCTCCGCGTTCCAGCACGTCTCGATCGGGCGTGAGTGCATCGTCGCCGACCGCGTGATGCTGATCGACTTCGACCACGGCATGGTCGAAGTCGAGCGCCCGATCCGTCTGCAGGGCATCTACAAGCGCGACGTGCGCGTCGGACACAATGTGTGGATCGGCTACGGCGCCTGCATCCTGCGCGGGGTGACGGTCGGGGACAACAGCGTGGTCGGCACCAGCGCCGTGGTCACCAAGGAGGTCCCGGCCAACGCAATCGTCGGCGGGATCCCCGCGCGGGTGATCCGCATGCGCGAGGCACCGCGGTCGCTGCGCTGGGAGTGAGCCTCAGCGCGCGGGGGCTTTGGCGGCTTTGGATGCCCCCGGGGAGTTGGCGAACACCCCGATCAGCGCGCCTCCGGCCGCCGATGCCAGCGCGATCAGCGCATTCGCCGCCTGTTTGGTGGTGCCCGCGTAGTAGGCGCAGCTCTTCGCTTCACCGGGGCACGGCTGGGCGTGGATGGCGCCGAGCCCCATCAGCACCCCGAGCGTGAGCGCCACCCCGAACAGCAGCAGTGGGACGAGGAGCTTCGCTTCGGATGTGATCGTCTTCACTGCCGCAAACCAGCCCGGTGCCCGCTGGGCCGCCCCCGGCGCCGCCTGCGACGCCGCTTCGTGCGCGGCTTCGTGCACTTCCTTGGCGGCTTGCCGTTGCAGGTCGGCGGGCGCTTCGTTCGCTTTGGCGGTGGCGTCTTCGAGCAAATCGCGCTGCAGCTGCACCGCCTCGGCCGCGGCACGGTGCGCCTGCCCGCCTTCGCTCACCGACGAGACCCTCGCCGTCGAGGCCAATTTGCTTTTCAGCTCCGCGCCCTGTCGCTCGACCAGTCGCAGCGCCTCCCTGGCGCCGGCCGCCTGCTCCGGCGTCGCGCCCGCCGCCGTTTCGATCTCCGCGGCTTTGTGCCGCGCCGCTTCGACGGCCGCGTTGTGTGTCTTGTAGCCGGCGGCGGCCGGCGTCGCTTCGCCGCCGGCGGCGAGTCGCGGGGAGGGCACGAGGATGCCGACGAGTGCGCCGGCGAGGGCGCCGCCGATCGCCCACAGTTCCTTCGGCACCCCGTGGCCGAGCGCCGCGATCGTGCTCGCTCCGATGAGCGTCACCACGAGGGCGACGCTGACACCGACGATCGCGAACGTGTAACCCGTTCCCGTCTCGTGCGCTGCTGCGTCCTGGTTCCCCATCGCGGGCGAGCCTCCCTCCTCTTGCGGCGGCCCGCCCCGCGCCCGTCGCGGTGTTCGGTGCGGCGACGCCAGATCGCTAAGTAGAACGTATCCCGTTCAGCGGGACGGTATCTATCACAAACCTCTCAGCGATGCCCGCCGCCGACCGTCACGCCGCGAGCAGCGTTCGCAGTGCCGCGTGCGCCGCCAGGTTGCGCAGCGCCCCAGGATCGGCGTTCGCCCCCGCCGCAAGCGCCCGCTCGACGCCGCGGCGGTGGGCGTCGAAGCGCTCGTGTGCGTAGGGCACCGCGAGACCGCGCGAGACCATGAAGGCCCAGTCGCTCGCCTGCAGCGCCAGCAGCTCGCGCACGGCGGCGGCACCCGCGCGATCGCCGGCGCGCACCACCTCCAGCTCCGCCGCGCGAGTGGCGAAGGCGATCTCCGCCACCGCCGGGCCCGACCAGGTCGAGAGGTCGCCGCCCGCGCCCCAGGTGCTCACCTCCCACTCCTCACCCTCCACTGCCGCGAGGCCGAGCGCGGAGTCCTCCGCGATTGCCCGACCCCCCCCTCGCTGGCCGCCGAGGCGCCGCCACCTCCGCGCGCCCTCGCCACGGTCCCCAGCGGCGCCGGCTCATGGCGCTCCAGCGCATCGTCGAGGCGCACCAGTGGCAGGCCCTGGTGGGCGCACTCCTCCACCACAGCCTCCAGCCACGCAAGACCCTCATACCACCAGTGACCGAGCAGCTCGGTATCGAGCGCGCATACGACCAGGCCGCCACCGGGCAGGTCGCGCCCGTCGCGCTCCAGCCGCGCACCGACGCCTGCCACGAAGTCTCGCGCATGCGCACGCGCGAGGCCCAGCGCGTGTTGGTGGTCGTAGGCGTCGCCATCGTTGGCCCACGGGTTGTGGTGGTTGATCGTGTGGTGGTGGTAGTCGCGGTAGCGACCGTGCGCCGGGTAGCCCTCGTCGCTCCACACGCGCGCGATCGTGACGCGATCGATCGGCACCAGCACCACGCCCGACTCCCCCACCAGGGGGCGCAGGTGCGCGGGCGCCCCCAGGCCGAAGCGGTCGGTCAGCTCCACGCACACGGCGTGCACTCCGGCGTCCGCGAGCGTGGGCTCGAGGTGCGCGGCGTGCGCGCACTCCGGTAGCCAGAAGCCCCCCCGCCACGCCCCCATGCCGAAGCGGGCGCGGTGGGACTCGACGCCGCTGCGCACTTGCAGCCGCAACCCCGCGTCGCTCGCCAGCAGCGGCAGCACCGCGTGGGTCGCCGCGGAGGTCCACTGCGCGTAGGGGGCGAACGCGCCGAGGATCTCGCCGCCGCGACGCTCGAAGCTCTCGAGGGCCCGCTCGTAGTCGCCCCAGGAACGTTCGACCTCGCCCGCCAACGTGTCGTACCCTCCCCTGCGCAACCCGCGGGCATCCTCGGCGTGGGTGTGGCGGCGGATGTCGCCCACGAATCGCGCGAAGCGCTCACCGATGCCCAGGACCTCGAGCTGGTCGCACAACACGGGCGTGAGCGACACCGTCAGCGGCGCCCCGCGCTCCAGCAGATCCAGCAGCGGCAGGTAGCAGGTGGCGAGCGCCTCCCACAGCCACTCCTCCCCGAACGGCCACGTCCCGAAGCCCTCCACGTAGGGCATGTGGGTGTGCAGGACGATCGCCAGCTCGCCTCGCGTGCCACCGCGGCGGCGGCGCCCCCCGTCCACGGGGGCCCGCTCGCTGCCCGCGGACGGTTGGGAGGAGTCGCTCACGAAGGCGCGTCACCAGCCGCGAGACAGATCACGCCCGGCACACCACGACGAAGTCGAGCGCCTTATCGAGATCGGCCTGGCCGCGGGGACGCAGCGCGAAGTCGGCCGTGGAGATCGCCGGCGTGAACCAGTCGTAGAAGCGGGCGGTGAGACCCAGCCGCGGGTGCACGCTGTCCCAGCCCAGCCGCAGCGCGAGCTCGTGCGCGCGCAGCTTGCGGGCATGGAAGAGGCCGAACAGCGCCACCGACGCGAAGTGGCCGCGGCACAGCCGCTCGAACTCGTGCGCGCGGTACTCGTGCACGTGCCACGGGTTGTCCGAGCGTGGTGCGCCCTTCGGCGCGAGCGTGAGCACGTTGGGCGTGGAGAGGTACACCACGCCGCCGTCACCGACCAGCTCGCGGAAGTGATCGAGCGCCGACCCCGGGTCACGCAGATGCTCGATCGTCTGCAGGAACACCACCGCGTCTGCGGGCGCGGAGAAGGTTTCGATCAGCTCGCGCTCGAAGCGCAGGTTGGGGCGCCGGTAGCGCATGCGCGCATGTTCGTGCGCCTCCGGATTGGCGTCCACCCCGACCACACTGGCGGCGCTGGCCGCGAGCACATTTGAGCCATACCCCTCCCCGCACGCCATGTCGATCGTCTGCAGGCCCCCGACACGCTCGGCGATCCACTGGTAGACGACCAAATGACGGCGATACCAGTAGTTCTCCTCGGGCACATCGGGCAGCGTGCGCTCCCCCGTCAGCGCGAGCGGGGGCACCCCCTCGGGCTGGTTGCGCTGCAGGTATAGAGACGCCGACACCGCGCGCGAGTATATGGTCCCACCATGATTGCTCTACTTGCAGGTCCCACCACGACCGCTCTCCCCACCCCACCCCACCCCCCCACGACCACTCCCGGCTGTGGCAGCCGCAGCCCGGCTACGCCCACGGCCGCGACCCGGATCGGACCCCGCCTGTGACCCCCCCGCTCACAGCCGAGGAGATCCGCGACGTCAACACGCGCTACCACGACGTCGCCGCCGACCACTACGACGCGAAGTGGGGGATCGACTTCGGGGACATCGGCCTCGAGCAGGTCACCGCCAAGGTGCGCAAGGCGCTCGGCGCAAACCAAGGGCCCGCCCAACCGCACGGGCTTCCGATCTACGAGCGCTCACTCGAGATCGGCGCCGGAACGGGGTACTTCACGCTCAACATGATGCGCGCCGGGCTGATCGGGAAGGGGACCTGCACCGACATCTCCCCCGGGATGCTCGCCACGCTGGATGCCAACGCCAAGCGGCTGGGGTTGAAGGTGAAGACCGTGAGCGCCGACGCCGAGCATCTGCCGTTCAAAGACGAGAGCTTCGATCTCGTGTTGGGCCACGCCGTCCTGCACCACATCCCCGACCTCGCCACCGCGTTTGGCGAGCTCGCGCGCGTGCTGGCGCCCGGCGGCACGTTGATGTTCGCCGGCGAGCCCTCGCGCGCCGGCGACCGCCTCGCGCGCGTGCCCAAGCGCTTCGCCGGCAGGATTGCCCCGGTGTGGCGGGCGGCGTTACGCGCGCGCCCGGCCGGGTCGGCGAACAACGGATCGGGTGGCTCGCCCGATGAGGCGCTGGAGAGCGTCGTTGACGTGCACGCGTTCGTGCCCGGCGAACTGCGCGAGCTCGCCCGCGGCGCCGGCCTGCGGCAGGTGCGCGTGAGCGGTGAGGAGCTGGTGGCCAACTGGTTTGGCTGGACCAACCGCACCCTCGAGGCGACCGCCGAGCCGGCCGACGTGCCGTGGGCGTGGCGCCAGTACGCCTATCGCGGCTACCTCGTGCTGCAGGAGCTCGACCGCCGGCTGCTCGAGCCGCGGCTGCCCGCCGCGATCTTCTACAACCTGATGCTCTCCGCGCGCAAGGGCGACTGAAGTGAGTCGCACGCGAGCAGGCCGAGCTCCGGGCTGAGCGGGACGGGGCCGCGCGGCGCATCCACGTGGTGCCGATCGCGCAACCCGACGCACCGGGTGGTACCGATCGTTACAGACCCTCGGTTCGCAGGCAGCTGACGGTTCACCCCCTTAGACTCTGCATATGACGGAGCGCCTGCACCGCGACTTCCCGCTGTTCCCGCTCGGCATCGTGGCGCTGCCCACCGAGAACGTGCCGTTGCACATCTTCGAGGATCGCTACCGCACGATGATCGAGCAGTGCCTGCAGGAGCAGCGCGAGTTCGGGATCCTGTGGATGGCCGAGGACGAGCTCAAGCCGGTTGGCTGCGCATGCACCGTCGAGACGGTGCTGGAGCGCCTGGAGGACGGGCGCATGAACATCCTCGCGCGCGGCACTCGGCCGTTTCGCCTCGTGGAGCGCCAGGACGACCTGCCCTACCCGGCGGGAGTGGTGGAGTTCCTCGACGAGCATGAGGAGCCGGCCGACCCCGAGGTCGTGAAGGCCACCCGCCAGCTGTACGCCGAGCTGGTGGAGCAGGCCACCGACAACGCCCTCTCCGAGGAGGAGATCGAGGCGCTCAACGCCTACCGCATGGCCGCCACCGTGGAGTTCGGCGCCGACGCCAAGCAGGAGCTGTTGGAGCTGCGCTCGGAGAACGCCCGCCTGCGCCTGCTGACGATGCTGTTCCGGGCCGCGATCAAGCGGATGGAGCTCGTCGAGCGCGCCCAGGCGCACGCGCGCTCCAACGGCAAGGTGCGTTTCGGGTAGGCACCGAGACGGCGGGACTCGCCAGCGACCCAGCCATGCAAGGCGGCCGCCTGTGCTTCACGAGGACCGGCACGCCCTAGCACCTCACCCCGGCAGCCCACACACCCGCTGCGCCACTTCCAACACGAGATACTGCAGGTGGTGTAGGGCGGAGGGCTGCCCGGCGGAGTTGTCGGCGAAGCGCACCGTGCCTTCGGCGTCGCGCACCACGTAGCGGAACACCGATCCCGCACGAGACGACAGCGAGAGATGCTTGGCAGAGGGGGTTTGGAGTTCTTCGGTGATCCCACGCGCCTGGATCAACTGGGGGTCGCTCAGCTGGTGGGCAGGCCCTGGGTGGGCGGGATTCCTATAACAATGCACCGTGCCGCCTTCGTTGATCAGCACGGTCAGCTTGGCCCCGCCGCCCGCGCGCATGACCACCAACAGGTCGGGGAGTTCGACGCTCTCACCGCAGCCGGCGACGACGAGAACCGCCGCCCACACGAGCACCATGGCCACGGCGAACGCCATCACCGCGCGCTCCCTCCTCACGCCCGCGCACCCACCCTCGCCCTCACGCCCACACCGCCACCCCGCCGCGGCGGGGGTCGCCCGCGCCCAGCAGCTCGCCGCGGCGGCGCTGGACGGCTTGGACGCCGCCGAAGAACAGGTTGAGGTCGTGGAAGGCGACCACCTCGCGGCCCGGCCCCGCCAGCGCCTGCGACGGGATCCCCGGCTCGGCGTAGAGCACCCCGTCCTCGTAGTGCACGCGCGGCGCGCCCACCGCCTCGGCGGCGCTCATGCCGTGGTCCACGACCCCGACGATCGTTTGCAGCAGCGCCGAACGGATGCGGTTGGAGCCGGCGGAGCCGAGCACCAGCTCGACCTCGCCCGCAGCGCCAAGCACCACCGAGGGGGCCATCATGCTCGGCATCCGCCGGCCGGCCGGGTGGCGGTGGAAGCCCAGCGGGTTGAGGTCCTGCTCGCCCATGATGTTGTTGACGTGGATGCCGGTACCGGGCACGACCACGCCTGAGCCCTCGCCGTTGGTGCAGGTGACGCTGCACGCGCGACCTTCGCCGTCGAGTACGGAGATGTGCGTGGTGGCACCCAGGTGGCCGGCCGGGCCCTCAGTCCGACCGGCCGTGCCGTCCGTGCCACCGCCACCCCCCGCTCCGCCAGGCCCGCTCGGATGACCACCCGCACCGCCCGCTGCTCGGGCCACCCCCAAGCGCTCGGCAAGGAAGCGCTCCAGGAAGCCCTCCTCGCCCAGGCCCTCCACGAACTCCGGGGTGCGCTCGCCCTGGGCGGCGGCCATCGCCGTCACGATGTCATCGAGCGCGGGTGGGCCGGGGCGGCGGTCGAGCAGGCCGAGCGCGTAGGCCAGCAGCGTGCCCCCCGCGGAGGGCGGCGGGTTGGTCAGCACCTCACGGTCGCGGTAGCCGACCCGCACCGGCGCGCGCAGCCGCGCCCGGTAGGAGGAAAGCGCCTCGGCGGTGAGCGAGCCGCCGCGCTCGCCCAACCAGCCGCTCACGGCCGCCGCGATGTCGCCCGCATAGAACGGGCCCGCGCCCTCGGCGCCCAGACGCTCGAGCGCAGCGCCCAGCTCCGGGTTGCGCAGCACCTCCCCCTCGCGCAGCACGTGCCCGGCGGGCGCCCACAGCGAAGCGCACTCCGGCGTGGAGAGCAGCAGCTCGGTGAGGATCTCCGCCACGTAGGCCTGCCCCGCGTTGAGCTCCACACCGGCGCGCGCGAGGGCGGCGGCGGGGGCGGCGAGCTCCGCCAGCGCCACCGTGCCCCAGCGCGCGACGGCCTCGCACACGCCCGCCGGTGTCCCGTACACCCCGCAGGAGGCGGGCCCGATGTGGAACACCTGCGCGGCGTCGCCGAAGGAGACGTCGATCGCGCGCAGCTCAGCGGCCGAGCCGTCGGTGGCGCGCGCCGGGGCCTCCACGAAGAAGTCGAGCAGCGCCGGCTCCCAGCCGCCGCCGGCGACCATCAGGTAGCCCCCCGCGCCCAGGCCCGTGAGCAGCGGCTCGGCCACGAACGACACCAGCATCGCCGCCACCGCGGCGTCCACCGCGTTGCCCCCTTCGCGCAGCACGCGCGCGCCCGCACGCGCGGTCAGCGGGTGACCGGCGGCCACCACTCCTCGTTCACTGGCGCTCATCCGCGAAGACTAGAGCGGCCGCATGCAGACTGGGTTGGGCGGGGATCATCCGCGCGGGTGCACGCGTCCACAAGCGCGTGGGCGCGGGGCTTCCATGCCCCGCGTCGGAGGGAATGCGATCTACAATGGGGCCATGGAGACGAAGCCAAAGGCAAAGCCGGGACGCCCATGGACGCAGGAGGAGGCAGCGCGCAATGAGCGGGTCGCGCGGATCAGAGTCGAACGCGACCGTGCACGTGGCGTCAGCGCGAACCTCGAGGACGCGGTCAAGTTGACTCGGTTCGCGAACCGCTTCGCCGACGCCTTCAGGGATGCCACCCGCGCTTGACCCCGTCCCGCTACTGAAGCACCTGCACGAGCACAGCGTCGAGCACATCATCATCGGCGGGCCTGCCGTCAGCGCCCACGGCCACGTGCGACCGTCGAAGGCGTACCCGTTCGAGTTTGCGGCCTCGATCACCTGCGCGCGATGAAGCGCGCTGCCGGTCGCCCGCAGGATCTCGCGGACCTGGAACGGCTCGGCGAGCACTGAAGCCCCCAACGTGGTGGGGCCCTGCCGCGGGTAGCGGATTCTATGGCGTGGCGCCGGCCGACCCGAGCGGATAGGGAAGCGGCGCGAACTGGCTCATCTTCCAGGCGCCACCTTCGTTGCGCATCGGCATCACGTACTTGCTGCCCTTGGGTCCGTGGAAGAGGGCGAAGGCGCTCGTGCCCTTGATCCGCAGGGCGGCGACGCCGGCGGTGAGGGTGAGCGTTTCGGCATGAGCCGCGGAGCCTTTCGAGAGCTCGGCGAGAATCCGTGCGCAGCCGCCAGCCCTTGCTTTGGCGCCCCCGAGGAGCCGTTCGAACTGCGTGCGGGTGGCGGCCGCGAGGTAGGTGCAGGCCGTCGCCCATTCGCCGTTGGCGCGAGCCCGCAGGAAGGCGGCGAGCGCGGTGGCGGCGCGTTCCCGTTCGCTCGGGGGCGCTTCGCTGCCGTAGTCGGGGATGCTGTTGTCCCCGCTCGGCGCCCGGAAGCCCGCGGCACTGCCGGAGCCGCTGGAGGGGGAGGTCGAAGTGGTTGGTGGGCGCGGCGCCGTTTCGGCCGGCTTGGTGGTGGCCGTCGGCGTCGTCGCGGTAGCGGTCGTCGCCGGAGTCGTAGCGGTCGACGTGGACGGGGTCGTAGCCGGGGCCGCGACGGTCGGGGTCGTAGCCACACCTGCCGCCGGCGTCGAGGCGCTCGAACCACCACCCCCGCACGCCGCGAGGCCGACCGCCGCAAGAGCCGCGGCGAGCAGCGGCGCCAGCATCCGCCCGCGTCTCATCGGCCTGCCCGGCCTGCCCCGTCGGCTCGTGGACCCCTCTCGCCTCACAAACGCGATCCTACCTATCTTCTCCCGCGGCACGCGCTCCTTCCGAGGATGCGCCCCGATGCTAGAATCACGCATCATGAATGATCCCTCCCTCTCGGCGACGGTGAGGCGCACGACCGTCACCGCCAAGCGCTCATCGCTCGATACGCTCGAGGCCGAGGCCCGCCGGCGCGGGGTCGCACTGACCGCGGTGCTCGCCGAAGCGATCGATGAGAAGGCCAGCGCCCTGCACGCCGCGCGTCGCCCCCGCCTGGGGATCGCCCGATCCACGGACGGCCGCTCCGCCGCCGAGGTGACCGCGCAGCCGATCGCGCAGCCACCGTCGTAGATGGCGCTGGTGCTCGATACCGGGCCGCTGCTCGCCGCGCTCGACGCGGCCGACCCCGACCACCACCGCTGCGCCGCGCTGATCGGCGAGACCCACGAGGACCGCGTCATCCCGATCCTCGTGCTCGCCGAGCTCGACTACTGGTGCCACCAGCGCCTCGGCGCCGACGCCTGGATCACCTTCCTGGACGACCTGCTGGCAGGCGCCTACCGAGCCGAGACCCCCACACCGGCCGACCTCACCCGCTGCCGCGAGCTCCAGACGCAATACCGCGAGCACTCGCTGGGAGTGGTCGACGCCAGCGTGCTCGCACTCGCGGAGCGACTCGGCGAGACCAGGCTCGCCACGCTCGACCACAGACACTTCGCGATGCTGCGCCCCGCGCACGCGGACGCGCTGCAACTGTTGCCATAGAGGGCGCTGCCCTCATCATGCGATCCACCCCAGGGTCACGATCCCCTATTTCCTGCGGCGTGCGCTCCTTTCATGATTATGCCCGCGCCTGGCCTGCTTCTTGGCCTTGCGCTTTTTCTTGTGGGTCGTCTTCTTGGCCTTCGGACACCCGGTGACCGCGATCTTGGTGCTCTGGTGGATCTCCGCGCCGTTTTGGGCGACGAGTTCGGTCGGCATCGTGAGCTTCTTGGCGGTGCAGAGATTCCCGAGCGCGGTCAAGGCGCTGTAGGGGCCCTCGGGGAGCGTCAGTTCGAAGCTTGTGACGGGCTGGTCGGGGACTGTCTTGAAGGTGGTTGACGTGACCCCTGTTGTTTTGCTGATGAACGTGGTGCCGACGAGGTCGATCGTGACGCCGTAGCCCTGGAGCACGACGATCAGGCTCGGCCATTCTTCGCCCCCATGGGAGACGAAGTACGCGGGACCTTCCAAGGGGACGGGGAGGATCGGGGTGATCGCCCGGGCATGACCGATGATCGATGCCGATGGGCACCCGGCGGGGTTGGTTTGGAACTGTGCGGCGGTGCATGCTTTCTGCAGTGTGGGTAGGCGGGAGGGTAGTTGTTTGGGGAGTTCGACTTTGACGCGGCTGATGTTCGCCTGGGTGCCGAGCGCACCAGGGACCGCGAGCTTCGCGGAGAGGCTTGCGCCGTCCGCGCGGCTGGTTTTGGCGCTGATTGAGACGGTGAACTTGGGTTCGAACTTGAGGTTTTGGCAGTTGGCCAGTTGGAAGGAGTCGTTGGTCGTGACGAACTGCTGGTCGGCCGGGTTCGCTGGGTCCTGTCCGCCGCCGCCGACGGTGGCGGCGAAGGTGAGCGGGTTGCAGTTCGTCGGGTTGATCATGAATTCGGGGCGGTCGATGTAAACACGGATGTCGCGGACGTGGATCACGATCCCGTCGATGATGTGCGGGATCGAGTCCGATGCTTTGGCGTCGACGGTCACGACGCCGGTTTCGGGGTTGATCTCCAGCGCGAAGCGGATCACGACGGTCCCGAGGTCGAACGGGCCGACCTTCGCGCTCGTGATCGAGACGACGGAGAACGGCGCGCCGTTGTACGGGCCGGCCATGTAGACCTTGCCGGGGGTGTACGCGAGAACCGAGCCGACGCCGGCGCCGACGAGGGTATGCCCGATTTCGCTGTCCCTCGGGCAGGACGGCTCGGCTTCCTCCTGGGCGCCGGTGAGGTGCTTGGCTGCTTCGATGTCCGCGTCGGGGCAGAACGGCACCCCGGTCAATTTCGCGGTCAGCCCCGCAGGGAGGATCGACGTGAACCGTGTGATCTCCTGTTCGCCGTCGTTGCGGGTGATGTGGATGTCCATCGGGCTGTAGGAGCCCGCGCTGTTGTCGAGTGTCCCCGCTACGATCCCGGGATTGAACGGCGGGATGCCGCCCGCGGGGCACGGGCCGCCGCCGATGCCGTTTTCGATCGCGAGCGAGCCGAGCAGATGCCGTGGGGACAGCGGCTCAGACCACGGCGTGAAGTCTGCTTCGGCAGTATATGTCCCGCACGCGGGGGGACTGACCAGCGGCGAGGTAGCACCCTGGCGAAGCTTCAACGTGAACTTGCTGAACGGGACCTGCGGGTTGTCATCGAACGTCGTGACGAGCTGCCCCGTCACGGGGTTCGGTTCGATATGCCCGGCGAGTTTGACGATGATCCCTCGCGCGGGATCCTTGACGAGAATGTACAGGCCGAGCAGCGAGTCGAACGGGTTATCGAATGGCTTGGCGATGTAGATGTTTCCGGTCAGCTTTTCCGAGAGGACAGGCGTTTCTACTTCGACGGTACCGAGCTTCGATTCCGCCGGGCACCCCGCACCCGGCGCGGACGAGGACGTTTCGGATTCGTACTGTTCGGGGGTGCAGACTCCCAGACCGGAGCCGGCTGATGGGTTGACGGTGTATCCCACGGGAAGCGTCAGCACGGTGTTCTCGAGGTTCGAGGTCGCGATCCCGCTGGGGTTTTCCCATGTCTGCGGGACAAGCAAAGACACGTTCAGGCCGCTCGCGGATTCCACCGAGCGAGTCGTCGGGTTCACTTCGATCGAGGGATCAAACGGCACCCGTTCGCATTCTCCAGTCGGGGTAGTTTCGGTTTCGGCCTTCGACCATTCTTCCGGGTGCTCCCAGGAGTCTGCTTGCATGCTCGCGATGTGCGGTTCGCAGCTCGTCGGGTTCGACAGGAACGGCTTGACGGGGATGTTCGCGCTCTCGTCGCCCCCGGCGCATTCAGGCGTGAGGCCGCCGTAGCATTCCAAGCCGCGCTGAGCGTCGTGCGCGTGAGCGGCGGGGAGACCCCACGTGGTGACCGAGATGTGGTGGGGTTCGGCGAGCTTTTCGATGTTGGGACTCGTGACGGTGACACCCGAGTCGCCTGAGCGAACACTCACAGGGAGCGTCTGGATGATGTTCCCGGCGATGTTGAAGCCGAGCTCGACGGCGACGCCGAAGCTCGTGACTTCCATGTTGTAAACGGGCACCGTGATTTGTTCCACCGTCCCGGTGAGCCTCGGGACCGAGCAGCCGGTGCATTCCAGGCTGATCGTGCCGACCTGGGCCGCGGGAGGGCATTGGGGGTCCCCAAAGGCGGCGAGGCCGCCCTTCCCGATGAGCTGCGCGATCGTGCACGTGGGGACCGCGGTGTTGTTGCCGATGAAACCAGGAGGCAGGTTGACGACCGTGGTGCGAATCTCGTTGAACGTATGCCCGCGGGTTTCGTGGGCGAAGTCAAAGGACACGGTCAGATCCGCGTGCGCCGCGGCCTGGCTCGTCGAGGTGCTCACGTGAAAGGACCCCGGTTCGATTTCAAAAGGGTGTTCGCTCGGCATCGCGACGGCCGAACCGGCGAGCGCAAGGCAGGCCAGTAGAGTCAGAAGGGGGGCCAGAATCACAAAACGCGACCTAGATACAGCTACGCCGCCGCGCGCATGGCATGTGGATCGCTCAAACATTTTGCTTCCTCCCCTTCGCCAACTTCTTTGCCTTCCTGTTGGACTTCCTGCCCTTCTTTTTCTTGTGGGCCTCCTTCTTCGGCTTCTTCTTGACACCCTTCTTTTTAGGCGTCGTCGCCTTAGCCTCAATCCACCGGTGCGCTGGGTTGATGGGGTCGTTTCGCGGTGATTTGGTGGGTTGGCGGGGTCAGGCTGTGTTGTGGGTGGGGATTTCGCTTCGGGTGGTTCGGCGGGGCCGTTCGGGCGTGTTTTTTGGGTAGCGGTGAGTGTGCCGGTGTCGGCGGCCGGGTGTGCTTGTTCTCGTGGCGGGGGTTGTCGCTCAGGTGGCGGCGGGTAGCGCTCTGATTCGGGCGAGCGCGCGGATGAAGTCGTGTTGCCAGGGCCAGCGGGCAGGGAGGTGGAGGGTCCATTGGCGGGCGGTGCGCGTCAGCCGGCCGGGGATGTTGAGCAGGCGGCGGCGGAGGGTACGGGCGGCGCGGACGGTTTGGCCGGGGAGGCCGATCACTGTGGTCCAGCTGGTGAGGTTGTGCGCGATAGCGGCGATCACGGTCCAGGCGCTGTTGGCGTTGAACTGGCCGGAGGGGAAGTGCGCCAGGGCTTGGTCTTTGAGGTCGCGGATCGTGAGCTCGACGACGGCGTGCTGGCGGTGCTCGGCCTCCACGATCTCGATCTTCTGGGTGCGGTTGGTCAGGAACGGGAAGTGCCGCCAGTCGGGCCATAGCTCGGCTTGGGGGCCGATCAGGCGGGTGCGGCGGACGATCATCCGTGTCTCGCCGTAGGTCGTCTCGGCGATCTGTGCCTCCCCGTCCTTGGGGTACTCGGCGAGTGTCCGCCACGCGCCCTCGGGTATCGCCTGGATCCGCTCAACCACGCTTTTCTGGCAGCGGATGCTGATCGAGTAGGACCATCCCGCGTCCTTGAGCCGCTTCATCAGCGTCTTGTTCCAGAACGCCGAGTCGGCCCGCAGCAGCTTCTCGCCGCTGGCGCCGGCCCGGTGCACGCGGGCAATCAGCTCCTCGGCGAACCGCAGTACCCCGCGGCTTGAGTTCGCCTTTCCCTTCCGCAGCCGGATATGCAGCACCTCGCCGGTCCCGGCCCGGCTGGCCATCAGCGGGTGATACCCCCGCTTTTTGGTGTATCCGAAACCGGCGCCGTGCTTCTGCTTGCCGTGCACCTCCCCAATGAAGCTGTCCACATCGACCACGAGGCGCTCCTCGCCGGGGCCTGCGCCCGCCCGCCACGCCCGCGTGAGCGTCTCCGCGAGCACCCGGTCGAGCTGGCGGACATGCCCGAACGTGAACGCCCGCAGGAACGTCCCAAGCGTCGAGGGGGCCGGCAGCCACCCACCCAAAAGCCGGCGCGTGCGCCCCGCGCGCAACACCTCGCAATCATCGATCGAGTCAGCACCCAACAGCATCGCGTAGACCAGCGCCATCACCTTCCGGCCCACATTCGCCGCCCCCGGCCGATCACGCCGAAGCGTCACAAACCGGCCGACCACAGCCTCGACCCCAAGCCGCCCCGCGAGCGTCGCAACCAGCGCGACCCCCGCGTCCGAAACTACCCGCTCGTCGTCAAACACGACCTCAACAGCATCCAGTCCGACCGCTTCGTCATCCTGCACCATACGAGTGACCTCCTGAACTCGGGCCGCGGCTGGCCTCAACAGCCGCAATCAAGCCCTTTCAGGAGGTCATTCTTTGTTCAGCACCAGACGGAATCGGTGGATCGAGGCTTAGGCGTTGTCGTCGTGGACACAAGGTCCCCGGCGCCCTGGAAGGTCGAACTCGACGGCGTCACTTCGCCCGGGGGCGCAAACGGCGTTGAGCAGGCGTCGCCTTCACATTCGACTGGATGCGACGGTTCGGGGAAGCCCCCGTCGATGCGCGCGTCGTAGATATCGCCCGCGGTGTCGTTATCGGCGGGGCGAAGGGATTCATGGGTGGCGAAGAACACGTCACGGCCTTCGTCGGCGGTGCCGAGCAGGATGTTCTCAAAGCCACCGTGCCCGGACGTGATCAGTGCAAGACAGCCCTGAGGCCGCGAGCAGCCGTTGATGCCCGCGCGACGCCACTCATACACGTCGCTGGAAAGGGAATACTCGAACGAACCGTGTTCTCCGCCCGTTTCGGGTGTCACTTCCCCGTCAACGTCGGAGGGAACGAGAGCGGCGGGCGTGTCGAAGAAGACATAGTCGCCGTTGGCGCTGGCGATAGCGCTCGTCGGCATGCCCTGGGGGCTGAAGTCGACGCCTCCGGTCCCACCCCCTTCAACGAAATGGGTGTTCTCCCTCGGTTCGGGATCAAATGAAGAGGCGCAGGAGACACACTGCACCACTGCTTCGGCGCTGTCGTAGCGGTACACCTGCGCGGACTGCTCCCCGCCCTCGCGGGCGTGGGGTGTTTCGAGTATCCGACCGCCGCCGGAGGCGAGACCCTCGACACTTCCCGCCTCGAAGTACAGATAGCGGCCGTCGGGACTGGAAGACCTGATCGTTGCGGCACCTTCTGCCCTGTGACCGAGGGCAGCCACGAAGAGAAGCTTACCCGCAGAGACGTCGTAACGGTAGAGGCCGCTACGCTGGAGGGAGCTGTCTTCATTTTGAAGGAGATAAACGGTGCTCAGGTCTTCAGAGATGAGGGCGCTACCTTGCGCCGCGAGTTCGCGCGAGACGAAACCACTCGACGGAAGGAATTCCGGCGAGGTGGATCCGACCTTGTAGAGATAGAGGCCGGGGTTTTCGCCGCCCGGCTTTTCCAGCAGCACCTCGCTGGCGTCCCTGTTCGCGGCGAGGAATCGGTAGACGCCGATGTCTACGGTTTCCGCGTTTTCCCCACCGCCGTCCACGCGCATGTAAAGATGCTTGGCTTCCAAGCAGTTCGCGCCCGGGACGGCTTCGAAGAACACACGGGAGCCGTCGGCCGACACAGCGCGGCGACCCACAGCTGTGTTACCGCTGATCGTCCCGTCATTACCACCCTGCGGCATGACCGCGCCGCAGGCGCCGACCGTGGCGCCGGGAGCGGGGCCGGTGACGTTGACCTGGCGCAGCTGACCGGCCGAGTACTCATACAGGTCCATGCCTTCCTTGGTGTGCGTGGATGACCCCAACAGTGTGTGATCGGGGAGCGCCAGCAGAAGCTTTGAGAAGTCTTCGGAGGCGGCGACCCAACCACCGCCGTCCGCCTGCTTGCGCGTCACCGTAGCGACCGTCGCGTACGGCCCGCCCGGGGGACCGGCCCTGAATTCGATGTCGGGCGAGCGAATCGCTTCAGTCGTCTGCCAGCGCGCTTCAAAGCCGAACTGGGTAAGATCGGGGGTGAAGATCTGCGGGTGATAAAGGTCGACCCCCGTTTCGGGCTGGGGCTCCCCGGCCGTCATCTGCCACCCAGCTTCGGTCCGCGAGAAGAAATAAGGAGCCTGGCCCGCGTCCGCCCCGCCCCCCCACTTCACGAAGGTGGAGTTGAACAGGAGGTGGTTGCCATCCTCGCCTGGGATGGCGCCTTCGTCTCCGACATTACCGCCATAGTTATAGATTTCCTGCGCACCGCCCTTTTCCACCGGGGTGAGCTGCTCGTAGGCGCGACAGTCGGGAAGATGTGCGGAGGGCCCGGTGCGGAGCGCTTCATTGGGGCACGCGGTCGACCCTTCAGGCGCGACCGTCGGGGAGGCCGGGACCGTGAGGGACTGTTCTTCGCCGTCCACCACCGGGTCACCCGGAGAGGTGTTCGTCGCCACGATGCGAAAACGGTAGGTTTCACCGGGCGCCAGCGCCGGAAGGTCAGCGCCGACATATTCGGCTAGGTCACCCGAGCCGAGGTCCACTTCGGGGGTGCTTTCAGCCGCCGCCCAGCCCGACTGGGCGAGCTTTTCCTGGCTCACGTACTGGAAGCGATAGTGCGTGTCATAGCCCAAGCCGCCTTCCTGCACGGTGGCGATCGTCACGGTCGGCGCCGGCGCACCCGAAGGGGTGAGACCCGAGGCGTTGGCTTCGAGCAGGGGCTGCGCCTTGCCGGCCAACGGGCTTTCTGGGACTCCGATGAAATACACTGTGTAGGGTCCGCCAGGAGATCCGCCGACGACCACACTCCGAAGCGTGGAAAGGCCATTCAGCGCTTCGCTCACGGCTTGATATGGGGCGTTGAAGGCGATCGGGGCCGTGGTCTGGCCCTTGAACGTGAGGGTGAACGTGCCACCGCCGGGGGCGCCTTCGACGGTGATCGTCTGTTCGGCGGATGTCAGGACACTGTTCGGGTTCACAGCGCCGAGGACACGCAGAGCTTCGCCACGAATCCCGTGGACAGCGAGCGTGCTGACGGTCGGTGGCCCGGTCGTCGTAAAGCTCGCGAATGCGTGAGTCGCGGTAGACACGAGTTCACACTTTCGCTGCACGCCAGCTCCGATGACGAAACAGACCTTCGCCTCGCCGGCCCCGTTTTCGCCGGACACGCGAAAGTAGTAGGTGGTAGCGGGCCTCAGACCGGTGAGACGGGCTTCGACGGGCAAGCTTTCTTCTGGTGAGATGGCTTCACCCTGGGCTTGGGAGATGGTGCCTTCCGCGCCGGCGACGGGCACCCAAGGGCCGGCCCCCGAGGTGGCGTCTTCAAAGCGCCAGTGGGTCGCGGACTGGTGAGGCACGATCGTCACCGTGACGTGTGCGGAGCTGGCGGTGACATTGCGCGATTCTCCAAAGCCGACCACAGGATTGGCCGTCGGGGTTTCAAACGATTCTTCTTCCACATCTGCTTGAGGCGCGTTGCTGACAAGGGCGCCCGTTTCGAACACGGTACCCGCCGCGTTGTGGAGCTGGACTCGGAAGTAGTAGACGGTTTCCGCCGCGAGGCCCGTGAGCTTGGCTTCGACGTGCGCAAAGTCTTCGGCGACGGTCACAGTCCCGGCGGCGCCCGAGGTGAACGGCGCCCACGACGAACTGCCTTGGGCAGGAGCGTGGCCGCCTTCGGCGGGGGCATATTCGAAGCTGTATTCGGTCTGGGAGCCGTTGGTCTCGACCTGGGCCGTGATGCTGGCGGTATGGGGACCGGCTACGTTGACATAGGACGTCGTCCGGCCCGTGAAAGTGGGCGGTATACCTTCACCATACCGGATCTGGCGCGCGAGTTCGGGCTTTGCGAGCGCCGTGGTGGTGAACTTGAAAGTCCGTTCCCCCGTTTCCTCGGCCGAGTTTTCTACGTGAAAGCGAGCGTAGTAAGTGGTGCTGGGAATGAGATGGTGAAGTATGAGCGACGAGGTTGCGTCTTCGACGCCGAGCCCAAAAAGTTCGGATAACGGAAACGGTCCTTCCATTTCTTCTCTAGAAACGCGTTTGGTCTTTCCGCTGCCGGCCGGGATTCCCTTGCCTTCGTCGAGCAGCTGTTCGCTGGTGGCGTATTCCCCCCTCCATTTGACTTCGAGTTCCCCAGTGATGACGGTTGCCTCAATATGGGCTCGCGTCGCCCCGATCGCCTCTTCATGGAGCTCAGATTCGATGACCGGCGGACTGGAGGCGAACGCGGGGATCAACGGCACGGCAAGGGCAACGGCAAGCACAGCGAGGGGCACCAGGATGACAGCACAGCGCAGGCCCCTACGCCGGGCCGGCTCTGACGTGGTCGTGTTCGTGTGGGATGTCATCCTCGTGTCTCCTCGAGTTGTCATGGCGTATCGGTGGGCGTGGGGTGTGCGGGTCTGCGAGTCTTTGGTCAGTGGTAGGCGGGCTTCGGGTGAGGACCGGGGACCCTCGCGGCGAGCAGCCACGGATCCCCGGTCATGCCCGGCGCCATAGGGTGTGGCTATTCGGCGGTCACCGCCCAGGAGCCGTAGGCGAGGCCCCCCACTTCATTGTCGACTGTGTCCGCTAGTACGGCACCGAATGCGTGCGAGGTACTCGATATCGCTCCAGGGGTCAGGTTCGCGGCGACCTGGATGTACACACACAGTTGCCCTTCCGCGGCTTTCGGGTTTTCCGCGGTCCCCGGGCATTCTTCCGTTTCTGCTCCGGGCGCGAGGATATGCACCGTTGGTTCTTCCGCAAGCGGGATGACAAACGAGATCGCCGTCTGCGCGAAGCTATGAGAGATTGTCGGGTTAGGAGGCGGAATCGAAAGCGTCCACGTCCCCATCTCCGTCTTGCCTGTCGGCAGCTTTTCGGTGAAGCCGGTGGTGCCGTTCGTGCCCGCAGGACCGGTGGCGCCCGTTGCGCCCGTCGCTCCTGCGGGGCCCTGGGGCCCCTGGGGGCCGCCAGGACCTGCTGGTCCCGCGGGGCCCGTCGTCCCCGCCGGTCCGGCGGCGCCGGTCGCGCCGGCTTTACCGGCAGGACCGGCGGGCCCCCTCGGGCCCATTTTTGCCTTCGGCTTGGCCTTGCTCTTGGCCGTCGTCGCGAGCGTGGTAGTGCGCGCAAACCGGGCGGTCCCCTTCCCTCCCGTGCCGCCGCCACTGCTGCCGCTGGCGGCGAACGCGCCGCCTGTCACTGCGAAGATGAGCGCTACGAACGCGATCAGCGTGCCTGGGTTCAGGTGTCTACGAATTGCCGAGAGCATTGGTTATCTCTCCTCCTTCGGGAGTCGAGCGTGCCGGCGCCCAGCGCAGCGCACGCGAGTTGAATAACGCAGTTGAAGATCTGGTTGACGGGTGAGAACACACATCACGCCACCGCTTCCTCGTCGCGATGGCTAGGGCCGACGCGCTGCGCGACCTCACGCCCGAGCGTCGTGAGCGTCCAAGCATTCGCCTCACCCTTGGCATGCCCGTTGCCACCGTTGGCCGCGAGGCCGAGGCGCTCCAGGCGCGCGAGCAGCTTCGAGATCTGACCCTGGTCGGTGACCCCCGCGCGCTCAGCGACCCTACGGTTGCTGATCCCCGGCTCCCCGGCGATACTCTCGAGCACCTGCGCGGTGCGATACGTCAAGCGCATCCGGACCTCCCCCAACGGGTCACGCCGCGCCGGCAGGAACGCCGAGGGTCCGCGCCCCGTTGACGATCCCGGCCCGGGCGCCAGGCGGCGTTGCTCACGACGCGCCGCCCCGAGCCCCAGGTAGGGCAGCACGATCATTCCCGTCAATTCACCGAGGAGATCCGTGAGCGGCCGGCGCTCACCGCGCGCCACACGCGCGCACACGATCCCAAACGCAGCACCCACCAGGCCCTCTGCCGTCAACGGCGAGCAATCCGCCGCGCGCTGACTCTCACCTCGCGCCTCGTCGATCGCCCCGGCCAAACGCGCCAAGACCTCCTCGCGGCGCGCGAAGATCACCGCGCCGCCCTGCTGCGAGTGAACGACACACACCCGCGCGAGCGCCGGCTCACGATCGAAGAACCCAAGGATCACCGACAGGCCGCCACGCACCCGCTCACGCCACGCAAGACCCTCCAGGCCCGCCTCGGCGAGCTCCCGCTCCAGCATCCCCAGAACATCGTCGAGCAGCGCCGCCAAACACTCGTCACGGTTCTCGAACAGCTCATAGAACGTGCGCCGCGACACCCGCGCACGCGAAGTGATCTGCGTCACCGTCGTCTGCGCGTAACCCAACTCCTCGAGCGCCGCAACCGCCCCCGCTAACAGCCGCGAACGCTGAATCTCCACCAAACGCCCCTCCGGCGCCGCCAACCGCTCAGGCACCTGCGCACGCCGACGCGCACCAAGCGACACCCCCGACACAGACACCTCACGCGACACCGCAACCCGTGTCACACCAGGCACCGAGGCGCCACGCCCCGACACCGAAGCACCACGCGACCCAGAACGCGCCCGGGAAGCCATCGCGGTCCGCGCACACACCGCTACACCAACCCCCACAGCGCCATCGAAAAGCCCCGCTCTCCAAAAGGAGAACCCGGACGGCGCGAAAACGCCAAACGACGAGGTGCGGGGGCTAGCCCCCTAGCGCAAGAGAGAGAGAGAGAGAGAGAGATGCGTCAGGCAGCTGACGCATCTAGGTACACGCCCCAAACGGGTCGCGCACACCCCTGCTGTGTATCTCCCTCTAGAAACCACGCTGACAAACTCCCTCATCGACGACCCGATCCCTCTCCCACCCGCATTTCCCCCGCGAGCGCTTTGACGTCAACCACAAGGTGGGATGACCCAACCAGACTCTATGTATGCCCGCCAACCACACCGGTTGACTATGACTCCGCCATCATAACCACACAGTGCACCTCTTGTCAATACCCCAGGTGCGAGCCGCCCGGCGGCACCGCGTGTCACCGCCTCAAGGGCCGCGCAGGTCGATCCTCCGCACCGGGATCTCCAGCACGAGGATCTCGGGATCGCCCGTGTACAGCGGTACCTGGTGGCGTTCGGCGCTCGCCACACAGAACGCATCGGCGTAGGAGATCCCCCCGGCGGCCTTCAATCGCGCAGCAGCCACGACGAGCGGCCAGTCCGGGGCCTCCACGCGGATCGCCCGCCGCACCGCCGCGGTCCGATCGTCGGCGACCGCCCGACCGTGAGACCTCACAAGCGCGTAGTACACCTCGCCCAGGTTGATCGAGGACATCACCATCCCCGCGCCCATCAGCGAACGGGCGCGCTCCGCGGCCGGCTCGCCCCTGAGCACGGCCATCACGACCCACGCGTCGAGAACCCCCTTCAGCGCCCGCGCTCCAGCCGTCCGCGATCCTCACGTTCGCGCTCGCGTCGTTTCTCCTCCATCAGCGTCCGCAGCGGATCGGTCTCCGCCGCCGGCAGCGAACCCCACAGATCGCCCGCCCCAGGTGCCTTCCACACGCGGATGCCCACACCCTCCCGCTCGAAGAGCACCTCGTCGCCCGGTTGAATCCCCAACTCGCTCCTCAAGGGCTTCGGCAGAACCACCTGCCCCTTGGGTCCCACCTTGTGAGTCATACCAGGCAGTATAACCATATCGCATCGACGTCGGTTGTTCGCGCCCGGGCGCCATGCTGCGCCCCGCACACACGCGCGCGCTCGGCTGTTGCCGTAGAGCGCTCTGCCTATGATCTTCTCCCGCGGCGTGCGCTCCTTCCGTGGGTGTGCCCGCGCCTGGCCTTCTTCTTCGCTTTGGCCTTGTGCTTCTTCCTGTGGGTGGTCTTCTTGGCCTTCGGGCAGCCGGTGACCGCGATCTTCGTGCTTTGCTTGAGCTCGGCGCCGTTCTGTGCGACGAATTCGGTTGGCATCGTCAGTTTCTCGGTGCAGAGGTTGCCGGGCGCACTCAGCGCGGAGAAGGGGCCCTCGGGGAGCGTCAGTTCGAAGCTGCCGACCGGAGCGTCGGGAACGGTCTTGAAGGTGCTGCTGGTGACCCCGGCTTTGATGAACGTGTCGCCGACGAGGTCGATCGTGACGCCGTAGCCCTGCAGCACGACGATCAGGTTCGGGAATGCTTCCGCGCCGTTTGAGACGAAGTACGCCGGGCCTTCCAACGGGACCGGGACCAGCGGCGTGATCGCCTTCGCGTGCCCGATCACCGAGGCTGCCGGGCAGCCGGCGGGGTTGGCGTGGAACTGCGCGGCGGTGCACGCCTTCTGCAGCGTCGTCAACCGGGACGGCAGCCCTTTCGGGAGTTCGACTTTGACCTGTTTGATGTTCGCCTGGGACCCGAACGGCGCGTTGGGGTAGGTCAGTTTCACGCTGAGACTGGCTCCGTCCGCGCGGCTCGTCTTCCCGGACGTGGAGACCGCGAATTTCGGGGCGAAGGCGAGGCTCGCGCAGTTGGTGACCTGGAACGGCACCCCGATCGTGTCCACACCGCCTTCGCTCGAATCGATCGTGCCGGTGACTTGCATCTTGTTGCAGTTGGTCGGGTTGAACTGGAAGTCCGCGCGGGTGGTCGTGGCGTTGATGTGCTGGATTTCGAGGGGGATGCCCGCGATACTCGTCGGGATCGCATCCGGTGTCCCCGGCGGGTTCGAGGTGAGCGTGATCGCCGCGGTTTCGGGGTTCAGTTCGATCTTGCCCCTTACCAGCACACAGTCGCACGCGGGATGGTTGCTCAGCGTGTTCGCGAGGTCGTAGGGGCCGGCCTTGGCGGGGACCTCGAACGTCACGCCGAACCGCGCGCACCCCGCTTCGCCGACGGTGCAGGCGCCGGTGCCGTTGTAGGGGCCGGTCAGATAGAACTTCCCCCCGCTGACCGTGTACGGCTGATTGCCGATACCGACGCTGATCGTCGTTTCCCCGATCAGGCTGTTGGGGCCACACTCCCCGAGGTTCGCCTGCGGTTCCGGGCACAGTTCGATGTTCGGCAGGACCCCCAACACGCCCGGCGGGAGGTGCGCTTCGACGGACTGGATGTTCTGTTCGCCGTCTTTGCGGTTCATCGTCAACGTGAACGGCGAGAACGCACCCGCCTGCAAGTTGATCGCGCCGCCCGTCAGCGACGGGCTGAATGGCAGGCTCGCACCGGGACAGGGGCCGCCAGCGGGGCCATGTTCGATCTGGAAGCTCGAGACCGCGGTGACCGGGCCGTTGCCGTCCCACGGCGTGAAGATCGCGGTCGTCGTGTACGTTCCGCAACGCGACGGGGTAGCCAACGGGGCTCGTTCCCCACCAAAGAAATGCAGTTGCAGTTCTTCGAACGGGAGCTCCGGGGCGTTCTCGAACGTCGTGATGATCTGCCCCAACCCCTGACAGGACACACCATCGATCACCTGCCCCGCCGCTTCGCAGAGCCGCACTTCCCCGGCCAGCTTGATCGTGCTACCCGAAACGGGGTCTTCGATCATCAGGTACATCGCGAGCAGGCTCTGGAACGGGTTCGCATCCTGGCTGGCGAGGTACACCGCGCCTTCCAGTTCGTGTTCCAACAACGGCGTCTTGATCTTGACGGTCCCGACCTTCGACCCATTCGGACAGAAGCTCACACCAGGCAGCAGCGATTCGACCGGTGTCGGGGTGAACGTCGCGGTCTTCACACCCGGTTCGGATTCCGGGTTGAATTCTTCAAAGCCGCTGCCCTCCACACCGTGGCCGATTTCAAAGCCCGCCAGGCCCTCCGAGCACGCTTCCAACCCGTTACCGACCGACGGATTGATATCGACACCCTCCGGCAACGCCACCGTCGTATCACGCAACGCCGACTCCGCGAGGCCACCGGGGTCGAAGGCCGCGGTCTGTGTCACGTGCACACCCACGATCAAACCAGACGACGAGCTCGCATCCGAAGTATCCGGCGCAACCGAAATCGACGGCGGGAACACCAGCTTCGAGCAACCGGTCAACCTCAGGGGAACACCGGCAGAGTTGCGCGTGATCGCTTCGGCGTGGGTCCAGTGGCCCGGTTCCTCGTAGGAGTCCATTTCGACCGTCGCGCGCAGCGGACCGTTGCAAGCGGTCGGCAGCGTCAGGAACGCCTTGCTGCGGGCAGGTTCCAGTTCGAATTCGCGTTCGCCGCCAGTGGCCGTACAGGCACCGCTCGCGTATCTGCCAGATCCCGCGTGCACTCTCGCGCACGGGGTGAGCACGCCTTTCAGCGTGAGCTGGGTGCGCAGCACCGGCGCTTCCGGCGGGGCGCCCACGACCGTCGCCTGGATAGGGTAGTCGCCGCCGGCGAGCGGACTGGAGCTGATGAAGATCTCCGTGCCCGCGTACTCGATCCCGAACTGCGCCGCGTCGCCGTGCGGCGGCACCATGTTGTAGACCGGTTCGATGAACTGGTCGTAGCCAAAGACGTGCGGGTCCCAGTTCACCTCGAACTGGCCGAGCAGCGATTGCGATGGGCAGCCCACGCCTTCCTCTCCCTGCTTTTCTCTTCCTTCGAGCAGCTCTTGCAACGTGCACTTTTTGGGTGTGGCGTTTGGATCTCCGACCAGTCCCGGCGGCAGATCGACCTTCAGGTCCCTGAGCGTGCCGTCGGGCTCGCGCAGGTACATCGAGTCGGCGTTCGCTTCCGCGCGGATGAAATGGGAGTTGAATTCCATGTTGTTGCGCACTTCGTAGGGGTGCGAGCCGGCCTGCAGGTCGGGGGTGCCGTCTTCGTTTACGAACGAGACTTCGACGCTCTTCACGCCGAAGCCGGGGCCCGCGGTCGCGAGCAGACCCGTGCTCTGGCTCGAGCCGGCGGCATTGGCCGCGACGATGCGGAAGCGGTAGAGCAGCCCGGCCTGCAGCCCCCCCACGTTCAGGGAGACCGCGACCGGGCTGCTCCCGGCTCCGATCGCGGCCGCCCGCGGTTCACAGGGGACCTTGTGTTCGTAGAGTTCGCCGGCGACCTGCCCGAACTCGTCGGCCACCCCGTATTCGATCTGGCAGGTGCTGAGCGCGGCGCCGCGCGGGTTCACCGTGCCGTTCAACGTCGCGCTTTCCTTGGTGATGCCGGTGGGCGCGCCGGCGCTCACCGCGGGGGCGTCGCTGCCGAACACGTAGACCTTGCCGTCGGCGGGATTGGAGACGTAGATCTCGCCGGTCGAGCCATCGACCGCGATCCCGCCCTGTTCGGAGGAGCGGGAGAGCTGCCCTTCGCCAAAACGCGATACGAGCGTGCCCGCACCGTGGTGTTCGAACGAGCTCGGGATGGCCTTGCTGCCGTTGATCGCGCCGTTATCCCACTCGGCGACGGAGGACCCCTCGTCGGCGAAGAGGTGGCCACTCGCGGGATCGGCGGCGATCGCTACATCGCCGGATTCGGGGCCATCGAGGAGGCCGAGCTGCCCCAACTGCTGGCCGAACTTCGCCGAGCACGAGCAGGTTCCATCTGCGCCCTGCTTGAAGATCATATAATCATCGCCCGTCGGACCGACCGCGAAACCGTCGGTGTGCCCTCCGCTGGGTGTTCCGGCGAGATGTTGACTGTCGTTCGGGTTGTGCTGCTTTGCGCTCACGTGGTTTGCGGCGGAGTCGTCGAACTCTTCGACCGACACGCCTTCGGCGAAGATGACCCCTGTCGCCACACCGCTGGCGTCGGCGCGGACCGTGCCCTGTGCATCGACGGCGAGCCCCAGCAGTTCGTGTCCGCCGGAGCCGGTCGCCGGTTCGAAGCCCGTTATCTGGCTGAGGTATTCGCCGCTCGGGCTGAACTTGTCGATCACCCCGTGGCCCGCGTCCATCACGTAGAGGTCGCCGCGGGAGGGGTCCGAGAGGCTGGTCGAGTCGTCCACCGCGATCGCCGCCGGGGTGCCGTAGACGTTCGGGAAGGAGAACGAGCCGGCTGGAGTGGTGGCACCGGTGAGCGCGTTCGAGTGCAGCGTGGAGAATGCAACCGGTTCGCCGTTGGCGTCGAACTTGTACACCGTGCCGGCACCGAGGGCGCCGAGATCGGCGACATACACATCGCCGGTCGATTCGTCAACCGCGATCCCGTTCGGGTTTTCAAACGACCCCGAGCCCGACCCGAAGCTGAACAAGGGAGGGTGGGATTCCGCCAGGGCAGGGGACGCGCCCGCGCCCATCGCCACGAGGAGCGTAGTTGCAAGCGATGCCGCCATCGCGAAGGTCTTGGAACGCATGATCAGTGGCCTTTCCTGTTTGCATGGGCGGCTTTCCCGGCTTTTCGCGCCTGCTTTTTGACGCACCCGGTCTTCCTCTTGACCTTCTTCCTGACAAACCCCCGCTTGCACACCACCAGCTTGGCCTTGGGCTTCACCAACGGCTTCGCTTCAACCGGCGGCGCCAGGTTGCCAATCCCGGAGAACGTCGCGCTCGGCGGAGTGCCAAAGACCGCCGGCAACGGCGGGACCGGAACACGACAGGCGTCCGCGGTCGTGCACGGCGGTGGCGTCGCCGCGGCCGGGAAGCCGCCTTCCACGCGCGCGTCATAGATCGCCTCCATCCCTTCCTGGGTGTCCTGCGGCAAGAGCGCCTGGGTGGTGGCGAAGAAGACGTCATCGCCGCTTGCGCTCGCGTCACCGAACGTCGATGGGTTGGAGCTCGAGCCCGAAGAGATCAGGTAGAGGTGGCCCTGCTCGTACTCGTAGACATCCGTCTGCCCATTGGTGTCGGAGGGCACCAACGCTTCGCGCGTTTCGAAGAAAATGCGGCCTCCGTCAGAGATGTAGCGACTGCTCATCGCCCCTCCAAGGGTCAATGCCACCCCACCGGCGACCGGCTGTTCGCCGGTCGGATTGCACGAGGCGCACTCGAGCCGGTTCGACGCAGCGCTGTAGAGCAAGACCTCGCTGGCGTGGCCGCCACCCGCTTCCGTGGTGTCATAGCCAGTCAGGTTCCTCTGCGTCGCGAACGCGAACCAGGTCCCGTCGGGCGAGGCCTGGCCGTAGCCGTAAAGCGCTTCCTCGCCTGCCGCGGGCCCGGACGCGATGAACGTCGTCGTCCCGCCGCTCCACAGGTAGAGGTTGTCCTGCCCGGGCTGCGCTTTTTCGAGCACCGTCGTGCCGTTGCTGTCGGTGTATTCCCGCGAGTTGCTCGCCAGCACGCCCCCTGCGACGAAGTACACGTGCGAGCTGTCCTTCGACCCGAGCGGCGAGACCCGGAGGACGTCCGCGGGTTCGCCGCCGGCGGCGACAGTCAGGTCGCTCAGTTCGCACTGGCTCGCGCCTTCAGACAGCACACACTCGTAGAGGTCTGGTGCGCCGGCCGCCGCGGTCGCTTTCGCCGTGAGCCTGCGTTCATCGAGGAAGAAGACCTCCGCGCCGTCGGCGCTCGCGGCCTCGAATTCGCCGCCGCCGCTGGCGCCCGAACCACCCTGCGATTCGTCGATCTGGACGGTGCGCTGCCCGTCGATGCGGTCGTAGAGGCCGCCGCCGGAGACGAAGAGAATGTGCGAGCCTTCGACGGAGATCTCATTGTTACCGGCGTGCGCTTCCGGCAGCGATCCCTGCGCGGCCTGGCCGTTCGGCAGCACCGTCAGCAGCCGCACGGCGCCTTCATCCCATTCGTAGACGTTCTCGACTCCGTAGGCCGCGCCCTGCGCGAGCGGCGCTTCCTCGCTGAAGACCACGTGGCTGAGGTCGGCGGAGGCACCGATCAGCGCGGCGTCAGAAGGAGTCACACCCGGCGGCGGCGCGTTGACCAGACGATAGGCGCCGGTCGCGTTGTCGCGCACCAGCAGGTTTCTATAGCCCACCGGTTCGCCGGGCACGACCTGCAGACCTTCGGCATTGCACGAAATCCCCCCGAGCCCGCCGTCAGCAGTCGGTTCGCTGGCGCGACTATGGCCGCCGTATTCGGTCACGCTCGTCGAGAATTCGGCCGAGAAGACCGATGCGGCGCTTGGGCTATCGCATGTCGTTTCGGAGTAGGATTCGAGCGGGCGCAGGTCCTGCGGGCTCCATCCGCCGGGGCCGCGCGTGGCGAGATATTCGTGATAGGCACCCGACGGCGCGCCGGGCAGCGGGTCGTTCACTTCGAATTTCACCGCGTCGCCGTCGGCGGCGCTCACGCCGGCCCCACTGGCCTCCACCGAGTTCTTCGTCGGCGCTGTCACGAGCTCGTAGGCGCGGCAATCGGGCAGCCGCGCGGAGGAGCCGCCCCGGAATTCTTCGTTCGGGCAAGCGGCCTGCGCGGCGGTGAGCGTCGTGAACGTCTGATCGGTGCCGACCGCGGTGCCGAGTTCGTTGGTCTCCACGACGCGGTAGTGGTAGGTGGTGCCGGGCGCAAGGCCGCTGGCCGCGGCCAAGATCGTGCGCGCGCTCAACCCTTCGCCCCCGCTCCCTTCGGGGAAGGGCACGCTCTGGCCGTACTCGCTGGTCGTGCCGTATTCAAAACGGTAGGTCGTCGGGATCCCGCCGGGGTTCGCGAGCGCGCCGAGCTTGGCTTCGGAGGTGGTCACTTCTGCGGCGGCGAGCTCTTGGACGATGATCGGCGCCGTCGGCGGCACGTAGACCCAGACGCGCTGGTTGCTGGAGTCGGTCACGTAGACGTTGCCGCTCGCTTCGTCGACGGCGAACAGCGGTACCAGGGGGAGGCCTGCCGAGCCCGATCCGAAGGCGCCGACGCCGACATCGAGGACCTTGGAGCCGGTCGGGCCGTACCCCACCAGGTGGAAGCATTCCCCGCTTTCGCCTCCGATCTTTCCGCAGAAGTCTTCGCCGTTCCTGACCATCGCGAGCAGGTCGCCGTGGCCGTAGAGCTCGACCGAGCGGACGCCCACGCTTTTGATCGCGCCGAGCGGTGCGTCGGCGGGACTCAACTCCTCGATGCGGTTGTCGCCATGGTCGGCCACCCACAGGTCACCCGCCGAGTCGACCGCAACGCCGGTCGGTTCCTTCAGCGCGCTTTCACCCGAGCCACCGGTGAAGGTGTGAAGCAGCGTCCCTGCCGGACTGTACTCGAGCACCTCGTTTTCCAAGGTGTTGGGCACATACACATCGCCGGCCGAGTCAGCCGCGATCTGGGGGGGCAAACTGAGGAATTCACTCGTCCCCCCCTGCCCCGTGGTCAAGGTCACCGGGAACGGAGTTCCGACCACCGCGCCGCTTTCCGGGTCATAGGTCGTGATGCTGCCGGAATCTCCAAGCGAGTACAAGTCGCCGTTTTTCGGATTAATCGCGAGGCTGAGACTGAAACCAAAGAGTTCCCCGAACGGCGATGGCGGCGTGATCGGCCGGCCCGCGGACGTGAACTTGACGAACGTGGGTTCTCCGTTGTTGTAGAGGCTCGAGACGAAGACGTCGCCGGCGGAGGTCGAGCCGGGGCCCCCGACGGCCACGCCGGTCGCGTTTTGGATGACCGTGCTGAAGCTCCCGCCGGGGACCACCGGGGGCGCTTCAGCCTGCGCCGCGGCGGCGGCGGACAGCGCGAGGAGACCAAGGAGGACACAGAGAGCCATCAGAGAGGTCACGATCGAGCCGCGCGAAGGCGCCCCACTCCCTGGAGCACGGTGTGAGCCACGGGGCGACGCGAAGCGACCGGTCTCGGGGGCGGCGGCGGGCTTCGCGGTGTGCGCTGTGGGTTTCACGTTGTCTCCTTGAGTGAGATTGCGGTGCCGGTGGTGTGGACTGAACTTGGCGGCATGCCTGCCAGTGAGCTGTTGTCACGGTGGCTCGAACTCACGCGCTGCGCGACCTCACGCCCGAGCGTCGTGAGCGTCCAAGCATTCGCCTCACCCTTGGCATGCCCGTTGCCACCGTTGGCCGCGAGGCCGAGGCGCTCCAGGCGCGCGAGCAGCTTCGAGATCTGACCCTGGTCGGTGACCCCCGCGCGCTCAGCGACCCTACGGTTGCTGATCCCCGGCTCCCCGGCGATACTCTCGAGCACCTGCGCGGTGCGATACGTCAAGCGCATCCGGACCTCCCCCAACGGGTCACGCCGCGCCGGCAGGAACGCCGAGGGTCCGCGCCCCGTTGACGATCCCGGCCCGGGCGCCAGGCGGCGTTGCTCACGACGCGCCGCCCCGAGCCCCAGGTAGGGCAGCACGATCATTCCCGTCAATTCACCGAGGAGATCCGTGAGCGGCCGGCGCTCACCGCGCGCCACACGCGCGCACACGATCCCAAACGCAGCACCCACCAGGCCCTCTGCCGTCAACGGCGAGCAATCCGCCGCGCGCTGACTCTCACCTCGCGCCTCGTCGATCGCCCCGGCCAAACGCGCCAAGACCTCCTCGCGGCGCGCGAAGATCACCGCGCCGCCCTGCTGCGAGTGAACGACACACACCCGCGCGAGCGCCGGCTCACGATCGAAGAACCCAAGGATCACCGACAGGCCGCCACGCACCCGCTCACGCCACGCAAGACCCTCCAGGCCCGCCTCGGCGAGCTCCCGCTCCAGCATCCCCAGAACATCGTCGAGCAGCGCCGCCAAACACTCGTCACGGTTCTCGAACAGCTCATAGAACGTGCGCCGCGACACCCGCGCACGCGAAGTGATCTGCGTCACCGTCGTCTGCGCGTAACCCAACTCCTCGAGCGCCGCAACCGCCCCCGCTAACAGCCGCGAACGCTGAATCTCCACCAAACGCCCCTCCGGCGCCGCCAACCGCTCAGGCACCTGCGCACGCCGACGCGCACCAAGCGACACCCCCGACACAGACACCTCACGCGACACCGCAACCCGTGTCACACCAGGCACCGAGGCGCCACGCCCCGACACCGAAGCACCACGCGACCCAGAACGCGCCCGGGAAGCCATCGCGGTCCGCGCACACACCGCTACACCAACCCCCACAGCGCCATCGAAAAGCCCCGCTCTCCAAAAGGAGAACCCGGACGGCGCGAAAACGCCAAACGACGAGGTGCGGGGGCTAGCCCCCTAGCGCAAGAGAGAGAGAGAGAGAGAGAGATGCGTCAGGCAGCTGACGCATCTAGGTACACGCCCCAAACGGGTCGCGCACACCCCTGCTGTGTATCTCCCTCTAGAAACCACGCTGACAAACTCCCTCATCGACGACCCGATCCCTCTCCCACCCGCATTTCCCCCGCGAGCGCTTTGACGTCAACCACAAGGTGGGATGACCCAACCAGACTCTATGTATGCCCGCCAACCACACCGGTTGACTATGACTCCGCCATCATAACCACACAGTGCACCTCTTGTCAATACCCCAGGTGCAGACGCATGGGTCACTCGAGTCGGCCGCCGTCGCGGGCCATGGATGGCCCGCGCCCCATCCGCACGGCCGACTCACCCACCCGCGCGGACGCGCCCCACACCCCAGACCCGGCCTCACACCACCTGAGGCGCGTTAGCGCCAGACATCACCACCTGAGGTGCGTCAGCCAAGCCAGGCAAGGACACGACGAGCGAAATGTGCCGAAGCCGGGAGACACTCGCTGCGCGAGCGGCCCCGTTTCGGGCCAGCACACGAGCGAACGAAGACGCGGCGCGGCGCTGACGCGACTTAGAACCGGTTTCAAAAAGATCGGCACGCCCGGATGCGTCCCTGGTACACGGCGCTGGATCGCCCCGGACCGTCTTGCCCGTGCCACCAGCACGGGCTGCGCCGGCCCGCGTCGCCCAGCTTGGTCCAGGAACGCCCCGGACGCACCGCCTATTTTGAAACCGGTTCTCAGCCGCGCGGCATGAACTCGGGCACGTCCAGCTCCACGGCGACTCCGCCGCGGCGCTCGCGCCGGCCGCCGGCGCGGGCCACGCGGGGCTCGCCCGCGGGCTCCTCGAGGCGGCCGCGGCCGGTGAAGCGGGGGCGCTCCTCCTCGTAGCCGGTGGCTACGACGGTGACCCACACCTGGTCCTCGAGCTTCTCGTCGACCATCGCGCCGAAGATGATGTTGGCGTCCGGGTGGGCCGCCTCGGAGACCGCCTTGGCGGCCTCGTTGACCTCCCACAGCGAGAGGTCGCGCCCGCCGGTGATCGACAGCAGGATCGAGCGCGCGCCCTCCATCGAGGTTTCCAGCAGCGGCGAGGCGACGGCCTGCATCGCGGCCTCGGTCGCGCGGTGCTCGCCGCCGGCGCCCATGCCGATGCCCAGCAGCGCGTTGCCGGCGCCGGACATGATCGTGCGCACGTCGGCGAAGTCGAGGTTGATCAGGCCCGGCAGCGTGACGAGGTCGGAGATCCCCTGCACGCCCTGGCGCAGTACGTCGTCGGCGACGCGGAAGGCGTCGACCATCGAGGTCTGCTTGTCGAGCACGGACAGCAGGCGGTTGTTGGGCACCACGATCAGCGTGTCCACCTCATCCGCCAGGGCCTTGATGCCCTGCTCGGCCGCCTCGGCGCGGCGCGAGCCCTCGAAGCCGAACGGCTTGGTGACGATCGCCACCGCCAGCGCCCCGACTTCGCGCGCGATCCGCGCGATTATCGGCGCCGCGCCGGTGCCGGTGCCGCCGCCCGCGCCGGCGGTGATGAAGATCATGTCCGAGCCCTTCAGCAGCGCCTTCGCGCGGTCATAGTCCTCCATCGCCGCGGCCCTGCCGAGGTCCGTGTCCGAGCCCGAGCCGAGGCCGCGCGTCAGCTCGGCGCCGATGTGCAGGGTGATGTCCGCGGTGGACTGCTGCAACGACTGCAGGTCGGTGTTGATCGCGAGGAACTCCACGCCCACGACCTCGGCCTCGACCATCCGGTTGACGGCGTTGACGCCGGCGCCGCCGACGCCCACGACGCGGATCACCGGGTGGATCACCGGCTGCCCGCCGGTCATCGCGCCAGCCGCCGCGGCGCGGGATTCCTCGCGCGCGTACACGTCGACTGGCGGCGCCGACTTCTCACTCGCGGCGGCCCCGGCTGCTGTCGCGGGAGCGTCAGAGGAGCGCTCCATCATGTTGGCGGGGATCTCCGCGGAGAACACGTTGCGCAGGCGCTCGCGCGGGCTGGGGATCTGGGGGGAGTCATCCTCCTCCTCGACAGCCCGCTCCCGCGTGGCGCGCTCCGTCTTGGCCGCGGCGCGCTCCTCCCCCGCCTTCTCCGCGGCGGCGGATCGGCTCTCGGCAAGCGACTGCTCGGGCTCCCTCGCGGAGGGCTCCTCGGCGGACGCCTTCGCGGCGGGCTCCTCGGCAGGCGCCTTCGCGGCTGGCTGCTCGGACTCCTTCGCCTGTTCCTCCTCGGTCTTGCTGAACAGCGCCGCCAGCGGGCCCTCCCGCATGCTTGCGCGTTTACTTTGAGCCATGAGCCACAACCTCCTGGGGTGCTTGGGCGCCGCCCGCCGGCCCGTGCTCGACCGCGGCCGCCGGCGTGCCCTCGGCGGCGGCAGCCGGAACGGCTTGGGCGACGATCGGGCCCCGCCGCGCGGCGATCTCGGGTGAGCCGTGGGCGAGCACCTCGTGTGCGAGTTCGCGGTAGGACTGCGCCGCCACGCCATCGGGCTCGTACTTGAGCACCGACATGCCCTTCACCGGCGCCTCGGCGAAGCGCACCGTCTTGCGAATGCGCGAGGCGAACACGCGGTCCCCGAAGTTCTCCTCGAGGATCTCGATCGCCTCTTTCGCGTGGATCGTGCGTGAATCGACCAACGTCGGAAGGATACCCTCGATGTCGACGTCCGGATTGAGGTTCTCGCGGATCATCGCCAGGGTGTTCTGCAGCTGGATCAGCCCGCGCATCGACAAATACTCGCACTGCACGGGGACGATCACCTTGTCGGCGGCCGTGAGCGCGTTGATCGTCAAGAGGCCGAGGCTCGGCGGCGTGTCGATGCAGATGAAGTCGTAGTCCTCGCGGATCGGCTCGAACGCCTTCTGCAGCGAACGCTCGCGGCCGATCATCGTCGACATCGCGATCTCCGCCCCGGCCAAATCGATCGAGGCGCACGCGATGTCCACCTCGCGCCGGCGGATCACCTCGCGGATCGAGGTTTTGTGCACCAACACGTCGTACATCGATTTCTCGAGCGTGTCGGGGTCGATCCCCTGCGACATCGTCAGGTTGCCCTGGGGGTCCATGTCCACGCACAACACGCGATGGCCCTCCTCGGCGAACGCGGCCGCGAGGTTGAGCGTGGTAGTCGTCTTGGCCACCCCGCCCTTTTGGTTGGCGAACGCGATGACCTTTGCCCTTGGTTGCACGGTGGGCTCCGATGCTCGATGGTGGATCTGAAGAAGGGGCCCGGCTCGCCGGCCTCCCGACCGGCTGCGCGACCCTTTAAGCCGTCGCGTGAGTATTCGCACGTGGTGGTCGGATTCCTGCACGGTCGCGGGTCCTAAGATCCCCCCGTGCCACGGGCCAGCGCCCAACCTCTCGCGAAGCGGCTGCGCGGCAAGAGCGTGTGCATCTGCGCGGGCCCGGGCGGCGTGGGCAAGACGACCACGGCGGCGGCGCTCGCGTTGGGGCTGGCGCGCACCGGCCAGCGCGTGGCGGTCGTGACGATCGACCCCGCCCGCCGGCTGGCCGGCGCGCTGGGCATCGACGAGCTCGACAACCAGCCGCGGCGGATCGACCCCGCGCTGATGGCCGCCCAGGGGATCGAGTGCAAGGGAGAGCTGTGGGCGACGATGCTCGACGCCAAGCACACCTTCGACGAGCTGATCGCCCGCGTCGCCCCCGACGAGCGCGCGCGCGACGAGGTGTTGGGCAACCGCATCTACCAGGAGATCTCCGGCGCCGTGGCCGGCACCCAGGAGTTCAGCGCCGTGGCCAAGCTGTACGAGCTGCACCACGAGGGGCGCTTCGACACGATCGTGCTCGATACTCCACCGGCGCGCAACGCCCTGGACTTCCTCGACGCGCCGATACGTATGACACGCTTCCTGGAGGGGCGCTCGATGCGGATGTTCCTCGCCCCCGGCAACCTCGCCGCGCGCCTCGTGGGCCGCGGCAGCGGGCTGGTGCTGTCGGTGTTCTCGCGCTTCACCGGCATCGACCTGATCGGCGAGCTGTCGAGCTTCTTCGGCGCGCTCGCGGGGATGATCGACGGCTTTCGCGAGCGTGCCCGCATGGTCGAGCAGCTGCTGCGCGACCCCGCCACCGTGTTCCTGCTGGTCACCTCGCCCGAGCCCGAGCCGGCGCGCGAGGCGGAGCTCTTCGCCGAGCAGCTGCGCACCGCGGGTATGGCGCGTGGAGCGCTGATCGTCAACCGCGTCCACAGCGACGGGCTGGAGGGCCGCACACCCGCCGAGGTGCAGGCGCTGCTGGCGGGTGAGCTCGGCGAGGCGCTGGCCGCGCGGGTGGCGAGCAACCTCGCGGACTTCGACGTGCTGGTGCAGCGCGACCGCGCGACGGTGGCGCGGCTCGCTCAGGCGCTGGGGGACCCCGCGCCGATCCTCGTGCCCCACCTAGACGGTGACGTGCAGGATCTCGCCGGTCTCGACTTCGTCTCGCGGCACCTCTTCGCCTGAGCGAGCCGCGAGGCGCCGCATGCGCTTGATCGTCGTATTGATCTGATCGTCGGGCTGCTGCTCGCTCGAGTGAGCCCCCGCCGGGAGCGGCGCAGGTGCGGCGGCGGGCTCCCGCGGCGCCGAACGCCGCCCCCGCCGCGCCTTGATCGGCCCCTCGTGGGTCAGCTCTTGCGGACCCCCCTGCTGCGTGGGTTCCTGCGAGGACAGCAGCGCATCGGCACAACGCACCAGGTCAGGGGGCAGGTGGCCGGACAGAACATCCCGCAGCACCGCTCGCAGGTGGCCGGCGAGCTCGGCCACCAGCGCGTCGCAGCTCGCGTGCTCCACGGCGGCGCCGGTGACCACGTCGCGCTCCAGGGCAATCGCCTTCAGCGCTCGCCGCGTCAGGCCGGCGCGCTCGGCGGGCACGGCACACAGCGCCGCCAGCCGGCCCGCGAGCAGCCCGCTGGCGGGGCCCTCGGGCTCGAGCAACGCCCGCAGCGACAGCAGGTAATCGCTCAACGCCTCCAGTTCGGAGACGCGTTCGCAGCCCATCTCGAAGCGGGCCAGCGCCCACGCCAGCTCGGGGCGACCGATCGCCGGCGCGCGCGTGTGCGCCAGCTCGGGCGCCACCACACCCATGCCGTGCAGGGTCTCGATCAGCGCCACCTCGCCGGCGTTCGTGAAGGCCGTGGCGTCCAGCCGCGCGAGCGCCTGGCGCAGCCGCTCCCCGTCGAGCTCGAACGAGCTGCGCTCGGCGAACACCTCCTCCAGCAGCGTCCGCAGCACCACGGTCGCACGCGAGCGCCGATCGCCCCGTCCGATCCGCACGTCGCAGTGCAGCAGGTAGCAGTCGAGCCCCTGCAGGCATTCCAGCAGGCGCTCGGCCGCGGTGCAGCTCTCCAAATTCGCCAGCGCCTGCCAGCGCTCGCCGATGAACGCGGTGGTCAGCGGCCGGTAGCAGTACAGCTGGGCGCCCTTCGCCTGTCCCCGGCCCGCTCGCCGCGTGGAGTGCGACTCGAGCTCGAACGCCACCTCCGCGCCGGCGTCCAACTCGGCCTGCAGGTAGCCCGCGGCGTCGTGCACGAACTGGGTCAGGGCTGTCTCGAGCTGGTGGGAACGCACGGAAGCATCTACCCTTCGCCGGCGCCCCCGGTGCTCCTGCTGGGCGCAGCGCGCGTTGCAGATTCGGCGCGCAGTAGGCGTTGCGGATTCAGGCGAGCGCGGCGGCCGGCGTTCAGGCTCAGGCGACCGCTGCGACCGGCGTCCCCACGAAGATCGCGGAGCTCCTCCGGTCCTCGCAGCCCTGCACGATCCAGCGCTCGCCGTAGACGCGCATGTCGTCGATGATCGGCAGCAACGCGGTGCCCTTCTCGGTGAGCGCGTACTCCACGCGCGGGGGCACCTCGGAGAAGGTCTGGCGCTCGACGATCCCCTCTTCCTCCAGCGAGCGCAGCCGCAGCGAGAGCGTGCGTGGGCTGATCCCCTCCAGCGAGCGCTCCAGCTCACAGAAACGCGACTGGCCCGCGGCCAGCTCGCGGATCAACAGCAGCGTCCACTTGCCGCACACGATCTCCGCCGTGCGGCAGACCGGGCATGTCTCGTCGGTAGCCACCCCATCACTTTACCAAGTGAAGTATCGGAGCCTCTACACGACGGCAAGCGGGGGCGCAACAGGCTGGGAGGCAGTCGAGCCGGCCGGCTCCTCGCCGCGCTGCTCCTGCGCCGAGGCGACATCCTCCATCGTGGTGCCACGACGGCCGTCGGCCTGCACCAGCAGCTTGAAGTCGTGGGGGCTGGAGGCGACGCGCAGCGCGTCCTCGACGGTGACCCGCCCGGCCTTCAGGTGCCCGAACAGGGCCTGGTCGAAGGTCTGCATGCCGTAGTAGCCGCCCGCCGTGATGACCTCGTGCAGCTTGCCGGTTTGGGCGGGGTCGACGATCATGTCGTGCGCGCGGCCGGTCATCCGCAGGATCTCGCACACCGCCACCCGACCGCCGTCGGCGCCCGGGACGAGGCGTTGGGAGATGACGCCCTTCACCGTGCCCGCGATCATCGAGCGCGCCTGGGCGTGCTGGTGGGGCGGAAAGAAGTCGAGCATCCGGTTGATCGACTCGGTCGCATCGACCGTGTGGATCGTGGACAGTACGAGGTGGCCGGTCTCGGCGGCTGAGAGGGCGGTCTGCACGGTCTCGTCGTCGCGCATCTCCCCCACCAGGATCACGTCCGGGTCCTGGCGCAGAACGCGCCGCAGGGCGCGCTTGAAGGAGGCGGTGTCCATCCCCACCTCGCGCTGGTTGATCACCGAGCGCTTGTCGGAGTGCACGAACTCGATCGGGTCCTCGATCGTGACGATGTGCTTGGACATCGTCTCGTTCATGTGGTCGATCATCGCCGCCAGCGTCGTCGACTTGCCCGAGCCGGTGGTACCCGTGAGCAGCACGATGCCGCGCTCCTCCTCCGCGAGTTCCCGCACGACCGGCGGCAACGTGAGCTCCTCGATCGAGGAGATCTTGTGGGGGATCGCACGGCACGCCAGCGAGATCACGCCGCGCTGGCGGAAGGCATTGATGCGGTAGCGCGCCACCCCGACGATTTCGAAGGAGAAGTCGACCTCGTGCGCCTCGGTGAATTCCTGCAGCTTCACGGGGTCGTGCAGCAGGTCGTGCAGCGCGTGCTCGGTGTCCTCGGCGCTCAAAGCCCCCACCCGATCGTCGCGGGCAAGAACGCCATCCACGCGGTAAAGCGGCGGCGCGTCCACCTTCAGGTGCAGATCCGAGCCGTGGCGGCTTACCAGCTCACGCAGAGCTGCCTGCACGTCGAACATGCCTCTCGCATCGGCATCCCCGCCAGGGGGCTTGAGTCTCACCGGGTCGCGTGGACCAAGACCAAACCCCCCTGACGAGCGACTCGGCTTCCCTGGCAAGGACGCACCGACCGAAGTGTGCCGATCGTCGATCAGATGCGATCGACGATCGGCCAGCACACGAGGGAGGGAGGACGCCGCCCGAGGGGAGGCGAGACGCCTACGTCAGGCCACGTCGCGGAGCTTCTGGGCCTCTGCGAGCGACTGCAGCTTCTTCAGCGACTGGTTCTCGATTTGGCGGATGCGCTCGCGCGTGACGTTGAAGGTGCGGCCGACCTCGTCCAGCGTACGGGGGTGCTCGCCGCCGAGGCCGTAGCGCAGCTCCAGCACGCGCCGTTCGCGGTAAGAGAGGTTCTCCAGCGCCTCGCGCAGCGCCTCCTTGGTGAGGATTTCGGCGGCGCGCTCGTAGGGGGACTCGGCGCGCTCGTCGGCGATGAACTGGCCGAACTCGGACTCCTCCTCGTCGCCGACGGGCTTCTCCAGCGACACCGGCGCCTGGGCGGAGCGCTTGATCGAGTCGACCTCTTCGGGGTCGATCCCGGTGATGTCGGCGATCTCCTCGGCGGTCGGTTCGCGACCCAGCTCGGTCACCAGCTTGCGCTCGGCGCGCCCGATCTTGTTGAGCTTCTCCACGACGTGGACGGGGATGCGGATCGTGCGCGCCTTGTCCGCCAGCGCCCGGGCGATCGCCTGGCGGATCCACCAGGTGGCGTACGTGGAGAACTTGAAGCCCTTGCGGTAGTCGAACTTCTCCGCGGCGCGCACCAACCCGAGCGTGCCCTCCTGGATCAGGTCGAGGAACGGCAGACCCTGGTTGCGGTAGTTCTTCGCGATCGATACGACCAAGCGGAGGTTGGACTCGACCATCTTCTGCTTGGCGTCGAGGTCGCCGCGCTCGATCCGCTTGGCGAGATCGACCTCCTCCTGGGCGGTTAGGAGCCGCACCTTGCCGATGTCCTTGAGGAACAGCTGCAGCGAGTCGGTCGTCATGTCCGGCTTGAGGTCGAGCGTCGCTTTCGCTTTGCGCCGGCCGCGCTTGTCCGGCGCGCGCTCGACCTGCGACGCCGCGGCGGTCGCCGGGTCGATGTCCTCGACGAGCTCGATCTCGGATTTCTCCAGGAAGCCGTGCAGCTCCTCGACGTCCGTCTCATCCAGGTCCAACTCGGAGGTCGCGGTGGAGATCTCCGCGAACGTCAACACCCCCACCTGCTGGCCCTTCGCCAACAGGCCCTTGATCTCATCGAGCTCCTGCAGTTCGACTACTGACATCGGTTTCCGTTTCCTTAGACAGCGATTTGGTGCCGGGAGGGCCGTACGCCAACGAGACGACCGTAGCGGGACGACGAGCGCCTGCCGCCCCCCGCGGCCGCGACCCGCCCCACCGTTGCCCATATTAACGCCTGCGCGCGCCCGTCTCGTATGCCTGCGCCCGATGCGCGATGATTGCCCACTCCGATGAGCCCCACAGGCAAAGAGAACCAATCCGGCCGGCGCCGGCAGACAGGCCAAACATCCCCTTCGGCGGATGCGGCAGCGGAGCCGGGTGTGCTGTCAAGCCTGCCCAGCACGCGCCCTCAGCGCCCCAGCGCGCGCAGAGCCGCCGCGCGGCAGAGTGCCGCCGCGCGGGCCGAGCGCGCCTCCGCCCAGACCCCCGAGCGCGGCGGGGCGGAGCTCGAGCGCAAGGTCTCGCCGGCGCGCGCGGCCCAACCCCGGACCGAACGCACCACGGCAAAACCCAAGCACGCCGCTCGGACCCGGTCCACGCCGACCGCCAAGCCCCGGGCTGCCCCAGCCGCCAAACCCCGCACCGCGCCCAAGCCACAGTCGACCGCTGCTTCGCAACGGCGAGCAAGCTCGGGCGCCGCCACGCCGCCCCGTTCGCCCAAGCCCACCGAGCCACCGGTGCCCCGCCAGGGTTTCGAGTCCGAGGAGGCGATCGAGATGGGGCGCCCGGTGCAGCCGCCGAGCGGCAGCGAGCTGGCGGCCTCGATGGTGGAGCTCGTCGGCGAGCTCGCACAGACCGGACTCTCCGCCGGCGGGCGCGTGCTGCGGGACGCGCTCACACGGCTTGCGGGCGGTTGAACGCCCTTGCTCCGACGAACGCGTGTGCTGCGGCAGAGCCCGTTTGCCGGCGGCAGAGACACAGAGCCCCTTCGCCGGCGGCAGAGATATAGGGCCAGTTGCCACCGGCAGACACCTCGCGGAGGATGAGCGCCCACGGCAACCCCGGCGCCGTCCGGACGAGCAACACGTCCGAACGAGCTATGTATACTCCGCGCACGCCGAACCTCTGCGGCTCAGGTCGCGGAGGACGGGGGATCCATTGCGGAACGAGTCGATCGATCCGCGGGGGCGAATCGGCCTCATCCAGGCCGTAGCGCCATCAGGCGCGAGCCCGTCAGCTCACCTCGTAGGCGTACGAAGAAGACGACGACTATGCACTCCGTTTCGCTCAAGCACGCCCTTGCGGCTGGCCTGTTGGCCGCGTTACTCGGCATCGCCGGGCCCATCGCCATGCCCGTCGCGCGGGCACTTGCCGAAACGGGCGGCTCGGCGACGGGCAGCACGGCCGGCGGCTCCACATCCGGCAGCGCCACGACAGGCAGCGCCACGAGCGGCGGCTCGACCTCGGACAGCACCACTTCCGGCGGAGCGGCGCCCACGCCCGGCTCGCCCAGCAAGCAGACCATGGCGACGTGGTATGGCCCCGGCTTCTACGGCCACACCACCGCGTGCGGGCAGAAGCTGACCCCGAAGCTCATGGGACTCGCCAGCCGCACGCTCGCGTGTGGGACGCTCGTGCGGATCTCATACGGCGGGCACCTTCTCACCGCACCGGTGCTCGATCGCGGGCCCTTCGGCCACAGCGGAGCCGTGTGGGACCTCACCTCGGGTGCCGCACGAGCGCTCGCGATCAGGGAAACGGTGCGGATCGGCACACAGATCGTCGGCAGCGTGCCCAACTCCCCCACGCTCGGTCAGCCCCCCTTCTCGCCCACGCTTTCGCCGAGCACCCCCACCTCCGCGAGCGCGCCATCGGAATCGCCCGCCGGCTCCTCCGCCGCCGCACCCGCCTCCGCCGCCACCGGCGGGGCTTCCGCGAGCTAGCCGCCATGAGCGAGCACGTCACCGGGGTCGCCCACCCGGCACGCCGCCACCACGGGCGGGCACCGGCCAGCTAGGCTCACCCGGTGCCGGCGAAGGCCGCGATCACCAACCTGTGCGACCACACGACCGTGGATGCGGACACCGGGGCGATGCGCTCGGTGCAGGCCGCCGACCTGACACTCAGCGAGCGCGCGCTCGGTGAATTGTGGTCGGCCGAGAACCTGGAGCGGCTGGCGCGGACCTACTGGCGGTTCCTCACCCGCGTCACGCTCGGCCTGGTACGGGTCCGCTACACCGAGCGGGAGCGCTTCGTGGTGCTGCTCATCCGGCCGTTCACACTGCTCGCCTTTCGCGCCCCTGAATATGAGCTGCAGGCCGATCACGGCGTGGTGCGCTGGCGCATCGAGCGGGGGCTGCTGGTCGCCCGCGCGGGGCGAGAGAGCAGGGGGCACCTGCAGATCGACGTGCGCCGCATCGCAGACGGCTCCCCGGGGGGTGCTGGCGAGGGTTCGAGTGAGGATGCGACGGCGGCGCACCTGCACATCGAGGTGGAGGTCGCCAACTTCCACCCGGCGATCGCCTCGGGAATCAGCCTCCGCCTGTACAACGCCACCCAGTCGCGCATCCACGTGTTCGTCACGCACGGCTTCCTGCGCTCGCTTGCCCGTCTCGATCTGGCGAAGTCCCGCGTGGGGCGGCTGACGGCATCGTCAGGATGAAAAGCCGGCCAGTAAAAGGCCCTGGAGCTACGCGAAAGGCCCTGAAGCTACGCGAACCGCGCGTCGCCGTACAGCGCCCGCAGCTTCGCGCGGTCGTGACGCGCGCTGATGCGCCGCACGGTGCCCGAGCGGGTACGCATCACCAGCGATTCGGTGGAGGCCCCGCCGGCGCTCGGGTAGCGCACGCCCTGCAGCACGTCGCCGTCGGTGATGCCGGTGGCGGAGAAGAACACATCCTCGCCCGCCACCAGGTCGTCGCGGTCGAGGATCCGCCGCAGGTCGTAGCCGGCGTCCAGCGCCGCTGAGCGCTCGTGCTCGTCGCGCGGCCACAGCCGCCCCAGCAGCTGGCCGCCGAGGCACTTAATCGCCGCCGCCGAGATCACCCCCTCGGGGGTGCCGCCGATGCCCCACAGGAGATCCACCGGGGAGCGCTCGGTGACTGCCAGCAGCGAGGCGGACACGTCGCCGTGGGGAATCAGCCGCACCCGCCCTCCCGCCTCGCGGATCGCCTTGATGCCCTGCTCGTGGCGGGGGCGGTCGAGCACGACCACCTCGACATCCCCGATCTCGCAGCCTTTGCGCGCCGCGATCAGGGCAACCGTCTCCGGCAGCGGGCGGTCGAGGTCGAGCAGGTCGGCGATCTCCGGGGAGCCCACCATCTTTTCCATGTACACGCAGGGACCGGGGTCGAACATCGTGCCGCGGCTGGAGAGCGCAATCACCGCCAGCGCGCTCGGCATCCCGTGCGCGGCGAGCGTGGTGCCCTCCAGCGGGTCCACCGCGATGTCCACCTCCGGCGGAGAGCCATCGCCGATGTGCTCGCCGTTGGCGAGCATCGGCGCCTCGTCCTTCTCGCCCTCGCCGATCACCACGACGCCGTCCATTTGGACGGATTGCAGCGCATAGTGCATCCCGTCCACGGCGGCCTGGTCGGCGGCCTCCTTGTCGCCTTTGCCCACCAGCCGCGCCGCCGCCAGCGCGGCCGCCTCGGTGACGCGCACCAGCTCCAGCGCGAGATTGCGATCGGGTCGTTGATGGGTGGGATCGGGGCTCAAATCGATACCTCGCCGTCGCTGGATGTGAGGGGTTGGCAGTGGCCGCATCCGAGAGGCTTACCGGAGCTGTGTCCAGAGGAGTGGCCGGGGCTGCGTCCCGTCGGCTTGCCGTGGCTGAGTCTGGTAGGGCTCAAATGAGTACCTTTACTGCGCGTGCGCCTGCAACCTACACCAGAGGAGGAGTCATCGTGAGCCAGATCGGGTTCATCGGCATGGGCAGGATGGGGGGCGGCATGTCGCATCGCATCCTCCGCGACTCCGAGCATCAGGTGGTGGTGTACGACGCCAACCGCGACGCGGTGCAGCAGGCAGTGTCAAACGGCGCCGTCGGCGCGAGCACGCTGGCCGACCTCGTCAAGCGACTCCAGGCGCCGCGCACGGTGTGGTTGATGCTGCCCGCCGGCGAGATCACCCAGCAGACGATCGACAAGCTCGCCAAGCTGCTGGATCGCGACGACACGATCGTGGACGGCGGCAACACCAAGTGGACCGAAGACAAGCTCCGTGCCGGACAGCTCAAAAAAAGCGGCATCCACTACGTCGACGTGGGCACCTCCGGCGGCGTGTGGGGCCTGGAAGTCGGCTACTGCATGATGGTCGGCGGCCCGAACCGCGCGGTGAAACGCCTCGCGCCGTTCCTCGACGTGCTGGCGCCGCCGACCAACGAGACGAGCATCGCCGCGATCGGGCCCCGCGGGTGGCAGCACTTCGGACCCGCCGGCGCCGGGCACTTCGTGAAGATGGTGCACAACGGCGTGGAGTACGGCCTGATGCAGGCCTACGCCGAGGGTTTCGACCTGTTCGACAAGTGCGAGTACGAGCTGGACAACGCGAAGATCGCCCACCTGTGGGGACAGGGCTCGGTGGTGCGCTCGTGGCTGTGTGAACTGGCCGCCCGCGCGTTCGAAGCCGACGGCAACGACCTGCACACGCTCACCGGCTACACCGAGGACTCCGGCGAGGGCCGCTGGACGATCGCGGAGGCGACCGCGCGCGACGTTCCCACCCCCGCGATCACCGCCTCGCTGTACGCGCGGCTCACCTCGCGCGGCAACGGCGACTACGCCAACCGCGTGCTCGCCGCGCTGCGCAACCAGTTCGGCGGGCACGCCGTGAAGAAGGCGTAATGAGCACGGTCGAGCAGCAGCCCGACAACCCGCTCGTCGAAGGGCTCGAGCGCCTGCCCGTGGCGCCGACCACGCTCGTGATCTTCGGTGCCACCGGCGACCTTGCCCGGCGCAAGCTGCTGCCCGCGCTGTACAACCTCGCCCACGAGGGCGCACTGCCCGAGCGCTTCAACCTCGTGGGGGTGTCACGCAAAGAGAAGGAGCGCGACGACTACCGCGCCGAGTGCGAGCAGGCGATCCGTGCCTTCTCGCGCCGCACACCCGACGAGGACGTGCTGAAGGGGCTGCTCGAACACGTCAAGTACGTGCCCGGCACGTTCGACGACGAGCGCGTCTACCGCGAGCTCGCATTCGTGCTCGAGCGCTTCGACGAGCGCGCGGGCGAACCACTCAACCGCGCCTTCTACCTTTCGACCTCCCCCGAGTTCTTCCCGGTGATCGTCGAGGCGCTGGGCGCGCAAGGGCTCGACCGCCGCGCCGGCGCCGAGGTGCGAACGATCATCGAGAAGCCGTTCGGCACCTCCCTGGCGGAGGCCGCCGAGCTCAACCGCCGCGTGCTCGACGTGTTCGAGGAGAGTCAGGTGTTCCGCATCGACCACTACCTCGGCAAGGAGACCGTCCAGAACATGCTGGCGTTCCGCTTCGCCAACGGGATGTTCGAGCCGCTGTGGAACCGCAACTACATCGACAACATCCAGATCACCGCCGCCGAGGACATCGGCATCGGCAGCCGCGCCGGCTACTACGACCACTCCGGGGCGCTGCGCGACCTGATCCAGAACCACATGCTGCAGCTGCTCTGTCACGTCGCGATGGAGCCGCCCGTGAACTTCACCGCCGAAGAGGTGCGCAACGAGAAGGTGAAGGTGCTGCAGGCGATCCACGCCCCCTCCGCGGCCGATGTGCCGCAGATGGCGGTGCGCGCCCAGTATGGACCAGGACATGCGGGTGGAGAGGACGTGCCGGGCTATTTGGAGGAGGAGGGGGTTCGCGAGGGATCGATCACCGAGACCTTCGCGGCACTGCGCCTGGAGGTCGACAACTGGCGGTGGGCAGGAGTGCCCTTCTACCTGCGCGCCGGCAAGCGCCTCGCGCGCAAGATCACCGAGATCGCGATCACCCTCAAGCCCGTCCCCCACCTCGCCTTCTCCGCCGAGGGCTCGCTCGGCATCCGCCCCAACCAGCTCGTCCTCACGTTGCAGCCCAACGAGGGCGTGTCACTGCAGCTCGGGGCCAAGATCCCCGGCACGCGCATGATCATCAGGCCCGTCAACATGGAGTTCCTGTACGGCACCTCGTTCCTCTCGCAGTCGCCGGAGGCCTACGAGCGGCTGATCATGGACGCGATGCGCGGCGACCCCACGTTGTTCACCCGTAACGACGAGGTCGAGGCGCAGTGGGAGATCTGCGATCCGATCGTCAGCGCGTGGGCTGCCACGCCAGGGCCGCTCGCGCAGTACGAGGCCGGTTCGCATGGGCCTGCCGAGGCGGCAGAGATCCTGCTCGAGGGCCACTCGTGGCGGGCAATCTGACGGGTCACCATCCGGGCGCCTTGCGAGTGGGTGCCCGTGGGCACAGGGAGGTTGTCGAGGTGGGCGGTGTATGAGAAGGGAGGTTGTCGAGGTGGGCGACCTATGAGAAGTTCCTTCCAACTCCCAACCGAGCCGGTGTTGTTGTCTTGTTTTTGGCCCTAAACAAACGAGACTGAGTCTTATTTGCATTAGGAGCAAAAGGTTATCTCCCGAACGCTCGTACAACAAATGCGCACACCTTCTAATTTTTCTCAATACCGGCAAGCCTCTCCGTGCGGGCTCTCTTTGTATATACATTCAATCTCCGTGTCCCCTCAGCCGCCGGCGCCCGCCGGAAACCACACCTAGCCATGCCCGCCACCAGCGACGCCGTTTGGAGCGCACAGGACACCACGCCCGACGCGATCGAAGCCGCCCTGCGCGAACTGCTGGTCGCGCGCCACACCGAAAACGGCGGGTACGTGCCCGCGCGCGCGCTGAACATGATCGCGTTTGTAGACCGCGCCTGGAGCGGGGAGATCGCCAACCGCCTGCGCGGTGTGGGCCGCTACCACGCTTCGCGCCTGATCGTTCTCTCCTACGAACCCTCCCGCGAGCACCTCGACGCGCGCGCCACCGTCGCCTCCGAAGGTGATCCGCGACCCGGCGAGCTCGCCCTGCTGCGCGAGACGGTGGTCGTCGAGATCGGCAAGCGCCACCTCGACGACCTGCTGACGATCGCCGATCCGTTGGTCGTCAGCGACCTGCTCACGCTGCTGTGGTCACCCCACGGCCACCCCGAGGTCGTGCGCGAGCTGCTGCCGCTGGTGCAGGCCGTGCTGCTCGACTCGGTCGACGAGCCCGAGCCGCGCGAGGCGATCGCCGAGGCGCGCGCGCTCTCACAGGATGCCTACGTGGTCGATCTCGCGTGGCTGCGCACCACTCCGTGGCGCGAGCGACTCGCCACCGCCTTCGACCCGCCCGAGATGCGCCGCCAGCTGGACACGCTCACCGCGGTCACGATCCGCCACCACCCCGAATCGGCGATCGCCGCGATGCTGCTGATCGGCTGGCTGGCGACCCGACTTGGCTGGCGGCTCAACCCCTTGGTGGCGCACGACGGCGCGCTCGCGGGCAAGGCCAGTGGGCGCCGCCAGGACATCGCGCTGCGGCTCCTGGCCACGCCCGAGCAGCAGGTCCGCGGGCTCGCCGGCCTAGAGCTCGAAACCGCTTCCGGCCTGCGCCTGCGGCTCGACCGCGGACCCGGAGGGCTGCACGCCTACCGGCGCGACGCGCGCGGCAACGAGCGCGAGTGGACGATTCTTGGAGCCTCACGTGGTGAGGCCGGCATCCTCGGCGAGGGGATCCGCCAAGCGCTGCTGCGCGATCCCACCTATGCCCCCGCGCTCGCCGCGGCGGAGGAGATCGTGCCGTGAGCGGGGCGGCGAGAGATGTGGTTGTGTTCTTGCCGAGCCCCTACCAGCTGACAAGCTCTCCACTCCGTCGTCCATGACCCGCCTCACCGTCCTTCCCGACCCACAGGCCGCCGCCGAGTACGCCGCGGGCGAGATCGCGCGCGCGCTGCGGGAGGCGCTCGATCGTCGCGGGGTCGCCCACTTCGCGCTTTCGGGTGGCACTACGCCGCGGGCCGCCTACCAGGCGCTTGCCGGGCTGCTGGAGGATTGGAGCGCAGTGGAGCTGTGGTATGGGGACGAGCGCTGCGTAGGACCCGATGACCCGGAGAGCACCCACCTGCTGGTGGTGGAGTCGCTGCTCGCCCACATCCCCGGCGATGAACCCAAGGAGCACCGCGTGCGCGGTGAGCTCGGCCCCGAGGCGGCCGCGCGGGAATATGCCGAAGAGCTGCGCGCCACGGTGCCCCCGGCCGAGCCGGGTGGCCTGCCAGTGCTGGACATCTCGCTGGTCGGCATCGGCGAGGACGGGCACACCGCCTCGCTCTTTCCCGGCCACCCTGAGGTGCAGGACTCAAGCGGCGCGCTCTGCCTGCCGGTGCGCAACTCGCCCAAGCCCCCGCCAGAGCGAGTCACGCTCAGCCTTCCGGTGCTGCGCGCTGCCCGCTATACGCTGCTGCTGGTCGCCGGCGCGAGCAAGGCCGACGCGTTGGCGGCCGCGTTGGCCGGGGGTGGGCGGGGTCCCGATCCGCGCGTGCCGGCCAGTTTGCTCGTGTCCGAGCGCCTGCACGTTGTGGCCGACACCGCCGCGGCGGCACGCGCCCGCCCCGGATGACCCCTCTCGTCGAGCCCCGCGGAGTGGTCGTGACAGTGCCCGCATCGCCACCGGCGCCGGCGCATGACCCGCTCGACGCTCGATCCTTCTGACAGTTCCGAGATACCGTGATAGGGGTGCCCGCGACCCGAGCACGCTAAGGTCCTACCTTGAGTACGCGCCCGGAGCTCATGGCCCGCACCGTTTTCCAATCCACCGCCGTACCCCCTGCCCCACTTGCCGAGACGCTGGCGGCCCTGGACGAGGCCCGCCGCTGCACGCTGCGGCTGGTGGCCCACCTCGACGACCGCGACCTCGAGCGCACGCACTCGCCGATCATGAGCCCACTCGTGTGGGACCTCGCGCACATCGCCGCCTACGAGGACCTGTGGCTGGTCCACCGTCACGCCGGAATGGAGCTGCTGCGGCCCGACCTCGCCGAGCGCTACGACGCCTTCGAGACGCCCCGCTCGCAGCGGGGCGTCTCGAAGCTGCTCGACTCGGCCGAAGCGCGTGCCTACCTGGAGGCGGTGCGCGAGCGCGTCGCACCCGCGCTGGCCGATCGGGGCATCGGCGACGGCGTCCTTACCGAGCTGGTGGTGCGCCATGAGCTGCAGCACACCGAGACCATGCGTCAGACGCTCGCGCTCGCCGGGCTGCTGCCGCCCGGGGAGCCGTCACTGACTTCGCTCCCCGGCGAGGAGGGTTGGCTGGCCTTCCCCGCGGGAGCCTTCTTGATGGGTGCCCATCCCGCCGACGCCGAGGGCTTCGCCTACGACAACGAGCGCCCCCGCCACCTCGCGCGCACGGGCGCTTTCGCCATCGCGCGGCGCCCCGTCACCAACGCCAGCTGGCTGCACTTCAGTGAGGGCGGCGGCTACGAGCGGCGCGAGTGGTGGTCGGACGAGGGCTGGGCATGGAAGCAGGAGTACGACATCACCCACCATCCCTCCTTGGCAGCCGGCCACGCGCAGGCGCCCGCCTGCCATGTCAGCTGGTTCGAGGCCGACGCCTTCGCCCGCGCGCACGATGCGCGGCTCCCGACCGAGGCGGAGTGGGAGCGGGCGGCGACCTCGGAGCAGCCGGGGCTCGAGGGGGTAGGGCAGGTGTGGGAGTGGACCGCCAGCCACTTCGGCGGCTACCCCGGCTTCGTCGCGCACCCATACCGCGAGTACTCCGAGGTGTTCTTCGGCGAGGACTACCTCGTCCTGCGCGGCGGCTCGTGGGCCACTCACCAACGCGTGGCCAGCCTCACCTTCCGCAACTGGGACTATCCGCTGCGACGCCAGATCTTCGCGGGCGTGCGGCTGGCGAGGGATGTGTGATGGGCCCCGCGCGAGAGCCCGTCGACACCACGGGCACCGACGGAGGTCAAGCAAATGGAAGCGCGGTGCGCAGAGGCTTGGCGAACGGAGACCAAGCGAATAGAGGCTCAGCCAACGGAGGCCCGGTGAACGGAGGCCCGGTGAACGGAGACCCGGTGAACGGAGACCAAGCGAATAGAGGCTCAGCCAACGGAGGCCCGGTGAACGGAGACCAAGCCAGTGGAGGCCGAGCAAACGGAATCCCGGCAAACGGCGCCTCCGCCGACGACGCCATCCAAATCGACTCCCACCTCGGCGGGCCCGAGCAGCGCACGCTCGCCGAGGACGTGCTGGACGGGCTGACTCGGCCCTTCAAGGAACTGCCCCCCAAGCACTTCTACGACGCCCGTGGCGCCGAGTTGTTCGACCGCATCTGCGAGCTGCCCGAGTACTACCCGACCCGCACCGAGCGCGGGATTCTTGACGCCACCGCCACGGAGATCGCCACCCTCACCGGCGCCGTCGAGCTGGTGGAGCTGGGCTCGGGCACCGCCGCCAAGACGCGCGTGCTGCTCGACGCCCTGCACCGCGCCGGCACGCTCGAACGCTACGTGCCGGTGGACGTCACCGAGAGCATGGTGCGCGACTGCGCCGACGAGCTGACACTCGAGTACCCCGGCCTGCGCGTGCACGGGGTGATCGGCGACTTCGAGCGCCACCTCGACCGCGTGCCCCCTGCCGACGGCCCCCGTCTCGTAGTGTTCCTCGGCGGCACCATCGGCAACTTTCCCCCCGGCAGCCGCCGCCGCTTCCTGCGCCAAATCGCCGGGCTGCTCGGGCCGCGCGACCACCTGCTGATGGGCACCGACCTCGTCAAGGACGCGGGCGTGCTCGAGGCCGCCTACGACGACCAACAGGGAGTCACCGCAGAGTTCAACCGCAACGTCCTGCACGTCCTCAACCGCGAGCTCGACGCCGACTTCGACCCCGGCGACTTCGACCACGTGGCGCTCTTCGACGACCGTCACGAGTGGGTCGAGATGCGCCTGCGCGCGCGGCGCGAACATACGGTCACCGTCAGCGCACTCGAGCTCGACGTGCACTTCGACGCCGGCGAGGAGATGCGCACCGAGATCTCCGCCAAGTTCACCCGCCCGCGCCTGGAGGGTGATCTCGACGCGGCCGGCCTGCAGCTCGTGCGGTGGCTGACCGATCCGGAGGATCTCTTCGCGCTGACGTTGTCGCGACCGAGCACCTGACCTACCCAGAAGGCCTCGCCACCGCCACGGCAGAAGCGTCCCGACAGGCACCACGGCGGAGAAGGCAAAGGGCAGCCGACAGGCACAGTGGTGGAGACGGCCGGGTGATATAGGCTCCGCCACACATGCGAATCGAGGGCAGCTCAGCGATCGTTGTCGGCGGGGCCTCCGGGCTCGGCGCGGCTACCGTACGCCGCCTGCACGCCGCCGGGGCAGCTCTCACCATCGCCGACGTCAACGCCGAGAAGGGCGAGGCGCTCGCCACCGAGCTGGGATCGGAGTTCGTCACCTGCGACGTGCGCGACGAGACCCAGGTGCAGGGCGCCGTCGAGCGCGCCGCCGCCGCGGAGGGCGGGCTGCGCATCGCCATCTGCTGCGCCGGCACCGGTTGGGCGCAGAAGGTCGCGGGCTCCAAGGGCCCGCACCCGCTGATGCCCTTCGAGACGATCCTCCAGATCAACCTGATCGGCACCTTCAACGTGCTGCGCCTTGCGGCAGCCGCAATGATCGCCAACGAGCCGGCCGGCGACGACGGTGAGCGCGGCGTGTGCATCAACACCGCCTCGATCGCCGCCTACGACGGCCAGGTCGGCCAGATCGCCTACTCGGCCTCCAAGGGCGGCATCGTCGGCATGACGCTCCCCGCCGCCCGCGACCTCGCCCAGTACGGCATCCGGGTCTGCACGATCGCCCCCGGCCTGTTCGACACTCCGCTGCTCGCCGCCCTGCCCGAGGAGGCCCGCCAGAAGCTCGGCGCCGGCATCCCCTACCCGCAGCGCCTCGGCCGACCCGAGGAGTACGCCCACCTTGCCTGCCACATCGTGGAGAACGTCATGCTCAACGGCGAGGTCATCCGCCTCGACGGCGCGCTGCGGATGCCCCCCCGGTAAGTTGCGTAGACCGTTTGCAGACGCCTGTCTGATGGCGTCGAGCATTTTGGATAGAATGAGGTCGTGAGCATCACCTCCCGCACCTTGCTCGAGCCCGGCCATGATGCCGAGTGGGCTGCGCTCAACGAGGAAAAGCGCCGCGCCCTCACGCCGCCGGCTGACACGCCAGTCAGCGAGCTGCTCAGGCGTGGTCAGCACCTCTCGGCCCAGGCGGCAAAACTATTGCGAGCCGTCGAGCGAGCAAATGGTGGCCCTCGACCCTGAACTCGACGTTGCCGCCGCCGCGATGGTCGCCGAGGGTGCCCGCTTTGTTGTAGTGGGCGGTTTCTCGGTGATCGCCAACCGTTTTGTCCGGGCAACCGAGGACGTCGACTTCCTGGTCCCTGATGACACCGCTAACGACCAGTGTGTGCTGGCGGCTCTTGTCACGCTTGGCGGCGTACGTTTGCGTGACGATGCCCCGCTTCAGGAAGAGCACCTACTCGGTCGGACACACCTACGAGCGAAGACACGAGCCGGAGTGATTGACATCATGCGCGGGGGCCTACCCCCACTCGACTACGAGACCGTCGAGGAACGCGCGATACACGTCGAGGATGACGACGTCAGATACCTCGTCGCCGGTTTGAGCAGTATCGTCGGCTTCAAGCGCCTTGCCGGTCGTCCGCGAGATCGAAACGATCTGATCGGCTTGGAAGAGATTTACGGCGAGCTCCCGATCGAGTCGATTCCCGGACTCGACACCTGAGCCTCAGCCCAGCAATCCGTCTACGCCCAGCGCGACCCGTCCAGGCGCCCTCGAGGCGGCCCCATACAAAGAAACGCCCCGCGCCATGCCAACGCTAGGCATGACACGGGGCCGTCGGCAAAACTGCACCTCTAGCTCAGCCGCTCCACCAGCATCGCCATCCCCATGCCGCCGGCGACGCACATCGACTCGATGCCGTAGGTGCCGTCGAGGGTCTGGAGGTCGTTGATCAGCGTGGTCATGATCCGGGCGCCGGTCATGCCGAAGGGGTGGCCGAGGGCGATCGCTCCGCCGAAGGGGTTGAGCTTCTCGTCGTCGATGCCCAGCTCCTCTTTGCAGGGGACGATCTGCGCAGCGAACGCCTCGTTGATCTCCACTACGTCGATGTCGCTCATCGACATGCCCGTGTTCTTCAGCAGCTGCTGGATCGCGGGGATCGGGCCGAGGCCCATCACCTCCGGGCGGATCGCCACCACCGTGGAGGCGAGGATCTTCACTTTCGGCTTCAGTCCCAGCTCCTGCGCGCGCTCCTCGGAGGTGACCAGCAGCGCGGCCGCGCCGTCGTTGAGCGGACAGGCGTTGCCCGCCGTCACGGTGCCGTCCGGCTTGAACGCCGGCTTCAGCGACGCCAGCTTCTCGAGTGTCGTGCCGGGGCGCGGGCCGTCGTCCTTGGTGACCACCTGCTCGGGGATCTCGATCTCGTTGCCTTCGCGGTCGGTGTCTTTGTGCGCCGGCGCTGTCACCGGAACGATTTCCACGTCGTAGTGGCCCGACTCCTGCGCCGCCACCGCGCGGTTCTGGGAGATCACCGCCCACTCGTCCTGCGCCTCGCGGCTGACTTTCTTTTCCTCCGCCACGTTCTCGGCTGTCAGTCCCATCGGGATGTACACGTTGTACAGCGACCCCTCCGAGCCGTCCAGCTTCGGGTGGAATTCGAACTCGCCCCCCTGCGTGGCGCGCGAGACCGCCTCTACGCCGCAGGCGATGTAGGTGTCGCCCTCGCCCGCCTTGATCGCGTGGAACGCCATCCGGGTGGTCTGCAGCGAGGAGGCACAGAAGCGGTTGACGGTGGTGCCGGGGACGTGGAAGTCGATGCCAGCCAGCAGCGAGGCGTTGCGCCCGATGTTGTAGCCCGACTCGCCCTCGGCGAAGCCGCAGCCCATCATCACGTCCACGATCGAACTGGACTCCAACTGCGGGTTGCGCTCCAGGATCGCTTTCAACGGGATCGACGCCAGGTCGTCGGCGCGCACCGATTTGAGCGATCCCTTCACCGCCCGCCCGATCGGCGTGCGTATGGCGTCAACGATTACGGCGTCAGGCATGCGAAGCTCTCCTTGTCGTTTTGTCTCCCGGAGCGGCACCGACCCGCCTCCCCCGACCGCGCACCCTACCACTTCACAAAATGAAGGGTTTGGGGCCAAAAACACATTCTCCCCACGCCTCCCTACCCGAGGGCTCCCGGGGAGCGGCCTCAGAGATCCAACCGCGAGACGCCGAGCTCGTCGAAGCCCACGTGATGGGCGAGCTCGTGGCGCACGGTTCTCACGACCTGCTCGCGCAGCAGCTCGGGGTCGTGGCCGAAGTCGCGCCGCAGCGTGTCCCTGAAGATCACGATGCGGTCGTGGACGGGCGGCCCGAGCATCCTGTCCTTCATCTGGTCGCCCTGGTAGAGACCGTACGCGCCCGCCGCGCGGCCCTTGTCGGAGATCACGACCGCCACGTGGCGCAGCGCATTGCGCAGCAGGTCGGGCAGGTCGTCAAGCGCGTCGCGCACCAGCTCTTCGAAATCCTCGTCGTTGAGGGGGTCGAGTGCCATGAACTCCGCTTCATCGGGATCCACCGCCAGCCCTTCGCGGCCGAGATCCTCCGCGCGGCGCACGATCTTTTCGAACTCCTCCTCGGACTCAGGGTCGTGCCAGCCGGCCATGCGCACCGCGATGAACGCGATCGCCGTCGTCAGCAGCGCGACGGCGGCGATTCCGAGGACCAGGTCCTCCACCACCCGCACCGCGCCCTGCGTGCTGAAGCCCTCGCCGACCACGATCACGACCAAGCCCAGCGACAGCGCGATCAGCGCTGCCAGCCCGATCTTTCTCAGCTGGCCGTCGACTCCGGGTGGCTTGGGTGCGCGCATCGTAATTATTATGGGCCCGCCCGGCCCACCCGCCCTGTCTCGTCCCCCTACTTGAGCGTACGGGCAATGACGAGCCGCTGGATCTCGTTGGTGCCCTCGTAGATCTGAGTGATCTTGGCGTCTCGCATCATTCGCTCCACCGGATACTCCTTCACGTAACCGTAGCCCCCCAGCACCTGCACCGCCTCGACCGTCACGGCCATCGCGGTGTCCGAGCAGAACACCTTCGCCATCGAGGAGTACTTCGCACGCTGTGGATCGCCGCGATCAGCCATCGCGCAGGCCTTGTACAGCAGCTCCCGCGCAGCCGCTGTGCGTGTTTCCATATCGGCCAGCTTGAACTGGATCGCCTGGTGCTCGATGATCGGCTGACCGAACTGCACACGCTCGCGGGCGTAGCTCACGGCGTAGTCGGTGGCTCCCTGGGCGATCCCCACCGCCTGCGCCGCCGCTCCCAGGCGCGTGCGCTCGAGCGTGCCGAGCGCGACCCGCATGCCCCTGCCGACCTCGCCGATCACGTTCTCCTGGGGCACCCGCACATCCTCGAAGATCGGCTGGCCGGTCGGCGAGGCGCGGATCCCCAGCTTGTGCTCCAGCTTGCCGACGCTGAATCCCGGCCGGTCGGCCTCGACCACGAACGCCGTGATCCGGCGGCTCTCGCGGTCGGTGACCGCGAAGCAGATGTAGAAGTCCGCCACCCCAAGGTTGGAGATCCAGTTCTTGGTGCCGTTGAGCACCCACTCATCGCCGTCTTTCACCGCCGTGGTTTTCATCCCCGCGGGATCGGAGCCGGCCTCGGGCTCGGAGAGCGCGAACGCCGGCGACCACTCGCCGCTCGCGCACTTCGGCAGGAAGCGCTCCTTGAGCTCGTCACTGCCGAACAGCTGGATCGGCAACGTCCCCAACTCCTGCACCATCAGGATCAGTGCGCACGCCGCATCGACCTTGGCGATCTCCTCCACCGCCATGTTCAGCATCAATGTGCCGGTGCCGGTGCCTCCGTACTCGATCGGAAACGGCAGCCCGAGGATGTCCTGCTCGGCCAGGATCTTGCGGATGTCCCACGGGTACTCCGCCTGCTCATCGATCTCCGCCGAGCGCGGCGCGATCTTCTCCTGCGCGATCTGGGCGATCGTGGCGCAGAAGTCGAGGTGCTCCTGGGGGATGGTGTAAACGTCGCTGATTGCCTCCATGGACTGGATGCTAGTGCCCCCGCCCGCCGGGAGGAGTCCTCAGCCCAAAGTCGCCGAGGTACGCAGCGACGGGGCCGCTACGCTCCGTCGATGGCCGCAGGCGAGCAGCCCTCTGAGATCGAAATCGAGCCCGCGCGGGTCGCCGCATGGCTTATCGGCGACCCCGACCTGCAATTGGTTGATGTGCGCGAGGATTACGAGCGCCAGGCCGGCCACATCGAGGGCAGCCGTCACGTCGAGCTCAACCAGCTCACCTCCCAGGCGGCCACGATCGCGGCTGACCGGCCCGTCGTCTTCTACTGCCGTGTCGGGGCCCGCTCGCTGATGGCCGCCCAGGCGTTCCGCGCCTCCGGCTTCCAGGCCCACTCGATGACCGGCGGCCTCGTACGCTGGGCGCAAGAGGGCAGGCCGCTCGCGCCTGAGGGCGGCCACGTGGCCGATCACTGACCACACACGACAAGGAGATCCCACAATGGAGGCATCCGAGTACCCCAACGTGACCGTCGGCGAGGGCTACGCCGTGGGCGACCTCGACGCGCTGGGCGAGGGCCATGGCTTTCGCAAGGTGCGCAAGGGTCTCGGCGTGACCGCGTTCGGAGTCAACGCGATCGTCATGCCCGCTGGCTACCAGACAGGGCGCCACTACCACGACACCCAGGAGGAGCTGTACTTCGTGCACCGCGGCACGATCGAGATGGAGTTCGGCGACGGCACCGTGCACCGCCTCGGGGAGGGCGGTTTCGCGCGCGTCGACGCTCCCACCGTGCGCCGCGTGCGCAACGTCGGCGAGGGCGACGCGATCTACCTGTGCGCCGGGGGCAAGGACGGCTACGTCGGGCGCGACGGGCGCGCCCCAGAGGGCGAGGAGCGCGTCAGCGCGGTCGGTGGACTCCCCGGCGCGGCCGGCGCGGGACCGATCGACGGCGCCTGAACGTCGCTTGGGCCGGCCGGCGCGAGGCCAATCGACAGTACCTGAGCGTCGCTAGAGCCGGTCGGCGCGAGGCCAATCGACGGCGCCTGAACGTCGCTGGAGCCCGCCGGCGCAGGGCCGATCGATCGAGAGATCAGTCCAGCAGCCCGCGGACGTAGCGCTGGTTCTGCTGTCCGAGCAATGTCGTCGTCGGCCGAATGCCGAGCGCGTTGTCCATCGCCGTGGCGAGCGGCATCCACGTAAGCAGCAGGTAGGCTCCGAACACCACGACCGTGGTGCGCAGGGCCCGCGAGCGCGACAGCGCCGCCAGCGGCAGCACCCACAGCACATACCACGGCAGCACCCAGGTCAAAGTCAGCAGCAGCGCCATCGTCGCCCAGCCGGACGCCGTCAATGCGTCCTGCCGGCGCCATGCAAGCACGCTGCAGCCGAGCACCACGAGCACGAGCACCACACTGAGCAGGCTGCGCATCGTTTCCGTCACACCGCCCTGACCCAGCACGAGGCCGAGCAGGTTGGGCAGGCCCATCGGGATCACGAGGCGGCCCTGAGCGCCAAGGTCGGGCAGATGCATCCCGAACGCGACCACCGTGCACACCCCCAGCACGATCCCGCCCGCGATCAGCCCCAGTGCCACTTGCACAGCCCGGCGCGGAGCTCTGAGCAGCCCCGCCAGGATCACTGGGACGAGGATCGCCGCCGAGGCCTTCAGCGCGATCGCGGCCGCCAGCGCCACCCCGGCACCCAATTCCGGCGCCGCCGGCGGCCACAGCCACGCGCACACCCGTGCCCACACCACACGGGGTGCGCGCGGGGAAGTCTCCGAGCCGTCGATCCCGGCGGCCCGCGCAGCCAAAGGATCCCTGGGCTCAACGGCGAGGGAGGCGGAGGCGGAGGAGGTCTGCGTGGATCGGAGCTCGGTGGCGATACCCGGAGCACGCGCACGCAGCAACAGGTAGAAGGCGAGCGCGATGCAGAACATCATGAAGAAGTCGTTGTGGTCCCCCCCAGGCCCCACACGAGGATCAACGGGTTGAGACCGACCAGCACGATCGCCGCCACCGGGTCGCGACCAAGCAGGGACGCGCATCGCCACACCAATAGGATCGTGGTGAGGCTGAGAGCCATCAACAGGGCTTTGAAGGTCCACAGCGAGCCCGCCAGCCCGAGCGGCACCACCGCGTAGGTGATCAACGTGAAGAGGGGGCCATAGGGAGTCAGCAACTGGTGCCAGTTGCTCAGCGCGTAGCTGGGGTCGCTGTGGGGCCCCAGCGCGGGGATCGTGGTGTAGGGGTCGAGGCCGTGCAACATCCCCATGCGCCCGTAGTTGATGTAGTTGAACACGTCCGTCAGCGACAGCGGCGGGGAGAGCAGCAGGATCACATGGACGCCGACGATCGTCGCGATCGCCCAGCGTGCCCGCAGCAGCGGCACGTACCGCAGACCCGCCACGTAGGCCACGTACATCGTCACCAGGGCTCCGGTCAGCAGCGCCTTGGTCGTCCGCGGGGTGCGCGAGAACCACGGCCACAAACCACCCAGCGGGCCGGCCAGCCAGTGCGGGAAGAAGCCGTAGTGAGAGGGCGAGGAGAGAAAGCTCGGGCGGCCGGCGGCAGCGAGCACGATCAGCAGGACGCACATGCCGATCCAGATCAACACCGACGCCCCGATCGCCGTCTCCCTGCGGGTGCGGGCCCGCGCGCCGGCGTGATCGCTCTTAGAGGCGCTCGCCTTCCTCGAAGATGTGTCCCTGCGCGCGACGTCGGCGGGGCCGTCAAGCAGCGAGTCCCGCAGGGGCAATGTGGTCGCGTCGGTCGACATACCAGAGGGGGCCCGGTGACGACCGGACCCCCTCAGGTTACCTGCTCGATGTCGATGATCTGACGATCATCGACTTGCGAACTGCACCCGCTCAGGGCGCGGCCCGCAAACGACCGCAGACTACGGCGTGGCGACTGGAACGTCTTTCAAAGTAGGCGGTGCGTCCGGGGCGCTCCTGGACCAAGCTGGGCGTCGCGGGCCGGTGCAGCCCGTGCTGGCAGCACGGGCAAGACGGACCGTGGCGATCCAGCACAGTGTCCAGGAGCGTATCCGGACGTGCCGGTCTTTTTGAAAGCCGTTCTTTCTCAGATCGCCTGAACGTTGACTGCCTTCGGCCCCTTGTCGCCCTGCTCCGGGTCGTAGGACACCTTGGCGCCCTCCTGCAGCGAGCGGTAGCCCTCGCCGTTGATTCCGGTGTGGTGGACGAACAGATCCTTGTCCCCGTCATCCGGGGTGATGAATCCGAATCCCTTGTCGTCGCTGAACCACTTCACTGTGCCAGTAGGCATGTGACATTCCTCCACGATTCGTGCGTGCTGCTGCGCGGAGGATGCTGCGAAGAGCTTCGACCTGCGAGAGCTTGCACTGCTTTACGCCGGTTCTTTGCCCGGCCCAACGAGCACGACGGTAGCAGGTAGCGCAGCGGATGTGTTCTCAAGATGTTGCATGACGTTGCCTGCGTCTTGGGCGGCCGCGAGTCCAGCGAGGCGCGGACGCAGGACAAGGCGACGAAGGCGTGGTGGGCCCACGTCGAGCCCACAGTGACCGGTCCCGGAGGGGTAGCCGTATCTAGGCGTGCGACCCTGGACGAATAGGCCGTAAGGTTGGCGGATGAGCTCCACTCCCGGCGCTGTGGCCCCCGCCACGCTCATGTCGCTGATCGGAGAGACCGCGGGTCGGCGACTGACCGCCGCGCAGGCGGTGGAGCTCATGCGACTGTGGGACCCGAGCCCCGACCCAAGCCCGCCGGCCGCAGTGATTGGGCAACGGCCGCGTGTGTTCCTCAATATGACGTCCACCGCCGACGGGCGCGCCACCCTGGAGGGACGCTCGGGATCGATCAGCAGCCGCGCCGACAAAGAGCTCTTCCTTGCGCTGCGCACCGCCGTCGACGCGGTACTGGTCGGCGCCGGCACAGCACGCACCGAGCGTTACCGCCGACTGGTGAAAGCCGAATCGCGGCGGCGAGTACGCCTGGAACGCGGACTGGCGGCGGAACCACTCGCATGCATCGTCTCCGCCAACCTCGCGCTCTCCCCCGAGAGCGTTCCACTGCTCGGAGAGCCCGACGCGCGAGTCGTGATCATCACGCCGTCCGTTGCGGGGGTGCTGCCGGCCGACGACTTGGGCGGAGCTGCCGCCTCCGACGCACAGGCGACTCCCGGCGGACACGCCACGGCCCCAGCGCAGACCACGACCCCAAAGCGAGCCCCCTCGGCAGAGCAGACCGCTCCTGTCGAGTACGTGCGCGCAGCCCGCGAAGGGCAGCTCGATCTGCGGGCCGCGCTCACCGAGCTGCACGCCCGGTGGGGGGTGCAGACCGTGATGTGCGAGGGGGGCCCCCACCTGAATGGCGCCCTGCTGGCCGCCGGGCTCGTGGACGAGCTGTTTCTCACGCTTGCCCCGAAGCTCGGCGGAGGCTCCGGCCCACAGGGCTCATTGCGGATCGTGTGCGGTCCGGAGCTCTCGCCCCCGGTCGAGCTGGAGCTGCGTGACGCGCTCGAGAGCGACGGGTGCCTGCTGCTGCGCTATGGAGTGGGGGGCGGCGCGCGGTAGCCGGCGACGCTCGCCTGCTGCTCGCCCGTCCTCTCGGCGGGCGTCTCAGATGCCTCCGCGGCCGGCTCCTGCGGATTACCGCGCACGCCCGCGGCTCGTGAGCGCCGCGCGCCGATTCGGCCCCGGCCGGTGTGCAGGGCCACGTTGAGCACCACGCTGTTGGGCACCAGCACCGAGCCCTCGTCGGTGGCAAACGTGGTGTAGAGCAGCCCGAGCGAGCTGACGACCCCCTCCAGCTGGCCCGCGAGCGGGCCACCCTGCAGGCGCACGTGGTCGCCCACGCGGAAAGGGCCGGCGCTGAGCAGCACAGTGCCCGCGATCAGGTTGCCGAGCGTCTGCTGTGCGGCCAGCCCCAACACCACCGCCGTGAACGCCCCGCCGAGCGCCAGCGTGCGTTCTTCGACGCCCGCGACCCTCAGCCCGACGAGGAGCGCCACCACGATCGTCACCAACCGGATCAGGAAGCCGACTGTTCCCGCGGTTGCGGGATCCATCCGCCGGAAGAGCGCCGGGGCAAGGGCGCGGCCGGCGTCGCGCGCCACCCCCCAGCCTAGGATCAGCAGCACGATCACGGTGGCGATCTGCACCGCGCTGTCGGCCCCCGGCGCCTTCGCCCGGCTGACGCCCAAGAGGGAGGCGCGATGGTCGTAGAGCACGACCACGGCCACGAACAGCACCGCCAGCACGAGCCCCTCGACCCGTGCGCGTTTGAGCGCCCGTGGGCTGACCTGCTCCTCGAGCCCCACCTCCCGCCATGCCTGGCTGCGGGTCTCGAACATGCGCTGCGGAGTCTTCGGCAGTGGGGGGGTGCGTGGCATCGGTTTCATCAGCGTATCCGCGGCTCACGGCGGCATCGGCACCGACTCCGCCAGGCATCCGGGCCCACCCGGCTTCGCCGCGATGCAGCGCCGAAGTCGACCGGCGTCGCCTCGGCCCGGCCGCACATGCTCCCAATACGTAGCGGGAACCCGGCGCGCCGCTTAACAGCGCCCCACTACCCCTCCCCCTTTCCCTCCCCTCAAACCACGAACGCGACCGTGCAGATCGCGCCGAACGCGATGCAGTAGATCCCGAATGGGCTCAACCGATTGGTCTCGAAGAACCTCAGCAGGAACTTCACCGCCAGAAACGTCGTGAGAGCCGCACAGAGGCCGGCGACGAGCGCGGGCCCGCGCACGCCGTTGCCCTGCGAGCCAAGCAGTTCGGGCAGCTTCAGCGCGGCGGCGGCGAAAATCACGGGGGTGGCGAGCAGGAAGGAGTAGCGCGCCGCGTCCTCGTTGGAGAGCCCGGCGAGCAGGCCGCCCCCCATCGCGAAGCCCGAGCGCGAGATGCCGGGGATCAGCGCCGCGGCCTGTGAGGTGCCAATCGCGATCGCCTGGCGCCAGCTGAGCTTGGCGATGCGGGCGTCGCCGTCGCCGAGGTAGTCGCCAGACTTGGGGGGGCGCTTGCGCAGCTGCTCGAAAATCAGCAGCGCGATCCCGTTGACGATCAGGAAGGCGGCGGCGATCGTGGCGGAGGCGAACAGTTTGCGCAGCGATTCCTGCAGCGCCAGCCCGAGGATGCCGGCGGGCACCGTGCCCACGACCAGCAGCCAGCCGAGGCGCGCGTAGACGTCGTCCTCACGAAGCTTGCGCACCCGCAGCGAGCGCAGGATGCCGCCGACGATCTTGATCCAGTCGCGCACGAACAACAGCAGCAGCGTGAGCGCTGTGGCGAAGTGGGTGGCGACGAGGAAGGTGAGGAAGAACTTGTCGTTCTGGTGGATGTTCCAGCCGAACAGCCGCGGCAGCACCACCGCGTGCCCGAGGCTCGAGATCGGAAAGGGCTCGGCGATCCCCTGCGTGAGGCCGAGGATGATCGCCTGGAAGTAGGAGATCGGGTGGTGCACGTGCGAGAGCTTAAGGCTCCGGTCGGCGGGCGGCTCTCAGGCTCCCACCGGCGTGCGTCCTCACTCCTAAGTTCGTATCACCCCTTCCTCACTCTTAAGTTTGTATTACTCCTCCTCACCCCCTCTCTAAGTTCGTATCCCCTCAGTTCGTAATTACCCTTGTCGCACGCGGAGCGAAAGCAACGTCTCGCGCTGCGCCACGGCCTCGCGGCTGACGATATTGTGCTAGAGTATTAGGACACTGTGGGAGGATGGGAATCATGAGTCGCAAAGGGATCGACGCATCGACCAGTTCCCGGCCCACGGGGGTCGCGTGTACGCTCGCCGTGGCCCTGACGATCTGCGCGGCGTTGGTAGCGCCCGTGCGGGTGAATGCTTCCGGCGCGGCGCGAACCGCAGCCGCGCCGGAAGCAACCTCCGCCACACTCACACCCACGTTCTCCCCCAGCCGCCCGGGCGCCAAGGGGGCGTTGACGCTCGCGATCCAGTACACGGGCGGCGTGATGGGCATGCCCGTGCCGGTGCACCGCTCGGTGGTGAGCCTCCCCCGCGGGCTGGTGCTCGAAATCCCCAGCTTGCGCAGCTGCAGCGCCGCGCGCCTGCGGGCCCACGGCCCCGACAGCTGCCCGCCGCAATCGCTGGTCGGGCGCGGGCACGCGCTGGCGGAGGCGCTTGCTGGCTCGGAAGTGATCTCCGAGGAAGTCGCGTTGTGGGCCTTCATCGGTCCCCCGCAAGGCAACACCCCGACACTCGAGCTGGTCGGCGAAGGCTCAACCCCGGTGCCCGCGCAGTTGGTGATCACCGGCACGATCCTCCCGGCTCGCCCTCCATACGGCGAACAGCTCGTGATCCCGTTCCCCCCGATCCCTTCACTGCCGTCGCTCTCGGAAACCGCCCTGGCCAACCTCTCGCTCACGATCGGCGCGAGCAGCCCGCACCCGGCACGCGACGCCAACACAGTGGTGGTGCCACGTTGCCCAGCCGGTGGATGGCCGTTCGCCGCCGCGTTCACCTACGCGGATGGCTCTAGTGACAGCACCGTCGCCAGACAACCCTGCCCGGCGCAGGTCAAGCGCCACCCGGCCGGTGGCGGCGCTCGCCGGGCGAGCGCCGCCACCGCCGCCACCACCCGAGCACACGCCCGAGCTCCGCAGGCGGGGAACGCCCGAACCGTATCCTTGCGCGAGGCCGGCAACCTGCGCCTCACCAGCAAACGCGGCTTCACGCTGAACGAGCAGGGCTCGGCCACGGGCACGCTCAGCGGCACGCTTCACGTGCGCCTGACGATCGTGTCCAGCAACCACGTGAAGGCCGAAGTGAGCATCTCCCGCAACGGCGGCTCGATCTCGGGTGAGGCGACCGCGAGCTACCACCGCTCCAACGGGAGCGCGAGCTTCTCCGGCTCGCTGTCGGTGAGCGGCGGTACCGGCAGCTACGCGCACGCCCACGGCTCGGGCCTGAGCTTCGGCGGCACGATCCAGAACTCCAACGACGCGATCGCCGTGCACCTCGGCGGCTCGATCTCAGATTGAGGGATGCTGGAGCTGCGTGACCTCGTGAAGCACTACCCCGCGATCGGCGGGGAAACCGTGCGTGCGGTGGACGGGGTATCGCTGCGGGTCGAGCCCGGCGAGATGGTGGCGCTGTACGGGCCGAGCGGGTCGGGGAAGACGACACTGCTGCTGATGGTTGCCACGCTGCTGGCGCCCACCTCAGGCACGGTGTTGATCGGCGGGCGCGACATATCCTCGCTGAGTGAGCGCGAGGCGTCGCGCTTCCGGCTCACCGAACTGGGCTTCATCCGCCAGAACTTCGACCTGCTGCCGGGCGTCAGCGCGATCGACAACGCGGTGCTGAAGCTACTGAAGACTCACCGCTGGAGCGCAGCGCAGCGCGAGGTCGCGCCGCTGCTGGAACGGCTGGGCCTGGGCGAGCGGCTGCGCCACCGCGCGGAGACGCTCTCGATGGGCGAGCGCCAGCGGGTGATGATCGCCCGGGCGCTCTCGACCGAGCCCAGCCTGCTGCTCGCCGACGAGCCGACAGGCAGCCTCGACACGCAGCGCGGGCGTGAAGTGCTCGAGCTGTTGCGGGGGCTGTGCCGTGAGCGGGGCGTGGCTGTGGTGCTAGTCAGCCACGACCCGATGGCCGCCGAGTACGCCGACCGTGTGCTGGCGCTGCGCGACGGGCGACTCGGCGCCCACACGGCCGAGAGCGTGTACGTGTGAGATCTGTCCCGCGCCCCCATCGCGCGCGCCCGTGCACCCCGCGCCCCCATCGCGCGCGCCCGTGCACCCCGCGCCCCCACGCAACCGGGCGGGTATCCGTGTGAGACCCGCCAACCTCCTGCGCCTTTACCGCGTGCGCCTGCGCGCGCGCTTGGCGCAGGAGTGCCTGGCGGTGCTCGGGATCGCCGCCGGGGTGGCGCTGCTGTTCGCCTCGCAGGTCTCGAGCTCCTCCCTGCAGAGCTCGGTGGGTGAGCTCACGCACGGGATCGCCGGCAGCGCCACGCTGCAACTGCTGGCGCGCAGCCCCCAGGGCTTCCCGCAGGGCAAGCTTGCGCAGGTGCGCAGGATCCCCGGCGTGCGCACGGCCGCGCCGCTGCTGGAAGCCGACGCCAACGTGTCCGGACCGCGCGGCAGCGAGTCGGTGGAGCTGGTGGGCGCGGACTCCAGCCTCATCAAGCTCGGCGGCACGCTGGTGCGCCACGCCGAATTGACGCCATTCGGGGGGGTCGGCGCAATCGTGCTGCCCGCTCCGCTCGCGCACACGATCGGTGTGACGCGGTTCGGCCAGGAAGCGACCTTCCAGCTCGCCGGGCGCACCGCAACGGCGCCGCTGTACGAGCAACTGCACGCACGCCAGATCGGCGGGTTGATCGGAACCCCGGTCGCATTGGCGCCGCTCGCCTTCACGCAGGAACTCGCCGGCGTTGGCGCGCACGTGAGCCGCATCCTCGTGCAGCCGGCGCCTGGCTCCGAAGCTCGCGTGCGAGGCGCGCTCGAACAGATCGCTGCGGGTCGGCTGAGCGTCGAGCCGATCAGCTACGACGAAACGCTGTTCGCGAAGGCCGCGGCAGCCAGCAACCAGTCGACCTCGCTGTTCGCCGCGATCAGTGCGCTCGTGGGATTTCTGTTCGCGTTCAACGCGATGCTGCTGACGGTGCCGCAGCGGCGGCGGCTGATCGCCGACCTGCGCCGCGACGGGTACACCCCGCTCACGGTGATCGCGGTGCTGATGTTCGACGCACTGGTGCTGGGGGTATTCGCGTGCGCGCTCGGACTGGCGCTCGGCGAGGAGCTCTCGATCCATCTGTTCCACTCGAACCCCGCATTTCTCTCGCTGGCGTTTGCGCTGGGCAGCGCGCGCGAAGTGAGCTGGCAAAGCGTCGCGCTCGCCGCGGGCGGGGGGATGGTGGCCGCGATCGTGGCGGTGATGAGCCCGCTGCGCGACATTTTTTCGCGCGACCCCCTCGCCGCGATCGCCGGACCCCGTCACACAGCCACCGCGCCCGCAGACCCTCCGCGCGAGGCCGGCGAGACCACTCTGCGGGCGCGCCTGCTCAGCGTCTTCGGTACCGGACATGCCGGCCTCGGGCGAGCGGCCCTGCCGCCACTCGCCGGCCTGGTGTGCCTCGCCGGCGCGACCGCGATCCTGCTGGTCGCGCCGGACGCGGCGCTGCCCGGAATGGTGCTGTTGTTCGGGGCGCTGCTGCTGGAGCTGCCGCTCGCGCTCAGCGCCACGCTCGCGCTCGTCAAGCGGCTGGCGGGCAGGATCACGAGTCCCGTCGCGCACGTCGCGACGATGGAGCTGCGCGCGGCCCGCGCGCGGGCGATGGCGATCGCGGCGACCGGCGCCGTCGCGGTGTTCGGCAGCGTCGCGATTCAGGGCGCGCACGGTGACCTGCTCGCGGGCCTGGAAGGCGCGGCGCGCGACATGAACGCGTTCACCGACGTGTGGGTGGCGCCGGCCGGCTCGTACAACCTGTTGCAGACCGCGCCGTTCGAGCCGACGTTGCGCACACGCCTGGAACGCCTGCCGGGCGTGCGCGCGGTCGGCCTCTACCGCAGCGGGCTGCTCGACTACGGCGAGCGCCGCGTGCTGGTGATCGCCCCGCCGCGCACGGCCGTGCCGCTGGTGCCCGCCGACCAGCTCGTGCAGGGCAACCCGCGGCAGGCGGCCGCGCGTGTGCGCACTGGCGGCTGGGTGGTGCTCTCGCGCGCGCTCGCCGAAGAACACCATCTGCACCTCGGGCAAGCGTTCACCCTGCCGAGTCCCGATCCGCGGAGGTTCCGTGTGGCAGCGCTCTCGACCAACCTCAGCTGGGAGCCGGGCGCGATCGTGATGAATGCCTCCGACTACGCGCGCGCGTGGGGCAGCGCCGACGCGACCGCCTACAGCATCACACTCGCCCACGGCGTCACCCCCAGCCAGGGCGCCCGCGAGATCGAACGCGCTTTGGGGGGCGGACGGGACGGACGGGGGCCAAAGCAATCCGGGCTGGCGGTGCAGACGGCAGCGCAGCACGCCGCCCGGCAGAGCGCCCTCAGCCGCCAGGCGCTCGCGCGCCTCACCCAGATCGCCGCCCTGATCCCGCTCGCCGCGGTGCTGGCGATGGCGGCGGCGATGGGCGCGCTGGTATGGCAGCGCCGCCCGCGGCTGGCGAAGCTCAAGCTAGAGGGACTGGCGCGCGCGGAACTGTGGCGCACGATCCTGTTGGAGAGCCTGCTGCTGGTGGGGGTGGGCTGCCTGACGGGCGCGCTGTTCGGCCTCTACGGCCAACAGCTCGCCGACCGCGCGCTCGCCGAAGCGATCAACTTTCCCGTCGTGCACTCGGTAACCGCGCTGGCGGGCCTGGAGAGCCTCGCGCTGGTCAGCGCCACGGCGCTTACGATCCTCGCACTACCCGGCTATATCGCCGCCTGCGTGCCGGCGGCGATGGCGCTACAGGACTGATGCCGAGCACCCGACACCCAACCTCACGGCCCCGAGCATCCTCCGCACCGCCCGTCCCATCGACCATCCACGGAGGTGACACATTGACCTCCGGCCACACCGCGTTCCCGACCGAGATCGGCAGACGCCCGTACAAACAGGTGGCACGCGCGCAGGCGCGACGACGCACCAGGACGGCGCTGCTGAAGGTCGCGATCGAGGAGTTCACCACGGGCCGTTGGGAGAAGCTGTCGCTGCGGGAGCTTGCTGACAGGGCGCTGGTCACCAAGCAGACGCTGCTGTGCCACTTCGGCTCCAAGGACGAGCTGCTGAGGCAGGCGCTGGCCCATACCGCGGCCGAGACGTACAGGCCGCGCTGGAGTGCCGTGCCGGGCGACGTCGAAGGCGCCGTGGAGAATGTGCTCGACCACTACGAGGAGTGGGGTGAGCGCTCGCTGCGCGTCGGCGCATGGCTCCAGAGCGGCCCCCCCGTGCTCGCCAACATCTCCCGGATGGCGTGCGAAATGCACCACGAGTGGGTTGAGGACACGTTCGCCCCACAGTTGGAGCGCCGCTACGGGGACGAGTACGTGAGCTGCCGGGCCGCGCTGATCACGCTGTGCGGCGTGCACACCTGGTGGCTGCTCTCACACGATCTGGAACTCGAGCGCGCAGCGGTGCGCTCGGTGCTCACCACCGCGATCGAGTCCCTGCTGGCGGACAAGCCCTAAGGACGTTCACCAACTGTTCACAAGCTGGTTCCCGGCTCGTTACAAGAACCCGCAATTTGCGGCCGAATCTTGTTGGTATGGATGTGCAGGGCACTACCGATGTGCAGGGCATTACCGTCGAGTGGCGCGCGGGTGGTGTGAGCCGCGTCGACCTGCATTGTCACTCCTCGGCCTCGGAGGTGTCACGGCTGGGGGTCCAGCGCGCGATGGGGCTGCCCGAGTGCGCCACGCCGCCGGAGGAGGTGTACGCGCTGGCGAAGCGACGCGGGATGGACTTCGTGACGATCACCGACCACGACACGATCGACGGGGTGCTGGCGATCGCCGATCGACCCGACGTGTTCGTCTCCGAGGAGCTGACCGTCCACTTCCGCGGCGAGCGCCAGGCGGTGCACGTGCTCTGCTACGGGATCACGCCCGAGGATCACGAGTGGCTGCAACGCCACAACCACGACGTGGAGGCGTGCGCCGAATACATGCATGAGCGCGACATCGTGTGCGCACTGGCGCACCCCTACTACACCGTCGCCGCCCCGCTTCTGCCCCGCCACCGCCGCCGGCTGGTGGAGCTGTTCGCGATCTGGGAGGTGCGCAACGGCGCTCGCGCACGCGAGCTCAACCGCCCCGCGGCGATCTATATCGCCACGCACGACGGGATCGGGATCGGCGGCAGCGACGACCACGCGGGAGTGGACATCGGCCGGACGTTTACCGAGACACCGCCCGCCAGCTCGCCCGCGGAGCTACTTGCCCACCTGCGCGCCGGGCGGGCGCGGGCGCGCGGCGAGCAGGGCAGCGCCGCCAAGTGGGCGCACGCAGCGATCGCGCTCGCCGCCCGCTCGCTCGGGACCAGCGGGGATCGCGAGGTCCGCGGGGGCACCGGCAACGGCGACGCGGATGAGCTTGGCGGGCATCGGCTTGGGAGGGGACAGGGGCACGAGAGGACCGGGGCGCAGCCAGTCGCCCCGGTCCGGGGCCAGGAGCCAGAGACGGGCAGCCAGCCGTGGAAACAGAGCCCCGCCCCTCCCGACCCCCGCATGGTGATGCGCATGGCGGAGCGCTTGTTGCGTGAGGGCGACGCCCGCCACGGTCCGACCGGCAGCGACCTCACACCGGCCGACGCCCGTCAGCTGCTGCGCGCCTGGCTGGCCGCGGTCGAGCTGCCCGAAGGCGAGTTGATCGCCCACATGCAGGCGGAGGGCTTCACCCACTCCAACCTGTACCGCCGCGCCTGCCGCGCGCACGAGCGCAAGCTGGGCAACGCGGTCGCGTCGGTGGCGCGGGCCGTGCAGGACGGCGGCCACGTCGATCTCTCCGCCGCCGCCACCGCGGTGTTCGAGGGCTGCATCGCGGCGATCCCCTACGCGCCCGCCGCCGCCTTCCTCGGCGCCGAGAAGGCGAAGCTCGACTCGCGCGAGGGCGAGACGCCGCGGGTCGCCGTGATGGCGGACGGGATCGCCTCCACACATGGGGTGTCGCGCACGATCGAGGAGATCCGCGCGCGCGGCGTGCGGGGGTATGAGATCGAGGTGATCGGCACCGACCCCGGTGTGGACCGGCGGCTCTCAGCGGTGGCGGAGCTCGACGTGCCGCTCTACCCGGGGCTGCGGATCGGCGTGCCGGGACTGCCCGCCGCCGTGGAGACCCTTGCCGAAGGGGCGTTCGACGCGATCCACGTCTGCTCGCCCGGCCCGGTCGGCATCGCCGGTGCGCTGGTCGCACGCGGCCTCGGGATGCCGCTGATCGGCAGCTACCACACCGAGCTCACCGCCTACGCCGCGCTGCGTTCGGGCGATCCGCACCTCGCGCAGGCGATGGACCTGGCCGTGCGCACGCTCTACGGGGCTTGCGACCTGGTGCTCTCCCCCTCCCCCTCCTCCGACGAGACGCTCGAGCAGCTCGGGATCCCGGCGTCGCGGATCGCCCGCTGGGATCGCGGCGTGGACTGCTCGCGCTTCGATCCGGCATTACGCGGTGAGCGCGCACTGCCGGGCGAGCTCAACGTCCTCTACAGCGGACGCATCACGCGCGAGAAGGGCGCGGACCTGCTCGCCGACGCCTTCCTCGACGCGCACGCGCGCGACCCGCGGCTGCATCTCGTGCTGGCGGGCGGCGGCCCCGAGGAAGGCCGGCTGCGCGAGCGCCTCGGCGGATACGCCACCTTCCTCGGCTGGCAGGAGGGTGGGGAGCTGGCGCGGGTGTATGCGAGCGCGGACATCTTCCTGTTCCCCAGTGCCACCGACACCTTCGGGCAGGTGATCCTCGAGGCGCACGCCTCCGGCCTGCCGGTGGTAGCGCTCGCCGCCGGTGGGCCCGCGTCGTTGATCGAGCACCGCGTCAGCGGCCTTTTGTGCGAGCCCTCCGCCGACGCGCTTGCCGAGGGGGTGCTGGAGCTGGCGGGCTCGCCGCTGCTGCGCGGACGCTTGGCGGCGGTGGCGCTCACGGGCGTGCGCCGGCGCACTTGGGAGGGTGCGCTGGAGCGCCTCGCCGAGGGCTACCGCCGTGTGCTCGACGGAGCGCCTCGCAGCGCGGCCGGCAGCCCGGGGGCGCGCCGTGCCGCCTGATCGAGAAAGAGGGGCCCGGCTCGGCGGCCTCCGGCCGCCTGCGCCACCCTCCAAGCGTACGATCGCGGTAGCGCTGCACGACGTCGAGCCGGCGACGTTCGAGCGCTGCGTGGAGATCCGCACCTGGCTGGACGAGCGCGGCGTGGAGCGCGTGACGCTGCTGGTGATCCCCGCGCGCGACCTCCATCCGGTGGGTGAGCGCTCGCCGGCGCTGGTCGACTGGCTGGCGGCCCGCCGCCGCCTCGGCGACGCGATCGCCCAGCACGGCTTCCAGCACGAGCAGCTGCGCCGCCCGAGCCTCTCGCACCGCCTCTCGGCCCCGGCGCGGGCCCGTCGCGCGGCGGAGTTCGCCGGGCTCGACGACGAGGAGACGCGCCGCGCCGTAGACGCCGGCTGGCGGCTGCTGAAGCTCGCGGGGATCGAGCCCGACGGATTTGTCGCACCCGCCTATGCCTACACGCCCGCGCTGCGCCGCGCGGTGAGCGCCCGTTTCCGCTGGTGGGCCTCGCTGCTGAGCCTGCACGGCGCCGCCGCCGAGCCTGGCGAGGGCCTGCCGGTCACCGCCGGGGGCCGGCTTCTTCGCACCCGAGGCCGCCGGCTGCTCCCCGCCTGGGGCCCGCGCTCGATCCGCGCGGGCGCACTGCTGGCGGGAGACACCCTGCGCCTGGACCTCTCACCGGCGAACCTCGAACACCCCCGCCAGTTGCAGGAGCTGGAGCGGACGCTCGCCCGCATCGCCGGCCGCCGGCAGGCAGTCACCTACGACGAATTGGCGGGAGCACCGCTCCAGGCCGAGAACACCGAGGCTTCCAGGGAGCTGAGACCCCGCGTCGCGGCGTAACCGAGCGGCGGGAGCCCAAACAGGTTCTCGATCGTGCGCAGCAGCGAGAAGTCGTTGAAGGGTTCCTGGTCGAAGGTGGCGGGCTTGACGAAGGGTGAGATCAACAGCGCCCCCACCTGGCCGCCCCCTTTGGGCGGAAGGTTGATCACCGGCGTGCTGGCCGCGGGTGTCGTCGCGGCCGGCGTCGTGGTGGCCGGCGTGGTGGTGGCAGGCGTCGTGGTGGCCGGCGTGGTGGCGGGTGAAGTCGGGGATGTGGTTGTTGTCGCTGGGGCGGTCGTGGTAGGTGCTCCCGCAGCCGGTGTCGTGGGGGTCGGTGTGGTGGGTGTAGTGGGTGCAGTTGTTGTCGCGTCGGTTGTGCTCGCCGGCGGGGTGGTCACCGCCGGCGCGGGGAAGCGCGGCTGCATGCAGCAGGAGCTGGAGTCGGCGTACTCCCCGGTGGTGGGCGCCTGATCGGTGGTGATGATCAGCAGCCCGCCTTTGTGGTAGGCGGGGGAGGCGAGGATCTCGGGGACGACGCGGCGCAGGAACGTTTCGGCGGCGGGCAGCCCGCTCGGCGCACCGGGCGCGCACGGGGTGGGACGCCCGTCGTGGCAGAGGTCGGGCACGATGTAGGAGAGCGCCGGGGTGCGCTTGGCGCTCTTCAGATCGCCCGCCAACCCTTCGATGCCGAGGTCGTCGTGGGTGCATTCGGGCGAGTGCAGCACACCGTCGAAGTAGCTGAAGGGGTCGCGGAAGGTGGTGAACGTGTCTCCCTGTGGCGCCTGCGAGGTCGGGTCGGCGGCACCGAATTCGGGGTGCCAGCACGCGATCGCCTTGGGCGCGACGGCACCGGAGGACCTGCTTGCCCCCGGCGCGACGGCTCCAGAGGACCCACTCGCCCCCGACGCGGCGGCGCCACCCGACACATCGCCGAGCCCTTCGGCGTACACCTTCCAGGTGAGCCCCTTCGCGGTGAGCTGTTCGCCGACGGTTTGGGCTTCCTTGGGATAGATGCAACCCTGCCCCGTGTACTGTCCCTTGCTGTTGGCCTGCGCCGGGACGATGTCGCTGAAGGTCGGGCAGTCGGCGGCCGTCTGCGGGGTCGGCCCGAGCCCGCTGATCAGGGCGACCTCGTCGGCGAGCTCTTCGTGGGCGACGCCGTAGAAGCGCACCAGCAGCTCGCCCTGGTGCTCGAGCGTGTGTGCGATGTAGGGCGCGGGCGATTCCGGCCCGAAGGTTTGCGCGTAGGCCTGGTCGGCGAGCACGATCAGGAAGACGTGCTTCACCGGCGGCAGCTTCGGCGCTCCCCCTTTGGACCGGGAGCCGGAGCCTTTCGAGCCGCCTTGGCCCGAGTGCTCGTGGCTTTCGCCCGAGGATGGGCTCGATTCTTCCGGGGAGAAGCTCGATTCTTCGGCGGAGCTCGAAGGCGACCCTTCCGGAGTGGGCGCTGCTTCGGCCGGCGGGGGCGCAGCGGCGAGCCGGGTGCTCACCGGCGGCGCGGGCACCAGCAGCGTGAGCGGCCCACGACGCAGCGCGTTCAGAGCGCCGGAGGGGTCGTTGGAGGCCGCCGCGCCCGTCACCGCCCCGAAACCGAGCATCGCCAGGGTCAGCACGGCGGCTGTGAGCGGGCTCGGTAGTCCACCTCGCGAGCGCCGTGGCGCGGAAGTTGGCGCCACCGGCGCCCGCCCGCCGGAGTCCAAACCCTCGAGGATCCGCTCCAGCGCAGGTGGCCGCGGTCCGTTGCGAGCACCGCAGCTGAGGCAGTAGCGCTGGTCACCGGCCAGCGTCGAGCCGCACTCCGAGCAGGTCTCTGGGGGTTGCGCAGGCACAGGGGAATCCCCACTCACGGGCGATGCTCAGCTGACTGGCGTGCTTGGGGGCAGCACCAGTGTCTGCTCCTCAGCCCGTTCCTCGCCGGCGGACGGGGCGGCCGGCGCACCCGCCGATCCGTCGCCGGTCGGCGCACTCAACGAGGAGCCGTTCGCCGCGACGCTAGGGACGCGCTCCATCAGCACCTTGCCGCACTGCCAGCAGTACAGGGCGCCGCGGCCGTGCACCGCGCCGCAGTCGGGGCAGGTGCCGGTCTCCACATGCTCGCGGAGGCTGAGCACGCGCTCGAGCTCACCGAGCTCGGCGTCGCGCTCCTGCAGCTCTCCGGCGCGGCGCACGAGCACGTCGAGACGGAAGTGATCGCGAATCGCCATCTCGTAGGCGAGGCCGCCGAGGTCCCAGTGCAGCTCGGCGACCTGCGCGAGCAGCTCGTCGCGCCGGCGTTCCAGGCCGGCGCGCCCGTCGCCGCCGTCCGGGGAGCCGGGGGCGACGGGGGCTTGTCGAGGAGCGTCCGCGGCGGGGCGCCCGCCCAGCGAGTCGAAGATGCCCATCAGCCGGCGCTCATTGTGTCGAAGGTGCCCATCGGCTGGTCGTAACCACGTCGGTAAGACCCGTCAGCCCGTCGTCACCACGTTGGGAATGTTGCGCGTCTTCTGCTCGGCGCTTTCGCCGCTGTTGCTCGATTTGGTTTTGCTCGAGCCGCCACCGCTATTCGAGGAGCCGCCCGAGGAAGGACTTCCGGAGGACGATTTGGTGGAGGTGGAGGATTTGGATTTGGTTGTGGAGGACGAGCCTTTGCCACCGCCGCTGGTGGTCGATCCCGAGCCGCCGCCATTTGTGCCGGCGCCGGTGGATGAGCTGGAGGGGCTTTCCGCGGGCGTCGTGACCGCCGGAGCCGCCCCGTTGCTCGTGCCCGACGCGGCGGCGCCGGGGGTGGAGACCGAGATCACCTGTGCCGGCGTGGTGGTGGTTTTGCCCGCACCCGCGCGGCCGATCAGCACACCGACACCCATCGCCAGCAGCAGCACCCCCACGCCGGCTACGGCGGTCGCGCCCGAGGAGCGCCCTCCCCCCGCGCCGGCGCCACCGGCTGCGGCCCCGCCGCTCGATGGGGTCGGACCAGAGACGGTGGCGGGCGTAAAGCGGCTCAGAAACTGGCTGCGCGCCTGCACCTGGCGCCCCCCACACTCCAGGCAGTAGCGCTGATCGTCGGCAAGCGAAGCGCCGCAGTAAGCGCAGGCTTTCATAGGCTCCGCATCATACGGTTTCGCCCCGGCGGCAATTGGTGACGATTCGGTGAACATACGCCCCAGCAGGGGGATGACGTGAAAGACTGGCGCCCACGCCGCGCGGGTGCCATAACACGTCGTTTACAAGTCTTTCACACGATCGGGTAGTCCCGGTGCACAGCTTCCTCGAGCCTCTCACGACTCCCAGCCCCGAATCTTCATTTCCCGACTCGCCACCGGACGGAGAGGGGCCACGGGCACAGATCTTCGGCAACCTCGAGCTGCGCACCGATGAGATGCAGGCACTGGTGGCAGGCACACGGGTGGGCCTCACCGTGCGCGAGTTCCAAGTGCTCGCCGCGCTGGCGGGCCGTGAGGATCGCGTGATGCGCCGCGCGGAGATCTACCGGCAGGTGTGGGGCGGAGAGATGAAGCACCGCGACCGCGCGGTGGACGTGTTCGTGCGCAAGGTGCGCACCAAGCTCGCCACGGTGGCACCCAGCTGGACCTACATCCACACACACTTCGGGATCGGCTACCGCTTCGCGCCGGAGCCGACCCCTCCAACAGGGAGTGAGATGAGCGCTATATGAGGAGACCCATCGGCCACCGGGCAGCCTCGGTAGGAGCGCTGCTGGCGGGCCTCGCGCTGGCGTTGGCAGGCGTCGCGCTGGTGCCGCCGCTCTCCTCGCAGGCGACTTCCAACCCCACCAAAACCCCCAAGCTCAAACCCCCGCACGCCGCCACCGAGCGGGCGGTACACGCAGGCGAAACCACCGTAGAGCTCGACGGCACGGTCAACCCACGCGGCGTGGAAACCACCTGCTACTTCCAGTACGGCACCACCACCGCTTACGGCACGCAGACGCCCACCGCGGTGGTCGGCAGCGGCACCACGGGGGTGAAGGTGAGCCAGGCGCTCACCGGACTGCAGGGGGGCACCACCTACCACTACCGGATCGTGGCAATCAGCTCGGAGGGGACCTCGGACGGTATCGATCGCACCTTCGTCACCAAGCGGATTCCGCTGAAGTTCGCGATCCTGAAGACCTCGACGGCAACCACGTTCGGGAGCCCGTTCTCGCTGACCGGCACGCTCTCCGGCGCGGGCGGGGACGGCCATCAGGTGATGCTCCAGGACAGCACGTTCCCGTACCTGACCGGCTTCGGAGACCTCGGCACACCGGTAACGACCAATGCCGCCGGCAGCTTCACCCTCACCGTCCCCAATCTCACGCAGACGACCGAGCTGCGCGTGCGCACGCTCGATGCACCGCCGATCTACAGCCAGGTCGTCAAAGTGAAGATCGCGGTGCTCGTCACGCTCAACGTGCGCCCGGCCAGAAAAACCGGCTATGTGCGCCTCGCGGGCATCGTGGCACCCGCGGAGGTCGGCGCGCCGGTGGAGCTCCAGTGGGTCAAGCCCACGGGCAAGCCGGTGATCGCGGGGAGCACGGCAGTGAGGCGGGGCACCGCGCGCACCTCGCGCTTCAGCGCAGTGGTGAGGATCCGCCACAGCGGCTACTACCGTGCGCTCGTCAGGGTGAGCAACGGCAAGCAGGTGTCGGGCTCCAGTCGTACGGTGATGCTGCACGCGGCGCCGGTCGTGCACAAAAAGCGTCTCGTGCACGCCCACCATCGCTGAAACTCCACTCCGCCCAACCGACGCCTGGCACTTCACCCACCGTCGCTTGACACTGCGCGCAAATGACAAGAGCGACGGCCGTCGCAATATCAGGGCCTCGCGCGCCGCGGCACGAGCTTGACCGCGTAGGCGTGCGCCTTCGGTGGGTCCGGCGCTACGACACGGATCGCGAGGCTCGCGCGTAGATACCCGTGGCCGGCGCGCACACGGGAGCTGCCGGCGCGGTCGAGCCGGAGCACGACGGTTGCGGCTCGACCGTGGAGGATCGAGAAAGTCCTCCTCGCCAGCGTGACCACGCGGGAGCGTCCGGCCGCGTGCGCCTGGGGCGAGAGCGTCAGCGTGAGACGCCCGCGGCAGGTGGTCGTGGCCGTACAGCGCAGCTTCACCCGCACGCGCCCACCGGCCGTTGGCAGGCGTTTGGCGAGCAGCACCACGCCGCCGCCCGCGACCTGGTAGGCGGCCACGCCCTGTTTGGGGGTGCCGGTGGCACCAGACGAACCACCGCCCGAGGTTGGCGTTTGCGTGCCCGGCGCGGGGGGGTTGCCGCCCGACGGCGATCCGGATGGCGTGGGTTCCGGGGACGGGGGTTCCGGAGACGAAGCTTCGCTCCCGAACACCCACACCGCGCCCGCCCACTTGCCGTCGCCGATGGCACCGACCAGGGCGCTGTCGCCATCACCGGAGAACGCCACGCTCCAGCCGAATTCGCCCTTGCCGCTCTCTTCTTCGCCACCGGTGAGCTTTTCGCCCTGCTGCGCCCAGCTCGCGCCCGCCCCGGTGCCCGCGCGCGCGAACACCCACGCCGCGCCCCGCTGTTCGTCGTCCTTGACGCCGCCGATCAGCGCGGTGTCACCGTCGGGAGTGAGCGCGACCGCGTCGCCGAAATAGCCATGGCCCGCCTCGTCGGCGCCGGTGAGCTTCGCGCCCTGCTGCGCCCAACTCGCGCCCGCCCCAGAGCCCGTGCGCGCGAACACCCACGCCGCGCCGTCACCGGAGTCGTCGTGGAAGCCGCCGACCAGCGCGGTGTCGCCGTCAGCGGAGAGCGCCACGCTCTGGCCGAGCTCGCCAACGCCTGACTCTTCCCCACCGCCGGTGAGCTTCGCGCCCTGCTGCGCCCAGCTCGCGCCCGCACCGGAGCCCGTGCGCGCGAACACCCACGCCGCGCCGGCGTCACCGTCGTCTTTGCGCCCGCCGATCAGCGCGGTGTCGCCTTCGGCGGAGAGCGCCACGCTCCACCCGAACTCGCCTTCGCCTGACTCTTCCCCGCCGCCGGTGAGCTTCCCACCCTGCTGTTCCCAGGTGGCGCTCGCGCCGGCGCCGGCGCGTTCGAACACCCAGGCGGCACCAGTGTCGCTGTGGTCGACGTAGCCACCAACCAGCGCGGTGTCGCCGTTCGCGGAGAGCGCCACGCTCTGGCCAAACCAACCGTTGCCGCTCTCGTCGATGCCCGTCAGCTTCGCCTGCTGCGTCCACGTGGAGTCTGCGCGCGTGAACACCCACGCGGCGCCCCCGCCGCCGCCGTTGGGCGCGCCGATCAGAGCGGTGTCGCCGTCGGCGGAGAGCGCCACGCTGCGCCCAAAGCGACCCGCACCGCTCTCTTCATCGCCGCCGGTGAGCTTCGCCTGCCGCGTCCAGGTAGAGCCGGTGCGCGTGAACACCCACACCGCGCCCACTTCGCCGCTGTCGCGTGGGGCGCCGACCAGGGCGGTGTTGCCGTCGGCGGAGAGCGCCACGCTGCGCCCAAAGCGACCCGCACCGCTCTCTTCTTCACCACCGGTGAGCTTCGGGCCCTGCTGGAACAGCGTGGCCGAGTCGCTGGCTAGGCCGTCGGGGATTGCAGCGCCGAGCAATAGCAGCAGCGCGAGCAGCGCAACCGCCGGCGCGCGGCGCCGTAGAGCCTTCGGTTTTGGGAGCAGCGTTCGGTGAGTCATCCAGAGCTGATTCAGGTCCGCGCGAGACAGCTGTCCGTAGCCGGCCGCGCACCGCAGTGTCGTATCTAACTCCACCAGCGCGCCCGTGCTCCGACGCTTCACGAGATGTTCACAGCCGGCAAGCACGATGAAGAGCAGGCTGCTGCTTGCCCGCCGACTCCTTCCCAACCCGGCTCAGGCAATACGGCTTGTCGACCAGCGCCAGCATACTCCCGCAGGACGCCGTCGGGGCCGCGAACGGCCATCCACGCGTGCTGATGCTCGGGATGGGCTGGTTTCCCTCGACGGTGGGTGGGCTCGATCGCTACTACCGCGCGCTCTTCGAGCAGCTTCCCGAGGCGAGCGGCGTCGTGATTGGCCCGGCCGAGGGCGCGCCCGCCGCGATCGCCGCCGCGTCGCGCCACGACCTTTCGCTTGCGCGGCGCCTCGGCGCGTTCTGGCGGGCCGCCAGGCGCGCCGCGCGCAGCGTCGAGGTGGTGGACGCGCATTTCGCGCTGTACGCGGCGGCACCGCTGCTGCTCGGACGGCGGCGGCAACCGACGGTGTTTCACTTCCACGGGCCGTGGGCGGATGAGAACGCCGCGGCGGGAGACTCCTCGCGCATGAAGCGCGCGCTGCGCGCGACCTTGGAACGCGGCGTGCTGCGCCGCGCCGACGCCCACGTGGTGCTGTCCTCCGCCTTCCGCAGGGTGCTGGTCGAGCGCCATCGCGTGGCGCCGTGGAAGATCAACGTGTGGGCGCCGGGTGTGGCGCTCGAGCGGTTCATCCCCGGCGACAGGTCGGGGGCACGTGCGCGGCTGGGCATCGACCCGGCGGCGTTCGTCGTCGTGTGCGCCCGCCGCATGGTGGCGCGCATGGGGATCGACCTGCTGCTCGACGCGTGGAGCCAGATCGAGCCCGAGTTGCCGGAGGGCTCGCTGCTGCTGCTGATCGGGGATGGGCCGCTGCGTGAGACGTTCGCGGCGCGCGCCGCACAACCGGCGTTGGCGGGGCGGGTGCGCGTGACAGGCAGGCTCTCCGACGAGGAGCTGATCGAGGCCTACCGCTGCGCCGACGTGGCGGCGGTGCCGAGCGTCGCGGTCGAGGGCTTCGGCCTGGTGGTGCTGGAGGCGGCGGCGTGCGGCACGCCCAGCATCGTCAGCGACGTGGGCGGCCTGCCGGAGGCCGCGGCGGCGCTCGACCCCTCGCTGGTGGTGACCGCCGGCGACATCGAGGCGCTCGGGGCACGCCTAAGCGCGGCGGCGCAGGGGGCGCTGCCCACGCGGGCCGCGACGCGCGACTACGCCGAGCGCTTCGCCTGGCCGGCGGTCGCCGAGCGCCACCGCGCCATGCACCGCCGGCTGGTGGCGGGCAGCCGCGAGCAGCGACTGCGGGTGGTGTATCTCGACCACGTCGCCCGCCTGTCGGGGGGCGAGATCGCGCTGCTGCGCCTGCTGCCCCATCTGCGCCAGGTGAACGCCCACGTGATCCTCGGCGAGGAGGGGCCGCTCGCGGCTCGGCTGGTACAGGCGGGGATCTCGGTCGAGGTGCTGCCGATCGCCGCCGCGGCTCGGGACGCGCGCAAGGACACGGTGCGCCTCGGCGGCACCTCGCCCGCCGCGCTGCTGAGCACGGTCGCGTACGTCGCGCGGCTCACGCTGCGCTTGCGCCAACTGCAGCCCGACCTCGTGCACACCAACTCGCTGAAGGCCGGCGTGTACGGCAGCCTCGCCGCGAACGCCGCCGGCATCCCGGTGGTCTGGCACCTGCGCGACCGGATCGCTCCCGACTACCTGCCGCGCCCCGCGGTGCGCTTCGTGCGCGGGCTCGTGGGACGCATGGCGGATGGCGTGATCGCCAATTCGGCCGCCACACTGGCCACGCTCGACACACCCTCTCCTCTCACCGCCGGCGCTCACGATCTCAGCCCGGGGCACCGCACGATCGCCGACTCCTCCAAGCCATCCGGCCGTCGCCGCGCACGCGGCACACCCGCTGCGCCCAGGTGCGATCGCGTGCACCGCGTGATCCCCGACTCGGTGGAGCCCTCTCCGTACCCCCGCGCGCCCGAGCCACCCGCCACGCCCGCCCCGACGTTCGGGATCGTCGGGCGGATCGCCCCGTGGAAGGGACATGACCTGTTCATGCGCGCCTTCGCCGCCGCCTTCCCCAACCCAAGCATGGAGCGCGCGGTGATCGTGGGTGCGCCGCTGTTCGGCGAGGAGGCGTGCGAGCGCGACCTGCGCGAGCTGATCGCGCGCCTCGGGCTCACCGAGCGAGTGCAGCTGCGTGGCTTTCGCGAGGACGTGTGGAGCGAGCTCGCGCACATCGACGTACTGGTCCACGCCTCGGTGATTCCCGAGCCCTTCGGCCAGGTGGTGCTCGAGGGCATGGCCGCGGGTCTCCCGGTGATCGCGCCCGACGAGGGCGGCCCCGCCGAGGTGATCGCCGACGGTGAGACCGGCCGCCTGTTCGCCGCCCGCAGCGTCGACGCCCTCGCCGCCGCGATGCGTGCGCTGAGCGCCGACCCGCGGGCACGCGAGCGGCTGGGGAGCGCGGCGCGAAGCTCGATCGAGGCATATCACCCCATGCGTGTGGGGAAACAGCTGGAGGAGATGTATGCCGAGGTGCTGGGGTGCTAGCCACGATGCCCTGCCTCTCCGGCGGCAATCCTCCCTCACGCTGGCCGGCTCGTGGTCCTGCCCGCTCGACGGCCGGTGTTCGGCGCAAGCTCACGGTAGGGTACCCGCGTGCCGCCATCCGCCAAGACGCTCGCGCGGCGCCTGGTGCCGCACCCGCTGTATCGCCGCTATCGCCGGCGTAAGGTCGCCTCGTTGATCGCCGGCTATCCCCCTCGGGAGGTGACGCACACCTACGGCGGGCACACGCTGCGTGTGCGCCTCACCGACCCTCTGGCGGAGGGCTGGTACGACCACGACTGGGGCGAGCTGGAGGCGGTTGCGTTTCTGCGCGAGCGCGACGTGCTGAGGCCGGGTGCCAGGATCTTCGACCTGGGCGCCCACCAGGGGATCGTCGCGCTGATGCTGGCGCGCGAGGTGGGCGAGACCGGATGCGTGGTGGCGATCGAGGCGGAGCCTCACAATGCGCGGTTGGCGGCCGCCAACCGCGAGCTCAACGCTGCCGAGAATCTCACGGTGCTGCATGCGGCGGGCGCGGCGCGTGCCGGCACGATCTCGTTCGCGGAGGGGCTCAACGGCCAGATCGATGAGCACACCTCCGCGGGGAACGTGCAGGTGGCGGCGGTGACGATCGACGACCTCGCACGTGAGCACGGCACGCCCGACCTCGTGCTGGTCGATGTGGAGGGCTACGAGGGAGCAGTGCTCGACGGCGCCGGCGAGACGCTGGCGGGAGGCTCTACCAGCTTTCTGGTGGAGGTGCACGAGGCGCTCGGCTCCTATGGGGGGAGTTCCGATGAGATCGTGGCGCTGTTTGCCGGCTTCGAGCGGTACGTGGCGGTCGAGGACGACGATCCGTTTCTACCGCTGGAGGGCGCCCCACCGCAGGGGCGGTTCTTCCTGATCGCGCTCGCCGGGTCTCCTGCTCCGCCACCTCCCAGCTAGAGCACAACCACAGGCGTTGCGGCCGGCAGGCGAGCGCGAGCCTGCCCGCTGCGCATGAGGACCGCGGCTCCCACACACGTCCACCGCGGGATTGCCACGTCAAGCGGGTTGGCGAGACCGTCGATCGGATTGGCGAAGGCCGATCCCCGGCAGGCCTCTCCGCAAAGTGCTCCGAGTCGACACCTCCACCAATTCGCTTGCGCCTGCCCGGCGAGCCCGGCCGGCGAGCATCCTCGCCGCGGCGCTTGCAATCGCGGTTGGCATGCTCGCGCCGGGGCCCGCGGCGGCAGCGGGAGCGGGGTACCCTCGCTCGGTCGCGCATCCAAGCAGCGCCCGCCGGCTCTGCGCCGCGAAGCACCACGGAGAGTCCGCCGGCCATCGGCGCTCCTCGGCGAAGTGCGCGAAGAAGCGCACGACCAAGGAGGGACGTCAGCCGGCCCACCACTCCCCCGCGAGTTCCGGCAGCAGCGCAGGAAGCAGCGCCGGCGACGGCTCCACAGCGGAAGCTCCGGAAAGCGAACTGCCCTCCCCGGAAGTGGTGGGCGCGGACACGGGCGCCGAACAGAGCGAACCATCCGAGGAAGCGCCCGGCGAACCGGGCGACGACGGCTCGGAAGGCGGCGGCGGCTCGGAAGCGGGCAGCTCCTCCGCGAAACTGGGCGGCGACTCCACCGAACATGAAGGTGACTCGGCGGAGCAGCTTGAAGGGGAAGGCCCGGGTGGGACGGTGACCGACCCGATTGACGCCAAGTACCTGACCGAGGCACCGTTCGGAACGACCTCGTTCTGGATCCAGCCCTGGCGCGCTTACCTCGACACGTGGCCGGCCTCGCGCCTCACGGAATCGCTCGGGATCAACTTCAACGTGAGCGCGCCCGAGGCGCAAGCGACCGCGCAACTGTTGCGGGACAGCGGCTTCAAGCTGGCGCGCATCGCGATCAACTGGGACGCGCTCTCCTACGGCGATCCCACCCAGTTCAGCAACGAAGCGAGCGTGCGCACACGCCTCGAAGCGCTGCACGAGCACGGACTGCGGCCGCTGATCCTGCTCGACGCCAACAGCGAGGGCCCCACCCCGGCGCGGGCGATCAACCTGGAAACAACCGCCGAAGCGCCGGCGGGCGCCCAGACGGTGGCGCTCACACCGGCCTCCGCCGCGGCGGTCGTGCCCGGCAAGACCGGCTTCGACGGGCTCGCCTTCGGCGGCGACCCCGACATCCTGATCGACTCCGTCGCCGGCGAGGACGCGACGCTCTCCAAACCGCTGCCGGCCGCCTTGCCGGCCGGCGCGCACAAGGGTGCCACGCTGCTGTACGCCCCCTTCACCCAGCCCACGCTCGCGAACGGCCAACCCAACCCGGCTTTCCAGGAAACCCTTGCCGGTTGGTTGAGCTACGTGGCGACGGTTTGCAAGGAGGCCACGAGCATCTTCGGCCCCGAAGGGTATGACCTCGAGGTGTGGAACGAGCTCAGCTTCGGCTCGCAGTTCCTCAACGCCGAATACTACGACACGCCCGAGGGCACCGAAGGTGTCAGCGCGGCGACCAGGGAAATCACCAAAACGCTGCTCGATGAAACGGTCGCCTATGTGCGCAACCCCGCCAACGGCGTCGGCCCGGGCGTCGGCATCAGCGACGGCTTCGCCAGCCAGACGCCGTTCCCCTCCGGCGCGAATGCGCCACTTGGGCTCACGGCGCTCAGCAAGCATCTGTACAACGGCGCCAAAACCTTCCCCGCCGCCGACCAGGAACGGTCGCTGGTACCGCTGGGCGCCCTGGGCGAACGGGACACCCTGAAGGACAGCTTCGCCCCGCTGTTCGTGCCCCACTACCAGTCGTTGTTCCCCGAGTACTACCTCGCGGCGACGCAAACCGAGACGATCGTACGTGACCTCGCGCCGATGACGACCGAAGTGTACGGGCTGCCACACGGCCGCAACGTCGGCCCGCCCGGCAGCGCGCCGCTGCAGAAGTGGATGACCGAGTACAACCTCTCGCTGAACGGCGCCACCGTGGTCGGCCCCGACGAGAGCACACCCGCCCAAACAACCCTCACACCCGCCGACAAGACCCACTTCCAAGCCAAGGCACTACTACGCAGCCTCGTCGCAATGATCAACAAGGGCATGACCCGCGAGTACTTCTACGCCGCCACCGGCCACGCCCTCGCACTCATACCCTCCAGCTTCTACTCAGCCCTACAGGCTCACCCCGAAACCTACCCAGGCGACACGTTCGGCGGCGAAACCATGAACGGCTTCCGCAACATGCTCACCCAATTCCAAGGCCCCGGCCCCGGCCCCAACCTCCGCCAACTCACCCTCCTCTCAATCGCCCAGGACGGCAACCACGCCCAATTCACCGGCGACGGCACCACCGCCCACCCCAACCTCTACGACCGCGAAGTGCTCGCCGTCCTCCCCTTCCAAGCCTCCCCCACCCGCTTCGTGATCCCCGTCTACGTGATGACCCGCGACCTGCTCACCCTCTACGAACCGGACGCGCCCACCACCGACATCCACCGCTTCGACCTCCCCAACGAGACCTTCCGCATCACCCTCGGCAGCCTCCCCGAAACCACCACACCACCCACCATCACCGCCTACGACCCACTCCGCAACGAAACCACCCCCGCCAAGCTCATCACCCAAACCGGCCACACCGCCACCATCGAAATCACCGCCACCGACTACCCACGCATCCTCACGATCGAATACCCGTGAGCGTGGCTGTCCGAGGAGTCCTCGGGCTGCAATCTACGTCGCCCGCGGAACAGGCACAAGGACCAAGCTCAGCGCCTCAGATCGAGCTCCCAACGAACCTCGAAGCGGTGAATCTCCGGATCGGAGAGCAGGCGCCCGGCGCCGTCGAGCCCGGGAAACTGGGTCTCATAACAGCGCATGGCCGCAAGCTTCGCGGCGGCGGCGGCGTCGTCGAGGCGCTCGACGTGGGCATCGCGCAGCCCCGTCAGCTCCGGCACGCCGTTGAGAAACTCGAGCCAGAACGCATCGACATTGCGGTGGGGATCGGGCTCGGTGCCATCGACCCAGTGCGGCCACCCGTGCATGACGCAGTAGGGCAGATCGGCGTATAGCGTGACCGGCAGGCCCGCGCGCAGCAGCATGCGCCCATAGCGGCGCGCGAGCAGGTGATCGAGGTGACCGCCCACGCCCGCGCTCACGTGCACCCGGGATGCGCTGGGCGCCACGGCGCAGAGCGCGCGGTCGACCTCCTCCATGGTTGGGTTAGGCGCGCCTACTCGGTACTGGGCGTCCAGCAGCGGCAGGTTGACCGGCATGCGGCCGGCGCGACCGAGCGCACGGACGTCCTCGGCGATCCGCTCGCGGGCCCGAATGGCGGAGTCGGTGGCGCCGGTGATCGCGTCCCACGGCGCCAGACGCCCGGCAGGCGGCACCCCCGCGAAGAGGTTGACCACGGTCACCTGACGCCCACTGGTGAGCACGCCCCAGCAGTCGAGCACGGCGTCATCCCAGTGTGGCGAGAGCAGCAGCTCGGGTGCTTGCGGGTCAAAGCGCAGGCGCGTGCTGAAGCGACGCTCCCGATAGGCTTCGAGCAGCGTCCGCGAGCGCCGGTAGGTCTTGCGAGCTATGTCAAGCGGCGAGCGGGTCATGATCTCCCCGCCTCCGGCAACCCCGGACGCAGCAGGGCGGACAGGCGCCCGCGATCGTGAATCTGTCCTCCCTGGGCACGGTCGCTAGCTGCTCGTGGGCGCGGCCGATGCTTTGCTCGGGGCCGATGCTGCGCCAGCGGCCGATGTCGTGCCCGGAGCCGATGCCGTGCGCGTGGCCGATACGCTCGCCACCGGGCCGAGTCGGGAAAAGACGGCCGTCCATGGAAGCTGCAACAGCGCGGTCATGCGCGAGCCACCTCGCGCCACGACCGCCTGACTTTTGAGCGAGACGACATCGGCGGAGAGTAGACGATTGCCGTTCAGGGGCAAGCCGGTGCTGAGCGATGCCAGGTCGGGAAGCGCGGCGGTGCTCCCCACCCGATCGAGGATCTCGCCGAGCATGCCCTCCGGGTTGGCGAGGAGCTCCTCGTGTCGCAGCAGCATTCGTCGCTCGCGCGGTTGGCGCAGGAACACCAGCACCGACAGCAGGTGCGTCAGCCACAGGTTGGCGTTGGTGCTGAGCACCCGCAGCCGGCGCTCGGCGACGTCGTTGCGATTCAGGTACAGGTTGAACGAGTCGACCACGCTGCGGGGGTCGCGCACCAGGAATATCAGGTAGAGGTCGATGCCATCGAGCGCCTGCAGCTCGCGTGCACGCAGTGGGAAGTGTGAGGTGTCGACTACGTGTGTGACTCCCCCCGCGCGGGCGATCGCCCGGTAGAGATCCTCGGTGACCCGGCGGTAGCCCTCGCGCAGCTGCCGCCGGGCGCGCCGGCGGTGAATCCGAAACGGCGCAAACGAGCGTTCCAGGTCGCGTTGCGCCTGGTTGCCGAAGAGCTCGCGCGCTCCCGAAACATCGTCGCGAACGGTGCTCCAGAAGCGCGTCCGTTCCAAGCCTCCGAGCACCGGGGTGCCCGAGCGCACCAGCCAGTTGTCGAGCTCGCCGGCATAGAAGACACCATCGCAATTGCCGAGCGCCACGCCGAGGATCGTGCTGCCGCTGCGCCCCGATCCCATCACGTACACGACCTGCGGGCGAGCAGCGGTGGCGTCCGGCGCAGCGGCGGCTGTCGATTGGTCTTGCATCGCGCCGGCATTCTCTCGCATGCCGCCCGCCCACCCCGGCGGATTCACATAAAAGACACATCTACCCACTTTCGCGGGCACAGCGGGGATATCATCCAACGCGATGTCGGCCTTACCACGCTCGGTGCTGTTGGGCACCCCGCTGTGGGGGCGCAACGGTGGCGTGGCGGCACACGTCCAGACGAGCGCCCGGCTGCTCGCCGAGCAGGGCCTGCGCGTGACGGTGGCGGCGGCGAAAGTCGACCCGGAGCTGCACGTGCCCGGCGTGACGGTGCACCACAGCACCGAGCTCTTCAAGGTACACGTTCCGATCGATGCGCGGCTCGGCGCCGCGGCATCGGCACGCCCCGACGTGATTCACCTGCACCAACTCGACGACCCGGAGATGGTAACGGCCCTGCGGATCAAAGCGCCGGTGGTGGTCAGCGCCCACGGGTACACGGCGTGCACCGCCGGCGTGCACTACTTCCGCCCCGGCACGGAGTGCGCACGACCGCACGGGCCGGGCTGTGTCCCCAATCTCGCGCTGCGCGGCTGCGCGCACGTGCGCAACCCGCGGCCGCTGCCGGCCTCCTACCGGCAGACGACGCACGCGCTCGCAGCCCTGCGCGGCGCCGACCTCGCGGTGGCGTATTCGGGCGTCGTGGAGCGACACCTTGCGGTCAACGGTGTGACGCACCGAGCCATCGTCCCGCTGTTCACCACGCTGACACCGCCCGCTCCGCCCGCCTCGCGCGATCCCCGTGGGCGGCACGCGCCGCGCGATCCCCGCGAGCCGCACGATCCCCGTGAGCCCCGTGAGCCGCACGATCCCCGTGAGCCCCGCGAGCCGCACTATCCCCGTGAGCCCCGCGATCCCCGCGAGCCTCACGATCCCCGCGACCCGCGCGATGCCGGCGAGCCGCGGCAGTACCCAGACGACCATGCGGCGCGACGCATCTTGTTCGCCGGCAGGGTCGTGAAGCCGAAGGGCCTCGGTGTGCTGATCCGCGCGGTGTGCACGGTGGATGCGGAGCTGGTCGTGTGCGGCGACGGCATGCAGCTTGCGGCGATGCGCAGGTTGGCGCGGCGCCTGGGGATCGAGCGACGCGTGCACTTCCGCGGTTGGCTCGACCCCGAACAGCTGGCGCAGGAGCTGGTGAACACGTCGGTGGTGGCGATCCCCTCGCTGTGGCCCGAGCCATTCGGACTGGTTGGGATCGAGGCGCTCGCCGCCGGCCGGCCGGTGGTCGCCAGCCTCACGGGAGGGATCACCGACTGGCTGGAGGACGGCGTAACCGGGGTGGGTGTCCGACCCGGAGACGTACAGGGGCTCGCACGGGCACTCGATGCGCTGCTCGCCGATCGGGAGCGCCAGCAGGCGATTGGCATGGCCGGCAGGGAGATGGTGGCGGCGCGGTTCTCCCCCGAGCGACATGTCGGGGCGCTGCTGGAGGCCTACCGCGCCGCACGCGCGAGCTGGGAGGAGAGCGAGGCGGCGCAAGGGGCTGTCGCACTGTCCGCGTGAACTCCGTCAAGCAGCTTTCTAACGGCCTGCGCCGTGCGCGCCACGCCCATCCGCTCCGCGGCGAACTCACGCCCCCGTGCCCCGAGCGCCTCGCGTGCGGTGTCGTCGCGGAGCAGTCCCTGAATCGCATCGGCCAGCGCCGGCGCCGTCGGCTCGACCACCAACGCGGCCTCGCCCCAGACCAGCTCCAGCCAGCGACGGGGGCCGTCGATCGCCAGCACCGGCCGGCCCGACGCGAGCGAGGCGGCGAGCGTGCCCTTGCGCGAGGAGGGACCTGCGGCGTCGACGAACAGCAGCAGATCGCAGGCGGCGAGCGCGTTGGAGAGATCCTGCGCGGGGAGCGTGTCGGAGAACTCGAGCGCGTGCTCGAGCCCACGCGCCCGGGCCTCCCGCAGCCACGTCCCTGCCACCGGCGAGGTGCGCCCCGGCGCCCCTAGCAGCACCAGCCGCGGCGCCACGCCGCGCTGGGCGAGCAGCACGATCCCGTCGAGCACCAGCGAGAGCGCGGCCCCCTGGTAGGAGTAGCCGAACAGCCCGATCACCGGCTGCGCCCGATGCGCCGAGCGCGCTGACACCAAAGACAGGTCGGTCCGGTCAAGGGGCGGCCCCGAGGGGTCCGAAGGCGTCGCCGGGAGACCGGCGGACGACCCGCCGGCAGACGGCTCCCCAACGGGGTGCGGCAGGTTGGAGAAGACCGGGGCGAACGCGACCGACCGTCGTGGCAGCCACGGCCGCGACTGCAGCCACCGCGCGCGGAAGTCGGTGGTGAGCAGCACCGCCGACGAGCTGCGTATCACGTCGAGCAGCAGCGCCCGCTGCGTGATCGCCCACACCTTGCCCCGCAAGCCGCCGTGCCGCCACGGGTAGGCGTACTCGTGCAGCACGGTGACCACGGGAATCCCCGAGCGGCGCAGGACCGCGAGCGCCGGGGCGACGAACAGCGGCAGCCCGCGGTGGGAGAAGGCGAAGACCGAGTAGTGCAAGAGGATCGCGTCCGGGCGCTCGCGCGCCAGCTCGCCGCCGAGCGCCCGCCCCCACGCACGGATCTCGACCCCTCCGTCGCGAACCGACTGCTCGCGGCGATCCAGCCAGTGCAGCGAGCAGGAGACCTGCTCGCGGCTCAACCCCTCGGCGAGCAGCAGGGCGTGGTCGCGCGCGCCGCAGGTCGTCCCCATGGACATGCCGACGACAGCAACGCGCAGCGCCGGTACCCGCGCGCAAGGATCGGGCTCGTGCCCTCCACCGGCTGCCCGCTCGGAGTCAGCCGTCGCCGAGCCACGGCCGGCTCGCGCAAGCCCGCACGTTTCACTGCTCACCGAAGACCTCCCCGCGGTAGGCGGCCTCGAGCGCCTGCGAGAGCGCGTCGAGATCGCCGGTCGGCACGACCAGCCCGTTGCGACCGGGCTCGATCAGCTCGCGCATGCCGGTGTTGGCGCTGACGATCGCCGGAACGCCGCAGGCGAGTGCCTCGACGGGCGCGTAGCCGAACCCGTCTTCGTAGCTCGGGTGCGCGTACAGCGCCGCACGCCGCAGATGGGGCAACGGGTCCCCCGGACGCACGACGATGCGCGCGTCTTCGGCGCAGGCCCGCTGCACGAAGCGCCGCATCCCCCGCGTACCCCAGCCTCCCGCCAACACCAGCCGCAAATCGGGGTAGGGCAGCCGGCGGAAGGCGTCGATCAGCAAGGGCACGCCCTTGGCGACGGAGAGACTGCCGGTGTACACGATGTCGAAGCTCGACGAGGACGCGCGTGCGTCCGCGTCGGGTACGAAGCGGGGGGCGGGCGTCAGCGGGAAGCGCACAAGCCGCCCCTCGGGCACCCCCTCCTCGACGAACGACTCCCAGGCGTGCCCGGAGGAGACGTAGATGCGATCGGCGAGCGCATACTCGGCGAGGTTGCGCCCCAGCAGGCGCGTGGCCCACGGGCGCTCCAGCGGGTATTGGCGGTGGGCGAGGGCGTACATCCGCACGACCCGGCGCAGGTGCGAGTTGGCGGACATCAGCGACAGCGACTGCATCCGCGCGCGCCCGGCGGCCCGCAGCTGCAGCAGCGCCGAGCCGTTGAACGCGATCAAGTGCTCGGCCGCCGGCAGCCGCCGCGCGGCGTCGAGGTCGAAGGCGACGTTCGCCGCCCACGCGCTCCACGGCGGCGAGCGGCGCGTGAGCGGGGCGATGGCGCTGGCGAGCGCGCGTACGCCCCCGGCACGGTGGGGGGTATCGAACTGGGTGTCGCCCGCTCCTTGGCCGTCGCTCGGATCGCAGATGCAAACCCCCGCCGCCCCTCGGCGCGCGAGCGCGTCCATCGCCTCCTGCAGGTGGCGCCCGAGACCGCCCACGCCGAGCGGCGTCGAGCACGAGACGACGGTCCGGCCGGGGGGCATGACCTCTGCTTGAATGCGCTCTTGCTCGACCCGCCAGTGCGCGTCGAGCCATCCGCGCACCCGCGGCTCAACCGAGGTGGTCATAACCCCACAGCGCGACCAGGTCGCGACCCAGATACTCGCTCAGCGCGATTACCGCGGGCCGGTAACGGCGGCGCAGCTCGAGCATCAGCGCCTCGTCGGGCGGCGGCGGCGCGCCGACGAGCACCCGCCGCCGGATCGTCCGCATCGCGCCGCGGCGCAGGCGACGCGGCGTCAGCGCGATCAGCGGCGCCTTGAGGGCGCGCGCTGCCCCCTGCCCGATCGACACGGCATGGATGAGATCATCGAGCCGCGGGGAGCGCACCCGCACCGAGCGGTTGGCCTCGAGCGCGTCGATCTCGTCCGTGTCGTCCACCTCCAGGAAGCGCAGCACCCTCCGCACCGTCGCCTCGTTGTCGCGACGGAAATCGTCGTAGATCAGCACCAGCATCTGCTCCGGGGCAAACAGCGCGCGATAGCGGCGCAGCTGCTCGGCATAGCGCACGTAATCGGAGTACAGCAGCACCTGCGGCCAGCGCGAGTGGCGCGGCAGGCTCCGCCCTCGACGCCGGGCCTCCTCCAGCGCGAGCGCCGTGCGCAGGTCGCGCTCGGTCTCATAACGCGATTGCAGGCACTGCAAGTGCAGCGAGCGCACGAAGCTCGCGGGCTCGCGCAGAATCGCGACGATCCGCGCGGCGGGGGCGAGCTGAGCGATCCGGCCCGGCGCGGTGGGAGACCACAGATAGGAGGCGGAGGCCTCGCCCACACGCTGCCCGGGTGGGGCGTCGTCGAACAGGGAGAGATACTCCTGAAGCGTCGCCGGCGCGCGGTAGCGGTGCGCGCGAGGCGGCAGCTCGCTCGCGAAGAAGATCGGTTCCTTCAGAGCGGGCATGTAGATCTGCGGATGGCGCCGCAACATCTCGTACAGCGCGGTAGTGCCGCACTTGGGGTGTCCCACGATGAAGAAGTCGGGGACTCGCGAGGACACGCGAGGCGGCTCAGCCAACGCCGCCGCGTCACACCCGCCCGACGCCACAGCGCCAGATTCGGACGACACGCGCACAGCACCGCACTCAGCCGACGCGGTCATAGCCCCACTCGGCGATGAGATCGCGGTCGAGGTACTCACTCAACGCCACCACCTCCGGCGCAAACCGCCGCCGCAGCTCCACCATCAAACCCTCATCCGGCGGCTGCGGCGCACCGTAGAGAACGCGCCCGCGCACCACACGCATCGCGCCGGCGCGCATCGGCTCGGAGGTGAGCGCACGGATCGACCCGTTCAGCGCACGCCCGAGCGGGCCGCGCCCCGTACGCACCGCCAGCGTCAACCGCGCCAGGCGCACCGAGCGCATGCGGACGGTCGGGTTGGCCTCCAACGGAGCGATTGCCACACCGTCGTCCACCTCGAGGAAGCGCAGCACCCGGCGCACCGTCGCCGCGTTGTCCACCCGGAAGTCGTCGTAGATCAGCACCAACACCCGATCGGGCCCGAACAGATCGTGAAAACGGCGCAGATGCTCGACATAGCGCACGCGCTCGGAGTAGCGCAACACCGTCCTGCCGTCGCGCACGAGCTCCTCGTTTGCGATCGCCCTACGCAGATCCCGCTCGGTCTCGACGTGGTCCTGCAGGTATTGCATGTGCAGCGAGCGCACGAAGCTCGCGGGCTCACGCAGGATCGCGACGATCCGCGCGGCGGGTGCAAGCTGGGCGATGCGACCGGCGGCGATCGGCGAGCGCAGATACGACGGCGAGGCCTCCCCGGCACGCTGGTTGGGCCGCGCCGCGAGGAACAGCGCGAGGTACTCGTCGAGCGTGCGGGGGAGCCCACCGGACTGCTGCGTGGATGAGAACCCGGGCGGCGGATTGGGCGATGGGGGCGCCGCGCGTGGCGCCCAGTCCGCCCCAGGCGGGATCTCACCGGCGGCAAGGAAGTTCGGCTCCTTCAACGTGGGCATGAAGATTTGTGGATGGCGGCGCAGCATCTCGTACAGCGCCGTGGTGCCGCTCTTGGGGTTGCCGACGATGAAGAAGTCGGGGACCCGGCTCCCGGCAGCAGCGGGACTCACTCCGACACTGCCCCCCTCCTCCCCCTCCAATGCCGCGCGCCCGCCCACCCGCGGCGCCGGCGCCTGCTCAAGCGATGGCGTCATAGCCCCACAGTCCCACCAGGTCGCGCTCCAGGTACTCGCTCAACGCCACCACCTCCGGCGCGAACCGCCGGCGCAACTCCGCCATCAGCTCAACATCAGGCGCGGGCGGCGCGCCGAAGACCACGCCCCGCCGAACCGCACGCAGCCCCGCGTGGCGCAGCCGCCGCGAGGTGATCGTCTTGACCGACGCCTTCACGGCTTCGGCGACGGGCCCGCGTCCGACCTGCACGGCCTGCACGGCGCGGTGCAGGCGCAGCGAGCGCACGGCGACGGTCGGGTTGGCCTCGACCACCTCGATCGGCGCCAGCTCGTCGACTTCGAGAAAGCGCAGCACGCGGCGCACCGTCGCCTCGTTGCGCGCGCGGAAGTCGTCGTAGATCAACGTCAGCACCCGCGCGCGGCCGAACAGCTCGTGAAAACGGCGCAGCTGCTCGACGTAGCGCACGTGCTCGGAGTACAGCAGCGCCTGCGGGCGCGGGCAGCCGGGCGGGATGTGGCGTCCCCGGCGCCGCTCGTCCTCGAGCGCGAGCGCCCGGCCCAGGTCGCGCTCAACCTCAACGTGCACCTGCACGTTCTGCAGATGCAGCGAGCGCAGGAAGGAGGCGGGCTCGCGCAGGATCGCGACGATCCGCGCCCGCGGCGAGAGCTCGGCGATGCGCCCGGCGGCGGAGGGAGACATCAGATAGGAGGAGGAGGCCTCCCCGGCGCGCTGGTCGGGCCGCGCGGGCGCAAACAACGCGAGGTACTGCTCGAGGGTCTCGGGCCGTCTGCCGAGGACCGTCTCGCGCACGGGCGAGCGCAGCTCGGGCGCCAGGAACCACGGCTCCTTGAGGTCGGGCATGAAGATCTGCGAGTGAGAGCGCAGCATCCGGTAGAGCGCGGTCGTCCCGCACTTGGGGTGACCGACGACGAAGAAGTCGGGAACCCTCGTGCGCCGCGCGGGCCGAGCGGCGCCGGCGCCCACGCCGACGCTGGCCCCCGCCTCGTCCGCGAGCGAGCCCCGACCACTGAACTCCGGCGAGCCCCCACCGAGCGCCCGATCGCCGGAGTCGGGCATCGTCGTGTCAGCCGAGACGGTCATAGCCCCACAGGCTCACGAGGTCGCGGTCGAGATACTCACTCAGCGCCACCACCTCCGGCTCGAAACGCCGGCGCAGCTCCAACATCAACCCCTCGTCGGACGGCGGCGGCGCGCCGACTACGAAGCGGCGCCGGACGCCGTGCAGCGCGGCGTGGCGCAGCCGCCGTGGCGCCAGCGCCTTCACCGGTGCCCGCACCGCGCGCGCGAGCGGAGAGCCCCCGACCGTCAGCGTGTGCACCAGTTCGTCCAACCGTTGCGAGCGCATCCGCACCGTCGGGTTGACCTCGCTCGGCTCGACCGGCACCAAGGGGTCCACCTCGAGGAAGCGCAGCACCCGCCCCACCGTCGCGGCGTTGGCGGCGCGAAAATCGTCGTAGATCAGCACCAGCAGCTGCTCCTGCGCAAACACCGCGCGGTAGCGGCGCAGCTGCTCGACGTAGCGCACGCGCTCGGAGTAGAGCAGCGCCTGCGGGCGCGGCGAGCGGCGCGGGATCCGGCGGCCCTGACGCCGCGCGGGCTCGAGCGCGAGCGCCCGGCGCAGGCTTCGCTCGCTCTCGATGTGGTTTTGCAAAAGCTGCAGGTGCAGCGAGCGCAGGAAGGAGGCGGGCTCGCGCAGGATCGCGATCAGGCGCGCCCCGGGCTGCAGCTCGGCGATGGAGCGCGCCGCGGTGGTGGACACCAGATACCCAGAGGAGGCCTCCCCCACCAGTTGCGTCGGCGCCGCCGCGCGGAACAGCGCGAGGTACTGCTCGAGCGTCACGGGCAGCTGGCCGGAGGCTTTGCGCTGAAAGCGCGAGCGCAGGTCGGTGGCGAAGTACGCGGGCTCCTTCAGTGCGGGCATGAAAACCTGCGGGTGGCTGCGCAGCATCTCGTACAGCGCCGTCGTGCCGCACTTGGGGTGGCCGAGAATGAAGAAGTCGGGCACCCTGCCCCGCACCTCAACGGAGGGGGCCAGCGCAAGCGTGGGCATGTCAGCCGAGGCGGTCATAGCCCCCACCCATCCCAGTTCCACCCTCTCGTCGCCCACGCCTCACAACCACGCGTCCTCACAACCACCCACGCCCTCACAACTCGCGTCCTCATAGCCCCGCGTCCTCACTACCCACGTCCTCATAGCCCCACAGGCCCACGAGATCGCGGTCGAGGTATTCGCTCAGCGCCACCACCTCTCCCTTGAAGCGACGGCGCAGCTCAGCCATCAGCTCCGGATCCGGCGCGGGCGGCTCGGCGAAGACGATGCGCCGCTGCGCAGCGTCGCGTGCACGGCGACGCAACCCGGTGGGGATGAACGCCTTGACGGTCCCCTTCGCCGCCCGCGAGAACGGGCCATGCCCCACGGATACCGCGTGCAGCAGCTCGTGCAGGCGCTGCGAGCGAGCGTGCACCGTGGGGTTAGCCTCGACCGGCTCGATCGTCACGTCGTCGTCGACCTCCAGGAAGCGCAGTACCCGGCGCACCGTGGCCTCGTTGTTGGCGCGGAAGTCGTCGTAGATCAACACCAACACCCGCTCGCGTCCGAACAGCTCATGAAAACGGCGCAGCTGCTCGACGTAGCGCACGTGCTCGGAGTAGCGCAGCGCCTGCGGCCAGTAGGTGTGGCGGGGCACCTGCCGCCCCTCGCGCCGGGCGGCCTCCAGTGAGAGCGCCGTGCGCAGGTCGGCCTCGGTCTCGACGTAGGTCTCGACGAACTGCAGGTGCAGCGAGCGCAGCAGCGAGGCGGGCTCGCGCAAGATCGCGACGATCCGCGCGCCGGGCGCCACCTCCGCGATCCCGCACGCGGCGGTACGTGACCACAGGTACAGGGCGCTCGCCTCGCCCACGCGCTGCTCACCACCCGCCGCGGCAAACAGCGCGAGGTACTGATCGAGCGTGGCGGGCGTCCCCTCCGGGCGTGGCGGCGTGCGTTCGTGCAACTCGCGCGCGAAGTACCACGGCTCCTTGCCGTCGGGCATGAAGATCTGCGGGTGGCGGCGCAACATCTCATACAGCGCGGTCGTGCCGGCCTTGGGCTGGCCGACGATGAAGAAGTCCGGCAGGCGACCATTTTTTGAGATCGTCCGCGCGGGTGGGTCTGCCAACGAGGCTCCCGCCGCGGGGCCTCCGTGCCCCCGCGCCCCCGCGCGCGTCTCGAAAGAGGCGCTCACCGCGCCACCCGCCCCCGATGGCGCACATATCGAGACACGCTCACCGCACCCCCAGCAGCCCCGCCGGCGCACTCGCGGAGAGCCCCGAGGCGGTGCGGTAGTAGGGACTGTGCGTCTGCAGGAAGGCGGTCGTGTCGAACGCCGCCAGGCGGCCGTCGACGATCACCATCACGCGGTCACAGATGTCCAGCGTTGTGAGGCGGTGGGCGACGATGAACAGCGTCAGCTCGTGCTTGAGCGCCGTCAGCGACTCCTGGATCAAGCGCTCGGAGGTCGGGTCCAGGGCGGAGGTGGGCTCGTCCAGCACGAGCACCTCCGGCCGCGCCGCGAGCGCGCGGGCGAGGCAGATGCGCTGCTGCTGGCCGCCGGAGACCGCGTCGGCGCGCGGACCGACCACCGTGTCGTAGCCCTGCGGCCAGGAAACCACGTCGTCGTGGATGCGCGCCAAGCGCCCCGCCCGTTCGATCGCCTCGCGATCCAGAGCGCGGAAGTAGCGGATGTTCTCCGCCACGGTGGCGTGCACGAGGCGGGGTTCCTGGGAGACGTAGGCGACGCGCCGGTTCCACTCGCTGCGCGCGAACTGCTCGGCGGGGACGCCGTTGACGAGGTAGCGGCCGCTGTCCTGGGGACGCAGCCGCAGCAGGATCTGCACGAGCGTCGACTTGCCGGCGCCGGAGGGGCCGACGATCCCGATCGCCTCGCCGCCGGCGATCGCGAAGCTGATCTCCGAGAGCACCGGGCGCGCGGCGTGGTAGGCGAACGAGATGCGCTCGAACGCGAGACTATCGATCCGCGGCAGCAGCGCCCCGCCGTCGAGCGGCGCGCTCTGCGCGTAGCGCTCTTCGGCGGCCTGCAGGCGCTCGATGAACGGCAGCGACTGGCGCAGGCCCTGATAGGAGGTTTGCGCCTGCTGGCCGTTGTTGCCGGCGCGCACCAGCAGCAGCACGACCGCCCCGAGCGAGGCCGCATGGCCGGCGCCGACGAGGTAGAGGCCGCCGAGACCAACGACGATCAGCAGGTAGATCAAGCTCTGGTAGAGGTTGGGCACGAGCCGGCCGATCACCCAGGTGCGGAAGAACAGCTCGCGGGCCGAGTCGATCAGCCGCCCGATCCGCTCGCGCTGGGCGGCGGCGGCGCCGAACACCTGCGTGTCCTCGGCGACCCGGATCGCCTCGCCGATCCCCCCGGCGTATTCCATCTGCGCCTGGGAGAGCGCGCGCGCGCGGCGGGCGCCGAGTGCGCTCAGCGGTCGCAGCAGCCCGAACAGCGCGATCGCCACGGTGAGCACGATCGCCGCGGCGATCAGGTTGAGTACGAGCGCCGAGATCAGCAGCACGACGAACGTGATCAGCGAGGTGAGCAAGGTCGTCGCCTGTACCGCGCCGGCGGTCGCCTGGATCACCTGGCTGGTGAGCGTCTCCTGCAGGTGGCCCTCGCGGTCGGCCGACTGCACGTCCCAGGAGGCGCGCGTGAAGGCGTGCAGCAGGTCGCGGCGCAGGCGCGCCTGCACCTCTGCGCCGATCCGCGCCGGCAGGATCGAGATCGGCACCTGCAGCGCGAGGCGAAAGCCGGTGAGCGCGAGCGCCACCACCAGCAGCTCGCCGACGGTCGTGTGCAGGCGCAGCGGGCCCAGGTGCGTGTGCACATGCCGTGCCCCGGTGGCGATCGCGGCAGCGATCTGCGTCAGCAGCACGAGCATCCCGGCTTCCGCAAAGCCGGAGAGGATCGAGCTGCCGGCCAGCATCGCGACCGCCCCGCGGCGGTCGCCGAGCAGCAGGCTCAGCCGCGCGCGTGCGGTGGAGGGCAGCGCCGCCTCGCCATGCACGCCGGCGCTCGAGGGCGGTGTCGCTTCACCGTGCACGCCGGCGCCGGACCGCTGCGCGCGTTTACGTTGCTCGCGGGAGCGCCGGGGCCTCATGGCCGATCAACGCTCCGTGCCGCCCGCATGTGCGCCACTCACCAAATCGTCACTTCTCGCGCGCCTCGTGCCGGCCGACGCCATCGCCATCGCCACGCGGCATCGTGTTCTTTCTTTGCCCCCCATACAAACAAGACTCGATCTCATTTGGTTAGGCCCTTGACGAAGTCGTCACTTCTCGCGCGGCCCGCGCCCACCAGCCAGTAGGCGGCGATCCCAACCGCGAACCAGTAGAAGGGACCGGCCGCCGCGCTCGCCATCACCGGCCCGTTGGTGCCCATCAGGATCAGCGCGACGAACGGCGCGAACACGCCCGCGAGGCCGATCCGGATCTCGGCGTCGCCGACGCGCCGCAGGCGGGTGACCGCCATCCAGATCACGCTCAGCGAGAGCGCGCTCCACAGCAGCAGGCCGGGCAGCCCGAGTTCGTCGGTGACGTAGTTGTACTGCGTCTCGGCGCTGTGGCCGTGGCCTTCGAGCCTCACCGTCGTGTGCCCGCCGAAGTTGGACGCGGCGCCTGCGGTCGCCAGGCCGAAGCCGAACGGGTCGTTGGCGATGTCGTTGGGGATCTGCGCGAGGCTCACGGCCTTGTAGCTGGTCGAGGTCGAGCCGACGTTGGAGGGTTCGATGCTGACGTAGCGCGAGAAGACCCCGCCGCCCTCGAACGCGACCAGCGCCGCCCCGAGCCCGATGGCGACGACCGCGACTGCCAGCAGCGCTCCGAGCGGGCGCCTTAACCGCCGCCCCACGCCGGCGCCGGCACACAGCAGCCCGAAGGCCAGCAGCGAGATCACCGCTCCGAGCACGGACAGGCGCGCCAGCGAGGTGGCGACCGCGAGCAGCGCGCCCACGCACAGCAGCGCAGCAAACCACCGTCGCCGCCGCCGGATCGTGGCCAGCAGCACCACGGCGCCGGCGAGCGCGATCACGCCGACGCTGCCGCCGAAGCCGGCGTCCGAGCCGAGCGCGGGCGGGCGCACCCGCGCGACGCCTTCGCTGAGGTACTTGCGCGCCGAGAGCGTTTCGTTGCCGTACACCAGTTCGGAGTAGCCCGGCCCCCAGCTGGCCAGCTGCGCCGGCTGCAGGCGCGTCTGGTAGAGGCTGACCGCGCCGTTGGCGAGCGCGATCACGCCGAGAATCACGAACAGCTCGCGGAAGCGCTTGCGTGAGCGCATCAACACGTAGCCGAAGAAGAAGAACGGCACCCACTCCAGCTCCTGGCGGAAGCCCCCAAGGATCTTCAACGTCCCCAGCGTGTTGGGGTTGAAGGCGTTCGCCAGCACGAGCGCGACGAACGCGATCACCCAGCCTGACATCGGCGGCAACGCCACGCGCTCGCGGCGGGCGAGCAGGCGCACGATCGCCCCCAGCGCGACCGCCGCGATCAGCACGTCGCGGACGGCCGAGGCCGCCTGGTTGGCGCTCAGCAGCTTGACCGGCCCGTCGAGCGTCCCCAGGTAGATCGCCAGCAGCGCCACCGATATCTCCAGGCGGGTGTTGACCGCGAGCGCGAGCACCCCCACCGCGCCGAGCGCGAGCGCCAGCACCAGTGGGAAGTTGGGATCGGGCACCGATAGCGCGATGCCGAGCGCCACCCCGAGCGCGATCGCCCCGGCGCCGCCGAGCAGCGCCAGCTCCGCGATCCGCCGGCTCACGACAGCCGGATGGGCGCCCATGCTCGGAGCGGCCACGCGCGGCTGGGAGGCGCTCATCGCGCGATCAGATCGCGCAGCCTAGTCGGCTGCCCGTAGGGAGCGCCGAAGCCGTACTCCTGCACTTCTCCGCGCGAGACGCAGTTGGCGAGCACCCCGAGCACCGGGGCGGAGGAGACGCGCGCGAGCAACTGCATCAGCCGCTGCGCCGCCGCCTCGTGCGTGTGCCCGGCGCGTGCGACCAGCACGATCCCGTCGACCTGCCCGAGCAGCGGCAGCGCGTCGCTCACCTGCAGCGGCGGCGGCGCGTCGATCAGCACGTAGTCGAAGTCCTCCGCGGCTGAGCCCAGCACGCCGCGCATCCGCTCGCCGGCGAGCAGCGCCGGCGGGTTGGCGGTGTGGCTGCCGCTGAGCAGCACCGACACCGAGCCGCGCGGGTCGAGCGGCGCCGACACGCTCTGCCTGGGACCGGGTGCGGTGGCAAGCCCCCGTGCCGCACCGGGAGCCGCAACGAAGCCCTGCTCCGCGCCGGGCACAGTCACGAGGCCCTGCGTCGCGCCGGACCCGGCGGCAAGTCCCGGCGCCGCGCCGGGCGCGGCGGCTGCCGCAGCGCCGGTCTGCAGGTGCATCGCGCTCTGCCACGCCTCACCGAGCGAGAGCGCGCCGGCGAGCACGTCGCTCAATCCGTAGGGCGCATTGACGCCGAGCAGCCCCGCCAGCACCGGCCGGCGCATGTCGGCCTCGATCACCGCTACGCGCGCGCCGGCGTCGCGCTGTACGAGCGCCAGGTCGGCCAGCAGCGTCGACTTGCCGTCGCCGGCGTCGGCGCTGAGGAACAGGATCAGGCGCGGCGGGCGCTGGCGGTCGCGCTCGAGCATGTCGCCGAGCTGCAGCGTGGTGTGCAGGCGCCGCAGCGGCTCCAGCAGCCCCTCGGCGGGCGCCGGCTCGCCGCCGGTGCGCACGACCGGCTGGCGGACCGCGGGCAGCGCACTGAGCACCGGCGTCCCGAAGGCCGCCTCGATGCTCGCCAGCGAGCGCAGCCGCCGATCGAAGCGGCTGAGCAGGACCGCGGCGGCTGACGCCAGCAGGAGGCCGAGCACGAAGCCGAAGATCGCGTTCCGTTTGGGCGTCGGCGACACCAGCGTCGCCTTGGTCTTGCCGGAGCTGATCTCCTGCACGCCGGCTACCTCGAGGTCGCCTTCGAGCTGGTTGATCTTGCTGGCGAGGTTGGCGGCTTGCACGGTCGCGGCGCCACTGGCGGCACCTGCCGCCGCGCCGTCCTTGGCTCCCTTCGCCCTGGCTCGAGCGGCGACGGCCATACCGGCTTCGATGCGGCCCAGCTGGCGGCGGGTGGCAGCGATCGCCGCGTTCACCTCGTGCCGGTAGTGAGTGTGCTGGCGCTTGACGTACGCTGCGGCGTAGGCGTCGGCGAGCTGCTCGGCGCCCTTGGAGGTGCGGGCTTCGGCGGTGATCGTGATGAAGTCGCTGCTGCCGGCGGCGCTCGCATGCGCCTTGCCGCGGGCCGCCACCAGGTGGTGCTCGGCGATCAGTCGCTGGTGCACAGGTTCGCCGAGCGAGCTGGAGTTGATCAGCGTCGCCTGGTCGGTGACGTCGCGGTCGTTGAGCGTGATTTTGTTCTGGGTGCTGTTGAGCACCCCCTGTTCTTCGGACCCCCCGCCCAGGTAGATTTGCGTGCTGGCGGTGTAAAGGGTGGGCTGGCGTTTGTAGTAGAGGTAGGTCGCCGCGGCGACGAGGACCCCCACAAGCAGAATCAGCCACTTGCGCCTCCAGATCGGCGCGAAGATGGCCGTTGGTTCGGTCGTTTCGTTCATTGCTGAGGACCCCTGATCGGGGCGGTGGAAGGCGACCGGTGAGCGTCGCGAGGGCTCAGATTGACAGGATCGCGGGGCTGGAGTAAAGCTCTTCACAAAAAGTACACATCACCCACAACCTCAATCACCATCGTCCACAACCCCCAATCGCTGCATGAATGGCCGCTTCGCTTGAGCTCCCCCGCATCGACCGCTCGGCTTCACAAGAACTCAACATCGCGCAGGATCCCCAACCCTCACGATCCGCGCAGCATGAGCCGCGATCCATCGGCGCCCGCGACACAGCGCCGACGGCGGTTGTTGGCGATCAGCCATCCGGCAATGGTGAACGTCAACCAGGAGGTGTACCGCGAGCTGCAGCGACGGGACTGGGAGGTGACGATCGTCGTCCCGAGCCGCTGGCGCAGCGAGTACTCGCGCCGCACGATGACCCCGCAACCGCTTGCGGGCCTGGAGCACGCACTGCGCCCAACGCCGGTCGCGCTGGCGGGGCGTCCGCAACGGCATTTCTACCTGACCCGTTGCCGCACATTGAGCACGGGCGCGCGGCCCGATGTGGCATTCGTCGAGGCCGAGCCCTATTCGATCTCCGCGACCCAGTGGGGGCGGGTGTTCGCGAGGCAGGGCATCCCGTTCGGGGTGCAGTGCGCCGAGAACATCGATCGGGCACTGCCCCCGCCGGTGCGCGGACTGCGCTCGCGAGTGCTGCGCCGCGCGTCGTTCGTGGCGGCTCGCTCGGACAGCGCCGCGGGCCTGGCGCGCGCGTGGGGCGCAAGAGGAGAGGTCGCGCTCGCACCGCACGCGGTCCCCGAGTGGGAGCTGGCACCACCCTCCGGGGAGACGGAACATCACTTGCCGGCCGGCGCGACCGATGTGGCGGGCGATCCCTGGGAGGCCGCGCGCCCGTTCACGATCGGCTACGCGGGGCGCTTGGTCGAGAGCAAGGGATTGACCGATCTGCTCGCCGCCGTGCGGATGCTGGACGGCCCGGTCGAGCTGCTGCTGATCGGCGACGGGGAGTTGCGAGCACAGCTAGAGGGACAGCCAATCCCCGGCTCGCGCGTACGGGTGCTCGACGGCTTCACCCACGATGGCATGGCGGCCGCGTACGCGCAGCTCGACGTGCTGGCGCTGCCCTCGCGCACCACGCCGACGTGGAAGGAGCAGTTCGGACGGGTGGTCGTCGAGGCGCTGTGGTGCGGCGTCCCCGTGGTCGGCTCGGACTCGGGCGAGATCCCCTGGCTGATCGAGCTGACCGGCGGCGGGCTCACATTTCCCGAGGGCAACCCCACGCAGCTGGCCGCGCGGCTGAGCGAGCTACGCGCGTCGCCCACGCTGTGCCGTCAGTTAACGAGGAGTGGGCGGGCCGCCGTCGAAAGGCTGTTCTCGGTGCCCGCGGCGAGCGACGCCTTCGAGCGCCTGCTGGTAGGGGCGCTGCATTCCAGTAGCTAGATCAACCCGTCGTTTGGCGCCCCCGAGGGCAGGATGAACAGCGCGCCGAGGAACGCGCCGCAGTCCAAAGAGTTGACCACCGAAAGGTGTGAACATTTTCTTTACAACGTTTTTCCGTACTCAAATCGGATATGCTGCGCCGCGCGATCCTCGGGCCATGGACGGGATGCTTCCATGGTGTGAAAGTTGTGTGAAGTAAAGGTGAAACACCTTCCCTCGATGCGAACGGAGACAGGAATGAGACGCTTGAAGACCGCGGCCGGAATGGTCGCCACGATCGGGGCGCTGGCCGCCTGTGCGGCGCCCGCGCTGGCAACCACTCAGTTCACCGCGAGCCGGCTGCCCAAGCCGCTCTCGGAAGCCGAACCCGGCAAGACCAGGGGCCGCGGCGTCGGCTCGACCGAACTGGGGGGCGAAGAACGCAGCCAAGAATTGAAGTTCGGCGTGTTCTACATCGTTTGCGCTGCCAAGACGTCGGGCAAGACGATCGACGAAGGCGCGGTGTCGTGGGCCACGTCGCTGACCTTCTCGACCGAGGTCAAATTTGAAAAATGCCTCACCCGCACCGACTTCAACGGCTTCCTCGCGGGCACCAAAACGACCTTCAACGTGAACCCCGAAACGAAAAAATCAGAACCTGTGAAGTTTGTGTACCACGTCAACGGCTTCGCGGAACTCGGTACGGGCGAAACCGCATCGGAAGTGGAAGTCGGCGCGGGCGACGCCTCGTTCTCGATCGCTGGGAAGATCTGCAAGATCGACTGGCCGCGCCAGACAGTGCCTGCCAAGGCGGTGAAAAAGCCCGAAGAACCCTACTCGTCAGCCGTCTACACCAGCAAGCAGGTGCCGGTCGAAGAAAAGGAGATCAGGAAATTCCCCTCGCTCACGCAGACGAGGCTCCTGATCGCCAATGAATTCAAGGGCATGGAATGGAGCTACGAAGAAGGCCAGTGCCTGGGCGAAGGCGGGTTTGAAGAAGGCGCCAAACAGGAAGCGGGCAAGACCGGCCTGTTCAAGGGCACCTTCGAAGAGGAAATCGCCGCGGGCAACCTGGGCTTCGAATAAGGCCGAACTCTAAGACAGCCTCCTCATAAGGCCGTCCGCTCGAGGGCGGGATCGGGTTGCTGCGGCTGCCCGGCCCCGCCGTCGTATGCGTGCTGGGGTCCATCCTGCATAGGCAACGTGCTGGCGATCTTTGCTCGGACGGCTCGGTCGAGAGCTCCATCGACCCACCCCAGGCAAAAATGTGATCTCTATCCAAAAAGTCACAATTTTGTCAAACCTCGGTACACCTTGCGCGTAGCATGGGCCGCACCACCCTTTCGAACGGGCATAGGAGGCCGAGATGAAATTCTTAGAGAGATGCTTCCCAGTACGTCACGGTGCCGGAGGCTCGTCGTGGCAGCAACGAGCACTGGCTTTGGGTGCGACGGCATTCGCTCTGGCCGCTACGATTGCGACGCCGGCCGTGGCCGATACATCGCTTGCGACGCCCGGTTTGGCCGTGAGCCCACTGGTGTCGCCCGAACCACCCACGGTCACGGGCATCGCCCCTGCCGATGGCCCCGCGAAGGGCGGTACAAAAGTCGAAATAATCGGGACCAATCTGGGAGGAGCGACGGCCGTCGACTTTGGCATGACCGCCGCGAGCAAGTTCACCGTGAGGTCGGCGACGGCCATCGGCGCCGTCGCCCCCGCAGGCGCAGGCACGGTGGATGTGACGGTGACGACACCGGAAGGCACCAGTGCCGCCAGCGCGGCGGATCAGTTCGCCTACACCGATTCTCCGCCGGTCGTACGCGAGGTCCTACCCGATGAAGGACCCGCTGCCGGCGGCACCAGCGTAACGATCCTCGGCCTCTACTTCCTCCCGGCCACGGCGGTGGACTTCGGCGGAACGAGCGCCGTGAGCTTCACGGTGGAGTCGAACAAGTCGATCACTGCCGTGGCGCCTCCTGGAACTGCGGGGAAAGCGCTGGTGACGGTCACGAGCCCGTACGGCACCAGCGGACCGGAATCCTGCATCCTTCGCAATCCTCCCGGCGGCTGCCACCCGCGTGACCACTTCAAATTCGGCGTACCGACGATCACCGACGTGACTCCCGCCACAGGATCGACAACGGGCGGTACGAGCGTGACGATCACAGGCACCGGATTTGGCATCGGGGCCACCGCCACGACGGTCAAGTTCGGCGGAACGCGCTCCCCAACTGTCGAATGCACATCGACAACCACATGCACCGTCGTGGCCCCACCGCGCAAAGCGGGAACGGTCGACATACGGGCCACGGTCAACAGGAAAACGAGCAAGCCGGGTCCCGCCGATCAGTTCACCTCCATGTGAGCAGGCTCAGCTTGACAGCCGCTCGTACAGCATCTGGTGCTTGGCCACCATCCCCTCCCAGCTGAACTGCAACGCCGATCGGCGGGCGGCGGCGCCCAGACGGCTCCCGAGCGCCGGGTCCGCGGCCAGTTGCCGTAGGCGCTCCGCGATCGCCCCGGGCTCGGGCGCAACCAGGAAGCCGTTGCGCCCATCCTCGATCAGCTCGCGCACGCCGTTGACGGGCGTGGCCACGATCGGCAGGCCGCTGGCGGCCGCCTCGAAGGTCACCAGCGAGAAGGTCTCATAGCCCGAGGCCAGCACGAACGCGTCGACGAGCTCGTACACCACCGGCATGTCGCATACCACCCCCAGCCAGTGCACCGCCTCCCCCACGCCGAGCGAGTCGGCCAGCTGTTGATAGGGCGCCACGTGCCCGCGCCCCGCGACCACCAGATCCCATTCGGGCGCACGGGCAAGCGCCTCGATCACCGTGCGCAGACCCTTGTGCCCCCAGTCCCCGCCGACGAACGCCAGCACCAGCCGCTCCGGCGCCACCCCCCCCGTCTCCGCCTCCGCCGTCGACCGCCCCGGCACCACCACCCCCTCCGTCTCTCCCTCCACCGTCAGCCGCCCTGGCGCCAACCCCTCCGTCTCCCCCTCCACCACCAGCCGCCCCGGCGCCAACCCCAGTCGCTCGCGCAAGGCACGTGCCTCGCTCGCGCGTAACCCGGGCGCGAACGTGCCGGTGTCGACGCCGTTGTGGATTGCCACCACGCGATCCGCGAGCTCGGGGAAGTGCTCGCGCATCTCCGCGACCACTCCGTCTGAGACGCACACGAACGTCGCCGTGCGATTGGCACGGAAGCACACCCGCTCGCTGACGCGCGCGATCAGCCCCACCACGCGCACATACCAACGCAGCAGCGGCAGCGGCCGGTTGGGGCTCGCGCGGTGGACCTGATGGCAGCAGTGCACGGAGATCGCATCCACGCGGTTGAGCACGATCGCGCCGGTCGCCTGCACCACGCCCCGGCGGTGGCGCCACACCAGCAGCGAACCAACCAACGCAAACCACGGGTAGGCCACGACGAACGGGCGGCTCGGCCCGCGCACCCGGCGAAAGACGACATCCGCGTCGGCTGGCAGCTCGCAGGTGCGCGCGATCGTCTGCACCTCATGGCCGGCGCGCCGCAGCCCCACCGCCAGCTCGGCCAGCTGGCGCTCCATGCCGCCGACCGGGCCGATGTCGTGCGCCACAATCGTCACCGGGCACTCCCGCGGCGTCGCCGCGCTCGCTCGCACAGACGCGTCTGCAGCCTTGCGGCGGCGCTCGACCAACGATTGCAGTCGCTCGAAGAACCGCTCGCGCATGGCGGCGTCGGTGAACTCCTCGGCGTACCGCTCGCGGCCGGCCGTGCCGAGAGCGTGGCGCAGGGAGGGCGATGCCAGCAGCGGCTCCAGCGCATCGGCCAGCGCCTGCGGCTCGCCCGAGCGCGCCAGCACACCGGTGCGGCCGTCCTCGACGTACTCGGCGGGTCCGCCCGAATCGACTGCCACCACCACCACACCGCGCGCCATGCCCTCCAGCAGCACGATCCCGAACGGCTCGCAATCGGAGGCGTTGACGAGGATGTCCATGCACTCGATGTAGGGACCCGCGTTGGGCACCTGACCGGTCATCGTGACGTCGTCGGCGAGCCCCAACCGCTCGACGAGCCCGGGGAGCGAGCGGGCGTACTCGGGCGAGATGTCGTAGGCGTCGCCGCCGACCATCACCGTGTGGATGCGGTGCCCCCGCTCGCGCAGCAGCGCTTGGGCGCTGAGCATGCGATCCTGGCCCTTCCACGGCTCCATCCGCCCGACGAGGCCGACGATCGGCACGTCCGTGGGAAGGTCGAGCAGGGCCGCGCTGCCGCCGGGAGGGCGTGCGTCCTCTCGTTTGGAGCGTGAATCGTCGTTGGGAGCAGGCGTGTCGCCATCGACCGCAAACCTGCGCCCATTGGAAGCAAATCCGTTGCCCTCGCCAGCCCGTGAGCCCTCGCCAGGCGGACATGTGCCGGGGGCGACGACGAACGTCGGCCGCGACGGCGAGAGCTGCCGCTGCGCGCGGGCGACCGTCTCCGAGGAGCAGCCAATCGCGATCGCCGGCAGCGCAGTCGCACAGCGGTCGATCCAGTGACGCGCCTGAATCGCGTGCTGCCACCACACCACGCGATCGGACATCCCCGCCAGCACCGCCGCCGGCGCGCCGTACAGCTGCGTCTTCGCCGACCAGTTGAGGATCAGGTCGGGCTGGCGGCGACGGAGGATCCGCGCGAGCCGCCCCACCGCGGCGCTCAGGCGGTGCAGGTCGCGCAGGCGTCCCGCCTCGAGCACCTCGATGCGAAAGCCGGCTTTCCGCAGCTCAGCCGGCCACGGCCCCGCCTGGAAGAACACCAGCTCCAGCTCGTGGCCGCTCGCTTGCGCTCCATCGAGCACCGTCTGCAGCATCGCCTCGGCACCGCCGAGGCGATGGCCCCAAGGCATCGTGATCAGGATGCGCATAGCATGCCCCCGGCGGCTCTCCCCGCGTGCCCTGAAGGCCTCTCGCGCACGGCTTGAGAGTACCCCAACTTGGCGCTGTTGTTGCGAAACGGGCGCAATCGTGACCGTCTCCCGCAACATTTTCACATCTCCACTTCCCCCCGCGGATAGCTTGCGTTTCGACCCGGGGGGAACTCGGTGTGCGATCGGCCTGTGGACCTACTGTGAACCTGCAATGAGTCACATACCCAGTATCTCGCCACCATCTGGAGCGGCAGGCAACCTCTCGCCGCTGGTCGGCCAGATCCGTCCCTCCCACACGCCTCCCGCGACTCGCTTCACCAGTTTTTCACCACCCGTGAAGCGGGTCAGCCTTGCACACGACTACCTGCTGGTGATGCGCGGCGCGGAGCGCACGTTCGCGGCGATGGCCGAGCTCTACTCGCAGGCACCAATCTTCACACTGCTGTATGACGAGCAGGGCACCGGCGGACGCTTTGCGGGCCGCGAGATCACCACCTCGCCGCTGCAGCGCCTCGGCGCCGGCCAATCGAATTTCAGACGGCTGCTGCCGCTCTACCCGACCGCGGCAGGGCGTTTGCGCCCACCGGCGTCCGATGTGGTGATCAGCAGCAGCAGCGCCTTTGCGCACGGCCTGCGGGCCCCCGAGGGCGCGGTGCACATCTGTTACTGCTACACCCCGTTTCGCTACGCGTGGGACGAGCAGGAGTTCGCCCTCGGCGAGGTCTCCCCGGCGCTGCGCCCGCTGCTGCGCCGCCAGCTGCGACGCATTCGCAGGTGGGACCTCGCCGCCAGCCGCCGCGTCGACGCCTATATCGCGATCTCCAAGCTCGGACGCGAGCGGATCAAGCGTTGCTATGGCCGCGACGCCGCGATCGTGCACCCGCCGGTGGAGACCCATCGCTTCCTGCCGGGCACTCCCGGCGACTCGCTGCTGGTCGTCTCCGAGCTGGTCCGCCACAAGCGCGTGCATGTCGCGCTCGAGGCCGCCCGCCGCGCGCGCACGCCGATCCGCGTGGTCGGCAGCGGGCCCGACCACGCCGCGCTGCAGGCCGCCTACCCCGAGGCCGAGTTCCTCGGGCGCGCCGGCGACAAGGACCTGGTCGAGCTGTACGCCACCGCCCGCGCCGTGATCGTGCCGAGCGTGGAGGAGTTCGGCATCACCGTGGTCGAGGCGCAGGCGGCCGGACGGCCGGTGATCGCCGCCGCCGCCGGCGGGGCGCTGGAGACCGTCCTCAACGGACACACCGGATCGCTGGTGAAGGTCGATGATGTCGATGCCTTCACACAGGCGATCGAGGGTATCGACAAGCTCGATTTCGACCCCACTCATGCGCGCGCGAACGCCGAGCGCTTCTCGGTAGCGGCCTTTCAGCGTCGTCTCGCGGAGCAGGTAAATCAAGCGGTGAATCCAAACGGCACATCGTCCGCGCGCGACGAAGCGCGTGTGCTTCCCCTTACCCGCGTCGCGCCGCGGCAAGCATCGTCCTCCAGCGCGCAGCCAGCGGTGAGCCTGCCTCCCGCGGCAGCATCTGCAGCGACACGCTACGCGAGCAGATGAACGCCAGCCGCCGCAGCCGGCGGTAGTCCTCCATGCCGGTGTAGTCGGTGATGTTGCGCGCGAGCGCGACGGCGTTGTAACCCGACCGGGCCGCCAGCTCGATCACCGCGTCGCGGGTCGGCACCAGCACCAGCTCGCCGTGCGCATCGGGTTCCTCGAGGTGTGAAACTTCGAAGAAGCTCGAGCGCGCGCCAGAGAGAGCGGTGTCGATCACCAGCAACTCAGCGCCGGTGGCGGCCATGCGCTCGAACAGCTCCACCGGCTTGGCGACGTGTTCCATCAAGCCAAGGCACAGAACCACGTCGAAGGGGTCACCGAAACCATGTGTGAAAACGTCGCCCTGCTCGAAGCGGTAACGGGTCGAGTCGACCCCCTTTGCCTCGAACACGAGGTTGGCCTGATCGATGTGCATCTGCCGGTTGTCCACGCCAAGCACGAAGTCCGTCCCGGCCTCGATCGCCTGCAGCGACCACCAGCCGGCGTTGCACCCCAGGTCGAGCACGCGCCGGCCCTTGAGCGAGCCGCCGGCCACCTGCAGCAGCGCGTCGAAGAAGTAGCGGCGGCGCTGCTCGTGGCGGTTGACTTTGCCGAGGTCCACCACCGGCGTGGTGACTCCGCCCTCGAACTCGAAGCGGTAGTGCCAGCGGGGGAAAGCCGCGATCCGATCCTGGAGCTCCAGTGCTTGCACGGTGGGATCCTACCGGTGCGGGACGATCCAAGCGATCCCGAGAATGATCGCCCGCTACCACAGGCTAGACGCGGCATGAGCAGCGACGTGGCATCGAACAAATGTCGAGATTTGGTGATCGAGCTCAAGCCAGATCCGGCCCAAAACGACAACCGGGGCCGCCCCTCCTTGGGGCGGCCCCGGCCTTTTCGCATCGGTGTGTCTGGTGCTACGCCACCATCACGACCGCACCGGCGACCGTGTGGCGACCTGCGTCCCTACGGAACTGCCCAGCCGATTTCCTTGACGCCCGCTTCGGCCTCTTTGAGGATCGTGCCAGACACTTTTTCGTAGTCGTGGTCTTTGATGTCGTACCCGCCACCCTGTGTTTTGGTGCTGAGCTGCCACAGGAGGTAGTCCCTCGTGGTCTGGGCCACTTCTTTGCCTTTTTCTTCTTCAGCCAGCGTCCCACCGTGGGGCAGGATGTATGGCTTGTATTCCCGCAGCGCGAGGTCGTAGGTGAGCCCGCAGATCGGGTACTTTTTCTGTACCAGCTGCGCTTTCACCGTCGCCCATGGTTCACGGGTGTTGACGGGCGGGATCACTTCGCCGATTTTCCCAACGTACACGGTGTTTGCACAGTTGGAGGCATCGATTTTTTCGAGATCCTGGTTGTTCGCCGGGTCGGCGTATTCTTCGCCTGCCACGGAACTGTTCTGGAGCGGGGCCCAGAACTTGTGGTTCTGTTCGCCAACCTTGGTCGACGAGCCTTTTTTGTTTTCCCCACCGCATTCAGGTGCTTTGGCGGGCGCTATGCATTTGTCCGAGAAGAACCCTTCTTTGCGGGCAACCGCGAGATCGGCGTAGCCGATGCTGCTCGCTTTGGCGTTGACTTCGCCGACGACGCCCGGGTTACCCTTCAGGAAGGGCCGGACGACTTTGGCTGCGAGCGGCCAGCGCTGGTTTTCGCACCCTTCCTGGACGTTTTCCCAGGTCTTCGATTCGGGCAGAAGCACCACGCCACAGGGGTTTTTCTTTTTTACCCCTTCTTCACTGATTTCGTTGAATTCTTCCATTTCGACTTTGTGCGAGGGTTCTACCTGCGCAATGAACGACTTGAAGATGTGCGTCGTGCCCGATTTGTCATCACGGACGACCACATTGATCGGCGTTTCCTCTTCGGAGGCGCCGCCGGTGCACGTGATCACGTCGTGGTTGTCGGTCTGAGCTGCTTCAACTTCTTTCCAGTTGCGAATTTCGCCTTCGTAGATCTTGGCGACGGTAGTGTCGTCGAGCGCCAGCCGGCCCTCCTTGACCACTTTGCCTGCAACCTTTGCTTCATCCGAGGCGACGCAGTGGGCGGGGAGATGGATCAGCACCGCCACCGCGCCCTGCAGCACCGGGATCGACTCGATCGTTTTTGTTTCTTTGTCGCTGGAGGCTTTGTTGAGTTCCATCGCCGCCTCGGCGCTGACGCTGGGCGCTTCGTCGGTGCCGCAGTACGAGTATTCCTCGTATTTCGGAGCTTCGCCGTCGCCGAAGCCCTTCAGGCAAGCGCCGCTGCCGGAGTGGCTGCCGGTCGATTCGTACGTCACGGTCGGTTTGCCGAGGCTGCCCTGACCCGTGTTGCCGGCGCAGCCCAGCACGTTCGTGTCGGTGCTGGCGTTGAAGTCGACGTTCCAGACCGGTTCCTGCGCGGGAGCCTGGAAGGTCGAGCCCTGCCCTTTGATGTTGGCCCCCGAGCACTGTTTCGTGAGGTCGCTGGTTGCACCCGCCGTGCCCGCCGTCGCCATCGCCATCGCGGCCACCAGGGCCACGGCGGCGATACACGCCGAGAGCATGCGTCGTGCGGAGTGATACGTCATTACGTAACTACCTCCATGGTTGGTCATCCGGTTCCAGCGCAGATCCAAGTCATCCGCGCGAGCGGGAAATGCTTCCTCGCAGACGAAAATCTCGCAGCCGTCAAGCTGGAGAGGGTTACCATCCTGTGCCCCTGAGCCGATTTCACCGGCTGTTTACAGGCAGGGGAGGATGCTTCACCACTCCTTCACCGCGGCGGCACCGAGTGCGTAACAAGGGCTTCACACGCCCTTTACACCGGCTGGGGCTGGCTCCACAGGGCGGGGACTCCAACGCCTGCCTCTGTCGCGCGGGCCGAGCCCACCGAGCCTCCGTGGGCTACTTCTTCTTGCGCTTCTTCTTGCCCTTTGGCCCGTACTTCTTGCGCGCTGTCGCTTCGCACTTGGAGCGCTTGCTCTTGGACTCTTTCTTGCACGTCCTGAGCGCTTTGGCGAGCAGCTGCGCACGGGTCGGCGCTTTGTGCGCTTCTTCTTCGCGATGCTTCTGTTCTGCTTTTTCTTTGGCTTCTTTGGCAGCTTTTGCTTCCTGAGCTTCTTTGGCCGCTTTTTCAGCCGCCGCCTGCTTTTCTTTTGCTTCCTGAGCTTCTTTGGCGGCTTTTTCAGCAGCTTCCTGCTTTTCTTTCGCTTCTTTGACTTCTAGCGCAACTTTTTCTTCTGCTTCTTTCTGATGCTGAGCTTCTTCAGCATGGCTTTCGTTGACCGTGACTTCAAAAGTCGTCTTGGCGGGCGTCCCTTCGGCGACCGTGTCTTCGACGGTTAGCGTGACCTTGCATTTGCCCGCTTTGCAGCGCGAGGAAAACGTGTGTTTGATCTGCAGTTCGCTGGGGTTCGGCAATTCGGCCGGCAGCGTAACTTCCCGGGAGGTGCCGTCGCCGAATTCCCACTTGATCTTCTTCAGATGCATCTGGGGTTTTTCGGCGGCGTTTGGGTCTTCGACCGTGACCGCGAGCGTCGCTTCTTCTTCGTTGACGCGCACCGCTTTGGGCAGCGCCGGTTTGAGGATCGGCGTCGTTGCCGTCGCCAAGACATGGAGGACGCTGGCCGGCTTGACGGCTTCGTCGGCGAGATCGTCACCCTGCACGACCTCGCTGATTTCGTATTCGCCGGCGTGCTTGAACTCGTATTTCAGCGGCAGAAATTCGTATTCGCCATGCACGTTGCGGAGCTGCGCGGCGGTCTGTTCGACAGTTTCCTGGCCTTCTTCGGCGGTCACTGGGTCTTTGTACTTAAGTTCCCACTTCACGCTCTTGGCATCCGCGCCTTTGAGTTCGGAGGCCAGCGTCACGGGCTGGTTGGTCGGCGCTTCGGTCGCATCCTGGCTGAGCCCAAAGATCATGTGAGGATCGGTCAGCGTCGCCTGCGGGCAACCAGTCGTGCTACCCCCAGGGCCAAAAGCGAAGCTTTCCACCCGCGGGCTGTGCGAGCCGGTTTCTTCGAGATACGCGTCGAGCACCAAGACGCCTTCGTGGCCGGCACCCACGACCGCGGTGACGTTGTCGGGCGAGGGGATGCTGCACATTGCACCGGCGCCTCCCGCACTCCAGCCGATATCGCTCACCTCGGAAGACTTGTCCGCGGATTCTACGTAGTGCAGCGCAAGCGGGATCGGTTCGTGCGCAAAGCCCTGGACGCCGAGATAGATCCTGCCTTCTGTGCCGGGCCCTTCGGCGACGAACGACATGACCGGGCCGGGGACTTCTTCGGGCGGTTCCAGGTTGAGCAGCAAGCCCAGCTGATGTTCGTCGTAGATCATCGTGGGTTTGGCTTCGACTTCCCCTTCACCGCTTTCGCTCCCCGGTGTCGGCACTTCCCAGATCTGTCCTTCGCCCTGCGCACCCGAGTAGATGAGCAGGTTGCCGCCGGGCGTGACCACCGGGGAAAGCGGCACATCCGTCTCTTCTTCGGGTTGGCATCCGAGTTCCCCGGGGCGCAGCGCACTGGCCTTGTCGACGTAGCGGTGCCCCAGACTTCCGTGCCCGGTGAGCGTGCCCGATTTGGTCGCGACTATGACGAACTGCGCCGCGGCGCGGCACTGTTTTTCGGCTTCTTCCTTCTCGACCTTTTCGTTTGGCTCTTCATCCTGGATACCGAGGATCACCACGTCTCCGGTATTGGGATCGACCGCGATACCGCGGGGATGCAAAAGCGCTTCCTTCGGCTGTTCGCTCTGATCCGCAAATGCCGTGGTCGACGTTTCAGCGGTCGTTTCACCCACGATTGGCGCCGGCTTGTGTTCGCTGTTTTCCTTGGCCGAGACGAGTTGGCCACCGGTCAATTCGAAGGCGTAGAGCTCACCGGCCGCCTGTTCTTCGGAGTCGAGGGGAGATCTAGCCCAGCAGGTCTTAGGTTCTTCGCATTCCTTGTGTTCTTTTTCCAGGTGTGCTTGTTCTTTTTCCGGTTCTTCTTCTTCTTTTTCGCTCACGCTTCGCCGCTTGTAGAGAACAAGCGCATACACCCGACTGTTTTTAGGATCGACGGCGATCTGCAGCCCCACCGCCGTTTCGCCTTCGGCGTCGTGGGCTTTTTTGGGTTCCGGCGGCGTAAACGAGATCGAAGCTTCCTCTTTGCCTCCGACAAACCGCTGAATTCTGTATTCGCCGACATTCGGTTCGTCGCCGATGTAGTAGCTGGAGTCGGCCGAGTCCGAGGCAAACGTCAATACGCTCGCGCTCGATGTGAACGTGACGTCGTGAACATTTGGCCCGAGAATTTCGGAGTGCCCCAGCTCACCCCATTCGGCATGAGCCGCGGCCGCAAGTGCGCAGAGCATCAGCAGTGCGCACGCCGTGGCAAGTGGCAGATATCGGCGAGCAGTGGTCAAGAGGGCAGTCGGGAGCGGCACGTCGTGTAACCCAAAGAGTGCCGGCTCAGGCCGGGCAGCATGTTGCCAAGCGGTGAACGATCGTGTTGCCAAACGGTGAATGTTTGGTGAAGAGGCTTGCCGGTCGCGAGATGGCGGACGGAGATATCGTTCTCCCGGCTGCCGTCCTGCACCAGCTCACCACCTCCCCCGCCGCCCTCCGCCCATCCGTCGCTGCGCCCGCGCGCTCGACACCGTGGCCGGGGCCACCCGCAGCTTCGTCCCGCGGCGGCGTGAGCGGCGGCCGGTCGAGGCTCCGGCGAATGCGGCCAGCACAAGCAGGCCGATTAGGTAGACGGGCTCCGGCTCGTGTTCGTGGGTGCGGTAGGCGACCGCCTGGTTGGAAACCGACTCGGTCGCTTCCTCCTCTTCCTCTTCCTTCTGCGCCGCCTCCACCGGAGAGGTGACCGCCGAGGTGCCGCTCGGGGGGGTCGGGTTGGCCGCGGGGGGCAGCGGCGGCGGCACGAACACGACCGCCGGCAGCGTGGAGGCCAGAGGCAGGAAGAAGGGCGGCGGCGTCGGCGTGCGCAGTGGCAGCGGGCGTGTCGGGACCGGCGCGACCACGGGCGGAGGAGGAGGCAGCGGCACCGGCGGGGGCGCCGAGGAGGCCGGGGTCACGGTGGGCGCGACGCTCGGTGGGGGCGGGGGCGGCGGCGGGCTGGTCGCCGTTTCGGGGAGCGGGCGGGGCTTCAGTGGCACGGTGCCGCACGGCTCGCGCACGCTGCCCGCCTCCACGGTGACCGGCAGCGAGGCGGAGAGGCCGCCGGCGCGGATCGTGACGGTCGTGGTGCCGGGGTTGAAGGCGCAGAACAGCCCCGACTGCGCCGCCAGCGGCTTGCCCGCTTCCCGTTCGTCGGCGATCGGTTCCCCCTTGGCGTTCTGCAGCACTTCTCGCGGGTTGCTCGAGGCGGTGTTGCGCTCGACGAAGCGGCCCACTTCTTTATCCGAGGATTCGAGTTCGTATTCGGGTAGCACCGCCGTCTGGCAGCCCGCCACCACGCACAGCGAGGGGATCGGCGTGTACTCGTCTTCCGGGCACTGCGACGCGCCGGTTTCGCTCTCGCTCGCCCGGCACCCCGCACGCGGGCGACGCGCGAGCCCTTCGAACAGCGACACGCTGCTGCGACGCAGCAGCGTCCCATTGTCCGCTTCGAGCGCCAGTTCGCCGATCACGGGGATCAGCTGCACCGACACCGGCGCTTCGTCGTTCGCCTTGCGTTCTGTCGTGTGGACGTGGCCGAGCAGGATGCCCTTCGCCCCGTGGAAGTTGCCCGCGTCCTCGTTGGAGAGCAGCTCGTAGCCGAGCGTGCCCGACCCGAACGCGGCGAGCTGGCGGCCGTTGTAGGTGAGGTGTTCCTGGACGTTGGCTTCGGGGGAGTCGTAGAAGTAGGCCGAGGCGACGTAGTGCGCGGGGTCGCCCGCCCCGTCGGGGTTTTCGCCGACCAGCGCGGCGAGCAGCCTGCTCGCTTCGATGTCGTGCGCGGCGACCTGGGCGCCAAGGTCGGAGTTGCCCACGACGATCACCGGCTTCGCTTCGGCCCCGGCAGCCCCGAGGCGCCGCTCGATCCATTCGCGCTGCGCCTGGTTGACGTCGCCGTGCTGGGAGTCGTCCAGCACAAGCACCCACACGCCTTCCTTTTCCACGGCGTAGTAGGCCGACTCGCAGCCGGCCGAGGTGCCGCAGCGGGTCGGTTCTTCGGCTGGCCCCACCGCGCCCGCGCTGCCGAACGGCCGGGGAAAGGCGGCGAACGCCGCTTCCCACGTGGCCTCGCTGCCGTCCTGCTCGGGGCGGGCGTCGAGGTCGTCGGGGGTGATCGTGTCGTACACGGGGATGGCAGAGCTGGAGAAGATCGATGCGGAGCCGTCAAGCTCATCCGCGAACGGGATCGGAGGGGATTTGGAGCCGACGAACGTGCCGGCGGTCAACGTTGGGCCGGTGTCGAAGAAGGCGCCGAGGTGTCCCCCACTCGATTCCCCTACCCGGTTGGCGAGCGCCAGCGCCGAGCGCAGCCACACCTGCGGGCCCACGCCGGCATGGGAGCGGTCGGAGCAGGGCGCCGCGCACAGCGCTTCGCCGCCGAACGCGAACGTCGCCGGACCGGGCGAGGCCACCGGCGAGGCGCCCGCGCCGAGCGGCGTGACGCCGTCGGCCGGATAGCGCTCGATATCGGCCGTCTCGACCGCTTCATCTTCGGAGTTGGAGATCCCGCCGACCGCCCACCCCTGCGTGCCGGTCGGGTCGACCAGCACCGCGAAGATCGGGTCGGGCCGGTAGGGGAGGTCGAGGTAGACGAACGAGCCTTCCTGCCCGCCGACCGGGTTGAGTTCGTGGCTCTCGTCGCGCCAGCCCGTTGCCGTCTGGCGCAGCACGCCGCCGCTTTCCGGGCCGGCGGTGAGCCCGCCGGTGGGAGCCTGCGGGGGCGGGAACCCCGGCGTGGTGTAGCTGCTGCTCGAGGAGAGGCCGTTGCCGCCGGCCGTCACCACCGCGCGCAGCGCCCCATTTTCGCGGAACAGGGCGAGCGCCCCCGCGGGCGAGCCCG